>NZ_JAOBPP010000020.1:0-290389 GCF_025574465.1 Kordiimonas aestuarii
CAATGGCAAAAGCAAAATTTGAACGGAACAAGCCGCACTGCAACGTTGGTACGATTGGTCACGTTGACCATGGTAAGACGACGCTGACGGCGGCGATCACGAAAGTTCTCGCAGAGGCAGGTCATGGTGAAGCAGTAGACTTCGCGAACATTGACAAGGCCCCTGAGGAGCGCGAGCGTGGTATTACGATTTCGACAGCGCACGTAGAGTATGAGACGGAAGCCCGTCACTATGCTCACGTTGACTGCCCTGGCCACGCTGACTATGTGAAGAACATGATCACGGGTGCGGCGCAGATGGACGGCGCTATTCTGGTAGTGAACGCAGCGGACGGCCCGATGCCTCAGACCCGCGAGCACATTCTGCTTGCGCGTCAGGTTGGTGTTCCAGCGCTTGTTGTTTTCATGAACAAGGTTGACCAGGTTGATGACGAAGAGCTTCTCGAGCTTGTTGAGATGGAAATCCGCGAGCTTCTGAGCGAATATGAATTCCCGGGCGACGACATTCCGATCGTTGCGGGTTCTGCGCTTGCAGCTCTTGAAGGTCGTGACGACACCATTGGCAAAGAGAAGATCCTCGAGCTGATGAAAGCGGTTGACGAGTATATCCCGCAGCCTGAGCGTGCGATTGACGGTGCGTTCCTGATGCCTGTTGAGGATGTGTTCTCGATCTCTGGTCGTGGTACGGTTGTTACCGGTCGTGTTGAGCGCGGTGTTGTTAAGGTTGGCGAAGAAGTAGCGATCGTCGGCATCAAGGACACGACGAAGACGACGGTTACGGGCGTTGAGATGTTCCGCAAGCTTCTGGACCAGGGCCAGGCAGGCGACAACATTGGTGCGCTGCTGCGTGGTGTTGGCCGTGATGACGTTGAGCGTGGCCAGGTTCTGGCACACGTTGGCACGATCACGCCGCACACGAAGTTCACGGCAGAGACCTACATCCTCACCAAAGAGGAAGGTGGCCGTCACACGCCGTTCTTCGCGAACTATCGTCCGCAGTTCTACTTCCGTACGACCGACGTTACGGGGACGGTTGAGCTGCCAGAGGGCACCGAGATGGTTATGCCTGGCGATAACGTGAACCTGACCGTTGAGCTGATCGCACCGATCGCCATGGACGAGGGCCTCCGCTTCGCTATCCGCGAAGGCGGTCGTACCGTCGGCGCTGGCGTCGTGGCCAAAATCCTCGATTAATAGTAACAAGGCGCCGGTAACCCCGGCGCCGCTTTTAAGGTGTAAGATCAATGGAAGCGCAAAATATTCGCATCCGCCTGAAGGCTTTTGACCACCGCGTGCTTGACCAAGCTACCGGTGAAATCGCCAGCACGGCTAAGCGTACGGGCGCTCTGGTGCGCGGTCCTATTCCGCTGCCGACCAGGATCGAAAAGTTCACGGTTCTTCGTGGTCCCCACATTGACAAGAAGTCCCGCGAGCAATTCGAAATGCGTACTCACAAACGCTTGCTCGACATTGTTGACCCAACCCCACAGACCGTGGACGCGCTGATGAAGCTCGACCTCGCTGCTGGTGTTGACGTTGAAATCAAACTGCAAGGATAAGACCCATGCGTACAGGTTTGATTGCAAAAAAACTCGGTATGACCCGCATCTTCAATGACGCCGGTCACCACGTGCCCGTAACGGTTCTGCAGCTCGACGGCTGTCAGGTTGTTGCGCAGCGCACAAATGAAAAAGACGGTTACACGGCTCTGCAACTTGGTGCCGGTGCCCGTAAAGTAAAAAACGTTTCCAAGGCACAACGCGGCCACTTCGCTAAAGCTCAGGTAGAGCCGAAGGCAAAAGTAGCTGAATTCCGTGTTGCCGAGGACGCGCTTGTTGAAGTCGGCGCAGAGCTGACCGCAGATCACTTCCTCGTAGGCCAGCGTGTTGACGTTGTTGGCACGTCGAAGGGTAAAGGTTTTGCGGGTGCAATGAAGCGTCACAACTTCGGTGGTCTGCGTGCATCGCACGGCGTATCCATCTCCCACCGTTCGCACGGTTCCACGGGTCAGTGTCAAGACCCAGGCCGCGTGTTCAAGGGCAAGAAGATGGCTGGTCACCTTGGTGACGTTCGCAAGACTGTCCAAAGCGTTGAAATCATTGAAACGCGGGTTGAAGATGGCCTCATCCTCGTCAAGGGTGGTATCCCTGGTTCGAAAGAAAGCTGGGTACTGATCTCTGACGCTGCGAAGAAAGCCGCTCCGGAAGGTTTGCCGATGCCGGCAGCGTTCCGCGCCCCTGCGCAAGCAGAAGCGCCAGCTGAAGCTCCGGCTGAAGCAGCTGATGCGCCTGCAGAAGCTAACGAGGAATAAGCGTCATGAAGACCGACGTCCTTACACTTGACGCCAAAAAGGCTGGTGACATCGATCTCGATGATGCCATCTTCGGCGTAACCGCACGTGCAGACATCCTGCACCGTGTGGTAAACTGGCAGCTCGCAAAGCGCCGGGCTGGAACTCACGCTGTGAAGTTCCGTTCCGAGATCGCGCGTACTGGCAAGAAGTTCGGCAAACAAAAAGGTGGTGGTGGCGCACGTCACGGCGACCGTCGTTCGAACATCTTTATCGGTGGTGGTCGTGCTTTTGGCCCGATCCCGCGCGATCACGGTTTCGACCTGCCGAAGAAAGTACGCAAGCTTGGCTTGAAATCTGCTCTGTCCGCCAAAGCGGCTGATGGCAAGCTGATCATTGTTGATGTTGCGGAACTGAAAGACGGCAAAACGAAGGAATTGTCTGCAAAGCTCGAGAAGCTCGGCCTTGCTAACGCGCTCTTCGTTGATGGTGCTGAAGTGAATGAAAACTTCAAGCGTGCTGTCTCGAACATCCCCAACGTTGATGTGCTGCCAAGCCAAGGTGCTAACGTGTACGACATTCTCCGTCGCGACACGCTGGTTCTGACCAAAGCTGCTGTTGCAAAACTCGAGGAGAGGCTCAAATGACCGCGATCAGACATTTTGACGTGATCCAGAGCCCCGTGATTACCGAGAAGGCAACACTCGGCTCTGAAAATAACCAGGTAACCTTCAAAGTAGCGATCGATGCCACGAAGCCGGAAATCAAAGCGGCTGTCGAGGCACTCTTCGACGTGAAAGTGAAGAAAGTCAACACGCTGCGCCAGGAAGGCAAAGTGAAACGGTTCCGCGGTGTAGTCGGCAAACGTGCCGAGTACAAAAAAGCGATCGTTACACTTGTCGAAGGTAACAGCATTGACGTGACGACGGGGGTTTAACCGATGGCACTCAAGCAATATAAACCGGTGACCCCGGCCCAGCGTGGCCTCGTTCTTGTTGACCGTGAAGGTCTGCACAAGGGCAAGCCAGTAAAAGCGCTGACCGAAGGTCTCACCAAGTCCGGTGGCCGCAACAACCATGGCCGTATCACCTCGCGTCGTCGTGGTGGTGGTCATAAGCGTACCTACCGGGTAATCGACTTCAAACGCACGAAATGGGACGTTGCCGCAACCGTGGAACGACTCGAGTACGATCCGAACCGGACCGCATTCATTGCGCTAATCAAATATGAAGACGGTGAACTGGCTTACATCCTTGCACCACAGCGTCTCGCTCCTGGCGATACCGTGATTGCAGGCGAAAAAGTAGATGTGAAGCCAGGCAACGTAATGCCGCTCGCTAACATGCCTATCGGTACCATCATCCACAATGTGGAGATGAAGGCCGGTAAGGGTGGTCAGATGGCACGTTCCGCTGGTGCATACGCCCAGTTGATCGGTCGTGACCGCGGTTACGCGCAGCTTCGTCTGTCTTCCGGTGAAGTTCGCCTTGTTCGCGGCGAGTGTGTCGCGACGGTCGGTGCTGTATCCAACCCAGATAACCAAAACATCAAGCTCGCTAAAGCGGGCCGGAACCGCTGGCTCGGTCGTCGTCCAAGCGTTCGTGGCGTTGCCATGAACCCTGTCGATCACCCGCACGGTGGTGGTGAAGGTCGTACCTCCGGTGGTCGTCATCCTGTGACGCCATGGGGTAAGCCTACCAAAGGTAAGAAGACTCGGTCCAACAAAGGTACCGACAAGCTTATCATCCGGTCGCGCCACGAGCGCAAGAAACGCTAAGGAGTCCTGAATATGGCACGCTCTGTATGGAAAGGCCCTTTCGTTGACATGCACCTTCTCAAGAAGGTGGAAGCGGCTATGGAAAGCGGTAAAACTTCGGCAATCATTCAGACATGGTCACGTCGTTCGACCATTCTGCCGAATTTCGTTGGGCTGACCTTCAATGTCTACAATGGGCAAAAGTTCATTCCCGTTTACGTGACGGAAGACATGGTTGGTCACAAGCTCGGTGAATTCGCGCCGACACGGACCTACTACGGTCACGCCGCCGACAAAAAAGCGAAGAGGAAGTAACTGTGGGTAAGCAATCTGCAAAACGCCGTTTGGCGGATAACGAAGCTGTAGCTACCGCTACCATGCTTCGCGGCTCGCCCCAGAAGCTTAACCTGGTGGCTGCTAGCATTCGCGGTATGAAAGTGGAGAAAGCTCTGGCCAGCCTGAGCTTCAACCGCCGCCGCACTGCAATCGACGTGAAGAAAGTTCTGCAGTCTGCAATCGCAAACGCAGAAAACAATCACAATCTGGACGTGGATAGCCTCGTAGTTGCGGAAGCAACCGTGGGCAAGGCACTCGTGATGAAGCGCTTCCGCGCCCGCGCTCGCGGTCGTGTTGGCAAAATCGTGAAGCCGTTCAGCCGTCTGCGCATCGTTGTGCGCGAAGTAGAGGAGACTGCATAATGGGTCAGAAAGTTAGTCCCGTTGGTCTGCGCCTGGGTGTAAACCGCACCTGGGACTCGCGCTGGTATGCCGAAGGCGAAGATTACGGCAACCTGTTGCATGAAGACCTGAAAATCCGCAAGTTCGTGATGAAGGAGCTGTCGCAAGCCGGTATCTCCAAAGTGATCATCGAACGTCCGGCAAAAAAATGTCGCGTGACCATCTACTCGGCTCGTCCGGGTGTGATCATCGGCAAAAAAGGCGCCGACATTGAAAAGCTTCGTCGTAAGATCGCGAATTTCACGAGCTCCGACGTAAGCCTGAACATTGTTGAAGTCCGTAAGCCGGAAATCGACGCGAAGCTTATCGCCGACAATATCGCACAACAGCTGGAGCGTCGTGTTGCGTTCCGCCGTGCAATGAAGCGTGCGGTGCAAAGCGCCATTCGTCTTGGTGCCGGTGGTATCCGGATCAACTGCGCAGGCCGTCTTGGTGGCGCTGAGATCGCACGGACCGAATGGTACCGCGAAGGCCGCGTGCCGCTGCATACCCTGCGCGCAGACATCGACTATGGTGTCTCCGAAGCCCTGACCGCATACGGTATTTGCGGCATCAAGGTTTGGGTGTTCAAAGGCGAGATCATGGAACACGACCCAATGGCTCATGAACGCCGTGCAAACGAAGTTCAAAGCCAAGGTGGCCCGTCCCGCCGTTAGGCCGGACGGAAAGTGATAGGAGCGACAGACAATGTTGCAACCGAAACGTACAAAGTTCCGTAAGGCCCACAAAGGCCGTATCCATGGCAATGCCAAGGGCGGAACCGATCTGAACTTCGGCCAGTTCGGTCTCAAAGCGACCGCACCAGGCCGTGTAACGGCTCGTCAAATCGAGGCAGCCCGTCGTGCTATGAACCGCCACATGAAGCGGTCAGGCAAAGTCTGGATCCGGATTTTCCCGGATGTTCCAGTAACGGCGAAACCTGCCGAGGTCCGGATGGGTAAAGGTAAAGGCTCTGTCGATCGTTGGGTGTGCAAGGTAAAACCTGGCCGCATCATGTTTGAGATCGATGGTGTTAATGAAGAACTGGCGCGTGGTGCGTTCGAACGTGCAGCTGCAAAGCTTGCTGTTCAAACTCGCATCGTGCAACGGATGCATTAAGAGCTAACGGAGAACTAAAATGAAGGCAGCTGATCTTCGTGCCAAGTCGCAAGACGAGCTCCGTCAAGAGCTCGAAAGCCTGAAGAAAGAGCAGTTCAACCTGCGTTTTCAGGCAGCGTCTGGCCAACTGGAAAACACGGCTCGCGTTCGTGAGATCCGCCGTGATGTAGCGCGGATCAAAACGATCCTGAGCCAATCGGCTGAGGCGTAAGGAGTAGACCCATGCCAAAGCGTATTCTGCAAGGTACAGTAGTCAGCAACAAGGGCGACAAAACCGTTGTTGTTAAAGTTGAACGTCGGATCAAGCATCCTTTGCTTGACAAAATTATTCGGCGCTCTAAGAAGTACCACGCTCACGATGAGAGCAACACTATTCAGGTTGGGGAGACAGTCCGCATTGAGGAATGTCGTCCTATTTCTAAACTGAAGACCTGGCGCGTAGTTGGCGGTGAGGCTTAGGCCTCACCTTCTTGCTATTCGTCGGCAATAACAAAGGGTGTAACCCATGATTCAGATGCAAACCAACCTCGACGTGGCCGACAACTCCGGGGCCAAGAGGGTGCAGTGCATTAAAGTGCTTGGTGGTTCCAAGCGCAAAACTGCCGGGGTAGGCGACATCATCGTCGTCTCCGTAAAGGAAGCGATCCCACGGGGTCGTGTTAAAAAAGGTGACGTGCACCGCGCTGTCATCGTTCGTACTGCTAAGGAAGTACGTCGTCAGGACGGCACCGCCATCCGCTTCGACCGCAACGCAGCAGTGCTTGTAAACAAAAACCATGAGCCGATCGGTACGCGTATTTTTGGCCCGGTCGTGCGTGAACTGCGTGCAAAGAAGCATATGAAAATCATCTCGCTTGCACCGGAGGTACTATAAATGGCCGCGAAACTGAAAAAAGGTGACAAGGTCGTTGTGGTTGCCGGTAAAGACAAAGGCAAGCGCGGCGAAATCACGTCTGTACTGCCTGCTGAAGGTCGTGCGTTTGTATCGGGTGTGAACCTGATCAAGAAGCACAACCGCCCAACGCAGACCAGTGCTGGTGGTATCGAAACGAAGGAAGCCGCTATTCAGCTCTCCAATCTGATGATTGAAGACCCGAAAGACAGTGTCCCTTCTCGTGTTGGTTTCAAAACACTCGAAGACGGTCGCAAGGTTCGCTTTGCGAAGAAGTCCGGGGAGGTGATCGATGGCTAAAGCAACCAAGGCTCTGCCACGCCTTCGTACAATGTACGAAGAAAAAGTACGTGCTTCCTTGCAGGAACAGTTCGGCTATAAAAACCCGATGCAGGTTCCGAAACTGGACAAGGTTGTCATCAACGTTGGTGTTGGTGAAGCCGTTCAGGACAAGAAGAAGATCGACAAGGTAGTAGAAGAAATCGCTGCTATCTCCGGTCAGAAGCCTGTTGTTACCAACGCCCGCAAGTCGATCGCAGGTTTCAAGCTGCGTGAAGGCATGCCGATTGGCGTGAAGGTAACACTGCGCTCTGAGCGTATGTACGAGTTTCTTGATCGCCTGATCACCATTGCACTTCCACGTGTCCGTGACTTCCAGGGTGTTAACCCGAAGTCTTTCGACGGTCGTGGCAACTATGCAATGGGCCTGAAGGAACAAATCGTCTTCCCCGAAATCGATTACGATCGTATCGATACTGTTCGCGGGATGGACATCATCATCTGCACCACGGCTCAAAACGATGATGAAGCGCGTGCGCTTCTCGCCGGTTTTGACATGCCGTTCAAAAAGTAACGGCAGCCGAAGGAGGGTTTTTACATGGCTAAGAAAAGTGCCATCAACAAGAACGCACGGCGTGAAAAGCTTGTTGCAAAATACGCAAAGAAGCGCGCTGAGCTCAAGGCGAAGATCTACGACAAGGATCTGAACGACGAAGAGCGCTGGGTGTATGCGTTGCAGCTTGCTGCCATGCCACGTAACGGCGCAAAGACGCGTCTTCGCAATCGCTGCGAAGTAACTGGTCGTCCGCGCGGTTATTATCGTAAATTCAAGATGTCCCGTATCGGGCTGCGTGAGCTTGGCTCCGCTGGCAAGATACCGGGCGTTGTTAAGTCAAGCTGGTAAGGGGGTAGGCTCATGTCGATGACTGATCCGATCGGCGATATGCTGACCCGTATCCGCAACGGTCTGCAAGCTCGCAAAACTGTTGTATCCACACCTGCGTCCAAAACGCGTCAACGCATTCTGGACGTTTTGCAGCGTGAAGGTTTCATCCGCGGTTATTCCCGGATCGAAGGCGAAGCTAATAAAGCTGAGCTGACCATCGAGCTGAAGTATCACGAAGGTGAACCGGTTATCCGCACGATCAATCGTGTGTCCAAGCCTGGTCGCCGCGTGTACAGCTCGGTTCGTGACCTGCCACGCGTTCACAACGGCCTTGGTATTTCGATTGTCTCCACACCGAAAGGTGTTCTCTCCGACGCAGAAGCGCGTGAGAACAATGTGGGCGGCGAAATCCTCTGCACCGTATTCTAAGGAAAGGGAGAACTCATGTCCCGTATCGGTAAAAAGCCAGTGGCTATTCCGTCCGGCGTGACCGTTTCCTTGAACGGTTCGGACCTGACGGTAAAAGGCCCTAAAGGCGAACTCGCCATGTCCTTCGTTCCTGAGGTAACTGTTGCCCAGGAAGAAGCAGGCATCGTGGTGAAGCCTGTAAACGACACGAAGCGTGCCCGCTCCATGTGGGGGATGCAGCGTACGATGATTTCCAACCTGATGGAGGGTGTAACCACCGGTTACTCCAAGAAGCTCCAGATCGCAGGTGTTGGTTATCGCGCTGCTATGAAAGGCTCTGCGCTGAACCTGCAACTTGGCTACAGCCATGATATTGATTTCCCGGTCCCAGCCGGTCTCAAGATTGAGACGCCTGATCAGACCACGATCATTATCTCCGGCATCGACAAACAAGCTGTCGGTGAGACAGCAGCCAAGATCCGCGAGTTCCGCAAGCCTGAGCCCTACAAAGGTAAGGGTATCAAGTACGAAGGTGAATATATCTTCCGCAAGGAAGGTAAGAAGAAGTAACGGGTGGCAGGAATGGCTAAAAACAAACTTTTTGAACGGCGCCGTCAGCGCAACCGTACACAGCTTCGCAAGAAGAGTGTCGGGCGGCCGCGTCTTTCTGTTCACCGCACAAACCAGCATATCTATGCGCAGATTATCGACGATGTTAAGGGCGCGACTGTTGCCGCTGCCTCCACCGCCGAGAAGGACCTGCGTGACGCTGCAACCTCCAATGTCGAGGCTGCAACGAAGGTTGGGAAATTGATTGCCGAGCGTGCTAAAGCTGCCGGCGTTGCTGATGTCGTGTTCGACCGTGGTGGGTTCCTCTACCATGGCCGTGTAAAAGCACTGGCTGACGCGGCGCGCGAAGGCGGCTTGGTATTCTAAGGTTAAGATAAGGAAAAGGATGTCCAATGGCACGCCCAGAACGCAATCGTGAGGAAAGCGAACTCATTGAGAAGCTTGTTCACATCAACCGTGTGGCCAAGGTAGTAAAAGGTGGTCGTCGCTTTGGTTTTGCTGCTCTCGTAGTAGTCGGTGACCAACGTGGCCGTGTTGGCTTCGGGAACGGCAAGGCACGTGAAGTGCCGGAAGCGATCCGGAAGGCGACAGAAGCTGCTAAGAAAAATATGATCCGCGTACCGCTCCGTGAGGGCCGGACGCTGCACCATGATATCCGCGGCCGTTGGGGCGCAGGTCGGGTGCTGCTCCGTACCGCTCAGGCTGGTACCGGTATCATCGCAGGTGGTCCGATGCGCGCAGTGTTTGAAGCACTTGGCGTACAGGACGTGGTAACGAAGTCGCAAGGTAGCTCGAACCCATACAACATGGTTCGCGCAACGTTCGACGCTCTGGTTAACCAGAATTCGCCACGTCAGATCGCCGCTAAACGTGGCAAGAAAGTTGCTGACATCGTAGCACGCCGTGGCGACATTAAAGTCGTCGGTGCCAGCGATGAAGGTGACGACGCTGCAGAAGCAAATTCGGCGGAGTAATGACCCATGGCTGCGAAGAAAAAAACGGTTAAAGTGACACAGATCGGTAGCCCGATCCGTCGTGTAAAAGACCAGCGTGCCACGCTGGTCGGCCTCGGGCTGAACAAAATGAACAAGACGCGTGAGCTGGAAGATACCCCGGCTGTTCGCGGCATGATCAACAAGGTGCACCATCTCGTGCGCGTTGAAGACTAAGCCGGCGCGATCGGAGAATAGTGATGAAAATCAACGAACTTCGTGACAACGACGGCGCCCGTAAAGAGCGCACGCGTGTTGGTCGCGGTATCGGTTCCGGCAAGGGTAAGACCGCCGGTTCCGGTCACAAAGGTCAGAAAGCACGTTCAGGCGTTGCGATCCACGGTTTCGAGGGCGGCCAGATGCCAATCTACCGCCGTCTCCCGAAACGTGGTTTCAAGAGCCTGAACAAAGGTGACTTCCAGGTGCTGAATATCGGCCGTCTGCAAAAGGCGATTGATGCGAAGAAACTGGACGCCAAGAAACCAATCACTGTCGAGACGCTTGTTGAAGCTGGCGTTGTTGGCAAGGTTGTGGACGGCGTACGTCTCCTTGCTAAAGGCGAACTGACTGCTAAAGTCGACATCACGGTTACGGGTGCGTCAAAAGGCGCAGTCGAAGCTGTTGAAAAGGCTGGCGGTAAAGTTACTGTTGCCTAACTAGCTAACGGGCCGAGATAATCTCGACAAAAGATCAAGGGGCTGAGGTAGGCGTATATGGCTTCCGCTGCAGAACAACTGGCGTCCAATATTAGCTTTGCTTCCATCGGTAAGGCCGAGGAACTGAAAAAGCGTATCTGGTTCGCTCTCGGTGCACTTATTGTGTATCGTCTATGCACTTATATTCCACTTCCCGGCATCGACGCAGATGCCCTCGCAAACATGTTTGCGAGCATGGGGAGCGGGATCCTGGATATGGTGAATACCTTCTCAGGGGGTGCGCTGCAGCGGATGTCGATTATCACGCTTGGCATCATGCCCTATATCTCGGCCTCTATCATCATGCAGCTCCTCACCACCATGAGCCCAACTTTGGCGGCGTGGAAAAAAGAGGGTGAGCAGGGTCGTAAGAAGATCAACCAGTATACCCGGTTTGGCACGGTTCTCCTGACCATCGTGCAGGGCTACGCGGTTGCAACCGGCCTTGAAGGCCAGGCGGGCGTTGTGGTTGACCCCGGCCTCTTCTTCCGTTTTACAACAGTGGTAACGCTTGTGGGCGGGACCATGTTCCTGATGTGGCTTGGTGAGCAGATCACGCAGCGCGGTATCGGTAACGGTATTTCGTTGATCATCTTCGCTGGCATTGTTGCCGAGCTACCCGGCACGCTGGCGCAAGCTTTTGAGCTGAACCGTGCTGGCTCAATGTCACTGGTCATCCTGCTGGCCATGCTGGTAGGGGCAGCGGCGCTCGTTTACTTTATCGTGTTCTGTGAGCGCGCCCAGCGCCGGGTGGTCATTCAGTATCCAAAACGGCAGCAGGGCAACCGCATGTTCCAGGGCGACAAGTCACACCTGCCAATGAAGCTGAACGTTGCTGGTGTTATTCCGCCGATTTTCGCATCGTCGCTCCTCTTGATGCCGCTGACCGTGGTGAATATGTACCAAAGTGGCGGGCCGGAGTGGCTTGGCACGGTGTCAGCCATATTGGCGCCGGGGCGTCCGCTGTATATCGCGCTTTATGTTGCCCTGATCGTTTTCTTCTGTTTCTTTTACACCGCTATTCAGTTCAATCCTGAGGACACGGCCGAGAACCTGAAGAAGCATGGTGGTTTTGTCCCGGGTATTCGCCCAGGTAAACGTACCGCGGAATATCTAGATTACGTATTGACACGCCTGACTGTTATCGGCTCTGCCTATATCGCGCTGGTGTGTGTGATCCCTGAGATACTCATGAGCCAGGCGGCGGTGCCGTTTTATATTGGTGGGACAAGCCTGTTGATCGTTGTCAATGTCACAATGGACACTGTGAGCCAGATCCACTCGCACCTGATGGCGCAGCAGTATGAAGGCCTTCTCAAGAAAGCTCGTCTGAAGGGAGGCCGCCGGTGATAGTCATTCTGTTCGGCCCTCCAGGCGCAGGCAAGGGCACGCAGGCCCAGCGACTTGAAAAGCAAAAGGGCCTCGTCCAGCTTTCCACCGGCGACATGCTGCGGGCAGCAGTTGCCGCAGAAACCGAGATGGGTAAGGCTGCAAAAGAAAAAATGTCTGCCGGCCAGTTGGTATCTGACGAAATCGTGATCGGCATAATCCGTGACCGCATTAGGGAAGATGACTGCAAGAGCGGTTTCATTCTTGATGGTTTCCCGCGCACTGTGGCGCAGGCCGAAGCGCTGGATGAGATGCTTGAGGCGCAGGGTTTGAAGCTCGACGCCGTGATTGAAATGAAGGTGGACGACGAAGCCCTTGTCGACCGCATCTCTGGCCGCTATACATGCGCCAAATGTAATGAGGGCTACCACGACACCAACCTGCAGCCGAGCGTTGACGGTGTGTGTGACGTGTGTGGCAGTCGAGAGTTTAAACGCCGCCCGGACGACAATGCGGAGACCGTGGCCAAGCGTTTGGAAGAATATTACGCACAGACGGCGCCGGTATTGCCATACTATGCGGAAAAAGGAATTTTGCAGCAAGTTGACGGTATGGCTTCCATCAGTGAAGTTGCTGCACAAATAGACGCAGTTTTGGCTGCGTAAAAAACTGTCATAAGGCGGTTGACGAACCGGGGTTTACTCATATAATCCCCGGCTTCAGCACGTCTTGTGATTCGAAAACAATTGACGTGAACTTTGTAACTAGGAGAAACGGTCGTGGCGCGTATTGCTGGCGTTAACATTCCGACCAACAAGCGAGTAGAAATCGCTTTGACCTATATTCACGGTATTGGCCACACGACGGCCAAGGGAATCTGCGACAAGCTGAGCCTCCCTCGTGAACGCCGGGTTTCGGAACTGACGGATGCTGAAGTAATTCAGATCCGTGAAATGATCGATGCTGAATTCACTGTTGAGGGTGACCTCCGCCGTGAAGTAGCGATCAACATCAAACGGTTGATGGACCTCAAGACCTATCGTGGTCTCCGTCACCGTGCAAAACTGCCGACGCGCGGTCAGCGCACGAGCACGAACGCCCGTACCCGTAAGGGTAAAGCGGTCGCGATCGCCGGTAAGAAGAAATAATCAGGGTTAGGCTGTTTAGGTCCCCCCATATTTTAGGGTCTGTTAGAGATGGCTAAAGACACAGGTCGCGTTAAGCGCCGTGAGCGGAAAAACATCACCAATGGTGTTGCTCACGTAAATGCATCGTTCAACAACACGATGGTCACTATTACGGACGTTCAAGGGAATGCGATTTCCTGGTCGTCCGCGGGCATGATGGGCTTTAAGGGCTCACGTAAATCCACGCCTTATGCTGCACAGGTTGCTGCGGAAGACGCAGGTAAAAAAGCGCAGGATCATGGCGTGAAATCATTGGAAGTGGAAGTGAAGGGTCCTGGCGCTGGTCGCGAGTCCGCTCTGCGCGCGCTTCAGGCTATCGGCTTTGTTATCACGTCTATTCGTGATGTGACGCCGATTCCACACAATGGCTGCCGCCCGCCGAAACGCCGCCGCGTTTAAGGCAATCTTGAGTATAGGGTAGTTACCGCCGAGTATTGGCGCGAATCCTTTGGCGCCTTTTAGCGTCATACAAAATGAGGGTTACACCGTGATCCAGAAAAACTGGCAGGAACTGATTAAACCAAATGGTCTTACGATCGAACCGGGTGCAGACCCGCTTCGTAAGGCCAAAATCGTCGTTGAACCGCTGGAGCGGGGCTATGGCATGACGCTGGGTAACGGCTTGCGTCGTGTGCTATTGTCTTCTCTGCAGGGCGGTGCTGTGACGAGCGTCCATATTGAGGGCGTGCTTCACGAGTTCTCTTCCGTACCGGGTGTACGCGAAGACGTGACCGACATCGTGCTCAACATCAAGCAACTGCCGGTTCGTGTGACCAGCGATAGCGTGAAGCGTCTTCACCTGACCGCAAGCGGTCCGGGCGAAGTAAAAGCAAGCGCGATCTCAGAAGTTGCTGACGTTGATATCCTCGACAAAGACCTCGTGCTTTGCCACCTCGACGAAGGCGCAACACTTAACATGGAACTGACGGTCGCATCCGGCAAAGGCTATGTGCCTGCTGACCGCAACCGTCCTGAAGACGCTCCGATCGGTCTGATCCCGGTTGATGCGCTCTACAGCCCGGTTAAGAAAGTCAGCTACAAGGTTGAGAACACCCGTGAAGGACAGGTTCTTGACTACGACAAACTGACGATGGAAATCGAAACCGATGGCACCGTGACGCCCGAGGACGCTGTTGCCTTCGCGGCCCGTATCCTTCAGGACCAGCTGGCCGTGTTCGTCAACTTCGATGAGCCGGAAGAAGCCACCAAGCAGGAAGACGACGACGAACCAGCGTTCAACCGTCAGCTTCTCCGCAAGGTGGACGAGCTTGAGCTTTCCGTGCGTAGCGCGAACTGCCTCAAGAACGACAACATCGTCTACATTGGTGATCTTGTGCAAAAAACCGAAGCAGAAATGCTCCGCACGCCGAACTTCGGCCGCAAGTCGCTCAACGAGATCAAGGAAGTTCTCTCGTCCATGGGCCTGCGCCTTGGCATGGAACTCCCGGCTTGGCCGCCTGAGAATATCGAAGAGCTCGCCAAGAAACTCGAACAAGACTACTAAGCGTTTGAGAATAAGTCCGTCAGTTTCGCTGGCGGGCTTTTGATCAATTTTGTAAAAAACCTCCCCGGATGCGGGGACACCTGCCGGTACTATGCCCACGCGTATGAGATAGGGCGCAAGGCCGGACAGGCATCAAGGAGTTAAAACCATGCGTCACCGTAAAGCCGGCCGTAAACTTAATCGGACCGCTAGCCACCGTAAGGCTATGTTCATGAACCTCAGCCAAGCGCTTATCAAGCACGAGCAGATCGTCACCACCTTGCCAAAAGCAAAAGAGCTGGGCCCGGTTGTTGAAAAGTTGATCACGCTTGCGAAAAAAGGTGGCCTTGCCAACCGTCGCCTTGCGATTGCCCGTCTTCAGGACGAAACAATTGTAAGCAAGATGTTTGATGAGCTTGCTGATCGTTACAAAGAGCGTGCCGGTGGTTACACCCGCGTTCTCAAGGCCGGTTTCCGTCACGGCGATAACGCGCCGATGGCAGTGATCGAACTTGTTGACCGTAACGAAGACGCCAAAGGCCAGGACAGCGGCCCAACCGCCGACATGGACGATGAGGCAGACGCGGCGTAAGCCACGTTTTCATCACAGAATTCGAAGGGGCGGCCATTTGGTCGCCCTTTTTCATTTCTACCGTGACCTTCAAGAACACGGGCGGGGCACGCCCGGTATATTGCGGAGGTTCATGGTGAGATTTGAGAAATGGCAGGAAGATGCGCCAGGCAGTGCGATGAAAACGCTGGGCCAAACGTTGGCGGCAATCGCGGTTGAGACAAAGGCGTTGGGGTTCGATATGGCCTCCGACCCTGCAGTGGGGTCACTTTTGCGCGCGTTGGCTGGCAGCAAGACCGGGGGTACCTGTCTTGAACTGGGGACGGGGACAGGACTTTCAACCGCCTGGATGCTGGCGGGCCTGTCGCGTGATGCGCGACTGGTCACTGTCGACAATGACGCGCGCTTTCAGGATGTCGCCCGTCGCCACCTTGAGGGTGACCCGCGTGTGACCTTCTGTCAGGAAGACGCCGGGGATTTTATTGCCGCGCTGGAGCCAGCTCAGTTTGACCTTATTTTCGCCGACACCTGGGCGGGCAAGTTCAGTCACCTTGATAAAACATTGGCACTCCTCAGGCCAGGCGGTATGTATGTCGTGGATGATCTGCTGCCACAGTCCAACTGGCCGTCCGGACACCAGGGCACAGTGGATGCCTTTGTGGCCGATATGGCCCGCAGGGAGGCGATCCGCGTCGCCAGTCTTGACTGGGCCAGCGGTATATTGATTGCGACCCGCATGACTTGAGGAATTTATGACTGACGATGTGACGCTGACGAGCCGCACCGAGGTTTACAGCGACCCCTATTTGCGGGTAGTACGCAAGTGCTTTGAGCACAAGGGGCGGGATTACGCCTATTTCATAAAGGAAGAACCGGAATTCGCCATCTGTGGCGCCATTACCGCGGACGGGCAGGTCCTCATGGTGCGTCAGTTCAGGCCTGGGCCAGCGCGTTGGCTTTATGACATGCCGGGCGGTATGATCGATGCGGGCGACACGCCGCTTGAAACCGCGCGCAGGGAACTTCTTGAAGAAACCGGCTATATGGCGGAGCTTGAACATCTGACAACCTGTTATGTCACAGCCTATTCAACAGCAAAAAAGCACATCTTCCTCGCGAAAAACTGCCGCAAAGTGGCAGAGCCGGAAGAGGACACCGGCGTCATTGCAGAGCCTGTCCTTCTGAATAAGGAAGCATTTTTAAAACTTGTCGATGGTGGTGAACTGCTTGATCTCGAATGTGGCCTTTTGCTTGCGCGGCATCTTTCTGAAAACATGGATGACAGGTGACCGCTCGATCTTTTGTGATTCGCATGTTGTTTTGTCGCCATGCACAGTAATGCCGCGACAAAGCGCTTCAGGGGAGGGATGATGATGATCACGGTAAGTGTCTATGGCTGGGTACCGCCATTTGCGCGCGGCCTTGTGCGTGACGTGAGGGTGCGCTGGGCTCTTGAGGAGGCTGGCCATGCTTACGAAGAACATGTTGTTGGCATGGAAGAGAAGGACGGCGATGACTATCGTCTTATGCAGCCGTTTGGACAGGTGCCGGTCTACCGGGAAGGTGACCTGACACTTTTTGAATCGGGGGCGATTGTCCGGCATATTGCCGCGAACTCATCGGTGCTCATGCCCTCGGATACAGGCGGCCGGGCCCGTGTAACCACATGGATGTTCGCGGCGCTCAATACGATAGAGCCGGTTGTGCAGGCTCTGGCGGAGATAGACCTTTTTCACGCAGAGGAAAACTGGACAAAGGAGCGCCGTCCCGCTGTGCTTGCCCGGCTGGAAAGACGGCTTGCCGAACTTTCAAGGCATATGGGCAACAAGGAGTATCTGGAGGAGCGCTTTAGCGCCGCCGATATCCTGATGGCTTCCGTGCTGCGCATTTTGCGCCATACCGATATTCTGCAAGAATTCCCGAGCCTTAAAATGTATCAGGCGCGTTGCGAAGCCCGTCCCGCATTCCGGAAAGCCCTCGAAGACCATATGGCGACGTTTGAGCGGGTTGCTCAGGCCGCATCATGAGCTTCAGCGTCGCAGTTTTTCCATAGTTGTTTGTTATCCCTTCTTGCGTTTGGAGTGCGACTTTACCCCAATATCGAGAAGGAAGTGACATGATAACCATGAAAAAAGCTGTCGGTGTGTTTGGACTTTCCCTGTTTTTCCCTGCTTTGGCAGCAGCGGATGACAGCGTGGCAATCGTCGCGCGGGCAAGTACCCAAGGGCTCGGCGGCGAAGTGGTTTTCCCGCTGGCCGAGAATATCAACCTTCGCGGCGGTGTTTATGGCTTTAAACTGAGCCATGATGATACCGCGTCGGATATCGAATATGATCTAGATGCCAAGCTGTTTTCTGCGGGCGGCTATTTGGACTGGCATGTATTTGGCGGCGGTTTTCGGTTAAGTGCGGGCGCGCTTTACGATACCAATAAACTGGTTGGGGCCAGTTTGCCGAACCAGACATACAATATTGGTGGTACGGAATACGCCTCTGATGATGTGGGGCAACTGAACGGTCGCGTGACAGCGAATAAATTCGCCCCTTATGCGGGGATCGGCTGGGGTAATGCGGTTAGCAGTGACAACAGCATCAAGATTTTGTTTGACCTTGGTGTCATGTATCATGGTCGTCCCGATGCCACGCTGAGCGCTGACATCCCGGCAGACAGCCCGCTTCGCGACGACCCGGCCCTGATGGCGCAGTTTCAGGCTGACCTTGCACAGGAAAGGATGGATTTTCAGGAAGATGTGGCGGATTATAAATTCTATCCGGTTGTCAGTGTTGGCGTGTCCTTCGCGTTCTAGTCTTGATTCATAAAGGGTTTCACCCTGTTGTTTGGTGAGGCCTGTGCCATCCCGGCATGCGCAGGAAGGTCGCACACTCTTGCGTACGGGCTTTCGCTCAGCCATAACACGTTATAAGAATGCGTTGGGGCCGGATCATTCCGGAGCAGGGCAGAAGACAAAGGATTGATGTGCTAATGAACCAGATCACGAAGCGTGTTTCATTTTTGATTGCACTGGTGGGAAGTCTGGCCAGTGCCGGGTCCGCACAGGACTATCAAACGGAGCGTGTTGTACCGCAAACAAGTGCTCAGGTTCAGCTTTCATATGCTCCCATTGTCCGAGAGGCCGCTCCCGCTGTCGTGAATATCTACACCAAGCAAGTGGTGCGATCGCGCCGGTCGGCGCTTTTTGATGATCCGTTGTTCCAGCGTTTTTTTGGTGACCAATTCAGTTTTGGCATGCCGGAAGAACGGGTGAGGGGCTCGTTGGGGTCCGGCGTTATTGTGCGCCCAAACGGCGTGATCGTCACCAACCACCACGTGATAGAGGGTGCTGACGAAATTCAGGTGGTGCTAGCCGACAGGCGGGAGTTTGACGCCCGCGTTGTGTTGGATGATCAACGCACCGACCTGGCAATCCTGCAAATCGACGTGGGGGATGAGCCGCTTCCAACACTTGCCCTTTCTGACTCCGATAACGTGCTGGTTGGCGATATCGTGCTTGCGATCGGTAACCCTTTTGGTATTGGCCAGACCGTGACAGGGGGCATCGTGTCTGCCACGGCGCGCACGCAGCAGGGCATCTCAGACTTTGGGTTTTTCATCCAGACAGATGCTGCAGTGAATCCGGGTAACTCGGGCGGCGCCCTTGTGGGTATGAACGGTGACCTTTTGGGCATCAATACAGCGATCTACAGTCGCACAGGTGCTTCGAACGGCATTGGCTTCGCCATTCCTGCCAATATGGTCAAGTCCGTATTGCGCGCAGCCCTCAATGAGGGGCAGCTCGTACGGCCATGGCTTGGGGTCAATGGCCAAAGCGTAACAGGTGAACTGGCCGCCAGTCTTGGGCTCGACCGCGCGGGCGGCGTACTGGTGGACAATGTCTTCCCCGGTAGCCCCGCCGCAACGGCAGACCTTAAGGTCGGGGACGTGATCATGGCCGTTGCCGGCAAGGAAGTTATTGACGAACCCGGGCTCAACTTCCGTATCGCGACGATGGAAGACGGGGCCGAGGTTACGCTCGCGGTTCTTAGCGACGGGTTCATTCAGGAACGGTCCGTGAAACTGGCCCTGCCGCCGGAAGAACCAAAAAGAAATGTAACCAAACTTGATGGCCGCAACCCGTTCCAGGGCGTGACAATTGGCAACCTGTCGCCGCGCTTTAACGACGAGTTGCAGATTGATCCGTTCCTCAAGGGGGTTGTGGTGCTGGAAGTGGACCGCCGTACACCGGCGGGGCGTTACCAGTTCCTGCTCCCGGGGGATATCCTGTTGGGCATCAATGGTGTGCGGGTGGAACAGGTGAGCGACCTTACCGACACACTCACTGACGGAGATGAACGGTATGTTTACCAGCTTCGTCGCCGTGGTCAGGCGCTTGAGTGTATGATCATACCGAACCGGTCATTCCGGTGCCGCCAGTAACCCGGTATGAGCGACCTTTTTGAAAGCGCGGGTGTGGATGACGGCACGCCACGCCCGCTGGCAGACCGTCTGCGCCCCAAATCGCTTGATGACGTCGTTGGTCAGGACCATCTTCTTGGCAGCAAGGGGGCGCTTGGCCGTATGGCGGCGACAGGGCGTCTCTCTTCACTTATCCTATGGGGACCACCGGGGACCGGCAAGACGACCATTGCGCGGCTTCTGGCGGGCCATGGGGAGTTGGCTTTTGAGCAGATATCAGCCATCTTCTCAGGTGTGGCGGACCTCAAGAAGGTTTTTGAGGCGGCGAAGGCGCGGCGCATGGGCGGGCGCGGCACACTTTTGTTCGTGGATGAGATCCACCGGTTTAACCGCTCGCAGCAGGACGGTTTCCTGCCCTATGTGGAAGATGGCACCATTATCCTGATCGGGGCGACCACCGAAAACCCATCATTTGAGATCAACAGCGCGCTTCTATCGCGGATGCAGGTTCTGGTGCTGAACCGCCATGACGATGCCGCGCTTGAGGAGCTGTTGACCCGCGCAGAGACTGAGCTTGAGGCCCCGCTACCACTGGACGATGATGCGCGCACCGCGCTCAAGGCAATGGCGGACGGTGATGGGCGGTTTCTTCTCAACTGTGTTGAAACGCTTTACGATCTCGCGGGCGATGAAACACTGGACCCGTCGGCACTGGCCGCCCTGCTGCAAAAGCGTGCGCCAAGCTACGACAAGGATCGGGACGGGCATTACAATCTTATCTCTGCGCTGCACAAATCGCTCAGGGGCTCTGACCCTGACGCCGCGCTCTATTGGGCCACGCGTATGCTTGTCGCGGGGGAAGACCCCTTGTATGTCATCCGCCGCCTTGTGCGCTTCGCCAGCGAAGATATTGGCCTTGCGGACCCCGAGGCTATCCATCAGGCGCTCGCCGCGAAGGACGCCTACGAATTCCTTGGCAGCCCGGAAGGGGAATTACAGGTCGTACAGGCTGTGCTTTATCTTGCTACCGCGCCCAAGTCGAACGCGGCCTACAAGGCAGAGAAAGCAGCGAAGCGTAGCGCAAAGGCAACCGGTAGCCTGATGCCGCCCGCGCATATCCTGAATGCCCCCACCAAAATGATGAAAGACATGGGCTACGGGGCGGGCTATGCGTATGACCACGACACCGAGGCCGGCGTATCGGGCCAGAGCTATTTCCCGGACGATATGAAGCGGGAGAACTTTTACCGGCCCGTTGCCCGCGGGTTCGAACGCGAAGTGCAGAAACGGCTTGAATATTTTAACCGCCTACGGGCGGATTACGGGGCGAAGAAACCACACGGATAAGGCTGGCATCCTATGGGCTAAGGGCCTGGTTTCATGTTATAGTCCCGCTTGGGAATGAACATGAAACCAGGTCGCGTGTGCAGCCATTTAACAAATTTGTCGGCATCGACTGGACGGGTGCCAAGGGCGTGAGGCACGCAGGCCTTGCTGTTGCCTTATGTACAGATGGCATGGGGTCGCCAGACCTTGTTGATCCGCCATCCGGGCACAATCGCTGGAGCCGGGCCGAGCTTTCTGACTGGTTGTCCGCGCGCATTGGCCGACGGAAGGGTGAGCGTGTGCTGGTGGGCATCGACTCGTCTTTTGGCATGCCTTTCATGGATGAGGGCCGATATTTCCCGGTTGCGGGAGCTCCGACAGATGTCGCACACCTTTGGCACACTGTTCGCACACTGTGTGGGCGTGACATTGATTTTTATGGTGGCCCGTTCGTGGACTTGCATTCGGACCATTATCTGCGCGTTGGCCACCGGGGCACGCGCTATAGACGCCGCATGCGGGTGGCTGAAAATCTGGCGGTTGCCTCGGGTGCAGGCCCCTGTGAGAGTGTGTTTCACCTGATCGGCCCCAGCCAGGTCGGCCTCTCGGGCCTGTCTACCATGGCAATGCTGCATGAGTTGAATGACGCGGACCACATTGCGATTTGGCCATTTGATGATCCCACCAGCGCACCCGTTGTGGTGGTGGAAATTTATGCGGCCGCTTTTGCCGCCCTTGGGTCACATCGGGGCAAGGTACGCGACCGGGCGGCCCTGACGAGTATCCTGCAAGCCTTTGGTATTGAAAAGGAACCCCGTATCGGCATGGCGTTTGATGACCACAAGGCGGATGCAATCTTGACCGCCGCCGCGCTGCGTCATATCGCGCCCGAGCGCAAATACTGGAATCCGCCAGAACTCTCCGCTATGGTGCGCCGCACCGAAGGCTGGATCTTCGGCATCGTTTAAAAAGGATACGGATCGCATGCAGATGGTGCTTGCAATCGCCGCGGGGGGCGCGCTTGGTGCGGTATCCCGGCACTATGCCGCCGGTTATGTCTTTCGCGCATTTGGCTCAAGCTTTCCTTACGGCACCTTTGTGGTGAATGTGGTGGGGAGCCTGTTGATGGGGCTTTTGATTACTGCTTTTGCGGTCAAGTTCCAGACAAGTCAGGAATTGCGCGGTTTTCTGACTGTGGGCCTGTTGGGCGGTTTCACGACATTTTCAACCTACTCGCTGGAAACAGCGATGTTGATTGAAAGGGGTGACTGGAGCAGCGCGGCGGTTTATGCCTTTGGCTCTCTGGCGCTGGGGCTTGCAGCGCTTTTTATTGGAATTTGGCTTGGGCGGGTATTGCTATGAGTGGTGTTGAAAACGTTACAGTACACAAGGATGATGCGGGTATCCGTATCGACCGCTGGTTCAAGCGGCATTACCCTTTGGTCAGCTTTGGCCGGTTGCAGAAAATGATGCGCAAAGGCGAAGTTCGCCTTGATAGCAAGCGCGTCAAGGGCGACGAACGTATTGAACCCGGGCAAATTATCCGCGTGCCGCCGCTTGGTGATGCCGCCAATGAGTTGCCTGAGCGCACGCCCAAACGCCGCATGACCGATGCCGAGATCGCCGAGGCGCAGTCATGGGTATTGTACCGCGATGATGACGTGATTGCCATCAACAAGCCCGCTGGCCTGCCCACGCAGGGCGGCACGGGACAGACCAAGCATCTGGACGGCATGCTGGACGCGCTGCGTTTTGGCAGCCACCATCGGCCACGCCTTGTGCACCGGCTGGATAAGGATACTTCGGGTGTTCTGTTGCTTGGGCGCACGCCCAACGCAACTGCGGCGCTGGCGAACGCATTCAAGACCAAAGAAACCGACAAACGCTACTGGGCGCTGGTGATGGGCTGTCCCAAACAGCGTGACGGACGTATCATTCTTAAAATGTCCAAGGCGCCGATTAAAGGCAACGAACGTATGGTCGTCAGCAATGACGGCCAGCATTCGCTGACGGACTATGCTGTTGTGGACAATGCTGGCCCACAGGCAGCGTGGCTTGCGCTTAAGCCGCATACCGGGCGTACCCATCAGTTGCGGCTGCACTGTGCAGAAATGGGTCACCCGATCGTGGGGGACGGCAAATATGGCGGGGCGGATGCCTTCCTTTCAGGCGCAATTTCAAAAAAACTGCACCTGCACAGCCACTCAGTCAGCTTCCCGCATCCCGAAGGTGGCCGCATGAGCGTGACAGCGCCCTTACCGGCCCATATGGCGGCAAGCTTCGAGATGCTTGGCTTCGGTGTTGAGTTCTACGAAGATCCGCTCGCGGAGGAATAAGGCGTGGCGGCACACAATAAACTGGTGATTTTTGACTGTGATGGCACTCTTGTGGACAGCCAGCATATGATTGTCAGCGCCATGCATGAAACATTTGCCTCCCGTGGGTTGCCGACGCTTGATGACCTGGCTGTCAGGCGCATCGTGGGGCTAAGCCTTGTTGAGGCAATTGCGACCTTGCTGCCCGATGCTGAGACCGAACTGCACACCGAGATGGCTGAGTTTTACAAAGGTGTGTTCTACCGCCTGCGCGTTGAGGAGGGGGCGGGACCTGACCCGCTTTATCAGGGCACGCGCGAAGTGTTGGAATCGTTAAATGCTGAGGGGTATCTGCTTGGTGTGGCAACAGGGAACAGCATGCGGGGGCTCAAGCGTGTGCTTGATGAGCATGGCCTTGGCCATTTGTTCGTAACCTTGCAGACCGCAGATGCACACCCCTCAAAACCACATCCGTCCATGGTGCAAACCGCAATTGTCGAGGCGGGCAGCGCGGAGGGCGTGACCATGATGATCGGCGATACGACATTTGATATGATGATGGCGCGCAACGCCCGTGCGCATGCCCTTGGGGTTGACTGGGGTTATCATGCGGGTGATGAACTTCAGGCTGCGGGCGCTGTTGAAGTGATGTCCAGCTTTTATGATATCCCGGCTCACGTCGAAGCGCTGATCGGTACAGCATAAAAGCACAATAGGGTGGTGAGATGAAACAGGAACAAAATGAGTTGCAGGCCGACGCACTTAAACCACGCATCGGTTTTCTGGTTGTGGCCGGTATTTTGTGCTTGGGCGCTATCGGCGTCTATCTGTTTGAGGATTTGCTTGTCGGTTCGCGAGGAGAGGGGAGTATCGCCTTTGCCTTCGTGCTGGGCTTTCTTGTGCTGAGCACGCTGGTTTTTATCCTTTTTTACCGGGTGCCCCGGATGGGAAACCGCCTCCTTGGCTTCGATAGCGTGCTGAAAAAGCAGCGTAAAACTGAAAAGTCGAGCATGAGCTACACGGGAAGTTTTCACGTTGAGACAGGCTTGGCTGAAAAGCGCCAGAATACCCAGCGCAAGACGGCCCGCCATTCGCGCCGCCACTATGCAGAGGTCACCCGGCAGATGAAGGCCGAAAAGGCTCGTCCAAATACGCAGAATAACGACGAAGAATAGCTGCTAACTATATGAAAAAATTCTATAAAACTGTTTCCGTGGAAGCTGCAGGCAATGGTTATGTCATCACGCTTGACGGCCGCCTTGTCAAAACGCCGGGCCGGGCGACGCTTGTGTTGCCCACGCAGGCGATGGCGGAGGCCATTGCCGCAGAGTGGCGTGCGCAGGAAGAGACCGTCCAGCCGGACACCATGCACCAGACTCGTTTTGCGAACACCGCGCTTGACCGGGTGACAAAACACCATGACGCGGTAGTTGGAGAGATTGCAGGTTTCGCGGGCACAGACCTGCTGTGTTACCGGGCGGCTGAGCCAGCGGAACTGGTTGAAATGCAACAGGAGGTTTGGGATCCCTACCTCAAATGGGCGGCAGAACGTTATGGTGTCGCGCTTGAAGTTACCTCTGGCATCATGCCAGTGCGTCAGGATGCAGAAGCGCTTGAAAAGTATGCCGCGGTCGTTCGAGGGTACAATGCGTTTGAACTGACAGCACTGCATGCGGTAACGAGCGCCTTGGGATCTCTTGTGCTTGCTCTGGCTTTTTTGGAGGACCACAGCCCACTTGATGCAGTCTGGCGGGCCAGCATCCTTGATGCAGTGCATCAGGAAAGCAATTGGGGAACTGACTGGGAAGTCGAGGAAAAGCGCGAAAAGTTGCATGGTGAGCTTGTTGCAGCCGCAGAGTTTATTTCGCACCTGCGAAATAAATAGCTGGAAAGCATCCGCCTGAGAAGATAAGAACGATTTTGGCTTGGGTGGCAAGGGAGTGCTACCCCACAGTCTGAGGGAAGGGAGCATATGAAAGAAATCCTGGAACGCCTGGAGCTTAAGCGCCATGACGCCCGTATGGGTGGTGGCCAAGCCCGGATCGATGCGCAACATGCACGTGGCAAGTTGACCGCCCGCGAACGCATTGACCTGCTGCTCGATGAAGAGAGCTTCGAAGAATACGATATGTTTGTGGAGCACCGCTGCACTGATTTCGGTATGGCGGAAACCAAATATCCGGGCGACGGTGTTGTCACCGGCTCGGGTACTATCAATGGCCGACTGGTCTACGTTTACAGCCAGGATTTCACCGTTTTCGGTGGTTCGCTGTCGGCTACACACGCTCAGAAAATCATCAAGGTCATGGATATGGCCATGAAGGTTGGCGCACCCGTGATTGGGCTGAACGACAGTGGTGGCGCCCGTATTCAGGAAGGTGTCGCGGCGCTGGGCGGGTATGCTGACGTATTTCAGAAAAACGTGCTGGCGTCCGGTGTTGTACCGCAAATCTCCATGATCATGGGGCCATGCGCGGGTGGTGCGGTTTATAGTCCCGCAATGACGGATTTCATCTTCATGGTGGAGGACAGTTCCTACATGTTTGTCACCGGCCCTGATGTGGTGAAAACTGTAACAAACGAAGTAGTAACGCAGGAAGAGCTTGGCGGCGCGTCAACACACACCACCAAATCCGGCGTGGCGGACAAGTCTTTCGAAAATGATGTTGAAGCGCTGGCACAACTGCGGCGTTTCTTTGATTTCCTGCCGCTCAATAACCGGGAAAAGCCACCGGTGCGACCCACCTTTGACCGGCCAGACCGTATCGAGGCGTCGCTGGACAGTGTGGTGCCGTCAAACGCCAACAAGCCGTATGACATGCATGAAGTGATTGAGAAGGTTGTCGATGAAGGTGACTTCTTTGAGCTTCAGCCACGCCACGCAGGCAACATCATCATAGGCCTTGCGCGCATGGACGGTGAGACTGTCGGCATTGTCGCCAACCAGCCGATGGTGCTGGCAGGTTGCCTTGACATCGACAGTTCAAAAAAAGCAGCGCGGTTTGTGCGCTTCTGCGACTGTTTCAACATTCCCATTGTCACCCTTGTGGATGTGCCGGGTTTCCTGCCGGGCACGGCGCAGGAATATGGCGGTATCATCAAGCATGGTGCCAAGCTGTTGTTTGCATACGGCGAAGCGACGGTGCCGAAAATCACCGTAATTACGCGCAAAGCCTATGGCGGCGCGTATGATGTGATGGCGTCCAAGCACTTGCGCGGCGACCTTAACTACGCATGGCCGACGGCCGAGATTGCCGTGATGGGCGCGAAGGGCGCTGTGGAAATCCTGTACCGCAAGGAAAAGGATGATCCGGAAAAGATTGCCGCGCGCACCAAGGAATATGAAGATCACTTTGCCAACCCGTTTGTTGCTGCCCAGCGCGGATTCATTGACGAAGTGATCATGCCGCATTCCACTCGTCGCCGCATCATCCGTGGTCTCAAGAAGCTTGCCAACAAGCATCTTGAGAACCCCTGGAAAAAGCACGACAACATTCCACTTTAAGGGAGAAGCTGGTGGCACGTCCGTTACCAAAAGATCTTGAAAAGGATATCGCAGGCACAGCCAAGCGGGCGGAAATTCGCTCGGTTGGCCTCGCATGCCTGATCCTTGGCACGGCATTTGGTTTTGGGCTGGGCGCTGCGTTTTTCAGCTCCGCCGGCAGTACATTTTATTTCATCATTGGCGCAGGTGTCGTCGGCGTGGCCTGGTTCCTCGCTGCCCGCGCGCGCAAAAAGAAATCATAAAGGTGAGGGAAGCACTTCATGTTTAAGAAGATCCTGATAGCCAACCGGGGGGAAATTGCGTGCCGGGTCATGAAGACTGCGCGTAAGTTCGGTATCAAGACCGTGGCCGTTTATTCTGAAGCGGACGCAGACGCGCTGCATGTGGAAATGGCGGATGAAGCCGTGTATATAGGCCCGCCTGCGGCCGCTGAAAGCTATCTTCTGGCAGACAAGATTTTGCAAGCAGCCAAGGATACAGGAGCCGAGGCAATCCACCCCGGCTATGGCTTCCTGTCCGAGCGCGCGAGCTTTGTGAAAGCTGTGCAAGATGCGGGAATTGCCTTTATCGGCCCAGATCCCAAGGCAATCGATGCCATGGGCGACAAGATTACGTCCAAGAAGCTTGCGGCCGAAGCTGGTGTTTCCACCGTGCCGGGTCATATGGGCATCATCAAGGACGCGGACGAAGCGGTTAAAATCTCAGCGGATATTGGTTACCCGGTCATGCTTAAGGCGTCTGCCGGCGGTGGCGGCAAGGGCATGCGTATTGCCTATAATGACGAGGAAGCTCATGAAGGTTTTCTGTCTGCCCAGAATGAAGCCCGTTCCAGCTTTGGCGATGATCGCGTGTTTATTGAAAAATTTGTCGAAGAGCCACGCCACATCGAAATTCAGGTGCTGGGCGACAAGCACGGCAATGTGATATATCTGGGCGAGCGTGAATGTTCGATCCAGCGCCGCCACCAGAAGGTGGTTGAGGAAGCGCCAAGCCCGTTCCTTGACGAAAAAACCCGCAAGGCGATGGGAGAGCAGGCAGTTGCGCTTTCCAAAGCTGTTGACTACTGCTCCGCGGGTACCGTGGAGTTCATTGTCGACAAGCACAAGAACTTCTATTTCCTCGAGATGAACACGCGCCTCCAGGTGGAACACCCGGTCACCGAACAAGTGACAGGTATCGACCTCGTGGAGCAGATGCTGCGTGTCGCAGCGGGCGAGAAGCTTTCGATCAAGCAGGAAGATGTAAAGCTCAACGGTTGGTCGGTTGAGACCCGAGTGTATGCGGAAGACCCGCTCAGGGGTTTCCTGCCGTCCATCGGGCGTCTGACACGTTACCTGCCGCCGGAAGAAAGCGAGCATGTGCGCGTGGACACGGGCGTCTATGAAGGCGCTGAGATTTCCATGTTCTATGACCCGATGATTGCCAAGCTCGTTACCACTGGCAAAACGAGGGATGAAGCCATCGCAGCGCAGCGTAGCGCGCTGGATGAATATTACATCCGTGGCATTGCACACAATATTCCATTCCTCGCCGCCCTGATGGCGCACCCACGCTTCCAGAAGGGCGACATGACGACTGGCTTTATTGCCGAGGAATACCCTGACGGCTTCACCGGCGGTGCACTAAGCGCCGAGGTGAAGGAAGCGATGATCGCGGCGGCAAGTTTCATCAACGCGGTTGAGGTCTCGCGCGCGACACAGATTGATGGCCAGATCTCCGAACCTCGCGGCCCTCAGGAACAGCCATGGGTCGTGACAATCGACGGCGAGGACGTGGTCACCGGTGTCTTGCTGATAGAAGACCATGCCGAGATTGCCATTGGCAAAAAACGCCTGCCAATCCTGAGCGATTGGCGCCCCGGCCTCCCGGTGTTCTATGCCCGCATCGGAGAGCGTGAATTTGCCATGGAAATTGATCGCCGTCCGCTTGGCCTGATGTTGACATGTGATGGTGTCACGATGGATATCCGCGTGCAGACAGAGCGCGCGGCTAAGCTTCATGCCCTGATGCCGGAGAAAGAAGCACCAGATACATCAAAGCTTCTTTTGTGCCCAATGCCGGGGCTTGTTGTGTCTATCGCGGTGGAAGAAGGCGATGAGGTCAAAGCTGGTCAGGCGCTTGCGGTGGTCGAAGCCATGAAAATGGAAAACATTCTGCGCGCCGAAAAAGACAGTGTCGTGAAAGCGGTCAACGCTGCAGCGGGCGACAGCCTTGCCGTTGATGCTGTGATCCTGGAGTTTGAATGAGCGACGTAGCGCAGGCAAACGCGGCCATCGTGCCCATGCTGGCGAAGCTGGTGGGGTTTGATACCACCAGCCGCAATTCCAATCTCGCGCTGATCGATTATATCCAGACTTATCTCCATAGCCACGGCATCAAAAGTACGTTGGTCAGGAATGCTGGCGGCGACAAAGCCAACCTGCTTGCCACCATCGGGCCCAATGTGGCCGGTGGTGTTGTGCTTTCGGGTCATACCGATGTTGTACCAATTGATGGTCAGGACTGGGCGACGGATGCGTTTACCTTGCATGAGGGTGGCGCTGGCAAGCTGCATGCGCGGGGGACCGCAGATATGAAGGGGTTCATTGCGGTGTGCCTTGCCTATGTGCCGGTATTCAAGGCTGCAAACCTCAAGCGCCCGATCCACTTGGCTTTCACCTATGACGAAGAAGTCGGCTGTCTGGGTATTCAGGCTATGCTGCCGCACCTGCGCGAACATTGTGCGACGCCGCGCCTTGTGGTGGTGGGGGAACCGACAAGCATGCAGGTGGCCGCTGCCCACAAGGGGCAGTATGTCTCCCGCACCCGCATTTACGGGCTTGAGGCACATTCAAGCAGGCCTGAAGACGGTGTGAATGCCGTTGCGGCCGCCGCCGAGTTGATCAGTATGATCACGGGCTATGCTATGCATGAGCGGCGAAGCGGTGTGCATGACGACATGTTCGACCCGCCCTATACATCTTTTAACGTGGGCCCCATAAAAGGAGGCAGTGCGTTCAACATCATTCCCGGCGAATGTGAATTTGACTGGGAGTTCCGTTTTGTACCGGGCACTGATGGTCAGGCGATTATTGATGGCTACCAGCGGTATCTTGATGAAAAACTCAACCCCCGCCTGCGCGCCGCCGGGGGTGATGGCTGTTACGCCGAGAATGAAGTATGGGCATATCTTCCGCCGCTGACGGCAACACCGGGGTCCGACGCGGAAACCCTGGCGAAAATGCTGGCCAACCGAAATGACACCATGGTTGTGGCATTTGGTACAGAAGCCGGGCATTTCCAGAGCATCGATTTCCCGACGGTCGTATGCGGTCCCGGCGATATCGCGCAGGCTCACAAGCCGGACGAATTTATCGAGGTCAGCGAACTTCAGGGGTGTGGAGCCCTTATGAAGCGCCTGGCCGATGTGTTATCCTCCTGAGCCGGAGGTAGTTTTCTGATGAGCAATACTGACCAGAAAAAAGTAGCCGTCCGCGTCCGTATTTTCGGCCGTGTGCACGGCGTTTTTTACCGCAACTGGACCAAAGGTGAGGCGGAAAAACTTGGCCTTTATGGCTGGGTGCGAAACAGAACGGATGGCTCTGTTGAGGCCCTGTTTGTCGGCCCGGGGCCAGACGTTGATGAAATGCTGGGCTTGTGCCACGAAGGCTCCCCGAACGCCAGCGTCGACAAAATCGAGATTGAAGCCGCCAAAGGCATCACGGCGGAGCGTTTCGACGTCAAGCCGACGGTATGATCCCTAAACCTGGAAAACCGGGTGGTTTTCTTCAATTGGGTCGGAATTATCTGTCACGCCACTTTCTGTTTGCTGAGCTTCAAACGGGAGCGCGGTCGAAGCACCCTCTGGTGCCTCCTGATACTCAAGCGTCATGCGGCGCGGCTCCATGCCGAATATCTCGTCGAATGCTGCCTTAAGGGCAACATCCACATCAGCCATGGTGACCGGCAGGCCGAGGTCTTCAAGGCTGGTAACGCCATGTTCCGAGATGCCGCAGGGCACAATGCCGTCAAAGTGGCTGAGGTCGGGCGCCACATTGATGGCGATACCATGATAGGTGACCCACTGACGCACACGGACACCGATGGCAGCAACTTTGTCCTCACGGCCGTCACCACGTTCAACCCACAGGCCGACGCGACCCTTGCGACGCTCGGCCTTCACATTGAAGCTGGCCATCGTGCTCGCGATGACTTCCTCAAGGCTATAGACAAATTGCCGAACGTCGCGGCCACGTTTCTTGAGGTCCAGAAGGAAATAGACCACCCGTTGGCCGGGACCATGGTAGGTATATTGCCCACCGCGGCCCGCGTCATATACCGGGAACCGGTCAGGGTCGACAAGGTCCATCGGGTCAGCGCTGGTGCCTGCGGTATAAAGCGGTGGATGCTCCAGCAGCCAAACCAGTTCCTGCGCTTCACCCGCACGGATGGCTCGGACACGGCTTTCCATTTCTTCAATCGCATCAGGATAACTGACAAGGTCGTCGCTGATTCGCCATTCCAGGGCAGGGGTGCTCATGACTTCAATCTCCGGAAAACCGATACATTGCGGCCTTAATACCGCCAAGCGGGCGCGAGGCCAAGCCTTTCCTGTGCTTCTGCCTTGAAGCTCTTCTTTGTTTTGGTTAAGGAAATGATAAGATAGAAGTGGCAAGCTGCCGAAAACATATTACGGTTAAAGCGCTTGCGGCACGTGCCGTGTGGCAAATGGGGTTATCATGAATTATCAGGCCGTCAACCGCGTCACTGTTGAGATTACTGTTGTGCTGGGGCGCACCCATATGCCTGTGCGGCAACTTCTGAAGATGGGCCGTGGCGCCGTGATTGATCTTGATGCCAAGCACGAGGACGAGTGCTGGATCTACGCCAACAACGAACTGATTGCCCGTGGGGAGATCATGATCGTTGGTGAAAAGATCGGCGTATCCATTACCCGGATGATGAGCCAGCTTCAGGTTTAAAGCGCTCGTCTTCCCAGCCTTTTTCAAAATGTTTCAAAAATGTGCAATTTTTCGCTTGCGGCCCCCATGCGAACTTGATAGTTAAGCGCCGCGTCCCGCGGTCGTGGCGGAATTGGTAGACGCGCAGCGTTGAGGTCGCTGTGGGGTAACACCCGTGGAAGTTCGAGTCTTCTCGACCGCACCATAAAAACCCGCAGGGAAAATCCCTGCGGGTTTTTTTATTGGCTGAATTCAATCTCGTTTCTTGCGGGTTTATTGTGATCCCTCCCAATTTTGTCTTTTTTTCAATGCCTACTGGAAACCGAACAGGCTTTCTTTTATCAAGCATAGTCAGGTAACATTATGATCGGGCTTGAGGCTGCTTCGGCAGAGCAGGCGGGCGATGGGCATCAAAGCAAGGGGAGCGCGAGATGACAGACAACGGGCAAGATCCGCGTCAGACCGAAGAAGAACTCCCTGAGGACGAGGCTGTCGTCGATGCCGACGACGATGAAACCGAAGTCCACCATGACAAGGAATTTATCCAGCAGGTTCAAAGCGCTGTCCGCGAGGAAGATGCGGACAGGGCGTATGAACTGGTAGCTGACCTGCACGCCGCCGATGTTGCTGACCTTCTGGAAGTCTTGCCGTCAACGCAGCGCGTCGGCTTTATCGAACTTTTGGGCGAACGTATTGACCCCGATGTATTGATCGAGGTCGAGGGCGCCGCGCAGGATGACCTATATCAACACATGTCCAACGAGCTTATCGCCGATGCGGTAACTGAGCTTGAGGCGGACGATGCTGTTTACGTACTCGAGGAGTTAGATGAGGTAGACCGGGAGGAGGTCCTGCGGGCCCTTGCCGCGGATGACCGGGTCGCGATTGAGGAGAGCCTGAGTTATCCGGAAGAATCAGCCGGCCGCTTGATGAGCCGGGACTTTGTCTCGCTGCCGGAATTCTGGACCGTTGGCCAGACGATTGATTTCCTGCGCTCGGAAGATGAAGACATTCCTGACGATTTCTACGATATCTTTGTTGTTGATCCCGCGCACCGGGCGGTGGGCACGGTGCCGCTGTCGCGCGTGATGCGTACTCACCGCCATGTGACGATTGGGTCCATTATGGAAGGCGACCCACATCTTGTGAAGGTCACCGCCGACCAGGAGGAAGTGGCGTACCAATTCTCCAAGTACCACCTGATCTCCGCGGCAGTTGTCGATGATTCGCAACGCCTTGTCGGTGTGGTGACGGTGGATGACATCGTGGAGGTAATCGGCGACGAGGCGCAGGAAGATATTCTGGCACTTGCGGGTGTTGGCGAAGAATCAGGCGTGAACGAGAATTTTATCGAGGTCACAAAAAGCCGGTTCCTGTGGCTTTTTATCAATCTGGGTACCGCCGTGCTTGCCTCCGCCGTGATCGGTCTTTTTGACGCTACAATTGAGCAGATGGTGGCGCTGGCTATCCTGATGCCGATCGTTGCCTCCATGGGCGGTAATGCGGGCACACAGACCATGACCGTAGCCGTGCGCGCTATTGCGACCAAGGAGCTTAGCCGCACCAACGCCATCCGTGTTATGAACCGGGAAATGATGGCGGCACTGGTGAATGGTCTGGTGCTGGCTGTGGTGTCGGGCGCAATGGCGTGGGCCTGGTTTGGTAACATGAAGCTCGGGCTAGTCTTCGCCTTTGCGATGGTCTTTAATATGTTTGTTGCGGGGCTGAGCGGCGTTCTGGTTCCCATCGGCCTTAATAAGGCCGGGGCCGACCCTGCAATTGCTTCCAGTGTGTTTGTTACAACCATTACCGACGTTGTCGGCTTCTTTGCCTTTCTCGGAATCGCCGCGGCATTTCTTCTCTAACTGGGTGTCAGTATGGACAACGGCCTTGTACTGCTAGTTGACGACGAGCCGGTTGTGCTTCGGGTGCAAGCCGCAGCCGTCAGGCAGTTTGGTTTTGAGACACTGATTGCGGAAACGGCCGAGGAAGCGCTGATGGTGACCCGCAAGCATCGACCTTCGCTGGTGATCAGCGATGTGCAGATGCCGGGCGAGGGCGGTTTTGACTTCGTGGATGCGCTCGAAAAGCAGGGATTGAAAACCATGCCTGTGATTTATCTCACGGGGTATGACGACATTGAGATTATCCGGGGAGGCCTGCGTGCTGGCGGTGACGACTTTGTTATCAAGGGTGGTTCGGTGGAAAGGCTGCGGAAACGTATTGCTTTCTGGATGGCCAGCGGCTTTCAGGAATTGCCAAGCGACCTCAGGCGTCGGGCGCTTTTAGCGGCAAATGCTGTCAGGGGGGACGCCTTCCGGGATGTGGAAAACCACCTGGTATTCAATCAGGGGCTGGTGGACCGTGTAGTTGCGGAAGTGAAGAGTGAACTTGCTCCGTTGACAGCCGACTTCGGCGTACGGCTGGTAGAGCGCGTATGCACAATGGGACGCATCTCTAAGCTGATCATTGATGCCAGCGAGGGCTTCGGGGACTATGTCCGCTTTCCGGACTATTTTGTCACTGTGGTTCACACTGTGCAGCCGGGCTGGGCGCGGGACTTCTGGCCCCTCCTGAAGCGTTTCGAGGATTGGTCCTGCGATACCCGGTTTGTGCTTGCAGGTGTTGAGCCGCTGCAGCCAATCCAGAATTATGAGTGGTTTATGGAGGGGCTGGCCTGAAGGCTTACGCCTTGTTGATTGCCATATTGTCCAATAGCCGGACACCGCCGATGCGGGCGACTGCAAGCACCCGTGCGTTGCGATCTAGTCTATCCAGTGGCTCCAGGCTTTCCGGATCAACGACAGCAACATAGTCCACCGAGAGAAAACCGGCACTGAGAAGCGCCTCACACGCTTCTTTTTCCGCCTGTCGGATATCGGTGCCATTTTGGACCTTCGCGGTCAGCTCATTCAAGGCGATGTTGAATGTGGCTGCCACTTGGCGCTCCTGATCGGTCAGGTAAGCGTTACGGGACGACGCGGCCAGGCCGTCCGCTTCCCGGATCAAGGTACCGCCCATAATTTCCACTGGAATATTCAGGTCCGACACAAAGCGCCTGATGACAGCCAGCTGTTGATAGTCTTTTTCGCCAAAAATGGCGACATCCGGCATCGCTTGCAGGAGCAGTTTGCTGACAACAGTAGCAACGCCGTCAAAGTGTCCGGGGCGGAGCGCACCTTCCAGCCGCTCCGAAATGCCACCAACATTCACTTTGCTGGCGAAGCCTGAGGGATACATTTCCCTGGCATTTGGCGCAAACACGAGACTGGCTGGTGTGCTGGCGAGTTTTTTTCGATCTTCCGTCTCGGTGCGTGGATATTTGTCGAAATCCTCTCCCTCGCCAAATTGGGTTGGGTTCACAAAGATGGACACGATGATTCGGTCGGCTTTTTCGGCAATCGCGCGCACGAGTGACAGGTGGCCGTGGTGCAGCGCACCCATCGTGGGTACGAGGCCGACGCTATGGCCTTCTTCACGCCATCCTTTCACAACGTTACGCAGCGCTTGGACACTGCGTACAACGGGGATCGATTTGCTCATGATTATCCTTCGATATGGGAAGCGAGCTGCGCGCTGTCTAGCCCGTCCAGACCATTGAAATTGATGATGGACAGGATATCGCTGACATATTCGGGCCCACGTTCGGAATAGCTGATTAGGGCTGGCGCTAGGGCTGCGCCGGTAACCGACAGGTTATGCTGCCGCAGCTCGGCGCGGCGCAAGCGCAAGTCCCGATAGCTCGGATGCCGGTTCAGGTTGGTCATATAGCTCAGTACGCTATCAAGAAGATAATCGAAGCTCTTGATTTTATGTGTTTTGCCCTCATCCCGTTGAAGGGGGGTCAAACCATCGGCATCGCCCCATACCCACTCACCAAACAGTGCGTTGCCAGCTTGTGCGAAACGACTGGTGCCCCAGCCTGATTCCATGGCCGCCTGAGCAATCGCCAGTGAAGGCGGAATAATATCACAGCGGAAGATCAGAAGATCAATGTCCGCAAGCGCGAAATTGGTGTGACGCCTGACACGGTATTGACGAGCCTTGGACTGTAGCCATTTCTTTTCGCTGTTCCTGAGGGCGGCACCATTCAGCATTTTTTTCTTCAGTGATAACAGGACACCGCGATCAGCGATGATCAGTTCGTTGGCGCGCAGGATAATGGGCAGCATCGCGGAGGTGAAAAGTCGCTTCTTCTCTCGTGCGTTATCAAGGTCGGGAAGGTCACCAGGCAACCGCGCGAGAAAGATCCGGGGGACCGCTTCGACCGCATGCATTTCTTTTTGCAGGAGGCGGGCAAGGCGCGGAGACATCTCTTTCTTTTCCCGTGGCGGATATTGGTGCGCCAGATAGTTCGGCTGATCGCCCACAAGTGCGTCGGGGCGGGATAATTCGAGCAAATAGCGCGCCAGCATTATGGGCCCGACAAAGAGCACACAGATGAGCGCGATCATCACAAACGTTTTTCGTACACGTATGCGCACGATGAGCATTTCTCCTTCCCCAGAACTTCTATATACCTTGCTAATAAATCTAGTGGCAAACGGCAAGATCGTCTAATGCTATGGCGAACATACGACAAGCCCTGTCGTCAAGTAGTGTGTTGTGGAGGTAACTCGGTGCCGGATAGTGTGGCAAATCCAGATAATCTGCCCGTAGGGCGGCCTTATCTTATTGTTCTGGGGAATGAAAAAGGCGGTTCAGGTAAATCAACAACCGCCATGCATATCGTGGTTTCGTTGCTGCGCGAGGGTTGGCGCGTTGGTACGATTGATCTTGATGCGCGGCAAAAAAGCCTCACTCGCTATATCGAAAACCGGCGTGCGCACGCGGCGGCGAAGAAAATCCCGTTACCGATGCCGGTCGAAATGGTTGTTCCCAAGTCGACCTACAGAACGACGGATGAAGCCGAAACTGATGAAAAAAATCGTTTCGAGGAAGCCTATATGAACCTGATGGATAAGGTTGATGTGGTGGTGGTTGACTGCCCCGGCAGTGATACTTTCCTCTCGCGTCTGGCGCACACGGCCGCTGATACGCTGGTCACCCCTGTAAATGACAGCTTTGTTGATCTGGATCTGCTAGCGCGTGTCAATGCCAACACCCACAAGGTTGATGGCCCCAGCCTGTATGCCGAAATGGTATGGAAAGCAAGACAGCGCCGCGCCATGGCCGATGGGGGTTCCATCGACTGGGTAGTGCTTAGAAACCGGGTGGGCGCGCTGCATGCCAAGAACAAGGAGCGTGTGGAGCAGGTCTTGAACGAACTGACAAAGCGTATCGGCATTCGCCACGTTTCAGGCCTTGGCGAGCGGGTGGTCTATCGTGAGCTGTTTCTCCGAGGCCTTACGCTCATGGATCTGAAGGAAGCAGGCGGGATTGACGGCAAGGGTTTATCCCTAAGCCACGTCGCCGCGAGACAGGAGGTCCGTAAGTTGATGGATTCGCTTAACCTTCCGTTCCGGCAAGCTGAGAAGGTTTCCTGAGATGTTTGTCTGGTTGATCGTCGGCCTTGCCCTTGCCTTCCTCTTGCTGATGTTGCTGAACTGGTGGGCGAAGGCCGAAGTGAAAACCGCCAAAAGCTCGCTCTTTTGGGCGATTCTTGCCGTGTGCGCAATTCTTACCTTCGCGTTGATGGCGTCAGGAAAGGGGCTCGCGGCTATCTTGCCGATCGGCTTCGCGGCTTGGCGCATGTTTGGGGCCAAATCCATGCCACGAGGCCGCGCTGGGCCGGGCAGGCGCAACGATAGCGGCCCGATGAGCCCATCGGAAGCGCGGGAGGTGCTCGGCGTCAGGGAGGGGGCGGGTGAACAGGAGATCAATGCCGCCTATCGTCAGCTAATGGCAAAATATCACCCAGACAAGGGCGGTAACGACTGGATGGCGAGCAAGCTGAATGAAGCCCGTAAGGCGCTTCTGGGCAAATAGAGCAGTTTTGCGCAACTATTCTGTGCCTTCCTGCATTGACGTTGGCAGGCCTGGCTGCCACCTTAACTCTATTCATTATTCCGACTTTTTGAGAGATTTCGATGACTGAGCATTTTTTCCACTCAACCGTTCTCCGTGAATATGACGTTCGCGGGATTGTCGGGGAAACCCTACATTCTGCAGACGCTTTTGCGCTTGGCCGGGCGTTTGGTACCCATGTGCGGCGTGCGGGCGGCAGCCGGGTCTGTGTGGGATATGACGGCCGGGTGTCTTCCCCCGAGCTGTCATCACGATTGATGGAAGGCCTGGCCAGCACAGGACTTGAGGTGCTCAACATTGGCCTTGGTGCAACACCCATGTTGTATTATGGCGTTTTTGAGCTTGATACCGATGGCGGCATCATGGTGACCGGCTCGCACAACCCACCAAACTATAACGGCTTCAAGATGATGCTGGGCAAAAAACCATGTTTTGGTGATGCGATTCAGGCGCTTGGTGCGACCGCGAATGCGGGCGACTTTGAAGTCGGCGAGGGATCGATCGAGGCGGTGGATATCTTTGATCGCTATGTTGAACGATTGTTGCGAGACTATGAGGGTGCGTCGTTCAATGTGGCATGGGACCCGGCCAATGGCGCCGCTGGTCCCGCCATAGAAGCACTGGTCAAGCGGTTGCCGGGCGAGCACATCGTGATCAACGCCGAAGTGGATGGTACATTCCCCAATCACCACGCTGACCCAACGGTTGAGGAGAACCTTGAGCAACTCAAGGACGTGGTAGCTGAACATGGTTGTGACATTGGTCTGTCGTTCGACGGTGATGGCGACCGTATCGGAGCTGTTGATAGTAAGGGTAGAGTTGTTTGGGGCGACCAGATGCTGGCGATCATGGCTGGCGACCTTCTGGCAGAGTTGCCCGGCGCACCCATCATTGCTGATGTGAAGGCCAGTCAGGCGCTCTTTGACCGTATCAGCGAACTGGGTGGGGAACCCGTTATGTGGAAAACCGGCCATTCGTTGATCAAGTCAAAAATGGTTGAACTGAAAGCACCGCTCGCGGGGGAAATGTCCGGCCACATTTTCTACAAACATAAGTTTTATGGTCATGATGATGCGATATACGCGGGCCTTCGGTTCCTTAACGCAATCGCGAAACAGGGTGGTGATCTCGCGGCTCTCAAAGATGGCTTGCCAGCGGCAATCAATACACCGGAACTCCGCTTTGATTGTGACGAGGTCCGCAAGTTCGAAGTAGTAAAGGAAGTCAAAGCCCGGCTTGAAGCAGCGGGCGCCAATATGTCCACTGTTGATGGTGTGCGGGTGCAAACCGATGATGGCTGGTGGCTCCTGCGTGCCTCAAACACACAGGCCGTGTTGGTGGCCCGGTGCGAAGCGTCAACAGAAGAGGGACTGGTTCGCTTGAAGAAAACACTGGTCGCCGTACTTGCCGAATCTGGCGTTGAGGCGCCCGATAACCTGTAAGACATATTTGACGGAAAAGAAAATCTCATACCTTCACTGCATGTTTACTCTTTTAGAAGAAGCTTTATGCATTACATTATGGAGGTATGGATTTTTGCGGAGGATCGATGCCTGACAAAAGACAAGATGGCGATAATGGCGGCACAGGCACAGGTCTGCTGACGCGGTCTGACACCAAGACCAAAAAGCCATCCATGTATAAAGTCTTGCTCCTCAACGATGATTTCACACCGATGGAGTTTGTGGTGCATATATTGCAACGCTTTTTCCGTATGAATGTGGAGCAGGCAACAGAAGTCATGCTGCACGTGCATCAGCGCGGTGTCGGCATATGTGGCGTTTTCACCTATGAAGTGGCCGAGACAAAGGTCAATCAGGTGCTGTCATTTGCTCGCCAGCATGAACATCCGCTTCAGTGCACACTCGAAAAAGAGTGATAACACAGGTGCGGGCCGGTTGAAGGCGGGCCCCGTAATCTGAGAAGGATAGAAACGAGTGCCAAGATTTTCGCCCCACCTTGAAGAGACCCTGCATCGTGCGTTGAAGGAGGCGAACGAGCGTAGTCATGAGTATGCCACGCTGGAACACCTTCTGTTGTCGCTGCTGGAGGACCCGGATGCCACCGCGGTCTTGAAGGCGTGCGATGTCGATGTGGAAATATTGCGCTCTCAGGTGCTGGAGTATCTTGATGATGACATGGAAAACCTGAAGGTGGATGCAGATGGCCTTGAAGCCACTCCTACTGCGGGTTTCCAGCGCGTTGTACAGCGCGCGCTCCTACATGTGCAGTCCTCTGGCCGGGAGGAAATGACAGGCGCTAATCTACTTGTCGCCCTGTTTTCCGAGCGTGAAAGCCACGCAGTCTATTTCCTGCAAAGTCAGGATATGACGCGCCTTGATGCTGTCAGCTATATCTCGCACGGGATTGCCAAGGTGCCTGAGCTGAAGGAAGACCGCGAAATTCACGGGGCCGATGAGGATGGTGAGGAAGTTCAGCGTGACCAGCCTGCGAGCGAAAGCAAGAAGGCTGACACGGCTCTCGCAGCCTATTGCGTTGATCTCAATGAAAAAGCCAAGGCAGGCAAAATTGATCCACTGATCGGACGGGAAGCAGAACTTGAACGCGCAGTGCAGATCCTGTGCCGCCGGTCGAAAAACAACCCGCTGCTGGTGGGGGACCCGGGCGTTGGTAAAACAGCGATTGCCGAGGGGCTGGCGCGCCGTATCGTGGAAAAAGACGTGCCGGGGGTATTGGATAACGCCGTGATCTATTCGCTTGATATGGGCTCCCTTCTTGCCGGCACCCGCTATCGGGGTGACTTTGAGGAACGCCTGAAAGCAGTGGTGAAGGAACTTGAAGGTCGTGAAGGCGCAATCCTGTTTATTGATGAGATACACACAGTCATCGGAGCAGGGGCAACGTCTGGCGGTGCGATGGATGCATCCAACCTTTTGAAGCCAGCGCTTGCTAGCGGTACGATTCGCTGCATGGGGTCGACCACTTATAAGGAATTCCGCAGTCACTTTGAAAAGGACAGAGCACTCCTGCGCCGTTTCCAGAAGATAGATGTGAACGAGCCGTCCGTTGATGACGCGGTGAAGATATTGCGTGGTCTCAAGCCGTATTTTGAAGAGCATCACAAGGTACGTTACACAGCCGATGCCATAAAAACAGCGGTAGAGCTGTCGGATCGGTATATTTCTGACCGCAAACTTCCCGACAAGGCTATTGATGTGATTGACGAATCGGGCGCTGCCCAAATGTTGCTGCCGCCATCGAAACGCAAGAAAACCATCGGCGTCAAGGATGTGGAAGCTGTGGTTGCCAAAATCGCGCGCATTCCACCGAAAACCGTTACTCGCGATGAAGGTCGCGTGATGTTCACGCTTGAGGGCGACCTCAAGCGTGTGGTCTTCGGGCAGAATGCAGCCATTGAAGCGCTGAGTGCGTCTATAAAGCTGTCACGTGCGGGCCTTCGGGAGCCCAATAAACCGATTGGCTCCTACCTCTTTAGCGGCCCCACGGGGGTCGGCAAGACCGAGGTCGCGCGGCAGCTGTCGCACCTTCTAGGTGTGGAATTGCATCGCTTTGATATGTCGGAATATATGGAGCGTCACTCCATCTCGCGCCTCATTGGTGCCCCGCCCGGATATGTCGGTTTTGACCAGGGTGGCTTGCTGACTGATGCGGTGGATCAGCATCCGCACTGTGTGTTGCTATTGGATGAGATCGAAAAGGCGCACCCTGACCTCTTCAACGTGCTGTTGCAAGTGATGGATAACGGCACATTAACGGACCACAATGGCAAGAAGGTCGATTTCCGCAATGTGATCCTGATCATGACCACTAACGCAGGGGCGGCAGAGCTGTCTAAAACCGCGATCGGCTTTGGCCGTGAGACCAACGATGGTGCGTCGGAAGAGGCGGTAAAACAGATGTTCAGCCCTGAATTCCGGAACCGGTTGGACGCGACCATTGCGTTTGACTTCCTGCCGCCTGAGGTGGTGTCAAAGGTGGTCGAAAAGTTCGTTTTGCAGCTGGAGCTTCAACTCGCTGACCGCAACGTGGAAATTTCCCTCAATGAAGATGCCAAGGCATGGCTCGCGGACAAAGGCTATGACCGCCATTATGGTGCTCGGCCGCTCTCTCGTGTCATTCAGGAAAGCATTAAAACACCACTCGCGGATGAACTTTTGTTTGGCAAACTGGCTAAGGGCGGTGAAGTGGTTGTGAAACTCAAAAAAGACAAGCTTGATTTTGAGATAACGCCTCACGCCCCGCGTGAAACGCCGGCCAAGACAAAGAAGTCCAAGCCGAAGGCCAAAGCCAAGTCTGGTGTGCCAGCGACCCGGGGCGAAAACAAACCGCCGGTACCGGTGAAATAACTGGCAGGGGTAGTGACGAAGGTCTTTCTGGAAACTGAAAGAATGAAGCTGCGTGATTGGTGTAATGCCGACCGCGCAGCTTTCGCTGCAATGAACGCAGACGCCGACGTTATGCGCTATTTTCCTGCTACGCAAAGCCGGAAAGAAAGTGATGCATCGGTAGACCGTTGCATGGCGCGTATTAAAAGCGACGGTTTTGGCTTCTGGGCCGCGGAGTTACAGGAAACAGGCGCATTTATTGGTTTCATTGGCATCCAACAAGCGTCTGATTATCTGCCCTGTGCTCCCGCGACGGAGATCGGCTGGCGACTAGATAAGCGTTATTGGGGCAAGGGCTTGGCACCCGAAGGTGCGCGTGCTGCACTCCAATATGCGTTTGAACGGTTGGGGATTAGTGAGGTAATTGCAATCACCAGCGTGAACAATTCACCTTCCCGCCGTGTAATGGAAAAGATTGGCATGGCGCACGACGCTGCAGGTGATTTTGACCACCCGATGGTGCCTCTGGAAAGCCCTGTTTCCCGTCACGTGCTGTATCGCATCAGCTCTTCTTGAACGGGACATGGGCGCCCAGATAGTCAATCTCTGCATCGATTTCGCGCCGCTCGACCTCAAGAAAGCGTGCGACGGCCTCGCGAAAACCGGGGTTGGGTATCCAATGTGCGCTATAGGTTTTTTGGGGTTGATAGCCGCGCGCTAGTTTATGCGGGCCCTGGGCGCCAGCCTCAACGTGCTTGATGCCACGTGCGATGGCATAGTCCATGGCCTGGTAATAGCAGGTCTCAAAATGCAGGTTGTCGAACATTTCGGTGCAGCCCCAGTACCGGCCATAGAGTGTGTCGCATCCAATGAAATTGAGCGCCCCGGCAATGGTTTTTCCTTCATGCTCGCATAGAATAAGGAGAATGCGGTCCGCCATTGACTGTCCGATCAGCGAGAAAAATTCGCGGTTCAGATAAGGCGTGCCCCACTTTCGGTGGCCGGTGTCGGTATAGAAAGTGAAAAAGATGTCCCAGTCGCTTTCACTGATTGCGTCTCCAGACACATGGCGGAAAGTGACGTTCTGCTCAAGAACACGTCTGCGTTCCTTTTTGATTTGTTTCCGTTTCCGTGACGACAATGCAGACAGAAAGTTATCAAAGCTGCTGTAGTCGTCGTTGTGCCAATGGAATTGCTGGTCGGTCCGTATCAGGTACCCTGCGTTTTGTGCCTGCTTGGCCTCGCCCTCATCCATGAATGTCATATGCAGGGACGAGACACCGAGTTCCTTACAGGCATTGCATCCGGCGGAAAGCAGTGCGGTACGCAGATGTTCACTACCAGGCCTCGCCAGAAGCCGCGGCCCGGTCACTGGTGTGAAGGGGATGGCCGACTGCAGCTTGGGGTAATAGCTACCACCTGCGCGCTGATACGCATCCGCCCAGCCGTGATCGAAGACATATTCACCGTAGGAGTGGCCCTTGAGGAACAGTGGCATGATAGCATTGATTGCGCCGGTCGTTTTATCCCGGATCACGAGATGGTAAGGCTGCCATCCACTGTCGGCATTTGTGCATCCGGATTGTTCTAGCGCGAGAAAAAAAGCACGGTCAAGAAACGGATGACCTGTGCCCGCGCATGCGTGCCAGTCTTGCTCAGGAATAAGGGACACGCTGGCGACAACTTCAGCCGTAAGCTTGTCGGCTGCTGGCACGGGCGTCTCCTCAGGCCTGATCGCCAATAACGGCAGGTTTCTCGAAAATCATCGCATCGGCGTGTTCACGGGCGATGGTTTCCATCTTTTGGTCACGTACGGTCCATGTCAGCAAGGGTTTGCCTTTCTTGCGCCAGGAGGTACAGAAGCTGTTGGGTAACAGGTTTACGTCGCAGGCGATGAAATCCGGTTTGCATTTGTGCACCCAAAGCTGGAGAGCAAGCCGTCGTTTAACGCTCAACAGAAACTCACGTCCGACAACAAGGCCGCGGGGATATTTGGGCATATAGGTCTTGAACCAGTTCACGACCCTTGGATCAAAAGACATAATGGCAACTGGCCCGCCATAACCCTCAAAGGCGTGGCGCACCCCAGCGCACAGTTTCTGGGGGCTTTTATGGCGCGATGACTTGATTTCCACAAATAGAGGGCGCTCGCTGTCTACTTCGTCCAGCACATCAGGCAAACTGGGCATGGGCTGGCCGCTCTTACCGACGATAAATTCCTCCCTTAGCTGCTTGAAACCCCATGTGGCAACGGCCCCCTTGCCGTTGGTCATTCGATCAAGCAGTTCGTCATGAAAGACCACGATGATATCATCGACTGTTGCCCGAACATCAATCTCAACAGCATATCCCGCCTTAACGGCGGCATGCACAGAAGCCAAAGTGTTTTCTTCTGTTGACGTGCCTGCCTCAAACAAACCTCGATGAGCGATGTCATGTTCTGTCAGCCAGGGAAAGTGCCGTTGATTATTTGCCATAAGATTAGCCAATCTCCACGAGGGCATCGATTTCAACCGGGACATTAAGAGGCAGGGCGTTGGTACCAATCGCGGAACGACTGTGTTTGCCCTTGTCACCAAATACATCAACCATCAGGTCGCTCGCGGCGTTGATAACCTGCGGCTGGCCGCCAAAGCCGTCAACACAATTCACAAAGCCGCCCAGCTTGACTATGCGGACAACCCGCTCCAAGTCACCAGCGCAAGCAGCCTTGATTTGTGCAATGATGTTGAGGGCACATAGCCTCGCCGCAGCACACGCATCTTCAATTGAAACGCTGTCGCCCACCTTGCCCTCAAACGCAAGCTTGCCGTCCTTCATCGGGATCTGACCCGAGATCGAGACGAGATTACCGCTTTGGACATAGGGCACGTAATTGGCCACAGGCGCGACCGGTGTGGGGATGTCAATGCCAAGTTCAGCCAATCGTTGATCAATGCTCATAAAGTTGCTCCGGCGTGAAAAATATAAAGAAACTAAGCCCTTATATCAAAGGCCCTTCTATAAAAAAAGGGCCTTGAAAGGCCCTTCTATCACGTTTCCGCCAGTAGCTAGGCGGTGCGCAGGTGACGGCCCTTTCGCTTTTCCTTGTCGTGATACATGGCCTGATCGGCAGCTTCGATCAGGTCGCCCGGGTCGGTCGTTGCACTGAACGGGTGGGTGCCAATTGAGCATTTCACGGGGATGCGTGTGCCACCATAAAGCACTTTTCCTCGGTTGATACTGTCTTGCAGGGTACGCAGGCGCTGAATTCCCTGTTCGGGGTCACACCGGTTGAGGATGACCGCAAACTCATCACCGGCGATGCGAGCAACCACATCGCTTGGCCGCACATGTTGCTTCAATGTTTTTGCGACGAAGCGCAGCACAGCGTCCCCTGCCATATGGCCATGATGATCGTTGATGTCTTTAAAGCCGTCGAGATCAAGGAAGCCTAATACGCCCGCTTCCTGGTGGCGCGCGGATGAGGACAGCGCCTGACCCAAGGCAAGTCGAAGGCCCCGGCGGTTTGGGATGCCGGTAAGCTCATCAGTGACAGACAATTGCTCAAGGTAGGCGATGCGGTCCTGCTGTTCGGACATTCGCTGTTCAGCGGCGGCGGCAAAACTGAGCACTTCGGTAATGAGTTGCCAGCCGGTGCTGTCAAACTTCATTTCGGCGTTGGCGGCGGTTCGCATCAGCTTGCTTGCAAGCTTGCTTACATATGGGTTGATCGCCGTCTTGTCTTTCAGTTTGCTTTTTTGCTCAATCATCTTCGTCTCCGATCTACGCGGTGCGAGTTGATACAAGCAAGTCGTGTGCCACACTGTGTGTTTATTAACTCTTTGAAATATAATGAGTTATCGCTTGGGTTGAGAGGGCTTTCGGGCAGTTTTTGCCGCCTCGATGGAGCGTCCCGTCATTATTGCCGCCTTGCCGAACTTACCCTTAAGCGCATCCATGGTTTTTTCGGCTGTGCGTTTCTTGGTGCGCCCCGGCTCCACGAGGTCAGGTTGGTCTGCTTCCGAAAGCGGGCGGAAGTGGCTGACACCAATGCCTATAAGGCGGTAAGGGGTACCATTGACAAGCGGCTTCAGGAGTTGCTGCCCTACTTCGAAGATATTCGTGGCGAGTTGCGTGGGTGCATCCAGAGTGCGCGAGCGGGTGATGATGCGGTGCATGCTGTTTTTCAGTTTCAGGGTAACGGTAAGCCCCGCCAGTTCTTTGCTTTTTAGGTCGCCTGAAACGTTTTCAGATAGACGCCAAAGCTTTGCCTCCAGTTCGTCATAGGTGACGAGATCGCGGTCAAGTGTTCGTTCGCTCGAGACACTTTTGGTTGGCTGTTCAGCATTGATACGGCGCGTATCGATACCGCGGGCCAGCCGATAGAGGCGGAGGCCTGTTTCCCCGTAGCGCCGCGCCAGCGTGCCTTCGTCCATCGCCTGCAACTGATGAATTTCGGATAGCCCGTCGCGTGCGAGGTTTTGTGCGGTTTTTGTACCGATCCCGTAGATCCGGGTGATCGGCATTGGGGCGAGTATGTCGAGCTTTTCACCTTCGCCGATCACGGTAAAGCCCCGAGGCTTGTTCATGTCGGAGGCAAGTTTGGCGAGGAATTTATTGGGCGCGAGGCCGATTGAAACTGTGATGCCGATCTCCGTCTCGACTTTGGCTGCAAGCCGCGCCAGTTGCACAGCGGCAGGCGCCCTGTGCAGGCGTTCGGTGCCGGAAAGATCCATAAACGCCTCATCAATCGACAGAGGTTCCACCAGCGGTGTAAGGTCGCGCATCATGGCACGCACTTGGTGGCCGGCCTGTCGGTAAACGGCCATTCTTGGCAGGATAATGATTGCGTCCGGGCACAGTTTTTTGGCTTTATACATCGGCATGGCTGAGCGAACGCCGCTCATGCGCGCAATATAGCAGCAGGTTGAGACAACTGACCGGTTGCTTTCGCCACCGATGATAAGCGCTTTGGTGGCGAGTTCGGGATTATCGCGCTTTTCAATCGACGCATAAAATGCATCACAGTCGAGGTGAGCGGTGGTCAGTTCAAGAAGCTCGACATGGCTAACGACACGCGTTCGCCCGCATTCGGGGCAGGGCCCTGCGCAGCGATAGACATGAAAGCAGCTTCGGCAAAGAACCGCGCTGTGGGGCATATCCTTGCTAGAAGCTGTCACGTCTTACTCCATGACATGATTGCGCAGGTGATGGGTCAGGGTCGGCCAGTCATCAATGCGGACATGAGCATGCTCCGCCTTGTCAATCATGGACGCAAGGCGAGGGTCGGCGACAAAATGTACGCGGTGGATATCAGGGGCGTATTGCGCGACAGATTTGTGTTGTGGCGGCAAGTCGTCGACAAACACAATGGGTGCGTCATGGTGTGCGGCAACGCGTGCAACTATGGGTCCCTTTCCTCCCTGATTGGAGAGCACCGGGAAATTGATTCCCTGCGACCGCAGGCTCGCTTCCCGCCTCGCGCGGCATCGGTCTGGTATATTGCTCAGGATCGCGATGTCATATGGTGCAGAGAGGCTCGAAAGTGCCTCGGTAACACCGGGCACGAGCGGAACATCGTGCGAGCAGGCGTCGAAAAAACCGGCAATCAGTTCTTTTACGGTAAGTGGTTCAGCGGGAATCCCGGTCTCTTGTCTGTAAATATTACCGGACAACTGGAAACTATTAAGTCTGATTTCGTATCCGCAGGTTAAAAGATGAACCTCAAGCCGTTCGACAAAACGTAATAACACTTCATCCGCATCAAGAAGAAGTATTGGCCTTTTAGGGCTGATTTCAGCTATAAATCTTTCAATACTGGTCATGCTACCATTCTAGCCCTTCGCCCCCGCCAAGTGTGCGCCACGCACGCATTATCGTCTCGGGTTTTTCGCTTGTGGCCGATGCAAATGCCAACAGGTCAGGTTCGTGAGCCATCAGGAATTCAAGCACTGATGCTTGGAAGTCCTGATGTTGAAGACGCGCGCGAATATCATCCACATCTGTCCCGGAAAGGGCCAGAAACCTGTCTCTCAGCGTGTCTTCCGTAAAGATAAATGTCGCCGCCTGTAGGGCTATTGCTTCAGCCATGTCGCGTGTCATTCTCGGCCGTCTCTCTGTGTGTTTGTCTGTGTGGCGTTGGTGCGCTCCAGTGTCCCACGAGAGAGGGTGGCTGGAAATGGCTTTTTTGTCACAATGCGGCGCGCGCGGGTGAATTTTCCATTTAAATACCTTGTCGGTCTTGTTTTTTTATCAAAAGCACGCCTATTATTTGGCGTTGGGAATACAACAAACGCCCAAATATTTGGGCTAGGGGAACCGTATGGGTAAGAAGATCCTGATAGTCGAAGACAACGAGCTTAACATGAAGTTGTTTTGCGACCTTCTGGAAGCTCATGATTATGAGACTATCCAGACACGTGATGGCATGGCTGCACTTGACCTTGCGCGTGAACATAATCCGGATCTCATATTGATGGATATTCAACTGCCGGAAGTCTCGGGCCTGGAGGTTACCAAGTGGCTGAAGGAAGACGAGGATCTGCGGAAGATTCCGGTGGTAGCGGTCACAGCTTTTGCCATGAAGGGCGATGAAGAGAAAATCAGGGAAGGGGGCTGCGAGGCCTATATTGCCAAGCCCATCTCAGTTGGTCATTTCCTTGAAACAGTAAAACAGTTTGTAGGATAGGGGTCCAATGACAGCGCGGGTGCTGGTGGTTGATGACGTTCCGCCGAACGTCAAGCTACTCGAGGCTAAGCTCACGAGTGAATATTTTGACGTGCTGACCGCATTTAGTGGTCCGGAAGCGTTGGACGTGATCAGTCGGGAACATCCGGATATCATTCTTCTTGATGTCATGATGCCGGGGATGGACGGTTTTGAGGTATGCCGGCGCATCAAAGCAGACCCTGTTACAGCCCATATACCGGTGGTGATGGTAACCGCGCTGGACCAGCCGTCTGATCGTGTGGCCGGGCTTGAGGCCGGGGCAGACGACTTTCTGACAAAACCTGTACAGGACCTTGCGTTATTTGCGCGAGTGCGCTCGCTTGTCCGACTGAAAGTCATGATGGATGAGCTCAGGAACCGGGAAGCCACGGGCGCCAGCCTTGGCTGGGAAAACGAGGAGGATGCCCCGGTTGAGGCCGAGGTGCCAACCGACGGGTCTATTCTGATCGTGGATGAGCAGGAACGTGTTATGGAGCGGATCGCACGGGCCCTTGAGGGTGTCGGCGAATTGACCTTCATGACCGGTGGCGAAGATGCGGCAGATAGGGCCAGGGAAAAGAATTTTGACCTCATTATTGTCTCCCTGACGATGCGGAATACCGACGGCCTCAGGGTCTGCTCGAAACTGCGGTCGTTTGAGGAGACGCGCCATGTGCCGATCCTTGTGATGGTGGACGACGGCAATACAAAACTCCTCGTCCGTGCCCTTGAAATGGGTGTGAACGATTATGTTGTTCGTCCGGTGGACCGCATGGAGTTCCTTGCGCGCGTCAAAACGCAGCTTAAGCGTAAGCGGTACGCAGACAAACTGTGGGAGAACTTCCACTTGTCGATGCAGCTTGCTACCACAGACGCTGTAACTGGTCTTTATAACAGGCACTATCTTACAAGCCACCTGGAAACACGCTTACAGGCCGCGCAAAGTGCGGGCAAGCCACTTTCTGTGCTGATGATGGACATCGACCACTTCAAGAAGGTCAACGATACCTATGGTCACGCGGTGGGAGACCTGGTGCTCAAGGAGTTTGCCAACCGGATTGCCAAGAATATCCGCGGTGTAGACCTCGCTGCACGCTATGGCGGCGAAGAATTTGTCGTCATGATGCCGGAGACGCCAACCGACTGGGCGTTCATGATTGGTGACCGGCTGAGGCAGGAAGTGTGCGAAAACCCGTTTGAGGTTGGTTTGCCAGAGGGCCCGATCAATGTGACGGTGTCTCTTGGCGTAGCGACAAGCGGTGATAAGCTCAGCCCCGCGCAGCTTCTCGATGCGGCTGACAAAGCGCTCTATTCAGCAAAGGCAAACGGTCGTAACCGGGTTGTCATTGCGGGCCAGGAAGACTAGCTGCATTTAATTGAACCTGTTCCCGCGCATCTTCCTTTTATTCTGTTGTAGACACGAACTTTAAACAAAGTTGGGGGAGCCAGATGGAAGACCAAAACCGCTTGTCACCTGTGGAAGACAAAGACCGCACAACAGTAATCATTGTTTATATTCTGTATCTTATCGGGTTTGCGACGGGAATCAGTGCTGTCGTTGGCGTGATTCTGGCGCACTCCAAAGAAACCGGTAGCGGCGTTTGGCGATCACACTTTGACTATCAGATGCGTACGTTCTGGCTTGGGTTGGGGACTATTATTGTTGGTGCGGTGTTGTCACTTGTGCTGATTGGCTGGCTGGTTATCGCTTGGTGGTGTCTTTGGACCGTCATCCGGGTCGTCAGGGGGCTGATGCTGGCGATCAATTGCGAACCGATCGAGGACCCTCAGACGCTTCTTTGGTGAGAAAGCGGCCGAACGGAATAAAAAACGCCGCAGCCCGTGAAGGCGCGGCGTTTTCAATAACAACGGAGTCCAAGATTACTTGATCTTAGCTTCCTTGAATTCTACGTGCTTACGAACAACCGGGTCGTATTTGCGCAGGACCATTTTCTCGGTCATCGTGCGCGGATTCTTCTTGGTCACGTAGAAGTAGCCGGTATCCGCGGTGCTAACCAGCTTGATTTTGATGCTGGACGGCTTAGCCATCTTATTCACTCCAAGAAAACAGTGTTGCCGGTCGCCTCATGCAACCGCTCAGTGGGCGCAAAATACTGATCACCCCTCATAAGTCAAGCGCTCTTTGGCAAATGTCGGAATATTTTTATGGCTGTATGAAAAACTGTAGGGAAATGATAACGCTCGGGTAACCATTTTTGTGCCACAACAATAATGATCAATCACAAGAGGCAAGAGATGTCGACACTCGATAATGAGCTCGTAGAAGAACTGCGTACAGAAGCAATCGATACCGTGGAGGATCGACTGCAAAGCCTCAATGAAGCGGTGACAGACTTCCAGAACGGCCGGGTGCAAAGTGAACATGCACTGGCGACGATCCGCCTTGAAGCGCATTCGCTCAAAACTGTGGCCGCGAGCTTCGAAATGAAGGCTCTCAAGGTCATGTGCCACCGGTTCGAGGATTATTTTTTCAATATGACAGGGCTGACGACCGAATCATGCCGGGATATCCAGCTGTATGTTGACCGCATGTCGGAATGCCTCGACGCTTTCGTCAACGGCAAGGACATTGATCTGTCGCCGATGATGCGGAAGCTGCCTAACAAGGGTGGTTTTAACGTCGGGGATATTACGGTAACCGATATCGAAGTGATGTTGGTGATGGAACCGGGTATCGCTACCAAGATTGTGACCCGAGAGTTGCTGGAATGTGGGTACCGCATGATAAACGTAGCCTCCACGATGGATGCTATCCAGCTTATTCCCTCTATGAAGCCCGACGCCGTAATCGTGTCCCGCGTAATGCCTGAGCTGTCGGGCATCGACCTCGCCTGTGCCTTGAAGGCTATGCCCACAACCCGGCACATTCCCGTGGCGTTGATCGCCACAAGTCAGAAGGAAAAGTTCAAGGACCTGCCTGAGAATGTACCGGTGTTGCGCAAAGGGGCGAACTTCGCTGATGATGTCGCTGACGTGTTTGTGAAACTCGGCATTTTGTGATGCAAGCGCGGAGGGCTGGTGCATTGTCGGCCGACCTTGCGAACGAAGCCATCATAAAAAGTTAAGGTAAAATTAAAGTAAAATTGCATTTACCGGAAAAATGAGCCAATATCGTTGCCGGATGTGGGGCTTTAAGCCAACGAGGGAAGTGTAATGAAATCAACAGTATCTATGATTGCCGGTGTGGCAGTTGCCGTGGCTATGGGCAGCGGTGTGTATGCCGGGGACGAAAAAATCGGTGCCGAATGTTTCGCGCCGATGTCAGTGTATAGCGATGGCATGCCCACGGTTGAGGGGTTTGAAGCCCTGACGCCAGAGAAGCGTATTGTGGAGACAACCATGGTTTTCCGTAAAGCCATGGCTGCGGCGCAGGAATCGCAAAACTGCTATGAAGACGCCATCGCACTCGCCGATGAAGACCAGCTTGCCGCGCTTCAAGACGGGGCAGAAGAAAGCAACCGCGTTTTCGCGCAGGTGCAATCTGACTTTGGCTCCAAGCTTGACGAAATGTCTGGCGATGTGCTTGCCGACGTAGCTCCCGCTGCAGGTCCTGAAACTCAGGCCGCTGCTGAAGAGCAGTCAGTTGCCGGTATGGAGCTTCTGTTTGACTCTTATATGGCGCTTGAGCGCTCTCAAGAGATCAACAGGGGCCTTTCCAAGGCAGCGCGCAAGTCATAACCATAGGCTTGTTGTAGTAAATTGAAAATGGCCCGGCCAAACGCCGGGCTATTTTTTTGGCGTATCTGCGTCTGATTCTTTTCCATCAGCTGAAGTCAGATCTTCGAGAAGGGCGGGGTCCCCGCGATGATTCTCGTTTGGTTTGAACTTGAGAACAACGGTGGGCAAAATGCTCAGTTCCAGCTCTAGGTCTGTGAAGTGGAAGCGGTTGAACTTAAGTTTCTTGCGTGTGCTGCTGGCTCGGAATAGCGAGCCAAGAATCGTGTTGATGAGTTTTTTGTCGCGCGTCTCTGCGAGCAGCGCCGTTTGCGCTTCATCACTGATCAACTCCCGCAGCCGTAGGTGCGGTACAATCTTGGGTGAAAGGCCGAGGCCGACCTCAATTTCGGTTACTTCGTAGCCAGCCCGTTCGATATAGGGCAGGGCTTCATTAAACCGCTGGGCGGTTTTGGTAAGTGTGTCACCGCTGAAGTCCTTGATGCCGCCGACAGCCGCAGAATAGGCTTCCGATGCACTTGTGCCCCACCGGTGGTCTTTTTTGCGGCCAAGCAACGCCTGGCGCATTTCTTCCATGATGTCTGGAAGGCGTTTTTTCATTGTGATCCCTCGTGCTTGTGCTGCCCATAACGATATGAGGCTTACGCGGGATAAACAAGTGGGTTCACGCGCGGTTAGCGGATGATCTCTACCCGGTCAGGATCCTTGATGCGGTACAGCATTGCAGGACGATGAGCGCCGGCGGCAAACTTCTTGCCGGTTTCGGCAATCAGGTCCAACGACAGGATCCACTTGCGGAAATTGCGTTTGTCGAGTGTTTTTCCGGTAGCCTGTTCATACACGATCTGAAGCTGAGACAGAGTGAATTCTTCGGCCATGAACTGCAGCCCGATGGTGGAATACTCCATCTTTGCTGCCAGCCGCTCGCGGGCAACACGGATAATGTCAACATGATCGAAAGCAAGAGCCGGCAGATCGTTGATGGCAAACCATTGAACCTCGGATGCGTCAGTACCGGCAGATGGGTTCAGGTGCGCGGACGGTGTGAGCGTATAATAAGCAACACTGATCACCCGTTCGCGGGGGTCACGGTTTATGGCGCCGAAGGAGTAAAGCTGTTCGAGGTAGACACCTTCAAGGCCTGCTTCCTCGTGCAACTCACGCTTGGCACACTCGTCCAGGCTCTCGTCCATGCGGACAAAGCCGCCAGGTAAAGCCCAAGAACCCTTGAACGGCTCTCCGCCGCGTTTGATAAGGAGCACCTGCAGTTCGTTGTCGCGAACCGAAAAGATCACGATGTCCGTTGTGACGGCAGGATGCGGATATTGATATGTGTAATTCATATCTAATTCGTGTTTTTCTTACGCTTAAGGGTTGTTGACTACGCTCACAGCCGTAACGGTCTGTATTTAGAGTTTCTATCAAAAAACTACTAGCAGACTTTTTAGAACAATGTCTATTTTTGTTTTACGGTTTATTCCCGCTGAAGTCTTGTGCCTTTGCCTATGTTATGCATTTAATTTGTTAGTGTGTAATTTATTTAAAGTTGTATGTAATTGTGGCTTGGGTATGATGCGTCTGTGGGGGCATCATGGCAGGTGGTTTTAACAATCGTTTATATGGCGGCCGGTCAATCAGCGTTCCCAATTCCATATTATCACGTTTACAGCCTTGACCCGGGGTGAAATTTGGGTTGGTATCGGCGTGAACTTTATTCAGCATTTTGATGAGGGGAAGGGTATTATGCCGCTCGCACAACTAGAAAATATTCTAAACCTTTTTCGGGGCACGGAGCTCGACGAAGAAGGTAAACGCCAGTTGGTACGCGAGGCGCTGTTGATGGCGCTGTCCCGCGCCACCAATGCCGATACCAATATTTCAGGTATCGAGATTGCGACAGTACAACGTATTATCAAGGATCGCACAGGTGATGATGTCAGCGAAAAAGACATCCGCGTCGCTGCAATTTCGGATCTTTATAAAGAAGCCACGCTTGAACGATATCTGTCCAAGGTTCGGGGCAAGATTGGCCCAGATGATTGTAAAATGATTGTTGGTGCGCTTGCCGAGGTCATCAAGATTGATGGCAAGATCAGCCCGTTTGAAGTTGAATTCTTCAACAGCGTTGCATCGGCTCTTGGTCTTTCACACGCCGATTGTGCTGGTCTGATTGAATAGACTTAATCTCATAGAACGCGAAAAAGGCGGGTTTGGGCCCGCCTTTTTTATTGCTGCTTATCGGCTTTACTCAAGTGGCTCATCTGGCGAATAGATGACATAAATTTTCATGTAACCATCTGATTCCCAGACGCCGTGCCAGTCCTTACCAATGGTAACCGCATCCCCGGCCTTGATCTCGGTAACGGTGCCGTCGGCGGATGTCAGCGTCACGCCGCCCTCAATAAAATACATGAATTCGTCAACGCCGTAGTGCTCTATGGTGAACTTGCTGGGGCCTGACTTGTACATGCCGCTATCAAACTTTTTGTCGGCGGACAGAAAGTTCTCGAGATCTTCGGTTTTGTATTTCCCCAGTTCGCTATCGTGCATCTTTACAAGCGGTCTGTGGTCGTCAAAAAACTTTCCGGCAATCTGTTCCCTGGAAATTTTTTTTGGGTGGCTGTGGTCGCTTTTGCCCGGCATGTCTGCGGTTGCAGGCAGGGTGAACATCATTGTCGCCAAGACAGCGGCTGCGCTGAATTTCATTTGTCACTCCCCTTGATCATCGGTTGCCAACCTGCCTGCAGGCAGGTTGGCGTAATGCAGGGTATCATCAGATTGACATAAATGTGATCACATTTATGTGCGAAGGATCAGTTCGTGCCGGCGATTACATCCTTGGCAATGATCAGCTGCTGGATCTGGCTGGTGCCCTCATAGATGCGAAACAGGCGAGCATCACGGTACAGCTGCTCAATACCATAATCAGCAATATAGCCCGCGCCACCATATATCTGCACAGCCCTGTCGGCAACGCGGCCAACCATCTCTGAGGCAAACAGTTTTGTACATGACGCTTTGCGCTTTGTGTTCTCACCAGCGTCACGTGCTTTGGCGGCATCGCGAATCATGCACTCCGCAGCGTAAATATCGGTCTGGCTATCAGCAATCATGGCCTGGATAAGCTGGAAGTCGGTGATCGCACCACCAAACTGGCGCCGCTCTTTGGCATAACGCACAGTGTCGCGCAGGATGCGTTTGCCGAGACCTGTGCATACGGCGGAGATATGCAGGCGGCCTTTATCGAGCACTTTCATCGCAGTTTTGAAGCCCATATTCTCAACGCCGCCAATGATGTTTTCTGCAGGCACACGGCAGTCTTCAAAAATGACATCAGCAACCGGTGCGCCTTGCTGGCCCATCTTTTTCTCCGGCTTGCCGACCCTCAATCCGGGCGCGCCAGCTTCAACGAGAAAGGCTGAAACACCGTGCGCGTCCTTGCTGTCTGCGTCTGTACGCGCCATGACTGTGAACAGGCCCGCAAACGGTGCGTTTGTGATGAAGCGCTTTGTGCCATTGAGCACGTAACAGTCACCGTCTTTCCGGGCGCTGGTCCGCAGGGACCCTGCGTCGGAGCCGGCCTCGGGCTCTGTCAGGCAGAAGGAACCAATCAGTTCGCCGCTCGCAAGCTTGGGCAGGTATCTGCTTTTCTGTTCAGGCGTTCCGTCAAGCACAATCGCTTGCGAGCCGATACCCACGTTCGTGCCGAATATAGACCGGAAAGCCGGAGCAGCTTCGCCGATGACCATGGCAACTTCAACCTCTTCCTGCATGTTCAGGCCAAGGCCATCGTACTCTTCGGGAATAGACAGGGCAAAAAGTCCCAGCTCTCTGATTTCAGCTAAAATATCTTTCGGGATGGCATCCGTCTCTGCTACCACACGTTCGTGTGGGATCAGGCGCTCATGCACAAAACGTTCAAGGGTGGTGCAAAGCTGGTGCAGTGTTTCTTTTTCTAACGCCATGATCTGTCCTTCTCCGGTTCCGGGTTATAATTAATGTAAATGATTAGTTTGGCAAGTGGTCGCCCGTGTTACGCTTTTTATGTCATTCGGGTGGTCTTTTGTGAGCGATGATTTAGGTTAATCACCAAAGCTCTATGTGTCTGATTTCGGGAGGGAAGCATGCAACATGCGTTTATTTGTGATGGGCTCAGGACGCCCGTTGGGCGATATGGGGGCGGTCTTGCAGGTGTGAGGACAGATGATCTTGCCGCGCACCCGGTCAAGGCGCTGATCGAGCGGTATCCCGATGCAGACTGGGCTGCGGTTGACGATCTGTTTTATGGCTGCGCTAACCAGGCGGGTGAGGACAATCGCAATGTAGGGCGGATGGCAGCATTGCTTGCAGGTCTGCCGGCCGATGTGCCCGCCGTCACGGTGAACAGGCTGTGCGGTTCCGGCCTCGAAGCTCTGACGCAGGGCGCGAGGGCGGTGATGACGGGAGAGGCTGAATTTGTGATTGCGGGCGGTGTGGAAAGCATGTCGCGTGCGCCGTTCGTGATGCCAAAGGCGACGAGCGCGTATTCCAGGCAGGCAGAAATTTATGACACCACTATCGGCTGGCGTTTTGTCAACAAGGCCCTGAACACAGCTTATGGCACTGATTCTATGCCAGAGACAGCCGAGAACCTTGTTGAAGATCTGAAAATAAGCCGAGACGATCAGGATGCATTTGCCTATCGCTCACAGAGGCGGGCCGAGGCCGCGCAGAAGGCCGGGCGGTTTGAGCGCGAAATAACACCGGTGATCATTCCTCAGCGTAAAGGAGACCCGGTTATTGTCTCAACGGATGAACATCCACGCCACGGCACAACAAGGGAGGCCCTCGCCCAATTGCGTGCGCCGTTCCGCGCTGATGGGACCGTTACCGCAGGGAACGCGTCTGGCACCAATGATGGTGCGGCTGCTCTTCTCGTTGCCAGCGAAGCCGCCGCAACGAAACATGGCCTGACACCGATGGCGCGTATTGTGGGTGCGACCTGTGCCGGTGTGCCCCCGCGAACCATGGGTTTTGGTCCAGTGCCTGCAACCCAAAAGCTTCTGAAGCGACTTGGCCTCAGCCTTGGCGATATGGACGTTATTGAACTGAATGAAGCTTTCGCAGCGCAAGCTTTGGCCTGCACCCGTGGTTTGGGCATCGCCGACGATGCGGTGCACCTGAACCCCAACGGTGGTGCCATCGCGCTTGGCCATCCACTTGGCATGTCTGGCGCGCGTCTCGCGCTGACACTGGCTCATGAACTGGAAGCTCGGGGCGGCCGTTATGGCCTGGCCACCATGTGTATCGGGGTCGGGCAGGGTATAGCCATGGTGATCGAACGCGTCTGACTGTGCTTTTGTATGCGCATCTACTGGCTTTGGCGCATGTGCGCCCTAGTCTCTCAATCAAGGCATGCATGACTGTGCGCATGCAAAGTGAATGAGGGGAAGATATGACAACTGTTTCAAAAGAAATCCGCGAAGGTATCGCGATCATCACTGTCGATAACCCACCCGTGAATGCGCTATCGCACAGTGTGCGGGAAGGTCTGGCGCGCGAGATGAGGGAGCTTTCATCCAATGCGGATGTCAGGGCTATTGTTATCGCTTGTGCGGGGCGCACGTTTATTGCGGGGGCTGACATCCGCGAATTTGGCCGTCCGCCGCAGCCACCGCATTTGCCGGATGTCGTGACGGAAATTGAAGCCATGGAAAAGCCGGTCGTGGCGGCCATCCATGGCACGGCGCTTGGAGGTGGACTTGAGGTTGCACTGGCATGTCATTACCGGGTGGCCCTTGGCTCTGCCAAGATTGGCCTGCCGGAGGTGAAGCTCGGTATCCTGCCGGGGGCGGGGGGTACCCAACGCCTGCCGCGGATCGCGGGTCCAGCGAACGCTTTGGACGCTATTATCAGCGGTCGTCACGTTGGCGCAGGCGAAGCGAAAAACTGGGGTGTGCTGGATGAGGTCGTTGAAGACGATCTGCTAGACGCAGCAATTGCCTTCGCCCACGCATCGGCAGACAATGGCCCGCGCCGTACTGGTGAGATGGAAATTGACAGTGACAAGTTCGGGCCGGAGTTCTTCGCGCAATTCCGCGAATCCATTGCCCGCAAAACACGTGGCTACTTTGCACCGGAACGCTGCGTGCAATGTGTTGAAGCAGCGGTCAGCCTGCCGCTCGAAGAAGGCCTTAAGCGCGAGCGTGAGCTGTTTCAGGAATGTATGTCAAATCCGCAGGCCAAGGCCTTGCAGCATATGTTTTTTGCGGAACGGCAAGTCAGCCGAATTCCTGGTATCGACAAGGGCACCCCACGTCGGGATATCAAGCGGGTTGGCATCATCGGGGCGGGCACCATGGGCGGTGGTATCGCTATGAACTTTGCCAACGTTGGCATCCCCGTCACCATCCTTGAGGTGGAACAGGAAGCGCTGGACCGCGGCCTGGGTGTGGTGCGCAAGAACTATGAGCGCTCAGCTGCCAAGGGCAAGCTGACGGCAGAGCAGGTTGAAGGCCTGATGGGCCAATTTACCGGCACGCTTTCCTATGATGACCTTGGCGATTGTGACCTTATTATCGAGGCAGTCTTCGAGACCATGGAGATCAAGAAAAAGGTGTTTGGCGAATTGGACCGTGTGGCCAAGAAGGGTGCTATCCTCGCCAGCAATACCTCTTACCTTGACGTAAACGAGATTGCCGCCTCTACCAGCCGGCCTGACGACGTGCTGGGGCTACATTTCTTTTCACCCGCCAATGTGATGAGGCTGCTTGAGATTGTGCGCGCAGACCAAACAGCGCCGGATGTATTAGCGACCTGTGTTGGCCTTGCGAAAGCTATCCGCAAGGTGGGCGTAGTTGCCGGTGTATGCCACGGCTTTATCGGCAACCGAATGCTGTCTCCATATGGTCGCGAAGCTGCACTTTGCGTGATTGAGGGCGCGAAGCCTGAGGAAGTGGACGCGGCACTATTCAACTTTGGCATGCCCATGGGGCCGATGACCATGTCAGACATGGCAGGTCTTGATATCGGCTACCTGAACCGTCAGGGTCTTGGCCGCGAAAGCTATGAAACCAAAGCATACGACTGGATGGACCGGCTGGTCGAGTCCGGTCGCAAAGGGTTGAAAGTGGGCGCGGGCGTTTATGCCTATGACGAGGGGAGCCGCACACCAAAGCCCGACCCGGCAGTGCTGACGTTGATTGAGACCGAGAGCGCCAAAGCCGGTATTGAACGCCGTGCAATCTCATCTGAGGAAATTGTCGAGCGCTGCATGATGGCGCTCATCAATGAAGGGGCAAAAATCCTTGGCGAAGGTAAAGCATACCGGGCCAGCGACATCGACGTTGTCTATGTGAACGGCTATGGCTACCCGCCTTATCGCGGGGGGCCGATGCATTATGCTGACAGCCTTGGCCTTGAAAATGTTTATGCGAAGATTTGTGAGTTCGGTGAGAAATTTGGCCCGCGTTGGTGGCAACCCGCGCCGCTTCTGAAAGAGCTCGCCGAAGCCGGTAAAAGCTTTGCTGATTATGACCGTGAAAATGCAAAATAGGATGTGACATGAGTGATTATGTGAATGGAATTTTCGGCCTAAAGGGCCAAGTGGCCCTGGTAGCGGGTGCATCCTCGGGCATCGGTTCAGAATTTGCACGGGCACTGTCTCGGGCAGGCGCCGACGTGGTGCTGGGTGCCCGGCGTACCGACAGGGTGGAAGCGCTGTCGGTAGAAATTGCTAACGACACCGGTGGACGCACCCTGGCGGTAGAGTTGGATGTCACCAGCCGCGAGAGTGTTGAGAAGGCCTTTGCCAAGGCGAAAGAAGCGCTCGGGACACCGACGATTGTGTGTAACAACGCAGGCATTGCCCGGCCGAACTGGGCTCTGGAGGATACTGAAGAGGACTGGGACGCCACCATGAACACAAACCTAAAGGGTATGTGGCGTGTGGGGCAGGTAGCTGCTAAGGCGATGCTGGAGAACGGCAAGGGTGGGTCAATCATCAATACGGCATCGATCTTGGGGCTGGGCGTAGGCCCTCAACAGTTGACCTATGCAACCAGCAAGGCGGGCGTGGTACAAATGACCCGTGCCATGGCGATTGAGTGGCAACGCTGGAGCATCCGCGTGAATGCCATTTGTCCGGGCTATTTCAAGACAGAAATCAACGATACTTTCCTTGATAGTGACCTTGGCCAGCAGATGCTTAAGCAAAGCCCTGCCAAACGGGCGGGCAATCTGTCGGAGCTTGTCCCGGCGATGCTGATGCTGGCCAGCCCGGCATCCAGCTTCACCACAGGTGTGGCTTTGCCGGTTGATGGCGCTCATTCCGTACGGCTGGCTTAACCGCTGAAATGTTCAGATTAAAAGGCGACGAAAACTCGTCGCCTTTTTTGTATGTATCAGAAATGAAAACGGGGACCACAGGCCCCCGTTAAATTTGTTTGTAACCAGGCGGACTTAGAAATCAGCGCGGAACGCAACACCCAGAACGCGGGGTTCATTGACGAAGCCGGTCAGGTTGTTGAAGTCGATCACGCCCTTGACGTTTTTCTCGTCCGTCAGATTGCGGCCGAAGAAGGCAACTTCATAACGGTTATCATCCCAGCGGTAACCAAGGCGCAGGCCCAACTCATATGTGCCGGTGGAGCGGAATTCAGCAGCTTCATAAAGGGTGAAGTTGGTATCGCCCTGATAAGCCCAGTCAGTGAAGACAAAGAACTCTTCTCCGTCACCGGTTGGCTGTACATACTCGGCAGTAACGTTGAACGTCCAGTCAGGTGCCTGTGGCAGCGGGTTGCCATTGATGATGGCACGGCCAAAGTTGTCCAGCCGGTCCGTTGGTGTACACATGCCTGAGCCACAGACCGGAACCCTTACGCTGTTGTCATAGATTTTGGTGTGCGCGTAAGAAGCACCTGCTGTCAGGGTCAGGTTCTGGGTCACAAGGAACTCAAGATCGGTTTCAAAGCCATATGCTTTTACTTCGTTCAGGTTCAGCAGGCGTACATTGTTGGAGCCACCGCCAACGGCGGTAACCTGGAGGTCGTCCATTTCGTAGTAGAAGACGGCGCCATTCCAGCGCATGCGTCCCTCAACGAGGTCAGCTTTGAACCCGGCCTCATAGGACATGATGGTCTCTTCCTGAGCCGTTGTTGGCGCGCTGCCAAAAGCAACGTCACGGCCCTGAATTGACGGAGCACGGAAGCCTGTTGCAACACGCGCGTAGATTGACAGGTCAGGGTTGAGGATATGGTTTACGGCCACGTCCCAACTGAAGTCGTTCCCATCAAGATTAACGGTCGGAAGGGGCGCGCCCGCAGCACCGTCAAATGCGTCAGCAGATTTTTTATCATCTGTATAGCGTGCGCCAACGGTAAGTGTAGTGGCATCGCTCAAGTCATAGCTGACCTGACCAAATAGCGCCCAGCTTTCGTTCTGGTGACGGACTGTAGAATCTGGCACGAAAAACGGACGGGTGCGGATCGTAAAATCGCTATCAAAGTAGAAAAAGCCCATTTGATAGAAAAGCTTGTCAGTACCTTGACCGGAAAGGCGGACTTCCTGAGTATATTGGTCGAGGTTATCGATGCAGTCTTCCGTCGTGCTTGGGAACGGGATGAAGCCTGGTCCCATTTCGGGCAGGAATACCGCGCCATAACCGCCGTCAATGTCGCCGATACCACAGCCATTGGTGGTTTCGTAAGCGCTGACAGAGGTCAGGCTCATTTCATCACCAAAGTCCCAGACGAGCTTGGCAGATGCGCCCCAGCTGTCATAGCTTTGAGTGTTGTGGTGCGTGTCGTCGTGATAAACCGTGTCACGGTCGAAATTCTCATTTAGCTCAGGAGAACCTGTGTCGAAGATGTTGGCGCGGAAGACCTCCGAGGTGCCGTCAAGCGACCGGTAGTGGAAGTTCAGCAGCGCATCGAAATTCTCTGTTGGTTCGATCAGTACCTGTGCTCGCATGGCCGCTTCAACAAAGCCACCCATCACGTCTTCTTCACCGGTATAACCGTTATCAATCCAGTCGCTACGGCGGGTCATCAGGCCGGAGATGCGGGCGGATACTGCTTCGCTGATACCCCCGCCATATGCTGCTTCAACGGAAGATGTGCCGAGGCTGCCGTAGCTTGCACTGACATAACCTTCAGGCTCTTGCGTTGGTTTGCGTGTGTCAAACTTCACGATGCCAGCAGGGGTATTGCGACCAAAGAGCGTGCCTTGGGGGCCGCGAAGGACTTCTACGCGCTCGATGTCAAAGAGCGGGAAGCTTTTGAGGATCACGTTTTCAAGCACCACATCATCGACGATGATGGACACCGGCTGGGAAGCAGCAAGGTCAAAGTCGGTATTGCCGAGACCGCGGATATAGAAGCGTGGTGCAACCCGACCGTTTGAAGATTCTGCGTTGAGACCCGGTACGCGGCTTGAAAGCAAACGAATGTCTTCACCACCAGCCGCGAAATCTTTCACCTTATCGCCAGCAATTGCGCTGACCGAAATTGGAACGTCCTGCAGGCTTTGTGCGCGTTTTTGTGCAGTTACAACGATTTCTTCAAGTGCGAAGCCGCTGTCGCTGCTTTGCGCATGGGCACCGGCGGAGAGTGCAATCATCGAACAGCCGGCAATCAAGCGCGCGCTATTGTTAAACCAGGTTTTTTTCATGGTGTCTTTCCTCATTCGAAACACGCAGCTTCGTTTAGTCATTTTACTGTGGGGATTCACCCGGGCCGGCAGGACATTTGCTGGCGGACCAATCTGTGGGCGCCCGGGACTTTAGTTTGCATAGAAGCCAAAGTTTTGCGACGCAAATCCACAATATATAGAGAGGTCTAGGCAAGCAGGGCACAAGAGTGTTGCACTTTCGCAACCCGCCTTTATGTCGCCTATGGTTTCCCCGGAATTGAAATGCTGCGTTTCCTTTTAATGTTTTTCATTGGCGGGTTTCGAAAATGGGCGCTGGCCTATCCTGAACGCGTCGAAACCTGACCCTATAAACGCAGGGCTGAAGCCAACGGTACAATAGTGGACCGATCAGTCAAGGAAATCAGCGTCATCACCTTGGTGTGGCGCGAAAGGTGTTGCTTGATTGTAACACGGGGGGCAGGCTAGGGTGCCATCATGATTTTCGACCAAACATTACAGGAAGGTCGGCTGGTCAAGCGCTACAAGCGTTTCCTGGCTGATGTGGAATTGCCAAATGGTGAGGTTGTTGTCGCGCACTGTGCCAACTCCGGGTCAATGCTTGGCTGCAAGGAGCCGGGCAGTCGTGTCTGGCTTTCCCCGAACCAAAACCCGAAGGCCAAGCTGGATTGGCGCTGGGAAATGCTTGAGGCAGACGGCGCGTTGGTTGGCATCAACACCAGCCACCCCAATGGTATTGTTGCAGACGCGATTGGCGCTGGGCTGATAAAAGAACTAACGGGCTATGGCTCGTTGCGCCGTGAGGTGAAATACGGGGTGAACAGCCGGATCGACATTCTACTTGAGCGGCCCAAGACGGTTGAGGCTGCTGATAAGTGCTATGTTGAGGTCAAGAATGTGACGCTTAAGGTTGGTGCAGAGGCACAGTTTCCCGATGCTGTCACCACACGTGGCGCCAAACATTTGTGCGAGTTGATGGCCATGATTGACGAGGGCCACCGTGCTGTCATGTTTTATCTTGTCCAGCGCGGAGATTGCGAGGCCTTTGCTCCCGCTGAACACATTGACCCGGTATATGCAGGTGGCCTCAAGGAAGCTGCACAAAAAGGCGTTGAACTTCTGTGTTACTCATGCGACCTGACGCCTGAGAGAATAGAAATATCGGGAACACTTCCCATTCGGCTGTGACCGGCATAAAATAACGGGAAGCCGCGAAGGATAGATAAATGAACTATGTTGATGCATTGAATGCCCCGGACACCCGTACAGGGTCGATTAAAATATATGGCCCGGAGGCCATGGACGGTATGCGCGCGGCGGGTCGCCTTGCGGCTGAAGTGCTTGATTATATCACACCACATGTTGTGCCCGGCGTAACGACAGAAGAATTGGACCGGTTGTGCCATGATTTTATCACAGATAATGGTGCTGTCCCCGCCCCGCTGAATTATCGGGGGTTCCCAAAGTCGATCTGTACGTCGATCAACCACGTTATTTGTCACGGCATTCCGGGTCCGAAAAAGCTTCGTGAAGGCGATGCGCTTAATATTGACGTCACGGTCATTCTTGATGGCTGGTATGGTGACACCAGCCGGATGTTCTTTGTTGGTAAACAGAAGTTATTATCGGAACGGTTGTGCAAAGTGACCTTTGAGGCCATGTGGAAAGGTATTGAAGCTGTGAAGCCCGGCGCAAAGCTCGGCGACATTGGACATGCGATTCAGACCCATGTGGAAGCGCATCGTTATTCTGTCGTGCGGGACTTCTGTGGCCACGGCATTGGGCGTGTTTTCCATGATGAGCCCAGCGTAATGCATTTTGGGCGTCCAGGCGCCGGGCCCGAGCTGCGCCCTGGCATGTTTTTTACCATTGAACCCATGGTGAATGCCGGCAAGCCAGGCTCAAAAATTTTGGCGGACGGCTGGACGGCGGTGACACGTGACAAAACGCTCTCCATGCAATTCGAGCATACACTGGCTGTCACCGAAGATGGATATGAAGTTTTCACCAAGTCGCCAAAGGGCTGGTATTGTCCGCCATATGACCTGAGCGCCTGAAAGCAGGGGTAGGGGCTGATGGGGGATACGGCCAAAACAGCAAGCCACATGAACGGGCACCGCGCCCGTTTGAGAGAACGTTTTCTTGCGGGCGGCGCTGACGCCCTTCAGGATTACGAACTGCTGGAGCTTATCCTGTTTCTCGCCATTCCCCGCCGAGATGTTAAACCACTCGCCAAACAACTCATAGACCGTTACGGCAGTTATGCTGGCGTACTGAGTGCGGATGTGGATAGCCTGCGGGCAACAGCAGGGTTGGGCGACACGGCCGTGGCGGCGATCAAGTCCGTGCAGGCGTCGGCCCTTCGCCTATCCAAGGCTGGTGCAAGTGCACGACCGGTGATGTCAAACTGGTCGCTGGTCTCAGACTATCTTCAGGGCGCGATGGCGCACATTCCGCGTGAGCAATTTCGAATTCTGTTCCTTGACCGCAAGAACGTATTGTTGGCCGACGTGGTCATGAGTGACGGCACCGTGGACGAGGCGGCGGTTTATCCGCGTGAAGTGGTGCGCCGGGCGCTTGAACTTGACGCAACGGCGCTTATACTGGTGCATAATCACCCATCCGGGGACCCGACACCAAGTCAGGCCGACGTGATGATGACCAAAAATATTGTTGAGACCTGCGATCGCATCGGTATACGGGTTCACGATCACATAATTGTTGGCAAAACAGGCCAGGCGAGCTTTAAAGAACTTGGTTTAATGTAGTTTTAAAAATACAGGGCTAGCGTAAAGCCCTGAGCTGGGGACGGCACAACGAGGCTGGGCATTATGCCTCGCCCCCGGAGATTGAGAGACTGATGTATTGGGAACAGGTAAAATCCACCCGCGAAGCGCTTGAAGACCTGCCTATTTCTGCAAAAGTTGTGTTGATGTCAGCCGATGGCAAAGCACTCCTCATGCGTAAGTCCAGTGGCATATTTGACCTGCCGGGCGGCAAGGTGGAAAGTGGGGAAGACCTTTTTGGCGCGCTCAAGCGTGAAGTAAAGGAAGAGAGCGGGATCAAGGTGAAGAAAGTCGAATTCATCTCCTCGTGGGTAAAACACCACCCCACACTTGGCGATCGGCTCATGCTTGTGTTTCATGGACAGTTAAAAAAAGATGCTGCAGACATAATAGTGCAACTTTCTGACGAGCATAAATGGGGTGAGTTTAAAGGGCCGAAGGGCACCTTTAAACTCAAGGATATTCCACCGGGCTATGCCAATGCATTGCATATCTGTTTTGCACGTTACGGCATGCAGTAACGCATGAAGGTCTATCTTGTACGAGATCGAACGTAAATTCCTTGTCGACAAGACACGGTTGAAGCTACCGAGAAAATTCAAGTCTGTCGAACAGGGCTACCTGATGCGGGCCGAAAGCCGGTCCCTCAGAGTCCGGAAAATAGACGGGGATTATATCCTGACGTTGAAGATCGGAAAAGGTGCGAGACGGGTGGAAATAGAACGTCCACTGGGCAAAGCCGAAGGCGTTGCACTAATCTCCAAGGTACTGGACCCACTGATTGTCAAGAAGCGGTACGCAGTCAAATGTGATGGTCACGTGTGGGACGTTGATGTCTTCAAGGGCGAAAATAAGGGACTCGTGCTAGCGGAAATTGAGCTGGAGGATGAGGACGAAGCCTTTACCCGCCCTGACTGGGTAACGCGGGAAGTCACAGGCGACCGGTTATTTCAGAACTCGACTCTCGCAAGCCATCCGATTTCCATGTGGCGGGAAGCATTCGACGAATTCTGCTATCCCGCCGCCAGCTTGGTTGGCTAGTTTTTATACCTGTTGGCTATCTTCGCCAGGCGATTGTCGATATCTGCACGACTATACCAGCGTCCGGCTGCTATGACGCCGGCCTGTTTTGTGAGGTTCGCTGCATCGGCGCGGGGGTCTGCACCAAGAAGGATCAGGTCCGCGCGTGCCCCGACCTCAATCATGCCAAACTTGTCCTTATCGCTGAAATAGCGGCCAGGTGCCGCGATGCCGATTTCCAGAATCTGCGCAGGTGTTAGCCCTGCCTCGACCATCACGTCAATCTCGCGCCAGATTGAAAAGCCGGGCACCGAGAATGTTTGCGGAGCGTCGCTACCCATCGCGAGATTGACGTCTGCGTCTGCAAAAGCCTTTAGCAGTTTCTGCCGGTTTTTGATTACCAGCTTATTAGGCTGCGCATTGCGTGCTGTATTTTCCCATTGCTCGCGTGTTGTTTCAGGCACGTAAGCATTCTCTTGTCGGGCAAGAAGGGCGTCAATTTCTATTGAACTGAGCACCGTGCCAGCACCGTAGCCGCTATAGAAGGTGTTGAAAAGAACCTGCGTGGGCACGATCCACGTACCGCTTTCAAGCGTGATAGCGGTGGCGCGTTCAAGCTCCGCCTCGCTCAACTCATGGCTTTCGCCGTCCAGCCATTCGATATAACCATCCATATGGTCGATGGATATCTGTCCGGCCTCAAGCGCACGCTCGATACCCACATCCGCAGGCACATGGCCACCGAATGGATAGTTAAGGGCATGCGCAATTTCCGCCATCGCGTCATATTCCGCGCGTGTTAGGCCCGGGTGAATTTTCTGCAGGTCCCAGCCTTCGCCTGCATATTGCTTGGTCTTCGCTATCGCTTCCTCGACTGAACTGACTGAGTTGCCGTTAAGGCTGGGTGCAGCGAGATACAGCGTCGGCCCCGCGATCTTGCCTGATTTGATTTTCTCCCTCATGTCAAACTGCGCCGGGTCGCCCAGCATGCCGCGCACAGTGGTGACACCCCCTGCAATATAGAGGAATAAGGTCTCCTCCGCCCGCTCATCGCTCCAACCCGAAGGGGGCAGGTGGCCATGCATTTCAGTCATGCCTGCGATGAGGAATTTGCCGGTGCCGTCTATGCTGGGAAGCGTTTCCTTTAACATATCTGACGGTGGCTCGGAGCCCAATGTGTAAATACCAACAATACGATCACCGACGACAAGTACATCGGCATTTTCAATCACATCGTCCTCATGCATGGTAAGGACGGTGACATTTTTGATGATCGTGTCGGCACATGCGCCGACAGTAAACCCGAGAACCAGAAAAAGGCCGAAAATGAACCGCATGATGATGCTCCACGCCGGATAAGAGATGCGACAATGCTCTTTCTGAAAAGCCGGGGTGTCAAGGAAACTTGCGGTTGGCGGTCGTTTCTGCTAGCAGGTCGGCAGATTTTTATTTCTGTATTCCCCGTGAGGAGCGCGCCCCATGATCCCTCGTTATGCCCGCAAACAAATGACCGATATTTGGGAAGCTGAAAACCGTTTCCGTATCTGGTTCGAGATCGAAGCCCATGCCTGTGACGCCAATGCCAGACTGGGGCGTATTCCGGAGGCAGCAGCCAAGGCTGTATGGGAGCGCGGCAAGTGGGAAATTGACCGCATCGACGAGATTGAGCGCGAAGTAAAACATGATGTAATTGCCTTCCTGACTAACCTGGCGGAGCATGTTGGCGACGAGGCGCGTTTTGTGCATCAGGGCATGACGTCTTCTGACGTTCTGGATACCTGCCTTTCCGTGCAGTTGATGCAGGCGGCGGATATCATCATCGAAGACCTTGAGAAACTTCTGGCCGTGCTCAAGCGCCGCGCCGAAGAGCATAAATATACCGTGTGCATTGGTCGGAGCCACGGCATCCATGCCGAGCCAGTGACCTTTGGCCTGAAGATGGCACAGGCGTATGCAGAGTTCGATCGCTGCCTGAAGCGTATGAAAGACGCACGCGCCGAGGTGGCAACCTGTGCAATTTCAGGCGCGGTGGGGACATTCGCGAATATCGATCCGTATGTGGAAGAATACGTAGCTTCGAAAATGGGCCTCACGGTTGAGCCTGTCTCCACACAGGTTATACCCCGGGACCGTCACGCGATGTATTTTGCCGTGCTTGGTGTGATTGCAAGCTGTATCGAGCGACTGTCAGTTGAGGTCCGTCACCTGCAGCGCACAGAAGTGCTTGAGGCGCAGGAATATTTTTCCAAGGGCCAGAAAGGCTCAAGCGCCATGCCGCACAAAAAGAACCCGATCCTGACCGAAAACCTGACGGGGCAAGCCCGCTATATCCGCGCCATGGCGATCCCGGCAATGGAAAACGTGGCGCTGTGGCACGAGCGGGATATCTCCCACTCTTCCGTTGAACGCTACATCGGGCCTGATGCTACGATTGCCCTTGATTTCAGCCTGGCGCGCCTCACGAACGTGATGGACCAGCTTCTGGTGTACCCGGACAATATGCTGGACAACATGAACAAAATGGGCGGTCTGCCAAACAGCCAGCGCGTGTTGCTGGAGCTGACGCAGGCTGGTGTCAGCCGTGAGGACGCTTATCGGCTTGTGCAGGCGAACGCGATGAAGGTTTGGGAAAGCCGGGGTGAACTGCAGTTGCTTGATCTTCTGAAGGCGGACGAAACCGTGACATCCAAGGTGTCAGAAGCAGAACTAGATGAGCTGTTCAATATGGATTACCATACCAAACATGTGGATACGATTTTCAAGCGTGTGTTCGGCGAATAAGCTGGATGCGATATACGGAATAGAGAAGGGCGGCTCTCAGGCCGCTCTTTTTTGTATCTTACGCTTGGCAAAGGCCCTTAGTTCACGGACTGATGCAGGAAGTCACGCAGGGTCTTAAGGTATAGCGCTTCGTTTTCGCCCATCGTGGCGTGTCCTGCCTCGGGTATTATCATGGTCTCTGCGCCATCAATCATGCCTGCGTATTTTTTGCAGCTTTTAGGTGCGGCTTCGTCAAATTCCCCACAAATCATCAGGCTTGGCACATTGATATTCGGAAGACGTGGGCTAACGTCATAGTTCCGAAGCGTGCCGGGGGCAAAAAACTCTGACGGGCCCCACATATATTCATACATGTCTTTGTTGCGCATGGGGCCGTCCACGCGGTAGCGGGCGCCAGGGCAAGGGGATTTTCGGCACATGTGGCGCTGGTAAAATTCATCCTCAGCCGCGCGGTATTCAGGTGTATTGGTGGTGCCTGCTGCCTCATGGCGGCGGATTGTATCAGCCACATCTTTGGGTAGTTGGTCGATCCAGACCTGATTGTCGGCAATCCACTGCTGTGTGGAGATGAGCGGGCTCGAGAGGATGGCGGCCTTAAGGCCCTTCGGGCGGCGAACGGCGTATTCAGCCGCGAGTGTACCGCCCCAGCTGTGGCCAGCGATAATCACTTCCTCCAGGCCAAGGGCATCACGGATGTGGTCAATTTCGGCTACGAAACGTTCGACGTTCCAGTTGGCTCTGTCGTCAGGCCGGTCAGAATTGCCCGTGCCAAGCTGATCATACAGTATGACCGGGTACTCATCCGACAGCGCGACATAGGGCATGTTGCCGCGGTGCGTGCCGCCGGGCCCGCCGTGCATGACGACGATGGCCGGCTTTTTATGCAACAGCGCCGCGCCATTCATCCGGTACCAGATGCGACCACCATCCACTTCAATATACCCGGCAACCTCGGGGTCCTGATGGGCAGAGGCATTGGGGGGCAATAAAGCCAAAGCAAGAAAAGTCGCAAGGATAAGGCGGTACATAGATGTCTCCTTAACCAAGCTGGGTCGCGTGGTGGCGCAGATGGTCTTCAATGAAAGTCGATATAAAGAAATAGCTATGGTCATAGCCGGGGTGCCACCTGAGTATGAGCTTCTGGCCAGCCTTGTCACATGCTTTTTCAAAGAGTTCTGGCTTGAGCTGTCCTTCAAGGAAATTGTCAGCGAGGCCTTGGTCGATCAATACTTCGCTGTCATCAGCGCCGAGTTTTTCAAGAAGCGCGCAGGCGTCATAGGCAGCCCACGCTCCGCGGTCATCGCCCAGATAACCGGAAAGCGCCTTTTCGCCCCACGGGCAATTGAGGGGGGAGACGATAGGCGCGAAGGCGGAAACACTTTTATAGGTGTCCCGGTTTTTGAGCCAGATTGTAAGCGCACCATGCCCTCCCATCGAATGGCCGGTGATGCCTTGCCGGTCCATATCGGCAGGGAAGCTGTTCGCCACCACATCCGGCAATTCCCTGGTGATGTAGCTATACATGCGGAAGTTTTTTCCCCACGGGTCTTTGGTGGCGTCTACATAAAAGCCCGCGCCTTTGCCGAAGTCATAGCCCTCATCGTCCGGCACATCGTCGCCGCGTGGGCTGGTGTCCGGGCAGATGACCATGAGGCCGAGCTCGGCAGCCACACGCTGGAATCCAGCCTTGACGGTGGCGTTGTCTTCCGTACAGGTCAGGCCTGAAAGGTACCAGAGCACCGGTACCTTTCCGTGGCGTGACTGCTCAGGAGAGAAGACGGAAAACCGCATCTCGCAGCCAAGCTCTCTGGACGCATGCCTGTAGTGGCCTTGCGTGCCGCCGAAACAGGCTGTTTCGGATATAACCTCGAACGACATCAGTACATCACCACGGAGCGGATTGATTTGCCTTCGTGCATCAGGTCAAATGCGGTGTTGATCTCATCAAGTGGCATCTTGTGGGTGATGAGGTCGTCGATGTTGATCTTGCCGTCCATATACCAGTCCACAATCTTGGGCACATCGGTGCGGCCACGCGCGCCGCCAAAAGCAGAGCCGCGCCACACCCGCCCAGTCACAAGCTGGAATGGGCGGGTGGAGATTTCCTGCCCTGCGCCCGCAACACCGATGATGATGCTTTCACCCCAACCCTTGTGACAGCACTCCAGCGCCTGCCGCATGGTGTTCACATTGCCGATACATTCGAAACTGTAATCCGCGCCACCATTTGTCAGGTCCATGATGGCCTGCATTATGTCACATTCCTTGGGGTTGAGAAAGTCGGTCATGCCAAACTGGCGGCCCATTGCTTCGCGTGCAGGGTTGATGTCCACGCCGACAATCTTGTTGGCACCCACCATTCGAGCACCCTGAATGACGTTCAGACCAATGCCGCCAAGTCCGAATACTACCACGTTTGAGCCTGGCTCAACTTTCGCGTCGAAAGCAACGGCGCCAACACCCGTGGTTACACCGCAGCCGATGTAGCAGATTTTGTCAAACGGCGCGTCTTTGCGCACTTTTGCCAGCGCGATTTCGGGCAGTACCGTGTGGTTCGAAAAGGTGGAACAGCCCATGTAATGCAGGATCGGCTTGCCATCGATGGAGAAGCGGCTGGTGCCGTCCGGCATCACACCTTTACCTTGCGTCTCCCTGATGCTTTGGCACAGGTTGGTTTTTGGGTGCAAGCAATAATCACATTCCCGGCACTCAGGCGTGTAAAGCGGAATAACATGATCGCCCGGCTTCAGGCTTTTCACGCCTTCACCCACCTCCAGCACAACGCCTGCGCCTTCATGGCCAAGGATCGCGGGGAAGGCGCCTTCCGGGTCATCGCCGGAAAGCGTAAAGGCGTCCGTGTGGCAAACACCGGTGGCTTTGATCTCGACCAGGACTTCTCCGGCTTTTGGGCCTTCGAGGTCGACTTCTTCAACGGAAAGCGGTTTCCCCGCGCCCCAAGCGACAGCAGCACGTGTTTTCATGATTATCCCCTCTCAGGTCTGATACGTTTCTATGATCCAGTTTGCAGATCTGAGTGTACTAAAACCGAATGAACGATTAGAGTGCAACCCTTCTTGGGAACCGGTGTACCGAATTAACGGATCACCTTCAAGGAAACCGCATAAAGACGGGGGATTAAATGGCTGAGGATGTAAGCGCCGCACTATTGGTGATCGGGGATGAAATCCTCTCCGGCCGCACGCAGGACAAGAATATCGCCTATCTGGCAACCTGGCTTAATGAGGCGGGAATCCAGTTGAAGGAAGTGCGGGTGGTGCCTGACATTGAAGGCGACATCGCAAATGCCGTGAACGCGCTGCGCAGCCGCTATGATTATCTGTTCACGACAGGTGGTATCGGCCCGACACATGATGACATCACTGTCGACAGTATTGCTGCGGCTTTTGGTGTGCCGGTGGTGACCCACAAGGAAGCTTATACGCGCATGGAAGCGTATTATGGTGCCGAAAATTTTACCCCGGCCCGTCAGCGCATGGCGCGAGTGCCCGAGGGCGGTACGCTGGTGGATAACCCGGTCTCGATCGCACCCGGTATCAACATTGAAAACGTGTTTATCCTCGCTGGTGTGCCCAAGATCATGCAGGCGATGCTTGAAGACCTGCGCCCGCTGCTGAGAAGTGGACGGAAGGTTTGGACACAATCTCTGACCATCCATGCGGCGGAAAGCAAGCTGGCGGATGGCCTGACAACACTACAGGGTAAACACGGTGGTGTCAGTATCGGCAGTTACCCGTTTTATCATGCAGGTGTCGGCGCGCAGGTGGTAGTACGGAGCCCGGACAAGACGGCAGTATCTGCAGCGATGGATGAACTGAAGCAGTTTTGTCGCGACAATGCGTTTTCAACCGACGGCCCCAGCGAGATCGATTAATTTCTCTGTGGCGACGTTTCGTCATTGTTCTCGACATTTTTTTTGGTCTATAACGCCTGTGTCCAACCGACATGTGCCCGCATGGTGGAATTGGTAGACACACAAGACTTAAAATCTTGAGACCGTATGGTCGTGCCGGTTCGAGTCCGGCTGCGGGTACCATCTCACTTTTCAAATGTCGTTCATTGCCAGTTTGAACAGGCGGATATAGGTTTGCGTGCCTGCGATATAGATCATCTCGGGCGTGAATTCGACGATGGCGTTATCCAGCACTTTGCGGAAGGCGATGGGGTCATTGAAGGCGATGTCTGCCAACAGCCGTCCGTCCTCTCTCGCCTTTTCATAACGCAGGTAGCCGCGGGTGCCACTGAGCGAGACTTCCTGTACATCTGCGCCGGTTTCCTCAAATATCGTAAACAGGCCTTCCCTATCCTTGTCGTCAGGCAGGGACGCGAGGATGAGCGTGCGGTTGTCTTTGAAGGCTTCCTTATACAGTTTCGCGTCGGCCGAGGCGGCATTGATGATGGCGTCGTAGGCGATGCGGACACCGCTGTATTCAATCCAGCCGAAGGAAGGGGAGGCAAGCGTGACTTCCGTTGTCACCGCGCGGCCCAGGTGCGCCTCCACGGCGGTGCGGGCAAGGCGGTCGTTCACCTCAAACCACGCGGGGTAGGCGGGCAGGCTTTTTGCTTCCGCAAGCGGCGCGGGTGGCGCCGGGATGAGGTGTCCATAGGTTTCATAAAGCGCGGGCAGGCAAACAAGGTGGTCGCTTCGGTGCGCGACCGAAAGCTTGTCAGCCGCAATATCATGGATGGCGGGGCCGAGGTTTGCAGCATGCTCGAGCAGGATACTGGTCACCACCGAAACATGGCTTGCGATCTGCCCCATTTCATCATGCCGAGCGCCGCGCCCGGTCTCGAGCACAAAATGTGTGGCCGCCTGTTCCTTGAACCACACAAGTGCGATGAGCATGAAAAGCCCGGAAGGCGAAAGGTATGCCCCTTCTGGCATGGCTTGGAGAAGTGCTTCAAGTTGTGGCGCGAGCGCGGTATAAATACGGGTAAAGACGGTCTCGCTGATGGGTGTGCCGTTTATCTGTATGCGGTCCGTGTGTTCAAGTTCTTCGGGGGAGACGAGAAGGGCCACAGTGGCGTCCGGCACCTCGGCCTTGAGGTGTCGCGCCACCAGTCTGCTTGTAGTACCCTTGCCCTTGCTGCCGGTAACGCGGATGGTACGCGCGGCGTCTGGAAGCAGGTCAAGTTCCTGCGCAAGTTTGATGAGGCCTTCAGGCTGCCGGAACTCACGGTCAAACTTGCCCTTGTGTCGTGGCTTGGCCAGCATGTAGGAAGCAAAGATATCGTCCAGTGCGGCTTGGTATGTCAGCGTGTTGGGCATAAAGCGATCTTATAGAGAAGTTCCTCGCAGCTTTATGCCCCTTTATGAGCGTGTGCAATAGCCAATGTTAGGCGTCCATGCTGCCGATGATCAGCAGTACCCGCAAAATTTCCCGCCGGTCAAACCGAAGTTCAGATGCCGGATTGAACTGGTGCAGCACAAGTGTATCGCCATCCCAGCGATCAAACTGCTTTACAAGTCCCTTGTGGCCATCAAGTTCCACCAGCACATAGCGGCCTTTGCGTGGCTGTTTCTCCGGATTCACATAAACAAGGTCACCAGCGGCGTATTTGGGCACCATGCTATCGCCTGTCACCAGAACAGCAAATGCATCGGCAACACCTTCCAGGGGGACCGGGCGGTACGCCCAGTCTATTGCGCTGTCTTCCATGACGATGTTGCCGTCGCTGCCGCCCTGGGCGCGGCCAAGTACTGGCAGGTCTCGGACAAACTGGGATGACCAAAGGCCCGAGAGGCTGGGGCGTTGCGGCGAACTGCCTGTGCCATGCGTGTTGCGGAAGGGGCGCGACAGCGCACGATGAAGGCGCGGGCGTGGGGGGCTGTATGATGCTGCTGACATATTTGTTCTCCTTTTGTTCTATTATGCAAATTTAGCAGCCTTAGAAAAGCGTAAAAGTTGTAAGGGTGCATTTTTGCCGGAGTTTAATGTGAGGATGGTGCTTGGCATGCCTCTTGCTGTTGTACAGACGAGGCGCTCTGTCGGAATCATCCCGATAAGGGCAGGGCAAAAAGAACGTAAGCATAACAAGCATATGATTTTGAAAGATAAAATACTGAAGTGTGAACCAAGCTCCGCGCACGTGAACAAGCCAAAGTGCGCGTTTGTTGCCGGGTGGGGGAACATGTTGACGGTATTTTTTGCCTTGGTTTTCGGTTGCTTGATGCGGGAGGTGTCTGATGTCGCTTAACGGTATTCTCAATACGTCGCTCAGCGGCCTGTTTACCAACCAGTCAGCGATCCGCGTTACGTCGAACAATATCGCTAACGTCAATACCGAAGGTTACGCTCGTAACCGTGTGGTGACCGAGAGCCAGATCCTTCAGGGCGCATCCGCAGGCGTTAATATTTCCGAGATTCAGAGGGTTGTTGACCGTTTTCTCGAAGGGGCACTTCGCACCGCAGGTTCCAACACGGCGGAATATTCGGTCCAGCGCGAGTTTCATGACCGCTTGCAGGGCGTGCTGGGTGACCCCGCGTCCGGCAGCTCCCTGTCAGCACGCATCGATGATATTTTCTCCGCGGTATCCGATCTTGCCCTGAACCCGGCTGATGTGCTGAGGCGGCAGCAGTCGTTGTCCGAGATCGAAAGCTTTACCGACCAGATAAACCTGTTTCAGCAACAGATCCAAAACTTGCGGGCAGAAGCGAGCCAGCAGATATCTGAAACAGTTAACGATATTAACAGCGAACTTCAGCGTATTGCAGAACTTAACCCTTTGCTGGTACGCCAGAAGGCAACGGGTGGTGAAACAGGCGGCCTGGAAGGGCAGCTTGGACAGTCCCTGAATAAGTTGGCTGAATTGGTGGACATCAAGGTTGACCGCTTGCCTTCGGGCGGTGTGACTATTGCGACCCAGTCGGGCTATCCACTGTTTGATTCGTCCCTGACGCAGTTGGACTATGACGCGCCGGGCGTGGTGGACGGCAGCACGCAGTTTCCAAAAATCAACATTCACCATGTAGATGGCGACACGCTCGCGCAAACCTCGTCCTCGAAAAATTTCACGCAACACATTCGGTCGGGTAAACTGGCCGGGCTATTGGCAATGCGGGACGAACAGTTGGTTGATCTCTCCTTGTCGCTGGGTGAATTGTCCGCGCGGGTAATGGACGAGTTCAACGCGGTCCAGAACCAGTTTTCCGCCGTGCCGGCACCGAACACAATGACCGGCAAGCAGACCATTGTGGACGGCGGCCATGCGACGGGCTTCAGCGGCGTGGTTACGTTTGCGGTTGTGGATGCCAGCAATGATCTGGTTCAGAAGGTTACGGTGGATTTTGACAGCGCGCCGCCCGCGGATTTTGATGCGTTGATAAGCCAGGTAAATACAGCACTTGGCGGGGCTGGTACGCTTTCTCTCACCAATGGTGTGATGAGCTTTTCTGCAGCCAATTCTGCAAATGGTGTTGTTATTGCTGACGACGTAACCACTCCCAGTGATCGTGGAGGCCGTGGTTTTAGTCATTATTTTGGCATGAACGACCTGTTGTCTGCGTCGTCGCCCGGCATCTATGACACGGGACTGATTGGCACCGAAACCCACGGCATGGGCGCCACCGAGACAATGAGTTTCAAAGTCGTCAGTGCGACGGGTGCCGAGCTCGATACGGTGACGCTGACGGTAGGCAGTAACTCCACCTTTAATAACATGGTCACCGCTTTGAATAACGGGGCGACCGGCCTTGGCAACTATTTCAACTTCACTCTTGGGGCTGACGGCGAGATGACTTACGCGCCGACGTCCACTTATAGTGGCATCAAGCTTGAAGTGATAAGTGATAATACCAGCATTGGTGGCACAGGCTCGACCGGGGATACCGGAGTCACCTTTACCCAGGCATTTGGTATCGGTGATAACCACCACGTCAATGCAGCCAAAGACATTGAACTGAAGCCGGCGATCAAGTCGGACCCAAATCTGTTGGCGCTTTCTGTCTTTGATACCAGCGCAGCCATTGGCGAAGTCGTCCTGACGGATGGCGATCAGCGCGGGGCGCTTGCGTTCCAGCAACTCGAGACATCATTGGTCAGTTTTGCCGCAGCGGGTGAGCTCAAGAGTAGTTCGGTAACCCTTAGCCAGTATGTGGCGCGTTTCCTGGGTAACGCGGGCCTGCAGGCTCAGCGGGCACAAAACCTAGAAGAAGACAATATCGCGCTGCAGCAGGAAGTGGCGCAACGTAATGCGGATGTGTCAGGCGTTAACATGGACGAGGAGCTTGCCAACCTTGTTGTGTACCAGAATGCCTATAGTGCCGCTGCCCGGGTGCTTTCAAGCGTGCAGGAACTTTACGATAACCTCCTCGCGGTGGTTTAAGGAGACGATAGATGGTTCGCGTATCCTCATTTGGCCAACAGCAGCTTCTGATCAGAAGCATTATGAACAATCAGCAAAAGCTGTTCGATGGCCAGCGCCAGATTTCAACCGGCAAAAAGACTGACGAATATCGTGGCCTCGCCGGCGAAACGAGCACAGTGCTTGGTGCGAGGTCTTTCAAATCGCGTGTGGATACTTATCAGCAGACCATTGCGACCATCCGCGGCAAGCTGGACGCCAACGATGTTCAGCTTGAGGGCATGATCGGCGCCATGGAAAAGCTGAAAGAGACCATGCAATCCACGCTCGCGAACGGTCAGGCAGAAGGCTTTTCCGAGATGCTGAGCCAAACCTTCAAGTTCGTCGTTAACTCTCTTAATACCAACTTTGACGGCACGTATCTTTTTTCGGGGGCAAAAACAGGGTCCGCTCCTATCAATGTGAAAGAGCTGTCGGATTTGGCTGGGCTTGGTACGGTTGCTGAGGCATTTGATAATGGCAACGTCGGGTTTGAAGCCAGGATAGCTGATGGTGTCGAACTTGATTTCGGCCTGCTGGCGGACGATGTGGCCAGTGGCATGTTTCAGGAAATGCTCGACCTCTATAATTTCGATCAGTCTGACCCGCTTCAGGGCGAACTTTCCCAGACCCAATTTGATTTTCTGCAGGGCCAACTCGCATCGCTTGATACGGCGATTGATAACATGCGCCAAGTCCATGTTTCCAACGGGTTGGCCTATGAGCGCCTTGAGGTGGTGGACGAGCAGCACAAAGACACGGCAGTCTTTCTTGAGACCTTCATCTCCGATCTTGAGGATGTGGATATTGCGGAAGCAGTGACCCGCCTCAACAATGATCAGGTTGCGCTCGAGGCGTCCTACCGCGCCATTGGCACGCTTTCGCAGCTTTCGCTGCTCAATTTCCTGTAAGCTGCGCAAACCCGTTGCATTTCTCTCAAGGCCGGATAGATTGGGCAGCCCAATCCTGGTGAGGAAATGTCATGCCCGTTTCAGCTGAAGAATTCCGGCAAGGAATGCGCCGCCTTGGCGGTGCCGTGAATATTGTCACGGCAGCCAGCGGAGATCTGTGGGCAGGTCTGACAGCAACGGCCGTAACCTCGCTTTCGGCGGAGCCGCCACGTCTTCTGGCCTGTATTAACAGGCAGGGGGCGACATATGATATTGTCTCCAAGGGCCGTACGCTTGCAATCAACGTGCTTGGCTGCGCCCACCAGGCGCTGGCAATGCGGTTCGCGGGATTGAGCGGTGAGCCGGAGACCGAACGCTTCAGTGATGGCGAGTGGGAGACCTCTGTGACGGGCGCACCACTCCTGCGTGATGCACTCGTTGCTTTTGACTGTCGTGTTGAGAGTATTCTTGACGCCGGCAGCCACGCCATCGTTATTGGCAATATTGAGGCCGTGCAGGTACGCCCTGGCGACGTTGAAGACCCGCTTTGCTATATTGACGGAAGATGGGCAACACTTGCGCCATTTGAATGATTTTCCCCTGACGACAGCCTGAACTTTACCGAATGCCGGTATTTTGTCAAAAGTCGAATCGCCATATATAGACTCTGCGAATCAATATGATTCGATATCTAGTGGTTTTTCATTGGCTTAGCGTGATTTGCTTGAACAATATGCTCTAAGGTATTGATTCTTCGTCTGGAATCTATATTCTCTAAGCCTGCTAGGTATATGTGTGCGTTTTTCAGTGCCTGAATGATGGGTGGCGGAGTCGCGCCAAGGGGCTGTCGGGAGACAATTGTTGGTCAGCAAGGAACTGCAAGAATTGCTGTTGTTGGCGAAGAATAAATCTTCGGAAGGGCGCGCGCGCCTTGTTGAAAACATTACCGATCTCTTCCTGTCTGATGATGGAAGACTAAGCGAGCATGAACGCGCGCTGATGTCTGATATACTTGGTAAACTTGTAAGTCAGGTGGAGACCGATATTCGTAGGGAGCTGTCAAATGCGCTGGCAGTGTCAGGTGTTGAATTGCCCGATATCGCGAAGATGCTTGCAAATGACGATATAGAGATCGCTCGTCCCCTCTTGGAGAAGAGCGCGCTTCTAAAAGACCCGGATCTTATTGAGATTATCCGCATGCGAACGGACGAGCACCGTATGGCGATTGCCATGCGCGAAGATGTGTCCGAGCAGGTCTCAAACGCGCTGGTGGAATATGGCAGCGAAGATGTGATCGAAACGCTGCTGAATAACCACGATACGACCATTTCCAAACGGGCCATGGAATATCTGGTGGCGGAATCCCGTCGTGTGGACCGGTTCCAGGAGCCGCTTTTGCAGCGCTCGGACCTGCCGGGCGATCTGGCCTACCGCATGTATTGGTGGGTGTCGGCGGCGCTCAGGAAACGCATTCTCACAGATTATGAAGTTGACCCCATGCTGTTTGAACAGGCGGTTCGGCGCGCAGCCAACACAGTGCTTGTTGATCAAGGTGATCAACAAAGTGCCTATGTGCGGGCGCAAAAACTTGTGCGCCGCATGGTAGAAAATGGCGAGTTGACGATCCAGTTTCTTGTCAATGCGCTTAGGCAACAGCGCGTCGCGGTCTTTATCGCGGGGCTTGCTGAGCTTGGTGGCATTAACTTCCGGACGGCATGGCGTATTTTTACCGACAAGGGCGGTGAAAGTTTTGCCATCCTTGCCAAGGCGATTGGGGTTGACCGCAACCAGTTTACCAGCATTTACCTGCTTGTTGTGCAGGCGCGCGAAGGCGGCGCGGCCAAATCGCCCGGTGTGTTGAAAGAAATTTTGGCGCTTTTTGATTCGACATCCGAAGCCAATGCAAAGGGAGCCTTGCAGGTATGGCAGCGGGACAATGCGTATCAGGAAGCAATCGAGGAACTAGAAAGGGTAGGGTAGCCTTGGCCTGTAGGGGGCAACAGGGGCATGCTCGGGAGGACACCTGAAATGAAGCTCGAGAACCAGTTGAATGATCAGAAGATCGTCGATCTTGCCGTGCGCAGATCGGGCGAGACCGTGGACGGGGCATTTGGGGCCAGCATCCGCCGCGAGGGCAATAAGCCTCCTGCGGCAAACGAGCAGGTCATGGGGCTGGTGGCTCGCATCATCGTTGATGAATCGCTGCCGTTTTATGTGTGCACGCTCGATGGCACCGTAATGCATGTGAACGACCATTATAGTGCGCTCGACAAGGCGCTAGGAGAGGTGACCCTTGCGCCGGGTGAAGCAGTGCTGGCAGGCCGTTTCCAGGTACCATCGCTCAAGCCGGTTATTGATGATGTGCTGGCCAGCGACACCACTGTACGCGCGGAGGAAATTGTGCGTATCGGGGGCCATGAACGCATTTTTCTGGGCCGGCACTCGCCGGTGAGGAATGAGCGCGGCGATGTGGTCGCGATTGCAGGCACATATGAAGATGTGACTGCGCAGGTCCGCGGCATCGAGGAGGCCAACCGCACACAAAGCCGCTTTCAGGATTTTGCGCGCGCAAGTTCTGACTGGTTCTTTGAATGTGATGCAGATATGCGCATCCGTTCGCTCTCAGATCGCTTTACCGCTATCGTCGGCCAGCCAGCTTCCCTGTTTATTGGATCACGGTTTGAGCAGTTTGGCCGTTTTGAAGAAAACCTTGAGGGACGCCTTGACGGCGCACACAGTATAAAGGCACGCAAACCCTTCCGAGAGCAGCTTTTCATTATTGCAGAGCCTAGTGGGGGGGAACTGAAGTTTCATTTGTCTGCTGTGCCGGTTTTTGACCGGCAGTCAGGGGATTTTCGAGGATACCGCGGTGTGGGCATGGACGTTACTGCCCGCTATAAACAAGCTGCAGAAGCGGACTATATCCGGCAAAACCTCGAGGCGTTGCTCAAGGAGTTGACCCGCAAGAACCTTGCCCTTGATGAAGCAACGGTGCAGGCGACGAGTGCGCTGCGAGCCAAAAACGAATTCCTTGCCGCGATGAGCCATGAGCTCAGGACCCCGCTGAACGCGGTTATTGGGTTTGCGGAAGCCTTTGAGCACCAGACCTTCGGCCAGCTCGATAAATCCTATCTCTCGTATGCTACAGATATCCGTAAATCCGGCCAGCACCTTCTGGGGCTGATCAATGATATCCTTGATGTCGCGGTCATTGAAAGCGGTGGTTTGTCGTTGTCGGTTGATGACCTGCCACTTGAGCAGGTGTTCGCAAAAGCGGTGCAAATGAACAAGGAAGCCGCTGTCAAGAAGAGCCTTGATACCAACGCACTTCAGATAAAAACAGACGCACTCATTCGCGCGGATGACCGCCGGACCACACAGATTTTTGTAAACCTTCTTTCGAACGCCATCAAATTTACCCCGGAAGCGGGGGCGATTGGCGCTGAAGTGACGCTGGACGCCGCCAAGGGCCATGTCTGCCTCACGGTATGGGATAGCGGGATTGGTATCGCTGAAAACCATATGGAACATGTGTTTGAAAAGTTCCATCAGGTGACCGATCACATCTACTCCCGCAAGCAGGAAGGCACAGGTCTTGGCTTGCACATCAGCCGCGAACTGGCGCGCAAGATGGGTGGCGATATTACGCTGACCAGTGTGGAAGGCGAGGGCAGTCGCTTCACTGTGACCTTGCCGGTTGCAACAGGCGTGAATGAGAACGCAGACTTTATCTAGACTATAAAACCCGGAAAAATTCGGGACGGGAGTTGGGGCGCGTGCGGGATAACCTGCTGCGCCCCAATTTAATTTTATTTGCCTTTCAGGAAGGCACGAATGTCTTTCACCAGTTTCTCGATTGATGGCTGATGCACATACATCATGTGGCCACTTTCATAGTAGGTGAACTCAACGCGGCTTGTATCTATACCGTTGGCATTAAAGGTGTTTTCCGTCGCGAAGAAAGGTGTTGCAAGGTCATAGTAACCATTTGCCACCATCACGCGGAAATCCTTGTTCTGGCGCATGGCCTCCCCAACGTGCGGCGCTACATTGGGGTAGCCTTCGCTGTAGCCGCGCTTGCGCGGCTCCGCCCAATGGCGTCCGGGCGTGCCGGAAAGTACCTCATAGCGGCGCTCTATATCCACCCCCAGATCGTTTTGCAGATACTGGTATATGCCCGCGGTATAGGCGGCATCGATACCGTAACCTGACGGGTCACCATCAAAGGTGTCACCCGTGCCTTCATAATCCTTGCCTTTATAGCGGCTATCGAGCCGACCTGTCACATAACCTTCGTCTCGCAGCAGCTCTTTCATGAAGCGCATGTTGTTGACGCGCAGGTTGGCATTTTTCACATATTGCAGCTTCAGGCCCGTATAACCTGCTACTTTTGCTGCGGTGTCGTTGAAGTCGGCGTCGCTCAGGCGGTTGCCCTGCAGAAGCGCACTGGCATATTCGCCCAGCGTAAAGGCGCGTACCTCGTCAAGGAAACCTTCGAGCGTACGGCCTGCCTTATCCACTTTGCCGTGATACCACGCCGTTGCGGCCATGGTTGGCAGGTAGGAAATGTAGGGTGTGTCATTACCGGGTTGGTAGCGTGCTGTCTGAAAATCAAGGATTGACGAGATGAAGACAATGCCGTTCATGGCAATGTCGGACCAGCCGCCCTGCAGCTCTTCCATCAGTGCTGCCGCACGGGTGGTACCGTAGCTTTCGCCAGAGAGATATTTCGGGCTGTTCCAGCGCTTGTTTTTCACCAGCCACAGGCGAATGAACTCGGCGATGGATTTGGCATCATTCTCAATGCCCCAGAAATCCTTGCCTTCACCTTTGCCAACAGCGCGGCTGTAGCCGGTGCCTACTGGGTCAATGAAGACCATATCGGCAACATCAAGAATGGAAAGCGGATTATCCTCAAGCCGGTAAGGCGCGGCGCCGTCATCCTGGGCATCTGACGGAAGCACAACGCGCTTTGGGCCATACACGCCCATATGCAGCCACAGGCTAGCCGAGCCAGGGCCGCCGTTGAAGATGAAGAAAACCGGGCGCTCGGCACTCGACTTCACGTCTGTGCGCAGATAGGTGACGGAGAAGATAGAGGCAGTTTCCTCACCCTTGTCATTCTTAAGGTGGGTTTCCCCAGCGATGGCTTTGTAGCGCAGTTTTACACCGTTGAAGGTGCCGGACTTTTCGCTTTCAAAGGCTTTTGCTGCTTCAACAGGCGCAGGCTTTTCCCTGGCTTTTTTCTCGTCGGCGTATGATGGCAGCGCGACGAGACTGATCAGCGCTAGGCTGGCTAGAATTTTGGGTACTGTATTCATTGTCTGTCCCCCCGATTAAGACTGGTATTATGGATGCTCCCTCGCTAACGCGAGGGAGGGGTGCCTGTCCGCCCAAAAGCGACCAAAGGTGCGCGTCAGTAGGCGAACTGTTCGGTAAAAATACGCTCAGCCAGCGTATGTTCTTTGTCAAACATGAGTGTGAAGGAAACATCGTGGGCTTCTTCCACCACAACATGGCGCACGTCGCGCACCTCATGCATGTCAGCAACAGCGGAAACCGGCCGCTTTTGCGGCTGATTGATGGTGAAGGCGACACATACGTGATGTGGCAGCAGCGCCCCGCGCCAGCGCCGTGGGCGGAAGGCCGACAAAGGCGTCAGCGCCAGTAACTCGGCACCCAGCGGGATGATGGGCCCATGGGCCGAGAGATTATAAGCTGTGCTGCCAGCTGGTGTGGATACCAGCACGCCGTCTCCCACCAGTTCAGGCATGCGGACCTTGCCGTCAATTGAGATACGGATTTTGGCGGCCTGGCGCGTTTCCCGCAACAGCGAGACTTCATTTACGGCCAGATATTCAACCACCTCACCGTCACAGCGCGTCGCTCGCATCCGCAAGGGGTGCATGGTGTAACTGTCGGCGCTGCTGATACGGGCCATCAGTTCCTGATCATCAAACTCGTTCAGCAGGAAGCCAACGGTGCCCTTGTTCATGCCGAATATAGGTATATTACGGCCCATGTAGGCGTGCAGGGTTTGCAGCATGAAACCATCCCCGCCCAGAGCGACGATAACATCTGCATCCTTGGTGCTTACGGCCTTATACCGGTTCCGTAATAATTGAGCCGCTTGGGCGGCCTCGCCAAATTCACTGGCGATGATGGCGATTTTCATAAGTCTACGTCCCTATATAGCACGGCAGTATAGGGAAATTTTGCGTGAGGGCGAGGGGATTTTAATGCCTGAAAATACAGCGGTTTAGCAGAGCCTAGCCACCGGTATGGCTCATGTGTCGGCCAACTTTGCCAACCATGCGGCCATCGGACATGGCAAAATCATGCCCCTTGGGTTTCGCCCCGATGGCTTTATCGAGCGCGGCATGCAGGTTCGCCTGCGGGTTGTCAGACCTGAGCGCCGCCCGAAGGTCCACGTGGTCGTCTTGACCGAGGCACATGTAAATACGGCCGGTACAGGTGACCCGCACCCTGTTGCACCCGTCACAGAAATTGCCGGTCAGCGGCGTGATAAGCCCCAGCTTACGGCCAGTTTCGGCGATATCATAATAGCGTGCCGGTCCACCTGTGCGGTGGCCAGACGGTGTGAGGGCCCAACGTTCCCCGAGGCGTGGCAGCACGGCGGTGAGGGGCAGGTAATTATCTTCGCGGGCGTCGGCGACGTCACCCAGCGGCATGGTTTCAATGAGGGTCAGGTCCAGGCCTTCGCTTACGCACCAGTCAAGGATATCAATGAGTTCATCTTCGTTTTTACCTTTCAGTGCGACAGTGTTGATCTTTACTTTGAGGCCTGCGTCACGTGCGGTTAAAATACCGTTCATGACATCCGTGAGCCGGTCGCGGCGGGTGATTTCCGCGAATTTATCGGCCTGCAGGGTGTCGAGCGATACATTGATGCGCTTGAGCCCGAACTGTGCGAGCGTGTGCGACATGTGTGCCAATTGTGTGCCATTGGTCGTAATGGTGATCTCATCCAGATTGCTGCGTTTCACTTCGTCGCCCAGCGCCTCAATCAGCCACAGGATATTCTTGCGGACAAGCGGTTCGCCACCGGTAAGTCGAATACGCCTCACGCCCCGTTCCATGAACGCGCGGGATAGTGACAGCATCTCCTCAAGGGTCAGAACTTCCGGCTTGGGCAGGAAGGTCATGTGTTCCGCCATGCAGTAGCGGCAGCGCAGGTCGCAGCGGTCGGTGACCGACAGGCGCAGATACGTGATCCTACGCCCGAAGGAGTCCTGCAGCGGCGTCGAGGCCGGGATATGTGAAACGTCGTCAGGCATGGCTATAATGTTGGCGGTGGGAAGCCCGCCGTCAAGTCATTTGCATGTGAGAAAAGTGTTATCCGGCCTAGCCCTTGTCGTCCAGAAGTGAGCCAAGCGTATCGTCAATGCGCTTGAAAGCCTTGGCATTGGCTTTGAACGTTTGCTCTTCAGCCTTGAGGTCAACCATTTGCTGGAGAAGGTCGGAATAGCCAGCGTTCCCCCCGGTGCTGCGCGCCACTGGCGCACCGGTTGCAGCAGCGGACGGCGGTGAGGTGGTGTCGCTGGCTTCGGTCACATCAAGCTTGAACGATGCCGCTTCACCCGACAGCCTCAATATCTCTTTTGCGATATCGGTTGCGCGGCGTTCAGCCTCCAGCATTCCAGTAGCGGCGGTGTTCAAAGCTTTGATCATATTCTGTGACCCTCCGAATTCGGCGCCATCATACACAGGTTATGCTAAAATGCGTCTTAAGAAATAGACCCAATTTTATTTAGTTGGCTGAAAAAGGCGGAAGTGGAGCGATTGATGGAAATGGATGTGGTGATTGATGTGGTTTGCCCGTGGTGTTTTGTTGGCAAACGTCAGCTTGATCGCGCGCTTGAAATGCGCCCCGGCGTGGTAAGTGAAGTACGCTATCGTCCCTATCAGCTTTCGCCGGAGACACCGGCAGAAGGCGTTGACAGAAACGCTTATTACGAGAAGAAATTTGGTAACAGTCCGCAGTTTCAGACGGCACGCAAGCATCTCCTTGAAATGGGTGAGGAGCTTGGCATCACTTTCGACTTCGAGAGCGAATGCCGTATTGCCAATACGCTGGACGCACATCGGCTGATGCGTTGGGGGTTGAGTGCGGGCGCGCAGGAGGCGGTGGCTGAAGGCCTGATGCGGGCTTATTTTGAAAAGTGCCAGTTTATCGGTGACCATGGCTTGCTTATCGAGATCGCGGCGGGCGCCGGTATGGACAGCGCGCTGGTCGCAGACCTTCTGGCAAGTGATCGCGATAAGGAACTTGTGGAACGCGAAGTGGCAAACGCCCGTCAGATGGGCATAAGCGGCGTGCCGATGTTTATTTTTGACGGCAAGGGCGCACTATCGGGGGCACAAGGGGCCGAGATGATCGTCAAGGCGATTGATCAGCAGGAAGCTGCCTGAACCAACGCCGTTCCTGAAGAGGGTGGAGCATCCCTCAGGGAAAAAGGGATGCTCCGGCTCGGTACAATGGGGTACTCGAAACTCCGGCCAGGGGTGGTGGCCGGGTGGATAACCGGGAGTATAGGGGGGCTCCCGGGTGGGGTGGGCGCTGCCATCAGGAGGAAAAGCGCCCGAATTCTTCAAGGCTTAGAAGCTTGCCAGCAGACCTGCTTTACCGGTCCACTGTTTAACGCCATCACCATAGCTGGTGTAATCCACGCCGGTACGGAAGCTCAGCCCGTTCATCAGGGCACGCTCATAGCCCGCACCAAAACGCCAGCCACCGTCGTTATAGGCGCCGCCTTCAGTGGAGTCCGTCAGGTCAAAGCGGGTGCGGGCATAACCAGCCTTACCGTACACAAGGTTGCGGCCGTCAGGCCCGAATGCCTGGCCAAGAATCAGCGAGCCGCTATATTCGTAATCAGTGTTGCGGGCATCAAGCTGGTTGTAGCCGGTGTCACCAAGCGTGCCTTCCACGCCAAATACCATATTGGTATCTGATTGCATGCGGTAGCCAAGCACACCGCCATAATAAATACTGCGGTCACGTTTTTCGGTTGCACTCATTTTGGTCCAGTCAACACCTGCTTCGATCCCGCTGTAGATGCCCTCAAAATATTTTGCGTCTTGCGCGGTTGCTGCGCCTGCAAACAGGGCGGTTGCTGCGGTCGTTGCAATAAGAGTTTTGGTAAATTTCATAGGTCGTCTCCAAGTTCTATCCGTTGCTGCTAGCCAATTGTTTTTTTCTGGCTCGGTGATTGGACTTTCGCGCCGGACTAAGGCCCGGAAATGGATGGGAAACGGCGGAATTAAGAAAAATTGTGTCCTTTTGTGGCGGCCAGATGAATGGCCGTTCAGCTTGGTCGGAAATAAGGAGGACCGGGGTGCTCGCTGGCGGTCTTGGGCCCTATGTTGCCAGGGATGCCAACTTGCGGGTGATAGACGCCACGGTCTTGAGCCGTGCGCCGATTTTATCCATGCGAGCGAAGTAAACCAGTTTGTGATCGGGCCTGAGTTTGGCAGTGGCTCCAGTGGAGGAGATAAATTCAACAAGGCCCGCCGGGTTCGCATATTTGTCGTCCCGGAAGGAGATGGTCACGCCCTTGGCACCCGCCTCAAGCTTTTCAATGCCTGCACGTTTAGCGTGGCCCTTGATGATCATGATGGCAGCAAGCTGTTTCACTTCACCGGGCAGCGTGCCAAAGCGGTCTATGAGTTCCGCACAGAAGGCATCTACGTCTTCACGTGTGTCAAGGTCGGCCAGACGGCGGTATAGCGCCATACGTTGCGTGAGATCAGGCACGTAGCGCTCAGGGATCATGACCGTGGCACCCAGATTGATGGTAGGCGACCACTGGGTATCCTCATATTCATCATCCGCACCGCCTGCGCGTGCTTCTGCTACGGCTTCCTCCAGCATTTTCTGGTACAGCTCAACGCCCACTTCCTTGACGTGGCCGCTTTGCTCGTCGCCCAGCAGGTTACCGGCGCCGCGGATGTCCATATCGTGGCTGGCGATGGTGAAGCCAGCTCCAAGGGTGTCGAGTGCCTGCAAGACCTGGAGGCGCTTGTCTGCGTTTTCCGTCAGCATGCGGTTGGCGGGTGTAGTGAGGTAGGCATAAGCGCGTGTCTTGGAACGCCCGACACGCCCCCGCAACTGATAAAGCTGCGCAAGGCCAAACATATCCGCCCGGTGCACCACCATGGTGTTGGCGGTGGGGATGTCGATCCCGCTTTCAATAATGGTGGTCGACAGCAGTACATCATATTTGCCGTCATAAAAGGCGGTCATGACATCTTCAATGGTTTTGGGCGGCATCTGGCCGTGGCCGGTGATGAACTTTACCTCCGGCACATGTTCCTTGAGGAAGGTGGCAGCTTCTTCCAGATCAGCGATGCGGGGCACCACATAGAAACTTTTGCCGCCCCGGTAATGCTCGCGCAGTAGCGCTTCACGCACGACCACAGGGTCAAATGGCAGCACGAAGGTGCGTACGGCAAGGCGGTCAACAGGCGGTGTGGCGATGATCGACAGGTCCCTGATGCCGGACATGGCCATCTGAAGCGTACGTGGGATTGGTGTGGCCGTCAGCGTAAGCACATGTACATTAGCCTTCAGTTCCTTGAGCTTTTCCTTGTGCGCCACGCCAAAATGCTGTTCTTCGTCCACGATCAAAAGGCCCAGTTCCTTGAACTCGATCCCTTTGGCCAAAAGTGCGTGCGTGCCGATGACGATATCCAGTGTGCCCAGGCGCATTTCTTCCTTCGTCGCCTTGGCTTCTTTTGCGCCCACAAGGCGGGAAAGCTGCGCCACTCGCACCGGCAGCCCTTTGAAGCGTTCGGTAAAATTCAGGAAATGCTGGCGCGCAAGCAATGTGGTCGGCGTAACCACCACCACCTGGTGCCCGGCCATGACGGCAAGGAAGGCGGCCCTGAGCGCTACCTCTGTTTTACCAAAGCCCACATCGCCACAGACAAGTCGGTCCATCGGGCGACCGCTTGACAGATCTGCCGCCACGTCGCCAATGGCGCGCAGTTGGTCGTCGGTTTCCTGAAACGGGAAGCGCGCGGCAAATTCGTCATAAATGCCTTCGGGTGTCACAATACGCTGGCCTTCGCGCATTTCGCGCTCGGCCGCCAGTTTGATCAACTGCCCGGCCATCTCGCGGATGCGTTCCTTGGCCTTGGCCTTGCGTGCCTGCCACGCAACACCACCAAGCTTGTCGAGCGCACCGCCAGAATCCTCACCGCCAAAGCGCGATAAGACCTCGATATTTTCAACGGGTACATAAAGTTTGTCACCGCCGTGGTAGGTCAACAGCAGGCAGTCGTGCGCCGCGCCGGATACCGTAACGGTCTCCAACCCCTCAAAGCGACCGATGCCGTGGCTGGCGTGCACGACAAGATCACCCGGCGCCAGCGCGCTGGCTTCCTTCAGGAAGTTATCGGCGCGTTTGCTGCGCCGTGCCTTGCGAACCAGGCGGTCACCCAGCACGTCCTGCTCGGCGATGATGGCAAGGTCTTTGGTCTCAAACCCATGCTCAAGTGGCAGCACGGTAACGGCAATGCCGGTCTTGTGCTCGCGCCTGATTTCTTCCCAGTTGTCCGCCAGCCCCACCGGCATCAAACCATGGTCTTCCAGCACACCTTTAAGCCGGTCCGCCGCACCTTTGGAGTAGCTTGCAAAAACCACGCGTTTGCCCGCTACACGCAGGGCCTTCACATGGTCGCGCACGGCGTCATAGACATTAACGTCCTTGGTGTTGCGTTCAGGCCCGAAGTCCCGGCCCTGGCGTGCCTCAAAGCTTACCACATTGATCGCCGGTGGTTCTTCAAACGGCGTGAAACGGCGCACATTCAACTCCGTCAGCCGGTCATCCCATTCCTCATCGCCAAGATAGAGCTGTGCGCTCGGTACTGGCTTATAGGGCGGGGAGGTGATGTTTTTGGAGGTTCGGGCAATGTCCCACGCTTCCTTGCGGGCAGTATAATAGTCATCAACCGCCTTGAAACGTTCGGCAGCCGCTTCATCGGCCTGATGGTCCAGCGTGAAGACCGGTTCTTCCAGATAGTCAAACAGCGTGGACATCTCATCATGGAAGAAGGGCAGCCAGTGCTCAGCGCCCTGATATTTACGCCCTTCGCTGACGGCCTCATACAGAAGGTCATCACCCTTGGCGGGGCCGAAGGTGTTTACATAATTGCGGCGGAAGCGCTCAATACCCGGCAGCCCCATGGAGAATTCACTCGCGGGCTTGAGATGCAGGCGAGGTGCGGTGCCAGTCGTGCGCTGGTCAAGGGGGTCAAACCGCCGGATGGTGTCAAGCTCGTCACCAAAAAAGTCAAGCCTTAGCGGGCTTTCTTCGCCGGGCGGGAAAATATCCAGAAGACCGCCACGCACAGCAAATTCACCCGGCTCCATCACTTGGCCCGTTCGGTTATAGCCGTTCGAAGCAAGGAAATCCGCGAGCGCCACCATGTCCACTTCGTCGCCGGGTTCCGCGTGGAAGGTAGCGTCTGCCACGGCGCCTGGCGCTGGTACACGTTGCAGCGCCGCATTCACTGTGGTGATCACCAGAAGCGGCGCTTTCAGGCGGCGGGTGGAAAGGCGCGCCAACGCCGCCATACGCTTGGCGACAATATCCCCCTGCGGGCTGACCCGGTCATAGGGCAGGCAGTCCCATGCGGGTATCTCGACAACCTCAAGCTTCGGGGCAAAGAAGCGTACCGCGTTTTTGAGCGCCATCATGCGCCCGTCGTCGCTTGCCACATGCAGCACCGCGCGCTTTGTGTCGCCAAACGCCCGCGCCGCGAGGTCGGCAAGCAGCATGGCGTCATACCCGCCCGGTACACCGGACGCGATAAGCGGCATTTCAGCGCTGACAAGCTCCTTGAGTTTCATGGGGTATATGCCTCAGCGCGCCTTGAGCGTCATAAAATCAAGTTTCTGCAGGCGGTCCATCATTGGGCCCGCGAAAGCTTCCGGCACATTTTCGCCCTTGGTAACCCAGCCAAGAATTTCATGGTCCTGCTCTTCAAACAGGCGTTCGAACCATGCACAGTCTTCGGCGTCAAAAGCATCACCATAAGCGTGGACAAAATTGCCGAAAATGAGGTCCAGTTCCTTGATGCCCCGGTGCCATGCCCGGAACTTCAGCCGCCGCCTGCGGTTCTCAAGGTCCAAGTCTCGGTGCGGGTCATAGGAAGGTTTCTGCATGCCTCGTGCCTCTGTCAGTATGTTTTTGATTGCCCGATTGATGGGCGGCACACCATAAGCTAAGGTCTGGGCTCGTTAAAGCAAAACTTCGCATATTTTCAGGGGGAATGCTGCCGTATGCGGCCTGAAGCGCTGTTTGATTATTTTGCTGATATTGAACGCCTGCCGGGCATTGGCAAGCGGAACCGGCTGGCGATCGAGAAGCTTGCAGGCACGCGCACCCGCGACCTTTTGTTCCATCTGCCCACAGGCCTGATCGACCGCCGCTATCGCCCCACGGCGGCGGTCGCCGCACCCGGCAGTGTGGCCACGCTTGAGGTAATCGTTGAAGAACACCGCCCGTCCCAGAACCGTCGTGTACCATACCGCGTGGTGTGCCGCGATGCGTCGGCCGAATTGACGCTCGTCTTCTTCAACGCGCGGGCGGATTACCTGCGCAAGCAATTGCCGGAAGGCGAAGTGCGGCTGATCAGCGGCAAGGTTGAGCATTACCTGAACCAGGTTCAGATGACCCACCCGGATTATATAGTTGCACCCGAGAATGCGGCGGAGCTTCCATCGGTGGAAACGGTTTATCCCTTAACAGCAGGCCTGTCGGGCAAGATCCTCAGGAAAGCCATCCATGCCGCGATTGAAAGCGTGCCGGAACTACCCGAATGGCAGGACCCCAGTGTGATGGCGCGTGAAGCCTGGCCGACCATGCTGGAAGCTGTGCATGCCATCCATCATCCCGAAGGGCCGGAAGTGCTGGCGCCAGGCAGCAAGCCACGGCGGAGGCTTGCCGCGGATGAACTGCTGGCGAGCCAGCTTGCACTAGCTATTGTGCGGGACCGTACCCGGAAAAAAAGGGGTCGGCCCCTCAAGGGTAGCGGCCACATAAGGGAACGCATTCTCGCAGCACTGCCATATAGCCTGACGGGCGACCAGAAAACGGCGTTGGCGGAGATTGTCACTGATCTGCAGAGCGACCGTGCCATGCTGCGTCTGATGCAGGGCGATGTGGGCAGCGGCAAAACCGTGGTGGCGCTGCTGGCCATGGCGGCAGCGGTGGAGGCAGGGGTGCAATGCGCGCTGCTTGCCCCCACCGAAATCCTTGCAAACCAGCATTTGGCAACCATTCAGCCGCTAGCGGAGGCCGCAGGGCTGAAGGTTGCGCTGTTGACCGGGCGCTCCAAGGGTAAGGCCCGTAAGACGGTGCTGGAACCGCTGGTTGCTGGCGAAATTGATATCCTGATCGGTACCCATGCACTCATTCAGGGCGATGTGGAATTCAAGGACTTAGGCTTTGCCATCATTGACGAGCAGCACCGCTTTGGTGTGCAACAGCGTCTGGCGCTTGCCGCCAAGGCGTCTGCGGGGATTGATGTGCTGGGGATGACTGCCACACCTATCCCGCGCACGCTGACGCTGACGTCCTATGGGGACCTTGATGTCTCCCGCATCATGGAGAAACCGCCGGGGCGCCTGCCGGTGGATACCCGCGTGGTCGCGCTTGACCGCATCGCGGATGTGGCGGCAGGTGTGCACCGCGCTGTGCAGGGCGGGGCACGTGCTTATTGGGTGTGCCCGCTTGTGGAAGAAAGCGAACAACTTGATATCGCGGCAGCTGAAGAACGCTTCGCCAGTCTTAAAGGCATGTTCGGCCCGCGTGTGGGACTGGTGCACGGCAAGATGAAAGGGCCTGAGAAGGACGACGTCATGGGCCGTTTCCAACGCGGCGAATTGAGCGTGCTGGTTTCTACCACGGTGATCGAGGTAGGCGTGAACGTGCCGGAGGCGACGATCATGGTGATTGAGCATGCCGAACGGTTCGGCCTTGCACAGTTGCACCAGCTTCGCGGCAGGGTCGGGCGCGGCAGCGACAAATCAAGCTGTATCCTCTTGCGCACAAACGAGATTGGCGACGTGGCCCGCGCACGTCTCAAGATCATGCGTGAAAGCGAAGACGGCTTCCTGATCGCGGAGGAAGACCTACGCCTGCGCGGTGGTGGTGAGATTTTGGGCACAAAGCAAAGTGGTTTGCCGGAGTTCAGGTTGGTGGATTTCGCCGAGCACGCATCCTTGATCGAGCTTGCCCGCGACGATGCCCGTCTTATCATCAATAAAGATCCGAACCTCGAGACAGGCAGGGGGAAGGCGCTTCGCCACCTTCTGTACCTGTTTGAACGCGACGAGGGCGTCCGGCTGATGCAATCAGGCTGAAATAACACACCTGACGCTCCTCGCTTTCTCTATGGCAGTCGCAGCAGTTCTGGTTGGCGGCAGCCACGGGCATGCAGCCAGAGAGCTAATGCCAACGCAATGACCCCGCCAACAAGAGCACCAAACAACAGTGACTGCAATGCCAGCAGCGAACCAAGCGCGATTAGCACACAGGCGATAGCTGACCAGATGAACATCCATTCCAGAATACGCAGCGCGCGGCACAGGCTCATATTACATGTTACCGACATGATAGCTTGCAATGCGATAATGGCTGCAAGCCCGATCCCAAGGCCCAACAGCACGGGGACAAGCGGAGGAAAGGTACTGAAGGCAACGACCCACGCGACGATAAATGCAAACACGAGGATCATCAACGCCGCATAGAGCAGCCCACACAGGCTGAAATTCCAGTTCCAGTCATCATCATCGTCGTTGCTGCCATTATTGCCGCCATTTCCGGGGCCGTTTCCAGGGCCATCACCCGGCCCATCGTCAGGTTGGTCGTCGGGCAAGTCGGGGTTTGGGTCCTCAGGTTCAGGTTCCGGTGTCATGGCCTCCCCTTCGGCTGAGGTCAGGTCTACGGCCACCGGGATAGGGGGGCAGCATTCGCTGGTGTCGGCCACCACCAATACCCGCGTTGTGTCACCCATGCCCTGCAGCTGAAAGCTTTGCTCTGTCTCCGGGCCAGCGTGCACCAGTACACCCTCCACCACGTAGGTATATCGTATCTGCTGCCCAACGGGAGACAGTACGCGGATGGTATATTCCCCGCTTTCGAGGTTTTCATAGGGTGGCGCGACGACGGCACCATTTTTGCGAATCTCGTAGGTCACCGTATTGGGGCAGGGCCCCGCATGGCGGTCAGGAAAGACAACGGTGCGGGTGACGGGCGGGCACGCCTGTGGAATGACGGTCACAGTCAACGATATGACCTCATTCCCTGCAGGAAGATGCACCGTGGTCGGGTTCACGCCGGGGGGAACACTTGGGTTGCCAGCAATCTCCAGCGTCCAGAATATTTGTGACCCGGGTGGTACGTTGGTGGCGGTGGCGGTGAAGTCACCAGATGGTATGCAGTTGCCTGCCAAGTCCACCGCTTGTCCGGCAAATGCGAGGTCAATGTCAACATCACCCGGTTGCGGGCATCGTGGTTCGTCGATCCCCTTGCAGTCAACCGATGTAGTAGCGGTGGTGGTGCATTCAGCACTGTCAATGCACGTCAGGGTAACAGTGACCCTGTCATTACAGTGCAGCCCTGCAACGGCGTTGTCAAAGCTGGCGCGAAGGTCGCGTGTTTGAAGGCCTGCATTGTTACCAACGTTCTGCGATGCGTCTATGTCGCTCTGGAAGATCGGCACGTTCTGGCTGTTGCGTATCTCGACATGGACCCTGCGGCAGGTGCTCTCTACGCGCGCAAAGAAGTCAATTTGAAGCGGTAATCCGCCGGGACCAAGATTGGCACCCTTGACCGATATTTGTAGGAATTCACACATGGGTTCCCCCTTTTTTCAATGCATATACTTCAACTGAGCATGCGGGCTCTGGCTTGGGCCCTCAAGGCGACCAGATTGGCGTGTAAAACCGGGTGGCGCGTGGCGCGCCGCGGCTTTCGGCCGTGATCTGACCGATGGCCCGTGCGTCGGCGCCGCCAAAAACCCGTATTTCCTCAATCACGGTAGCAAGGGTAAAAAAGCCGGTCATGGCGGAGTGGTCCATACTGTGGCCAGCCTCATGTGAGGAAACACTGGCGCCGAGGAAATCACCTGGTGCAATGGCGGGGTTGTTGCCATTCAGTACGGTAAAATTGCCGTTGCTGAAGGCGGTTGTGCCGCCGCCAAGGGGCGTTCGTATTTCAAGAACGCCAGCCGTGGCGTCAAAGCGGATGGCACCGCGTCCATAATTCGCAAGCCCCATTGGCCCCAGCACAAGCGCGAGCAGGAAGCCAAAGGCGTTCAATAGCCAGGACACAGGCATGACCCAGGCCATCCAGCCCAGGATGCCTTGATAAAAGAGATTGTGCCTGATGGGCCGGATCACTGCGAGGGCAGGTGTCACCGCAATAATGGCCAGCGTGAAACTGACTGGCCCCGGCAGCGGAAACGCGGCCCAGATGACCATGTTAACAGTCGCAGCGGTACCGAAGCCAAACCCGTGCAGGAATAGCTGTTCCGATGTTTCTGCAACGCGACCGGGGAGTGCAGGAAAGACAAGTGAGCGCTGCCCGAGCACGGTAAAAATCCAGAAGATCAGGACGTTGAACAGCAGATAATAAAGGATACCCAACAGAGTGAGCACCCACAGCGGAGCATTGGCCGGGAACACAAAAATGGCAAGCAGTGGCTGCACAACTGGTAGCAGGAAGGAAAAGACGCCCAGTGCGACGTTCTGCATTACAAGAATGTGAAAAAGTGCGCCGGATATAAGCCCAAAGGCAAGCCCGATAACAAGTCCAACGGCAATCATGTCATCCCCCTATTGATGATGGTTGATTATCCAGGCAGTCGTATACAATTTTAAGAAATGTATAATACATCTATGGGAAGCATTGTACATCCATTCGCCAAACCCGAATTCTTTATAGGTTCGACTCCCGCCGGGGTTACCGCCGACAGATCAAGCGGCCTTGCCGAACCTGTACGACGGGTTATCTTTAACCTTGGCAACAACGTGCAGATGGTGCGGGGCGTATCAGCAAGAAGGGAAACCGGGTTTGGCGTGGGATAAAGAGCTAGCTGAGAAGAAGCAGCGTGAAGCGTTGGCAGAGAAGATGGGCGGCGATGACAAGGTTGCGCGCCAGCACGGCCGGGGCAAGATGGACGTGCGCCAGCGTATCGCCAAGATGGCGGACCCCGGCTCCTTCCGCGAAATTGGCAAGCTTGCGGGCAAGGGCAGTTATGACCCTGAAGGTGAGCTTGAGGACTTTAAGCCCGCCAACTTCCTGTTTGGCCGAGCCGATATTAACCGCAGGCCGGTTGTTCTCACGGGCGATGACTTCACCGTGCGCGGCGGCGCGGCGGACGCTGCCATCTGGCGCAAGGCCGTGCTGGCGGAACAGATGGCGCATGAATACAAACTGCCGCTGATCCGCCTCATCGACGGCACCGGCGGTGGCGGCAGCGTGAAGATGCTTGAGGACATGGGCCTCACTTACGTGCCGTACCTGCCGGGCTGGGAACATGTGGCCAAAAACCTCGACAGCGCGCCGGTGGTGGCGGTTGCGCTCGGTTCCGTTGCCGGGCTTGGTGCCGCGCGGGTGGCGGCGAGCCACTATAGTGTGATGGTGCGGGGTATGTCGCACATCTTCACCGCCGGGCCCGCGGTTGTGGCGGCAATTGGCGAAACCCATGACAAGGAAGCCCTCGGCGGGGCGGACATTCACGGCCGTAACGGTACCGTGGATGATGTGGTGAACACGGAAGATGAGGCGTTCGAGGCTGCAAAACGTTTCCTCTCCTACTTGCCGTCGTCAGCGGGCAGCCTGCCGCCACGCGGAGAGACGACAGACGGCGTTGAACGCCGGGATGAAAGCTTGCTCAGCGCCGTGCCCGAAGATCGCCGCGCGGCATACTCCATGCGCAAGATTTTGAACACGGTGATGGACCGCGGCAGTTTCATGGAAATCGGCCGCATGTGGGGCCGTAGTTCGATCACCGGGCTGGCGCGACTGAACGGCTGGCCGGTGGCGGTGATCGCGAGCGACCCGTCCTTTATGGGCGGCTCCTGGTCGGCGGACGGCGCGCGCAAGGTGGAACGCTTCGTGAAGCTCGCCAATACCTTCTCGCTGCCGGTGGTGCATTTTGTCGACAACCCCGGCTTCATGATCGGGCTGGAGGCGGAGCGTGCCGCCACCATCCGTTTTGGTGTCGAGGCCCTGAATGGCATCTACAAATCCACCGTGCCATGGGCCAGCGTGATCATCCGCAAGGCCTACGGCGTGGGTGGCGCGGCGATGAGCGACCACAGCCGCTTCCAATACCGCTTTGCGTGGCCATCGGGGGATTGGGGCAGCCTGCCGCTTGAGGGCGGTATCGAGGTTGCCTATAAGGCGGAACTAGAGAAAGCTGAAGACCCGGCAGCAGCACTCCAGGAGATCAAGGCGCGGCTCGACAAGGTGCGCAGCCCCTTCCGCACCGCCGAAGCCTTCATGGTCGAAGACGTCATAGACCCCCGTGACACCCGCCCGCTGCTGTGTGAATTTGCCGAGCTAGCGCAGGGGAAGATGGCGACTAGGTAATTGAGTTCATCTCCTCAATAAACCCTTCCAGCGTTTTCACAATGGTGTCGCGGTTTTTGGCGGCTTTGATCCATGTGGGCAGGTTGGTGAAATAGCTGTGCCGGCCTTGATCCGCCTTGAACTCGCGCAAACCAGCGCTGATGTATTCAAGAAGCGCTTCGGCGTGTTTCGCGTTGAACACAAACAGGGTGCCGTCGCGCAAGGTTTTCTGCAGGAATAGCTCACAGCCGAAGGCAGGGTCGCGGGCGTCATGGCTGCTGTAGGCTGGGTGCCACACCGGCGTGAAGCTGTTTTCGCGGCCGCAGCCGTCACACGTGAGCGTTATGTCACGCGGCAGATTGGCTGCGTTTGACCGGGTGGCAGGGGCTGCAAGGTCCTTGCCGCAGCTCGAGCAGGTGTAGCGAAGCGGTGTGCCGCCCTTCAGTTCAAGCACCGGCTTTACATTGCCAAACCAGTTCTTAACACCGGCACTGGTCTGGAAGTTGCCGATCAGCGCGGATGCGCGTGCGGGCGCGTCTTTCGCCTCGATGCTGGCATGACAGCTGGTGCAGGTAAGGCGCGTGCCGCGGATGATGGCGGCGGCACCGCACTTGGGGCAGCGCACTAGAAACTCACCCGTGAAGCTTGAAAGCGCCCGTGCTTTCCCGCTGTCTTCAAAGCGTGCGATGTTTCCGGTCATATATGCCCCTAATCAGCCGATGGCTTTCTCATAAACCCGGTAGGTTTTGTAAATCTCGCAGCCGATCTCCTCAAGGATGGAGATCATGCCGTCGTTATCCTCCAAAATCCAGCCGAGCTCGCCGAAGGTGGCGCCGCGGTCGACTACGTTTTGCTGGCTGACGCGGATCATCCACATCGCCATGGCGGCGCCCAAGGGGCCTTTCTGGAATTTTTTGCGCACGCCCATCAGCGGCACGCGGCAGCGGTCTTCCTTGCCGTTCATCATACGGTACATCAGCTTGAAAATACCGAAGGGGAACAGTTTGCCGTCAAGGTCGCGGATTTTATGGTTCACGTCCGGGATGGTTAGCATGAAGGCAACCGGCTCGCCGTCATATTCACAGATATAGGTACGGTAGGGTTTCACCACCGGCTTCAGGCCCTTGGCGCCGTGCTCCACCTCATGGGGGGTGAAGGGCACATAGCCCCAGTTGTCGGACCATGCTTCGTTATAGATATCTAGGATGGTGGCAACCTCGGCGTTGAAGTTTTTCATGTCGATCGGGCGCATGGTGACGCGTTTGTTCTTCTCGGCCATTTTCACGATACGCACCGCGCGTTCGGGCGGTGGCATAGTCAGGTCAAGCCGGAAGGCGTGCATGTCACGGGCTTTATCAAGGCCGTGTGCCTTCAGCCAGCCGTCATACTCAGGCCTGCCATGGGGCATCATCACACACGGCGGGGTGTCGAAGCCGTCAATAAGCGTGCCGACTTCTTCCGCGGTGGAGAAGGACCATGGCCCCTGCATGCGCTTCATCCCACGCTCAGTCAGCCAGCCTTGAGCGATTGCGAGCAGTTTGGCGGCGACTCCCGCGTCAGTGGCTTCAAAAAAGCCGAAGTGGCCGAGATTTGGCCCCCATTTTTCCTGCGCCAACTTATCGATCTGGGCAGAGATACGACCTACAAGCCTGCCGTCTTGCTGCGCGACCCACAGCGCCACGTCGGCGTGCTCATAGTAAGGGTTTTTATCGGGACGCAGCGCATCCATACGTTCCATCGTCAGTGGCTGGACCCAGTTTGGATCGTCTTTGTATACCTCGCGGGTGACGTTGATGAAATCCTTGATGCCCGCGTTGTCGGTGATCTGGCGGATATTGATGCTGCTCACGGTTTTTCCCTTAGGTATGGTCGCGTATGGTCTTTGGATAAAGAAGGAGCGTGAAATTGCAAGCCTAAAGCAGGCGGGTGCCGTTCGGCACTGGCTGACTGGGTGTGATCAGGACCGCTCGGCCGTCTTCCTCAAGCGTGGCAAGGGTCAGGACTTCGGACTTTACACCTGCAACCCGTTTGGGCGGGAAATTTATCACCGCCAGCACCTGCATGCCGGGCAGGTCTTCAAGGCTGTGGGTGTCGGTGATCTGGGCCGAGGTTGTCCTGGCGCCGTATGCGTCGCCAAAGTCAATCTGCAGCACATAGGCGGGTTTACGGGCTTTTTCGTTTGGCTTGGCTGACATAATGGTGCCAACACGCATATCGACCTTGAGAAAATCGTCGAAGCTTATTTCGTCCGTCATGCCGCTTTCCGTTTTTTGATTTTGCCAAGCTTGCCAAGTGCTTCCGCATCTTCATGGCTGAGGCCTAGACGTACGAGGATCACGGCCGATAGGGCGAGGCCTGCTATTGCCGCGCCAAAGCCCACCGGGGCGGGCCACGCAGCACTTGCGGGCACCAGAGCCATCAGCGCACCTGTTGTCAGCACAGAGACCACAAGCGGGCGCAGCATATGCCGGTCATAGGGCCACAGGCGGAAGAGGAAATGGCCTTCAAGTAACGCCAGAAACGCTGTGATATTCAGCCCCACAGCAGCGGCTACGGCTGCCCCCGTTACGCCGTGCACCGGGATCAGCCACACGCCGAGACCAAGCAGCGCGGCAAGCCCCATCAGGCCATTGATCGCAGGCAGGAGGCGGTGGCCCAGCATCTCTATAATCGCGGAGGACGGGCCGGTGGCTGCCTCAATGACCCGGCTAAGGCACAGGATGGCGATGGCGGCGGCGGCGGCCTGAAACTCAGGATCCATGGTGACGAGAATATCGTGGCGCGCCAATACAAGCGCCCCGCCGAAGGGCAGGGCAAGACACAGTGACAGCCGGGTGGCGTAGCCGTACATATCGCGCAGCGCCTCATGGTCGCCGTGGCCGTCCTTCTCCGCTGCCAGCGGAGCCATGACATATTCAAACGTCATGCGCACGGCCTGAAGGGAGCTGGCGATCTTGCGGGCGACGGCATAATAGCCGCCGGCCGCAGCGCCGGCCGCACCTGGCAACATGAAGTTGAGGAACATGACCGGAAACTCGCTGAAGAGCTTCTTGATCGTGTTGGACGGCATGACAGAGATGCCGTACCGGCGCATTTCGCGGGCAATGGGGCCGGTGAGGGGGGCCCTCAGCACCGACTTGAGGTCATAGTGTTTCGAGATCAACCTAAGGGCTAACAGCGCTGCCAGGATAACACTGGCGAGATGGGCGAGAAACAGGCCATAGGTCATGTACCCCATGAAGCCGAACCCCATGGCAGCGATCAGCCGCAGGCCTTGCTCATAAAAGATACGCACGCGGATTTCCGGGCCAAAGGTGCGACGCGCGCGAATGGCGGCGGTGGCAACCTCCACCATCGTCCAGAAAGGCAGTACCCACACATAAATACGGATAATGGTGACAAGTTGGTCAGCGTCGGCGTCGGATGCACTGATGAAGCTTGAGAGAGCGGGCGCGAAATAGCAGCCGAGCACAGCCAAGAGGCTTGATATGATGAAACTGAGCTTGAGCGCATGGCCTGCCACCATGTTGGCGTCGATATCATTCGCCTTGGGGACATAGCGCTGTAGTGCTGTGCTCATGGCGAGGTCAGAGAAGGCGGTGGATACCTTCACGTAACTCCAGAGAACGGCGAAAAGGCCAAATGTGGTGGCGCCGTAAACCCAGGTAAAGGCGATAACGGACACCGCTTCGACCAGCGCGCCAAGGCGGCCAAGGAAGGCGAACCCGGCACCACCGGCGACGCGTGCACGGTGGCTTGGCGGTGTGTTCCCTTCGCTGCTCACTCGGCCGCGCCCTTTTTCCTGGGTTTGAACTTGGGCTGACCTTCCTCGGTGTAGAAGATAACGCTATACCCCAACAGCAGGAACAGCAGAAACGGGGCCCATGCGGCAAGAAAGGGCGGTGCCACACCAAATTCCCCCATGGCGCGCATGAAGTTGTCGGCGACAAAGAAGCTGAACCCAAGGGCCATACCAAAGACGATGCGGATGGCAAGATTGCCTGCGCGGGTCACGCCAAAGGCGGCCACGGCCGCCAGAAGCGGCATGAGAAGCGTAGAGGCAGGCCCCGCGATCTTGTGCAGGAATGACGCCATGAGGCGATCCGTGGGCAGGCCATCTTTCTCAAGTTCCTTCATAGACAGCCAAAGGCCGGGAAAGGAGACGTGGTCAGGCTTGATGGTCAGTGCGAGGAAACGTTCTGGCCGGGTGGGGATGTCCCAGGTTTGCGTGGCGTTGATTGTGAGTGCATGGCTTTTTGTGTCAAATTTGCGCACTTCGTGAAGGGTCCACTTGCCGTCCTGATACCAGCCGAAATCAGCGCGTATCATACCGGTGAGGCGGCCAACATTGTCGCGCTCAAAAAGCGAAACTTTGTCCAGCACCACGCGATTGCGGATACGGCTTACGGCTTCCACTAAAACGATCGTATTACCTTCCTTCAGCCAGACCCGGCCGGCAAGCCCCTCATTTGGCGGCAGGTCGACGGCATAGTCGTGTGCCTCCCAATATTCCAGCTCTGCGTTCGCTTTCACGACAATGGTTTCATTGAAGGCGAAATGGGCAATCCCGATGATGCCGCTGGCGATGCCAAGGGGCAGCAGGATGCGATGCGCCGATAGGCCGCTCGCTTTCATGATTACCACTTCGCTATGCTGGTTCAGTGTCGCGAGTGTCAGCAGTGACGCGAGGAGTGCTGCGAAAGGCGTGAATTGACTTATGAGTTGTGGCGCACGCATACTGACGAAGGATACAAGCGATACCCAGCTTGCACCGTCGGCCGCCATGATTTCATCTGAAACTGCCATCAGTACAAGAAGTTGCAGTATAGCGGTCAGCCCAATCAGGATGCCAAAAAAGCGTCCGAGTTGCATGCGCACCATGTAGCGCGCAAGTGTGCGCGAGGGCACAAGAAGGCGACGAAGTGTTCTGATCATTTCCATCAGTCGCTAACCCCCATAAGCCGTTTGGATACCTTTTTGATGGGCCCACTGATAACAGCCCAGCTTTTGTCTATCCACGCCAGTGGCTCACCCCCCACCTTGTAGGCTGTGATGCGGTAGAAAAACAGGCTTATGGCGGTGAAGATGCCAAACAAAAGCCATGTGGTGGCATAGGGCGATGCGCCGTTTGATACGGCTGTTTCCATTGCCTCCATAAACTCATTGTAGAGGATCAGCAACGAGAGGCCGGCGACAATGCCGGTCCCTCGTCCTGTTCGTTTATTGGTGATTCCCATGGGGATCGCGAGGAACGGCAATACCAGAAATGTCATGCTGTGCATGAGACGCCAGTGGAAATTGGCATTGAACGCATTGAGTTCGGCCACACTGAGGTCTGGATTATATCGTTCGCGGTTGAGCTCCGGCAGGGTCAGCTCCAACTGTTCTCCGCCGCGATCACGGAAGGTTTCCTTGGCGGGCAGGGTGACAGTCAGGTCCTGCTGGTCGAAACTCAGGACCCGTGGTTTGTTCTGGCTTTCGTTCAGATCGACCAGCACGCCGTTATACAGGCGCAGAAGGATTGTCTGGTCGTCACTGGTGGCGTAAAAACCGCCACGCTCGGCTGTGACGGAAATTGTGTTGTCGTCGTCCCGGCGCTCAAGGAAAATGCCGATAAGTTCCGCGCCCTGTTTGCGGGACTCTTCGATCATCAGCGTGATGTTGTCGCCAAGATCAACAAACTCGCCCACACGGACACTGGCTCCGAGGGCCCCGCTTCTGAGGTCAAATACGAGGTTACGGTAAGCATAGCGACCGTAAGGCTGGATCCAGCCAACAAGGATGGTGTTGACGAGCATCATGACAAGGGAAAGGAAAAGCACAGGCCGCATCAGCCGGGGCAGACCAACACCCGATGAGACGATGGCGTCATATTCGCTCGACAGGGATATTTTCCTGAATGCCAGCAATACCCCCAGCAACAGGCCGACCGGCAGGGCCAGCCCCAGGTAATGGGGTATCTGGTTGGCAAGCATGCGAAAGACAACTTCCACTGGCCCGCCTTGGTTCACCACAAAATCAAAAAGTTTGAGCATGCGCTCGAGAATGAGCAAAAGGGCCGCTACACCAAGCGTGGTGAAAAGAGGCCCCATGATCTGGCGAAGGATATATCGGTCGATGCGAGTAAACATGCTTTGGCGCTACACCTGTTAAGGGCCTGTTTCAAGTGACATTTCATTATCATTCAGTCGCCGAACGTGGCAAAACCATGTTGGTCTTATACCCAATTTGGAAGAATGGGGACATATTTTCGCCACCATCGGACGCCATCTGCATGACAGAGGCTGGCCTTCATGGCGTTACGCCAGGAGAAAAATATGCTGAGTAAAAAGCGTTTGGTTTTGTGTATGGCATTAACGGTGCTTGCAAGTGCAACTGTTTTTGCGGACAAAGACGATCCGGCTTATGTCGCAAACGACATGGCAAACTGTGCCGAGGGCATCAGCGGGGCGGCAGTTCTGCTTACGATCGAAGATTTCAAGGACGTGGAAGGGAATGTACGCGCGCAGGTCTATGGTAGCGACCCGGATGATTTCCTTGAGAAAGGGGCCAAGCTGGTACGTGTGGACGTGCCGACGACCGGTGATGGGCAGGCGCTCTGCGTTCCTCTCCCGAGTGCTGGCCGATATGCGCTTGCTGTCATGCACGACCGGAACGCCAACGGCAAAGCTGACTTTTTCAGTGAAGGCTTTGGTTTTTCAAATAATCCCAAATTGTCGTTCGGACCACCGGATGCAGATGAAGTAATGTTCGAGGCAAAACCTGGCGTGACTAGAATGTCGATAAAGCTTTCCTATATATTTGGTGGTGATGAAGAGCAGAAGGAAAAGCGCCGACAGCTGCGTCGGCGATAGGCGAATTGTTACAGATTTGCTAAAACCAGCGTTTGCGGTTATAAGGCAGCGCGAATGCCACTTTTTTGGCTAACAGGAAGTATGACTGTCGGGGCATCGCACACCTCGACTGTTTTTGTATGGAGCACCACGTCTCGTGAATGTGGATCGTCAAAATATTGCCTGCGGTACCGTCATACCGCTTGTAGCTATTATCTCAAACCCCAAGAGCACCACAAATGCGGCACGCATCGATGCTGTGCGCAAGGTGGTGGATGATAGCCCGAACGTGGTGCATTACGAGCTTGACGGAATTAGCTCGATCCCTGATGCGCTGGAGCTTTTTGCTCGGGCTAACCCTGCCGTGCTTGTGGTAAATGGCGGCGACGGCACAATCGGTGCTGTGCTTGCGGCACTTTTGCATCGCAATCCGTTTTCGGTGACGCCGCCAATTGCCTACCTGCCTGGCGGCAAGACCAATATGACAGCAGCGGATCTCGGCTTTAAAGGCCGGCCTGAGCGAGTGCTCAAAAAGTTGATCGCGCTTACAAATGCTGGCAAACTTCCAGAACGCCTTACCCGTAAGCACCTTATTGAAATGGATATGGGGGATGGCCAGCCTGCACGCGTCGGCATGTTCTTTGGAACGGCGGGTATTGTCAAAGGCATCGAATGGTGCCGCCAACACGCTTATGATGCAGGTCTGCCGAACGGACTCGCGCACTTTGTTGCAGTGTCCAAACTGCTTTTGTCTGCTTTTGGCATTGGCAAGGATAAAACATTGATGGTCTCGGACCCAATGACAATCACGGTGCCCGGTAGTGGGCGCATGGTTGGCCAGTTCTCGATGGTGATGACGACGACCTTGGACAGATTACTGCTTCGCCTCAAGCCTTATGGTAAAGAAGGCAAGGGTGGGCTTCGCTTTTCGGCAGTGGAAGCTGGTGGCAGCAATGTGTTTGGTGCTATGCGTGGTTTGATTACGGGGGCATATGGTAAAAAGACCATAGATGGCGTGCATACCCGACGGTCAAACGAAATTCGGGTCGAGGGTAGTGACCCTGTAACACTTGATGGTGAAATATATTACCCTCTGCCCGGAAAGCCGATTATATTAAAAGGCGACCGAACGTTGACGTTTGTTTCCCTAAGGTAAGATAAGATGGCTGCTGATCCGAACAAAGAGATACAAGATTTTATTCTTCAGGAATGGCGCCGCAAAATCCCTGAAGAAGTGACCGTTGCTGCTCAGCGCATCGCAGAGCGTTTCAATGGTGCGGTATGTGGCATCCTTTTTTATGGGTCCTGCCTGCGCACAGGGGATATCATTGAGAAAGTACTCGACTTCTATGTGATTGTAGACACATACAGCGCGGCGTATGACAATCGTTGGTTGGCGGTTGCCAATCAGGTGTTGCCGCCAAATGTCTTTTACCACGAGACAGAAGTGAATGGTGTCACCGTCCGGTCAAAATACGCTGTACTTTCCCGCGCGGACCTTGCTTTTCGTGTGCGACCTGAATGCCTGAATGTTTCGGTTTGGGCCCGCTTTTGCCAGCCATGCCTTTTGATGCTGGCACGGGACGAGGAAACAAAAAAAGATATCGCTTCGGATATCGTTCAGGCTGTTAAAACCATGCTGGGTAGTTATCTGGACCTTGTGCCCAGCGCGAAAGAATCCCGGGACCTTTGGGTCGGTGCCTTTGAACAGACCTACTCTGCCGAGCTTCGGTCTGAGCGGAGCGGTAAAGGGCTGGAAATCTACCTGTTGGACCAGGACCGATACGACGCTCTCACCGCGCTTGTGGAAGAGGTGCTTAATGTGGTGCCTGATCCGTTTCCACCACTCAAACAGCCGTCGCGCACTGAACGGCTTGCGCCGCGGCTGCGCTGGATGCTGCGTCGCTGGAACGGAAAGGCGGTCAGTTTCCTGCGGCTCGTGAAAGCCTCTGTGACCTTTGACGGCGGTATCGACTATCTTGCATGGAAGATAAAACGTCACTCGGGGGTCGAGGTTGAAGTGACCGACCGCATGCGCAGGCGCCCTGTGCTTTCAGGTATTCGATTGTTTTGGGGGCTAAAGCGCCGGGGCGCGTTCAAATAAAAAAAGGCGCCTTGTCGGGCGCCTTTTTTATGGCATGTAGCCTGCTAGGGGTTCAACGCAAGTCCAACTTTCTCAGCGGTGCGGTTGAAACGGGTGATGATCTCGTCGATCTGTTCTGTTGTGTGCTGTGCACAAACACTGACGCGCATCAGAAATACGCCAGACGGCGTTGCCGGTGGTGCAGCCATATTGGCGTAGACACCTTCAAGTAGAAGCTGTTCCCAGAAACGGGTGCCGAGCATGGGATCAGGCAGATGCACGGCGATGATCGGGCTTTGGGCGTCAGGTGTGGCAAGATGGAAACCCGCCTTCTTGAGCCCGGCATGCAGGCGGCGCGCATTTTCCCACAGGTGAGCCCGGCGGTTGCCGCTGCGCTTGATTGCCTCGATCGATTTGGTTGCGGATGCAACAACGCTTGGCGGCAGGCTGGCGGTGAAAATGTACGGTCGGCTGACAAGCCGCAGCACATCAAATTTTGGATGACTGGAGACCGCGAAGCCGCCAACAGTACCAACGGATTTCGAGAAGGTGCCGACGTAGAAATCCACGAGGTGTTCGACACCAAGTTGCTCAGCAATGCCACGACCGTTTTCACCACAGAAGCCCATGGAATGGGCTTCGTCCACGAGTGTCATACAGCCATATTTTTTTGCGACTTCCAAAAGCTCCTTCAGTGGAGCGGCGTCACCAAGCATGGAATATATACCCTCAACCACCAGAAGTTTTCCTGCGTCTTCCGGCAAGCGCTTCAGACGGCGTTCCATATTTTCGACGTCGTTGTGCCGAAAGCGGACGATGGTTGCGTTACCCATGGAGCAGCCGTCGTAAATAGAAGCGTGGCTGTCGGCATCAATAATGACAAAGTCATCCTTGCCACCAAGTGCCGATATCATACCAAGGTTCGCCTGATAGCCAGTGGAAAATACCATGCAGTGTTCCATGCCGTAGAACTCAGCGATGGTTGCCTCTAATGCCTTATGGCCGCCATAGGTGCCGTTAAGAACACGTGAGCCAGTAGTTCCGGTACCGAAATTATCCAAGGCTTCTTTGGCTGCTGCAACAGCTTCTTCGTTGAAGGTCATACCCATATAGTTATTGGTGCCAGCAAGAATGGTATGTCGACCATCAATCACGGCTTCAGTTTCGGAAATGATTTCTTCCATCACGACCTTGAACGGGTCAGCTTTCTCAAATGGCAGCGAGTCACGCAGCGCAACCGTTGAGTCAAATTTGTCGAGGAGATCCACGGTTAATCAGCCCTTGTTGATGATTTTCTCTACGGCATCGGCAACCTGCTCAATGGTCTCGAGTTCGGGCAACAGATTAAGGGGCAAAACGATATCGAACTCGTCCTCAATGTCTGCGACAAGGTCCATGACAGTAAGAGAATCAAGTTCAAGGTCAGAGGCAAAAGTAACGTCTGGCTTAAGTTCAATGCCCTTCCTGTTGAGTGGGGCAATCAATTCATAAATCTTTTCAATGATTTGCTCGTTAGCCATCCTGTTTGCCTACCTGCGATTTGATTTTTGATAATTTGTTCAACCCCGTCTTATATCGGGGACAGCGCTATCATAAAAGCCCGTTTTTTCGATACCAGCGAATGGTATCCTCTAGGCCCGCTTTAAGGTCAAATTGCGGCGCCCAATTCTCTAGCTTTGGTCGACGTGATGCACGCACTGTCCAGTCGCTGTGACATAGGTACCGGGCGGTTGACAGCGTGAGCATCGCTGGCCGGCGCAAGGCCCAGGCCAGAAGGCCGTTGAGAAATCCAATGAAACCAAGAACCGCAAAGGGTAGGGAGATGATAAACGGCTTCTTCGTGTCTTCGCCACCAAGTGCTTCGGCGACATCGGCCAGAGTGTAACCACTGGGTTTGCGGTCATCGATCTCTGCAATGGCTCGTTCATTGCCGCCTTGCGCAAAGGCGACGAGCGCCTGCGCCATATCATGGCCATGGATCATGGCAAAACGGTTCGTCTTCTTGCCCGGAGCGGGCAGGATACCAAAGCGGGTCGCCTTCAGCAGCTTCAGGATTTCCTTGTCGCCTGGGCCATATATGGCCGGTGGACGCACGATGGTCCAGCTAAACGGCCAGTCCCGCGCTGTCAGCAGCAGTTCGGATGCAGCCTTGCTGGCTCCATAATGGCTGAGTTGTGGCTCCCGGGCAGCAAGCGAAGATACGTGAACAACACGCTTTAGACCCTGCTGGCGCGCGGCAGCAAACACACGCTTCGTGCCACCAACATTAATGTCGAAAAAAGTATCTCGTGATAATGCCTTTGTCAGGGCGGCCATATGCACAAGTGTCTGGGCCTCTGCCATCAGGCGCTCCAAGGCATCCTCGTCTCCCAGGTCCCCTTTCACCCAGGTGACACCACCCCGATCTTCCTGATCACGCCGCGTAAGTGCACGGACTTTAAAGCCAGCGTTCAGAAAGCAATCGATAGTATGCTGGCCCAGAAAACCGGTTGCACCTGTGAGCGCAACCGTTGGCTGGAAGGTGTGGGGACCCGATGAGGGGCCATCCGATGATGGGGTCATGCCTTTTGTAACCTAGCTTGCGAGCGCCTGCAGGTTCCCGGACAGATATTGATTGCGGGCCTTCACGCGGCTCAGTTTACCGCTGGATGTTCGCGGCAGGGAACGCGGCGGCACGAGCTCAATCATACAATTGATGCCGGTCGCTTTCTGAATGTGCCGCTTGAGATCTTCAACAAATTTGAGGCGATCCGAGGATTCCGAGAAACGGCACTGGGCCAGAATCATTGGTACTTCTTCAGCATTTTCACCCGGCACAGAGATTGCGGCAACATCGCCTGTCTTCACACCGGGTAGTTGTTCGGCAGCCCATTCAATGTCCTGTGGCCAGTGGTTCCGTCCATTGACAATGATCATATCCTTGGCGCGGCCAACGATATAAATACAGCCTTCCTTCATGTATCCCATATCTCCGGTGTCAAGCCAGCCCTCGGGGCTCAGCACCGCACGTGTGGTCTCGGGATCGTTGAAATATTCACGCATGACCGAAGTGCCGCGCAAATAAACTCTACCAACCTGTCTGTCGGGCAGCGCCTTGTCTTCTTCGCTGCGGATCTCAATGTCGTATTCCGGAAGCGGCTTGCCGCAATTGACGACCTCCCGAATACGGGCGTTGTCGTCTTTGCCGTTGACAAGCACGTGTTTGTCCCCGGTCAGGGCAGCTTCTTCAATAAGGTCAACCTCAAGGCCAACGCCTACTGCACCAAAGCTGACGCCCAGTGTGCATTCGGCCAGTCCATAGCTTGGCAGGAAGGCTTCCCACTTGTAGCCGATGGGCGCGAAGGTCTCGTAGAAATAGCGCAGCACATCGGGGCGGATCATTTCTGCGCCACAACCAGCGACACGAACGCTGGAGAGGTCAAGATCCTCAAGGGCGCTTGAACGCAGAGCAGCACGGCGCGCACAGATATCAAAGCCGAAGGTAGGGCTATAGGTTATGGTGCCCTTGTTCCGTGTGATGACCCGGAGCCAGCTTAAGGGACGACGGGCGAATTCCTCCGTCGGGATAAAGTCGACGGAAACCTGACATGTCAAGGTAGTCAACAGCGTACCTACAAGGCCCATGTCGTGATAAAACGGCAGCCACGAAACACAGCGGTCATCTTCGTTGAGACCAACGCCGTGGTAGCCCATGCCGTGCGTATTCGACAACAGTGAACGATGAGTTACAGAGACACCATGCGGGAAGCGGGTACTACCGGAACTATACTGCAGGTAAGCCAAATCATCCGGCACAGGCAGACGGAGGCCGCCATCGCCTTTTTGTGCCATATAATCGTCATAGGAGCCAGTGAAGCGGAGGTCGAGACCTTCGGTCGCTTCCTCGATAATCTCTGCCATGAATTCTGGTGCCATAAGGCCGTTTGCCGCACAGCTCTGCATTTGCATCTGTAGCTGGGATACGTAACCGTCCTTGCCGCCAAAGCTGGTGGGTAACGGCAGGGGGACTGGCAGGACGCTTGCGTATTGGCAGCCTACGAAAAAGGCAACAAAATTGGCGCTGGTCTCTGCAATGAGGGCGATGCGGTCGCCTGCTTCAAAGCCCATGGCTACAATCTTGCGGCCAAGAACTTCGGCGCGGTCACGCACTTCTTTCCACGTTACAGAATCGGTCAAGTCACCGCGGGCATTATAGAAATTAGCCCCACGCACCCCCTTGGCTGCATACTCTATCGCTTCAACAAGCGTGTCAAAATCCGCATAACGCCGCTCGAGCGTAGGATCTTGTGTAGGTGTCTCTACCTTCATAACGTTGGCTTCAACCATAATTGTCCCGGCATACCTTAGCCGGACCCTACAAAAACAACAATAGCAAGCCTTGGAACGTCCGAGGCTATGACTAAAACTCAAACCGGCACGGTAAGCCTATGGCCAAAAAACTCTTGCTTTCGACCAGCTTTACCCTGTTCACTCACGAACGGTCGCGTGCCTGGATATTAGGGCTGAATTACATTCTGTATGCGGGCTGCGCAAGTTAATTCTGGCCTAAATCGCACGCGGCAGGGCTGGATAGGGTAGGATTGCGGCCAAAAAATGACAACTGAAAGTGCGAGGATACAGTGGTGGATATGGGGTTTGGCGAAGATGCGCTAAATTGTGTGAGAGCGGAAACACCGGGTGTTTTGAGGCGGTTACACTTGGATAACTGCGGTTCCTCTCTAATGCCCACACCTGTCCTTGCGACGCTAAGGCAGCATCTGGAACTTGAGCAAAATGTTGGCGGATATGTGGCTCATGAGCAACAGTCTGTTGCGCATGAGCAAGTATATGCCTCTCTCGCCAAACTTTTGGGGGGCACTTCCGATAATTACGCGCTGACAAGTAGCGCGGTTGACGCCTGGAATAAGGCTTTTTACAGCGTGCCTTTTGAGACAGGCGACAATCTGGTCACCGCATTTAACGAATATTGCAGCAACTATGTCGCGTTCCTGCAGTTGTCGAAGCGACTTGGTATTGAAGTACGGGTTGCAAAAGCTGGCCCCGATGGCAAACTGGACCTCAAACACCTCGAAAATCTTGTCGACAAGCGAACAAGGCTTATTGCTGTCGCACAGACTCCGTCTTCCAGTGGGCAGATCAACCCGGTCGCCCGGATTGGCCGCATCGCGCAGGCTCATAACATCCTTTATCTGTTGGACGCCTGCCAGGCAGTGGGGCAGTTGCCAGTAAATGTGCATGAGATTGGCTGTGATATGCTCACCGGTACTTCGCGAAAATTTATGCGGGGCCCACGAGGTGTTGGCTTCCTTTATGCCAGTGATAAAGCGCTTTCAAGGCTTGAGCCTGCCATGTTGACAAACCAGTCCGCAGCGTGGGTAGCAAATGATCGTTATGAACTGCGCCGCGACGCCCGGATGTTTGAAGATTGGGAGCGCGGTGTCGGGAACCAGCTTGGTTTTGGTGCTGCGGTTGATTATCTCCTCCATCTGGGGCCAGCGCGCGTGTTTGAACGCACACAGTCTGTGGCTGCTGATTTGCGATCGAAGCTCTATTCTATAAAGGACGTTGCGGCGACATGTCCGGCGGATGCATCAGCCGCCATTATCACTTTCAATAAAAAAGGCCTGACAGCCGCTGAGGTCAAAAAACGGCTTGAGGAGCAGGATATCGCTGTTCAGGTGGCAAGTGTGGTGCACACCCGGCTTGACCTTGGCGCGCGCGGCGTTGAGACAACAGTGCGGGTTTCCCCACACTATTATAATACCCATGAAGAAATAGACCGTTTTGTTGGGGCGGTTGACGCGCTCACCGCATGAAAAAGCAGGGCAAGAGTTATAAACCAAAGAAAGTAAGTGCCGGATATCTTGAACGCGCGGCCCTTCACTATCTGGGGCGCTTTGCGAGCTCGGAAGAAAACCTGCGCCGGGTGCTGGAGCGTAAGGTGAGGCGCCGCAATGAAGAGAATGCCCCGCCGACGGATGAACAGGTGGGCTGGATTGATGATGTAGTCAAAAAATGTGCTGGGTATGGCTATGTGAATGACGAGAGCTATGCCCGACAACGCGCAGAAGGATTGCTCAGGAAAGGCAAACCCACCCGCCAGATTATGCAGGACCTCCGTTACAAAGGGGTGGAGCAAGAGGTGGCTGAAACCACCGTCAATAACCTTGTCGACGAAGAGAGAGACGCTAAAGCAGATGAACTGGCCGCGGCGGCCTATGTGCGGCGGCGCCGCTTTGGGCCATACAGGCGGCAGGGGCATGATATTGAGGGCAGGCGAGAGAAAGAGATCGCGTCCATGATGCGTGCTGGTTTTTCTTATGGCTTGACGACACGCACCCTTGATTCCAGCCAGGATGAACTTGAAGCGTTGCAGCCCTAGTCGTCCTTAATGCCAAACTGTGCCATTGCCGACGGGGTGTCGAGATCAATCAGGATGCCCGGGTCGGTGACGGGAACCTCGCAGACAAGACTTTCGTTTGCGTGGATGACCTCGCGCCCGCCTTTGTCTCCTGAAATGGCCATCAGATCGGGGAACAGGGAGCGATGCCAGAGTATAGGGTGGCCACGTTTGCCATTGAATGTCGGGATGAATATACGCGCCTCGCTCATTTGGGCGGCGGTGTTCACCAGCGCGGAGACCGTTTCGGACCGCACAAATGGCATGTCCCCCAAGCAGATAAGACCGAATGTTGGTTCGGCCCCAAGTGTCTCAAGGCCGCATTTGAGACTTGAGGCCATACCATGTGTATAAAAAGGGTTGTTGGTGATAGCGACGGTATAGCCGCTGAGCGCTTTTTCAATATCAGCCTGATTGTGGCCGGTAACGACGATGGGAGGCATGTCTGTGGCGGCACTGATGACCGACACAGTTTCCATGATCACCGTCTTACCATTGAGGGTGCGGAGCAGCTTGTTTGTTCCACCAGCCCGGCTTGAACGACCTGCAGCAAGGATAACAGCCTGCACGCCCGTATTGTTTTTATGTCTGGGCGCTCGGGGCTCAGGCCGTTGAAGCGCCTCTTTTAAAAGGCCTCCAAGCCCCATGTTCCTGATAACGCGCGGGCCAAGCGGCAGGCGTGCGGCGAAACGCTGCAGTACCCAGTCAAGCCCATTCAGGGCCGGGGACCGGGCGCAGCCGGGCAGGCCCAGGACTGTTTTCTCGTCCAGACGCCCCAGCATCAGCAGATTCCCGGGGTCAACCGGCATGCCAAGCTGGGTCACTTCGCCACCCGCTTTTTCGAGTGCTGCGGGTAATACGTCCCGCCGGTCACTGATGGCGGACATGCCAAGCAACAAAATCAGGGACCCCGGCCGGGAGGCCAATCCGCACAGGGCTTTGCTGACATCATCCACCGTATGTGTACATTGTTGATAGCTGTCTATCCTGCCTTTCACCTTCGCCAGCCGTTGTTCGGTAAGCCTGCGGAGCTTATCGGGCAACTCCGAGCCACTGAGCAGAAAGTGTGCGGTGAAGGGTGTGAATGGCGCGACCGATATATGGGCACGGTTTTGTTGGGCCTGGTCGAGCAGGCGGCGCGTGACCGCGTAAGGGATAACCTTCGTCGTGGCAACAAGTTGGCCTTCGAGAACGGGGTTGAAATTCGCGAGGGTCGCGACAGTCAGCGTTTCGTCAATCTCGTTGAGAGAATTGATCTCGTCGTTCACAAGCAATAGGCCATCCGACTTGGAATGCAAGTTACAGCGTCCTCTGTGGGTGTGACCCACGCGTATATTCTTGCCCGCCAGATGATTGGCCAGTTCGCCCGCGGCTGTGTCTTCTTTTACATCTCCCGGTTCAAGACAAAAAACATGGACCGATCCGATGTGGTGCTGCTGCAGGATTGTCAGGTCTTCCACATCAAGTGTTGTTCCCTTGGCAATGCGGCGTTCTCCGGCCTCGACGCTGTGTGCGAGCGTCCAACCTTGGGCGTCAGGTGTCGGGCGTTCTTCAAATCGCATCTGGATAAACCTTAGACCGCCGGACGTGAATCACTTGCGACAAGATGGAGACGGCGATTTCCGCCGGAGATTTTGATCCGATATCAAGCCCCACCGGGCCATATATCCGCGCGAGACTGTCAGCCTTTATGCCTGTCTCGCGCAAGCGCGTCAGCCGGGAAGCATGAGTTTTTTTACTGCCCAAGCAACCAATATAAAAGGCCGGGCTATTAAGGGCGGGGATAAGGCCGGCATCATCAAGTTTAGGGTCATGCGTCATGGTGACAACTGCTGTGGCTTGATCGGGCATCTTGCGGTTAAAGTATTCGTCAGGCCAGTCGTTGACCACGGAAGCTCCGTCGAACCGGCGCGCCTCTGTAAAAGCCTGTCTTGGGTCGATCACAGTGACATCGAAACCGCATAGCGTTGCCATTGGCGCCAGCGCCTGCGCAATATGGACTGCTCCTAAAATGTCCAGGCGTGGTCTCGGCCGGACCGGCAGGCGTAGCGAACCTTCTTCATCGACCAAGTTGCGGCACGAGGTTGACAGGAACTGTGTACTGCCGGTTTTGTAGAAGAGCTCAAGGCAGCCACTGCACCTTGCCTGAATAGCGTTCGCTGTTGAGGCTATTTGTTTTGCGTTTTCGGGGCGGATCGCAAACAAGGAGACGGCAATAGTGCCGCCGCAAGCGAGGCCAACAGCAAACGCATCGTCGTTGGAGACGGAAAAATTGAGACGCTTGCTACTGCCCTTGTGGAGGAGGGTGCCTGCCTCCGCTATGACGCTGCCCTCTACACAGCCGCCGGAAACCGAGCCTTCGAAGCTGCCGTCCGCCCGGACAAGCATCAAGCTGCCCGCTTGCCTCGGCGCAGACCCCCATGTCCCGGTTACCACAGCCAGTATGGCAGACCGCCCAGCGTGAAGTTCCTCAAGAAGGGGATTTAGGATATCATTCATGCGCTTATTCTTTGTTCGCTGCCGGATAGTTTTAAAAACGGTAACCGGTGCGTCACATAGTTGCAAGCATCGGGCAATTCGTCGCAGTGCGCTTTTCCCCGGTTTGGCTTGATTTGGCCTGCTGCCACCTTTAAAAGCATGCGGAGTACTGCCTAAACATGGGGCTAAATAGTCAAGAGGGATATATTATGGCGTCGCTGTTTGCGAATCCGGCCGGGAGGAATTTCCTGGGGAACTCCGCCGAGTGGTACAAGCTTACCATTCTGGCCTTTCTTATCATCAACCCGATCCTGTTTTTTGCTGTCGATACATATGTGGCAGGTTGGGCGCTGGTACTTGAATTCATCTTCACACTCGCAATGGCGCTTAAATGTTACCCGCTTCAACCGGGTGGCCTGCTGGCCCTTGAGGCCGTTGCCATAGGCATGACATCGCCTGATACCGTGTGGCACGAACTTGAGATGGGGCTACAGGTTATCATGCTGCTTGTCTTCATGGTGGCCGGCATCTATTTCATGAAAAGCATGCTCTTGTTTGTCTTTACCAAGATCTTGGTGAAAGTACGCAACAAGGTATTGCTTTCCTTACTGTTCAGCTTCATGGCAGCTTTCCTGTCGGCGTTCCTTGACGCCTTGACAGTCACGGCTGTTGTGATTGCGATTTCGGTTGGTTTCTACTCGATCTACCACAAAGTGGCATCAGGCAAGGATTTCCATCATGACCATGACCACATGCATGATGGAGAGTTGGACAAGCTGAGCGAGGATGACCTTGAAGGTTTCCGGGCATTCCTGCGCAGCCTGATGATGCACGCCGCTGTTGGTACCGCACTTGGTGGTGTGATGACCCTGGTGGGTGAGCCCCAAAACCTCATGATCGGCGACCGTGCGAACTGGGAGTTCGTTGAGTTCTTCTGGCGGATGCTGCCAGTGACACTGCCGGTTCTTATTGCGGGCCTCATCACTTGCGCGATGCTTGAGGTAACAGGTATCTTGGGCTACGGTGCCAAGATCCCGCCGAAAGTGCTGAATATTCTTCAGGACTATGACGTCTATCAAAGCGAACGCCGTACCTCTCGCGATAAAGCGGCACTTGTCGTTCAGGGCATTGTGGCGGTTTGGTTGATCGTTGGTCTGCTGTTTCACATGGCAGAGGTTGGTCTGATCGGCCTTTCCGTTATCGTACTTGCTACGGCGTTTACTGGTGTGACGGAAGAGCACCAGATTGGCCACGCGTTTGAAGAGGCACTGCCGTTCACGTCGCTCCTCGTTGTGTTTTTTGCCGTAGTGGGCGTTATCAGTGATAATGGCCTCTTCACGCCGGTTACCGAGTTTGTCTTGGGGCTGGACGGCCATGGTCAAATTACTGCGCTGTATGTAGCGAACGGTGTCTTGTCTGCGATCTCGGACAACGTATTTGTTGCAACGGTGTATGTCAGTGAAACTGCGAAAGCCCTTGCCGATGGTATTATTACGCGTGACGCGTTTGACCTGATGGCGGTGGCGATAAACACCGGCACCAACATCCCGAGCGTAGCGACGCCAAACGGGCAGGCAGCGTTCCTGTTCCTGCTGACCAGTGCGCTTGCACCGCTTATCCGGCTTTCTTATATGACGATGGTGAAAATGGCTCTGCCTTACACCATTGTGATGTCGATTGTCGGTTATCTCGGCGTGGCCTATCTGCTTGAGCCGATGACGGATAAGTTGTACGAGTCGCACTTTATCGAGCATCATCATGAGAAAGTGGGTGAGCCAAAGGATGCTGGCGAGCACTGAAAATCGCCAGCTAAACAATAGCTTGACCAATGGCGCCCGCGACAAAACAGTTGCGGGCGCCAATTTTTATGACTAGCATTACGAAAAATTTACCTTTGTAGTGAGCTAGTGCGTGAAATTCCTAAGGGGGGAATAGTATGGACGGCCGTAGTACGATCTGTTCTGAGGAACGGCCCGAGGAAATTGGCCAGCAGGTGACTGGCAGGGTCAAATGGTTTGATGCAGTCAAGGGGTATGGCTTCATTGTCCCGGATGACGAGGATGGTGACGTGCTGCTGCACTTCTCTGTTCTGCGCAATGTCGGCCGCCGTTCCGTGCCTGAGGGCACTACCGTGATTTGTGAAGCTGTGCACCGTGATAAAGGCCGTCAGGCTATCCGAGTGCAGTCGCTTGACCTTTCTACCGCGGTCGCGCCGGAAGACCTTGGACGCTCTTCATTTTCTCACCCCGGTATGGAAATCGACGTTTCTCCCGAGTTCGAGGACGTTGTGGTAAAGTGGTTCAACCGCACCAAGGGCTACGGGTTTGTGTCCCGCGGGGAGGGGACCCAGGATATCTTTGTGCATATTGAAACCTTGCGCCGGGCCGGACTGACTGATCTCGAGCCAGCACAAGAAGTGCGTGTGCGTATCGGGACCGGAGAGCGTGGCCCGCTAGTTGCGCAAATAGCGTTACCCGGTGACGCGTAGGCAAAAGCGCAATGCACACCCGGCATGGGAGACAACAGTGATGTCAAAAGCACGGATGATGATAACAGCCGTGCTTTTGTGCTTTCTGGCAGTCCCTGCCTGCGCAGGACCTGCCAGCGATGACCAGACGGTTACTGTCGAGACATCATCCACCTCACACCGCTTCACTGTCGAACTTGCACTCAATGATCAGGAACGCGCGCGCGGCCTTATGTACCGTGAGGAACTTGAGGCTGACAAAGGCATGTTGTTCATCTTCGACGACTCGGCCCCTCGCTCCTTCTGGATGCGAAATACCTATATCCCGCTTGATATTATTTTTATACGCGCCGACGGCAGGATATTGAATATTGTGCGCGAGGCGCGGCCGCGCACGGATACGCCCCGTCAGTCCGTCGGGCGAGCGATCGCTGTGCTCGAGATCGCTGGCGGCCGTGCGGCTGAACTGGCTATCAACGCGGGTGATTATGTACGCCATCCGCTGATTGACGGCTGGCAGGCCCGGTGAGGCCACTCCTATGACAGCCAACGCCAGAAAAGCGACCGCCGAAATGGTCGCCGATGCCAACCCGCCCGATGGCTATGAGGCGATATTGTCCAATAGCCCCTTTGGGTGGGAAAATGGTCCCATCTTTGAGCGTATAACCACCGACGGCAAGCAGCGGGGGTTTCGTGTAGCGGAAAAGCACATCAATGCAGGCGGAGCCTGCCATGGCGGCATGATCATGACATTTGCCGACATCTTGCTGGCGACCGCTGTTTTTGAAATTTCAGAACCTCCCTTCGTGACTGTGCGCATGACCACAGATTTCATTGGCCCGGCCTTCAAGGGCGAATGGCTGTCGGGTACCGCATCGGCGGTGGTTGCCGGTGACGGAATGGTTGCGGTGAAAGGTATAATGAGGGTAGATGACCGTGTTGTTGCGGCGGCAAGCGGCCTTTTTAAGGCGCTTCGGTTCCGGGGCTGACGTTTCTGACATCCAATAAGGTAATAGTTTCATGGCGCATCATAAAATTTATCAGGACTTCCTTGGCGTTTGGGAACTGGAACCGGAAACATGTATTTACCAGCAGAGTGAGCCTCCCAGGGCTGGTTATTATATCATTAGCGAGGTGCGTGAGGGCTTGCATTTTGAAATGAGCTGGACCGACGCGGAAGGTGAACAACATACCCACAGCTTTACCGGTGTTCCCGATGGCACTGCGCGGCCGTTTGCAGGCGGGGAGCTTGCGGATTCTCTTTCGGTAACAGCACTCTCGGTCACGGAATTGAATACAGCGGCCTATTTCAAGGGACGGGAATTGATGTCGGCGAAGCGCCTTTTGCTGCCGGGCGGAAACCATATGGAAGTGTTGCAGGCAGTGCATTTGCCAGATGGTACGACACCAACCAACATCGCGCGATATTGCCGTAGACTGCACTCCTGAGCAGGGCGGATTTTATGTTGCGATAAAAATTTCATTTTTCTTCTTGCATTCATGCGGACGCAACATTAGAAAGCGCGGGCGTCGGGGAGTGGCGCAGCCTGGTAGCGCACCTGTTTTGGGTACAGGGGGCCGGAGGTTCGAATCCTCTCTCCCCGACCACTTAACCGCCAAGTGGTTCAGAAGACGGTCCGGCCTTATGGTCGGGCCGCTTTTCGTTTCAGGGCGGGAAAAGTTTATTGCTGCTTTTCTATGTTCCATTTCCGAAAAGTTTGGGATAGTGTGCGCTTCCGTTTGGCAGGGTATATTGCCCGTCACGCACACAGGATTTAACACGCCTGAGCATCCGCTGATGCGGGACCGGCTCAGACAAAGGTTGGAAGGATAGAAGCCCGTGAAAGCGCGCATTTATCAACCCGCAAAAAACGCGATGCAATCTGGTACCGCTAATACTCAGAAATGGGTGCTGGAATTTGAGCCGGAACTTGCGAAAGATATTGATCCCCTGATGGGCTGGACCGGCTCGCGTGATATGCGCGGCCAGATCCGTATGACGTTCGCTACCCAGCATGAGGCGGAAGCCTATGCACAGCGCAACAGCCTGCCATTTGAGGTGCGGCCTGTTCATCGGAAAAAACGCCATATCCAAGCGTATTCCGACAATTTCAAGTAAGGTCGGTTTGACCGTCCTTGACGATGCGGTCCCGTAGCTCAACTGGATAGAGCAGCTGACTTCTAATCAGCAGGTTGGGGGTTCGAGTCCTCCCGGGATCGCCATTTTAATTCGCGTTGCCGGCCAACGTGGCTTTCCAGACAGCGCCGGACGTCTTCAATCTTTATTGGCTTGGTCAGGAACGCATCGATCCCAGAGCGGGCGCTTTCGTCGCGGGCTTCTTCCATTGCATCCGCCGATACGGCGACGATAGGCATGTGATTTTCGCCGTCTTCTCCGTCACGAATGGCACGTGCCAGCGCGAAGCCGTCCATATTCGGCATGCGAAGGTCAGTCAGTACAAGGTCATATCGGTTCTTTCCAAACTTATCGAGGGCCAGAATGCCGTCGTCCGCGGTGTCATAGCTGCAGCCCAATTCACGCAGAATTTTCCCGATCACAATTTGGTTTATGTGGTTATCTTCCACGACGAGAATATGCAATTGCGCGCCTTCAGGCTGGCGAAGGTCAACGGACGTGTCATGGTCTATGTTGCTTTTTCTGATGTCATCCGGCGTTTTTGCCAGCGGAAGCGAGATAGTCAGTGTGAAGGTGGAGCCATGCCCTTCTTTACTTGAGACACTGATTTCACCGGCCATAAGCTGCGCTAGCCGTCTGCATATGCTAAGCCCGAGGCCGGTCCCGCCATACTGCCGCGCGACGGAAGAGTCCGCTTGTTCAAATGGCTGGAACAGGCGATCAAGAACCTCACGGTTGATTCCAATCCCGGTGTCGGTAATTACCAGATCGATTGTGGCTTCATTGCCGTCAAGCTCAGTTGAGGTTGCTGTTAGGGTGGCTCCGCCCTGCTCGGTAAATTTGGCCGCGTTTCCAAGGAGGTTAAAAAGAATTTGCCGTATGCGGTTGGCGTCGCCATGCACGAAACGGGGCAGGTCAGGCGAGAGGTTGAGATTAAGGCTCAGGTTCTTCTGGTGAAAACTGGGTGCGAGCAGGTCTGCAACACCGGTAATCACGGCAGGCAAGTCAAAGTCGAATCTATTGATTGCAAGCTTGCCTGCTTCAATCTTGGACAGGTCCAGTATGTCATCGATGATCGTCAGCAGGGTTTCAGCGGACTGGTTGATGACGCCGACCAGTTGTTTCTGTTCCTTACCTAGTTTCCCACGATCCAGTATCTCTGCGACGGAGATAATGCCGTTCATTGGCGAGCGTATCTCGTGGCTCATCATCGCAAGGAAGCTTGACTTGGCTTGCGCGGCCGCTTCGGCCTTTTCGCGCGCGGCACGCAAGGTCTCTTCAATTTGCACTTGGTTGGTCACATCGACGAGAATCAGTTGCCGCGCCTTTTTCCCGTCCCATTCCACCGGGCTCGAGGCAAGGTCAAACCAGCGCGCCCTGTCGCCAGTCAAGTTGATCTGATGCCGGTCGACAACGGCAGTTTCTCCTCTGGCATCAAGGAGGTCTGCCGGGATGTGGGCCAGAATATCGGAAAAATGACCGCCGGAAGGCCACATGTCTTTGAAAGCTTCGTTGTGAAAGAGAACATCGGTGTTGGTGGTGATGCACATCGCTTGCGGTGACAACCGGATAACATCTTTAACTTGCTCGGCGCTGGCCAGCAGTCTTTGCTGGCGGTGGTCAATCTCGGTGATGAAGTATTTGACCGCCTCAGAGATTTCGGTGATTTCATCGTTATCTTCAACCGGTATTACGGCGGAAATACCGTCAGACTGAGCGTTTACTGCCTCCTTCAGATTGGTGAGGCGCCTTATGACCCGTCGGTCGATATAATAGATGCTGGCACCCGCAACAAAGATCGCGGTCAGCACAGTCAAAATAAGCCAGGTGATATCTTTTTCGGCCCGGATAATCAGGCTTTGTGTTGACATTTTGGCTCGTTCGCTCTCTTCGGCTGACAGCGTATTGGTTTCCCGTAACAATTCGCTGGCCAGGACACGCATCTGCCGCGCAAGTGCCTTGGAGCGCAGGTCAAGCTGATTGAAGGTGGAGAGCGTCGTAATAAGGCCACGATCTCCCGTCAGGCGAACTTTCAGTTGTCCCAGCCTGTCGGTAGCCGTTGGTCGTAAGACCGCAGGCAGTTGTGCAATGTCGCCCTCAAGAGCAGTCAGTTGGCGGTTGATCATCAAGATATCGCGGCGTTGCATGCGGACGTTGCTGCCTGGGGAAAGGGACGCTGACTGCAATACAAGCGCACGGACTGAATTTACCCAAAGCAGATATGCTGATCCGTCGCTTGGTGACGCCTGAAGATCATCAACGGCCCATTCGTTCAGTTTTTGGCGCTGGAAATGAAGGTCGTTTCCAGCATTGAGCTTGTCGTTGATGAGGTCATTCAGGTCATCAGCGGTGGTGGACAGGATCGACAGAATAGCCCGCAAGTCCTTTGTCGCCGCCACGGTCTCGCCTTCATTCACCAGCGTTGTTCCAACTTCGATACTGTCTTTGGTGGCGTCGTAAGCGATACGCCGCGCGGCCTGCACCTCGGCGGTCATCAAGCGCTCTGCGTTCTGGAGTATGTCTTCTAGCAACGTGGTAAGCTCCATCGTTGCAGCCAGCGACGGCAAGGCCTGATCAGACAGAATGTTTACCTGATCAGTGAATCGGCGTAGCGATGCGTAGGAGAGAACAGAGACGAACACCAAAAGCCCGAGCAACAGGCCAATCACCCCCTTTACCCGAAGACCCAGATGGCGCCGCTTATGGGTTTTATTTTTCCTCTGGGTGCTCATTCGGGCCTTGGCGCTGTATTATCTATCATTCGCCCCTCCACCGTTGGGGCAATCTGGCCGAGTTTCTCCGCATATTCGGCCACAAGGTCCCACATCGCGCGGTTGGTGCTGCGGTTTGACACGCGTTCCACATTTTTCAGCATCCCATAGCCGTCATTTCCTGCCGCCATAAAATCAGAAACACCAACAAGATAGTATTTTTCCGCTTCAAGCGGCTTGCCTGCGATCGCGATTTTTTGGATACGCTGGTCTTTTGGCCGGCTGCTGTCAAATATGATGCGCAGGTTTGATACCTGCAGCGCACAACCATCCGCCCTTCTTGCGCACTCCAGTCCGTGCTCAAGCGCCTTTTGAAGGGTAGCGCCTTTTATGTTCAGGAGGGTCGTGCGGTTGCCGAAGGGCAGTTCTCGCTGAATATTCCCTCGGCTTATCTCGGTGCCGGACGCGTATTTCCGGTTGCCTCTGATGGCGCCGCTATTGATAAGGACGGCCTCCGCTGCCAATTGATCGCGCAGGGCATCCGCAATGAAGTTGCCGAATGCGTTTTCACGCGACCGAACGCTGGTTCGCAGGGTATCAAACGAGGTGATAACTTTGGCGATGGGCGGGCTCAACCGCTCGCTCAGTCGTGTTTGGTATGATGTGATAAGGTTTGCAACCGATGGATCTGGCGAAAAGGTGGATATGTCGAGCATGGAAGCCTGACTTTGAAGTTTGCCCTCACTACTATGCCAGAGGTCGAGAACAAGGATCTTGCCGTCCAGCGCCCCTTCTGTATGCATTACGCCCTGATGATCGAGCGAGTGCGGGTTGCCAAAATTGTGGGTGTAGAAGATACCGTCAACTAATCCGGCGGCACGGTATTCGCTAAGATCGTCATAATCGGTATCAGCCATCAAGAACACTGCGTCAGCCCCCAGTTCCCGCAATTCTTTGCTGAGATCACTGACGGTTTCACTTGTGTCGCGGGGGTGGGCCTGATTGGCGCCATACTCAAAGATGGCGTTGTGGGACGTTAACGCAATAAAGCCTACCTTAAGGTTTGCGCCTTCGAGGAGGAAATAGCGGTCCGTGCCATCGATTTGCCGGCCCGTTTCGCGGTCGATGAGGTTCGAGGTTACAAAAGGAAAGGCGCTGGCGAGCGCGTTGACAATCAATTCATCGTAACCGTATGAGAACTCTTTTTTCCCGATGGCCATGAACTCGGGGCCAATTGCATTCAGAATATCGACCATATGGGCGCCTCTATCGAGGGCGCCAAGCACGCTAGGGCCAAGGGAGGCCCCGCCATCGATAAAATATGTTTCAGGGTGGGCGCGCTTTTGTTCAGCGATGGCCGTTGCCAGTTCGGCGAGTCCTGCGTTGTCCTCTGGCTGGACGATTTCAGGGAATGAGGAGAAATACAGGAGCCTGATGCCGTTATGCGGCTCTTCAGCCGTGACAGGGACAGCAACCCTTGTGCACAAGAAGACGACAAGCAGAAGCTTGAGCGCGGAGTGGGGTAGAGAAGCCATCATAAGGTTCATCCAACTGGGTTTTCCGCATCTTTTCAATGGAATATTAAATTTAGTTTAATTCTGACAGGATCGCAGAAATTCTTGTCGTAGATGGACGCTAAAAGCTTGAACGATGGCGCGGTATGGCTAGTGTACAGCCTTGTATATTGTATGAGCTTCATTTAGTTTCATTTGTAACAAAATGAAGCGAGTTAATTTCAGATGCAAGGGGCTGATGATGTTTTCCCACCTTACCAAGCTGCCAGCTGACCCGATCCTCGGTCTTTCCGCGCTGTTCAAGGCTGACAGCAATCCGGAGAAAGTCGATCTTGGTGTTGGCGTCTATAAGACGGCGGATGGCCGGACACCTATTCTCGGTGCGGTGCAGCAGGCGTTTGCGCGTCTATCCAAGGAGGAAGGGAGCAAGGTTTATATCGCTCCAAGCGGCTGGCCTGGGTTCACCGATGCTTGTGCGAAGCTGGTGTTTGGGGAAGACCTTGTGTCTGACCTCGGTGATCGTCTTGGTGCCATTCAGACACCAGGCGGCTGTGGGGCATTGAGGTTGGCATTTGAACTGATCGCATTCTCGAAGCCGGACACCACCATCTGGGTAAGTACACCGACATGGGCAAATCATGTGCCAACACTGGCTGCTGCCGGTCTTAGCCACAAGCCATATGCCTATTATGACCAAAAGACAGCGACCGTTGATGTTGATGGCATGCTGGCGTCACTTGAAGGTGCCAAGCCTGGCGATGTGGTGCTGCTGCATGCGTGTTGCCACAATCCAACGGGGGCCGACCTGTTGCTGGCTGACTGGAAACGGGTGGCTGAGCTTTTGCGCGCCAGAGAACTGGTTCCCTTTCTTGACATGGCATATCAGGGTTTCGCCGCCGGACTGGAGGAAGACGCGGAGGCAGTGCGGATGATTTTTGCGTCCCAGCCTGAGGCTCTGTTGTCTTACTCGTGTTCGAAAAACTTCGGCCTGTACCGCGAACGCACAGGCGTCCTTTTCGCCAAAGGTGAGCAAGCTGCCGCACGGGACGCCTTTGTCACCAATCTGGCGCAGCTCGCGCGCGCCAACTATTCCATGCCGCCCGCGCACGGTGCAGCACTTGCGACGACGGTATTGGAAGACAGTGATCTTCGGGCTGACTGGATCATGGAATTGTCGTCGATGCGGGACCGCGTCAACGGCCTACGCCGTGGTCTCGCGGACGCGTTTGCACGTGAAGGCTTTGGGGACCGTTTTAGCGGCGTAGCGCGGCAAACCGGTATGTTCTCTCTTTTGAGTTTGTCGCCCGAACAGGTCGCGATGGTTCAAAAAGACAAGTCGATCTACTTCCCGGCGAATGGCCGTATCAATGTTGCAGGCCTGACTGACGAGAATATCCCATATGTGGCGCGCTCCATCGCCAGCGTGCTTTAGCAACGGCCTGCCTTGTGTGGGGCAGCGTTTTTGGGCATCGTTGACCCATGGCCGTTTTCATTGATCCACCATGGGATTGGGGGCACCGCTTCGGGCCGTCGTCGCATCTTCTGTCTGACTTGGCGGGGGTGGATGGAACCTGCGAACTTACAGCCTTCGGCTACGATATAGGCCTGATGCCTGCATGGTTGCAGTATGCTGGCAGCGCCAAGGAACATTTTGACCTGTTTGGACCGCGTATTGAATGGGCTTTGGATGCAGGCGCCGTTCTTGTCCACCGGCGGGAGTTGGTGAAAATCATCAGGCTGAAACGTGTTTTCTATTTGCCCGGGTCGCCACAGTAATCGGACGAGATCCTTGGGAGCCAGGCGATCAGGTCGGGGCGATCGTACAAGCTCCACAAGGGAGTGGAATGCCATGTGGGAGCCCTGACCAAATTTTTTTGTTTCAAAGATAAAGGTATTCAGTCCTGCCGGGGGCCCGTTTCCTGTGCGCTTGATCAGATATGCGCGGTCGGTTGCGTTTCGGACGCCACGAAATGACATGTGTGTACCAGCGGCAACATGGGTGATAACCATGCTGAATAAAACAGCCAAAACGCGCATGCCTTTTTTCCCTGCTTACGGCGAGGGGTATGTTAGCTGCAGGCGGGCGGCATTGCTCAGTCGATGTCAATTTGGCCTTGCCGTTTCGCGGTACGGCTGCTGTTATAGAGCGCAAGCGGCCAGAGGATGAGATGATGCATTTCTTCGACTATATGAGCAACATGGATGTTATTGCGCTGGGCTTCTTCCTCATTATGATCGGGGTGTATACCCTGGTCACGGATCATAGCGCGCTGAGAGCCAGGTCTATCTCCGCCGCGATTGACAGGCAGCGCGAAAACTGGATGCAGGAAGCCAGACGGCGTGAGTTTCGCATGCTGGATAGCTCCATCCTTGGCGTGTTGGTGTCAGGTGTCAGCATTTTTGCCTCTACCAACATCTTTGTCATTGGTGGTTTGATCGCAGGCCTGGCGTATAATGAAGAATTGAGCGCAGCCTTCTCCTCCGTACCCTTCGCGGCCCCGATTTCACCGGGGCGCTGGTCGATCAAACTCACCTTGCTACTGGGTATTTTTGTTTATGCCTTCTTCAAGTTCGCCTGGGCCATTCGGCTTGCGAATTATTGCGCCATATCAGTGGGGGCCATGTGTGACCCCGCTGACGCAGGGACCGATATAGCCTTGGCGCGCGCCAAGGCGGCGTCAAGGCTGGCCGCTCTGTGCGGGCACCACTTTAACCGAGGCTTGCGCGCCAATTTCTTTGGCCTTGCCGTGTTGGGCTGGTTTTTCAGCCCCACGCTATTTATGGCCGGCACGCTGTTTGTAGTGTTGATACTGCTGCGGCGTGAGTTTTTCTCAGGCGCGCTTGCCGCCGTTAAAGACACGCCCTGAACCCATGCTTGCGTTACCGCGATGCCACACCCGCGGTATAGTCTGCGGGCGTTAAAAAACGTTAATCATGGCTTAACCCTACGGTCACAATTGAGGCTGATCAAAAGGCGAGCCGTCACTCATGAAGTGTGCGGACACATACTCATAACCAATTTACAGGTTCAGGGAAAAGCCATGTCTTTTGATACGCAACGCACCAATTTGCGCCAGGCAGTGATGGCATCAGCCAGCGCGCTCGCGCTTCTCACCGCCACCGCTGCCCACGGTGCCGATGTCACCGGTCAGGTGAAAACCAGGAATTCCGCAACGTCGCTTGAAGGCGCGGTGGTCAAAATTGAGGAACTGAATCGTCGGGCTTCTACGGGCAGTGACGGTACGTTCCGCTTTGCCAACGTCCCGGCTGGCGAATATACCGTGATCGTTTCCTATGTGGGTGCCGAACCGCTGATGCGGAAAATCACAGTTACAGAAGAGGGAGGCAAGCTGGAATTTACCGTTGCTGGCAACGAAAAAGATATTGAGGAAATTTTTGTCCTCGGTCAGCGCGGCAGCCTCAACAGCTCCATCTCCAAGCAGCGCGCGTCTGATAATGTGGCCAACTTCCTCTCGGCGGATGCTGCTGGCAACTTTCCGGACCAGAACGTCACAGAAGCTGTGCGGCGTATCGTCGGCCTGTCGGTTGAAAATGACCAGGGGGAGGGGCGCTACGTCATTATTCGTGGCCTTGCCCCGAACCTGAGTTCATCGTCGGTTGGCGGTGTGCGCTTGCCGTCACCGGAAGGTGGTGACCGCAAGGTGGCCCTTGATGTTATCCCGTCTGAACTGCTTGAAACCGTTGAAGTCACCAAGTCCTTGACCCCTGAAATGGACGCAGACGCTATCGGCGGTAACGTTGATATCAAAACGCTTTCCGGATTTGATAAGGACGGCTTGTTTGTCAAAGCCAAGGCCGAAGGTAGCTATAACCGCCAGCAAGATGAGATCAATCCGAAATTTGGGCTGACAGTCGCCAACGCCTTTAACGAGCGCTTCGCCGTCGCGGGGTCTTTCAGCTTCTATAACCGCAAGTTCGGGACCGATAACATTGAGGTCGATGGCGATTGGCTGAACGAAGACGACGAAGATCAGGAAATCACCGATTTGTACCCGGAGGAACTGGAGTTCCGCGATTATGTGGTGGAACGTCGCCGCATTGGTGCTGCGCTGAACCTCGACTTCCGCCCAAATGAAGATCATGACCTTTATGTTCGTGGCCTTTATTCGGACTTCAAGGATACTGAACGTCGTAGCCGGATGGAACTGAAGCTCAGCGACGGTGAATTTGACCTTGATGCGTCCGATGTTGATAGCGGCTATGTTTACATGAACGGCATTGAAGCCGACCGGGACATGAAGGACCGTATCGAGACACAGAAGATCCTCAGTGTTGTTGCGGGCGGCGAAAGCCGTTTCAACGCACTGACGGCGACATACTCGGTCGCCTACTCTCGCGCTGAAGAAGCTGAACCGGACCGGGTTGATACCGATTTCCAGGGTGAAGATTTCAACGCGGGCATCGTGTTTTCTGACCGTATGATGCCAGGTTCCACATTCCAGTCGCAGGCCGACCTTGAAGGCCTTCGCGACCTAAGCTCTTATGAACTGGACACCATCGAATATACGGATAACGTCACCACGGATAAGCAACTCGCCTTCAAATTTGATCTCGCCTACGACACATATTGGGGCGACAATCCGGTGCAGTTGAAGTGGGGAGCCAAGGCCCGCTTGCGCGACAAGATGCTGGACGCGACCTTTATCGTTTATGAGGATCTCGGTGATTACACGCTCGCGGACTTCTCCACTACCATCGATTACCCACTTGATTATGCCATGGGTAACGTTGGGCCGAATACCGTTGCGTTGCGTGACTTCTTTGCGGCCAACCGTGGCAACTTTGAAGTGAATGATATCGACAGTGCGCTTGGTGATGAAGCGATCGAATATGATGCCACCGAAGACATCTATGCGACCTATGTGCAAGGCCGCATTGATGTCGGTAGCCTGCGGGTTGTTGGTGGCCTTCGCTACGAGTTCACCGATTTTAAAACCAACAGCAACTTCGTTTTCGCCGGTGAAGAGGTTGTGATCGACCCAGATACAGGTGTGCCTGTGTTGGATGAAGATGGTGATCCGGAAACTGATGACGTGCTGAATGTCAGCCCGGTCAGCCGCGCCCGTACCTATGACTATTTCCTGCCCAGTGTGAACCTGCGTTGGGAAGCCCGGGAAAACCTTGTGACACGTCTGGCTTACTTCCGCTCGGTCGTGCGGCCAAATATCAGCAAGGTCGTACCTACAGGCGTGATCGAGTATGAAGAAGAGGTTGAAGACGGCGAGGTAGAGCGTACGACAGAGGGCGAAATTGGTAACCCCGGGCTCGTGCCGATGTGGGCTCACAACTTTGATGCCAGCGTCGAATGGTACCCCAACAATGACGCGGTGATCTCCGTTGGCGTGTTCTACAAGGACATCCACAACTTTATCGTTGATCGAACGCTTGAAGAGGTCACCATCAACGGTGTGTATTTTGACGAAGTTGTGCGCCCCTATAATGGCGACAAGGGCACCATCAAGGGCGTGGAGCTGAACTACCAGCAAGCGCTGACGTTCCTGCCTGGCCCCCTTGACGGCCTGATTGTTGGCCTGAACTATACCTATGTGGACAGCGAAGCCGAGATTTTTGACGGGGAAGAAACACGGGTTATTCCGATGCCGAAAACATCCAAGAATATCGCCAACGTTGTTCTCGGGTACGAAAAAGGCCCGATCAGTGTGCGGGTGGCGATGACCTACCGTGATGAATATCTGGATGAGCTGAACGCCGGTGGCTTTGGCGACCGTTATGTGCTTGACCACACACAGTGGGATTTCTCGGCGGCATATTCGGTGACGGACAACATCAAGGTCTATGGTGAAGTTTCAAACGCCAACGACGCCCGTTTTCGGGCGGTTTACCGTAACGAGGACGGTGACTTCCTCATGCAGCATGAACAGTATGACTGGACAGCCAACATGGGCGTGAAGGTTAAGTTCTAGGATTGCGGGATTGAATGAAAAGAGAAAGGCGGGCTGAGTGGCCCGCCTTTTTTTGTTGGGATGGCATGGCGCTATTTGCCCATGCGGTCGAGGATTTTCTCCGCTTCATCCATCAACCGGTTCATACGGTTGATGAGCGTGGTGTAGGGTACCTCGGACGCGAGATCGATCTTGGCGCTTTTCAACAACTCGTACGGATATTCAGAACCGCCCGCTTCAAGGACGCGGATATAGTCATCTCGCGCGGTATCGTCTCCCGCCAGCATGCGCTCCGCAAAGGCGGTGCCGCCCGAGATCGAAGTCGCGTACTGATAGACATAGAAGTTGCGGTAGAAATGCGGGATGTAGGCCCATTCAACGCCATAGGTGTCGTCGATCTGCATCACGCCTTCTTCCTCGCCGTGATACTTGCGCAAAAGCTCCAGATACAGCTCGGTCATCTTCTTGCCTGAGAGGGCTTCGCCTTTCTCAGCCATCTCGTGAATGCGCAGCTCAAACTCCGCGAACATGGTTTGGCGGAAGAAGGTGCCGCGGATGCCTTCAAGCGCGCGGTCAATGTAATACAGCCGCTCAGCGTCCGGCAGGTCCTTGGCCAGCATATGCTCCTGCAGCAGTACTTCGTTGGTGGTGGAGGCAAGCTCCGCCGTGAAGGTGGTATAGCTGAAGTTCTCATACGGCTGGTTTTCACGACTTAACATGGTGTGTACCGCATGTCCCCACTCGTGGCTGAAGGTTGAGACATCTTCAAACCCGCTGTTATAATTGAGCAAGAGGTAGGGGTGTACATCGTAAGCCGAGCCAAACATATAGGCGCCCGGGCGTTTACCCTGTTGTGGGAAGACGTGCATCCACTGGCCTTCAAATCCCTTTCGCAGATGGCTCAGGTATTTCTCACCAAATGGTTCAAGTGAGACGAGGGTCATTTCCTTGGCGTCATCAATGGTGAACGTGCGGTCAAGCTGGGTTACTTCTGGATAGATGTCATAATAGTGCAGGTCATCGAGGCCCAGGAGGCGCTGACGCAGCTTGAGGTAACGGTGCATGGAGGGCAGGTTGTCGTTCGCGGCTTTGACAAGCGCGCGGTAAACAGCTGTCGGAATGTTGCTGCCTGATACAGCGCTTTCGAGCGCGTTATCATAGCCGCGTGACTTGGCGGTGAAAATATGCCCTTGCACGTGGGTCGAAAGCGTCGCTCCAAACATGGCTTCATAGGTCTTCCAGGCACCCCAGAATGTATCGAACACCAGCTTGCGGTCGTCGCGGTTCCCGACAGCGCGGTACTTGCTGTAAGCCGATTGGTTAAGCATCACCTCTTCGCCCGTCGACAGGGTTGCTGTGGGCCATGGCAGGCTGGCATTGGTCATCAGGCCATAAATCTGGCCAGGACCAGACAGCACATCACCGGCATTTGCCAGCACACTTTCGGCTTCCTCACCCAAGGTGTATTTTTCCTGCCTCAATGTGTCGCGCAGGGCGAAAGCGTGTTTTTCAAGGCCCGGTTCCTTAGCGATGAATTTTTCGATCTTCTTGCTGCCGACCTTGATCAACTCGGGCGAGACAAAGGCCGTTGCCTGGCTTAAGGACGAAAGCAGCGACTGCGCAAGGGTGCGGTGTTCCTGTTTTTCTGACACGCGCAGGTCTTCATCAGCGGCTAACACAGCATATACCAAAAGCCGGACAGCCTCTTTCTGCAGTTTGGAGATCTTGTCAGCGGCAGCCAGCAAGGTTTTCGCGTCCTGGCCCAGTTTGCCTTTGAATTTTTCGATTTCCTTCATTTCCGAGAGTACACGCTGGCGCTCCGCGTCCCAGGCTGCTGGGTCGGCATAAAGGTCGGTCAGATCCCATTCTATTTTTGCAGCATCGTCGGCAAGGGTGGCTTGAGTTGGTGCCAGTGCGGCTGTCATCAACGCTGTGGACGCAGCCAGCGCTATAAATGAGCGTTTAAAGCTTTTGGTAATCCCCATTGGTATATCCTCCCATTATTGTCGTGTTTAGCTTCGCTAATTGAACCACTTGGTACAAGATGCACAAAAGTTCACGCGCATTCTAAAACCAAACACGGTCCGCTTGCCATAACCAATAATTGATTGGTAGGCTGGCGGCAGATTTTGTAGTGATTATCTACTGTTGGGTGCAAATGGGGAGCAGCCTGTGGTGCGTTTTTTTCTGATACTGGTTTTGTGTTGTGCCTTTCGGTCTGTGGCAAGCGCGGCTGAACTGCGAGTTAGCGTCACCGCGGGCAGCGACGAGGCCGTAGGAAATGCCGTGATCAGCGTCAAGCCGCTTTCACCAAATCTGGAGATGCCGGAACCGGTAAATGCCGCGGTTATGGCTCAGCAGAATACCATGTTTGCCCCTTTTGTCCTGGCGGTGGCGGTGGGTACGGAAGTGACCTTTCCCAACATGGACGAGTTCCGTCACCAGGTGTATTCATTCTCCAAACCCAAGCGGTTCGAACTGCGCCTATATGGTCAGGACACGACCAACAAAATTATGTTCGATAAGCCCGGAGTGGTGGCATTGGGCTGCAATATCCACGATAATATGCTCGCCTTCATATATGTAAGTGAGCACCCCGTGGTGGGAAAGACGGACGAATCTGGCGACGTGGTCTTTTCAAATCTTCCGCCAGGTGGTTATGAGGTGCATGTCTGGCATCCTGACGAGCTACGTGGCGGGGATGACATGAAAATGGTTACACTCAGGGCGGATGAAGCCTCGGACATTGCCTTTTCAGTCAAGCTTCGGCCAGTGCGGCGGCAGCAACAGCCGCCTGCCGACGAAGGATACTGAGCATGCCCAAATTTAAGTTTCAAACCAAACTGACCATTGTCTATCTGGCACTTTTCCTTGTGGTGATGGGGGTGATCGCGCTGTTTTTCTATCGGTCTGTCACCCAAAATGTGCGAGACCAGATTCAAAATCAACTCGGGGCGTCGGCCCGTACCTTTGAACGTATTCTTGATGACAGGGTTGAGAAGCTATCAGGGAGCGCACTCTTGTTGTCGCGCGACTACGGCTTCCGGGACGCCATCAACAACCCTGACGATCAGGCCACTGTCACATCGGCGCTGCGCAACCATCGCGCAAGGCTTGGTGCAGACCTCGCCTACATTGTTGATCTGGATGACGAGTTGCTTGCCAGTGTCGGCGCTGAGGGCACTACTCTCACTGCAGCCCCCATTCCTGATGCCATGAAAATGGAGGCGGAGGAGAACGGCTCCGCGTCCCGTATGGTCGAGATCGGGGGCAGAGTATATGAACTTGTTGTTGTCCCCGTACTTGCCCCCATACCCACAGCGTGGATCGCGTTCGGGATGGAGCTTGATGAAGTTACTGCACTTGAAATCAAGGGGCTGTCACCGATCGATCTTGAAATCGCCTTTGTTTATCAGAATGACAGGGGGGAGTATTCTCTCGCTGGGGCGACGTCTGAAAGGGCGGCCCTCGAAGCGTTTCTGGCTGATAACCCTCCTGTTGATCCAGTCTTCAGCGCACAGTTCAACGGTCAGGACCATCTGTTTTGGCGGCTGCCGCTTCACGCCGTCGGCAGCGAAGCGGAAATCAGTGCGTTGCTCTACTACTCCATTGATGTCGCGCTGGAGCCGTTTGACCCACTGGTTGTCGCCATGGTTGGTATCCTCATTGGCGGTTTGCTGCTGCTGATTAGCGGCAGCGTTATTGTTTCGCGTGGTGTAACCCGCCCGCTGCGTCGCCTTGCAGACGCTGCGCAGCGCATTATCGCGGGAGAATACCAGGAAGTTGATGCCCCGATCGAAGGTGACGAAGTCGCTGACTTGACCATGAGTTTCAATCAGATGGTCAGCGCGGTGCAGGAACGGGAGAGCAAGATCCGCTTTCAGGCCTTTCACGATAATGAGACTGGCTTTCCAAATCGCCTGATGTTCGAGGAGATGCTTGATGAAACCATTGGCAAGAGCGAATCCTTTGTCGTGATTGTTGCCGAAGTTCAGCAGGTTCCGGAGCTGAGAAGCGTGCTGAACCATAGCAATGTGAACGATTTGATGGTCTGCGTCGGGGAACGGCTGCAACAGGTTGCCGATACCGGCATTGCGCGGCTGTCTACCGAAAGCTTTGCCTTCATCCTGGAAGATGCAAGCGAAGCTGAGACAGTTGCGTCGCTTGTCATGAACTCTTTCCTGACGCCGTTTGATGTGGCGGGGATCATCATTGACGCGCGGGCGAAGCTTGGCTTGGTGAAATACCCGGGTGACGGTGAAGACACGGCGCTGTTGCTCAGGCATGCCAATGCGGCTCTTGATAAGGGGCGCACAGTGCAAAAGGGTTATGCCTGGTATGATCCCGACAGTGACAAGTCGCAAACCCGGCGCCTGTCGATGATGAGTGAACTGAGAGTTGGCCTGAAGAACGGCGAGGTGCGTTTTGCCTATCAGCCAAAGCTTGATGTTGCGACGGGCAAGATTATGACGGCAGAAGCTCTGGTGCGGTGGATCAGCCCCACGCGGGGCTTTGTGCCGCCCGACGACTTTATTCCGCATGCGGAACGCACAGGTGACATCAGGCACTTGACGGAATGGGGCCTGCGCGCAGCGATCATGCAAGTGGCAGACTGGCGTTCCAAGGGCTTGGGCCTTGGTGTGGCGGTCAACCTGTCAACCAGCGACCTTATGAACCCTGGATTGCCGGGGCAAATATTGGTGTTGCTCAAGGAATTCGACGTTCCCGCGGGCAGCCTCAAGCTGGAGGTGACCGAGAGTGCTGTGATGCACGATATGGAACGGGCGCTTGAAGTGTTGAATATGTTGGCCGCGATGGGGCTGACCTTGTCGATCGACGATTATGGCACCGGCTACTCATCGTTAAGCTATATCAAACGCCTGCCCGTGAGCGAAATCAAGATCGACAAGTCATTTGTGATGAACCTTGCCAAAAGCGAGGAAGACAACATCCTGGTGCGGTCAACCATTGAGCTTGGGCACAACCTTGGTCTCAAGGTGACGGCAGAGGGTGTCGAAGACGAAGAGTCGGTCCGGCGGCTCAAGGACTTTGGTTGCGATACACTGCAAGGTTACCATATTTCACGCCCTATCCCGGCGTCGGAACTTGAGAAGTTTCTCAAGGAGGGTGGGTATGAAACGGTCTAATGTGACCGCACTGGCATTGTGGCCCCTGCTGATGAGCGGGGGTGCGGGCGCAGATGACCCATTCCCATCAATACGCTTCGATTTTTTGGCGGACGCGCGTGTTACGCTGGCGGATGGCGAGCCCAGTTGGTTCAAGGACTGGCTGGGTAAGGGGCGTTATGGTGGCACGCACTGGGCTGGCAACGACGTTGAGGGGTTGCGTCTGGCTGAGGCCTCAATCCTCGCCAAGGCAGAGATAAGCTGGGATCTCTCCGGCTTTGTGCATGCTAAGTTTGACCATGAGCAGGGCAAACCGCTTGACCTGGTTGAAGCTTATCTGGAGTACAAGCCCGCCCCGCGGTCGGCGATCAGTTATGAAGGCCGTTTGGGTCTGATGTTCCCGCACATCTCACGCGAGAATGTGGGCATGGCCTGGACCAGCCCCTACACAATAACGCCATCCGCTATCAATAGCTGGGTTGGCGAGGAGATACGGGCGCTTGCACTTGAGGGCAAGGCAAAATACCGATCCGGAGCGCACAGCCTGTCTCTCACCGCTGCCCTTTTCGGTTTTAACGACCCCGCGGGCACGTTGCTGGCGTTTCGGGGGTGGGCGCTCAACGACTATAAGGTCGGGGCGTTCAGTCAACTGCCGCTCGCAAACCTGCCTTCCATTGGCGCGGATAGTGACTTTCTCAACAAGCAACCGTTGTGGGTGCATCCGGTCAACGAAATAGACGGGCGGCCTGGCTATTATGCGTCGCTTGATTGGGATTACGCCAAGCGCTTGAAAGCCGGTGTGTTTTACTATGATAACCGCGGCGACCCAGAGGAACTGAAGCGCAAGCAATATGGCTGGGATACACGGTTCTGGAATTTTTACGCCGAAGCTGAGCCATTGCGGGGCATGAAGCTTATCAGCCAGTATATGACCGGGAGCACCAAAATGGGGCGTCAACGTTACAGGGGCATGTACCCGGTAGATGTTGATTTTGAGGCTGTCTTTGTGCTTTTGAGCCAGAAGTTTGAACGGAACCGCGTCAGCGTGCGGTACGACTGGTTTGCGACCGATGACAATACCTTCGTGGAGGAAGACAACAATAATGAATGGGGCCACGCGTGGACCGTGGCGCTATCACGGGAATTTCGCAAGCATGATCAGTTGATCCTCGAGTATCTGCAGCTTGATAGCTGGCGACCGGCCAGGAAAACCATCGGCTATGCAGCAGACCAGGAACAAAGCATTATTCAGATCAGTTACCGCTTGCGATTTTAGCCCGTACTCGCTTCGGAAATAAGCTCCTTTACGGCAACCGCCTTGATAAGCGCATACACGGTCATGCCCTCCTTCAGGGAAAGAGCGTTGAGCGAATGCGCTGTTATACGGCTTGAAAGCTGCAGGTCGGTCCCCTCAGGCACAAGCATCAGGTCGAAGCCACCCCGCGCGGGCGCGGCATGAACGAGGCGGCATTCTATCTGGTTGACGATGCTAAGGCCTTTGGTGTGCTCCAGCGCAATGGCGACATCGTGGGCGAGTATACGCAGCCTCAGCAGGCTACCCACCGTTTCTCCATCGTCAGGAAGCCATAATCTCTGCGGTCCGAGTGTGCATGAGATCATGCCACTCTTACGTTCCGAAACTTTTGCCGAAAGCAATTGGCCGGCGTCATCAAGGTGCAGCAACGATGCTGTTTCGGGCCTGGAAAACACTTCTTCCAGTGGTCCGGTGATTGTCGCCCGCATATCCTGCATCAAAATAGCGCTGTCGGCGGTGTGCAGCATTTCGTCGGTCTGGTGAGTGATCATCAGAATGGGCAGGCTAGCTTTCCGGTTCAACTCGCGGATCAGTGCCATCATCTCCTTGCGGCGAAGGGGGTCCAGCCCATTCAGGGGTTCGTCAAGTATCAGTAAGGCAGGGTTGCACGCCACCGCGCGTATAATTGCCGCCCGCCTCGCTTCCCCGCCGGAGAGCGTATGGGGACGGGCATCCAGAAGCTGGCGGATGCCAGCCCGTTCGCAAAACATCATCAGGTCGGCTTCCGAGATACGGCCCATGAAGGTGATGTTTTGATAAAGTGTGAGATGCGGGAAAAGGGTGCTGTCCTGCGGCACCAGCGCTACCTCGCGCGCCTCAGGTTTGAGGTTTATGCGCCTGTCTGCGGCGAACAGGGTTTTCCCGTTGAGCGTGACGGTGCCACCATTCGGTCTCTCAAGTCCGGCTATCAGACGGGCGAGGGTGGTTTTGCCAGCCCCCGATGGGCCGATGAGTGCGGTGACACCGGGGGGGAGGGTAAAACGAGCCTCGCCGTCGTACTTGCCAAGCCTCCAGGTAATATCCACGTGGCTTTTCATGACAGGCCCCGTTTGCGTCTTGCGCGGCGTGTCAGCCATTCTGATATCATCAGGCTGGCAAAGGCGGGGACGAGGCAGAGAAGCGCAAGGCGCGCCGCCGCCGCTTCGCCGCCCGGTGACTGCGCGGCGCTATAAAGCGCCAACGGCAGTGTTTGGGTAAGGCCGGGGATGTTGGCGGCAAAAGTAATCGTGGCGCCGAACTCGCCGATGGCGCGCGCAAAACCAAGAGCAACGCCAGAAAGGATACCAGGCACCGCAAGCGGCAGGCTGATCCGCCAGAAACGCTGGCGGGCCGTGGCGCCAAGTGTTGCTGCGACTTCGCGGTAAGCCTTGGGTTCCGCTTCAAATGCCTGTCTGATCGCGCGGATCATCAACGGGAGCGCCATCAATCCGCTTGCAAGTGCGGCGCCTTGCCATTTGAAGGCCGGGCTCAGGCCAGTGGACGCAAGCCAGCCACCCAACACCGAATTGGGTGCCAGCAGGACAAGAAGCAGGTAGCCGACGACAACGGGCGGCACCACAAGGGGCGCATGCACCAGTACCTCGACCAGTGATTTCCCGTAGAAGTCGCGTCGGGCCATGGTGTGGCCGATGACAATCGCTAGCGGCAGGCTGACGACAGTTGCCCATATCGCAACTTTGAAACTGAGCAAAAGCGCCTCAATCTCAAAGTTGCTGATCATCCGGCAGCCTGTTTGTTGATATGCGCCGCGTAGCGCTCAAGGCCGGCTTCAAGCTCGGAAATCAGGTCGTCGGTGTCTTCAAGCCCGATGTGGAGGCGAACAACAGGGCCTTCTGCTTCCCATTTGGTCACACTGCGACTGTCGCGCGGGTCACTTGGCAGGATCAGGCTTTCATAGCCACCCCAGCTAAAGCCCATCTTGAATAGCGTCATCTCATCCACGAGGGCGGCGGTATCTGGATAATCTCCGCCCTTGAGGATAATGGAAAACAGCCCGCTGGAACCGGCGAAGTCGCGTTCCCACAGCTCGTGGCCGGGGCAATCTTCAAATGCCGGATGCAGGACTTTCGCCACCTCCGGTCTTCCTTTCAGCCACGCTGCGATCTTGAGTGCATTTTCCTCATGCACTTTTAGGCGCACCCCAAGTGTACGAATGCCGCGCGAGGCAAGGAAGGCGTCATCCGGTGAACAGGTCTGTCCAAGCTGGTATGCGGTGCGCTGCAGGGACCTGAATGTACGTTCATTCGCTGTGGCACTGCCGAGCATGATGTCGGAATGACCGCCGATATATTTGGTGACTGCATGAATGGAAATATCCGCCCCCATATCCAGAGGCTTCAACAGCAATGGGGTTGCCCACGTATTATCAACCACGACGAAAATATTGTTCTCTTTCGCCGTCTCGATAATGGCGGGGAGATCCTGCACCTCGAACGTCAGGGAACCGGGGCTTTCGGCCATTACCAGCCGGGTATTGTCGCGAAAGAGGGTTTTGATCTCATCGCCGATCAGCGGGTCATAATATTCCGCCTCCACACCCATCTGGCGTAACAGCCCATTGGCAAACGTGCGGGTCGGCTCATAAGCACTGTCGGTGATCAGGATGTGATCCCCGGTACGCACGAGCGACAGGATGGCACCTGTGATCGCAGCGACACCACTCGGGTACAGCATGGTCCCCGCCCCGACTTCAAGCTCGGTGATCGCTTCTTCCAGTGCCCATTGGGTTGGCGTGCCCTTGCGGCCATAAAACAGCTGTTTCGCACTTGGGTCTGCGCAGCGTTCACGAAGTTCGGCATAGGTTTCAAAAAGACAGGTGGAAGCCCGGTAAACCGGAGGGTTCACCACACCGTGGCTCCACTCCTTGCGGCGACCGCTTGTGATCAGTCGGGTGTCTGTCTTTTTTGTGTCTGTCATATGCTCTCCGCGGGGCCAGTCTCGATGGGCAGGCCGATGTCACTGCCCCATTCACTCCATGAACCGTCATAGATCGCTACATCCTGTTTGCCAAGGCTTGCAAACGCAAGTTTAAGGACACAGGCGGTAATGCCCGACCCACATGAGGTAATCACGGGTTTGGACATATCAACACCCGCAGCTTCGATTTTGGTGCGAAGCTCTTCCGTGGGAAGCAGGGTATTGTCATCCGCGAACAGGGCGGCAAACGGTATGTTGCGGGCATGGGGAATATGGCCTGACCGCAACCCTTTACGTGGCTCCGCCACTGTGCCTTCAAACCGGGCGCAGGCGCGGGCATCAACAACCTGCTCCTTGCGTGACTTAAGCGTCATCAGGATATCATCGGTTGTGCGCATCAGTGCCGGCATAAACCTGGCCTGATACATTGTTGGCTCGCTTGACGTTGGCGCGGATGTCAGGGGCCTGCCTTCGGCGTGCCATTTCCTGAGGCCGCCATCAAGTACATAAACCTCGCGGTGGCCCATCACGCGAAAATGCCACCAGACCCGGGCCGCAGAACGGACGTCACTGTCATCATAAATGACGAGAATATCGTCGTTGGAGATTCCCAGCTTGCGGACTGATTTCTCAAACTGGTCAACGCGCGGCAGGGTGTGGGGCAGGGATGAGGCTTTGTGAGAGTTTTCATCAATGTCGAAGAAAACAGCCCCCGGAATGTGGGCCTCATTATATTCTTTCTCGGCGTTCCTTTGGCTGTCAGGCATGTGCCAGGACGCATCTACCGGAATGATAGAGCCACTGGTTGATGTCTGCCCAGGGTCGCCAAGGCGCGACGCCAGCCATTCCGTTGAAACGAGGGGTGATGTCATACTGGTTTCCTGTTTCTGTCAGAAAGGCGTAACCCTATTGCGTCTTGCAGCAGCATACAACGGGTCATATGGCATGGCAGGCCTGCATTTATCTCATGGCTGTATGGCGCGGAATGCATGGTTTTAGAACTAAAGCATGATAAAGGCGCCTGCTGGGGGCAGACACCTTTACCTACTCGGCCCCGGAACTCTGGGGTCATGCTTACTGGGCCTCAAGGCTCAAAACGCGATTTCTGTGATCAGTTCACAATATGACGGCTCGCGAAGTCGCCACCATCTTGCGCGGTGAAGAGGCGGGATAGGAGCGGGTGGTCAAATGATTTCGTCTCCGAACAAACCTCGAGATTATCTTCCGCGACATAGGTTGTGTGGGTCTCACCGTCCACAAGGACGTGGTACCAGGGGCGATCTTTGGGGGGATGCGAGCTAGCCATGATGTCATACCATTCAGGAGACTGGCTATACACTGCATCCACATCAAAGATGAGGCCGCGATAACCGAACCGGCGGTGGCGAATAACCGTGCCGGGGGCGAAGCGGGCTTTGCGGACATGTGCCATTGTTCTTCTCCTACTTGTCGACCACTGTTTCTCAAATCTCTGTGCTTGCCTGAGTCGACCAGACCACTTCTTGGTCCGTTAACTACACCCTACACGAGGCGTATTAATAAATGCTGAACTAAAAATACAAAACTGTTAAGGCTTTGGTAATTATCTTACAAAGGTTAACGAGGTTCAGGGGTATGATCTGCGGCGGTTTTCTGCGCTTTTTGCCAAAATACTTTGACAAAATGGCCCTGTCGTCGCATAGGCAGGGCAACAGGAAATACATGCGGGATTTGTGACATGAGCAAGGAAATATATCAGGGTCTTGGGCAGCTTGGCTCGAAGGTGGATGCCCCCCAGACGCCGGAAGAAGCCGTGCTTGAATATGTGCCCAACCCGCGCCCCAAGGTGGATTATCTGGTTCGGTTCACCTGCCCGGAGTTCACTTCGCTTTGCCCTGTGACCGGGCAACCTGATTTTGCTCATCTTATGCTGGATTATGTGCCTGGTGAAACGTTGGTGGAAAGCAAAAGCCTGAAGCTGTTTCTGCAATCTTTCCGCAATCATGCCGCCTTTCATGAGGACTGTACGGTCGGTATCGCCGAGCGCCTCGTGGCAGAGATGACGCCAAAATGGCTCAGGTTCGGGGGATACTGGTACCCGCGCGGCGGTATTCCAATCGATGTATTTTTCCAGACCGGCGCTGTGCCGGAGGGTGTGTGGGTTCCCGAACAGGCGGTGCCAACTTACCGCGGCCGCGGTTAAGAGGTCATATCCCATGCATCTTGCCTATCTTGCCTGCCGGGCGACTTTGCCCGGATCAACCAACCGCCGTGTCGATGCCTTTGAGCATGACCAGATGATGGATTGCCTGCGTCCAGCCGTTGAGGCGCATGGCGGCAAGGTGACAGATGTCGCATGGGATGATGCGGACGTTGACTGGGTGGGGTTTGACGCAGCCCTTATTGGCACCACCTGGGATTATCAGGATAACCTGCCGGCTTTTCTGAGCACGCTTGAACGTATTGAGACGCATATACCGGTTTTCAATTCACGCGCGCTTATCAAATGGAATACCGACAAGCGCTATCTGCGTGACCTTGGCAAAAAAGGCGTACGCCTTATTCCGACCATCTGGCTGGACAAGGTTACCCCAGGCGCGGTTGACGAGGCGTTCGAGGCATTTGGCGTGGACACGCTCATTGCCAAGCGGCAGGTGGGTGCCGCAGCCGAAGGGCAGCACAAGCTCAACCGCGGCGAGCCGGTACCCGACATGCCGCATGCCATGATGATCCAGCCCTTTATGGCCTCGATCCTCGCGGAAGGGGAAATCAGCTTTATCTTCATTGGCGGTGAGTTCTGCCACGCGCTGCTGAAAACTGCCGCAGCGGGGGATTACCGAATCCAGTCATGCTATGGTGGTAGGGAGACCCCCCTGGAGCCATCAGCGCATGATATTGCCAAGGCTGGCGAGGTGCTGGCCGCGTGTGACGAGATGCCGCTTTACGCACGGGTTGACATGGTGCGTGCGGACGATGGCGGCCTTGTTCTGATGGAAATGGAGCTTGTTGAGCCCTTCCTGTATCCCCTGCAGGGGCCGGAGCTCGGCCCGCGGCTTTATCAGGCGATCAAAGCCAGGCTTTAGGGTATGCCGACAAATTTGTGGGTCTGTACGCTCAGGTGCCACTTTGGGTGGGCTTTGACATACGCCACCGCTGCCGCAGTGTTCTCTGCCTGCATGGGGCTGTCCATCGGCTGCAGGTAAAAATGTTTGAAGTCCAGCGCTTCGAACTGCGCCGGGTCACCACCCGTTTGCGGGTAAACCAGTTTCAGTTCTTCGCCCTTCTGCACAATCATGTCCGAGCCGATTTTAGGGCTGATACAAAGCCAGTCGATACCCTCTGGCGGTTCGACTGTGCCATTGCTTTCAACCGCGATCTCGAAACCGGCGTCATGAAGCGCCGCAATCGCCGCGTCATCCAATTGCAAAAGGGGTTCCCCGCCGGTGCAGACGATAAACGGGATGCCGCCTGCACCAGCAGGCCACAGGGCTTTAATAGCCTCGGCAAGGTCGTCCGCCGTCTTGAATTTGCCGCCGCCGTCACCGTCAGTCCCGACAAAATCGGTATCGCAGAACTGGCAGATGGCGTTGGCGCGGTCTTGCTCACGTCCGGTCCAGAGGTTGCAGCCGGAAAAACGGCAGAACACAGCCGGACGACCGGCATTCGCGCCTTCGCCTTGCAGAGTGTAGAACATCTCTTTGACCGTATAGACCATATCTAGTCCTGATACCGGGTTGGATCGGTCAGCCCGGCTTCCTTGAAGCCCTTGGCGCGCAACTGGCAGCTGTCGCAGTGACCACAAGCGCGGCCCTGAGGGTCAGGATCGTAACAGCTGATTGTCATGGCGTAATCCACGCCCAGTTTTGTACCCGCACTGACGATTTCAGCTTTTGTCATATCAATAAGTGGCGTCTGAATGCGGATTTTTTCGTCCTCTGTCACGCCGGCCTTGGTGGCGAGGTTCGCCATCGTCTCATAGGCCGCGATATAGTCTGGTCGGCAGTCCGGATAGCCGGAATAATCCAGCGCGTTCACGCCGATGAAGATGTCTTTAGCGCCGATCACCTCAGCGTAAGCCAGTGCAAAGGACAAGAAAATCGTATTACGGGCCGGCACATAGGTCACGGGGATGTCATGGTTCATGTCATCATCGGAACGGTCCTTGGGGACGTCGATGTCGGCGGTCAGTGCACTGCCGCCAAAGAGACGCAGGTCCAGTACTGCCGTTTTATGTTCTGTCACGCCAAGGTGCTCGACAACGCGGTCGGCGGCCTCAAGCTCAACGCTGTGGCGCTGGCCATAGCGGAACGAGATCGCGTGTACGTCAAAACCCTGGTCGCGCGCGATGGCGACAACCGTGGCGCTGTCGAGCCCGCCAGAGAGAAGCACCACTGCTTTTTTCTGCTTATTCATCATTTCACTCTTATAAATCAAAACTGCCGGGGGCCCTATAGCACCCGGCAGTCAAGATGATAAGAAAAAAACTGCCCATACAGGGCGCAGCCCCTAGTCGACGGGCTTGGCGCAGAAGGTTTCTTCGTCCAGTTCGCCTTCCCATTTGGCAACCGCCGTGCCAACAGCCAGGTCGCCGGTTACGTTGACCACTGTCCGGATCATGTCGAGGGGACGGTCAAACGGGAATACAAAACCCACAATAATGAAGGTTTGCGCGTCATCAATCCCCAGCACGCTCATGACCGTGGCCAGCAGGAACAGGGATGCGGACGGCACAGCCGCAGTGCCGATTGACACCAGTGTGGCAGACAGCGCCACCAGCAGGTATTCGGCAACGCCCATATCGACACCAAGCGCCTGCGCTGCGAATACCGCCAGAATGCCCACATAAATCGCTGAGCCATCCATGTTGATGGTGGCGCCAAGTGGCAGTACGGAACTGGCGACAGACTTTTTAACCCCGAGGTTTTCCTCAGCCACGGTCATGGTGACGGGTAGGGTGCCCGAGCTTGATGAGGTAGAGAACGCCACAAGCTGTGCGCTGGTGATATCGCGAAAGAAACGGCCAGCCGGTAGTTTCAGCAGAAATTTGATGATGCCGCCATGGGTGACAACCACATGGATCAGGCAGGCAGACAGAAAGGTAATGACAAGCGGCAGCACGTCCAGCAGAAGCCCCACGCCGCCTTGGCCAACCATGCCCGAAATCAACGCAAATACGCCAAACGGGGCAACTTCCATCACCAGATGGGTGATTTTAAGCATGATTTCCGAGCCGGAGTCGAAAAGGTCCGCGACGGGTCTGCCTTTTTCCTGGGTCAGCAGCACACCGGTGCCAAGGAGCAGGGCAAAAAATATGATTGCCAGCATATTACCTTCAACCAGCGCGCCAATCGGGTTCAGCGGGATGATGGTCAGCAGGCGGTCCTTAAGCGACTGGGCTTCGGCAAGGCCCTTGGCTTCCGCACCCGCAAGATCAACACCAATGCCTGGCTGGATAATAGCGGCAAGCGTGAGGCCGATGGTGATGGCGATCAAGGTGGTGCCAATATAAAGCGAGAGCGTCTTTATCCCAAGCGAACCAAGGCGTTTTGGATCGCCCATCGCGATCACACCAGAAACGAGCGTGATGAAAACCAGCGGCACGACAATCATGCGGATCAACCGCAGGAAAATATCGCCGATCCAACTGATGGCGAGCGCGTTTTCACCTGCTATGGCACCAAAGATAATGCCCAGCACCAGCATCGCCATGATGCGTTTCCATAAAGTGATTTTAAACCAAGTGGATACCATGGCGTGTTCTCTCCCCAGACAGCCTTCCTTATTTTGCGCCTAGGGTTAAGCTATTCTGGGCTCAAGGCAAGGATGAATTGCAGCTTTATGGTGAAGCCGTCCCGGCCAGTATATCGTTATTGTCTGTAATAACTGAAGTTTTTGGTGTTCAGCCCCCGGCCGGCATTTTGTATTGAATGCCTTGCTGTCTGGCAAAACTGCGCTAGGGTATCGCGCAGGCAACTAAATTGAAGGGGATATGGGGTGCGTATATTCGCGGTGTGGAAGCTGGCAACGGTCATGATGCTTGCCGGTGCAGGATCAGGCATGTTGAGGGCGGATGAAGAGGCCGATGGCGCGGACCTGCCGATCCCGGCGCCGATGCGGATCGAGACCAGCCATAAAGGTATCTTTGCGGGTGCCAGGGTGGACTATAAAGCCGTTGTTTCCAACCTGTTGCTCAAGAATGAAGCGGGCGAGGTTTATGCCGACGCGGTCACCACGGCCTATCTGTCGGACAAACGGGATGGGCGCCCCGTCACCTTTGTGTTTAATGGCGGGCCGGGATCTTCGTCGGTGTGGCTGCATATGGGGCTTGTAGGCCCAAAACGTGTGGTGGTGCCAAGCGACGCCCAAAACGCCGGACTGGCCCCTTACACGCTTGTTGACAACGAATATTCGCTGATCGGCACCAGCGACGTGGTGATGATTGACCCCATTGGCACCGGCTACAGCCGTCTGGCGGGCAAGGGCAAGCCTGAGGATGTTTACGGCCTCGCTGAAGATGCCCGTACCGTCGCGCAGATTATCCGGGAGTGGGTCCGCGTCAACAACCGCTGGAACACGCCGATCTATATCATGGGGGAAAGCTTCGGCACAACGCGAGCCGCCGCCATACTCCCCTATCTGGAGGATGGGCCGGAACCCCTGCGCGTGAACGGGCTTATCCTTATTTCTCAAGCGCTTGACTATACAGGCAGTTCGCCGTTCCCGAATAATCTGGTCGCATTTGTCACCTATCTGCCGACCGAAGCGGCGACAGCCTGGTATCACGGCAAGGTGGAAAAGACGGGCAGCCTTGAAGAGCACCTCAAGGAAGTACGGGCCTTCGCAATGAATGAATATCTGCCGGCGCTGTTCAAGGGATCAGCCCTTGGTAAAGCTGAGTTTGACAGCGTTGCAACCAAACTGGCAGGCTACCTTGGCCTTGATGTGGCTTACGTGAAACGTGCCAAGCTGCGTGTGCTTGGCGGTCGGTTTGTCAAGGAACTGATGCGCGACGAAGGCTTGGCGGTTGGCCGCCTTGACAGCCGTTACCTGCTTGACGAGATCGACGATACCGCCGACAGCCCGCGTGCCGACGCGGCGGACGCCGCCATCTCGGGTGCCTATTCGGCTGCTTTGCATAATTATCTGAGAAACGACCTTGGCGTGGACCTTGATCGGCCTTATTATATCTCCGGCCCCGAGGTGGGGCGTGAGTGGGTCTGGGCGCGCGATCCCGAGGGCTATTATGAGCCTTCCTATGTGAATACGGCACCGGATCTGGCCGAAAGCATGCGCTTTAATGCGGGCCTTCGGGTTTTGGTTGCATCGGGCTATTATGATTTTGCGACCCCGTTTTTTGATGCCGAATATACCTTCTGGCGTCACGGGATCGACATGAGCCGGGTGACGATGACATACTATGAAGCGGGGCATATGATGTACCTGCACAAACCGTCGCTTGAGGCGGTTGCCCGTGATGTGAAGGCATTTATAGAGGGGAGATAAAGCCTGCTGGCGTGGATTGCCCTGAAGGATCAGGCATGAAAGGTTAACGGCGGGCTGGGCGCTTGGACTGTTTTCAGCGTTCACTTTTTTTTTATATTCCCCTGCTAAAGTGCTCTAAATCGGCCCGAAACTGCGCCAGATGTGTGCGGGATGTGCTGGAAAGTGTGCGAAAACTGCGCGGAAACTGTGCGGAAAGTGTGCGGCGTAAATGGCATTGCGTATCTGCCTTTGCCGCAGCCCGGAAGTATAGCGGAAAAGTGGGGACATGATCAAAGAAACCTGGCAAAAATTTATTGGTGGAAGTGTACTGGCGGCCGTGATGAGTTCGGCGGCTTCAGCGGCGTGTGTGTCGGTTGAGGAACTGCGGGCTGATCAGATGCGGTTTCTTGACATGCAGTTGCGTGTGGCGGCCCTTCAGTGCCGCAACCGGGGCAATGGTTTCCCCGGGCTATATAACGCTTTTGTTCTGGTTCACAAAAAATCGATCCAGGCCAGCCGCGTGCCGGTGGAGCAATATCTGGCACGCCTCAGCCACATTAGCATGGATGGTTACACAACCAGCCTTGCCAACCGGGTTTCCTTTGAAAGCATCAAGGTAAAGAATTTCTGCGAAGAAGCGGCGCTATCCGCCGTTTTCCTGATCGAACTTGCCGACCCGCTTGACGGTCTGGACCTTATGCCGATCGACTACAGCCCGCCACGCGGCATGTGCGCTGACACCGCCATGGTACTTGGCCAACCCCGATTGGGCCCCGCCACCTTGCGCTGAGCCACCGCCTTCGCCAGGGCGCGATACCGATATCCAGTCAATAACATCCAGCCAATGAAAAAGGCCAGCCCCGGGGGACTGGCCTTTGTGTTGTGTGCTGTATGAGACAGCAAGCTTAACGGCGCTTGAGCACAATCTCGCTGCGGCGGTTTTGCGGTTCACGCACACCGTCACCCGTGGAGACGAGCAGGTCGCTCTCACCCTTGGCGTCGGTCATGATATTACCAGCATCAACACCTTCGGCGATCAGCGCGGCCTTGACGGCTTCTGCGCGGCGTTTGGCGAGGCGCATGTTATATTCCTGCGTACCTGCCGTATCGGTGTGGCCCGTTGCCATCAGGCGAACCGTTTTCTGGTCCTTGAAGGCTTTGGCCGCTTCACGGATGATGCGTGCGGCATCTGGCGTGATGTCGGATTTGTCAAAGTCGAAGAAGACCATGAACGGGCCGGGCAGGGGTGCCGGTTTTGGCTCGGGCTTGGGCTCTTCCTTGACTTGTGGTGTTACCACAGGCTCCGGTTTTGGTGTAGGGCGTGCAACTGGCGCCGGTGTCGGTTCAACGCGCTTCGGCTCGTCGCCACCGAATTTCCAGCCAAGGCGCACAAACACTTCGTTGTTGCGCACAGCGTACCCGACGTTGCCGTCTTCGGAATTCATGGTGTTGTCAAACGTGCGGAAGTGCCGTGCACCCAAACCCAGTTCCATACCGCCATCAAATTCACGAATAAGCTGAACCATGCCCTGACCGGCAGTTGTCCAGCCGCTGTCGTGGATGATGGTCCGGTTCGGACCATTGCGGAAATTGTTCACATCGATATTGGCAACACCGAGACCAAGGCCTGCGAACAGCTTCCAGTCTTCGTTGCCAGCAAGCTGGTACCAGGCGTTGGCCATCAGCGAGGTTGACTTCTGGTTGCCTGCTGCGGGCCGTTCACCCAGTGGCAGGCCTATGCCGCCACCATTGTCTACATCGATGCCGTCGATGCTGTTTTTGCGTACGGCCATTTCGCCTTCAACGCGCCAGCGGCCCATGGCTTTACCAAAGTAAAGACCCAGCATGCCGCCCATTTTTTTGTCGTCTTCCAGATCAAGGCCCGTCACCGTACGGTTGATTTCGGTGTCGCTTGACGATGTGAGGCCAGCTTCGAAGCCGCCATAGAGGTGATCATCCGCTATAGCCACAGTTGACGCCGTGCCAAGCAGGATGGGGAGTAGAATCTTGCGCATAATTTTCACCTTACAGATTGTGAGGTCGTATATATTTTTTTCGGCACTGGGGTGCCACTTGAAACAATCTTTGCTGGATTACCGTTAAATTGAGGCAGAAACAAGGAAAATGCCGCCCGGCGTTGGCTATTTGTGGCGCTAAAGTCGCACTTGTGTTGCAGATGTACCGCAAGAAAGAGCGCAGCCTGCATTGTGATATTTCAGGAGGGTTACGCCAGATATAACACGCGGTCCGGGCGTTGGCTTGGTGCCGTTTTGCCATACAGGCGGCATATCAGGGGCAGCATCGGGCGTATCAGCTCATCCTTCATGCCGGCTGTGCGTAACAGCACGCGCAAATTATTTTTAGCCGTTTTTTCAAGAATGTCGCGGATATCAAGAAGCGGCAACCCCGCGAGGATCGCAAGCGAGCTTTCGAGAAAGGCTTTTGAGCCCTTTTCGGTCATGGCGTAAACGAGCGGGCCGGTAAGACCGCCGCACACCTTGAGTTCAATTACCTGCGCATGAATGCGCCCGGGACTTGCGGCCCTGAGCTTGCCCCACAAGTGATCTGCCGTGGTTTCCGTCGCGCTTTCACCCGCGTCGTTGACCTTGGCGTGATTGGCGAAAGAAGGGGTCTTTGAGAGATGTTCCATGCTCCAATCTCCATTGGCTGGTCAATGCGCCGCCATGTGGTGACCCTCCGCAGGGGCGTTGTCTGATAACTCTTTACTACGCCCCTCTAACTCCCTGACAAGAATGTAGGCGAGCCGTGGCAATTGTGCGGCAAATGGAAGGAGATGTGAGGGCGGGAAAAGAAGAAAGCCCGGACGCTCAGGTGTCCGGGCTTTCAAAATTGGCTCCCCAGGGCGGATTCGAACCACCGGCCAAGCGGTTAACAGCCGCTTGCTCTACCACTGAGCTACTGGGGATCATGGTAGATGTCCGCGGGGCGTCTGCGCCGCGAATGGGTGCCTTTATACTGAAAATTTTTCGCCTGCCAAGCCCTAATTTCATTTTTCTGAAATGTAGCGTTAAAAAGCGCGCGGCGCTGCGGTTTCACTGGATTGCCCGCGATTGCGATGCCGTAAAGCCGGGCGGAATTCAGTGTCAGACATGCCGCTGGCATACAGGGGCAGGTCGTTGCCCAGTTCAGACCGGTACCACCTGCTTGCCGCCCCAAAGGTTTATCTCGTGAGTGTACGTCGGTGTTTTGGTCGGCCCCGGTTTTGCTTCTATTCAGGATTTTGCTTCTGTTCAGGGTTTTGTTTCTGTTTCCTCGATATGCAGGAAAGTATTGACGAATTTATTGTTCACATCACGAATGCCGCGGGCGCGGTAGCGGTTGACAAACAGCATGGTGGAAATGCCCTGTTCTGGGAAGCGCATGTAAACCGAGGTAAAGCCACCAACCTGGCCGGTATGGGACCGTGTTTTATGGTTGTCGTCATAGGGGGTGACGTCCCAACCGTAGCCATAGCCGGTTTCAGAGCCATCGGGCAGGGTGCCGGATGTCCACATCTCCGCCTTTGCCTTGGCCGACAGCAGCGTGGTGCCGTTCAGCGCAGCGTCCCACCTGGCCATGTCGGCGGCTGATGTCAAAAGGCCACCGGCGGCAAGTGTTGACGAATATTCCGTCGGGTTACGGTTGATCAGCTCACCAACCTTGTTTTCCCAGTAACCTTCCGCCCGGTGCTTGATAATGGCAGCGGGGTCGGCAAAGCGGGTTTGTGTCATGCCCAGCGGCTTGAATATCCGGGCCTGGAAGACCTCCCGCAGCGGTTTGCCCTCAACCCGCTCGATGATCATGCTGAGAAGATAATAGCCTGTGTTGCTGTAATAATAACCGGTGCCGGGGGTAAAATCCATCGGCCGGGAATGGCCTATTCTGATCACTTCCTCCGGCGTCAGGCGGTAGCGGTATACATCATAACTTCTGATTTCCTCATAGTCGGGAATGCCGGACTGATGTTGCATCAGCTGTTTGATGGTAACCGCGGTCCACTCACTGGGCAGGTAGTTCAGATATTTGCTGATCGGATCACCGACATCCAGCCTGCCTTCTTCGGCCAACATCATCACGGTCGCGGTGGCGAACTGCTTGCTGATCGAGCCTATCTCAAAAACACTGTCGTCGGATACCGGGACATCCAGTTCCACATTGGCAAGCCCAAAGGGTTTGAGGTGCAGGATTTTGCCGTTCTGATACACAGCGATCAGGCCGCCGGGGATGTTGTTTTTTTCAAGTGTGTCGGCGAAAGCGGCATGCAGATCGGTCAATTCCTTGTCGTCCGGCATCTGGTATGGGGCCGAAGCCTCGCGCGCGCCCTGGTCGTGGGCCGCCACTGACAGGCCCGTTATTGCCAAGGTCGCCGCTGCCAGCAAAGGCCTGAGTGTCCGTATCATCCGCTATCCCCCGAATGGTTTCATCGTATGGTTTCATCATATGGTTTTATCGTGGCCAAAACCTTGGCACATCGTACTGGCGGGGCCAAAGAGTTTTAACCGCGAGGGGCACAGGCGGGTTACACATCTCGCCCGCCGACGGCGGGGCGGATCAGGCCTAAAGCGGTTTGAGAAGCTCTGCTAGAATTTTCTGGCCTGAACGATATAGGCGGGGATGGTCTCGTCCCCCACGGTTTTGCAGGCTTCCAGCCGGTTGACACCTTCAATCAGCACATACCGGCCCTTGCCCTCACGGACGCGGACGGGCTTTCGCTGCGCACCATCCATCATCTCGGCGACGATGGTGTCAATCTCGCTTTGTTTGATCTCCTTGCGGCGATCGGTGGGGACATAGATTTCGGCAATTTTGATGGGGGCGGTTTTGAGCATGATGTGTCCTCTCAGGCATGCAGCCTATGCTGCCGCATGCGGCGCGTAAAGCGGATCTTTTACGCATGAGGATATGATGCGTTTTTAAACGCGGACACCGGCGAAGCTCAGGAATTCAAGGGAAAGTTGGAGGCGCGGACCGGAATCGAACCGGTGTACACGGATTTGCAATCCGCTGCGTCACCACTCCGCCACCGCGCCTCTCATGGTGTTCGCACCGTATAGAACCCCACTCAGGGGTGGTCAAGGGACTTTTTGTTGTATGCTGTCGCCATTGCCTATTATAAGGACGGTGAGGGCAGGATGGTGGTGGGGCATCTCCTGAGATACGTGGCTGGTACGTAGCTGATGGTTATGGGAGATGTGGGTGGCTTTTGAAGAAAAAGTGCTGGTGATAGATGACAGCGCTATCGTGCTGGAGATGATCGAACGCACCATCGGCGACATTGTTGAAGTGATCACGGCGAGTACCGGCAAGGCCGGTCTGGTGAAGCTGCTGGAGCATAAGCCCACGCTTGTACTGCTTGATGTCAAACTGCCGGACATTGATGGCATGAAGGTATGCAAGGCCATCAAGGCCGACAATCGCACCAAACATGTCCCTGTGCTTTTGATCACCGGAGAAGAGACCGATGCCGATGCGGAGGCGGCAGCTTTTGCCACAGGCGCGGCAGACTTTATCCGCAAGCCGATGCATCCGGCTGTGGTGCGGGCGCGCGTGAAGTTGCAGCTTGAGCTTGAGATGCGGGCGCACGCGCTCAATGCGGTCAATATAGAACTGCAGCGTCTGGCCAGCACGGACATGCTCACCGGCTGCCTGAACCGGAATTATTTTATCAACTCCGCCGACGCGGAGCTCAGCCGCATGAAACGGCATGATTTTGCTGTCTGTGTCGCGATCCTTGACCTCGATCATTTCAAAAACGTCAACGATAGTTTTGGCCATGCAGCGGGTGACGAGGTGCTGCGCCTTGCTGCCGCCTGCATGAAAGACGCGGTACGTCATGAGGATACCGTTGGTCGGCTGGGTGGGGAGGAGTTCGCAATTCTGCTGCCGGTCGCCGATGCGGGCGGTGCGTTGATTGTGCTTGAGCGCCTGCGGGAGCGGTTGAGCGAACTGCGCTATCAGGGCACGCGGCCGGACTATAGCGTGACGACCAGCATTGGCCTCGCCGAGGTGTATCACCGCGACCTGAAAATCGAGGACGCGCTGCAGCGCGCCGACGAAGCTTTGTATCGTGCAAAACGGGAAGGGCGGAATCGAATTTGTGTGGCAAATACATAAATGCGGCCTTTGGGCTGATTGAGGGTTGCACTTGCGGGACTGCGCCGCAATACTCCCGGTGGGTGTGATTGGGTATGACGCGCGAGTAATCCTATGTCTGATGATAGTGTATTAATCGTTGAGGATATTCGCGTAATGGCGAAACTCCTTGAATCGACGATTTCTGACCTCGCGGAGGTGCGGGCGGTGGATTGCGGCACCGACGCACTCAGGGTTGCCAGGGACATTCAGCCCAGCCTCATTCTTCTTGATATCGTTTTGCCGGACATTGATGGCTTTGAAGTATGCAAACGCCTCAAAGCCGACGATGCCACGCGGCACATCCCTGTCATTATCATCACCGGTCTTCACACGGAAACCGAGGATGAGACCTCAGGTTTTGCGCTGGGGGCGGTAGATTATATCCTGAAGCCGTTTGAACGCGAGATTGTGCGGGCGCGGGTGAAAACCCAGCTGGAGCTGGTGCGCGGCAGGCGCGAGCTTGAAGCCGCGAACAAGGAACTGGCCTATCTGGCCGCCGTGGACCCGCTGACCAAATGTTTCAACCGCCGCTACTTCCTCAGTGCCGCCGAAAGTGAAATCGCCCGTATGAAGCGACACGGCACCGAGCTGGCGGTGGCGATGATTGACATTGACCGGTTCAAGTCAATCAACGACCGGTTCGGCCATGAGGCAGGGGACAAGGTGTTGGCCAATGTTGCCGAAGTGTGTGAGCACAGCTTGCGCCGCGAAGACACGCTCGGTCGGCTCGGGGGCGAGGAATTTGGCATTATCCTGCCAGCAACCGATCATGACGGGGCGATGGAGGTTCTGCAGCGGCTGAAAAGCCGGATCAGTCATCAGGTCTCTGTGATTGCCCGGGAGACGGTGTCGCTGACGATCAGTATCGGGTTGACGGATGTGTCCGGCGACGACGGGAGTGTCGATGATGCGCTCAGGCGCGCTGACAAGGCGCTCTATACCGCGAAAAAACTGGGCCGGAACCGTATTGTGTATGAGCCCAGCACCCCTGCGGACCTGCCGCCAAGTAGCTTTCCCATGCATGATCCGCATGATGGTGATTTTAACTGACAGTGCCGCGGCAGCCGGGCCATCAGTCGGTCGTGTTTAAGCGTCCTTTGGTCGCAGTGGGGTAGGGGCAGGCAGGGCGCTGTGGCAAAAAGCCTCTCGGAAACATGATTTTTTGCATGAAAACGCGTTGCCTATGGACGCCAGCGTATTTATAAAGCGGCAAAGCCGTATATAGATTTATTGAGATAGAGGTTCTGACCGTGACCGAATCAGCCGTTGCCCGCAGCCATATGATCGATTGTCAGCTTCGTGTGAACGAAATGAATAACGAACGTGTGATCGACGCCATCCGCGCCATCCCGCGTGAGCAGTTCGTGCCAAAGGCAAAACGGGCTGTGGCCTATGTCGATGAAGACCTGCCGATTGGCGATGGCCGTTACCTGATGGAGCCGATGGTCTTTGCGCGGCTTCTGAACGCAGCGGAGATCGGCCCGCGTGACCTTGTGCTCGATATCGGCTGTGCGACCGGCTATTCGACCGCCGTGATCGCAGGCCTTGCAGACGCGGTTGTCGCGTTGGAAATGGACGCGGACCTTGTGATCAAGGCGGAGAAGAAGCTGGCGGCGCTTGAGGTCATGAATGCGGCGGTGGTGCAGGGCGCCCATGCCGCCGGTGTGGCCAAGCAGGGCCCGTTTGATGTGATTGTGATCGAAGGTGCGGTCGAGGAAGTGCCCGCAGACCTCGTGAAACAATTAAAAGAGGGCGGGCGCCTTGTGTGCGTAAAACTTGAAGGTGGGCAGGGTCGTGCCCATATCGTGACGATGGAGGCGGGCATTCCGTCCGGCAGGGACCTGTTTGACGCAAATACACCGCTCTTGCCCGGCTTCATGAAAGAAAAAGGTTTTGTATTTTAAGTCCACGCTGGAAAATGATGCCACCCGGGAGTGGATCTGTAATCTGGGTGGAGTTGAATTTAAAAAGGTGATAAAAACCACCAACCCCTTGGTGTAAAGGCCTGCAAGAAGGCTTGAAGCCAAATAATAACTACAGCGAGGAAACAAGGAGACGCAGATGAAAAAGGGGATCGTATCACTGTTGGCTATGGCAACAGTGATCTCAGGGACATTCACGGCAAGTGGCGAAACGCTCGAAGAAGCGCTCGCGGCTGCCTATGAAAGCAACCCGCAACTGATGGCGCAACGGGCAGCACTGCGCGGCATTGACGAAAGTATTTCCCGTGCGAAGTCCGGCTTTTTGCCGTCGCTTCAGGGCGAGTACAGTTATGGCGAGAGTGATACCAAATTGGGAGATGACCCCAGCGTATCAGGTAGCTCGGAATCTTATGGCATTACGGCCAATATGAACGTTTTTCGTGGCTTTCAGGACCGCAACTCCGTCAAGGGTGCGCGCAATAACGTGATGGCCGGTCGGGCGCAATTGCAGTCGGTCGAACAACAGATTTTACTGGATGCCGTGTCGGCGTATATGAACGTTGTGCGCGACGAAGCCGTTGTGCGCCTTAACGCCAACAACGTGCAGGTGCTGGACCGCCAGCTTCAGGCCAGCCAGGACCGTTTCCGCGTGGGGGAAGTTACCCGCACGGACGTGGCCCAAAGCGAAGCCCGCCTTGAAGGTGCAAAATCGCAACTGCTGACCGCAGAGGCAACCCTGGCGTCAAGCCGCGCGCAATACCGCCGCGTGGTGGGCCGCGCGCCAGCAACGCTTGAGACACCAGACGGTAAGCCTGACCTGCCAAGCAACCTTGATGCCGCAATCGAGCTTGCCATGGAGCTGAGCCCCGGTGTGATTGCCGCGCAATATAGCGAGCGTGCTGCGGATTATTCCGTCAAGCAGGCCAAAGGTGCGCTGTTGCCAACAGTTGGAGTTCAAGGCAGTTGGAGTGATACCACAAGCACAGGTGTATCGCGCGATACCGGTAACCCGCTTTCAAACTCCACTGAGCAGAAAAGCGTTGGCGTACAGGTCACCGTACCACTTTATGCCGGTGGCGCGCGCTATTCAGACATTCGCAGGGCCAAGCAGTTGCGCAGCCAGCGCTTGATGGAAATCCGTCAGGCCGAGCGGGTAGCGCAGGAAAATGTCTTTGTCGCGTGGGATCAGTACCGTGCTGCCGTCGGCCAGATCACCTCATCCGAGGCACAGGTTCGCGCAAGCGAAATCGCGCTGGAAGGTGTACGGCAGGAAGCCTACGTTGGCTCGCGTACCACGCTTGACGTACTGAACGCGGAGCAGGAGCTTCTGAACGCCCGTGTGGCGCTTGTGCGTGCACAGCGCGACGAGTTTGTGGCTGCCTACAGCCTTGTATCGGCAACCGGTCGCCTGACCGCCAAGGACCTCGGCCTTGGTGTCACCCGCTATGACCCGGACGCCTATACCGACAAGGTGGATGACAAATTCTTCGGCATGGGTGTCGACTAGGGTTTGACAGAAATATCATGATTAAAGGGGCCTTTTGGCCCCTTTTTCTTTGGAATTTTAAGGTTTTTCACCGGCATTGCTTTTTCAGTGTGTTGTTCGTAACTTCCTTTGCTAGTTTAAGAATTATTGACACCTGACTCTCTTAACGGTACCTCTGGTCTAGGGAGTTTTAACAGTGGCTGGTCTATGAGCGATAACGCATCCGAAGACGAACCGACAATGGAAGAGATACTGGCGTCTATTCGCCGGATCATTTCTGACGAGTCGGATGACGAGGCAGCTGAGCCGGAGGTTGAAGAAACCTTCGACGAAGAGCCCGAGCCACAGCCCGAGCCGGAACCTGAACCGGAGCCGGAACCTGTTCCTGAACCCGAGCCGATGCCGGAACCTGAGCCGGAACCAATTCCGGAACCGGAACCAATTGCTGAGCCGGCGCCGATGCCCGAGCCACAGCCCATGCCTGAGCCAGAGCCATGGCCAGAGCCGGAACCCGTCTACGCGCAGGAGCCCGAGGAAGAGGACGTCTTTGAACTGACGGACCTTGCAAGCCCGGGCGACGTGGAAGCGATTGTGTCGCCGCCGGTGGAAACCCGCACGGCCGAGAGCTTTGCCCACCTCACACAGATGATGGTGGCAGGGTATGCGGGGGCGGATAACACGCTGGAAGCGCTCGTGCGCGCCATGCTCAAACCCATGCTGCAGGGCTGGCTTGACGAGAACCTGCCCAGCATTGTGCAGGACGCGGTTGAGCGCGAAGTGGCACGGATATCCCGCCGTAAATAAACCGGTCCATCAGTGGTCATTTGCGCGCGGCCCCTTATTCCGGCACGATTTCCGTATTGTTTTTCTGGTAGGTGTCCTTGGGTGTGGCGGAGGGCCGTGGGCGTAAGTCTTTGATAATAAAGTCTTCATCGCCGGGGGTGTAGATCACTTCATTGCTGATGCGGTAGCCGATGCCCCCGGATTTGACACGAGGTTCCAGCAACAGGCGTTCGCCAGATAGGTCAATCACATAACGGAACGGCAGGAACATGCTGGCGCCAATCAGGCCATCACGGTCATCCAGCTGGCCGTCCCGTGATGGTCCGACAAAAACGGGGATGTTGCGATAAAGGAGTTTGGAGAAACGGATCAGGCCAAAAAATACCACGCCCTTGTCCTCTGCCGTCAACTGGCTTTTTTCTTCCGCCGTGGTCACGCGCTCAAAATGCCGATCATGCCACAGCACCACACCGCCGGGGTATCCCGTATCCAGTAGCAGCTTTTTGGTGGTGGGCCATTGTTCCCACGGCAGGCGAAAACGCTGTGTGAGATAGGGGATGCCGTCCTCCAGGATCAGGTCATGCTTGACGCGGTAGCCTGCTGTTAGGTCAGTGCCGGGCGCATAAAGCTTCATGATTTTTTCTGACGGAACGACCTCCACCACAAATCGGGTCAGGAAGTCGCGGCCCAGAATACCGGAAAACTTTTTGCCAATATCGCCGATGATGCTCTCATCCGCGCGGATATAAAGCGTGGTTTCGCTGGTGAAACTAAAACCACCTGCCGTGACCACAAGCCCCGTGAGGCGCCTGCCGGTTGCTGCTGTTGCAAAGGCAGGGAAGCTGATCCTGGCCTCAGGGCCCAGTTGTAAATCATGGCTGTTCAGGCCTTCACTTTCAAACAACAGGGACACAGACGCACCCGTATCAAGCAAAAGGCGCTGTTCCACTCCGCCAATGCGGAAGGTGGCATGGATGCGATTATCGCTCAGGTCAATCGGGATGCTTGCAAGGGGAGACGATTTTGCGAGACCCTCTGCGCGGCTGGCGGAAAAGGCAAGCAGGCAACACAGCAGTATCGCAAGCGATCGCATAATCGAGGCACTCCTTCTTCCCTTTGGGGAGCCTATCACACCGGTGCCGTACCCGCCAATTGCACTTTGGTCGGTCCGGTGGCAGCGCCATACACTGTGTCGAGGCGGAAATGTGAGCAAAATGACGAGTTCTGGCTTTTGTTTTGCGCCAGAATTGTGCATTGTGCGGCCCCGGATTGCCCGGCAATATGAAGGTGCTGCAACCGATGCGGCATATGTGTGACAAAACGGAATAGAAGATGCTCGACAAGACATACACCCCGGCGGATATTGAAGCCAAATGGTACGAACACTGGGAAAGCACTGGCGCGTTTGAATGTGGCAAGCGCAAGGATGCCGAGCCCTATGTCATTGTCATGCCGCCGCCGAATGTCACCGGCAATCTTCATATGGGCCACGCGCTGGATAACAGCCTGCAGGATGCGCTGGTGCGCTTTGAACGCCTGCGCGGCAAGGATGTGCTGTGGCAGCCGGGCACTGATCACGCGGGTATCGCCACCCAGATGGTGGTCGAGCGTCAGATGGACGCCGAAGGCAGCAATGTTAGCCGTCAGGACATGGGCCGTGAGGCCTTTATCGAGCGCGTGTGGAAGTGGAAAGCGGAATCCGGCGGTGCCATCACCACCCAGCTTCGCCGCCTTGGTGCCAGCTGTGACTGGTCGCGCGAGGCCTTCACCATGGATGAGCCGCGCTCAAAGGCGGTGCTGAAGAAGTTTGTCCAGCTCTATAAGGAAGGCCTGCTTTACAAGGACCAGCGCCTTGTAAACTGGGATCCCAAGCTCAAAACCGCCATTTCTGACCTTGAAGTTGAGCAAAAGGAAGTGGACGGCCATTTCTGGCATTTCAATTACCCGATTGCCGAGGAAGAAGGCCGCTTTATCGAGATTGCCACCACCCGGCCCGAGACCATGCTGGGCGATACGGCCGTTGCCGTGCACCCCGAAGACGAGCGTTTCAAGGACCTGATTGGCAAGCATGTCAAGCTGCCGCTGGTGGGCCGGCTGATCCGCATTGTAGGTGATGAACACGCCGACCCCGAGCAGGGCACAGGTGCCCTGAAGGTCACGCCTGCGCATGACTTTAACGACTTTGAAATCGGCAAGCGCCACGACCTTGAAATGATCAACATTTTCGACCGTGACGCGGCGGTGAATGAAAACGCGCCTGAGAAATATCAGGGCATGGACCGCTTTGAGGCCCGCAAGGCTATTGTGGCCGACATGGACGCCGCCGGTTTCCTCGTCAAGGTGGTGCCGCACAGGCACATGGTGCCATATGGTGACCGTGGCGGTGTGGTGATTGAGCCCTGGCTGACAGAGCAGTGGTATGTGGACGCAGCCACGCTTGCGGCGCCTGCCATTGAAGCGGTCGAGACCGGCAAGACCAACTTTATCCCCAAGAACTGGGAAAAAACCTATTTTGAATGGATGCGCAACATCCAGCCGTGGTGTGTATCGCGCCAGCTTTGGTGGGGCCACCGTATCCCGGCGTGGTATGCGGCCGATGGCAGTGTTTTCGTTGAAGAAACCGAAGAAGCGGCCTATGAGGCCGCCCGCGCCAAGCTGGGTGAGGGTGTTGAGCTGACACAGGACCCGGATGTGCTCGACACGTGGTTCTCCTCCGCCATGTGGCCATACAGTACGCTTGGCTGGCCTGAGGACACCGCTACGGTCAAAAAATATTACCCCAACAGCACGCTCATTACCGGGTTTGATATCATCTTCTTCTGGGTAGCACGCATGATGATGTCCGGCATTCACTTCATGGCCGACCCGGAGAATCCGGAAGAAATCCGTGTACCGTTCAAGAATGTGTATATTCACGCGCTGGTGCGTGACGAACACGGCGCCAAGATGTCCAAATCCAAGGGCAATGTGATCGACCCCCTTGAGTTCATCGAAAAATATGGTGCGGATGCGCTGCGTTTCACGCTCATTGCGATGGAAGCGCAGGGGCGGGATATCAAGCTCAGTGAAAAACGGGTGGAAGGTTACCGCAACTTTGCCACCAAGCTTTGGAATGCCGCCCGCTTCTGCGAGATGAATGAGATTGCCGGCTCAGACAGTGCTGAGGCACCCGACGCAACCCTGGCGGTGAACAAGTGGATCATTGGCGAGGTTGCCAAAACCACGGCAGCGATCACGCAGGCGTTTGACGCTTTCCGTTTCAATGATAGCGCCGACGCCATCTATCACTTCACGTGGGGTACCTTCTGTGACTGGTATGTGGAGCTGATCAAACCGGTCTTCTGGGGCGACGACGAAGCGGCCAAGGCAGAGACCCGCAAGGTTGCTGGCTGGGTGCTGGATCAGATTCTGGTGCTCTTGCACCCCTTCATGCCCTTCATCACCGAGGAACTTTGGCACGCCACCAAAGCTGACCGCCCCTATGACCTTATCCACGCGGCATGGCCAGTGGTGGACGAGGCCAGCGCGACCGCAGGTGAGGATGTCAACTGGTTGATCCGATTTATTGGTGAGATCCGCTCAACCCGCGCCGAGATGAATGTGCCAGCGGGCGCCAAGGCAACCGCGCTGGTGGTGGGCGCGAGCGAGGGTACCAAAGCGCGCTTGACCGAGTTTCAGGACATGCTGTGCCGTCTTGCGCGGCTTGAAAAAGCCGAAGCTGTGGACGCGGCAGACAGCAAAGGGGCTGCCCAGCTTGTGGTGGACGAAGCGACGGTGTATCTGCCGCTTGCCGACCTGATGGACCTGGATGCCGAGAAGGCCCGGCTTGAAAAGAACCTGGAGAAGCTGAGCAAGGAAGCGGGTGCCCTTAAAGGGCGGCTGGGGAACGAGAAATTTGTTGCGAAAGCGCCGGCGCATGTCGTTGCGGAAGCGCGCGAGCAGCTTGTCGATCTGGAAGCGCAGGCGGAGAAGGTGAAGGCCGCCTTGGCCCGACTTTAATTCGCTGCCGAAACAAGTTGATGCAGGGCGCCCTTCGTGGCGCCCTTTGTCGTTTGTGCAAAAGGGCATTAACTTCTTGCTGCTATGATGTCGTTCAAGCAAAACTTTAAGGGGAGTCCGCAGACGGGCTTTTTCGCTGTGCCGCGAATCTTTTTATTAGGATGGCTAACTATTCATGAAAGCTTGTAATTACGCGCTAGGTGTGTATAACACGCGCCCGTGGAGTGATGTGGGATGAGCATGGGGCGAAACTTTGCACAGTTTGTCGTTGGACTGTGGGTGACGGTATGTTGCCTGCCAGCGCCAGCGCGTGCGGACCATGCGCTGCGTATTGCTGGGCCATCGATTGAAGGTGTGTTTGAGCTTGGCAAACCTGGCCCCTATTGGAACTTCTATGTGGATATTGCATCGCACAGCCCGGTAGAAGTTGAGCTATATATGTTGCCGGTCAAACGGTTTACCCGCGCTTTTTTCCGCCATGAGCATGACTGCATCTACATGGCCTCGGACGATGAAATCTTCTATGAAGAAAACGGCAAACCGTTGACTGACTTCCTGTACACACCTGCCTTTAGCCGCATCAACCTGCATGCCTATACCGCGCTGTCAGCACCGGTTATCCATTCGCGCGCCAAAATGGAAGGGAAGGCGATTGCCGGGGATGAAGGCCTGCATGTGAGTTCCATCGTGCAGCGGCGCCTTCCCTTTGCGAAATCCATCCTCTACGCCAAAACAGTCGATGATGCTTTTTCGCTGATCGTGAGTGGCCGCGCGCAGGTGGTGGTGGCCTATTCAATTGACGCCGCACAGTATTTTGACCGTGCCGGGGAGACCAGCTTCCATACGGACCCCGATTTTGTGTTGATGAGCCTTGGCGAAGGCATGACCTGCTGGCCATCGGCAGATGCGGAGGTGTTTATCGCTTACGCGTCCGAGCGCATCAAGGCGCTGAACGCAAGCGGCGAGCTTAAAACCCGTTTTGGTTTCATGAGAGAATAAGCACGGTTACGGCACCGTAACTATGGCACCGTAACCACTTGGGTTGTCAGCGTTTCAGTTTGCGCGCCTCGGCCATCAGATAGAGAATATCACAGGCGATGGTTGCCCCGGCGAGCGCTGTGATCTGGCTTGCCGTCTCATAATGCGGTGCCACCTCCACCTGGTCACCCCCCACAATGTTCAGGCCTTTGAGGCCTTGCAGTACTGCGCGGGCATAGGCTGTGCTGGGCCCGCCCACCACCGGCGTACCGGTTGCCGGTGCGTAGGATGGGTCAAGGAAATCGATATCGAAGGTGACATAGGCTGGTCGGTCGCCCACGCGGGCGCGGATCGCTGCCGCGACCTCCTCAGCCGGGGTCGCGAGACATTTGTTGGCATCCCAGATATCAATGCCGTGGGTGTCCGGGTTCGGTGTGCGCAGGCCCACGTGTACGCTGTGCTCAGGCAGGATGATGCCTTCCTTGAGCGCATGATAGAACATGGTGCCGTGGTTAAGGTCCTCGTCCACCCAGGTGTCTGAGTGTGCATCGAAGTGTATCATCGCCAGGGGCCCGTGTTTTTTTGCGTGCGCGCGCATCAGGGGCAGGGCGATAAAATGGTCACCACCAATGCCAAGCAGGGATGCGCCCGCATCTAGAATTTCAGCCGCCTTGGCTTCCACGACAGGGCACAGGCGTTCAGGGTAGGCGATGAAACCGTTCACGTCCCCCATATCTCGCATGGTGAAAGCTTCGCGGATGTCATAGTCCCACGGCCATACCCCCCATGGGAATTCCGCCATGGTAGTCGACAGTTCCCGTACCGCACGCGGGCCGAACCGTGCGCCGGGGCGGCCCGTTGTGCCCAGGTCATAAGGAACGCCCAGCACAGCAAGCTCAACGCCCTTGGGGTTTTCCGCGTATCCGCAGCGATAAAAACTCAAAATCCCGGAATATGTGTCGGACCAGTCAGTCACGATTTGCTCCAATCCTTAATGACGCCAGCACCCTATCATATATTTTGTGATCACAAAATAGGGCGCCGGTGCAGCCGTGGCCAGCACCTTGGCCGGTGAAATGATTTATCTGGCCGAAAAATACAAGGGTTTTTGTATCGCACCGCGACAGAAATGCCTGGATGGCCGTGATATGACTTTATAATATTATTACAATATGGCGGCTATTTTTGAACGATTAATGATCGACACAGGCAAGGTGTGGCGCTAAAGTCCGGCGCGAAAGCAGGGCGTTGCCCACAGTTTGATAGACCAAGAGGAAGTTTTATGCCTGAGTATCGCTCCCGTACCTCCACCCATGGCCGCAATATGGCGGGCGCTCGTGCGCTGTGGCGCGCGACCGGCATGAAGGATGACGATTTCAGGAAGCCGATTATCGCGGTTGCCAACAGCTTTACCCAGTTTGTGCCGGGGCATGTGCACCTGAAGGACATGGGCCAGCTTGTCGCGCGAGAGATTGAGGCGGCGGGCGGCATCGCCAAGGAATTCAACACCATCGCCGTTGATGACGGCATTGCCATGGGTCATGACGGCATGCTCTATAGCCTGCCAAGCCGCGAGATCATCGCCGACAGTGTGGAATATATGGCTAATGCGCACTGTGCGGATGCCCTTGTCTGTATCTCCAACTGCGACAAGATCACACCGGGTATGCTGATGGCGGCCATGCGCCTCAATATCCCGGCGGTGTTTGTCTCTGGCGGGCCGATGGAAGCGGGCGAGGATGATTATGATGGCGAGGTCAGGAAGCTTGACCTTGTGGACGCCATGGTTGACGCCGCAAACCCGAATGTATCGGACGAGGATGTTGCGCGTATTGAACGCAGCGCATGCCCGACATGCGGCTCGTGCTCTGGTATGTTCACCGCCAACAGCATGAATTGCCTTACAGAGGCGCTGGGCCTCAGCCTGCCGGGCAATGGCACCACGCTGGCGACACACGCCGACCGGCGGGAACTGTTCCTGACCGCCGCGCGGGTCATCGTACAAGCCACCAAACGATACTATGATGAGGGCGACCAAAGCGTGCTGCCGCGCAACGTAGCCAGTTTCGGTGCGTTTGAAAACGCCATGGCGCTGGATATTGCCATGGGCGGTTCCACCAACACGGTACTGCACATCCTCGCCGCCGCGCAGGAGGGTGAGATTGATTTTACCATGGCAGACATTGACCGGCTGTCGCGCAAGGTGCCGAACCTGTGCAAGGTGGCACCCGCAACGCAGAAATATCACATTCAGGACGTGCACCGCGCAGGCGGCATTTTCTCTATCCTTGGTGAGTTGAACCGTGCCGGGCTGATCAACGGCGAATGCACGACCGTGCATACCCGCACGATGAATGAAGCCATCAGCCGTTATGACGTGCGGCTGAGCAACGACCCGGACCTGCACCAGTTTTTCCGCGCGGCGCCCGGTCGTGTGCCCACCCAGGTGGCCTTCAGTCAGAACAAACGCTATGAGGAACTGGACCTAGACCGGCACGAAGGCTGTATCCGTGATGCAGAGCATGCCTACAGCCGGGACGGCGGCCTCGCGGTGCTGTACGGCAATATTGCCGAAGAAGGCTGCATCGTCAAAACCGCCGGTGTGGACGAAAGTATCCTCAACTTCACCGGTCGTGCGCGCATTTTTGAAAGCCAGGACGCCTCGGTCGCGGCAATTCTGGGCGGCAAAATCGAAGCCGGAGACGTTGTGGTTATCCGCTATGAAGGACCGCGTGGCGGGCCAGGCATGCAGGAGATGCTCTATCCCACCAGCTATCTCAAGTCCATGGGGCTTGGCAAGGAGTGTGCCTTGCTGACCGACGGTCGGTTCTCGGGCGGTACCAGTGGCCTTTCCATCGGGCATGCGAGCCCGGAAGCCGCCGAGGGCGGAGCCATTGGCCTTGTGGAAGAGGGGGATGTCATCGAGATTTCGATCCCCAGCCGCAGTATCAATGTCAAGGTGGATGCCGCAACCCTTGCCGCCCGTCGCGAAGCGATGGAGGCCAAGGGCGACAAGGCATGGAAACCTGAACACGCGCGGCCCCGCAAGGTATCAAAAGCGCTTCGGGCCTATGCCGCGATGGCAACCTCGGCCAGTCGCGGTGCCGTGCGTGACGTTTCAAAATTTGAGTAAATCCAGTGGCTTTCCGATCAGCGACAGCGGCCGACCTTGGCCGCTTGTATGAGATTTGGCTCGCGGCCATACTCATGACCCATGGTTTTCTGAACGATGATGCTCGTGCAGAGATTGGAGCAGTTGTCAAAAATGACTATCTGCCCAATGCCGAGTTCGAGGTCTACGCCGACAGCGATGACCGGCCCCTTGGTTTCATGGGCTGTAGCGGCAATAATATTGACGCGCTTTTTATTGACCCCGCCGAGCACGGCAAGGGCATCGGCCGCCAGTTTATTGACAGGATGAAAGCAGAATTTCCCCGCCTGACCGTTCAGGTGAACGAGCAACAACCGCAGGCGCATGCCTTCTACCGGTCGTGTGGTTTTACCGATATCCGCCGCGATCCGGTAGATGATGCAGGCCGGCCGTTTCCCACCGTCCATATGGAATGGAGGCGATAAACGCGGCTGTTTACGCTTTTCAAACCTGCCCTGCTACGGTAGCGTGCAGGCATGCTATTGAGGGGGACAGCCATGAGTGAAAAATTTCCAGTTATCTCGATTGCCAAACAGGCGTATTCACAAGCGCTTACCTACCGCAAGGGCCTTGCTTATACGGCTCTCCTGACCATGGGCCTTTTTGCACTGGGTTATGGGCTGATCTATGCTGTTTTCGGCAGCGGCACAGCCGAGATGCTGGAGGTGGCCAGTCATGGCGGCAAAATGCCAATGCCTGCCGCAAACGGCGCGACCATACTGTGGGCGTTGTTGGCTCTTGCTATCGTCTTTTTCTTTTTTTCAATGATCTTCAACATGTGGGTCAGGTACGGCTCATTGGGGGAAGACGGTGTTGCTTATTCGTCGACAGCCACTGCGTTAAAAGCTGGCTTTATCACCATGGTCAAATTCTTTTTTATCGGGATTTTGCTTGTGATTGTCGCCGGGGTGGTAAACGCGGTACTGATGATTACCGGTGTTATGCCGCCCGCTCCTGAAGGTGAGATGCTGGTGCCGACCGCCAGCAATGTTATCCTGAGCACGCTTGTTTTATACGGTGTGATTAGCGGGATCTATTCCTTGTTCTCAAGCAATCTTACCCAGACAGCCCTTGGTTCTGACAAGGAAGAGGTCGGCCCGGCACATGTGGCTGAATTTGCCGTGGTGCTGTTTCTGATCAATGTCGTCTTGCTGCTGCCGGTTGGCTTGCTCGGCCTTGTGTTGCCGTTCTGGCTTGTCTGGTTTGTGCAATGTATTGCCTATGTATTGCTGACCGCCGCAATCCCGGTTGCGCATGGTTTGCGCTATGACTGGCAGCGCCAGGTGTTTGCCGGCGAAAGTGCGCGGGATCAGTTTGGTATAACTGAGGCCGAGGCACTATCATCGTCAGATGATGGTGGCGAAGAGCCAAAATGATCCGGTGGAAGCCGGGTTTCCGCCCGGCTTTTTAGTTGTGGTCTTGACGCCTGGCCGAGCCTAAGTCATATCCGCTGTTCAGTTGCCGATGTTGAGGCAACCAAGATGAAAGGATAGGTCGCTTGAGCAAACCACATCTCGATGGCGCACTGCGCCCCTTCATGTATGGCAAACTGCACCGCGTAACCGTAACTGGTGCGGAACTGAATTACGTGGGCTCGATCACGGTTGATCCATTACTGCTGCGTACGGCGGGCCTGTTGCCCCATACCGCTGTTGATGTGGTGAACATCACCAATGGCGAGCGCATTACCACTTATATCATTGAGGGCACGGAAGGCTCTGGCGTTATATGCCTCAATGGTGCGGCGGCGCATCAGTTCTCGAAAGGCGACCTTGCCATCATCATGGGGTATGAGCAGGTGCCAGCCTATGACCTGCCGGGCCGCATCTCGCGCGCGGTGCATGTGGACGGCAACAACAGCATTGTTGCGGTGGACGAATATATTACGCCAGGCCTTGATGAACTGGGCAACCCAGCCAATAACCGTGAAGGTGAAGTTTACGAGACCGTGGACGCCTGACGGTTAGTCGATATCCAGCTCAACCCACACAGGCGTGTGGTCGCTGGCTTTTTCCTTGGCCCGGGGCAGGCGATCAACCTGTGCATCCTTCAAGAGATCGGCGGCTTGTGGTGACAAAAGCAGGTGATCGATCCGGATACCATGATCCTTGGGCCATGCGCCGCGCTGGTAATCCCAGTAGCTGTACATCGGGCCGGACGGTGTGATCTGCCGGATGGCATCCAGATAGCCAAGATTGAGCAGGCTTCTGAGCCGTGCGCGGCTTTCCGGTTGTGTTAGTGCATCATCGACCCACGCTGCCGGGTTATGGCAGTCTTCATCATGCGGGATGACGTTATAGTCGCCCGCCAGCACAACAGGGACCTCAAGGGCGCGCAGCTTTTTGGCGTGCTCTATCAGGCGGTCCATCCAGCCCAGCTTATAGTCAAACTTGGGCCCTGGTTGTGGGTTGCCGTTCGGCAGGTAAATAGATGCGACGCGCACCCCTTTGATCGTCCCCTCAATATAGCGCGCTTGCTCATCCTCGGCGTCGTTGCCACCATCAAGGCCGGGCAGGGCCCGTTTCACGTCCTCGATCGGATGTTTGGACAGCAGGGCAACGCCGTTGAAGGACTTCTGACCGAAAGTCTCGACGTTCCAGCCCTTGTCTTCAAGCTCAAGGCGCGGGAAATTATCGTCAATGCTTTTGATTTCCTGCAGGCAGGCAACATCCGGTGAAAACTCGTCCAGCCATTCGAGAAGGCGTGGCAGGCGTGCCTTCACGCCATTGATGTTGAAGGTCGCTATTTTCATAAACAGGTGGCCTTTAAGGTCGGGCGCGTTCAGGCCGCGCGGTCAGACAGCAAAAGAGGAACCGCAGCCGCAGGACGACGTGGCGTTGGGGTTTTTGACCTGGAAGGAGGCACCAACGAGGTCTTCAACAAAGTCGACTTCCGATCCCATGAGATAAAGAAGGGACATATTGTCTACAAGCAGGGTCACGCCTTCACGCTCCACCACAATATCATCAGCCTTCTGCTCTTCATCAAAATCGAAGCCATACTGGAAGCCACTACAGCCGCCGCCAGACACCGAAAGCCTGAGTTTCAGGTTCGGGTTGCCTTGCTGGGCGATCAGGGCCGCAACGCGCTTTGCCGCGCGTTCGCTGAAGCCGACTGGTGGTGCTTTCTCCGTCATAGTATCTCGTTGATCCGTCTTTTTGCCCTAAGGCATTTTCAAATATCGTTCCCCATATGTAGGGGCGTGGGCGTCGTGCGTCAATTCACGAGCCTGTGGTATATGGAATTAAAATAAAAAGCTGTATCAGGCGTGATCAGCTGCAAAGGCGGCAAAGTCAAGCTCAATGCGATCATGTTTGCTGAAATCGAACGCGAGCATCATGGTGTCAAGTATGTCGGTCTCGTCGTTATGCGAAAAGGGCAGCACAAGGGCAGTGAAATCAATCGGTTTTGCACCATCCGGCTGGAATTTTCCCTTGAAATACATCGGTGTCCCTGCAAGCGCGGACTCGTTGAGCATGGCGCGTACCACCTCGCGTACATTTTCGTCATGCGGTTCCACCAGCCGGTCGTGATTTTGCCTGAGGCGCAGCACCTCCAGCACCGTGTCGCCAGTCAACCGGTCATCGTACTCATCGACGCCCGAGACCGACACAATCGCTATCTGAGGCAGGTATTTGGGAAACTTCTGGGGGCGGAACTCTCGCTGGTTCGGGTATCTCCGGCCGTGGAGAATCTCTCGCCAATGGTTGAAAATGTCTTTGTGGAATGCGCCATTTTGCAGGGCAAGATTATCTTCAATTTTGAACGAGGTTTCTATCATTCCGCCAACTTGGTTAATAATGTATTAACAACAATATGTAAGATTAACTATTTGTTAACGTTTTGGAGTGTGCCAGAGCATTTCAGAAAAATCCAGCAAACAGTTGCTCAAAAAATTGGGCGCCTTTAATGTGCCGGAAACTGCTGCCGTAAGAGAGATGGAGAGACACCTATGAACGATGCTTTGCCGCGCTATGAAGAGACGCTTGCGTCCTACGCCTGCAAGCCGTCAGAAACCCGCGGCCGAGTGTTCAAGGAGCCAGAGACCCCGAATCGCAGCTGTTACCAGCGCGACCGGGACCGGGTTATCCATTCTTCCTCATTCCGGCGCCTGAAACACAAGACACAGGTTTTTGTCTACCATGAGGGAGACCATTTCCGCACGCGGCTGACGCATTCGCTCGAGGTGGCACAGATCGCACGCTCCATCTCACGCTCCATGCATCTTAACGAGGACCTTGCCGAGGCATTGGCGCTGGCGCATGACCTTGGTCATCCGCCTTTTGGCCATATCGGTGAAAGCGTTTTGAATGACTGTATGGGCGGCTTTGATGGTTTTGACCACAACGCACAGGCGCTTCGTCTTCTCACCCGGTTGGAGCATCGTTACGCGTCGTTTCAGGGGCTGAACCTGACCTGGGAGACGCTGGAAGGCCTTGCCAAACACAATGGCCCGCTCACCGACGCGCCGATAGATCCCAAGAACCCTCCGGAAAGCCTGCCGTTCGGCTTTCGTGATTACCTTCCGGAAAATGACCTGGAAATTCATACCTATGCGTCGGCCGAGGCGCAGATCGCAGCCCTTGCAGACGATATCGCTTATTCAAGCCACGATCTGGACGACGGCCTGCGTGCTGGGCTGTTTGAGCTTTCTGAACTCAAGCGTATTCCTGTCGTGATGCAGTTGATCGACGAAGTGAAATGGACGTACCCGGACGCACCAAAAGATGTAACGATCCATGAACTGGTGCGCCGCCTGATCAACCGCATGGTTGCCGACCTGATGGTCGAAAGCACAAAACGCATCGCGGCCCTTGATCCCAAAATACCCGATGATATCCGTAATGCGGGCCAGCCGACGATCTCCTTTGGTGCCGACATGCAGCAGGCGGTGAAGGAACTGAAAGCGTTCCTGTTTGACCGCATGTATCGCCACTATCTGGTCAACCGTATGGGCAGCAAGGCAAAAAGGGTGGTCACTGACCTTTTCAATCTGTATATCTCTGAACCCGAATGCCTGCCGACGGAATGGAGCGAACGCGCCGGTGAGCGCAATTCAGCTGAAACCGCTCGTGTGGTGGCTGATTTTATTGCTGGAATGACTGACCGTTTCGCCTTCCGCGAACACGCAAAACTGTTTGATTTGAACCGAGTATCACTATGAATGTTTTTACCCATTTCCGGGGTGCTATCGAGACGCTTTTGACCGCGCTTGCCACGTCCGGCGAGCTGCCTGAAGGGCTGGACTTTAAGAATGTCGCGGTGGAGCCGCCGCGTGACGCCTCCCACGGCGACATCGCCACCAACGCGGGCCTTGTGCTGGCAAAGCAGGCGGGCAAAAAGCCACGCGATATTGCAGAACTTCTCAAGCCCGGCCTTGAAGGGCTTGCAGAGGTTGAAGCTGTTGACATCGCGGGGCCCGGTTTTATCAACCTGCGCATCGCGGCATCTTTCTGGCAGGGCCGTGTGGCGGAAATCCTGAAATCCGGCACGCATTTTGGTGACAGCCCGATGGGCGGTGGTGAGAAAATCAACATCGAATATGTCTCCGCCAACCCGACGGGGCCGATGCATGTGGGTCATGTGCGCGGCGCCGTGTTTGGTGACGCGCTGGCGAACCTGCTGAAAAAGGCGGGTTTTGACGTCTGCAAGGAATATTACATCAACGATGCCGGTAGTCAGATTGATACGCTCGCTCGCTCCGCGCACCTGCGCTATCAGGAAGCTTACGGCCGCGATATTGGTGAAATCCCGGAAGGTCTTTACCCCGGTGACTATCTTGTGCCGGTCGGTGAGGCGCTCAAGGCCAAGTATGGCGACAAGTTTCTCGACGCTCCTGAAAGCGACTGGCTTGACTTGTTCAAGGTGGACGCCTCCGATGCGATGATGGTGATGATCCGCGAAGACCTGCGTCAGCTTGGTGTTGAGCATGATGTCTTCTTCTCTGAGCGCACCTTGCACGAAAGCGGACGCATTCCAGAGGCGGTGGCTGTGCTCAAGGAGCGTGGCCACATCTATGAAGGCGTGCTTGAGCCACCAAAAGGCAAAACACCAGAAGACTGGGAACCGCGTGAGCAGACGCTCTTTCGTGCGACCGACTTTGGCGACGACGTTGACCGTCCACTCCAGAAATCCACCGGCGAATATACCTATTTCGCTGCCGATATCGCCTATCACCACGATAAGTATGTGCGGGGTTACCACCAGATGATCGACGTGCTGGGCGCGGATCATGGCGGTTATGTCAAGCGCATGCAGGCAGCGGTGAAGGCCTTGTCGGAAGATGGTTCACTTGATGTGCGGCTTTGCCAACTTGTGAAACTCTACCGGGATGGTGAGCCGTTCAAGATGTCCAAGCGGGCGGGGAACTTTGTGACCCTGCGCGAAGTGGTTGAGGAAGTCGGGCGTGGTGTGACGCGCTTTATTATGCTGACCCGCAAAAACGACGCGCCCCTTGATTTTGACTTCAAGAAAGTCATGGAACAATCCAAGGATAACCCGGTGTTTTATGTGCAATATGCGCATGCGCGGGTCTGTTCGGTGCTGGCAAAAGCCAGGGAAGCTTTCCCGTCGCTTGACACTGGCGATGCGTCGCTCGCCGGCGCTGATCTTTCGCTCCTCAAGTCCGAGGGTGAGATCGGCATGATCAAGCAATGTATGGCGTGGCCGCGCATGGTTGAATCCGCCGCCGAAGCCCATGAGCCGCACCGCATTGCATTTTTCCTTTATGATTTAGCATCAGAGTTCCATACTTTCTGGAACAAGGGCAATGAGGATCAGAGCTTGCGGTTCATCATTGAAGGGGATGAGGCTGTCACCCGCGCACGTATGGCGCTTGTACGCGCCGTCGCATTGGTTATTGCGAGCGGACTTTCCGTGCTGGGTGTGACACCGCTGGAGGAAATGCGGTAATATGAACGATAAAAACAATGCACCGAACGATCAGGGCCGCCTGAGCGCGGAACAGGACATCCCGCCGTGGCTGCAACCCGTGCCCGAAGACGAGGAACCGCAAGGTTTTCTCGTCGGGCGCAAGATGTGGGTCATGGCCGGTGTTGCCGTGACTGTCGTAGCCCTGTTTGTGGCGGTCATCTTTGCGCTTTATGATGATGGCGCTGGCGAGCCGCCGCGCCATATCGTGGCTGACACCAGCCTGATCCGCGAAAAACCGGACGAGCCGGGCGGCATGGATGTACCCTATCAGGATAAGCAGGTTTTCGAACGGGCAGGTGGCGACACGCTGCCGTCGGGCGAGGTGAGCCTTGCCCCGCAGCCCGAGGAGCCCCTTGACACATTGCCTGAGGATCAGGTCTCCGACGATCCGATTGGGGACATTGCTGCCGAGGTAACGGACGCCAAGCCGACGCCAGCGGCAGCCAAACCCGAGCCCGCACCGGCCAAAAAGGCAGATGTCAGCAAGCCCAAAGAGGAAGCGCCTGCCAACAAAACGGCAGCTAAGGGCTTTATGGTGCAGCTCGGTGCTTACGGTTCTGAGGAATCAGCGGAGAAAGCCTGGCGTACCATCCGCGGAAAATACGGGAATTTCCTCTCCGGCCTTTCGCCGTCTTATGAGGCGGTACGGACAGGAAACCGCACCCTTTACCGCTTGCGGGTAGGCGCGCTTGATACGCGCGCGGCAGCAGATGAGGTTTGTCTGGGGCTTCGTGCCCAGCAGCAAGCCTGCATCGTCGTGAACCCGTAAGGCCGTTGCTATGATCCCAGCAATCTTTGGCTGTTCAGGAACGGCGCTGACGAAGGAAGAGCGTGGCTTTTTTGAGCGCACGAAACCTGCGGGTTTTATCCTGTTCAAACGTAACTGCGAAAGCCCGGACCAGATTCGGGCACTGGTGGCTGACCTCAAGAAAAGCGTAGGCCGTCACAAGGTGCCTATCCTGATTGATCAGGAAGGTGGCCGCGTGCAACGTATGACGGAACCACACTGGCGTAAATATCCGCCCATGGCCACCTTTGGTGCCATGGCGGCGAAAGATCCCACACTTGCCGCCAGCGCGCTTCGGCTGAATTGCCGGCTGATCGCCGACGACTTGCGGCGCGTGGGTGTGAATGTGGACTGCCTGCCGGTGCTGGACGTGATGCGTGATGACGCCGACCCCATCGTTGGGGACAGGGCCTTCTCACGGGATCCTGATCTTGTCGCTGCTTTTGGCCGTATTGTAGTGGACGCCCTCATGGATGGCGGGGTCCTGCCCGTGATCAAGCATTTACCGGGCCATGGCCGCGCCACGGTTGACAGTCATCTGGCGCTGCCCGTCGTGGATACGCCGATCGCGGAACTTGACAAAACCGACTTCAAACCGTTTCGGGCCATCAATGATGCGGCTTTCGGCATGACGGCCCATATTACCTACAGCGATATCGACCCCAACCGCCCGGCAACCCTCTCTCGCGTGGTGATAGGACGTATCATCCGCATGAAGATGGGCTTCACCGGCATCCTGATGTCCGATGATTTGTCGATGAAAGCGCTTTCGGGCGACTTTGCCGAGCGCACGCAGAACGCCTTTTCTGCCGGCTGTGATCTGGTGCTGCATTGCAACGGCAAGATGGATGAAATGCAGGCCATCGCAGCGGCGGCGCATCCTATCTCAGGAAAGCTTGAGAAACGTATTGCATCCCTCATATCAGAGGCGGATCAGGCGCCAACGGCGAACCGAGCGGATTTGCGCGCGCGCTATGAAGCCCTGATGGAAAAGTTTTAGAGTATAAAGGGGCCGCCTTTTGGACATTCTTGCCGACAAAATTTATCTTCTCAGCATCATGGCGCTGCCGTTTCTCCTGGCGGTGACGCTGCACGAGGCTGGCCACGCCTTTGCCGCCAACGCGCTTGGTGACAATACGGCGAAATCACAGGGGCGGCTGTCGCTTAACCCGCTCGTGCACATCGACCCATTGGGTACTGTGGTTATCCCGCTTGTGGCAGTGATGGCCAGTTTGCCGTTTCTCATTGGCTACGCAAAACCGGTGATGATCCAGCCGCGCTATTTCAAGAATATGCGCCGCGACATGATTATTGTCGCGCTTGCAGGACCGTTCGGGAATCTGGTTGTGGCATTTTTCTGTGCCTATGTGCTGCGGTTCTCGATCGGTTTTGGCGCTGGTGGCCAGGACTGGATCACCAACACCATGTACTACGGGATTTTCATGAACTGTCTGTTCATGGTGTTCAACCTGCTGCCGATCCCGCCTTTGGACGGTGCGGGCATCATCGAACAACTGCTGCCGTATGAGGCGGCGAAGACTTATCGTTCCATCGCGCCCTATGGTTTTTTCATCCTGATGGGTGTTATCCTCCTCGCTAAAGAGATTATTCTTGTGCCAACCCTGTTCATGACCGATCTTGTCGTGAACCTGGTTGGTGTGCCGATATGATGGAATTTGAAGAAGATACCGAGGGCGTCAAGCTGCAAGGCCGTGACACGGGTCATGACCCTGACCAGCTTGTGCTGCATATGGACGGCTTTGAAGGCCCGCTTGACGTGCTTCTGATGCTGGCGCGTGCGCAGAAGGTTGACCTTACCCAAATTTCCATCCTTGAGCTTGTGGAGCAATTCCTTGGTTTTGTGGCGGAAGCCAGGAAACTGAAGCTTGAGCTTGCAGCGGACTATCTGGTGATGGCGGCGTGGCTTGCTTACCTGAAATCGCGGTTGCTGCTGCCCAAGGAAGATGACGACGAGGAACCGTCCGCCGAAGAACTGGCATTTCGCCTGCAGCTTCGCCTGCAACGGCTTGAGGCGATGCGAGAGGCAGGCGCGCGGCTGATGGCGCGGGACCGTATGGGCCGTGACGTGTTCCGGCGCGGTAAACCGGAAGGCTTGAGGCTTCTCAAAAAAGGCTCGTACGATGTGACGCTTTATGAGCTGCTCCGGGCCTATGCAGATAACCGCCAGCGTAATTCTATTACGGAAATCCGCATCGAACGCCGCCCGGTTTATTCCCTTGAGGATGCTATCGAGCGCCTTTCAGGTCTGATCGGCGACACGTTTACCTGGGCAACCTTGTCTACGTTTCTACCTTCTAGTCTCAAGGATGACCGGCTGAGGCGTTCCGCACTCGCCAGCATGTTCGCGGCATCGCTTGAGCTTGCCAAGGCCGGGCAGGCGGACCTCAGGCAAATGGAAACCTTTGGCCCGATATATCTTCGCCAGCGCGTGGATGACGGCGCACAGGCCGGCAATGACAACAAGAATGAATAAGACCAATGTTGACGAGTGACGAAAACGAAGCACGAGTAGTAAGCCCCGAAACGGCGGTCCAGCACCGACGCATGGTGGAGGCGATTTTATTTGCAAGCGAGACCCCGCTTTCGGAGGAGGATATCGCCGAGCGTGTGGGGGAGGGCGTGGATGTGCTCTTGCATATTGAAGCACTGACAGAGGCATATGCATCTGCAGGCGTGAATCTGGTGTTTGTTGCAGGCAAATATATGTTCCGCACAGCGGAAGATCTGTCTTTTCTGTTGCGGCGCGAAGTGGATGAACCGCGCAAGCTGTCACGTGCCGCGGTGGAAACCATGGCGATTATCGCCTATCACCAACCCGTGACACGGGCCGAGATTGAGGAAATCCGCGGGGTTTCCATCTCCAAGGGTACCCTTGATGTGCTGATGGAGGCGGGCTGGGCGCGTATGATGGGGCGCAAGCGCACACCGGGCCGTCCTGTGACATATGGCACCACTGAAGATTTTCTGGTGCATTTTGGCATCGAGAGCATTAAAGATTTGCCGGGTGTGCAGGAACTCAAGGCGGCGGGCCTTCTGGACAGCGTCGATGTGGCGCTGGACAAGATGGGCGGCATGCCTGACCCGGCAAAGGCTGTTGCTGAAGCCGAGGGGCAGATTGATCTGGAGGAGGCAATCGCGCAGTCGGAGCGCGCCGCCACAGACGAAACGCAAGTTTTGCGCGTGAATAGCGAGGAGCAACCGGACGCCTGACTTGTTTCAGACCGTTTGCATTGCCAAATAGTAAGACAAACCGGCGCAAAGTGCCGGTGAGAGGGAGAAAGACATATGTTTCCGGGTTGGCTACAAATCGCACTAGTTGTGCTGCTTATCGTGCTGTTGTTCGGCCGTGGCAAAATTTCCGGGCTGATGGGCGACGTTGCCCAGGGCATTACAAGCTTCCGTAAGGGCCTGAAGGAAGGCATGGAAAGCCCGGAAGAGGGCGAAACACCCAAGGCGGTTGAGGACAGAAAAACCATCGATGGTGAAGTGGTGAAATCCTCCGAGACACAAAAAGACAAAACCGACGCGTAAGCCAAAGCTTGCGTTATAGGGTCGGGAGTCTTCTTTCATGTTTGATATCGGTGCGATGGAACTGTTTGTGGTTGCTGTGCTGGCGCTTGTTGTCGTCGGCCCAAAGGAACTGCCACGTTTGTTGAAAACTGCCGGGGGGCTGATGCGCCGCGTGCGGGAACTTTCAGCGGAATTCCGTCAGGGCGTTGAGCAACTGGCAGCTGAGGCCGAGCGCGAGACGGACCCGTTTCGTGATCTCAAGAAAAAAGAGGGACTGCGCCCGGGCATGAGCCCGGAAGAGGTCACCGACCATATTATGAAAAACCGTGAAGCCGAGGAAGCTGCGGCGATGGCGAAAGAGCCGATCAAGCGCAAATCGGACGGCACCACAAAGGCCGAACCCAAGGCGAAGCCAAATAAGGCTGAAGACGAACAAGCCGAAGGGGATAGCAAACCATGATGACCCCCAACCAGATTGGCAAGCCGGACATCACCGATGAGGAAGATGAGGTTGATGCAAGCCGTGCTCCGCTGCTTGACCACCTTAACGAATTGCGCGCCCGTTTGATCAAAGTGTTGATCGGGATGGTCATCACCTTCGGTATAGGCGTTTATTTCTCTACCGAACTATTTCAGATACTCGCGCGGCCTTATATGCAGGCGCAGGCCGGGAACGAAAATGCCCGCATGATCTTCACCGGGCTGATGGAAGGTTTTGCGGTCAACCTGAAGGTTGCGCTCTATGCTGCTTTTATCGTGACGTTCCCGCTTTTGTCGACCCAGATTTGGAAGTTTGTCGCGCCAGGCCTGTACCGCGACGAAAAGCGCGCGTTTCTGCCCTTTCTGGTGGCGACGCCTGTCCTTTTTGCCATGGGCGCGTCCCTGGCCTATTTCCTGGTAATCCCGTGGGCATGGCAATTTCTGTTAGGCTTTGAGCAAGCCGGGGGGGACGGCACTATCGCCATCACGGCGGAAGCCCGTGTGAGCGAATATCTCTCGCTTGTGATGCAGATGATCTTCGGCTTTGGCGTGGCTTTCCTGTTGCCCGTTGCCTTGACCTTGATGGGACGTGTGGGCATTGTGTCCGCCGAATCATTACGTGCCAAGCGCCGCTATATGGTTGTGGGCACGTTTCTGGTAGCAGCCTTCCTCACACCACCTGACCCGATTAGCCAGATCGCACTTGGCATTCCCATACTGCTCCTGTATGAGCTTTCCATCTTGCTGATCGCCAGCACGGAACGAAAAAAAGCGAGGGCTGAAGCCGCTGAAAGCAAAGATAACGCTGACGGCTGACGCCACGCGACAAAACCGGGATTATTATGTTTGACCTGAAATTCATCCGCGAAAACCCTGAAGCTTTTGACGCGGCGCTTGCCCGTCGCGGCGAAGATGCCCGGGCGCAGGAAATTCTGTCGCTTGACGAAAAGCACCGGGCGCTTTTGACCGAAGCGCAAACCGCACAGGCTCGCCGGAATGAAGCCTCCAAACTGATTGGCCGCGCCAAGGGGCAGGGTAATGAGGAAGAGGCGCAGGCCCTGATGGCTGAAGTCTCCGGGCTCAAAAGTCGGCTTTCCGAGCTTGAGGAAGAAGAGCGCGCGGTTGGCGAAGAGTTGACCACCCTGCTGATGAGCCTGCCCAATATGGTCTATGACGATGTGCCGGACGGAGTGGATGAAGAAGACAATGAGCAAGTGCGCACCTGGGGCTCGCCTCGCACATTTGATTTTGCGCCAAAGGAGCATTTCGACATTGGCGAAGCCCTTGGCATGATGGACTTCGAGCGCGCGGCCAAGCTTTCTGGCTCACGCTTCGTGGTGCTTTCGGGCGGTATTGCGCGGCTTCACCGTGCGCTGGGGCAGTTCATGCTGGACTTGCATACCAGGGAACACGGCTATACCGAGGTTATTACGCCCGCCATGGTGCGTGACACAGCGCTTCTCGGCACCGGCCAGTTGCCGAAGTTTGGCGAGGACGCCTTCAAAACGACGACGGACCACTGGTTGATCCCGACGTCTGAGGTGACGCTGACGAACCTGCACTCCGGCGAAATTCTGGACGAGGAGGCCCTGCCGCTGCGCTTTACCGCGCATAGCCAGTGTTTCCGTGCTGAAGCTGGTTCCGCGGGCCGCGATACCCGTGGTATGATCCGCCAGCACCAGTTCGAGAAGGTCGAGATGGTGACCGTGACGACCGAGGAAAAGTCCGACGAGGAGCTTGAGCGCATGACGGCTTGCGCCGAGGAAGTGCTCAAGCGGCTTGAGTTGCCGTTCCGCACCGTCAAGTTGTGCACCGGCGACATTGGCTTTGGCGCGCGGCGGACTTATGACATTGAAGTCTGGCTGCCGGGGCAGGACCGCTACCGCGAAATCTCAAGCTGTTCGACCTGCGGTGATTTTCAGGCGCGCCGCATGAAGATGCGCTGCCGTGCAAAGGGCGAAAAGCAGACACAATTTGTGCATACGCTCAATGGCTCCGGCTTGGCAATTGGCCGGACGCTCATTGCGGTGATTGAGAATTATCAAGAGGCTGATGGCAGCATTCGTGTGCCGGAAGCCCTGAAACCCTATATGGGCGGCGCAGAGGTTGTCGGCGCCTAAAACCTAAAACAGGCGAGGCTTATGGCTGCAATTTCACCAGCACGCATTCTTGTTTCCAACGATGACGGCATCAACGCGCCGGGCCTTGAAGTGCTCGAGCGCATTGCCAACCACTTCAGTGATGATGTTTGGGTAGTGGCGCCAGAGGAAGAACAATCGGGCGCCGGTCATTCCCTGACGCTTTCACGTGTGCTGCGCTTGCGTCAGCTTGCTGAAAAGCGCTGGGCGGTTTCTGGCACACCTACTGACTGTGTGATGATGGCCGTCAACAAGATTATGAAGGACCATAAACCCACATTGATCCTGTCCGGTGTGAACCGGGGCGGCAATATGGCTGAGGATGTGACCTATTCCGGTACCGTCTCTGTGGCCATGGAAGGTCAGCTTGCCGGTGTGCCGTCAATTGCACTGAGCCAATGCACCCGGCCTGATACAAAAACACGCTGGGAAACGGCTGAGCAGTTTGCACCCATCGTTATCAAACGCCTTATTGAGACCGGATGGCCGGAAAACGTACTGATGAACGTGAACTTCCCGGCGGTTCCGCCTGCGGATGTCAAGGGCATCAAGGTGACCGAGCAGGGCCTGCGGGAGCTGTCCGGCACCAATATCGAGGAACGGGTCGACCCCCGTGGCTTTACATACTACTGGTTTGGTCTCGGGCGTGAGATGGGGGTGCCGGGCCATGAGACCGATCTCAAGGCGATCCGCGGGGCTTATATTTCCGTGACACCGCTTCATCTTGACCTGACCCACCATGAAACCCGACGCTCCATGCTGGGCAAGGTGGATAGCGCATTATAAAATCATACTGATCTGTTGCCGAGCGGAAGGCATCCAGCTATCTTTTGAGCATGACGGGCGGAGGATCAATTTTTAAGCATGCAACCCCACGCTTGAGCCTGAGCGTGGCGGTGATATTTATGCTTTCCGCCTGTTCCACCGGCGGGTATGTGGTCGCGCCGGCGGATATTCCGGCGGTTGGTTTTGTACGCAATGCACCGAGGCCCATTCCGTGGCCTAAAACCAAGCCCAAACCGCCCGTGCGCTATGCGTCGACAACGCCGCAGACAGCGACGACCAGCCCGGCCAGGTCCAGCGGTTCTTCGTCGCGCGGCGACCACATCGTCCGTAAAGGGGAGACACTTTACGCCATTTCTCGCCGCTATGATGTACCAGTCAGGGACCTGGTCTCAGCAAACAGTTTGCGCGCGCCTTACACGCTTGCCATCGGGCAACGGCTGACGGTACCAAGCGCACAGATCCACACGGTGGCCAAAGGCGAAACCGGCTACAGCATCTCCCGTAGTTATGGGGTAACCGTCTCGGCGCTTATGAACGAGAACGGTATTCGGCCGCCATATACACTGGCAGTTGGACAAACGCTCAGGTTGCCGGGTGGCGCGAGCTCAAGTGGTGTGACCGCGGCGTCCGCCAGCCCGCGCATTGTGCGACCTCCCCAAACCGTGGGGCGCAGCGTGCCGCGTACGACACCGCCACCTCGGTCTTCCAGCGGTTTTGACTGGCCGGTGGCAGGGCGGCTGGCCTCACGCTTTGGCCCGAAGCAGGACGGGCTGCACAACGACGGCATCAACATTCTCGCACGGCAGGGCACGCCGGTGAAGGCGTCTGAGGCAGGCGTGGTGGTGTATGCCTCTAACGCGCTTGAAGGCTATGGCAACCTGTTGCTGGTGAAACATGCAGGCGGCTGGATCACGGCTTACGCCCACAATGAACGCCTGCTGGTTCGTCAGGGTGAGCAGGTCAGCAAAGGCCAGGTGATCGCGCGGGTGGGCAATACAGGAGGGGTCACTGACCCACAGTTACACTTTGAGATAAGGAAAGGGCGACAAGCGCTTGATCCACTTAGGTATCTTAGTAAAATGACCGCGTCAGCAGACAATTAGAAAGCGACGCGTTTTCCAAGTTCGCCTGCGACATTGACTACAAATTGCCACGCCGTCCGTCCTGACCTGTTGCCTCGTGTTTTGGCCCACTCAAGCGCTGCCGGGCGCCAGTCGACGTTGCTTTTAAGGCCAAATATGCTGAGGTAACCTTCTATCATCGAGAGGTATTCATCCTGATTGCAGGGGTGGAAACCTAGCCACAGGCCGAAGCGATCAGACAGGGCGATGGTTTCGTCCATTGATTCGTTGGGGTGGATGCCGGTTGCGCTTTCTTGTTCCATCATTGACCGAGGCAAAAGATGGCGACGGTTTGACGTCGCATAAAAAATGACATTCTCCGGTCGGCCTTCCAATCCGCCTTCCAGGACGGATTTCAGCGCTTTGAAATCCTGATCCGGGTTGTTGAACGACAGGTCATCGCAGAAGACAATAAAGGTGCGGTCTGTTTGTCGCAGATCGCCAAGGAGACCGGGCAGGGACGCAATATCCTCACGGTGTATTTCCACCAAAGCGGGGCCCTCTGTATTGCCGTCGGCCACGACTGCGGCATGCACAGCCTTGATCAGTGTCGATTTGCCCATACCACGCGCACCCCACAGCAGGGCATTGTTGGCGGAAGCACCTGCGGCAAAGCGCCGCGTGTTATCAAGCAGGGTGCGTTTGGCCCGGTCGATGCCCTTCAAGAGCTCCAGTTTCGGGGCGGAAACATGGGTAACAGGCCTTAGAGTACCTGCATCGGCATCAAACACATACGCATCGGCGCCTTTAAGGTTTTGTGACGGCGCTGACGCCTCGCTTCTTTGGGCTTCCAGTGCTGCGGTCAGCCGGTCGATGGCAGCAATAAGTGTGGCGTTTTCATTGTGCTGCGGCTTCAACTCTTGCATCCTTCTCAAAAAGCACCCATCTAGGATTGGCTTGATACCATGGTGAATGTTGCATTTGAAGGCAATGAAGCTATAGTCCGGCCAAGAATTTACCCGGTGGCTGAGGGAGCCACGACTTTAAAGAGGTTATCACATGTTATTTTCATCCGTTCTCGCACAGGCTACAGCTGGCCAGCTTGGCATGCTGGAGAGCTTTCTGCCCTTCATCCTGATCATTGCTATCTTCTGGTTCCTGATCCTCAGGCCCCAAAACAAAAAGATGAAGGCGCACCGCGAGATGGTTGCCAATGTACGTCGCGGTGACACCGTCGTGACCGCTGGTGGCCTTATTGGTAAGGTTGCCAAGGTGAAGGAAGACGATAACGAGATCGATGTTGACCTTGCTGAGGGTGTGCGTGTCCGCGTGGTTAAAAGCACGCTGACAGACGTCCGTGCAAAGGGTGAACCGGCACCGGCAGAAGATAAAAAGAAATAATTAAACCGCCCGGCCCTGTATGGTGTCGGGCGCTTGACCGTTTAGGGGACCTCGCATGTTGACCTTTCCGCGCTGGAAAGTGCTGATGATATTGGCCGTGTGCCTGTTCGGCGTTTTGACCGCCGCACCCAACTTCCTGACTGAAGAGCAACGGGCTGAGTTGCCGGGCTTCATGCCAACAAAGACCCTGAGCCTTGGCCTTGATCTGCGCGGCGGCGTCCGGCTTCTGTATAGTGCCGATACTGACGACGTGGTGAAAGCCCGCCTTGAAAACCTTGCCGACCAGGTGCGCGATATTCGTAACAACAACCGTGCCTTCCGCATCCGCAGTATCCAGACTGAGGGCCGCAGTGTACTATTCACTGTTGAGGCGGAAGACCAGATAGAGGCTGCACGTCAGGAACTTCTGCCACTCACGCAGAACTCTGTCGGCGCGACCAACGCGCTTCTCGGGGGTGGTGTGCAGGAAGTAGCAATGACCCGCGAGGGTGGCGCCTTCACACTGTCTCTGACTGATCAGGGCATTGAGGTTCAAAAGCGCGACGCCATTTCCCGCGCAATGGAAGTTATCCGCAAACGGATCGACCCTGATGGCACCAAAGAGATTTTGCTTCAGGTTGAAGGGGCAGACCGGATTGTTCTGGAAGTACCCGGAGCAAGTGACCCTGAGGAAATCAAGCGCATCGTTGGTAAAACGGCGAAATTGACGTTCCATGATGTGAATACGAATGTCAGCCCCGAAGATATTGCCCGGGGTCGCCTTGGTGCGCGGGAACGCGCGGTACCATTTTCTGACCGCCCCGGCCAGATTGTGATCAAGGAACGGGTAATCGTGTCCGGCGATGACCTCACGGACGCAAAAGCAGCTTATGACCAGAACGGTCGGCCAGCCGTGGCGTTTACGTTTAACACGGCAGGTGCCCGGCGATTTGGCAACCATACGCGTGATAATGTTGGCCGACCCTTCGCCATCGTGCTCGATAACTCGGTGATCTCTGCGCCCAACATTCAGGTACCGATCCTTTCCGGTAGCGGCCAGATCACCAATATAGGTACGGCGGCTGAAGCGCAGGAACTTGCAACGCTTCTCAAAGCAGGTGCGTTGCCCATTCCGCTTTCCGTTCTGTCGGAACGCACGGTGGGCCCGTCGCTCGGGCAGGAAACAATTGATGCTGGCAAAACCGCGTCTACGGTGGGCTTGGTTGGCGTGATTGTGTTCATGCTTGCTTACTATGGCCGTTTTGGCTTGGCCGCCAACGTGGCGCTTCTGACCAACCTCGTGCTGATCCTTGGTGCGCTCAGCCTGTTTCAGGCGACGCTCACACTGCCGGGCATTGCGGGTATTGTACTGACAATCGGCATGGCCGTAGACGCCAACGTGCTGATCTTTGAGCGTATCCGGGAAGAGCAAGCTAACGGCCGCAAGCCGTTTGGAGCGATGGAACACGGCTATGGTGAAGCTATGTCCACCATCGTCGATGCCAACATCACGACATTCATTGCTGCGGCTGTCCTTTACATGCTTGGTTCGGGCCCGGTACAGGGTTTTGCCGTGACGCTTGCTGTGGGCATTCTGACGTCCATGTTTACCGCAGTCGTAATGTCGCGGCTCATTCTTGCAACCTGGCTTAAGCGGGCACAACCCGCGCGACTGCCAATTTAAGGGGAGGGGATGATGTTGCTACGTCTGGTACCTGAAAACACCAAAATCAACTTTATGGCTGCCCGCAAGGTCGCTATTGCATTCTCCGCCATTCTCCTCGTGGCCTCGATCGCGCTGTTTGCCGTTCAAAGCCTGAACTATGGCATTGACTTCAAAGGCGGGATCTCTGTTGAGGTTCAAATGGAAGACGGCAAGGCTGTGCCGATGGACGAAGTGCGGCAGGTGGTCAATGACATGGGATATGTCGGTGCTTCCGTCCGTGAATTTGGCCGGCAGGATGACGCGATGATCCGTATCGAACGTCAGCCGGGCGATGCCGACGCCCAGAGCGCGGTTATCCAGAGGGTGCGTGAAGAATTGCCTGCGGCCATTCCGGGCCTTACTTTCCTTGATGGCAATTTCATCAGTCCGACAGTGTCGGAAGAACTCAAGCGTGACGGTACGCTCGCGGTTACAATCGCTGTTATTGCGGTCCTCATTTATATCTGGTTTCGCTTCGAATGGCAGTTTGGCCTTGGTGCGGTTGTAGCTCTTGTGCATGACGTGCTGTTGACCGTGGGCTTCTTTGCCGTGACCAGGCTGGAATTCAACCTCTCGATCATCGCTGCCATCCTGACGATTATCGGCTACAGCCTGAACGACACCGTGGTGGTTTATGACCGGATTCGCGAGAACATTCGCAAGTTCCGCAAGATGCCGATGGACGAATTGATCAACGTCTCGCTTAACCAGACACTTAGCCGGACCCTGATGACATCGCTCACAACACTACTGGCTCTGTTTTCCCTGTTCTTCCTTGGCGGTCCTGCAATCCAAGGCTTCACGGCAGCTATGATCTGGGGCATCGTGATCGGTACCTACAGCTCGATCTTTATCGCGTCGCCGCTCCTTCTGAGTTTCAACCTGCGCCGTGAGGCCATGATCATCGAGGACGAGAAAGACGACCCTACGGTTGATAAATCCCGCCCAAACAACCCATTTGAGCAGATGTAGTTGATATGGCAGGCAAAAGCTTCACATCCGGAGGCGTAACCCTTGAGGCGCAGTCACGTGACGACTTGCTTTTGGTGGAAAGCTATGGTGATGGCGGCTTTCGCCTGCTGGGGCGCCGTATAGCTGGCGGCGTGCTGGTGCTGGCGAACGGCTTTTTTCCGATTGAGGCCACAGATACCGGGAGCTTGGGCGTGGCCGATTTCAAAAAGGCGTTTGAGGTGGAGCAAAAGCCAGAGCTGGTCCTTATCGGCACCGGTGAGAAGATGCAGCTTATACCCTCGTCGCTTCGGCAGGCGCTTGAAGCTCAAGGTATCGGCTATGACGTAATGGACACAGGGGCCGCTGCGCGCACCTATAATGTCCTGCTCATCGAAGGTCGCAAGGTTGCGGCTCTGTTACTGCCGGTAGACTGAATTTTATCTCCCTGTGATGAACGGTTCGTCGCAGATATGGGCAATTTGTCGCATCATTCCAACCTTCCACCGATTTTGCCTTCCTTAAAGACCCTCGCAAGCGCACGGTTTCCTCACAAGAACGTGATAGAGCATAAGTGCATCTGTCAGTAACAGCAGGATAGAGCCGTACAAACGGCCCAAGCGAGGAGGTTGGCTATGCCAGCAAAATATTCTTTTAAACGTAGCGTTGCGATTGCCGCAGGGCTTTCCCTTTCATCACTGATGCTTGCGGGTGCGGGCAATGCCATGGTCACCGTCGACGATGAGGGCGGGACCGCGGAGAAAGCCGAAAAGGCTGAAAAGAAAATACGGATCGTCAAAGCGGGTGAACCAGCCGTTGTGATCCATAAGAACGCAACCGTCAGAAGCGCCAAGGCGCAGGAGCGGGCCAAAGCTATCGAGGAGGCCGAGGAGGCCCTTGAAAAGGTAGAGAAGCGCCTGGAAAAGGCGAAAAAGATAGCTGAGCGCGAAGCGCTGGAAGCCGCTGAAGACGGACTTCGCAACGCGCTCGATGCGCTGAAATCAGCAGACAATCACATGGCCTTTGCATATTCCTATGGGCCATCAATGTCAGAGATGCGCGAGATCGAAATCAAGGCACTGGAAGACGCGCTGGAGGGCATGGAAGACCATTTTAGCGCGCTCAGCCGTGTGCGAATCGAAATCCAGGGCGACCTGGCCGATGCGCGTGAGGATATCGCCGACGCCCTTGCCGATATCGAAATTGAGGTCGACATCGATGATGAGCTGCGTAAGCATCACTATCGGGGACTTGAGGAAGCGGCAGAGGAACTCGGCCACATGGAAGGGCGCCAGCTTGAAGGCCTTAAACATGTAGAAGAACAGCTGAAACGCGAGCGTGAGCGCCTGGAAAAACGTCTTGAGGAGCGCCGCCAGCGGCAGGCAGAGGAAGATGCAAGAACTCCCGAAAGCCGCTAATTCACAAAGTTGCGGCTTATGATCGGGAGGATAGGACCGCTCGCGGGTGCTTTCCTCCCATTTTTGTGATGGCTGCGTTGGGAAAGTTTCTTGTGCAAAGTGTGATATTGTAGCATTCTATGCCTCACGTTCGACACTTTGGGAAAGTGGCAATGAAACCAATTGCAACATTAGCGCTGACAGTCGCGGCACTGATTGGTCCTTCGACCATGGCAGGCGAAAGGCCAATGTCTTTTGATGGCGTTGGCTCCATGGTGCTCGACATGGCCGACGAGCCAGTGCAAAGCGCGGAATATACACCAAGTATGACGTCCGATAATGGGCAATGCGACGACGCGGAAGACGCCAGAGAAGCGTTTGAGGCACGGGTCGAGGCGATGTATTCCGATATTGAACATCAGTTCAGGCAGACAGAAGCTGTATATGCACAGTTCGACGTGAAGCAGTTTGCGGACCTCGGGCTGGAAGTCGCCGTAGCGGCGTCTGAGGCCACCTCAGATATGCAAGCGATGAAAGACCAGGCAATTGCCTCGGCATCATCGGCACGCCAAATGGCAATGGAAAAAGCCCGCGCCACCATTGAAGCACGGCGCGAGCAACTGGAGATGCGTATTGTCTCTATTGATAACCATCACAGTCGCATGGCGCTCAAGCGCGCAGAGAAGGCGCTTAGAATTGCGCACGATGCACTGACGCATTAAACCCACAAGTTGCCCAAGGGCACGGGGAGGTGTCAATAGGTCGGGGTTTCCCGGCCTTTTTGACATTAAAACGGGGCCTTGTGTTTATTCAAAAGATCAAGGTATCTGACGCAACACTATTACTCTTATGCGTGCAAAAACATTCCGATCATTGCGCAATGCCGTTGCGCCCGCGTTGAATTTCGCTTAGAGCTATGCCTGTGGCCCAAGGCCATATCAAACAAGCTATTTTCAACCCTTATCTGGACCAATTCCATCATGAGCAATCAGGACTTCTACCGCATCCGGCGTCTGCCCCCTTATCTGTTCGCTGAAGTGAACCAGATGAAGGCGGCGGCACGAGCACGGGGCGAAGATATCATTGATCTCGGGATGGGAAACCCGGACCTGCCGACGCCTCAGCACATTGTCGACAAGCTGAAGGAAACTGTGGACAAGACCACCACCCATGGTTACTCGGTCTCGCGCGGTATCCCCGGGTTGAGGCGCGCCCATGCAGCTTACTACAAGCGCCGTTTCGGGGTGGATATCGACCCCGAGACCGAAAATGTGGTGACGCTCGGGTCAAAAGAAGGCCTAGCCAACCTGGCGTCTGCTATCACGACACCCGGTGACGTGATTTTGGTGCCGAATCCCAGTTTTCCCATCCATCCCTACGGTTTCATGATTGCGGGCGCGGCCGTTCGCCATCTGCCGATGGGGCCGGGGCGTGATTTTCTAACGGAACTGAAGTATGCGGTGCAGCACGCGATCCCGACGCCAACAGCGGTGATCCTTTGTTATCCCGGCAACCCCACCGCCGAGGTGGTCGACCTCGCTTTCTATCAAGAGGTGGTCGATTTTTGCAAGAAGCATGGCATTTGGGTTCTTTCCGATCTTGCTTACTGTGAAATCTATTTCGATGACAACCCGCCCCCCTCGATCCTGCAAGTGCCAGGAGCCAAGGATATCGCGATTGAATTCACCAGCCTGTCGAAGACTTATTCCATGGCGGGCTGGCGCGTGGGCTTTGGCGCGGGCAACAAGGATCTTGTGGCGGCGCTTACCCGGGTGAAGAGCTATCTGGACTATGGCGCCTTCACGCCCATTCAGGTGGCTGCGGTGGCCGCCCTCAATGGCCCGCAAGACTGTATTGACCAGCACCGCGAGACCTATAAGCGGCGTCGGGATGTTCTGGTGGAAGGCCTCGCGGCGGCCGGTTGGCATATCCCAAGCCCCAAGGCGTCCATGTTCGCCTGGGCGCCGATCCCTCAAGAGTTTCAGGAAATGGGTAGTATGGCCTTCTCAAAACTGTTGCTGGAGCATGCCAAGATCGCGGTCGCACCCGGTATCGGCTTTGGCGAGTATGGCGAGGGTTTTGTGCGTATCGGTTTGGTTGAGAACGAACACCGCATCAGGCAGGCTATCCGCAATATTAAGAAATTCATGTCACGCAAAGATGAACTGATCGCTGAGTGGCATGCTAAACAGGCTGTGACCTAACAGTATCTGCGCGACAGTCGCGCGTGTGAGTGGAGACATTTATGAATTCGGACTTGAGTGGCAAGATCGTCGTCGGCATTGCGGGGCTTGGAACCGTAGGTGCCGGCGTAATTAAAATCTTGGAAAAACACGGTGCCATGATTGGCGCGAGGTCCGGACGGGAAATTGAAATTGGCGGCGTTTCCGCGCGCGACCGCAACCGTGACCGCGGTGTAGATCTTTCAGGGTACCGCTGGTTCGATAATGCTGTTGATATGGCCGCGAAAGACAGCGGCATCAATCTGGTTGTTGAGCTGATCGGTGGTAGTGACGGGCCCGCTCTTGCTCTGGCCCGCGAGGCGCTGTCGAACGGCATTGGCTTTGTCACGGCCAACAAGGCGCTTATTGCCATGCACGGCAAGGAATTGGCCGCGCTGGCGGAGAAAAACGGCGCCGACCTCAGGTTTGAAGCTGCGGTTGCGGGCGGCATACCGATTGTCAAAGCCCTGCGAGAAGGGCTGGCCGGGAACGAAATCACTGCCGTGCGGGGTATCCTTAACGGAACCTGCAACTATATTCTGACTCGCATGGAGCGCGAAGGCCTTGCCTTCGGTGATGTACTGGCCGACGCCCAGCGCCTTGGCTATGCGGAGGCTGACCCGACCTTTGATATCGACGGGATCGACACGGCGCACAAAACAGCCATTCTCGCATCGCTTGCGTTTGGCGTGGAGCCGGATATGGAAAACCTGCCGACCGAAGGCATCCGCAATATCGCGCCAGTGGATATCGAATATGCTAAGGAACTGGGCTACCGCATCAAGCTGCTGGGTGTGGCACAGCGCACGGATGAAGGTATTGAAACCCGTGTGCATCCGGCCATGGTGCCGATCAGCGCATCGCTTGCAAATGTGATGAATGCTACCAACGCGGTTGTTGTGGATGGCGATTTTATTGGCCAGACAGTGTATGAAGGCGCTGGCGCGGGCCAAGGGCCGACCGCATCCGCCGTAATGGCGGATATCATTGATGGCGCGCGCGGGCAGGGCGGCCCAAGGCTTGGCATGCCCGCAGGTGCGCTTAGGAAGTCGAGCCCGGTCCCTGTGGCCAAACATCGCGGTACTTATTACTTGCGTTTGCGGGTGGAAGACCGTCACGGTGTGATGGCTGATATCACCAAGATACTGGCCGAGGAAAAAGTTTCTATCGAGAGCATGTTACAGCGTGGCCGTGCGTCCGATGGTGGTGTATATATCATCATGACTACGCACGAGATTGTTGAAGCTTCTGTTGCGTCGGCACTGAATCGTTTCACTGAGCTGGAATGTGTGCTAGAGACCCCGGCAATGCTAAGAATAGAAGCTTAATCAAGGGGAACTATCATATGTCGTCACAGGATCTGAACCGTATCCTGGTTCTCGAGGTGGTTCGCGTGACCGAGGCAGGCGCTATTGCTGCCAGCAAATGGAATGGCCGCGGCGACGAAAAAGCGGCGGATGCGGCTGCTGTGGAAGCCATGCGCAAAGCCTTCAACAAGCTGCCGATCGACGGCACTGTTGTTATTGGTGAAGGCGAACGCGATGAAGCACCGATGCTTTATATCGGTGAAAAAGTGGGCGCCGGCGGCCCGAAAGTAGACATCGCGCTCGACCCACTTGAAGGCACCACCATTTGTGCGAAGGCCATGCCCAATGCGCTTGCGGTGCTTGCTATCTCCGCCGAAGGTGGGCTGCTGAATGCCCCTGACGTCTACATGGACAAAATCGCCGTTGGTGGTGGCCTGCCAGAGGGCATTATCGACCTTGACAAAAGCCCAAGCGAAAATGTTCGCGCGGTCGCTGAAGCCAAGGGCAAAGCCATTGGTGAAATGACCGTCTGTGTGCTTGACCGCCCGCGCCACGCAGCGCTTATCCGGGAGCTGCGTGAACTAGGCTGCGGTGTTGCGCTGATCGGTGACGGTGACGTTGCCGGGGTGATTGCCACGACGGATGCCGGGACGGGTATTGACCTTTACATGGGCTCGGGCGGCGCACCTGAAGGTGTATTGGCTGCCGCCGCGCTGCGCTGTATCGGTGGCCAGATGCAGGGGCGCCTGTTGTTCAGGAATGATGACGAACGTGGCCGTGCGGCCAAATGGGGCATTGAAGACCTGAACCGCAAATATTCGCTGATGGATCTCGCTTCCGGCGACGTGATTTTCGCGGCAACCGGTGTGACCGATGGTTCGATGCTGCGTGGTGTGCACCGCGACGCCAATGGTTGTTACACTACAGAGACGGTAACCATGCGGTCCAAGACCAAGACAATCCGTCGGGTGCAGTCAATTCACGGGCCGGACGGCCGCCAATAAGGGTTAGCTTTGAACGCTATCGCTGAAAATACCGGTGCGGCGGAACCTCTCCTCGGGGTCCGCCGCTCTGCATTGGGGCAGGCATGGACCATGCGTGGCGGTGTGCCGCGTATCGCGGAGGCGATCTCAGAACGCCTTGGCGTGCCAATGGTTGTTGGGCAGCTTATCGCAGGGCGCGGCGTCGAAGTTGAGGCTGCTGCTTCCTTCTACGCCCCGTCCCTGAAGGAAAGCTTGCCAGACCCTTTGGTTATCCTCGATATGGACAAGGCAGTTACCCGTATTGCCCGCGCCATACAAGCGGGGGAAGAGATCGCCATATTTGGCGACTATGACGTGGACGGCGCGACATCGAGCGCCGTGCTGTATCGTTACCTGAGTGCCCTTGGCGCACGCTTGCGTATCTATATTCCCGACCGCATGGTAGAGGGCTATGGCCCCAACACGCCAGCTCTTCTGGGGTTGCGTGAGGCCGGTGTGGACCTTGCGATCACGGTGGACTGTGGCACCTTGTCGTTTGAACCGCTGAAGGCCGCGAAAGAAGCAGGCCTTGAGGTGATTGTAGTCGATCATCACAAGGCGGAACCGGCGTTGCCGGAAGCTGTTGCCGTGGTGAACCCGAACCGACTGGACGACGAGAGCGGCCTGGGCCAGCTTGCTGCCGTCGGGGTGGCTTTTCTCTTGTGTGTTGCGCTTAACCGCGCGTTGCGCGATGCCGGGCACTTTAACGGCGGTGTGAGGGAGCCCAACCTTCTTGGTCTTCTGGATATCGTCGCCCTTGGCACCGTGTGTGATGTGGTGCCGCTCGTGGGCGTGAACCGCGCACTGGTGGCGCAGGGCCTGAAGGTGATGGCACAGCGCAGGACAGCCGGGCTGACGGCGCTCGCGGACGTTGGCCGGGTGTCCGAACTGCCTACCTGCTACCACGCGGGCTTTGTTTTAGGCCCGCGGGTGAACGCAGGCGGGCGTGTCGGTGAAAGCTATCTCGGTGCCAGGTTGCTGACCACCGATGACCCGGTGGAGGCGCGGCAGATTGCCGAAAAGCTTGACCGCTATAATGAGGAGCGACGCGCCATCGAGGCCGAAGTATTGACTGCTGCGATGGAGCAGGTTGAGCAGGCCATAGGGGCGGCCGGAAGCCCGGATACCGTGGTGGTGGCGTCGGGGGAGGGCTGGCATGCGGGCGTCATTGGCATTGTGGCGTCGCGGCTCAAGGATAAATACGGACTGCCGACCTTTGTGATGGCTATCGAGAATGGTGAGGCCAAAGGTTCAGGCCGGTCAATCAGCGGCGTTGATATGGGGGCGGCAGTGATAGAGGCTGTGCAGCGCGGCCTTCTGATCAAGGGTGGTGGTCACGCGATGGCCGCGGGCTTGACAATGGCACCAGACAAGATTGACGCTTTCGCTGAATTCCTGCGCGACCTGATGCGCACCTCCGTTGCCAAGGCGTTTGAACGGCGTTCCCTCAAGATTGACGGTGTTGTGGCGCTTTCCGGTGCCACGGCGGAGCTTGTTGAGCAGGTTGATGCCGTTGGCCCCTTTGGAGCGGGCAACCCAACCCCCAATTTTGTTATTCCTGATGTAGACCTGTTGAAGGCTGATCTGGTGGGGCAGAATCACCTGCGCTGTATCTTCAAGTCAAAAGACGGCAAATCCATTAAGGCGATGGCATTCCGCCAATGGGACGAGCCGCTCGGAGAGCAACTCAGGACCGGGATCGGCCGGCGTTTCCATATTGCCGGAAAACTCAAGAAAGATACCTGGGCTGGGGGCGGAAAAGTCGAAATGACACTTGAGGATGTAGCCCTTGTCGGTGCACCGTAAGAAAAATGCAAAAAGATGTTGACCGGGATGCTGCACCCCGGTATCTAGGCCCCCGTCGCTTCGGAGATTGATATATGGTCCCTTCGTCTAGCGGTCTAGGACGTCGCCCTTTCACGGCGAAAACACGGGTTCGAGTCCCGTAGGGATCACCATCTCCAAATCGGCCATTCGAGTGCAGAATGGTCCCTTCGTCTAGCGGTCTAGGACGTCGCCCTTTCACGGCGAAAACACGGGTTCGAGTCCCGTAGGGATCACCACTCAGTATCAAAAAGCCTCGCATTTGTTGCGGGGCTTTTTGCTTTTCCGTACTTTTTTTTCAAGAAACGGCCTATTTTCGGGGTGCTTTTCGACAGGTGGTCCGCAAAGCGAAATATTCGTCATAAATGTGCGCGCATTGTCTCTTTTTTGACAATTAGCTGTCATATTACCGGAACAGATCGCAGCCATAAGAAAGGAGGGCAAGGGATTAGCGAATGGTCAGAAGCAAATTTCTCAAGTTATTTTGTGCGGGCGGCATGCTAGTGGTGACTAACGCCGCGGCACCGATATGGGCCAAAGATGTGCCAGACGGTGTGTCTGACGTTGCACCGGTTTCCGAGGCGAAAGCTGGGCCACATGTGGCCGCGCGGGAACCCGTTTTGCTCAATGTACTCTCTTACAATATCCAAGGGTTACCATCGCCGCTGAAGTCTCATAAAACACCACTTTTCGAGCGTATCGCCGCAATCCTGCGGGAGCGCCGTGAACGGGGCAGCCAGCCACAGGTTGTCTTGCTGCAAGAAGCGTTTGACAGTGACGCCAGCATCATTGCCGAGACATCCGGTTACAGCTATGTGCTGAAGGGCCCGGGCCGTAAGGCCCGGTCTGAAAAAGGCCGGGTGCATTGGGCAATGCAAACACGCAAAAACTATATGAGCTTTAGCGACCCGCAGAAGATTACCGGCAGCGGCCTTTATATCCTTTCCGATTATCCGATCGTCGAAGCTCAGCACAAGGCGTTCGACAGTGACATGTGCGCGGGGTTCGACTGCCTCTCCAACAAGGCAATCCTTCTGGCGCGTATAGCCGTACCGGGGCTTGATGAACCGCTTGATATTATCAATTCACACTTCAATTCGCGCCGGTCAGCCAAGGCCCCAAGCCGTCATGTGTTCCGTGCGCATCAGCGCCAGACAGATACCCTCAGTTGGTTCATGGACAAGCTCTGTGGCGGTTATCCGGTGATTGTGGCAGGTGACTTCAATACCAAACAGCCAGAGCGCTATGAGTACTTCCGCAACACTATAGCTGTTGTGGATGCCGCAGAAGACTGCCTGTCAGCGGGGCCGGACTGCGCGCTGCGCAACGCGGCGGAGCGCGACAACGTGCTTTATGATACCAACGACAAACAGTTTTTTCGCCCAACAGATAAATACCGGATCATTCCGACGTATATCGAACGCAATTTCACTGAAGAGGTGGATGGCAGGCCCCTTTCCGACCATCTGGGTTATGAGGTAGAATATAAAATCCTGCCTCTTGGCAACCAGACAGGGAAACAGCAGTGGGCACTGCGCTGAAGCGGTATATAACTTTCCTTATCTTCCTGACCTTAACCTCCACGCTACCAGCGCGGGCAGGGCAGAGTGTAGACCTGAACCGCAGTGGTCAGCCGGTCTACATCGAATCTGTCCCGGTTGACGACGAGCGCCGAAAGGACAGCTGGGTCGGTCAACTCGGGGTAGGACTAAACCTGAGCCCTGATTTTCTGGGGGCGGGAGCGCATGAAGTGACGACCGCCGTGGACCTGCGCCTCAGTTATAAGGACACCTTCTTCCTTGAGAACAACAAGATTGGCGCAGTGGTAACCTCCCGCCGTTTTCTGCGCGCCGGTATTATCGCGCGGCTGCAGGATGGCAGGCGCGACGACCTGAGCCGCGCAGGCATCGCCAAAAGCGATGCGCTGTCCGACGCTGTTGAAATAGGGGTATTTGCGGGGACCTCCTTCTATAAGCTGTTTCTGAGCGCTGAAGCTTATTGGGGCGTGGGGAGTGTGCATGGCGGTATGAGTATGGAGCTTGAGGCAGGCTATCTGTTTGAGCTGAATTCCAGTTTCAAGCTCGTGCCGGTTATCGGTATGAGCATTGGCTCACGCGATTATTTGCAAGCATATTATGGGGTTGGGGCCGATCACCCTACATATACCGCCTATCACCCTTCAGGCGGGGCCTATGAGGTGCATGCGGAATTGTCAGCGGAGCACAGGCTTGCTAAGAATTGGCTGGTGAAGGGGAGTTTGCGGGCTTCCAAGCTGAAGGACAATGCGTTTGACAGTCCTTTTGCCCGGGAGAGCCGTGCGCAGTTGCGGGCCTTTCTTGGCCTTGTCTGGTTATTCTAAGGGGGGCGTATGCGCCAGCTAATCTTGGGGGTGTTATTGATGGTTATTGGCCCGGGCGCAAATGCAAGCCCCGCAGAGGAAGGTTTTGTGGACCTTGAAGTTTATATCCCTGGTATCGTGGTTGAAGCGCGTTACGCGGGCGATGAGAACTTCATGGGCCGCCCGGTGCAGGGTTACCATGCCGGGAAGGCCTTCATGAGCCGCGAGGCGGCAGAAAAGTTGACGGTCATTCAAAAGCGTTTGTCGGATTGTGGTCTGACGCTCAAGGTGTTTGACGCCTACCGCCCCCAGCGGGCAGTTGACGATTTTATGGCGTGGACAAAGGATACCGGCGATACGCTAGGCAAGGCACGGTATTATCCCGATGTCGCCAAGGATGACCTTGTGCCGCATGGCTATATTGCAGAGAAGTCAGGCCACACGCGCGGCTCTACCATTGACCTGACCATCGCAGCCCATGGGGAAGATGGTCGCCTGTTTGAGCTGGACATGGGTAGCCCGTGGGACTTTTTCGGCCCCGTCTCCCATGCGCTCAGCAAAGAGGTCAGTATGCAGCAGCGCGCCAATCGTATGCTGTTGCGCTCCCTCATGACGGACCATGGCTTTAAGCCTTATGAAGCTGAATGGTGGCACTTCACACTGGCGGACGAGCCATATCCTGATACGTATTTTGATTTTCCGGTGGAGTAGCAGCGCATACGTCGCTGCGCTATGTCAGTTCTTGACGAGACGTTCCATATATTCTTTGCCCGGTGTCGGCAATGCGCCTGCTTCGGCGCGGGTATAACGCTCCAGCAGCTCTGTCTGGGTAAGGTAGCCGGCGCCGTCGCGGATATCCGCTTCAATCGCTGCTTTCAGGCCAAAGGGGTTGCGGGTCTCGATGGCTTGCATGATCTCCACATGGCGGTCGGTCATATAATGTTTTTCAAGGTTGGCGAGCGCGAGGCGGTGTAGTGGTCCGAGTTGCAGCCAGATGCGTTCAATCATCGGCATACTCACCGGGTGCGGGTGGGCTAGATAAAGCGTGCGGTGAAACGCCTGATTGCCGATGATGATGCCCTCCCGGTCCGGGATCTCAAAAGCCTTGTTCTGGCTTTCATTGAGATGTCTCAGCGCTTGCAGACAGGCGTCATTGATGTAAGGCAGGGCACGTTCCGCGGCGTGCACCTCCAGAAGGATACGAAGTTCCAGAAGTTCAGCAAGGCGCGCAGGCGACAGGTCGGGCACCATGATGCGCCGATTTGACTTCAACTCAAGCGCCCCCTCGGACGTGAGACGTCTCAGGGCCTCTCGCACCGGCATGGCGGACACCTTCAGCATATCGGCAATACCGCGGATGGTGAGCGCACGACCAGGTTCAACCTGGCCGGACATCACAGCAAAGCGCAGCGCACGATAAACCCATTCCTGGGCGGTTTCACCGGACTCGCGCGCGAGCTTGTCAAAATTGATGTCGTTTTTGCTCATACTCTCCTTCTTACGCAAGGATGGCGAAGCCAATCAAGGATATAAGCGCAGCAAGCACCGCAAAAGGCAATTGCGTAAGAGCGTGCTGGATGGATGTACAGCCACAACTTTGCGCTGTCAGGACGGTTGCGTCGGCATAAAGGCAGGCATGGCTGCCGAATGTGCTGGCGGACAGTGTGGCACCAATAATGAGCGGTATGTTCGCGTCTGTCGCGATTGCCAGTTCCGCAATGATTGGCAGGGCGATCACAAACATCCCCCAGCTTGAGCCGGTGGCAAACGCAATCAGCCCCATCACACCAAACACGATGAAGGGTAGGGTCTGTGCGGTCATAAAGGGTTGTGTAAGCTCAAGAATAAAGGATGTGAGGCCTAGGGAGCCGTTCACATCCTTGAGCATATAAGCGGCGAAGATGATCGCCAGCGGCTCGATCATTGTCTTGAAGCCTTCGATGACGGTGTCGAAGGTGTCGTGCAGGTCAAGCACCCGCAGTGACAGCACCGCGAAAACGGTCAGCGCCAGCGTCGCAATGGTCGCGCGCAGGAATTCAAGGTCGAAATAGATGGTAAGCGCGACAAGGCCAAGCATGGGTAATAAGAACAGCGATATTTTTTTCTGCACACCATGTTTTTCCTGCAAGGCGAGGTGCGCCTTGTGGATATGCTCGGCGCCGGGCGGGATGCACTGGCCTGTGGCGGCCCGTGCTTCGGCCTTTTTCATCGGGCCAAAAAGCGGGATCTTGCCTGCCGCGATCAACGGGACCATCAACACAGCGATCCATGGGTAAAGCATATAGGGGATGCCGCTGATATAGGCCATCACACCGTGGCCTTCTTCTGCCATCCCTACGTCCACAAGGATGGTGCCAAAAAACACCGCCCATGTCGAAATGGGGATTATCACGCTGATGGGTGCTGCGGTGCTGTCGATGACATAAGCCAGCATTTCCCGCGATACCTTGAACTTGTCGGTAATGCGGCGCATGGCGGCGCCAACGGTGATGGAGTTGAGATAGTCGTCAACAAAAAGCGCGACCCCCATCAGCCAGGTTGCCATCAGGGCACCAAAACGAGTGGTAACACCGGCGGTTACCTTGTCCATAAAAGCGTGCAGACTGCCTGTTCGTATAAAGAGGCCGATCAGGCTACCCATGCCGCCACACACAAGGATGATCCATGCCAGGTCATCATCCTGCAGGGTGCGGATGGCTATGTCCGCGAAGGCGCCCACGGACCCGGTGCCGTTAAGCATGACAACGCCAACGATTGCACCGGCCAGAAGGGCTTCAATCGGGCGTTTGATCCAGATGGCAATGACAAGCACCAATAGTGTCGGAATGAGCGAGATCGCGCCGTGGTGCGACAAGGTGGTGTTGAGGGCGTCGGTCGCCTCCATGATGGTATCTCCCCAGAAACCGGTTTCCCTGAAACAATGAAGGGCGCGGTCCCTTTCCCACGCCCTTCAAATTGCTATAGCTGAACCCACGTCGTTTTCAAGTTGGTATATTTATCGAGGGCGTGGAGCGACTTGTCACGGCCGAAGCCGCTTTGTTTGTACCCGCCGAACGGGATAGAAAGGTCGCCTGTCGGGTCCCAACAGTTAACCCAGACGGTGCCTGCCTGAATGGCCCGCGCCATGCGGTGCGCCCGGCTGATATCCTTGCTCCAGACCGCGCCAGCGAGACCGTAGATAGTGTTGTTGGCGAGCTCGATGGCTTCTTCCTCACCATCAAATTCAAGGATTGCAAGCACGGGGCCAAAGATTTCCTCGCGCGCAATAGTCATCTCCGGCGTGATGCCGTCAAAGATTGTCGGCTCAATGAAGTATCCGCCCGATTCTGTGCGGGCAACATTGCCGCCTATCTCTAGTTTGCCACCTTCTGCCCTGGCTGTTTCAATGAACTTCATGACACGGCTGTGCTGTTCCTTGTCGACGATGGCGCCAAGGTTGGTTTTGGGGTCAAGCGGGTCACCGGGCACCCAACTTTTCGCAGCCTCCAGAAGCTTGGTGACGAACTTGTCCTTGATTTTCCTGTCGACCAGCAGACGAGAGCCTGCGGTGCACACCTCGCCCTGGTTGAAGAAAATGGCACCCGCGGCGGCTTGCGCGGCGGCGTCAAGATCAGGGCAGTCATCCATAATGATATGTGGGCTTTTGCCTCCGCACTCAAGCGCGATGCGTTTGAGGTTGGACTGGCCTGAATATTCCATGAAATATTTGCCAACCTGCGTGGAGCCGGTGAAGGCAAGGCCGTCTACATCCATATGCAGGCCAAGCGCCTTGCCTGCGGTATGGCCAAGCCCGGGCACCACGTTAAACACGCCTTTGGGAATGCCGGCTTCGTGCGCTAGCTCTGCAATGCGTAGCGCCGAAAGGGGTGACTGCTCCGCCGGCTTGAGCACAACGCAGTTGCCAGCAGCGAGGGCAGGGCCCAGCTTCCACGCAGCCATTAACAATGGGAAGTTCCACGGCACCACGGCGGCGACCACCCCGATGGGCTCCCGCGTTACCATGGCAAGCGAGCTGGCGTCTGTGGGGGCTATCTCATCCATCACCTTGTCAGCGGCTTCGCCATACCACCGTAGGCTGTTGATGACAGCGGGAATATCAACCGATGTTGCGTCACCAATGGGCTTGCCCATGTCCAATACTTCAAGGACCGCCAGTTCATCGGCGTGTGCAGCGACCTTGTTGGCGAAGGCCACCATCAACTTGCCGCGTTTGGTGGGGTGCAGATCGGCCCAGCCGCTCTCCCGGAAGGCGCGGCGGGCAGACGCGACGGCCTTGTCCACATCCGCCTTGTCACAGCTCGCTACACGTGCGAGCACTTCACCGGTGGCTGGGTTGATGGTTTCAAGTGTTTCGCCGCTGGCGGCCTCGATCCATGCACCATCAATGAACGCTTTTGTGCGGATTTTGGCGGCCTTGGCCTGCGACTGCCAATAGGCGTGGTTTTTTTCTGTCATGACAATACTCCCTACATGCGTCCGAGCTGTTTGGCTGTCAGGTCTAGCGCGTGCCGAGCCTTCTCAACCAACTCATCAATTTCATCATGCGTGATAACAAGGGGGGGGCACAGGATCATCGCGTCGCCCACGGCGCGCATGATGAGGCCTGTGTTGAAGCAGTGCTCACGGCACTTGAAACCAACATCCAATTCCGCATCGAATGGCTTTTTGATGCCCTTGTCGTCAACAAGTTCAATGCCACCCAGGAGGCCGATGGAGCGCACCTGTCCAACCAGTGGGTGGTCAGCCAGTGTCGCCAATTGTTTCTGGAAATACTCAATGCGCGGCTTTGCGGCGTCGCCAACGAGGCCGTCACGCTCCAGAATCTCGATGTTCTTCAGCGCCACTGCACAAGCCACCGGATGGCCGGAATAAGTGAAGCCGTGGACCATTTCTTCGTCACCGGAGGCGATGGTGTCGGCTATATCGCCGCCAAGCGCCACGGCGGAAAGCGGCTGGTAGCCTGATGTCATGCCCTTGGCCATCGTCATGACATCCGGGGTGATGCCAAAGTGCTGGCTGCCGAACCATTCGCCGGTACGGCCCCAGCCGGTGATCACTTCATCAGCCCACAGGAGCACACCATATTTACGGCATATCGCTTCAATCCGTGGCCAGTAGCCGGCAGGCGGCGGCATCATGCCACCGGCCCCCATGACAGGTTCGCCGACAAAGGCTGCAACATTCTCAGGCCCTAATTCAAGGATCTTGTCCTCCAGAGCCTGTACGCAGCGGTCGGTAAACTCTTCTTCCGTCAGGTCCCCGCCAAATTTGTAGTGATGCGGCGTGGGGCCGATATGATGAATGCCTGGCACCGGCAGGTCAAACTGCGGGTGCATGCCGGTCAGACCTGAGAGTGACGCGGCAATGGTAGTGGAGCCATGATATGCCCGTTCCCGCGCGATGAATTGTTTGCGCTGGGGCTGTCCTTTGAGGTTCCAGTAGTATTTGATCAGCTTATAGGCACTGTCGACCGCTTCGGAGCCAGAGCAGGCGAAAAGCACCTGCGAAATGCCTTCGGGTGTCTTTTCGGCAACCTTGGCGGCGAGTTCTGTTGCGTAAGGGTTGGAGGTCATGAAAAAGAGATTGTAATACGACAGGTTCCGCATTGCCTTTGTCGCGGCTTCCACAATCTCTTCATTCCCATAGCCCACTTGTGTGCACCAGAGGCCCGCCATGCCATCAAGGATCTCGTGGCCTTCGGAATCGGTTAGATACACGCCCTTGGCGCCCGTGATCATACGGACGCCGCGTTCTCTGAGTTCAGGATGGGTGGTGAAGGGATGCAGGTGATGATCCGCATCCTGGCTCTGCCAGAATTTCGTCTGGTTGGAGATCTGGTTCATGGTCTTAACCACCCTTCTTAAACCGTCAGTAGCAGGTATTTGGTTTCCCATGGGCTGAGGACAGAGGAGTAGCTGTCATATTCCATGGCCTTGGCGTCGAGATAGGTTTCGACAAAGCCCTCGCCGAGGATTTCCTTGAGCGCTGTACTGCCGCGCATGTTCTTGAGACCTTCAAGGAAGTGACTTGGCAGCGAACGGCCCCGTGCTTCATAAGCCGAACCACGGAATTCCGGTGCCGGGTCAAGCCCCGCCTTCATGCCAAGGTAACCACAGGCAAGCGAGGCCGCGATTGCAAAATAGGGGTTCACATCCGATCCTGAGATACGGTTTTCAATGCGGCGCGACTCTTTTGAGCCACCAGGGACCCGCAGGCCGACAGACCGGTTTTCCCGGCTCCAGTGTGTGTTCGTTGGCGCCGACCATGCCAGTGAGAAGCGGCGATAGCTGTTCACAAACGGGGCAATCATGGGCATGGCTTCGTGCATGTAGGTCTGCAGCCCGGCGATATGTGACAGAAACAGCTTCGAATGGCTGCCGTCCTCATTGGCAAAAATGTTTTTCCCGGTTTTCAGGTCCACTACAGACTGGTGGATATGCATCGCGCTGCCATAGGTATCCGGGTAGGGGCTCGCCATAAAGGTCGCGAACATATTGTGGCGAATGGCAATCTGGCGAAGGATGCGTTTAAAGAGGAACGACTGGTCGGCCACATTCAGGGCTGGCCCGTGCACCACGTTAAACTCAAACTGCGCAGGACCGGCTTCATGAATAAGTTCATCGACATTAATGCGCTGGGCTTCGCAGGCATCATAGATGTCGTCGAAATAAGGCGCAAATTCATCGAGGCTGTCGATCGAATACGGCGCCGATCCGCTATCTCTGCGGCCAGACATACCGACCGGAGAAATGGGTGAAGATTCAACATCTTCCTGACGATCTATCAGGTAAAACTCGAACTCTGGGGCGACAATCGGCTGCCAGCCTTCGTCTTCATAAAGCTTGAGAACGCGCTTGAGTACCTGCCGCGGCGAAAACGCGACAGGGTCCCCGTTGTCGAGCTCGCAATCGCAGATAACGGCCGCGGTCGGCTCCGGTTGCCACGGTGTCATGCACAGGGTGTCAAGGTCCGGCAGTAACACGACATCGCGTTCGGTCTCCGACAAATAATTATTGAGGGCATAGTCACCCGTGATGGTCATGCCAAACACGGTCTCCGGCAGGCGAAGCCCGCGGGTTTTGAGGCCATCGATAAATTTGGTACGGGGCATGGACTTGCCGCGGGCGATACCTGCGTTGTCCGCCACCATGCACTCGATGTCATCGATATTTTCGGCCTTGAGCCATTTGTCCAGTTCCTCGATGCGCTTTGCATCATACATGGATCACCAATGCAGGCCCATTACTGGGCGCTGTCCTTCTCTCAAATTTGGGGCGCTACGCCCTTTGTGATGCGCGCACGGCGTCGCCAAACGCGCGAAATAGTTTTGTGGACTGCGTGTTTTCCCACGCCTTCCATTCCGGGTGCCACTGCACAGCCAACGCGAAATTTTTAGCGTCTTGCACTGACACCGCCTCAATTGTTGTATCTGGTGCTACTGCTTCGACCTTGAGGCCAGGTGCCAGGTCGTGGACGGCCTGACCGTGCACGGTATTGACCATGAATTCCCGTTCCCCAACGATATCCGCGAGGATGCCGCCTTCTGTTACGGCCACGCTGTGGGCCGGGCCGTATTGGACCTCCACGGGGTCCTTTTTGTTTTCGCGGTGGTCCATGCGGCCTTCAATCTCATGCACCCTCGGGTACAGGGTGCCGCCAAGCGAGACATTGAGTTCCTGAAGGCCGCGGCAGATGCCAAACATTGGCAGACCGGCCTCAAGCACGGCACGTATAAGCGGCAGGGTGTTCGTGTCCCTCAATGGGTCTTCATTTTCGCCTTCAGGCGCGGGCGCGTTGCCATAATGGTGGCGCTGGATGTTGCTGTATCCGCCGGTGAACAGGAGGCCATCAGCAAAGCCAAGGATTGCTTGTGCCGCGATAGGCTCTTCCATCGCAGGGATAAGTACGGGAGTCACGTCCGCGCAGCGCACAAGTGCCTGCACATATTTATCGCCCACCTGATGGTAGCGGTGCGGCCCCTGAACCGTGGTGTCACAAACGATGGCTACAACTGGTTTCATTTTATCTTTTACCTTGTCTGGTTTCGATTTCCGCGCGTTCAACAGCGGTGTCTCGGGCTTGTTCTTCCTCGTCTTCATCTGCGGGTACCGCCTCGTGCCACTTGAAGAGGTTCATCTCGATGAAGAAGAAGGCAACAATCCACAAGAAGGCGTCCCAGAAGCCCATGAAATCACCCAGCCAAGCCCAGTAGCTGCAGCAGACAATCAGCGTAATATAAAGCAAAGCCTTGACCACGCCGTTCCATTTATAGAGTTTTTCCGTCAGTTCCCGGCGCAGTTGCAGGAAGATATCGATCCACAACACGATGACAATCAACACCCATGTGGCTGCGTTGACCACATCTGTAATCGCAAGATTCTCAAGATAGGGCAGCAATTCTGCCGTCGTGAGAGCGTTCAGATGCTCGTTATAAAAGGTTGCTCCTTGCGCAAACATGCCGCAATTTTCCGCACTGAGGTCAGGGAACTCATATAGGTCAAGTGCTACACTTGATACCACGCCGACCGCATCACATGCCGCGCCCGCATAGGGCTGGAAGTCGAGGATCACCTCCATATGGTTGACGTAGCCAATTAGCGCCTGAATGATCAGGACATAACAGATGCCGGCTGCCAGGTTCAGGCTCCATTTCAAGGCGCCTTTCAGTTTTTCATCAGATACTACATAGGTTTGTAGTTCAAAGATGAGAAGGAGAATCAGCCAGCCGAATGAATCGGTGGACTGTGAAAATGCATCAAAGGCATGGCCCAAGCCAATGCCTTCCGGGAAACGTGCAGCCAATGCCAGATATTCTTCGTGCAGGAAATAGACGAAGTTGATGAAGATCAGGGTATAGATACTGTACTTAAACCCCTGAAACAGCGTTTCAGGTTTCAGGCCTAAAATTCGTCGGTCAGATGACACGTTTTGTCCCCCATTCGGGCTCTCCGGGTTTTAAATGCCCAGTTTGTCCCGCATTGAATACCACCAGCAACCGATTGTGCTGAGTGGTACGCTCAGTAATTGCCCTCCTGGAAAACTACGCGCCGGCATCCCGGCAAATACGTCAAAAAGGCTGGCATCACCATGAACAGCAGCACCCACAAGCCGCCCCATCATGTGAGAGCTTGTAACGCCATGTCCGCTATAACCATGCGCAAAATAAGTCGATTTGCCAAGCCGCCCCACGTGAGGGAGGCGTGACCATGTCAAGGCGATGTTCCCCTGCCAGCCATAGTCAACCTTCAGGTCTCGTGTCGCCGGGAAAAGTTTCTCCATGTTGGGCCGCAATGCTTTCTCGACATCTGCGACATCTTCACCGCCATAAACCGTACCGCCGCCAAAAAGCAGGCGCTTGTCAGCGGTCAAGCGGTAATAATCGAGCACATAGTTGGCATCCTCGACACACATATCGGTTGGCAGGATATCGCGTGCCATATTGTCAGAAAGTGGTTCGGTGACAATGATTTGCGTGCTGGCGGGCAGAATTTTGGGATAGAGCTCTTTCACGGTTTTACCGAGATAGGCATTGCCAGCGAGCACAACATACCTGGCGGTAACCGAACCGCCTTCCGTGTGCACAACGGGGGTATCAAGCTGATGCTGCACGCGGGTGACGCGTGTTTGCTCATAAATCGTGGCACCAGCGGCTTCGGCGGCCGCCGCTTGACCAAGGACAAGGTTAAGCGGGTGAATATGGCCGCCATTGTGGTCAAGCCAGCCCCCGACATATTTGTCTGTACCTACATGCTTGCGAATGTCTGATGTGCTGAGTAGATCAATGCCATCGCGGCCGAGTGGTTTCCACAATGCGATGGTGTCTGCAATATCCTTCATCTGCCTTTCGGTATAAGCGGCAAGCACAGAGCCGTGCTTGAGGTCGCATTCGATACCGTATTTGGCGATGTTCTCGCGGATTACATTACCGCCTTCCAATGCGAGAGAGGCAAGCGCCATGGCACCGTCGTGGCCGACGGTTTCTTCAATATAATCTATCTCGCGACTGAAACCATTGATGATCTGCCCGCCATTACGGCCGGAAGCCCCCCAGCCAACCTTGGCTGCGTCCAGAATCACGACTTTATAGCCTTGCTCTGCCAGCGTCAGGCCTGTGACAATGCCAGTGAAGCCCGCGCCGACGATGCAGATATCCGTTTCAATGTCGCCTTTCAGTGATGGGCGGGCGGGGCTCGCGTTTGCCGATGCGGCATAATAGGAGCTTGTATGGTTTATCTGTTGCATCAAAATTACACCTTGCGAACAAATCGGCACCCACAGATGGGATGGCCGCATATTTTCAATAAAGTGATCACATTTTGAGATTGTCGTCAAGCGCTATTCCAAGGCTTTCTTCACGCGGTATTACGCCATATATTGTTGTTTCAGGCTGGGTCTGAAGCGCTCTTGCCGTTGGCTTCGGCGAAAAGTTACCATGGTCGTGTTGACAGTATGAAATTATTGTGATCACATTAATCCGGATCGTGAGGGCTACCTCCTGCGATAATTTTGCGTATTGTTTCAGAGTAGTATGAATTTGACGTGAGAGGTAGCACTTCCCGTTTGTTTGAGCGGCACGATTTTGAGGAGATATTCCATGAAGTTGAATGATCAGGCGCTTCTTAAGGCGCAAGCATATATAAACGGTGACTGGGTATCAGCAGGCACTTCCTTTGAGGTGCGGAACCCGGCAACGGGCGACGTGCTGGCAACATTGCCGGATATGGGTGCCGAAGAAACCCGCGCGGCAATTGATGCGGCGGAAACAGCTTTCAAAAGCTGGCGCAAAATGCTGGCCAAGGAACGGTCCGCAATTTTGCAGAAATGGTTCCGGCTGATTATGGACGCGCAGGAGGATCTTGCGCAAATCCTGACAGCGGAGATGGGCAAGCCCTTGACAGAATCGCGTGGCGAGATCGCGTACGGCGCCAGCTTTATTGAATGGTTTGCGGAAGAGGGTAAACGTGTTTATGGCGATGTCATTCCGTCTCCCCAGCCCGACCGTCGCATCATGGTGATCAAGCAGCCGATTGGCGTGGTGGGCGCTATTACACCGTGGAATTTCCCGAATGCCATGATCACACGTAAGGTCGCGCCGGCGCTCGCTGTGGGTTGTACCATGGTTGTCAAGCCCGCAGCGGAGACGCCCTTGTCTGCGCTTGCGCTTGCTGAACTTGCTGACCGTGCTGGTGTGCCCAAGGGCGTGTTCAATGTCGTGGTTGGCAAAAAGTCACGCGATATTGGTGGGGAGCTTTGCTCGAACCAGAAAGTACGCAAATTGACCTTCACAGGGTCCACCGAAGTTGGCCGTGTCCTGATGCGCCAGTGCTCGGACGATATCAAAAAAATGTCGCTGGAGCTTGGGGGTAACGCCCCTTTCATTGTGTTCGATGACGCGGATATTGATGCAGCTGTGGATGGTGCAATGGCCTCGAAGTACCGCAATTCTGGCCAGACGTGCGTCTGTGCGAACCGCTTGTATGTGCAGGACGGCATCTATGATGCTTTTGTAGACAAGCTCGCTGCCAAGGTCGCGGCGATGAAGGTGGGCGACGGCACCGAGGACGGTGTTGTGCAAGGGCCGCTCATCAACGACGAGGCCATTGAGAAAGTAGAAGAGCATATCGCGGATGCGCTGGCAAAAGGCGGTGAACTGGTCCTTGGTGGCAAACGCCATGAACTGGGCGGCAGCTTCTTTGAGCCGACACTTATCCGTAATGTCACCAAAGACATGAAAGTGGCGCGTGAAGAAACTTTTGGCCCGGTCGCGCCCGTTTTCCGCTTTACGGATGAGGCGGACGTAATCGCTCAGGCCAATGATACGGAATTTGGCCTTGCCTCATATTTCTATGCCCGCGATCTCGCGCGTGTCTGGCGGGTGGCGGAAGAGCTTGAGTATGGCATGGTCGGTATCAATACCGGCATCCTGTCAACCGAAGTGGCGCCCTTTGGCGGAGTGAAACAATCGGGCCTCGGTCGCGAAGGCTCAAAGTACGGTATCGAAGACTATATCGAGATGAAATACCTTTGCATGGCTGGGGTGTAATACAGGAATGAGTGTGGTTTATGTCGGTTGAGCAGGAAATATCGAGTTTTCTTGAGGAACACCCCGATGTCGAAGTTGTCGAGGTGCTGATGGCCGACATGAATGGCATTTTTCGCGGTAAGCAAATCCCTCTGAGCGGCCTGAAAAGGGTGGCGAAGAAAGGGGTGCCCTTTCCCATCACCACGCCATTTTTGACTACGAACGGAGCGAATGCCGAGACCATTTCGGATGAGTATGGTAGCGACCCGGACCGCATCTGTATGCCGGTTCCAGGGTCCCTCAGGCTGATGCCATGGGCGGACCGCAAGTCTGCACAGATTATAGTGACCATGCAGGACAGTGATGGAACCCCTTTCTTTATGGACCCCAGGTCGGTGCTTGACAGGGTTCTCAAGAGATTTGAGGCAGATGGCCTTCGGCCTGTTGTGGCGCTTGAGTATGAATTTTTCCTGTTTGAAGCGGGCTCAGTGCCGCCGGTGCCGGTATCGCCGCCTAATGGCATGGCTGCTGCAGGGGGTGCCAACTGCTACAACATGGATGTGCTCTACGACTTTGAAGCCCTGATGCGTGAGATTGAGGAAACCTGCCGTGCGCAGGATCTCGATATCATAGGGCTGGTCTGTGAATACGGCAACGGCCAGTTTGAAGTGAACTTGCAGCACACGGACGATGTGGAGGCCGCGTGTGACGATGCCCTGGCCCTTAAACGGGTGGTGAAATCTGTTGCTCTCAAACATGGCCTGCTTGCCAGCTTTATGGCGAAGCCGCTTTATGATGAAGTGGGCAACGGTCTGCATGCCCATGTCAGCCTCCTTGATGAAGATGGCAATAATGTTTTTAGCTTGGATGACGGCGATAAGCGCCTGCAGGATGCTATTGGCGGCCTTCTGAAGACCATGCCGGATGCGACGGCGATTTTTGCGCCAAATGCCAATAGTTACCGACGGTTTGACCCTGACTGGTTTGCGCCCGTTGTACCAAACTGGGGAGAGAATAACCGCCGCCTTTCAGTGCGCCTGCCGCTATCCGGCTCTAAAAACCGACGCTTTGAGCACCGGGTTTGTGGCGCAGACGTTTGCCCGCACCTTGTTGTTGCCGCTATTCTGGCCGGCGCGCATTATGGTTTGACCCATAAGGTGGACCCCGGGCCGGAGTCAGGCGAGTTTGACTCCGTGGACTTTGACAATGTACTGCCGCCGCGCTGGCGTATGGCGCTTGACCGATTTGAGAAAAGCAAGGTGATGCGTGAGTATCTTGGCGAGGACTTTGTCGATTTGTACTTGCGCGTGCGCCGCGACGAGGAAGAGGAATTTCACCGGCAGATCAACCTGTGGGATTACGAACAATACTTGAGAGTGATATAGAGGACGCTAGGGTTTATGCGGGTTAGAGACAGCATACATGACGACAGGTTGCCGAACTCCTATTACGCGGCAACCTGTAATGACCTGTCTGGCTTCGGGCGTCTCGAGGGAAACATCAAGGTTGATATCTGTATTGTAGGTGGTGGGTTCACCGGCGTGGCGGCGGCCTTGCATCTGGCCGAGCGTGGTTATGAAGTCGCCCTTGTGGAACAGAACCGTATCGGTTGGGGGGCGTCTGGTCGTAACGGCGGGCAGGTGATCGGCGGATACGGGCCGGAGCTGTCGAATTTTTCCAAAATTGAAAAGACCTTCGGGGCAGGTAACGCCAACACGGTCTGGAAGATGGGCGTTGAATGTGTCGACATTATCGCGGATTGGGTCAAAAAGTACGATATCGATTGTGACCTTCGCTGGGGTTATGTCGACCTTGCAATGAAAGAGAGTGAGCTTGAGGAACTGAAGCAGGCCAAGGCGGCACTTGAAGCTCAAGGGTATGCCGCCGAGCAGAAAGTGCTGAACGCTGACGAAGTGAAGGCTTGTGTGGGTTCCGACCGCTATATCGGGGGTGTTACCAACATGGGGTGGGGGCATTGTCATGTCCTGAACCTTGTGCTTGGCGAGGCGCGTGCGGCTGAACGGCTTGGCGCGCGAATATTCGAAGACGCCCGTGTCAGTAAGCTCCATATTGATGAAGACAATGTTATCGTGGATATGGACCATTGCAGGGTAACGGCCAATAAGGTTGTGTTGGCGGGCAATGCCTATCTTGGCAAGTTGGTGCCCAAGCTGGCGTCACGCGTGCTGCCGGCTGGCAGCTATATTGTCGCGACAGAGCCGCTTGATGCGGGGCTTGCCGATAAGATCATGCCTATGGGTTTTGCGGCTTGTGACCAGCGGTGGGCCCTGGATTATTTCCGCCTGACGCCTGACAGACGCCTGCTGTTTGGTGGGCTTGCCACCTATTCCGGGCGCCATCCACATGATATTGTGGCGGCGGTCAAGCCCAACATGCTGAAGGTATTCCCTGAGCTCATACATACCCGTATCGATTATGCATGGGGCGGCTATATGGGCATTGGCCTGAACCGAATTCCACAGGTGGGCAAGGTGGCGGAAAATATCTATTTCGCGCAGGCTTATTCCGGGCACGGAGTAGCACCAACGCATATGTCGGCCAGGCTGATTGCAGAAGCGATATCAGGCGATGCAAGCCGCTTTGACATTATGGCGAATGTAAAACATCCGCCGTTCCCGGGCGGTCAATTATTCAGGCAACCCATGCTTGCTTTGGGCATGGCCTATTACCGCATGAAGGATGCCATGGGGCGCTGATGGCTACATTGGGACATATATCTGGCGCGGGCGCGCCAAAAGGGCCAGGCGGCTCCAAGATGAACCCGGCGCAGGCGCAGGACTTCCTGCGTCGCGGTTACCGTGCAATGCAGCGGGGCGACTTCCATGAAGCAGGCGGATGCTGCAGCCTTGTGCTCAAACATTTTCCGAAAGCCAAGGAGGCGCACTTCCTTGTTGGCCTGATTGGCATTGAAAGCGGTGACTGGGCAACTGCCAAGCAGGCCTTCCGGAATGTGGTCAGCCTTGACGAAGCCCACACCGCAGGCTGGGCGCAACTTGCGCGCTGCTGTGTGACCATGGGCCAGTATAACCTAGCTGAGAAAGCGCTGCACAACGCGGTGGCAACGGGCACTGACGACCCGTTGGTAATGGATGTCATCGGCAACGTATACAGCCTGCTCGGCGATCAGAAGACCGCACTGGAATGGTTTGATGGCGCTGCCAGCAAGGCAAAAACGGCATTTTTTGAACTCAGCCGGGCCAAGGCGTTGACGTTCCTGGGGCGGCTGGATGAAGCACGTCATGCGCTTGAGGCTGTGCTCCATGAAAAGCCGGATGCCGCGCTCGCACACTGGATGCTGGGCAGACTTCGCACTGCGGAAGGCCCTGAACATATCGCAGCAATGGAGGCAATTTCGGTACGTGTACCGGATGCCCACCCGGACGCGCCGTTCCTTCACTATGCGATTGGCAAAGACTATGAGGACCTTGGCAGGTGGGATGAAGCCTTTAAGGCCTATAACGCAGGTGCCGTGGCTAGGCGCAAGCTGGTCAATCATGATGAAGCTGCGGAAGAAGCGTTGTTTGACAGTCTTCAAGAGCTCCTGACGAAAAACTGGTTTGACGCACAAAAGGATGGGTACAGTGATGCCGCGCCTGTTTTTGTTGTTGGTCAACCGCGCACCGGAACCACACTTATTGAGCGGATCATGACGGCGCACAGTGACGTGGAGTCCGCGGGTGAGCTGCAGCAGTTTGGCATGGCGATTAAACGTGTCAGCGAAATGAGTTCACCGCGCCCCATGACCGCGGAGATTGTGAAAAAAGCGGCGGGTGCGGACATGAAGGCACTCGGCGATCTTTACCTCAATACCACGCGGGCGGTGCGAGGCAGTAGCCCACGGTTTGTCGATAAGTTGCCGGTGAACTATTTATATCTACCGTTTATCGCCGCAGCGCTGCCAAATGCAAAAATCGTTCATATTGTCCGTGACCCGATGGATAGCTGCTTCGCAAGCTACAAGCAGTTGTTCGCGGACGCCTATTATCATTCTTACGACCAGGAGGAAATGGCACGACATCATGTGCGCTATCGCAAGCTGATGGACCGGTGGCGGCACGTGCTAGGCGAGCGAATTCTGGATGTCGCCTATGAAGACACGGTTGCCGATATCGAACCTAACGCAAGGAAAATTATCGATTTCCTTGGGCTTGAGTGGCAGGACGCGTGCCTCAGTTTCTACGAACAGAAATCCGCTGTGACAACAGCGAGCGCTGCACAGGTGCGCGAAGCTGCGCACACTCGCTCTGTTGGCCGCTGGAAAAAATTTGAAAAGCATTTGGGACCGATGCAATCGGTCCTCAATACCGCGGGGTTGTTGAAGTTACCCGTATAACTGGCCAGGCCCCGGGGTGGAGTCTGGTTCGATGTTCAACATGAGAGAGCAGCTGTCAGGGCATGTCTGAACGTTGCTTAAAAAAATCCGGTGACAGACCGGAGTATATCATCCTTAAGGGGAGGAGCAGAAAATGACATCTGTCTATCGAACCCGTACACACGCTATCAAGGCAGGGGCGTCGCTCGCGGCAATCCTTCTATCCGGCGGTGCTGCGATTGCTCAGGACGCGGACGACGACACGCTCGCGATTGAGGAGGTTGTGGTCACCGCACAGAAACGTGTGCAATCAACACAAGACGTCCCGGTTTCCATCACAGCGTTTGACGCCAATTTCACCAAGCGAGTCAACATTGATGATGTGAAAGATCTGGTGAAATTCGCGCCAGGCTTTGCTGGTGACAGTAAAGACAGCTTCATCGATTATATCAACATTCGTGGTATCTCCACCAATGACTTCGGGGTGGGTGGCGATCCATCGGTCGGTTTTTTCAAAAACGGTCTGTATCAGGGTCGCAACGGTGTGGTCGTGACTTCCATGTTTGACATGGAACGCGCAGAAGTTCTCAGGGGCCCACAAGGGTTTCTTTTCGGGCGCAATGCCATCAGCGGTGCCGTAAGCCTATACACCGCCAAGCCGAATTTCGATTCTGCGTCGGGATACGTTGAGCTGGGTGCCGGCGAGCGGGGCATCCTTGAGATGGAGGCCTGGACCAATATCCCGATGAATGACAACTTCGCGCTGCGTCTTGCTGCCTATCACAGCGAAGAGGACGGCTATTCAGATAACGCCGCGGAAATTGGCGACGATAATCTCGTAGCGCACGATAAGTCTGCATTCCGCGCAACTGCCGGGATGCGCGGCGAAAGCTGGGATGCGACCCTCATGTTGGAATATGAGGACCGTAAACAAAGTGGCTCAATCTACCGGTTGATAGAAGATGACGAGGTTGTCCCGTTTCTGGAAGAGGTGCTGGGCCGTGATATCAGCCCACGCGGCAGTATCCGGAGTGTGGATAACGACGCCAAGCTTGGCAACTATGACAACGGTGAGATCATTTCGCTTAGTGCCGAAATCAACTTTGACCTTGGCTTTGCGACCCTGACCTCCGTGACGGGCTACAAAGACCATGATTATTCTTATGCCGAAGATTTTGACGGCATGAATATCGGGTTCAATGACTACGCACAGGACCAGAGCGGAGATTATTTCGAGCAGGAACTTCGCCTTGTTAGCCAAGCGGATGGCCCGCTTAGCTGGTATGGTGGTGTTTCTTATTACAAGGAAAATATTGATGCCTTCTTCCGCCAGCGCGGCGACGAAGAAGTCATGTGTGCGGCTTACTACTATTATTCCTGCTCCGAAGTATTCGCCTACTATGGCTGGGGCGAGTTTACGCCAAACCCTGATGGGTTGCTTGAGGCAAACCAAGTATACGGTAAATACCACGGTTGGGGCGCCTATGTGGATCTGACCTACGCCGTAAGCGACAAGTTCGAGGTCGGGGCGGGTATGCGCTACAGCAAGGATACCAAGGAATTTGGTAACTATATCCTGCCTGTAGACAGCGAGCTTGGTCCATTCTGGGCATTTGGTGTCACCACGGACGGTTTTGTTGAGGGCGAACACTCGTGGGATGCCTTCACACCGCGGTTTGTTGCGCGTTATCGTCCCAATGACGACTGGATGATCTACGCCAGCGCCACGCGCGGCTTCAAGGCCGGTGGTTTCGGCAGCTTTGCGGTCGAAGCGGATGACGACGACGTAACCGAGGATCTTGTCGCGCTTAATGCCACACTCAATCAGTTCGAGCCAGAGACGGTCTGGTCCTATGAGGTTGGTGTGAAAGGCGATATGCTCAATCGCCGTATCCGTCTGGATGTCAGTGCGTATCACTACCGCTATAAAGATCTGCAGCTCAATTACTTCGACAAGGGGACGCGGATCACCAACGTGGGTAAAGTGAAGTCCTGGGGGCTGGAAAGCACCGTGCAGGCTATCGTGAACAAGAATATTGACTTATTCTTCGCAGGCTCATGGAATGAGAACGAAATCTCGGGGGCCGAAACCGTCGAGCCGGGCAGTACAGGCAATCGCCTGCCGGGGTCGCCCAAGTTCACGCTTTCTGGTCTTGCCAGCTATCATTTTGAAGTTGGTAACGGTGAGATGAATGCTTCCGTTGACTTCCGAACACAAACCAAGACCTACGGGGGGCTCGGAAATTCGGAGGTGTTTGCAAACCCGGGCTGGACCGATGTATCGGCGCGTCTGAGCTATGAAAGCTTCAACAGCTGGAAAGTAACGGCCTATGTGGAGAATATCTTCAACGCGGCTTACTATGATGGCACGTCTGAGGCTGGCGGCTTCTTCCCCGGCCATGGCTTTGGTATCAGCCGACCAACGACAGTCGGCGTGAAATTTTCCTATCGCTTCGGCGAATAAACTTAATTCAATGCAGCGAAGGGCATACGTGCCCTTCGCATCTTATGCAAAATAGGTGTTTCATGGACGGCACAAACAAACGTATGAATGATGATATGGCAGCCTACTGGATGCCGTTCACGCCAAACAAAGATTTCAAAGCCAACCCGCGCATGCTGGAAAGCGCGGATGGCCTTTATTACCGCACGACGGACGGGCGTGAGGTGATCGATGGATCATCGGGGCTCTGGTGCTGTGCGCTTGGACATAACCATCCAAAGGTGGTTGAGGCAATACGCGAACAGGCTGGCACGCTTGACTACTCGACCGCGTTCCAGTTTGGACATCCCAAAGCATTTGAGCTCGCGAATATGCTCAAGGACACTATGCCGGGCGATCTTGACCATATCTTTTTTACCAACTCCGGTTCCGAGTCCGTGGACACTGCGCTGAAGATGGCGCTTGGGTATCACCGCTTGCGCGGGGAGGGCCAGCGCACGCGCTTTATTGGCCGTTTGCATGGTTATCATGGTGTTGGCTTTGGCGGTATTTCCGTCGGCGGCATGGTCAATAACCGCAAGTTTTTTGGCGCACAGCTGCCGGGGGTGGACCATCTGGCGTTCCCATATGATGAGAGTATGAAATTCTCTAAAGGTCAGCCGACCGATGGCGCCGACTATGCCAATTCTCTTGAGGAGATTATCTCGCTTCATGATGCAAGCACGATTGCCGCAGTGATTGTGGAGCCTGTCGCGGGGTCCGCCGGTGTGTTTGTTCCACCAATCGGGTATCTCGAACGCCTGCGCGAGATTACAGAACAACATGGTATTCTGTTGATATTTGATGAGGTTATCACTGCGTTTGGCCGTCTGGGGTATGCTTCAGCTTCGGAACGTTTTGGCATTGTACCCGACATCATCACCACAGCCAAAGCCGTTAACAATGGATCAGTGCCGATGGGTGCTGTGGCTGTCCGTAAAGGCATCTACGATACTTATATGGATGAGGTGAAGGGCGGGGTTGAGCTTTTCCATGGTTATACCTATTCCGCGCATCCGCTGGCGGTAGCCGCCGCAATCGCGACCCAGAAGGCCTATGCGGAAGAGGGCGTGTATGAGCACGTGCGCGCGACAGAAGACTATTTTGCTGATATGGTGCATAACCTGCGCGATGCGGAAACGGTGACTGATGTGCGCAACCTGGGCTTCATGAGTGCACTCACATTTGCACAGATCGACGGCAAACCGGCGTCGCGCTCAGGCAAGATATTCCTGCGCGCATTTGAGAATGGGCTCAAGGTGCGCATGAGCGGTGACCACATTGCCATCGCGCCGCCACTGGTGTCGCGAAAAACAGATATTGACAAGATTGGTGAAATTATGCGGAAAACCATCAACGACGTTAGTTAACCACCCGCAATTTCATCAAGGGCTTCATGGTCAAAAAAACAGTCAGGAGAATGATGCCTGCCTCCCGCATTGGTCGGTTTGTGGTGGGCATTATTCTTATTTTAGGCGGACTTCTTGGCTTTTTGCCGGTTCTGGGGTTCTGGATGATCCCGCTGGGCTTGCTAATCCTTTCACATGATTTTGCCTCGGTCAGACGTTTCCGGCGACAGTCTGAAGTCAAGCTTGGTCGTTGGTGGCAAAGGTGTCGCGAAAAAAAAAGCAGCGAGGAGGAGGGCGACGAATGACATACGCCATCAGTATGGATGATATCCGAAGTGCAGCGAAACAAATTGAAGGCGCTGCCGTTCGCACGCCGCTTCTTGAACATCCGGCGCTGAATGACGCTGTTGGTGGCCGGGTTTTCATAAAGCCAGAAAATTTTCAGCGGGTCGGTGCGTTCAAGTTCCGTGGTGCCTACAACCGGCTATCACGCCTTGGCGATGTTGAAAAAGCCCGGGGAGTGGTAGCCTTTTCAAGTGGAAACCATGCGCAAGGCGTTGCCAAGGCAGCCCAGATGCTGGGGATCAGGGCGACCATTGTGATGCCGGACGACGCACCGAAACTCAAGCTGGCAAATACCCGGGGTTATGGCGCGGATGTCGTACTTTATGACCGTTATAACGAGGACCGCGAGGCCGTTGCGAAGCGGGTTGTCGGGGATAGCGGCGCGACCGTTGTTCCGCCCTATAATGATCGGTACATCATGGCGGGCCAGGGCACGGTGGGCCTTGAAATAGCGCAAGACCTGCAAAAGCTTGGTCTGAAGCCTGATCAGGCGCTCATCAATTGCGGCGGCGGTGGGCTTGCGTCTGGCACGTTCCTGGCGCTTAAGGACGCTTTTCCAGTCATGCGGGGTTATGCGGTGGAGCCAGAGGAATTTGATGATGTGACACGCTCGCTAAAGAGCGGTGTGATCGAGAAAGTGGATTTTGGAGCCCGCTCAGTGTGCGATGCGCTTTTGACCCCAAGTGCAGGGGACCTGACCTTCCCCATATTACGGGGCCTTGGTATTGAAGGGCTTACCGTAAGTGACGCTGAGGCGATGGACGCTGTCCGCTATGCAGCGATCACCCTTAAGCTGGTGGCTGAGCCGGGCGGGGCAGCATCTTTGGCCGCGCTGATGAATGGGCGCGTTGAAACCCGCGGCAAAACAACCGTCATTGTCCTGTCGGGTGGCAATATCGAACCTGAAATGTTGGCGGATTGCGTCGGCAACGTATCAGAGAGTAATGCAAACTAGGCGAGGACCTTAAGGGCTTGGCGGCGCGCCGATGATGCGCTATAGAGCGGAAAATAATTTTTGAGGCCAAACACGCCGCTATAATTGGAGCCAATGAAGATGGATATTCACGAGCAAGAACGCACATACGACGGGTTCATGAAATACGGTACGCGTGCGACCGTTAGCATCATTGTTGTAGTTGCACTGCTGGCGGCCTTTGTCGCTTAAGCGGCAGGCAACGCCAGAAGCAAAAAAAGCGGCGCTGTTGGCGCCGTTTTTTTTATTGTCTGTAAGCTAGCTTAATGTCGGGGAATGGCCTTTAACTGGTACTGACCTTCCTTGAGGTCACCAAACAGCTCAAATACCTCGGGATGATTGACCGGTTCGTCAGAATCGTCCGCGACGAGGTTCTGCTGTGAGACGTAGGCTTCGTAGCTGGTGTCCTCGTTCTCGGCAAACAGATGATAGAAGGGTTGTTCCTTCGCCGGACGGATTTCCGCCGGGATAGATTCCCACCATTCTTCGGAGTTCGCGAATTCAGCATCTACGTCAAAAATTACACCCCGGAACGGGAAAAATTTATGGCGTACGACCTGACCTATCGTGAACAGCGGTGTTTTTACGATATTTGTTTCGCGCTGCATGCTTCGGTTTTGCACTCCTTAACTCTCGCGTCAGATAGGCGTCTTAGGCCTTGATGTCAACAGGCCTTGCATTTCGTCTCAGGCTTGCGCCATCCTACCGCAGATTGGTTGGCAAAAGATTACCAGCTATAAAGAATTCCAGTCTTTTAACAATAATTTGGGTTTAGGGATAAAAAAGGGAGTGATCATGTTACGCCAAACCGTTTCATCCATTGCACTTTTGCTTGCGCTGGCCGCTTGTGAGCCAGCAAACGAAGCAAAACAAAATGAGCAAAAAGCCTTTGGCCAGGAAGCACAGGTGGCCAAGGAACAGCAGGCAGAAAAGCTCGCTCAATTTTTCGAGACCGCGATGAACGAGCGCCTTGCGCTTAACCCATTGCAGGCAGAGCGTCTCGGTGATCGTAGCCGCAACGATGAATGGCCGGACGTTAGTGACGCCGCAGATGACAAGGAACTGCAATTATACAAGGATCAGCTCGCGACGTTGCATGGCTTTGACTTTGATACGCTGAGCGATAAGGACAAGCTGAGCTATCGCATTTTTGAGCTTACAGCCCAGCGCCATATCGATAGCGACAAATGGCGCGATTATGGCTATCCGGTCAATCAGATGTTCGGCTGGCACGCTGGCGTGGCGACGCACCTGATGAATGTACACCGCATCGACAGCGTCAAAGATGCCGAGGCCTACATCACCCGTCTCGAAACCATGAATGGCATGATGCAGCAGTTGAGTGACGAATTGCAGCAGCGCGCGGACAAGGGCATTCAAGCCCCTAAATTTGTCTACCCTTATGTTATCCAGTCCTCACGTAATATCATCAGCGGAGTCCCGTTTGATGATAGCGGCGAAGAGAATGTCCTGTTCGCCGATTTCAAGAAAAAGATTGAAAAACTTGAAATCAGCGATGATGAGAAAGCGGACCTGACTGAGCGCGCGAAAGCGGCGCTGCTTGGCGGAACCAAATCGGGTTATGAACTTCTGATTACCAAGCTTGAAGAGCTGCAGGCAACAGCGACAACCGATGACGGTGCCTGGAAGTTCCCTGACGGCGATGCCTTTTATGCTCAGGCGCTCAAGAACACCACGACAACGGACATGACCGCGGATGAAATCCATCAGGTTGGTTTAGACAATGTCGCGCGGATCCATGAGGAAATGAAAGCCATCATGGAGCAGGTTGGTTTTAAAGGCACCTTGCAGGAGTTTTTCGAGTTTACCCGCACCGATGACCAGTTTTTCCTGCCCAATACTGAAGAGGGCAAAGCCGAATACCTGAAGATGGCCAACAATTACATTACGGCCATGCGGGCCAAAGTTCCCGAGTTTTTTGCCCTTACACCAAAGGCGCCGCTTGATGTCCGGGCGGTCGAGAAGTTCCGTGAGGAATCGGCGGGCAAGGCGTTTTATCAGCGCCCGGCGCTTGACGGCTCGCGCCCTGGTATCTTTTATGCCAATCTGCGTGACACGCGCTTCATGCCGACATATCAGCTTGAAGCATTGGTGTATCACGAGGGCATTCCCGGTCACCACTTCCAGATAGCCCTGACACAAGAGCTGGATGGCGTGCCACTGTTCCAGCGCACAGCGCGCTTCACTGCCTTTACCGAAGGCTGGGGCCTCTATTCTGAGGAACTGGGCAAGGACATGGGGTTCTATCAGGACCCATATTCAGACTTCGGTCGCCTGGCCATGGAGCTGTGGCGTGCCTGCCGCCTTGTTGTGGACACGGGCCTTCATTCCAAAAAGTGGACCCGTGAAGAGGCAATTCAGTATCTTAAAGACAATACGCCTAACCCCGAGGGCGATATTGTTGCCGCGATCGAGCGTTACGTGGTCATGCCGGGGCAGGCAACCGCTTATATGGTCGGGAAGCTCAAGATTATGGAGCTGCGGCAGATGGCTATGGACCAGCTTGGTGACAAGTTTGACTGGAAAGGTTTCCATCGTGTGGTGCTCGAAAGTGGCGCAGTTCCGCTGTCCATTCTTGAGGAAAATGTACAGGCTTGGGTGGACAGCTTGAAACAAGCCGCCTAAACTACTATATAGAGAAATATGCAGGCGTCGGTTGGGATCGTCCGGTCGACGCCTGTTTTATGTACCGCACCCATGTTTTTATTTTGTCATGGGGCAGACAAAAAACTGTCTCAAAGCAGTGATAGTTTTCCCGGTACCAATTAAAAAAATGGAAGAATAATATGTACCAACCAGTTGACAGCGCCGGATTGCGCCGTCTTGTCAGTTTTGAGCTCAACCGCCTTCATCCGCGTACGCGTGAGGAGGCCCATCGCGCCATGACAGGCCGCATGGGTGCTTATGACACCGACGGTGATGCAATTGAGGCCAGTATCGATGCGTATTTTGCCTCGCAGGCAAGCGCCCACTAAAAAACTGTAAAAGCAGAAGAAGCCCCGAAGCGGTGGCGAAGGACGTGCTGAGGCACTGTCACTTCGCGCCGGTCTCCGGGGCTTTTGAATTGGGCTTGTCTATTCTTCGGGTTGAAGCAGTTTATGCAGATGCACAACCACATATTTGGTCATTGCATCGTCGACATTTGCCTGGCTAACACTGCGCCAAGCCTGTTCTGCTTCCGCATATGACGCGTAGATCCCAACAATATCAACCTTGCTGAGATCGTTGAATTCGAGCGACTGCGGGTCTTTAACCTGACCACCAAAGACAAGATGGAGGAGCTGCTTGTCGGCCATGGAATATGTTCCTATTGAATTGGTGATAACCGTAACATCTGATTGCTTCGGACGCGTTTATTTAGCAAACTTGCTGGAAAACGCCACCCTTTTCTTGGGAGTACCGCTGTGACACCACCCTCAAACGACAAATATCTTATCTCTATCATCGGGCGTGACCAGACCGGTGTGGTCTCGTCTGTTACTGGTTATCTCTTTGAAATTGGGGCGAACCTAGCCGACAGTGCCTTCGCTGTGTTGGGCGAAGCCTTTGAATTTTCCTGCGTTGCTGAATTTTCTGCCGGCGCGGCGGTCGAAGAGGTTGCTGAAGGGCTCGAGGGGCTTGCTTTGCTTGATGGGGCCAGAATCACCGTGACCGCCTTTCCCTTTGCCCTGTCACGGGGCAACAGCGCCACGATAACCCATATCGTGGATATTTCGGGTGGAGACCGCCCGGGGCTTGTCGCGCGCATCAGTGAAGTGCTGATGGACTATAACGCCAATATCGTCCGGATGAGCAGTAAACGGGTTCCAGCCGGTGACAGCTTCGATTATCGCACACGGTTTGCGATCAATGTGGGAGAGGGGCGTTTCTCCGCGCTTGAGGCGGCACTCTATAATACTGCGGGAAGCCTGAGGCTGAACTGCGGTGTCGAAGTGGTGGAAAGCAACACCGCAGCGGGTACTTAGTCGTGGGCTCAGGAGTGAGAGCCTGACGGCATTTCATTTTGTGATTTCAACCAGGCAATAAGGCCGTCAAAACCGTCCTTCTTGATTTTGCTAGAGAACAGGTCACGGTTGGTTATAAGCAGGTTGATACCCTCAAATTCCAGGTTGACGATTTGAAACTTACCGTCTTTTTTGCGCACGCGCCAGTCGGCCAGGATGGGTTCACCTTGCTCGCGCTTGACCTCGGTTTTCACATAAAGGTGGCCTTGTTTACCCGAAGCGGGTTTGGTGCCGGTTACCTCCAGCGCCTTGAAACCGATCTGCGCCATGCGTTTATCAAATTCGGAGATAATATAGTCGCCCATGGCTTTCATGTAGGTTTCGCGCTGTTGCGCGCTGATAGTGCGGTAATGAACACCCAGCATCCCTTGCGCCAGCAGTTCAATGTCGGTTGCTTCCTCGAAAATGGCGCGAAAAGCCTTATAGCGCTCCCCGGAGGATAGCTTGCTGTCGCTCCAGACAGCAATGGTCTCTTTGCTCAGATTCTGGACAAAGTCCATCGCGCCGCGCACGTCATCGACGGCACGGTCTCCACCATCCTGTGCAGCGGCAGGCTGCACAAGGATGAAGCAAAAAGAAAGGATGGCAATAAGGCGTTTCATAGTCTGGTCCTTGCTGGCTAAATGCCTGAATTATTCTCCCGCCACTGTCGCTTTGCGCAGATAGGCCATCAGGTCTTTGCGGTCGTCTTCCTTCCGCAAGCCTGCAAAAGCCATCTTGTTACCGGGCAGGAAGGTCTTGGGCGACATAAGCCACTGATCAAGTTTCTCTTCCGTCCACACAAAGTCTGCTTCAGCGAGAGCTTTGGAGTATTTATAGTCTTCTTTGCTTCCTGCTTGGCGCCCGAACAAATTGTCAAGGTTGGGCCCCATGCGGGAACGGTCCGCTGCAGTTAAGTTATGGCAGGCTTTGCAGCGATTGAAAATACGTTTGCCTTTTTCAGCGTCACCATGTGATGACAATGCAGTCGAGCTTGGGTCGTCGTCAGCCATGACGGGGGCGGTTACTGTCCCACAAAAGGCGGCTAGCGCTACTACTCTAAAAAATGTTTTCATAACTTCTGCTCCTGACAAAATTGTGGCGGAGTAAACCCCCGCCACATATGCATATTCATACTGAATGTCACATTAATGCCGGTCAAGGCAGCTGTGTCAGTTTGCCGCCGCTTCGTCGTCGTGAATATAAGGCTTGATCTCGCCGGATTTAACCCGGGCAAGATAACTTTTCAGCATTTCTTTCACTTCCTTGCGCATGATGAAGAGGCCCACGATATTTGGGAAGCCCATGGCAAGCAGAAGTGCGTCGGCCATATCCATTACGGGTGCAAGCGACATGGCCGAGCCGATGACGAGTATCCCCAGATACGAAAGCTTGAAGGCAAAGTCAGCCATGCCGTTATTGCCAAACAGATAGAGGAACGACCGCTGGCCGTAGTAGAACCACGTGATCGAGGTAGAGAAGGCAAACAGCACCACGGCGACTGTCAGAATATACGGGAACCAGTCGATTACCGAGGCGAAGGCCTTCGATGTCAGGGCAATACCCGCAGATGTGCCAGATGCGTTGGCATCAAACGATCCAGTCAGGATGATCACCAGCGCGGTAATGGTACAGATAACCACAGTGTCGATGAACGGTTCGAGAAGCGCAACAAGGCCTTCTGCAACCGGTTCGTTGGTCTTTGCGGCAGAGTGCGCGATCGCGGCAGAGCCGAGGCCTGCCTCGTTCGAGAAGCTCGCGCGTCTCAGTCCCTGGATCAACACCCCGATGATGCCCCCCTGTATACCCTCGCCGGTGAAGGCGCCGGCAAAAATCTGCCCGAAGGCGGCAGGAATTTCCGTGAAGTGGCTGAAGATAATTACAAGCGATGCCGAGATGTAGATGGTTGCCATGATAGGCACCAGAAACTCGGTCACATGCGTGATCTGGCGGATGCCTCCAATGATCACAAGCCCAACAAAAAACGCGAACAGAATGCCAAAGAGCCATGGCCGGCCGAAGAAAAAGCTTTCTGCGCCACCGGTCAGTGCGACAAGTTCGTTGGTAAACTGGGTCGAGGACTGATTAACCTGGAACATAGCACCGGCACCATAGGCGCCGCCGATACAGATCACTGCCGCCGCAATGGCGAGAATTTTACCAAGGTTCGGGAGGCCGTGGTTGGCAAGGCCTTTCGAGAGGTAAAGCATTGGTCCACCAGTGACGACACCATTCTGGTCAATCTCCCGGTATTTAACCCCAAGGGTACACTCGACAAACTTGCTGGTCATGCCAAAGAAGCCAGCCAAAATCATCCAGAATGTCGCGCCAGGGCCGCCGATTGATACGGCAATGGCCACGCCCGCGATATTACCTAGACCAACGGTGCCGGAAACTGCGGCCGTCAATGCCTGAAAGTGGGTTACCTCGCCTGGGTCGTTGGGGTTGTCATAGGTGCCCTTGACAATTTTGATCGACTGTTTGAAGCCGCGAATATTGGGGAAACCCATATAGAAGGTAAAAAACAGGGCGCCTCCGACGAGCCACAAGGCAATGAACGGGATGCCCGGTGCGCCGGCAATCAGCCAGTCCATCGGCAATGCGAAAAAGATGATATCCGAGATGAATTGGCTAATCGGCGCCATAACTTCGTTGACCGATTCAGCAAATGTTTGTTCGGTACCTTGCGCAAAAGCGGCGCTGGCACCTGTTAATACCAGGATGATTGAAGCCAAAAGGCGTTTCATTGTTGCTCCCCAACACTCTGTTGTCATTGATTGGACAGGAAAAAACCCGTCGTGTCTTCAGTTTGTTCTTGGGACGAAGCGCTCGTCCGGTTAAAATTGTGCCGCATGCTAGCCGCTAACGGTGTCTTGCTCAACGGAAAGATGCTCACGTTTTAGGGAATGCGGGACTTTCCGGGGAAAAGGTCTACGATAGTACCGCGTTTTAACGGGCGATTAACCTGTTTGGCCTAGCGTGCGCGAATGGCCTTTTATGTAAGGGAAGATGGATTTGTCTGACGCCAATAAGCTTTCAAGCGCCGATGTAGCCAAACTACTTCAGGATCCGAACGAAGAAAACCGGGCGGTTGCCGCCGCCAAGGTTGCCAGCACGTTTGGGACCAGTGAACTGACGGAGGGTGAAAGGAAAATTGCGGAAGATATCTTCCGGGTCATGCTTCGCGACGCCGCTGTGCGCGTGCGGCACGCGCTTTCAGAGAGCCTGAAAGACAATCCGGACGTGCCACATGATGTGGCGACTTCGCTTGCACAGGATGTGGACGAGGTAGCCATGCCGGTTATCGAGTTTTCTTCTGTCCTTACGGACAAGGATTTGATTGATATTGTGCGCACCCGCGATAGCGCGGTGCAGAAAGCTGTTGCCGGACGTAGCGACGTCTCCGAGGATCTGGCGGATGTCCTGGCTGACACTGGCGACGAAGCTGTCGTCGCTACCCTCGTCGGGAACCAGAGCGCAAAAATCAAGGAAAGTACCTTCGGCAAAGTCCTCGACAAATTCGCTGATAGCGACATCGTGAAGGCACCGATGGCGCAACGTGGCGAGCTTCCAATCGGGGTGGCCGAGCGCCTTGTTACCCTGGTGTCCGAGCAATTGCGCGACCATATCATGACGCACCATGAAATCTCGCCGGCCATGGCGGCCGACTTGCTGCTTGAAAGCCGCGAGAAAGCGACCGTTTCGCTTCTCGAAGGCGGGCAAAAATCCACAACGGTGCAGGAACTGGTTGACCAGCTCTATGATAATAAACGTCTCACATCGACGCTGATGCTGCGTGCCTTGTGCATGGGCGACACAACTTTCTTTGAGGTGGCTCTTGCGAAGCGCGTTGGTATCCCCGTGGTGAATGCCTACAAACTGGTGCATGACAAGGGAAATCTGGGTCTCAAGCGCCTGTTTGAAGCTGCGGATATGCCACAGCAATTCCTTCCCATGGCCCGTGCGGCGCTGGAAGTTGCGGACGAGATGCTGGAGACGGGCGGGGACGACCGTGAGCTTATTCGCCAATTGATGATCGAGCGCGTGCTTACCGCCGTCGAGAACGATGTGGACACCGAAAACCTGGATTACCTGATCGGTAAACTGCAGCGTGTCGAGGCTGGCGATTCGAACGCTGCCTGACCACCAAGCTTTGACCGGGTTTTAAAGGAGGCGGTTTTCGCCTCCTTTTTTATAGTTTATTGCGCCATGGTCTGTGGTAGCCACAGGGCCAGTTCAGGCCATGTCAGCAGCACAAGAAGCCCGATAAGCTGCAATATCACAAATGGGACGATGCCACGGTATATATCCGCCAGTTTGACGCCTTCAGGTGCGGCGCCCTTCATGTAAAAGAGGGCGAAGCCAAAAGGAGGTGTCAGGAAACTTGTTTGCAGGTTTACGGCCATCAGGATAGCGAACCACGTCGTAGTCATCGCCGGGTCCGGCAGGTGTGAGCCAAAGTCAAGCTGAGTGATAATGGGTGCAAATACAGGCAGTATGATGAGGGTTATTTCGATCCAGTCAAAAAAGAAACCCAGTATAAATACGGCCAGCATCAGCATGGCAAGAACCGCCCAAGGGGAGATGCCGGTCGCTGACATCAGTTCGAGGATCAGATGATGGCCACCCAAAAGCGCAAACACATAAGAAAAAGCGGTTGCGCCGACGAAAAGTCCAAACAGCATGGTTGTCGTGAGGGCGGAACGCTCGACCACATCTTGCAGCGTGCGAAAATTTAACTTGCCGTTCAGGGCGGCAAGGATAACCGCGCCAATTGCGCCGACACCGCTGGCCTCTGTCGGCGTGGCGATGCCGCCAAAAATCGACCCAAGTACGGCAACAATCAATAAAACCGGTGGGACAAAACTGCGCAGGACCCTGCCGACACTCAGGTCGTCCGCCTTTGCGACCTCGGCAAGTGGCGGTGCCAAGCCCGGGTTGAGAGCGGTTCGGGTAAAGATGTATAGCATATATAGAAGGGCAAGAAACAAACTGGGCCCGATTGCTGCGAGGAATAAGCCGCCGGCGGAAGTGGACAGGAGGTCCGCCATGACGACCAGCATAATGGACGGCGGCAGGAGGATGCCAAGTGTGCCCGACGCAGCAATGGTGCCGGTTGCCAGTGCCTTGTCATAGCCGCGCTCCAGCATGACGGGCAGGGCGAGCAGGGTCATCATTACGACGCTTGCTCCGATGATCCCCGTTGTCGCCGCCAATATAACGCCGAGCACCGTTACAGAAAGTGCCAGTCCACCGGGGATACGCCTCGTCATCAATTGGAGCGTATAAAGTAATTCCTTCGCCACGCCGCTGCGTTCCAGCATGGTGCCCATGAATATGAACATGGGGATGGCGACAAGCACCAGCTTGCTGACGACACCGCCAAATATGCGGCTGACAACCAGGAAAAAGCTGTTGGGGTTTTCAATGCCAGTACCAACTGCCAGGAGCCAGAAGGCAAGCCCCACACCGCCGAGCACAAAGGCAACAGGATAGCCGGTGAACAGAAGCGGGGTAAGCACCAGAAACATCAGGAAAGGCAACAGATCGACGATCAGTTCCATCAACTTTCCCCTTCGTGCGCATGAGTGCGGCTGAAACTGCTCATGCGGGCGGCCTCTTCGTCACCAAACAAGAAAGCAATGGCGTTGATGCACCGGCTGACCGCTGTAATGCCAAGCAGCGCAAAGCCAATCGGGATAAATGCCTTGATGATCCAGCGGTTTGATAGGCCGGTAGGCGAGGCTGATGCCTCATTGTAGGCAAAACTGTAGGAGACATAGTCTGCGCCAAATATCAGGATAGCAGCGACATAAGGGGTCAGGAATAACAGGCAGCCAAGTAGTTCAATCCACGCTCGAGTGCGGTCAGACAGGCGTTCACTCACAAGTTCGATACGCACATGCGCATTTCGACCATAGGCCCAGCCGAGGCACAGTAGGAAGAGGGCCCCGTGCAGATGCCACTCTAGTTCCTGCAGCTTGGTGGAACCAATGACAAACCAGCGCCGCAGGGCGACATCGGTGATGATTACAAGCATCAGCGCGATGATCGCCCAGGCTCCAATGCGGCCCATGATGCTGGATAGCCGTTCAATCTGCTGCGAGAAGGACAGAAGGGTTCGCATCATGCTATTCCTTCAGGTAGCCGCGGTCGGCCCAGGCTTTGTATTTCCCCCTGAAGGCCTGAAGTGATGTCCATACGCGGGCAAACTCCGGGTCCTTCGCCACAAGGTCACGCGCAACTTCGTTCCAAGCGGTGCGCAGTTCCGCCAGCACCTCGGGCGACCATGTGTGGATCTGCACGCCCTTGGCTTCCAGTGCTACCATCGCGTCTGCCTGCAGGGCTTCTCCTTCCGATATGCCATACCGCACATTCGAAGAACATGCGGCCTCAACCTGCACCTTCTGCGTGTCGGTCAGTGCGTTCCAGGCGTCAAGGTTGATCATCAGTTCAAAGAAGGTGGATTGCTGGTGCCAGCCGGGGAAGTAGTAATGTTTGGCCACCTCATAAAAACCCATGCGGTAGTCGACGGCAGGCATGGCGTATTCGGTTGCGTCAATGGTGCCCAGTTCCAGCGCCTGGTATATCTCTCCACCTGCAATCAGTTGCGGTGCTGCACCAACTTTTTCCATTACTTTGGCGCCAAGGCCAAAGAAGCGAATTTTGAGACCTTTGAGGTCCTCGACCGAGTTGATTTCTTGTTTGAACCAGCCAGAAGCTTCGGGTGGGGTCATGCCGCAGATGATGCTGTGAATATTGTGTTTGTGATAAACCTCTTCAAACAATTCCTTGCCACCACCATAATCGAACCACGCAAGGTATTCGGGCGCAGAGGGGCCAAATGGCACACTGGAGAAAAGCTGGAGCGCTGCGTCCTTGCCAGCCCAATAACCCGGTGTCGACCAGCCTGCCTCAACGGCACCGTAGCTGACGGCGTCAAAGGTCTCGAAAGGGGGGGCCAGCACACCTGGCTCGTAGAATGTCAGGTTGATGGTGCCTGCGGATATTTTGCTGACCTCGGTCTCCAGTCGTTTACCCAAGGTACCAAGCTGGATCAGCGTTGAGGGGTAGGTACTTGTCAGCCGCCATTCTACCGGTTCGGCAATGGCGGCCGCATCGCTGCGCTCTTTGGTTTTCTCAGAAGAACATGCCGCCAGCAAACAGGATGTCGCCAGCATGGCAAATGTAAACGGTCGCATAGCTTCCCCCTCGCGTCCCTGATAATAGGAGCCTATTCTCAAAGGCTATATATTTTATAAGGTTAGCTGAATTTCTTCAGCGCTTGACCCAACAGGATATATAGTTTGCCCATGTCGGACGAAACAAGGGTCACTGAAAGCGCACTGCCGCGATCCCCCATCATTGCGCGTTCCATCATGCCTTCAAAGTCACGGCAGTAGCGGGTGACAGCTTCGCGGAATTCGCTGTCGGTCTGGAATTTATCGGCAATCGCCTTCCGGGTTTTCCTGTCAGCAATCTTGACTGTACGGCGCATGAAAACGGAGCGATCGCCCGACAGATAGGCTTCCCAAACATCATCAGGCAGATCTTGTGACAACGCCTTGTTGATATCAATCGAGGTGGATTGCAGGCTTTCCATCAGAAGTTGGGACGTGCGGGCAAAGTCGTTTTTTGTTGCCGCGGCAATGCGTGTTTCTATCTCGGCGGTCTTGTCGATAAACTGTGCCGCACGCTGCGCTACCTTGTCGGCTTCCGTGCCAATACGCATGGCGAGGAGGGCGCTCTCTTTTTCTGCCTGATCTGCGGTTTCCTGATACTCGGTCAGGACACGGGCAAGGGTCGCTTGCATTTCTTCGCGCAGATACGTAATTCGCTCGGCCGCCCGATCGGAGATTTGTTCCATGCTGGCGGCCAGTTCTGTGCGGGTTTCGTCGACGGTGCGCTTCATATCTTCCTGCACCCGGCCGGTCTGGTCCATCAGGGACTGACTAGCGGCATCAAGACGTGTCGCGGCCTCCATGGACCCAAGTGCGAAGCTTTCGACCTCCTTGGCCATGCTGTCAGAGGCTTGGTTCAGTTTTTTGATTACACCTTCAGTTTCCTCGCGGATACGGTCTCGTTCACCGGCAAAGGCGTCAGCTGCGGCCCCGAGCGATTCACGCGATTCCTTGATCTCATCCCGCATGGCAGTTGAGCGACCGGACAGCGTATCGGCAGCGCTTAAAAGTTCGCCGCTGGCATCTCTGCTTTTCGCCTGCATGTCTCCCATAATGCTGACAAGCTCTCCCGACTTTCCGGAAAGGTCGTCATGGGCGAGGGACGCCGTGTTTTGAAGCTCGCGGCTATGCTCACGAAAGCGCTCTGCGGCCTCAATAACGCGGTCCGCCGCTTCGCTTGATGCGTTATTTAGGGCGTCGCGCTGTGCTGTCAGGTCTTCCTCAAGGCTGGCCAGCTTCATGCGGGTTTCATTCAATACGCCGGAGAGGACGCCGCTCTGCATGCTCATTTGCTCGCGCACGTTTGTGAGCTCTGCGTTTGCGGCGGTGGCTTTTTCGTTGAGGGAGTCAGCCTGGGCGCCCATGTCGCTTGTCAGTTCGCTTGCTTTGGCTGACAATTTGTCAGCACTTTCACTAAGCGTGGTTGTGCTGGTTTCGCCTGCACGTGCAAGCTCTTCCATCTGTTCTTCGACGCTGGCTCGCAACTGGCGGATGTGTTGCAGGGTCCGTTCAGCGGCGTTTTCTGCCTTGCTAACGGCTTCGTCACTGTGGCCGGTAATCGCTGCCATGGTTTCCTCAAGGGCGCTACGGGCCCGGTTGAGGCCCTCCTCAAGCACTTTGTCTACATGCTCGGCCTGTTCCAGCACTGCCTTGCCTGTGGCTTCCGTTGTCTCAAGCGTGCGTTTGTTGACCTGTTCGCTGGTGGACAAGGCGGACGCACAGTGTTCTTCGAGCGATTGGCCAGCTTCGTCCAGCAGGGTTTTTGCCTTGTCGACGGTCTCGATCACCTGCTCAGACATGGCTTTGGCCCGGTCGGAGAACAGGTTGGAAACTTCGTTTGTGCGTTCCAGTGCTTCGGTCGCAGTGGTGCGTACTTCGCCAACATGGCTCCTGAGCGTTTCTTCAATCTTGGCTGACTCTTGAGCCGCAAGTTGTGCCAGTTCACCGAGCACGGTGGCTTGTGTTTTCATGTGTTCAGAAAGCTCGGCAGAACGCCCTTCAAGTCCCTCGACATCGTGGCGGAAGCGGTCCATGCCAGAAAGTACGTTATCCGTGACCGACTGAAGACGTAGTTCAACATCGACCACCATATCCTGCACTTCGGTAGCCTTCAGGCCCACATGTTTGCTGGCTTTGCCCAGACGGGCCTCCATGGCTTCGGTAGCGCCCGCAAGTGCATCAAGGCTGGTGTCAATCTTCTCTTTGGCGGCGCCAGCTGTGCCTGCGGCATGCTCCCCGGCACCTTCAAGGCGGGCAGCGATTGTGCTGACAATGGTTTCAAGCGAGTTGAACCGTCCCTCTATCTCTGTGGTGAGCTCGGTCATTGAAGAGCGTTCGCGCTCCAGAATGTCGCGGATAGACGACGTGCGTGCCTCGGTGTCGGCAGTGGCGGAAAAGAGATTGCTGATCTGCTCCTGAAAGCGTTTTTCAAGATTGCCGATGCGGTCACCCGCGAGGTCAGCCACGGCTTCGATATTCTGCAATTCTTTGGTCAGTGACTTGTTAAGCTGGTTCAGGCGCTGTTCCGCGACCTCGACGGGCGCAACCGCTTTGTGCAGGCTTTGTGCCATGGCAAGGCGACGTTCCAGCAGGGGGTCGGTGCGCTGAAATGCAAGGGCAATGAGCCAGAAAATGGCGACCGGCGTGGTAAGGCCGCCAACAAGGCTCGATAACGCCATATTACTTGCCAGAAATTCCGTAAGTGCATCAGTGGTATACAGATAATAAGCCGCACCCCCAAACCACAGCAGCGTGGAAGCCAAAGCAAGGATGAATGGTAACATGCGTCGGGTATTGCGCGCGGTAACCGCCTTCTTCTCAGCATCGTCTGCCGCAATAATATGTGCAGGCCCATCATCTGCCCGCTTTTCTTCAGTTTCCGGGAAATCCATTTCCGCCTTCGACATTCTGCCCCTCAACTTCCTCACCAGTGCCCGTCTTACAGTTTATGATTAAGCCCCGCCCGTCAATGCCTTGGGTGGCTCTTTTCTGATCGACGCTGGTATTTTGTTACGAACTTATGGCATCATTGCGGAAGGGGAAAGGTTTCTGGCTCAACGGAAGGGGCTGATATGGCCGAGCAGGCAACCATAGGGGCAACAAGGCCAAGTGCGGCGCAAAGACGGTATCTTGAGCGTGGCCTGAAGCAGCCGGGAGGCAAGCTACCGCTGTTTGACCATAATGGCCAGCGCATCAAGGACCAGACAATTAAATCTTGCCTGTCGCATGGTTGGTGTGAACCGTGGCACCGGAACCCGATCAAGCCAGATTGGCTGGTGTGCAAGCTGACAGAAGAAGGCCGGGCAGTGCTTGGCAAGCGTGCAGTATGCTGACAAGCGACTGGGACGAAAGCGTCATCCTCGACCCGCGGCACCTGACCGGTTTTACCGGTGGTGATACCGACCTTGAAATACAGGTGCTGGAGGTCTTTCAGGCCAGCGCCGCGAGTTACCTGACGGCCCTTGACGAGGCGACGGACGAGAACTGGAAGGGGTGTGCCCATAAGATAAAGGGCGCAGCGCGGGGCATTGGTGCATGGTCACTGGCGTGCGCGGCAGAACGCGCCGAACAGAGCATGCCTGCCGTGGCCGCAGGCACTGCTCGACAAGAATGCCTATCCGAGCTTCACAAGCGCTTGCAACAACTTAACACAGCGATAGTGTCGCGAATAAAAGCGATCAACGACGCTGAAATGATTGACCATGAATAAAAACAGGCGTTACAAAAGTGAAAAAGGTTTATAACCCAATATGGTACAGCTGTTTTTGTGCATGGGCGGGGGAATGTAAGGCGACTGTATGACCGATTATGATTTTGACCGGGTCAATATTCTACTAGCGGAAGATAGCCCGTTTATCCGCTCGTTGCTTGTAAACTCACTGAAGGTTCTGGGTGTTGGTAACGTATTTGCCGTCGAACATGGCGGTGATGCGATCCATTTTCTGCAACGCGTCAAAAACGAGCCCATGCGGGTTGGTGTACAGCAGATCGATATTGTTATCTCCAACTGGGATATGCATCCCATCGACGGGATGATGTTTCTGCGCTGGGTCAGGCGCCACAAGGACAGCCCGGACCGTTTTGTGCCGTTTATGCTGATCACCTCCTATACCGAGCCCGAGCGAGTGTTGCAGGCGCGTGAGATGGGGGTGACAGACATGCTTGCAAAGCCGTTTACCATTAAAAACATTGGTGAAAAGTTGATCTCGATCATCGAGCGGCCCCGCCAGTTTGTGCACACGAAGGACTTCTTTGGCCCCGACCGCAGGCGCCAGAAACTTGAACATGGTGGACCGGAACGTCGTGTGCTGACCGACAAGAGCGAAGGCGTGGAGATTATCCGTGGATAAAAAACCGGTCATCGTTCGTTTTTATCGGTTCAAAAACCGGTTGAAGGAAAAAACAGCAGGGCTTGCGCCTGGCAAGGTTGGCATATCTCAGGAAGCATTGGACGCTGCGGAACAAGCCCTGACCAAGATGGCAGAAGATTACCCCGATTGGGTATCCGGGCTGATTGTGAAGCTGCAGGAACAACACGGACGTTGTGTTGACACGCCAGAAAAGCGCAGAGATTGCTTTGAGGAAATTCACCATATTGCGCATGACATGAAGGGGCAGGGTGGCACCTTCGGCTACCCGCTTATCACCGTGTTTGCAGATTCACTATATGGCTTTACCTACCCGCGTGATGAAATTACCGATCATCAGGTGGAACTGGTCAAGTCACATCTTGACGCCATGCGCGCGGTCATCCGCGGCCGCGTAAGCGGCAATGGCGGCGAGATTGGTGAGAAGCTGACGGAAACCCTGAATAACGCGATTACCAAATACACGGCTTGAACTTGCCGCGCCGACGTCAATGAACGCGCCGACGCCAATAAAAAAGGGGCCGATCGGCCCCTTTATGTTTTGTTGCATACCGCCTTTTATTTGACGCCCGCGCGTTTCCGCAGGTCCAGAGCGTGGTCCATAATGTGAAACACGACATTCTGTTCCATCGTGCCGCGCACCAGATAGGAGCGCGGGCCGATAGCGAACAGGCCGACATCCTCACCGCCATGCGTTTCCGAATTTCGGGGAATGAGCGACTGTTGCAGGTGCGTGGGGGCGAGCACTTCCTCTTGGGTCAGCGCAGGGCGTTCCCCGGGCACTGCGCCCGGACCGTTGTGATAGCCAAGAGTGGTATAGGGTTTACCGTCGCCAGCCAGGGCAGGGGTATCGCTGTGCGCCTCAACCACAAGCCCGAGGATAGGGTTTCCGCGTTTGGCATAGCCGGCCATGGTGAAGACGTGGCTGTGGTCGGCGGTGACGAGGATGAGAGTTTCATCAAGGTCAACCATTTCGACCGCCTTTTTGACAGCAGCCGATAGTGCAACGGCGTCATTCAAAGCGTTATAGGCGCTTCCCGCATGGTGGCCGTGGTCGATGCGGCCCCCTTCAACCATCAGATAATAACCCTTTTTGTTTTGGGAAAGCATGTTGATGGCTGTTTCTGTCATCACGGAGAGGTCAGGCTGTTCCGCGCTGTGGCCTGCTGAAAACTGCATGTGCGAATTGTCGAAAAGGCCAAGCAGCTTGGAGGTCGTCGTGAGGTCGACAGCTTTCAGTTCGTCTGTGGTTTCAACATAGGCCGCGCCTTTGCCCTTTTCCATCCACTCTTTGGTGATGTCCCGGCCGTCCTCGCGTTTGCCTTTGCCGGTACCGGTTGGCTGGAAGTTGCGGCGGCCACCACCGAGCGCCACTTCAAGGCCGTCTCCCATCATTGGATCAAGGATTTGCTGTGCGATATCTCGGCATCCTGCGGCCTTGGCCTCGGCAGGTACGTCGCTATCTGCTTCCCAGTCACGCAGTGGCGCATGGGCATAGACAGCAGCAGGCGTGGCGTGTGTCAGGCGTGCAGTGCTGACGATGCCGGTGCCCATGCCGATTTTTTCGGCGTAATAGGCCAAAGGAGTAACTGCTGTCTCTGTATCGGCTGTACACTGCCCCTGCATCTGGGTGGGTGGCGTGTTGATGACCCCGATACGGGTTTTTGTGCCTGTATTCAGTGCTGAGGCGGTGCCAGCTGAATCTGCCACCTGTGAATCTACGTTGTAGGTTTTTACAAGCGCGGTATTGGGGAACTCTTCAAAGCTGAGATAGTTCTCTTCGCCACTTTCGCCGCGTAGTTGACCCTCCAGAATGCGCGCAGCGGTCAGTGTGGAGATGCCCATGCCATCACCTACAAAGAGTATGACGTTTTTGGCGCGCTTTTTATTGATCTTGTAGGCCAGCCGCTCAGCGATGGCTGCCTCACCATCTTTGGTCCAGCTTTCAGTGGTGCCCAAGATGTCTTCATTTGTATCGGCAGCCAGAGTGGCGGCGCTCATGGTTGCGGCTAGAATGAAGCCGCGAATGACCCCTCTTGTCATCATTTGTCCCCTTCGATGCAGTTGCGGGTTTATATTGGGCGCCTGTGCGCAATAGCTGTAGCAAAGATTAGCTTCTTAATAAAAGGCCAATTTGACGGATTGGAGTCGGTGCTGTTTTTTTTTGGCGCTTCTGCTGCGTAGTCGTTTGTCAGAGACGCGTAAACTTTTGTCGTAAGAGTTTATCAATAAAACGTATTTTTCCCTCACTTCGCCGCTTTGGGGGTGTAATTTTGCCCTTATTCCCCACATATACATACGTCAGCGGCAAAAAGTCGCGGCTTAAATAAGAACTGAACGACAGACGACACAAGCGAGGAGAAGTTTCATGAAAAAAGGTTTTTTCAAATCAGTAGCCATGGCAGCAACCCTGGGTGCTGCCACATTTATGGCGCCAGCGAATGCAGGCCAGGAAGACGGACTGGATGCGTGGGCCAAGTCGGCAGGCGTTTCTGTTGACGATGTTATGGTTTACCCGGCAATGGCGCTGCGTCGCGGTGAACAAGGTTTCACCAGCATTCGTGTCACGGTGAACCGGAACGGTGACATCGTCGCACAGGAAAACGTTTTGCGTGCGGACAGCTCGTCCATCAATTCAGCAGCCAAGCGGCTTCTGAAAAAGGTCGACTTTCCGGCGCTTCCCGCAGACTACCGGGCGGAAGAGCTGAGCTTTGCGCTTACGCTTAACTATGCGATTGCGAACTCGGGTGCTGAAGAAGCATCGCTCAAGCGTGAAGGTATGGTGTCGAGCCGTGAAATTGCGCGTGCTCGCGGGCCCGTTAGCGCCAGCATTCGTATCCTCGATGCTGACTAGGCGTTGCTGAAATGATCATGGAAAAGGGAGCCTTTTGGCTCCCTTTTTTACCTGAGCGCCTTGATCGCGTCCTCAAGCCCGGCGAGGGTGAGGGGAAACATGCGGTCTTCCATGATCGTTTTCATGATCTGGATAGAATGTGAATACTCCCAGTGTGTGTCCGGGATAGGATTGAGCCATACAGCCTTCTGGTAGATATCGGTCATGCGCTTCATCCAGACTTCCCCGGCTTCTTCATTCCAGTGTTCGACCGAACCACCGGGGTAGGTGATCTCATAAGGGCTCATGGAAGCGTCCCCGACAAAGATGACCTTATAGTCGTGCGGGAAGGTATGAAGTACATCCATCGTGGATGTCACATCATTGAAACGTCGCACGTTATCTTTCCAGACCCGTTCGTAGAGGCAATTGTGGAAATAGAAAAATTCCAGATGTTTGAATTCTGTTCGCGCGGCTGAAAATAGCTCCTCGCACACCTTTATGTGCGGGTCCATCGAGCCGCCAACATCCAGGAACAACAGTATTTTCACGGCGTTATGGCGTTCCGGCACCATTTTGATGTCAAGAAAGCCATTGTGGGCTGTGGCCTTGATTGTGCCGTCAAGGTCCAGCTCCGTGGCTTCGCCCTTGCGCGCGAACTGGCGCAATTTCCTGAGCGCTATCTTGATATTACGGGTGCCAAGCTCAATAGTGTCATCAAGGTTCTTGTATTCGCGCTTGTCCCACACCTTGACGGCACGGCCATGGCGTCCTTCCTTCTGGCCGATGCGCACACCTTCAGGGTTGTAACCGTAGGCGCCGAAAGGGCTTGTCCCTGCTGTGCCCACCCATTTGTTGCCCCCCTGGTGGCGTTCGTCTTGTTCTTCGAGGCGTTTTTTCAGCGTTTCCATGATCTCATCCCATGAACCAAGGGCCTCGATCTTCTCCATTTCTTCCTTGCTTAGATACAGCTCTGCCATCTTGCGCAGCCATTCTTCAGGGACCTCCACTTCTTCGTCGCCGATAAACTCGATGCCCTCGAACACCTTGCCAAAGATGCGATCAAACTTGTCGAGGTTCTTTTCGTCTTTGACAAAGGCGGAGCGAGAGAGGAAATAGAAGTCATCCACGCTATAGTTGGCGCAGCCGGCCTGCATGGCCTCCATCAACATCAGGTATTCCTTGATGCTGACGGGAACGCCGCCGTCCTTGAGGTCATAAAAGAAGTTGGTGAGCATTGTGGCTTCAACCCGACTGGCGCCGGCTCATGAAGGCGAGGCGTTCAAAGAGGTGAACATCCTGTTCGTTTTTGAGCAATGCACCGTGAAGCGGCGGAATGAGCTTGCTCGGGTCTTTCGACTTGAGCACATCAAGTGGCAGGTCCTCCGCCATCAACAGCTTGAGCCAGTCAAGCAGTTCACTGGTTGAAGGCTTTTTCTTCAGTCCGGGCACTTCGCGCATATCGAAGAAGATATTAAGGGCTTCACGCACCAGCATTTGCTGAATATCGGGGTAGTGGACAGCGATGATCTCTTTCATTGTCTCCTTGTCGGGGAACTTGATGAAATGGAAGAAGCAGCGCCGCAGGAAGGCGTCGGGCAGTTCTTTTTCATTGTTGGAGGTGATGATCACGATGGGGCGGTTCTTCGCCTTGATCGTTTCACCGGTCTCATAAACGTGAAATTCCATCCGGTCCAGCTCAAGAAGCAGATCGTTCGGGAACTCAATGTCTGCTTTGTCGATCTCATCAATTAGCAGCACCGGCGTCTTGTCACTCTCAAATGCGTCCCAAAGCTTGCCGCGTTTGATGTAATTCTTGATATCCTTGACTTTTTCGTCGCCTAACTGGCTATCACGCAGGCGGGAGACCGCGTCATACTCATACAGGCCCTGTTGTGCCTTGGTGGTGGACTTGATGTGCCATTCAATCAGTTCCATGCCAAACGCGTCGGCTACTTCCTGTGCCAGAACGGTTTTGCCTGTGCCAGGCTCCCCTTTGATAAGGAGCGGGCGACGGAGTGTTGCTGCGGCGTTGACGGCAACCTTCAGATCATCGGTTGCCACATAATTTTCAGTGCCGGCAAATTTCATAACTATAGTCTCCAACGTTACAAGCGGGCAGGGTTGTCCGGTAAATCAAGTTACCTGATAGCTAGCGCGCACAGGCGCATTGTCCAGTGTTATTTTTGTCAAGAGCGAGGTCCGGAAAGGCAAAAAGCCCGTTCCACACATCCCATGGGGAAGGCAGATACAGGGGCAAGGTAAGGCGCAGAGTTTGGTGCCGCGCGCCAGAGGCTACAGCAGCACCAAACTACGCTTCATCATCTACCGTCAGTCCTGCCACCTCGCGGTAATAGGACAGGAATTCGAGAATGCTTTCCGGCGGAAACTGTTTGATAATTTCGCCTGATTCATTGTCGATATTCAGATAAACGAAACGACCTGTTTCGTCATCACGGTCAATTCTCAACCGGGTATTGGGCGGCGTTTCGTTCTCGGGAATAAACTTCTCGAGCGCTTTTGCTGCTTTTTCAAGCGGCGAGTTCGACGGAGCCTCTTCCACCTGTCCTGGTTGTTGGTTCGAGATCACTGCGGGTTCTACGCCGCTTTTCTCTGATGAAACAGAGGATGAAAAGCGGTCGACCCCGGCTGACCCGGAACTACTGGCACGCGCAGGGCGCAGGTCCACGACCTGGGTACTGCCGTTTGTATTTCCAATCTCAGTCATCGGTCCACTCCGAGTGAAACGGTTGTGCTTCACTTCTCATCGTCCTAGCTGTTCTCTTCCAAGAGGATGGGTGAGCCAAGAAGGCTCACCCACATACCTATTAACGGAAGAGGCCAAGTACTGTCGAAGGCGCCTGGTTGGCGATCGACAAGGCCTGAAGGCCAAGCTGCTGCTTAACTTGCAGTGCTTGCAAGTTCGCAGATTCTTTGGCCAGATCAGCGTCAACGAGGTTACCGATACCGACTTCGATCGAGTCAGACAGCTTGTCAACGAAGCCACGCTGCAGTTCGATCCGTTTTGCGCCGGAACCGAGAGCAGACAGAGCGTCGTTCACATTCGCGATCGAGGATTCAATTGCGGTAACAACCGAACCCGCTGCCGTTGACGTGCCGATGGACTGCGAAGACGTCAGCGTTACATTTGTACCGCTTACAGACAGATCCTGAGCAGCGATCGAGATCACGTTTGTACCAGTGTCGTTCGTGATGGCGACAACCGAAGAACCGCCGGAATTCACAACGTTGGTGCCGTTGAATTCAGCGTTCTGTACGATCGACGTAATCTGCGAACGAAGCTGTGTGAAGTCGTTGTTGAGGGAAGTACGGCTCGCGGTGTCAAGACCGGAGTCTTTCGCAGCCACTGCCTTTTCTTTCAGCTCAACGAGAAGGTCAGACACAGCTTCACCAGCTGCGATAGCAACGTCTACTGTGGACGAAGCACGGTCAAGCGAAGACTTAACAGCGTTCAAACCAGCAACGTCACCACGCAGTTTTTGCGCGATAGCGAAGGTAGCAGCATCATCTTTTGCTGAGGAGACTTTCTCACCGGTGTTAATCCGGCTTTGAACAGTCTGGAGAGAGTTACTTGTTTTATTCAAGTTTTGCAGGGCAGCAAACGCGCCTGCATTAGTGTTTACCGAAAAAGCCATTTTGCTTCTCCTTTTTGGAGTTTTTATAGGGCATTTTGCCCACGGGACCTTTTGTCCCGAACAGTCACATGCAAATCACGGGCCATGTTTCAAGATAGTTCACTATTTATTAACTATTTGAAAAATATATGAAATTCATATTTCTTTGCCTGGCGACCTTGAAGATTAGCTAGGCAGAATATGCCGATGCGGCAAAATGTGTCGTGTTTTCATGGTGGGGGTAGGTAAAAAATACCGACCGAGCCGTAGCTCGATCGGTATGGTTTATTGAAACAGACTGGTAACCGCCTGAGGTGCCTGGTTTGCAATTGAAAGCGCTTGCAGGCCGAGCTGTTGCTTGACTTGAAGCGATTGCAAATTGGCGGAGGCTTTCGCCATGTCAGCGTCCACCAGATTACCAATACCCACTTCCACGGTGTCCTTGAGTTTGTTTACAAACTCCTTTTGAAGTTCCAGGCGACGCGCCCCTGCGCCAAGTGACGACAGGGAATCGTTTACGTTTGCGATCGAGGATTCGATTGCAGTGACGACGGAACCCGCAGCCGTGGCAGAGCCGATGGACTGCGAAGAAGTCAGTGTAACAACCGTGCCGGACAGCGACAGGTTTTGGGCTTGAATGGTAAAGGTGCTGGAGCCGGTGTCGTTGGTGATGGCGACAATGTCGTCACCGCCGGCGGCAACAGCGTTGGTGCCGTTGAACTCTGCATTGTCTACAATGGAGGAAATTTGTGAACGCAATTGCGTGAAGTCGTTGTTCAGTGAACTCCGGCTTGCAGTATCAAGGCCAGAATCCTTGGCGGCAACGGCTTTTTCCTTCATCTCGATGAGGAGATCAGACACAGCTTCACCCGCGGCAATGGCAACATCAATGGTCGACAACGCCCGGTCGATAGAACCGGTCGCAGCGCGAAACCCTGCAACATCCGCTCTGAGCGACTGTGCAATGGCAAAGACTGCAGCATTGTCTTTAGATGAAGCCACCTTGTACCCCGTGTTGATTTCAGTCTGCACTCTTTCCAGACCGGTAGCTGTTTTGTTCAGGTTTTGAAGTGCTGACAAAGCAGCAGCGTTAGTGTTTACGGAAAAAGTCATCGTTGTCTCCTTTTGAGATGTCTTTGAGCCCTTCTGCTCTTGATCTCATAAGGGCAAGCGCTGTGCCATTTGCATCCCTATGTTTTTAAATGACTTTTTCTGTCTGTGACGATTTCTCGCGGCGGAGGGGGGAAAGAAAGGTCGGCAGCTTTTTCCAACGTGGTCGGAATTGCCGGTAAAAAGGAGGGGGTTGCAATAAAAATGGGGCCCCAAAGGGCCCCAAAAGTCGTGATCCTCTAGGGAACCACTTACCGGAAGAGTGAAAGTACCGTACCGGGTGCCTGGTTGGCAATTGACAGAGCCTGAAGACCGAGCTGCTGTTTAACTTGCAGGCTTTGCAGGTTAGCGCTCGTCTTGGCGAGGTCGGCATCAACGAGGTTACCAACACCGACTTCGATCGAGTCAGACAGCTTGTCAACGAAGTTGCGCTGCAGTTCGATCCGTTTTGCACCGGAACCGAGGGCAGACAGGGCGTCGTTCACGTTGGCGATCGAGGATTCGATGGCGGTCACAACCGAACCGGCAGCGGTTGCCGTGCCGATGGACTGCGAAGACGTCAGCGTTACATTCGTGCCGCTTACCGACAGGTCTTGCGCTGCGATCGAGATCACGTTCGCACCAGTGTCGTTAGTGATCGCAACGATTGCCGTACCGCCGGAAGTCACAGCATTGGTGCCGTTGAATTCAGCGTTCTGAACGATCGAAGTGATCTGCGAACGAAGTTGGGTGAAGTCGTTGTTGAGGGACGCGCGGCTTGCAGTGTCAAGGCCGGAGTCTTTCGCCGCAACGGCTTTCTCTTTCAGCTCAATGAGAAGGTCGGATACAGCTTCACCAGCCGCAATAGCAACGTCGATGGTGGACGTGGCGCGGTCAAGAGAGCCCTTGACAGCGTTCAGACCAGCAACATCGGAACGCAGCTTTTGTGCGATAGCGAATGTTGCAGCATCGTCTTTTGCAGAGGAAACCTTCAGGCCCGTATTAATTTGGGTCTGAGTGGTTGAGAGTGCGGCAGTGGTTTTGTTGAGGTTTTGCAGGGCAGCGAACGCACCTGCGTTGGTGTTTACAGAAAACGCCATTTTGTTTCTCCATTCTGAGAGTCTATTTGAGCCTTTTGCTCATGAAAGCTTTTTGCTTTCGAAACCCATATTGCAGGGGGCGTGCCAATTGCTAAAAATTTACCGATTTCGGACTATGATTTTGAAATATAACGTATATTTTCGCATGGATTGCGACAAGGGCGCTCTGGGGCGCTGGGCAGAAAGTGCCGGGTGGGAAGTTTTTTCTCACCGGTGGGGAAGTTTTTTCCCCACTGGTAGGCAAAAATTACAGGCTTGAGTTCACGGAACCGGGCGAGACAGGGGCGCCGGTTGTCTCCGACGCTTTGCTCTGCAGTCGGGCCTGGTCTGCAAGGCCTTCCATGATCGTGCGGTTGATGCTGATGAGATCGTCTATCTTTTCGGCGCCGCGCACGACCGCCGAAGAATGTTTGGACACCCAAATGGACAGGGAGATGATGCCTGCCCGCAGGTTTTGCGGCAGGGAGTTTCCCTCGGTGCCGCAATCCGACGATAGCACGGACCACATGCGCCTGTTCCAGTCGAGGGCTTTTACCAGGTCTGCGCCGCGCATGTTTTTGTCTCGTGCCTCAATAAGGGCGTTGGTGACCTGCGCGAACAGGCGGTATTCAACCTGGCTGGGGCTTTCGGAAGATTGTTGGGCCTTTTGATACGCTTGGTATGACATACTCTTTCCCGGTTAGGTTCCTAAACTCTTATCCCCCAAGACGTTCTTCTTCAAATGCGATCAGCTTCTTGCAGGTTATCAGGGCACGGTAATAATTTTTGTCCATGACATCCCGGCTGATTTTAACGCAGTTTTCAACCGCCGCCGGTGTACTGATGACACCCATAAATTCTGTCATGCGCAGAACAAACTCTTCATAATATTTATTCGTATCGCCCTGATCCATGTACATGAGCATGATCGGGAAATAGATACGCTTGGCTGGCGTATCGATATTTTCCTCCTGCATGATGTCTTTTTCTCGCAGGATAGATGCCTTGTTATGTACGATCAAAGTCGTACGCCTGTCGGCATTTGCAATAACTGCGCCATTTATTACCAGCTTCTCATCCGGCTTCAGTGAAAGCTTGAGCGCCATACAGTCCTCCCTCAAAAGTCAGTTCTTTCCGCCCATCGCGACTGACTTTATATCTGAATCCTTTATATATCATAAGGACATCCCGGCGGATAGAACAAGATTAGGCGTTTGGCACCCCCCTTGCAAGCTTGTGTGTGTAGGTGCACACTCGCTTCATGCGGAGTGTGTCAATAGTTTATGAAGCTAGGAGAGGCTCGTGGCGGCGACAAAACGTCAAAACAGGAAAAAAGAGCCAACTGCTCGGAAAAGTAAAAAAGAGACCCTGGGGCTGGCGAAAACCAACCTGACCATCGGGGAAATCAAGCGCGCTTTGAAAAAAGGTCAGGAGCATGCCGAACGTGGGGAATGGGCGGAAGCCGTTACCCACCTGCTGAAGGCGTGGGAAGCCTTCCCTGAGGATCTCAATATCCTGACGGTGCTTGCGCATGCGCTGACCCAGCTCGGTGTGCGGGAACATGCGATATATGTGCTGGAGCGGGCGCTACAGTACCATGAGCCGACGCCGGACGTTTGTTCTGTGATCCAGCAGTTGGCTCTCGAGATGGGTTTTAACGAGATTGCTGAAAAGCTGGGGCACCAGCTGGTCGCGATGGAGCCGACCGTAGCCAAGCACTATATTAACCTGCTGACGGCGCTGAATCGCCAGGACAAATACACAGAATCAATCGACATAGCCCAGCAAATCCTCCCGATGTTTTCCGAAAACTCGGATCTATGGAACGTGTTGGCATCGGCTGTACGCTACCGTGATGGTAATGAGGCCTCTGTCGTCTTCTATGAAGAAGCGCTCCGGCTCGACCCGAAAAACTATAAGGTGCTTTCGAACCTGGCGAGCGCCATGCCCGGGACGGACCGGGCGTTTGAGCTGACAGCTACAGCGCTGCAACAACAGCCCGGAAACCCTGAGCTTCATATTAATATGGCGCTGGAAATGTTCCGCAAGGGACAGCTCAAGGAAGCGTGGGAGCATTACAGCCACCGCTTAAGCTCGCGCCGGATACAGGCGCAGAATATTACTTACACACACAAATTGCAGGAATGGGATGGCAGTTCGCTTGCAGGTAAGTCATTGTTCGTGACTGCTGAGCAGGGTATTGGTGATGAAGTGATGTTTGGCAATTACCTGCCCTATCTCTATGAGCAGGCCGAAAAGCTGTATATCGGTGTTGACAGGCGCCTTGTCTCCCTCGTGCAGCGCCGCTTCCCTGATGCTGTGGTCGATGGTTATACCGACCGTATGAGCGAGGGATATCGGTACAGGGTATTTTTGCAAATCCAGAGAGCGCTGGAGGACGGCGCCATAGATATCGACTATGCTATTCCACTTGGCTCCTGCGCACGGTACGCCTGGCATACGCCGGAGGACATCGTGGCGCACCCCGACGGATTCCTGACGCCAAACCCCGAAAGTGAAGCCGAGTTTGGCGAAAAAATCGCGCATCTGAAAGACAAGCCGATCATCGGGCTGGCTTGGCGTAGTGGGCTGTCTGGCGGTGTTCGGCGACACCGGTATTCCACTGTGGAGGACCTTGCGCCGCTCGCAGCCCTCAAGGACAAAGTGCATTTTGTCAATCTGATGTATACTGACGTCACTGATGACCTGAAGGCAATCAAGGATCAGCACGGAATTGATGTCATCCGCATTGGGGAGGTCGACCTGAAGCAGGATATCGAGGCAAATGTCGCGATTATGGCGCACTGTGACCTTGTTGTTGCGGCCTGTACGGCGCCCGGCATGTTTGCATTGTCGAGTGGGCGACCGACAATTCTCTTTGAATCAGACGCGGTATGGTGGGGTTTCGGGCATGATGACCATGTTGCTTTCGCCAAGGACGCAGATTTTATTTGCGGGCGCGGCCAGCAGACATTCAAACAGTTGATTGAACGCGTCGCACTACGCGCCGAAGAAAAGCTGGGCTTGTAGATGGCGTCCCGTACCTTTTTTATATCAGAAGCTTCCAGTAACCATGCGCGCAGCCTTGAGCGCTGCCTGAGCTTTGTCGACGTGTCTGCCGATATTGGCTGTGACGCCGTCAAGTTCCAGCTGTTTCGTGTTGCCGACCTGTTCGCACCCGAAATTCTGGAAAGAAGTGAGACGCACCGCGAGCGCGCGAAATGGGAGTTGCCCGAGGAATTTCTGGCCCCGATTGCGGCCCGGTGCCGTGAACGTGAGATCAAATTTTCCTGCACCCCGTTTTTCCTCGAAGCAGTGGATATACTCAATCCCCACGTCGATTTCTTTAAAATCGCGTCCTATGAACTGCCGTGGGCCGGGCTGATTGAAGCATGTGCAAAAACCGGTAAGCCGCTGGTGTTGTCAACTGGCATGGCGACATTGGCCGAAGTGATCCATGCCGCCGAGGTATTCAGGAAGGCTGGGGGACGGGAGCTGACCTTGCTGCACTGTGTCTCAGGTTACCCGGTGGCACCCGAGTTTTGTAATCTTGGCGCGATCGAGGCCATCCGCAATGCCACCGGCTATCCTGTCGGTTGGTCGGATCATTCACGTGACCCAGCCGTTGTTGGCCGCGCCATTGACCGCTGGCGCGCATCGACGGTGGAATTTCATCTCGACCTCGATGCCGAAGGTGCCGAATACCAGACTGGCCACTGCTGGCTGCCGGACGAAATTGCTCCGTTGATCGCAGGTCGCCGTCGCCTTGAGGTTGGCGTGGACGGCACCGGCATCAAGGAACCGACCGAGGCAGAGCGCGCGGACAGACCGTGGCGGGCAGACCCAAGCGATGGCCTGAGACCGACCCTGCAGGTGAGGGAAGAATGGCGGAAAAAATAGTCGCTATCGTCGGGGCTCGCCTGAACTCAAGCCGTTTGCCGGGCAAGCAGTTGTTGCCGCTTGCGGGCAAGCCGATGATCGCGCGAATCGTTGATCGTTTGCGGACAGTCCCGGAACTTGACCAGATTATCCTTGCCACGACCGCCGACGATTATAATCGCCCCCTGCGGGATTGGGCTGCATCCTACGGTGTTGAATGCCTGGCCTATGACGGTGACGTAAATGACCTCGTGGGGCGTGTGGATAAAGCGGCAGGCATGTCAGGTGCGTCACAGATTCTTTATATATGTGGTGATTGTCCGCTCATTGAGCCAGCAACCCTCAGCCGGATGATCGCTGCCATGGCGGCGACGCCCGGCGCAGGCCTGGTGAAGCTGCGTCCGCCGCAGGCTGGCAAACGTTTTATCCATGAAGGCTTTGACCTTTACGCACGCGCGTTCTGGCAAGCCATGGAACAGGTAGCCTTTGAACCTTTCGAGCGCGAGCACATCGGGGCTGTTTATCATCACCTCAACAAAGTGCAGCCAGCGGCGATCGCATGGGTTGATGAACCGGAAAAATACACCGAGGTTGACCACCGTATTTCTGTGGATACACCATCCGATTACCGCTTCATGCGTCGCTTGTATACCGAGTGGTACCACGATAATCCGGCTGACAGTTTGCTCAGCCTGGATTGGGTAATGGACCGGCTCATGCGCGAGCCGGAGCTTGCAAGCATGAATAAGCATGTGCACCAGAAGATGGTGGGCGAGAATTCGGCGTTGGTTGCCATCATCACGGAAGCAGGGCCGAGTGTGGGCATGGGGCACCTATCGCGCTGCCTCGCGGTGGCCGCCGCGTTGCAGGACTATCTTGGGGCCAGGGCTGAACTTTTTATTATGGGGGAACCGGTTGAGCGGGAGGAGCTCAAACTGATCCCGCATCAGTGGCTCAGTGCCGATGACCTTGTTGATGCGCTGGACAACAGGGTCCTGGACGGGTGTGTCGTTGACGTACAGGCCGTGATGCCTGAACTCGCGACGTTCCTGGGGGCGGCAAAAAATGATTTTCCCTGCGTCGGGATCGATACAGCGCGGGAGGATGAGGCACTCTTCGATCATATCTGGGTGCCTTCTTTTTATGGGTGCCCCGCGCGACAAAGCCGGCTGGGCGGGAAACTGTCGTTTGGCTGGGATCACTTTTTGCTGCCATCCGCGGTGGGTGCCAGTGGCCACGCTGACAATGGTCTGATCGTGTTGACAGGCGGCGGCGACGTCGCGGGACTCGGGCAGGTATGGCCCCCCCTAATTGAGGCGCGGGTCACCAAGCAGACACCTGTCAGTTGGGTGCAAGGCCCCTATGCAGCCGCGCCGGATATCGGGGATGTTAATGGGCGGTGGCATGTGCTCAAGGCACCTTCTGATCTTCCGGACCGTTTGTCATCCTACCGTGCGGCCTTGTGTGTGTTCGGCGTCTCGTTTTTCGAATGCCTGCAGGCGGATATCCCTGTTGTCACTTTCGACCCGGTCGGGGCGGCCAACCCTGACGAATGGCAGGAATTAAAGAGAGTGCTGCCTGACTTTATCGCCACTAACGCAGCGGAAGCGGTCAACATGGCGGCCTCTGTGCTGGCGAAGGGTAGCGATGAAAACATGGGGCAACCCTATTCCAGGGAAATGCGACAGGGGCCGAGAAATTTTGCGTTGTGCCTGGCTGACCTCATGCAGGGAAGGACCGGGTGACAATGTCTGATCGTGCAAGGATGGTCCATGAAGGCCCCACGTTGGGTAGCCGTGAGGGGTATTCGGTGATCGAATGCTCATCCTGCGGATACCGTCACTTGATGCCCATGCCGACGGACAAGGAAATAGAAAACTTCTACAAGGAAGAATTCTACCAGAACGAACGGGCCGATTACCTGAAAGAGGCTGATGAGGACTACCGCTGGAAGCGGGTGGAGATGATCCGCCGTCTGGCGAAGGCCGAGGAACTTCTGCCGGCGGTTTCGCGGTCCGCCCTTGATGTAGGGTGCGGCCCCGGTGATTTCCTCGCAGTTGCAAAGGAGCGCGGGTGGCTCGTAAAGGGTATCGAACCATCCGATATGGCGGCCGAGCATGCGCGCGGGCGCGGGCTTGACGTCGATACGGGTTTTTTCTCGGCGCAAACGGCTGACGCGCTCGGACAGTATGACCTCGTACATATGGGCGAGGTGCTGGAGCATGTGGCCCGCCCACGGGAAGTCTTGTCACTCGCACATAAATGTCTGAAGCCTGGGGGCATTCTTTGTGTCTCAACACCCAATGATTTCAATGGCTTCCAGAAAGTTGTCGCGAACGCGCTCGAGCGGCCCAAATGGTGGATATTGCCGCATCATCATTTGAACTATTTTTCCTGCACCAGCCTGGAGAAGCTGTTTGGCGAAGAGGGGTTTGAGCCCGTTCACCGCACAACAAACTTCCCCATGGAGCTGTTCCTGCTGATGGGGCAAAACTATGTTGGCAACGCGCCGCTGGGTCGCGAAATGCATGGATGGCGCAAAAATCTTGATATTACCCTCTATGAGGACGCGCCGGAACTTCTTGAAACCTTCTATGAGTGCCTTGCAAATGCTGACCTTGGTCGCCTTGCTATCGTTTTTGCCCGTAAGTCTGCATAGTTGGCGTGGCATTTGCTTTTGTTTTTCAATAAGCTGAGAGAAACGGAAGGGCGAACAGGTGCCGGATAAGGCTCAACCATTGTTCATTGTTGGATGCGGACGTTCGGGCACGCAGGCGCTTGGGCGGCTTTTTGATTCCTACGGCAATGTCACCATGCACCATGAATATATGGTCCACCATGTGCAGCCCCTTGGCGTAGAATATTGGCATGGTCGGGTTGGCCGCGATGAGGTAATGGCATCGCTTCGGTCGCTATATGGTGCGGCTATCAGTTTTTCTGAAACGCCGGTCTGGGGGGACTGTTCCAACAAGCTGTCGTGGTTTGTTGATATTCTCGCCGGGGCGTTCCCCGAAGCACGTTTTATCCATCTTGTGCGCGATGGCCGCAAGGCCGTGTCATCGCTTTATCACAAGCTGGGGCATGAATGCCTTGATGACCGCTCGGTAAACGCTCTACGTGCCTATCTTGAGGCGGATGGCCCAAAACCACCGCCTGAGAAGAAATACTGGTGGCCCATGGCGCGGAGATCAGACGAAATTTATCAGGACTATCAATCGTTTGATCATTTTTCACGCATTGCGTACCATTGGGCGCAGATCAATCGGGAAGTTCGGCAAAAGCTCGGGTTACTCGAGCAGTCCCGGTATATCCGAGTCCGGCTTGAAGACATCACGGCCAGCCGGGAAAACCTGGAAGACATGCTGTCGTTTGCCGGTTTACCACTCGGCGAAGAACAGGTTGAACTGATGGTCAGGCCCCATAATGTCATCAAACCGGTAAACTTCATGCTGGAAGACGACCAGCTTGAGACTTTCTGGACGTTGGCGGGAGCTGAGATGAAAGCCCTTGGCTATGACACGCAGGACGAATATGTGCTGGAATATAATCCGACGAGGGGGAATGCCTGAATGAGTGGCGTAACAGAGACAGAGCGTTGTGACCTGTGCGGCAGTTCTGGCCTTGCCATGGCCTATGATGTGCCGGGTACGGCGCGGGGCTTGAAAGCCTATGTGTGTGATGATTGCGGCCTGGTGCAAAGTTTGCCGCGTATTGACCATGTTGCCCGCCGGTCTGCCTTTCCAGACAGTGGCGCGGGTTTTGGCAATATTCGCTATGGCAAAGGCTTCCGCACGCAGTTCGCGCTGGATACCATTGCAAAATATCGCCCGCTTGAACGTTTCAAATACTGCATGGATGTTGGGGCCAACCGGGGCAGTTTCATCCTGGCCCTGCAAAAACAGGCGCCCGATATAAAGATTGATGCCGTTGAGCCTGATGAACGAGTGTTGGCTGAGTATCAGGGCCGCGAAAATATAGCGGTTATCAACAAGCGTATCGAAGCTGTCGCGTTGCCTAAAGCCAAATATGATCTGGTTTACCACTGCCACACACTGGAACACGAAGCCCACCCGCTCAGTTCACTGCGCGCCGTGTGTGAGGCCATGACGCCGGACGGTATCCTGTTTCTGGAAGTGCCGAATATTGCCTTTCTGGCGGGCACTGACCTCGTGGAAGAATGGTTTATCGATAAACATCTCTATCACTATAGCGCGCCAACCTTGTGCGCTACGCTGGAGGCTGCCGGGTTCAAGATATTGCAAGCGCCAAACCCCGATGATGTCACCAATCTGACGGTTATTGCCACGCCGGGGCAGGTCAAGCAGGCTGGCGCAATTGCGGGCGAAACCGTCGAGAAGAAAGCGCTGCTGGCGGCATATGCCAAAAACCTGCAGGAAAACCAGCAGAAGCTGAAAGCGGGCGCCCAGAACCTGATGACATTTGCGGGGCACCGCCGTGTTGTCATCTGGGGTGCCGGGCGTATTTTCACCAGCCTTGTTGATATTGGTGGCTTTGACGCCAGACGCCTGGCGGGTGTTGTTGATAAAAATATCCACAAATATGTGTCTGAAATGTTTGGCGTAGCCATCAAGGCGCCGGAGGCCATCACTGAAATGAAGCCGGACGTGGTGCTTGTCGCGTCCCGGCTTTACCTTGATGAGATCAAGGTCGAGTTGGACGCGCTGATGCCGGGAACGGATGTATTGACCCTCGATGATGTTTTGAAGGGTAGAGTAGGGGAAGACCATGAGAAATGACCTGAACGAGATGGCGCGGCAGATCCGCGTGACATCCCTGAAGGCGATCCACGCAGCGCGTTCGGGCCACCCGGGTGGCAGCCTGTCGATCGCCGATATGCTGGCGGTTTTATACTTTGACGTGATGAACGTTGATCCGGCAAAGCCCGACGATGTGACACGGGACAGGCTGGTGCTTTCCAAGGGACACGCATGCCCGGCGCTGTATGCCGCGCTGGCGCACAAAGGCTACTTCCCTGTTGCGGAGGCCGAGACCCTGCGTCGCATCGACAGTATTATGGAAGGCCATCCCGATTTTCGCATCCCGGGCGTGGATGCGCCGTCAGGCTCGCTCGGCATGGGCTTGAGCCAGGGCCTTGGTATGGCGATGGGCGCCAAACATCAGGGGCTTCCCTTCCGTACACATGTCATTGTGGGTGACGGTGACATGCAGGAAGGCAATACCTGGGAGGCCATTATGTCCGCGGGTTTCAAGGAGCTGGATAATCTGGTTGTTATCTATGACGGCAACAAACTGCAGGGCGATGCTCCCGTTGAAACCCAGCTCAGCCTCGGTGATGTGGCTCAGAAAGTCGCGGCATTCGGCTGGCATACCGTCGCCATCGACGGCCATGATACGGCTGCCATCCATAAGGCACTGATGGAAGCAAAAAACACCAAGGGCAAGCCAACCTTCATCGTGGCCGATACGGTCAAGGGGAAGGGCGTTTCCTTCATGGAGGGTGTTCTTTACTGGCACGGCAGCGTGACGATGAAGGACGCGGAACTGAGCGACGCGCTCAAAGAGCTGGAGGCGGCGTGATGACTGAGCTGAGCTATTGGAATAAAGGGGAACAGGTTTCCGTGCGGGAAGCATTTGGCCGCATTCTTGTGCATGAAGCCGGGCAGCGCGAAGACTGGGTATTGCTGGACGCCGATGTCGCGGGCGGTACCGGCGCCAAGCCGCTTGTCGGCGCGCACCCGGGCCGCGTGATGCAATTTGGTATTGCTGAGCAAAACATGATGGCCGCTGCTGCGGGCGTCGCGGACACGGGGCTTATCCCCGTGGTTTCCACCTTCGCGGCTTTTGGCTGCATGCGGGCGCACGAACAGTTCCGTACCGCCGTTGCGTATGCGGAACGCAATGTGAAGCTTTGCTGTTCCCACCATGGACTAGATGTCGGGCCGGACGGGGCAACGGCACAGATGCTTGAGGACTTCGCGACCATGCGAGCCATACCGGGGGTGACGGTCATCAGCCCGGCGGACGCAAACGAATTTATGAAGGCTTTCACCGCAGTACTGGACCACAAGGGCCCGGTGTACCTGCGTATTGGCCGTAGCGCGACGCGGGTAGTGTATGGCGCGGACCATGAATTCAAGATCGGCAAGGCTGATCGCCTGCGTGACGGTAAGGATGTGACCATTGTGGCGACGGGGGTGATGGTGGCCCGGGCACTTGATGCTGCCGAAACCCTCAAGGGTGAGGGCATTGACGCCCGCGTGGTCAACCTTGCCACCATCAAGCCGATCGATGTGGCGGAAATGGTGGCCGCGGCGAGGGAAACCGGCGGTATTGTGACCGCGGAAGACCATAACACCATGGCGGGTATGGGCAGCGCCGTGGCGGAGTGTCTGGCCGAGCATGCACCCGCGCGTATGCGTTTTGTCGGCGTGAAGGACCGGTTTGGTAAATCCGGCGAACACGACGAGCTGCCAGCCATGTTTGAAACCGACGCCGCGGCTATCGCAAACGCGTGCCGCAGCTTGTTGAAATAGGGGGGCTAGGTGGAGCTTGAAGGTAAAACCGCACTGGTAACCGGCGGCAGCCGGGGCATTGGCAAGGCCATCGTCGGCGCTTTTGCGCGCGAAGGCGCTGACGTGTATTTCTCCTTCGCCGCCAATGAGGAGGCCGCCAAGGCAACGTGCAAGGAATATGGTCTGCCGTCGGGGCGCGCTTTCCGCGCTGACGTACGGGACCGCAAGGCGCTTGGCCAGATGTTTGCGAAAATTGAGGCCGAGGCGGGCAAGCTGGATGTGCTTGTCAACAATGCAGGTATCAACAAGCCGGAAGATTTTGACAAGATTACCGATGACGACTGGGACGAAATTCTGGGTGTCAACCTGAAAGGGCCGTTTGTGGTTACGCAGGAAGCGCTGGGCCTGCTCCGCAAATCTGATGCGGGGAGCGTCATTCATATCGGGTCGGTTTCCGGGCAATATGGCGGGCCGCGCACCGCGCATTATGCCGCCAGCAAGGCCGGGCTTATCTCGCTCGCACAGGTGATTGCACGGTTCCTTGCCGCAGATGGCATCCGCAGCAACACGTTGGCGGCCGGGCTTGTGGCTTCCGAGATGGCGGCAAATGCACTGAATAACCCGGCTGTGAAGGCGGCGGCTGCCAGCGTGTTGATGAAGCGCTTCGCAACTACCGATGAAGTGGCGGAAACCGCTGTATTCCTGGCCAGTGATCGTTCCAGTTATGTCACAGCGCAAACCATCAATGTTAATGGCGGTTTGTACTTCTAATGGCCCGGCTGCTGGTTCTTGGCGGCAGCAGGCAGGCCGCAGCGGGGCTTGAACGGCTCAAGGCGCTTGGTCTTGAGCTTGTCGTTTGCGACATGGACCCGGATGCACCGGGTTTTGCTTATGCCGCGCACCGTGTGCTTGCCAGTGTGTACCATGCAGAGGAATGTATTCCCGCTGTACGCGCGTTTCATGCCCATACGCCGATTGACGGGGTGATGTGTCTGGCCTGCGATGTGCCCCATGTTGTGGCGCGCATCGCGGATGAGCTTGGTTTGCCCGGTATTCCCGTCGAAAGCGCGGACCTGACCGTCAACAAGCTTGCGATGAAAGACCGCTTTCAGTCGTTGGGCGTTGCGATACCGCCATACCGGGCGATCGCTGACGTTAAAGAACTGGCGGGCACGTTGGCCGAATGGGGGGCTGTTGTGGTCAAGCCAACAGACAGCCGCGGCTCCAAGGGGGTCAGTTTGATGCGCGCGGGTGGTGACGTCAACTGGGCATTCTCAAATGCGCAGGAGAACTCCCCCAGTGGCAAAGTGATGGCCGAAAAATACCTTTCCGGCCCGCAGGTTAGCACCGAAAGTATTGTGGTTGGCGGCGAGGCTGTGACACCAGCAATGTCTGACCGAAGTTATGAATTTCTTGACCGTTTTGCCCCTTTTATTGTCGAAAATGGTGGCGACATGCCGTCCGAGCTAGATGACGCGGTGAAGCATGATATTGCGGCGCTTGTCAGCAAGGGTGCGACGGCGCTGGGCATCAGCCAGGGGATCATCAAGGGTGACATCGTGGTGCACGCGGGCAAGCCCTATATCATAGAGCTCGCCGCGCGTCTCTCGGGTGGCTATTTCTGCACGCACCAGATACCGCTGTCGACCGGGGTCGATCTTGTGGCCGGGGCGGCGCGTACGGCGCTGGGCGAAACACTACAGCCCGCCGACTGGAACGCCAAGTTTGAACGGCATGTCAGCACCCGCTGGCTTATCCCTGAAAGCGGCAGGATCACTGGCTTTTCGCGGCCAGAGGCGGTGTTGTCATCCCCCGGCGTGCTGGCGTTTGAACACTGGGCCGAGATTGGCGCGCGCGTTGGCGGCGCGATGAACGCGGCGGCGTCGGTCGCCATGGTGCAAGCCACGGGAAACACGCGGGAAGAGGCGGTCCGTAATGCTGAAACAGCACTTGACGCTTTTGCCTTAACCGTAGAGGGTGACTGAAACAAAAGGGGCGCTTTTGTCGGGCACGCTTTCATATACCGCCTTCCATCTCAATCTGGCTTTTTCCTCAGTCGAGGAAGAGGATCACGGCGCTATTGTCAAGCGCTGCTACTGGCCATTGCTGGAGCTGGCCAGGGCTGGCTATCCCATTGGAATTGAAGCAACTTCTTATACCCTGCAAGCGATTGAACGTTGCGATGCAAGCTGGATAAGCACGCTCGGGAAGTTGATCGGCGAAGGCAAGGTGGAACTGATCGCCAGCGGCCATGTCCAGATGATCGCCCCCCTTGTACCGCCCGAGATGACAGAGTGGAACCTCAAGCTAGGGCTGGAGGGTTACGAGCGCATGCTGGGCGTCAGACCGACCGTGGCGCTGATTAACGAACAGGCTTATTCACCGGGCATTTTGCCGCTTTACAAGGCCGCAGGCTTCAGGGCCATCATGATGGACTGGGCCGAACCCGCCAGCCACCACCCGGAGTGGGGGCGAAAAAAATACCATACACCTCAAAGGGTTATCGGGTCCGGCGATTGTGTTTTACCCGTCATCTGGTCGGACGCCATCTCGTTCCAGAAGTTTCAGCGCTATGCCCACGGTGAAATTGATGCCGAGGAATATTTTGAGTTCCTGAGCCTGCAGATTGAGAACGGCGTCAAGGCGCTACCGATCTATACCAGCGATGCCGAGGTGTTCGATTATCGCCCGGGCCGCTTTTCAAGCGAAGCCGCGTCCGCTAGTGCAGGGGTGGAGGCAGAGCGTATCCGCCTTCTGTTTCAGGCACTTACCTCAAGCGGTGCGATAGAACTGGTGCTGCCAAGCGCAGCGCTGAGCCTTTTGGATGACGACGCGGAGCCTATCCGGCTGGAGAGCGCGGCGGCGCCGGTGCCGGTGAAAAAGCAGCGCAAATATAATGTGCTGCGTTGGGCCGTGACAGGCCGTGATGACCTCGGACTGAACACCTATTGCTGGCGCCAGTTTGAAAAACTACAATTTGAAGATGATAAAAACGCGAATAAGTGGCAAAAATTGTGCGAAATGTGGGCGAGTGATTTCAGGACCCACATCACTGAAAAACGTTGGAAATCCTTGGCTTCAGGCCTTTTTCCCGCCCGCACGGCTGTGCGGAAACTGGGCGGGGCAAGCGCCGCGCTGCCAGCGGGTATCAGGTTTGAGCGGGATAACCGCTTTTTAAGCGTTGAGACGGATGCGGGCCATCTGGTCCTGAACCTTTATCGTGGCATGGCGATCCACAGTTTTGGCTTTGGCCGGGGCGAGCCTTACACGGCGGGCGCACCGGCCCCAAATGGTCTTATCGGCACCATGGCGCATGGCTTTTATGACGATATCGCCTATGGCGCTGACTTCTACTCCGGCCATCTGGTTGCTGAACCGCTGAACGCTCACAAGATAACTGACCTCCAGCGCTGCGACCCGAAGGTTGCCTACGACGTGGCGGAGGGCGCGATTGAGATCTATGCCGACATCCCCAGCAGCATGGGGCCAATACAGAAACAGCTGCGCTTCTGGCCGGATGAACAGCGGCTGGAGGTCTGTTACCTCGGCCTTTCCGAGAAACCGATGTCGGGCCCCAAACGGCTGGCGCATGTCACGTTGAACCCGCGCGCGTTTAACCGAAAAAAACTGTATTTTGAAAGCCATAACGGCGGCCACGAGGCAGAGCGCCACAGCCTGTGGAAGCGCGGCTCAGTGCCGGTGGACCACGGCAAGCCGGTGTCGCGCCTTGTTTCGGCCACCACCGGGCTGGGCATGACCGGCGGTACCTTGGAGATTGGCGATGACAAACACGCGGTTAAGCTGACGATGAAACGCACCGATGCGGCGGGTGCGGGCCTCATCCAGTGTGAAGCGGTGGGCGACAGCTTCTTCGCCCGCGCCGCCATCACGCTGAGGGAGACAGATGAAACAGCGGCCCGCAGCGACGAAGGCCTGCGCGACCGCATCGGCACCCCGCTCTTGCGCTATTGCGTCCAACTGGTCAACAAAGGCTAGGCGCGGCAAGGGCGGCAGGCGCGGGGAGGGGAGGGCTTCCCTGTCAAGCGTTTGGAGCAATTAAGTATTGTGTCCCCGGAATTCCTCCTTTTTCCGAAATGAAGAGAGGGCTCCTGCTTTCACTCCGGAGACATGGAAACCACAGGAATGCCCAGCATACTCGTGGGCTAACAGGAACTAGGAAAGGTGCGAATGGAGAAACAGCATTTAACATCCTTTGATGCGGAGAAAGCTAAAGAAGGGAAGAAAATTCTCATCTGGCTCACAAAGGCAACTTTTATCATCGCAGGAGTTGTTGCGCTTGATTATTGGCTGGAGCGTACCTTGAGCTTTCGTGGTGCTGTTGGTGTACTATTTATGATGGTCGTGACTCGTCTCTTTATCTCCCGCTTCGACAAGGATTAGCAATGCTATTAAGCTGCTGCGGGGCGCGGAGAAGGCCGATGCGCTCTATCTGGCGTGAATGAATTCCGGGGACATAATACTTAATTGTTATACCGGGGGCGACAGGCCGGTATGATATCGAATATGTAATTTCGGGGACACAATACTTAACTCCCTTCCGGGTTACGCTTTGGCTTGCGGCCGGGGTTCTTCTTTGCCAAGGATCGGCCTGTTTCTTCTTCAAGCCGCTGTCTCCATCCGCCGCACCCCGCGCTGGGGTACGCGCATGCGGATGACCGGGAACAACCCGTCGTGCAAGCCGTGCCATGGCAAAACACTATCACCCGTTGCAGGCCTGAACAATTCAGTATTGTGTCCCCGGAATTCGCGCATCCGACACATCGCCGCGCATTCGCGGGCAGGGTGCCTCATTCCCCCACGCTGGGTTCCTGAATGCCAGCGATCAACCTTACGCTTGTTCACGCGCTATCTCGTCAAAATGGCTCATCTCTTCGGGGCGGCCGAGTGCGGTGGCAGCCCGTTCCGCCAGTTGCTTGAGATGGGGGCTAAACACCTGCCCGTCCGCGCATGCCCTGGCGTGGTCGAGCGCTTCTTGCCATTGGCCGAGGCGTACAAAGCCATAGACCAGCCTTTCATACAGGTGCACCGTGTGCTGGCCGCGCTGAAGGCAGGACTGGAACATGTCTGTCGCGGCCTCAAGCTGGTTGGCCGACTGCAAAATGCTCCCTATCGCCAACCAAAGCTCGTCGGCGAGCATCTGCCTCAGCCTCTCAGGGCTGGTATTGTCGGCCTCGGCGAGGGTGAAGCTCCCCTCCCGCAGCAGGATGTCTTCAAACACCCTCTCGCCACCGCGGTTGAATATATCCGTCAGTTCCGCGCAATATAGCTCGAACGCCTTCAGGGGTAATGCCAGTTTGCGCAAGACCTTGGCCCGCAGCCAGCTAGCACCGAAACGGCTGTCTGCGTGAAACGGCTGTGCCGCCACCTTGTCAAGCAGGGCCTCAAGTTCCGCGCGGGTTTCAGTAGTTTCGATGCATGCATTCATGGCCAGCAGGGTGCCGAGATCCCGCTCCGGTGTGTCGGGCTGCGGCGGGCATGCCGCAAGTTGCTCGCGCGCAAAGCCAAGGTCAAAATGCGGCGCAAGGCTGACAAGGGCCATGCGGGAACTGGTGGCGGTGAGGCGATCAACGACCGGCAGTCCTTTGATCTCCAGACCTTTCTCTCCGTGCAAAAACCGCCACAGCACATAATGCGCGTCGCTGCGCTCCTTGCGCAGATATCGTGGCAGCCGCCACTGGTGATAATAGCTGGTGCAGATATCCATGACATCGGGCCGCGCGATAAGCACCTGGTCACCAACCAGATACACGCGGTTGCCTTCAAACATATCGGACCAGAAGCTGTCGGTGTAGACGATGCCGTTTGCCAGGTCATCCGCGACGCGCTCCAGCACACTGTCCAGATTGCGCGCAAACAATGTATCCGCCCGCATGCGGATCACGACATCGAAAGCTTTACCGCTGTTTTCCTCAAGTTCCCGCCGTTTTTGGTCAGCCTTGTCGATCAGATACCACATCTTGATATTATTGTCGGTTTCTTCAATCGGTATCGGCTGGGGCGGCAGGTTGGCTTCCAGCTCGTCGAGGGTTTTGATGTCGACGTGGCTTTTGCCAGCGGGAAGAAAGGCGAATTCCTCGGGCCTGACGTGGGTATCGGCACCAGATTTGGCATGCCTTTCTTCCAGAAGAGCATAGACCCTTTCGATGGTGCCGGCCTCAATGGCATAGGGCCCCGCCAGCAACCCGATTTCATCAGCCATGCTGGTACGGCGGCGGCCAATCATGTTTTTGCTGGGCGCTATGCCGCGCTTGTTCCACACTTGTACGATATAGCTTACATCATGCGCCGACAGGGTCGGTACCAACTGCCGGATATTGTCGAGATTGCCTCTTACCTGCCCGGTAATGCAAAAACAGATGCGCATAATAAGCCTTTGATTGCGTTTCGTCTTTTTTAAGTGACGATTGCGCGATTGACAAGGAGGCATCCGGCCTTGCCTGACAACGACGCCATGGCCCGCGCCGGCGCAGGCGCGTGCAGCTCGGTTGCCAGATCAAGGGCTGGGCCCTCGCGGCCCCGCCGTAGTTCGTTCGGTCAGATCAGGATGGACATGGAATCAAGGGTGTCGCGGCTGAGCCCGGCCAGGAAAACCAGATTATCCGCCCGATACTGCTCGCGACGCCTAATCACCCTTCCGTCTTCTGTCACCTCATCAAAGGTCGCTGTTGATTTTCAATTTGCGGAAATCTTATGGGGTATTTGCATTGCTATTGGGCCAGCGCCCGTTCCGTGGATGCGCCATAAGGTGTTGCGGCCTCTTTGGGTTGCCTTCGGTGTATCTGGTGGTATCGTAGGGATTATTGAAACATGCAAACCAGTTATGCTGCCGCACGGCGGAAAGGGAAATGCTTGACAGTCGCATGTTAATTTTTTGTTCAGCATGTGGCCGTCAATAATTTGATGACCTAAGAAATGAAGTATGGGGGAAATTATGAACCGGTGGATGAAGTTTTCAAAGGCCTTCGTGGGCACTTTATTCATGGTTATGCTTGCAGCCTGTTCCGGCAGCAATGACCAGCCAAGTGAAGACGATATAAAAAATGCCATCGCCTTTAACCTGCCCAGCGGGCTTGAAGTTGAGGGTGTGGAAATTCTGGTAACCGAGAACGCAGGCTCGCAGGTTGAGCCGCTGATCAGGAACCGGGCCAATGTCACGCTTGAATTCGCCGATGACTTTGTCTCGGTCGTGGACCGGTTTGACGACAAGGTCGTGCTCAAGCAGCTTTACAGCAAAGGGCAGGAGCTGAGCGGCACCGTCATCACGTCCTCACGCCTGAAGGGCAACAGCTGGACGGTCAGCATTGACCGCTTTGACATTATCCGGGTCAATGGCACCGCACTTGGCCAGTTTGCCGAAGGTACATACGCCTTTGAAGGCACGGATGAAGCCGCCGAGTTCAAACAGGCGTATGAAGACAAACTCGCGAGGGAAGAGGCCGAGCGTCAGGCAGCCATCGCGGCCGCCGCCAAGGAAAAAGCGGACACGATCGCAGCCTTTCGTGCGGAAATTGCCGGCACATGGGTCGCCAAAGCCCCGATGATGCGCAATGGCGGCGTTTATACCGGGCGCGACAAAAAGAGCACAGCCGGAGTTGAGATTACCTTCCCCGAAGGGGACGAGGCATCCGGCATTGCGCCCTTTACCCTGTATGTCACCGACAACCCCAATGACAAGCTGACGGTTGACGCAGGTTTCACTGTCGCAGAGGACGGTAAATCAGTGAAAGTGCGTGCGCGCAGCAACACCCATAAAACCCTGAACATGTATCTGAATGAGGTGTGGACCCTCAGTGCCGACGGCATGCTGCAAACAGGTAGCCGCGACCGCTGGTATGTGCAGCTTGAAAAAGACGGCGCGGCGCTTGCTGAGAAAAACGCCCTGGCAGAACGCCTGACCAACAGGGACAAGGCGATCGAGGCTCTTGTTGTCAAGCATCAGGCCGGTCTTGCGCCCAATCGTTTTGAAAACATGCGCATGAAGCAGAACACCTACACCATGATGTTTGTGGACGCGACGCCGGGCGAAAACCAGAAGGTTTTCGGCGATGGCACCTATGACGGCAACAGCAGCATTGCCCTGACCGCCATTCATGCCGGTGTGCTTGACCGCGGTGAGGCCGGTGTGGTGAAAATCACCTACCGCTGGACCAAGTCGCGCAGTGACATCTTCGGCACGGTGAAAAACGGTGTGACGTCCGGCAAGTATAATGCGTATGGCCACTACACCATTGAGCTTGTTGAAAAGCTTGAGGAATAAAATTCCTCCGACTGGCGTCTGCCTGACGGGCGCCAGTCCTTAGGCTGGTTAAGTACCGGCCCTATTATAATTAGGCCGCGTCACCGTCCGCGCCCGAAGCTGCGTGTGCCTCAGAATATCGAGTTGCCGTGAACGGATGTCTTCGGGGTGGGCTGGCCAACACGCCAACGTTCGACAAATTTACCGTCCTGCAGGCGAAAAATGTGGATTACGGCATTGCCGCGTCCATCCGGGCTGGAATTCGAAGGGCATAATACTTAATTGTCCCACGCTTGCTGTGCCCCGGATGAATGCGTATGTGGGCGGCGGGCAATATTCACGCCCCCGGTCGCTCGCCTAACACGCTCTAAAATAAAGAAGTTCTTTGAAGCGCCCTTGCGGGGTGCTAGTCTCGCGCATGAATAAGGTTGAATGGGAGCAGCCCGTGGCTATCAGCAGTTTTGATACTTCGAAAACCGACCTCAAGGGGAAATCCATCCTCATCACAGGGGGCACGGGGTCGTTTGGTAAAACGCTTCTCAAGGCAATTCTCGAGCATCATGAACCCCGGCGGGTGATTATTTTCGCGCGCGGGGAGTATAACCACTTCCTGCTGCAGAACACGATCGCGGAGGAACACGTTAAAAAAGTGCGTTTCTTCATCGGTGACGTGCGCGACGTGGACCGGCTTACGATGGCGATGCGCGGCGTGGATGTTGTGGTGCACGCTGCGGCGCAGAAACAGGTGCCGCTGGCGGAATATAACCCGTTTGAATGTATCCGTACCAATGTGATCGGCGCCGAGAATGTGGTGCAGGCCTCCATCAAGGCGGGGGTGAAGCACGTGATCGCGTTGTCGACCGACAAGGCGGTGAACCCCATCAATCTTTATGGCGCCAGCAAGCTGGCGTCCGACAAGATTTTTGTGGCGGCTAACTCGCTCGCCTCCGGCACGGGCACACGTTTTGCCGTGGTACGCTACGGCAATGTGCTGGGTTCACGCGGTAGTGTGATCCCGTTTTTCCGCGACCTGATCAAAAAGGGTGCCGCCGAACTGCCAGTGACCGACATGCGCATGACCCGTTTCTGGATCACGCTGGATGAAGCGGTGAATTTCACGCTTTCCTGCATGCCGCAAATTCAGGGCGGCGAGATTTTTGTACCGAAAATCCCCAGCATGCGCATCCCTGACCTTGTGGAGGCCTTGTCGCCGGGCATGCCGGTCAGGCATGTGGGTATCCGCCCTGGCGAGAAGCTGCACGAGATCATGATCACCGAGCATAACGCCAGCCATACCGTTGATATGGGCGACCGTTATGTGATTGAGCCGGAATGGCATTTCTGGGACCGTGATGACCTGACGGAAAAAGGGTTCGAGACCATGCCGGAAGGCTTTGAATATTCGAGCGACATCAATGACGACTGGCTTGGCGTTGATGAACTGCAGGATATCCTCAAGAAAATCCCGGAAGGCGGGGAATAGGGTCCGGCATGAGCGAGGGTTTTCTGCCCTATGGGCGCCACTCCATCGATGAAGATGATATCGCCGCCGTTGTCGACGTGCTGCGCCACGGTGCGCTAACGTGCGGGCCTAAGGTGGAAGAGTTTGAAGCCGCTTTCGCACAGGCCATCGGCGCGAAGGAAGCCATTGTCTGCTCAAACGGCACCACGGCGCTGCATCTGGCGGTGATTGCCGCAGGCGTTGGCCCGGGTGATAAGGTGGTGGTGCCCGCGGTGACCTTCCTCTCGACCGCTAATGTAGTGCGCATGGCGGGCGCGGATGTGATTTTTGCCGATGTGGATGCCGACACCGGGCTGCTGACACACGAGACCCTCGCGGCAACGGCAAGGGCGGCGGAGGGGCCTATCAAAGCCGTGATGCCCGTGCATCTGAACGGCCAGTGTGTGGAAATGTTGGCGGTGACAGACTTCGCCCGCCAGCACGGTGCGCGCGTCATCACCGATTGTTGTCATGCGCTGGGCGCGGCCTACCATGAGGGGGGGCATCCCGGCGACGGAAAATATGAGGATTTTGCCTGTTTCTCATTGCATCCGGTCAAATCCATTGCGATGGGCGAGGGTGGTTTTGTCACCACGAATGATGGGGCAGCGGCGCGTCGTATCCGCCAGCTACGTGGCCACGACATGGAACGCGACAGCGCGCGTTGGCAGCTTGATGCCCAGGGTTTTGCTGCGGACGGGCAGCCAAACCCCTGGTATTATGAAATGCGTGAACTGGCCTATAATTACCGCGCGACGGATATGCAATGTGCGCTGGGACTGAGCCAGCTTAAGAAACTGCCCGCCTTTGTCGCGCGCCGGGCACAAATTGCCGACCAGTATGACACTGCATTTTCCAAGTTTTCCAATAGCTTGCGCCCGGTGAGGCGCACGAAGCTGGCCTCCTCGGCGTGGCATCTTTATCCGGTGCTGATTGATTTTGACGGGGTGGGCAAGGACCGCGCGGCGGTGATGCGTGAATTGCAGGCGCTGGGCGTGGGCACGCAGGTGCATTATCTGCCGGTGCCGTGGCAGCCCTACTATCGTGATCTCTATGGGGACCCGGATCTGCCGGGGGCAGCGACCTATTATGGCCGGGTGCTCAGCCTGCCCATCTATCCAGCCATGACGGACGGTGATGTCGCGCGTGTTGTCAGCGCGGTGAAAAGCGTTCTGGGCTGAACGGGTAAAACTCTAAACACAATTGATGACGTGGCTGATAACATGGCGCTGGCGCTGGCGCTGGCCGGGGCTGCTTGTGCACCCCCGGTTTGCGCTAGGCGGAAAATGTCATGAAGCGTTGCCATCAGGCTGCCTTTAACCCTGGAAGAGGGAAAGGATGGACTGTGGCGACTGGTTGGCGATCGAAAGCGCCTGCACACCGAGCTGCTGTTTCACTTGCAGCGCCTGCAGGTTTGCACTTTCCTTGGCCATGTCGGCATCAACAAGGTTACCGATACCTACCTCGATCACGTCGGCCAGTTTGCCGGCGAACGAACGGTTCTGCTCAAGTGCTGTCGAGCCGGAACCAAGCCGGGTCAGGGCGGCGTTCAGGTTGGTGATCGCGGTTGTAATGTCGGTCACAGCAGCCGAGGCGGTGGACTGGGTCGAAATTGCCTGGGTTGTGGTGATCGGAATATTGGCACTGCTGAGTGTCAGTGTCTGGTGGCTTACGGTCAGCGTTTGTGTCGCGTCGGCGTTTGTAATGGCCACAATCGCATCGGAACCGCTGTCGATCAGGTTTGTGCCGTTGAACGTTGCGTTTTCAACGATGGTGGTGATCTGGTCGCGAAGCGCTGTGAAATCCTGGCTCAGCGCACTACGGCTGATGGTGTCGAGGCCCTGGTCAGCAGCGGCGACGGCTTTCTCTTTCATTTCCAGCAGTAGATCAGAGATCGCGCCAGCGGCGGCGAGCGCCACGTCAACAGTGGAAATACCACGATCGAGCGACTGCTTCACAGCGTTGAGGCCTTTAAGGTCACCGCGCAACTTTTGCGCGATGGAGAAGACAGCAGCATTATCCTTGGCAGAGGAGATTTTCAGGCCCGTGTTGATGTGGGTCTGAGTCGTTTCAAGCTGCTTGCTTGTGTTGTTCAGATTCCGAAGTGCATCAAGTGCACTGGCATTCACATTAATTGAAAAGGTCATTTAACCTCTCCTTCTCATGACATTTTTTCCCGGCCGTCCATCGGCTTGCATACCTCAATGCAATAGGTGTGCCAAAAAATTATATGTATAACGTATTGAAATATAATGATTATTTTTAAATACGGAAGGGTGTAGCATTGCAGGGGGTAAAATTAGCCAAGGCAATCAGGGGCTTAAAGCGAAGGCGGCAGCAACATCTGCCGAGCGGCGTGGTATGTGGATCAGCGATAATGACAGATGAGGGGGCAGGCCAGGGGGCTAGCGCTTGCGCGGTGCCGGGGTGACGGCGTGGCCGCCGTTGCCGGGTTTGTCTTTTTTCTTCGGCTCGGAACGCTTTTGGGTTGTGCCTTGGGCACAGGCAGCCGAGGCATTCAGGTCTGGGATGAAAACCGATGGGCGCACCGTTGATACAAGCTGCGTGTTCATCTGCCCCGTAATGGTTTCGGCGCGCTGGAAGCTCAGAAGCTCGGCCTGAAAGCGCCCGCTGCCGGAGAAGTCCGGCAGGCGGGCTGCGTTCATGTTTGGTTGTTTGAGTAACGCCAGAAGGGCAGCCTGGGGTATGGGGGCAATGCCGCTCATATCACTTGGTTGAGGCTGAGCGATGTTGGCCGTGCGCGAGCCGCCGTCTGTGCGGCATTTTTGCCGTAACCAACCACGGAGCGGTTGCGCTTGGATACTTCTTCCCCGACGCTGCGGATCAGGCCTTCTGAAACAGATTTGAGCCGCAAGACCACACGCGCGTGATCGCGCAGCATTTCACGGAAGGCATCTGTCAGTTTCTTTAGATAGGTGCGTTCTTCAGAACCCTTGGGGCCAAGTGTATTTTCATTCACGCGCACTTTGTTCAGGGTTTCACGGTATTCAGCCATCAGGCGGCTTTTTTCGCCGTGCAGCTTTTGCGCTTCACGGGGCTGGCGCGCGCGCAGATAATCGGTTTCCCTGCCAATCAGTTCGGTCAGCGCAATGGTCAACCGCGCCAGGTGAGCGCCGTGGCCCGTGATGGGCGGGGCTTCTTTTGTCGCAGGGATTTGGGGAAGCGGATCTAGTGGCATATCAGACCTCCTGCATTTTCAACAGTTCACGATAAACATTGTCAGCGATGCCGATCCCGCCTTTGCTGGCGATGGATTTACTGGCTTCCTCGACCATCATGGAGCGGTAAACACCCTCGGCCGGGCCGCCACCCATCAGACTGTCGGTCTCGATCGTCTCGAACATCGGGTTGAGCATCTGCGCGATAAAGATGGCTTCAAACTGCTCGGCCGCGTCGCGGGCTTTCGCTTTCTGGGCGTCGCTCAGGTTGCTGCCAACCTTGCCGATGCCTTCGCGCGCCGCGGCGAGTTGGGCCTCGATGGCGTTTGTCTGCGCTGTATTGATCATCTGCGGCTGCATCACATCACCTGAATTTCGGCTTGCATCGCGCCAGAGGCTTTGATGGCTTGCAAAATGGAGATCATGTCGCGCGGGCCGACGCCAAGGGCATTCAGGCCGTCAACGAGATCCTGCAGGGTGACGGAAGGTGGCAGGACGGTCAGTTTTTCCGTGCCGGATTCTTCCACATTCACCGTGCTGCGCGGCACAACCTGTGTCTGGCCGCCCTGGGCAAAGGCACCGGGTTGTGAAACCTGTGGCTGCTCGGAGATGCTGATGGTCAGGTTGCCTTGCGCGATGGCGACCGAATTGATGCGAACCTCTGAACCCATCACGATAATGCCGGTGCGCTCGTCAATAATAACGCGAGCTTTCTGGTCAGGCGTGACGGTTAGCTGTTCGATATTGGTCAGGATATCTACCAGAGCGAGTTCATAACCGATCGGACGGTCCAGTTGGATCGTTGCCGGGTCCAGAAGGCGCGCCATGTTGGTGTTGAGGGATTCGTTGATGGTTTTGGTAATGCGCTGTGCCGTTGTCAGGTCGGGGTTGTGCAGTGACAGCTTTACCGATGTCAGGTCCGACAGTTCAAACGGGATCTCACGCTCGACGATGCCGCCGTTGGCGATGCGGCCGTTTGTCGGCACGCCCTGAACGATGGACGCCGCGTCACCCGACGCGCTGAAGCCCGCCACAGCCACGGCTCCTTGCGCCACGGCATAAACCTCGCCGTCCGCACCCAGGAGCGGCGTTGCGATAAGGGTACCGCCCTTGAGGTCCTCGGCGTCACCCATGGAGCTGACGTTCACGTCAATGCGGTTACCCTGACGTGAGAAAGAGGGCAGGGTGGCTGTTACCATCACCGCTGCAACGTTCTCGGGGCGCATGCTCTCGCCCTTGGCGTTGACACCAAGGCGTTCCAGCATCGAGGTCAGGCTTTGTTCAGTGTAGGGCGTGTTACGCAGCGTATCACCGGTGCCGTTCAGGCCGACAACCAGGCCGTAACCTATGAGCTGGTTTTCGCGGATGCCCTCCACAGACACAATATCCTTGATGCGTGAAGAGCCGGCAGCCTCGCTTGGGGCGGCAAGCCCGAAAGAGAGGAGAGCGGCGGTGATCAGCTTCAGAACTCGCGAATTTTTCAACATGCTTCGGCACCCTTGGTTAAACTGGCCCGGCCATATTTGCCGGACGTGGTATCTCATGCCAATTATATGCGAAGAACGTGCCAAAAAATAATGTCGGTTAATTATTTGAAAAGTAAGGTTTTTTTAAAGCAGGTGAGATATACATGGATAAATTTACCGGATCGGTGTAGCAAGGCTTGCTCATACCGCTTGCAAGGAATAAATTGATAGTCATGAAGATTACCGGCCCCGGGCAAGTACAATCCAAGACGATTAAAAAGACGTCTCGCAAAAAGGCGGGCGATGGCGTTGCCTTTGGCGGCGCGCTTGAAAGTTCAAGTCCTGCCCAAGCGGCTTCACGGCCCGCTTCGACAAGCCCGCTTGCCCCGGTCAATGCCCTTTTGTCACTTCAGGAAGTACCGGACTCGACCCAGAGCCGGTCCAAGGGCCTCAAACGCGCTGAAGAGATGCTGGATATCCTGGAAGAAGTCCGCAAGGGCCTGCTGTTGGGCTCGATCCCGATCGCGAACCTGAGGGGCCTTGCTGAGTTGGCAAGGAATCAGCGTGGCAAGACGGAAGATGGCAAACTGAACGATATCCTTGCTGACATCGAACTTCGGGCCGAAGTTGAGCTCGCCAAACTTGGCGTTTGATTCCAAAGACTTGAACAGTTTTTCTTTGTTGCTGTAATCCGCAGTTTCATTGCCTTTTTATTACGTCTTGTACTGCCGGGCGGAAATCATTATATAACGGCGCGGGTCTTCGGGGGAAATTAGGCGAAGACTGGCAAAGTGTATTTGTTAGGGAGTGACAATGACGGAAACCATGACAGCGACAGCAACCGTTTTGCCCGAAGGGTACCAGCCGTCGCCAGACGAAGAATTTATGAATGATCTCCAGCTGGAATATTTCCGGCGCAAGCTTGAAGGCTGGAAAAAGGACATTCAACGCGAGTCCGCGGAAACGCTTCAAAACCTGCAGCAAGACAACCTGCGTGAGCCTGATATCGCCGACCGCGCGTCATCGGAGACGGATTGGTCTGTGGAACTCAGGACCCGTGACCGCCAGCGCAAGCTGGTCTCCAAGATTGATGCGGCGCTGCGCCGGATCGAGAATGGCGAATACGGGTATTGCGAAGTGACTGGTGAGCCGATCAGCCTTCGCCGCCTTGATGCGCGGCCAATCGCAACCATGACGATCGAAGCACAGGAAGCGCATGAGCGTGCGGAAAAAGTCCACCGCGACGACTAGGCTTGATTTACAAGGCAGCATTTCAAGGGAGCTTCGGCTCCCTTTTTTATTGGCTAAATATATCTTTCTTGAAAACATAAAGACTTCTTTATATGTTTTTTCTGCCGTTGGTTTCCGCAGGGAAATAACAGGGAATTCGGTGCCGGATTACAACGTTCAGTGATCCCAGTCCGAAGCTGCCCCCGCAACTGTCGGCGGAGCAGGGTGTTCAATTATGCCACTGGCGCGTGTTGCGCTGGGAAGGCGGCCACCCCTTGTCCGCAAGCCAGGAGACCTACCAGCGGATTATTTTTAATCTTGATCCGGCCGGGGATTGTCGGAGGGGATGGACCAATGATGCTGCCGATGCCCATGCGCCACTAGGGCGCCGTTCATGAAATGATGGTATGAAACCTGCGCGTGATAGCTGCCAGGCGCCCATGACGTGCGTCTGCGGCCGAGATTGCGTGCCGGTCGGCACATATTGTCCGTCGTGAGACGAGGACTGAAGACCATGACACACTCTGCAAATCTGGGGTTCCCGCGCATTGGTGCGGACCGAGAGCTCAAGCGCGTGCTTGAGGCTTACTGGGCAGGCAAAATAGACCAGGCAGGCCTTGCGGCCACCGGCAGGGAACTGCGCGCCACACACTGGTACCGTCAGCAGCAAGCGGGGCTTGATATCATTCCGAGCGGGGATTTTTCGTTTTACGACCAGATGCTGGATATGATCATGACGCTGGGCGCGACGCCAACGCGGTACCGGCACGCGGAGCTGGCATCACCACTTGATACCTATTTTGCCATGGCGCGGGGTACCGGGGAACTGCCCGCGATGGAGATGACCAAATGGTTTGACACCAACTATCACTACATCGTGCCCGAATTGTCGCCAGACCTCGCCCTGGACGGGGAAGATAGACGCCTGATCAGCCAATATGCCGAGGCCAAGGCGCTGGGTATTGACACCCGCCCGGTTATCATTGGCCCGGTCACATTCCTGCGGCTTGCCAAAGTCAAGGCGGGAGACAAGGTGGCCCTTGACTATCTTGATGACTTTCTGCCGGTGTATGCGGAAATTCTTTCCGCCCTCGGGGTCGCGGGCGCTGACTGGGTTCAGGTTGACGAACCAGTCCTGTGCCTTGACCTTGAGCCGGAGTGGCTGAGTGCCGTTGTGCGGGCATATGGTTATCTTGCCCCCACTGCGCCCAAGCTGATGCTGGCGACCTATTTTGGCAGCGCGGCAGACAAATTCTCACGGCTGTTGCCGCTGCCTGTCGCGGGCCTGCATGTTGACCTTGTGCGCGCCCCCGAACAGCTTGACCATCTTCTGCCGCATTGGCCGGACGACAAGGTACTGTCCCTGGGACTTGTCGATGGACGGAACGTCTGGCGCAACGACTTGAGCGCCTCCCTTGCGTTGGCGCAAAATGCAGCAACCAGCGTCGGGCGGGATCGCCTGCAGGTGGCGCCCAGCTGTTCGCTTCTTCATGTGCCGGTTGACCTTGAGGGGGAGACGGCGCTGGACGTGGAAGTCGCGTCATGGCTTGCATTTGCTGTCCAGAAACTGGACGAACTTGTGGTGCTTGCGGGTGCCCTGAATGAAGGGCGGGAAGCCTTTGCCCCGGCCTTTCACGACAGTGACGACGCCGCCGCTGAACGCCGCATTTCACCCCGGGTGCATAATCCTGCCGTGGCCAGCCGCATTGCAGCCGCAGGGCAACTGCCCGCACGTCCCGCACGCGATGTGCGCGCCTTCAAACAGCAGGAACGCCTGAAGCTGGTGTCTTTCCCGACGACGACAATCGGGTCGTTTCCGCAGACGGACGCGGTCAGGCAGGCTCGGGCCACCTTCCGCAAAGGGGCGCTGAGCGCTGCTCAATATGATGAATTCCTCAAAAGCGAGACCGAAAAGGCCATTCGCTTTCAGGAAGCGGCGGGACTTGACGTGCTGGTGCATGGCGAGTTCGAGCGCAATGACATGGTGGAATATTTTGGCGAGCTGCTGGACGGTTTCCTGTTTACTAAAAAGGCGTGGGTCCAGTCCTATGGCTCCCGCTGTGTCAAGCCCCCCATCATCTTTGGTGACGTGGCTCGCCCGGAACCGATGACGGTAAAATGGTCGTCTTTTGCGCAGTCCCTGACCGACAAGCCGGTGAAGGGCATGCTGACCGGGCCTGTAACAATTTTGCAGTGGTCGTTTGCCCGCGATGACCAACCGCGGTCTGTTACCTGCCGGCAGATAGCCTGTGCCATCTACGACGAGGTCCGCGATCTTGAAGCCGCAGGGATTGCTATCGTACAGATTGATGAGCCCGCACTCAGGGAAGGCTTACCGCTCAGGCGGTCTGACTGGCAGGGCTATCTTGAGTGGGCTGTTGACTGCTTCCGGTTTTCTGCCAGTGCGGCGTCAGCCACGACCCAGATCCACACCCATATGTGCTACGCGGAGTTCGAAGACATCCTGCCGTCTATCGCGGCGCTTGATGCGGATGTCATATCGATCGAGGCATCGCGGTCGGACATGAGTCTTTTGCATGTTTTCAGGGACTTCCACTATGCCAATGAAATTGGGCTGGGCGTCTACGATATTCACTCGCCGCGCTGTCCGACAGTATCTGAACTGCGCGAAAAAATTGCCAGTGCCACATCGGTGCTGGAGCCTGGGCAAATATGGGTGAACCCCGACTGTGGCCTGAAGACCCGGCGCTGGGAAGAAGTGAAGCCAGCACTTGAGAATATGGTAAGTGCGGCAAAATCGCTGCGAATCGAATCGATTCGTTAGGATTCCTAATTGGCAAAAAAAGAGGCCGGGACAGGTGCCCGGCCTTTGTCAGTTGGCTTTATTTCGGTAAGTAACTTACTAGTCTCTCTCCATAGTCCTCCTTGGTTGATGTCATTAGAATGGGAAGATGATGTCATACAGCTGGGTCCCATAACGAGGCTGTTGCACATCTGTAATCTGTCCCTTGCCGCCGTATGAAATACGGGCTTCGGCAATCTGTGTGTGGGAAATCGTATTGCCGCTGGAGATATCCTCCGGCCGTACGATCCCGGCGAGCAGGAGCTCACGTTTCTCAAAATTCACACGTACTTCCTGGCGGCCCTGGATCACAAGATTGCCGTTTGGCAGCACCTCGGTCACGATGGCGGCAACCGTCATATTGATCGCTTCAGAGCGGTCGACAGAGCCTGCACCGGCATAGGACGAACCGGAATCAGCACCAATAAGCGTGCTGGACTCTACATTGGGGCGAGTGTCCTCCCCCTCTGCAGGAGCAGCACCGTGCAGGAGGCCGCGAATGCCTTGTTCATAACCTAGGAAGTTCGGCAGACCGGCACTTTCCGCCGTGGTGCGTGACCGTGCGGTCGAGTTGCCGATCTGGGCGCTGTCTGAAATGGCGATGTTGACCGTCAGGATGTCGCCGATATTGCTGGCGCGCTGATCCTTGAAGAAAGCACGGGCGCCTGTCCGCCACAGCGAGTTCGGCTGGTATTTGTCCGGTGTGTTGCTGGGCATGGGCAGGCTGATCGACCGTTGGGCTACCGGGGCCTTGATGTCCTTGATCGGGGTCAGGTCCGGCTCCTTGCCGATGTTGCTGATCCGGTCCGCGGCACCGCACGCAGCAAGCGATGTCAGCGCGGCAAGGAGGAATGTCTTCTGTGCAAATTGTTTCAACATGGTTGCCTCCTTTACATCGCGGCAAGCGTTAAGCTGTTGCTGGTGACGGCGACCTGGCCGGGGCTGATCACCCTCGCGTCAACTGTTTGTTTGGATTTTGTGTTCATCACGCGGATCATGTCGCCGTTTCCGCCGGCTTCGAGCGCACGGCCCGACGCGCTAAGCGACAACGACCCAACCTGAAGCACCATGGTGACCACGCTACCTTTCTCGACCACGACGGGCGGCGCCACATCGCTGGTGAAGAGGGCGCGGCCTGGCTGCAGGGTCCGCTTTACCGTCTGGCCCAACAGCTCGTTGCTGGACAAAATCACGCGAGAGTTGATCTGGCGCACCGGCATTTTGGTCCACTCGATATCACCCTGGCTGATAACCTCACCAGGGGTGAGCATACGTGCAAGTGTTGGTACCATGCGGACTTCCTGCACACGGCCTGAGATGGTCAGGCGTTGCGGCTGGTTGGTTCCGGTCGGCAGCAATGCAGTGGCGGTAAACCGGTCTTGACGGCTGTTCAGCTCAAAGTTTTCCAGTTCTATGTCGTTTACGGTTGCGTCGGCAGGCAGGTAAAGTCCGCTGCGGCGGCCATAGACCTGAATTTCCACCGTGCCAGTGAGGCCCTGCGCCTGTGCTTCTCTGAGGGCGATATCACCAAGGTCGTCAAGCGTGAAGGCGTTGCCTTCGCGATAAACACTTACCCGCTTGAGATAGGTTGGTCGCTCCCAATCGATGTTATATTGCTCGGCGATACGCTCAAGCTCATATGAACTGAGTTGTTTGCTGTCACCGGGCGCAGGGGCTTCGAGCACGATGGTTTCGGCGTCGGCACCAAGGTCGGTAAACAGGTCGCCAAGCTTGATAACTGGGTCGATCACAGAAAGTTGCTCGCGCAGGTCTGCGGCAATTGCTGCCGGGGTGGTTGCCCCGGCCAGCAGGGCAGCAATCAGGATGTGCCTATATGTTTTACCTGTGGTCTGCATCATGCCCTCCTATTAGCGCAGGTTATTAGCGGCTTGGAGCATCTCATCCGAGGTCTGGATAACTTTGGAATTGAGCTCATAAGCCCGCTGCGCGGAGATCATGGATGTGATTTCACCCACCGCGTTTACGTTGGATTGCTCAAGGTACCCTTGCACAATCTTGCCAAAACCGGGCAGGCCCGCCTGACTGACGTTCGGGGCACCCGAAGCCTGGCTTTCGAGGTACAAGTTCCCGCCCACGGCCTCAAGCCCCACTTCGTTCGGGAAGGTCACGAGGTCAAAGGTACCGATCACAGCCGGGTTGGTCTGGCCGTCCTGCTTGACGGCAACCTCGCCCTGTTCGTTGATCGACACGTCAATGGCATCCTGCGGGATGTTGATGACCGGCTGAACCGGATACCCTTCAGGGGTCACGAGGCGGCCGTCCTGGTCAACCTGGAATGAACCGGCGCGGGTGTACGCAGACTGACCATCTGGCAACTGGATGTGGAAAAAACCACGTCCGTTGATGGCGACATCATATTCGTTGCCGGTGTTCGAGAGGCTACCCTGGTCCGTGATGCGGTAAACACCAGCGGCACGGACACCCACACCCACCTGAATCCCACTCGGGACCGTGGTGCCAGCGTCGGACGAGTTGGCCCCTACGCGTTCGATATTCTGATAAAGAAGGTCCTGGAACTCCGCCCGTTGGCGTTTAAAGCCAGTTGTGTTCATGTTGGCGATGTTGTTCGAGATAACCTCGATATTGAGTTGCTGTGCGAGCATGCCGGTCGCTGCGGTGCTAAGTGCTTTCATCGTCTGATCCTTTCCTCAGTTACCCTTCAGGAATTACCTTTAGGGACGGCCGGTTATTGCACGCGGGCAAGCCGGTCGAGGGAGTCCTTGCGCATATCTTCGTAGCCGGATGAGTTTTTGGAGGCGCGCTCATAGGCCCGCATCACATCAATCATTTCGACCATGGATTCGATGGCGTTCACATTCGAGCCCTCAAAAGCTTTGGGGCGGAGCGAAACGTCCGTCATGTTCTCGGGTGGCTCAGGCGCCTGACCGGTCTCGTAAAGCGAGGAACCACGGCGTTTCATGTCTTGCTCATTGGCAAATGAAACGAGGCCAAGTTTGCCCTTTTCTCCGTTATTGGTGGAGATGGTGCCGTCCGTTGCGATATGGATATCGACATCTTCTTCATCGAACTGGATGGTCTGCCCGTTGTTATCCAGCACTTTTTCGCCGGACAAGAGGGACAGTTCGCTATCCTTGTCGACCATCATGCGGCCGTTGCGGGTATATACCGTCTGCCCGTCACTTGCGGTAACGGTAAGGTATCCGCGACCTTTGATGAAGACATCAAGCGGATTATTGGATGAAATCATGTTGCCTGTGTCTGTATTACGGGTCACACCCGCATCCATGACATAAGCGATCTTGCCACCGGTGGTGGCTGCGGCACCCGGCGCATCCATAAGATGCTGGCGGAAAACCACGCGTTCTTTATTGAAAGCCGTTGTCGACATGTTTGCAATATTGTGTGCAACCACGTCCATGCGCCGCTTCAGTGCGCTTCTATGTGCCAACCCGACAAAAAGTGCGGTATCCATTGTTTTTCTCCTGCTTGTGCAGATGCTGCGTTTTCGCAGTTATGGTTTGCTCAGATAAAAGCATGAAGCGTGCCAGTTTTTTATCTGTTTAAAAACAATGAGTTGTGTTCCTCTTCTCGTGAAGGGGGAAGAATTACCGGGTGTTTTACCGTCCCTTTTTTGCCGACCTGGGTAAGATTAGCCTCATTTTGCGTGCGTGATTTCTTTACGCCGGTTTCACGGCTTGTTAACTATGTATAAATAAAGATAAAGTTGATGCCGTAATATAGTACGGCAGGTTGCGCGCAGGCAGCAGGCAACCATCAGGCAAAAAAGGATCGTGGAAGTTTCATGGCCGACAATATGGATGACACCCTCGGGGAAGCAGAGCTTGTCGAAGGGCTCGAACGTAAGAAGGTAAGCGGCAAAAAAGTCGTCATTGGTGTGGGCGCTCTCCTGATCGGGGCGGCAGCCATCTTTGGGGTGATGTCCTTTATGGGGGGCGGTGAAGACCACGCTGAAGAAGACCAGATGGAACAGATGGCGCAGGCGGCCGCCGCCAAGCGCGAACAGGTCCAGCTTGAGGAAGATGCGCCGACCGAAAAGCTCAAGACGCTGTTTTATGAAATTCCGGCGCAGCAATACAACCTGAATACGGGCGGGCAGGGGGCCAGCTTCCTGCGGGTACAAATCCAGCTTGAGGTGGACCGCGAAAGCTATAAATCGGATCTCGACGCCAAGCTGCCGCGTATTCTGGATGAGTTTAACGTCTATATGCGGGAGTTGAGGCCCGAGGACCTTGATGGTGCTGCAGGGATCTTCCGTCTTAAGGAAGAACTGTTGATGCGCATCAACCAGGCGGTGGCACCCACCCGCGTGAAGGACGTATTGTTCCAGGAATTTCTGGTTCAAGGTTAATCTGACTGCTCGAGCTCGTGAGAAAACATGGCAGACGAAGAAGAAATTGATGACGAAGCTGTAGCCGCGGAATGGGAAGCCATGGCCGGTGGTGGTGGTGACGATGATGACGACACCGACCAGGATGCGATGGCGGCCGAATGGGAAGCCATGGCGGGCGGTGAGGAAGAGGAAGACAACGGCGGACCTTCGCCGGGTCGTGTGCTCGACCAGGACGAGATTGACAGCCTGCTGGGTTTCGATGGTGACGGTGACGCGGGTGAGATGACAGGCATTCACGCGCTGATCAACAGCGCACTGGTGTCCTATGAACGCCTGCCCATGCTCGATATCATTTTCGACCGCATGGTGCGCATGATGTCCACGAGCCTCAGGAATTTTACGTCGGATAATATCGAGGTATCGCTCGACAATATCACCTCGGTGCGCTTCGGCGACTATTTGAACTCGATCCCGCTGCCAGCCATGCTGGCGGTCTTCCGCGCCGAGGAGTGGGACAACTACGGCCTGATGACGATCGACAGCAGTCTGATCTATTCGATCGTGGACGTGCTCTTGGGCGGCAGGCGAGGCACCGCCGCGATGCGGATTGAAGGCCGGCCCTATACGACCATTGAGCAGACGCTGGTGGAGCGGATGATCTCGGTCGTGCTGAAGGATATGTGTGGTGCGTTTGAGCCGTTGAGCCCGGTAAACTTCACCTTTGACCGGCTTGAGACAAACCCGCGTTTTGCGACTATTGCGCGGCCCCCCAACGCCGCGATCCTGATCAAGCTTCGGGTTGACATGGAAGACCGGGGTGGCCGTCTGGAGGTCTTGTTCCCGTATGCGACACTTGAGCCTGTGCGCGAATTGCTGCTGCAGCGCTTCATGGGCGAAAAATTCGGCCGTGACAGCATATGGGAAACCCACCTGGCGACCGAACTTTGGCGCGCCGACGTAGACCTGCATGCCATCATGGATGAAACGACCATGTCACTGCGGGACGTAATGAACCTGCAGGTTGGCCAGACCATCATGTTTAACAAGACACCCAATGACGAAGTTGTGTTAAAATGTGGTGATGTCCCAATGGTCAGCGGTGCTATTGGCCGGGCTGGTCAACATGTGGCGGTGCAGGTGCGGCAGACTGCCGAGCGGCTCTCGCACGGTGAAGACAATCAATAGGGCGATGTGATGGATCTGGTCTCGGAAATGATTGTGGATGGTATACTGGCGGTGCTGCTGGTGTCGGCGATCACTGTCTCGATCATTGTATACCGGCGGCTTGGCACCATTCGGCAAGGCCAGGCCCAGTTGAGGGAACTGGTGGATGATCTGAACCGAGCGGTCCAGAATGCCCAAAACAGTGTGGCCGGGCTTAAAAAATCCGCCGTCGAGATTGAGGAAGTGCTCCAGGTTCGTGTGCAAAAAGCTAGCGCGTTGGCCGATGAACTGGGCATGATCACTGAAGCTGGCAATAATCTTGCAGACAGAATTGAGCGTGGTTTGACCGGCGCGGGTAGCGGCGGTCGGGCAGAAGCTGCGGCACCCAAGGGCGAAAAAGCCAGCAGCAAACAACAACAGGAAATTCTCGCGGCGCTCAGAGAAGCCCGCTAGCGTGGATGGTGGGATAGAGGCGTGAAACGCAAAATGTGTAAAGGACGGTTGAAATGAGTGGCGCGGTCATGAGCAGGGTTCGCATCTTCCCAATGCTGATACTCGTGGCGTTTGTTGCGCTCGGTATCAGGGGGATCAACCTCTATACCGGCTTCAACCTGCTTGCGCAGCCCGCAAGCGCGCAGGAACAACAGGGTGGTGATACGTCTGGCGATACGGCCGCACCCGCACCCATGACGGATGCGGAAGCGCAGCGCAAGGCAAGTGCCGCGAAGGGACAGCCGCTTGTTGTGGGCTTGCCGAGCAATGAAGAAATGGAGCTGATTACCCAGCTTCGCGAACGGCGGCAGGAACTGGAGGCACGGGAGACAAAACTCGACCTTCAGGAGCAACTGCTGGCAAGCACCGAAAAGCGCATCAATGATAAAATCGCCCAGCTTCAAGTACTTGAGACGCGAATTAAAGAGCATTTACGTATTTTTGAGCAAGCGGAAGATGAGAAGCTTGCCAGCATCGTGAAGGTTTACGAAACGATGAAACCAAAAGACGCCGCACCGAGATTTGAAGCGCTCGCCTTGCAGACGCAGATTGATCTGGTGACCCGGATGAAGCCGTCCAAGGTTGCGGCGCTGATGGGTGAGATGACACCGTCTAAGGCGTCGGTGCTGACAACTGAGCTTGCAACGTTGGCGCAACCGCCGAGCGTTCAGGAACTGGATTCACAGTAATATCTATTATGGCGCTCATATCTATTATGAGGATCGGGCGTCAAACAATTTAAGAGTACCTTTGGGGGCAGAGGAGTAGCGGGAATGGTGAAGCAGGCAGCAACAGTGAGCCTGGAAGACAGAGCGGCAACACTGCGCCAGAGCAGGGGCGACAATGTTGCAATTGACGATATCACCCATGTAGTGGGCAGCCTCGTCAAGGGTACGACCCATGATGATGAAGTGGATAAAATCGCAACCGAACTGCGCGAACTTCTGGCTTATATCGGCGCGGCGAAGGGCGAACTTATAGGCATGCAGCCCAAGTCTTTGTCCAACCGCGATATTCCGGATGCCGGCGAACAGCTTGATGCGATCGTGCTATCGACCGAAGAAGCCGCGGAAACCATTATGGATGCTGCGGAAACCGTTGGGCAGCTCTCTGAGGAAACAGAGGGCGAGATGGCGGAGAAACTGGAGAAAGTTTCGACTGAGTTGTTTCAGGCGTCAAGCTTCCAGGACCTGACCGGGCAACGGATCACCAAAGTGATGCGGACCCTGGGTCATCTTGAGGAACGCTTGAATGCACTGGCTGACGCGATCGGCGACGATTACATCAAGCCGGAGGAAGACATTGAGCGAGATGACGAGGGTATTGCCGCAGACGATACTGACCTTCTTCACGGCCCGCAGCTGGAGGGCGAGGGCAACAGCCAGGATGAAATTGACGCAATTCTTGCCAGTTTTGACTAGGCCTTCAGGCAACCACCGGATTGATCGGGTATCATGTTTATAGAGCAGGAACGAACGAGGCGCCTTTTTGGCAGTGACAACACCCTTGGTTTGTTTGTCGCGCTGTATCTCATTCTGCTTGCTTTTTTTATAGTTCTGACCTCGGTGTCCCAGCACGCGGCTTCACGGGCGGCCGTCGCGATGGAAAGCGTGAACAGCACTTTTGAACCCCAGACGGATAACCGCCGCCGCAACATCGACCCCCGGGCAACGGCTGACCCGTCGAATGATGTTGCCCTGCAGGCGGTTCAGCGCGCCTTCTATGCCGAGTTTTCGATCGAAGGCCGTTTTGCCAATCACGGTGGCAATGTTTTTGAGGTCGAATTCCCGCAGGAATATCTTTTTATGCCGGGCTCGTTCAATGTGCGCCCGGACATGCATGGCTTTCTTGACCAGCTTCTGGCGGCGCAGAGCCAGGGATTCAGTAACAAGCGCCAGGAAATTGCCTTCATGTTTGGCAGCGGGGTCGGCGCGGTAGCCGCCGAAATGACCCGGTCGCAGGAAATCGCTGTCCGCCGTGCGGGAGCACTTGCGCGATATTTGAAAAACAAGGGAGTGCCGGACGGCGCTTTTATCACCGGTTTTGTCGGCATTGAGGAAGGCAAGATACTGGCTGTATTCCGCAACACGTCAGAGATCGGCGTTGTTTCCTCTTTGGGCGAGAGAGGGAACTGATGTTAGCGACTGCGAAAAAACGGCAGGAAGATGCTTCGGCTTCATGGATCCTTACCTTTGCGGATCTGCTGGCGCTTCTCTTGACTTTTTTTGTGCTGGTTTTCTCAATGAATTCAGTCCAGTTCGAAAGCTGGAAGTCGGTTGTCAGAACCATGTCGGAAGAATTTAATCCCAACCGGCCAATGGTTGAGGTGCAGCAGCACGATACGCCAGCGTCAATCATGACCCGTCGAATTCCAGGGCTAAACCTTTCGTATCTTGAAGCATTGCTGGAGCGTCAGCTTGCCCAGGTGGCGCTTCTCAAAGACGCGGAAGTGCGCCTTGTTGGCGACAAGGTGGTTATTTCCCTGCCAGCTAGCCTGATGTTTGAGCGTAAAAAGGCAATCCTTGCGCCGGATGCATCCCGGGCGCTACGGCAGCTCGCTGGCGCGCTTGTGCAAATCAGGAACAAATTGCAGATCGCGGGCTACACCGACGCGACACCGGTGACGACCGGCCTGTTCCGCTCGAACTGGGAACTATCGCTCACACGGGCGCGGGTGGTTGCAGGCATGCTGGCAGATGCAGGCTACCGCCAGCCCATTACCGTTTTGGGCTATGCTGATACGCGGCTTCAGGACCTGAGTGAACAGCTCAGCGCGCAAAGCCGCTATGAATGGGCTGAACGTATTGATATTGTACTTATGAATGAAAGACGTGGGCAAAGCACCTATGACATTTTCTAAATGGCAGAATAGTATAGGTGCAGCCGTGTTTGCCGCCGCCGTGGCCGCGGTACCTGCGGCTTACGCACAGGTGCAAAGTGGTCCACTGGTCTCGGTTCAGGGCGCGCAGCAGTCCAATGCGGCGCGCCTTGTGTTCCCCGTGCCGCGCGATACATCATACCGGGTGTTCGGTCAGGCAGGGGCCCTTCGTATTGTCTTTCAGGGTAATTTCCAATTTAATTTCAGCGCGATCCTGTCATCGCCGCTCAGGCAGGCCACCAACCCGAGGGTAAGCCAGCGGGGCGGGCAAACCATCGTTGTGATGGATATTCCGTCAGATGCGCGCACGCAAGACTTCTGGTCCGGCCAGTTTCTGGTGGTTGATGTCTATTCGTCCCGGGCCGCGCGCAACCAGACTGCGGCCAATATGGCGGAGCCTGTAGAACCGTCATCCACCGAACCGCAACCTGACAGCGCTGCTGACGCCTCCGGCGATGCCAGCCCGCCGGTTGATGACCTTGCTGCGTTGCCGGGCGAGCTTCAGCAAAATGAGCCAGCGTCAGCCGATAACCCGGCGGGCGTGGGGGACGAGACAGCACAACGGCCGACATCGGGTGCGAGCGGCGGCCCAGCTCAGAGTGCGGCCAATGCTGGCTCGGGGATCGACATCAGAGGCGTGACCGCCTTTACCCCCGAAGACAAAGTGATCAGCGTTTCCGTGTCCGAGGTCGATGCGGGCATCCAGCTCCGGTTTCCGTGGCAGGAACAAGTCGGCTCCGCAGTATTTGCCCGGGGCGGCTTCCTCTGGGTGGTGTTTGACCAGCCCTACAAGCTTGATCCCGGTGGATTGCGTGAGGCGGCGGACGTTGTGGACGACCGCATCAGTGCCCTTGAGGTGCATGAAAACAAGGATGCACTCGTGATGCGGCTTAACGTGGCACCGCAGCAGTTTTATGTGGTTGAACGGGACGGCCCGGAGTGGCTGGTCAGCCTGAAGGACACGCCGGCGAAGCCGCGTTTCCCGCTTGAGCCAACCCGTCAGGCGGAAGGTGTTCAGGGGCAGCAGGTTTTCGTTCCGGCAACCGATATTGGTCGTAAGATCGAGATCGAAGACCCTGCCATTGGCGATTTTCTGGTGGTGTTGCCGATGATCGGCGAGGGCCGGGGCATGGCGCAGGAATATAGCTATGCATCGTCGCAACTGCTGGAAACAGCGCAGGGTGTTGTGGTTATGCCCAAGTCTGATTTTGTGGAAGTCCAGCGTTTCAGTGACGGCATTGCCATTCGGACGACCGGGAATAACATTCTGTCGGCCACCAGGCTGTCGCGCGATACAGGTGTGGGGGCCAGGCCCCAAAATGGCAATTTCAAGCGCCTGATAGATTTTGAAGCATGGCGCATTGGCAAGCCATGGGAATACCGCAAGAATAAAGCGTTACTGTTTTACGAGCTGTCACTTCAACCCATGACCGACCGTAATGCGGCACGCTGGAAGCTGGCACGGTTTTACCTGGCTCATGCACGTGCGGCTGAATCACTGGGCGTTCTGTCCCGTATGCTGGACGAAGATCCGTTGCTGGCACAGAACAGCGAATATCTCGCGGTGCGCGGCGTAGCAAACTTCAAGCAGGGACGGCTTGAGGCTGCCAGCGTTGACTTGGCCCACAAAGGCCTTGGCGCCGAACAAGACGCGGAGCTTTGGCGCGGATTGGTGGCCGAAGCACTTGGCCAGTATGACGCGGCGCTTGAACATTACCGGCGCGGCAAAGACGTCATGGGCACCTATGACGATTATGACCGTGCTGAAATCCAGTTGGCTGTGGTGCGTTCGGCGCTTGAGTTGGACCAGATCGAACTCGCCATTCGTGAGCTGGACCTGTTGAATGGCCTGAACCTCAATGATGAACAACTGGCTGAATCTGTGTTCCAAAGCGCGCGCATCGCCGCGATGCAGGGCCAAATGGATGTCGCGTTGGCCCAATATGATGATCTGGCAGACGCCCCCTACCGCTGGATTGCTGCGCGGGCGCGTTATGCGCGGACCAGGCAGAACCTGAAAAATGGCGACCTGAGCGAAGAACAGGCAATTGACCAGTTGGAAAGACTGCGCTTTGCGTGGCGGGGGGCACGGTTCGAAGCCGAATTGCTGGATGATCTGGCTGATCTCTACTTCTCAACCAAACAATATGAACTTGGGCTTGAAGTGCTGCGGCAAGGGGTTTCCTATTTCCCTGACTTGGCGCGCGAGAAGCGGATGATCAACCGGTCGGCCGATGTTTTCCGGGAATTGTTCCTGAACGGCAAGGCAGACGAACTGACGCCCATCGAAGCCATCAGCCTTTATTACAAGTTCCGCGACCTTACACCGCTTGGCACCGAAGGAGACCTGATGATCAGGCGCCTTGCCGACCGGCTGGTTTCGGTTGACCTGTTGGACCGGGCAGCCGAGCTTCTGGAGTATCAGGTGCGGGTGCGTACGGAAGGCGCGGCGCGCGCGCTTATCGCGGCAAACCTCGCTAAGATATACATCCTGAACGAACAGCCGCAAAAGGCGCTGGAGATCATGCGGGCCACCCGCGAGCCAAGGTTGCCGCAGGACATTGAAAAAACCCGCCGTCACGTTGAGACCCGCGCCCTTATTGAACTGGCGCGCTATGAGGAAGCCGAAGTATTGCTTGAGGGCGACCGTAGCGCTGATGCGGATTATCTCCGGGCAGATATCTTCTGGGGCTCAAAGGCTTGGTCACGTTTTGTCAGCACCGCCCGTCAGTTGCTTGGTGACGGTTGGCGGCGCAATGAAGCATTGCAGCCGCTGGAAAGGCTTAACCTCATCCGGTTGACGATTGCGATGACTTTCATGGAGGATCGTGCGGGCCTGATTGAAATGCGCCGCCGTTATGGACCGCAGATGCGCTCAGGGGATTTTGCACAGGCATTTGATCTCCTGACCAATGATCAGGAGCTGTCCGGGCGGGAATTGGGGGCTATCGCCAGTCAGATCGCCAGCGTCGAGAAGCTGCAGTCCTTCATGCGGGATTACCGTAGCGATTTCTCCGGTTCAGGTCGCTGACCCTCGGTAGGTTTTACTCGATGATGGCATAAGCCCGTGTGGGGAAAGTGCCGACGCCCGAAAACTTGACAGGTGCCGCAAAAAAGCGAAAGCCCATGTCGGGCAGGGCGCTCAGGTTACACATATGTTCAACAATCGGGATCTCGACACCGAGCAGGGTGGTATGCACCGGCCGGGAGTTGCCGCGTGTGTCGTCTATGTTATGGCTGTTAATGCCCACAAGCGCGACCCCCTTTTTGTGCAGAAGGTCAGCGGCGGGGCCTGTCAGGAAGGGATGATAGTCGAAATAGTCGGGCGTGCCGAAAAAGCGGCTCCATCCGGTATCAAACAATACGGCTTTTCCTTTTAGATCACGGTCTTCAAAAGGTTTTTCGTCGATGGCATGCCAGCGGCCTGCATAGGGGACGCGAATAACAATTCCGGGCAATGCAGTGGTGGAAGCAAGTGTCAGCTCGGCCAGGTCCTTGCCATTTTCATAGCGGTGGAACGGGGAATCGATATAGGTGCCGCTGTTGCCGATCAGCGTGATCTCGTCGATCTGGAACGATGTCTTGTCCGCGTAGTGTTTTTTGCTCTCTTCACGAGAGAGATAATCGCACACATGAATAGCCGGCAGGCCTTTGTAGGTGGAGAGGCCGCTTTTCATGGTCTGGCTCAGGTCTATGATCTTCATCTTATTCACTTTTTTTCAGGGCGACCGGCACAAAAATATGCTCGCGGAAGTCTCACCAAGACGTGACATTGATATTATTTTCTATTTTGGACCCTCTGAGCAAATATGGTTGTGCAAGGGCGGTTACTCAAGAACCGCAATGAAGTTTGTATTTAAATCATGACAGGGGAATTGCATTATGAAGTTCAACCAATTCGCAAAAACGGCCGTCGCTACCACAAGCGCGGTTGCGTTCGCCGTGACCATGGCCGCAGGGGCGGTGTCAGCCGACGATAAAAAAGGCAAAAAGGAAAAATGCTATGGCGTGGTCGCCAAGGGCATGAATGACTGTGCTTCGTCAACACACAGCTGTGCGGGCCAGGCTCAGGAAGACAACCACCCTGAAGAATGGATGTATGTCCCTGCCGGTATGTGCGACCGCATTGCCGGTAGCGCCAAAGAACCGAAAAAAATGTAGTCTCGACAGCTGAGTGATCATTGGAGCAGTGTGGCAGAGGTCTGCTATGCTGCTCTAATTATATGTAAAGGCAGGTTTTATGGCTGTTGACTATCTTTGGCAGAGTAAGGGGCAGGTACCTCCCGTTGGTGTGAGCTTGAAAACCGAGCATCTCGCGCATGTGCTCAACGCGCGACCTGCTATGGCATTTTTTGAAGTGCACGCTGAAAATTACATGACAAAAGGCGGGGCTCATCACCGTTATCTCGAAGCGATTTGCGAGCATTATGCGCTCTCGGTGCACGGTGTTGGCATGTCCCTAGGCTCGGCGGAAGGGCTTGATCCCGCCCATGTCGATCGCTTCAGGGGAGTGGTGGCGCGCTACGGTCCCGTGCTGGTGTCGGAACACCTTGCCTGGTCTGTGCAGGGCGGCACTTATCTGAATGACCTGTTGCCGTTGCCGCTGACGCAGGAAAGCCTGCGGGTTGTCAGCGCCAATGTGAGCAGGTTGCAGGACGCTGTCGGCCGGGCAATCCTTATCGAAAATCCATCCAGCTATCTGGCGTTCAAAGCTAGCGAAATGCCGGAGATCGAATTCCTGACGCGTCTCGCGGATGCCACAGGCTGTGGGCTGCTTCTTGATGTGAATAATATCTATGTGTCGGCACGCAATATGGGCTTTGATGCGCTGGGCTATCTTGATGCGGTGCCCGCCGCGCTCATCGGTGAGGTGCATTTGGCTGGTCATGTGGTCAAGGATATTGATGGCATAAAATTGCGGATCGATGACCACGGCAGCCGGGTATGTGATGACGTCTGGGGCCTCTATGAGCGGTTGGTCAATCGAGTGGGCCCGAAGCCGACGCTCATTGAATGGGACACCGACGTCCCCGACTTTGACGTGCTGGAAGCCGAGGCGACAAAGGCCTTGGCACGCATGACGGCAAAGGTACATGTCCATGCCTGATCTGGCCACGTTCCAGCGAGAGATGAGAAAGGCGATGGTGGCAGGCGGCGTCCCCTCCACCACCCTTGAAGGCGCGGTCGTGTCAGACACGCTCCCGGCTGAGCGGCGCATCAGGGTCCACCAGAACAATTACCGTGAAAGTCTGTGCAGAGCTCTTATGTCACTGTTTCCGGTGGCCAGGGTTTTTGTTGGGGAGCAATTCATAAAGGGCGTGTTCGCCAAATATATCGCACGCGAGCCGCCGTGCGAGGCGGTGCTTTCCCACTACGGTGCCGGGTTGCCGGATTTTCTCGCTGAATTTGCGCCCGTGTGCCAGGTCCCCTATCTGCGGGATATCATCAGGCTTGAGTGGGCCATTCACAGCCTGCAACTGGTTGAGGAGTTCGGGAACGCCTTGAGTGCGGATGGCACACCCCGGTTGTCACCTAACGTACGGCTGGTAGACAGCGACTATCCGATCCTGAATCTCTGGATGGCCGGTACCGGGCAGATCCCGCCGGAAGCCGTCAGTTTGAAGGCCGGCGGGCAGTGTGCGCTTGTGACCCTGTCGGGTGGCGAGGTGCGGCTGGCCGCGCTTGACAGCGCACAGCGCCAGACAGCGCTGCGGATCGAGGCGGGCGAGCCGGTGGAGGGCGATAGTTTGACCATGTTGACAGAGATGGGCGCGGTAGATTTCCACGCCGGGTAGGGGAGCTTTGGATGCGCGCGGTGATCAGGCAGGCGGGGGCGCTTTATGCGCGCTCAGCACATGTGGTTGAAATGCAGGATTATATGCTCCTGTGGTTACGAAGCTGGGTGGCGCATATTTTTTATGCCAGCAGCCGTACCAAGGTTGCTGGTGGCTTCCTTGAGCCATCAGACAGTGCGCATACGCTGTTCGAGTACGAGTATGCCCTGCCATTGCTTCCCGCCGATGTGGCGTTGACCCTGGCGATTTACGCCGAAACCTTCCTGCCGATACTGCTTATTCTGGGGCTGGCTTCCCGTCTTGGAGCGCTCGGCCTTTTTGGCATGACCCTGGTGATCCAGCTGTTTGTCTATCCAGGCCATTTCAGCGAGCATGCGACATGGTTGGCGGCGTTATTGCCGATTGTGATGATGGGCGGCGGTAAAATTTCGCTTGATCATCTTTTATTTCGCAAAAGAAGAACCAGATAGCAGTACAGGCACACATTAGGCAGGCTTAATAGCAGCGTGAGCTATTTTTCTGTTCCCGGAATAGAAAAATAGGCTAATAGGGGGCTGACAGTGAGATGGGGTACGCCCTGCGCTAGAGGAAATAAGAAAATGGATGAAATTGATCGCAAAATTCTGAATCTGTTACAAAAGGACGCGACGCTCAGCACGGCTGAAATCGCGGAGGCGGTAGGTCTGTCGACCACACCTTGCTGGCGCCGTATCCAGATTCTGGAACAGGAAGGCTATATTACCCGCCGTGTGGCGCTTGTGGATCGTAACAAGGTCAATGTGCCGCTGGATGTGTTTGTCGCCATCCGTACCAACGAGCATAACTTCGACTGGCTTGATGAATTCGCCCGCCTTGTGTGCGAATTCCCGGAGGTTGTTGAACTGTACCGCATGAGTGGCGAGATCGACTATCTGATGCGGGTCGTGGTGCCTGATATGGCGGCTTATGACACTTTCTATAAAAAGCTGATCAAAAAGGTACAGCTCACGGATGTGAGTTCGTCTTTCGCGATGGAGCGGATCAAATATACGACGGCCTTGCCGCTTGATTATGCGATCGAAGAGAACAAAAGCCGCCGCAGGAGAGGGTAAACCGTGGATGCAAGCCGCGCCGCTGTAGCGCCCAAGCAGGAAATAAGGCTCGCGGATTATCAGCCGCCAGCCTTCAGTATTGATACCGTTGACCTCAATTTCGACTTACACGACGAAAGCGCGATTGTGACCGCGACATCAAGGCTGACGCGGCAACACGGCACGGGGACCCTCATTCTCGATGGCGGGCCTTATATGACGCTGAAAAGCATCGCTGTGGATGGTAAGCCTCTGGGCGGTAATGAATATACGCTGGGCGCAGAAACGCTGACGATCCACGCTGTCCCTGACAGGTTTACACTCGAGATCGTGACTGAATTGTCCCCGAAAGAGAACACCCGTCTCGAGGGGTTGTATTTTTCCGGTGGCAACTTCTGCACCCAGTGTGAGGCTGAGGGTTTCCGGCATATCACCTATTATCCTGACCGCCCGGACGTACTGGCGCGCTATACCGTGCGGATCCAGGCGGACAAGGCCCGCTATCCCACCTTGTTGTCGAACGGCAACCCGGGCGAGACAGGTGATTTGCCTGACGGGCGTCATTTTGCCGAGTGGCATGACCCACACCCCAAGCCCTCGTATCTGTTTGCCATGGTGGCCGGTAAACTGGGCCGCCTGAGCGACAGTTTCACCACGTGCTCGGGGCGTGAAATCGCCCTGAATATTTTTGCCGCTGAGGGCGACCTTGGGAAATGTGATTATGCGATGGCATCGCTTAAGCGCTCCATGGCGTGGGACGAAGATACCTTTGGCCTGGAGTATGATCTTGATGTGTACAATATCGTCGCCGTGTCAGACTTCAACATGGGCGCGATGGAGAACAAGGGCCTGAACATCTTCAACACCAAATATGTGCTGGCAAGCAAGGAAACCGCAACAGACGCGGATTTCGACCATGTTGAAGGGGTGATCGGACACGAATATTTTCATAACTGGACCGGTAACCGGGTTACGTGCCGGGACTGGTTCCAGCTCAGCCTGAAGGAAGGGCTGACGGTTTTCCGTGACCAGGAATTCTCAAGCGATATGACGTCCCGCGCCGTCAAGCGGTTGGATGATGTACGCGCGCTTCGCATGATGCAATTCCCGGAAGATGGCGGCCCGCTTGCACATCCGGTGCGGCCTGAACGGTATATCGAGATCAACAATTTCTATACAGCGACTGTCTACAATAAAGGCGCTGAAGTGATCCGGATGATGCACCGGTTGATCGGGCCCGACGCCTTCCGGCACGGCATGGATCTGTATTTCCAGCGGCACGACGGTCAGGCGGTGACCTGTGAGGATTTCACTTGCGCGATGGAAGATGCCAGTGGCGTTGACCTTAAGCAGTTTCGTCTTTGGTATTCGCAGGCGGGTACGCCGGCACTTGTCATCACGCGGGAGCGAGAGGGTGGAGATCTGATTCTGCATGTGGAGCAGAGTTGCGCACCGACACCAGGTCAGCCGGAGAAAAAAAACCTTCATATGCCGCTTCTGGTCGGCCTTGTTGCTAAGGACGGCTCGGAATTGCGGGCGGACGTGTCGGGCACAGGCGAGTGGACCGATGATGGCTGTCTGCTACAGGTGATAGATGCGCGGCAGTCTTACCGTTTCAAAAACGTACCCGAGGGCACTGTGCCCAGCCTGTTGCGGGGCTTTACCGCACCCGTGACCATGCGCCACGATCTGACATCGGAGGAACTGGCGTTTCTGGTGCAGCACGACGGCGATGCGTTTGCGCGCTGGGAAGCCGCACAATATATGTATGGTGATTTCCTGTTGGCTTGTGCGCGGGGCGCGGGCAAGGCTGAAGCTCCACCGCACGAGATTGCGGAGACATTTAAAAGCTTGCTGAGTGATACAGAGGTGGACGAGGCTTTGTTGGCCGAGTTATTGGCTTTGCCGTCCGAGATTTCGCTTGGTCAGCGCATGGATGTGCTGTTGCCGGATGAAATACACAGGGTGCGGGAAGGCCTGGCGTCGCACTTTGCCCATGAGAATGCTGATGCGGTGCGTGCGCGTTATGCGGAGCTCAGCGGGGCAAGTTATGACCTGGACCAGACAAGCAAGGCCCGGAGACGGCTGCGGAATGTCTTGCTTAAGTATCTGGCTTATCTGCCTGATGCCGAGGCGCTGGTGTGCGGGCACCTTGAACAGGCTGACAATATGACGGACCGTATGGCCGCGCTTGTGATTATTGCGGCAAGCGATTTCCCTGCACGGGATGAGATGCTGGCAGCCTTCTATAATACCTGGCAGCGGGACGACCTTGTGGTGGATAAATGGTTTGCGGTGCAGGGGCAAAGTTCTCGGCCCGATGCAGTTGAGGCGGTGCAACAGTTGATGCAGCACCCGGCTTTCAAGGTTGCCAACCCGAACAGGCTGCGATCGCTCATCTCCAGTTTTGCCATGCTCAACCAGGTGCGGTTCCATACCGTAGATGGTGCTGGCTATCGCCTGCTGGCGGACACTATCGCACACGTGGACAAAATCAACCCGCAGACGGCAGCACGACTTGTGGCACCACTGGGACGGTGGCGGCGGTTGCCAGAGGCCAGGCAGGCGTTGATGAAAGCTGCGCTTGAAGGCCTTCTGGCACAGGTTGAAAGCGCTGACGTTCGCGAACTGGTGGAAAAATCCCTGAGCTGATTAGGTTCTGATTCGCCCAAATTGCTATATCTGGCTTCCCTTATGCTGCCTGCGTCGGTTCGTCGCATAAATTGATACTATATGTTGCAAAATAGTACAATTTTTGGCTAGTTATTGTTTCCGAACGGAAATTGGGTCGAGAAAACAAGTAGCAAGGCCGCACCGGATGCTCGAGCTGGGTGGTCTGCATTTATATACTAGAGATAGTAGGGTGCTCGCCTTATAATGGGTGCAGCCAATCACCAGAGAGAGAGTATAATGAATAAGAGTCCTGATCCGATTGACGTTCACGTCGGTCAACGTGTTCGCGCACGTCGCAAAATGCTTGGTCTTTCCCAGACACAATTGGGGACAGAACTGGGTGTTACTTTCCAACAGGTTCAAAAGTACGAGCGGGGCACCAACCGCATCGGCTCCAGCCGCCTGTTCCGCATGTCCACGACGCTTGATGTGCCGGTTGCCTATTTCTTTGAAGGCGCCGAAACAAAGCTGCCTGGGTATAATGCGGCAAGCGAAGGGCTTGATGGTGATGCGTTCGACCGTCAGGAAACGCAGGAGCTCGTTGAGGCGTACTACCGTATTGCCGATCCGCGCATCCGCAAGAAGGTTCTGGGCCTTGCCCGTCTGCTTGCCAGCGGTGTTGACGAATACGGCATGTAAAATTCCAGAGGGCAGGTTCACCACTGGCCCGAGGAAAAAGAATTCGAAAACGCGGCCTAACAGCCGCGTTTTTTATTTGTCGTGATGGTTGTAAAAAAGGGCTGCGTTAGCAGCCCTTTAATTCATTCGGTTTTTTTTGCGTCTTTTTTCTTTTTGCGCTCGCGTCGGGCGACATACATAAGGCCGGGCGCCAGCAACAGGAAGCCCGCAGGCTCCGGCACCGCGATGATGCTGATGATCGCCGTATCGAGGCTGGTCAGGATCAGATCACCCGGTGCATACCAGCGGCTTGATACGCCAGTTGGAAGGGTGATGATTTCACCGTTCTCAAGCAGCCTGCCATCATAGCGTATACGCAAGGTAACCTCATAGTCACCGGTCGTGCCAAAGTTGGTACCTAATCCGCTCGTCAGATTAAGCGTTTGGCCCGAGCCAAGTGTGGTGTCGCCCAGCATCCAGACCAGGTCAAACTCTTCGAGGTCGGTCAACTGGCAATATAGCTCCGCCTCAAAGGTCGTGCCGCATCCGTCGAGGGTGAAGTCTTCACCCAGCGGAATGGGGTCATAGACACCAGCCTCGGCAATAAGCTCATATTGCGCAGGCTCAGGCGGCGGCGGCGATGTTGGCGGCTGCGTTGTCGGCGGGTCTGTCGCCGGCGGCGATGTTGGCGGCTGCGTTGTCGGCGGCTGCGTTGTCGGCGGCTGCGTTGTTGGCGGCTGCGTTGTTGGCGGCTGCGTTGTTGGCGGCTGCGTTGTTGGCGGC
>NZ_JAOBPP010000020.1:290548-666605 GCF_025574465.1 Kordiimonas aestuarii
GGCGGCTGCGTTGTTGGCGGCTGCGTTGTTGGCGGCTGCGTTGTTGGCGGCTGCGTTGTCGGCGGCTGCGTTGTCGGCGGCTGCGTTGTTGGCGGCTGCGTTGTCGGCGGGTCTGTCGCCGGGGGCGATGTGGCCGGAGGATCAGTTGCAGGAGGCGATGTCGAAGGTGGTGCCGTTGTTGGAGTTTCCCCCAAGTCAGGTGTCAGGTCATCGGGTGTGTCAACTGGCTCCTCGACGGTGGGTTCAGGCGTCGGCGAGGGCTGTGGTTCCGGATCCGGCTCAGGTTCCGGCTCAGGCGACGGTGTGCCAGTTTGTGGTGTGGGTGTCGCAGCTTGTGCCTCCGGTGTTGGCAAGCCACCGGAATTGTCAGCAAACACCGCGACCGGGTCAATGATTGGCGTTTCGATGCCGAGGACACTTTCAACCGATATGTTTTGACCGGCAGCAGGGGCGATACGCTCAATGAAGTCGGCGACTTCCTCCGCCAGCTCTTCTTCAATATCGTTTTCCGGTTCGGGATAGATAATGACAGCGGTGATATATGTATCCTGCCCACCAAGCTGGCGGAAGCTGATACGAAGGGTTCCATCGGTAACTTCGGCGCGCGTTACCAGCATGTGGCCGGCTGACGAGCCGCCAGCCCCGCCATCACCCGCTTGCATGAAGGGGCCAAAGTCATCCAGTGATTTTGCCCCGCCGATACTGAAGACTGACGAACTGAAGCTGGCAATGGCACCGCCGCCCAGGCCCAGGCCTGGCATGCGGGGCAGGTCGCTTGCTTTTTGCGCGATCAGTTGACCGCCTGCCGCCGCGGACATTTGGTAATCAAACGCTGGAACGGAGTTATGAGCTGTGGGCTCTGATCCGGGTGTACCCTTGCTGCTGGGCTCGCCTTTGGCGGGCGCGTCTGACAAGCGTCCAGGGCCCCCCGTCGTTAGTTTCATCACGGGTACGAGATCATCAGTGGCACGGGTGTCAACGAGGTTGACATTGCCGCCGTTGCGCTTGACGTCAACGCCAAACGGATAAAGTGGTGACCGGCCATTTGGCCTTGGTGCTGTCAGGATAACGACACGGTACCGCCCATTCGGGATGTTGGAAGCGACAAATTGTTCTACGTTGTGCACACCGTTTGACAAGATGGATGGACCCGCCTCAGCGGCCTCGTCCGACATCTGCTCCCCAACCAGCATCTTGCTGTCGGCAGGGACACGGGTGAACTTGTCATAGGGTTCTCGGCTCGCTGGCCCAAGATCCCAGCCCATCGCGCCTTCTGTAAGTTTGAAGTTATCGTCCAGTACGAAGGGCGCCATAAAGGCAGTCCAGTGCGTCCGGGCACCTGCTTCAATGATGAGGTTGGCTGCGTCGGAAATTGTCGCGAGATCGTAGTCCCCCGCTGCTTCTTCAATTTTATTAAGCAGAGCTTCCATGCGGACTTTCAGTGCTTCATCATCCCCCATCGCCTGATTGAGGTATGACTGGACAACCTGAAATCCCCACTCGTCTACCGCAAGCGCGCCTTCGACGGCTTCCTCAAGCGTGACGGTCGGGAAGGTTTCAATCCTGGCTTCAACAGGCGAGCGAATGAGGTCGGCGCTGCGGGTGCCGGTCAGGTAAAAATCTGTTGCCTGTTGGGCTGTCGTGCCGTCGGCCGGGACACCGGCATCTGATCCTGTCACCGCAGGGTTGGCAAGGGCCGGCCTTACAATTCTCAGCCTGCGAATGCCGGGAATTTCCACCGGCGGCGGTGTGGTCATCGCATATGTCGCCGGCGGAGGAAGCACACCGTTACCAATGACCGGAGGCAAGGTGTCATCAAGGATACTGAGTTCCTCGTCTTGCTGATACATGCCATAGATCAATGTGCCTGTGGCGACCGCAGTACCGGTCAGCAACGTGGAAATGACCAACGACCTATTGCTTTTGAACATCCTGTTACCCTTACCCCGCAGGCAAAATTTAAGTAGAATTGTCTGTAGTTTAGCCGCTTGTGCAGACAGCGCCAAACATATTTTCATTAGCCCGGGCTTTGATGTTGCAGTATAGCATGCCACAAGCGTGGGCTTTGAGCTGCACGAAACCAGTTTCAGTATAAAACCAGGGTATAAACAACATGTTAACAGGCCAGCCGTTTGAAGACCTCCGAGCAATCCTCGAACAACTTCCCCCAGCAGATGAGTGCGCAGCGCGAAAATTCAGCGAGGCCTGTATCAACGAGGCTTTTACCGATGATCAGGGGCTGGTGGAACTGGGTGGCTGGCTGGCCTCCTGGCAGGGGCGCGACGCTCCTGCCATGAAGGACGTGCATATCTGTCTGCTGGCCTCCAGCTATAAAGGCGCGGGAGCGCCCGAAGATGTGCTTGGATATATTGCGGCGACCGCGAAAGGGCGCGCGCCGGTTAATCTGATGTGTGTGGATGGCGGTATCGGCCTTCGTGCCCTCGAGATGGCGCCCCAGATGCCGCATGACCCAAAGGCCGACTGGCAACAGGCAGACTGTATGGCAGCTGTTGCATTTGGCATGGAGGCCGCCGCGTCAGGCGGTGACTTGCTGGGGCTGGCGGCGCTTGCGCCGGGCGGCGCAGTCCATGCGATTGCGACTATTATGGCGGTAACAGGAATGACGCTCGATGACCCGGCCCTGTTGTCCTTGCAGGACCAGGAGCGGCATAAAATCCAAGATCTGCTTGACCAGGCAGTCGGCCAGAAACTTGATGCTCTTGAAGCGCTTCGACGTTTTGGCGGGCGAGAGATTGCTGGCGCGGTTGGCGCGGTTGTTGCGACACGAAGCCGCCGCCTGCCAATGCTGATTGAGGGCTGGTCACCGCTCGCGGCTGTTGTGGTCCTTGAATCGACGATGCCAGGATCGTGTGCCCATGTCAGGGTCACAGCGCCTGAGAATGGGGTGCAACGGGAAATGCTGTTGCGGCTGGGCATGGTGCCACTTATTAACCAGCCGGTAGGCGTGGGGCCGGGGTGTTCGGTGCCTGTGGCGTCAAGGCTGCTGGCATTGGCCTGTTTGCTGCCCAGCGTCCCACATTTTAAGTGACCTGCTTGGCCTGCGTTGTTCAGCCGAACTACTGCGATGTTCGAAATTAGACCGGCCACACAATAGCTTGAACAATCGCCTGCAAGCGCATAGGGTTGCTGAGCACGGGGGAGACTATTGTTGGGGCAGGGGTTTATTGGCATCGTATGGTCCGGATTTTTCGCCACTATGTATCGACAGTTAAGTTAACGCTTGCCCTGGTTGATTTTGGGTTGATCGCCGGCTGTGTGGTCTTGGCCGAGATCGCCAGATATGCGGCCATTGACCAATCAATAGGACTGGCGACCGGTCTTGCGGCATGGGCTGCCAAGCTCCTTGTGCCGCTGGTGTCCGTATCCGCGCTTCTGGGTGTCGGGACCTACCATTCCGACGCGATGCAGGATTTTCGAATTTTCAGCATTCGACTGGCCGTGGGGCTGTTTGCGGCGGGCATTTTTATGTCGGCGTTGCTGTATTTCCTGCCTATGCTGCCGCTGTGGCGTTCTATTCTGCTACTGGCACTAGTGTTCTCGTTTGCCTCTTTATTCACTGTCCATGGCCTGTTTCAGCTATTTGGGAACACTGAGCTTGTGGGCCGCCGGGTGTTAATCCTCGGCGCGGGAGCACTGGCAAAGGAATTGAAGCAATATGCGTCAAACGCCCGCGAGGCGGGGCTCAATATCGTTGATGTCATTGTGCTGCCGGGCGAGACGACACCGCTTGTCAACGCCTTGGTGCTGGACGATATCGATGCGCTTGATGATTACGCAATCAAACGCGAAGTCGAGATGATTATCCTGGCTAACGACGAGGATGGTCTTTCCGTACCGCTTGAAGCCCTTATCGCCTGCAAGCTTGCGGGCATTGAAATCAAGGACCGCCTGTCTTTTTATGAACAGGTGCGGGGCTATGTTGAATTGAACTCCGTCCGGTCTGAGTGGATTATCTTCTCCGACGGGTTTCGTGGAGGCACCGGGATCGAGCGGCTGGGCAAACGGTTGCTTGATATAGCGACCAGTTTGCTACTGCTGACCATCACGTTTCCGGTTATGGTTTTTGCTGCGATTCTGGTTAGGCTTACCAGCCGCGGGCCGGTTTTTTACCGCCAGCAGCGTATCGGGTTAAATGGCACCTCGTTTGATCTGCTGAAGTTCCGCAGCATGCGGGTGGATGCAGAGGCTTCCGGTTCTCCACAGTGGGCACAAAAGAATGATCCGAGGGTAACACCCATAGGGAACTTTCTCAGGAAAACACGCATCGATGAGCTTCCTCAGGTCCTGAATGTATTGAATGGCGCAATGAGTTTTGTGGGTCCCCGGCCTGAGCGTCCGTATTTTGTTTCTCAACTGGAAGAGCAGATTCCGTTTTACCGTGAGCGGCACTGTGTGAAGCCGGGCATTACCGGTTGGGCGCAGATACAATATCCTTACGGGGCGTCTGTGGAAGATGCGCGCAGAAAGCTTGAATACGACCTGTATTATATCAAAAACTATTCGCTGTTTTTGGACCTTCTTATTATCCTTCAAACTGTTAGGGTAATACTCTTCCCCACTGGCGCGAGGTAATAATGGCACGGCACTTTAACATCATGCGTAATCGAATTACCCGTAAAGTATCCCGTATTGCCGTTATCGCGGCGGTGTGGGGAGCGGTACTCAATCCTGCAGTTGCTGCGCAGGAGAAGTATGATGATGTCCGCAAGTTGTTCGAACAACAGCAGTATGAGACGGCGCTGAAGCTTCTTTTGCGCAAGCAAAGCAGTGACGCGGCTGATAGTGAAATGTATCTGCTTTTGGCAAAGGCTTATCTTGAAACCGGTGCGGGCATCGCTGCGGAAGCGAGTATTGAGCGGGCGCGGCGCTTGGGGGCGGACTATGCAGGAACAGCTATACTGTTCGCTAAATCGCTGCTACTTCAGGGAAAATATGCGGACGCGCTTGCTGCCATTCGCGGCGTGACAATTTCCCAAAGCGAACAGGTTGTTGCCTATATCATCGCCGGGGACGCCAACTTTGCCCTCAAAAACATGCGTGAGGCGCGGCGCAACTATGAACTGGCACGTCAGCACGATGCTGAGAACTTTCAGGCATACCTCGGTCTTGCCCGGCTTGAAATGCGGGAAGGGAACCTGAATAAAGCGTCGGAGCTTGTTCGGTCCGCTGCGGAGTATGGCGCGAACAATACCATGGTGCATTATACGTGGGGCCTTGTCGCACGCTATACCGGTAAAATGGACGAAGCAGAGCAGCACTTTATCGAAGCGCGGCGGCTGTTCCCTGCAAACATCATGGCAAACCTTGAGTTGGCGTCAATCAGCGTTGATCGTGGCGCGCTGGAAGAGGCCGAAGAGTATCTGGACGGTGTGTATGCTGTGGCGCCGAACTATCCTATGGCGCTTTACCTTTCCAGCGTCATCATGGCAAGCCGTGGACAGTTTGAGCAGGCCTATGGCCTGTTGAACAAGGCGAGGGACATTACCGAAAATTATTTGCCGGCCATGTATATACGCGGGTTGTTGGCCTACCAGCTCGGGCACTATTCGGTGGCGGCGAGTAATCTGGAGCGCGTGATACAGACCCTTCCGAATAGTTTGTCGCCGAGGATGGCTCTCGCGGGAACCTACCTGCGACAGGAACGCGCGCAGGCCGCATACCGTGTGCTTGAACCAATTCTCGAGACGGGCAAGCCGGACACTAATGTGATAGCGATGGCTGCCGCTGCGTCGATGGCGGCGGGGCAGCCGAAGCGTGGCCACGACCTTTATGAGTTGCTCGCGGAAGAGGAGAGCAAAACACCAGACGATGTCCTCAAGGGCTTGGCCAGCAAGCTTGCCCTGGCCCGCTTTGTCGCCGGTAACAGCACGTCGGCCGCGAATGCAATTCTGACCCAACCCCCAACCGAAGGGGTTGATGTACGCGAGCTTGGGGTGCTTGGAGGGATCCAATTGCGTTCCGGCGATTATGAAGGTGCTCAGCTGACAATTGATAAAATACTGGCCGCGTTGCCAGACCGTGCACTTGGATACAACATGCGCGGCACCCTTGAGTACCAAAAGGGCGACTTTACGCAGGCCTTAAACAGCTTCAAGCAGGCGATTTCGAAAAATCCCGACTATTATACCGCTACGCGCAACAAGGCGTTGGCAGAGGTCCGGCTGGAGCAATATGCGGACGCTGAGAAGGATCTCAAGAGTTTATTGAAAGCCCAACCGACTGATGCGCGCGCGAAAGCCCTTCTGGGGCGGGTGCTGTTGCGCCAGAAGAAGGGTGAAGAAGCGGTTTCCTACTTTGAAGAAGCTATTCGGGTCATTCCCGGCTCGCCCGATATGGAGGCTGACTATGCCGAGGCCCTTGCGATTGCCGGGCAGACAGCGCGCGCGATAGAACAAGCACGTGAGACCGCAGTGTTGGTTTCGGACAGGCCTGACCTGTTGAAGCGGATGGGGTTGTTGTTGCTTGACCTCAATCAGGCGCGACTGGCAGTCAGGCCGCTTTCGCGATTTGTGGCCTTCAACCCGGATAACGGTGAGGCTCACATGCTTCACGGCAGGGCTCTGCTGGCGTTGGGCTTGAACACAGGGGCCAAGATTTCCTTTGCCCGCGCCGAGAAGGCGGAATTCAACAAACCAGACCAGGGACGCATTGTTTGGTATCTTTTTGCTGTTGATGCCTTTTCCGGCAAATATGGCGAAGCGCTGGCTGTATTGTCAAAGCTGGATCCGGCGCTGAAGCCGGATGATATAAAATCAAGCGTGATTGGCGACGCTCTTGTCGCCGCAGGGCGTTATGATGAGGCGATTGACGCATATACAGCGTCAATACAACGGGCGCCAACTTCCGATCTGGCGATTGGACTGGCCTCGGTTTACGAGCGTCAAAACCGCGGCCAAAAGGGCATCGAGGTGCTGGAGGACTATGTCAAGACGTATCCAGGCGATCGTGCCGCGCGTATGGCGCTTGGCAATATGCTCGAGAAAGCGGGTTTGCCTGGGGCTGCCACGAGCCAATATGAGGCAGTCCTGCGTGCCGGGGTCGCAGATGCCCATGTTGTTGCCCGTCTTGCCCGGGCATATCTTCGTCTGGGTAATAAAAAGAGCGTGCCATTGGCAGAACGCGCGTACCTTATTATGCCAGAAGATCCCTTTATCCTTGATATCTATGGTTGGGTAATGTTGCAGGCAAACAGAGACGCTGAGCTTGCGGAAAAAGCGATTTCAAAGGCTAGCCGACGGGCTCCCTCCGTCGCACTATACAGGTATCACCTTGGCATGACCTATCTTGCGCAGGGCAGGCGTGGTCTGGCGCTTGATACCCTTCGGCAGGCAGTGCGCCTTGACCCGAACTTTGAAGAAGCAGACGATGCAAATCGGCAGATAACACTTCTGGAATAAGATGAGATATGACCGATAAGAGGCTGAATATTCTTGTCTTTTCCAGCTTATTTCCGAATGCGGTTGACCCTGTCCTTGGGGTGTTTGTCGAAAATCGCCTGCGGCATTTTCTTCGGGACACTGGACACACCGCAACCGTGGTGGCTCCTGTGCCATGGTTTCCGTTCCGTGGGCGCATATGGGGGCGTTACGGCCGTTATGCAGCCGTCCCGGCGCGTGAAATACGCGCGGGGGTCGAGGTGTTTCATCCAAGATTTCTGGTCCTTCCGAAGGTGGGTATGGCATTTACACCCGGCAGTCTGGCGCGGGCGGGCGAACGCTGCATTCGTGGCCTTTTGAGGTCCGGTAAAAAATTCGATCTTATCGATGCCCACTATCTGTACCCGGACGCTGTTGCGGCAACAGTGGTCGGACGCAAATTTGATTTGCCGGTGGTGATGACGGCGCGTGGAAGCGATGTGACCGAAATCGCCCGTATGAAGGGCCCCGGAAAGCGCATCGTAAAAGCTGCGGATGATGCCGCTCATGTTATCGCGGTAAGCAACTCGTTAAGAGACGAACTGCTGACAATGGGGGTAAAAGCCGCCAAGGTCACGACGCTCCGAAATGGTGTTGATGCGGAAAAGTTTTCGCCCGCCGCACGACAGGAAATACGCGCGAAATGGGCGGGGACAGGCTCGGTGGCACTATATGCTGGCTGGCTCATATCGCGAAAACGTGTGGATATTTTCATCGACGCTGTTGCGAAACTGGGACCAGATACAACGGCTGTTGTCGCCGGGGAGGGGCCTTTATTGGCGAGTTTGCGGCAACGGGCCGAAGCGCGGGGCATAGCTAACCGTACAGTATTTCTCGGCAAGGTGGCGCCTGCGGACATGCCCGGGGTCATGGCCGCGGCAGATGTGCTTGTACTACCTTCTGAACGGGAGGGGTGGGCGAACGTCCTTCTCGAAGCAATGGCTTGTGGTACCCCCGTCGTGTCGCGGGCGGTTGCCGGTGCTTTGGATCTCGTGACGGTGCCCGAAGCCGGGGCGCTTGTCGAAGGCGACGACCCGGAGGCATATGCGGACGCTATGGCGCGGCTGTTTGCTGATCCGCCGGACCGCGGGAGCACACGCAACTATGCGCTGTCGTTTGGCTGGCGGGAAATATCGTTGGCGCAAGAACGTATATTTATGTCCGTGACCGGGGATGAATACCCGACATGGGAATGAATATCTGGGGTGGCTGCCTGGCACAACGCACAGGATTGGATGCTCTTTGTTAACCAAATTATGTGATAGTGTGTGAGAATAATCGGCCGAAATTAAAGTGAAACTGGGGTTAGGGCTATGGAATCTATATATTTTTTTGCTTTCTGCGGCCTCAATGCCTTTATTATATATTGGGCGCTGCGCAATGATGATCTGACCGCATTTACAGGCGAGGAAGTAATGGAAAATGACGTGGCTGAAGGCGGGGAAGGATGACTGGTTGGACACAGGCATAAATCCCTGATTTTCGGAGTTTCCCGTAATATTGTCTTGATTTTCCGCTGCGTCGCTTGGCATAGTAAATATATGTTAGCTGTCAAGTCTTTTGACTTACTTTTCAAGGGTTTAAAGGAAAGCCGACCGTGACGACGATTTTGAAAAAGGGATTTCGGGTGCTTTGCGCCGCCTTTATGGTATGTGCATTGGCCAGTTGCGGACCAACCGCAATGCTGCCACCAGCACCCTTTGTGCCGCCGGATGAAGGGCCTGGCCCCAATTATGTCATTGGTCCCGGTGACGGATTATACATCCATGTGTGGCGTAATCCGGAATTGTCGACAACCGTAACGGTGCGCCCTGACGGACGGGTATCCATTCCCCTTGCCGAGGATTTGCCCGCAACGGGTAAGACGCCCAGCCAGCTGTCTCGCGATATTGAAGAACAACTGAATGTTTATATCCAGCAGCCAATCGTTACCGTTATGCTTCAGTCGTTTTTTGGCCCTTTTTCACAACAGGTGCGTGTTGTGGGTGAAGCCGCCAGCCCACAGGCGTTACCGTACCGGGCGAATATGACCCTGCTTGATGTGATGATCCAGGTCGGGGGGTTGACCGAGTTTGCCGCGGGCGACCGGGCATCCCTTATTCGCTTTGAAGACGGGGAACAAAAGGAATATCGGCTAAAAATTGAATCATTGATCAAGGACGGTGAGATCTCGGCGAACGTTAAAATTCTGCCGGGTGACGTGCTGATTATACCGGAGAGCATTCTGTAAGTATGTTATCTTGCGGTGTGAGTAGCTGAACGGAGAGAGTTAATGGCAGCACAGAGCGGCCTGCACGACGTTTATCAACAGGTTAAAACCATCGCCTACGGCATCTGGCGTAAGCGATGGTACATGTTGTTTACAACCTGGCTTGTCAGTTTGCTGGGGTGGGCGCTTGTGTCGACAATGCCATATAAATATCAGGCGTCGGCTCAGGTGTTTGTCGACACAGAGACCATTCTACCTGCGATCGCCAAGGACATGGGCATCAATGTTGATCTCAGTCGCAAGGTTGACATCGTCCGGCGTACGCTCGTCACACGCCCGAACCTGGAGAAAATCATCCGCCGTTCAGACTATCTGGACCGGTTGGCAAAAGACGACAAGGAACTGGACTCGCTTGTCGCTGACCTCCAGCGGGATATCCGTATTGTATCCCTGGAAGAGGGCATGTTTCGCATCCAGTTCGAGATTGACGACGACCGCCTGAGTGACCGGCAGCGCGCGGAAGTGGCACGGCGGGTTGTCGCGAACCTGCTGTCGTTCTTCCTTGAAAGAAACACCGAGGAGGGGGCCCAGAAGTCCGAGAGCGCGATTGAATTTATGGACCAGCGTATTCAGGAATATGGCAAATTGTTGAGTGACGCCGAGACCCGGCAGGCGAAGTTCCAGCAGGACAATATCGAGTATCTTGGCGGGCAGGGCAGCTTTTTGACTCGTCTGGATAGCGCGAAGAACGAGTTGCGCAAGACACGGAACGCCATCGCCGAAAATCAGGTGACGCTGCAAACACTTGAAGCAAATATCAAAAACGTACCGCCGACCATTCGGGAAGCGCGTTCGAGCCGTTCCGGAGGCGGCGGAGATAAAGATCCGCTTGAGGACCGCATCTCCGATCTGCAGAAAAAATACGATGCCCTTAAAACACTGGGGCTGAAAGACCGACACCCTGATGTTGTCAATGTCAGCCGCCAGATTGAAGCGTTGCAGGCGGAGTTCAAGGAAAAGCAGGCTGCGCTGGCCGAGGAACTAGCCGCGTCTGCAGAAGCTGGGCGCAACTCCAATCTGACGACGGAAACACCGAACCGTCTGTACGAACAGTTGATGCTGCAGATTATTGAGACAAAAACGTCGGTTGAGACGCTCAAGCAGCGCGAAAGCGAGCAACGCAATATCGTTGCGGAAATGGAAGAGAAGGCGAAACGGGTTCCTGAGATAGAAGCTGAAGAAAGCCGATTGAACCGTGATTATAAAACTATCCAGCGTCAGTACAAAGAGTTGGTGCAACAGAAACAGTCGCTGGACTTGCGTGCTGACGTGGAAGCGACCGATGAGGCTATGTCGCTCCGGGTGGTTGAGGAACCAATTACACCACAAAGCCCCAGCGGCCCTAACCGTCTATTGTTTTTTACAGCGGTGTTGGTAGGCGGGATTTTTGCCGGGCTTGGTGTGGCTCTGGTTTTGTCGCAGTTGCGACCCGTGGTGATTACAGTGGAACAGTTGCGCGGGCATTTTGATATGCCGGTACTGGGAAACGTGACCAGGACCTTGTCCGAACAGGAAAACAGGCAGCGCAGTATTGAACTGCTGGCGTTTGCTGGTTCAACAATGTTGCTGATGATAATTTTCGCCGCATTTCTCGCCTTTGACATTTTTGGCGGCCTTTCGGCAAGTTGATGGTAATGAGTGGATTGTCCGATGGATCTGATTGAACGCGCAGAACAGAAAAAGAAAAAAGAGGGTGAGAAGCCCAGTTCGCTTGTTGAGCGCGCTGCGGCCAAGTCTGGCAACTCAAAAGCGATCGGCGTGGGTATTGGCAATCCTACGGACCGTAAAGAGCGCCGTCCGGACCCATCATCTTTAAACCCTGAGGCGACCGAAGATAAGCCGGCCAACAGTTTTCGAGGTATTGGCGAGCCTGGCGCGCCGCGTAAGCTGCGCGAGCAGGAAGGGGCGGAAGCCAAACCGGAGCCGAAGGAAAGCGCGTTTGAAAAAGCTGCCGCAGCGGCGGGAGCTGGCCCCCTGAAGGCAGGTGGCGGGCTGAAGCCGCAAGCCGAGGCTGTCGAGAGTGGTCTGGCGCCGGGGAAAAAAGCGGATAGCAGCGTTGGCTCGAAGAAAAAAGCGGCCAGCAAACGTAAGGTGGAGGAGGTCGACCTCGTGGCACTTCGCGAGGCAGGCTATATCACACCTGATATGCCCCCAAACCTGATGTCGGAGGAATTCCGTATCATCAAGCGCTCGATTTTGCTGAATGCATTTGCCAAGGGTGACAAGAAGATCGACAACGGTAACGTTATCCTTGTCACCAGCTCAAGCCCGGGTGAAGGCAAGACATTTTGTGCCATCAACCTTGCTCTTTCCATCGCGACCGAGCAGGACGTAACCGTGCTGTTGGTTGACGCTGACTTCTCCAAACCGGAAGTCTTGAACCGGCTGGGGGTCAGTGGTGGCCGTGGCTTGATGGATGTGGTGGCCGATGAGGAAATCGACCTGGCCAGTTGTCTCATCCGCACAAGTGTGCCCAACCTCGTCTTGCTGCCTGCCGGGCGCCAACATAACCTGACGACAGAACTGTTGGCGAGTGACCGCATGGAAACCATGGCGCGGGAAATTGGTTCTCGTTATCCTGACCGCCTTGTGATTTTCGACTCTCCGCCGGTCTTGGCGAGTTCGGCTGCTTCGGTACTGGCGCTTTACATGGGGCAAACGGTCTTTGTCATTGAAGCCGAGAAAACGACCGAACCACAGATTAAGGAAAGCCTGAGCATGATTAGCTCTTGCGAGAATATTAATCTTATTTTGAATAAGACCCGTTTTAGCGGCAGCAATAAGAAGTTTGCGTCCTATTATGGGTACGGGGGTCGATAAGGATCGCACTTTGTGGGGCAGGTAACCGGTAAAGTTTGCAGTGGTTTTTTGACGCTGTTGGTGGCTCATGCTATGGGTGCCGCTCCTGCATTTGCGCAGCATGTATGGATCGATCCGAGGGCGGAAAGCAAGGTTACGTGGTCCGACAATGTCGATTTGACCAACGCCAACAGAAAAAGCGGTACCGTGCTCAATGCTTCTGCAGGGCTCAACACTCGGATAGAGGGGCGCAGGCTCAAAGGGGCACTCGATTACGCGCTCGATTATTATTATTTTCTGAATGATGGGGACACCGACCTTCGGCACAGCATGTTTGGTGTGCTGGATGCGGAGATCTGGAAAAACCATCTTTCGATGAATGCCCGGGCCAACCTGCAGCAGGTTTTTCTCAGCCAGAATGCAAGTATTTCGCATAGTGCTGCCAACCGAAGTGATAACCGCCGGCTGGTGCAAAATTATACGGGAAGTGCCCTGATGAAGGGTGGCATGCGCGATTTTGCCGATTGGCGGGTGAATTATCGCTATGGCCTTACCCTTACCCCGGCAGATAACCTGGATGACGAGACGTTGACGACCAATTTTTCGGATAGTCAAAGTCACGAACTTCAGGCATCCATGGGCTCTGGCAAGCGCTTCAATAACCTTGAATGGCGGCTCTTTGCGCGCAGCACAAGAATACTCCGCAACCTTGACGTCAATGACTTCCGGACCGAGGAGGCAGGGGCTGAACTCTGGTATAAATTTAACCGGCATTTCTCGATCGTTGGTGAAATATCACGCAGTAGCAACGACTTCCAGTCAGACACGTTGAGCGAAGAAGGGCTGGGTTGGGAAGCTGGCTTCCGTTGGACTCCCGGCCGCAAACTTGACATGACGGTACGGCACGGGGAAGTGGGAAACCGGAAAACCTGGACAGCGCGCCTGCAATATCTCTTTACCGCCCGGCTTAATCTTTCAGGCAGTTACACGGATACCTTATCTTCAGATTCAATCGTATTGAACGATAATTTGCAGCGATATCAGTTCGATGAAAATCAGGGGATCACGGATGGTAACGGGTTGCCGGTTGATGAACGCGATCCGACCTTCACCTTGACTGACATTGATTTTAGGCGACAGAACGCTACCGCCTTGCTGTCATTGCTGAGGAAAAGGGGCAGGGTTTACATAAGCGGCAACTGGGAACGGCGAACCTATGATGATGATAGTGGCACATCTTCCAGTTGGGGGGCATCGGCTGGATTTCTGCATAAAATCAATAAAACCACCAATTTGACTGGCGTTTTTTCTTATCGGCAGAGTAGATTTGCCAGCCAGCTTCAGGTAGACAACTACATTGTAGGAAACTTACAGTGGAATCGAAGTGTTTCGCGTTATTTCAAGGTGACGGTCTCGGCAGACCATACACAACGATTAAGCAATCAGCCAGGCAGTGACTTGATGGAAAACGCGATTACGTTACATCTTCGAGGGACATTTTAGGGGCAGCATGTACGAAAGTTTTTATAATCTTCAGGGCAGGCCTTTTCAGCTTACGCCGGACCCGCGTTTTTATTTCAGCTCGCGCACCCATAAAAAGGCGATGGCTTACCTTACCTATGGCATGAACCAAGGGGAGGGTTTCATCATTGTGACCGGCGACGTGGGCACCGGTAAAACCACGCTTGTACGCCACCTGTTTGAAACTCTTGATCGCAACGAATATATCGCGGCCATGATCGTGAGCACCCAGTTGAGTGCTGAGGACCTGCTCAGGAGTGTGGTGGCAGCGTTTGGCCTTGATGCGCAGGCTGAAGACAAGGGTCAACTGCTGGCGCGCCTTGAAAAATTCCTGCGCGAGCAGTTTCGCATGGGGCGGCGTGCGCTGCTCGTGGTTGATGAAGCACAGAACCTGTCCAACGCAGCACTGGAAGAGATGCGCATGTTGTCCAACTTTCAGGAAGGCGACAAGGCGCTTATCCAAAGTTTTCTGGTCGGGCAGCCGGAATTTCGCGAGCGTATTTTCTCGGCACCGGAACTTGAGCAGTTGCGCCAGCGCGTTATTGCAACCCACCATCTGGAACCGATGGAGGAAGAGGAACTCGCGGGTTATATTGAGCACCGTTTGAGCCTTGTTGGGTGGGATAACGACCCCTGTTTTACCGCCGATGCCGTTGAGGCAATATACCGCCATAGCGCCGGGGTGCCGCGCCGGCTTAATACACTGTGTTCTCGGGTGCTGCTGTATGGCGCTCTGGAAGAGGTCCATACCATAGACGGCGATACAATCGACGCTGTGGTTTCTGACATGGCCAGTGATACTAGGCAGGTTACGGCGACATCCTCTGCGTTGCCGCACCGCCCTTCGCCTGTGAACAGACAGAATGATTCGACGGTGCCGCTTGAAGCCAAGCAAAACACCAAAGAGGTCAAGGAAATGGAGAACCGGCTGGATCAGTTGGAGTCCATGATGAAAAATCAGGATGAGACACTTCGCCGGCTAACTGACTTGATGTCAAATCTTGCGGGCGGCGGCGCCAAGGATGACAAATAGGGTAACACCCCCTCATGCCCAGGCCGAGGAAGTCCCGGCCGACGTGCGATATGAAGACGTTCATGTGTTTTCTGTCGATGTTGAAGAGTGGTTTCAGGTTGGCGCGTTTGAAAAAACACTCTCCCGCGACGACTGGCCAGGGCTTGAAAGCCGTGTCGAACATCAATGCCACAGTATACTTTCCCTGCTCTCCGAATACGGCGTAAAGGCGACCTTTTTCTGCCTTGGGTGGGTTGCGGAGCGACATCCCCTCCTTATCTCGGCTATCCACAAGGAGGGCCATGAGGTCGCCTGTCATGGCATGGACCATGAACGTATCTTCCGCTTCAACAGACATGAATTTCATGAGGACGTAGGCCGCGCCAAAGGCTTGCTTGAAGATGCCATGGGCGCTGCGGTATCTGGCTATAGGGCACCGAGTTTTTCCCTCACGGCAGATATCTGGTGGGCCTACGAAGTGCTGGAGGAGGCTGGTTTTACCTATTCGTCCAGCCTCTATCCGCTCAAGACAGATCACTACGGTATGCCGAATGCGCCACGTCGTCCGTTTTGGCCGATCGGGTCTGGGCGTATCCTGGAAGTCCCCATGACGGTCTGCAAGCTTGCCGGACGTGCGTTGCCCGCATCCGGTGGGGGATATTTCAGGTTGTTGCCCTACCAGCTTGGCGAAGGATTGCTTCGGCGCGGTGCGGCACAGACCGGTAGTCCGGGTGTTTTTTACATGCATCCGTGGGAAATAGACCCTGGCCAGCCATTCATTGCAAAGGCTCCATGGCTCTCTCGTTTCCGCCATTACACCGGCCAGCGCGCCTTACCGGGAAAACTCAGAAAGCTTTGTGCCAGACATAGCTGGAAGCCGATGCGGGATGCGGTCGTGGCGCCGATCAGGGATGGCGGCTGATGGCGATATCAATACGGGAACTTGACCGCGGCAGCATGGGCGTCTGGGACAGGTACGTACAGTCCCACCCGGAGGGCACCTTCTGTCACCGTGCGGGGTGGAAGTTTGCCGTGGAAGCCGGCACGGGCCACAAATGCCCCTTTTTGTACGCTGACGACGGTGGCACTGTGGTTGGCGTGTTGCCTTTGAGCATGCGAAAAAGTCTGCTGTTCGGCAATGCCCTGATCTCCAGCATGTTCGCGGTATATGGTGGCGCGCTATATAGGTCTGACGGGGTCCGCGATCAGTTATATGACGCTGCGTGGCGCATGGCGGAAAAGGCCGGCATCCGTTTTTTTGAAAACCGGACAATTACACCAGACCACGACGACACGCCGGGATGGCATAGCCTGGGCGGCAAATCGGCGACCTTTATCCGCGATATTCCGTCGGAGGATGATGACGCTGTACTGTTGGCTATCCCAAGGAAGCAGCGCGCCGTGGTGCGCAAGGCTCTGGCAAATGATTTAACGTGCAACTGGCAGCCAGATATTGCGGATGTGTACTCCCTCTACGCTGAAAGCGTTAGAAACCTGGGAACACCGGTGTTCCCGCTGAAGCTCTTCAGCGCATTCACACATGAGTTTCCAGACAATACATGTATGCAGTTGATCAAGGCCCCTGATGGTGTGCCCGTCGCCAGCCTTTTCAGTTTTTATGACGAGAAGACGGTGTTGCCATATTACGCGGGCGGCTCGCCTGGTGCGCGGCGGTATGGCGCCCATGATTTCATGTATTACACGTTGATGTGCTGGGCGCGGAAACGCGGCATCCAGCGCTTCGATTTTGGCCGCAGCAAGGTGGATAGCGGCCCGTATTCCTTCAAGAAGAACTGGGGGTTTGAGCCGCAGGAACTGGCCTATGAGTGCCGGCTTGCGCCGGGGGAGGACGTGCCGAACCTGTCTCCACAGAATGGAAAATATGCGCTTATGGTCAAAGTCTGGAAACAGTTGCCGCTTGCGATAGCCAACAGGTTAGGGCCGATATTGGCCCGCCATCTGGGGTAGGCTGATGGCGCGGATATTATTTTTGGCGCACCGGATACCCTATCCACCGAACAAGGGAGATAAAATCCGTAGTTGGCATTTCCTGAAGCACCTGTTTGCCAATCATGATGTGCATGTCGGGTTTTATGTCGACCAAAAAGCGGACCTCGCACATATTGATATTTTTGCAAAGTTGGCAAAAAGCGTTTGCGTTGAAAGCGTTGATAAACGGTGGCAAAAAATCAGGGCGGTCAGCGGGTTGTTGGATGGACGCCCACTGACCTTGTCGGCCTATCCTGCAGGCCGGTTGCGTGCGTATGCACAAAAGCTGTTGGGCGCGGGCGAGGTTGACCTCGTTTTTCTCTCTTCCGGTGCAACGGGGCCCATTGTTGATGGTTTAACCGAAGCTGTGGCTACTATTACTGACCTTGTTGATGTCGATAGTGCCAAATGGGCCATGTACGCGCCACGCGCGAGGTGGCCGATGAGCTGGATCTACCGGCGAGAAAGTGTGAAGCTGGCAGTCTATGAACAGGCGTTGGCCGCACAGGCTGATGCCACCTTGCTGGTTAGTGAAAAAGAAGCTGTTTTTTTTCGTGCGCAATTGCAGCCCGATGTGGCGCATCGTGTGATAGCGGTGAGGAACGGTGTCGATCTGGACTATTTTGACCCGGCAAGGGTTCGTGCCAAGGAGAACGACACCCCCGAGGTGATATTTACCGGTGCCATGGATTATGCGCCAAATATCGAAGCCGCAATATGGTTTGTACGTCAGGTATGGCCAACTGTCCGGGCGAGCGTGCCGGACGCAATCTTTACCATTGCTGGTGGCCCGAGAACTTCGGCGGTGAATGCGCTGGCGCGCGAACCGGGGGTTCGCGTGCTGGGCTATGTCGATGATATGGCAGAGTCAATTGCCGGAGCACAGGTTGTAGTGGCCCCGCTGCTGACGGCGCGTGGCATCCAAAACAAGGTGCTGGAAGGCATGGCCATGAAAAAGGCCGTTGTTGCCACTTCTGGTGCGCATGAAGGAATAGAGGCGGAAGCGGGGCAGGCGCTTCTGGTTGCCGATGATGCCACGGCGTTCGCCTTTAATGTTGCCCGAGTGTTGGAAAACCCGCCGTTGCGGCAAAAGCTGGGCGATGCCGCGCGAGATTTTGTCTGTGCGCATCATTGCTGGCAAAATGTCTGTGAAAATCTGGATCAGGTGATCGAGACAGCGTTGAGAGGAAACAGACAGTGAAGCTTGGCGATGTGAGGCTGTTGCCAAATATGGTGTTTCTGGCGTGTGTGGGGCTTGTGTGTTTTGCCTGGCAAGATACCTTAGAGCATATATTTTATATCGTATGGAACAGAGACGTTTATTCCCATGGCGTCACTGTACCCGTTGTTACCCTATGGCTGGTTTGGCGTTGCATCACGGAGGCAGCCATACCGCCGCCGCAAGCGTATGGACGCGCCGCGTCGCTGGTCTTGCTGGCCGTACTGCTTTGGATGTTGGGGGCCGCGCTGGAAGCCCGTGTTCTTGAGCATGTTGCGCTTGTGGGAATCTTGCAGGCCTTGGTGATTATGGTGTATGGCCCCGCGGTTTATCGCCAGATACTCTTTCCGATGTTGTTTCTGTTTCTGGTGATCCCGGTTGGTGGGGGGCTGGTACACCCGTTGCAGAGGGTGACTGCGGAGTCAGTTATCTGGCTATTGGATGTGGTGGGTGTACCTCATGAAGCGGAGGGCGTGCTGATACGCCTGCGAGGCGGGCTTTATGAAGTGGCGGAGGCTTGCGCCGGACTTAAGTTCTTTTTTGCAAGCGTCGTCACAGGTGTGCTGTTGTGTCATCTGGCGTTTAAAAGTTGGGACAGGCGGGCTGTAATGCTGACGGCAGCTCTTATTGTCCCAGTTGTGGCTAACATTATCCGTGTCTTCACTATATTGCTGATCGCTGAGGCGACGGACCAGGACTTTGCCAAAAGCATCGATCATATTGTGTATGGCTGGGTGTTTTTAAGCATCGTGCTGTTTATCCTGATCATCGGCGCCTACCGGTTTTCAGACCGGGCAGAGCAGGTAGTAGTCGCAACGGCACCCGTAAACTGGTCAGTTTGGCAACCCCGCGTCTTCTTCCTGGTCGCATTTTTACCCCTGGGCGCCAGTCTTTGGATGTCCGGGACGGAGAGCGCACTGATATGCAATATTGCGCCGGTTGCCCAACCCTTGTGCGATGATTGTGGATACCGGCCCTTGCCAGACCTGATAAATCAACAGCCGTATGGTCTGCAGAAAGTTGATGCGAGTGAGACATTTTTATATCGACACGGGGGGCAGCGTATTGCGGTCTATGTGGCAATGGTGGCACCGGACAGAAAAAACCACCGGCTGATACAAACCGCCCATACAACGTTGCGCGATGATTGGTTGGAGTTGGGGGGCGCGCCAACCCGCGATATTACTCACGAGGATGTAAACTACCGGGAAGCGGTGCTCAGGCGCGAGCGTGAGCGGCTGCTGGTATGGCGAGCCTTCTATGTCGGGGGCGAATTCAGGGGCTCGGTCGCAAGTGCCAAGGCGGCGTTTGGCAAGGCGCGGTTATTGGGGCGCTCCGCGAACGGTGCCGAGCTAATCATTGCGACGGACATGTCTGAGGATATCGACGCGGCGCGCGCTCAGTTGCAAAAATTCCTGTCGACATTCCCGGCGGATAGTTTTTTATGGAAGCAACTGAGGAACGCAGAGGGACGAGCTATATGTGCGGAATAACGGGTGTCATGGTTGTGGGCGAACGGCAGGTCGATCAACCAGCCCTTCGCCTGATGACAGACCAGATTGCACACCGTGGCCCCGATGATGACGGCTTCTTCTTTGGCGCAGGGGTAGCGTTTGGCCACCGGCGACTTTCCATCATTGATGTCAGTGGCGGCCATCAGCCCATGTTCAGTCCCGATGAGCGGGTGGTGCTGACCTACAACGGCGAGATATACAATTTCCAGCAACTCCGGCGCGAGCTTGAGGCACTGGGCCACCACTTTAAAACCCACTGTGACACTGAAGTGTTGCTGACCAGCTATCTTGAATGGGGGCAGGAGTGCGTAACCCGCTTACGCGGCATGTTTGCTTTTGCGATATGGGATAATCGGACCGGCGAACTGTTTCTCGGTCGGGACAGGCTGGGCATCAAGCCACTATATTTTGCGAACCTTTCCGACGGTACTTTCATCTTTGGGTCGGAGCTGAAGGCGCTGATGGTGTATCCCGGTGTCAGTCGCCGGATGCGTATTGATGCCATTGAAGATTATATGGCGCTTGGCTACGTACCGGACCCGAAGTCAATTCTAGACGGCGTCGAGCAGCTGTCACCGGGCTACACGCTCACCGTCAACAAACATACTGGCCAGCAGCGACAAAAACCCTATTGGCGGCTTGACGTGGTCACCCCGGCGGTTGCTGACGAACAGCCAGAGGAGCTGCTGGAAAGGCTGGAGGAGGCCGTCAAGCTGCGTATGATTGCTGATGTGCCGCTCGGCGCATTCCTTTCAGGCGGGCTTGATTCCAGTACCATTGTTGGCTTGATGAGCCGCAATAATCCGGACCCGATCGAGACCTGTTCCATCGGTTCCGATGATCCATTGTTTGACGAAAGTGGCCATGCTCAGCTTGTCGCGGACCATTTCGGTACCCATCATCGCATGCGCCTTGTCTCCGCCAAGGATAGCTCGCTGCTGGATATTATGGCGAGCGTCTATGACGAGCCTTTTGCAGACCTGTCGGCGCTGCCGACATACCGTGTCTGTGCGCTCGCCCGTGAAAAGGTAAAAGTAGTGCTTTCGGGTGATGGCGGTGATGAACTTTTCGCCGGTTACAGGCGACACCGCTTTCATATGCTGGAGGAAGAACTGCGATCACGTATACCACTGGGGCTCAGAAGGCCCGTCTTCTCTGCGCTGGCTGCCGTTTATCCCAAGTTTGATAGCGCTCCTCGTTTCCTGAGGGCCAAATCAACTTTTGAAGCCTTGGCGCGATCATCGGCCGAGGCCTACTTTCAGTCGGTCAGCAAGACACCGGACAGCGTGCGTTTGAAACTCTACAGCCAGAAAATGAATAACCGCCTGTTTGGGTACCACCCGCAGGAACGCTTCCAGAAACTGGCGGCGGAGGTTGCAGACGCTCATCCGCTTTCGGTTATTCAGTATATAGACTTCAAAACCTATCTGCCCGGCGACATACTCACCAAGGTTGACCGGGCAAGCATGGCACACTCGCTTGAAGTGCGGGTACCTATCCTTGATCATAAATTTGTCGAATGGGGCTTGAGGCTCGACCCCGAAGCGCGCATCAGAGACGGGATTGGTAAGGCTGTTTTCAAAGAAGCCGTGCGCAACTTTGTACCTGACAGCATTATCGACCGACCGAAAAAGGGGTTTGACGTTCCCGCCGCGGTCTGGTTGCGGGAGGAACTGTCAGGTGAGGTCAGAAAGCTGTCGTCAAATGAGCGGCTTCTCGACACAGGTTTGTTCAGCCGCAAGGCCATCCAGAAAATGATTGATGAGCATCTGAATGAAAAAAGGGACCACCATACAAGTTTGTGGTCCCTTTTGATGCTTGAGCGCAGTATGGAACAGCTCAACCTGTCCTGCGTCTGACGACCTTAACCGCGGCTGTCCAGGGCATATCCCGCTGATCGCACCGTGCGGATATAGTCATTGGTATTGTCGAAATTCATCGCCTTGCGCAGGCGCCGGATGTGTACATCAACAGTGCGAGGCTCCACATAGACGTCGTGGCCCCAGACACTGTCCAGCAACTGCTCTCGCGAGAAAACCCGGCCCGGGTTTTCCATGAAATGCCGCAAAAGGCGGTATTCGGTCGGCCCCAGGTGCACGAGGGTTTCACCGCGGGTCACCCGGTGGGAAACATTGTCAAGCATGATGTCTTCAAAACGCAGTTGCTGACCGGCAAGGGCAGGGCGCACCCGGCGCAGTACCGCCTGGATACGGGCAATCAGCTCCTTCGGCGAGAAGGGCTTGACGATATAGTCATCCGCACCGGTTTCGAGGCCACGAATGCGATCTGGCTCGTCAGCGCGCGCGGTCAGCATGATAATGGGCACGTTTGCCGTCTCTGTATTGCGGCGTAACTGGCGGCAAATCTCGAGGCCGGACAGGTTGGGCAACATCCAGTCAAGCAGAATGATGTCAGGGGTTTCCTGTGTGGCGCGGTACAGGCCATCTTCGCCATCTGCGACGGCCTCGACAGAATATTCGGCACGCTCAAGGTTGTAGCGCACCAGTTCTGTGATGCTCTCGTCGTCTTCTATCAATAAAACACGCGTCTTCACTTAACTGCCTCCAGTTATCAAAACCTATTGCTCTTCAACCAGCTCTGTGCTGGTGAAGTCTTTTTTAGGCCGCCGGGCGTCTTCAAGCATGATGCCGGTGATTGTGTAATATACCTGTTCCGCGATATTGGTTGCCTGGTCGCCAATACGTTCCAGGTTTTTCGCGATCATCAGGAAGTGCGTCAGGGCGCCGATCTGGCTCGGGTTTTCCATCATGCGCGCGAGAATCTGGCGGTAAGCCGCGTTATGAAGATTGTCCAGCGCTTCATCGCGCTCCCACACTTCCATGGCGGCTTCGGCATCACGGTGTACATAGCTATCCATCACGTCCTGGATCATGCGACGGGCTTCATCCGCCATTTGTTCCAGAAGCTGTGGCATGACCACAGGCGCCGCTTCATTAACCGCAAGCGTGCGCTTGGCGATATTTTTGGCGTAGTCGCCGATGCGTTCGATAATGCCTGTCATTTTGAGCGAAGACACCACTTCGCGCAGATCGTCCGCGACCGGTGCGCGGCGGGCGAAAACACCAATGGCGGTGCGTTCTGCCTCAAGCTCAAGCTGATCAAGCGCGCGGTCGCTTGCGCGTACGTGCCACGCTGCGTCGGCATCAATTTCTTTCAGGGCTTTCATCGCTGCGACAAGCTGCTCTTCCGCAAGGCCACCCATGCGGCTTACAATGCTGCGGAGGTCTTTGAGTTCGTTGTCGTAGGCTTTAACGATATGATCGTTCATTTGCTTTTGTCCTAACCAAAGCGGCCAGTAATATAATCACGTGTGCGCTCTTGTTTTGGCGACGTGAATATCTGAGTTGTATCGCCATGTTCCACAAGGTCACCCATGTGGAAAAACGCTGTTTTCTGCGATATGCGGGCTGCCTGCTGCATGCTGTGGGTCACGATGATAATGGCATACCGACCCTTCAGTTCATCTATCAGCGCCTCGACTTTTGCGGTTGCGATCGGGTCAAGCGCTGAGCACGGTTCATCCATCAGGATCACCTCGGGGTTCACGGCAATGGCACGTGCGATGCACAGGCGTTGCTGTTGACCGCCGGAGAGGGCTGTCCCTGGGCTGTCGAGACGATCCTTCACTTCATTCCATAGGCCTGCCTTCTCCAGCGAGACTGCAACAATCTCATCCAGGTCTGTGCGCTCGCGCGCCAAACCGTGAATGCGCGGGCCATAGGCAATATTATCATAAATCGACTTCGGGAAAGGGTTGGGCTTCTGGAAAACCATGCCAACCCGTGCGCGAAGCTGCACCACGTCGATTTTGGGGTCATAAATATCGTCGCCGTCCAGTGTGATGTTGCCTTCAACCCGACAGGTTGCAACCGTGTCATTCATGCGATTGAGGCAGCGCAGGAACGTTGATTTTCCGCATCCGGAAGGGCCGATCAGCGACGTTACTTCATCACGGTAAAGATCAAGTGAGATACCTTTCACGGCGTGGTTGTCGCCGTAAAATACATTCACATCCTTGGCTGCCATCTTGGGCGTGCGAGAGTCAGTCATAGGGTCCACTTTTGTTGCCATATCAAGCATATTACCACTGCCGTTCAAATTTCTGACGAAGCCAGATAGCCAGCCCGTTCATTGCAATAAGGAATGTCAGCAGCACCAGAATAGCGGCTGATGTTTTTTCTACAAAGGCGCGCTCGGGACTATCGGCCCAAAGGAATATTTGCACAGGCAATGCTGTTGCAGCATCGGTGAAGCCGCCCGGAATATCAACGATAAAGGCTACCATGCCGATCATCAGAAGCGGTGCGGTTTCGCCCAGCGCCTGAGCCATGCCGATGATTGTGCCGGTCAGGATGCCGGGCATCGCCAGCGGCACTACATGGTGGAAAACCACCTGCATCGGCGAGGCGCCGAGCCCGCGTGCCGCGTCGCGGATTGATGGCGGTACAGCCTTGATGGACGCCCGGGCCGAGATAATGATTGTCGGCAGAGTCATGAGCGCGAGCGTCAGGCCACCGACGACGGGCGCAGATCGCGGCAAGTGCATCACGCCGAGGAACACAGCCAGCCCCAACAGGCCGAATACGATCGAGGGCACGGCCGCCAGATTGTTGATATTGATTTCGATAATATCTGTCAGGCGGTTTTGCGGGGCAAATTCCTCCAAGTAGATCGCCGTCAGCACACCAACCGGGAAAGCGATGAACAGTGTCACCACAAGGGTGAGAGCAGACCCCATGGTCGCCCCCCAAATACCGGCGAGTTCGGGATCGCGGCTGTCTCCACTGGTGAAGAAGCGTGTATGGAAGTTCAGCGATACCCGGCCTTCTTCATCCAGTTTGCGGTACCAGGCCAGTTCCTTGTCCTTGACCTTGCGGTTTGCTTCTTCCTCTGCCGCGTCGATCTTGCCTTTGCGCAACTGGTCGATATCATCGGCCGCGAGCAGGCGCACGGTACGGGTTGAGCCCACGATGGCAGGGGTTTCCAGCACCATCGTGCGAAGCTGCTCACGCGCGCCACCGCTGATCATGCGGATCAATGACCTTCGGTCCCGGCGGCTTGTTACCTCGGGAAATTCTGTTGTCAACGCTTCGTCCAGAAGGCGGATCATATTGGCTTGCCGCACGTGGTCTTCAAAGGCCTCCGCACTCATGGCGCGCGGGTCGCCAAGAATTTCTTCACTGAAGGTCACGTCGATATCAATGCTGGTTTGCAGAAAGCCCATGGCACCGTCGCGGGCAATTTTTCCAATCAGCAGGAACAGGAACAAAGCGGCCAGCAATACGGCTGAGACGCCCATTGCCTTGAAATTACGGTCGCGACGATAGCGGCGGCGCGTGCGCGCCTGCATCTCAGGTGAACCCCAGTCCGTCGGTTTGAATTCTTTGGTGTTAGACATATGGACCAGCCTTAATCATAAACTTCGCGATATTTGCGAACAATGCGCAGCGCAAAGATGTTCAGCACCATGGTGGACAGGAAGAGCGCCAGACCAAGAGCAAAAGCCGAGAGGGTCTTCGCGCTGTCAAATTCCTGGTCACCAGTGAGAAGTGCAACAATTTGTACGGTCACAGTGGTTACCGCTTCAAACGGGTTCGCCGTCAGGTTCGGCTGCATGCCTGCGGCCATCACCACGATCATGGTTTCACCGACAGCGCGGCTGATCGCCAGAAGGAAGGCGCCGACAATGCCGGGCAGGGCGGCAGGCAGGATCACGCTGACGATGGTCTCGGAGCGCGTTGCCCCAAGTGCCAGCGACCCATCCTTCAGTGATTTGGGTACGGCCGTGATGGCGTCATCTGACAGGGACGATACAAAGGGGATGATCATGATCCCCATGACAAAACCTGCGGCCAGGGCGCTCTCGCTGGCAATCTCGACGCCGATAAGGTCACCAAAGTCGCGGAACAGCGGAGCCACTGTCAGGGCGGCAAAGAAGCCGTATACAACCGTCGGCACGCCCGCGAGAACCTCAAGCAGGGGCTTGGCAATCTTGCGGGTGCGTGAGCTTGAGTATTGCGTCAGGTAAACCGCAGACAAAAGACCAATCGGCCCCGCGACCATCATGGCGAGGAAGCTGATGAGCAGGGTGCCGGCAAAAAGCGGCACTGCGCCAAACGCGCCAGCGGCTGCCACCTGGTCCGAGCGAAGGGCTGTTTGCGGGCTCCAGTGCAGGCCAAAGACGAAGTCGACAACAGAAACTTCCTGGAAAAAGCGGAGGCTTTCAAACAGGAGAGACGCCACGATGCCGAGGGTGGTGATGATTGCGATGACAGAGCTCAGGATCAGGAGCACCGTGAGCACGCGTTCGAATGAGTTGCGGGCGCGGAAGTCCGGGGAGGTCTTGAAATTGGCAAACAGAAGCCCAGCCAGAGCCGACGACAGCGCCAGTGCAAATGTCGCCCAGATGCCTTTGACATAAAGCGAATGGAAGTGCTGTGCCGCGGCAAGGATGTCTGGGTGTTTTTCGCCCGACACAGGGTTCTCTACGGCGAGGCGGATCCGGTTCAATACAAGGGTAGCCTGTTCCATATACTGGCTGTGCAGACCTTCAGGCAGGCCGGAGATCACCAGCCCCTCAATAATGTTTTTGCCAAATACCAGCCAGACGATAAAAATCAGTAGCCCCGGGATCAACGCGCAAACCGCAGCATAATAGCCATAGTGCCGCGGAAGGCTATGAAGTTTGGACGTATCGCCGGAAACCGCTGAAAGCGAACGTTGCCGCACGGTGACAAAAGCAATGATTGCCAGCAGTATAAGGGTTAAAAAGATCGCGGCACTCGTCATCTTGATCTGCCTTCCGGAGTGTCGTGGTAGGGATAAGCCCTGTCAGCACTGGGTAATTTGGTACTTTGAAGCGGGCCTGCGCCTTTATGCAGTGGCGCGACCCGCTTCCTCATTGCCTTTCAGCCTTAGTCAAGGCTCAGGTTTGTCAGGGCCTTGGCTTCAGCCCGATATTTTGCGCGCTCTTCTTCCGAAAGCGGGATCAGGCCACGGTCGGCAAGGTAACCAAAGTCACCCCACGCCTGATCGTTGGTAAATTCGGCCAGAAATTCACGGATACCCGGTACCACGTCAACATGCGCCTTTTTAACGTAAAAGAAAAGCGAGCGGGAAATTGGGTAGGCGCCGTCTGAGATCGCCTCGAAAGTTGGTGCCTGAGGCTCGTCACCTTCGGCCGCAACCGGGAATGCCTTGAGGGCGTCAGCGTTCTGGTCAAGGAAGCTAAACCCGAAGATACCAACAGCTTCGTGATTGGCCTGAAGCTTCTGGACAATCAGGTTATCGTTCTCGCCCGCTTCAACAAAGGCGCTATCCTCACGGATGCCGCGGCAAAGCGCTTTGTACGATCCGCTGTCGGTTTTCTTCAAAGCTTTCATGCCCGAGAATGTTTCACAACCGCCTTCGATTGCCAGCTCGTTAAATGCGTCGCGCGTGCCGGAGGTCGGCGGCGGGCCAAGTACAACGATCGGACGATTGGGAAGCTCGGGGTTAACATCGGCCCAGGTCCTGTTCGGGTTGGCAATCATATTGCCAAGGCCACCTTCCGTACCCGGTGCCGGGATCTTGGCCGCGAGCGCGAGATACAGGTCCCGAAGTGTCAGGCTCATGTCCGGCGCGCTTTTGTCTGAGGCAATCACGATTCCGTCGAAACCAATCTTTACCTCTACGATGTTGGTCACACCGTTTTGCGCGCATAGTTCAACCTCGGATTTTTTAATCCGGCGCGACGCGTTGGTGATATCGGGGTGGTTGGTGCCAATGCCCGAGCAGAAAAGTTTCAGACCACCACCGGAGCCGGTCGATTCGACGATTGGGGTTTTGAAGTTCGATGAGCGGCCAAATTCTTCAGCCACAGCTGTCGAGAAAGGGAAGACGGTTGAAGAACCGACGATACGAATCTGGTCTCGTGACTGGGCCAGGGTGCCCGAGGATGCAAAAAGGGCTGCCCCTGCAACGGCAGCCGCGATGGCGATTTTTTTCATGTCAAGTTCTCCAAGTCACCTGAGGGTGACGATAACTCTTGTTTTAAATGCGCTGGCTTATGGTAGCGCCCAAATATTTCGATTTTATGCCAGCACCGGTAGCCCTACGCGCCTATTGTTACAGGAAAATGACACTAGCCATTCTGCGGTTTATTTTGCGGAATAGGCAATTTGAAGCTGAAAGACGTACCGGTGCCCAGTTGGCTCTTGATGTCCAGCGAGCTGTTATGCCGCAGCAGGATATGTTTTACGATCGCCAGCCCCAGGCCCGTGCCGCCCATCTTACGCGACCGCGCTGTATCGATGCGATAAAAACGCTCGGTCAGGCGGGCGAGGTGTTCCTGCGCGATACCCGGCCCTTCGTCGGTAATCGAGAGTACAACATGCTTGCCGGTCCGGCCCAGTTCCGTGGCCACATGTACAGTGGTGTTCGGGTCGGCATATTTGGCAGCATTGGTCAAAAGGTTAAGGAAAACCTGGGTTATCTGGTCGCTGTCGGCTACAACATCTCGCACCCCTTCAGCCTGTTCGAAGCTCAGGGTGACCCCGCGCTCGGCCGCGACGGCCTTGACGGTATTGATGGTGCTGATAATCAGTTTGTTGATGTCGGTTGTGGCATTGGGCGCCATATAGCGCGTCATCTCGATCCGGGAGAGTGACAACAGGTCATCGATGAGTCGCACCATGCGTTCGGCCTCGGTTTGCATGATGCCCAGAAAACGTTTGTGGGCTTCCATGTCGCCGACGGCGGGTCCGCGGAGTGTTTCAATGAAGCCGAGGACAGAGGTAAGGGGCGTACGCAGCTCATGGCTTGCATTTGCGACAAAGTCGGCGCGCATGCGCTCGGTTCGTAACAAACTTGTAACTTCGTAGAAATAGACGATGGCACGCACGCCGTCCTGTTGCTTACGGCCTGCAAGCACGGGTGCGACTGTCACATCGAAGCTGCGGTCCTTGCTGGTGGTGTAGCGAATGACGCCGAAATCACCGTATTGGCCGTTCAGGATATTATCAAGTGCTGCAACAAAGTTGGACTGGCGCAGATACAGAAAGGCGTCGTTTCCGACAATGTCGCTGCCCAAAAGGTCTCGGGCGGATTCGTTGGCAAAGGCGATTTTCTTGTCGGCGTCGACCAGCAAAAGCGGTGAGGGGAGGCGGTCCAGCGCGCCCGCACCCAGTAATACGGATGAGCCCGATTTGGATTTGCGTTTTTCCCTGATTGCATGGCGCCGGTTTTCCAGTCGTTCCATTCGGCGCTTGATTTCAAGCTGAAGCAGGAAAGCAGCCGCAACAGCCCCGACGAAAAAAGCGCCGATGAATGTCACCTGACCGACCGACCACATAAGTGCCAGGGTAAAAATCACAGCTGCAACGGTAGACCGTTCGGTCAACAGCCCTTGATATTCTTTAAAGGGTTCGCGCATAAGACTATCAGAATCCTGGGGTGGCTAAATCCTGGGGTGGCTAACCGGCGTTCAGGGAACAGAGGAAAGCCAACAGTTATATAACAACCCATACCCTTTAAATTACAAGCATTGCATTTTTGTGACATTTTTATTTCGTGCAAATTTGTGTCCGGTCCTGTTAATTAGGGCTTGCTTACACTAAAATAGTCGATAGACCCTTATTTGTATTGTGCTGTTAAACTATATTTAACATCATCAATTTAATGCTAGGGTAGCTCGCACGATTGGGATCGCTGCTTGGAGGCCGCAACAGGTGGATAAAAAGAGTAACCAAACTCACGATTTTCTGGAACGGCGGCGCCAGCTCCTGAAGATGGGTGCTGCTGGTATGCCGATGATCCTGACGCTCAAGGCGTCGGCCAATCAGTCGGTCCATTCCGCGTTGGACTGCTCATTCAAAATAACATCGGCTGTCAATTTGCTTGTAAACCATGAAGGCAAGGTGTGGGTTGGTGATGGAAGTATTCGTCAGCACAGCGATGGTCGTTTAAATACAGCTGACATCGCCAGTTTCAAAAGTGACGCCGACTTCGCCTTTCCATCCGGCTCCGCGCCTGACGGTTATGTGCCGAGCGAATGCCCGGACGACGGCTGCAGCGGCGGCGGTGGTGACGGCGACTGGGATGACGATGACTGGTACTTTGGCGGCAGCGGCAAGGATCTGCTGGAGCAGCTTGAGGAAAGTGGCAGCGTCGTTGCCTTTACGAACAACAAGAATAAGAATAAAAATAAGGGCGGTGGCTCTGGCGGCGACGACGATGATGATGATTGTGGGTCCGGTGGCTCCCACGGCGATGACGACGATGACTATTGGGACGATGATGACGGTGGGTCCAGCAGCTCCGGTAGCGAATGGACTGATTGTGGCTACAATTTCTACCAGATCAGCGCCAACACCACGATCACGCCCCTTGAGTATATGAATTCAAGCGGGGATTGGCAGATTTCAGGCACCAAGGGCCTCTACATCGTGCTGGGTGCCAAATATCTGGACTATTATGGCAATGATGGTGGCTTTCCTGGTATCTCTTGCCTGCATTCGATCCTGACTTACCTCGAAACCGCATAAGCGGGGCATCGCCGCGATGTCTTCAAGCGTAGAAAAAGAATGGCTTTGGTTTGCTGACCAAAGCCTTTTTTCTGTCCGCGAGATGGGCGAGGTGACTTATATATACAGCCTTCGGTCAGGCAATACCCATGTGTTTAACGCCGTCTCCATGGCGATGTTGCAGTATTTTGTTGCAGCCCCCCGGGGCGTTGATGAACTGATTGCTCATTTCCCTGACCTTATGGGTGTGACACGGGAAGAATGCCCGCGTGGTGTTATCAGGCGCATCTTCGGCGAGTTGGATGACGCAGGTCTGGTACAGCCCGTGGAGAAACGGGCATGACCGCAGTCAGGGTCGGGACGCTGGCCACAAGGCGGGTAGGGGCGGCATTGGCGGCCGGCCGGTTGAACCTGCATCTGGGGCCCTTTTCAACCGCGTTACAATCGCATAGCGCCAAGGTTACTCGCTATTTTTGCGACCTGTACCGGGATTGTCTGGTCACCTTGAATGAAGACGAAATTGTGGACTACACCTTGAGGGTGGGAGCGCCAAATTTATTGCGTCGTTTTGTCCGGCCGCAGATTGTCCCTGACCCCGGCTTTCATTTCCCCGCGCTTCCTCTGCCGGCCCATATGGCACCTCTTGCGCTTGAAATGGGCATGAACCTTACGGCGGCTTTGCAGTGTTTCCGGTTTGTCATGTTCCATGCTGGCGTGGTGGCCAAAAACGATAATGCCGTTATGATCGCGGCGCACTCCGGCGGCGGAAAAAGCACCTTGACGGCGGCGATGATGGAGGCGGGCTACCGCCTGCTTTCCGACGAATTTGCCATCCTCCACCGAAGCAGGCCGGTGTTACAGCCCTATCCGCGACCGGTCTCGCTCAAAAACGCGTCCATTGACGTGGTGCAGGCGTTCGCCGGCAACGACGCGGTGAGTACGCGCCTTGAAGGAACACCAAAAGGCACGATCGCGTATCGCCGTGCGCGGCGCGCGGATGTTGAAGCGATGAATCAGGTTGCAGTACCCAAGTTATTGATATTTCCGCATTTTACAGACGGGAGGCAGCCTGGAGTGACGCAAGTGGAACCCGCCGACGCCGCTATGCGGCTGGTGGCCGGGTCGCCGAATTATCAGGTGGTGGGCGAAGCCGCGTTCGAAAGTACCATGGCGATGTTCGACAGCCTCGCCTGCTACGAGATCAGCTATGGCAATACAGAGGACAGCGTGCGACTGGTTGAAGACCTGTTCCAGGAGACCGGTGCATGAAGCGCGCATTTTTCAGGGCCGCTGTCGGGCTGACGGCCTTGCCGGAAAACCAGCTTGACCTTTCCCGCTTTCTGCGCTGGGCCGCCCACGATCATATTCTGGGGCAGGTTGCCGCCGCACATGTTGATGAAGCGGGCGGGAAGCTGAAGGATGTCCTTGAAAACGCCCGCATACGCAGCGCTCATGACAGGCGTATGCTCACCTTTGAAGCCGACCGGATTTCGCGGGCGCTGCTGGGCAGCGGCATTGAACCGGTCCTGCTCAAAGGCGGGGCTTATGTGGCGGCGGGGCTGAGAGCCGGGCGCGGCCGCAGGGTCAGCGATATCGATATTCTCGTTGAAGACCAGCGACTTGCCGAAACCGAAGTGCTTCTGCGTGAGGCGGGGTGGCAGGGTGACAGCTCGACAGCGGGGGATTACGACCAGCAATATTACAGGCGCTGGATGCATGAACTGCCGCCGATGCGGCACGGCACGCGCCGGACTCTGATTGATGTACATCATCGTTTACTGCCGCGCACTGCACGGCTGCAACCTCGCCATGACCTGATGATGGCGGCATCCGTCAAGCTTGAAAGTACCGGTTTGCGGGCGTTTAGCCCGATGGATCGCTTCATCCATTCAGCAATCCACATCTGCGCGGATGGAGCCTTCGAGACGGTGGCCCGTAGTTTCATTGAGCTTTATTACCTGTTTGGCGACCTGGAGGCGGATGACCGAAGGCGTCTGATCGACAGGGCTGCCGAGGTTAATGCACTCAAACCCGTTGCGAGTGCGCTATGGGCTGTAAGCCATTATTTTGGCTCGGCAAATGCACATGCGGCCTTGCGTTCCATGGGGGTGATGAAGGTTGGTGTCGCGCTCAGGTTTATCCTGCGGGTTGTGGTGCGGGGCGGTCGGCTTGCGCCTGTCGCGCGCCTTGCGCTTTATGTCCGCAGCCACTATATGCGCATGCCGCTGGCCATGCTTGCCAAGCACCTGTTTTCAAAGGCTTTCAAGCGCGGCGGACAAGCGCGGGCAACGCGCTCAGGTGGCTGATCAGATGATCGGCCCCAAGGTCGTGGGGGGCAATGTCGGTATAGCCAAAATCAACAGCGACCGAAGGGGCAGCGGCATCCCGCGCGGCGGCGATGTCATTGATGCTGTCGCCAACCATCAAGAAAGGCCCGTCGCCGGGTAAAAGCCTTGCTGTTTCAAGGAGATGGCGTGGGTCTGGCTTTTTGAAATCGAAGCTGTCGCCGCCGGTTACCGCATCAAAATAGCGCGCGATATCAAGTGATTGCAGGAGCGGGCGGGTAAGGGCTAGGGGCTTGTTGGTGCAGATGGCGAGGGAAAACCCTTTGTCTTTCAACGCGTTGAGCATAATAAGCCCACCGTCAAACACTCGGGTGCCATCGGCGATATGGTCGCCGTAGTACTTGAGGAACACCGGCAGCAGGTCGGCTGCCTGATGGGTGTCACGGCCGCCCGTGGCCTCAAGCCCCAGCTCGATCAGCCGTTTGGCACCATGGCCCACCATGTGCCTAACCTGTTCAAGCGTGACGGTTTTCCGACCCACGTGGGCCAATACATGATTGGTGGCGGCATGCAGGTCTGCTGCACTGTCCACCAGGGTACCATCAAGGTCGAAAATAATTTTATCAACTGAAAAACGCGTCACGATATGCTATCCTGAAGTCTGTCTTAATGGCGGTTTTGTGCGAAAAACTGTGCGGAAACTGTGCGCAGATTGTGCGAAAACTGTGCGGCAAAACCCGCCTTTTTAGCCAACTATATGCCATTTCTGTGCGGCAGCGTGCCAACCGGGCCGATGAGGCAGATGAACACACTGTTTCAGCGCTACAATAGCGTGCCTGAAGCTATAGATTAGAAATAGGTGCGCGCAAGTGTTAATCTTCGCTGATATAAAAGTGAAAATTTTCGAAGCCCCGGTTTCGGGCGCAAAATGGCTTGCGCGACATAAAATGTCGTGGTCTAAAAGGTAAGATTAGTGCGTGGAAAGAGTTTCTTGTGAAACTTTTGGAAACTTGTAAACGGGTGCCCCGAGAGGGGTACGGTAATGTTGAGGTAAAGTGATGAGTGACTGGCGGCCAGACAGCTGGAAATCGCGGCCTATTGTACAGGTCCCCGAATACCCTGATGCCGATGCGCTGATGCGTGTGGAAGGGGAGCTTTCGAGCTATCCGCCGCTTGTATTTGCTGGCGAAGCCCGCAATTTGAAGGCGCAGCTTGGTGAAGTGGCGGAAGGTCGAGCTTTCCTGCTGCAAGGCGGGGACTGCGCCGAAAGTTTTGCCGAATTCCACCCCAACAATATTCGCGACAGCTTTCGCGTACTGCTGCAAATGGCTGTGGTGCTGACCTTCGCGGCCTCGTGCCCCGTGGTGAAGGTGGGGCGCCTTGCCGGCCAGTTTGCCAAGCCACGTTCAAGCGACACCGAAACGCAGGATGGTGTTGAGCTGCCAAGCTACCGGGGTGATATCATCAACGGTCCGTCATTTGATGCGGCGAGCCGTATCCCTGACCCGGCCCGCATGCTGAAGGCCTATAGCCAGGCGGCGGCGACATTGAACCTGTTGCGGGCGTTCGCGCAGGGTGGTTATGCCAACCTGATGTCGGTGCACCGCTGGAACCTCGATTTCGTCTCGCAAAGTGGCGCGGGTGAAAAATACCGCGAGCTGGCAGACCGGATCGGCGAAGCGCTGTCGTTCATGCAGGCCTGCGGCATTGACCCCGACAGTGTGCATCAGCTTCAGGGCACGGATTTTTACACCAGCCACGAAGCGCTGCTTCTGGGCTACGAGCAGGCGCTGACCCGCGTGGACAGCACGTCGGGAGACTGGTACGACACTTCCGCCCACATGTTGTGGGTGGGTGACCGCACCCGACAGCTTGACGGCGCGCATCTTGAGTTCCTGAGCGGCATCGGTAATCCGGTGGCGGCCAAGGTTGGCCCGACCACGGAAATTGACGGTCTGTTGAAGCTTATTGACAAGCTGAATCCGAAAAACGAAGCCGGGCGCCTGACACTGATCACCCGCTTTGGCGCCGACAAGGTGGACGAGCACCTGCCGCGCCTGTTGCGCGCGGTGAAAGCCGAGGGCCGCAAGGTCGTCTGGTCCTGTGACCCGATGCACGGCAATACCCAAACGTCGCAAAGCGGCCTGAAGACCCGACCGTTCGACCGGGTGCTGAAGGAAGTGAAACAGGTATTCGCCTGTCACCGCAGCGAGGGTACCTATGCAGGTGGCATCCACCTTGAGCTCACCGGCCAGAATGTGACCGAATGCATCGGCGGTGCCGTGGCGATCACGGAAGAGGGGCTTTCAAGCCGCTATCACACCCACTGTGACCCGCGCCTGAACGCCAGCCAGTCGATCGAGATGGCCTTCCAGCTTGCCGAAGCGCTGAAGGAAGAGCGCCTCGCCATGAGCGAGACGGCCGCAGCGTAAAACCTGAGTATATGGAAAATGAAAAGGCGACCTCAGGGTCGCCTTATAGGAATAGCCGATGAGACGTCGGTAGGAAGGTATGAGAGATGAGAATGCCCGGTTCCGCTGACCAGATCTGACCTTGGGTGGTTGCCAATTTGAACATGTTGTAAGGCCATAGGGAAGCCTCCCTAAGGCCTTTGTTATTTTGGGGCCTGCTGCTCCGGTGGGCAGGATTGCTTCCGGCGCACCAAGTTCGTTTTGCTAAAGCTAACTAATGGTGGTCGCACCTTCAATCTCGCTGATGCTGACACCCGCGACAAAGATGAAGTCAATGCCTGAGGTATGCAAGAGCACGCCGGACTGGCCGCGCATGCTGGCATTCTCGGCCGAGAGGTCGGCAAAGCTGTCGATGCCAGTGAGGGCCGTCAGGTCGAGCGTGTCTTCATCGGCGTTGAAATCGGTGATGAAATCACCGCCGTGGCCGTCCGCATAGAGCAGGGTATCAGCCCCCGCGCCGGTCTCGATAATATCATTGCCAAGGTTACCGGTGAGGCTGTCATCGCCGCTGCCACCCAGCAGGATGTCGCGGCCATCACCGCCGTCGAGCGTATCGTTACCGGCTTCGCCATAAAGCACGTCGTTGCCATCTTCCGCTGTCACAAGATCATCGCCGTCCCCGGCCCAGAACTTATTTCCGCCTGTGCTGCCGGTGAGGGTGTCATCAAAGGCGGAGCCCACCACTTCCTCGATCCGGATCAGCACATCACCTGCCGCATCGCCCGCATACCCGCGGCCTGCGTCAAGGTCGACATTCACGGCGGTCGCCGATGCGCCATAATTCACCCGGTCGTGGCCACCACCGCCATGCAGGTAATCCGCTCCGGCGTCACCCGCGAGCAGGTCAAAGCCGTCCCCACCCATCAGGCGGTTGTCGCCTGCGTCACCGATGAGGGTGTCATTGAAGGCAGTGCCTGCCACATCTTCCATGCCCGAGAAGCGGTCACCTTCGGCATCTCCCGCGCGCGCACGTCCACGGCTAAGGTCTGCCATTACGCCCGCGGAGGAGGCGGTATAGTCAAGCAGGTCCTGGCCCGCACCGCCCTCCATCGTGTCAGCGCCCGCGCCGCCAGCAAGGGTGTCATCGCCACTACCGCCCGCGAGCGCGTCATCGCCCGCGCCGCCATCGATGGTGCCCGTAACAAGGCCACCGCCTGTGAGTACGTCATCGCCCGCGCCGAAGCTGACCGCTCCATCAAGTGTGCCGGTGTTGTTGACCGTGATGCCAACGTCTCCGCTTCCCTGAATTGCATATGCCGACCCCGTGACGGTGCCGGAGTTCGTGATGGTTAGCGCACCGAGATCAATTTCGGCATAAATGCCGACCTCAGCCGTGATCTGGCCGCTATTAGAGATGGTGCCGCCGCGGGACGCTGCGCGAATGCCAAAAGAGGCCGAACCACCTGACGCAGTGATTGTGCCACCATTGTCGATGTCGACGATCCCCGAGCTGTTATTAATGCCATAGGCACGGCCACTATCTCCGGCCCAGATAGTCATTGTGCCGGTATTGGCAACCTGTGAGCCAGCCATGGTCACACCCCAGGCTCGCTCGGCCGCAATCACTGTCATGTCGCCCTGATGATTGATGGTGTTGCCGCCGTCTGTGATAATGCCGATGCCAGTCCGGTAACCTGCGACAACAACCATCTCGCCCGCGACAGTTAACTCATTGCCCGCGCTGGAAATGCCAAAGCCGTAATAGGTGCCTTCTATATAATCAGCATCGGCCCAGCCACCGATCCAGACATCGTCTTCGTAAGATACGTTCAAGTCACTTCCGTCAATCAGCACGGCAGACTGCGAACTTGCTGTCGTATGAAGGAAGAAGGTGGCGTCGCCACCCGAGATCGTGCCGCTTGAGGTAATGCTGATACCTTCGGATACGGTCTCCGGTCGGGCGCCTGTTGTCGGCATGGCGCTCTCGCCATTGTTGGTATCGGGCACAAAGAAAGTGGCGAAATCGTCGCCAATGAAATTGACATTGAGCATGTCGAAAGGCGCTACGTCTTCAAGGGTGAGGACATTGCCGTCACCGTCAGTGACGGTTGTATCTGTATCCGACTGCTCGATCGTGAGGTCGGAATACGTCAGCCCCGAACCTCTGAGGTCGAGGACATCCTCGTCCACGTTGAAGTCGGTGATGGTGTCGTCGTTCCAGCCGCTTGCAAATACGAAATTGTCAGCGCCGCTGGTGCCGGTGAAAGCTGCCACGATATTCCCCAATCCAGTTCTAGCCGATTTTAGACCGTGTATCAGCAGTTTGTTGCAATAGTGATGCACCTGAAGAGACACATTCGAGGCAAATTAAAACTTCCAGCGTCAAAACGGGGCCATGACGGGCTGTGCCAATCCCACGAGAAAGCCATTAATCACTTCATAACACTAACTTGAAGGTGATACAAACTCGACAAGAAACATTACCGGCTATTGCCAATTGCCGGTGCGGGCGAGGTAACTTTATATCGTATTAATGTAACTGAGCAGATGACAAGGGCTTATAGGCGGCAAAAGCGCGGCAGGCAAAGGCGGGATCCGTGCCCCACTATGGCCCCGCCACTTCTAGCGCCGTCGGGCAAAAGGGCACGGCGGTCTGGCTGCTGTGTCCTTTTTACATCCTGTGTATTGGCCGGCCGAACGCGGGTCAGTTCACAATTGTCGCCGCTTCCGCGTCCCCGCTCGTGAGCCCGATGATGAAGATGCTTGTGCTTTCCGAGGTATGCAGTAGCACACCAGCCTCGCCGCCCGAAGTGCTGTCTTCCGCCCTAAGGTCGGAGAAGTGGTCAATATCTGCGATCAAACTGAGGTCGAGGCTGTCTTGCTCGGCGTTGAAGTCGGTGATCACGTCGGTGCCATGGTCGTTTGCGAAGACAAAACTGTCCGCCCCGTCACCGCCCGCGAGTGTATCGTCGCCCGCGCCGCCCCACAGGGTATCGTCGCCCGTGCCGCCCGTGACACTGTCGTCACCCGCGCCGTTATAAATGAGGTCGTCGCCCGCGCCGCCTGAAAGCGTGTCATTGCTGCCTGCGCCATAGAGCGTGTCGTCGCCGCCCATGCCGTTGAGCACATCGTCGCCGTCATGGCCGCCGATGAGGTCGTCACCGCCGGAACCGGTGGCCTCGTCATTGCCGAGCCCGGCCCACAGTTGGTTGGGTGCGCTGTCGTCGTCATCTTCACCCGCGCTACCGGCAAAGAGCGTGTCGTTGCCTGCGCCCCCCACCAGCGTGTCGGAGCCCATGCCGCCTGTGAGCGTGTCGTTATCCTCGGAGCCACGAAGGGTGTCGTTGCCGTCGGTGCCGGGCAGGGCAACACTTTCGTCCTTGTCGAGAACGCGGACGGTTTGAAAGCGCACACTCGTGGCGCCAACGCTATCGGTTGCGGTGATGCGCGCGGTGAGTTCGGACGCGGTTTCATAGTCAAGCGCAACTCCGTCCGCGAGCCAGAGTTCGTTGCCTTGTACGCGGAACCGCTCGTCGGATACACTGAAGCTGACAGCATCGCCGTCCACATCCGTGGCAGAGAGCGTGCCGATAAAGGCACCGGCCTCATTCTCCGCCACACCATCGCTCGCGAGTTGCGGGGAGGAGGGGGCGTTGTTTGCCTTGACGTAGGTAATATTCATGGTGCCGCTTGCCTCGGACCAGGCAAAGACATCTTTCACGCTGAAGGTGAAGCTTGTGGTTCCATCGGTATCGGGCGCGGTGAAACGCAATGCGCCAAGGTCGGCGACGTCAATCTTGTCGCCTGCGTGCACGGCATTGCCGTTCAGGGTGAGCGAGCCCTGCTCGGGCAGGCTGTCGATGCGGATGGACTGGACGCCACGCAGCTTGGCAAGGCTGTCTACATCCTCGAAAGGAAAATTGCTGGCGCTGAAGGTAAAGCTGTCGCTTCTGTCGAAACTAATCTCGGCATCGCCGGTTTCGGGTGCGTCGTTTTCCCCTGCAATCAAGAACTTCAGGTTCACGGTATCATTCCCGACCGTGGCAACATTGAAGGAGTCGATGGCCACGGTTGTCGGTTCAACGTAGATGCCGTTTATATAAACGCTGTGCCGGTCGTATGTGAGATAGTTGAGATCGCCGGTTTGTTCATATACCCAACTGCCGTCAGAGGCGATGGTGAGGGTGCCATGCTGTCCGACAATAACGGACGCGACAAACCCGTCAGGATCGTCGGTGGTCATGCTGCCGGTTTTGCTGCTCTGGTCTTCATCGATGACGATGAAAGTCGGATCCCAAGAGCGATCGTCATGAGTGATTGGCTGTCTGTTCATGATAAAATTGGCTCTGTCGCTAACATCATATTTGTTCATGGAACACTATTCGCAATATAATGCCATTGCAAATGGAAAAGCGGGGCTGCAGCACATAGGGCCCCAAGCGGGCATGACGATGGGGCGGCAGTTGCGCGCATATCTCCCCTTGTTCGCCATGGCCTTTGAGGGTAAAAGCGCGGCATGAGCGAGACTTTATCCATATATATAGCGCAACTGAATGCGACCGTGGGGGCGATCGAGGCGAATGCCGAGCGTATCCGCGCGGCTTATGCCCGTGCAGCGGAGGCGGGCGCCGACCTTGTGTTGACGCCCGAGTTGTCGCTGACCGGCTATCCGCTTGAGGATCTTGTACTGAAGCCATTTTTTGTGCGCATGGCGGGCGAGGTGCTGGAAGACCTCGCGGCTGTCACCAGGGGTGCGGGCAAGCCGGGGCTGATTGTGGGCGCGCCGTGGTATGCGGGCAAGGCGCTGCATAATGCCATTTTCCTGCTGGAAGACGGCGCGGTGAAGGCCGTGCGCTATAAGCAGGAACTACCGAACTACGGCGTGTTTGACGAAAAACGCGTGTTTGTGCCGGGCAGCGCACCGGAGGTCATCGACTTCCGCGGCCACAAGCTTGGTGTGCTGATATGCGAGGACATGTGGTTCCCCGGTGTGGCAGGCGTGCTGAAGGCGCAAGGGGCCGAAATATTGCTGGTGCCGACCTGCAGCCCGTTTGAACTTGATAAACACCCCGAGCGGCAGGTGCATGCGCGCAACCGCGTTGATGAAACCGGGCTTGCGCTGGTGTTTTGTAACGAGATTTGCGGGCAGGACGAACTGGTGTTTGATGGTGCCAGTTTTGTGATGAACCCGGACGGCAATGTCCCGGTGCAGATGGATGCCTGGCGCGAGGCTGAACTGCTGACCGTATGGCAGGGCGCAGGTACAGGCGTTGGTGCAGGCCTGAGGTGCGAGACCTCGCACGCGGGTTATATGCCGGGCCAAATGGAAAGCATGTATCAGGCCATGGTGCTGGGCTTGAAGGATTATGTCACCAAGAACCGTTTTCCCGGTGTGGTGCTTGGTCTCTCGGGCGGGATCGACAGCGCGCTTTCAGCCGCTGTGGCGGTGGACGCATTGGGGCCTGACAAGGTGCACTGTGTGATGATGCCGTCGCGCTACACCTCCGGCGAAAGCGTGACGGACGCGGAAAAATGCGCAAAGGCGCTCGGTTGCCGGTATGACACCATCACCATCAAGCCAGGTGTTGAGGCGTTTGGCGAGATGCTGGGGCCGATTTTTGAGGGCACCAAGCCGGATACCACGGAAGAGAACATCCAGTCGCGCCTGCGCGGCCTTATCCTCATGTCGGTCTCCAACAAATTTGGCGCCATGGTGCTAACCACCGGCAACAAGTCCGAAGTGTCGGTGGGCTACGCCACGCTTTATGGCGACATGTGCGGTGGGTATAATGCGCTGAAGGATGTCTATAAGGCCGATGTGTTTGCGCTGTCGCACTGGCGCAACGCCCATGTGCCTGCTGGCGCACTGGGGCCGGGCGGTGAAGTTATCCCCGAAAATATTATCACCAAACCGCCGACTGCCGAACTGAGGGAAGAGCAGAAAGACGAAGACAGCCTGCCACCCTATGACAAGCTGGATGATATGCTCAGGTGTCTGGTCGATGAGGAGATGTCGGTGGCCGAGGTTGTGGCGCGCGGGCACGAATTTTCCGATGTTGCCCGCATCGAGCACCTGTTATACATCGCCGAATACAAGCGGCGACAGGCAGCGCCCGGCGTGAAGATCACCCGCAAGAATTTTGGCCGTGATAGGCGCTATCCTATCACCAATGGTTTCCGCAGTGCGCGAAAACACAATATATAGTAATTACTTAGCTAAGCTAACTGGATAAAATCATGACTGTTAAGGTTCGTTTCGCCCCGTCGCCCACCGGCAAACTGCATGTGGGGAATATTCGCGCAGCCCTCGTGAACTGGCTGTTTGCGCGGCAGCAGGGTGGCACCTTTGTCCTGCGTATCGACGACACCGACCGTGAGCGGTCGACGGTCGAGAATGAAGAAGCGATCAAGGCGGACCTCACATGGCTTGGCCTTGAGTGGGACGAGACCTTCCGCCAGAGCGAACGCTTCGCGCGTTATGACGCCGTGGTTGAGAAACTGAAGACTGAAGGGCGGCTTTACGCCTGTTACGAGACCGCCGAAGAGCTGGACATGAAACGCAAGATCCAGATGGGTCGCGGCAAGCCGCCGGTGTATGACCGGTCCGCGCTGAAGCTGACGGACGACGAGAAAGCGAAACTTGAGGCCGAGGGCCGCAAGCCGCATTGGCGTTTCAAGCTGGCAACACCGGCACGGGTGGAATGGACCGACCTTATTCGCGGCGATGTGTCCATCGATCTTGAGGCGCTCAGCGACCCGATCCTGATCCGCGAAGATGGTTCCTACCTTTATACGCTGCCCAGCGTTGTGGATGACGTGGACTATGGCATCACGCACATTGTGCGCGGCGAAGATCATGTGACCAACTCGGCGGTGCAGGTACAGATATTCGAAGCTGTTGGCGGCAAGGCACCAGAGATGGCGCATTTCGCCCTTCTGACCGGCAAGGGCGGCGAGGGGCTGTCCAAGCGCCATGGTGCCATGTCGATTGAGGAATACCGTGACGAGGCGGGTGTTGAACCGATGGCGATTGTCAGCCTGCTGGCGCGCGTGGGGACATCCGAGCCGATTGAACCCTTTGCCGAAGTTCAGCCGCTCATTGATGGTTTTGATTTCGGCAAGTTTGGCCGTTCAACCGCGAAGCTGGACCCGGCGGACCTTGATACACTCAACGCCAAAATTCTGCACATGACGCCCTATGACGCCATCAAGCACAAGCTTGACGGCGTGGATGAGGCTTTCTGGGCCACGGTGCAGCCAAACCTCAACAAGCTGGCGGATGTGGGCGAATGGCTGGCGATTGTGAATGGCCCGGTCACCCCTGTGATCGAAGACGCTGACCATATCGCCAAAACACGGGACTTGCTTCCTGAAGGTGAACTGAGCACGGAGACTTGGGGCGCGTGGACAAATGCGATCAAGGAAGCGACGGGCGTTAAAGGCCGTGCGCTCTTTATGCCGCTGCGGCAAGCGCTGACTGGCCAGAATCACGGGCCGGACATGGGCGCGCTCTTGCCGCTGATTGGCCGCGAGAAAGTGTTGGCGCGGCTTGAGGGCAAAAGCGCGTAAGGGGGCGGCATGAGTGATATCTATCTCTACAACACGCTTGCGCGCGAAAAGCAGACGTTCGCGCCCATAAACGACAAGAATGTACGCCTTTATGTGTGCGGACCCACGGTGTGGGACTATGCGCACATTGGTAACGCGCGCCCGGTTGTGGTGTTTGACACCTTGTTCCGCCTGTTGCGCCATGAATACGGCGCGGACCATGTGACCTACGCGCGCAATTTCACCGACATTGACGACAAGATCATGAACCGCGCGCTGGATGAGGGTGTGTCGATCAAGGCGATCAGCAAGCGGTATGCCAAGGCCTATGAAGAAGACATGGCCACGCTTGGTGCGCTGACGCCGACGATCCAGCCCAAGGCGACGGAACACATCCCCGAGATGATCCGCATGATGCAGACCTTGATTGAGCGCGGCCACGCTTACGCGGCAGAAGGCCATGTGATGTTCAGCGTGCCGTCGATGGAAAACTATGGCCGCCTGTCGCGCCATAGCCGGGATGAGCTGGTGGCGGGTGCCCGAGTTGAAGTGGCCCCCCTCAAGCGCGACCCGGCGGACTTTGTGCTGTGGAAACCTTCGTCTGAGGAGCAGGTGGGCTGGAACAGCCCCTGGGGCCGTGGCCGACCTGGCTGGCACCTTGAATGTTCCTGCATGATTGAAAAGCATCTGGGCGAGACGATCGACATTCACGCGGGTGGGCAGGACCTTATCTTTCCGCACCATGAAAACGAGATCGCGCAAAGCGAATGCACCCACGGCAAAACTTTTGTGAATTACTGGATGCATAACGGCTACCTGACGGTGAACGGCGAGAAGATGTCCAAGTCGCTGGGCAACTTCCATACGGTGCATGACCTGATCGCCGAGCATCCGGGCGAAGCTATCCGCATGAGCCTCTTGGCCGCGCATTACCGCCAGCCGGTGGACTTTTCGGTGGAAAGCATGCGCGAGCAGAAGCGGCGGCTGGACCGCTGGTACCGCCTGACGGACGGTGTTGTGGCGTCTGCCCATGTGCCGGAAACAGTGATTGCCGCGCTCAAGGATGATCTCAACACGCCCAAGGCCATTGCGGCGCTTGATGCGCTGGCGACACCTGAGGGCGCCCCAAAACTCAAGGCCGGGGCCCAGTTCATGGGTTTTCTGTCCGTTGGCGCTTCGGTATGGTTTCAGGGCGACGCACCTGCGGGCATCACGGCGGCTGAGATTGAAGCCAGGATTGCCGAGCGACTGGAGGCGCGCAAAAACAAGGATTTTGCCGCATCCGACCGTATCCGCGATGAACTCGCCGCGGTGGGCATTGTGCTTGAGGATAGCGCGGGCCTGACCACATGGCGCAAGGCCCACTGATGAGTGAGAACAAACAACCTGCTATCATCCTCGTACGGCCGCAGCTTGGCGAGAATATTGGCAAGGCGGCACGCGCCATGCTCAATTTCGGCCTCACCGACATGCGGCTTGTGGCCCCGCGTGACGGCTGGCCCAACCCGGCGGCCGGCCCCGCGGCCGCGGACGCCGATATCGTGCTTGAACGCGCACGCGTGTTCGGTACGGTTGAAGATGCGGTGGCAGACCTTGCCCACGTCTACGCCTCCACCGTGCGGGACCGTGACATGCCCAAACCGGTGGCCACGCCGCGAGAGGCCGCAAAGCAAATGCACACCGCGTTTGGCGAGGGCCGCACGGCGGGCATCCTGTTCGGGCCTGAGCGCTCGGGCCTGACCAATGATGACGTTGTGCTGGCGGATACCATCCTGACCGTGCCGGTAAACCCGAAGTTTGCCAGCCTCAACCTGGCGCAGGCGGTGGTTTTGGTGGCTTATGAGTTTTATCACCTTGCGGACGGTACACCCGCATATCAACCGTCTCACCCTGAAGGTGTGGCGTCAAAGGAAGAGCTGATTGGCCTGATGGAGCATCTGGAGACAGAGCTGGATAAGCGCGGTTTTTTCCGTTCCGAAGACCGCCGCGCGCCGATGCGCCGCACCTTGCGAAACCTGATCCAGAATGCCAGTTTTTCCAAACAGGAAGTCTATACACTGCGCGGCGTGGTGAAGTCGCTGGCCCGACCACCGAAAGAAGATCGCTAATTCATCCAGAAAACGAGCCTGTTCATCTTTGATACAGGCTCTTTCGTTTTTAATAGCCTTTCTGTAGGCTAGGGCCTTGAGAAGATGATGGAGGGTTTATGTCGGTTCTTGCAAGCATGATGGTCGCGGTCACGATGATGATGCAAGGCGTTGATGATACCGGCACGGCCATCGCGCGCCCCATCGGTGACGTGTATCTCAATGAAGAGACCGGCAGCTACTATCAGGTTTTCGATTTTGTCGGCAAACCGCCGCACACTTGGGAACACGCTCGCCGCATGGTCAAGGGATACCGCTATGAGGGCAGGGAAGGTCGTCTCGCCGTTGTGCGTGACATCAGCACCCATTATTTCCTCATCATGAAATTCCCGAAACTGCGGCAGCAAAAAATGTGGATTGGCCTGCGCGCGACATGTAACGAAACGGCCGACCTCGAATGGGTGGATGGGACATCGTTGATGGACCAGAGCTTCCGCGGGTTTGGCGATGGCGTGCTGCGCGATATCAGCCGTGTCTGCCGTGCCCGCAAGGATAGCGGCGACATTTTGCCGGTTTATTATGAGCCGGATCAGTTTGGTGTGCGCTGGCAGGTTGGCAGTGCACGGACGGACATGGCCTACATGATGGTGGAATTCCCTGTCCCGGGAGACGACGACGAACAGCCGCTCGACGAAGCGGCTGCGAAACAGTAATGCGCTAGCCCTGCAACAGTCTCGCTGCCTCGGGCGCAAAATAGGTCAGCACACCATCCGCACCAGCCCGTTTGAACGACAGCAGGGCTTCCATGATCACGGTATCCCGGTCCAGCCAGCCGTTTTGTGCAGCGGCGGTCAGCATGGCGTATTCGCCTGACACCTGATAGGCGTAGGTTGGCACACCAAAACGGTCTTTCACTTCACGGATGATATCAAGGTAAGGCATACCCGGCTTGATCATCACGCTGTCAGCACCTTCATGAATGTCCAGTTCAACTTCACGGATCGCTTCAAGCCGGTTGGCCGGGTCCATCTGGTAGGTTTTTTTGTCGCCCTTCAGTACGCCGGTTGAACCCACCGCGTCGCGGAACGGGCCATAAAAGCCGGAGGCATATTTGGCGCTATAGGCCATGACCTGCACATGGGCAAAGCCCGCTTTGTCAAGTTCATCCCGGATGGCGCCAATACGGCCGTCCATCATGTCCGAGGGAGCGATGATGTCGGCGCCTGCTTCGGCCTGCACGACCGCCTGCTGGACCAGCATGCCCACGGTTTCATCGTTGAGGATGCGCCCGTCTTCTACAAGGCCGTCTTGTCCGTGGCTTGTGTAGGGGTCCAGAGCCACGTCCGCCAACAGTCCTACCTCGGGCACGGCATTCTTGATCGCCCGCATGGCGGTGTTGATCAGGTTATCGGCGTTCAGCGCTTCGTCACCGCGGTCACAGCGCAGGCCTGCAGGGGTGTTGGGGAAGAGGGCAATACACGGGATGCCAAGGCTACGGGCTTCTTTTGCGGCTTCGACAGCCTTGTCGACCGATAGCCGGTTTACGCCGGGCATGCTTGCGACAGCTTCCACTTCGCCTTTGCCTTCACGGATGAAGATCGGCCAGATCAGGTCATTCGCCGTGACAGCATTTTCGCGCACCATGCGGCGGGACCAGTCGTGCGCGCGAGGGCGCCGCATGCGGGTGGCAGGAAAACGTGCTGTCATGGCTTGTCCTTCAGGCTTATCACAGAGGGTGAAATCTGGCAGCTACTTTATGTGCTAACGTGCTGCCTGTCACCTCCCGTCATAGGCGCCGCGACACCGGGCCGCAAGACCTGAATAACTGTGAGTGATCATAGGGCGTATTGTGATAATTTAGCGCTAATTTTATTATTAACATTGCGTTAAATCTTATCGAACACAGTGTTTTCTCGAAGATTCGATGAAAATCTAACCTAAATCGGGCGAAAGAACATGACCGGCTACGACTTTAACGACCCAAAATTTCTCTTTCTAGACATACTGTCGCTGGTTGAGCGCCTGCACAGGCGGCTGCTTGACGTACTCAAGAACCATCTGGAGCATATCGGACGCAACGACCTCAATCCGGTGCAGGCTCTGCTTCTGCATAATATCGGCGAACATGAGATGACCGCGGGTGAGTTGAAGACCCGTGGGTATTACCAGGGATCGAACGTGTCCTATAACCTCAAGAAACTGGTTGAAATGGGGTATCTCAGGCACGAACGTTCCGACTATGATCGTCGTGCTGTGCGTATTTCCTTAACTGATAAGGGCTATGAAATACGTAAAATGATTGACGATCTTTATATGCAACACCTTGAAGAGCTGATGCAGGATGATCTTGTTAGCCATGACGAACTGAAGAATCTGCGCAAAAACCTGCGTAATCTGGAGCGTTACTGGTCGGATAAATTGCACTTCGGTCTTTAAATCTTCCGTCATTTGACTTAAGTCATTGGCAGAGTCGATTTCTGAGTGCGACAATTTCGCAGGTAGACGTGCCTTAGGTGATTGCGTTACAAGGCGCGCACCGGTAAACTCCGAAGTGTTGCACAGAAGACGGAATGCCCGATGGATTACGAAAAGATCTTTGCTGACGCGATTGAAGCGGTGAAGGCTGAAGGCCGGTACCGTGTATTTGCGGATATCTCGCGCGAGCGCGGCAACTTTCCCCGTGCCTTGCGGCACGACGCGGGTGACAACGCCCGCGCCATCACCGTCTGGTGCTCAAACGATTATCTCGGCATGGGCCAGCACCCCAAGGTGCTTGAGGCAATGCACGCTGCGCTTGATGAAACAGGGGCTGGCGCAGGCGGTACCCGCAATATCGCCGGCAATAACCATTATCATGTGCTTCTTGAAGAAGAGTTGGCGGAACTGCACGGCAAGGAAAGTGCGCTGCTGTTCACCTCTGGTTACATCTCCAACGAAGCGACGCTTTCCACCATCGCAAAGCTTTTGCCCGGCTGCGTTGTATTCTCGGACTCGATGAACCACGCTTCGATGATTCAGGGCATCCGCAACTCTGGTGCGCAGAAGCATATCTTCCGCCACAACGACCTTGAACACCTTGAAGAGCTGCTGAAGGCCGCCGATCCGAAGGCGCCGAAGATCATCGCCTTTGAATCTGTGTATTCCATGGACGGTGATATTGCGCCGATTGGGGCGATCTGTGACCTGGCGGATAAATACGGTGCCATGACCTACCTTGACGAAGTGCATGCGGTCGGCCTTTACGGCAAGCGCGGCGGTGGTGTTTCGGAGCGCGATGGCGTTGCGCACCGCTTGACAATCGTTGAGGGGACGCTCGGTAAGGCATTTGGTGTGATGGGCGGCTACATCACTTCATCAAAAGCCCTTGTAGATGTGGTCAGGAGCTATGCTTCCGGCTTTATCTTTACGACCGCGCTCAGCCCTGTGCTGGCGGCCGGTGCCCTTGCCAGTATCCGCCACCTCAAGGGCAGCAATGATGAGCGCATCGCCCATCAGGAACGTGCGGCGAAGCTGAAGGCGCGTCTGCGCGCTGCCAATATTCCTGTCATGGACTCGGAAAGCCACATCGTCCCTGTGTTTGTAGGCGATCCCGTTCTGTGCAAGGACGTGTCGGACCTTCTTCTCAACGAATATGGCATTTACGTTCAGCCCATCAATTACCCGACTGTGCCCCGCGGCACCGAACGTCTGCGGTTTACGCCAGGCCCGCTGCATGATGACAATGTCATGGATGGACTTGTGGAAGCGCTGGGTGATGTTTGGTCGCGCCTTAGCCTCAAACGTAAAGTCGGCTAGGCGGAGATACTGGCCATGCCAGTCCCCACACGTATCATTATTGAATTTATCCCCGTCGGCAATTCGGTGAAGGTTTGTGCTATCTGCGAAGATACTGGCTTTGAGGTCAGTATTGTCGGTGATCGGCGTGCCAGCCAGAAAGAGCTCGAAGCGGTGGCTGTCAGGAAGCTCAAGTTCATGATGGCCAAACAGGACGAGGCGGCAGCAAAAAAAGGCCGAGGCTTCATCGTTTGAGTTAGGTGAGATTTTTCAAGTTTTGAATGTTTCGGTTTTCGCGATGATTGTAGCTTAGCGTTTTTTACCAAGGCCAATCTTTTTCGCGAATGCAGAGCGTTTTGCAGCGTATGAGGGTGCAACCATGGGGTAGTCGGCGGGCAGTCCCCATTTGGCGCGGTACTCCTCAGGGCTCAGATTATAGCGTGTGCGCAGGTAGCGCTTGAGCATCTTGAGCTTTTTACCGTCTTCAAGGCAGATGATATAGTCGTTACTGAACGATTTTTTCACCGGTACGGCAGGTGTCAGAGACTGGTCCGGGCCAGCATCTGCATCGTTCAGCGAATATAGTGTGGAATACACTGTCTTGATAACTTCCGGCAGCTTTTCAGACTCGACTGTATTGTTGCTTACGTATGCCGTTACAATATCAGCAGCCAAGCCGAGCATTAGGTCGTCGCCGTTTGTTTCTAATCTATTATCAGGCATTTAATCGGCGCTCCGGTAGGAAGTTAATATGCGATGTTTATTGCAGCATTTCATGTGGGAATTCAACAGTAAATAGTCGCCGTTAATGATTTTAGTTATTAATAAATCGTTAATAAAAAAGATTAACAAGTAATTAAATCAGATATTGTTATGCGCGCTACGATTGCTGCTTGTGACGAACAGTATGCTTGGGTTCGACTTGGAACTATGTTAATCAGGCGCTGCTTTTAAAGGTTTGCCGCTTTGGCATATGTCACAACCTCCAGAACCGGATCAGAAAATCATGGGTGCAGAAACGATTGCCGTTGCCAGCGACCACGCTGGCTTCGATCTCAAGGAAGACATTAAAGAAGATCTCAAGGCCCGTGGCTTTGACGTACTTGACCTTGGTTGTCATGGCCCCGAGTCCGTTGATTATCCGGATTTTGGTATCGCAATGGGAAAAGCAATCGCCAGTGGTGATGCAAAACGTGGCGTTGTGGTTTGCGGCTCCGGTATCGGTATTTCAATCGCGGCCAACCGTAACCCGGCAGTGCGGGCTGCACTCGTGCAAACAGGCCTTGCCGCACGGCTCGCACGCCAGCACAACGACGCGAATGTCCTGGCTCTGGGTGCGCGGCTGATCGGCGTTGAGACCGCCCGGGACTGCGTGGATAATTTCCTTAATACCGATTTTGAAGGCGGCCGCCACCAAAGGCGGGTCGACAAACTCGGCGCTTGAGGGTAGACCAAGTCACTGCTCAATTCATGCCTAGTTACATGCCCACATATCTGCTCAGGGATTTACGCCATGACCAAATTCACCCAAGCCGGATTTTTCACCAGTCACCTCTCTGAAACCGACCCGGAATTGCTCGCGTCGCTGGATGGTGAGCTGAAGCGTCAGCAGGATCAGATCGAACTCATTGCGAGCGAGAATATCGTCAGCCGCGCCGTGCTCGAGGCGCAGGGTTCTGTTCTGACCAACAAATATGCCGAAGGTTATTCAGGCCGCCGTTACTATCAGGGCTGTCACCATGTTGATATTGCAGAAGACTTGGCGGTGGCGCGCGCGAAAAAGCTCTTCAACGCGGGTTTTGTCAACGTGCAGCCCCACTCGGGCGCGCAGGCAAATGGTGCGGTGATGCTGGCGCTGACCAAGCCGGGCGACACCATCATGGGTATGTCGCTCGATGCTGGTGGCCACCTGACCCACGGTGCGGCGCCTGCCCTTTCCGGCAAGTGGTTCAATGCCGTACAATATGGTGTGCGCCGCGAAGACGCGCTGATCGACTATGATCAGGTTGCCGAAATGGCGATGGAGCACAAGCCGACAATCATCATCGCCGGTGGCTCGGCATACCCGCGTGTGATCGATTTCAAGCGTTTCCGCGAGATCGCGGATAGCGTTGGCGCGCTGTTGATGGTTGATATGGCGCACTTTGCGGGTCTTGTGGCTGGTGGTGAGCATCCAAACCCGCTTGAATACGCCGATGTTGTTACCACAACGACACATAAAACCCTGCGCGGCCCGCGTGGCGGAATGGTCCTGACCAACCGCGAAGATATCGCGAAAAAGATCAACTCCGCGGTCTTCCCCGGCTTGCAGGGTGGCCCGCTGATGCATGTGATCGCGGCCAAGGCTGTGGCTTTTGGCGAAGCGCTGAAGCCCGAGTTCAAGGACTATGCGGCACAGGTTGTCAAAAATGCCAAGGTGCTGGCAGCGCGTCTGAAGGAAAACGGTTTTGATATCGTCTCCGGCGGTACCGACACCCATGTTGTGCTTGTTGACCTGCGGCCCAAAAAGCTGACAGGGAAAGCAGCCGACGAAGCGCTTGAGCGGGCATTCATGACCTGCAATAAAAACGGTGTGCCGTTTGACCCCGAGAAGCCGTTTATCACTTCGGGCATCCGTCTTGGCACGCCAGCAGGCACCACGCGTGGTTTTGCCGAGGCCGAGTTCACGGCAATTGCAGACATGATTACAGAGGTGCTTGACGGTCTCGCCGCCAACCCCGACGATAACACCGCAGCCGAAGAAGCCGCCCGCAAAAAAGTTGCCGAACTTTGTGAACGCTTCCCCATCTATACACAATTGGGCTAAGCTGGTTGCAGGTAGGTGTGGGTCAGGCTCATCGGGGCGTGGCCCATGCTGAAAAAGGAAGAAATCAGGGGGAGTTAGGGGCGCCATGCGTTGTCCGTTTTGTCAACACGAAGACACTCAGGTCAAGGATTCACGGCCGACCGACGATAAGTCGGCGATCCGCAGGCGGCGGTTTTGCCCTGCATGCGGAGCTAGATTCACCACATTTGAACGGGTGCAACTGCGCGAGCTTACGGTTGTCAAAAAGACGGGCCGCAAGGTGCCGTTTGAACGCAACAAGCTGGAGCGCTCCCTTGATATCGCGCTGAGGAAACGTCCGGTTGACCCGGACCGGGTTGAGCGCATGATCAACGGTATTGTGCGACGGCTCGAATCGATGGGCGAAAATGAGGTGGACAGCGAACAGATAGGTCGCCTCGTGATGGAAGGGCTTGAGAGCCTCGATCAGGTTGCTTATGTGCGCTACGCGTCCGTGTACCGGAACTTCCGTGAAGCGTCTGATTTTGAAAAGTTCCTCGGCAAAATGACCGGTACCGAGGAAGACGAGGTTTTCCGCGAGGAACCCTGAACGGGAGCCGACGGTGGCAACTACCCGTGAAGACGAGAAACATATGAAAATCGCGCTGGGCCTTGCCCGGCGCGGTCTTGGCATGGTGGCCCCAAACCCTGCCGTAGGCTGTGTTATTGTAAAAGATAACCTCATTGTCGGCCAAGGCTTTACCCAAAGGGGTGGCAGGCCGCATGCCGAAACCGTGGCACTTGCGCAGGCGGGCGACCGGGCACTTGGTGCGACGGCATATGTGACGCTTGAACCCTGTTCCCATACCGGCCATACCGGGCCGTGCGCCCAGGCGCTCATCACGGCAGGCATCAGTCGCGCAGTGTGCGCAACCGGTGACCCCGACCCGCGCGTGTCCGGTCGTGGCTTCGACATGCTGCGGGCAGCAGGTATTAGGGTGGACGTTGGCGCTGGGCAGGTTGAAGCCGCGCGTATCAACGCGGGTTTTTTCCTGAAAGTGCGCGAAGGTCGTCCGCTTTTCACGCTCAAGATGGCGTCCAGCATGGATGGCCGCATCGCGCTTGCAAACGGTGAAAGCAAGTGGATTACCGGGCCCGAAGCGCGCGCCTGTGGCCACCTTTTGCGCGCGCAGCACGACGCCATCCTTATCGGCGTGGGCACAGCACTTGCCGATGATCCCGCCCTTGACTGCCGCCTTCCAGGGCTGGAAGACCGGTCGCCCACCCGCATCGTTCTGGACCGCAGGTTACGCATCAGCGCCGATAGCACGTTGGTTGAAACTGCAAGGAATATCCCGACATTGGTTCTGTGCCAGTCAGCGGATGCCCAAAAACAACAACGGCTTGAAAGCGCAGGTGTCGAGGTCATGCAGCTTAATGACCTGAGCGATATGATGTCGGTTGCCACGGCACTGGGCGAACGCGGCTTGACCCGCGTGCTGGTGGAAGGCGGGGGGCAGGTGCATGCGTCGTTTCTGAAAAGCGGGCTTGCAGACAGGGTTGAGCATTTTACCGCGCCAAAGCTGATTGGTGGTGACGGCAAAGCCATGACCGCAGATTTGGGACTTGCCAGCTTGGGGGATGCGCTCCATTTAACGTGCAAATCAATTCGCCCTCTCGGGGCGGATATGCTTGCATCCTATGAAAAGCCGGAGTAACTCAGGCCCATGTTTACCGGAATTGTAACAGATGTTGGCCGCGTGACGGCCACCAAAGGCACATCGGATGTGCAGGCTACCATCTCCACCCGCTATGATATGAGCCGGGTGGACATTGGTGCCTCCATCGCGTGCGCGGGTGTGTGTCTCACCGTTGTTGACAAGGGTGATGGCTGGTTCAAGGCCGATGTGTCAGCAGAAACGCTGAAGGTTACCAACTTGGGCGACTGGCGCGAGGGGTGCGAGATCAACCTTGAACGGTCCCTCAAACTAGGGGACGAACTGGGCGGACATATCGTCACAGGCCATGTTGATTGTGTTGGCGACATTGTACGCTTTGACCAATTTGGTGAATCTGTGGTGATGGAGGTTGCGGTACCGCATGCCCACGGTGCCCATGTGGCACAAAAGGGTAGTGTGACGATCGACGGCGCGTCGCTGACAGTGAATGAGGTTGTGGACGAAGGCGGAGTGACCCGCTTTTCCATCAACCTGATCCCGCATACCCAGTCGGTAACAAGCTTTCGCAATTCCAGGCGCGGTGACCGCGTGAATGTAGAATTTGATATTCTGGCGCGCTACGTCGCACGCCTGCAGGACAGAGGGTAAGCTGTGCCACAAGATTTTCTCTCCCCCATCGAAGATGTGATCGAAGATGCGCGTAACGGCCGCATGTATATTCTCGTGGACGATGAAGACCGTGAAAACGAAGGTGACCTGATCATTCCGGCCCAGATGGCCACACCGGAAGCGATCAATTTCATGGCGCGTCATGGCCGCGGGCTTATCTGCCTGCCAATGAGCCGCAAACGTGTGGAAGCACTTGAGTTACCGCTGATGAGCAGCAACAACCAGGCCCGCCACCAGACCGCTTTCACGGTGTCCATCGAGGCAAAGCAAGGTGTTACCACCGGTATTTCCGCGGCAGACCGGGCGCGTACTATTGCTGTCGCGATTGATGCCGCGAAGGGCAAGGATGACCTTGCAAGCCCTGGCCATGTCTTCCCGCTTGTGGCGCAGGACGGCGGTGTTCTGGTGCGTGCAGGGCACACCGAGGCATCTGTGGATATTTCCCGCCTCGCGGGGCTGAACCCGTCAGCTGTTATCTGCGAGATTATGAATGAAGACGGTACGATGGCCCGACTGCCGGACCTTGTAGAGTTTGCCAAGGAACATGACCTGAAGGTGGCTACCATCCGCGACCTCATCGCGTATCGCCTCAAGAACGATGTACTGGTGGAGCGTGTCTCGGAATCAAGCTTCCCGCGCAGAAGCGGTAAAGAGTGGAAGGTGATCGTCTACCGGGCGACGGCAGACCGCCGTGAGACCGTGGCCCTTGTGCTGGGTGACATTGATGGTGAGGTAGCAACACCGGTGCGCATGCACTCGCTGAACCCGTATGAAGATATTCTCGGGCTTGACCACCCGCGCACAGGCCAGTTGCAGCGGGCGATGGACGCCATCGAGGCTGACGGGCAGGGCGTTGTTGTGCTGTTCCCGGGGCTTACTGCCATGCGGCCAAGCCAGCTTCTTGAAGGCGAAAAAGCGCCGGCGGCCAAAAAGGAAGGCGCGCTCAAGGAATACGGTATCGGCGCGCAAATCCTGCGCGATATCGGTGTGCGGCACATGGTGCTCTATTCAAATACGCCAAGCCACATTGTTGGCCTTGATGGATACGGCCTTGATGTCGTAGAACAGCGGCCAATTCCGACGGCCTGATCTGGCCGCCAATTATAGAGTTAAGGATTAAACGTTATGGCATCGCCCCATCTGTTGATTGTGGAAGCGCGGTTTTATCAGGAACTGGCCGATGAGCAGGCCCAGGGCGCGATTGAGGCGATTGAAGCCGTCGATGCGACATGGGACCGTGTTGCGGTGCCGGGTGCCCTTGAAATCCCGGCGGCAATCAAGTTTGCCCACATCGGTAAAAATGTCTCATACGACGGTTACGTGGCACTTGGGTGCGTGATCCGCGGCGAGACCAGCCATTATGATACCGTTTGTGACGAAAGCGCCCGCGGCCTTCAGGATCTTGCGCTTCGGTATGATCTTGCGATCGGCAATGGCATACTGACGGTTGAGGACGACAGCCAGGCATGGGCGCGCGCTAACCGGTCTGACAAAAACAAGGGCGGGGGCGCGGCGGAAGCTGCGCTGGCCATGATAGCCCTTAAAACAAAGTTTGGAGCAAAATAATGGCCGAACGCGGCAAAAAGAAACCAGTAGGTGGCCCACGTAGCGCGGCCCGCCTTGGTGCAGTGCAGGCGCTTTATCAACTGGAAATGTCAGACGAGCCTAAAGTGCCGATGGTGATTGAAGAATACCTTCGCCATCGTCTGGGTGCCGAGATTGAAGGCGACCAGTATGTGGACGCGGATGGTGATCTCTTCTCCGATATCGTGGCCGGTGCATGGAGCCGCGTGGACGAGTTTGACGAGGCAATTGCGCCGTGTCTGGCAAAAGATTGGCCGCTTGATCGCCTTGAAGCCATTATTCGTGCTATCCTGCGTGCCGGTGCCTATGAACTCACCGCACGGCCGGATGTGCCGACGGCGGTGATCATCAACGAATATGTCGACATCGCCCATGCTTTTGTTGAGCGGGCGGAAGCTTCATTCGTCAATGGCGTGCTCGACAAACTGGCAAAGGCTGTCCGCTAAGGCGCCTGCCTGCCTTTGCCTCCCACACGGGCGGGGAAACCTGCCCATCTGAGAGGATTATATGGCTGGCGAATTTGACCTGATCGCAAAATATTTTGCCCCGCTTGCGGGCCCCGAAGGACTTGGCCTGACGGATGATGCCGCCTGCCTCAGCCCGCAACCGGGTAAAAGCCTGATTGTGACCAAGGATGTGATCGTCGGCGGGGTGCATTTTTTTGACAATGACACGCCCGGAAGCATTGCTCACAAAGCGCTAGCGGTTAATCTTTCCGACCTCGCCGCTAAAGGCGCTATACCAAAATGTTATTTCCTTGGCCTTTGCCTGCCCAGAGATATTGATGAAATCTGGCTCTCAAGCTTTGCGTCAGGGCTTAAAAAAATGCAGGAAGAATACGGCATCACCCTCGCCGGCGGTGACACCACCTCCAGCCCCGGGCCGGTGATGGTCAGTGTGACGGCAATGGGCGATGTACCGGTTGGGCAAATGCTGCGACGGAACGGTGCAGGCGCTGGCGACCTAGTTTTTGTGTCCGGCACTTTGGGCGATGCCGCCTTGGGCCTTAAATGCCTGCTGGGGGAGCTGGACCCGGATGACGGACTGGCCCGGCGCTATCATTATCCCACGCCGCGCACAACACTGGGTCCCGCGCTTGTGGGGCTTGCAAGCGCATCTGCCGACATCTCGGACGGACTGCTGGCTGATCTGGGCCATATCTGTGAAACGTCGCGACTGGGCGCGGATATAGAGGAAGCCAAATTGCCGGTGTCGAGCCGTGTGCGGGAGCTTGTGGGCGAAAACCCGGACCTTGCGGGATTGGTCTACACCGGCGGTGACGACTATGAACTGGTGTTTACTGCACCTGAGGAAAAACGCCGCGAGATTGATGCCGTTGCCGGAAAAACAGGTGTGCGGGTAACCGTCGTTGGTCGCATCTCCGACACGGCTGGCATACGCCTTGTTGATCAAAACGGCGAGCTGGTGCAAAGTGCACGCACCGGCTATCAACATTTTGAAACTTAGGGATAAAAGGCGCGCATATGGCACAGGATCCATCTTCGATTGAAACTGAGGGCGGCGGATCAGGCAAGGTACTTCTGGTGCTTGGGCTACTCGGCGGTTTAGCCGTCGGTGGTGGGCTTGGATATTATTACTCCAAAAGCGCAGGTGGCGGTGAAGATGGCACCAAGACGGAACAGGTCAAGAAGGCGCCCAAGGGGCCTCTCATTGATATTGATTTCGAACGCATCGCTGTGCCGATTTACGCAAAAACTGAAAACGGTCAGCGTTTCCTTGGGAACTATTTTGTTGATCTGGCTGTACAGGTGCGGGGTGATGATCACCAAATTGCGGTGCGCCGGGCGGAAACACAACTGCAACATGCGTTTGTGTCCGCGATCAGCCGGACAGACCTGATGCGAGAAGACTCGCCGCTGGAACTGGATGTGGACAAGATTGGCACCACCCTTACCGCCAAAGCCAATGAGATTCTCGGCAAGGGCGTGGTTGAGGCCGTTCGGGTTAAAAACGCCATGCGGCTCAATCGTTAAAAGCGCGGAATCTAGCCAAAAATATAAAAAACATCGCCGTGCTGCAGGGCGGCGCCTCACTTTGGCGGTTGCAAGGCCGCATTTTGCTCCATAAGGTGATTGGTGGCCACCCTGTCTAGTTTTTAGTTAGTCAGGAGTATGGGGTTCGCCTAATCAATCTGGGCGGCATGTATAGGGGAATTTCTCCGCCCGGTAAGACCAACATTTGGGTCCGTTTTAGGGAGGGGATATCCCATGGAAGTATTATACGCCGCTATTGCTTGCGGTGTTGCGGCCGTAATTTACGGCATTGTAACGCGTCAATCTATTCTGTCTGCCAGCGCAGGCTCCGAGAAAATGCAGGAAATCGCAGCAGCCATTCAGGCTGGTGCCGGTGCGTATCTCAACCGTCAGTATCGCACAATCGCCATCGTTGGCGTGGTTGTCGCGATCGCGCTGTTCTTCGCCATCAGCCCGCTTGCGGCGCTTGGCTTTGTTATTGGTGCCGTACTCTCGGGCGCAGCCGGTTATATCGGTATGCTCATTTCGGTGAAAGCCAACGTACGCACCACGCAAGCTGCCAGTACAGGGCTTCAGGAAGGTCTGACCATTGCCTTCCGGTCTGGTGCTGTGACCGGCATGCTAGTGGCTGGCCTCGCCTTGCTCGCGGTCGCCGGGTATTATTATATCCTCATTGGCCCCATGGGCATTGAACCAACGGACCGTCCGGTGATTGATGGTCTTGTTTCGCTCGGCTTCGGTGCCTCGCTTATCTCCATCTTTGCCCGGCTGGGTGGCGGTATCTTTACCAAGGGTGCTGATGTGGGCGCTGATCTTGTTGGCAAGGTCGAGGCTGGCATCCCAGAAGATGACCCCCGCAACCCTGCGGTGATCGCCGATAACGTGGGTGACAACGTGGGTGACTGCGCCGGTATGGCTGCTGACCTTTTTGAAACCTATGTGGTCACGGTTGGTGCAACCATGGTGCTGTCCGCGCTCTTTATCGCAAGCGGGGCTGCTGAAATCATGGAATTGCCGCTGATTATTGGCGGTGTCTGTATCCTGACCTCGATCATCGGTACCTATTTCGTGAAGCTGGGCAAAAGCCAGTCGATCATGGGCGCGCTCTACAAGGGCTTTATCGTGACGGCGGTCTTGTCGGCCGTTGCCATGTGGTTCGCGATGGAGTGGGCGCTGGGGGGTGACATGAACCGCCCATTCGAGACGGGCAGTGTCGTCTTTACCGGTCGAACGCTATACTATTGTGGCCTTGTGGGCCTTGTGGTGACCGGGGTTATTATCTGGATCACGGAATATTATACAGGCACCGACTATCGTCCGGTCCGCTCCATTGCCAAGGCATCCGAAACCGGCCACGGCACCAACGTCATTCAGGGGCTAGCCATCTCGCTTGAGGCAACGGCGCTACCGGCACTGGTGATTTGCGCCGGGATTATCGTCGCGCACCAGCTTGCCGGTGTTCTGGGGCTTGGTTTTGCCGCCACGGCAATGCTGGCGCTTGCTGGTATGGTGGTTGCCCTAGATGCCTATGGTCCGGTAACAGACAATGCGGGCGGTATTGCCGAAATGGCAGGTCTTGACGAAGAAGTGCGGAACCGCACAGATGCACTCGACGCTGTGGGTAATACAACAAAGGCTGTGACCAAGGGATACGCCATTGGCTCCGCCGGTCTTGCGGCCCTTGTGCTCTTTGGCGCTTATACGGCTGACCTGGACAAGTTCTTTTCGCATATCACGGTCGATTTTGGCCTTTCCAATCCCTATGTGGTTGTCGGGCTGTTTATTGGCGCGCTTCTGCCGTACCTCTTTGGTGCCATGGGGATGACCGCTGTCGGTCGTGCGGGTGGCCAAGTGGTAGAGGAAGTCCGGGCCCAATTCCGTGACAACCCTGGCATCATGGCGGGTACATCCAAGCCTGACTATGCGCGTTCGGTTGACCTTCTGACCAAAACAGCCATCAAGGAAATGATCGTGCCGAGCCTCCTGCCGGTGGCTGCGCCTATCGCGACCTATTTTGTCATCAATGCCATCGCAGGGCAGGCAGCGGCGTTTGCTGCGGTTGGCGCGCTCCTTCTGGGCGTGATTGTCGGCGGGCTTTTTGTCGCGCTTTCCATGACAGCCGGTGGCGGTGCATGGGATAACGCCAAAAAGTATATCGAAGACGGTAATCACGGCGGCAAGGGCTCAGAGGCTCATAAAGCAGCTGTGACCGGTGATACGGTTGGTGACCCTTACAAGGATACGGCCGGCCCGGCAGTGAACCCGATGATCAAGATTACCAACATCGTGGCACTACTGTTGCTGGCCATGCTGGCACACTAAAGGCATCGACCAATTCAAAAAGAAAAGCCCCGGTGTTGCCGGGGCTTTTGCTTTGTTTTGTTGTTTTAGACCGGTTAGCCGTTCGGCCCACGGTTTTCGCCTGAACCCACAGGCGCGGCACCCGAGAAGCGACCCACGTTGCCAAAAATCTGCTGGAAGAAGTTCAGGTCACGGCCACGGGTTGGTGTCTTGTCACCCACCGGGTTGACGTCGCGCATGGCGGCCATGTCAAAATTCTGCACATCGGTAACCACGCCGGCATCGTTGAAGGCGACTGCCATCACACGGTGTTCCTTGGGGTCCGGCCAGAAAACGGGGCGTACGCGAACCGTGGTGGAGACATAATACCATTTGTTGTCGTTAAACGATGCCTTCACGCTGGGTGTGCCCAGTGTCGATTCTACCGACTGGCGGTTATCAACGCCGGGCTGGATCGCATCTGCCAGCTGTTTATCAAAAACATAACCGCGAACCATGCGCGTGTTACCGCATGCCGACAGTGCTACACCGGCAGCCAGGCACAGTATGATTGGCTTGATGGCGCGGCTTTTTACTCGTGATATCATCGCTTGAACCTACTTTCGGACAATTGCGGATCAAAACTTCCAGAAGCCTTAATAGCCGCCAGCATTGCATGGTGCAAGGCTCCGTGTTAGAGCCACGGCAAATTAAGCATATCTTTTACCTGTATTCGACTATTGTCGAATTACGGCGATTTGGAGGAAAGCGCATGCTTGAGCGCCTGTTTCCCGGTTTCAAAAGCAAAAAAACAGCCTATGCCCTTTATGGCAAACTGGTAGGCCAGGCCCGGCAGCCCGTATTTTATACAGGCCTTGAGGTGACTGACACGCTGGATGGCCGGTTTGATATGATTTTGCTTCATATGTTCCTGATTCAGAATCGGCTTGCCACGGAAGGCGAGGCGACGGCTAGGCTGCGCCGCCAGATTCAGGAAGCCATGGTCGCCGACATGGACAGGTCGCTGCGCGAAATGGGCGTGGGTGACATGGGAATTGGCCGTGAGGTCAAAAAAATGGGGGTCGCCTGGTTTGGCCGCTTGAAGGCCTACGCCGCCGCGGTGGAGGCGGATGACCCGCAAGCCGAGCTGGCAACTGCAATTGCGCGCAACCTTTACAAAAAGGAAGCCGTCTCAAGGGCACCGGATATGGCGGCCTATATCCTTGATGCCCGTAAAAAGCTTGCCGCCTATAGCGTGGAAGAAATCAAAACGCTATCATTTGAGTTTCCCCAGCCGGTGCCAAGCGCACCTACGCCCATGCCTGCCACTCAGGAAGGAGCAGACAATGAGTAAAGAGATTTCCCTGAATTTCACCCTGCCTCTCACGGATGTAGACCGGGAAGGGCGGGCCTATCACCTTGAAGCCAGTGAGGAGGAATGTAATGCGCTGGCGGAACGTTTTGACCTCGCCGGTTTTTCTGCACTCAAAGCGGACGTGCAGGTAAAGGACAAGGGCCCCGATGTGGGGATTGAGGTTTCGGGCCAGTTGGAAGCCGCACTTACCCAACGTTGCATCGTCACACTTGATCCGGTAACGGAAACGGTCAAGAGCGATTTTACCCTCATGCTCGTTAGCCCTGAAATGGCGGACCGCATGGATGAGGAAGAGGTTTATCTTGATCCTGCCGCACCTGAATATGATGCCCTTGAGGGGGATATTATCCCGCTTGGCGACATCGTGGCGCAGACGGTTTCAATCAATATGAACCCTTACCCCAGGGTTGAAGGTGCCGAGATAAGTATAGAAAATAAAAAAGATATTTCTGTCAACGAGCCGGAGCTGAAGAAGCCGAATCCCTTCGCTGTTCTTGAGAAGCTGCGCAAGGAATCTTGAAGTAGCGATTAAATTCGCTATGGTCAGCCGAAGAAGGGTTCCTTGTGTATGGGTTGAGGGCTGGCACGAGGGCACGTATAATAAAAAAGCACGCCAACGTTTGAGATTGGATAATTATTCGTGGCAAGAGAAATAACCATTGCGGTCGACGCCATGGGGGGCGACCATGCACCAGGCATGGTCATAGAGGGCATCGCACAGGCACGTACTCTTTTTCCGGGAACGCGGTTTCACGTTTACGGTGATGAGACAAAGATCAAGCCGCTTCTTGAGGCGCACCCCGAGCTTGCCAAGGCAAGTGACCTTTTTCACACCGACGAGGTGGTCTCCAGCGACATGAAGCCGTCGCAGGCGCTGCGCCGCGCGCGCAATTCCTCCATGGGGCTTGCGCTGCAGGCCGTCAAGGATGGCTCCGCTGACGTGGCTATCTCTGCTGGCAACACCGGCGCGCTGATGGCGCTGGCAAAATTTATCCTGCGCACCATGCCGGGCATCGACCGTCCGGCGCTGATTTCACCATTGCCAACCCTTCGGGGGGAGAGCGTGATGCTTGACCTTGGCGCCAATGTGGAATGTGACGCCGGAAACCTTGTGCAGTTTGCCATCATGGGCGCGGCCTACGTGCGGACTGTATTGGGCTTGTCGAATCCGACTGTTGCGCTTTTGAATGTCGGCACCGAGGAGCTCAAGGGCAAAGACACGATCAAGGCCGCTGCGGATGTGCTGCGCGCCTCCAAGCACCTGCCGCTTGATTTCACTGGCTATGTTGAAGGGAATGACGTTGGCGCGGGTGTCGTGGATGTTGTGGTAACCGATGGTTTCACCGGTAACGTGGCGCTCAAGATGGCGGAAGGCACGGCCCGGCTTATGACCGAACTTCTGGGGCGGGCGTTCCGGTCATCAATGTCGACCAAGCTAGGCTATCTGCTGTCACGGCATGGCCTCAGGTCGCTTCGGGATCACCTGGACCCCAATAACCATAACGGTGGTGTGTTCCTCGGTCTCAATGGTCTGGTGATGAAAAGCCATGGCGGCGCCAATGCTCACGGGTTTGCATCTGCGGTCACGTCGGCGATTGACATGGCGCAAAATGACCTGATTCGCCTTATCAGTGAAGACCTTGGCCGCATTTCAGAGCCGGAAACGACTGGAGATGAAGAGGCCGGGGCGGCATAAGCTGCCCCAAATCGCCGCCAAAAGTCACCTCTGCGGCCAAACTGTATCAAATTGTGTCAAAACTGCGCCATAAACCCTTCTAATCACACGTTAAAAAGTTGCTCCAAGATTGACAGCCCCGCAGCGTTGCTTTAGCTTTTTCCGTTAGGGCATGGTGATGTCCCTTCTTTCAGCGGAGGCAGATATGAGCGACAAGACACTTACGCGGGCGGACTTGACCGAAGCGGTCTATGAAGAAGTAGGCTTATCGCGGAATGAGTCGGCTGACCTTGTTGAGGCCGTTCTTGGTGAAATATCCGATTGTCTCGTCGACGGTGACAATGTGAAAATCTCCTCGTTCGGCAGTTTCCTTGTGCGCCAGAAAAACGGTCGCATGGGCCGTAACCCCAAAACGGGGGAAGAGGTGCCAATCGACCCACGGCGGGTTCTGGTCTTCCGTCCAAGCCAGGTCATGAAAGACCGCATCAACGCTTGACATGAACGGAGGTTCCCCGCGTGAACATGCCAGCAGACGACGGCCGTGACAGGCCGCGCGGCGAAAAAGGCCGCGAAGCGTTCCGGACAATTTCCGAGGTAGCGGACGAGCTTGACCTGCCGCAACATGTGCTCAGGTTCTGGGAAAGCAAGTTTTCCCAGATCAAACCGCTCAAGCGTGGTGGCAACCGCCGCTATTACCGCCCGGACGACGTAACATTGCTGCGCGCCATCAAGGCGCTTCTGCACGCTGATGGGTATACCATCAAGGGCGTGCAAAAGCTTTTCAAGGCACAGGGGCTGCGGGCCACTGTTGCGCAGGCTTTAGGGCTTGAAGACGATACCGTCGCGCCGGAAGCGGATGTAGCGGCTGCCGAAGAAACGGCTGACAGTAGCGCGGCAGACGAGGGCACACCAACCAGCATGGCAGCGCTTGAAAGCCTGCTCAGGGACCTCAAGGCCATTCGCGCCAAGCTTGATTGATCTATTCTCTTTAAGTTTTACCCTTTGGGTGCACCCGGTAGGCACAGCGTCGCGCGCCGGTAAGCATATGCTCTTCGCGCTCGACCGTGGCATCGTCTTTCACCAGGTCCTGAAACAACTTCAGTTCCTTGTTGCACAGCCCCGAGCATACCTTGGCGGCTTCACACACCGGGCAGTGGTTCTCCAGCAGCAGCAGATCACCGTTCTCGGCTTCCTGTACCTCTGCCATATAACCTTCCCTGCTGCGCTCGCGGGCGATGGCTTGCAGTTTGCCCATGAGGGTCGCACTTGCCCCACCAAACGCCGCGCGATACCGCTCGCCCTGCTTAACCGTCCGATGGGTCACCAGTTTATCAAGCGCGTCGTCTCCCATCACGGAGCGAATACTTTCGATCAGATCAAGCGATAGCTCCCGGTGCGCATCGGGGAAATAAACATCGGCTTTTTCTGTTAGCTCCCAGTGTTTTGCAGGTCGACCGCGCCCGGAAGGTGTCGGGGTGGCGCAACAGGTCACCGCCCCTTCATCCTGTAGCTGATAAAGATGCTGCCGGACCGCCATGGGCGTCAGGTCAAGGGTCGTTGCCAAGTCGTCGGCGCGGGCATGCCCGCGGCGCTTGAGCTCGGTCAATATGGTTTCACGGGTGGTTGCCATTGTGTCTCAACAAGTGGTTTCAGGTAACTTGTTTTTTTCTAAATAATTTTCTTGCGTAAATCAAGTCTTGTCCTATATGTGAATTATTAAAGTTAAAACTTTATAAAATAGGAGGCGGCGATGAATCGCGAATTAATGTGGATTGAATACAGCGAAATCCGGCGTGAAATGCAAAAGCGAGGAGAACAACCATGGGCACCCATCAATCTGGGCAAAATCAACGTGACGAAAATCTTGTCAATCTGGGACCTGTGCCGGAACTGGCGACGCGGGGGCGTGCCGTCCTGAAACGTGACGGGCGCCAGATAGCGCTTTTTGAAACCGATGACGGTCTTTTTGCCATCAACAACCGCTGCCCGCATGAGGGCTATCCGTTAAGCGAAGGCAGCCTCAAGCAAGGCTGCCAGCTTGCTTGCAACTGGCATGGCTGGACCTTTGATCTCAAGTCCGGGAGTGCCACACAAGGCCGGGATGCGGTGCAAACATATCCGGTCAACCGCGTTGGAGAGGATATCGTTATCGACCTGACACCCGAGCCACTGATCGCGCGCCGCGTCAAAGCCTATGCCGATCTCGACGAAGCCGTGGCGGAGCACGACTATGAACGCATCGCGCGGTCGCTCGCCCGGCTGGAAACCGCAGGCGAGGGGGTGGAAGGTATCATTCGGCATGTGATTGTCTTCAGCCTTGGCAAGTTAGAGCGTGGTTTTGGCCACGCCTATGCGGGCCTTGCCGACTGGTTGGCGCTCTCAGTCACCTCTGATCAGCCAAATCAGCGCATTGCGCTACTGGAAGCCATCGGCCATATCTCGTGGGATATTCTGATGGACACGGGCAGGGCCATGCCGGAAGGCAAAAAGCGCTGGAGCGCAAAAGCCTGTGCCGCTGCGCTTGAAGACATGAAGGAAGCAGAGGCCCTCATGCGGGTGCGCGGCGCCTTCGCCGAGGGGCTGGGCTTTGACGCGGTCAGGCCGGTGTTCTTGCAAGTAATCATGAACCACTATGCGGGCTTCGGCCACCCGGCCATTTACCTGATGAAAGCCGAGGAGCTGATCGCACGCCTCGGGGATGAAGTGGCGGAGCCGCTTGCGCTCCAGCTCGCGCGGTACCTCTGCTACGCCGCGCGGGAGGACCTGATCCCGGAGTTTCGCGGGTTTGCCGACTATCTCAAGCTTGAGCCTGGCACATCACAGGTGCCGAAGGCCGACTGCCTCTCGGGCCAGTCGGTGCGGCAGGTCATGGCCCTGACGGCGGCATCCAGCGGACGGGCGCACGACATGTGGGAGGCTTTGCTGGCCGCCAGCGCCACCAACATGCTGCACTTTGACGCGGACCGCCAACACGGCATCGCACAGCCCATCGCGCGGAACACTGGCTGGCTTGATTTTACCCATGCCATCACCTTTGCGGAGGCGGTGCATTATCATGCCACGCGGGATGAGGGTCTCTGGCAATCGGGCCTGATGCAGATGGCGGCCTTTGTCGGCCGGAATGCAGGTTATCTGTCCGCCCATGTGGATGAGCGCTGGTTTGTTGATGATGCGGCCGCCTTTTTCGCGGCGCAGCAAGCCCGGCTTTATAACATGAACGAAGGTGAGTATATCTTCGCCGTGCACCGGCTGAAGATGCTGCGCGCCACAGAGGCACTTGTGGGGCTGGTGAGCCCAGGGACCGCACGGCTGATGACGGCCGCACTTAACCGTTACCTTAGCGCCGATATGCGCCAGCGCCACCCGGCGCGCACCGCCTTTCAGGCGTGGCAGACAGTCGCGCGCGAGGGCTGACCCGAACACCGGTGATTTTTGGAAAAAAGCTGGTTGCGCGGGCTAATCCCCTTGGCTATAGTCCGCGCCACCCGATACCCCGGTATCAGTACCTTCTGTCGGGAAGTAGCGCAGCCTGGTAGCGCATCACACTGGGGGTGTGGGGGTCGCAGGTTCAAATCCTGTCTTCCCGACCATAAAGAAACCGTTGCATCCATCTGGGTGCAGCGGTTTTTTGTTATTGTCAGTTACCTGTCGATATCACGCTTGATGGCTCGACCATCAGCAGTACCACGCCTTGCGGTGATTTGGGCCGGTGGCGCACACCGCGCGGCACCACGACACCTACGCGGCCTGTATATTCCCCTCTTGCGATTTTGCTGCACTGCAGTAAAGTGCGGCCAACGTTGTGGCGCTGCACAAAACATATAAGCTGCCGTAGCGGAACAGAGGGAGGAAGGCCGCGTGCCAGAGATACTGCTCTATAGCTTGCCGCTTATAGGCGCCGGACTTGTTGCCGGCTTTCTCGCCGGGTTACTCGGCATCGGTGGTGGCATCGTCACCATCCCTGCGCTTTTCCTTGTATATGGTGAAATCGGTGTGCCGCACGAGTGGCGCATGCATGTGGCCATTGCCACGTCACTCACCATCATCATCGCTACCAACCTGTCATCGGTTTACGCCCACCACAAGAAGGGCGGGGTTGACTGGTCCATCGTGCGTGACTGGGTCTGGGTTATTGCCATCGGCGCTGTTGCGGGCAGCTTTTTTGCCAAAACCCTCAAAACGGCCGAACTGGTGTATTTCTTTGCCACGCTCGCGGCCTTCCTTGCCGCCAAGATGCTGTTGCCGCTTGAGCGCTGGAAGCTGGGTGAAAACCTGCCGGGTGGGGTTTGGCGCTTTCTGGGGCCGGGGTTGATCGGGTTTTTCTCCGCTGTTATGGGCATTGGAGGCGGCAGTTTTTCGGTGCCGTATATGACGCTTTATGGCGTGGTGATTTACCGCGCGGTTGGCACGGCCTCGCTTATTGGTCTGGTGATCAGCATAGCGGCGGGCTTCGGGTATCTCATCGGCGGTTGGGGAATTGAAGGTTTGCCGTCAGGCATGGCCGGCTTTATCCACCTGCCGTCCGCGGCTGTGGTCGCGATTGCCGCCGTGCTTATGGCGCCCATCGGTGCTAAAGTGGCGCACAAGCTGCCCAAGCGGGCGTTGAGCATCGCATTCGGCGTTTTTCTGGTGCTGGCGACCATCCGGCTCGTCAGTGCCGTGTAGGGATTTGAGTAAGGGAAGGGCTGAGTATGGCTGATAAAAGCTTGAAACTGGCAAGTGACTTTGAGGACGCGAGCGACGACGCATGGCGCGCGCTTGTCGATAAAACGCTTGGTGGCAAACCGTTCGACAAGGTGATGAAAAGCCAAAGCTACGACGGGATTGAGATCAAGGCGCTCTATACAAAAGACAACGCCCGGATTGAGCCACAGGCTAGCGTGCGCCCGGGACACTGGTCCATCACCAGCCCACACTGGAACCCTGATGCCACGACGATGAATGCGGAAATTCTTGAAGACCTTGAGCGCGGCGTGGAAGCGCTGGCCATTCGCATTGAGGCCGGTTACGCGCCAGGCCTGAAAGTCAGTGATCTCAACCATGCGCTTGAGGGTATCTACCTCAATATGGCGCGTTTTTACCTGATGCCGGGCGAAGAATATGAAGCCGCCGCCAGCGAAATGCTTGGCGTGCTCAAGGACTGCCCTCCAGAACAGGGGGGCGATTTTTACGGCAATCTGGGGTGTGATCCGCTCGGCACACTCGCCTGCACAGGCCGCCTCAAGGAAAAAGCTGAAGAAGCCCTTGAAAAAGCTGCGGATATTGCGCTCAAGCGTAAACCTGCTGCATGGCACAATGTCCGCACCTTCCGCGCAGACGCAACCGTGTATCATAACGCAGGGGCGACCGAGGCCCAGGAACTGGCCTGCATGCTGGCAACCGTTACCGAGTATATGCGGGCCACAGGCGGTCAGGGTGCGGAGATTGAGCCAGCGCTGGCGGCTGATGCTGATATTTTCATGGGACTTGCTAAGTTTCGTGCGGCAGGCCGCCTGCTCACGCAAGTGTATGATGCCTTTGGCGCCACATGGCATGGCCGTCTGCATGCGGTTACCAGTTTACGTATGATGACCATCAAGGACCCTTGGGTGAATATCCTGCGTTGCACGGCGGCGGCGTTTGCTGCGGGCGTTGGCGGGGCGTGGTCCGTCAGCGTTTTGCCCCATGACACCATGTTGGGCCTGAGCGGCCGGTCCGCCCGCCGTATCGCGCGCAATATCCAGATCATGCTGCAGGAAGAAAGCGGGCTCCATAGCCCTGATGACGCGGCAGCAGGTTCCTTTGCAGTTGAAAGTCTTACATCAGATCTTTGCGATAATGCATGGAAAATATTCCAGAAAATCGAAGCGGAAGGTGGCATGCTCAAGGCGCTACGCGCCAGTTTCATTCACAATATGATAGAAGCTGCTTGGGCGGCGCGGAAAGCGAATATCGTCAAGCGCAGGGATGCGATCACCGGTGTCTCGGAGTTCCCGGACATCTTCGAGAAACCGCTCTCCGGTCTTGGCGGCATGCCCGATATGCCGACGGATATCGCGCCTGCGGGGGAAGAGATCTTGTCGCTGCCGTTCCACCGGCTGGCGGAAGATTTTGAAGCCCTGCGTACGCAATCGGACGCGATGCTCGACGCTGCAGGCAAGCGTCCGCAGGTATTTATTGCAGGCCTTGGCCGTGTGGCGGATTTCACCGCCCGCGCCACCTTTGCCAAAAGCTTCTTTGAAGCTGGCGGTATTGAGGCACTGACGAATGACGGCTTCCGCGAGATGGAAGCGCTCGAGGAAGCGTTTGCGGAAAGCGGTGCACCGTTTGCGGTGATCTGCGGTACGGACACGCAATATGAGGACATGGGCCTGAAAGCCGCTGAAGCTCTAAAGGCTGCGGGGGCGCGCCGCATTTATCTTGCCGGGCGGCCATCTAAGGCCGACGCCCTGACGGGCTCAGGCGTGGACGAATTTATCTATATGGGCGCCGACGTGCTGGATACGCTTACAAGGGCCTATGATGTGATGGGAGAGGACGCATGAGCCGGAACCCCGATTTTACCAAAATTGCCTTCAAAGCTGCTTCTGCCAGCGATACGGCGAACGCTGAAAGCCGCATGACGCCTGAGGGCATTGAGATCAAGGGCAGCTATAGGGCGGACGACGTGGCAGGTCTTGATTTCCTCGATACGCGCCCAGGCATGGCGCCGTTCTTGCGCGGGCCGTACCCGACCATGTATGTGCAGCGGCCGTGGACAGTTCGGCAGTATGCGGGCTTTTCCACAGCTGAAGACAGCAACGCCTTCTATCGTCGCAACCTGGCGGCTGGGCAGAAGGGCCTTTCGGTCGCCTTCGACCTCGCCACCCACCGTGGGTACGACAGCGATCATCCGCGTGTGACGGGCGATGTGGGCATGGCCGGTGTGGCCATTGACAGCATCTATGACATGCGCACGCTCTTTGACGGCATCCCTCTTGATCAGATGTCCGTCTCCATGACGATGAACGGGGCGGTGCTGCCGATCCTTGCGCTTTATATCGTGGCGGCGGAGGAGCAGGGCGTAAGCCCGGACAAGCTCGCCGGCACGATCCAGAATGATATTCTCAAGGAATTCATGGTGCGGAATACCTATATTTTCCCGCCCACGCCGTCGATGCGCATCATCTCCGACATTTTCGCCTATACGTCGTCGAACATGCCCAAGTTCAACTCCATCTCCATTTCCGGCTACCATATGCAGGAGGCGGGTGCGACGGCGGACCTGGAGCTTGCCTATACCCTGGCAGACGGTGTGGAGTATATCCGCGCTGGCATTGCGGCGGGCATGGGGGTGGACGCCTTTGCGCCGCGCCTCAGCTTCTTCTGGGCGGTCGGTATGAACTATTTCATGGAAGTTGCGAAGATGCGCGCCGCGCGCATGCTGTGGGCCAAACTTGTGAAGCAGTTTGACCCCAAAAACCCGAAGTCGCTGTCCTTGCGCACGCACTGCCAGACCTCTGGCTGGTCGCTGACCGCGCAGGATGTGTTCAATAATGTCGGCCGCACCTGCATTGAAGCGATGGCAGCCGCACACGGGCACACACAAAGCCTGCACACCAACGCGCTGGATGAGGCGCTGGCGCTGCCAACCGATTTCTCGGCCCGCATCGCGCGCAATACCCAGCTTTTTATCCAGCAGGAAACAGGTACGAACAAGCTGATCGACCCTTGGGGCGGCAGCTATTATGTGGAAAAACTCACCGCCGACCTCGCCGCAAAGGCTTGGGGCCATATTGAGGAAGTCGAGCGGGAAGGCGGCATGGCCAAGGCAATCGAGGCAGGCATTCCGAAACTTCGCATCGAGGACGCCGCTGCGCGCACACAGGCGCGCATTGATAGTGGCCGCCAGACGGTTGTGGGCGTGAACAAATACCAGCTTGATGAGACAGAAGAGGTTGACGTCCTCAAGGTGGACAATAGCGCCGTGCGCGCCGCCCAGCTTGAAAAACTCAGGCGGCTGAAGGCATCACGCGATGGTGGTGAGGTCGCCCGGCAGCTTGACGGGTTGACGAAAGCGGCGGAAACAGGTGAGGGTAACCTGCTTGCGCTTGCGGTCGATGCAGCGCGCGCCAAGGCGACGGTGGGGGAGATTACCACGGCGCTTGAGAAGGTTTATGGGCGCCACAAGGCGGAGATCAGGGCTGTGACAGGCGTATACAAGGCAGAGGTCGGCAAGAACAACCCTGCGGTCAAACGAGTGCACGAGCTTGTGGACGCGTTTGAGGCCGAGGATGGCCGTCGTCCACGTATCCTTGTTGCCAAGATGGGGCAGGACGGCCACGATCGGGGTCAGAAGGTCATTGCCTCGGCTTTTGCGGACCTTGGTTTTGACGTGGATATAGGCCCCTTGTTCCAGACACCGGGTGAGGCCGCACGGCAAGCTGTTGAGAACGACGTGCACATCATTGGCGCGTCATCGCTGGCGGCTGGGCACCTGACGCTTGTGCCTGAACTTAAGGCCGAGCTCGCAAAACTGGGGCGTGAGGATATCATGATTGTCGCGGGTGGTGTGATCCCGCCACAGGATTACAACGCGCTTCGGGTTGCTGGCGCAGAGGCTATTTTCCCGCCTGGCACGGTGATCGCAGACGCCGCTGGAGAGTTGATTGAGAAGCTCAACGTGCGTCTTGGTTATACAAAAGCGGCTGAATAGGGGGCGTTGTGGCGGGCACAGTGAAGCAGCCAACGATCGAAGAACTATATGACGGTGTGCGTGCGGGCAATCGCGCGCTCATCGGTCGCGCCATCACCTTGATTGAAAGCAGGAACCCCAAGCATCAGGAAAAAGCGCAGGCGCTGCTCCATAAGCTTTTGCCGCATGCGGGTGGTGCGCAGCGCGTTGGTATCTCTGGTGTGCCCGGGGTGGGCAAGTCCACATTCATTGAAAAACTCGGCATGTGGTTGGTGGGCGAGGGTCATAAGGTCGCGGTTCTTGCTGTTGATCCGTCAAGCGGGCGCACGGGAGGCTCCATCCTGGGCGACAAGACGCGTATGGAGCAACTGTCGGCATGTGAGGATGCTTTCATTCGCCCCAGCCCAAGTTCCGGCGTGCTGGGCGGTGTGGCGCGTGCAACACGAGAAACCATGATGGTGCTTGAGGCCGCTGGCTTTGATGTGGTGCTGGTGGAAACCGTGGGCACCGGCCAGTCTGAAACCATGGTCGCTGATATGGTGGACTTTTTCCTCGTGCTGATGCTGCCCGGCGCTGGCGACGAGTTGCAGGGCATCAAGAAAGGCATTCTTGAGCTGGCGGATATGGTGGCCATCAATAAGGCAGACATCTTTGCCGAAAAGCTCAAGCAGGCGATGCGGGAGTATAAGTCGGCGCTTCATATCCTGACCGACGCCAGCCCAAGCTGGCACCCACCTGTGGTGACATGCTCCGGCCTCAAAGGTGACGGCGTGCCCGAGCTTTGGGGCCAAGTTGAGAAACACGCGCGCATCATGACGGAGAGCGGCGAACGCGCAGTACGGCGCACCGAACAGCGCCTGATGTGGCTGGACGCACAAGTGCATGATCGTCTGCTGCAAAGTTTTTATGGTAACGAGGCGGTGCGTGCCGAATTGCCGGGCATCAAGCAGGCGGTCAGGCAAGGGGATACGACTGTCTCTGCCGCCACTGAGCGGTTGCTGGCACTCTTGAAGTAGCGGATCAGCCGTTACGCTCAACAAGATCCCACATGTTGCCGTAGAGATCCTCAAACACAGCGACCGTGCCGTAGTCTTCTACCTTTTTTGGGCGGACCACCTTCACACCTGCCGCCAGATATTCCTGATAGTCGCGGTCGAAGTCGTCGGTTTCAAGGAACAGGAAAACACGCCCGCCCGTCTGGCGGCCGATGGCCTTGCGTTCGGCTGCGTTTTTAGCTTTCGCAAGCAGCAGGTGGCAGCCCGCGGTGCCTCTGGGAGCCACAACCACCCAGCGTTTGCCGGGTTGTGCAGTATCCTCAATCAGCTCAAAGCCAAACTTCTTTGTGTAGAACTCGATGGCTTCGTCATAGTCGGCGACAACCAGGCTGACGAGAGCAATATGCTTAGTCATATCCTGTCTCCTACCGCCTTCTCACTACGCCCGCTTGAGCCCAGCCCAGTCGTAGAAACTGATGCGTTCGCCAACTTTGTCGCAGTCAGGGCTTGCAAGCTCAACAAACAGCGGCGCAATGTCCGCAGGCTTTGGTAGTAGGCTGGCATCTTCGCCAGGAACAGCTTTCGCGCGCATGTGGGTCGCGATGGGACCTGGGTCAATAAGATTTACTTTCACGCCTGAAATTGTACTTTCTGCTGAGTATGTTAGTGCAAGTTCCTCAACGGCCGCTTTAGTCACCGCGTAACCGCCCCAGTGAGGTTTATGTTTGCCAGCTGCGCCGGATGTCACGAAAATTGCGCGGCCCGCATCAGATTGTTTGAGGAGCGGGTCCACAGAGCGGATCAGCCGCCAGTTTGCGGTGACGTTGATGTCCATCAGTTCCGCCCAGTCCTTGACGCCGATATGCCCGAGCGGGGAGATTGGGCCAAGTACGGCGGCATTGGCGACCAGAATATCCAGCTTTCCCCAACGCTCATATATTGCGCCGCCAAGGCGGTCGATGGCATCGAAATCGCGCAGGTCCATCGGGACAAGTGTGCAGGACTGGCCCTTTGCGCTGATCATATCATCCAGTTCTTCAAGCGCGCCCTGGCTGCGCGTGCGGGCGACAGCGATAATGTCTGCGCCAGCGTCTGCCAGCGCGAGAGCGACCGCTTTGCCAATACCGCGGGATGCGCCGGTGATAAGTGCCCGGCGGCCTTGAAGAACTTTACTCATGGATCAGGCCCCTGTGGATGCGATGAGATCGAGTTGGTTATCGTTGCGTTCGGCCTCTGACTGGTCTGTCAGCACGGTTGGGTAGTCCCCCGTGAAACAGGCGTCGCAGAACGCCGGGCATTTGTTGTTGCGCCCCTCGGGTTGATTGACAGCGCGGTAAAGCCCGTCAATCGAGAGGAATGCGAGCGTGTCGGCGCCAATATGCTGACGCATGGCTTCAACATCCATGCGCGCGGCCAGAAGTTTGCTGCGCTCAGGCGTATCAACGCCGTAGAAGCAGCTGTGCGCCGTTGGTGGTGATGCAATACGCATGTGTACTTCGGTCGCGCCGGCCTCGCGCATCATATTGACGATCTTCATTGAAGTCGTGCCGCGCACGATGCTGTCATCCACCAGAATGATGCGTTTACCTTGAATGTGCCAGCGGTTGGCATTGTGTTTCAGTTTCACGCCGAAGTGGCGGATTTGGTCGCTTGGCTCAATAAAGGTACGACCTACATAGTGGTTGCGGATGATACCAAGCTCAAAGGGGATGCCCGATTCCTGCGCGTACCCTATGGCCGCAGGTGTACCGCTGTCGGGCACCGGGATCACAAGGTCGGCGTCTACGCCGTTTTCCTGTGCGAGCTCTGCGCCGATGCGCTTCCTGACCTCATAGACGCTCATATGGTCCATGTAGCTGTCGGGGCGGGCGAAATAGACATGCTCAAAAATGCAGGGGCGCGGCTGTTCCTGCGGGAACGGCTTGTGGCTCCTGATGCCTTCATCTGTAATGATAACGAGCTCACCCGGTTCAATATCGCGCACATAGTCTGCGCCGATGATATCCAGCGCGCAGGTCTCTGAGCACATGATGTAGGCGTCATCAAGCTTGCCAAGCACCAGCGGGCGAACGCCCATCGGGTCACGAACGCCGATAAGGCCTTCCTTGGTGAGCGACACGAGCGAATAGGCGCCCTCTATCTGGCGCAATGCATCGATGAAGCGGTCCATCAAGGTGCGGTAGCGGCTCATGGCGATCAGATGGATGATGACCTCGGAATCAGACGTAGACTGGAAGATAGATCCGCGCTGCACCAGGGATTTCCTGAGGTGCGTTGCATTTGTCAGGTTGCCGTTGTGAGCCACAGCAAAACCACCGGACGAAAACTCGGCAAAAAGCGGCTGGCAGTTGCGCAGCATCGTATCGCCGGTGGTCGAATAGCGGGTATGACCAATCGCGGCGGAGCCGGGCAGGCTGTCGATGATTTCCTTGCTGGTGAAATTGTCGGCGACATGGCCAAGCACGCGTTTGGTGGCGAAGTTTTCACCATCAAAGGCGGTGATGCCTGCGGCCTCCTGGCCGCGGTGCTGCAGGGCGTGCAGGCCAAGCGTACAGTGGGCTGTTGCGTCTGGCGTACCGAAGATGCCAAAAACGCCGCACTCTTCGTGCAGCTTGTCATCATCGAAGGGATTGGTGGTGAATTCAGGATGCTTCATGGCTATTCGTCATTCCTGCCTTGGGCGTGGTGCTTTGGTGTGTTGCACGCCTCGTATATCGCCTGAGAAGAGCGCTGCATAGGGATAAATAGGAATTACAGAAATATTGCAGCAAAAAGACAATAGTTGTGCTCAGTTACCACCATTTTTCTTCTTTTCTTGCGCAAGCTCATCCACAAGATCATCCAGTTGGTCGCGCTGGTCTTCTATATATTTTGCAGCCTGTTCCTCAAGTTTTTCATTGATGAACTGGCTTTGTACGGCACCGGCGGCGCGCTGCATATAATCGTTTCCCACATCGGTGGGGGCTTTGCCCATGGCTTCAGATGCAAAACCTTCGATCATGCCTGCGGACCAGGCCACCAGCGGGCGGGTGCGCGCTTCCTTGATCCAGTCAGGCTGGCTGGATGAGGGGAACAGCTTATCGAAACCAAGATAGATAACGGAGATGATCACCACACCGCGCAGAAGGCCAAACAGGGCGCCGAGCGACCTGTCCAGAAGGCCGACAGGGCTATCCTTGACCATGCCACCAACAAATTCAGCCACCTGTTTCAAGATGAAGAGGGTAACAAAGAAAATGATAGCAAGTGTGAGCAGGTCCGCAAGCTCTGGCGGCTGGATCAGGTCGCGGCCATATGTTTTGGCGAACTGGAAGCCAAACACGGTTGCGAGCAACGCCCCCGCCCATGCGCCAAAAGAAAGTGCAACGGTCGCGAAGCCGCGCCCGAACGCAAAAAGGGTCGACAGCCCGATGATGATCAGTACGGCTGCATCAAAAGCTGTCAAACTATCTACTTGCATATCCAATGGTGTATCTCCTTGTCCGCGCAGATATAGGCACGCGGTCAGGCTATTATAAGGCATCACGCCTTAAAACGCGATTACTCAACGCCGTGTGGGAAAAACTGCGCGACAAGATCACTAACGCGGGCAATTGTTTGCTGCTTGATTGCTTTGACGCTGTTTTTCTTCATCTTGGGCGTCAGCGCGCCAGAAAAGCCGAGTTTGGCCGATTCTTTCAGCCGCGCCTCGGTTTGGGAAACGCTGCGTACATCACCAGAGAGGCTGATCTCGCCAAATACCACGGTTTCGTCTGGCAGTGCGGTTTGCGAAAGGCTTGAGATCAGGGCGGCTGCAACAGCGAGGTCGGCCGCAGGTTCGGTGATCTTGAGGCCACCGGCCACGTTCAGATACACGTCACAGCCTGCGAGGCCAAGCCCTGCTCGCGCATCAAGTACGGCCAACACCATGGCAAGGCGCCCACTGTCCCATCCCACAACAGCACGGCGCGGGTTGGCGGCGCTTGAGCGGGCGACAAGCGCCTGAATTTCCACCAGAAGGGGGCGGGACCCCTCAATGCCAGCAAATACGGCGGAGCCCGGTTCGCGGGAGTTATGGTCAGCAAGGAACAGGGCGGATGGGTTTGTCACCTCATTCAGCCCGATGCCTGTCATCTCGAACACGCCAATCTCATCGGTGCCGCCAAAACGATTTTTCACTGCGCGCAGGATGCGGAACTGGTGGCCGCGATCACCTTCAAAATAAAGGACGGTGTCGACCATATGTTCCAGTACGCGCGGGCCGGCAATCTGCCCGTCTTTGGTGACATGGCCGACGAGCAACACGATGGTACCTTTGCGTTTGGCAAAGCTGATAAGCTCATGCGCGCACACGCGTACCTGACTGACGGTGCCAGGCGCTGATTCCACATGGTCCGCAAACAGGGTCTGAATACTGTCGATCACCACAACGCGGGGTGGCTTGCCTTCGTCGAGAGAAGTCAGGATATCACGCAGGCTGGTTTCGCAACCAAGTCTGAGTGGCGCGCCCTTGAGGCCAAGACGGTTGGCGCGCATCTGAATCTGGGCGGTTGCTTCTTCGCCCGAAATATACACACAGTCTTCGCCTTTGATTGCCATTTTTCCCATGGCTTGCAACAGGATGGTGGATTTGCCAATGCCGGGATCACCGCCGATCAGGATTGCGCTGCCTGGCACAAGCCCACCCCCAAGCGCGCGGTCAAACTCACCAATGCCCGTCATCACCCGGGGTGCTTCTTCGAGCGGCGTGTCGAGAGAAACAAAATTGACGCTGCGGCCTTTTTTACCGGAGAGTCCCTTTGGTGCGCCGGAGACCGCAGCCTTTTCCTCAACAATGGTGTTCCAGCCGTCGCATTCTTCGCACTTTCCCTGCCAGCGCGGATAAGCCGCACCGCAGGAGGCACAAACATAGGATGTCAGCTTTTTTGCCATCAGAGTTTCAGGATTTCCATTTCAATAGGACCTTGTGCCCGACCATGGATGAACTGGTCCACATGGTCGCTGCCCGAACTGTCGATATCTGTCCTGGCGCCTTCCCAAATGATCTGCCCGTGGTAAAGCATGGCAATACGGTCGGCGATCTTGCGCGCGCTGGCCATGTCGTGGGTGATCGACAGCGTTGTGGCTCCAAGGTCTTTCACGCATTCCACGATTAGGTCGTTGATGACGTCCGCCATGATAGGGTCTAGACCGGTGGTGGGTTCGTCAAAGAAGATGACCTCAGGCTCGCTCGCAATCGCGCGGGCAAGGCCCACCCGTTTTTGCATGCCGCCTGAGAGCTCCGCCGGCGACAACTGTCCCACGTCGGGGGAGAGGCCTACCCGGCGCAATTTTTCGGTGGCGATCTCGCGGGCATCTGTCTTTTTCATGCCCTTGCCCTGGATAAGGCCGAAGGCGACATTCTCCCACACGGGCAGGCTGTCGAACAGCGCGGCGCCCTGAAACAGCATGCCAAATTTGCTCATGACATCCTTACGAGCGCGCCCTTTATGGTGGGTGACATCCTCTCCATCCACAAAGATTTTGCCCTTGTCGGGCGTCAGCAACCCCAGGATACATTTCAGCATTACAGATTTGCCCGTGCCGGACCCACCGATGATAACCATCGATTCACCCTTGGCAACCGATAGGTCGATGCCCTTGAGCACCTGCTTTGAGCCGAAGCTCTTGTGGACACCTTCCAGTTTGATCATGGGAGTATCCGTCATCCTGCTTTCCCCCCAAAGACAATCACGGTAATAATGAGGTTGGCCAGCAGGATGGCAATAAAGGCGGAGACCACAGCGTTTGTCGTTGCCTTACCCACGCCTTGTGCGCCGCCGCGGCTGTGATAACCATGATAGCTGCCCATCAGGGCAATAAAAAAACCGAACACAGCGGCTTTTACAAGCGATGAAATCACGTCTGTCTGCTCCAGAAAGTCGACAGTAACTTTCAGGTAGGTTGCCGCATTCAGGCCAAGCCGTTCCGTGCCGATCAGGAAGCCGCCCATCACACCGATGATATTGGCGATGATCACCAATAGGGGCAGAGTGAGGACCGCCGCGATAAGGCGGGGTGCGACAAGGTACTTGAAGGGGTCGGTTGACAGCGTGACAAGCGCATCAATCTGTTCGGTAACGCGCATGGTGCCAAGCTCTGCTGCCATGGCACTGGAGACACGCCCTGCGACCATCAGGCCGCCAAGAACCGGCCCCAGTTCCCGTACGATTGCAATAACCACGACGCCGGGTACCACGGAGGATGCGTTGAAGCGGCTTCCACCAACAAAAATCTGCTGTGCGAGCGCAGCCCCGGTGAAAAGCGCGGTCAATCCCACCACAGGCAAGCTGTTGTAGCCGATGAGCCACATCTGCTTCAGTACATGCCGCCAGTACATGGGGGGCAGGACGATAGAAATAATGGCCGTGCCCGCGAAGCGGGACAGGCGGCCGATTTCTGCTAGGGCGGCCAGAAAGACCTGACCGACGAGCGCGAGCGGATTAAACACGAAAAGGTGCCTTTGTTGCCGTTATGTTCTTGGTGCACATGCTTCTATGTAACGCCACCGAATAGAAATGAAAAGTGGCGATTTGGCGACCCCTTAATTTCAAATTGTTTCCGGTGTTCGTTCAAGCGCCCTTAAACCTAGCGTCACGTTTCTCGAGAAAGGCCATCACGCCTTCGATACAATCGGCGGACCGACCAGCTTTGCGCTGTTCCATCGCCTCAAGGGTAAGCTGTTCTGAATAGCTATTGTCGTGACTGTCGGCAATCAGCTTGCGAATGCCAGAGAGAGCCAGTGTTGGGCCGTTTGCAAGTCTCTGCGCCAGCGCCATAGCTGTTTCCATCAGCTTGTCATCATCCACAACATCATAAACAAGGCCCCAATCCAGAGCCTTATCTGCGGGCAAACGTTCACCGAGCATCATCATGGCGCGGGCACGGGCAGTACCCACAAGGCGCGGCAACAGGAAGGTACTGCCGGCATCTGGCACAAGGCCGATGTTGACAAAGGCTTGCAGGAAATAAGCGGAGCGGGCGGCAATCACAATATCAGCGGAGATGGCAATGCTCATGCCCGCACCAGCAGCGACCCCGTTCACCGCGGAAATGACCGGCATTTCCAGCGCGGCAAGCTCCAGAAGGATGGGGTGGTAAGTGGCAATAAGGTTCGCGCCCATGTCACGATCAGCGCTGATGCCACCTTCGGCAAGGTCCGCACCTGAACAGAAGGCGCGGCCTTCACCGGTGATCAGCAGGGCACGTGCACCGCTGCCCGGTTTGGCAATCTGCCTGATTGCGGCGAGAAGCTCGCTTTTAAGGGCATCGGACAGGGCGTTGAGGCGCTCCGGTCGATTGAGGCGAATGGTTGCCAGCCCGTCAGTTATATCAAGGACAAGTGTTTCAAAATCAGCCACGGCGTATATCCTCCCCGGATTTGTGCTTTTTGCATGAAATAGGGCAGGGTGGCATGACGGCAACCGCTTACGCAGGCGATTGCCGGATATCTGGGTTAAGTCGGGGATTCGTCCGTTTTGCTGCGCCCGAGCGGCACAGGGCGGGAAAGAAAGGCTGGCACATGAGGGCCCATGCCGACAAAAGGCTTTTTCGGCATGTCATCCGCGGCCACTTTTGGCTTTGGCGGTTCAAGGTTGATCTTTTCCTGCCGTGGCAGTTTGTTGCCAATCAACTTTTCAATCGCGTCGACAAATTTGGTGTCTGCCTTGCCGCTCGTAGCTATCGTAAACGCTTTGCCTTTGCGACCTGCGCGACCGGTCCGCCCGATGCGGTGCACATAGTCTTCGGCGTGGCTGGGCACATCAAAGTTGAACACATGGCTGACATCGGCAATATCAAGACCGCGGGCCGCAACGTCAGACGCACAAAGAAGCTGAAGCTCGTTGGCCTTGAACTGGCGCAGTACCTCCAGCCGTTCGCTTTGTTCCATGTCACCATGAAGCTGGCCGACGTTGAAACCATGGCGAGCGAGGGAGTTATACACTTCCTTCACATCTACTTTGCGGTTGCAGAAGATAATGCCATTTTTTACTGGTTCATCCTTGATCAGTTTTCTGAGCGCTTTGCGCTTGTCACGCGGGCCGACCATGACGAGCTTTTGCTCGATCGTTGTCGCGGTCATTGAGGAGCGTTCAACCTCAATAAACTTCGGGTCATCAAGGAACTTTTTGGTCAGCTTCTCGATGGGAGGCGGCATGGTGGCCGAGAAAAAGAGTGTCTGGTGTTTTTTGGTGATGCATTCACAGATTTTTTCAACATCGGGGATGAAACCCATGTCGAGCATGCGATCGGCTTCATCAATCACGAGAATATCGATGCCATTCAGCAACAGTTTGCCGCGCTGAAAATGGTCAAGCAGCCGGCCGGGTGTTGCGATCAACACGTCAACGCCGCGGTCGAGCAGTTTTTCCTGATCCGCAAAATTCACGCCACCAATCAACAACGCCATGGTGAGCTTGTGCTCTTTGCCGTATTTCTCAAAGTTTTCAGCAACTTGTGCTGCCAGTTCGCGCGTAGGTTCCAGAATAAGGGAACGCGGCATACGGGCACGAGAACGGCCTTCCGACAGGATATCGATCATCGGCAGGGTGAAAGAGGCTGTTTTGCCGGTGCCAGTCTGGGCGATACCCAGCACATCACGGCCCATCAAAACCTGTGGGATTGCTTGTGCCTGAATGGGGGTTGGCTCGGTATAGCCAGCCTCATTCACGGCTTTCATGGTTGGTTCGCTTAGTCCGAGGCGGTCGAAACCCATTCGCATCTTCTCAATTTATTCGCTACAAATTCGAGGCGCAGCATAGGTGCGCAGGAGTCAATGTCAATGCGGGATAAGGGATTATGGCTTTAAAGAGTGATGCAATTATGTTTCTACCGGCGCTTTTATGTGACACTCGGCTATACAGCAATGCCGTCAGTCACTTTCGCCGGGAGCTTGAAGTGATCGTGCCCGAGATATTTTCCCATGACAGCTTCGCCGATATGGCGGCGGAAATTCTGGCATCGGCCCCCAAGCGTTTTGCCCTCGTCGGGAATTCCATGGGCGGCTATCTGGCGCTGGAAATAATGGCGCAGGCCCCGCAGCGGGTAAGCCATCTGGCCCTTGTGGGAACCAATGCTCATGCTGATACACCGCCGGCGCGTGAAAAGCGCGAGCAGGCGATCCGGCTTGCTGAACGTGGCAAGTTTAATCAGTTTGTTGACGGCTATGTTGAGGGCGCGCTCACACCAGCACATCGGGCGAGGCTCGGCCCGATCATACGAGAAATGGCGCGTGATCTGGGGCCTGGCGTCCTTATCCGTCAACAGAAGACAATTATGGCCCGGGCGGATTACCGGGACCTACTGAAGTCGGTGCATGTACCATCGCTCGTGGCGGTGGGGCGAGAAGATGGGCTTTCTGAGATAAAACATCAGCATCATATGGCAGGTGCCTTGTCCAACAGCCGGTTTTTCGAAATGCCACGCTGTGGTCATCTGGTGCCGCTTGAGGCGCCGGAGTTGTTTAATGCTGCAATGGAAAAGCTGTTGAGCGCCTAAATATCGAGATCGGCGACTTCGGTGGCGTTGTCACGGATAAATTCGAAGCGTTTCTCCGGTTTCTTGCCCATCAGGTCATCAACCAACTGGTTAACCGTGGCGCGGTCACCATAATCGGTGGGTAGTGTTACGCGCAGCAGGGTACGGTTCTTGGTTGCCATGGTGGTTTCCTTGAGTTGCCCCGGGGGCATCTCGCCAAGGCCCTTGAACCGGCTGATTTCAATTTTGCCCCTGCCGCTGAATTCGGTTGCCATCAACTCGTCCTTGTGGGCGTCGTCGCGGGCATAAATGACCTTGCCGCCTTGCGCGATGCGATACAGTGGCGGCATTGCAAGGTAAAGCCTGCCATCCCGCACCATACCCGGCATTTCCTGGAAGAAGAAAGTCATGAGGAGGGTGGCGATGTGGGCGCCATCGACGTCGGCATCGGTCATGATGATGACTTTTTCGTACCTGAGCGCCGCCCCGTCATACCCATCACGCGTACCACAGCCGAGTGCCTGAATAAGGTCGCGAATTTCGCTATTGGCAGCGATTTTGTCGCGGGTGGCGGATGCCACGTTGAGGATCTTGCCACGGATGGGCAGCACGGCCTGGGTTTTGCGGTCCCGCGCCTGTTTGGCGGAGCCGCCAGCCGAGTCACCCTCTACGATGTAAATTTCTGTGCCGTCGGGGCTTTCGCTGGAACAATCGGTCAGCTTACCGGGTAGGCGCAGCTTGCGCTTGCCAACGGCGGTTTTACGTTTGATCTCGCGTTCCTGTTTACGGCGCAGGCGCTCCTCAAGACGCTCCAAGGCCCAGGTAAGCAGGCTATTGGCACGGTCTGGGTGGTCGCCGAGCCAGTGGTCAAAGGCGTCGCGGATTGCGTTTTCCGTCAGACGAAAAGCATCCAGCGTGGACAGCTTGTCCTTGGTCTGGCCTTGAAACTGGGGATCACGGATGAAGACAGAGAGCATGGCGCAGGAACAGCCATAAACATCGTCGCCGGTGAGTTGCGCTGCCTTTTTATTGTTGGTCAACTCCGCATAGGCCTTCAGGCCACGCAGCATCGCGCTACGCATGCCGTTTTCGTGTGTTCCACCCTGTGGGGTTGGTATCGTATTACAGTAGCTGTTGGAAAAACCGTCGCCAAATTCGGGCCAATGGATCGCCCATTCAACTCGGCCCGCGTCATCGGGAAATTTTACAAAACCGCTGAAAGGCTCTGGTGTGACACACATGCGCTTCTTAAGTGTGTCCTGCAGGAAGTCCGACAAGCCGCCGGGGAAGTGCAGGGTGGCTTCCTGCGGGGTATCATCGTCGGCTTCAATAAGCTCTGGCGCGCAGCGGAAACGAATTTCAACACCGCGGAACAGATATGCCTTGGAGCGGGCCATGCGATAAACGCGCGATGGCTTGACGCGTGCTTTCACGCCAAAAATCTCATGGTCGGGCAGGAAACTTACCTGTGTGCCACGACGGTTATTGACCGGCCCCATGTCCTCCAGCGTCGTGGTAGTCTTCCCGCGCGCATAGCCCTGACGCCAGAGGTTGCGGTCACGAGCGACTTCAACTGTCATCCATTCGCTGAGCGCGTTCACCACCGAATTACCGACACCATGCAGGCCGCCGGAGGTCGCGTAGGCGTCCGAGTTGAACTTGCCGCCGGAGTGCAGGGTGGTCATAATTACTTCAAGTGCGGATTTTCCGGGATACTTGGGGTGTGGATCCGTCGGGATGCCGCGGCCATTGTCGGAAACGGAAATCGAGCCGTCTTCATGCAATGAAACAATAATGCGACTCGCATGGCCCGCGACGGCTTCATCCATCGAGTTATCGAGAATTTCAGCGACAAGGTGGTGAAGAGCCCGTTCATCCGTCCCGCCGATATACATGCCGGGCCGTTGCCGGACAGGTTCAAGTCCTTCAAGAACCTCAATATCTTTTGCGGAATAGTCTGATTTAGTCTGTGTAACTTCAAACAGATCGCTCATAACCCACCCTGAAAATCGCGTATTAAAAAGGGGGTAAACCAGCCCGGCCCCCGCGTCAAGCGTAACAATATATAGGGGCTGTGCGCTTGACCTAAAGAAAATATAGTGTGTGTTTTGTGAAAATTCACATAGAATTCACGCAAGCTTTAAAACTTATTTAATGGGTTGCCCATAGCCTTGGCTATACCGCAACGTACCGGAGGGATGTCATGCAAAAGGGTAGCTCAGGTGGACTGCTGAAACGCTTGTTCAGAGGTGAGGTCGTGCCGGCACATGAGCATGGCGTTATGGTAGGTGCGCGTTATATGGCTCGAAACCATCACACCTCAGTCTGGGTTGTTGAACGCATCAGCAGCGTGGGGTCGAGCACTTATCCATTGGTTAGTCTTGCGCGGGAAGGTCACCCTGACCTCAAAAAAACGGTTTCGCTTGCTGTGATTGAAGAAGGCGAGGATTTTCGTCCCGCGATATAATTTCTAACCAAAGACCCTCAAGTCCAAGCTGATGCCGCGTTTGCGGCATCACGTGTTTTAGTCGAACAGTTTATCGATGTCTTCCTGGGTTTGGGCGCTATCTTCATCAACTTCCTCGGGCAGCTCGATATCGCCTTCGACCTTGCCGTGAATCACCTGATTGAGCTTCATCAAAAGGCCTTGAATTGCTTCGACGCGCAGCCGGATAAGTTCCTGAGCCTGTGCAGTAAAGCCCCGTTCTGCAACATTCACCGCCGCCATGCCGGCGAGTGTACCCTGAATGAGTTTATCCAGTTCCGCGCAAATCACTTCAAATTGCACCCGGACCTTGTCTGGCGCAAGGTTATAGGCTTGTACGGCGAGCTCTTTGGCCTGGAATCCACTGTCCAGAAAATGCTGAGTGTAGCTTTTCGGCGCCCAGTCGGCCGCGTCTTCGGCCAGTTCGGGCATATCGGGAATCATCTCAAGCAGCATTACGATCTCATTGAAATGATTGAGATAGTCTGTTGCAAGGAAGGTTTCCGGGTTGATATTCGCGCTGGCGAGCCGAGGCTGGATGGCGGCCTGTTCAGCTGTGTACTCAATGTGCATGAAACTGCTGCCTGTTCTTACCTGTGTTACCCAATGTTCTTGTTTGGACGTTTACCAACGTCCTGAGGCTCAACTTTATAATTGACGGGTTGTTAAATAGTAAACGTGACGGAATCCATAAAAAATTTTTCTAAAAGAAAAGGGGAGCGCACTGCGCTCCCCTCCCTGTGATACTTTTGCAGCAGTTATGCGCTGTAGTACATCTCGAACTCAACCGGATGTGGCGCAAGGTCAAGGCGGTTCACTTCTTCCATTTTCAGCTCAATGTAAGCGCTGATCTGATCGTCGGTGAACACGTCACCCTTCTTGAGGAACTCGCGGTCGTTGTGGAGTGCTTCAAGCGCTTCACGCAGTGAACTGGCAACCGTCGGTACGCCCATCAGTTCTTCCGCGGGCAGGGCATAGAGGTCTTTGTCCATCGCGTCACCTGGGTGGATCTTGTTCTCAATGCCATCAAGGCCAGCCATCAGCATGGCGGCAAACGCGAGATATGGGTTTGCTGTTGCATCAGGGAAGCGAACCTCAACCCGCTTGGCTTTTGCACTGGCGCCGTATGGAATACGGCAGGAAGCGGAGCGGTTGCGTGCGGAATAGGCCAGAAGAACGGGGGCCTCAAAGCCCGGCACCAGACGCTTGTAACTGTTGGTGGACGGATTGGAGAACGCGTTGATCGCCTTGGCGTGCTTGATGATGCCGCCGATGTAGTAGAGCGCAGTTTCAGAGAGGTCTGCATAACCGGAACCTGCGAAAAGCGGCTTACCATCTTTCCAGATTGACTGGTGGGTGTGCATGCCTGAGCCGTTGTCCTGTGCCACAGGCTTTGGCATGAAGGTCGCGGTTTTGCCATACGTGTGAGCAACCTGATGCACAGCATATTTATAGATCTGCACGTTGTCAGCTGTTTGCGTCAGCGTGGAAAACATCATGCCGAGTTCGTGTTGGGATGCGGCCACCTCGTGGTGGTGCTTGTCCATCTTCAGGCCCATTTCCTTGGCAGTTTTCACCATTTCGCCGCGCAGGTCCACACAGCTATCAACCGGTGCTACCGGGAAGTAGCCGCCTTTAACAGCTGGACGGTGACCATAGTTGCCACCTTCGAAAGACTTGGCCGTGTTGTATGGGCCTTCGACGTCGTCGATCTCATACATGGCGCCGCGATAGCCGGTGCTGAATTTCACGTCGTCGAAGACGAAGAACTCTGGCTCAGGGCCAAAGAAGGCGGTGTCGCCAACGCCGGAGAATTTCACATACTCTTCCGCTTTTTTCGCGGTCGAGCGTGGGTCACGGTCGTAAGGCTGGCCCGTGGCTGGCTCGAGAATGTCACAGAACACGATGAGTGTCACATCAGCGGTGAACGGGTCAATCGTGACCGAGTTGAGGTCGGCTTTGAGGATCATGTCTGATTCGTTGATTGCCTTCCAACCTGCAATCGACGAGCCATCGAACATGAAACCTTCAGTCAGCATGTCTTCGTCGACAATATCAGCCGCCATGGTCAGGTGCTGCCATTTGCCCTTTGGGTCGGTGAAGCGCAGGTCAATCCATTCAGCACTGCTTTCTTCCACAAGCTTGAAAAAATCGTCGACACTCAGGTTGGTATATTTGGACATTTCCGTGTTTCCCTATTTTTAATACGACCTTTGCTGAACAGTCCGATGTCCGGGGCACGCAGCCCGAGCGGAGGGGAGGGGCATTCAACAAAATATGTTGGCACTACGAAAGGCAGTGCCGATTAAATGGCATCACGCCCGGTTTCACCCGTACGGATTCGGATGGCTTCTTCAATGGTGCTGACAAAAATCTTGCCGTCACCGATGCGGCCTGTGTGTGCCGCATTTTTGATTGCCTCTACGGCCCGTTCAGCCTCGTCAGCGGCGACCACGACCTCCACTTTGACCTTTGGAACAAAGTCGACCACGTATTCCGCGCCGCGATAAAGCTCCGTGTGGCCTTTCTGGCGTCCGAAACCCTTGGCTTCGGTTACCGTAATCCCTGAAATGCCGATGTCGTGAAGGGCTTCCTTCACCTCATCAAGCTTGAAGGGTTTAATGATTGCTTCGATCTTCTTCATTTCCTGGTACCATTGTTATCGTTATGTATCTGATTAAGCAGGGTTCATGCCAACGTGCTGATGGCGCAGAAATGCGCCGTTCATGTCATATGGATCAGCAGTGCTGACTGTTCTTTGTGCGTGCACCTGCACATTTTTTGTGCAGATGCGTGACAGTTGACCATGCATTTGTCAGAAAAATGGCTTATCGGAAATAAACTGGAAACTTCACGCTTGACGAAGCTATATTGATGCGCATAAACAGTCGCCACGTTTTAGAGATGGCGGGTGTAGCTCAGTTGGTTAGAGCGCCAGTTTGTGGTACTGGAAGTCGCCGGTTCGATCCCGGTCACTCGCCCCACTCTGAAATTTTTCAAGAAGCCCCTTTCGGGGCTTTTTTCTTTTGCTACACTGCCCGCTGATTCTGCAGCGATTCTAGGCCGAATCGTCGGTCTGAGTCTTCGAGGGGGAGAGGCAGTGTCGGATTCTAAACGCAGCCATCTAGTATTGGTGCCCGATGAGGCGCGCCAAGCGGACGCCTGGGCGATATCTCACGGCGTCGATGGCCTCGCGCTCATGGAGGCGGCCGGGCGTGCCGTGGCCGAGGCGGCTGTCAGTTACGCAGGGACGCCGCTTGAGTGCGATGGCGATATTGTTCTCCTTTGTGGTCCAGGTAACAACGGGGGCGATGGGTACGTTGCCGCGCGCTATCTGCAGGAATGGGGGTACGCGGCCCGGATCGTCAGTAGTATCGCATCTTCCGACCTCAAAGGCGACGCGGCAGTCATGGCCTCACGGTGGTCAGGGCGTGTCGACCCTGTCCAAAAGGCGAAACTCAAAAATGCAGCTGTCATTATAGATGCGCTTTTTGGTACTGGACTGGCGCGCCCCATTGAAGGTGAACTCGCCGCCCTGATCGATGAAGCCAATGCGCGGGAGGTATTTCGCCTTGCCGTCGATGTGCCAAGCGGTCTAGACGCGCAGGTAGGCACCCCGCTTGGCGCGTGCTTCCATGCCGATGCAACTGTTACCTTTTTCAGGAAAAAGCCGGGACAGGTTATCGCACCCGGACGGTTTTTATGTGGCGGCCGGGATCACATCCATGTGGCAGACATCGGTATCAGCGATGCGTGCCTTGACGATATCAAACCGAAAACTTTTGAGAATATACCAACGCTCTGGAGTGGTAGCTTCCCCTATGCGGGGCCGATAACCCATAAATATAAACGGGGGCATTTGCTGGTGCTTGGTGGCAAGCAGCCAGCTCTTGGCGCTTGCCGGCTGGCCTGTATGGCAGCTTTGCGCACGGGCGCAGGCCTTGTGACACTGGCGGCACCATCGGAGACATATTCTATTCAGGCGACAGCGTTGACTGACGTTTTGGTCCGCCAATTTGATAGTACTTCTGAGTTTCTGGACATGATGGCCGACGATCGCATCAATGTTGTATTGCTGGGACCGGGCGCCGGTGTAAGCAAAAAAAACGGTGACCTTATACACGACGTGGTTGCGCGAGGTCGAGGCCTTGTTCTTGATGCTGACGCGCTAACAAGCCTTGCCGGGCATCTTGATATACTAGGACTTGGTAAAGCAGGTGAAATTGTATTGACGCCTCATGACGGGGAGTTTGTACGGCTGTTTCCGGACATTGACCATACGGACCGTATCGCTGCGGTTCGTACAGCCGCCTGCATAACCGGGGCTATTGTCGTGCTCAAGGGGGTTTCCACGCTTGTTGCTGCACCGGATGGACGGCTTTCCATTGCGGCAAACGCGCCGGCGTGGCTATCCATAGGGGGCACTGGTGACGTGCTTTCCGGCATTGTGGCATCGCTTATGGGGCAGGGAATGCCAGCATTTGAGGCGGCATCGGCTGGCGTTTGGCTGCATGGGGAGGCGGGCATGCGGGCGGGGCGAGGGCTTATTGCTTCTGACCTTGTCGACCTGTTGCCGTCGGTGTTGCCATAAACAGTGTTGTACCGAAAGCAAAACACCGGCCTGAAAACGGTATCAAAGTTCAAAAATACATTACAAAAATACTTGTACTCCGCCGCGCGCCTGTTATAAGCCCGTCCAATTCACGTGTAATGAATCCGGTCGTGAACGCATGCTTTGCGAACACCCGATGGATTTGAGTGCGGGCGTGGCGAAATTGGTAGACGCGCCAGATTTAGGTTCTGGTGTCTTCGGACGTGGGGGTTCAAGTCCCTTCGCCCGCACCACCATCCCTTCGGGGTGGACTGGATTAGGAAAAATATAAAGAGAGTTGGAAGACCCATGCAGATTGAAGAACTGCTCAACGAAGGCCTGAAACGCGAATACAAGATTGTGGTTGAAGCTTCCGAGCTTGATGCCAAGCTTGACGCTGTACTGGACGAGTTCCGCGCAACTGCAAAAATCAAGGGTTTCCGCCCTGGCAAGGCGCCGATTTCCCTGTTGAAGCGTATGCATGGCGACCGTGCTAAAGGTCAGGTCCTCAACGAGGCGATGCAGGAGTCTTCCGCGAAGCTCTTTGAAGAAAAGGAGATTCGTCCGGCACTGCGTCCAGAAGTGGACATGGGTGACTATGAGGACGGCAAAAATCTCGAATACACGCTGAAAGTGGAAGTGCTTCCTGAAATAAGCGTCGATGCCTTCAAGGCACCGGCGCTTGAGCGCTGGGTTGCTGAAATCGCTGATGCCGATGTCGATGCGTTTGTAGAGCGCATTGCCGGTCAGCAGAAAACTTTCAAGAAGGCCGCTAAAACCGTCAAGTCCACCGATGGCGACGCTGTGCTGATTGACTTTGTTGGCAGCGTGGATGGTGTCGAGTTTGAAGGTGGTAAAGGCGAAGACTATCAGCTTGAGCTTGGTTCGGGTTCTTTCATCCCGGGCTTTGAAGAGCAGCTTGTCGGTGTGAAAGCCGGTGATGAGAAAGTTGTGAAAGTAACCTTCCCGGCTGAATACCACTCAGAAGAGCTCAAAGGCAAAGACGCTGAGTTCAAGGTTACGGTCAAAGAAGTCCGTCGCCCCGCAGATGCCAAGATTGATGACGAGCTTGCCAAAAGCCTTGGTTTCGACAGCCTCGATGCGCTGAAGGAATCGGTTAAGGGTCAGCTTGAGAACGACAACAAGTCTCTTACACGGGCCCACATGAAGCGTGGCCTTCTGGACGCCCTTGCTGAAGAATATGACTTTGATGTGCCGCCTGGCATGGTTGACCTCGAGTACCGTCAGATTTGGGAACAAATCAAACGTGACGCTGTTCAAAGCGGTGACGCTAAGCCGGAAGATTTTGAAGGTCAGGATGAGCCTGCTGACAAGGACGAAGCCGAAGAGTTCCGCTCCATTGCTGAACGCCGTGTGCGTCTTGGCCTGCTGCTTTCTGAGCTGGGCGTAAAAAACAACGTCCAGGTTACGCAGGAAGAAGTAAATCGCCGCATTATCGAGGAAGCTCGCCGTTTCCCGGGCCAGGAAGCGCAGGTTTTTGAATTCTACCAGAAGAATGAAGAAGCTCGTGCACAGCTTCGTGCGCCAATCTTCGAGGAAAAGGTTGTCGACTTCGTTCTTGAGATGTCTAAACTGACGGACAAGACGGTAAGCCGCGAGGAACTTGAAGCGGCTGTTCGCGCCATCGATGAAGAAGATGCGAACCCGACCAAGTCCAAAAAGGCCCCGGCGAAGAAAAAAGCAGCGACCAAGAAGCCTGCTGCCAAGAAAACGCCTGCTAAAAAGGCACCTGCTAAAACAGCCGACGCTGAAAAAGCGCCAGCGAAGAAAGCGGCCGCGAAGAAGCCTGCGGCTAAAAAAGCCCCTGCTAAAAAAGCGCCAGCTAAAAAATCTGATAAATAATTTCTGCTGTTATGCAGTGCGGAAAAGGGGCCGTCCGGCCCCTTTTTTCGTCCAGCCCTTTAAAGTGAGGCCGTAGTGCCTATCTAATTGTGCCAGCACGGGGTTATTTCCTTGCCCGGTGTAAGCACAGTTTGCTACAGCTTGCCTCAAGACGTGTTGGCCACATTATCACACCTAGGCCGCTATTAACTGGAGTGCCCGATGAGCGATATTCTAGAGCCTTTACAAAGTGCCCTTGTCCCTATGGTTGTGGAACAAACCAACCGGGGAGAGCGGTCTTACGATATTTATTCCCGGCTGCTGAAAGAGCGCATCATCTTCCTCACAGGCCAGGTCGATGATCACATCGCTAGCCTCGTGGTGGCACAGCTTCTGTTTCTGGAAGCAGACAACCCCAAGAAAGATATCTCTTTCTATATCAACTCGCCGGGTGGCATTGTGACGTCGGGCCTCGCCATGTATGACACGATGCAATATATACGCCCCAAGGTGGCGACAATCTGTATTGGGCAGGCTTGCTCGATGGGGTCGCTCCTCCTGGCAGCAGGTGAGCCGGGCATGCGCTACGCGCTGCCAAATGCTCGTATCATGATACACCAGCCATCAGGCGGAGCCCGTGGACAGGCCGCAGACATCGAAATTCAGGCACGTGAAATCCTGAAATTGCGCGAACGCCTCAATCAGATTTACGTGAAACACACGGGCCAGAAGATCGAGGCGGTTGAGAAGGCGATGGATCGTGATAATTTCATGAATGCCGAAGAGGCCAAGAAATTCGGGCTGATCGACCATGTTTATACCTCGCGGGATGAGATCGAAAGCTGATCCATCTAATCCGCGCGTCATTCGTGAGCGTAGAATTTCTGAGGTTTTTTGTTGTAAGCATCTTTTTAACCAGTCTACGATAAAAAGAAGCAAAGAAAGTAAGCGGTGACAGACTTGAGTAACAGTGATTCGAAAAACACGCTCTATTGCTCCTTTTGCGGTAAAAGCCAGCACGAGGTTCGTAAACTTATCGCAGGACCAACGGTCTTTATCTGTGATGAGTGTGTCGAGCTGTGTAACGACATCATCAAGGAAGAAAGCAAGAGCGCTCTCGCCAAGGGGACCGACGGTGTGCCGGCGCCGCTTGATATTCTCAAGGTGCTTGATGATTATGTGATCGGACAGGGCAATGCCAAAAAAGTGCTGTCGGTTGCGGTTCATAACCATTACAAACGCCTGAACCATGCCAGTTCCACGAGCCAGGACGTTGAGCTTGCCAAGTCCAATATTCTGCTTGTTGGACCAACGGGTTGCGGTAAAACGCTGCTGGCGCAAACGCTTGCACGTATTCTTGATGTACCATTCACGATGGCGGACGCAACCACGCTGACCGAAGCTGGCTATGTGGGCGAAGATGTCGAAAATATCATCCTTAAGCTGCTGCAGTCAGCCGATTATAACGTTGAGCGTGCGCAGCGCGGCATCGTTTATATCGATGAGGTCGACAAGATCAGCCGCAAGTCTGACAACCCGTCCATCACACGAGACGTGTCCGGCGAGGGGGTGCAACAGGCGCTTCTCAAAATTATGGAAGGCACGGTCGCAAGTGTACCTCCGCAGGGGGGGCGCAAGCATCCACAACAGGAGTTCCTGCAGGTGGATACGACCAATATTCTCTTTATCTGTGGTGGGGCCTTTGCGGGACTCGATAAAGTGATCGCCAATCGGCTGCAGGGCAAATCCATTGGCTTCGGTGCCTCTGTCTCTAGCCCGGATGAACGCAGCGCTGGTGAGCTGTTCAAGGAAACAGAACCTGAGGATCTGCTCAAATTTGGCCTGATCCCGGAATTTGTCGGCCGACTCCCGGTAATTGCGACGCTCGAGGATCTTGACGAGGACGCGCTTGTACAAATTCTTTCTGCGCCGAAAAACGCTTTGCTCAAACAGTACCAGTGCCTGTTTGATATGGAAGATGTAAAGCTGACTTTCTCTGATGACGCCCTTTTTGCCGTTGCGAAGAAGGCAATCGAACGCAAAACAGGCGCTCGCGGCCTGCGCTCCATTATGGAAGACACGCTTCTCGACACCATGTTTGACCTGCCGTCCCTTGAGGGGGTGGAAGAAATTGTGGTCAACGCTGAGGTGGTTGAGGGCAAGGCGACTCCTCTGCAAATTTATGCAGACCGCCGTGATGAGGCAGGTCAACCAGCTTAAAAGCGGGAAAACAGCGATTTAAGGGGGTTGAAACGTAGGTTTCAGCCCCCATTTTCATGGTTAACGAGATAAAATAGGGCTACTGCCTAAATTTTATCGTCTTTTCCTTTCTTAATAGCGAGAAGAAGCCTAAAATTACGCTTCACATTCGCTTAATCTAGTTCTGGATGCTTTTCCTATGTCAGATTCTGCTCAAACAGAGACAAATACTGTAGTTTTGCCGGTCCTTCCGCTTCGCGATATTGTGGTTTTCCCACATATGATTGTGCCGCTTTTTGTCGGCCGTGATAAATCCGTTCGTGCGCTTGAAGAAGTCATGGCAAAAGACAAACAGATACTGCTCGTTGCGCAGAAGGAGGCTGGGGAGGACGACCCTGGCACAGAAGATGTTTTCGAGATCGGCACGGTTGCCAGCGTTTTACAGCTTTTGAAGCTGCCTGACGGGACGGTCAAAGTGCTGGTGGAAGGTTTCCATCGCGCCCAGATTGATGAGTTCGTTCGCGACGAAGACTATTTTGAAGCGCGTGCCACGATGCTGACTGCTGACGATTCGGACCCGTCGGAGGTTGAGGCGTTGAGCCGTTCCGTTGTGTCGCAGTTTGAGCAATATGTGAAATTGAATAAAAAGATTCCAGCCGAGGTTCTTGTGACCGTGGGCCAGATCGACGAAGCAGCCAAACTTGCAGACACGGTTGCGTCTCATCTCGCACTTAAAATCGATGATAAACAGGAGCTTTTGGCGACGACGTCGGTTGCGGAGCGGCTTGAGCGTATATTCGGCTTCATGGAAGACGAGATTGGTGTGCTGCAGGTGGAGAAGAAAATTCGTGGGCGTGTGAAACGTCAAATGGAGAAGACCCAGCGCGAATATTATCTGAACGAACAACTGAAGGCTATCCAGAAGGAGTTGGGCGAGGGCGATGATGGTCGCGAGGAGATCCTCGAGCTTGAGGACCGCATAAACAAAACCAAGTTGTCCAAGGAAGCCAAGGAAAAATGCCTGGCTGAGCTGAAAAAGCTCAAATCCATGAGCCCGATGTCGGCAGAAGCTACCGTTGTACGTAACTTCCTTGACTGGATGCTGAGTGTGCCGTGGTCCAAGAAAAGTCGGGTGAAAAAAGACATCAAGCTGGCACAAAAAGTTCTCGATACCGACCACTATGGCCTTGAGAAGGTCAAGGAACGTATCGTTGAGTATCTTGCCGTGCAGCAGCGCGCGAAAAAAATCAAGGGCCCGATTCTTTGTCTCGTTGGTCCCCCGGGCGTTGGTAAAACCTCGCTTGGTAAATCCATCGCGAAGGCAACAGGGCGCGAGTTTGTACGCTTCTCGCTCGGAGGTGTACGCGACGAGGCTGAGATCAGGGGGCACCGCCGCACCTATATAGGGTCCATGCCCGGCAAGGTGATGCAGTCGATGAAAAAGGCTGGTACCACCAATCCATTGTTCCTGTTCGACGAGATCGACAAGATGGGTCAGGATTTCCGCGGAGACCCAGCATCTGCACTTCTTGAGGTGCTTGACCCGGAACAAAACAACAAGTTTAACGACCACTATCTTGAGATCGACTACGACCTCTCGAATGTAATGTTCGTGACGACAGCTAACTCGCTTCGTATGCCGCGGCCCCTTCTGGACCGCATGGAGATCATTCATCTTTCCGGTTATACGGAAGATGAAAAAATTGAGATTGCCAAACGCCACCTGATCGCCAAACAGGTCCGTGACCATGGGCTGAAGAAAGACGAGTGGTCGATCTCTGATGGCGCGCTCAAGGACGTAGTGCGCTATTATACCCGTGAAGCGGGTGTGCGGAGCCTTGAGCGTGAGATCGCAAAGCTCGTGCGTAAGGCCGTAAAGGAAATTGTCGAAGGGTCAAAAGACAAAATTCAGGTAACATCCCGCAATCTCAGCCAATATGCAGGGGTGCGTAAATATCGCTTCGGTCAAGCCGAGGAGGAAGATCATATCGGCCTCACGACAGGCCTTGCCTGGACCGAGGTCGGCGGGGAGCTTCTTGCTATTGAGGCTGTGACTGTTCCTGGAAAGGGCCTTATCAAGCAGACCGGCAAGCTGGGCGATGTGATGAAAGAATCGATTCAGGCGGCCCGCTCATATGTGCACTCCCGTTGCGTGGACTTTGGGATCCATCCAAACGTTTTTGAAAAAAGGGATATACATATCCACGTGCCTGAGGGTGCGACTCCGAAAGATGGCCCCTCTGCCGGTGTTGCAATGTGCACATCGATTGTTTCTGTGCTCGCAGGCGTGCCAGTGAGAAAAAATATCGCGATGACCGGCGAGGTGACTCTGCGTGGTCGAGTCTTGCCAATCGGTGGCCTGAAGGAGAAGCTTCTCGCCGCACTGAGAGGCGGCATTACCAAGGTCCTGATCCCGAAAGACAACGAAAAAGACCTCGTTGAAATCCCGGAGAACGTGAAGAAAGGCCTTGAAATCGTTGCGGTTTCAACAGTCGATGAGGTTCTGGAGCATGCGCTTGCTGGCACGCTTGAACCGATGGACTGGCCGGAGGAGGATCCATCAAAAGAAGCGCCGCGAGATGATGACTCATCAGGGGAAGAATTGACGACTCATTAGGCCTTTGGTGCCGAATTGTTGAAAATTCAAGAAAAAAAAAGCTAAAAGCCGCAGTTTTCTGCGGTTTTTTGCTTTGACAAGCGCGTTTTTTATGGCCAAGATGCCCTCGCATTTCGGAACTAAACAACGAAATCAATCTCTTCAACTCAGAGGGGGATACCTTGAATAAAAACGATTTGATCGCAAAAGTTGCTGAAGCAGCTGACCTGTCCAAAGCTGATGCAGGTAAAGCCGTTGACGCTGTATTTGATTCCATCAGCGGTGCGCTGTCTTCCGGTGGCGAAGTTCGCCTCGTAGGCTTCGGTACGTTTGCTGTCGCTTCTCGCGCAGCAACCAAAGGCCGTAACCCGCGCACGGGTGAAGAAATCGACATTCCTGCTTCCAAGCAGCCTAAATTCAAGGCAGGCAAAGGTCTCAAGGACGCTGTAAACAGCTAAGTCTGATTACATGCACGATTTAAGAAGCGGCTGTGGAGAAATCTGCAGCCGTTTTCTTTTGAAAAAATAGAAAAAAAAGGGGTGGACAGCATGTCATTTTACCCCTAAAAGCGCGCTCACCACACAGCATGTGGGCGATTAGCTCAGTTGGTAGAGCATCTCGTTTACACCGAGAGGGTCGGCAGTTCGAGCCTGTCATCGCCCACCATTTTTCTCCTTGTTTACCAAGCTTGGAGGCGTGCCTTGTGAGGGCGATTAGCTCAGTTGGTAGAGCATCTCGTTTACACCGAGAGGGTCGGCAGTTCGAGCCTGTCATCGCCCACCATGGCTTTCTTTTCTTAAGCCCCGTTTCCTGATAGATATCCAGTGTGAGACCGTGCTCTTGTGGTGCGACCTCGACATTTGAGAGTCTTATGAGCACAGAGCAGAAGAAAACAGGGCAGGGGCCACCGCCGCTAGGTCCTATTGTTGAGATTGAGGCTTCCTGGGCGCCGCGTGACCCGCGTGACCGCCTTTATGACGACGACGCTACCGGGCGGGAACGGACCATGTCATTCATTCGAATCCTGGCCGCTTTTCACCCTGTGCTGAATGCCTTTGTTCTTGTTGGGGATATGGTGACGCGTTTGCCTAAGAGCGTTCTTTTCGCACTTGTTTTCGCATTGCTGGTTGGTGGTATCTGGATGGCCTTTGTCGCGGGATAGTTTTTCAAACCAGAAGGCTTTAAGCTGAGCGGAAACCGCAGGTTTATGCAGTGTTTTCGTCATTGCACAAATAATCGCAAAAAAGATGATTGACACTCGGGCGCCCACGCCCTAAACACCCCCTCACGCAAGCGATGCGCGGGTGTAGCTCAGATGGTTAGAGTATCGGCCTGTCACGCCGAGGGTCGCGGGTTCGAGCCCCGTCACTCGCGCCACTTGCCTCTCCTTCAGGAGATCACAAAAGCCTCCGGACTTAGGTTCGGAGGCTTTTTTGCTTTCGGCTTGCTCAAGATATGTTCTTAAACGCTAACGTAATGATTCGGTGAATGTTTCTCCCCTTTGGCCAAATATTGACCCTCGGTGAACCCGATAGCCGCAGGCACATACCGGGCAGAGAAAAAAGTGCGAAAAAATTGTCATTCTGTGATTGACAAGGTTGGGGCAAAATCATAAAACCCGCTCCGCAAGCAGTGCGCGGGTGTAGCTCAGATGGTTAGAGTATCGGCCTGTCACGCCGAGGGTCGCGGGTTCGAGCCCCGTCACTCGCGCCACTTGCTTGAACCCCTTGAGGGTCTATGAAAACGCGTTCCGGTACTGCCGGGCGCGTTTTTTTGTTTCTTTTTCATTTCTGCGTCGTTTGGCCGCTTTTTCCCTGAAAGTCCCGGCACGTAAGCTTTTCATTAAGCATTTCAAGGTCTATACTCGCGCGCAACCGCCTAGAGGGCAAATTCACCCTTTACTGTCGGCAGATCGGTCGATAAAAGGGCGCAGTAATTAGGGCCAATTAAACAAAAAGGGACTCCCATGGAGTCGTTGCTCATACAATATCTTCCGATCCTGATCTTTCTCGGGATCGCCATCGCATTCTCACTCGTTTTCGTCGGTGCGGCGGTGCTTATCGCAAAGCAAAATCCGGATGACGAAAAACTGTCAGCTTACGAGTGTGGCTTCGAAGCATTTGATGACGCCCGTCACCAGTTTGATGTGCGCTTCTATCTCGTGGCTATTCTGTTCATTATTTTCGACCTTGAGGTCGCCTTCCTGTTTCCCTGGGCTGTGTCCCTTGGTGATATCGGCGTCTATGGATTCTGGTCGATGATGATCTTCCTCGGCGTACTGACGGTTGGCTTCATCTATGAATGGAACAAAGGAGCGCTGGAATGGGAGTAGTACAACCAAACAGCCCAATGGGCCCGGATGGCACTGGAACGCCAGCCGCAGATGGCGCTTTTCTCGAATCGCTCAATGAAGAGCTGACGGAAAAAGGCTTTGTGGTAACCTCGCTTGAGGACCTCATCAATTGGGCTCGTACCGGCTCCCTGTGGTGGATGACCTTTGGCCTCGCGTGTTGTGCGGTCGAGATGATGCATTCCGGTACACCGCGCTATGATGTTGAGCGTTTTGGCTTTGCACCACGCGGCAGCCCACGCCAGTCGGATGTGATGATTGTTGCCGGTACGCTGACCAACAAGATGGCTCCGGCGCTTCGCAAAGTGTACGACCAGATGCCTGAGCCACGTTATGTGATCTCCATGGGCTCGTGTGCGAACGGCGGCGGTTATTATCACTATTCGTATTCGGTGGTGCGCGGCTGCGACCGCATCGTGCCTGTCGATATCTATGTACCTGGTTGTCCTCCGACCGCAGAGGCGCTCGTTTACGGTATTTTGCAACTTCAACGCAAAATTCGCCGGACAGGCACCATTAACCGGTAAATCTCATCCGAAGCCCCCTGCAAGCTTGAGGGTGCTTCGCTGTGTGCTTGCGGCAGATATCGCCGCACATCATAAAAGGAGCGCGAGAGCGCATGACGGATAACGCATTAGCTGGACTTGGCGACCACATCGCCAGCAGTCTTGAAAATGAAGTGGCCTCGGCGACAGTCGCTTTTGGCGAGCTGACTGTCATTGCCCGTGCCGAACATATTCAAAAAGTTCTCACCTTCCTGCGTGACAATCAGGAATGCATGTTCAAGCAACTGGTTGATATCTGCGGAGCGGACTATCCGGGGCGCACCAAGCGGTTTGATGTGGTTTACCACATGCTCAGCGTACAGCTTAACCAGCGCGTCCGAGTGAAAGTGGAAACCGATGCCGACACACCCGTACCAAGCGTGACGGACGTTTTCCCCGCCGCTGGCTGGTACGAGCGTGAGGCGTGGGACATGTACGGCATCTTTTTCGCTGACCACCCGGACCTGCGCCGAATGTTGACGGATTATGGCTTCCAGGGGCACCCACTCAGGAAAGACTTTCCGCTGACGGGCTTTGTCGAGCTTCGTTACTCGGAAGATCAAAAACGTGTGGTGTATGAACCGGTGAAGCTCAAGCAGGAATTTCGCGACTTCGATTTCATGAGCCCATGGGAAAGCGCAAAATATGTGCTCCCGGGTGACGAGAAAGCTGAAGGTGACGCTGCGCCCAAGAAAGAGGGGGCAAAATAATGGCTGAAGTTGATATCAAGAACTATTGCCTGAACTTTGGCCCACAGCACCCGGCGGCGCACGGCGTGCTTCGTATGGTGCTTGAGCTGGACGGTGAAGTGATTGAGCGGGTTGACCCGCACATTGGCCTGTTGCACCGGGGCACGGAAAAATTGATCGAGCACAAGCAGTACCTGCAGGCGATGCCATATTTCGACCGACTCGATTATGTTGCGCCGATGAATCAGGAGCATGCCTTTTGTCTTGCGATTGAAAAGCTTCTCGAGCTTGAGGTGCCGGAGCGCGGCCAATATGTGCGGGTGCTATACTGCGAGATCGGTCGTATCCTTAATCACATTCTGAACCTGACCACGCACGCGCTTGACGTTGGTGCGATGACGCCGATCACATGGATGTTCGAGGAACGCGAAAAGCTGATGGAATTCTATGAGCGTGCCTCTGGCGCGCGTTTCCACGCGGCCTACTTCCGCCCAGGTGGCGTCCATCAGGACCTGCCACCTGATCTTCTGGAAGATATAATGGCGTGGACGGAAACCTACCCGCAGATGATTGCGGATATGGAGGCGCTTCTGGTTGATAACCGTATCTTCAAGCAGCGCAACGTTGACATTGGGGTATTCTCGGCGGAAGAGGCACTTGCATGGGGCTTCTCCGGCCCGATGCTGCGTTCAACCGGCATGGCTTGGGATCTACGCAAATCACAGCCCTATGAGGTCTATGACAAGATGGACTTCAAAGTGGCGATCGGTAACGCAGGTGACTGTTATGATCGCTTCATGATCCGTATCGCGGAGATGAAAGAATCGCTCAAGATCATGCGTCAGTGTATCGAGCAGATGCCTGGCGGGCCGGTGATGTCGGTCAATACCAAGGTTGCGCCACCGCGTCGGAGTGAGATGAAACGCTCGATGGAAGCGCTCATCCACCACTTCAAGCTCTACACAGAGGGTTTCAAGGTGCCGGAAGGTGAGGTCTACGCAGCCGTGGAAGCGCCGAAGGGCGAATTTGGGGTGTATCTGGTGTCGGACGGGTCGAACCGGCCTTACCGCTGTAAGATTCACGCACCTGGCTTCTCGCACCTTCAGGCGATGGATTTCTTGTGCCGTGGGCACATGCTCGCGGACGCGCCAGCTGTCCTTGGCGCAATGGATATTGTATTTGGTGAGGTGGACCGATGAGTGCGGTAACCCAAAACGACGATCAGAAGTTCGAGTGGACGCCCGAAAACGAGGCGCTCGCGCAGAAACATGTCGCGAAGTATCCTGAAGGGCGCCAGCAAAGCGCTGTGATGCCGCTTCTTGATATTGCGCAGCGTCAGAATGGTGGCCATGTCACGCAGGAGATCATGGAATATATCGCGGATTACCTCGATATGGCACCAATCAAGGTGATGGAGGTCGCGACCTTTTATACCATGTATAACCACCAGCCGATTGGTAAGCACCACGTACAGGTTTGCGGTACGACACCGTGCTGGCTACGCGGCGCTGATGACATCATGAAGGCGTGTAAAACCCACCTCGGTATCGAGAAGGGTGAGACAACCGATGACGGCTTGATCACACTTTCAGAAGTTGAGTGTGCGGGCGCTTGTGTGAACGCGCCAGTGGTAGCCATCGGCGATGACTATTTCGAAGATCTGACACCCGAGAGCATGGTCGAGCTTCTGAACAAGCTCAAAAATGGTGAGACCGTGAAGCCCGGTCCTCAGATTGATCGTCAGAACAGTGCTCCGTTCGGTGGCCCGACATCGCTCAAGGAATTTAAAGGCAAAGGGGAGGATGCATAATGCTTGCAGATAAAGATCGCATCTTCACCAACCTGTATGGTTTTGAAAGCCCTGGTATTGAAGCCGCGATGAAACGTGGCGACTGGGACGGGACCAAGGACCTGATCGCCAAGGGTAAAGACTGGATCATCAATGAGATGAAAGAGTCGGGCCTGCGCGGCCGTGGTGGTGCCGGCTTCCCGACGGGGCTCAAATGGTCTTTCATGCCGAAAGAATCAGATGGCCGTCCGTCCTACCTCGTAATTAACGCCGATGAGGGCGAGCCAGGCACGTGTAAAGACCGGGACCTCATGCGTCATGATCCACACAAGCTGCTGGAAGGTTGTCTGATCGCCGGGTTCGCGATGAATGCCATCGCAGCTTACATCTATATCCGGGGCGAGTTTTACCGCGAAGCGGAAGCGCTTGAGCGCGCCATCGAGGAAGCCTACGCAAAAGGGTTTCTGGGCAAAAACGCTTGTGGCACCGGTTATGACTTCGACATTTATGTGCACCGCGGTGCGGGCGCTTATATTTGCGGCGAAGAAACCGCACTGATTGAAAGCCTTGAAGGCAAGAAGGGCCAGCCGCGCCTGAAGCCACCGTTCCCAGCGAACGTTGGTGTGTGGGGTTGTCCGACCACGGTAAACAACGTCGAATCCATTGCGGTTGCACCGACAATCCTGCGTCGTGGCGCCTCGTGGTTCTCGGGCCTTGGCCGACCCAACAATACGGGCACCAAGGTATTCTCTATCTCCGGCCATGTGAACAATCCATGCAATGTGGAAGAAGAGATGGGTATCCCGCTCAAGGAACTCATTGAGAAACACGCTGGCGGCGTTCGTGGCGGTTGGGACAACTTGCTTGCGGTGATCCCCGGCGGTTCGTCGGTGCCGGTGCTGCCGAAAGAGATTTGCGACACCGTGTTGATGGACTTCGATAGCCTGCGTGAAGTGCAGTCCGGTCTTGGTACTGCGGCGGTGATCGTGATGGACAAGTCGACCGACATCGTCAAAGCGATAGCGCGTCTGAGCGAATTCTACAAACACGAAAGCTGCGGCCAGTGTACGCCGTGCCGTGAAGGCACCGGCTGGATGTGGCGGGTGATGGAACGTCTTGTCGAAGGCAAGGCGGAGAAGTCGGAGATCGATACGCTTCTCGATGTCTCTAAACAGATTGAGGGTCATACCATTTGCGCGCTTGGCGACGCAGCGGCTTGGCCGATCCAGGGTTTGATGCGCCACTTCCGTCACGAAGTGGAAGCGCGTATCGATGCATATCATGCCAAAGCGGCTGAATAGAGCGCATGGCAAGGAGAGTTAGATGCCCACGCTAACCATTGATGGAAAAGAAGTAACTGTCGAGCCGGGTACCACGGTTCTGCAGGCGTGTGAGGAAATCGGTGTCGAAGTGCCGCGTTTCTGTTATCACGAACGCCTGTCGATCGCCGGTAACTGCCGGATGTGCCTTGTTGACATGGAGCGTTCGCCCAAGCCGATTGCAAGCTGTGCGATGCCAGCGGGTGACGGTATGGTGATTCACACCAACACGGAACGCGTGAAAAAAGCGCGTGAAGGGGTGATGGAATTCCTGCTGATCAATCACCCGCTTGATTGTCCGATTTGTGACCAGGGCGGGGAATGTGACCTGCAGGACCAAGCCATGGCTTTCGGTCGCGGCGTCAACCGGTTTGATGAGAACAAGCGTGCGGTTGAAGACAAGCACATGGGTCCGCTCATTTCCACGACCATGACACGCTGTATTCATTGCATGCGTTGCGTTCGCTTCTCTGAAGAAGTTGCAGGCGTGGATGATATGGGCGCGCTGTGGCGCGGTGAACATTCCGAGATCACCACCTACCTGGAAAAAACGCTGGACAGCGAGATGTCCGGCAATGTGATTGATCTCTGCCCGGTTGGTGCGCTTACGAGCAAACCATACGCCTTCACGGCACGCAGCTGGGAACTTAAACACACCGAAAGCATTGACGTGATGGATGCTGTTGGCTCCAACATTAGCGTTGATACGCGCGGTGCCGCAGTGATGCGTATCCTGCCGCGCCTGAATGAGGACGTGAACGAGGAATGGATTTCCGACAAAACCCGCTTCGTCTATGACGGCCTGAAGAAGCGCCGCCTTGACCGCCCGTACATTCGCAAGAACAGGAAGCTTGAAGAAGCAACCTGGGGTGACGCGTTTGAGGCGATCAAGAAAAAGCTGACTGGCGTCAAGGGCGATGAGATTGCAGCGATTGTTGGCGATCTGGCCGACATGGAATCGATGCTGGCGCTCAAAGACCTGATGGCCTCGTTTGGTGCCAGCCGTATCGAAGGCCGTCAGGACGGCGCGGCGATTGATGCGAGCGTTCGGGCAGGCTACCTGTTTAACACCGGTATTGCGAACATTGAGGAAGCGGATTATCTGCTGCTTGTTGGTTGTGACCCTCGCAATGAAGCGCCGATTGTCAATACGCGTATCCGCAATGCCGTACGACATCACGGCTTGAAAGTTGGCAACATCGGGAATGCCGCCGATCTGACCTATAAGGTTGAAGAGTTTGGCGACGACGCAAAGTTCATCAAGGCGGCCTCAACGGGCCGCCATGAGGCTGCAAAAGCGCTTAAGGCGGCCAAGAACCCGATGATTGTCGTGGGGCAGGCCGCGCTGGCCCGTGAAGATGGCGCGGCTATTCTCAAGGCGGCCCGCGATATTGCTGACCGTTACTGCATTCGGGAAGACTGGAATGGCTTTAACTTGTTGCACACCGCCGCCGCGCGTGTTGGCGCCATGGATCTGGGGCTGACCGCAGACGGTGGTGTTGACGCCATTCTCGATGATGCTGAAGCGGGTAAGCTGAAAGCGGTCATCCTGCTTGGTGCTGATGAAGTTGACACAAGTGCGCTCAAGAAAACCTTCACGGTTTATCTGGGGACACATGGTGACGAAGGCGTGAAAAACGCTGACGTTATCCTGCCGGGGGCTGCGTATACCGAGAAATCAGGCACCTACATCAACACCGAAGGCCGAGTGCAACGTACTGAGAAAGCTCACTTTGCCCCGGGGGATGCCCGTGAAGACTGGACAATCTTGAGGGCACTTTCTGACATTGTTGGTACGACGCTGCCATACAACACCATCGGAGAGTTGCGCGCCCGTCTGGCTGAGGCCGCACCGGCAACCGCTATCCGCGACGAGCGACCAAGCGAAGTCTGGGGCGACTTTGGTACCAAGGGCGATATCGCCGAAGGCGGCATCGCACCGATTATCGACAATTTCTATCTGACCAACCCGATTGCCCGTGCGAGCCAGATCATGGCTGACTGCGTTGCAGCGCGCGGCTTCGAGGATGAGGAGGCGACGGGAACCCATGGTTGAGGCGCTTTATAACCTGTTCGGTGGCGAAGGACCGTTCCTCTATTTTCTTGCGATCACCGCATCGATCATGGCGGTCGTGCTGCCGCTGACCATCTCGGTTGCCTTTGCGGTGTATTTCGACCGCAAGATCTGGGCGGCGGTGCAGATGCGTCGCGGTCCGAACGTGGTCGGCCCGTTTGGCCTGCTGCAGTCTTTTGCCGACGGCATCAAACTTTTCCTGAAGGAAACCATCATCCCGGCAGGCGCCAACAAGGCGATCTTCCTGATGGCACCGATGATTACCTTCACACTTGCCCTGATTTCCTGGGCGGTTATCCCGTTTGATGAGGGCATGGCACTTTCTGACTTGAACGTGGGTGTCTTGTATATCCTCGCGATCTCAAGCCTTGGGGTGTATGGCATCATCATGTCGGGCTGGGCGTCAAACAGCCGCTATGCTTTCCTCGGTGGCCTGCGTTCCGCGGCGCAGATGGTATCCTACGAGGTATCCATCGGCTTTGTGCTGGTGTGTGTGCTGGTGAAAGTGGGCTCGCTGAACCTGAGCGACGTGGTGTTCGCGCAAGAGGGCGGGGTGCTGAGCTGGCACTTTATCCCCTTCTTCCCGATCTTCATCATTTTCTTTATCTCGGCACTGGCGGAGACCAACCGCCCACCATTTGACCTCCCGGAAGCGGAAGCCGAGCTTGTGGCCGGGTATCAGGTCGAATATTCCTCGATGGCGTTTGCGCTCTTTTTCCTCGGTGAATATGCGAACATTCTGTTGATGTCCGTTGTAATGGCGATCCTGTTCTTCGGCGGTTGGTACGCACCAATCCCGGCGCTGGACTTCATCCCGGGTTTCCTGTGGTTGTTTGCCAAAACCGCCATCTTCTTCTGGTTGTTTGCTATGGTGAAGGCATTCGTACCGCGTTACCGCTACGACCAGCTCATGCGCCTTGGCTGGAAAGTATTCCTGCCGCTGTCGCTGGCATTTGTCATTATTTACTCGGGGGTCATGGTTTACGCCGGTTGGCTCCCTTCACACGGATAACGGAGAGGCTTGAAGAATGACTGCTATCGTACAAGCCGCTAAAAGCTTGCTATTGAAGGAATTTTGGGCAGCCTTGGTGCTGACTACCAAATATTTCTTCCGTCCAAAAGTGACGATCAACTACCCTTATGAGAAGGGGCCGTTGTCGCCTCGTTTCCGGGGGGAGCACGCGCTTCGTCGTTATCCCAACGGGGAAGAACGTTGTATTGCGTGCAAATTGTGTGAGGCTATCTGCCCGGCACAGGCGATCACGATTGAGGCCGAGCCACGTGAAGATGGTTCCCGCCGCACTACACGATATGACATCGACATGACCAAATGCATTTACTGCGGTTTCTGTCAGGAAGCCTGCCCGGTGGATGCTATTGTCGAAGGTCCGAATTTTGAGTTCGCGACCGAGACCCGTGAAGAGCTGATGTATAACAAAGACAAGTTGCTCGCCAATGGTGAGCGCTGGGAGCGCGAGATCGCGGCGAATATCGCCCTTGACGCGCCGTACCGTTAAGGCAGGGGTGGAATACATGGATTTTGCTTCGACACTTCCTGCGGCTGCCTTCTGGCTGTTCGCTGCCATTACGGTCCTTTCGGGCCTGATGGTCATTTCCTCGAGAAATCCGGTGCACTCCGTGCTCTGGCTTATTCTCGCATTCTTCTCTGCCGCCGGGCTATTTGTCCTGATGGGGGCCGAGTTCCTCGCCATGCTGCTCGTGATTGTGTACGTGGGCGCGGTTGCGGTGCTCTTCCTTTTCGTTGTGATGATGCTGGACATCAACTTTGTTGAGCTGCGTCAGGGTTTCCTTCAGTACCTGCCGATCGGTGCGCTGATCGGGCTGATCCTGCTTGCGGAACTTGTAACGCTAGGAACAGCCTGGACATTTGGCAGCGATATCTCACTCAATGCGGCGTCACCGGCGCCCGCGATCGAGCAGGTAGAGAACACCCGGGCGCTCGGTTCGGTGATTTACACTGATTATATTTTCATCTTCCAGACTGCGGGGCTGATCCTGCTGGTGGCTATGATTGGCGCCATTGTGCTGACGCACCGTGATCGTGTGGGTGTGAAGCGCCAGAATATTGGTAAGCAGAACGCGCGTCGGCCGGAAGATGCATATGAACTCGTTGATGTGGAAGTTGGTAAGGGTGTGCCCATGCCAACCAAAAAAGGGTAGGGGACGATAGTCCATGACTATTGGGTTAGGACATTATCTGACGGTCGCCGCGATCCTGTTTGTATTCGGGATTTTCGGTATCTTCCTCAATCGGAAGAACGTCATCATCATTCTTATGTCGGTCGAGCTGATGCTTCTGGCTGTCAATATCAACCTCGTGGCCTTTTCAACGCATCTCAATGACCTTGTGGGCCAGGTGTTCGCGATGTTCGTGCTCACGGTCGCTGCGGCTGAAGCTGCTATCGGCCTCGCGATCCTCGTTGTGTATTTCCGCAGCCGTGGTTCGATCGCGGTTGAAGACATCAACCAGATGAAGGGGTAGGGCAATGATGTATAAACTTATTGTTTTCTTGCCGCTTATCGGCTTTCTGGTTGTTGGCATGTTTGGCCGCAAATTGGGTGACAAAGCCAGCCAGTTGATTACGTCCTCGCTTGTGAGCATTGCTGCGATCCTCTCTTGGGTGGCCTTTGCTGAAATCGCGCTCGCGGGCCAGCAGGCTAGCGTTCATGTACTGGACTGGGTGTCTTCGGGCACGCTGAACTTCTCATGGGCATTCAAGATCGACACACTCACCGCTGTGATGCTGATCGTGGTGAACACGGTGTCTGCACTCGTGCACTGGTATTCCATGGGCTACATGCACGAAGATCCCGACAAACCGCGTTTTTTCGCGTACCTGTCGCTCTTCACTTTTGCCATGCTCATGCTGGTGACCTCCGACAACCTTGTGCAGATGTTCTTCGGATGGGAAGGCGTGGGCCTTGCGTCCTACCTTCTCATCGGCTTCTGGTTCAAGAAGCCAAGTGCCAACGCGGCGGCCATCAAGGCATTTGTAGTTAACCGCGTGGGTGACTTTGGTTTCGCGCTTGGTATCTACGGGTGTTTCGTGCTGTTTGGTTCGGTAGAGTTCGAGACAATCTTCTCCACCGCGGCACAGTACCAGAATGCGACGATCACCTTCCTTGGCCATGAGTATCACGCCCTGACGGTGATTTGCCTGCTGTTGTTTGTGGGTGCCATGGGTAAATCTGCGCAGCTAGGCCTGCACACATGGCTGCCAGACGCGATGGAAGGCCCGACACCTGTTTCGGCGCTCATTCACGCCGCCACCATGGTAACCGCCGGTGTGTTCCTCGTGGCGCGTTTCAGCCCTGTGTTCCAGTATGCGCCGGATGCCCTTGTTGTGGTTACAATAATTGGTGCCGCGACTGCCTTCTTTGCCGCAAGTGTTGGCCTTGTGCAGAACGACATAAAACGCGTGATCGCCTATTCGACGTGTTCGCAGCTTGGTTACATGTTCTTCGCGCTTGGTGTCGGGGCTTATGGGGGTGCCATTTTCCACCTGTTTACACATGCTTTCTTCAAGGCGCTTCTTTTCCTTGGCGCTGGGTCTGTGATCCACGCAATGCACCATGAACAAGACATGCGTAACATGGGGGGGCTTCTGAAAAAAATCCCACTGACAGCCGGTGTTATGTTCATCGGTAACCTTGCAATCACTGGTTTCCCGCTCCTGTCTGGTTTCTATTCGAAAGACATGATCATCGAAGCTGCGTACGCATCCCATGCCCCGGGGGCTGAGTTTGCCTTTGTGATGGGGGTTGCCGCGGCGTTGATGACAAGCTTTTACAGCTGGCGTCTGTGGTTCATGACCTTTATGGGCGAAACCCGCGCTGACCACCACACCTATGATCATGCTCACGAAGGGCCATGGACAATTCGTCTGCCGCTTATCGTACTGGCTATTGGTGCGATATTTGCGGGCTATGTGTTCCATGAAGCCTTCATCGGTGACGGTCGTGTCGCCTTCTGGAACGGCGCTTTGGTCACTTCTGCGCATGACATCATGACGGAGGCACACCACGTGCCGTTCGCCGTCAAGGCTATGCCGTTTATTGTGATGGTTCTGGGCGCGGTAATCGCCATGTGGTTCTACCTTCGCAAAACAGACCTGCCACAGCGCACCGCTGAGATGTGGGATGGGCTTTATGCCTTCCTGCTCAACAAATGGTACTTTGATGAGCTTTATAACTTTGCGCTTGTACGCCCGGCCTTCTGGCTTGGCCGCTTCTTCTGGAAGCGCGGGGATGAGCAGACCATTGATGGCTTCGGCCCCAATGGTGTGTCGTCTGCCATTGGCGCCATCGCGGCGAAGGCTCGCAAACTGCAATCCGGTTATGTGTACCACTATGCGTTTGCCATGATCATTGGCCTTGCGCTCGTGGTGACATGGTTTATGGCCCAAGGTGGCGGACACTAAGGGCAGGGGATATTTAAGATGATTTTTCTGGAACATTACCTGCTCTCGCTGATGATGCTTGTACCGATGATCGGTGCGGCCTTTGTCCTCATCGTGCGTCACCAGGATAAAGAGATTGAGAAGCGCAACATCCGTTGGGTAACGCTTCTCGCAACACTCTTCACTTTTGCGCTCAGCATCGTGTTGTGGGCAGGCTTTGACGGCTCAACCGCTGACTTCCAATTCGTGGAAAAATACGAGTGGGTGGGCAACAGCATCAGCTATCATGTTGGTGTGGACGGTATTTCCATGCTGTTCGTGGTGCTGACAGCCTTCCTGATGCCGATTGTTGTGCTTGCCAGTTGGGAAGCGATCGAAACCCGCGTGAAGGAATATATGATTGCCTTCCTGCTGCTTGAAACCCTGATGATCGGGGTGTTCTCGGCGCTCGATATCTTCCTTTTCTACGTCTTCTTCGAAGGCGGGCTGATCCCGATGTATCTGATCATCGGCGTATGGGGCGGTCTGAACCGTATTTATGCGAGCTTCAAATTCTTCCTCTATACGCTTCTCGGGTCGGTCCTTATGCTTGTGGCGGTGTTCTATATGTTCATCGAGACCGGCACGACCGATATTCCGATGCTGATGAACCATCACTTCGACGCGAATGTGCAGAATTTGTTATGGCTCGCCTTCTTTGCTTCTTTCGCAGTGAAGATGCCGATGTGGCCGGTGCATACCTGGTTGCCTGACGCGCACGTACAGGCGCCAACAGCAGGCTCTGTGATTCTTGCGGGTGTCCTTCTGAAGATGGGTGGCTATGGTTTCCTTCGGTTCAGCTTGCCGATGTTCCCGGATGCAACGATGCACTTCGCATGGCTGGTGTTTGGCCTGTCAATTGTGGCCATCATCTACACCTCGCTCGTTGCGATGGTGCAGGAAGACATCAAGAAGTTGATTGCCTATTCTTCTGTCGCGCACATGGGCTTCGTGACCATCGGTATCTTTGTGCTCAACACAAATGGTATCGAAGGCGCGATCTTTACCATGCTCAGTCACGGTATTGTCTCGGGCGCGTTGTTCCTTTGTGTGGGTGTCATTTATGACCGCCTGCACACGCGGGAAATTTCGCGCTATGGCGGTTTGTCCATCAACATGAAGCTTTACGCGGTTACCTTTGTCATCTTTTCGATGGCGTCGATCGGTCTGCCGGGCATGAGCGGCTTTGTCGGCGAATTCCTGGTCCTCAACGGCGCCTTCACCTTCAGCAGTTGGCTGGCACTTCTGGCGTCGACCGGCGTGGTACTGGGGGCGGCATATATGCTTTACCTTGTACGTCGCCTTGTGTTTGGCGAACTGGACAAGGATGACGTGAAGGCAATGCCGGACCTGACTTTGCGTGAGAAGATTATTTTTGCGCCGCTGATCGCTGTCGTGTTCTGGATGGGCATTTACCCGAACAGCTTCCTCGACCCGATCCACGCGTCAGTTGAGAACCTGATTGATACTAAATTCCCTGTGGTGGCAAATGAGACGGTTGTGGGCGAAGGCGCCGCGACCGAACATGACACCCCTGCAGTTGAAGCGCACCAAGAAGCGCACTAAGGAGTATGTGAGACATGACTGGTGAAATGCCAATTCTCCTACCTGTGATGCCTGAGCTGATTATGGGCATCGGTGCGATGCTTCTGTTGATGCTTGGCGTCTTTCAGGGAGACAAAAGCTATGGCCAGATGGCCAACCTCTCCATCCTGTTGATGGTTGTCACAGCGTTTGTGATGCTCACGCAGGTGGGAGGCGAGCGTCAGCTTACCTTTGGTGGCATGTTTGTCACTGATGCATTCGCGCTTTTTGCCAAAACGCTGGTACTGGTGGGATCGTCTGTCGCGATCCTGATGTCGGCGAGCTACATGCGCCAAGCCGGTATTGCGAAGTTCGAATATCCCATCCTGATCCTTCTTGCCACGCTTGGCATGATGGTGATGATTTCCGCCAACAACCTGATGAGCCTTTATGTCGGCCTTGAGCTGCAGAGCCTCTCGCTTTATGTGCTGGCGGCGCTTAACCGTGACCGGTCTCGCTCGACCGAAGCAGGGCTCAAATATTTTGTGCTTGGTGCGCTTTCAAGCGGCATGCTGCTCTATGGAATCTCGCTCATCTACGGTTTCGCGGGCACGACGGACTTTGACACGCTCGCCACAACACTTAAGGCCACTAATGGTCCAGAAATTGGCGTGATCATTGGCATGGTCTTCCTGATGGCGGGGCTGGCGTTCAAGGTATCGGCGGTACCATTCCATATGTGGACGCCGGATGTGTATGAAGGTTCACCAACCCCCGTGACGGCATTCTTTGCCGCCGCACCGAAAGTGGCGGCGCTGGCGCTGTTCGTACGTGTGATGATGACCGGCTTCTCGTCGATGGCGGCTGAATGGCAGCAGGTGGTGGTCTTTATCTCCATTGCGTCCATGCTTGTCGGTTCGTTTGTGGCTCTGGTGCAGACCAATATTAAACGCCTGATGGCATATTCAAGCATTGGTCATATCGGTTATGCGCTCGTGGGCCTCGCGGCCGCGACACCTGCTGGTGTTGAAGCGCTGCTGATATACATCGCGATTTATCTGACGATGACGCTTGGTTCCTTTGGCGCCATCCTGACGTTGCGCCGCAGTGAAGGCATGGTGGAAGACATCTCGGACCTGTCCGGCTTGTCGCAGACCAACCTGCCGCTGGCCATTGGTATTGCCATCTTCATGTTCTCACTGGCGGGTATCCCGCTTCTCGCTGGGTTCTGGGGCAAATGGTATGTGTTCCTTGCCGCTGTTGAGGCCGGGCTGATCCCGCTCGCGGTGATCGGTGTGCTGACAAGCGTCGTCGGTGCTTTCTATTACCTGCGTATCATCAAGGTGATGTTCTTTGATGAGCCTGCGCCAGCGTTTGAAAGCAGCCACGGCCGTGCAGTTTCAGGTGTGATCGCGGTTGCGGCCATCGTGAACTCTCCTGTGAGCTACTTTGTGTTGATCGGGCCGCTCGTGGCTGCTGCGAGCTGGGCTGCCGGATCACTGTTGTTCTAGTGAGCGACCTTTATCAAGATTGGGAGGCCTCGACACCAGCGGGTGTCGGGGCTCACTTTTATGAAGAGTGCGGTAGTACCAATGCGGTAGCAGCCTCTCTGGTGCAAAAAGGTGAGCCGGGGCCTTTGTGGGTCGTCGCCGGCCAGCAGAGCGCAGGTCGTGGTAGCCGGGGCCGGCAGTGGACTTCAAAGCCAGGTAACCTTTATGCCTCGCTTCTGCTACGTCCGACCCTTGCGCCAAAGGATCTGACGGTGCTACCGTTCATCGCAGCCCTTGCCGTGCGGGACACATTTGTTGCCCACGGTGCGCCTGAAGGCGATGTGCGATGCAAGTGGCCCAATGACGTATTGATCAGGGACCGTAAAGCAAGCGGCATCCTGATTGAAAGTAGTGCGCGGTCAGGCGGTATGCTGGATCATGTGATTATCGGAATCGGCATGAACATCGCCTTCTATCCAGAGGGGGCCCAGTTCCACGCGACCTGCCTTCAGGAAATCACGGGGCAGGGGGTGGCTGTAAGGCCTGTGTTTGAATCACTTTCTCACAGTTTGTTTGGTCGCCTAACAAATTGGAATACGGCTGATTTCTCCTCAGTCGGGCAGGACTGGTCAAATGTCGCATGGGGCCTGGGTAAACACTGCACGATACGGACGGTTAACGAGAGCATTGACTGCGTGCCCGAGAGGCTTGCCATTGATGGCGGCATTGTAGTCAGGCTGGACGATGGCAGTGAAAAACGCCTATATGCAGGGGATATCTTCCCGGTTGCGGGCTTGGAGTAAGCGACATGCTTTTGACAATTGACGCGGGTAACACAAACACAGTTTTTGCGCTGATTGACGGCAAAGACATCGTGGAACAGTGGCGCATCTCGACAGGTGATCAGCGCACGGTGGACGAATATATGGTCTGGGTCAGCCATTTGATGGCACTTCACGGCCGGGACCCCAAGGCGGTAACAGGTGCGATTATCGCGAGCGTGGTGCCCCAGGTGGTGTGGCCGCTGACTCAGCTATGCAAGAAATATTTTTGCTGTGAGCCGCTGATTGTTGGCGCTGAAGGCGTCGAGCTTGGCGTTGACGTTAGGGTAACAAACCCAGCCGAGGTTGGTGCCGACCGATTAGTGAACGCCGTCGCCGGTCATGAGCTTTATGGCGGCCCGCTCGTGGTGGTGGATTTTGGCACAGCCACAACCTTTGATGTGGTAGGTACAGACGGCGCGTATCTTGGCGGTATTATCTGCCCCGGCATCAACCTCTCGCTCCATGCTTTGCATCAGGCGGCGGCCAAATTGCCGCGCATTGCCGTTGCTCCGCCTTCGAGCCAGCGGGTGACAGGCAAGACTACACTAGAGGCAATGCAGTCCGGTATTTTCTGGGGCTATGTCAGTATGATTGAGGGGCTTGTAGCCCGACTCAAGCTTGAACACGGTGAGAATATCAAAGTACTGGCAACAGGTGGCCTTGCGCCCGTGTTCGCTAACCAAACAGAGGCAATCGGCGATGTCGTCGGTGATCTCACGCTTCAGGGGCTAAGGCTCATTTACGAGCGCAATAAATAGGATAGCCCATGGCTTATATGAAACCAGACGACCAGCGCCTTCTCTTTTTACCGATAGGCGGCTCAGGTGAGATTGGGATGAATCTCAATCTCTACGGCCACCGCGGCAAATGGCTGATGGTCGACTGCGGCATGAGCTTCGCGGATGATTATCTCCCGGGTGTTGATCTGATATTCCCGGACCCTGAATTTATTGAAGACGAGCAGGACGCCCTTGTCGGGTTGGTGTTGACCCATGGGCATGAAGACCATATAGGCGCTGTGCCACACCTTTGGCGGCGTTTTCGCTGTCCGGTATATGCGACACCCTTTACGGCGGAGCTGGTAGCAGACAAACTTAAGGAAGCCGGACTTTCCGATGAAGTTGAGCTGCATGTGGTGGATGCGCTTCAGCCGCTGGAACTGGGGCCATTCAAGGTACAGTATGTGCCGCTGGCACACTCCATTGCAGAAGGACATGGTCTAGCGATTGAGACTTCCAAGGGCACCATTTTCCATACGGGGGACTGGAAGCTGGACGACAAGCCGCTTATCGGCCCGGCGTGCCCGTCGCCAGTACTTTCCGAGCTTGGTGAAAAGGGTGTGTTGGCGCTGGTTGGTGACAGTACTAACGTGTTTAACGCGAGCGAATCCGGGTCGGAAGCTGCCGTGCGCGAAAGCCTCAAGGAATTGGTGGCTGGCATGAAAAACCGGGTGGTGATCACCACCTTCGCTTCCAATGTGGCGCGGCTTGAGACGATTGGTGAAGTGGCGAAGGCCAGTGGTCGCCGGCTTGTGCTTCTGGGGCGGTCGATGGAGCGCGTCGTCAAAGCCGCCAAGGCGACGGGGTACCTGCAGGACTTTCCGCCACTTGTGGACGAGGAAGATGCCGACTACCTGCCGCGTGATGAGGTTTTGATCGCCTGCACAGGCTGTCAGGGGGAACCGCGCGCCGCGATTGCCCGTATTGCCCGCGATGATCACAAACACCTGCAACTGAGCCCTGAGGACAATGTCATCTTCTCGTCGAAGATTATTCCTGGCAATGAACTGGTGCTGGGGCAGCTGTTTAACACCCTTGCCATCAAACATATCAATGTAGTGACGGAGAAAGATGCCTTTGTGCATGTCTCCGGCCACCCGGGGCGGGCAGAACTGAAGAAGATGTACGAGTGGACGAAGCCACTGTGTGCGATACCTGTGCATGGCGAAGCGCGGCACCTGCAGCGACATGCGGCATATGCGCGCGAATTGGGCATCAAACATACCATCGTACCGAAGAATGGCGATATCATTCAGATCAGCGACAAGGGGTTGAAGGTGATTGGTGATGCACCCGTGGGACGCTTGGCGCTTGACGGAAGCGAGGTGGTAACCGTTGCGGACGAAGCCATCGCAGACCGCAGGCGCGTGGCGCTGAGCGGGTTTGTGACCGTGAGCGTGGTATTTGACCGGGACGGCTCGCTGGCGGCGGAACCGCTGCTCGCAATCCTTGGCGTACCCCGTCAGGACGATGACGAGTTTTATGACGGCATGTTGGATGCTCTCGAAGACGGCATTGAGCGCATGCCCAAGCCCGCCAAGCAGTCGGACACCATGGTGGAAGAGGTAATCCGCATCGCGGTCAGGCGCTATTGTCGCCGAGAAGTGGGCAAGAACCCCGGTGTAGCGTCGCTGATCAATCGGCGAAGCGAACTGGAATTCAAGAAATGAGGAGTGTGCAATGATCGGACGGTTAAATCATGTTGCGATAGTCGTGCCGGACCTTGCTGCCGCTGCAGCGACCTATCAAAACACCCTTGGAGCAAATGTATCTGAACCAGAGGACCTGCCGGATCACGGCGTGACCACAGTGTTCGTCAATCTGCCAAATACAAAAATCGAGCTGTTACATCCGCTAGGTGAGGGGTCGCCGATAGCCAAGTTTCTGGCAAATAACCCATCAGGTGGCATGCACCATGTCTGTTATGAAGTTGAGAACATCTACGCATCCCGCGACAAACTGAAGGCAGACGGCATGCGTGTACTGGGCGATGGCGAGCCGAAAACAGGCGCGCACGGCAAACCCGTATTGTTCCTGCACCCTAAAGACTTCTGCGGCACGTTGGTCGAGATTGAGCAGGTTTAAGCGTCATGAATATTGCAACGATAATTCTTGTGTATGTCATCGCGTGGTGGATGGTGTTTTTCATTGCACTGCCTGTTGGTATCCGCTCACAGCATGAAAGCCCGGATGAAGCGGTTGAGGGCACGGAACCGGCAGCACCCGTCAACCCAAACCTGAAGAAAAAGATGCTGGTCACCAGCGTGGTCGCCATATTTATCACGGTTGGTTATTATTTTCTCGCGACATCAGGGGTGATCAAGTTCCGCACGCCCGAGAACTCCCCGATCCATGCATCTAAATCAACTGACAAAAAATAAGCGGCCGATAAGCAAACGCTTAAAGCGAAAAAGCAAGGCGGTAAGCCTTGCTTTTCCTAATATATAAATCGGCAATCTTCATTGAGCTTGCCTGATATTTTATGGCGCAAAGTCCTCCCTGAGCGTGGACCACATATCGGCGTGAACCGTTCAGCTCTGCGCTGAAAAGAAGCTACGGTACGGCGCTGCCCGCTGTCATTAAATTAGAGACAAGAAACACAACACCTTGTGCTTGTTTGGTGATCCTGTTGCATCGCTGCAACATTCAACGCGCGCCGCAGCCTTAAATTGCGCAAATGAGTATGATTGTTGCGTGGTGTAGGCCCGAAAAAACAAGAAAGCCGTTGCTATTCGCCGTGCGCACCGGCAAAAGAAGCAAAGGATATTTCGGCTGTCGCGACTTCAGTCCCAGCCGGATTTTTTCAATAATGCCAATGAATAAAATGAGTAAGCCATGCGTTTAAGCCGCTATTTTCTGCCGACTCTGAAAGAAACCCCTGCTGAGGCGCAAATTGCCTCTCACCGCTTGATGTTGCGCGCGGGTATGATCCGCCAAGGTGCCGCCGGCATCTATAGCTGGCTGCCGCTGGGGTTGAAGGTCCTTAAGAAGATCGAGCAAATCGTCCGCGAGGAGCAGGACCGCGCTGGCGCACAGGAAGTTCTGATGCCGACCATCCAATCTTCCGACCTTTGGGTTGAGAGTGGTCGGTATGACGATTACGGCAAGGAAATGCTGCGCATTGAAGACCGCCACGGTCGTCAGATGCTGTATGGCCCGACCAACGAAGAACTGATTACCGACATCTTCCGCAAAGAGATAAAGTCCTACCGGGATTTGCCGAAAAATCTCTATCATATCCAGTGGAAGTTCCGGGATGAGATCCGCCCGCGTTTTGGTGTCATGCGCGGCCGCGAATTCCTGATGAAAGACGCTTACAGTTTTGACCTGACGGAAGAGGATGGCCGCAAGTCCTATAATTCAATGTTCGTGGCGTACCTGCGAACTTTCGCCCGTCTTGGCCTCAAAGCTATCCCGATGCGTGCAGATACCGGCCCGATCGGCGGTGACCTGAGCCATGAGTTTATCGTGATTGCGGATACCGGTGAGAGCGAGGTCTTTTTTGACAAGGCATTTGACGCGCTTGACCCGATGATTGATGCGGGAGCGGGTGACGATCTACAGCCAATTGTGGACGAATGGACCAGCATTTATGCGGCGACGGACGAGATTCATAAACCTGACAATTGCCCTGTGGATGCCAGCAAGCTGGTGACCGGGCGCGGTATCGAGGTTGGCCATATCTTCTTCTTCGGCGAAAAATACTCGGCTCCTATGGGGGCGAGCGTGCAGGGACCAGACGGCGAAACCACCAATGTTCAGATGGGGTCCTATGGCGTGGGTGTGTCCCGCCTTGTTGGCGCCATCATCGAAGCATGCCACGACGCAGACGGTATTGTCTGGCCGGAAAGCGTGGCGCCGTTCAAAGTTGGCCTGATGAACTTACGCGCAAAGGATGACGAATGCACAGCAGCCTGCGACAAGATGTATGCTGAGCTGACAAAGGCTGGTGTAGACGTGTTATATGATGACCGGGACCAGAGTGCAGGGGCCAAGTTCGCCAATATGGACCTGATCGGTTTGCCATGGCAGCTTGCCATTGGGCCACGTGGCCTTAAAAATGGCGTAGTTGAACTTAAAAACCGTGGGTCCGGTGAGCGGGTTGAGCTGTCGCCGGAAGATGCTGTCACAAAGTTGACCGGGTAATACAACAAACAGGGGAGGGCCGCGTGCTGGCACGGGGATATGAATGGTCTGTCGCGATGCGCTATATGTTGGCGCGCAAGCGGGACCGGGTGATTTCCGTAACGGCGGTGCTTTCCGTTACCGCCATTGCTCTCGGCGTTACTGCCCTGATTGTGGTGATGGCCGTCATGAACGGTTTCCGTGCCGAACTGATGGACAAAATTCTGGGCTATCATGGCCATATTCTCATCCAAGGCTACGGCGGTAAGCTTTCGGGCTATGAGCAGATCATGGATGACCTGAAAGGTACCGACGGTATCGTCAAAATGATGCCGTTTAGCGAAAATCAGGTCATGGTTACGAATGAAGGTGAAGCCTGGGGCGCGATTGTCCGCGGCCTGCCTGATAATTTTTTTGATGCTGAAAAGCTCGGTATTGCCGAAGTGAAGGCTGGTAGTCTGAGCGCAGCACCAGAAGAAGCCGGCCTCGTGCTTGGACACCAACTGGCTAACCGGCTACGGGTCACAGCGGGTGACAGGGTGACGATCGTCAGTCCCAAGTCAGTCCCGACACCCTTTGGTTCCACACTTCGCTATCTCTCCTATCCCGTTGCAGCTGTTGTGGAAATTGGTGTTTACCAGTTTGATGAAAGCTTTATCGGTATGCCGCTAGGTGAGGCGCAGCGGTTTTTCCGCCTTGAGAATACAGTTGCCAATATTGAGCTGATGCTGACCGAGCCTGACGCTGTGGACACCGTTGGCCCTGAAATCAGCGCGATCGTGGGCGAACGCGCATACGTACGTACATGGCGGTCGCTTAACCAAAGCCTTGTTGGTGCGCTGCAGACCGAGCGGGTGATGATGTTCCTGATTGTTGGGTTGATCATTCTGGTTGCGGTGTTCAATATTTCTTCCAGCCTTTTCATGCTGGTGAAGGACAAGTCACCTGATATTGCCATCCTGCGTACCATTGGTGCCACACAGGCCTCCATCAAGCGCATCTTTGTGACCATCGGGCTTGTGGTGGGGTCTGCTGGCATTATCTCGGGCGGTCTGCTGTCATGGTTGATCATCGCCAACATAGAAGGAATCAAAAGTTTTATTGAGCGCGCGTTTGGTCTGCAGGTATGGGACCCGTCCGTGCGTTTTATCAGCAGCCTGCGCGCTGAAGTAAATCTTACGGAAGCCGGGCTAACCATCGGACTTGCACTGCTTCTGTCATTCGCGGCGACGATCATTCCGGCGCGGCGCGCTGCCAAGATCGATCCGGTGGAGGTTCTGCGCTATGAGTAATCCGGTTCTTGAACTTCAGGGCATCGAACGCGCGTTCCGTCAGGGCCACAAGGTTGTGGAGGTTCTACGCGGTATTGATCTCAAAATAGGTCGTGGTGAACTGGTCGGGCTTGTGGGGGCTTCTGGCTCCGGTAAATCCACTTTGCTGCAGATTGCCGGGCTTCTAGACCCGACCGATGCCGGCGTCGTCTATATCGCTGGGAATGACGCCACCAGCCTTAAAGACGATGCGCGGGCGGGCCTGCGGCAAAGCCAGCTTGGCTTTGTTTATCAATTTCATCACCTGTTGCCTGATTTTACGGCCATTGAAAACGTTGCCATGGCGCTGAGGATAGGGGGCGTGGGTGAAAAGGATGCCAATGAGCGCGCGCGGGAAATCCTCGTGCGTGTTGGCCTCGAAGATCGGCTAGAGCATACCCCAAGTGAGCTCTCCGGCGGTGAACAGCAGCGGGTGGCGATCAGCCGCGCGCTTGTTGGGAACCCGGTGCTGCTCCTGGCGGATGAGCCGACCGGCAACCTCGACGAAAGCACCGCGGGCAAGGTGTTTGACCTGTTTGTCGAATTGGTGCGGGAGCGGGGACTTGCCGCCCTGATTGCCACTCATGATACCACGCTGGCGGCCAAAATGGACCGTCGTCATACCCTGCGCGAAGGCACCCTCCACGACACTTGAGTATCACCCCTTGCCGGGGTAGTCTTGAGCCTCGGATTTCAGGGGAGAGGGTAATCTTATGGAACACGCAGGGAGTGACCATAACTGGCTGGCTATTCTTGTTGTGGGCGGCGCGACGTTTTCCAACTATGCGTTTGAAAACCGTACTATCAGGCATTTCCTTATTCACATGGGCAACACTAGCATCGCTATGACACTGGCAGGTGGCATTCTGGCGGCATGGCGATAATATTTTAGAGTAAAGGGTTTTGGTTATGAGCCACGCTGGCTTTGTTCATCTTCGTGTTCACACAGCCTATTCACTGTCCGAGGGTGCCATTCACGTCAAAGATCTCGTGCAGCAGTGTGTGGGCCACAAGATGCCTGCCGTGGCTGTGACGGACACGGACAATATGTTCGCCGCCCTTGAGTTTTCAAGCTATGCGACCGAAGCGGGCGTGCAGCCTGTCATCGGTGTGACCCTGCACGTGAGAAACCCTTACAAGGATCACACAGCAAAGGGCAAAAAGGCCGCAAAGCCCGATCAACTTGTACTGCTGGCGCAGAACGAAGCCGGCTATCAGAACCTGATGAAGATCGTCTCCAAAGCGCATCTAGAGAGTGACCCACAAGACGGTGTGCAGTTTCCGTTCGAGAGTTTTGAAGGACTGACGGGCGACATCATTTGCCTGACGGGTGGTGTCTCGGGCCCAGTGGGCGCGCTTCTGGTGGAGGGCAACAAGGAAGCGGCAGAAAACTGCCTGCTTGATCTCAAGAAGCTTTTTCCCGGTGGCCTGTACGTTGAGATCGGCCGTCATGGCACCAGAGAGGAAGGAGCAACAGAAGAAGACTTCCTTGATTTTGCTTATGCTCATGAGTTGCCTGTCGTTGCGACCAACCAACCATTTTTTATTGGCCCTGACATGTATGAGCCGCACGATGCGTTGCTGTGTATGGCCGAGAGCACTTATGTGGCCGTGCAGGACCGCAGGCGTTTGAATCCTGAATACCGGTTCAAGAACGCCGACGAGATGATTAGCCTCTTTAACGATCTCCCTGAAGCTATTGAAAATACGGTGAATATAGCTCGGCGCTGCGCCTTCAAGGTCGATAAAATTGATCCGCTGCTGCCAAACTTCACTAGCGGCATGGACGTATCGGAAGCGGACATGCTGCGGAAGGATTCCGAGGAGGGATTGCGCGAGCGGCTGAACTTCAAAGCGAAGGAAGAGGGGCTGACACCCGGCAGGGACCAGGAATGGGAAAAGGAATATTGGGACCGCCTCGATTATGAGCTGGGGATCATCAACCAGATGGGCTTCCCTGGCTACTTCCTGATCGTTGCGGACTTTATCCAGTGGGCCAAGGACCATGATATTCCGGTGGGGCCAGGCAGGGGCTCGGGTGCGGGGTCCGTGGTGGCATGGGTGCTCAAGATCACCGACTTGGACCCGCTCAGGTTCTCGTTGCTGTTTGAGCGCTTCCTCAATCCAGAGCGGGTGTCCATGCCTGACTTTGATGTTGATTTCTGTCAGGACAAGCGGGAGAAGGTGATCCGTTATGTGCAGGACAAATACGGTTACGACCATGTGGCCCAGATCATCACGTTTGGTAAATTGCAGGCCCGCGCGGTTGTGAAAGCCTGCGGCCGTGTAATGCAACAACCGCACGGACAGACGGATCGACTGTCAAAAATGATCCCGAATGACCCAGGCAACGCCATGACATTGCAGGAAGCCATCGACAGCGAACCAAGGCTTCAGGCCGAAATCAACAATGACGAGCTTACTCGACGTGTGATGGAGCGCGCACTGAAGCTTGAAGGTTTTTATGCGCACTCATCGACCCACGCCGCAGGGGTGGTGATTGGTGACCGGCCACTTGATCAACTCGTGCCTTTGTACCGTGACCCAAAGTCCGACATGCCAGTGACCCAGTTCAACATGAAGTGGGTGGAACTCGCGGGGCTTGTGAAGTTTGACTTCCTTGGCCTCAAGACACTGACCGTGCTGGACCGTGCGGTCGATTACATTCGTGAACGCGATATCGAGATTGACCTGCCGTCAGTACCGTTGGATGATCCTGCGTCCTATACCTTGCTGGCCGCAGGCGATACGGCGGGCGTGTTCCAGCTTGAGAGTACCGGCATGCGCGCGGTGCTGAAGGGCCTCAGGCCCGATAAGTTTGAGGATATTATCGCTATCGTGGCGCTCTATCGCCCCGGACCGATGGACAACATTCCCACCTATGTAAACCGTAAGCACGGCCGGGAAGAGGTAGAATACCCCCACCCGATCCTTGAGGAGATACTTGGCGAAACCTATGGCGTCATCATCTATCAGGAACAGGTGATGCAGATCGCGCAGGTTATGTCAGGCTACAGCCTCGGCGAGGCCGATATTCTCAGGCGGGCCATGGGTAAAAAGATCCAGGCCGAAATGGACAAGCAGCGCGGCCGTTTCTGTGACGGTGCGGTCGAGCGTGGCATCGACAAGGAAAAGGCCAGCTATATTTTTGATCTGGTGACCAAATTCGCAAGCTACGGTTTCAATAAGTCCCACGCGGCGGCTTATGCACTGGTAGCCTACCATACGGCATATTTGAAGGCGAACTATCCGGTTGAATTCATGGCGGCCATCATGACGCTTGATTTGGGGAATACCGACAAGCTGGCTGCGTTCAAACAAGAACTGCAACGCTCAGAGATCCCGCTGCTTTTGCCCAACATCAACCGTTCGGATGTGGCCTTTGTCGTTGAGAAGGTGGACGAGCTTTATTGTGATGAGGATGACCCGCGCCAGAACCGGGGTGTACGGTACGCACTAGGTGCCATTAAGGGCGTGGGTGAAAAAGCCATGGAAGGCATCGTGGCCGAACGCAAGGCCAACGGCGAGTTCAAGGATGTTTTTGACTTTGCCGAGCGTATCGACCCCAAGCTATTGAATAAACGGCAGATGGAGCGGCTGGCTTCCGCGGGAGCGTTTGATTGCCTGTTACCGGACCGTGCGCAAGCCTATGCCGCATCCGAGATCATCATGCGTATTGCCCAGATGCAGGCCAAGGAGCGCGAGAGCGACCAGGTCAATCTGTTCGGCGGTGAGATGGCCAAGTCGGTCGACCGCCCAAGTCTGCCCGTGACGCGCGGATGGACGGACACGGAGACGCTGGAGAATGAAAAAAGCGCCGTGGGCTTTTATATCTCTGCCCACCCGCTTGATACCTATGAGACCATCCTTGAGCGGGAGCGTATTATCCCGGCGCGGGAGGTCTATCACGACCCGGGTCTCATTGGACAGACAGTGCGCATGGCGGGGGCTATAGCTGGCTACCGCGAGGGAAATACCAAACGGGGCAGCAAGTTTGGGAGGCTAACCCTGTCTGACCGATCTGATGCGTTTGAGATCATGGCGTTTGAGGATGACCTGGACGGGATACGGTCCCTTGTTGAGGACGGCGCACCAGTTGTTGTATCGGTCCAGATACGGAAGCGGGATGATGACGACAGCATCGGCCTGTCGCTGCGCGGCATCGAAAGCCTTGAGATGGTGGCCGCCCATTCAAGTAAGGGCCTGTTTATTGAAGTCGAGGAAAGCAAAACATTTGCGTCAGTGAAAGCTGCGCTTGATCGTAAGTCCGGCGGTAAAGGCAAGGTGACTATTCGTGTGCCGGTGGCAGAGAATAAGCGTTTCGCCGAATTTCGGTTGAAAGGGGGATACAAGATTACCCCTGAGCTCAAACAAGCTGTCGCGGCCGAAATGGGTGTGTTGACGGTCGAGGAGGTTTGATACATGGCGGGCAAGATTGCGCCAGCGCTGCCGTCGGCGTCTATCATTCTGGTGCGAGACGGTAAGGCCGGGCTGGAAGTTCTGATGACCGAGCGCGCAAAAACCATGAAGTTTGCACCCGGCGCTTTCGTCTTCCCCGGCGGCAAGGTGGACAAGACCGACCAACAAAACTGGCGCTGGCAGGGCATTACCACCGGCCGCGGCGTGTTTCGTGACTTTGCGTTGCGCGTTGCAGCCTTAAGGGAGCTATACGAGGAAGTCGGCATCTTGCAGATTGACCGTGTGCGCCGGGCGTTTCTGGTTACGGGGCTACCGTTTTCCGATCTGGTCCGTTATTCCGGCGGGAAACTCGATATAGCAGGTATGGTACCCTTCGCCCACTGGGTGACGCCGGAGCCAATGCCAAGGCGTTTTGATACGCATTTCTATATTGCAGCTCACAACGGCCAGGTTGCCCAGCACGACGGCAATGAAGCGGTATCACTCAAGTGGGTGTGCCCGCGCAAACTTCTCCAGGACTGGGAAGAAGACCGTGTACCGCTGATGTTCCCGACCCGCCTGAATCTGACCAAACTGGCGCGCGCCAGCACAGTCGCAGAAGCGCTGCGGCAGGCAAAACGCAGTCGCGTCGTGCGCACATTGCCGGTTGTGAATATGTCTGCGGCAGGGATCAAACTTGAGATTGATCAGGCGACCGGATACGGCGTTACATCCGCCAGCGAAAAAGAATTGGTGGTTGAAGCCGGGGTTATTGCAAAAAAGCCTTGATCTTGGCGGTAAACGAGCCTATACGGGCCGCGACTTCACACGTGGGGTAGGCTTCCTGTCGAGTTGGCAGGCCGCCATCCGGTGTCAGCATCATGGTGATGTGGCGCAAACCCCGCGGAGGCTTGAACCGGAAAAGGAATAGAATTATGGCGATGCCGCAAGTTGATATGCGCGCGCTGCTTGAAGCAGGCGTGCACTTTGGTCACCAGACCCACCGTTGGAACCCGAAAATGGCGCCGTTTATCTTCGGCGAGCGTAACGGCGTTCACATCATCGACCTTTCGCAAACTGTACCGTACCTGACCCGTGCACTGCAAACTGTGCGCGAAGTTGTTGCAGGTGGTGGTCGCGTGCTTTTCGTAGGCACCAAGCGCCAGGCTTCCCCAATCATTGCTGAAGCTGCAAAGCGTTGTGGTCAATACTATGTAAACCACCGCTGGCTCGGTGGCATGATGACCAACTGGCAAACCATCAGCCAGTCCATCAAGCGCCTGAAGCAGCTTGATGAGCAACTGAACCAGGAACATACTGGCCTGACCAAAAAAGAAACCCTGCAACTGACCCGTCTGCGCGACAAGCTTGAGCTTTCGCTCGGTGGTATTCAGGATATGGGTGGTCTGCCAGATATCCTCGTGATCGTGGACGTTATCGGCGATGATCTTGCAATTGCTGAAGCCAACCGTCTTGGTATTCCTGTTGTTGGCGTGATCGATACCAATTCCAAGCCTGACGGCGTGGACTACCCGATCCCGGGCAACGACGACGCGACCCGCGCGATCCGCCTCTATTGTGACTTGATCGCAGAAGCCGCCCTCGACGGCATCCAGGCAGAGCTGACGGCACAAGGCGTAGACCTTGGTGCTGCTGCTGAAGCGCCTGCAGAGAAAGCTGTTGTTGAGGCTGCAGAAGCTCCGGCTGAGGAAGCTGTTGCTGAAACGGCCGAGGCTCCTGCTGAAGAAGTGAAAGCGGAAAAAACCGCTGAAGCTGCAACCGCAGAGTAACAATTCTCATCTACATGCTCCCGGTGAGCCGTGTGCCCGCCGGGGGCATCGTTTTACAGATTACCGATACTTTGGCCCCTGAAGGGCTGTAAGGGGAATACCAATGGCACAAATTACCGCCGCTCTCGTTAAAGAACTGCGCGAACAATCTGGCGCAGGCATGATGGACTGTAAAAAAGCGCTCGCTGAAAACGATGGCAACCTCGAAGCCGCCGTTGACTGGCTGCGCACCAAGGGCCTTGCAGCCGCTGCGAAGAAATCTGGCCGTGTTGCTGCTGAAGGTCTCGTTGGCGTGAAAGCTGAAGGCAGCAAAGCTGCTGTTATCGAAGTGAACTCCGAGACGGACTTTGTTGCCCGCAACGAGAAGTTCCAGCAGTTTGTTGCAGACCTCGCAGGTGTCGCTTTTGAAGTTGGCACTGACGTTGAAGAAATCAAGGCAACGACCTACCCAGGCAAGACCAAGCCAGTTAGCGAAGTGCTGACAGACAGCATCGCAACGATCGGCGAGAATATGAATATTCGCCGTGCCGTTGTTCTTGAAGTCGAAAAAGGCCTTGTTGCTCCGTACGTGCACAACGCGGTCGCTGACGGCATGGGCAAGATCGCAGTATTGATCGCACTCAAGTCTGATGCAGGCGAAGACGTCCTGGCTCCACTTGGTAAACAGCTCGCCATGCATGTGGCTGCTGCTAACCCAGCGTCGCTTTCCGAAGCTGACCTCGATCAGGAACTGGTTGAGCGCGAGAAGCAGGTTCAGATCGAAAAAGCCAAAGAATCGGGTAAGCCGATGGAAATCATCGAGAAGATGATTGTTGGCCGTATGCGCAAATACTACGAAGAGGTTGTGCTTCTCAATCAGGTGTTTGTCATTGACGGTGAAACCAAGGTTGCCGACGTGATCAAGAAAGCCGCTAAAGACGCTGGTACTGACATCGAACTGGTTGCCTATGCCCGGGTTGAAATGGGTGAAGGCCTCGAGAAAAAAGAAGACGACTTCGCTGCAGAAGTTGCCGCTGCTGCTGGCGTATAAGCCAATACAGCGTAAAACATTGTGAAAGCCCGGGAGTTCTCTCTCGGGCTTTTTCTTGCGTGACGTTCGCGTTAATCACATGCAAATTGCAGCATGGGTAAATTATGCTTAAGTCTCGGAAAAATTTTAGATAAAACACGGTAGCCTTTGATGGCCCGAGCGGATAAGCTGCGGCGGGCTAATGGCACAGGGGAGAATTCAGGCGATGTCCAGCGGGCCTAAATATAAACGCGTGCTTTTGAAACTGTCTGGCGAAGCCCTGATGGGTGATGGCAGCTACGGGATCGACCCGGAAACTGCTGCAAGGGTTTCCCGCGAAGTGAAGCGCGCCCGCGAGATCGGCACCGAGGTTTGTATCGTCGTGGGTGGCGGAAATATTTTTCGTGGTCTCAAGGGTGCTGCTGAGGGATTGGACCGGTCGACGGCAGACTATATGGGCATGCTGGCGACGGTCATGAATGCGCTGGCGCTACAGAACGCGCTTGAGAAGGTTGGCGTTGACACCCGTGTGCTGTCCGCCATTCCCATGGCAAGCGTTAGTGAACCCTATATCCGCCGCCGTGCCATTCGGCATCTGGAAAAGGGCCGGGTCGTGATCTTTGCAGCAGGCACCGGGAACCCGTTCTTTACAACAGATACGGCGGCCGCGCTGCGCGCTGCTGAGATGAACTGTAACGCGCTGCTGAAGGGAACACAGGTGGACGGTGTTTATAATGCTGACCCCAAAGTGGACCCGAATGCCACGCGGTATGACAGCCTGAGCTATATGGATGTGCTGACGCAGGACCTTAAGGTCATGGATGCGTCTGCGATTTCGCTTAGCCGCGAGAATAATATTCCCATTGTGGTTTTCTCCATTCATGCCGAAGACGCACTTGTGAACGTGCTTCAGGGCAAAGGGATATGCACTACTGTAGGTGAGGAGCAATAAGATGAGTGATGAAGATTTAGACCTTGGCGACATTGAGCGCCGGATGAAAGGTGCGCTTGAGGCGCTGAAACATGAATTTGCCGGCCTCAGGTCAGGGCGTGCCACGACCAACATGCTCGACCCCGTGATGGTTGATGTTTATGGCTCCAACATGCCGCTCAATCAAGTCGGGACCATTTCGGTGCCAGAGCCCCGGATGCTCAGTGTGCAGGTTTGGGACCGCGGCAATATATCGGCGGTTGAAAAAGCCATCCGTAATTCCGGCCTTGGGCTTAACCCCATGATGGATGGTCAGTTGGTGCGTATTCCTATTCCGGAGCTGAATGAAGAACGCCGTGCGGAACTTGCCAAGGTTGCCGGGAAATATGCCGAACAGGGACGCATTGCGGTGCGCAATGTGCGCCGTGACGGGATGGACCAGCTCAAGCGTATGGAAAAGGACAAGTCCATCAGCGAAGATGATCACAAGATGTACGCAGACGAGGTTCAGGATCTGACCAACAAATATGTGGCCAAGATCGACGACCTTCTGAGTGCCAAAGAAACAGAGATCATGCAGGTCTAAAATGGCGACGTCTGCCCAGAAGTGTGTTGAAGAAACGGGTGATGCCTGCCCGTTGTCGCATGTTGCCATCATTATGGATGGCAATGGGCGCTGGGCGACGAGGCACGGCAAGGCAAGATCTGCGGGCCACCGGAAGGGCGCAGACGCTGTACGCGAAGCGATAGAGGGCGCGGTTGATTGCGGTATCAACTATCTCACGCTCTATGCTTTCTCCAGCGAAAACTGGAACCGCCCGGCGGATGAGGTTTCCGACCTCATGGCACTTTTGAAGCTATACCTGCAACGTGAGATCAAAAGCCTGCACAAGCAGGGCATCCGTTTGCGGGTCATTGGCCGTCGCGACCGGTTGTCAGCCGATATTGTTTCAATGATCGATAAGGCGGAGCAGAAGACGGCGGGCAATAGCCGCATGACATTGGTGATTGCGCTTAGCTACGGTAGCCGTGACGAGTTGGTGACGGCGGTACAGTCCATTGCGGAGGCCGTGGCGTCTGGTAAAATGCGGCCTGAAGACATTTGTGAGGCTGACATTTCCCAGGCGCTCTGGACTGCGGATATACCCGACCCAGACCTGATCATCCGGACGAGCGGGGAACAGAGACTATCGAACTTCCTGCTTTGGCAGGCAGCTTATACCGAGTTTTCATTTCCTGACCTTCTATGGCCGGACTTCACGAAGGCGGACTTCAGGGCCGCTGTTGATGATTTTCTTGGCCGGCATCGCCGCTTTGGTGCCCGGCCATGACGGGATAAACGATGCCGCTAGGACTTTCAGATAACCTGTTTCAGCGCATCGTCTCTGCGCTTCTTTTGCTCCCGCCGGTTTTGTGGGCCATATACGCGGGCGGTTACTGGTTTTCGGGCTTGTTGGCTGTAGGAGGCGCGCTGATGATGCTGGAGTGGTGCCAGCTGACTTCCGTGCGGCATAAAGCCGGGCAGGGCACTGCGGTGCTAATGATCCTCGCTCTCGTCTGGGTGCTTGAAGCCAACGCTTTGCCCAGCGCAGCACTGTTGCTGACAGCACTCCTTGTGACCGCGGTTGTTGGAACGCTGTTGGCGCACGCTAGCCTTGTGACTGGCTGGTGGCTTGCGGGTGTCGCTTATGTGGGGTTTCCTATAGCCGCGCTTTGGCTGGTGCGTGACTTCAACGCTTTATTGGTGCTTTGGATATTCCTTGTGGTGTGGGCCACCGATGTGGGCGGCTATTTTGCTGGCAAGGGCATAGGCGGACCAAAACTTGCCCCCAGAATAAGCCCGAAAAAGACCTGGGCGGGCCTTTTGGGCGGCATGGCGCTTAGCGTGGCGATAAGTGTTGCCATGCAGGCAGTTGTGCCATTTGCCTCCAGCGCGCTGGTTCTTGCGGGCTTTGCCGCGCTTCTTGCCATATGGGCGCAGGTGGGTGACCTGCTTGAAAGTGGTATCAAACGCCACTTTGGTGTGAAAGATTCTGGTGGCCTGATTCCTGGTCACGGTGGGCTTCTGGACCGGGTTGATGGTTTGGTTTTTGTGGCACCGGCCGTTGTGATAATATCTTGGGTTGGACCCGTATTCGGTTTTGAGTTTTATTAGATGACACAAGAAAACTACAAGCGATTGACAGTGCTGGGAGCCACGGGTTCTATCGGGCTGAGTACGCTTGACCTTGTTCGAAGAAACCACAATAATTTCAAGATTATATCACTCACGGCTTATAGTCGAGTTGAAGAGCTGGCCGCGCTTGCAATTGAGTTTGGTGCCGAGCTGGCGGTGATCGGTGATGTGGCATTGTTGCCAGAGCTGAAAGTAGCGCTTGCCGGTACGCGGATCGAGGCTCACGCTGGCGAGGCTGGCCTTATTGAAGCCGCAGAACGCGAAACCGATATCGTCATGGCAGCTATCGTTGGGGCTGCTGGACTGAGGCCGACCATGGCTGCGGTGCGCAGGGGGGTGACGGTCGCACTTGCGAACAAGGAATGTCTCGTTTGTGCCGGTGACCTGTTGATGGAAGAGGTGAAGGCGCATGGTGCAACCCTCTTGCCTGTCGACAGTGAGCATAACGCCATCTTTCAGGTTTTTGACTTTGACCGCGCCTGCGGCGTGGAAAAAATCATTCTTACCGCGTCTGGCGGCCCGTTCCGGGGGCGTTGCCGGGACAGCCTGCTTGAGGTAACGCCGGAACAGGCTGTCGCACATCCCAACTGGGATATGGGAGCCAAGATTTCGGTCGATAGCGCGACGATGATGAACAAGGGGCTTGAGGTCATCGAGGCCTACCACCTGTTCCCAATTGAAAAAGATCAGATTGAAGTCCTTATCCATCCGCAATCCGTAATTCATTCCATGGTGGAATATACGGATGGGAGTGTGCTGGCGCAGCTCGGCTCGCCTGACATGCGCACCCCCATCGCTTACAGCCTTGCGTGGCCCGAGCGCATGCATGCGCCTGTCAAGCGCCTGGCGCTGGCGGAGATTGGGGCACTGACATTCGAAGAACCGGATCTTGATGCCTTTCGTTGCCTGTATCTGGCTAAAGAGGCGCTGAAAACCGGTGGAGCGGCCCCAGCAATTCTGAACGCTGCCAACGAAGTCGCCGTCGAAGCTTTTCTTGCCGGCCGGCTCCGTTTTGTTGATATATCAGCCGTCGTGAGCGAGACTTTGTCCTCGTGCGACATTAAAGCGCCACAATCGCTTTCGAATGTGTTCGAAATTGATAATATGGCACGACGGGAGGCTGCACGCTGGCTAGGCGAGTGGGCTCATTAGGCGAAGTAGATTAGTTTAAGGTATTCGAGGATAGCCATGGAAACCGAAGGGCCAGGCCTGTTATTCACAATTGCTGCTTTTATTGGCGGTTTCAGCATTCTTGTCTTCATTCATGAATGGGGCCATTTTGCCATGGCCCGGTTATTTGGGGTGAAGGTGGACACGTTTTCCATTGGCATGGGCAAGGAACTTGTCGGGCGCACGGACAAAAACGGAACTCGGTGGAAAATCAGCGTTCTTCCCCTCGGTGGTTATGTGAAGTTTTTTGGTGATGCGTCAGCCGCCAGCAATCCGGGCGATATACCCGAAGGGCTGAGCGAGGAAGAGCGCGCCGTATGTTATCATTATAAGCCGCTGTGGCAGCGGGCGCTGATCGTCTTCGCCGGTCCCGCGGTCAACCTCATCGCGGCGGCATTGGTCTTTTCGGCTTTCTTTTATTCATACGGCATCGGGATAGCAGAGCCGGTGGTCAGTACAGTTGCCGAAGAATCAGCGGCGGCAGAGGCCGGTTTGCAGCCAGGTGACCGTATCATTGCCATCAATGGCGAGCAGATCGAGCGTTTTTCCGACATCGGCGGCATTGTGAAACTGTATCCGGGCGCAGAGATCAATGTGCTTGTTGACCGGGGTGGTGTCAGGGAAAGTTTTGACGTCACGCTCGGGATCGCTTACATGGAAGACCGGTTTGAAAACCGGTATCCGTATGGCCAGCTTGGCATCACCTCTGGTGAGATCAAGCGGGTGGAGCTTGGTCCATTTGGGGCGCTCTATGAGGGCGGGCGACAGACGGTTGCCATGACGGATACGATTTTTACGACCATTGGCCAGATGATTATAGGCCTTCGGTCTGTGAGAGAGCTTGGCGGGCCAGCGCGCATCGCCAGCATGGTGGGGGAGGCAGCCCACATTAGTATTGAGAATTTTGTCTGGTTACTGGCGCTGCTGTCATTGAATCTGGGTATCCTCAATCTGCTACCGATCCCGGTGCTGGATGGAGGGCATCTTATGTATTATGGCCTTGAGGCTATTAAGGGTTCGCCGCTCAGCAAAAAGGCACAGGAAGCGGGATTTGTCGCAGGATTTGCGCTGATGCTGATTTTTATGCTGCTTGTAACACTGAATGACTTGCAATCCATGGCACTCTAGGCCAATTTCACCGCCAAAGTTGCCGAAAAAATAAGAATGGGCTGAAAAGTTGCGTTTAATTAAATTGTGTTTGACGTGGCGCTTTATTATGGCGCTCACCGTTGGGGGAATGTCGTTTTCTGTACCTGCCATGGCGCAGGCCCAGGGACAAACGGCACAGCAGGTACCTATCATCCGCCAGATCAGTGTGGTCGGAAACGAACGTGTTGAACCTGAAACCATTGCATCCTACCTGTCGGTAGCGCCTGGTGAACCCTTTGACCCCGTCAAACTGGATGAAAGCCTGAAAACGCTTTTTGCGACCGGCCTGTTCTCCGATGTGGAACTATCGGAAGTACAGGGCGCCCTTCTTGTTCGCGTGGTTGAAAACCCGATCATCAACCGGATTGTCTTTGAGGGTAACAAGCGTCTTGACCGTGAGGAGCTCCTTGAAGAAGTGCGCCTGCGCCCGCGCATGGTGTTCACCCGCGCCAAAGTGCGTTCCGACGTGCAGCGCATGCTGGAGCTTTATCGCCGTTCCGGCCGTTTTGCCGCTATTATCGAACCTAAAGTGGTTCAGCTTGAGCAAAACCGCGTTGACCTCCTGTTTGAAGTGCAGGAAGGCCCGAAGACCAAGGTCAGCAGTATCAAGTTCATCGGCAACGAAAAGTTTTCGGATGGTGATCTGCGCGACGTGCTGGCGACCAAACAGGCGCGCTGGTGGAAAATTTTCACCTCAAACGATACGTTTGATCCTGACCGCCTTGCGTACGACCAGCAGGTTCTGCGTCAGCACTATCTGAACGAGGGTTACGCAGACTTTCGCACGATTTCCGCTGTGTCGGAACTGACCCCTGACCGCAAGGATTTTTTCATCACCTTCTCGGTAGATGAAGGTGAGATCTACGAATTTGGCAAGATCGACGTGGATAGTGAAATCCGCGACGTGAACGTAAACCTTTTCCGTGCCTTCCTGCTGATGCGTGAAGGTGACATCTATAACGCGGAAGCGATCGAGAAGACCATTGAGGCGCTGTCCAACGCGGCTGGCTTGCTGGGGTATGCGTTTGTCGACGTTCGACCGCAAATCAAGCGCGACCGGGAAAACCGTAAAATCGATATCACATTCCGCGTGCTGGATGCGCCGCGCGTCTATGTTGAACGGATTAACATCACCGGCAACGTACGGACGCTTGACCGGGTGATCCGCCGTGAAATTCGCCTGCAGGAGGGCGACGCCTTCAACTCGGCGTTGGTGACCCGGTCTGAAAACCGCCTGAACCGCCTTAATTTCTTCCGCGAGGTCGATATTGAGCAGATACAGGGCAGTCAGCCTGACCGCATGGTGCTTGATGTTACAGTGCAGGAACAGGCAACGGGTGAGTTGAACCTGGGTGCCGGTTTCTCGAGCCTTGAAAACTTCATCTTCGATTTCTCGATCCGGGAACGTAACCTTATGGGTAAGGGGCAGGACCTGCGTCTGGGCCTCAGGCTTTCCGGTACCCGGCAGGAAATTGACCTTGGGTTTACCGAACCGTATTTCGGTGGCCGCAATGTGGCTGCAGGCTTTGATATTTTTGCCCGCAAGATCAATTCAAGCCGCTATTCATACTTTGATACCACCTCCATTGGTGCCTCGCTGCGGGCGGGTATGGCGCTAAATGAATTCTGGACCCTGTCCACGCGCTATACGTTGCGTCAGGATGATGTGAAACTGGTTGATACCTACGTAAATGCCGTGTTTGACAATTATCTGAATGCGCGCGCAACGGCAGGTATCACGGACCAGGATGAATTTGACCGTCGTGTCAGTCGGTATGATACCAACAACGACGGGGTCGTTGATGTAAACGACTTTGATACTGACGGCGTTGACGGCATTAGTCAGATTGAGAAGCAAGTTGCGCTGAGCCGCGGTGTGAGGGATTCGATCGGTAAACGCTGGCAATCCATCGTTGGTTATACCGTTGGCTTCAATACGCTCAATAGCATTATCCGCCCTACACGAGGCCATAGCTTCTACTTCAGTCAGGATTTTGCGGGCCTCGGTGGTAACGTGAGGTACCTGCGCTCGTCGATCACGAACGACAACTACTGGACCCCTTGGGAAGGCTGGACCTTCCGTATAGGCGGTGAAGCGGGTATCATTCATGGCGTTGGCCAGGATGTGCGCCTCTCGGACAAATTCTTTATTGGCGGTCCACGTATCCGCGGTTTCGACACTTCGGGTATGGGGCCACGTGACTTTATCAATAACCAGTCCATTGGTGGTACGGCATATTATATTGGTCGTGGGGAACTCTTCTTCCCGCTGGGCGACGCTGCGCTTGAAAGTGGTATCAATGCCTCTGCCTTCGTTGATGTCGGCTCGTTGTTCCGGGCACAGGAAGACGTGCTTGAGCCTTGCGCGTTCACGCAGTCTCAGTATGATGCGGCGGATGCAGAGGGTGATTTCACGGGCCTGGACCTGAACTGTATGTCGGGCAATAGCGCCGCACCGCGGATATCAGTTGGGATTGGTTTCTCTTGGCAGTCGCCATTCGGGCCGTTCCGTATCGACCTTTCCAAGCAGCTCCAGAAGCAGCTTGGTGACCGTACACAGACACTGCAATTTAATGTCGGTACGACCTTCTAAGAATAGATCATAGGGATAAAAAAATGGGTAAGTTGTTTAATTCTTTCAAATTTGGTGTGATCGCCATGGCCGCTGTGGTCGGCCTGTCTGCAACCGCATCTGCACAGATCCTCACGGTCGATGATGAACGTGTCGAGCGCGAAGCCGCAGCATACAAGGACTTTAATCTGCAAACCAACGAGTTGCGCCAGAGCATCCTGCAACGCCGCCAGATGGTAACCCGTGGTGGCGCGATCGAGCAGCAGCTTGCTGATCTTGAAAAGCGCAAGGCCATCATTGGTAACGACAAATATGAAGAAGAGAAAAAGAAACTCGAGCAAACCTATGTGCGTTTCCAGCAGGAACTGGCACAGCTTGAGTATGTTTTTGACCAACTTCGTCAGGAAGCCATGGTGCAGGTTGAGCGCGCACGTCAGCCCGTGATCCGCAGCCTGCTTGCTGAGCGCGATGCACAAGTCATCATGATGAAGCGTCTGCTCCTGGGGTCCGCAGCAGGTATTGACGTGACCACGCAGTTTATCGAGAAACTCGATTCCGAGCTGCCGAATGTAACGCTCAACAACCTGCCGAAGCCAGCGGCTGAAGCAGCGCCTGCAGAGCCGAAGAAGCAATAAGCGCGGGCGCTTTTCGGGGGTACGAATGATGACATTCGATATCGAAAAAATCATGGAACTGATACCGCACCGGTATCCGTTCCTGCTTGTGGATAAAGTTGTTGATATTGTGCCGGGCGAAAGCGGAACCGGCATCAAGAATGTCACAATGAATGAGCCGTTTTTCCCTGGCCATTTCCCGCAAAAGCCAGTAATGCCGGGGGTTTTGATTCTCGAGGCCATGGCGCAGACCGCCGGTGCTCTTGCAATTGATTTCCTTGGGGATGATGCAAAGGGCAAGGTGGTTTATTTCATGGCGATCGATGGTGCCAAGTTTCGTCGCCCGGTCGTGCCGGGAGATCGTCTTGAGATGAAACTCCAGAAGGTGCGTGGCCGTGGCGCGGTGTGGAAATTCGACGCCAAGGCGTATGTCGACGGGGAACTTGTCACCGAAGCCACGCTTACGGCCATGCTCGGCGCTTAACTGACAGAAAATTGATACAAGTATTAAAAGACAGTCCCCTTCGCGTGGGCTGTCTTTTATTTTTGTGCAGTTGGGCTCTGGCGTCCATTCGCGATGAAACCGATTCCCGCACCCAGAAGGGTTCCTGTGACTTCTACGCTGATCACGCCCATGATGGCGAGTGCGGCTACAAGGGGTAGTGCCACGGTTGCCACAGCAAACTGGTTGATGCTATCGCCAATACCTTTGTCCAGTTTGATGCGGTTCCACAGCATACCGGTGGTTGCCACGAGGGCAGTCAGCACAAGGATGATTGAGATAATATCTGACATATGGTTTCTCCCTCAGGGTTGGAGAGGGAGTATGACACAAACAAAAAGGCCGGTCGAATGACCGGCCTTTTCGCATTTCCTGCCCTGATAAGCCTAGCGCTTGTCGAGCGGGACATAATCCCGTTTTGGCGAGCCGGTAAACAGCTGGCGGGGGCGGCCGATTTTCTGTGTCGGGTCTTCCACCATTTCTTTCCACTGCGCGATCCAGCCGCTGGTGCGCGCAAGCGCAAACAGAACGGTGAACATGGCTGTTGGAATGCCCATGGCTTTGAGGATGATGCCCGAGTAGAAGTCCACATTGGGGTAGAGCTTCTTGGAGACAAAATATTCGTCTTCAAGCGCGATCTTTTCAAGTTCCATCGCTACGTCGAAGAGCGGGTCATCAACCCCAAGTTCTGCAAGTACCTTGTGGGCCGTTTCGCGCATCACTGTCGCGCGCGGATCAAAGTTCTTGTAGACGCGGTGCCCGAAGCCCATGAGGCGGAACGGGTCGCTCTTGTCCTTGGCGCGGGCGACAAACTCGGGGATACGGTCAACCGTACCGATTTCCTCAAGCATGTTGAGGCAAGCCTCGTTCGCACCGCCGTGTGCCGGCCCCCACAGGCAGGCAATGCCGGCCGCGATACAGGCAAACGGGTTGGCACCAGATGACCCAGCAAGGCGCACGGTGGACGTAGACGCATTCTGTTCATGGTCGGCGTGCAGGATGAAGATCAGGTCCATGGCTTTTTCGAGCGTCGGGCTGACCTTATATTCTTCCGCTGGCACAGAGAACATCATGTGCAGGAAGTTAGCCGCGTAGGACAGCTCATTACGCGGATACACAAATGGCTGACCGACCGAGTATTTATACGCCATGGCGGCAATCGTCGGGATCTTTGCGATCAGGCGATAGCTTGCCACCATACGCTGGTGCGGGTCATTGATGTCAGTGCTGTCGTGGTAAAAGGCTGCCAATGCGCCAACAACACCAACCATGATCGCCATCGGATGCGCATCGCGGCGGAAACCGCTGAAAAAGCGGTGAAGCTGCTCATGCACCATGGTGTGGTGGGTGATGTCATGAACGAACTTTTCCTTCTCTGCTTTTGTCGGCAATTCGCCGAAGAGAAGGATGTAGCATACTTCCATGAAGTCGCTGTGTTCAGCGAGTTGTTCAATCGGGTAGCCACGATACTGCAGCTCGCCTTTTTCACCATCGATATAGGTGATTTTGGATTCACAGCTGGCTGTGGACGTAAAACCCGGGTCAAAGGTGAACATACCGGTTTGTGCATAAAGCTTCCGGATATCCAGCACCTTTGGACCTACAGACCCCTCCATCACAGGAAGGTCGACGTCAGAGCCGGCGCCGGCCAGTTTAAGGGGATCATTCGACATGGTCCTTACTCCTTCTCAAAAATCAAATGTCTGCCACTACAGACTAAAGGATTACGCGGCAACGCGGTCCCTCAAGCGGCCGATGGTCTCGCCCTGGCCTAATATCTCCAGGGTTTCCACCAGATCGCCGGACTGTTTCCCTCCGGTCACGGCGGCCCGTATCGGCTGCATCACTTTGCCAAGTTTAAGGCCTTCTGCTTCAGCAAAAGACATAATGGCCGCTTTAATCACCGGTGCAGACCACTCGGTGACAGCTTCCAATTCGTTTGCCACTTTCTCAAGCACTGGCAGGGCATCACCGGTCAGTTGCTTGGCGGCATTGTCCGTTACATCTAACGGGCGTGTGTTACAAAAAAGAGACGCGCTTTCAGTGAGTTCAGGCAATCTCTTTGCCCGCTCAGCCAGCGACGGCAGCGCGCGCGACAGGCGCGCTACTTCAGTCTCCTCGAGCGTACGGCTCAGGTTATTTTCTAGTTCGCTTTTAACAATAGACAAGAGGCGATCTGCATCAGCTTCACGAATATAGTGACCGTTCAGGTTATCCAGCTTGTCAAAGTCGAACCGGGCAGGGCCGCAGCCGACACTCTCCAGATTAAACCATTTGATGGCGTCTTCTGTCGAGATGATTTCGTCATCACCGTGGCTCCAGCCCAGCCGCAGCAAATAGTTGCGCATGGCTTCAGGCAGGAAGCCCATTTCTTCATAAGCTTCCACGCCGAGGGCGCCGTGACGTTTCGATAGCTTTTTGCCGTCAGGGCCATGAATAAGCGGAATATGGGCAAACACCGGCACATCCCATTCCATGGCCTCATAAATCTGGTACTGACGGAACGCATTGTTCAGGTGGTCGTCGCCGCGAATGATGTGGGTCACGCCCATGTCATGATCATCAACGACAACTGCCAGCATATAAGTTGGCGTTCCGTCGGAGCGCAGGATGATCATGTCATCCAGTTCCGAATTTTTGACGGTCACATCACCCTGGACCGCGTCGCGAATGGTAACCTCGCCTTCGCGCGGCATCTTGATGCGTACAGCATAGGGTGCGCCTTCGGGGGCTTCGCTTGCGTCGCGGTCGCGCCACAGGTCACCCCGGAAATTACGACCTTCTGTGCGCGCCGCCTCCCGTGCTTCGGTCAGTTCCTCTGCGCTTGCGTAGCAGCGGTAGGCCTTGCCGTTCTTCAGCATCGCGAGGGCGACTTCCTGGTGCCGATTTGCGCGGGACGCCTGGCTGATGGCGGTACCGTCCCAGTCAAGCCCGAGCCAGCGCATGCCAGCAAGAATTGCGTCAATTGCCTCATCCGTAGAGCGCTTGAGATCGGTGTCTTCAATGCGCAGCAGAAAGTCGCCGCCATGGTGGCGCGCAAAGAGCCAATTATAGAGGGCTGTCCGGGCTCCGCCGATGTGGAGGAAGCCGGTTGGAGACGGTGCAAACCGCGTTACCACTTTGGGCATGTCTTTTTGCATGCTCAGGAACTAAACCTTTGTTGTTTCAAACAAAATACCGACGCCGGGAATGTAAAATAACGCCAGTCAAGAAAGCTTGACTGGCTTGTAGCACAAGTTTTCTGACAACACAAATTGCCGCAGTGCAAAAAAAATATTCTTATGACCCGCAACGTGTCAGTAATATGTGAACCGCAAGGGGAGATGTCGAGGGTGCTGCGGCAAAAAGGACAAAAATTGATGTATGGGCGGTATCGAGCTTGACTGTTGTGGCCGATATCAGGCGGATTGTGGGACAAATGCCTGTTGCCATGGCGGAGCTTGCCGCGCGGGTAGATTGGCGCCACAGCGAGTGGCGCATACTCGGCCTTACCATCACATTTGGTATCTTTTGCGCACTTTACATTGCGGTCCCGGTTGCCACGCCGGGTTTCTGGTTCTGGCTGTCATGTGTTTTGCTCGTTGCGGGCCTCGTCATATGGCGTCGCCTTCACCGACACTACGGCGTGCAACTGATGATGATGGCGCTGCTTGCCTGCCTTGTGGCGAGTTGGCGGATCATGGACGTTGTGGCCCCCAGGCTGGACGCTGAACATTATGTTGCCCTGACCGGTATCGTGGAGGAATTCAGCGTTCGGCCGGACCGGGCCCCGCGGCTGACCCTGAGGCCAACGGTGATGGATGACAGGACGGCGGGCTTGCCGCGCAGGGTGCGCCTGATCGTGCGGACTAAAACGCCAGATGACCTCACGCGCGGGGCAACGGTATCGTTCAAAGCCATTTTGTCACCGCCTTCTGGACCGGTCGTCCCCGGTGGATATGACTTTGCAAGGGCTGGTTTTTTTGACGGCATCGGTGCTGAGGGTTACGCGGCATCCCGAATCGACCTTGTTAAAAAAACACAAAGCGACACGGAACTGCGGGACAGGCTGAACAGTATCAGGGCGTATGTGGCCGCCGAATTGACGCGTATTCTGCCTGGCCAGAAGGGGGCGATCGCTGTCGCGCTGACCGTTGGTGACCGACACTATATTAACAAGGAAACAGCTGGCGAGATACGTGACGCGGGGCTTGCTCACCTGTTGGCCATATCGGGCCTGCACATGGGGCTGATCACTGCGGCAGCATTTTTTGTTATCGAATATTTGTTCGCGTCGATCCCCGCTGTTGCCCTGCGTATCAGACCAAAAAAAATTGCGGCCGTTGTCGCGTGGGGTGTGGCGTGCGGCTATCTGCTCCTGTCGGGCATGGGCATCGCGACGATCCGCGCTTTTATCATGATCAGCGTGGCTTTGCTTGCAGTCCTTGCCGATCGGCGGGTTTTATCGCTCAGAAGCATTGCACTGGCGGCGCTTGCAATCCTGTTGCTGTGGCCCGAGGCTGTGTTGAGTGTAAGTTTTCAGATGTCCTTTGCCGCCACAGCCGCCTTGATTGCGGTATATGAGGTGCTGTCGGCGTGTGGTTGGACAGCCAGAGGCGATGCGGGCCCGGTCCGTCGTTTTTTGCGGTTTATCGCCTTCATGGCATTCACCAGCCTGATCGCACAGGTCGCCATTGCGCCATTTGCGCTCTATCATTTCCAGACGCTGTCGGTTATCGGCATCGCCGCGAACGTGGTTGTTGTGCCCCTGATGAGTGCGGCGATCATGCCGCTTGCGCTTATCACGCTTGTGCTGATGCCGTTTGGCTTGCATACGTGGCCGGCTGAATTTCTGGGGCTCGGGCTTGAGCAAGTCATCATGCTGGCGAATTATTTTGCGCACTTCCCCTATGCGGTGCACCGTGCGGGGGCGCCGTCGGACCTATATCTCATGCTCGCCAGTTTGTGCTTCTGTGCGCTTCTTGTAATCAGGCACCTCAGGGCCGCTACAGTGCTGCTGATGGCCTATGTTCTGTTGCTTGCCATGCCATTTGGACGTACCGCTGATGTGCTTTTGGACCGTGAGGGCAGGGTGATCGCCCGCGCGGACGCGGCTTCAGGCAGGTTGCAGATCATTGGCGGCAGGCGTGACAGCTACCGGGACGAAAACTGGCGTCGCTATTGGGGGCTGGACCTTGAGCATGAAGCGGGTGTTCTACACCGTCACTGTGATGCAAGTGCCTGCCGCACGGGCCTGGGCGGTGGGCGGTATGTGACGGTGCTAAAATCAATGTCTGCGTTACGGCAAGCCTGTGCAGCAGGTGACATTGTGGTCGGCCCCAGGCGCTGGAACATGTTTTGCCGGGGGGAGAGTGTCTATATCTTTGCCGAGAATTTTGACTATCTGGGCACGGTGGCAATTTATTACCCGGAAGACGGCAGCGGCGATGGCATGCGGTTTCGCTGGAGCAAACCGCGAGGCAAAAGGCCATGGCACTGAATTGAAGGCAGGCGTTGACGAAGCCCAATAGCCCCGGGTCAGGCCAGCCCTGTGCCGTATAATGTTTACTGAAATGCAAAAGGCCGCGCGTGTCGCGGCCTTTGATCTGGATTACTGTTTTGGCGCGGCCTAGTGATATTGCCGCAGCAGACCCACAAGGCGACCCTGTACTTGCACCCGCTTTGCCTCCAGCACCTGGGTGCTGTAATCACGGTTGGCAGGCACCAGTTCAATAAACTGTCCGTTACGGCGCAGAGTTTTGAGGGTTGCTTCTTCCCGGTCAACAAGGGCGACAACAACTTCGCCGTCGCGTGCCGTGTCGGTACTTTCGATCACGACAGTGTCGCCGTCAAGAATACCAAGCTCAACCATGGAATCGCCTGAAACCTCAAGTGCATAACAATTACCGCGGCCCAGCATGCCCGGAGGAATGGAGACAAAGCTGTCCCGGTTCTCCAGTGCCTCTATCGGTGTACCTGCCGCGATGCGGCCGTGCAGGGGAATTTCAACACCCTGATCGTCGCGCGACGGTATGCTACGTGGTCCCGCGCTGCCAAAATTGCCAGCCACAACATTGCTTGCGGCTGTCCCTGAAAGTTTCTCCGGCATTTTCAGAACCTCGAGCGCCCGTGCCCTGTTTGCCATGCGGCGGATAAAGCCACGTTCTTCAAGGGCGTTTACAAGACGATGTACCCCGGATTTTGATTTGAGGCCCAGCGCATCTTTCATCTCGTCAAAAGACGGGGACACGCCGTTTTCAGCCAAGCGTTCTTGAATAAACACAAGAAGTTGCTGTTGTTTTGCCGTGAGCATCGATCTCTCCGCCTTTTGTTTTCGGTATGTTCTCTTTTAGTTCACCTTTTGGATGATTGTCAAGCGTTGCCTGCGCTCTGCGGGGCAAAAGAAACCATCAGAAGGGGAGGAAGGGAACAAATTCACCGGCTTTGGCGGCCGGGGCGTCAGGCGCCCGGATGATCAATCCGTCACTTTGCGAGAGAACAGACAGCAGGCTGCTGTCCTGATCCACCGCGGGGTCCAGCGCGCGCTGCCCGGGTATGCCAATGAGGCGTGCCCTGACATAGTGCTGGCGTGGTCCATTCGCGGGCATGTCAGCGGCAAGCGGCAGCGGCACGCCGGTTGGCATGGGGGATGGACGGCCCATCAACTGATCCACGAGCGGCCGTGCGAACAATAGGGCACAAACGAAGGCGGAAACCGGGTTGCCGGGAAGGCCGAGGACCTTCATGTCGCCGATTTGTCCAAAAATCAGCGGTTTGCCGGGGCGCATCGCAACCTTCCAGAAGCCGAGCTCCATACCCTCCGATGACAAGGCTTGCTGCATCAGGTCCTTGTCGCCGACCGAGGCACCGCCAAGGGTAATCAATATGTCGGCGGCCTTGGCTTTTTTGATCGCCGCCTGCAGCGATTTAAGGCTATCACCAGCCTGGCCGATACAGGTGCAGACAGCGCCCGCATCGGTGAGCAAGGCCGCAATCTGAGGCGCGGTACTGTTTACCGTTTCATGAGGGGCGAAGCTTTTCTGTTCTGGCGGGGCGAGTTCGTCGCCTGTTGCCAGGATAGCTACCTTGGGTGCGCGGTGCACCATAAGATGGCTATGCCCGGCAGATGCCGCCAGCCCGATCGATTTTGGGGTCATGAAGGTCCCTGCATCGAGCACGATCTGTTTGTCGAGGAAATCTATACCCATGAAGCGGATGTTTTTACCGGACTGTGCAGCCTCGCGGGTGAAAATACGGTCGTCCCGGCGCTCGACATTCTCCTGAATGATAACCTGATCCGCGCCTTCCGGTACGGCCGCACCGGTGAAGATACGTACAGCCTGCCCGCTTGTAAGGGCACCCGGAAAAGGCGCGCCAGCGGCACTTTCGCCCGCGACCGCCAGTTCCGCCATATCGCCTGTCAGCTCTGCGCTTCGGATCGCGTAGCCGTCCATCGCCGACAGGTCACACCCTGGCTGGGACCGGCGCGCGGCCAGGGGGGCGGCCAGCACGCGGCCAGAGGTCTGGGCAACTGGCAGGCGTTCCGTCGTCAGCGGCTTGGCATCTGCGACAATGCGTTCAAAAGCCTTTTCAACGCTGATCATAGCCCTTGGTCCTTTGCTTCGGCGGTGCGTGTTTGTACTCAATTCTTGGCCTGATAGCGCCCGGACATACCACCATCTTTTTTCAGCAGGCGGATGCCGTCAATCTGCATGGCTTTGTCAACGGCCTTCGCCATGTCGTAGAAGGTGAGGGCGGCGACAGACACGGCTGTCAGCGCTTCCATCTCAACACCGGTCTGGCCCATGACTTTCACGCGTGCTTCGAAACGCACTCTGGTGTCGTCGGTGCGGTCAACTGACACGGTAACACTGGTGACAGGCAGCGGATGACATAGCGGAATTAGGTCACTGGTTTTTTTGGCGGCCATGATGCCCGCGAGTTTTGCTGTGGTGACGACATCACCCTTGGGGAGCGAGCCGCTGAACACGAGGTCGAGTGTTTCTTTACGCGCTTCGATGAAGCCTTCGGCAATAGCCGTGCGGGAGGAGACCGCCTTGTCGCCAACGTCCACCATATGGACCGCACCCTTGTCGTCAAGATGGCTCAGTTTTGGCACAGAATCCCTCGTTTTTCGCACAATGTCCGCTCATATCTCGCACACTTTTCACCGTTTTCTGCACTGTTTCAAGGGCTTTTTCCGCCCGTTTTCTGCAGTTGCCTCACGGCGCGGGCTACATCTGCCTCCCGCATGAATGTTTCCCCGATCAGGAAGCAACCAGCGCCTGCGACTTCACATTTTTGTAGGTCTTCAGCAGATTTAAGGCCAGACTCCGCCACGGCTATCCGCGTCGCCGCATAGGTTGGTACCAGCGATAATGTGGTGGCGATTGATACTTCCATTGTCTTTAAGTTTCTATTATTTACACCAATAAGCTCACTTTTTAATTTAAGTGCTCGATCAAGCTCTGGCTTGTCATGAACTTCAATCAAAACATCCATGCCCAAACCGAGGGCGGCATCTTCAAGCTCCGTCGCCAGGCTGTCCTCCAGCGCCGCCATAATCAGCAGAATGCAGTCCGCCCCGAGTGCTCTTGCTTCCACCACCTGATAGGGGTCGACCATAAAGTCTTTCCGTAGCACAGGAAGCGAACAGGCCTTTCTGGCAGCGACCAGATAATCGTTATGTCCTTGAAAATATGGTATATCTGTCAACACAGACAGGCAGGTTGCACCGCCTTCTTCGTATGCTCTTGCCAGAGATGCCGGATCAAAATCCGGCCTGATAAGGCCTTTGGATGGACTGGCTTTTTTTATTTCACAGATAAAACCGTACCGGTCTGCGGCCCGCGCAGCTTTGAGTGCCCTGATAAACCCGCGTGGAAGACTGTTGGATTTTGCTCTATCTTCCTGTTCTGACAGCGGAATTTCAGCCTTTGTCTTTGTGACATGCGCGCGTTTCCGATCGCAAATTTCGGCTAGAATGTCATGCATCTTCAGCCTCCGGTCTGTTGGCTTGTGTAAAGCTAACCCATTGGGAGAGTGTGTTTTTTGCCTTGCCGCTATCGATCGTTGCGCGGGCCTTGTCCACACCCTCTTGCAGCGTGCCTGCAAGGCCAGCCACAACCAGCGCAGCGCCTGTGTTCATCAAGACGATATCACGGTAGGCAGACGGGCTTCCGGCCAGCAGGTCCCGGATAGCCTGCGCATTGACATCAGCATCTCCACCCTTCAAGGTGTTGATATCGCTTGTGTTCAGGCCTACATCGGCAGGACTAACCTCAAATTCACGGATGGTACCCTTCTTTAATTCTGCGACAAAGGTCGGGCCGGTTACTGTCAGTTCATCAAGGCCGTCGCTGCCATGGACAACCCAAACATGCTCACTGCCGAGCTTTGACAGAACCTCCGCCATTGGGCGTAGCCACTGCCGGTCAAAAACTCCCAAGACCTGACGTTTTGCCTGTGCTGGATTTGCAAGGGGCCCCAACAGGTTAAATATTGTTCTTAATTGAAGAGATGCACGGGCGGGAGCAACATGACGCATGGCCCGGTGATGGGATGGGGCAAACATGAAGGCGAAGCCGTGCTGCCTGAGGCTGGCTTCATTTGCTTCCTGGCTCATTTCTAGATTGGCGCCCAGGGACATGAGGACGTCGGCGGAGCCGGACTTGGAAGAAACCGAGCGGTTACCGTGCTTTGCCACCACGGCGCCAGCTGCAGCCGCGACAATCGCTGCAGCCGTCGAGATATTATAGGTCCCAATGCCGTCACCGCCGGTGCCACAGGTGTCGATATGACCTGCAGGTGCGACGATCTTGTCTGCCTTGGCGCGCAAAACCCGCGCGCCACCGACGATTTCGTCAACCTGTTCGCCGCGAAGGCGCAACGCCATGATAAAGGCTGCCATTTGTGCCAGGTCCGCAGCGCCGGACATTATAATGTCAAACGCGTCCTGCGCCTCGTCAGTGTCCAGGAAATGGCCGTCCGCGAGTTTAGCAAGGATGGGTCTCAGGTCTGACATGGTTTTAACCTTCTTCGCAGAGGGTGAGGAAGTTTTTCATCAATGCATGACCGTGATCAGACGCGATACTCTCTGGATGGAACTGTACGCCGTGCAAAGGATAGTCTCTGTGTTGCAATCCCATAATAAGGCCATCATCGGTCTCTGCTGTGATCTCAAGGCATTCAGGCAAGTTGTCTCGCGCGACAATGAGCGAGTGGTACCGCGTGGCCTCATAAGGGCTTGGTAGTCCTTTGAAAAGCCCGGTACCGGAGTGGGTTATCCAGCTTGTTTTGCCATGCATCACATAAGGCGCCCGGCAAACCGTACCGCCAAACACCTGACCGATGCTTTGAAAGCCCAGGCATACGCCAAATATCGGGATATCGGCCCTGACTGTGTCAATGAGGTCAAGGCAAATGCCGGCTTCGTTCGGCGTGCAGGGACCAGGGCTGATAATGATGCCTTTCGGCGTTTTTGAAACGACATCGGCGATCGAAATCTGGTCATTGCGATAAACGTCAACTTTTGCCCCCAATTCAACCAGATAATGGTACAAATTGTAGGTAAAGCTGTCGTAATTATCGATCAGAATATACATTCACCGGGGCCCCTGATTCTTGAAACATTTGGACAATGCGGCTTTCGGGGGGAATGTCAATGCTGGACTGGCGCTATCGTGGTAATTGCAGGCAGACAAAAGATTAACTGAAGTATTAGAACGTGTTCGGGCAAAAAAAACTAAATTCCAAGCGTCAGACAACGAAAAAGCCCAGCCGCTGGCAGCGCTTCAAGCGTGCGGCGATCTATCTTTATGTGGGGGTCGTGCTGGCCAGCATCACAGCCCTTGTCTTGGTTCTTGATGATGAAAAAGACATGTTGCGGGACGAAGGCAACGCGGAAATTGACGCTGACGTGGTTGCCATTCTTGAGGCCATGGACGGTGAGAAGTCCGAAGCACCTATTGGAGAGATTGACGACTTTCTGCCAATACGTAAGCAAAAGCCCGCAAAGGTCGAGCCGGAGCCTGTCGAACCCGCCTGGCGCCTTTATGCCGCCAACTGGCCGCTGGTCCGGCAACCGATGTTGGCCATTGTGATCGACGATCTGGGCCTTTCGGAAGACGCGACAACACTTCTTGCTGAAATGCAAGGCCCTTACACTCTTTCCTACTTGCCTTACGCTGAAAATTTGGCAACGCAGACAGCTCTCGTTCGAAATGCAGGTCATGAGCTTATGGTGCATATGCCCATGCAGCCACAAAACGCGGACGCGGACCCGGGACCAAACGCCATGTTAAACGACCTGACACCAGCGGAGTTTGACCGGCGGCTGGAGTGGAATTTGAGCCGCTTCGAGGGATATGTCGGCGTGAATAATCATATGGGGAGCGCGTTGACTGAAAATGCGGGGGCGATGGTGCGGGTGATGGTACGACTGAAGCGGGACGGGCATCTGTTTCTGGATAGTCTGACATCGCCAAAAAGCGTCGGTGTTCGGGCCGCAAAAGCTACCGGCGTGCCCTACATCGCGCGTGACATATTTCTCGATAATGTCCGGCAAGAGGGCCTCATTCTCGAACAATTGGCAAAAGCAGAGCGGATTGCGCGGTCGCGCGGGTATGCCATTGCCATTTGCCATCCCTATGATGTGACTCTCGGGACTTTGATGAAATGGCGTAAGACATTGGATAAAAAGGGTATTAGCCTTGTCCCACTTAGCCAGATTGTCGCCAGCCGCGAGGCAGTGCGCCATGCCCGGCTTGTTAATGCACAGGAAAAAGATGACTGACAAATTGACAGTAGCCATTCTTGGCTGCGAACATTGCCATATTCGCGGAAACAGCCGGTTGTTGGCTTCTTTGTCGGAGGCTGCCGTCGTTGGTGTCTGGGGCAGGGACGAGGCTTATGCCAAGTCGGTCGCTGCACAGTTTGATGCGGCACTCTGGCAGACGCCGGATGATATCCCGCCCATCGACCTGGCGCTTGTTACCAGTGACACCCGGGATCATGCCATGGTTTTGCGTGCCCTTGATGGGCTCGCGAGCGCGGTGCACATGGACAAACCGCTCGGATTGAATTCGCAAGATGCACGTAGGATCGCTACGCTGGCTGAGCCATATGCAGACCGGTTCGCTGTGGGCTTTTTTCTGCGGCTCAACCCTCTTTTTATTGAGCTGCAGGCCAGAATTGCGGCGGGTGAGATCGGGACCCTCAAACATTTGTCCATGACGTTTGGTCATACGGGGCGACTTGATGGCTGGCTGGATGACTGGCCAGCGTTTGATGATATTTCCCGCATGGGATACGGAGCCTTTGGGGACCTTGTGTCACATACAATCGACGCGGCGACGTTGCTTGCCGGGCGCTTGACGCCGGTCACATGCATGCTTGAACGGCGCGCGGGACTGTCAACAGACGTGGGCGGTGCAGCGATTGCAACATCGAACAGCGGTGTGCTTGTGCGCTTCTTTGCAAGCGCGGAGATGCAGGGACCAAGACTTGAAGTCAGGGCCGATGGGACAAAGGGCAGCCTGTGGCTCAGGGGCCGCACTCTTGGGCGGTATAACCACGAGGGCGACCCGGAAATCCTCGCGTCCGGTGGCTGGTCGCAGGCCTCGGACGGGCCGGCCGCACTGATTGCGAAGCTTCAAGGCAAACCACATGCTGTCTATGCTACGGCTGCGGATGGTGTGTATGTCAATGAAGTACTGGATAGCTTTATGGCGATGGCAGGTTAACCGCGGTTGGACCGGGCAAACCTGAGGGCTTCTTTTGCGGCAGAGAGCAAGGCTTTTGCCTTGTTTTCACATTCCTGAAATTCTGATTCAGCACTGCTGTCGGCTACGACACCGGCCCCTGCCTGCACGTGCATAACGCCGTCTTTCACGATAGCAGTACGTAGTACGATGCAGGTATCCATGGCGCCACTGGCGCTGAAATAGCCCACACTACCGGCATAGGGTCCCCGCGCGTCGACTTCCAATTCGTCAATGATCTCCATGGCGCGGACCTTTGGCGCGCCCGAGACGGTACCAGCCGGGAAGCCGGCAGCAAGGGCGTCGATAGCGTCAAAACGCGAGGCGTCCAATTCGCCCACCACGTTGGAGACGATGTGCATGACATGCGAATAAAGCTCGATGGTGTTACGCGCGGTTACCTTTACACTGCCGGGTTTGGCAACGCGGCCGACATCATTGCGACCGAGATCCAGGAGCATCAGGTGTTCAGCCAACTCCTTCTGGTCGGACAGCAGGTCATCGGCTAACGCAGCATCTTCAACTGGATTCGCACCGCGCTTTCGTGTGCCTGCGATCGGCCGAATGGTGACCTCATCATCGCGCAGCCGCACCAGAATTTCAGGGCTGGAGCCGACGATGGCAAAGTCTTCAAATGCCAGATGATACATGAAGGGCGAGGGGTTGGTGCGCCTGAGCGCCCGGTACAAGGAGAATGGCGGCAGCTCAAACGGCATGGAAAACCGCTGACTTAGCACAACCTGAAAAATATCACCTGAGAGGATATAATTCTGTGCGTGTTCCACCATTTCATAGAAATGTTTGCGCCCGGTGTTCGAGACGGCGTCCTGCATCTCCGGTGCTGCGATCGATGGCGACAGTGGTAGTGGGCTGTCCAACTTGCCCAGCATTGCATCAAGGCGCGCGTCGGCCGCCCGCAGTGCATCACAGGCGGCGACATCTTTTTTCGGGCGCACGGGCGTTACCAGCGTGATCAGGTTTGTAACGCTGTCAAAAATAGCCATGATGGTGGGGCGTATGAAGATGGACGTCGCCAAGCCGAGAGGGTCTGGCTTTGCCGTCGTCAGCTTTTCCATCTGCCTGACCATATCATAGCCCATATATCCGACAAGCCCTGCGGCCATCGGGGGCAGGGGGTGTGGCAGGTCAATCAGGCTTTCCTGTTGCAGTGCGCGCAGGCTTTCAAGGGGTTTGGTCTTCAATGTCTCATAGCTGCCGCCAGTGTCTGCATCACGGCAGATCGAGACTTTATCCCCCTCGTTGCGCCAAACAATATCAGGGCGGAGGCCGATAATAGAATAACGGCCTCGGCTTTCGCCGCCTTCAACGGATTCCAGCAGACAGGAATATTTTTCCCCAACCGCCAGCTTCAGATATGCGGAGACGGGTGTGTCAAGATCAGCAACCAGCGTCGTCGCCACAACCTGTGGCGTACCAGCCTCATAAAGGCGTGTTTGCGCCTCTATGTCCTTGTCTGTACCGGGGGAGTCCGAGTTGGTCACGCTTTTACCGCTCAGCTTGGCTGCGGAACAGTTGTTCTACGATGTTGCGGTGTACCTCAGGTTCATAGAGATCAAGCAGGTATGCCTGATATTCCTGGAACAGCTCGGCCTGGAACTGCTCAACGAGTTGGTCATAGAGCGCGTCAACGGCAGCCCTATTGGATGCTGGCTCACCTGCTGACACGCTGTCGACACGTACCACGACGTAACCGTTGCCGTCAGCCGCACGTTCAGCATCGACTTCGCCGATCGGCAAGTCGAAAATCAGACGCCGGATGTTCTGTGAAAGGCCGGACGTGCCTTCTGCCGTGCGGCTTACATTCTTGGCATCAAATGAGGTGCCACCCAACTCATCCGCGACCGTCTCCGCATCTTCGCCAGCGATCAGACGTGTTTTGGCTTCCTCGGCAATTTCTCCGGCACGGCGCTGGCTTTCCTCGGCTGTCCAGGCCGCGCGTACCGTGCTGCTGACGTCCTCGAAGTTCTGTTGGGTGGGTTCCTGAACCTCCGAGAGCTCAACCAGGTAGATGCCTTTGGTGTTATCGCGAGGGTCGATGTCTTTCACGATGGGCTCAATACCGGTTTCAAGCCTGAACGCTTCCTGCATGACAGTATATTCGTTCTGCTGGGTCACCACTTGTTCACCCGCTGCATTTTTACCTTGAGCGTCAATGCCTGTGACCGTAGCGAGCGACAGGTCAAGCTTGTTGGCGACAGGGGTAAGGGCCCCATCTTCCGCGATAGCGTCTTCAAGCTCAGGCAGATAATCGAACATCAAATCGACAGCCTGTTCTTCACGCAGGGTAGTTTCAATCTCGGCGCGGGCGTCGTCTATGCTCACGGTGCTGCCAGGTGTGATGCCGTCCACCTTGAAGACGCTCCAACCAGCAATGCCTTCGATTGGTGCGGTCATCGCGCCGTCTTCCAAGGCAAATACAGCCTCAGCTGCGTCGCTATCGAAGCCGGTGCTGACATCATCATAGCTATTGGCGCCAAGTGCGATTTCTTCCTTGGTGAAAGCCGTAGTTTCGGCGCCCGCAGTCGCGAAGTCGGTGCCGCCCTCGACATTGGATATGAATGCCAGCGCTTCTGCCTCGGTGGGAAAGCTTACCTGCAGCAGATTGCGGGTTTCGGGTTTTACAAACTCGTCGCGGCGGCTCTCATAGGCTGCGGTTATATCATCCTCGATCAACTCAACCTTGTCGGTGAATTGGGCGGGGGTAAGCATGATGTAGCGGTAACTGCGGCGCTCCGGTGTCATATAAGTTGCTTTGGAGGCGTCATAGTAGGCCTGAAGCTCTTCTGTCGTTGGTTCAGCAATGTTTGTAATGTCGCTGGCCGAGAAGTTGATCATCGCGGCACGGCGGCGTTCAGCCTGCCAGACATAAAGCTCTTCAGCCAAGGCGCGTGGAAGCAGCGTTCTGGCGCCCATGCTTCCCATCAACTGGTTGCGCGCGATCCCGCGGCGGAGGTCAGAATATAGCTCGGATTTGGAAAAGCCGGCGCTTTGCAGTGCCCGTTCCATCATCTCGGGGCTAAAGCTGCCGTCGGGTGCCTGGAATGCCTCGAAGGTGCGAATTTCCTTTGCGAGTTGAACCTCTGTCGCGCGCAGACCCATGTCGCGCATGTGTTCGGCAATGGCGGCGTCGGACACCATCTGGTTCAATACCTGATAGTCCAGGTTCATGAGCTTGATTATCTCTTCAGTGCTCATTTGCCCGCCAAACTGCTGTTGCAGCTGACGCGCCTGCCGCTGCACGGCATTGGCAAAGACCTGGGTCGATACGTCGGTATCACCAACTTTGGCAACGGTCCTGGTGCTGCCCGCCAACATACCAGGGCCAATGCCCCATATGGCGAAGGCCGCGATCAGCAAACCCAGAAGGACTTTAACAAAAATGGAGTCCAGTGCCCCACGAAGATTGAACAGCATGCACCCGTGCTCCCGTCGGTAATACGCTACTTATGGTTTTTGATGGCCGATTTTTGCCACCTGCTTTAGGGCGCGCATCATAAGCATGGTTTTTCGCCCTCGCAACAAGGGAAATAGGAGAAAACGGGGATATCATTGTATAGAGGGGCAGGGTATTGAGACATCGGGGCCGGAAAGCCTAGTCATCCTTCTGTCAATTTGCTACTTAGCGCACCATAATATCTATATAAAAATCCATAATGAGGCCCCAATATGAAACCGACTGCCCTTGTTGCAGGAAACTGGAAAATGAATGGTCTGGCGTCCAGTCAGGCTGAACTTGAAGCACTTGCTGCCATGCTGAAAGAAGGCGGCAAGGCTGCTTGCGATGTGCTTATCTGCCCGCCGTTTACCTTGGTATCGGCCTTTGCGACGGCTGGTTATACCGGTATTGCTATCGGCGCACAGGATTGCCATACGGCGGCAAGTGGTGCTCACACGGGTGATATTTCCGTAGAGATGTTGCGAGATGCTGGCGCCAGCTACGTCATCGTTGGTCATTCGGAGCGCCGTGCGGATCATGCAGAAACGGACGCGCTGGTTGCACAGAAGGCTGCTGCGGTACTTGGTGCAGGCCTGAAAGCTATCGTGTGCGTTGGCGAAACCGAGGCAGAGCGGGATGCCGGGCGGACGCTTGAGGTCGTGTTGTCCCAGATCGGTCAATCGTTGCCGGATGCCGCGACAGCGGAAAATACTATTGTCGCTTATGAGCCTGTTTGGGCAATCGGTACCGGCCGCACGCCAACAGTTGAAGACGTTGCCGAGGTCCATACGGCGATCAGAAAATCGCTTGTTGAGCGTTTTGGTGATGCTGGTGAAGGTTTTGCTATATTGTATGGCGGCTCGGTGAAACCATCCAACGCTGCTGAACTGATGGCGGCGGCTAACGTAAACGGTGCCCTTGTTGGTGGGGCCAGCCTGAAGGCCGCAGACTTCAACGGTATTATCGACGCGTATCGCTGATATCGCGGCCATAATAAAATTAATGTAGGCTTTGCCTGTAATTTGAGCTTGGCAAAGCCTACCTTCATGAGATAGAAACCGCGCTTTGAATAGTCCGCCAGTTTTGTATAATCGGCTTAGCGTCGTTGGTGGGTATCGGCAAAAGAGTTTGTAGGACAGGTTATATGGAAACCGTATTACTAAGCATCCACCTGATTGTTGCGATTGCCCTTGTGGCTGTCATATTGCTTCAGCGTTCTGAAGGCGGTGCGCTTGGTATCGGTGGTGGCCAGGGCGGCATGATGACAGCCCGCGGCGCAGGTAACCTTCTGACAAAGGCGACCAAATGGCTTGCCATTGTCTTTTTGGCAAACTCGCTCCTGCTTGGATGGTTCGCTGCCAACAAACGTGGCGACGATGCGGTGCTCGACGCCGCAGTAGAACAAAGTAAGGAAGGCGGCGACAGCCAACTCCCTGAAATACCAACCGTTCCTGAGGACGGTGAGGGTTAAGAGACTTCAAAGCGGGGGCCAAGAGCCCCCGCTTCTCTTTAATGTAAGCAAGTATTGGTAGAGGTACCCCAGCCTGAGGCTGCTGGGTCGCTGTGTGCTTTTTGGATTTATGAGAGGCTTCATGACGCGCTATATTTTTATCACCGGTGGTGTGGTTAGTTCCCTAGGCAAAGGCCTGTTGTCAGCGTCGCTTGGCGCATTGTTGCAGGCACGAGGGTATTCTGTGCGCCTGCGTAAGCTGGACCCTTATCTGAATGTGGACCCGGGCACGATGAGTCCCTATCAACACGGTGAAGTCTATGTGACCGACGACGGTGCGGAAACGGACCTTGATCTTGGCCACTATGAGCGCTTCACCGGGGTTGCGTCGCGCCAGAGTGATAACATCACATCCGGCCGTATTTACCAGCAGATCATTCAGAAAGAACGCCGTGGCGACTATCTTGGCGGCACGGTGCAGGTGATCCCTCATGTAACCGACGCCATCAAGGAATTTGCCCTTGCACAGCAGGAAGGTATCGACTTCATGCTGTGTGAAGTGGGCGGTACCGCTGGTGATATCGAGGCTGCACCATTCATGGAAGCTATTCGCCAGCTGTCAATTGAGCTGGGCAAAGGCCGTTCGATCTTTGTGCATCTGACACTTGTGCCATATTTGGCGGCGGCGGGCGAGCTCAAGACCAAACCAACCCAGCATAGTGTGCGAGACCTGCGCTCCATCGGTATTCAGCCGGATATCCTTGTTTGCCGGTCCGAACACCCGATCCCTGACGGCGAACGCCGGAAGATGTCGCTTTATTGCAACGTGGCGGAGACCGCCGTGATCCCGGCGATGGATGTAGGCACAATTTATGAAGTGCCAATTTCCTACCATAAGGAAGGCCTGGACGTTGAAGTCCTGAAAGCCTTTGGCCTTGCGCATTCACAGCGTCCGGACCTTGCGCCTTGGGAAGATATCGTTGACCGCATTAAAAACCCGGAAGGCGAGGTTACCATCGCCGTGGTGGGTAAATACACGGGCCTGAAGGACGCTTATAAGTCGCTCAATGAAGCCATCATCCATGGCGGTATTGCCAATAAGGTGAAAGTGAATATCGAGTGGTTCGAATCCGAAGTATTTGAACGCGAAGATGCGATGTCCCGGCTTGAGAATGTGCACGCGATTTTGGTGCCGGGTGGTTTCGGTAAACGTGGTACGGAAGGCAAGATTGCAGCGGCCAAGTTCGCGCGGGAACGGGGTATTCCGTATTTTGGCATTTGCCTTGGTATGCAGATGGCAACCATTGAAGCAGCCCGCAACCTTGCGAACATCAAGGATGCAGGATCAACCGAGTTCGAAGAGCAGAAAAACCCTGTTGTGGGTCTGATTACCGAGTGGATTCGTGAAGACGGCAGCGTTGAAACGCGGACAGAAGATACCGATCTTGGCGGGACAATGCGACTGGGTGCCTATGAAGCCCACCTTAAAGAGGGCTCCAAAGTTGCCGAAATTTACGGCAAAACCGAGATTTCTGAGCGGCATCGCCACCGCTATGAGGTGAATATCGGTTACGTGAAAAAACTTGAGGAGGCGGGTGTGCTGTTCTCCGGCATGTCACCGGATGGTGAGCTGCCGGAAATTATGGAGATACCGGATCACCCATGGTTTATCGGTGTACAATATCACCCGGAGTTGAAGTCCAAACCGTTTGATCCGCATCCGCTGTTCGCAAGCTTTGTTGCTGCGGCACTTAAGCAAAGCCGCCTCGTTTAAACGGCTTATTTGATATCGATTATGAAAAGGGGGCTAAACGGCCCCCTTTTTGCATTAAGGTTATCAAAGGGTAAAATATGCCTATATCAAGGGTTTGAGAGAGAGCTTGTTATGATTCGTTTGATTGTTCTGCTGCTATTACTTGCCTGTACCTCATTTTCCGCCTTGGCGGCAGACGATCAGGAACGGGCGGTTGCGGCACGGCAAAACGCCGAAGCTGTGGTGGCGCAATATGTCAATGTGCGCGATGAGGATACGCTTCGCAGAATTAACCGCGATGTTGAGCGGGTCTGGCAGGAATTTGTGCGGTATCACGGGGCGGAAGCACCGTTTGCGCCCCAATATGCTCTCATTCGGGCGCGGGCTGCATCTGCTGCGCAGGATAAGCAGCGGGTGGTACCTCTATGGCATGAAGCGATCAGGGTTAATGCCGGCACCTCTCCTGCGTTTATCATGGGACTCGACATTGAAGCCGCACATGCTGCGGCTGAAGTGGGAGAAGCTGAGCATGCTTCGCGCTTTTTTGCATCTGCCCGTTCTTATGCCTTTGTGCGGGGAGATCGCTCTGACCAGACCCGCCTGCAACTGCGTGTGCGCGAGTTGCAGGTTTTGGGTAATACCATGCCGTGGCGAGACCTGAATGACGCGCTTCTGGACCTGCGCGAATATTCCGAAACATTTCCCATGTGGACATTGCCTCGGCTCGAAGCACTTTTGAGCGAAACTGAAATTCGCCTCGCATTAGCCCCCGAGGATAAGGAAAAGCGCGAGGAGCTGTCCGGTTTGAAAGCGAAGATCATCCTGATCCAGAAGGGGATGAACCGAGACCTGCCCGCAAGTTTTACCGCGCGTATCCGCACCCTGTATTATGCGCTTGAGGACAGGTATCACCTCTAATTTCCGACGCCAAACTGCGTTAAAATAGCCGCATACACGTCGATTGCATCCCAAAGGTTCTGGAGCCGGATGTTCTCGTTTCTTCCGTGCTGGTTATTATCGTGATTTGCGACGGGCAAAAGAATGATCGGGGCATCCAGCGCTTCTTCAAACAGATAAATAGGCAGGCTTCCTCCCATTGTTGGGGTGAGAAGTGTTGTTTCGTCATCTATGTCATCGAGGATGCGAATGAGTTTTTTGGCGGTGGGGCTGTCAAGTCTGCTCCGGAATGCGCCATATCCTCCAGGTACCCACTCGACCTTCAGGACTTTTTCGTGCGTTCTCAGCTCGCTATCATCAGGCTGTTTATTTGTTACCCAATAACCTTCGGATTCGAAAAAAGCATTTAGCGAGGACTTTACGCTTTCTGGCGTTTGGTCTGGCACCAGGCGCAAGTTGAGGGAGGCCGTTGCGCTGGGCATGATAATATTGCGGGACTTTGGGCCAGTACCGCCGCCCTCAAAGCCTTTGATGACAATGGCTGGCGACATAATCAATTCTTCAAGTCGTTTGCCTTCACCGTCGGTATCGCCGAGGGCCAAGTCTTCCTTCAACGCTTCGTCCATGCGGGGCAGGGCTGCTATTGCCTCCCTTTCGGCGTCAGTGATGGGCTGCACATCATCGTGATAGCCGGGTACCAGGATGCGTGCCTCCTCATCCTTCATTTTTGCCAACAGGTGCACAAGCCGGTCATTGGGATTGGGGGCCCAGTTACCATAGTGGCCACTGTGCAAGGGCCTTTTGGGGCCAAAGGCTGTCAAATGCACGGTCATGGCACCGCGAACGCCAAACACCAGTTGGCGTTGTCGGCTCTGGTGCATGGGACCATCGCAAAACAGCAGAAGGTCTGATGTCAGTTTATCGCCATGCTGCGCGAGAATGTTACCCAAGGTGGGTGAGCCAGCTTCTTCCTCGCCGTCCAGTATCAGTTTTATATTTACGCTTGGGGGAGTGCCTGCTGCCTCAAGCGCATCAATGGCAGCCATAAGGGCGATCACTGGCGCTTTGTCGTCGCCTGCTGAGCGGGCAAACAGCCGCCACTCGGGGTTGAAACTTTCATTCCCGGATGGCCACTCAATGATGTCCCCCCCCGCTTCGACCATGCCATCCCTCAGGGTGGGGGTGAAGGGCGGTGATGCCCAGTTTTCAGGAGCAACAGGCTGGCCATCAAAATGGGCATAAATCAGCACGGTTTTTTCGGCGCCCGGAACTTGCTTTTCAGCGATAACGTACGGTGCACCGCCTGCGGAAACGATTTCACCCTGAAATCCGCGCTTGCGGATGTAATCTATGATCCAGCGGGCGTTGACCATCATATCTTCGGTATTTGCGGCTACGTTCGGCATAGAGAGGAAATCGCGAAAATCCGCCATGATGCGATGTGCATTTTCCTGAGTATAGTGGTCAACCTTCTCATCGGTTGCCAGAACCGGTGTTTGCGCCAGCAGCCCCGCCGCCAGCACCACGGCAGCAGTTCTTGCAAGAAAATGCTTCATACTATTCCTCCCTTTTCGCTGACTTTAGTGAAGTCATTGATTTTTTCCAGTCTGAAAGCCTCAAACCTTGCAGATTTGGCGTTGAAGGGGTAACAATCCGCCGGTAATTTCTCATTTCCCTTCAGAGCATTTAAGGAATAAGCCCATGAGTGCCATCATCGATATCATCGGCCGTGAAATTCTTGACAGCCGCGGTAATCCCACCGTCGAAGTAGACGTAATTCTTGAAGACGGTGCTTTTGGCCGTGCAGCCGTGCCGTCAGGCGCCTCTACCGGTGCCCATGAAGCTGTGGAGCTACGTGACGGTGGCGGTCGCTACCGGGGGAAGGGCGTGCTTCAGGCGGTTGAGGCCGTGAATGGCGAACTGTTTGATGCACTGGTTGGACTGGACAGTGAAGACCAGCTTGGCATCGACCAAGCCATGCGTGATCTTGATGGAACGGAAAACAAGGGGCGTCTGGGCGCAAATGCCATTCTGGGCGTGTCGCTTGCGATTGCAAAAGCCAGCGCCGATAGCTGTGGTTTGCCGCTCTATCGCTACATTGGTGGTCCAAATGCGCATGTGTTGCCGGTTCCGATGATGAATATCATCAATGGCGGTGAACATGCGGACAATCCGATCGATGTTCAGGAATTTATGATCATGCCTGTCAACGCAGACAGCGTGCGTGATGCTATCCGCATTGGTGCTGAGATTTTTCACGAGCTCAAATCCAAGCTGGCAGCCGCGGGCCACAATACCAATGTGGGTGACGAAGGCGGCTTTGCCCCCAACCTCAACGGGACGGTTGATGCGCTTGATTTTATTGTGGAAGCTATCAAAAGTGCGGGTTACGCGCCTGGTGAAGATGTCTATCTCGCCCTCGATGCCGCATCTACCGAGTTTTTCAACGATGGCAAGTATGAGCTGAAAGGTGAAGGCAAGTCCCTCGATAGTGCAGGCCTCGTTGACTACTATGCTGACCTCGTTGCGAAATACCCCATCATTTCCATCGAAGACGGTATGGCAGAAGATGATTGGGACGGTTGGAAAATGCTGACGGACCGCATCGGCGATAAGGTTCAACTCGTTGGTGATGACCTGTTTGTGACTAACCCTGCGCGACTTGCTGATGGCATTGAGAAGGGTGTGGCGAACTCGATCCTTGTAAAGGTCAATCAGATAGGCACTCTCTCTGAGACTATGAAGGCCGTCGATATGGCGCACCGCGCGTCCTACACCTCTGTCATGTCACACCGCTCGGGTGAAACCGAAGACGCTACAATCGCAGATCTTGCGGTTGCCATGAACTGTGGCCAGATCAAAACCGGTTCGCTTGCACGTTCTGATCGGCTGGCCAAATATAACCAGCTTATTCGCATTGAGGAAGAGCTTGGTGCTTCGGCAGTTTACGCTGGACGTTCTATTCTGAAAGGGTAGGTCCGTAATTCATTTACCAGGGCTTCCGCGATGTATGGAAGCCCTGAGTTCCGCATGTAAAAAATGTATCGTTTGTATACCTTTTCCCTTGCCCCCATGATTCGCTTATGAGATGATTCGAATCATGAAGCGAGTCGGAAAAATATCACGCTATTTAGGGCAGGCATGGATGGCCGGGGTTTGGCTGTTCCTGTTCGGGTATTTTGCCTTTCATGCGTTTCAGGGCGACAATAGCCTCGCGGCGCTGAAGCGCCTTGAAGTGCAACAGCATGAACTTACCGTTATTGCCCAAAAAGTTGCAGCCGAGAAGGAGGCGCTTGAAGTGCGTACCAGCAAGCTCTCCGATCAGGCGCTGGACCCCGATATGCTTGAAGAGCAGGTACGGCGGCGCCTTGGCTTTACCCACCCCGATGAGATTGTGGTTTTCCTTCCTGCCGCTGGCCAGTGATTAACAAAAAGTAAGTTAATCAGTAATTATCATTTAATTTCAATAGTTTATATCCTATTGCAAATTGCTGAAATCGGCGCTATCCATTGTCCCTAGACGCTTTGGCGTAAGGCATCCTGCCTATACCTGATTTCTGGGACCTTTTCTGGAAGGCCGACATGACTACAAAAAAGACGACTAAGAAGTCGACGGCATCAAGCCGTCGCCGCAATTCCGGTCCGACGCTGTATGATGCGTCGAACGATGAACTTGTTGAACTTTATACTCAAATGCTGACCATTCGGCGCTTTGAAGAAAAAGCTGGGCAGATGTATGGCATGGGCCTTATCGGAGGCTTCTGTCACCTTTATATCGGCCAGGAAGCCGTTGTTGTCGGTATCCAGACGGCGCTTAAAGACGGCGACTCTGTCATCACAGGCTATCGCGAACACGGGCATATGATCGCTGCCGGGGCCGACCCCAAGGGTGTCATGGCCGAACTTACAGGCCGCTCGGGCGGTTGTTCGCGTGGTAAGGGCGGCTCCATGCACATGTTTGACCCTGAGCGTGGTTTTTATGGCGGGCACGGCATTGTGGGCGCGCAGGTTTCGCTCGGCACCGGTCTCGGTTTTGCAGCCAAGTACCGTAAATCGGACAATGTATCGGTGGCCTATTTTGGCGACGGTGCCGCAAACCAGGGCCAGGTTTACGAAAGCTTCAACATGGCGCGTATCTGGAACCTTCCGGTGATCTACATCATCGAGAATAACCAGTATGCCATGGGCACGAGTGTCAGCCGTTCGTCGTCGCAGATTGAGCTGCATCGACGTGGTGAAAGCTTCAAGATTCCCGGCAAGCAGGTGGACGGCATGAACGTGCTGGAAGTGCGAGCGGCGATGGACGAAGCTGTCGCACACTGCCGCAAGGGCGAGGGCCCCTTCATTCTTGAAATGAAGACATATCGCTATCGCGGTCATTCCATGTCTGATCCGGCGAAATACCGGTCCAAGGAAGAAGTGCAGAAGATGCGCGCCGAACATGATGCGATTGATCAGGTCAAGCAGCGTATTCTGGACGCAGACATTATGGATGAAGCGGCGCTGAAGGATCTTGATAAGGAAATCAAGGCGAAGATCGCAGACGCGGCAACATTCGCGACTGATAGTCCAGAGCCTGAACTTTCTGAACTTTATACTGATGTGCTGGCGTAAGGGAGCATCCACTCATGGCAATTAAAATCACCATGCCGGCCCTGTCTCCCACCATGGAAAAGGGTACACTGGCGAAATGGCTCGTCAAAGAGGGCGACAGCATCGAATCCGGTGATGTGATCGCAGAGATTGAAACCGACAAGGCGACAATGGAAGTCGAATCGGTGGACGAGGGCATCATCGCGAAAATCATTGTCGCGGAAGGTACAGATGACGTGCCTGTAGGCGAGTTGATCGCCATCGTCGCCGAAGAGGGCGAGGACCCGAAAGACATTGACGTCGATTCAGCACCAGAGCCGGAAAAGGCTGACGACAAGGGCGCTGAAGATGACAGAAAAGCTAAGATCCCGGAATCGCCGAAGGAAGACCCGGACGAACAGGACGCTGGTTTCGCTGGCGCGGTAGTCTCCAGCGAGAACCTGCAGGACCCGGAAATTCCCGAAGGCACTAAAATGGTCAAGCTTACAGTGCGCGAGGCGCTCAGGGATGCCATGGCTGAAGAAATGCGCAAGGACGGCGATGTTTTTGTCATGGGTGAAGAAGTGGCGGAGTACCAGGGCGCTTATAAAGTAACCCAGGGCCTGCTGGACGAATTTGGCGCCGACCGTGTGATCGACACGCCGATTACCGAGCACGGCTTTGCAGGCCTTGGCGCGGGCGCTGCGTTCGCGGGGCTGAAGCCTGTTATCGAGTTCATGACCTTCAACTTCGCCATGCAGGCGATTGACCATATCATCAACTCCGCCGCCAAAACGCGCTACATGTCTGGTGGCTTGGTGTCATGCCCGATTGTTTTCCGTGGCCCGAACGGCGCCGCAAGCCGTGTGGGCGCGCAGCACAGCCAGAACTATGCATCGTGGTATGCCAATGTGCCGGGCCTGAAGGTTATCGCACCCTATGATGCTGCTGATTGCAAAGGCCTTCTGAAGGCGGCGATTCAGGATCCAAACCCGGTTGTGTTTCTTGAGAATGAGCTGATGTACGGCGAAAGTTTCGAGGTTCCGGAACTGGAAGACTATGTGCTGCCCATCGGCAAGGCGCGTATTTTCCGGGAAGGCGCGGATGTGACAATCGTATCTTATTCCATCACGGTTGGTGAAGCGCTAAAGGCAGCCGACAAGCTGGCGGAAGAGGGTATCAGCGCTGAAGTCATTGACCTGCGCACGATTCGCCCGCTTGATATCGACACTGTTATTGAAAGCGTGAAAAAAACCAACCGCTGTGTAATCGCGGAAGAAGGCTGGCCTCAGTGTTCGGTGGCTTCTGATGTGTCGGCACAGCTGATGGAAAAAGCGTTCGATTGGCTCGACGCACCGGTAACCCGCGTCAACAGCGCGGACGTGCCGTTGCCATACGCCAACAATCTCGAGAAAGCCGCCGTTGTTGGCGCCGATGATATCGTCAAGGCTGCAAAAGCAGTTTGCTACGCGGACTAATTGGGAAGCGTGAATGAGAAGAAGAAAATGGCGTCGTCTGATTAATCGCTATGGCTTGAAGTCCGCTTTTCGAAGCACCAAGGTTAAATTGGATTATCGTGATCCAACACTAGGTGGGAGAAGCGGCGGATCTGGCGAAGGAAAGATGACGCTGTTTATCATCGGGATGATCTTGGTCATCGTCGTTTTCATTCAGCGCTAGAAACATATTCCTGTCACAAGAGATAAGGCTACTGCCATGGCTATCGAAATTTTCATGCCCGCCCTTTCGCCTACGATGGAAAAGGGCACGCTTGCCAAGTGGCTGGTGAAAGAAGGCGACAAGGTCGAAAGCGGCGATGTGATCGCCGAGATCGAAACCGATAAAGCGACGATGGAGGTCGAGAGCATCGACGATGGCACCGTTGCCAAAATCCTCGTGGAAGAAGGTACAGACGATGTGCCGGTTGGCAAGATTATAGCCATGCTTGCGGAAGAGGACGAAGATGTCTCTGACGTTAAGGTCCCGACCGACGACAAAAAGGCCGAGGCTGCCCCGAAGGCTGAAGAAACAGATGATGCTGAGGAAGAAAAGCAGGAAGAGGTTAAACCTTCAAGTGCTTCTTCTGAGAAAAAGCCTGAAGGCAAGCCGTCAAAAGCTGAGGGTGAGCGCATCAAAGCATCGCCACTGGCCAAGCGTATTGCAAGCCAGGAAGGCCTTGACCTCAAGGCGCTTGACGGCACTGGCCCCAATGGCCGCATCGTGAAACGCGATATTGAAGCCGCTCTTGAAAAAGGTGTAGGCAAAGCCGATGAGGCTACGCCAGCGGCAAAAGAAGGCGCGAAAGCACCAGCCGCTGCAGCATCGGCACCTGAATATGGCCCGTATGACGATATTCCGTATCACGAGGAACGCCTGTCGAACATCCGCAAAACTATTGCGCGCCGCCTGACGGAATCGAAGCAGCATGTGCCGCATTTCTACCTGACCATCGAGTGTGAGCTGGATAACCTGCTCGCGCAGCGTAAGGTGCTGAATGAGAAGCTGGCTGACAGCGGTGTGAAGCTTTCGGTTAATGACTTCATTATCCGTGCGACGGCTCTTGCGCTCAAGAAAGTACCTGCGGCCAATGTGCAGTTTGCGGGTGACAAGATGTACTGGTACGAGCGCGCGGATATTTCCGTGGCGGTCGCCATTGAAGGTGGTCTCGTGACCCCGGTTGTACGCGGTGCGGACGGTATGGGGCTTTCCGATATCTCAAAGGCGGTTAAGGACCTGGCTACTCGCGCGCGGGACGGCAAACTGGCTCCGGAAGATTATGCAGGCGGTACATTCTCTATCTCCAACTTGGGTATGTACGGCATTAAGGAATTTGGTGCGGTGATCAACCCACCTCAGGGGGCTATCCTGGCCGTCGGCGCAGGCGAACAGCGTCCGGTGGTGAGGGACGGCGCGCTTGCTGTTGCGACCGTGATGAGCTGTACCATGTCGTGTGACCACCGTGCGGTTGACGGGGCGGTTGGCGCAGAATTCCTCGCGGCCTTCAAGAGCTATGTTGAGGATCCGATCACGATGCTGCTTTAAGCTGCTGTTTGAGGATCGCTGCAATGGACGTAGTTAATCTCAAGAAAAAACTGACAAGTTTCAGTGAGCATTGGTCACCGAAACTTGTTGGCGAACTTGATGGGTATCACGTCAAGCTGGCGAAAATCGAAGGTGATTTTGTCTGGCATGCCCATGACGGGGAGGATGAGCTTTTCCTCGTGATCGACGGTTGTTTCCGCATGGACTACCGCGACCGGCAGGTTTGGGTAGAGGCAGGCGAGATGGTTATTGTGCCTAAGGGTATTGAACACAAGCCCTATGCCCGAGATGTTTGCAGCGTTCTGTTGATTGAAAAAGCTACTACCGATCATACCGGTGGTGTTGATGATCCACGACGCGTGGAAAATCCCGAAAGGATTTGAGTATGGCTGAGAGTTTTGATCTTGTTGTAATCGGTGGCGGGCCAGGTGGTTATGTGGCGGCGATCCGTGGCGCACAGATGGGCATGAAAGTCGCCTGTGTAGAACGCGAGCTTCTGGGCGGCATCTGCCTCAACTGGGGCTGTATTCCAACGAAGGCGCTCTTGCGGTCAGCCGAAGTGTTTCACCTTGCCAAAAACGCCAAGGATTATGGCCTGAAGATTGACAAGGTGGATTTCGACCTTGACGCCATAGTGCAGCGCAGCCGCGGTGTGGCAAAGCAGATGAACGGCGGTATCAAATCCCTGTTCAAGAAGAACAAGGTGACCCACCTTGAGGGCGAAGCTAAAATCACCGGCAAAGGCAAGGTTGCCGTCAAAGGCGAAGACGGCAAGACGACCGAACTTACGGCCAAGGACGTGATCATCGCGACCGGTGCCCGCGCGCGGGAGCTGGAGCACCTGAAAGCGGATGGTGAACTGGTGTGGACATATCGTCATGCGCTTACACCGAACACAATGCCCAAGAAGTTGCTGGTGATAGGCTCTGGCGCCATCGGGATCGAGTTTGCGAGCTTCTTCAATGAGCTGGGCTCTGATGTGACCGTGGTTGAGATGATGGACCGCGTGCTGCCGGTTGAAGACGCGGACATTTCCAAATTCGCCGAGAAATCCTTCAAGAAACAGGGCATGACGATCAAAACCAAAGCGTCGGTCACCGAACTCAAGAAGGGCAAGGATAATGTAACCTGCGTGGTTGAGACGGACGGCAAGAAAGAAGAGATCACGGTGGACCGCGTGATCATCGCCATCGGGATCACCGGCAATGTGGAAGGCCTTGGCCTTGAAGACGCAGGCATCAAGGTTGATCGCGGCCATATCGTCACCAATGAATGGGGCCAGACCGGCGTGGACGGCTTCTGGGCTATTGGTGACGTGGCTGGTGCACCGTGGCTCGCACACAAGGCATCGCACGAAGGCATTATCGCTGTTGAGAAAATCAATGGCGTCAAGGGCCTGCACCCGATGGACAAGGGCAACATTCCGGGCTGTACATATTGCCGCCCGCAGGTGGCATCGGTTGGTCTGACGGAAGCGAAAGCGAAAGAGCAGGGCCATGAGGTGCGTGTTGGTAACTTCCCCTTTATCGGCAACGGCAAGGCGGTTGCGCTTGGCGAACCGGAAGGCATGGTGAAAACCGTGTTTGACAAGAAAACCGGTGAGCTTCTGGGTGCCCACATGGTTGGCGCCGAGGTAACGGAGCTTATCCAAGGTTACGCAGTCGCCCGCACGCTCGAGACAACGGAGCAGGAGTTGATGCACACCGTCTTCCCGCACCCGACGCTGTCAGAGATGATGCACGAAAGTGTGCTCGACGCCTACGGCAAGGCGATCCATTTCTAGGAGCCAAAAATGAAATTCAGGGTTCACCCAAGCGTTTCTCACATTCAGGCGATGCTGGCTAATATGGAGGAGCGCACGGGCAAAAGCCCTGACGGTTGGGCGGATGTCGCGCGCAGTTATGACCTCGCAGATATAAATGCCCTTGGTGCCAAGCTGAAGGCGGACCATGGGCTCGGCAAGCCGACTGCATGGCTGCTGGCGAGTTATGCGCTGGGTGAGACACCTGAGGACTACGACGGTGATGCCTACCTTACCCGCGCACCGCACCTCTTCGATGCTCAGTTTTCAGGTAAAAAAGAAACCTTGAAGCCGCTCGCGGAAAAAGTGATTGGGCGTTTGCTTTCCCTTGGTGATGACGTGGGCGTGAGTCCGACGAAGACCATGGTGCCCATCTATAGACATCGCGTATTCGCTCAGGTAAAAGCTGCTACGCAGACACGGCTGGATGTCGGCCTGGCGCTTGGGCGTTATGATAGCGAACTTCCGGGTCGTGTCAAAAATACCGGCGGGGCTGCAAAAGGCGACCGTATTACCCATGTAATAGGGGTAACGGCAGACGAGCGGATCGATGATGAGCTTATCGGTTGGCTGCGCAAAGCTTATGAGTTGGATGACAAGTAATGAGCACAGAAGACAAACCGCAAAACTATCAGCGCAAACCAAGCTGGATCCGGGTTAAGGCACCTGTGAGCAAAGAGTATGCGGAAACGCGCAAGATGATGCGCGACCTGAAGCTACATACGGTCTGCGAAGAGGCAGCATGCCCGAACATTGGCGAATGCTGGAAACAGAAACACGCCACGATCATGATTTTGGGTGATACCTGTACACGCGCTTGCGCCTTCTGTAATGTGAAGACCGGTCGCCCGATGGCGGTAGACCCGCTTGAGCCCGAGAATACGGCGATTGCTTGTGCGCAAATGGGCCTCAATCACATTGTCATCACCTCTGTCGACAGAGATGACCTGGCGGATGGTGGTGCAAGGCAGTTTGTGCGTGTGATTGAAGAACTGCGCAAACACAGCCCCAATACCACGATCGAGATTTTAACGCCGGATTTCCGCAACAAGCCGGGTGCCATCGAGATGGTTGCGGAAGCGCGCCCTGATGTGTTTAACCATAACCTTGAGACCGTACCGCGGAACTACCCCAAAATTCGCCCCGGCGCGCGTTACTACCATTCGCTACGCCTTCTTGAGACTGTGAAAAAAGTGGATCCGTCGATTTTTACCAAATCGGGCATTATGGTAGGCCTTGGCGAGGAACGCATGGAAGTGAGCCAGGTGATGGACGACATGCGCATGGCGGATATCGACTTTATGACCATCGGCCAATATCTGCAGCCAACACCACGCCACGCCAAGCTTGAGCGTTTTGTCACGCCCGACGAGTTCAAGTCTTATGAGCGCATGGGCAAGGGTAAGGGCTTCCTGCTGATCTCAAGTACGCCCCTCACTCGGTCGAGCTACCATGCAGGTGATGATTTTGCCAAGCTGCGCGCCGCGCGTCAGCGACAGCTTAAAGCCGCTGAATAGGTAAGGCGAGCAAGTCCAGTGCCCCGGTTTACCGAGAAAAAGACGCTGCCTTACACGCAAGAGCAGCTATTTACGCTGGTCTCTGATGTAGCCAAATACCCGGAATTTTTGCCGTGGTGCACGGGCGCGCGCGTCTACAACCGCAGGCAAGATCAGTTTGATGCCGATGTGATTATCGGCTTCAAGATGTTCAGTGAACGATTTACCTCGCGCGTGCGATACGAAGAATATGGCAGGGTTGATGTTGATTACATCAAGGGGCCGATGAAACGGCTTTATAACCACTGGCGCTTTAGACCTGTCGGCCTTCACTCGTGCCAAATTGACTTTGAGGTCGAGTTCGAATTTTCAAATCGTATGCTGAACCAGATGATCGGCGGCCTTTTTGGCGAGGCATGTAAAAAAATGGTTCACGCGTTCGAGACACGAGCCGAGGAAATATATGGTGTACCCAAGAGGGCTAATCCGTAATTGCCGATTTGAGCAGCCTGAGGGCGTTTGCGACGGTCGCTTGCCGGATTTTATCACGTCCGATGTTCCCGAAGTGAAATTCATGTGCGTACGGCGCTTCGCCTTGGCGGGCGACGCCAATCCATACGAGTCCGACAGGCTTTTCCGGGGTGCCGCCGCCCGGACCCGCAACCCCGGTAACAGCCACGCTGACGTCAGAACGTGAATTTACAAGCGCGCCGTATGCCATTTCCTTGGCGACTGCGGACGAAACTGCACCAAACCGGTGAAGGCTTTCTGTGCTGACGCCCAACATCTGATTCTTCGCTTCGTTTGAATAAGTGACGAAGCCCCTGTCAACAACGTCGGACGAACCGGGAATTTCTGTCAATGCGCCGGAAATCAGACCTCCGGTACAACTCTCAGCGGTGACAACCAACATGCTACGGTTACGAGCAGCCTCAAGAACCTGGGATGCCAATGTCAGAATGTTTTTGTCGAACATTACGCCTCGGTTATTGGAAGGCACAGCAGCACAAGCCCTGCAAGCCAGATTGTCTCAACCACCATCAGCATCACCGGTCGCCAGCCAAGGGTGGCGATGCTCCGGAGGTTACTTTTAAGCCCAATGGCAGCAATAGCAGTTATGAGACACGTTCTGGAGAAGGTGGTCAAGACAGACTTGGCCTCTGCAGGTATGGTTACGGCGCTGTTGATCAGCACGAAAACCACGAACGCAACAAGGAAGCCGGGTAGTATCGGCGGTTTTTTTGCGCCATCGTCAGCTTGTGCGTATGTGCGGAAAACAAGAACAAAAGCGAGTACCACAGGCAATAGCATGGCGACACGCATCAGCTTGGTGAGGGCTGCCAGATCGCCAGCTTCCGCGGAGATCGAGTATCCTGCACCCACAACTTGCGCAACGTCGTGGATGGTTGCACCAATAAAGATGCCAGCTTCGGCGTCGGTCATGCCTACAAGCCCACCGATCATTGGGTAGATTATCATGGCGACAGTTGAGAGGGCGGTGACGCCGACCACCGCAAATACGGTATCCCGTTCCTGTTCGTCACTTTTTGGCATGACGGCAGATAGGGCAAGAGCGGCGGAAGCACCACAAATAGCAACGGCACCGCCTGTAAGAGCACCAAATCGCCTCTTGAGGCCAAACAACCGCGCTACCAGAAGGCCAAAAAGAATGGAGGTAACGATACCGACGGCCATCAGCACGAAGGTTTGCCAACCTAGTGCCATTACGTCCGCAAGGGCAATGCGCAAGCCGAGGAGCGCAACCCCAATACGAAGTACTGTACTACTGGTAAACGCGATGCCCGGTTGGCATTTGGGATCATCATGCACAAAGTGCAGTGCCATGCCCAGAAGAAGCGCAAAAAGCATTGCTGGTGCGCCATAATGCTCACCCAGGAAGCTGGCTGCGAGTCCAACGGTGAGGGAAATTATAAAACCGGGGAAAATAGTAGCAATTCGTTCTTTAGTACTGTTGACCATCAAACCAAACCATCTAACAAACCTGTAGTTAGAAGGAGCCATATACTAATTGCAGCGAGAATGCCAGCGATGAGATCGTCTACCATCACACCAAAGCCTCCTGCTACTTTTTTGTCTAGCCAGCCAATCGGCCAGGGTTTGAGGATGTCAAAGAACCGAAACAGCAGAAACGCCAAACCATATATGATGTACGCCTTTGGAATGAGCGCAGCGGGTATGAGTGCCAACCACTGCCCGGCAATCTCATCAATGATAATTTCCGGTGCGTCATGAATATTGGTAAGCTTTTCTATATGGTTGATTGAAAGGCTGGCGAAAACAGTCAGTGTGATAGCGCCAGCAATCAGGCCGGATATGCCAAAACCTGCCTGTATCAGCACAACACCGATGAGAAGCCCCAATAGCGAGCCCCATGTCCCGGGTGCAGGCCTGAGCATGCCAATGCCGAGACCGGTTACAAACCAGAAGTGTGGAGACAGGTTTCGTTCGTTCCAAGTGCGCAGAGATACTTTCGCCATCAATTTTCTCCGAAGGGTAGGCGCACAGTTGCGGTCGCCTGTGCGGCAATGCCTTCTTCACGTCCTGTAAAACCGAGCTTTTCCGTGGTCGTTGCTTGCACGGAAACGCGGCGTATATCGATTTGCAACAATTCGGCGATGCGCGCCCGCATGGCAATATTATGAGGGCCTATTTTGGGCCGCTCGCATATCAGGCATATGGCGACATGGGCGATGACGCCACCCTTCGCCAAAACGCGATCCTTAGCGAAACTTAGAAAGATATCGCTGGGGCTGCCACGCCATTGGTCGTCGCTAGGCGGAAAGTGTTGCCCAATATCGCCCTCTGCTAGGGCTGCGAGGATAGCATCGGTCAGGGCGTGCAAGCCGACATCGGCATCCGAATGCCCCTTCAGGCGTTTAGTGAACGGCAGCCTCACGCCGCACAGCCAGACATGATCACCTTCTTCAAACCTGTGTACGTCATAACCCGAACCTGTTCGGATATCCGCCAATCGCATCATCAGCATCTGTTCCGCCTTTGTAAGGTCTGCGGCAGTTGTAATTTTGAAGTTATTGTCATTGCCTTCCACGATGCGAACTTGGGTGTCATTAGCTTCCATGACGGCGCCATCGTCGGTGTATTGATCCCCGGTCGCTCGTTCATGCGCTTCCAGCAAGGCATGAAACCGGAAAGCTTGAGGGGTTTGCACCGAATACAGGCCATCCCGCTTAACTGTGCGGGTAATCACCTCGTCGGATACTGCCTTAAGCGTATCTGTTACTGGTATTGCGGGTAACACTGCCATGGCACCGCGTTCAAGGGCCGATACAAGTCGCTCTATTGTATCTCTGTCAATGAAGGGGCGGGCTGCGTCGTGAACAAGAACATAGTCGGGCGCGATATGCGCCATGGCAGCAAGGCCATCACGTACGCTCTCCTGCCGGGTCGCGCCGCCCAGAGCTTGTTCAAGAAGGTCAAAACCCTTTGCTGCCGCATGATATAGCTCGAGGTCGTCTCGGTGAACTACAACCTTTATGGGGACGTTGGGCAGGGCCGTGCGCATGGCGTCAAGCGTATGGGATAAAATCATTTTCCCTGCGACCGTACGATACTGTTTCGGAAGTCCGGCTCCCGCGCGGCTACCCCGCCCGGCGGCAACGATCAGGACTGCGATTTTCGGTTGGCTCGTTTGCAAAATCTGGCTCTGGCTTTTTGTAATCACTTCTGGCATAAGCGGTGCCTATTATTTAGGCAGTGATCTGTTAGGTTAGGTAAAGATTGATGGCTCTTAACATTGGACCGGTAGAAATCAAAGATCCAGTTATTCTCGCACCCATGTCGGGTGTGACCGATATGCCGTTCCGGCGTCTTGTGAAACGCTATGGCGCGGGGCTTGTTGTGTCAGAGATGATTGCGTCGGAAGCAATGATCCGAGCGACCGCAAGCAGCATGAAGATGTCGACAAACTGTGCGGATGAATTTCCAATGTCGGTCCAGCTCGCGGGTTGTGAAGGTGCCAAGATGGCTGAAGCTGCCAAGCTGAATGAAGACCGTGGCGCAGCTATCATTGATATCAACATGGGATGCCCAGTAAAAAAGGTTGTGAATGGCCACGCCGGGTCGGCGCTTATGCGTGATCTCGACCACGCTGGTGAGCTTATTCATGCTACGGTAAATGCTGTGTCCTTGCCCGTCACACTTAAGATGCGCCTTGGCTGGGACGATAATAGCTTTAATGCGCCTGAGTTGGCCAAAATCGCAGAACAGGCAGGGGTTAAGCTCATCGCGGTTCATGGACGAACGCGGTGCCAGATGTATCGTGGCCATGCTAACTGGAAGAAGGTTGGCGTTGTCAAGGAAGCCGTAAGCCTGCCGGTAGTGGTGAATGGCGATATCAACGATTTTGGCGATGTTGACCAGGCGCTTTCGGATTCTTGCGCAGACGGGGTCATGATAGGACGCGGCTGTTATGGCAAGCCATGGCTTATTGGCCAGGTGATGCATTATCTGCGGACCGGTGAAAAACGGCCGGAGCCCGACCTTGAGGAACAGATGGCCACTGTTCTTGAGCATTATGATGAAATGCTAAGCCACTATGGTATTGAAGGCGGTATTCGTATCGCTCGCAAGCATCTTGGTTGGTATACGAAAGGCCTGCATAGCTCGGCCGACTTCCGGAACGAAATCAACCGTATGGAGGACCCTGAGGCGGTAAAGCGGGCCCTGAGAGACTTCTACTTACCTCTTTGTGAACAAATGGCAGCTTAATGCGTGACCGGGGGGGCAGCGCGGGGGAGATAGGCACGCAGGATATTCTGCATAGCCTAAGCCAAGCTATATTCCTGGTTGGCACGGACAATCTCATCACCGATGTTTTTGCACAGGCCGAAACCATTTTTGAACGCAGCCGCGAAACACTGTGTGGCAGCCCAATCGCCCACCTGCGGGGTGTGGGCTATGCGGCTGACGGGCTGGTCACTCGGGCTCGTGATGAAAATACGCCCCTTAACAGCTATGACGTCGCTGTCATGCCTCCGATTGGCGATATTGAGTTGATGGATATGCATGCCCACCCACACGGGGATTCCAGCGCTATTATCCTTTCTGTACAACCGCGACGAATCACGGCTTTTCTGGAAAAACGCGCCGAGATGGAAGCCGCGGCCCGATCTGTCAGTGGGCTGGCATCAATGTTGGCGCATGAAATCAAAAACCCGCTCTCGGGCATTCGAGGTGCGGCGCAATTGATGGCCCGGGCGCAGGACAGTAAAAACGCAAGACTAACTGAACTGATTGTCAAGGAAGTGGATCGGATCAAAGGACTCGTTGACGAGCTTGAAACTTTCAGCTCACCTCACGCACATACAAATGAAGCGGTGAATATCCATGAAGTGCTGGATCATGTGCTGAATGTTGCCGTGGCGGGTTTTGGCGCAAAGTGTAGTTTTCGCCCCCGTTTTGACCCTTCGTTGCCGCCGGTTTTTGGTAATTATGATCGTCTGATACAGGTGTTTTTAAACTTGATTAAAAATGCTGTTGAAGCGGCGGGGCCTGACGCTGACATCACAATCACAACATCGTATCGGCATGGAATCTGGCTCACTAGTCGATCTGGTGAACGAATCCGTTTGCCGGTCGAAGTCAGCGTTCTGGATAACGGGCCGGGAATACCCAATCATCTACGCGGGCACCTTTTTGATCCATTTGTCAGCGGCAAGGAAGGCGGTACAGGCTTGGGCCTTGCTCTGGTTGCCAGATACGTGAGTGATATGGAGGGAACGGTAACCTGTGATAACCACCCGAAAAGTGGGGCGCAGTTTAAGGTGCAGCTTGCACTTGAAGAGGACATGAGAAGTGGGACGACCTAAACCGACCATCATTGTTGCGGACGATGATACAGCCATCCGCGTGGTAGTTGGCGAAGCCTTGCGTCAGGAAGGCTGGATGGTGCTTGAAGCGGAAGACCTGCCTGAGCTGATGCGTTTGGTGGAGAGGGGGCAGGGCGATGTGGTTATATCAGATGTGATGATGCCGTCAGGTAGTGGGCTTGATGCTTTGCCGGGCCTGCTTGAGAAAAGGCCTGAGTTGCCGTTCGTGATTATGAGCGCACAAAATACGCTTTCAACTGCAATGGCTGCAACGAATAATGGTGCCTTTGACTACTTGCCAAAGCCTTTTGATATAGATGAGTTAATATCAATTGTTAAGAAAGCGCTTAAGGAAAAAATCACCCTTGTTTCAGACGACCTTGTGCGTGATGAAAACCTCCTTATCGGTCGCTCAACTGTAATGCAGGAAATCTACCGTACGATGGCGAGGGTGGTGAAAACCGATCTCACAGTTATGGTAACAGGCGAGAGCGGTACCGGTAAGGAACTGGTTGCGCGGGCACTTCATGCTCACGGCCCACGTGCCAACAATCCATTTGTGCCGGTGAATATGGCTGCTATCCCACGGGAACTGATCGAAAGCGAACTTTTTGGCCATGAGCGCGGCGCATTTACAGGCGCGGAGACCCGCACTCTTGGTCGGTTCGGGCAAGCCAAAGGTGGTACGCTATTTCTTGATGAGATCGGCGATATGCCGCTTGAAGCACAGACCCGTTTACTGAGGGTCCTCCAAGAGGGGGAATATCGGACAGTTGGTGGCCAGAAGAGCATAAAGTCCGATGTTCGTATCATTGCCGCTACAAATCGCAGCTTGCAGTCGATGGTTCGTTCCGGCGATTTCAGAGAGGACTTGTTCTTTCGGTTGAATGTGGTGCCTATTTCACTGCCACCACTGAGGGAGCGGCCCGGTGACATCCCTGACCTTGCGGAGCATTTCCTGCGAAAAGCCATGGATAAGGGCTTACCGCAGAAGAAGCTTACCGATGGTGCAAAAAAAGCGCTGCAGTCATTCGATTGGCCGGGCAATGTCCGTGAACTGGAAAACCTGCTGCAACGCATTTGCGCCTTATATCCAGGCAAAGAAATCAGCGGCTCCGTTATCAAAACAGAATTTGATCGCTCCACTTCGGAGATGGCAGGCGGGCCGGTTAGTATCATGGCAGATGTCAGTGGTGGCAACCTTGCGCAGACACTGCGTCTGCATCTCGACCAATATTTCGATTATCATGATGACGGCTTGCCCCCTGCTGGCCTCTATCAGCGTATTCTGCGTGAGGTGGAACGGCCACTTATTCAGAAGGTGTTGCAGGTAACAAGTGGGAATCAGGTCAAGGCTGCCGAACTCCTTGGGTTAAACCGCAACACTCTCCGCAAGAAAATTCGCGAACTTGATATCTCTGTTCACCCACGTGCATCCTAAACTTTGCCACAATCGTGTTTCAGCGTGTGATATATGTGGAACAATTGTGACAAATATGCATCATAGGGCGCATGTCGAAGAACAAGCCGTTAAAAAAGCCTGAAGTGAACACAGGGGTGCCGAAGTTACCCAATCGGCGCTGGGCAAAATTTATGCTGTGGTCACGGCGGCTTAAGCTTGCTGGACGTATTGAAATTCTACTTTCGGTACTCGCAGTAATATCAGCGATCACTACATATATCGTGATGTCACGGAAGTCTGGACCGTTTGAGCTAGCCTCGGGCCGGACCATGCGGGTGCTATTGGCCATCAACTTGGCGCTGTTGCTGGCGCTCGGTGTATCCATCGGTCGGTGGTTTGTCCGTCTCTGGCTATCGCGCAAGGGCATGGCCGCGGGCTCTCGCCTTCAAACCAAGGTAACCGGCTTTTTTATCGCGATTGCTATTGTGCCGCCAATCATTATGACGGTGTTCTCGGCGCTATTCCTCGAGTTTGGCATTCAGTCATGGTTTAGCGAACGGGTGCGCTCAGCGCTCAACAACTCGCTTGAGGTTGCCGAAACCTACATGATTGAGCACCGGGCGACGATCGAGAAAGACATGCAGGCGATTGCGCTTGCGTTCAACCGCCTCAGTCCGTTGCAGCAGACAGATAGTCTGACACTACAGCAGGTAGCCTACAGTGCCTTAAATACACGTCTATTGTCCGAGGTGTTGCTTATTGAAATGCAGGACCTGGACACGGAAGGGGCTGTTGTGGCACGGGCTAATCAGGGGCTGGAGCTTACCACATCGCGGCTGCAAAAAAACATGCTCGACCGGGTGCGACAGGACGGTACATTTGTAGCGTCCAATACCGCAGACAATACCGTCGTTGGCATGATCAAGCTTTCGAGCTTTTTACGCCCGACCTATTTATATGTGGCGCGTGACCTCAATCCACAGGTGCTTGGCTACCTGCAGGCGACCCGATCGGCTGTGGCTGACTATGAAAGCCTTGAGGGGCAACGCAGCAACATTCAACTGCAATTCAATGTGGTTTTTATCATTGTAGCCCTTTTGATCCTGCTCGCGGCCATCTGGATAGGGCTTTGGTTTTCAGCGCGGCTGGTTAATCCGTTGTCTAACCTTGTTGACGCAGCTGAGCGCGTCGGTCAGGGGGATCTCGCTACGCGTGTTCCAAGTCCGCCGACCAGCGATGAGGTGGGCATGCTTAGCCGTGCTTTCAACCGCATGACCGACCAGATTGCCCGCCACCAAGATGCGCTTATCGAGGCAAACCGGGAGTTGGACGAACGTCGCCGATTTCTTGAGGAAGTGCTGGAAGGCGTGTCGGCTGGTGTTATCGGGCTGCAGCAGGACGGTACCGTTTTCCTGCCCAATCGCTCCGCAGCCAGCCTCTTGGGCGTTGCCTATGAAGATCTGATTGGCCGGCGCCTGAGTGAGGTCGTACCTGAATTTACGGAGCTGCTGCGACAGGGCGAAAAAAGTGTTGCCGGTGAAGTTAAAGGGCAGGTGCTTATTGATGTGAAGGGGGAAACCCGGACGTTGCTGGTTCGGGTATTTGTTGAACGCGGGCAGGGAGATGTGGAATCCATCGGCGGTTACGTGGTTACCTTTGATGACCTTACTGAGCAACTCGCTGACCAGCGTACGGCCGCTTGGGCAGATGTTGCCCGTCGTATCGCGCACGAAATCAAAAATCCGCTGACCCCGATTCAGCTTTCAGCAGAAAGACTTAAACGTAAGTATTTAAAGGAAATTGCCAGCGATACAAAGGTGTTTAGCCAGTGCACTGATACCATCATCCGGCAGGTTGGCGATCTAAGGCGTATGGTGGACGAGTTTTCCTCGTTTGCAAGAATGCCGGCACCGATTCTCAAAGAGACGGATATTGCCGATGTGGTTAAACAGTCGGTGTTCCTGCAGGATGTTGCAGCAAGCAGGATACAATTTTCCACCCGCATGCCGGAGAGCATTTTATCCATTAAATGTGATGGCCGCCTTGTTGGCCAAGCCCTCACCAATATTCTAAAGAATGCCGTGGAATCTGTGATGGCGCGGGTTGAACGGGATATCGAACATGGGGCTGACACTGTTGAGCCGGGAATGATCAGGGTTGACCTTTCCCAAGACGGTGACCGAACCGAGATCAGAGTTGATGACAATGGGTTGGGGTTGCCACAGGATCAGAAAGACCGCTTGATGGAACCGTATGTGACCACGCGGGCCAAGGGCACTGGACTGGGGTTGGCGATTGTCAGACGGATCATGGAAGAACACGGGGGCGTCGTTCGCATCGCAGACCGGTCACCACTGGGTGCCAGAGCAGTACTTGTCTTTTCGCACCGCGCACTCGAAAAGCGTGCGTCGCGTGCGGATGACGCCGATGAAAATTCTAATGCGAAAAAGGGCGGCGCCGCCGCTGCTGAGTAAAAGACCAGGGAGTGCGCCACATATGGCACTTGATATTCTCATAATTGATGACGAAGAAGATATCCGCGAGCTTGTTTCCGGGATTCTGGAAGACGAAGGTTATAATACGCGAACCGCCCATGACAGCGACAGTGGTCTCGCTGAGATCGAAGCGCGGTTGCCGTCATTGATGGTGCTTGATATCTGGCTGCAAGGCAGCAAGCTGGACGGGCTTGAGATTTTGGAGTTGGTGAAGTCTCGGCACCGGGATCTTCCAATCGTGGTTATCAGTGGACATGGCAACATTGAAACTGCTGTGGCAGCGATAAAAAAAGGTGCTTATGATTTCATAGAGAAACCTTTTGAAGCTGACCACCTGCTTCTGACTATTCAACGTGCGACAGAAGCAGACCGGCTACGCCGGGAGAATGAAGAACTCAAGAAACGTTCGGCGTTTTCGGTAGATATAACCGGTAAAAGCCACGCTATTAACACTGTTCGCCAGAACATCGAAAAGGTGGCAGCAACCAATAGCCGTGTGTTGATCCACGGTCCCTCCGGTTCCGGTAAAGAAGTTGCTGCCCGGCAAATTCATGCCCGTTCTCATAGAATGGGTAGTTCCTTTGTTGTCATAAGTGCCGCTTCGATGGAGCCGCATCGTATGGAACAGGAACTTTTTGGCGTTGAGCAGAACGGGGGGGTGGTAAAAACCGGGCTATTTGAACGCGCCCATGGCGGCACCCTTTTTATCGACGAAGTCGGTGATATGCCGTTACCTACGCAAGCCAAGATATTACGTGTGCTGACGGATCAGGCCTTCGAGCGTGTTGGAGGAAATACAGGCGTAAAAGTGGATGTTCGAGTGATTTCTGCGACAAGCAAGGACTTGCAAATGGAAATCAGGGAAGGTCGGTTTCGTGAGGATCTCTATCATCGCCTGAATGTAGTGCCGCTTAAAATGGCGTCGTTGTCTGAGCGTCGCGAAGATATTCCGATGCTGGCACAGAATTTTCTCGACGCCCTAGCAGAAGCCACCGGTAGGCCTAAGGCGAAGCTTGCAGATGACGCCATTGCAGCACTGCAGTCTTACGACTGGCCCGGGAATGTCCGGCAACTAAAAAACATCATGGAACGATTGGTCATCATGGGTTCTGATGAATTTGACAGCGAAATAGGTGCGGACCTTCTGCCCCAGGAGATACGGACCGGTTCCAGCGACTTGTTGCACCCGGGGGGGAACAGCGCCATTATGACGACACCACTGAGAGAAGCCCGTGAGGCATTTGAGCGAGAATACCTGAAGGTCCAGATCAATCGCTTCAGTGGTAACATTTCTCGAACAGCGGCCTTTATCGGTATGGAGCGGTCCGCATTGCATCGGAAACTGAAGTCGCTTGGCTTGACCGGAGCCAGTAAAGGTGACGAGATCGAATAGTCTTAATCTATAACTTTGGAAAAGTGATATAACACCATGAAAGTTATTGTCTGTGGTGCTGGCCAAGTTGGCTTTAACATTGCGAAACATCTGGCCGATCAGCAAAATGACGTAACCGTTATTGACCGGTCACCTGAACTCATCCGTAAGATAAGTGAATCTCTGGATATTCAGGCACTGGTGGGACATGCGTCCGACCCATCAATGCTGGCGAAGGCAGGGGCTGCTGACGCAGAACTGCTTGTCGCCGTAACATGGTCGGACGAGGTAAATATGGTTGCCTGCCAGGTCGCGAATTCGCTTTTCAGCGTGCCCACCAAAGTTGCGCGTATTAGAAACCAGACATATCTCAAGCCAATGTGGGCCGATCTATTTTCCCGCGAGAATATGCCAATTGACGTAATTATTTCACCCGAACTTGAGGTGGCACAGGCACTCCATCGACGCCTTCAGGTTCCCGGTGCGTTCAATATGGTACCGTTTGTTGATGGTAAAGTTCGGCTGATCGGCTTGGTACTGGATGAAAACTGCCCTGTCGTGGATACGCCGCTCAGGCAATTGACTGAGCTATTTCCAAACCTGCAAACCACGGTGGTTTCTGTCGTGAGGGCCAATAAGATATTTGTGCCCCGCAGCGATGACCAATTACAGGCAGGCGATGCCATCTATATTGCAGTCGATGCCGACATGACCGAACGTGCCATGGCTGTATTTGGGCACGAAGAGAAGGCAGCGCAGCGGCTGGTTATTGTCGGGGGAGGTAATATCGGACTGTTCCTTGCACTTCTCCTTGAAGATAACGCAAAAACCAATGTGAAGATTATCGAGTTTGATAAAACTCGCGCCTCCTTGATTGCTGAGAAGCTGAAGCATGCTGTTGTTATTAACGGCGACGCACTGGATCGCGAAATCCTGCAAGAGGCCAATATTGCCCAAGCTGATACTATTGTCTCTGTAGCCAACGACGATGAGGTGAATATCCTTTCGTCACTGCTTGCCAAGCAGCAGGGGTGCCCACGGGCTATCACGCTAATGAATAACCCGATCTATGGCAGCCTTGTTGGGTCGCTTGGAATTGATGTTGCTCTTGATCCGAGAGAAACAACTGTTTCGTCGATTGTAAGGCACATTCGCCGCGGCCGCATTCGCGACCTGTACAGTATTTTTGAAGGAAAAGCTGAAATTATTGAAGCGGAAGTTATCGAGGGGTCGGCCGTTGCCGGCAAGACAATTGGCCAACTCAGACTTCATGGGGATGTGAAGTTCGGTATGATCGTTCGTGAGGATGAGGCGATAGTGCCACACGCCGATACCGTTCTCCAGGGAGGCGATCGCGTGGTTATTTTAGCACTCTCGGAGGCAGTGAAAAAGATTGAACAGCTATTTTCCGCGCGTGCGGATCTGTTCTGACCTTCTGACATGTGGACAAGCCGACTTTTTTTTCTAATCGGGTGCTGGATCATTATCTTGGCATTGCTCCAATGCATCCCGTTTCTAACCGCCGTATTTCTCGGTGAAACTGAGGTTGCCAGTAGTTTTTTTGCCTCAATCTCAATCGTGATGCTGGTCGGCGGATCTCTGTATATGGGGTTTCGCTCGTCCGAGCGCGTAAGAGTGCGGAAACTAACAATATTGCTTCCCCTCGTTGGCGGTATATGCCTCGCTTTTGCGACTGGGCTGCCTTTCTTCTTCCTTTTCCCCGATGCTGGATTGATCACAGCTTTTTATGAAGGCATGTCACTCATTACAACGACAGGGGCCGGAGCGTATGAGGGCGCTGTGGAGGAGATGAAAGCGCTGCAGTTATGGCGGCTTCTGGCCGCGTGGCTTGGCGGTTTCATGTCCATCTGCATTACCCTGTCACTTTTGACAGCACTCAATAGTGGTGGCCTTCAGTTACACCGCTCTCCCTTGCCTTACGGGGATAGTGATAAAGGCTACCCCCGTCTGCGCGCTACTGCACAGACACTTTTGCCCCTTTATATCTTGTTCACAGCTGTCTGCTGTTTGCTACTGATGTTGGGAGGTGAGGCTTTTGGTGATGCGGCTATGCTGGCTATGGCGGCGATTAGCACAACAGGTATTGGCCCTGCCTCCAGTCACATTGTTGCAGGTGGGTGGGTGCAATTTGTTGTAGCGTTGTTTTCACTCGCCGCCATTTTGAACTGGGACATGCATTATGCGCGGATCAAACAGCTTCGCGTCAAAGGAACCTTTGGCCAGGAAACACGATCGTTGTTGCTGGTCACAGGTTTTGGCACCCTGCTTTTGTTCCTGCTGGCTGATGATTTCGGCTGGTCTGTATTTTGGGGCAGCGTGTTTGCGTCAATTTCCGCTGTGGCTACGACAGGGTTTCAGGCACCGTATAATGCCTCAGTCGGCGCCTCTTTACCCTCATCCATTGTGATAATTGTACTCACTTGTGTTGGTGGATGTGTCGCTGGTACATCGGGTGGCTTGAAGCAACTGCGTGCCAGCATCGTATATATGCTTGGTCGGGGAGAGATTGACCGTCTCGCCCATCCGCACGGCGTACGGACATTGCGATACGAGGAGGAGGTAATCCAGAGCAAGGACATCGATACCATCTGGCTTCTGCTCGGAGGTTTCGTTTCCCTTTTTGTCGCTGCATCGCTGGTTCTTGCTATCCTGGGTATTGGTTTTCAGGAGGCAATAGCGCTTTCATTGTCTTCGCTCACACTTTCAGCTCCGCTTGCTGGGGTGATCGACCCCTATTTCCCCGGCTTTTCAGGCTTGCATGATGCCGATTACATTGTGCTTTCGGTTCTTATGCTTGTGGGGCGGGTGGAAGCGTCACTCTTCCTCGCATTGTTCGCGAGATCTATGTGGCGTGGATAATAATCTTTGCAGGTCGGATAATTATCGTAAAGCCTGTTGACCAAAACCAGCAACGTCTGACATATATGTAGCCGCGTGTAATCACTGGTGACGGGAAAAACTATGGCTTTGCCGACGCAAAAAAACAGGTGATACGGGCTATCGCTCTTAAGGCTGATATAATTAGAAAATCAAATAAACAAACGGACAGTCCATGTCAGAAAAAAATCAGAACCTCCAGGACGTCTTTCTTAATGCCGTTCGTAAATCCAAAACGCCGGTGACGGTGTTTTTAGTCAATGGTGTTAAACTTCAGGGAGTAATAACCTGGTTCGACAATTTTTGTGTATTGTTGCGCCGGGACGGCCATTCCCAGCTTGTTTACAAGCATGCAATATCAACGGTGATGCCGTCTGGCCCTGTGCAGCTGTTTGAGCCAGAAAAAGACCTAGAGGGTTAATTGGCAAACAAGACTGATGACCGTTCGGCCGAGCGGCCGGGTGGCGGCTGGTCGACAGAAGGCCTTGGCTACCTGCGGGATCAGGAAGCCAAGCAACGGGTGTATGTTGTACACCCGTTTTTGCGTGATCGCGTTGATATGTCCCATACAAAACGCTCGCCCGAAGCCCGGCTTGAAGAAGCAATGGGGCTCGCCCTTGCCATTGATATCCAATTGGTGGGGGGCGAAGTTGTTGCCCTTCGGGAACGCCGGCCAGCTACATTTATAGGCGTTGGTAAAATCGACGAGCTTAAGGCTTTCGTTGCAGCAGAAGAAATTGACCTACTGATATTTGACTGCGAACTAACCCCCGGTCAGCAACGCAACCTTGAGCGCGAAACCAAGTGTAAGGTCATTGACCGCACAGCGCTTATTCTTGAAATCTTTGGTGCGAGAGCCAGTACTAAGGAAGGTGAGCTTCAAGTTGAACTTGCGCACCTTGAGTATCAGCGGAGCCGTCTTGTCCGGTCTTGGACACACCTTGAACGACAACGCGGCGGCTCTGGCTTCATGGGCGGGCCCGGAGAGACGCAGATTGAGGCCGACCGACGTATTATTGCCGACAGGATCACGAGGATCAAACGGCAGTTAGAGCAAGTTACACGCACGCGAACTCTTCACCGTGCTCGTAGGCAGAAGGCGCCATACCCGATTATCGCGCTCGTCGGATATACAAACGCGGGCAAGTCAACGCTGTTTAATCGACTGACGAAAGCTGAGGTGCTGGCAGAGGATATGCTGTTTGCGACGCTTGACCCCACAATGCGCGCGCTGGAACTTCCAAGTGGACGACGGGTTATCCTGTCTGACACCGTCGGGTTCATCTCAGAGCTGCCGACGACACTTGTTGCAGCATTTCGCGCAACCTTGGAAGAAGTGTGCGAGGCTGACGTGATAGTACATGTTCGGGATGCCTCTCATCCCGACAGCAACATTCAAAAACTCGACGTTGAGGATGTACTTTCCGAACTTGGTGTTGAGTTGTCGGATGAAGGGGAGGGTACACCGTTCATCGAAGCGCTGAACAAGATCGACCTCATGGGTGACGACGAACAAGCCGCTCTTGTAACATTAGATGAACGGCAGGAGCGCACCGTAGCTATCTCCGGATTAACCGGTGATGGTTGCGCGCGCCTGATCGAAGCTGTGGATAAGTTGCTGAGCACCGGTGACCTCAACATGCAGATGACGGTTCCCTACTCAGACGGCGCAACTCAGGCATGGCTACATGCAAATTCCAGAATTGTATCCGAGAAGCATGGCGAGGAGGGGATAACCTTCAACGTTTTTGTGGATCCTGTAGCCTGGGCAAAATACTCCAACAGGCGGCGCTAAAGCGCATTCACTGCGCTGCCTTTTCCTCGATTTTTGCTTGATTCCACAATGTGTCCATCTCCTCAAGAGACGACTGTGATGGCGTTCTGCCTTGTTGTGCCAAAAGTGCTTCTATTCGATGGAAACGACGTTCGAACTTGGCATTTGTGCCACGAAGCGCTTCCTCAGGGTCTATGGCGAGATGCCGCGCCAAGTTTGCCATCACAAATAGCAGATCCCCAACTTCTTCCTTGATGTGTGCGACGTCAGTATTATTTTGCGCAGCTTCAACGAGTTCACGTGCTTCTTCTTGCAATTTGTCGAGCACGTCGGAGGTCTGAGGCCAGTCAAAACCGACCCGCGCGGCGCGCTTTTGAAGCTTCATAGCGCGGAGAAGGGCGGGTAAGCTGATTGAGACGCCGTCAAGAGCGGAGGCTGTCTGGCCTTGTTCCTTAGCCTTAAGAGCTCGCTCTTTTGCTTTCTGTATTTCCCAGGCACTGGTTTGGGCGTCGGCAGTTGCGATATCCGCTTTCCCGAAAACATGAGGGTGTCTGCGGACCATTTTTTCGCTAACGCCCTGAACGACGTCGGCAAAGGTAAAGTGACCGGCTTCCTCAGCCATTTGTGAATGAAACACTGCTTGAAACAGCAGATCACCCAATTCATCCTTCAGGGCGTCCATGTCGTTTGCGCGGATGGCTTCGTCCACTTCATAAGCTTCTTCAATTGTGTAGGGAGCAATTGTTTTGAAAGTTTGCTCCACATCCCACGGGCAGCCGCCATCAGGATCACGCAGGCGCCTCATGATATCAAGTAGGCCTGCCATCGAATATGTATCTGACATTAAGTTTCTCAGTAAAATTGTTGAATCAAAGGACAGCTTCGTGCCTTAAAGATATCAGGTCAAGTCATGCCGAGATGATATGGAACAAAGGAACCGTGATGCACATAAGCAAGATATTAACGGTAGTATTCTTTATATATGCTTTGGCGGGCTCGCCAACAATTGCGGAGTCTGTGCCGCTACCAGGAGATATTAATACACGGTATTATATAGAGGTTCCGAAAGGCCACCTGAAGGAGTTCTTTCGCTTTCACCCTCTGCGGATTCCGTTGGTGAGCCATCATCGTGGCGGCCCGGTTGCCGGATATCCTGAAAACGCGATTGAAACGATGGATAATGCGCTTCGACACGGCTTTGGTTTGATGGAAGTAGATATTGCAGAACTTAAGGATGGCTCTCTCATTCTTATGCACGATGATACGCTTGACCGAACGACGACAGGTACAGGCAATGTCTCGGATATGAGCATGCAAGATGTTGAAAAGCTTTACCTTGAGGACAATGACGGCAAACAGACCATCTTCCGCGTGCCAAGCTTGGAATCAGCCTTGGAGTGGGCGAAGGGGAGGGCTATCCTCACACTCGATATCAAGCGCGGCACAGATTTCAGGAAGGTCGCGAAGGCGGTTGAAGATGCTGCGGCGGAAGATTATGCCGTTGCTATTACATACTCTCTCAAACAGGCCGTTGCCTTTCATAAGATTGCACCGGCGATGATGCTTACTGTTTCTATGTATGATCAGCAGGATGTCGCAGATGTTGCAGCGAGTGGTATCGATCCCCGGTTCATCATTGCCTGGACTGGAACACAGATGCAGCCACCGGCGTTTTATCGACATATCCACGAACAAGGCTGGCGCGCTATTACGGGTACCTTTTCTCTCGACAAGCAGCTCGCAGAGACAGGAGAAAATGCAGAATATCTGAACGTCTTGGAGGCGGGAGTGGACATTATAGCAACAGATCGTTTCTGGGCTGTACAGCACCAGATACGCAATCCCAATCTTTTTTATTATGTACGCCGCTCGCCAGTTGCGGCACGTCACTAGCGGCAACAGAAGGCAATGGCAATGAACAAGCGTATAGTCAGCTTAATCAGTCCATTAATGCTGGGTGCTGCTTTTGTGGCCTGGGCATGGTTGACATTTTCGGGCTTTTTAACGGGGTTTGACCAATGGGGACTGGAGCTGTTTCGTGACACGAACGGGGTTCCTGTCGGGGCAGGTATCACCCAAAGCCTTGTTGTTATGGTGACTCATTTGGGTGACACAATTACTTTGCTAGTGCTGTCGTTGCTTGCAATTGGCTGGTTGATGCTGCGAAAGTATCGGCGCGAGGCCGTTACTGGTGCTGTTTCGATTGCGGGGTTATTTCTTTTAAACCCGGTGCTTAAAAACATGTTCGCCCGCGCGCGACCTGATATTTTTGAGCATGTTGTACACGCATCAACTAACAGTTTCCCGAGCGGACACGCCCTTCGTGCGGCGGGCATCTATTTTTTAATATATTTCCTTTTAGTTAACCGGTTGCCGGTAAAAGTAGCACGAGCCATGTTCTGGGTGTTTGCTGCTGCTGCGATATCAACCGGTATCAGCCGAGTTTATCTTGGCGTGCATTGGCCCACGGACATAATTGCCAGTTGGCTTGTTGCTGCTACATGGGTCATTTACTGGCGCGAGAAACTGACATCTCCAGGTAGTGATACCAAGAAAGGGTGAGCATTACATTGCCTTTCAACCAGCAACCGGCTAATGATCATATGACAAATATGTTAAGTGGCGCTTGGGGAAGTGCCTCTGGTTATGATGAAGTAATGAGGAACCGAGAGGTATCCTTGGGGCATAAAGAGGGGGGATGGGGCGCATGAATGAAATAGCCATGTATGAGTTTGAGGCTAACAATGATCCCGATCATTTATATGAATTTCAACAACACGATTCACTGAACCGACACCGTCGCGACTTTACTGCCATCGTTCTGGCGGGAACACGGCGTGCGGACGATCCGGTGGCGGCGCTGATTGGCGGACAGTTCAAAGCACTGGTGCCAATTTGTGGAGAACCGATGGTCTCCCGGGTCGTAAAGGCGCTGGCCAAGTCCGGCTCGGTGAAACGAATAGTTGTGGTTTTTGACGAACCGGAGCTTCTTTTTGACGCCTGCCCTGCTTTGCAAGCCGAAGCCGGGGAGGTTGTTATAGAGGTCCTACCCTGCGCAGAGACAATTTGCTGCAGCGTGGCCTCAACTATTGAAGCAGCTAAAGCCGAATGGCCCTATCTGGTGACAACCGCTGACCATGCTCTGCTGACGCCTACCATGGTCGATAAGTTTTGTAGTGATGCTCGCATGCAGACGGGGCTCGCTGTTGGCTTTGTTGAGCGGTCTTATCTTGAAGCAGCACATCCAGGATCCAAACGGACCTATTTGCCTTTCAAGGAAACGCAGCTCTCAGGGGCCAACCTGTTTGCCTTTATGTCGGAGGAGGCTTTGCCTGTACTCGATTTTTGGCGTTCAATTGAGCAAAAACGTAAAAAGCCGTGGACACTGTTCAAAGCGTTTGGATATCGCAATCTATTCGGGCTGCTTTTTAAACGTTTCACTGTTGATCAAGCGTTTGAGCGGGCGTCAATTGTCTTGGGAGTTAATGCATCAGCTGTGCGGTTGCCATTTGCGGAGGCGGCCATCGACGTTGATACCGCCCTTGACTTTGAACAAGTGTCAAGAATTCTTGAATTACGTGAAACTGCAGTTTTGGCGTATTAGGAGTTCATCGCTCAACGTGAAGAGCGAATGCGGGTTTCGCATCGCGGGCACCGCAACTTACCTCGCTGGAGATCAATATAACGCTGTACGCCTAGTGGAAAAATTTGGCCACAGGCATTGCAGCGGCGCCGCTGTTTGGCCAGCATCCTGATGCTAATCGCACCGATCGAGAGAGCTATCGCAATAGCGACTTCTACAGCTGGAAACGTAATAAGCAAAGCCGGTGCCACGAGTAGCGTGAGAAAGAAACACCAAAATTTGTCTGTTGCTGTCATATGCCGGAACCTTGCTAACCATCGCTGAATTATTCGGTTTGTTGATTATTGGTGTCGCATTAAAGCATGCAACTTTCAATAAACCGTTAAAATTTTAGTAACCAGCCCATAGTTTGTGAGTTCGCTTTGGATTATTTCGCTATTGATGAGCCTAAACGGCTCAGGAATAGAGATATTCCTACGCAGTTGGAGCTATACGGGAATGTATGGATTTAGCGTTGATAGGTTTTTATTCTGGAAAGGTTGCGCAATCTGTAGCTGTAATTTTAGTCCATGCGGGTGAGTGTCTGTTCGTCTCTCTCAATGTTTTGCAGGAATTGCTCTATTCTACATTGTGCGGGTTCAGCTATGGCACCAACCCACTTTTCCTGCGTTTTGCCGGTACAGAAGTCCTTGCCTGCGTAACCTTGGGCGGCGCGCATCAGTTCTTCTGGCTCAAGCGGTGCCAGATCAAAGGCATCGGCACCGGGGAAAAAATCATCAAGGTTATTTTCTACGATGTTGTTCACCTCGCGGAAACGCCCGTTGTCGCGGCCTTTGATCCTGCCCTCAATAATATTGTTGGCGAACAACGCAAAACTACCCGAGAAACGAACGTCAACGCCCGCCGTGTTCAGAATTGTATTGTTTATGATTTTTGTATTAGCCGCATTATTCAGATAAATACCTACATCCGCAGGGCAATTCATTATGATGTTTGAGCTGATCAGACCTTTATAATGTTCAATCTTGCATGACCGGCCCTGACAAAACCGCGGATCTGATGTTCCGCCGCCGCCGAGCGATAAGCCTAGCCTTACACCACCATGGTGGCGCCATTCGCAAATGATCAAATTTCGCTCAAAAATGCCGTTGTCGGAGTTTCCTTTCAAGAAAGCAGCGTAGCTAATATAGTTTCCGCCAGCTTTCTGAAAATCGGCGAAAAAATTATGCCGAATTGTCCAAAAGCGCCCGCCAACGACGTCTATGGGCGTTACAGGATTTGAGGTGTTCCGAGGGCGCCGGTTATAAAAATAGTTATCCTCGATCAGCACATTGTCTGGGAAATACTGTTTTTCATCAATAATCTGGCCGTTGCCTTTGATTGCAGCATTGAAGTCGATAAACTTGTTATTACGGATGACGGTTCCATCTGCGGTACCTAAAACTTGAAACGCGTGCTCGCATTTGCTGTCACTCTCACACACACCAACAAACTTTATGCCTTCAATATGCCAGTTGCTTCCTATGATCTTAAAACCGATGGTGCTGGGCACCTCGATGGTTATTTCTCCCTCAGTTGAGGGCCGGATGGTAATGGGCTGATCCTCTGTCCCGGACTCTTGCAATAACACAGTTTTGGTCAGGCGGTATATTCCTGGATAAACCGCGAAAACGTCACCGGGCTTCGCACCTTCAACAAATTTGTTGAAATTATCGTCTGCAACAAGAATTTCGTCAGCATGGGCAGCAACTGACATCATAAGGTAAAAAAGAATCGCAAGCGAAAGTCTGCTGACCATGGAGTTTACCTAACCTTTTGTGGTTTCAAATCCGTTCTTTGGGTGTGATGTGCAGTTTTAACGACCCACTACTGCTACCTTAGCGCAGTTGGCCGCTTAGTTGAACTTTCTTTCCAGCCACAAAAAAAACGCTGATAATACAAACATCACCCACAACCATTTTGGGGCGAATAAATTTGAGCGATGGGATGCTTTTTCGCTAGGGTTTCGCGGAGCACTCAGACGAAATAAACTGGCTTGCTGCCGGTTCGACTGGTCAACAGCCTGCCAATCACTATCTGAATAGACATAAAAATAGTCTATGTCCCATATCCCATTGTCGGATGATCCGTTGCCGTCACCGGACAATTGAATTTGATGCCAACCTGTGTCCGTCGGCTCATATAATGCGCAATGCCTGTTGGAACCGAGCTGATCAGATGTGAGCGTCAGGCTGGTTCTGGCGGCCTCATCATTTGGTGCAGCTATATGTACTATCGCTGCTTCCGATTTGAGTAATGCACAGATATTTAATCTGTCGAGCACCCGCGGTATCTCTCGTGTGCCTTGGGGAACCAGCCTTGGTATCGCTTCGTTTCGGGCAATGCCGCCCATAACCTGTGCCCAATAATGGGAGTAAGCTGGCGCATCGCCATTTGTTAGTAATGCATTGCTTTGCCTCAGTCGAGTGAGCGCTATCACGCCATTACCTTCACGCCGGGCAACGGTCAAGTGTGTACCCTCTGTCGAGGTAACCAGAGGGTATGTGCCGGGGCCAGAAATGGAAATGGGCAGGGCAGGCAGGCTGTAGTTATTTTCAAACGCCGCAATGATTGGGGTGCTTTTATCGTTGGGGCTTTCTTCCTGCTGTAACTCAAACTGTGCAAGAAGGTGTCCTCGGGCGTCGGGCATGGAGGCCACCAGCTCACCATCTATCATCAGCAACATGCCTAACCCATGCCGGATCGCTTGGGTTAAGTTGCTCCGCTCCTGTTGGGATGAGCTCATATACGCTCGGCCATCCATAAGCAGGAAGTCTTGTCGCTCAAACCTCAATTCGCTCGAATCGTTCAGCGACGGGCGATTGGCTACCTGGGTAATATATTGATCCTTGCTAATTTTTGTTCGAATGATCAGTTCGGTGCCGTGTGAAGTGGCCCAGTTCATCAACTGGCGCACCTCAAACGAGGGGGCTGATTGAATGATCATTATCTTTACGGGATTGGTTTTGGTGACAGAAATCGCAACACGCTCGCGTGTAAGTTCATTCTTCTCCCGGTCGAGAACCGTGAGATAATATGTTATTGGACCGTCAATTGGCGTACGGATAGTAAAAGAAAAGTGGTTATTTGATCTTAGTGGAACAGATTGTATTTCTTGCGCCGCCTGGTCTGATAACGTAGCCGTATATACCTCGTTTTCTGGATAATGCTGAGGCGCGATAAACCGCCCCGACACAGTCCAAGGCTCACCGATCGTAACAGACTTCCGCCATTTTACGTCAACGATTCCCGAAATGTTGGCTGGAGTCCATTCGATATCGACAGCGGCTGGAATTGCGCGCCAATCACGAGTTGATAGACCATGTCCCATCAACTTAAGCACGCCCATGCCGGTCTCTCGCAGGGGCAGCACCGATACGTCTGGGATTGCATTCACGCCAGCGATATCAGCGGCCACCGAAGGCAGAGCGTAAAGCCGCGGGAATCCCTTTATGCCGTGTTCATCGATATCGTCCGGGGTATCCGTTATTAGAGTAACCGTTTTGGCGCCCGACTGTGTGACCTGGGGATTAATCAAGAGCAGCAATATGCAGGCATATGCAACCACGTTGACGGTGCAGACAAGTAAACGCCGTCCGATATTCTGGCTCCGGGCGAAAACGCGGACGGCAGTGTATACAAGAGAAATGCTCGAGAGGACCAAGGCCGGGATGAGCCAAAATGTTGGTAAGTCAGTGGTCCATATTTCAGATACTGCCGTCAAGATGTGAACTCGTCGTCTGATTTTAATTGAATAAGCGGATCGGTGGGAGAGAAGTATCCTGGCCTTAACTGAGGAATACTCTCCGCAGGGGATAACATTTTCCAAAGCGCGGACTTCAACCCAGACACACAGTCTTCACAGTCCGGTAGCACAAGGCTGTTTGAAAGCAGCACCTTTTCTAAGGTAGCAGCATAAGAAAGAACAGCAGGCCGCTGCTGGGCTTGCTTCTGCAGTAGCTTACTTAAATCTGAAAGAACCGCTCGGTTATCGCTATCCAGCGTGCTAGATGCATTGAAAATACGGAAAGCAGCCCGAACGAGTGCTTGTTCTTCGGGTTTATTCCACCCCTGCTCAACGATAGAGCTGTAACCGCTTATCTCTTTGAGTTCGCCCGTCAGGCGTTTTTCTTCTGATACTGGGGGCGGCTCAAAACCAAGCCGTTTGACATAAATTCGGTCAGCCTGTTTCGCAAGTTTTAGAAACTTCAATGCCTCATATTCAAATGGCAGGGCCTTTGCTGGTTCCGCCAGCATAAGATGTAACTCCGCCTGCCACATTATGCTGACCGCTTTTTTCATCAATGTTTTTGGGTCGCGTTTCGCGATAGGCCCGATGTCGGCATCTTCGTGGCTGTGGCCAAATCGGGCTATGAGTTGGCTTGCTGCATCACCTGTGGCATTTGTTTGCGTCTTGTCATGTAAGTGCCCGACTTCAGGCCGCTCTTTTTCGTGCTCATCGCCCTCGTGGGCTGTGTGTTCTTGATGTGATGCTTCTGCGCTACTTTCAGCTAGTTGTTCGCCAGGACCTTCGCCAAATTCGTCGCCTAGATATTGGCCATAGCGCTGTTTTAGATCACTCTGTGCTTGTCCCAGGCTATACGATGTCTCTGAAAATATTTTTTTGTTCAGAGCAGGCTGATCCGCGATGAGTTGTTCGGTTTCGATAATGATCTGGCGTTGGCTTTTAAAGTACTCAGGAATAAAATCACTAACGATACCTTCTGCGGTAATAGTATTTGCGGCTTCATCAAGCCACCTGACAATAACGGTAGCGGATTTGCTCAGGTTTTTGACGGGCATCTTGTTGTCTTCCGCTATGATGGAGAAGTAGAGTTCATCTCCCGGTTCCATACCGAGTTTTTTTAAGTCCCAGTCTCGCTGGTAGACGTTTTTCCCCTCGCCGGGGCCTGAATCAAACTCAAATATCTCATCCCTGAATTTTACCGCTTCTCCGCTTCCCTTGGCGACCGATGCCAATATTCTGGTATCGCTGATGCCATAGTCATCGACAATTTCGGCCAAAGTCATAAAGATTGGATCTGCATTTCGGGTGAATTCAATGGTGGATGCCTTGGGGCTTACCAATCGGATCGACGGTTTCTGATCTTTTCTGACAGCGACTGTATATATGTCACCCACCAAATATTCCGTCGTCCCCGTTTTGTGTATGATCTGATACAACGCGGAATTTTGCACATCCTGTGTCAATTCGTAACTGCCGGAGGTGTTTCGGGCCAGTCGCTGGGCGGCGTGATCGCCAGACTTCAGTAAATACTCGCCGTCTGAGCGTGAAAACTGAAACTTCCATGTGACGCTGCTGCCTTCTGGAATTTCCATATTCCCAGAGGTTACTGTGCGCGGCGGCAAGCCAGTATATATGGGCGGGGTGATATCCGCTTCAATGCTTGTGATACCTGCGGGCTGGGGTGATGGAATGCCTTGGCTGGGTTCACTGACAGGGTCAGCTGTTTCCTGCGAGCTTATGATAGTGGCTATTGTTGCTCCCGTCGCAAGCAGCGCTGCCATCATCATGATCAAACGAAAAATTGCTCGAAACGGAACCGCCGGAAGCCACAGAGAGGGCGATTGAAGGACCGCCTCATAATGAGAGTTCATTTTGTCCCATTGAAGTCTTTGCAATAACGGTAGTGGATCGCGCGGCCTTAAAAGCAGTTGCGCACTTTCTTCAAATTGAGGGTCTATACGGTTGAGGTAAAGTAGAAACTCTTTCGGTTTTATTCGCCTGTATGTGGGCTCAATGAAAAGTGACGCGAGGATGATGACGCATACCAGCACTGTGCCAAGTACCAGTACAAGAAAATCGATATTCGTTAAAATGCCTGTGATAACCAAGGTGATGCCTATCACCAGAGCAAATAGAATGCGATTCCCCAAAAGACGCTGTTTGATTGCGGCGAGGGGAGGGGACACGTCCTTCAGGTCATAGTGGCGATCAGGCATGACGAAGCCTTTCGCTTAGCCAGCGCTCGGCGATCCAGAAGGCTAACAGAAGGACACACAATAGCGTCGCGAGCGGTCGCGACGGGTAATCGGTATTCTTGGAGTGCACGTTAGTTGCTGTATTATTGTCAGTGGGTAAGTTAATGCGCGCATCTGGATAGCGGTCGTCAAGGCCTTCTTCTCCTAGCAGCAGGGTGAGCAAAACAATGGGGAAGTCAGGTTGGGCTGCAAGGCCGTTATTTTCAAAAAATGGATCAAATCTGAACCTGAGCACCTGATGGCCCGATATGGTTTTGCTGGTAAGAAGAGATATTCCGTCATCTGTTGCCCACCGGTCGACCCAGCCTTGGCCTTGGCGGTTGCCCTCCACCCGGGTCACTGAAAAACGGGTGAAGGGGTAGTTATCCAGCGCGGTGTTGCTGACGGTGGAACCAGATAACATGTGGGGCACAAGCAATATTTTTGCGTCCTCACGAAGTGACAGCTCCCACAGTTCGGTCAATGGCAAGTCTTCCGGCCAGAATACCCATGTTGCGTCCGCCATAGCTTGTGGCTGGAGCGCAATATATTCGGTAATGTCCGCGGCTAGCAAAATGTTTCGGGCTCGGCCTATCCGCTCCAGCGTTTGGAAAAGAAACCGTGCATTAGCTTTTGTCTCATCGGAGGCAATGATATGGACTGTCAGTTGATGAGGCTCAGGGCTTCCAACCCCGTTACCAGGATTGACGTGCCACTTGATGTTATAGTCTCGCAGCGCGCCGATCTTGTTAAATTCACGCGCAAGCCCTGTGGAATAGACATGTATAGGGCTGTTATGACGAACGGTCGACAATCGATTTAAAAGCAATGTTGAGTGATCGGAGGGGGCAATCCCATCCGCCCTTAACTTCTCCGCGACATAATGAAGCTGGCTTCCTTTCAAAGGAACAATTTGCTCTGCGAGTAAGTAGGTATCGCCGGACCGCACGTTGGCTTGCAACTTGTCGATATCTTGCTCTGTGGATTGTGCGAGCCAAAACGGCGTAACGTAACTTACCTGTTCTGAGGCTCCCGTCGTCGCTTCCCTGGAGAGACCAGCCATTAGCAATGCTGCAAGTATAAAAATGAGCACCCTGAGACACAGAAGCACGTAGTGCATAAGTTTTATCTCAGTAAGGCGCTTTGATTTGGTATCTTTGATTAATTCTATCGAGCCCACCACCACCCGCTTGCCTTTGCTCTTGTTGAACAGATGGATAAGCACGGGCACAGCTACAGTGGTGAGCGCGGCAAGACCTGCCGCATTGGTCACTGAAAACTCCCCAAGTAAACCAGGCATCTAGCGTATGACCTTTCGGCGGCTATCGAGGAAGTCGTATATGGCTTGATCCATGGGGTTATCAATATTGATACAACTCAATGGAATGGAAAGAGCACTGGTGTATTGCTGCAGTTCGGTTTGAAATTGTACCCAGCGCTTTTGATAGGCTTCACATGCACCTTTCGCAGAGATCAATATTTGTTCGCCGGTTTCAGCATCTTCAAACCGAACAACCCCCTTGTAAGGAAATTCAGCTTCATCTTTGGTTGTTAGCTGAATCGCAGCAACTTCCGTTCTACCCACTGCCAAAGCTTGCAAAAGGTCATTCAGCTCATCCCGACGCTGATAAAAGTCGCTTATCACAAAAAGCAACCCGGCTGACTGAAGCGGATGTATAATCTTTGAAATTTGTGCGAGTGGCGGAAAAAAAAACCCAGCTTTAAGCCGCGCTAACTCAAGTAAAATAGCTGACCAATGCTGCTCGCCGCTGCCGAGTGGGACCACATGTTGTTTATCGGCCGACAGGGCCATAAAGCCGATCCGGTCACCCTGCCGGAAGGCAAGGTAGGACAGCGTTGCAATCAGATGCGCGGCATAGTCGAGTTTACTCCAATGTGGTTGTTTTGTTTCAGAGGCGGAGCCGACCTGCATGGACGCGCTGGTGTCTAGGACAAACCAGACAGCAATTTCGCTCTCTCTTTCAGCCTCCCTAACAAAATATTTGTCTGATCGGGCAAAAAGTTTCCAGTCGATACGCCCAAGTTCGTCTCCGTCTTCGTAGGAACGATACTGGCTAAATTCTATTCCTACTCCTCGTTGCCTGCTTTGGTGCAGGCCATGCAGAAATCCGTCAGCCACAGTCTTGGCGATCAGGGGCATATCTTTGACGCGCGCCAGTGTTTTCGGGTCTATTAAGCGTTCCATGGAATTATAGCCTAGCCGATCGAACTCTTGGGCTCACTCACCTCCCGGAATAGTGCTGCAATAACATTTTCCACCTGTATGTCCTCGGCCTCCGCCTGGAAACTGAGCAGGATACGGTGGCGCAATACAGCATTGGCGACGAAGCGGATATCATTGAGCGTGACGGCGTAGCGGCCGCTGATTAAAGCCTTGGCTTTAGCGCATTTAACCAGAGCTTGGCCGGCCCTGGGGCCCGCGCCCCAGCGCACATAATCCCGTATCATGCTAACGAGGCTTTCCTGAGGACGGGTTGCGCGGACGAGGCGGGCGACATACGTCAGCAGATCCTCTGAAATTTCTACTGTTGTCACAAGTTCTTGCAGTGCAACAATGTCGGCGCCATTCAACACAGTATTCAACTGCGCCTTATAGGCACCTGTCGTCCGGTTGAGAATTTCAACTTCCTCTTGCTCCGTTGGGTAACCGACGCGAATGAACATCAGAAAGCGATCGAGTTGTGCTTCTGGCAAGGGATAAGTGCCAGCCTGTTCAACAGGGTTTTGTGTTGCGAGCACGAAAAATGGCCGGGGCAGGGTATATTGTTGACTTGCATAGCTGACACTGTGTTCCTGCATTGCCTCAAGAAGCGCAGCCTGTGTCTTGGGAGGTGTCCGGTTGATCTCATCTGCCAGCATGATATTCGTAAATACTGGCCCCTTGCGGAATTTGAAGAAACGTTTGCCAGTGCTATGATCTTCCTCGAGAATTTCGGTACCGATGATATCACTCGGCATTAAGTCAGGGGTAAATTGTACGCGATGGAAATCCAGCTCCAGAGTTTTCGCCAAGGTGTTGACCATCAAGGTCTTGGCAAGCCCAGGCACTCCCTCTAGCAGGCAGTGGCCACCCGCCAGGATACTGATAAGTAGCTCTTCAACAATATCCCGCTGGCCAACAATCACCTTGCCAACCTCGTCCAGCACATAGTCCAGCATGCTGATTTTCGACTTTACAGTCTGCTCGTCCATTTTCTTACTCGCATATCATAATGTTTTGATGCCTATTGCACCTTATGCCGTCATTGCATAGACGACGATATTTACAGCAAACCGGGTATTGTCCACCCGGAGCCAACGCTTGTTTCTAAAATCGTAATCCCATTCACAGCCGTAGTCTTTATTGCTGTAAAGCACCGATATTTTCCCATCAATTACAATGGCCTTCAGGTAGTCATGGACCAGATCGTCACCCCAGCCATTTAGCTCCAAGCCGGTATTAGGGGGACCATCAAATTTGAAAAAAGATGAGTAAATCGGATGATCATCCGGTATCTTCACCAGAGCATCTTCCCCGAATATCTCTGCCATCTGTTCCTCAAATGTTCTGGCAAAAAGGCCATCAATGTCGTGGTTACAATCATCGACGAAGACAAAACCACCACTGCGTACATATGTTTCAAAATTCTGCTTTTCACTGGGGTTAAACTCGACCAGTCGGTGCCCAGCCATATAGCAGAATGGAGAAGACAACATTTGTGGGTCCTCAAGCGCGATCACTCGTTCGCGGAGGTCAACACGAATAGTCGTATATTCTATTAATGAATTCAATATGTTGGCAGGCGTCCTTTCATCAACTTCCCAGTCACCGGATTCATAGCTGAGGCGTGTGAAATAGAAATCATAATCGTTTTTGAGTGTGGATAATGCGCCAGCCCGGCCCGAAGTTGCGATCAGGCCTAAAGCTCCTAAAGACTTTATGAAGTTTCTACGATGCACAGTTGGTCTTGCTACAATAAGGCCGAAAGTAGGGGGCGGATGTTCCGCCCCCTGGTTGTCGTTTTAAAGATCTCTATACAGCGTCGGACAAGCTGCTGAAGGTGAAATCCCGGATTTTCATTGGCGGGATCATACAGCCCTGAATACGCTGGGGTTTACCCAAAGCTTCGAGGTTGTTGAGCATAATGATTGGGCTTTCATTGAAACGGAAGTTTTTGATCGGATATTTGATCTCTCCGTTTTCAATATAGAAAGTGCCATCACGCGTCAGGCCTGTATACATAAGCGACTGAGGATCAAGCGAGCGAATATACCACAAGCGGGTTACAAGAACGCCGCGGCGGGTATTTTTAATCATGTCCTCGAGGCTTTCATCTCCTCCAACCATACTGATTGAAGGGCTTCCGCCGAAGAGGCCGCCGCCGGTGAATGGGGTAGGGACATACTCTACTCCAGTTTTTTCTGCCCAGTAGCGGGAATTCGGCATGGTGGTCACGACGCCGTCCTTGATCCAGTCTGTTCGTTTGACCGCCGCGCCGTCACCCGAGAACGGGTGGGTCGGTGTATCGGGGTCTTGCGGGTCAGTGTAGATGTTCACGCGCTCATCAAACATCTTCTGGCCAAGGCGATTCTTCGGTGCATCAGGCTCCTCAGACTTGTTGCTGAGAAAACTACGACCTTCATCGGCCTGCCGCTGATCCATCGCATTGAACATGTTGAGCAATAGCTGCACTGTTGCAGCGGGCTCCATGATCACTGTATATTTGCCAGGTTCCATCGCCTTGCCGTCTGCACTGGCAATGGCTTTTTTCACCGCGACGTTAGATGCTTCATTTGTATCCATCAGTGAAGCATCGTGAAAATCACGATATACCCAGCCAGACCCTTTACCATCTGCGGTCCGGATGGTTGCGGAGAAGTTTATGTCCGTTGCCTGGTTGTAAGCAAACAACCCCTCACTATTCATGATGGCCGCAAAGGTTGCGGAGTCATTCAGAAAGCCCGAAGATACCAGGCCTTCGGCCTTGGAAGCCGAGATGCTGGCATCTGCGGCACTGGCACGCCAGTCCGGGTTCACATCTGCGGTCGACTGGAAATATGTTTTCACATCCACATACTCTTGCGGACCAAGGATGGGCATGAATTCCGGATTGTCCGGCGCCAGGCGCGCCAACTCTTCCGAGCGGCGCACGACACGCTCAAGGGCGTTGTCGCTGAACTCGTTGGTACTGGCGGTGCCGAGTTTTTTTCCGAAGCTGGACTGGACGGTCAGAATGGTGTCATTCAATTCGCCCGCAGTGCTGACGGTATTGCGCGCAGTGCGGATATTACCGCTTACTTCGCCGTTAAGATTACATTCGATTGCGTCCGCTTTCGAATAGCCAATCACCTTATTCAACAGCGCTTTGGCTTCACTTTTTGATAAAATAGCCATGATTAAACCTCTATAATTCCTGTTTTGCCAAATCGCGCATCAGACCTTGCGGCCCGTATTGATGACATTGACGTTGTTGAACCGGGTGGTGGGGCAACCATGTGACACAGCACTAACCTGTGAAGGCTGACCTTTCCCGTCGAAGAAGGAACCACCGAGGCGGTAATCAGATTTGCCCGCCATCGCGACGCAGCTATTCCAGAACTCTTGAGTGTTAGACTGGTAAGCAACATCTTCAATTTGATCCACGATCTTACCGTCTTTGATTTCATAGAACAGTTGGCCGCCAAACTGGAAGTTATAGCGTTGCTGGTCGATAGAGAAGGAGCCACGGCCAGCGATGTAAATACCATTCTCTACGCCCGCGATAATCTCGTCCGCGCTAACATCTTCTTCGTTCGGGCGTAGGGAAACGTTGGCCATGCGCTGGAACTGTACATCACGCCAGCTCTGCGAATAACAGCAACCGTGAGACTCTTTCTCGTCAATAATGTGCGCTTGGTCGCGAATGGCCTGATAATTCACCAGAACACCATCTTTAACCAGGTCCCATTCCTTGGTTTTTACGCCTTCATCATCCCAACCGACATAACCAAGTGAGCCAACTTGCGTTTTATCTGCGAATAGATTGACGATCTTTGATCCGTATTCAAACGTGCCACTCTTCCACTTATCAAGCGTTGCAAAACTGGTGCCTGCATAATTGGCCTCGTAGCCCAGCACCCGATCGAGTTCCAGCGGGTGGCCAACGCTCTCGTGAATTGTGAGCATAAGATGGTGTGGGTCGAGAACGAGGTCATATTTACCAGGCTCAACGGACTTGGCTGCAAGCTTCTTCTGCAATTGTTTACCAGCTTCGCGGGCATCTTCGACAATATCGTAGGTATTGCGGTAGCCGATGTTTGCGCCTTGGATCTGGATTTTGTCCTCCGGCCGGCCGTCAAGATATTCAAAACCACGTCCCACGGGGTTGCCAAGACCTTGCCGCTGTTTGAAGCCCTGCTTGCCAACGGCGGTTGCAAAGAAAGGTGCCCACAAACGGTGCACGTCCTGGTCGATATATGACCCTTCCGTGGAAGCAAAGTACTTCTGTTCATTTACAAGAAACAGGATTGACGTAATAAAGTTCGCGCCGTTGTCCAGTGCGGCGTTGTTCACATTCATTAGAAGGTCGACTTTATCCTTAAGTGGGATTTCAAATGCGTTCTTCTCAATCGGCGTCTTCCAGCTCACATCGCCGTAACTTTTCACGGGTGCAAGCTGTACTGGCTCTGTCTGGAACTTGGAATTTGCTTTGGCAACTGCGACAGCGGCTTCCGCCGCTTTTGCAATACCGTCATCAGTCATGTCAGACGTGGATGCGAAGCCCCAGGTACCATTCGCAATGACACGTACGCCAACACCATATGATTCGGTATTTACAATATTATCAACGCGTTGCTCTTGTGCGGTAACAAATTGATTTAGGTAACGTCCGATGCGTGCGTCAGCGTAGGTAGCTCCCTTGGAGGTTGCCGCGTTAAGCGCGACATTTGCCATACGCTTTTTAATTGCTGCATCGGCGCCAGGTTCGAGTAATGCTTCTGCTGACACCATGCGGCCGTTAATAGGCAGCATCATTGCCCCCATGCCAGCGCCAGCGATTTTGATAAATTGCCGTCTGTCCATTTTTTATGCCTTCTATTTGCGTTTCAGTTCCCCGGGCAGGGAGGCAATACCGGATTCCCGGTATCTTTCCTGCCAATACACGCGATGGTAGGTAGAAAGCTTTTCGGAGTAAATAAAGATTCTGTCCCCAACCAAGCGCGCTCCAATCCCAGATTGTTGTCGTTTTCTATAGTCGTCCCAATGGACGCGATGAAACGTTTGCATATCAAGGTGCGAGCATTGTGTGGAGACCGGAGAAGCACACCAGCAGAATTCGACCAACGCCCCTTACTGTGCGGTGAAGCGTTACATACAAATCATCATAGACCCTTGACGTCCTGCCCGAATGCCATGAGGTCGTTGAATTTGCGAGAAAGGTCCGCGTTATTAGACCTGCGAAGCTTTATTTGGCTGGGGCGATGGGTAGGGCCGCAGCGCAGAAAAACGGAAGCGTTTCGGTTCTCTTGAAAGATATCTGAAGAAATCACGTATTCCAGCATAGTGATAAGCATTCGACACGCTTAGGTCTGAGGTCGGCCCACAAACTAAAACGATGCTTTATCGTGTTTCTAACCGGTCCTATGGTGCGCAAAGGTATTTACTATTGCACCACATATGATACGATTTCCTAATCGCATAATTTATATTATGGGAAATGATGATTGTAATCTATCATGAGTTTTCTAACTCAGTCAGCTTTTCCTCGGCGGCAGATGCTTCCAATTGGCGGCGCCACATCGCGGCATAATGTCCTTCTATACGCAGCAATGTTTCGTGGTTTCCGCGTTCAACAATTTGTCCCGCGGCCAGAACGAGTATCTCATGGGCATTTACGACGGTGGACAATCGATGCGCAATCACGATCGTCGTTCGTCCCTCGGCAATACGATCGAGTGAAGCCTGAATGTCACGCTCGGTATGTCCATCGAGTGCGGATGTTGCTTCATCCAACAACAAAATGGGTGGATTTTTCAATATTGTGCGAGCAATTGCTACGCGCTGTTTTTCTCCGCCTGACAGTTTCAGTCCGCGCTCGCCAACTTCGGTGTCATATCCCTCGGGCAAATTTACAATGAACTCATGAATATGAGCTAACCGCGCTGCCTCTTCGACCTCTGTGTCGGTCGCGTCGGGATTGCCATAACGAATATTATAGCGAATGGTATCGTTGAAAAGCACTGTATCCTGAGGCACAACCCCGATATTACGTCGCAGGCTCTTTTGCGAGACATGCGCGATGTCTTGTCCGTCGATCATAATGCTGCCTTGGGAAATATCGTAGAAGCGGAACAGAATGCGCGAAATCGTTGATTTGCCCGCACCGCTGGCGCCGACAATTGCAGTGGTGGTGCCGGCTGGTACGCCAAAAGAAACCCCCTTCAATATCTCGCGCGCCGGATTATAGTGGAAATGAACGGTGTCAAAGTGAACCGTGCCCCCTGAAACCTCAAGTTCTTCAGCGTCTTCCGTGTCATGAACGCCTGAGTTAGTAGCGATGATGTCGAACATTTTTTCCATATCAACGAGTGACTGCTTGATCTCGCGGTAGACAAACCCGAGGAAATTGAGCGGCATATAAATCTGGATCAGAAGCGAGTTTACCAGAACAAATTCACCGATGGTAAAACGGCCCTCCACGACACCTTTGCCAGCCATGAAAAGAACAATGACAAGGCCCAGCGATATGATGATGCCCTGCCCGACATTCAGTAGTGTCAGTGACAGTTGGCTGCGTACCGATGCGGATTCGTAAGCCGCCAGCGCCTTGTCGAAACGCCTTGCCTCATGCTCTTCATTCGTAAAATATTTTACTGTTTCAAAATTAAGCAGGCTGTCAATGGCTTTGGTGTTGGCTTTGGTATCCTGGTCGTTCATTTCTCTGCGAAACTTAAGGCGCCAGTCTGTGACGGCAATCGTGAAATAGATATAACTAGCAAGGCACACAAAGGTGATGAGCGCGTAATAAAAGCCGAACTTTGTCCAGAAGATGCTGGAGATCAGGACAATTTCCAACAATGTAGGCAGGATGTTGAACAGCATAAAACGCAGCAGAAAATCGATACCTCGGGTGCCTCTCTCGATTGTGCGGCTTAGGCCACCGGTGCGGCGCTCTAGATGAAATTTAAGGGACAGCGCATGCAGGTGCCTGAACGTGGAAAGAGCAACCTGCCGAAGCGCATGTTGCCCAACCTTAACAAAAACCGCATCACGAAGTTCACCAAATAATTGGCTCAATACGCGTGCGGTTCCATAACCCAGAATCAGGCCCGTTGGTACAACAAGTGCCAGTGTAGCTGCGTCGGGTCCAGCGCTTTCCCCCGTCAATGCATCAACCGCATCCTTGAAAATAAACGGAACATACACCCCCAGAATTTTTGCAAGCACAAGCAGCAGCATCGCCCCGACAACACGGGTTTTGAGATCAAACCGTCCGCGAACCCAAAGATACGGCAAAAGCCTTTTGACCGTTTTCCAATGATTGTCCTCGGGCGCGCTGGCGTCTTTTACGGTATGTTCGTTGGCCATACTCGGGTGCTTTCCGGTGCGTCATTGCTATGACAGTATTATTTTTGAAAGAAAAATATATAGAAACCTATATGGGCAGGTGAAGCTGAGATGCAAGCATATATATACTAAAGTCGGAGAATGAGCATGTTGCCGCGAAATTCGATGCTGGCAAAGTTTCGAAGCACCGTCATTCCAAGTAGGGAGCCCTGCATTTCCGCGCCATTCACTGTCACAGGCACGTCATAAAATACAGCATCACCCAGCGATAGCTGTGCGACGGTTGCGCGGGCATACGTGACCTTACCGTTGGCAGTGCTTGCAACCCCACTAAAGTCCAAAAGCCCGGTGTTAATGCCTACCCTGCGGGCATCATCAGGGCTTAGGACGACATTTGAGGCTCCGGTATCAACCATAAAGCGGACAGGTACGCCATTCACATCGGCACGGAGCCAGAAGTGCCCGTCCTGCGCCCGGTGAAGGAGCAAGCCTTCGTCCGTAACGGTCACTCCCATCGGGTCAATTGCACTCATGAAGCGTGTGCCGAGGTCTGAGCGGTAGAGATAAAAAATCGCGATAGCTGTTATGATAAGTGCCCAAAGCCCGGCAACCTTCGCTATACGTGCGATGCTGGACCGGCTCCAGAACGCAGCAGCTCCACCAAAGATAAAAATAATAATCAGCCCCCGTACCAAATAGGGGTCCACCGACATATCGACAGGAAATGCGAGGGAGAGTCCAAAAAGCAGCATGGTCATGCCGAGCACAAATATAACGAGCCGCACCCAGCGGGCAGGCCGCGTCGAGGGAATGTTATGGTTATCTAAATAATCCTGGTTTTCATGGTCTGGCACCCGCCAAGGGTCACGGCTCATAAGTACCCCTCCTACCTGCAAAAATCATACGGGATTGCAGACAAGCAGCCAAGCACACTTTGCGGTTTGGCGGTCACGCCAATGTGATACGCATACCATCGTAGGCCGCTTCAACACCGTCAGGTAACTCTTTTTGCAGGGTTGCATAGTCCATGTCCCAAGTCATATGGGTCAGGATCGCGCGGTCAGGCTTCACGCGGTCGATCCAAGAGAGCGTTTGTGCGAGGTGTGAGTGAGTGGGGTGCGGATCATAGCGGAGGGCATCAACAACCCAGACTTTAACTCCGGTAAGTGCTTCAATCGCGGTTTCGGGGAGGCGGTCCAGGTCTGTGGAGTAGGCCATATCGCCAAACCGATATCCCATACTGATCCCGTCACCATGGCCCTGTTCAAACGGTATGACCGTAATATCACCCACAGTGGTGAGGCTTTTGATGGCTTTTGCCTTGCAAATGGCGGGGTAATTATTCTGGGAACGAAAAATGTAGTCAAAACGATGCTTGAGGATATCAAGTGTCTGTGGGTCTGCATAAACCGGCACGCGTTCCCGTGTTGCTTGAAAAAAGCCCCGCAGGTCATCTATTCCATGGGTGTGGTCAGCGTGGTCATGTGTATAAAAGACTGCGTCCAGCCTCTGCACTTCCGCATCCAGCATCTGCTCCCTCAGGTCAGGTGTGGTGTCAAAAAGCAGAGTTGTATCGCCCTCTTCCACAAGAATGCTTGCGCGGCGTCGACGGTTTTTTGGATTTTGAGGATCACAAGCTCCCCAATATTCAGGTATCTTCGGAACACCTCCTGAAGTACCACAGCCGAGGACCGTTAGCCTCATACTGGCAGCCCATCCGGGCGTGGCGGTGTTACTTTGTTAAAAAGGGTGAAGAAATTACGCGTGGTTTTTTCGCGAAGTTCCGAAAATGAAACACCTTTCAGAGACGCGATGAATTCTGCCGTGTTCGTGACAAATGCAGGTTCACAGGTCTTGCCACGGTGTGGAACCGGCGCAAGGAACGGCGAATCTGTTTCAACGAGCAGACGGTCCATTGGCAAGGACTTTACAGTTTCCTGAAGGCTTTGCGCGCTTTTGAAGGTGACGATCCCGGAAATGGATATATACAAGCCCATCTCAAGGCAGGCGTCGGCCAGACGCTGGCTGGCTGTGAAACAATGAATGACGCCTGAGAATGTCCCCGCGGCCATTTCTTCCGCGAGCATATCGATGCAGTTATCATCTGCATCACGCGTATGCACAATCACCGGCAGACCGGTTTCGCGGGCAGCTGTGATATGGGCCCGAAAGTTAACCTGCTGCATATCACGGGGTGCATTGTCGTAATAATAGTCCAGGCCGGTCTCTCCGATGCCCACAATTTTGGGATGGGCCGCGCGTTTTATCAGTTCTGCCACAGCAACGTCCGGCTCGTTTTCTGCCTCATGCGGATGAATGCCGACGGTGCCGTACACGTCGTCATAAGTTTCTGCAATGAGGCGGACTTCATCGTATTCCGACAGCTTCGTATTGATCGCCAGCATACAGCCCACGCCGGCTGCTCGCGCGCGCGCGACCACACCGGCCTCATCTTCTCTCAGGCCTTTATAGTTCAGATGACAGTGGCTATCGACGATATATCCGAAATCTGTCATTGTTCGCTGTCTTCCTCCGGCAGTTCAAAGCGAGGGAATACACCCTCGGGCTTGGGAATTGTGATGCCCGGTGCTAGGCGCCCTGCTTTGCCCAGTTGGTCAAAACCGCGGTCTGCAACGCGCATCTGAGAGAGAATTTTCGCAGCGGAATCCGGCATCACGGGCTGTGCAAGAATGGCAATTTGTCTGATGGCTTCCGCGAGAACATAAAGCACCGTGTTCATACGCGCTGGATCGGTTTTCTTAAGCTTCCAAGGCTCCTGCACGGAAATATAGCTATCGGCTGCACTGGCTTGTGTCCATATGGCGTCAAGCGCCAGGTGAAACGCTTGCCGGTCCATATGATCGCGAACCAGCTGAAGTGTTTGTTCAATATTATTCAGTAATAAGTTGTCTTCACTTGTTAATTCTCCAGGTTCAGGCAACTGTCCGTCGCAGTTTTTGTGAATCATGGAGAGTGTACGCTGGCTCAGGTTGCCAAGGCCATTTGAGAGGTCAGCATTACAGCGAAGGACAAACGCGCGGCGGGAAAAATCGCCGTCATTGCCAAATGGTACCTCGCGCAGCATAAAAAATCGCGTTGCATCAAGCCCATAGGTCTCAATCAGTTCATAAGGGTCTATCACATTGCCAAGCGATTTGGATATTTTCTGTCCTTCATTGGTCCACCATCCGTGTGCGAATACTCGTTTGGGCAACGGGAGGTCGGCTGCCATCAGAAAAGCGGGCCAGTATACCGCATGGAAGCGCAAGATATCCTTGCCGACGATATGGACATCCGCGGGCCAGAAATTCTGATAATCCGTACCCTGCTCGTCTGGATAGCCGAGAGCGGTCAGATAATTCGCCAGCGCATCAATCCATACATACATGATATGCCCATCGGCACCGGGAACGGGCACCCCCCACGTGAAGGTGGTACGGGAAATAGAGAGGTCATCAAGGCCGCCTTTAACAAAGCTTTTTACTTCGTTAAGGCGTGATTTCGGCATGACAAATTCTGGATTGCTGTCATAGAGCTCCAGCAACTTGTCTTCAAAAGCGGATAGTTTGAAGAAGTAGCTTGGTTCCTCTACCCATTCGACTGGAGCACCCGTCGGAGCGAGCTTATCGCCGTTCTCGCTATCCACAAGCTCGCTTTCGGCGTAAAATGCTTCGTCACGAACGGAGTACCAACCTGAATAACGCCCTTCGTATATGAAACCCTTTTCTTCCAGCGCCGACCAAAGATGCTGGACCGATTTTTTATGCCGATCCTCAGTGGTGCGAATGAACTGGTTGTTCGAGAAGTTCATGGCGCCCGTCAAGTCTTTGAACTTGGTGGATACCTGATCGCAAAAGGTTTGCGGGTCTATCCCCGCCTTCTCAGCGGAACGTTCGATCTTTTGGCCGTGTTCATCCGTTCCGGTCAGAAACATGACATCATGACCGTCAAGACGCTTAAAGCGTGCCAGTACATCAGCTGCAAGGGTCGTGTATGCGTGCCCGATGTGAGGTTTGTCGTTCACATAATAGATGGGGGTCGTGACATAATAGGACGGACGGCCGGTCATAATTTTCTTCTCGATAAAACGTATAAACTGGTTCAGGCCCGCACAAGTGAGCCGAGCGACGAAAACAAGTTTATAATAACTTGTTTTCGATCAAGGTTCACCGCATCTGCGCGGATTACCAAGCGGCCCATCTTTTCCCACAGGTCCAGCCAGCGATCAAGCCCGGCGAGAGAGGAAATGCGGAGCATTTCCGCGCTTTCACCTGCCATGATATCGTTTGAGGCAATGCCGCTCGCGCTTTGGCGGATCATACGCTCTAGCCAGTCGAGCAACATGGAGACAAAAAGGCGGTATTCGGAATCGGCCTTGGGCGCAGCGAGGCGACCAGCCAACACATGAAGATCAGGCACATCAAGGCGCGGCAACGCAGTGAGATACCTGGCCATCTGACGGTAAAGCTCCACACCTCCAAGTGAAGCCATTTCCATGGCTCTGCCGGGAGCGCCGGAGGATAAGCGCGCCAATACCGTGAGGTCGTCGGGCGATAACGCTGGGTACTGCGCAGCCAATACGGCACGAACACCATCTTCGCTCAGCGGAGTCAGTTTCAGCGTGCGGCACCGACTGCGGATGGTGGGTAACAGCTTCCCCGGGGAATGCGCTATCAGGATCAGGATGGACCGGGCTGGTGGTTCTTCAAGCAGTTTAAGAAGCGCATTCGCGGCATTTACGTTTAATTCGTCTGCTGCGTCCACGATGGCAATGCGCCACCCGCCTTCGGCACTGGTTTGAGAAAAAAAGCTGATAAGTTTGCGGACATCGTCGATGACAATATCATTGCGAATCTTCCCGGTTTTCTCGTTTTCCGACCTTTCCGCTACAGTGATGCCACCATGCCCACCAGCTATAACGCGCTGCACAACCGGATCTGCCGGTTTCACATCAAGCGTATCGGCAGCGGCGGATTGAGCATCAGCAAACAAACCGGAATTTGAGGTGTCGCTGGGCTGTGCCGCAAGGAATTTGGCGATGCGCCAGGCCAACGTGGCCTTGCCAATTCCTTTAGGCCCGCTGACAAGCCAGGCGTGATGCAGCCTCTCGCCATTAAAGGCCTGAAGAAACTGACGTTCCGCCGCTTCATGCCCAAAGAGCTGCATAGTCGTGCGGGGATGCAGCAATGCTGATCTTTCAGGATCACTCATGATTTTAGATATCTGTGTTCTAGAGCATGTAGTATTTCGCCCTGCAGGCTATCGATGTCCTTGTCCGCGTCTAACAATATGCAGCGAACGGGTTCTTGTTTTGCAATGCCTAGAAACGCTTGGCGCAAGCTCTCATGGAATTTGCGATCCATACGTTCAAAGCGGTCTTCCATGTCCGATTTTGCTCCCTCGCGCTCAAGCGCGCGCGACAGGCCAACCTCGACAGGTAAATCAAGAATGAACGTCAGGTCTGGCTGCATTTTTCCAAACGCAATGGTCTGGATTTCCTTAACTCGCTCCACCCCTACGCCACGACCTGCCCCCTGGTACGCAATACTGGAATCATAAAATCGGTCGCAGAGTACCCATTCACCGCGGGAGAGCGCTGGGCGGATGGTACGTTCGACATGGTCTGCACGAGCCGCCGCCAGCATAAGAGCTTCACTGATAGGTAGCCAGCGGTCCACATCGCCTTTCAGTAGCAGGTCACGAATGAGTTCTGCGCCCGGAGAGCCCCCAGGCTCACGGGTTAGGCATACGGTCGCCCCTTGCTTGCGAAGCCAATCAGCGAGAAGGCGGATCTGTGTAGACTTTCCGGCTCCCTCCCCGCCTTCAAACGTGATGAATCTTGCCTTGCCGATCATTTCTCCGGCAGGTCCGGCTTCTCGGCACCGGCCGAACCAAAGAGCATATATTCGAACGCCGCTCCGATGCGGCCAAGGCCGCCAACTTCCTCAACATCTTCGCCTGCAAGTAGTGGAGTGCGGAAGGCGGGGCGGTCGGGCATCTCGATCACCAACTCGCCGAGAGGCGCGCCTTTTTTGATCGGGGCTGGTGCAGGGTTCATATATTCAATCTTGACAGACATCTGAGCCCTTTGTCGCCGGGACATGGTGATGGCGACATCGGTTCCAACTACCATTGGAACGGTGGCATCCTGCCCCAACCAGACCTCGGCGTAGTCAACCGTTTCACCACTGCGGAAAAGTGGATAGTGCTCAAAATTCCGATAACCATATTGCATCAGGCGCGTGCTTTCTCGCATGCGCTCATTGGCGGAGGAAAGACCCGCCACGACAAGAACCAGGCGGCGGCCATCCCGTTCAGCTGACGCTGCCAGCCCATATCCTGCTTCTTCAGTGTGGCCTGTTTTCAGGCCGTCTGCACCAGGGAAGCGACCAAGGAGCGGGTTTCGGTTATGTTTGTTGCGCTCAAAGTCCTTGTACAAAAATTCGCGTTCCGAGAACATCGGATATAAGTCGGGGAAATCTGTGGAGAGATGAAGTGACAAGTTGGCCAGATCGCGTGCCGTCATGACATGGCCGTCCGCCGGCCAGCCGTTTGAGTTCTCAAAATGACTGCCTGCCATGCCAAGCTCGGCGGCTTTTGCATTCAGCCATTCGACAAATACATCCTGTGATCCCGCCATATGCTCGGCCAGAACAACGCAGGCATCGTTGCCGGATAGGACAATGATGCCACGCAGCAGGTCGCTGACGGTAACGACGTCACGAGCGCGCAGGAACATCGTGGACCCCCTGTTGTTCCAATCACGCCAGGCTTGGTCAGAAACAACAACTTCATCTTCCAGTCGCATAGTCCCGTTTTTGATGGCTTCGAAAGCGAGATAAACCGTCATCAGCTTACTCATTGACGCGGGTGGAAATGGCGCATCAGCGTCCTTTTCAAATAGAATGCTGTTGGTTGACGCATCCAGTAATATGGCGTGCTCGGCTGGTGTTGCCATCTGGGCACGCAGCGGAGCGGCAAGTGCCATCAGGCTGAATGTAATTATTGTTAGTGTCGCTTTAAGCTTGCCAACCATTGTATTCCCTTGATCTTGTTCTGTTACCGCACGGAATCGCTGAAAATCCGCGCCTCATAAAACCCATCGGCGACCACTCGGTCAAGTTTCTGCTCAGCCAGCAGCTTTTCCTTGAACGGCCCTAATCGTACCCGCCAAAGGCTCTTGCCGTTGCTATCTGTTTTGTCCAGCTGTGCATCGTGGCCACTGCGCCTCAGGCGTTTTAGCTGGATCTCGGCATTCTCTCGCTGGCTATAGGCTCCCACTTGAATGTAATGGTTACCAGCCGAGGTGCCGCCGGCGTAAGTCTGGTTATTGCCTTTTGGTTTGACGATCTTACCATTCTCATCGAGCGCTTGCACCCGTACCTTTGTCACACCTTGCTTGTCGAAACCGAGAAGTTGGGCTCCACGTCGGGAAACATCAATAATGCGACTTTTGACAAATGGTCCACGGTCATTGACCCGCAGCACGATTGAGCGACCGTTCTCAAGGTTTGTTACCTTGACAAACGTAGGCAATGGTAGGGTTTTGTGGGCGGCGGTAAGCGAATTCATATTGTATTGCTCGCCGTTCGCTGTTCGTTTGCCGTGGAAGTCCGGCCCGTACCAGGAGGCATATCCCACTTCGTCGTAATAAGGATCTTCTTTAGGGTGGTACCAAACGCCAGCGACCTTGTATGGGTTACCTACCTTACGGGCGACCCCCTGATCCCCAACGGGCAACTCTCCATCATGGGGCATGCGGCCACGGGGCCCGACCTCGCGTGAGCCAGAGGAGCACGCGGCTGTAAGTAGAAGTATCAGCAGCAGGATGTAACGCATTTTACCGACCTATTTGCTGATGGCGTCAGAAAGCAAGCCAACCGCCAGTGCGTATTTGAAGGATGGGTTATATCGCATGATTGAGCAGAAGTTGCCATAAACCAGATAGCCCTCGTCATCTCCCTCGTCCGCGACGACCAAAGCTGCTGGAATTGACCGAGAAGGAAGGTCTTTGCCAGTGATGCGGCGAACGCCGAGTTCCTGCCATTCCTCTAAATTGCGCCAAGCACCGAGGCTTTTATAGGCCTTGCATGATCGCGCGGGAGTAACACCGTCCGACTGGTCCGCCTGCAAGGACTTTTCGCCACCTTTTGGCAACTTTACCTTACGCCCCCACGTTTGGCTGTTATCCCAGCCATATGATTGTAGATAATTTGCGATGGAGGCAAAAATGTCGACCTTATTTCCCCAAATGTCTCGGGTTCCGTCCCCATCATGATCAACAGCGTATTGAAGATACGCCTCAGGCATGAACTGGGGCTGCCCCATCGCGCCCGCCCACGAGCCCTTCATAGCCTCGTATGAAGCATATCCCTTGTCGAGAATCTCGAGAGCGGCAAAAAGCTCCCGGCGGAAACGGGCCGCCCGCCTCTTGTCATACGCAAGGGTGGCCACGGCATCAAAAACCGAATAGCTGAGAGGCACGGTGCCATAATTTGTCTCAATACCCCAGATGGCGGCAATGAAGCGGCCCTGCACGCCATGTGTATCGGCGACCTTCTTTAGCGCCGTCTCATGCTCGACCATCATGGTGGTGCCTTTATCTTTACGCCATTGACTGACCCTGGCGTTGATATAGGCGGCATAAGGTTGCTTAACCTCCGGCTGGTTCCGGTCACGCGTAATCACTCGTTCGATCAGCGTAATATTGGGTAGGACCTTGTCCAGAGTGGCAGCACTAATCCCACGCTCAAGCGCTTCAATTCGAACGTCGTCTATCCAGGCCTTGAAGGCAGCGTTCTCTCCGGAGGGGGGGGCGGCCTCCTCTGTTTCGGCCTTCTGTGCTTCGGCGTGCGGCGCGCCGACACCGACAAGCAAACAGGACATCAAAAATATATGATAAAAACCACGCCCAATCTGCATGTGGTATCTACTCCTCTCCCGGGGTGCTTATAATGCGCTACACTTTAGGCCGTAGCACCTGCTAAAAACAAGGCTAGAAAGGAGGCTTTTTCGGGGCGGTAATCCATTTGGCTATTGCACAGCGAGGTGAAACTCTGAATTAAATAAAAAAGGCCGACGCGTATGGCGTCGACCTTTTTGAAATGGTGAGCCCGACAGGGTTCGAACCTGTGGCCTACTGATTAAAAGTCAGTTGCTCTACCAGCTGAGCTACGGGCCCACTTTTCAGTGGTTTCTCGGGGTCTTCCCCGGGAACGCGGCGGACCATAGGGCGATCATTCGGGACCGTCAAGCAAAAGAGTCAAAGAAAGTGAATTTTTTCTGACACCCTTGTTTTTCCTCCTGAAAATTGTGGCGGCACACAAAGAATATTAGGCTTATGTCTATGAAGAAATTAATAACAATCACGGCGCTTACGACATGTTTTCTGTTCGGATATTTCACCGCAGGCAGCGCTGCCAGTGATCCCGATAACACAAATAAAATACCTGCCTGCACGGCCGACTTATATCGCAATGCGAAAGCGGTCTTTCGGTGTGTCTGGTCAAAACACGATATAAAACTTTTTGTGATTCCCGCGCCGACGGGTGGTGCTGCCAATCCACCCGTGCTTTATATCCTTGGCGGACCGGGTGGCCGAGGCGAAGTGCATGTTGGCCACATGGGGTTATTGGCGCAGCGTTTGAACCGTGCAGTGCTATTACCGGATTCGGCTGACAGCTTTCCCTCTCTTGATTGTCGTAGAACTGATCTGGACGACGCTCACTGGGGAATCTCCTCGAAACCGGAAGACGCTGTTTTTTATACGCGCCCCATGCAGCAGAGCCGACTGGCGGCGTGTCTCGATCAGGTTGACCTTCGTGGTGACGTTCTGGCCAGAATATCTACCGAAGCGCAAGCCGACCGCCTTATGGAGCTCCGAGAGACCCTTGGCACCAATCGGTGGGTCGTGATGGCCGAATCATATGGCGCCCGTGTTGCGCTAGCACTCGTTGAGAAAGAGCCGGCAAGTATTGATCGGCTTATCCTTGATTCTCCTGAAACTCCTTGGGTGGAAAGCTTCTGGCACACGGGACAAAATTTTCACGCGTCGCTTGAGCGTCTGAGCGACTTCTGCCGAAATGAATATCTATGCCCTGCGATGCGTCTGCATCTGGAAGAACGAATACCTGCACTTATTTCAGTTTTTAACCGCGACATGGTAGAGCCACTTGCGTTACGCGACCTGTATTCGCGGGAAGTGGTGGCCTATGCACGGCCGACGCAGGAACAGCTGCTAATCACTGCATTTATGGCGCTGAGGTCACCCCAGCGGATGGAATTGATGCCCTATATCGGCGCGTCCAATAACGACGAAACGTTGAAAAAAAGGTTTGGGCTACTTTTAAGCCAGCTTCTCAAGCCGGGTGGTAGCCTGAATGTTGGGTTCCATCACGGGGTAAGGTGTAGCGAACTTCCCCTGGCCAGATGGTATGAGGCGCTTAGTGTGGACATTAAACAATATCCGGAATTAGCGCCCTTTATCGAATATCTGGATTGGCGGCAAAAATTTGTGTGTGACACAATAGGCATAAAGTCGCCTCTGAGCTTTCAGCCGCCGCAGATGCCTACGGTACCAACCCTGATTCTATCGGGAGGACTTGATCCTGTCACACCATATAGCGCCGTAAAGGGTGCTTTTCAGGGCTCCACCAATGCCGTTCATCGGCTATACCCCCCGCTTGGCCATATTGTGCATAGTCAGGTTGATTGTGCGCTTGCTGACGTCGTAACATTTGTGAACTCGGAAGCCCCCCCCGAAGAAAGTACCTGCCGCAAAAAGGATCTTGAACTTAAATTTTATACACCCGTTATGAAGCGGTAATTACAGTGGTTCGATATCCCCCTCGGCATATCCGACCCTGAAATCATTTGCGTAGGAGGTGAGGCGGCTTTCCGCGATAGCTTGTCTGAGGCTTGCCATAAGGTCCTGATAAAATTGCAGATTGTGCCATGTTAGAAGCATGGCCCCCAAAATCTCGCCCGCCCGGATCAGGTGATGCACATAAGCCCTGCTATATTTCGTGCATGCCGGGCACGCGCACGCGTCACTAATGGGGCGAACGTCATCCTTGTGCCGGGCATTTTTCAGATTGATGGCCCCCCCCCAGGTGAAGCCCTGCCCCGTGCGCCCAGACCGGGTGGGGAGCACGCAGTCAAACATATCTATCCCACGTTCTACGGCGCCAACGATGTCGTCAGGCTTTCCAACCCCCATGAGATACCGCGGGCTCGCCTCGGGCATGCGCGGCATGGTAAAGTCCAGCACCTTGAACATGGTTTCCTGCCCCTCACCTACAGCCAACCCGCCAACGGCGTAGCCGTCGAAGCCGATGCTTTGCAGTGCGTCTATCGATCGGAAACGCAGGTCGTCATAAACACTGCCCTGCACAATGCCAAACAGGGCAGAACGCGCGGCGTGCTCCTCGCCGCTGTTAAAACCTTCCCGCGACCGCCTAGCCCACCGCATTGAGAGTTCCATGGAGGTTCTCGCTTCGTCGTACGTTGCCGGGAACGGCGTACATTCATCAAAGCTCATCACAATGTCCGAACCCAGCAGGCGCTGGATTTCCATTGAACGTTCCGGGGATAACAATATCTTGCGTCCATCCAGGTGAGACTGAAAGGTCACACCCTCTTCGCTCATTTTCCGGAGCTGCGTCAGGGACATAACCTGAAATCCACCAGAGTCAGTCAGAATTGGCCGATCCCAATTCATGAACCTGTGCAACCCTCCGAGATGGTCCACCCGTTCCGCGGTAGGCCTGAGCATCAAGTGATATGTATTGCCCAAAAGGATATCCGCGCCTGTCGCGCACACATTTTCAGGCAGCATTGCCTTGACCGTACCCGCTGTGCCGACAGGCATGAAAGCAGGGGTGCGAATTTCGCCGCGTTGCATTTGGATAACGCCGGTACGAGCTGCGCCGTCTGTCGCATGGATATCAAATTGGAACCTTGTTTTCATCACATCAGTCCTTTGCCGGGAACAGAAGGCTGCTATCCCCGTATGAATAGAAACGGTATCCGCCATTGATTGCCGTTTCATAGGCATTTCGCATGGTTTGCATGCCCGCGAATGCCGATACCAGCATAAACAGGGTCGAGCATGGCAGGTGAAAATTGGTCATCAGCATGTCGACCGCTTTAAAGGTGTACCCTGGGGTAATGAAAATGTCGGTGTCACCGGAAAAGCAATGGATGACACCCTGATCGTCGGCGGCGCTTTCGAGCAAACGTAAAGACGTCGTGCCAACAGCGATTATTTTTCCGCCGCGCGCACGTGCTGCATTCAACTGGGCAGCAACTTCAGGCGTTATTTCGCCCCACTCACTATGCATCCTATGATCTTTGGTGTCTTCCACTTTCACGGGTAGAAAAGTTCCTGCCCCGACATGAAGGGTGACGCCCAGGCGTTTTATGTTTTTTTGATCAAGTTTTTCAAGCATACGCTTGGTGAAATGCAGACCCGCTGTTGGCGCAGCTACCGCGCCATCCGTACGGGCAAAAACGGTCTGATAATCTGACTTGTCCTGCTCGTCGACCGGGCGTTGGCTGGCGATATAAGGTGGCAGCGGCATCACGCCATGGCTTTCAAGTGCGTTGCTCATCTCAGACTGAGGGACGTCAAAGCGTATTGTGCGCTCGCCTTCCGCACCAACGTCAATAACCTCAGCCGTCAGGCCGTCAAAATCGAGAGTGTCGCCAAGCCGGCATTTTTTTGCAGGTTTGGCGAACGCGCGCCAGATAGTTTCACTTTCGCGTTTATGCAGCGTCAGTTCAACCTTGGCTGCACCTCGTTTGCCAGTAAGACGCCCCGGGATAACCCGTGTGTCGTTAAACACAAGCACATCATCCTCGCCTAGATAATCGACAAGGTTCAGCACACCGGTATCAATCAGGCACTCAGGCTTGACCACAAGCATACGTGCCGCATCCCTTGGGCTGGCAGGCCTAAGGGCGATATTCTCGCGGGGAAGATCAAAATCAAAAAGCTCTACGTTCATGTCGCGGGCTTTTATAGAATAACGCGTACTATAACAAGAAAAAGGGCGCTTCAGCGGCGCCCCTTTTCAAATTACTATTGGTGCTTCCTACTCGTCGACGTCCGCTGCTATCCGCATCTTAACAATTTTTGTCGGCTCCGCAGGAGGTTCGCCGGGCGCAATCGTATCAACAAATTCCATTCCGCCGATGACACGACCCCAAGCCGTATAATCGCCGTCGAGGAAACCGGACCGGTCAAAGCAGATAAAAAACTGGCTATCCGCACTGTTGGGATCTCCGGCACGCGCCATTGAGACAGTCCCACGAAGGTGCGGCAGGTTATTGAATTCGGCGTTTATGTTCTGGCCAGAACCACCGGTGCCCGTGCCGGTCGGATCGCCTGTCTGGGCCATAAAGCCGGGGATGACGCGGTGAAAGATGACTCCGTCGTAAAATCCCTGGCGGACAAGTTCCTTAATTCGCGCCACGTGATTAGGTGCCACATCGGGACGCATCGCAATCACGACGCGGCCTGCTTCAAGATCAAGATACAGGGTATTTTCTTTGTCCAGCTCAAAGGCTGTTGATGTCTCACTCATCAGGCCCACCATTGTTAGAAAGATTACGAAGAAACGCTTCATCATTTACTATGCCGCTTTGTTAATTGTCTGAGCATCTATTGCCTGCTTTCGGCTACTTTTTTGACTACAGCCTCGGCAACCTCGTTAGGTACGAAGCTTGATATTTTTCCGTCATACCGTGCGACTTCCTTAACAAGTCGAGACGCAATAGTCTGATATTTTGGGTCTGCCATTAAAAAAACCGTCTCGATATCGGGGTTGATCTGATAATTCATCCCCGTCATCTGGAATTCATATTCAAAATCCGCAACCGCGCGCAAGCCGCGGATAATGATGTCCGCACCAACACGCTCCGCAAAATGCATCAAAAGCTCATCAAACTGCGCGACCTCAAACTGGACGCCAAGTTCTTCCGCAAGCGGTCTCGCTTCACGATCAACCATTGCCACCCGTTCTTCAAGGCTGAACAAGGGATCCTTACTGGGGTTCGTCGCTACGCCGATGACGAGGCGGTCTACAAGGCGCAAACCACGCTTGATAATATCAAGGTGACCATTGGTGATCGGGTCAAACGTTCCCGGATATAGTCCCACACGTTTTCTTGCCACGATGCCTCCCCTAACTCAAACCGGGTTCCTGACCGCTTTGCCCTCGGCAAATGCAGGAAAGAGTTTGCTTGAAACGAACTTTGCTGCAACATCCCCGAATATACGTAAAAAAACAAGGCCCAAGTGGCAAAATCGCGAGGAAGTTCACTGTGTTAATTGTTGACCCTATGCTCTTTTCACTGTTTGTCCTCGCGGTTTTTATCCTTGTCTTGACGCCCGGGCCGGTTGTCAGCCTTATTATTGCCGAGACATTAAACGAAAGCCCCAAGCATGGGTTCGCGGTTGTTTTGGGCGCGGGTATTGTCGCCGTTGCGATGCTTGCTCTCTATATGATGGGATTTTCGGCGATCATCGTATTGCTCTCGGACGATATATTGACCGCTATTCGCTATCTTGGGGCTATATATCTCATCTATCTGGCGATAAAATCTTTTCGTAGTACTCCCGATACACCGAACGCCGTGGCACTCAAGGTTGAGCGCACGCCGATCAAAGCCTTCAGATCTGCGATGCTGGTCGCGGCAACAAACCCAAAAGCGATCCTCTTCTTCGCGGCATTCTTTCCGCAATTCGTCTCGCCTGATTTGCCCGCCATGCCGCAGTTATTAGCACTTTCCACAACCTTTGCCCTACTGGCACCTATATTGGATTCATGCTGGGTCTTGGCGGCGAGTGCTGCACGCCCGTTCCTTGCGAGGCAGGGATCGATACACCTTATTGGCAGGGTATCGGGAACAATCCTTGCCCTTGGCGCCGTATGCTTGCTATTTTTCAATAAATAAGGCTCACCTCTTACATGAAGAAGCGAGCCTTATAATATGATATATAAACTTATTCCTGTTCGGGTTGGGCAGGCCTTTCCACAGCCTCCTCGACTGTAGGAGCTTGCCCCTCCGCCCCTTCTTCACCAATAGTTTCCTCTTCTTCCTCAGTTTCCTGAAGCTTGGCGACTGAGACTATCTGTTCCGTATCCGCGACTTTAAAGAGGGTTACGCCCTTGGTGTTACGGCTGGCAATCCGGACATCATGAACCGGCGTGCGAATAAGTTTGCCATGATCTGTGACCATCATTACCTGCTCGCCAGGTGAAATTGGGAAAGCGGCGATCACGTCGCCGATCTGTTCGCGCAGCCGGGCATCGGATGGCACGTTCCAGATACCCTGCCCGCCACGGTTGGTAAGGCGATATTCGTGGCTGCTGGTTCGTTTGCCAAAGCCATTACTTGTGACGGTAAGGATGAACTGTTCGCAGGATTCCAGCTCAGCCATGCGCTCATCGCTTAGTGTCTGCTCACCAGGTTCAGTCTTCCATGGCGCAGCCTTGAGATAGGCGTCTCGCTCTTCTGTCGTCGCGTCGGTGCCATTGATGATCCGCATCGAGACAACTTCGTCTCCTTCGCCGAACTTCATACCCCGTACGCCTGTGGACGTGCGCCCGGCAAAAAGGCGGACGTCCGTTGTCTTGAAGCGAACTGCACGTCCTCCTTTCGCGGCAAGCAAAACGTGATCATCTTCCGTGCAGACGTCAACCCCCACCAGCTTGTCGTCCTCGCTTGAAAAGCGAATGGCAATCTTGCCGTTAGACATCACATTAGAGAAGTCAGACAGCTTATTGCGACGCACGGTCCCATATGCGGTTGCAAACATTACCTGCAATTCGCCCCAGCTTTCCTCGTCTTCCGGCAATGGCAGAATAGTGGCAATCGTTTCATCCTGCTTAAGAGGCAACATGTTGATGACAGCTTTGCCTTTGGACTGTGGATTCCCAAGCGGCAGCTTCCAGACCTTCATCTTGTATACCTGACCAAGGTTGGAGAAAAACAGCACAGGTGTATGAGTGTCAGCGACAAAAACGGTAGAGAGGAAGTCCTCGTCCTTCGTTTGCATGCCGGACCGGCCCTTACCGCCGCGCCGTTGGGCACGATAGGTGCTGAGTGGCACTCGTTTGATATAGCCTGTCTGGGTAACCGTCACGACCATATCTTCCCGTGCTATCAGGTCTTCATCATCAAAGCCCATGATGGCATTAGCGTCAATCTCGGTACGGCGTGCATCGGCAAATTCGGCCCTAACAGCCTCAATTTCACCGCGCAATACCTCAAACAGCTTCTCGCGGGACTGTAGGATGGTCAGATATTCGCGGATAGCAGCAGCCAACGTCTCCAACTCGCTACCAATTTCATCGCGGCCCAGTGCTGTCAGGCGGTGCAGGCGCAGATCGAGAATGGATTTGATCTGTACCTCTGAAAGTTGGTAGGTGCCGTCTTCATTAAGGTGGTTGGTCTCATTGATAAGCTCAAGATATGGTAGTATCTCGGTCGCGTCCCATTTGCGGGCAGCCAATGCCTCACGGGCTTCCGCAGGCGATTTTGCGCCGCGGATAGTTGCAACAACTTCGTCGATATTGGCAACGGCAGTTACGAGACCAAGCATGATGTGCGCGCGGTCGCGTGCCTTCGCCAGTTCATATTTGGTCCGGCGTGTAATGACTTCCTCGCGGAAATCGATAAATGCCTGCAGAACCTGTTTTAGAGAGAGCTGCTCCGGCCGGCCGCCATTCAGCGCCAGCATGTTGATGCCGAAACTCGTCTGAACCTGTGTGAAGCGGTAGAGTTGGTTCAACACCACCTCAGCCACGGCGTCCCGCTTCAGTTCAACAACAACCCGAACACCGTCGCGGTCACTTTCGTCACGAATATCCGAGATGCCTTCAATGCGCTTGGTCTGCACACATTCCGCAATCTTCTCAATCATCGAGGACTTGTTTACCTGAAAGGGTATCTCGGTAATGACGATAGCCCAGCGGTCCTTGCGGATCTCTTCAACCGTGCTGCGGCTGCGGATCGTGATGGACCCTTTACCGGTTTCATAAGCTTGACGAATACCACCGGCACCCAAAATGATGCCTCCCGTCGGGAAGTCGGGCCCCGGGATGTGTTCCATCAAACCCATGGTGTCGATGTCGGGGTTGTCGATCAGTGCGCAAACGCCGTCGATTACCTCACCAAGGCTGTGCGACGGAATATTTGTCGCCATGCCCACAGCAATGCCCGTGCCGCCATTAACCAGCAGGTTCGGGAAGCGCGCAGGCAATACGACCGGCTCGTGCTCACTTTCGTCGTAGTTTGCCTGAAAGTTGACGGTGTCCTTGTCGATGTCCGCGAGGATCATGGACGAGACTTTATCCATCCGGGCTTCGGTGTAACGCATGGCTGCAGCGCTATCGCCGTCCATCGAGCCAAAGTTACCCTGCCCGTCAACGAGCGGCGCGCGCATGGAAAAGTCTTGGGCCATCCGCACCAGGGCGTCATAAATCGCGCTGTCGCCATGCGGGTGATATTTACCCATCACGTCACCGACAATACGTGCGGACTTGCGGAACGGCTTGTTCCACTCATATCCGTTTTCATGCATCGAATAGAGGATACGACGGTGCACTGGTTTTAGGCCGTCCCGCACATCAGGAAGGGCCCGCGATACGATTACGCTCATGGCATAATCGAGGTAGGACGCCTTCATCTCGTCTTCGATGGTTATTGGCTGGATGTCTCGCTCTTCCGGCGTAATGGGTGTGTTGTCGCTCACCAGCTGCAGCCCTTTGTCTTCATGGCCGGGATTTCGGCCTTACCTAGAACATATAGCCCACAAGATCTATGTTACCCCCGAGATCTTGTGGAAAAGATAGTCCTGTCTATCAATTCCCCATGGCTGGCGCAAGGTATCTGGCGATGAAAATCGTGTACTTTTTCCAATTGTTTACAATTGCACTGGACGAATTGAAAAACTGCCGCTAAAACGCTCGCCTGATCCTAGCGTTCATAAGTCCCCGGGCAGGTGGCAGAGCGGTTGAATGCACCGGTCTTGAAAACCGGCAAGGGTGCAAGCCCTTCGTGGGTTCGAATCCCACCCTGCCCGCCATATGAACCCACTGGGGGCTACTGCGACATCGCTTGTCATGCTGCTGTGTCGCTTTGGGAAGTGAACGGCCTCACAATGACCAATGCCAAAACGCTTGAATGGGGGGAACCTGCGCCGTATTTCAGCGCACCTGCCCCCGTCAATCCGAGGTTCGATTTTTCTTCCCTTGCCGGGCGATTTGTTGTGCTCGTTTTCTTTGGGGATAGCAAAATAGCCGGAATGTCAGATGCGCTATCAGAATTTGCTACCAAGGTTATTCCGCGCGATGACAGTATCTCGGTGTGTTTTGGGGTGACGTCGCGGGCGTCTGATAGAGAGGATACCACTGTTCTCTCCCGGTTTCACCGGTCGCGTGTGTTTCTGGACGCAGACTGGGCTATAGCCCGCAAGTACGGGCTGGTCGCTGACAATAACGAGGATGGCAGGGCTGCGTTCAAGCCAACCTGGTTTGTCCTGGACCCCACGTTGCGCGTCTATGCGCGCGGGACCATCGCGGAAATAGACCGATTGGCTGCGCTTGTTCAGCAACTACCACACCCCAGTCGGCATGCCGGTGGAGTACAGGAGGCTTGGGCGCCCGTGCTTTTGGTGCCCAGAGTGTTACCACCTTCCCTTTGTAAGGCACTAATTGATTATTATAATCAACATGATGCTTACGAGAGTGGGTTCATGCGCGCGGAGGGCGACAAGACCGTCGGCGTCAATGACACCAGCTTCAAACGTCGGCAGGACGTAAATATTGACAGTGAGGAGTTGAGAACCGCTCTACGCGTGTCAGTTTCCCGACGGCTGTTGCCAGAGCTGAAGCGGGCGTTCCAGTATGACGCCACGCGGGTGGAACGCTATATTGTCGCCTGTTATGACAGCAAAACGCAGGGTTTTTTTAGAGCACACCGCGATAATACAACGCCGGGGACAGCACATCGCCGTTTTGCGGTGACAATTAACCTGAACGCCGAAGGGTTTGAGGGAGGAGAGCTCCGCTTCCCTGAATATGGCAGCAGAACTTACAAGGCGCCAACCGGTGGGGCGGTGGTTTTCTCATGCTCGTTATTGCACGAGGCTCTGCCTGTCACGAGCGGCGTTCGGTATGCGACCTTGCCTTTCCTCTATGGGACACAAGATGCTGAAACACGGCTGCGCAGCAGTAGCAGTGTTGTTGATGCAGAGCGTATCACTACTTCTAAAGTGACATAACTTCTTGTTCAGCCTGAGTTAAGAACCCATCATGGATAGTGAGGGTGTTCTTATCGGAGATGACAACAATGAAACTGATGACCTCACTATTTGCCGTTTGTTTTGCGACGTCAGGCCTTGCACCTGCGTCGGCAGATGCGGCAGACGATAAAGAAATCTGTCTGTACTACGGCAACGTCGGAGCGGCGGCAGTTGATTTCCTTCTTCCCCTGAAGCTTCAGCAGGTTGTGGACATGATCAGCGGCCGCGATCAGGCATTATTGGAAAAGATGAATAAAAGCGTTGAAGGCGTTGGGAATGCCAAGGTCAAATCAGCGATGAAAAAAATTGGGGATGACGCGGCCGAGCATCTTGGCTCTTCTGCCGGGTTCCTTTCATTTCAACTAATTATGACTGGACAGGCTTCGACGCCACAGGAAGTTTTCTCGGTGCTATACCGTGGTTGCTCGGAGACGGGTCCCGAACGGATCGTTGAAAATCAACGTAAAGCAGCCGAGAGCATGCCAGAGCCAGAATAACGCCGACTATATATTCAGCTCCCCCTTGGCGAGCGCGAGCCATTTGCGAATATGAGGGCGATGTTCCAGGGTAAAACCGCCCTCTTCCGCAAACTGGGTATAGGCAAGCAGGGCAATATCCGCCAGTGTAATCTGGTCGCCGACGAACCAGTTTTTCCTGGTGAGGCAGGCTTCCATCATGTCGAGTGCGGCATTGCCTTTCTCGACCAGCTGCGGGCTAATCTCGCTGTCAGGTAGATTCTTGAATGTTCGTAAAAACCGAGCCACTGCGATAGTTGGTTCGTGGCTGTATTGCTCCCAAAACAACCACTCATCCATTTTGGCGGCAAGCCAGGCATCACCGGGTATTAAGGCGCTGTTCCTAGCCAGGTAGCGCATTATCGCGTTGGATTGCGCCAGAATTCTTCCATTACCAAAATCGACGGTAGGAATCTGCCCTGCAGGGTTGATCGCGAGAAACTCTTTGCTTCGTGTTCGGCCTGAAAGTACGTCAATTTCGGTCCATTCATAAGGAATAGCGAGCGTATCCGCTACATACTTCACCTTCAGGCAGTTTCCAGACCTCGTGTCACCGTATATTTTCATCTGTATTCCTCTGCGCTGTCCACCTCGTAAAACAGAAAGCTATCACTGTTGAGGCGAATTTATTGCCGATGTTTTCCCGATTATTGGATAAGTTTTTCTTAGTGATTAAATTTTAAGCATGTCCTATTTTTTGTGCATTTTGTTGCTTGCTATTTGCGCGGTATCCTTAATAAATCATTGAAATATAACAATTTAATAAATTGGCATGGAAGCTGCTCTCTAGGCTGGAAAATATATCCAACTATAGGGAGCGATTATGAAATATGTCATAGCCATTATTAAGCCGCACCGGCTTGATCCTGTCCGTGATGCCCTCGCCGAGATCGGTGTCAACGGTATGACCGTTACCGAAGTGCAAGGTTATGGCCGGCAACGTGGTCAAAAAGAAATCTACCGTGGCGCCGAATACGAGGTGCACTTCCTACCAAAAGTGAAGTTGGAAATTGCAACTGACGATCCTGTCGCCGAGCAGGTTGTGGAAGCCATCCAGCAAGCGGCGCACACCGGTCAGATCGGGGACGGCAAAGTCTTTGTCCTGGACCTCAATCAGGTAGTCCGTATTCGGACCGGCGAAACTGACGCCGCAGCCCTATAAGGAGTTTTACTCATGGTGGATAAATTTATGCCCAAGAAACTATTGCTTGCCGGTGTCGGCGCAATGCTTTTGACCGTCCCTGCCTCGGCAGAAGTGTCCGGCGAGTCGGCTTATATCTTTAATACGCTTTTGTTTTTGATCGGTGGCTTCCTTGTGATGTGGATGGCGGCTGGTTTTGCGATGCTTGAGGCGGGCCTCGTCCGCTCCAAGAACGTGGCTGATATTTGTGTGAAAAACGTAGGCCTTTATGCCCTTGCCTGTATCATGTGGATGCTGATGGGTTACAATCTTATGTATCAGGACGTGTCCGGCTACTTTGGTACGTTCTTTTCGCTCTGGTCGCCCGATGACGCTGCAGCCTTGGCTGAAGAAGCCCAGCATGACCCCGCTGGCTATGCTGCGGGTTCGGACTTCTTCTTCCAGATGGTATTTGTGGCTACAACGGCTTCCATCGTCTCGGGTACCGTCGCGGAACGCATTAAGTTGTTTCCCTTCTTCATTTTCACCGCTGTCCTTGCAGGCCTGATCTATCCTATTCAAGGCTCATGGGAATGGGGTGGCGGCTGGCTGAACTCAGAAAGCTTCGCCACGACGTTTGGTGCCGAATTCTCTGATTTTGCCGGTTCGACGCTCGTGCATTCCACTGGTGGCTGGGCGGCGCTTGTTGGTGCAATTGTTCTGGGCCCTCGTCTTGGTCGTTATACCAAGGAAGGTAAGGCGCGCCCAATGCCGGGTTCAAGCTTGCCGCTTGCCACGCTGGGTACCTTCATTCTGTGGCTTGGCTGGTTCGGCTTCAATGGTGCATCGCAGCTCGCGCTGGGCAGCGCGGCCGACGCTATATCCGTTTCAAATATCTTTGTGAACACAAATATGGCGGCCGCTGGTGGCGGGTTCGCAGCAGCGATCGTCACCAAGCTGGTTTACAAGAAAGTTGACCTGTCAATGGTCCTGAACGGTGCTTTGGCTGGCCTTGTATCCATCACGGCCGAGCCCTTGACGCCCTTACCATTGTCAGCGTGCCTGATCGGTGCTGTAGGCGGCGTTCTTGTGGTCTTCGCGGTGCCGTTTTTCGACAGGCTCAAAATCGATGACGTTGTTGGTGCAGTGTCTGTTCACCTTGTTTGCGGTGTCTGGGGCACCCTTGCTGTGGCGATCACCAACCCGGGCACCACATTTATGGCACAGCTTATTGGCGTTCTTGCAGTCGGCGCATTTGTCGTTGCAACAAGCGCAGTCGTATGGCTTGCGCTGAAATACACACTGGGCATCAGGCTCAGCGAGGAAGAGGAAGAAGTGGGATCTGACCTCGCGGAACTCGGCCTTGAGGCCTACCCGGAATTTGGTCGCGGCTCGCAAAAACTAAGCGCGTAAGACCAATCCTTTTCAACCTCGGAGCCCTTCTCTCCCTGGTCAACTCGGCAGCCGCAATTTGCGGCTGCCTTTTTATTGGCGTTGGCTTTTATTATGCTATTGACAATATTGTCACTTATTAGCTTGTCCGAACAGGTGATGTTTTATAGACTATAGCGTCTATAAATGACTGTGCATGTGATGACGGGAGGGGAATCCATGGCGCTAGATCCGCTTTATGCAAATGCAATTGAAGATTCGGCCTGGGAAGTACCTCAGGATTTTGAGGCGCTGTTCAACTGGCAATATAGCGATGACCGGAAAGATCTTCTTGGTCTGTATTCAAAGGGCAAGACGATGCAGTGGGACACTGACGCCCGTATCGACTGGTCCCATGAGTTAAACCCTGACAACCCGCTGGGTATCCCAATAGAATATTTTCCGCTTTACGGTGCCGACTTTTTCATGAGGATGTCGCCCAAGGAGCAAGGAGAGGCGTTACGTCACCAGGCAGCCTGGAGCAATTCCCAATTTTTGCATGGGGAACAAGGTGCATTGATTTGCAGCGCCAAGATCGTCACAAACGTACCCGATACCGAGGCCAAGTTTTATGCGGCCACGCAGGTAATGGATGAGGCTCGGCATGTGGAGACATACAAGAAGCTGGTCGAAAAAATTGGCCTCGCCTACCCGATCACAGGTCCGCTCAAAACCTTGCTTGATCAGGTTCTGCGGGACGGCCGCTGGGATATGACTTATCTCGGTATGCAGGTTGTGATTGAAGGCCTGGCGCTTGCTGCGTTCGCAAATATTCGCGATCATGGAACAGACCCTTTGGCTTCGGCGGTCAATGCCTACGTCATGCAGGATGAGGCTCGCCACGTTGCCTTTGGGCGTCTTGCTCTGAGAGAATTTTATCCACAGTTGACGCAGCATGAACGTAATGAACGTGAGGAATTCCTCATTGAAGCCTGTTATCTCATGCGCGACCGCTTCCAGAACAAGGAGGTATGGGAGACCCTGGGATACCCGATGAAGGAATGCCTTGAGTATTTGGAGAACAGCGAGGGCATGAAGATGTTCCGCACCAACCTTTTCAGCCGCATCGTACCAATAGTGAAAGATATCGGCCTCTGGGGCGAAAAAATTCAACATGCCTACGCTCAGATGGGCATCCTTGGCTTTGCCAACATCGATATCGATGCAATGCAGGCCAATGATATGGCCGTTGCGGAGGAGCACGACGCGCGCCGGGCACATGTAGACGAAATGATGGAACTGGGGCAAAGCGCGGCAGAGTAGACGCAAATAAAAGCCCAGAGGGCGATGGGGGTAAGCCCTCTGGGCTGGATGAACGCGGCACCGAAGCCCCAATTCATCTTGGGCAATTATACACCTTGCACAAGATGAATTGAAACCTAATAATTCTTACCCATTACCATACCTTGTTGGGCTGCATCAGGTGTTGATGCCGCACCGTGGGACCGTTTTTGGGCAGGAGGTCAATGTGCCGGATAAACGCGAGTGGGAACGCAGGCTCCTTGCCATGAAGGGAGAGCTCAAAGCACTGGATGACGTGTCGAGTGAGGCACGTCAGTCTGTCCAGCTAGACCAATCCCGTGTTGGGCGCCTCTCTCGAATGGACGCACTTCAGGGGCAGGCTATGAACAACGCTATTGCCGTGCGCCGTCGCCAGGCTTTACAGCGGTTGGATGCCGCTCTTAAGCGCTTGCGCGACGGAGAGTTCGGGTATTGCCTCGAATGCGGAGAGGAAATTGCATTAAGGCGTCTTGAGCTTGACCCCACCGTTACCTTTTGCACAGAGTGTCCAAGTCGCACTTAAGCTTTAGGCTTCGTCGCTGCACAGACATTGACATCATCCCAGACATCAAATTCATGAGCGATGCTCCATTCGATCAAATGTCTGTATATGTCCTCAATGTAGGCTGAGTTGCCACCCAGACTGTTCGCAGTCCCCATAGCCTTTGAAACAACGTCCTCAATGCGCCATTCATCCCGTACGGCATCACGCTTGGGTTTGATATGGCCCGCCTGCTTGATGTATTCGAGGCGTTCAAGGAGGAGTGGGACGATCAAACGGTCCACACGGTCGATTTCCGCCCTGACCTCAGACATATTCTGACACTGTTTCAACAATACTATCCCACTTAAATTGAACGTTGTTTACGGCGCACTGTTACCCCGCGATGCCTATGTGGGCAAGGGGCATATTGCCTCATGGTTGCTTGAGGCGTGTGATTGCTTCTTTGGGGATGCGGTCAAACATCAAAGCTTCCGCCTGCTCTTTTGCGCTTAATCTTGGCAGTAACTGATAATAGGTGCGCAAGCTGTTCGCTTCCTCTGCGGACATGGCGCTCTTTGCGATATGCAGTGCGGCATCCCTTTGTCCGGACAGCGCGTATATTGCCGCAAGGCTGCGCTGTGCGGGCAATTGCCCATCCGGGCGGTCCATCGCTTTTCGCAGGAGGGCGACCGCGCTGTCAAACTGCCCCTCAATGGCATAAGAAAACGCTAGGTGCTGCAGCGCTTCCGGGTTTGTAGGGTCCAGCTTCAGAGCCCGATCAAAATAGGTGCGCGCCTCTTGGTTGTCACCGCCAACGTACGCCAGGCGACCGGCCATATCATAGGCTGCGGGGCTTTGGGAAATGTCAAGAAGGGGGCGGAACGTTTCTGATGCACTGCGATAGTCACTCATCGCTATCTGGGCTTCGGTTAAAGCCATGCGTACGCTTTTTGATTGCGGTTGCTCCCTTATCAGTATCGTCAGTGCCCTCACACTTGCCTCAGGCTTTCCCAGGGGAGTTTGGATGCGGGCAACGGCGATACGCGCAGACAGGAGTTCGGGTGCGGCAGCCAGCGCCTGCTGGTAAAGGACATAGGCACCAGCGTAATCGCCGGCTTTCTCGAACCCCTCCCCCACCTTGACAAGGCCTTCTGGGTTATTGGTTGCGAGATTGTTGCGCGCGTAGGCAGATAGCGGCCCCACGTCTTCGGTCGCTCGTTTTGAGGGGCCACCCGATGTACAAGCCGCAAGGGCAAGGCACAGCAAACACGTAGAAATTTGACGATTTAGCAGGTGCATGGAAACTCCTGAAACTGGCCCAAACGCTTTAAACTTTGGCTTTGACCGCATTTAGTGTATAGTCATAAATGTTGAGAGAGCGTGTGTCATGGGTAAACACACGCGGATGGAGCAAAATATATGGATATTCAAGGCGCATCCACCGCGAGCAGTGCTGACATCGTTGCAGCCGGTCGTTCAGGGTCACTTGAGTCATCTGCGACGGAACGTAAGGCTGCGGATGATTCCGCTGTTGAGCGTAAAGAGGCCGAACCTTCTTCTACCGGTCCTGGCGTAGGTGAAAAAGTAGACATTCAAGCGTAAGACCTGCTTTCAGGTCCTACGAAGCCTGCAGGCGATAGCTTTGCGGGCTTTTGGTATGTTTAAAACAAATGATAAAAGGTAAGCGCCACCAGCTTCCTGAGGTTACCACTTTCCAATTCATGCATTCCAAATGGGCTATCCCCGGCTTTTCTGAAGGCCCGGAGATGTAATTTTGTCAGGCTGTTCAACGCTAGAACGGGGCGAATCGCTTTAACTCCCCGGCCATCCTGTGCCTTGGCGAGCTCCTGACGCACATAAGCGGCCATTTCAGTTGTAAGTGGCCTGAGTTGTTTCTCCATTTCATCAACTGGCATGCCGCTGACACTTTCGGTGGTTGCCCCAATGACAGAGAAAGTCTTGGTATCCTGAACCTGATAAGGCAAGGCCCTGATGATGCCCAGCATCGCCCAGGCACGACCACTGGAGCGCACCAGGGCACACTCACTATCGGTTGCACCTGGCTTAAGGATACGGGCCGCCGCTTCGTTTAAGGCGCCGCCGACGCTATCTGCATACCGTATCAATGCGTTGATATCGGCGGTTTTTTCCATCTCGAGATCTTGACCGCGGCCATCGATGACGGTTTCCAACAGCGGTAGTATTTCCTCATACACCGTAATGTGGCGCAAGCCCTGCACAACAGGATGTTCCCGTGGCATGCCGTGCGAAATGCCTTCAAGGGCTTCTCGCCACCACTGTAGGCGGATCTCGCCAATCATCGGCTCAGAGACGCTTTCCCGTGTTTTGGCAACTTCCTGATTAAAGGCAAATAGAGCCCACAGGTCAGCCTGCTTTTGCGCAGGCGCGAAAAGAGTGGTGTAATAGCGCTCAAGGTCGTCCTCTCGCACCATATTCCGGCAAAATTCAACGGCTTCAGGAGATGGTTTCATGGCGCGAAAATGACGATTTGCCATGTTAAAAGCAACTGATTTCCCCTTCATTCTTTGCTTAATCCGCTGTTTTTCTTGTGAAACATTGACCGCAGCAGTAAGATTTAGGCTCTGTTAGGGAATTTGCATCTGCAAATGGGGAGCTAGGAAATGGGAAAAATTCTTGAATCGATTCAAAATACGGTGATTGCCGGTTTTGTACTTTTGGTGATTGTCATCGCCATCATGACAAAAGGTTTCATGGGGCTTGATTTTGATGCCGCATTTATCGCGCGCTATATTCACGTGCTTTCGGGCGTTATGTGGATCGGCCTGTTGTGGTATTTCAATTTCGTGCAAATACCGACCATGCCATCGATACCTGATGAACTGAAGCCCGCCATCGGCAAACATATCGCGCCCAAGGCCTTGTGGTGGTTCCGCTGGGGAGCGATGTTCACGCTTGCCAGTGGCCTATGGCTTGCGACCGCGAACGGCTACATCGTCGACGCGCTGACGCTTGCTGAAGGCACGCGATCGATTGGTATTGGTATGTGGATGGCCATCATCATGTGGTTTAACGTGTGGTTCATCATCTGGCCTAACCAGAAAGTAGCCCTTGGTCTCGTCGACGCCGACCCGGCAGCGAAGCCGGCGGCCGCCCGTAAAGCGATGCTGTTTAGCCGGACCAACACCCTGCTTTCCATCCCAATGCTGTATTGCATGGTGAGCGGACAAAATGGTGGTGCTGGCTGGTAGGTTAAAAGCGATAGATTAGAAAGGAAAAGGGCCGTTTTTCGGCCCTTTTTTATTGTCTCGATGCGCTAAATTACTCGGCGGCTTTGGCCGTTGCCGCGCTATAGTTTGCTGCTGCAAACTGCCAGTTCACCAGTTTGCCGAGGAAGGTCGAGATGTAATCCGGCCGACGATTCTGATAGTCCAGATAATAGGCATGCTCCCAAACATCCATGGTCAACAATGGGGTTTTTCCTTCTGTCAGCGGGCACTCAGCATTTGGGGTCTTGACCACGTCAAGTTTGCCTTCCTTGTCGAGCACCAGCCAAGCCCAACCTGAACCAAACTGTGTGGCGCCCGCTTTTTTAAAAGCATCGACAAAGTCGTCAAAGCTGCCAAAGTCGGCGTTGATTTTGTCTGCAAGCACACCTGTTGGTTCGCCGCCGCCATTTGGCACCATGGAATGCCAGTAAAAGGTATGATTCCATACTTGGGCGGCGTTGTTGAAGATACCGGCTTTGTCTGTTTTACCAGCCGTTGCGACCATAATCTGTTCAAGGCTTTTGCCCTCAAATTCGGTGCCTTCAACAAGTCCGTTCAGGTTGGTCACATAGGCGTTGTGGTGTTTGCCGTGGTGAAAGCCAAGGGTCTCGGCTGAAATATGTGGCTCTAGGGCGTCCTGCGCATAGGGGAGTTTTGGCAGTTCGAAACTCATGATTGGATACCTCTCTGTTTAGTAAAAAAACATTTACGGGCAATAACTTGGGATGCCTTGCTAGCGAAACAAGGGCGCAAAATCAATGCCACCTGTATCAAAATTGCATTATTATTTGGCTATTTGATGTCGAAGCGTGCGCGCGCGCGTTTGAGGTAGGCGGCAAAGCCCATATATGCGAGAGCAACGGCACCCAGCCCGGAGAGGGCGATGAGGAGCTGCCAAAGCGCACTATCCGTCTTCCCGGAATGTAAAGGATATATGGCATCCGCGATATTGTGGCCCAGCGCGGCTTCGGACGCGTTATAGGCCGTCAAGCCCGTCAATTGTCGGTCGGCACTGATGGTGCTACGGCCATTTGGGTGCCATTCCCTGGGCATCTTTAAGCGTATGGTATAGTCACCGCCCTCTTCCCGCGGCGGTATGTATATTGTTGCCATACCGTCAGGAAATGCTTTGACCTTGCCATCAAACAAAGCTTCACGGTCGTCGAATGTCCAGTCTGGTGCAATTGATACCGTTGGCTTGCTACCACCAAAAACGCTGGTGAGGGCTGCGCGCACCTGCCCTGAATAGATCATTGCGGACCCTGTGGCTGTTGTCAGGAGCAGCAGTGGCGCAATCACCGCGCCCAGCGTTACATGCGCCCCGCGATATGATGTAGCACGGCTACTGGCGGGAACAATGTTCCGTAGCCGGAAGCCTTTACGCCAAGGCCACCAAAGGTACATACCGCTAATGACAGAAAAGCATGCAATCAGGCCCAATATACCAACGACCTCTTCGCCAAACTCGCCCATTGCAAGCCGATGGTGGATATCAAAAAGCAAGGTGAAGGTTGCTGCCACGTGTATAGGATCGTGCACAGGTTTCGTCGTAGCCGCGTTCAGAAGTATTTCGCTTTTGTCTTTCAGGTAGACCTTATAGGCGTTCATCCCTGGTCTAGGTAGCTTGACCGACCTCACACCAATGTCTGTGTACAGAACCTCTATCTGTTTCAGGGTATTGGCCTGTTGTGCCGACGATAATGTAGTTACTGTACCCGCGACCTCGGGGATCGCAAGGCGTAGTACGGCGTCTTTGTAGACAAGCAAGGTGCCGGTCGCCGCCATCACCAGAATATATATGGCGACAAAAACGCCTATAAACTGGTGAATTTTCTTGAGCGACCGGCGCATAAATAAGCTTTCGCAAGGGCGTTGATGGCAGCCTAAAATTCAGCTTGGTATGACAAGGTGATCGCCCGCCCACGGCCCGCGAAGTAGCGGTCACCCCGCGTCGTGCCCGCTTGTGAATAGTAAGTAATATATTGTTTGTCGAACAGGTTCTGCACACCCAGTTGCAGCTTGCCTGTCTCCATTTGGAGGCCGACGTGCAAATCAACGATATCATAGCCGTTAAATTCGGCCGCCAGGGCATCTGCCGCGTTACTGAAGTCACGGTCAAACAGATGTGCGAGCTGCACACGCGCCGACCATGCACCATACTGATAGGCGGCATAGAGGTTTAAGCGATTAGGGCCGATATTGACCGCATCCAGGTCAGCATCAAGGGCGCCGTCATCGTCGGTATCGACACGGCCTTCCTGAACGGAGATGTTTGCCCCTAAGCTGAACTCTGCGGTAACGCTGGCTTCCACCATGGCTTCAAAGCCGCGAATACGTGTCTTTTCCCGCTGAACACGAAGGAATCCATCACTGTCGGCGACGTAACGTGCACCCTCGGACGATTTGGACTGGAACACACTTGCCTGTGCCAGGATGCGGCCCATGGTCACGGTCGTACCCAATTCGATATTGTCGGCTTTAACAGGCTGAAGGTCGAAAATGCTGTCAACAGATGAGCCCGGAGTTGACACACCCCGGAGTACCCGGCCGACATCAGGCATCGTGAAGCCTTCGGCGTATGAACTATAGAATGTCAAACCCTCAACGGGTTCAAAGCGGATGCCGGCATTCATTAGCAGGTCATCAAACGAGGGGCTTCCCCCTTCAACCGTCAGTACGGCATAGTCAGTGGATGCGCGGTTGCCTGCCAGGGACTGGAAGTCATCGACCTTGAGCTTGGCGTTTTCATACCGCAGACCACCGGAGAGGGTCACGACATCGCCAAATGGGGCTTCAGCCTGTATGAACGGGGCAATATTCTCAAACTTCGTCTCCGGCACCCAGTTACGGTCCGTGAAGATCAGGCGCTGATAGGTTTTATCCTGCAGATAATCAACGCCTGTGAAGACATTCACGCCAGTGTCAGCCACATTCTGTTTGTCCCATGTCATTCGAGCGCCGAACTTCTCGGAATTATTTTCTGATTGATCAAACAGGGTTCCTACCGGCGCGATGGTCGGGTCCTGAAATGTACCAAAGGTGCCGCCACCGAAGCTGGCGCGGAAATCTTGTGAATACAACTGAAAGGTCAATGTGCCGCCAGCAATAGCCCCATGACGATAATCCAGCGACATGGTTGTCACATCGTTGGTGCCGGGCTCGCCTTGCAGCGCTCCCTCTAGGGCTGTTGCAGGGCGGCCGGTTGCCGGGTCCCCGGCTAGTGTGCCGTAGTCACCGTCACCCGCAAGTTTGAAGTCGTTGATAGTGAACTGGATACGCTGATCATCTGTCGGCTCGAACCCGACCTTGGCGAAAAAGTCGCGCTGCTCGCTGTCACCGAGGTCACCCTGTGTCTGATCGACGCCAATCGTGCGGCCCTGCCCATCGTACATCAGGCCACGCTTGTGATAGCTAACCGATGCGAGATAATCGAGCTTGCCTACCTTCTGCGTGGCATAGACACTGCCGCGATACTCGAAGCCGTCACTTTCAAAGTCGTCTGTGGTCGTGATCCCAGCTTGAACGCCAAGCTTCAGGTCACCACTGGTGTCCGGCTTTTTGGTGACAAAGTTGATAATGCCCCCTGTGGCACCAAGGCCCTGGATAGCGTTGGCACCGTGAATTACCTCAATACGCTCAATGACCGCCATATCAATGGTATAGCCATCGCGAGAACTATCGCGCAGCGGGTTGGACTGGGGTACTCCGTCAATGAGGTAAAGTGGGCTGCGGCCGCGGAAACTCTCGCCGAATCCACTCATTTTTTGACGGCTTGGCGAAAAACCGGGCACCAGATTAGCAAGAATACCGGCGGTGTCCGTTGCCAGTGTCAACTGCTCGTCGAGGTCTTTGGCGCTGATGATGGTCACCATATTCGGGATGGCACTCACAGGCTTTGGCGTGCGGGTAGCTGAAACGAGCACTTCTTCAACAGTTGATGCCTCATTGGCGGCAGCAAGTGACGAAAGACAGACACCTGAAAGCAGTGCCAAGACAGTATGGCGGCGGGATACCATGAGTAACGCTCCTCTGAACCGTTGTGCTGCGGATGGCAGCACCGTAATGATTATTGAAGCGTTAGATACTAAGAATGCGAATGCCTTGCAATAGCGAAACGCACAAGGCAACGGGAATGCGATATTATTGCAACACAGCAACCTGGAGGGTATTCAGGGATATGGCAGGTCTGAGGTAAGGCCGAGGCTATCCAAACGGTGTTGTTCAGCGAGCTTTCTATAGTGTTCGGCCATTGAGCGGTTTTTCTCCAGCTCAGCATCGGTCACATGCCGCATGAACTTTGCCGGGCTCCCGCCCCACAACTCGCCGCTGCGCACTGTTTTGTTCGGCGTAAGCATGGCGCCAGCGGCCAGCATGCCATCCCTCTCGACAACTGTATTATCCATCACAATGGCACCCATGCCAACAAAGGCATTGTCCTCAAGGGTGCAGCCATGCAGCATGGCCATATGTGCGATTAAAACATCATCTCCGACGAGGGTTGGAAAAGTCTTGGTGCTTACATGAATGACCGTGCCGTCCTGGATGTTAGTGCGGCGCCCAATGCGGATAGAGTTTACATCGCCGCGCAAGACACAATTATGCCAAATGCTGGCACCGTTGCCAATTTTGACATCACCAACCACTTGGGCGCCGTGGAAGATAAATGCGTCATCGGCCACAGTTGGCCAAATGCCCTTGAACGGGGTTAGCCGACCGCCGAGGCTCGTCTCTTTATAAAGCGGTTTAGCGTCACTCATGGGAACATTGCGACCTGTTCAAGTCCTGTCTTTTCGTCAAGGCCCAGCATCAGGTTCATATTCTGGATAGCTTGGCCCGAAGAGCCTTTTACGAGGTTATCAATGGCGGCGATAACGATCGCCCTGCCCTCGAGCCTGTCTTCGAAGACATTGATCACGCAGCCATTGGACCCGCGAACCATGCGGGTCGCCGGCATAACCTTCTCGGGCAGGATGGTCACAAAGGGCTCGTTGGCATAGAAACCCTCAAGGTGGGATTTGAGATCTGCCGCAGTCTGCCCGTCGGTCAGCTTCACATAAATTGTCTCCAGTTCGCCTCTGTTCATGGGCACAAGGTGCGGTGTGAAGCTGATGGACACGTTTGTACCGGCTGCCGCTGTCAGTTCCTGTTCTATCTCCGGCATGTGGCGGTGATGGCCAACGCCATAGGGGTGCATCGCTTCCGAAACCTCGACAAAAAGGTTGGGTTCTTTCAGCGAGCGCCCGGCACCAGACACACCGGACTTGGCATCAATGATGATATCCTCCGGCATAATCAGTCCACCTCGAAGCAGTGGAACCAGCGACAAGAGTGCGGCCGTCGGATAACAGCCGGGACACGCGACGAGCGCCGCGCCTTTGACAGCGTCGCGATAGAGTTCCGGCAGTCCATAAACCGCTTTGCCCTGCAACTCTGGCGCCCCATGCTCGCGACCGTACCATTCACCATAGGTTTCGACATTGCGCAGGCGGAAGTCGGCCGACAGGTCAATAACCTTTACCTCACCGCTGAACGAGGACGCGAGATCACCCGCGGTCTCCACAATCATTTCATCCAGCAGGCTATGGCCTGTGGCGTGCAATAACCCCTTGATTACTTCCTGGCTGGTGGCGTGCGGCAGCGCGCAGAAAACAACATCAAGCTCGACGGCGGGCCACTCGACCTCGTCAAGGCCGATCAGGTCGGGCAACTCAAGGTCCATCAGGTGCGGAAACACGTCACCAATCGGCATGCCTGCCTTACGTTCGGCCGTCATCAGGGCGATTTCCACGTTGGGGTGGCGCACAAGAAGCCGCACGAGATCTGCCCCTGTGTATCCACTGGCGCCCAATATACCAACACGGATTTTCTTGCCTTCAAGCATGATATCGACCCTTTATGATTAATTCTCACTGTACATACAAAAGCGCGACCATTTTGAGGCATGGCCGCGCTGACGTCATTGGTTTTTTTCAGAAAACCATCAAATGTCAGGCGGCAGTTCCGCGATGGCTTCCTCAAGCTCGATAAAGGTCGGCATCAGGTGGGAAGGCACGTTGCGTCGGCCAAGTTCAACAGATATCTGTGGCGGGTTTCCCTGCAGGTGCGACACCAGCACAATTTTAATAAGCTGCATGAACTGGCCGTCTTCCACCAATATCTGGTTCAGCCGTCCGGCGATGGGCGCAATCATCAGGTATGAAAGGAAGATACCGAGGAAAGTCCCGACAAGCGCACTACCGACCATGCCGCCAAGGACCTCGACCGGTTCGGCAATTGCCGCCATGGTCTTAATGATCCCCAGCACCGCGGCAACAATGCCGACGGCGGGCAAACCATCAGCCATGGTTTGCAAGGCATGTTGTGGCTCGTGCTCTTCCGCGTGGTGTTTTTCGAGATCCATATTCATCGCGTCTTCCATCTGGTTCGGATCATCGAAGTTCATGGTCATCATGCGGATATAGTCACAGATGAATTCAACCACATGGTGGTCTTCCACAATGCGTGGAAACTGCTGGAATATTTTGGATTCCTCAGGGTTTTCAATGTGCGCCTCAATAGCAACAACCCCCTTGGTTCGAATGGTCTTGGTCAGCAGAAACATCAGGCACAACAGGTCACGGTAGTCATCCGCTTTCCAGTGTGGGCCCTTCATCACCTTGCCGATTCCGCCGAGCGCGCCCTTGATGACGCCGCTTGAGTTTGCACTGACAAACGCACCAATGGAGCCACCAAAGATGATCATCAGCTCAAACGGCAATGCCTTGACAATGATGGTGAATTTGCCGCCCGCCAGCGCGAAGCCGCCAAAAACCATCACAAGGACGACTACAAGACCGATAATTAGGAACATATGGTGCGCCTGCCCCGCGTGTTAATAAATAAAGCCTGATACAAGACACATAATCAAATGCATCTTACAGCGCATTCAGTCTCAATCAATAGCTTTAACACACACTTAATTTTGCCTATCTTCCTGTAAGACAAGAAAAAAGTTCCGTCAGGGTGTTGAGAAAAGCCTGATTTCCTTACTTGTACTTCACTGAGCAACCATAGGGTTTGGTGCTGGTTTCCTTTATTTTTTCACCGGATTGAAGCGCGTCCCAGGCGGCGAGCGCGTAGTTTTTGGCACCTTCCAGTGACGAAGGGCGCGCAGACGGTTTATCATCGATCGCCCCCATATATTGAAGCACGCCCAGTTCATCGATCAGAAACATGTGAGGGGTCGTTTTAGCATTATACAGGCGGCCGATCGTACCCTCGGGGTCAAGAACGACGTGGTCCGCGTAGACACCACGGCTTTCGCTCAGACGATTGGCTTCCTCGGCGTCGACATATCCCTGTTCACCCGGGGCGCTGGAAATGACGGAAACCCAGATCACGCCGTCTTCGGTCAGGGCGCGTTGAGTGCGCTGCATATTGCCACTCTCGTAATGCTTTTGTACGTAGGGGCACTCATGGTTGGTCCACTCAAGCATCACAGGTTTCCCCTTAAGGCTCTGCAGGGCGAGTGTCTTACCCGAGCTTGTCATCCCTTCAAATACGGGCGCTTGTTTGCCGATTACCGGCTCGGCCGTGGCTGCACAGGTTAAGCCAACACCTAAGGAAAGAATGGTAATGGCTTTTAAAATATGATGTTTCATATCATTCACTCCCGTTAATTGCTGTTTGAACAGCACCTTTGGTCAGGATCTCAGGTAAAACTATCGCCTGCGGCTCGCCTGGCGCGAAATAGAGATAAAGCGGCACGCCAACCCGGCCGTAACGTGCAAGTACTTCGGCGATATCCGCGTTCCGGTTTGTCCAGTCGCCCTTCAGGACATGGACACCGGCATCGTTAAACAGGCCGTCGATATCATCCGTGACGAGAACCATACGCTCATTCACCTTGCAGGTGATGCACCAATCTGCAGTGAAGTAGGCAAATACAGGCTTGCCAGCGGCACGCAACTCTGCGACCCGCGCGTCACTGTATGCCTCTTCCTGGGGTGATACATTGCCAACTTCTCCAGTAAGGCCACTCCAGGGTTTCGAGGCAACAAACACAAGGCCGCCCACCAGGAAAAGCATCGCAAATCCGCGCAACCATCTGCCCTGCCCCTGCTTGAAAAGCCAGACGCCAAATATGCTGGCAATCAGACCGGTAAGCAGAAGCAGTGTGGCAACCGCGCCAAGCTGGCGATCAAATATATAGAGGAGCCAGGCTGCCGTCAGAAACATCGGGAAGGCGAGCGCTTCCTTCATTTTTTCCATCCATGGGCCTGGGCGAGGCATAAGCTTTGCGAAGGCCGGGATGAAGGAGAGCGCGAGGAATGGCAGCGCCAAACCAATGGCCAGCAAGGAAAAAACGATAAAAACGGTGAAGAGTGGCTGGGTCAGCGCAAAGCCGATCGCGGGCGCCATCAACGGCGCGGTACATGGTGTGGCCACAAGGGCCGCCAGAATACCCTTGAAGAAAGCTCCTTGTATACCCTCGCGGGCGGCGAGGTTTTGCCCTGCCCCTTCAACGCCAAGGCGTAGCTCAAAAAAGCCAGCGAGTGAAAGCGCGACAAATGTCATAAGCGTCATCATCAACGCGACAAAAAGCGGCTCCTGCAATTGAAAACCCCAGCCAACCGCCGCGCCACCAGCCCTGAGGGCAACCAGCACGCCAACGATGGCCATAAAGCTAAGCCAGATGCCGAAGGTGTAGGCAAGCCCTTCATGCCTGCGGTTTGCCTCGGTTTTATAGTTGGCGGACAGGAATGCAAAAGCCTTGAGCGACAGGATCGGGAACACGCACGGCATAAGGTTTAAGATCAACCCACCAAACAGCGCAAAAAGCCCGGCCTGCCATAACGGCATGCTTGGCACTGTATAGCTAATGGCATCGGATTCACCGGCTTGGGGCGAGGCAACAGACAGGGTTGGGGTCAGGTGATAGCCTGTCCGCCCCGCGTTGGCATCCTCCAGGACCAGCAAACCATCAGCCCTTTCAGGTGCCGGGGCCCCGGCTTCCCTGACCATGCTGATAACAAGCCCCTCATCTGACCAGCGCCATTCTTGCGGCGCAGCATAGGAAAGCAGGCCATCGGCTCCTGCAAAAAACAGGGCGTTTTCAAAACCTTCCACATCGGATGGTGTCATGAATACTGTCAGTTTACTGGCATTGCCTGCGATCTCGAGCCTTGCACTCCAATAGGAAGGTTCAGGCAGCTTGGCACGGGCCGCGGAAAAAAGCCCGGAATTCCCGGGTATTTTTTCGCCGCGCCCCTCCTCCATATCAACGGTGAGTGTGGCGAACTGCGGGACACATTCAACCTCGCAGGTCAACCATTCTGCCTCTAAAACCAAGGGCTTGGCAGAGAAGCCCTCGCTTGTTTCAAGACGGACCAGCAGCACGGACGAGCCGTGATAGCCATAGTTGGCCAAGGGGCCCACGGGTATCAGTTCCGGGGTTGGGTAAAGCGGAGGCGAGACGGCAATTCCGTCCGGCAGCTGCCAGTCCAGGATCGGAGATGCTCCGCTGTCGCCGGGGTTTTGCCAATAGGAATGCCAGCCTTCCCGCGGGACTATCTGAACCGCAAGCCATTGAACGGCATCGGGTTTAGGGCTGCCCCGTTCGCTGTAGACATGCAATGAACTGTGGCTGGCCTGCGCCGTCGCCACTGGCTCCGCCGCGAGAGCAGCGCATGTAAAAGCCGCAAAGGAAAATACGCCAGCTATCAGACGAAACAGGTATTTGGGCACAGAAACCTCACTCGTTATTGGTGAGATACACATATAGCATCCGCAGCACTCACGTCATGTCACATCTGTGTCAAAACTGTGCGGCGGATGCGGATTTTTGTGCGAAACCTGTGCGGAAACTGTGCGAGATCTGTGTGATCTGGCACAACAGGTCCGGCCTACTGTTTGGCTGTATCAAACGCCCCCATTGGTCCCGGGAAAACAACCGGGCTTTCAAGGCCGTCGTTAGCCACCGATGCTACCCCGAAGAAATAGTTGTCAACAACCACATTCTCAAGGGTATGGGTGCGTTTATCAGCCGGGACAAAGTGACTCCAGCGCCACTGGGCATCTGTCGTCAGGCGCCAGTAAATGCGAAAACCCTTGAGATTGGTACGTTCTTTTTCGTCGCCGCGAATATCCCAACTGATTGTCGTTGAGGGTTGTACGGCGCCGGCGAGCTTCACGTCGGCGGGAAATGGCGGGGCTCCTGCCATTGAAGCGAGCGTGACAACATTCAGCGAGGTGAGTTTTGCGGCATAGTCAAAGTCCACCCCCTCAATGACATCACCATAGTTGATACCACCTTCGGTTCGAATGTCCTGATGCTGGCGATTGTAGTTTTCGTTGGTTTCCATGATACGCACGCCGGGCCAGCCAGCTTCGTTAAAGGGACGATGGTGTCCACCACGACTAAAGCGGTCAAGGCGGTAGATCATCATCACATCAAGGTTCGGGATATAGCCGTCGGCCAGACGGTCAACAAGCCGCGCGATGTTGCGGCTGGGACTATCAACCTCGCCACCCGAAAAACGACGAATGCGAGCCTCCTCGGCTGTTTCATTGTCGCGGGTTCCCTCAGAAAATACGCGCGCTGTTGTATTGTTGATGACCCCGTTGATACCTTCGATATTTCCGATCATGTCGTTGTTGAGAACGCCCATGATCCGCCAGCCTTTTTCCTTGGCGTGGTCCGCGAGGATGCGGCCGCCATAAAGCCCCTGCTCCTCGCCCGACAGGCCAGCATAAATGATGGTGCCGGGGAACCTGGTCTGGCAGAGCACACGGGCGGCCTCGATTGTACCGGCCATGCCGGAAGCGTTGTCATTTGCGCCCGGGCTGTCGTCCTTGCCGTTTAAGGGGTCTGAAATGCGGCTATCAATATCGCCAGACATGATCACTACCCGGTTTGGGTCGAGAATGCCGCGCTGGACAGCGATCACATCAACGATCTCCGTCGGCTCCGGCACACGGCGACCGGTTACAGTGTCTGAAACGGTATATACCTCCAGCTTGGCAACGCAACCTTCGGAGATGCGGTTGAATTCTGCCTCGATCCAGCGCCGCGCAGCACCAATGCCCCGGCTTTCAGACTTTGTATCCGACAGCGAATGGCGCGTACCAAAAGAAACCAGCTTGCGAATGTCCGTTTCAATACGGTCAGCCGATACGTCTGACACCATTTTATGCAGGCGCTGTACCTCAACTGGTGGGTCGGTATGATCATCGGCATAAGAAATGCCCGCAAGCGACAGTATGCCCGCCGCTGTAAGAATTGATTTTTTTAGTTTCATCAGTCCCCCCTATTCGATTGTTTCAGGTCTTTGTTGTTACCTTGCTATAAACTGCGCGGTCCATGTCGCGACAATCAACACTCAGTGAACTCGGAGCCAGGTCAAGCGCCGCAATATGCTCGAGCACGGCGGCGGCAAGCTTTTTCTGTGTGTCCTGATCCCGGCCGGAGAGCAAATAGACCGTCACATGGATGGTACTGCCGACGTCGCCACCAACAAGAACATACTGGCACGGGTAGGCGCGTACTTTCACGTCCTGCTCCGTGAACAGGCCGGATGCCATGGCCCCAGCGTGTGCTGCGCTCATCATGTCGGCAACAACAGCACGGGAATAATCGACGTCGCTGTATTCGATAACCAAATGTGGCATGGGGTGGCTCCGGCTGGTCTGCAATGATTTTAAGAAGAGCGCAGCTTAAGGTCCCGGCGATGGCGAAAGAAAGGAAAAAATACAATCCAGCCAAGGATGTATCGATACAATTCGTGCTTGCGCACAATAGCGTTTCCTGTACACTAGCAAGTGTCATCAACATAGGAGTGTTCGAGATGAAAACGCTTTGTGCGGTTGCCCTCGCAGCCATGATCGCCAGCCCGGCAACTGCCAGCCCGGCAGATCAGGCACTATCAAAAATTCCGAGCTTAAGCGAACTGTGCGGGTCCGTACCGTCTGCTCCGGTACGAACACACTCATCAAGCGGTCGCAGCCTCCTGAATGAAAAAGCGAAGGACTATGTTCGCGATACCGAACAATGGTTGGCCTGCAGTGAAGACAGCTATGTCAAAATTCAGGGGATTCTGGCCGACGTGGAAACTGAAGACACGTCAGCCCTTCTTGTCGCACATCTGAATGCCGACTATGAAGCGCATTATGACGAACTGAACAAACAGCTTGAGCGATTTGAGCACCGGGCGAATTTCAATGATGGCCACCTGAGCCAGGCCGGGCTTCTGCGCCACACCCGTGATACCAACAGGTGCTACGGGACCAAGCAGCAGCAAAGCATGTGTTTCCTGCGCAAGCAGGAATGGAAAGGCCGGTTCCAGGCGGCGGTTCTCGATCGTAAGGGTAGTCCGGTCAATGTTACTAAAGTGACACCGCCCTCTTTTGGTGATTGAGCAGCGACCGCTTGCTACCCGGAAATAAACATCACCGCCGTTATTCGACGACGGTGATGGTGATCTTTTGGGAGACCACTGCAGGGTCGTGTGGAATATGGTTCATATCGCCGAGTAATAGTTGAAATGTATGTTTCCCCGGCGTCAGCTCTATGCTGGTTTCTGTTTGACCACCACCAAAATGCACATGTTGCTCATCCATCGGGATATTTTCATCAAGCGGCGGCAAATCGGTGTCGATGATCAAATGGTGATGGCCGGTGTTTTCCTTTTCGGTACCCGCAGGTGCAATGCCCATGCCTTTGAGACCAAAGCGCACCGTTACGGGGTTTTTCACCGACTCGCCATCCATTGGGCTGATAATATAGACTTCAACCTCGGCGGCTGAGGGAGTGCCATCATTCGAGAGAGCCATGCCAAGCGGCACGGTTGCGGCAAGTGCTAGCGATATAAGCATTTTTTTCATCAGGTCTATCCCTCTTTAAACGATAAGGCGCAAACTATTTCATAGTTCACCACTGTTGACCAGCGCAAGGCTACCTGCCGAATGTGGCAAGTATCAGCCTTTGAGCGCGATGACGTAAAGCTTGCGGCAATCGGCCACGGTTTCCCATGTGCCCGTGAAACCCTCGGCGATTGTAAAGCGGGCTCCGGCCTGAAAGCGGCTCGAATTCCCACCTTCGTCAGTGAGGACGACCTCCCCTTCAAGAAGATGGCAAAATTCTTCCTCACTGTCATAGTTCACGCGCCACTTGCCTACGGATGAAGACCAATAACCTGAAAAAAACCGCTCGTCCTTACCTGTGTAGAAGTTCTCCGTGCGCTGCTGCGGATGCCCGTCAATAAGCTTCTCTGCCGCAACAGGGCCCGATTCAATTTCAGGGCTGGCATCAGAAAAATTCAATACACCGTTCGCAGACATGTTGTGCTCCTTGTTTATTGGTCGGGTCGCACGATGCCGCGCCCGGGCTGAACAGACAAGAAAAATGTGATCACATTAACAATCAGTCTTCAGGCGTGATATGTACATGTACGAAAAAGTGGCTGATATTCTGGCCGTCCTCGGCGAGCGGGATCAGGAGTACCGTCACCTGATGGTATGGCAGGCTGTGGTTCAATTTGAAGGATGAGCCAACAACAGCTTCCTCACAGCCAAAGCTATATTGAACCAGCTCAAAAGCGCGCTGGGACGCCATTGAATCGGCAAAATCACGGACGGTGCTGCCCCCGGCTTCGCCGTAAAACCATGATACGGCGGTACCCATCAGGCGGACCTTGATATCCAGTATCTTGTTGGTCATGCTCATTTGTGGTTCAAGAATAAGCACATGTGGCAAGATGTGTTTCATCTCAACCGGGTTGAAATCAGACCTCCGGGGATATTTTTGTTCTGGTGCCTTTTTACCGGCTGCATAGTCAAGCAGCCAGGCCGCATTTTCACTGAGGTTGGTCGCCCCACCTTCACTGATGGCTTCAATGTTGAAACCGGCAAGGGAGTGGCGAATCTTGTCAGAGACATCGCTTCCAAATGAAGACATCTATTTACCCAATCGTATATCGCGTGGTGATCGCTTTTTTTGGTTCTAATGCAACTTTAGCTACGCAGCAACAAAAAGGCTGCTGGTATTTTTTACTCAACCGCGTATTTTGGCGCCGCCCTATCATTGCATCGCAGGAAAGAATGAAACTGTCATGACGTCGCTTGAGCTTATTCTCGCACCAAACCCGATTTTTCGTAAAAAAGCTGTGCCCATTGCGGAAGTCACGGATGAAGTTCGGCAACACGCCGATCAGATGCTTGAGATCATGTACATGAACCGGGGAATCGGTATTGGTGCCAATATGGTGGGGCTATTGAAGCGTATCGTGGTGCTGGACCTGCAGCTTGAAGGAAAGCGCTCCCCGCTTGTCTGTATCAATCCGGAAATAATCTGGCAGTCGGACGTTACTTCAAGCAATGAGGAGGCTTCGCTTAGCTTTCCGGGCATTTCGGCACAGATTACCCGGCCCGATGCCGTGCGTGTGCGCTACCTTGACCTGGATGGCAAGCAACAGGAGCTGGACGCCGACGGCTGGCTGGCCACTGTGCTGCAACATGAGATGGAATATCTCGATGGCCGCACCTATCTCGACAATCTTTCGAAGATGAAACGTGATCTGTTGGTCAAGAAGATGCAGAAGTATATCAAGCAGTCAGGCCATCATGTGCACGGGCCGAACTGTGGCCATGCACACCATCATCACGATCATCATGTTCATGGCCCGGATTGCGACCACGACCACTAGTTGGTTTGTCAGGCGGGGGTCATTTGCGGCTGGGGTGGCACGTAGTCGAAGATCAGATGATAGCGATCTTCGCCGCTGTTGTTGACAACGCCATGGTCAACAAGGTTGTTGAGTTCATAGACCGAACCAACCTCCAGTTTATAGTCCTGATCATCAATTGTAAAAGTTACGTCCTCGTTGGTCCTGAGAGGCACGTGAATACGGTGCCCCACGGCAAATGACGGGGCTGCGTCGTAATGCTGTTCGATTTCACCGCCTGCAACAAGGTTGGCCACCATCGCACGGATAACGGCCCCACCGGGGCTATAGTGTTGCTTGACAATTTTCTCGATGATGGGCATGGCAAATGATGCCAGCACATCCCATCCCGGATACCGTGCAAGCCGGATATCGGGCCAGCCCTCGGCAAAAATCATTACGATCGATTTGGTGTGCCGATGAATGTCATATTTCTTTTGCCGGATATCACACAAATCCCAAAGCTGGGGATCAAGTGTACTGATGCGGTCAATAAGCGCCTGACAATCCACTTTTCCGAGCTCTTTGATTGGTACGCCGATATCCATAACCATAACCCCTGCTTTTGGTCGCAACGGCGGTCATTTTTCACATTTCACCTTCTCAGTCAACGAAAGTGATATATTCGCTAGCATGGCAGGGCGGACCAGTTGGCCCGCCATAAGGCGTAACGTCATGGGTTATCGTCAGCTGTGGCCTATTCGACCACGGGCGATAGCGCAATTTCAACGCGGCGGTTTTGCGCGCGCCCTGTTGCGGTGTCATTGCTGGCAATCGGATATTGCTCGCCATAGCCACGGACGACAAGCCGTACCGGCTCGACCCCCTTTTGAGTGAGCACGCTGGCGACAGCCTGTGCGCGGCCTTGCGACAGTTGCATATTGTAGCTGTCAGACCCGGTGGAATCCGTGTGCCCCATTACGTCGACATAGGTTTTTTCATATTCGTCCAGCACCAGCGATACGGAATGCAAAACCTCCATGAAGTCGGGCTTCACTGTTGTGCTGTCGGTATCGAAAGTGATGTTACCCGGCATATTGAGGATAATATTATCCCCGTCACGAACAACCTGAACGCCTGTACCTTGCAGTTGTTCACGCAGTTTCTTTTCCTGCTGGTCCATATAGAAACCGACACCGCCACCCACCAATGTGCCGATACCGGCGCCAATAAGGGCTGCCTTACGCTTGTTGGAACCCCCGACGATGACCCCACCAACCGCACCGGCTGCCGCGCCTATAGCCGCGCCGATGGCGGTGTTGGAAACCTTCTTTTCTCCCGTGTAGGGGTCGGTCGTGCAGGCCTGCACGATAAATACACTGCCTAACAGCAGGCTGATCGTCTTCATGTTCCTGTGCATCTTGCGCTCCTTAGATCAATATTCCGAAGGATGGTAACCTCATCCCCATAAACATTCGGCCCTGAGGCTCACACTGGCTCATAAAGAAGCGATAAATATGGCGTGGTGCAGCGATCACGAAAAAAGGCCGCCCCGGGGGACGGCCTTTTGCACTCGATACTGAATTTTTGGATACTCGAAACTGATACTCGAAACAAAAACGTGTAGACGCTTAACGCTTGGAGAACTGGAAGCTCCGGCGGGCTTTTGCCTTACCGTATTTCTTACGTTCAACAACGCGGCTGTCGCGTGTCAGGAAGCCAGCAGCCTTGAGGGCGCCGCGCAGTTCCGGCTCAGCGAGCTGAAGCGCTTTGGAGATGCCGTGCTTGACCGCACCAGCCTGGCCTGAAAGACCACCGCCTTTAACGGTTGCGATAACATCATATTGGTTTTCGCGGCCAGCGACCTGAAACGGCTGGTTCACGATCAGACGCAGCGTTGGACGTGCGAAATAAGTTTCCTGATCGCGACCGTTTACGGTCACTTTACCGGAACCGGGCTTTACCCAAACGCGGGCAACAGCGTCTTTACGCTTGCCGGTTGCGTAGGAGCGGCCCTGGTCGTCAACAACCGGCTTGCGCTCTTCCGCAGCTTCCACCACAGCAGCGTCAGCCGCACCGGTGATTTCTTTAAGGTCCTGAAGGTCAGCCATGTTGGTTACCTCTTATTCTTCGGGTTCATTGCGCCAACGTCGAGAACCTCAGGGTTCTGACCCGTGTGCGGGTGTTCGCCACCGGCGTATACACGCAGGTTGCGCATCTGCTGACGGCCAAGCGGACCCTTCGGGATCATACGCTCAACAGCTTTTTCAACAACACGCTCCGGGAAACGGCCGGTGAGGATCTCGCCAGCAGTTGCCGACTTGATACCACCAGGGTGACCGGTGTGACGATAGTAAACCTTGTCGGCCATTTTCTTGCCGGTCAGCTTTACTTTTTCAGCGTTGATGACAATCACGTTGTCGCCGCAGTCCATGTGCGGTGTGTACGTGGTTTTGTGCTTCCCACGGAGAATGACAGCAATAGCTTGTGCCAGACGGCCGAGAACTACGTCCTCAGCATCGACAACGAGCCATTTCTTCTCGATCTCCGAAGGTTTTGCGGAATATGTTTTCATCGCAATATTTGCCTCGGTTACCGGAAAATCCGGTGTTGAACTCAAACGCGCGAGGCCAGAACACGGGCCCGCATCGCATTGGCCGGGAATATAGGCATAATCTGAGAACTGTCAAACTGTTTTTAGCGGGTTTAATTCAAAAAAAAGCAATAAAATCATGACATTAAAAAAGCGGTATATAAATACCCCATTAATTGAGTGCAATTTACCCTGCTTCCTTGTCCCCAACGCCACCAGCGCCATATCATGAGAGAACAAAAAATCTAAGAAAACCCGGAGGGGATCAATATCATGAGTAATAAACAAATCCTGCTGAACAGCCGCCCCGACGGCTGGGTGAGCCCGGATAACTTCAAGCTCGCTGACGCCGCGATGCCCGAACCGGCAAAGGGTGAAATGCTGCTTGAAACCGCTTATATGTCGGTTGATCCCTATATGCGCGGTCGCATGAATGACGTGAAAAGTTATGTCCCTCCCTTTCAGATTGACGAACCGCTTCAGGCAGGCGTTGTGGCCAAGGTCATTGAATCCAATGAGGGCAAATTCCCGGTGGGCAGCTATGTGGTTGGCATGGGCCTTTGGGCCAATTACATGACGACAAACGGTGACGGCTTCCAGCCGGTGGACCCGAACCTTGCCCCCCTCTCCTATTACCTTGGCATCCTCGGCATGCCTGGCATGACAGCGTATGTGGGCCTTAAAGGTGTCGCTGAGCTTCAGGAGGGCGAGCAACTTTTTGTCTCCGCCGCGTCCGGTGCCGTCGGTCAGGTTGTTGGCCAGATCGGCAAGAACATGGGCTGTCATGTGGCCGGTAGCGCAGGCACAGATGACAAGGTGGCCTACCTGAAGGATGAACTGGGCTTCGATGCTGCATTCAACTATAAAACCGAAGATGTGTATAAAGCCGTCCGCGCCGCCAACCCCAAGGGCATCGATGTTTATTTTGAAAACGTTGGCGGGCCGGTGCTTGAGGCCGTTATCAACAGCCTCAACTTCAATGCCCGCGTGGCCCTGTGTGGCATGATCTCCATGTATAACGCCAAACTGAGCGAACTGCCGCCCGGCCCGCGCAACATGGCGGTGCTGGTTGGCCGTAGTGTCCGCATGCAGGGCTTTATTGTTTCCAACTACCCGGACCTTTGCAAGGAGTGGATCGGCGTTGGCGCGGGCTGGCTCAAAGAAGGCAAGCTCAAGTACCGCGAGAGCGTTGCCGAAGGTATCGAGAATGCGCCGCAGGCTTTCATTGATGTGCTCAAGGGCAACAACTTTGGCAAACAGGTTGTCAAACTCTCTGACGCCTGATGCTGAGGCATAGAAAAAAGCTGATTGCTCTGGTGGTGACTGCGGTCGCCGCCCTTTACCTTTTCTGGCCCGGCCTCAGCCCGGATTTGACCACTCCCCCCGCCCTTCACCTCCATCATAGCGCAAGTTACGGAACCAATAGCGGCGCAGGCAACGTGGTCGGCATCGAACCCTACATGGAGCCACTTGATTATGCGAACGCGGGACGCTTTGAAGCCAAGCTGGACGGCTACCTGCTTGAAGCGAAAGCCATGGGGTGGATTGGCGAAAAGACCATTGTTTTATTGCCGGAACATATCGGCACCTGGCTTATGGCCGTTGACCAGAAAAGCCGGGTATATAACGCCGGCAGCACAAGCAGCGCCATGTTGCCAATTATCACCCACAACCTTGGTCAGCTCCTGAAAAACCTGTATATTTTTGATGAGGATGATGCCGTGACGGCAGCGCTTGTTCGCACGCGCACCCGCGCTTCGGCCGACGCACAGCTCGCTGTTTATTCGTCCCTTGCCCGCAAGTATGGTGTTACATTGGTTGCAGGTTCAAGTGCGATGATGACGCCCGGTGTCTATGCCGACAGCTTAAGCTACGGCCATGGCCCCATCTTCAATGCAGGCTTCGTGTTTGCACCGGATGGGAGCGCGCAAGAGGACGCTGTCCGCAAGGTACACCCCATCCCGTCAGAGGCAGGCTTTACCACGTCGGCACAGCCGGGTTTTTTGCCCGTCTTCCACGAAGCGGGGCGTACTATCGGCGTGCTTATCTGTGCAGACAGCTGGTTTGACGACACGGCAAACTATCTTGCCGAACAAGGCGCTGACATGATGCTTGTGCCGGGCTTTCTTGCAGGCACCACATGGGATGCCCCGTGGCGGGGATATCTGGGTGACGCACCTGACTCATCGGCGTGGCGCACCGACGTGGGGAATATCAGTGAAGGTGAAGCCTGGGTGAAATACGCCCTGCCCGCCAAAGCAAAGGCCTATGGTATCCGCTTTGGAATGACTGTATTTTTGAAGGGGATACTGTGGGGGGAGGTCGGTTCCGGCCGTGCGCTCATTATTGAAGGCGGCACACTACATGTAGGTGAAGGCGACGATGATACCGCCGCCCTCTATAACCTCTGGCTTGAATAGGGTTATTCGTCGTCTGTCTGTCGCCTGACCCACTCAAGGTATGCCGGGTTTGCCGCGACGATCGGGGCAACCGTGATACACGGCACCTCATAGCTGTGCATTTCCTTGATACGTTCAATGGCCGCATCAACCTTGCGCGCCACCGTTTTCATGAAAACGGTGATTTCGTTATCCAACTGGATAATACCATCCCATTCATAAATGGAACGTGTTCCGGATTGCACGTTCGCACAGGCCACAAGCCGCTCTTTCACCAGCGCAGTGGCTAGGTGTACGGCTACATCTTCGCTTTCGGCCATCAGATATATGGTAACAAATTCGGTCTCTTTATTCACTCGGCTGTCCTCCCTCGCTGCATATGCATGAGATATATTATTGCTGCCAGTACCAGAACACCGCCACCCTGGTGGGCTGTTCCCCAACTGACAGGCACTTCTTTCAGAAGCATCGTTATACCTAGAAACATTTGTACGACAACCGCTGCCGTCAAGGCATAAACGCCTTTTTTGAGTCTGTAGCTCTGTCCGCGCGCGCACCAAAGCAAGCTGAACGTCAACGCTGTCAACAGATAGGCGCCGATACGGTGGTCAAACTGCGTGGTGATCGCGTTATCGAAAAAATTGCGCCATGTTGGTTCCATGGCAAGAAGGCCTTCAGGCACAAAAGTATCACCCATCAACGGCCACGTGTTGAAGATATGCCCGGCCTTGAGCCCGGCAACCAGTGCCCCCATCACTATCTGCAGCACCAGAACCAATGCAGCGATGTGGCTCAGACGTTTAATCTTTTTTGTTGACCGCTCGGGGGCTGGGTTCAACAAGGACAGGGCAGTCCAGAAGAGCGCGGCGAAGATAAGCAGGGCCAGCGACAGATGTGCTGTCAGGCGGTAGTGGCTTACCGCAGGCTCATCCACAAGGCCTGACTTGACCATATACCAGCCAAGCACACCCTGAAGCCCGCCCAGGATGAAAAGCATAACCAACCGCGGTTTATACCCATGGGGAACACGGCCCCGCGCCCAGAACCAGACCATTGGCACAAAGAAAAACAGGCCAATCAGGCGGCCAAGCAACCTGTGAGCCCATTCCCAGTAAAAAATGCCCTTAAAGTCCTCAAGGCTCATATGATAGTTTTTGAGCTTATACTCAGGGCTGGTCTGGTACTTGGCGAATTCGGCCTGCCATTCCTGCTGTCCGATCGGGGGCAGCACACCGGTGACCGGGCGCCAGTCGACAATCGACAGACCACTTTCAGTCAGCCGGGTTGCGCCGCCGACGACAACCATGGTGAACACAAGGGCAGCCATAAACAGCAGCCACATGGCGACCGCGCGGCGGTCTTTATCTCTGGTTTGGAACATCATGCGCGCTTGCTACTCCGTTCCCAGTGATTGGGCAAGTGACATTGTGCCGCGTATAGCCCTCATGCCCGGTAGCGCAATAACCAACGCTCGAGCGCGACGAAGCTGTAGAATATGGCTACGCCCATCAGGCTGAGCAGAATAAGCCCCGCGAACATTTTCTCGGTCTGTAACCTGTTGCTGGCCTCCAGTATCCGCCACGCCAGTCCGGTGGCGCCGCCTGAACCCGCCACAAACTCCGCGACGACAGCGCCGATAAGGGCGAAGCCGCCGCTGACCTTGAGGCTGGCCAGCAGGTAAGGCATCGCCGTTGGCCACAGGAGCCGCCAGAACCGCTGCCAACGTGTCGCACCATACAAGGTGAACAGATCACCCAAGTGCGGGTCAACAGCACGCAAACCTGCGGACATATTGGCCAAGATTGGAAAAAAGGCGGCAAGCCAGGCGATGATGACCAGCGCGCGTTCTACATGATCGATACCAACCCAAATCAGCACGAGAGGGGCGATTGAAACAATGGGGGTTACCTGCAAGATGACGGCGAAGGGGTAGATGGTCATTTCAACCGTACGGCTGAGACTGAAAGCCAGTGCCAGTCCCACCCCGCTCAGAACTGCGGCGACAAGCGCGATCAGGGTTACCCTGAGCGTCTGCCCCGCAGAAGACATAAGTGTACACAAATTGTCCAGTAAAGCCGTGAACACAGATGCAGGTGACGGCAGAATGAATTTTGGTATCGTGCCGAAAGCGACCCATACGTGCCAGACAAAGATCAAAGCCAACAGCGCCAGGAGCGGGAGCAATATACGTTTCATTGCCGCGTCTCCAGCAGTTTGGACACGTTGGCCACAGCGCTGGTGAAAGCCTTTGAACTGCGCTGCTCGAATGACGGTTTATCACGATCAAGTTTTGGATTAAATTCTCCGGATATCTTACCGTTTTTCATGACTAAAATCCGGTCAGAAAGATAGGCGGCTTCATATACGCTGTGGGTTACAAAAAGAGCTGCCCAGCCTTGCTTCCGCCGTAACTTGAGCAGCATCTCATTCATCTGAAACCGGAGGATTTCGTCAAGGGCAGCAAAGGGTTCATCAAGAAGCAACAGTTCGGGCCCCGCCATCAGGGCACGGGCAATTGAAACACGCATCTTTTGTCCGCCCGACAGCTTGTGTGGATAACGGTGGTCGTAGCCCTCAAGGCCGACGGAGGCCAGCTTGGCAAGCGCGGCCTCTGTTCGATCTCCTGCTTTGCCTTTGAGACTAAGTGGGAGAAGCACGTTTTCAAGTACAGTCGCCCAAGGCATCAGCGCTGCATCCTGAAACACGAACGACAGCCGTTTGTCGCCCACTGGCCAATTGATGGACCCCCTATCTGGTTGCAAGAGCCCGGCAACGAGCCTGAGTACCGTGGATTTTCCGCAACCGCTGGGGCCCAGCAGCGAGACAATTTCACCTGCGGCTACCTCAAAGGATACCCCGTTGGTAACCGCTCCCTCGCCTTCTGGATAACAAAAATGGAGGTCCGTTGCGGTGAGCATTATTTTCCCGTCCCGGTTTCTGCCTTTAAAAACTCGAGCGTGTAGGCGTCCGTGGCATCAAGGCCCGTTTCAACGATGCCAAGCGCAGACATTTCCTGATAGAAGCTGGCCCAGCGTTTCTCGGTCATCTGGCCCACGTTTGGCTGGCTGCCCAACATTTCATTGTCACGCATTTTACCGATGGCAAACGCAATCAGTTGGGGCGTCATTTCCTGATTATCTTTTAAAATCAAGGCATTGCCGGGCGTTGGGTCACCCCAGACATAATCCTGCCACCCCTCGATAGAGGCTTCAACAAAAGCCCGCACAGCCGCGCGGTTTGCCTGCAGGTAATCGTTGCGCACCATGACCATGCCTGCATATCCGGGATAGCCCGCATCAGCAAACAGGAACACTTTTGGTGTGACACCTGCTTCAGCCGCGGTGTATGGCTCGGAGGACAGGTAGCCCTCCTGCGCGGTGCTTTCATTCACGAGCCAGGGAGCCAGCGAATAGGTGTATTTCCTGATCTGGCTATCCTCGAAGCCAAATTTGGCTGCAAGCCAGGGCCAGAAGGTTGCCACGGCGCTGTCTGAAATAAAGACTGGCATACCCTTGAGGTCGGAAATACCGCCCGCACTAATATGTGGATGGACCATCAGCACCTGAGGGTCCTTCTGGAAAGACGCCATTACAACCTTCACGTCCGCGCCGGCCGCTATCAGGTTAAGCGGCTGGAAATTGTTGGACGCCATGGCGATATCAAGCGCGCCAGCCGCCATCAGGCGTGGATTGTCGGTCTGTGGCCCGCCGGGGCGGATGCTAACCTCAAGCCCGCGCTTTTTATAGAACCCCTTGGCTAGCGCCTGGTAAAAACCGCCATGTTCGGCCTGGGCTTTCCAGTCCGTTGCAAAGACGATCGCAACATCTTCGGCGCGCACCTGCATGCCGAAGATAAAGACAAAAAGAAAAATGCCAATTAGCCGCCTCATGAAGAATGATCATAATGCGCTTTCTGGCCGCGTCAAAAGAAAGTGGTATTTGTCTTAGCGCTTTTTCTTGCGTCTGCTTTCATAGGGGTTTTTGCCCTTTTTAAGAAGCATACGTATCGGCGCACCTGGCAGGTTAAAATCCCGGCGTAATTCATTTTCCAGATACCGCTTGTAGCTGTCCGGGAGGTCATCCGGACGGTTGCAAAACAGCAGGAAAGTTGGTGGCCGGGTCTTGATTTGCGCACCATAACGTATTTTGATTCGCCGTCCCGCCACCGATGGCGCCGGGTGCTTCTCAAGTGTGTCGGTCAGCCACTGGTTAAACGCCGCCGTGGGGATGCGCGCATTCCATATTTCATAGGCTTCGGCAACCGCGGGCATCATCTTGTGGATGCCTGCGCCGGTGAGCGCGGAGAAATTGATGATTTTCACGCCCTTAAGCTGCGGCAGGCTGCGTGTAAGCGCGTCCTTAAGCTGGCGCTGCACTTCAAGCCGGTCGTCGACCGCATCCCACTTGTTGAGTGCGATGATAAGGGCCCTGCCCTCGTCGACAACGCGTTCGGCAATTTTGAGGTCCTGCTTTTCAATGCCGATTTCAGCATCAAGCAACAAGACCACGACTTCGGCAAACTGTACAGCGCGCAGGGTATCGGCGACGGAGAGCTTCTCAAGCTTCTCCGTGACCCGGGCACGACGGCGCAAGCCTGCTGTATCGAACAGCTTCACCGGCAGCCCTTCCCATTCCCAGTCTACCGCGATGGAATCGCGGGTAAGCCCGGCTTCCGGCCCGGTAATCAACCGATCTTCCTCAACAAGTGCGTTGATTAGCGTAGATTTGCCGGCATTGGGGCGCCCAACAATAGCCAGGCGTAGCGGGCGGATCTCTTGCTCCGCATCCTCAGGATCGACAAATTCATAGGCCATGTCCCCTTCGGTCGGGCCTGTGTCGACACCTTTGGGGCGTTCGCTGAATTCGTCATCCTCACCCTCATAGGGGTCGATGCCCTGCTCCTTGAGTGATGCTACGATAGCCGCATACAGCTCACCCAGGCCTTCGCCATGCTCGGCAGACAGGCCAATCGGCTCGCCAAGGCCAAGTGCATACGCCTCGTAGATGTTGTCGATGACCGCATTGCCTTCACATTTATTCGCTGCAAGGATAACCGGCTTGTTGCCACGTCTGAGCCACAAGGCAAAATGTTCATCCATTGACGTTACGCCGGCACGAGCGTCATACAACATAAGGGCGATATCGGCTTCCTGCAACGCGACCTCGGTTTGTCGGCGCATCCGGTCCGGCAGAGAGCCTGCCTCCCCTTCCTCGAGCCCAGCGGTGTCGATAATGTCAAATTCGAGGTCGGCAATGCGCCCTTCGCCACGTCTGCGGTCCCGTGTGACACCCGGGGTGTCATCCACAATCGCAATCTTTTTGCCAACCAGACGGTTGAACAGGGTTGATTTCCCAACGTTGGGGCGACCAACAATGGCAACGGTAAAGCCCATGACTTTTTCTTTCGGCTAGGCCCCATGGGGCCAATCGGGTGCCGGCGCCTAGCGGTAGGCGACCAGCTCACCCTCGTCTGTCAGCACAACAAAGGTGCCGTTTACCACAATCGGTGCCGTCGAGCTACCGGCTGGCAGCTTTACCGCACTAAGAACAGCACCGGTATAGGGAGAAATGCTGACGGCATACCCGTGAGAGCTCGTGACAAGCAGGCGGTCCCCGGCAAGCACCGGCCCGTTCCACTTGATCAGATCGCGGCGTTTTTCCTGGTTTTCGAAACGCTGTAGCTGGGCAACCCAGCGCACACGTCCGTCACCAAGTGCGACGGCAACAAGCTGGCTGTCGATGGTGGTGACAAAGGCAAAGTCCCCCGCAACCCAAGGCATATTCACACCAGCAATGTCCGCCTCCCATGAACGTTCACCGCTCCGCATGTCGATCGCCACCATGCTGCCCGCATGGCTAACCGCATAGACTTTGCCGCGGTCGATAACCGGTTCACCGTCAATATCGGAAAGTGTCGCAAGCGGTGTCAGCCGACGTGAGCTTGAAAGCGCGTCCTGCCACAGAATACGGCCGTTGGCGCCACGAAGGGCAATCAGTTCCCCGGAGGAAAGCGCCGCTATGAGCGCGGTGCCGTCGTAGGCAGGGCTTGCGGCGCCCAGCATGCCAGCGGTTTCCGCAATGCCAACCTGTTCCCAGATAACCGAGCCATCCGCTGTATTCAAAGCCAGCATCTGGTTGTCATGTGTAATCGCAAAAACGCGGTTGCCAGCGGCCGTTGGGGCGCCGCGGAATGGAATTTCACCTTTATGTGTCCACAACACGCGGCCACTGGTTGCATCCAGGGCAACCACGGAGCCATAACCTGACGTGACATAAAGTTTGCCGTCCGCATAGGCTGCGCCGCCGCCAAAGCCGACATCGCTGCGTTCACCGGATATATCCTTGAGTTCGTTCTTCCAGAGCTGACGACCATCTGATAGCGCAACAGCGGTAATCCCGCCCTCGACATCTACGGCAAAAACACGGCCATCTGCCGCCACTGGGCCTGCAACCATGCGCTCATATTTGTCGTTACCTCGACCTATTTTGCGCCGCCAAGCCTGGGCGAGTGTGTCACCAAGCTCAAGATGTTGTACCCGGTGCGAAGCGTTGCCGCCGACCTGTGCCCAATTTCCGTTGGTATATGGCGCGGGCAAAACAACCGGCAGACTGGAGATCGCGCTGTCTGCATCCAGCGTCTGGGTCGCGCTCAGGATCGCAATACGCTCGCGTCCTTCGTCGTCGTACTTACCGCGTGGCTTTTTGCTGCCACCACTACAGGCAGCGACAGCAAATGCTGTCACGGCCAGCAGACCAAAACGCAGCAGTTTATGCGTGGAAGATGTCACTGCGCCTCTCCTTCTTCGTTGGTATCGGGCGCTGTTTCAGCCTCAGGGGTATCGCCTGCTGGTTCATCAACCGCGGGCGCGGATGTTTCAGTTGCCGACATCTGCTTGGCTTCGATGAAACTGCGGAACTGGCTGGCGCGTGTTTTCACCGTCTGTGGTGATTGTGCGTCATCTGCCAATAAAGTGAATTTGGAAAGCGCCTCATCCAGCATGCCCTGACGAAGATCGATAAGTGCCAGTTGCTCCTGCGCGCTGAAGTACCAGGCATTGCCCTTGAGCGCGATCGCAGCAAGGCGTCCGCGCGCTGCGTCAAGATCATTCATCTTGCCTGCCATAAGCATACCGGCCTGAAGTTGGGCAAAGTCGCGCAGCGCTGTGTCTGCCTTGCTGTTGGCGGCCAGGCCGTCATAGGCATCGAGAGCCCGCTGCATATCGCCAGCGTCAATCGCGGCGGCGGCAAGCCTGAGCTGCGCCAGAGCACCGTACCCATCGCTCAGTGTCGGGGTCACATCTTCCCAAAGCTTCAGCGCGGAGGAACTATCCGCCGCGGCGGCTTCAACGGTTGCCTCAAACGCGGACGAGTTTTTCTGCTCGACCGATTTGACATAAGCGTCATAGCCTTCGGTGCCTGCCACAATGGCAACGATGCCCACAGCAATACCAATCAGGTATTTGCCGTAAGATTTCCAAAGATTGATCATGCGCTCGCGGCGCACTTCGTCATCGACTTCCTGCGTGAGAAGATCGGAATTCAGGTCCGACACACTATACTCCCCAGACAACCCGCCTCTCTTATCAGATGGAGGCGGCGTCTATTAAACCGTTAATATTGGGCAAACGCCTCGTGAATTGGCCGCTACAATAGCCAAAGCCTTGCCGAGACGCAAACCTAGAAAACACTATTTACCAGAGCAGCGGATTGTGGTCATTTTTCGGCGCTGTTTCAGGAGTTTGAGCCGCGCATTTTATAAGTGTGTTCTTCACTGGGAAATGCCCGGGTTCGAACTTCGCGCGAGTAAGCACCTATGGCGTCTTCGATACTGGCCCCCAGTTCCGCAAACCGTTTGACAAATTTGGGATTAATAGCGAACAGGCCCAGCATATCTTCGGTCACCAGTATCTGACCGTCGCAGGCGTTTGAAGCACCTATGCCAATCACCGGAATCGAAAGCTCTTCCGTCACCTTCCGCGCCAGCGGTTCGGCAACCCCCTCAAGCACAACCGCAAACGCACCTGCCGCTTCGACGGCCTTTGCATCGTCAATGATCGGCTGCCACTCGTCTACACTGCGGCCACGAGCACCATAGCCTCCGTTTGTGTTCACAGATTGTGGCATAAGCCCCACGTGGCCCAGCACCGGTATGCCCCGGTGCGACAGGAACCTTACAGTTTCCGCCATCTCCACGCCGCCCTCAAGCTTGACGGCCCCCGCGCCTGTCTCTGAAAGGATACGAGCTGCGTTGCGGAACGCCAGTTCCCTGGATTCCTCATAGGAACCAAATGGCATATCGATCACCACCAGGGCCTGCTTGGCGCCGCGGCAGACGGCACGGCCATGCCGGATCATGGTTTCAACATCCACACCAAGGGTCGATTCAAGGCCATATAGCACCATGCCAACGCTGTCTCCGACAAGCAGTAGATCACAGTGCTTATCAAGCCGCGCCGCCATCGGCGTAATATAGGCCGTAAGGCACACAATGGGGGTGCCGCCCTTCATCTGCGCAATATTCTTGGCGGTTTGCTGGCGCTTGGGGCGCGCATCCACAGATACGTCTTTGGGTTCAGTCGACATGGCGGCCTCTCCTTACTGCAATAGGTGCATCACCGATGGTGCTGAACATATAGTGTGCAGCACGATAAAAAGCAAAGATATAGCTGGCAGGATGAAAGGCGTCCGCCGGAGGTGAATCCGGCGGTTAGCAACCCTTATTCCCACTCAATCGTTCCGGGAGGTTTTGACGTGATGTCATAGACGACCCTGTTGATGCCGCGCACTTCGTTGATAATGCGCGTGGCCGTGCGGCCAAGGAAGTCATGTGGGAATGGGTAATAATCTGCCGTCATGCCGTCGGTGGACGTCACGGCCCTCAGTGCGCAAACATGGTCATAGGTTCTGGCGTCACCCATAACGCCAACGGTTTTCACCGGCAGAAGCACGGCAAAAGCCTGCCAGATGGTGTCATATAGCCCTGCGTTGCGGATCTCTTCAAGATAGATGGCGTCCGCCTTCCTGAGGATATCCGCCTTCTCACGGGTAATCTCACCGGGGATACGGATGGCAAGGCCAGGCCCCGGGAACGGGTGACGGCCGACAAAGTCGTCATGCAGGCCCAGTTCACGACCCAGCTCGCGCACTTCGTCCTTGAACAGCTCGCGAAGCGGCTCCACGAGGTCCATGTTCATGCGCTCAGGCAGGCCGCCCACATTATGGTGTGACTTGATGGTCACCGACGGTCCGCCAATGAAGGAAACACTTTCGATTACATCCGGGTACAACGTGCCCTGCGCAAGGAAATCTGCGCCGCCTACAGCGCGTGCTTCTTCTTCAAACACGTCGATGAACAGCTTACCGATGGTCTTGCGTTTTGTCTCGGGGTCGCTGATACCGGCGAGCGCGCCAAGGAACAGGTCAGACGCATCGCGGTGCACAAGGTTAATGTTATAGTGCTCGCGGAACAGGTTCACCACCTGATCGCTTTCGCCCTGACGCATCAGGCCATGATCGACATATACACAGGTCAACTGGTCACCGATAGCTTCATGGATGAGCACGGCGACCACGGAACTGTCCACACCACCGGATAGACCGCAAATGATCTTGCCGTCGCCGACTTGTTCGCGGATTTCCTTGATCTTGGTGTCACGGAAGCTGGCCATGGTCCAGTCACCGGGGCAACCGCAGATGTTTTTAACAAAATTCTGGATCAGTTGTGCGCCGTGAGGGGTGTGCATTACCTCTGGGTGGAACTGAACGCCATAGAAACGTTTTTCATCGTTGGCAACAACCGCAAATGGGGCGCCCTCACTGGTTGCGACAACTTTGAAGCCGCCTGGCAGGCGGTCCACATGGTCACCGTGGCTCATCCAGACCTGCTCGCGGTCGCCGACGGACCAAACGCCTTCAAACAGGGCGCAAGATTGTTTCACGTCAACAAAGGCGCGCCCAAACTCCTGATGGTCGGACGCTGTGACGCTGCCGCCAAGCTGCGAAACCATGGTTTGCTGACCGTAGCAGATACCCAGAATGGGAATGCCCATGGTGTAAATACGGTCAGGCGCGCGCGGCGTGTCTTCGTGTGTCACGCTGGCCGGGCCACCACCAAGGATGATACCCGCCGGGTTAAAGCTGCCCAAAACTTCCGTGGCTTTGTTGAAGGGAACAATCTCACAGTAAACGCCAGCTTCGCGTACACGCCGCGCGATAAGCTGAGTTACCTGCGAACCGAAATCAAGGATAAGGATTTTGTCTTTCATCAACCGGTCTCACTATTGGTGCGGGCAGGTGAGCAAGGCCCGCGCCCTGCCCTTAAATGGCAAGATGGGGCCGCGCGGGCCCCATCTCTGTACCTTATTCGGTTTCTTTTTTCACCGGCTCGACGCAGCGAATGTGCAGCTCCCTGAGCTGTTTCGCGCTGACGGTCGATGGCGCACCCATCATCAGGTCTTCCGCCTTCTGGTTCATCGGGAACAGGATGACTTCGCGAATGTTTGGCTCGTCAGCCAGCAGCATGACCATGCGGTCAACGCCCGGAGCCAGGCCACCATGCGGCGGCGCGCCATATTTGAACGCGTTCAGCATACCGCCAAACTCGGCTTCAACGGTGGCTTCATCGTAACCCGCGATACCAAACGCCTTGATCATCACATCCGGACGGTGGTTCCTGATCGCACCTGACGACAACTCAATGCCGTTACAGACGATGTCATACTGGTACGCCAACACATCCAGCGGGTCTTGTGTTTCCAGGGCTTCCATGCCGCCTTGCGGCATGGAGAACGGGTTGTGCGAGAAGTCGATACGCTTTTCGTCTTCGTTATACTCGAACATCGGGTAGTCGACGATCCAGCAGAATTTGAACTCGTCATCGGCAATCAACTCGAGGTCTTCGCCTACTTTTGTACGCGCTACACCGGCCAGTTTTGCGGCACCAGCTTCCTTGTCACAGGCGAAGAAAACGCCGTCGTTAGCGCCAAGGCCAAGCTGCTCGAGAAGCTGCTGGGTGCGCTCTTCACCAAGGTTTTTGGCGATCGGACCGCCGGGAACACCTTCCTTGATGTTGATGTAACCAAGACCGGCAAAACCTTCGCGCTTCGCCCAGTCGTTCATACCGTCAAAGAATTTGCGTGATTTGAGGCCCGCCTGTGGTGCCGGAATGGCGCGCACGACAGAGCCGTTTTCAACCATGCTGGCAAAAATGCCAAAACCGGAGCCACGGAAAATTTCCGTTACGTCCTGAATTTCAATCGGGTTCCTCAAGTCAGGCTTGTCGTTGCCGTATTTCAGCATGGAGTCCCTGAACGCGATGCGTGGGAACGGTGCTTCGGTAACCTTCTTGTCGGAGAATTCCTTGAACACCTCAACCAATACAGGCTCAATCGCGTTGAAGACGTCATCCTGTGTGACAAAGCTCATCTCGATATCGAGTTGATAGAACTCACCCGGGCTACGGTCGGCGCGGGCGTCTTCGTCACGGAAACACGGTGCGATCTGGAAATAACGGTCAAAGCCGGAGACCATGATCAGCTGTTTGAACTGTTGCGGAGCTTGTGGCAGCGCATAAAACTTGCCGGGATGCTGGCGCGCTGGCACGAGAAAGTCACGCGCGCCTTCGGGGCTTGATGCCGTAAGGATCGGTGTTTGGAATTCGGTAAAGTTCTGCTCAACCATGCGGCGACGCAGGCTGTTGATGACGCCCGACCGCAGCAGGATGTTTTTGTGCAGGCGCTCGCGGCGCAGATCAAGGAAACGGTATTTCAGCCGCACATCCTCGGGATATTCTGTGTCGCCAAAGACAGGCATCGGCAGGTCACCAGCGCAGGACAATAGTTCCATCTCGTCGACATAGATTTCAACGTCGCCCGTGGGCAGGTCTTTGTTGACTGTGTCTTCCGTGCGGGCTTTCACGCGGCCGTCGATGCGGATTACGCTTTCCGCGCGAACAGCTTCCGCAGCCGCGAAGCTCGCGCTATCGGTGTCGAACACGAGCTGAGTGATGCCATAATTGTCCCGAAGGTCAATAAACAGCAGACCACCATGGTCCCGTTTGCGGTGAACCCAGCCGGAAAGGCGGACAGTCTCGCCAACATGGCTGTGGCGAAGCTCGTTACAGGTGTGCGAACGATAAGCGTGCATGATGTCCTACGATCTTTTTTAGTCTTTATCCGTGTACAAAATTTGTACAAATTTGGCCCGGAAAAGCGCATGAATGATGTCGAATGTCAAGACCACGATCACAGGATTGTAGAGAAAGGGTGACGGCTGCGCCATCCTTGTGTATTAGATGCCGCAAACAACAACGGATATTTCGATGCAGCCGATTACGGACACAAATGAACTCAGGGCCCTTTGCGAACGTCTGGCCCAAGCCGACTTCGTAACAGTTGATACCGAGTTTCTCCGCGATAACACCTATTATCCCAAGCTTTGTCTTGTGCAGGTAGCCGACGATGAAGGCCCGCATGCTATTGATCCGCTTGCGGATGGCCTTGATCTCGCACCGCTGATGGACCTTCTGGACAACCAGAAAGTACTCAAGGTAATGCATGCCTGCCGGCAGGATATGGAGATATTCTTCCAAATGATGGGCAAGCTGCCCTCCCCTGTTTTCGATACGCAGGTTGCCGCCATGGTGTGTGGCTTCGGCGATTCGGTCGGTTATGAGACATTGGTGACGAAAATTGCCAAGGCGCAGCTGGATAAGTCTGCACGTTATACCGACTGGTCCAAGCGGCCACTGTCTGACACCCAACTGCATTATGCGTTGGGTGACGTGACCTACCTGCGTACAATCTATCGCCGTCTCGCAGGCGAACTCAAAGCAACCGGTCGTGAACGCTGGGTCGATGAAGAAATGGCGACTCTGCGGGACCCCAACATCTATGAGATTGCGCCTGAGGACGCCTGGCAACGCCTGAAGGTCCGCACCAACAAACCCCGTTTCCTCGGCCTCTTGCAGGAGCTGGCGGCTTGGCGTGAACGGCAGGCAAAAGAACGTGACCTGCCGCGCAACCGCGTCGCAAAAGATGAAACATTGTTCGAGATTGCCGCACATCCCCCAAAGGATGAAACCGCGCTAGATCGCATTCGTGGCATCCCCAAAGGCTTCAGCCGTTCCAAAGCCGGCAAAAGCCTGATGAGCGCCCTTGAAGCGGGCATGAATATCCCGGATGGCGAACTACCGCATATTGAACGCGCAAAACCCCGGCCGGCCACACCGCCGATGGCGGACTTGCTTAAAGTATTGCTGAAGATCAAGTGTCAGGACGCCAAGGTTGCGGCGCGCATGGTTGCCAACGCACAGGACCTAGAAAACTGGGCTGCGGAACCGGACACAACAGATATCAAGGCTATGCACGGCTGGCGCTATGAGATTTTTGGCGCGGACGCTGTGAAACTTATGAACGGTGATCTGGGCCTGACCGCACGTAACGGCGATATTGACGTGGTTGAACTGGTTGCCGAAGAAGAGCCGGAAGACGACGAAGAAGGCGCCTAGGAGGACGGCACCCTCAGGTCTTTTGGAAATTCAATCACGGGCCTGCGACCCATCAGTTGCGACAGCTGTGTCAGGCGCTTCAATACCACCTCATTGGTGATGTCTTTATAGGCCCGTGGTACGCCAAGCAGCAGCTTGCTCTTGCTGACCCTGAGGCGTGATACCGTGAGCGCCGTCACCGCCCCGCCCGACAGGCGCTGTGCAAGCCTAAGGGCCGCGCCCATCATGCGTGCTTCAAGAAGTTCACTGATATTGAGAAGCGGCAGAATATGTGCGACATGTGGCGCATCAATTGCCGCGCCATAAGCCTGATTAAGCGCCACGGCAAGATACGCCCTGTCCCGGTGGGTAAGGCCAACAAAATGCCCGTGCAGCACCGTTTCAACCGCTTTTTCTGCTCTGAAATCCGGATGTCCCCGCCAAGCAATATCTCCTAACAGGCATATGGCATGGTGTAGCTTGTCCCGGTGCGCGGGGTCCTCAATCTTGCGCTGGAACAGCGGCCGGGTCCATTCGTAGATGGTTTCCGAATGCTCGGGAAAACGGCAGCGCTCAGCAGCCAGAACATGACAGGTAAAAATGAAGGGGTCCATTTGCCGGGTGTCTGTCTCGAGCTTGTCAAACAGAAACCCTTCGCGCAGACCATAGGTGGAGACGACAGCATTTCTGGCCCGAATTACCGCAAGTACTTCAGCCATGATGATGGCGGCCACCGGCAACACCTCGCGGCGTGCTTCCGTTAGCGAGCCTCCAAAAGGGATGTCTTGCGGACGAAGGCGGCTAAGACGGCGGCAATAATCCGTGAACTCCCGCCGGCTCGAGCGGTAGCCATGCAATATGGGTAACGGGTTTGATTTCTCGCGCATCATAAGCTTGGCAATATTCCGCCAAGCGCCGCCCACCATGTAAAGATTCTGGCCGGAACAGTCCTTGAGCCAGTCGATTTTAGCAAACTCCTGGCGCAGAAAACGTCGGATATCGCGGCGGTTGACACCAAACCTACTCATGAGGCGTAGCGGACCTATTGGCAGGCTGACGGTGTGAAGCACTTCACCCTCGCGCATTTGCGCCAACTCAAGCGACCCGCCGCCAAGGTCACCCATCAAGCCTGTGGCGTTGGGTTCCCCCGACAGTACACCGGATGCAGACAAGCGCCCTTCTTCTTCGCCTTCAATAATGGTGATATCAAGCCCGCATTCACGCTTGACCAGCCGCACGAACGCCGCGCCATTCTTGGCATCGCGCACCGCCGCTGTCGCGATCGCATGGATATTTTTCACATCCATCTGGTCGCACAGCGCCTTGAAACGTTTGAGGGTCGAGATAGCGAGCTTGATCTGCGCCTTGCCCATGCGGCCCGTCGACCCGACCTCTGACCCCAGGCCACACATCATCTTTTCGTTAAAGATGATGTCAGGCACACGACGCAGGCCGGAAAACACCACAAGACGCACAGAGTTGGAACCAATATCGATTACCGCCAGATACTGGTCTACGTGCGCAACGGCTTCAAACATACAGATTAATCCTTAACGTCATAGGCGATGACCGGCTCGATCTTGCGGTCTCCCCCCAGCGCCTTACCACGGCCCGATAGCGAACTGTTGGTCATGAAATAGTGGTGCGCAATAAATTCTTTCTCGCCATCTTTTAGCACAATGCGATCAAAGGAACCGTCTGAATTCATCGTCCAGCATTGCGCGTTATCCTTGAGGTTTGCTGCCATCACCTGCCCCATGATCTGGTCATGCACGGTCGGGTTTTCGATCGGCACCAGCGTTTCGACCCGGCGGTCGAAGTTCCGGGGCATCCAGTCGGCCGAAGAGATAAACACCTTGGCCTGCCTGGACGGCAGCCCGTGGCCGTTGCCGAAACAACAGATGCGCGCATGTTCCAGGAATCGCCCAACAATGGAGCGTACGCGAATATTCTCGCTTAGGCCTTTGATGCCGGGCCTCAGCGTACATATCCCCCGTATAATCAATTCGATCTTCACCCCGTTGCATGACGCTTCATAAAGCTTGTCGATGATCTTGGCATCCAGCAGTGAATTCAGTTTCACCCATATGGCGCCCGGGCGCCCCTCGCGGGCAAAGTCTATCTCCTTGTTAATCAGCTTTATAAGCTGATCACGCAGCGCAAAGGGGGACACAATCAATTTCTCAAGCCCCGCTGGCTCCACATACCCTGTGAGATAATTGAACATACGGTTCGCGTCCCGCGCAATGGCGGGATCGGCGGTGAAGAAAGACAGGTCGGTATATATTCGCGCGGTTACGGGATGATAGTTACCCGTACCAAAGTGGCAATAGCTTTTGAGCTTGCCGTTTTCGCGCCGGACAACCATTGACACCTTGGCGTGCGTTTTCAGGTCAATGAAGCCAAAAACCACATGGACGCCGGCCCGTTCAAGGTCTCGCGCCCATTTGATGTTTTGTTCTTCGTCAAAACGTGCCTTGAGCTCAACCACAGCGGTGACCGATTTACCAGCCTCCGCCGCCTCTATCAGCGCGCGGATGATCTGCGACTGCGAACCTGCGCGGTAAAGCGTTTGTTTGATAGCCACGACATTGTCGTCATGGGCTGCCTGCCTGAGGAAATGGTGCACCACCTCGAACGATTCGTAAGGGTGATGAACTACAAAATCCTTGGCCGCGATCGCTTCAAATATGTCGCCGCCGAAGTCTCGCACACGCTCCGGATACCGCGGGTTATACGGGATGAATTTGAGATCGGGAAAATCATCGACAATCAGTTCGCTGGTATCGTTTACACCCACAATACCGTCAACCAGAACTACGGTTTCCGTATCTGCATCCAGCTTTGCAATCACAAGATTACGGAGCTTTTCCGGCATTTCGGAATCAATCTTGAGGCGGATCACACGGCCGCGGCGTCGACGTTTGAGAGCGCTTTCAAATACGCGCACCAGATCTTCGGCTTCCTCCTCAATCTCGATATCACTGTCGCGCACAACCCTGAATACACCGCTACCCTCACAACGGTAGCCGGGGAACAGTTGATCAAGGAACAATGTCAGCATGCGCTCAAGTGGTATAAAGCGTACATCGCCGCCGTGCCCGGGCAACCGGATAAAGCGCTGCACATGGCGCGGCACCGGCAACAGCGCCACCATCGGCTTGTTGTCCGTGTTCCGCACCATGGAAAGTGCCATGGTAAGGCCCAAATTCGGAATAAACGGGAATGGGTGCGCCGGATCAACAGCGATTGGCGTCAGGACCGGCAACACGCTTTCAAGGAAATAATTCTCGATCCACTCGTGGTCGCTCTCTTCAAGGCTGCCCTCGTCCAGCACAATAACGCCGTTTTCCCGCATTTCTTTTTTAAGATGTGCCCAGACATGTTGCTGTTTTGCCATCAGGGTTTCGGCGAGGTCATTGACTTGCTGCAATTGTTGAAAGGGTGTCAACCCGTCGTCGGAACACACTTCAATTTTCAGGTCACTCTGTCCTCTCAGGCCAGCGACACGTACCATATAAAATTCATCAAGGTTGTTGCCCGAGATTGAGAGAAAGCGCAACCGCTCAAGAAGCGGATGACGCATGTTCTCCGCCTCTTCCAATACACGCATGTTGAACTGTAGCCAGCTTAATTCCCGGTTCAAAAAACGTTCGGCCTTGGGCACTTCGGCCAGATGCCTGACAATATCATCACGACTCGGCAGGTTGCCGCCCTCGCCGTTTTCATCAATTGTCTTTTTCTGGTCGCCATCGGCCATCATTTTGCTCCTGCATTGCTATGAATGCGTTGCCATACCTGAACTTTGTTACAATTATTGCCGTGCCCCGGTTTCAAGGCAAGTTTTGGCGAGCGCCCGCGTAATTTTTCGTTTTTCCGCAAGGGCGCTACGGTCCAGTTCCTCGACAAGCGCCTTGGCTGCATCAAATGACCGCTCGATCCGTGGCAAGACGTAACTTATCACTGAAAGGTCCACTTGTAACTGCCTGTCTGAAAAGAGCTTTACCAGCAAAATCATCAACAAATGATCGTCAGGTTCCTCGATTTCGGCAACATGCACCGTTGCCAGACGAGACCGCAAATCCGGCAGGTCAACATTCCAGCGATTTGGTGGCGTTTTGGCCGTCAATAACAAGCTGGTACCCGCTTCTTTTGTCCAGTTAAATAGATGGAAAAGCGCAGCCTCGTTCAGGTCGGCCTCATCAGCGCCTTCAACGAGCACTGGCCTGGTATCCGGCAATGAATCAAGTTCTCGGCTTATATCAACCCGCACAGCCCCTGCTCGCTTGGCCCATGCGGTTGAAAGGTGGCTTTTTCCTGATGCTTTGGGCCCGACCAACGCAACAGCGTGATGCGGCCAGTCCGGCCAGCCGTCAAGCGTAGCAAACGCGGCCTCGTTGGAACTGGAAACAACAAAGTCTTCCCACTCGAAACTGGGTTTATGAGGCAGATCAAGCGGTATTTGGGAAACTTCTTCAGCCATCGCGGTTGTTACTCTCGCCTACAGGGGCAGCCGGCTCAACGGCAACAGCGGACGGTTTTGGCTGCAGGTTATAGTGATCAAGATAATGGTCGATATAAAACCGTACCAGTATGGCGATCGCCGCCGCAGCTGGCACCGCCACAAGTACACCCACAAAACCAGCGATCTCACCACCAGCAAATACCGCAAACAAAACCCAGACCGGATGCAGTCCAACCCGTCCGCCGATAAGCTTCGGCGTCAGGAAACCGCCTTCAATGGTTTGCACCACAAAAAACACCCCGGCCACCATGGCGATGTGCATAGGGTCGAAGCCCCATTGGCCGATGGCCATCGCAACGGCAACCCCCGCAGCAAACAGGGCGCCAACAAAGGGTACGAAGGACATCACGCCAGCCAGAACGCCCAGAACAAGCGCGAAGTCGAGGCCAACAATTGCCCAGCCCACACCGTAGAGCACACCCATGGCGGCGCACACCAGTATCTGCCCGCGTACAAAGCCAGCCAGTACGGTATCAATCTTTTGTGCCTGCTCGCGCACGACCGGTCCGGTTTTTTTCGGCAACCAACTGTCAATTTTTGCGATGATACGGTCCCAGTCCCTTAACAGATAAAAAGCCACCACGGGCGATATAAGAACCAGCGAAAGAACATTGAAGATTGCGATGCCGCCCTTGATGGCGCCGGTTGCCGCCTCGCGTACCTTGACCAGGATTTCGTCCGAGAAGGTGGAGATAAGGCCGTCCACATCCTGTGGCACATCCAGCCCGAAGCGGGTAGACAACGACAGCATCAGCTCATTGAACTTGGGCTTCAGCGCGGCCAGAGCTTCCGGCAAAGTATGGGATGCCGCAACAATCTGCGACTGCAACACGGGCCAGAACGCCACGATGATGGATAAGATCAACAGGAAAAAGACCGTGATGACAATAGCCGCAGCGGCACTCCGCGACACTTTCCGTGCTTCCAGCCTGTCCGCCAGAGGATCAAGGAAATAAGCAATAGCAAGCCCCGCGATGAACGGGAGCAAGATGCCGCGGGTCAGATAGAAAAAAACGGCGGCCACCGCAATGCCGCCTATCCAGAACCACTTATTCATATACGCCCCCTATTCCCCCTGATCGCCCTCAATCTTGGGCGCCAGTATCCGGTCTTCACCATAATAGCCAAGTATCAGCCCCGCGTAGCGAAGTGAAAGGATAAGTTGCTCCTCACGCCCCGTATAGGCAAAAGATATCTTGCTGAACGGCAAGCCTACCTGCAACGTGCGGACATCGCGCACAAGTGTTACATCCGCAAGCCGTGCTTGCACATTTGTCAGGATATCAAGCGACGTACTTGGCACAAGAACATCTATCTTGCCTCCAACGGCCGTATCAACCAGAAGCTGGCTACGCCACGCGGTATCGATGGCTTCAAGGACTGCCTCATACATCGCGGCAATCGCCTCTGCCTCGTTTTCCCTGCCGATAATCTCGCCATCGCCTGTCATGCCATTGTCAGTTGACAGATAGCAATATTCAAGAATAGGCCCACCGGGTGAATGGTGCCAGCGAGAGGCAATCAACAGGGCATCCTGCACGCCATATAATTTTGCAACCTCGCGCGCCTGAGGTGCCGAAAGAGCCTGTACCTCGCGAAAGGTAATGGCGGCACGCTCCCTGATCTCGCCTCGCGCGAAAACATACTGACGGATTCGGTTGACCCAATCCACCTGGCTGTGTGCCGTTTTGATGGCCGGATCGCCTTCCCAGAGTATCTCTGACAGCCCCCGCTGATGGCCGTGCAACACAAGGATGCCCTGTCCGGTGCTCAGCACATGCGGCACATTGTGTTTCGCCAGAAACTGGCTCACGAGGCCGGGTTCAAAACGCACATTGAGCGTTGCCAGATATCTGCGCGAGGATGATTGCTCCTCCACAACCTCAAGTGCCGTAACCAGTCCCTGCACCTGGGAGCGGGACAACTCAGGCAACCTGTTGCGCCCGTCTTCCTGCACCAACTTGCCCAGCAGTTTCTGGTAGGCCAGCATTTCGGCCTTTTCCAGCGCCGTCTCCCGAGCCTCGCTGGCGCGCGAGGCGGTTTCGTCCACCCTGATGTCCCGGATGGTAAACAACAGGTCGGTCGAATCCTCAACAGCGCGGGCAGAGGCACCCGATGAGGTGAAAAGCAGGCTTAACCCGGCAAAAAAGACAAATGCCAGGCTGAAAATTGTGCTATTTCTGAAATAGTTATGCATAAACTCTTTCATAACCGGCGTGACGTCCCTATAACGCCCCCTTATAGCAATTGAGCGGGCAATTGCCAGCGCTCATAGGCTGACAAGCAAATTTGCCTTATTTGCGGCAGAACAGGTCTCGATCGTGGCACAAGATACTCAATCCTATACTTATAAACAGGCAGGCGTCGATATTGACGCAGGCGAAGCACTTGTCGAAAACATCAAGCCATTGGCTGCGTCAACACGTCGCTCGGGCGCTGACGCTTCTCTCGGTGGCTTTGGCGGGCTATTTGACCTGCGCGCAGCTGGGTTTCACGACCCTATCCTCGTTGCGGCCAATGATGGTGTTGGCACCAAACTGAAGGTGGCTATCGACGCAGGCAAGCACGACACCGTCGGCATCGACCTCGTTGCCATGTGCGTCAACGACCTTGTGGTGCAAGGTGCCGAACCCCTACTTTTTCTGGACTATATGGCAACAGGCCACCTCGACGTGGCGCAGATGACCGATGTAGTGGCCGGGATCGCCGAAGGGTGCCGCCAGGCAGGCTGTGCGCTTATTGGCGGCGAAACCGCAGAAATGCCAGGAATGTATCAGGACAAGGACTATGACCTTGCCGGTTTTGCTGTCGGCGCTGCGGAACGCGGCACCATGATCGATGGCTCGACCGTTGCTGCAGGTGATGTGCTTCTTGGCCTTGCATCAAACGGCACACATTCGAACGGCTATTCGCTGATCCGTCGCATCGTTGGCGACAAGGGCTTCGATTATGCTGACAGCGCCCCGTTTGATGACAGCCAAACTTTGGGCGAAGCGCTATTGGCGCCTACAAAAATTTATGTGAAAAGCTGCCTTGCTGCCACACGCAAGGGCTACGTGAAGGCTCTGTCACACATCACCGGCGGCGGTTTCCTTGAGAATGTGCCACGGGTGATGCCCAAGGACACGCAGGCTGAAATCGATAGCGGCGCCTGGACCTTGCCACCGGTATTTGGCTGGCTGCAGCAGCAAGGGAATATTCAGACCGCGGAGATGTCACGCACGTTCAACTGTGGCATCGGCATGGTGGTCGTTGTCGCCGAGGAAGATGCGGAAGCGGCAAAGGCCCTGTTCGAAGCCGAAGGCGAAACCGTTTATACTGTTGGCCGTATCACCGGGGGCGAAGGCTCGCCCAAATGCCGTGTAATTGGCAAAGCCGGAACATGGGGCGCTGACGCGGATTGGTCCGCCATCACGGCAGAAGGGTAAGCTTGTGCGAAAGTTGCGCCTTGGAGTGATGATTTCCGGTAGCGGTACAAACTTGCAGGCGCTGATTAATGCTTGCGAGAAAGGCGACTATCCGGCCACCATTGAAGTGGTGATCTCAAACCGTCCTGACGCCAAAGGCCTGGACCGCGCGCGCGGCGCCGGGATCAAGGCAGTGTGTGTTGATCACAAGGGCTATGAGGAACGTTCCCAGTTTGAAGATGCCATCCATGAATGCCTGAGCGACCATAAGGTGCAGCTTGTCTGCCTCGCCGGGTTCATGCGCCTTCTGGGCTCTGAATTTGTCGGGCGCTGGAAAGACCGCATGATCAACATTCATCCGTCTCTCCTGCCCTCCTATAAAGGCCTGCACACCCATGCGCGTGCGCTGGAGGACGGTGTGAAATTCGCTGGGTGTACAATCCATTATGTGCGACCTGAGATGGACAATGGCCCAATCATCATGCAGGCCGCCATTCCGATCGCGCCAGATGAGACCGAAGACAGCCTGATCGCCAAGACCCTGGAATATGAGCACCGCATGTATCCCGCCGCCGTGAGGCTGATCGCTGAAGGCAAGGTGCGGGTTTCTGGCAACAAGGTTGCGGTCAAGGAAGATGTGGCACTACCGAATGCCGGGCTTATTAACCCAGCCCCCTGAACCAAAAAGATTTACCGAAAAGCAAAAGGCCGGGAACGTTCCCGGCCTTTCTGATTCATTGGTAGCGAGAGTGACTGATTAGCCAACAATCTCGTTGCCGGAGAAGAACTGCGCGATTTCGATCGTTGCGTTCTCTTCGCTGTCGGAACCATGAACGGAGTTTTCGCCGATCGAGAGGGCGAATTCTTTACGGATGGTGCCTTCAGCGGCTTCAGACGGGTTGGTGGCACCCATCACTTCCCGGTTTTTCAGAACAGCGTTTTCGCCTTCGAGAACCTGAACAACAACAGGAGCCGAGGTCATGAACTCAACGAGCTCGCCGAAGAACGGACGCTCGGAGTGAACAGCGTAGAAAGTTTCAGCTTGCGCTTGCGTCATTTGAATGCGCTTTTGCGCAACGATGCGCAGGCCAGCGGCTTCAAGTTTCGCGTTTACGGCACCGGTGAGGTTGCGGTTGGTGGCGTCTGGTTTAATGATCGAAAAAGTGCGTTGCACAGCCATGTGACTATCCCTTTTATAATGGGGTTAAACAGATTCGCGCGCCTTATAGCTGCAATTGCCTGCAAAGCCAAGCATTGCATGCGCCTTTGTTACCTCAGGTCTTCAAGCGCCATTGCCACCGGGCCCGCCCTGTGATACTTCGCGCGCCATGTTGCACATAAACGACATCACCTACCGTATTGCCGACCGCGTTCTTTTTGACGCCGCGACTGTACACGTGCCTGCGGGCCACAAGGTTGGTTTTGTTGGTAAAAATGGTGCGGGCAAGTCCACGCTCCTTAAAATGATTCTGGGGGAAACAGGGCCGGAATCGGGGGACATCAGTATTCGCCCCAGGGCACGGATCGGCCATGTGGGCCAAGAGGCACCCGGCGGACCACAAAGCCTTCTTGAAACAGTTCTGCTGTCCAACAAGGAACTCACGGTCCTTGAAGAAGAAGCCAAAACCGCGACGGACCCCTTGCGCGTCGCCGAAATTCATAATCGGCTCGCCGACATTGGCGCGCACACCGCAGAAGCGCGCGCCGCGACAATCCTTTCTGGCCTGGGTTTTGATACTGAAGCGCAAGCCCGGCCCTGCTCCAGCTACTCAGGCGGTTGGCGCATGCGCGTCGCACTGGCATGCGTGCTGTTCAACGAACCAGACCTGCTCCTGCTGGATGAGCCTACCAACTATCTCGACCTTGAAGGCGTGATCTGGCTTGAGAATTTCCTGCGCAGTTATCCGTATACTGTACTGATTGTGAGCCACGACCGTGACCTGCTGAACAAAGCCGTCACCCACATTGTACACCTGGAGCAAGCCAAGCTGAACCTTTACACCGGCGGATATGACCGGTTTGAGGAATTGCGTCGTGAGCTGATGGAACGCCAGATGGCACTCAAAACCAAGCAGGAAGCCGAACGGCGGCATATTCAGGCGTTTGTTGACCGCTTTAAGGCCAAAGCAAGCAAAGCCAAGCAGGCACAAAGTCGTGTCAAGGCGCTTGAGCGCATGAAGCCGATCGCTACGATGCTTGATGAGCACACAGTGCCATTCAAATTCCCCAAGCCTGATCCGCTGTCTTCTCCTCTTATCGCGCTTGAGGAAGCCAGCGTGGGCTATGAAGTGGGCCATCCTGTTCTCAAGAAACTCGACCTTCGCATCGATATGGATGACCGTATCGCGCTTTTGGGGGCCAATGGTAACGGCAAGTCCACTTTCGCAAAACTTTTGGCCGACAAACTGAAACCCATGGACGGCAAGATGCGCAAATCGCGCGTCCTGAAGGTGGGATATTTTGCGCAGCATCAGCTTGATGAGCTCGTCGCCAAGGCATCGCCATTTGACCATCTGCAGAAGATGATGCCTGATGCCATTGAAGCCAAAGTGCGCGCGCGCCTTGGCTCATTTGGTTTCGGCGCGGACAAGGCAGACCGGCCGGTCGAATCGCTTTCAGGTGGCGAGAAGGCACGGCTAATGTTTGCTATCGCCACCTTTGAAGCCCCACAACTGATTATCCTTGATGAACCGACGAACCATCTGGATGTAGACAGCCGCGAGGCGCTCATACATGCGATCAACGAATATGACGGCGCCGTGCTGTTGATCAGCCATGACCGGCATCTGGTCGAAGCCTGTGTCGATCGTCTGTGGATCGTTGAAAAAGGCGATGTGAAGCGTTTTGAAGGTGACCTTGAAGATTATAAGCAGCACCTGCTTAAGGAGCGCTCCGGCGAGCGGTCAGAAAAGCGCGGGCCACGCCAGGAAAACCAGAAAAAGGCAGCACGTCAGAACGCAGCAGAACTGCGGCGTCAACTTGCGCCCTACAAACGCGCGGCGGAACGGGCGGAAGCAGTCCTTGAAAAACTGATGGCCGAGAAAGACAAGGTCGATACCCGTCTCGCCGATCCACGTCTTTATGAGCCCGGCCAAGAAAACAAAGTCGCCAGGCTTTCCAAAATGGCTGGCGACCTGACGGTCCAGATTACCGAAGCCGAGGAAGCGTGGATGCTGGCCGAGGAAGCCTATACCGAAGCTCAAGAGGCCGTGAACGCCGCGTCATAAACTTGACGAAGCAGGTCCACATGCGGCCTACTCCCGGAAAATATCAAAGGGGGCTTCCTTGTTTGCCATTACCGAACGCGTGCGCCCGGGCCGCACCTTCACCGACGTTTTTGTCACGCTTTCACTTGCTGTGCTGCTGATCTGGTTTGGCCTGATGAATATATCAGGTGCCAGCACAGGCACCGTCGAACGTTGGATATCCGGGCATATTTTGCTGAAGGGACTTCTGCCCAACAAACACTATATCATGTGGGGGCTTGGTGGGCTGCAGGCGCTTGCCGGGCTTCTTATCGCGTTACATTCCGTGCCGGACCATCTAAAACGGCTCGCCTATTGGTTTGTTGCTATTTACAGCCTTGGCGCGCTCAGCCTGATGTTCACCAATCCCGTATGGATTGAAAGCCTGGGCGGCTTTCCTGCTATTGGCTCCGGGCAAGGCATTATCAAACATGTCACACTGCTTGGCCTCGCCATGTGGCGCCTCGGGTACAGGTACTCTGAAACAGTTATGCTGCTGGGGCTCATCCTTGTGCTTGGCTGGATCGGCTGCATGAAATTCACCGCCCCCGAAGCCAATGGAGTTGAACCGCTTCTCAAGTCCAGCCCGGTGTTCAATTGGTGGCTGACCAACTATTTCGATAAACAAGGCGCGTCCAATGTGATTGGGGTGATTGAACTTGTAACGCTTCTCTTGCTGACGGGTTACTGGTGGAACCGGAAGCTCTTTACCTTTGGATGCCTGCTAAGCGCCGCCACATTTGTTGTTACGCTCAGCTTCCTCGTCACCTTTGGTCTCGCGTGGAACAGCGACATGGGCGGCTTCCCCTATCTCAGCTCTAGCGGGCTGTTTCTCCTGAAAGACCTGCCACTGCTCGCTGCGACATTTGTGCTCGCACGGCGGTCCTGAGCGACCAGCGCGAAATGATATCCGCCTGAACTTCAGGACGCAGCGCCACATTATAGTGATCTGCACCCTCTACGGGCACAAACAGGTCGTCAGCCCCCAGCACATCCTGTAGCCCTGCTCCGGATGCATAAGGAACAACTTCGTCTGCGGTGCCATGGTAAATTACCACATGGCCAGCCGCATTCTTGAGCTTCTCGTCGCTGCGGAGCGGATAGTTGGTCAGAAATTCAGGCAGGAACGGATAGCGGCGGGTTGCCATGTCGACAATAGACCGCATCGGAGCAAATAACATCACGTTCGACACCGCCTTTGCGGCAGCCACGTGGCTAGCGAATGTTGTGCCGAAAGAATATCCCACCACACGAATATTCTGGGTACCATATCGTTGCGCGCCCCAGTCGAACCATTTTTCCGCATCGTCCAGCAGCTTTTCTTCTGACAGTGGGCCGCGGCTTTTGCCAAAACCACGATAGTCCATTGACAAAACATCATAGCCTAGCCCGAGAAACAGCTTGGCCAAACGCTCGGAATCACCGACGTTGCCAGCGTTGCCTTTATAGTAGATCACAAGGTTACGAGGACGCGGGCCCGCAGTATTGATAAGTTCGCTTTTGAATAACACGCCATGCAAGTGCCCATCGTCATTTTCGATGGTCACATTATCGTAGGCACCGTGAAATTTATATTCGTAATTGTCAGGAACCGGCGCAAAATGGAACATCAGATGCTCCTGAAAGCTGTATGCAAATGCTGCCACAGCGACATAACCGCCAATGATTAAACCTGTACACCACTTCAAGGACTTGTACATTTTACCGCCGCCTTACAAAGGACCACTAATGTTTTCTCAAATCCTCCCCATTGAGGCAGCTTAACCCGTCAGGTGTAAAAAAACGGTAACGATGGGCTCCGGATGCCATAATGAAATGATTAAAATCGCTTTATGGCGGATGGCAGGCGGGATTACGGCGCCTTGCGGCTGTACAGGTCCGGCACCGAGATTTCCATGATGGCGTCTGGGTTTGCCAAGGGCTTGAAGCCAACCTGAGCATATAGCTTGTGCATATCACTTGTTGCCAACATTATGCGTCTGAGGCCCTGTATGTCCCTGTGCGCCATTATCACATCAATCAACCAGCGGCCCAGCTTGTTGCCCCGGCACGATTCGCTGACATAAACATCAGCCAGATACGCAAAGGTAGCGCGATCCGTAATCATGCGGGCGCAGCCCATCTGACCGTGTTTGTTGTGGAATAATCCAAAACCCAGCGAATTTTCGAAGGCCCGTGTCATGACCTCACGCGGAATACCCTTGGCCCAATAGCTGTTGCTTAACCAACCGTGCATCCGCACATGATCAAAAACCGAAACGTCAGTGGTGATATAATATGGCAGATCACGGTGTGGTACAGAGCCGGCACTCATGCCTTTTGCTCCCAGCCACCCATCTCGCGCTGCTGCCAATAGGACATATCGACATCATAGTCTTTGAAGACTTTCCAGTCTTCGCGGGCGGCACCGACGATGCCCTCGTCGCGCCCGTCAAACATATAAAGGCAGCGGTCATAGTTTTTAACGTCCGGACTTTTGACCGCATCGACGAGAACAAGGACCGTGGCAGCGTTGGGATTGTGGTCGCCCGTGGTCAGGAAAATGGTCTGGTCCTCAGGGCTTTCGCAGCCCTCGATATCATGTGGCAGGAAGCTTGCAGCATCGTAATCCCACAAGACCTTGTTGAGGGTTTCCATCATGCCACGCTCCGGCAGCTTGACAACGGCACGGAGTCCGGCCTCCACCACACGCTCCATCAACTTGGGAAGCGCTTCCTCAAGTGTCTGGCGCTGCAGGTGGTAAAACCGGATCTCCGCCACGGAACCTAGCCTTCGTAGTTTTCAGCGACAAAACGATCGAGCAGGCGAACGCCATAGCCTGTGCCGCCTTTTTCGGAAAGCGGCAGGTCTTTATCGGACCAAACAGTGCCCGCGATATCGATATGGCACCACGGCACGTCATTAGTGAACCTGCGCAGAAACTGTGCGGCCGTGATCGACCCCGCAGGTCGACCACCAATGTTCTTCATGTCAGCAACCTGGCAGTCGATCATCTTGTCATAATTCTTGTGCAGAGGTAGGCGCCAAACCTTGTCACCCGTCTCCAGGCCAGCTTTGCTAAGCTGAGCAGCGATCTCTTCATTGTCTGTAAAGATGCCCGCGTGCTCGTGGCCCAGCGTAATGATGATAGCACCCGTCAGCGTGGCAAGATCAATCATCATCTTTGGCTTAAAGCGATCTTGTGTGTACCAAAGTGCATCCGCAAGCACGAGACGACCTTCTGCATCCGTGTTGAGAATCTCAATCGTCTGGCCGGACATCGAGGTTACCACGTCACCCGGACGCTGGGCATTGCCGTCAGGCATGTTTTCTACAAGGCCGACAACTGCCACCACGTTGACTTTGGCTTTGCGACCGGCAAGCGCCTTCATCAGCCCGACAACGGTACCGGCTCCGCCCATATCCCATTTCATTTGTTCCATGCCTTCGCCAGGCTTGAGTGAAATGCCACCCGTGTCGAAGGTCACCCCCTTGCCGACGAAGCTGATCGGTGCATCCCCTTTGCCGCCACCGTTCCAGGTCATGATGGCAAGCTTGCTTTCGCGAACCGAGCCTTGCCCCACGCCCAAAAGCGCGCCCATGCCGAGCTTGCTCATCTCCGCTTCACCCAGCACTTCGACGTCGACGCCCAGTTCCTTCAACTCGCCAATGCGGTCAGCAAAACTTTCCGGGTACAGGATATTCGCCGGTTCGGAGATCAGGTCACGTGTGAAGAAAACACCATCAATAACGGCTTTCCGTGCTTCAAAGGTCTTTGACGCGTCTGATGCGCTGCTCGCAATGCTGACCTTTTTCAGCGTCGGCTTTTTGCTTTCGGGCTCTTTGGTGCGATATTTGTCAAAGCGGTAGGAGCGCATGAGCGCGCCCTCAGCGATCGACACAACATCGGTGCCATTCGCATCCGCGATGATGGATACCTCGCTGCTGCCGGAGCCAAGAAGCGAAGCCGTGATAGCGGCGCCCGTTTCTAGCCAGTCCTGTGCGGAAAGCTTATCCGATTCACCGACGCCCACCAGCAACACGCGTTCTGTTGCTAACCCGCTTGGTGCCAGTACCTCAAGCGTCTGGCCGCTGCTTCCATTGAAACGCGACGCGCTGATTGCTTTTGAAATGGCGCCACCGGTCTGGCTATCGGCCTCAGCCGCGAGCCCGGTAAGCGGCTTGTCTTTTTCCACGAGAAACGCAACGGCGCCCGATTTGGGCAGTTCAAGTGCAGCAAACGCGATTTGCATGGGAACCCCTTTTGTTTTTGATTTTCGCCAGTTCCCGGAAGGCCCTTTGAGGGCGCGGGACCGGCCTCCCTCAACCTAATGCCTCTTCTCGGGCTTATGTGCAAGTGGTGCTCGTGAAATCGCCACATTTTTACCGGAATAAGCGCCTGAGGTTTATGACGAGTTTTGTGGGAATGGACGATCATCATTGCGCCGTTCACGTACAGCCGCTATCAAAGCACAAAATCAATGGTGGGACCGCGTCGGTGCTTATGAGGAAAACTGTTTCAGGAAAGTCGCTTATCCTGGCGGGCCTGCTGGCCTCGACGGTCATATTTGCGCCGCCGATCAACGCGCAGGAAGCTGACGAAGCGTCGGCAAATGTTGAACTATCGGCCGACAGCCTGACATACAACCCGGATACCGGAGAGGTCCGCGCCATCGGGAGGGTATATTTCCAGCGCGATGGGTATGTGCTTGAGGCCGGAGAAGTCGTCTACAATGAACGCACCGGCACCGCCGAGGCTTTTGGCGCGGTGGAACTGACCACGCCGACCGGCGAGCGTATCCTTGCACCAAAAGTTATCCTGTCCGATGCGCTGCGCGATGCGTTTGTGGAGGACATCCGCCTCCTGATGACTGACGGCGCTCAAGTTGCGGCGGCCGAAGCGACACGGGATGGTGAGGCAGGCACAACCACACTTGATCATGCTGTCTACAGCCCGTGCAAGGTTTGCGCAGATGGCAGCGGCAAGGAACCTTTGTGGCAGATCAAGGCTGTCCGCGTTGTCCACGACCGCGAAAAAAAACGCCTTTATTATAAAAATGCGTCGCTTGAGGTATTTGGTGTGCCCATTTTGTGGACACCCTATTTTTCTCACCCGGACCCCACAGTTGACAGGGCAAGCGGCCTGCTGCCACTGGATATCCAAACCGGGAAGAACCTGGGTGTTGTCATCGGCGTACCCTACTATCATGTCTTCAATGACAGCCAAGACGCGACACTAAAGCCGATTTTCACCACCAAGGAAGGGTTGGTGCTTGCCGGTGAATATCGACACCATCTTGGTTTTGGCCGCTATGAGATGGACGGCAGCGTCACCTATACCGACGGTCGTGACGACAATGGCGATCTGACGGGTGAAAAAGAGTTTCGTGGCCACTTCAGTTCAGACGGTTATTTCAGTCACTCCAAGCGTTGGCGTTCAACTTATCAGGTGAACTGGGCATCGGATGACACTTACCTCCGCCGATATGATCTGTCGGACGCCGATACGCTGGTGAGTGAGTATAACCTCGAAGGGTTTTATGATCGCTCCTATATTTCCGTGCGGACAGTTGGCTTTCAAGGCCTGCGGGTTGAAGACGTCAGTGGCTTGACGGGTCATGCTTTGCCCTTGATCGACGCTGAATATATTCCAAATTTTCAGCCGCTAGGCGGTAGCGTCAGCATCAAAGGGAACGCACTTGCCCTACGCCGTACTGATGGGCTCGATACCCAGCGTGTCTCGCTATCGGCAAGTTGGCAGCGGCGCTTGATCACGCCAAAAGGCTTCGTGGTGGACCTTGAGGCATACGCGCGCTCGGAAGCGTATAACCTGAGCGACACTGATCGCCCTGATGATCCTATTTTTTCAGGGACATTTGGCGCGGGTGATGGCAGTGAGTGGCGTAACCTTGTGCGCGCAACCGCAACAGTCACATGGCCATTGGTAAAATTCACCGACAGCGGCAGTCACACCGTGGAACCCATTGTCGAAGTAACCGTGTCTCCCCGCCGCGGAACGCCGGACGATATTGTCAACGAGGACAGTCGGGCATTTGAACTCAATGACCTGAATTTGTTCTCGGCTGACCGGGCCTCTGGTTACGACCTGTGGGAAGAAGGCAGCCGCGTCACTTATGGCATGCAGTGGCGTTATGATGGGCCGTCATGGTCCACCGATGTCATGCTGGGGCAATCCTGGCGCATCACCGGCACCGACACGGTGTTTGCAGACGGAGCGGGACTTGAGGGGGATCTTTCCAACCTTGTTGGCCGTACGCGCGTTACTTATAAAAATTGGCTCGATTTTGAACACCGCTACCGAGTGGATGAAGAGACGCTGGCGGTCAGACGTAACGAACTGATGGTCGCTATGCGGGGTCGTGTGGTCGGTATGCAGGCCGGATATCTGAAGCTTGATCGCGACATGAATATTGTCACGCGTGAAGACCGCGAAGAAGTCAGGGCCAGCGCGTATTACAATATCGACGAGAATTGGCGAGTTGATGGTGGTTTCACGCACCGGCTGAGTGGCGCATCTGTGCGAACCCTTGATAACTCGTCCGGTGGCACGTTATTGGTGAAGGAAGACGCGGGCGGCGTGAAATACGACGTCGGTGTCTCATATAGCAACGAATGTATCGAACTGGGCCTGCGCTGGCGCGAAACCTATACCCGCGACCGTGACGTAGAACCCGGCACCTCGATTATGTTCCGGCTAAAATTGAAGAATTTGGGCTAGTACGGCGCCTAGAAAGCGTCTAAAAGGCTAACCATAATGAGCGCGAAAGCGATCGATTGAAAATATTTGAGATGTAAAGTTTGGGCATGGCGAGACTAATCGAGAAAACAAAACTTCTGGTACGGAACGGCCTTCTGGGCGCCGGTGTTGCGGCGCTGATTGCGGGGGCGGCCCAAGGCCAGCAAGCCATCAACAGCATTGAAGTGCTGGTTAATGATGAGCCAATCTCCAGTTTCGACATTAACCAGCGTCTGCGTCTGGTTATTGCCGTTGCGGGCGGTGTGGAAAGCGAACAGGAGTTTCTCAAGGTCCGTGAGCAGGTCATTCGTTCCATGGTCGATGAGCGACTGCAATTGCAAGAAGCAAAAACTGTTGACCTGACAATCCCGGATTCAGATCTGGAGCAATTTTTTGCCCGTCGTGCGCAGGGCTTGAACCAAACGCCGGAACAGCTTGAAGCGGCGCTTCGCGGCATCGGGTCGAGCAAGCAGACCATGGTTAACCAGATGGAAGCAGAAATCGCCTGGTCCCAACTGGTCCAGGGGCGTCTTGGTTCATTTGTGAGCGTGTCGGATGAGGAAGTCGAAGCCTATATCAAGCGCATCTATGACAACCGCGGCAAATTTGAATACCGCCTCGCTGAGATTGTATTGATTGTAGACAGCCCCGAGCAGGAGGCCAGTGTTCGCGCCAACGCGGAAGAGCTGGTCGAACGGATCAAGCAGGGCGCTTCTTTCCCTGATCTCGCCCAGCAACTTTCCGCGTCCTCTACGGCCGCTGTCGGAGGAGACCTTGGCTGGATCACCGCCGAAGACATGGATCCAACCTATGCCGATGCAATAAAGGCACTCGCTGTGGGTGATGTATCTGCGCCCATCCGTACACCTGGCGGTTATGTGATCCTGGCGCAACGGGACCGGCGCCGTATCCTGACCGCCGATCCACTCGACACTCAGTTGACGCTGCGTCAGGTTCATCTGACCGCAGAACAAATGCAGGACGCCGATGCTGTTGCCAAATTCCGCGCAACGGTAGGAAACTTGCACAATCAGGAAACCAGCTGTGGCGAAGTGGCACAATATGCTGAAGATGCTGGTGCAGAGGGACGCACGGAAATAGGCAACCTGCGCCTGCGGGACCTTCAGCCGGAGATCCGCAACGTTGTGCAGGATGCCAAGGTCGGCAAAGCCAGCGACGTCATGACGATGGACGACGGCATGCGGGTGCTTTTCGTGTGCAGCCGAACAGAACCGACGGTGCAGGAACCAAACTTCGACGCGATTTACGACCAGATGGAGCAACAGCGCCTTTCAATGATGGGCCGCCGCTATCTACGTGACCTGCGCCGGGATGCCATCGTCGACTATCGTTAGGCGCCGGACATGAGCCGGGCAACTTCCAGTGATATCGGCCCCGCACCACTTGCCGTCACCATGGGAGAGCCCGCCGGTGTCGGGCCGGAACTGATAGCCCGCCTATGGCGAGATCGCAAGGTTCTCAGGCTTCCACCATTTGTATATGTCGGTTCACCCGACGCACTGTTTGCGGTGGATGCTGACTTGCCGACCGTCCTCTTGGATTCTGTTCACTCAGCCACGGACCAATTCAATGATTCCCTGCCGATCGTTGCAGTAGAGAATGCAGAACAGATCACGCCCGGCACACCTACACCTGCCAACGGAGCTTGTGTGGTCGCGTCAATTGACAAGGCCGTTGACCTTGCCCTCAGCGGTGATGTCAGCGGAATAGTCACTGCGCCCATTCATAAGGCCGGGCTGTATCAGGCCGGTTTCAACGCGCCAGGCCACACGGAATACCTCGCTAGGTTATGCGGCCTCAACGACAGTGATTCTGTCATGATGCTGGCGACTGATATGCTCAGGGTTATCCCCGTCACTATTCACGTGGCACTGAAGGATGTCGCGAAAAACCTTACGGCGGACGCCATTATCCATGCAGGCATGGTTGCCGCGCATGACTTGCGTACACGTTTTGGCGTGGTTAAGCCGCGTATAGCACTTGCAGGCCTCAACCCCCATGCAGGTGAAGGCGGTACCATGGGCCTCGAAGAAGCCACACATCTCATGCCTGCTGTTTGGGCGCTACGTGACGCTGGCATTGAGATTACTGATCCGCAACCCGCTGACACATTGTTTCATGCCGATGCCCGCGCCAAATATGACGTGGCTCTCTGCATGTATCATGATCAGGCTCTCATCCCGATAAAAACGCTGGATTTCTGGAGCGGTGTGAACGTAACACTGGGCTTGCCGATCATCCGCACCTCTCCTGATCATGGTACAGCGCTTCCCCTTGCCGGCACAGGCACCGCACGCACCGATAGCATGCTTGCAGCCATTCGCATGGCAACAAGAATGGCGCATAGCGAGGCACAGGCATGAGCGATACCTTGCCCCCGCTTCGTGAGGTAATCCGGGAATTTGACCTTCGTGCCAAAAAGTCTTTTGGCCAAAATTTTCTACTTGATCTTAATCTCACGCGTAAGATTGCGCGCGTTGCCGGGGACCTCAGCGATAGTATTGTCTATGAAGTTGGCCCGGGGCCCGGTGGCCTGACACGCGGCCTGCTTGCCGAAGGCGCCAAGCGCGTCGTCGCGGTGGAAATGGATGCACGTTGCTTGCCTGCCCTTGCACAGGTCTCTCTGGCATATGATGCGCGACTGAGCGTATTCCAGGGCGACGCTCTAGAAGTCAACGAAACCGAATTGCTGGCCCCTCAGGGTGGGGAAAAACTTCGCATCGTCTCTAACCTGCCCTACAACGTTGGTACATTGCTGCTGATCAAATGGCTCACGCTTGAGGATTGGAAACCATGGTTTTCAAGCCTGACCCTGATGTTTCAGCGCGAAGTGGCCGAACGTATTGTCGCAAAACCGGGCAGCAAGGCCTACGGCCGCCTGTCGGTGTTGGCCCAGTGGCGAGGCAAGGTCAAAATCGCTGTCAATGTCCCCGCTGCTGCCTTCACTCCGCCGCCAAAGGTTGCAAGCGCGGTTATTCACTATGAACCCTGTGCACCAATGGATGCTGCGGTGAAGCAGAAGGATCTGGAACTGGTTGTTGAGCGGGCGTTTGGCCAGCGCCGCAAGATGCTGCGTGCCAGCCTTAAAAGCCTGCCTGTGAATGCCCTTGACCTACTGGCGGAAGCGGGTATCAGGGAAACCAGTCGCGCTGAAGATTTGAGTGTGGAAGAATTTGTCCGCCTTGCCCGTGTGTATGGGAAAACACGGTCCTAGGCCCTACCTATTGTCGTTCCGCTTGCAGGTTGCGCACAAACTCTGACAAGCCGGGCCGGCGTTCCCTGTGCAAGCGCTCAGCGCGGATAATATTTCTCAAGGACTCGAACGTCTCGTCCAGATCATCATTGACCAGAACATAGTCATACTCAGCCCAATGGCTTATCTCGGCCTCAGCCTGTGCCATACGTTTTCTTATTGTTTCTTCCGTATCTTGCCCGCGTTTCTTTAAGCGATCTTCAAGTGCTTTCACCGATGGGGGCAGGATGAATATGCGGACAAGGTCAATGGCCCGTGTGCTGGAATCAAGTTGTTGGGCACCCTGCCAGTCGATATCAAAAATGACATCACGGCCTTGGCCCAGTGCATCCATTACAGGCCCACGGGGTGTACCGTAACGGTTCTCGAAGACAACAGCGTGTTCCAAAAGCTCATCGCCTTCAATCATCTCCTTAAAACGTTCGTGGCTGACGAAAAAATAGTCCTTTCCGTGCTCCTCGCCCGGGCGGGCCTCCCGTGTGGTCGCTGAAACCGACATAACGATTTCATCGTCCTCCGCCAACAGGCGTCTTGTCAGTGTGGTTTTGCCCGCACCAGACGGAGACGAGATAACGAGCATAAGCCCGCGGCGAGAATAAACGGATTTCACAGTCATGTGGGCCGGCCTGTTAGCTGTTATTCAATATTTTGAACTTGTTCACGGAATTGATCGATCAGTGCCTTAAGGTCTAGGCCGATCTTCGTCAATGCCGAATCGCCAGATTTCGAACATAAAGTGTTCGCTTCACGGTTAAATTCCTGACAAAGGAAATCCAGCCTTCTCCCCACCGGCTTGTCACTAGCCAGAAGTTTTCTTGCCTCTGCAACATGACTATCAAGCCGATCCAGTTCTTCCTGCACGTCGGCCTTCACCGCGATAATGGCCACTTCCTGTGCCAGGCGTTCGTCCGACACCGGCTTGTCAGCGTTTTGCAGGCGTGTGAGCTGAGACAGGAAACGGGACTGCATCGCCTGAACCCGGTCACCCGCAGCATCCCGCGCGGCGTTCGACAGCTCTTCAATGGCATCCAGTTGCGACTTGAGCACATCGGCCATGCGTGCGCCCTCCCCATCCCGCGCTCTTTTGAGATCGGCGAGGAGAGCACCGAGAGACGCTTCAAGCGCAGCCTCAAGACTGTCGCGCTCTTCATCGCCCATTTCCCGCACAGCGATATCCGCCACGCCCTTTATCGAGAGCAAACCGTCGATGCTGGCCTGCGCAATGCCGCCATGCCCACCATATTTGGCTGCCACCTCGATCAGGGCTTTCAACCGCTCTTCGTTGATCTCAAAAACAGCCTCATCGCCGTCCCGGGTCACAGAAACATTGATGAATACGGAGCCACGCGCGAGCGCAGCTGTTACTATCTTTTTGATCTGGAGATCAAAACCATCAAGGAAGGCCGGCAGTTTACACCGTACCTCAAGCCCTTTGTTGTTGACGCTTTTTATTTCCCAGTTCCACCGAAACCCGGCACCTTCCCCTGCACCGCGGGCAAAACCGGTCATGCTGCTGAGCGGCATAGACACTCCCTCCAAAAACCTTCGAGCCAGCACTATAGGGGAGATAAACCGGAAACGGCACCCACTATTCCTGACCAAATGGTCTAAGGGCGGGATTTTCGCTCAAACTGACGCCAACGTGCCACATTGCGGTTATGATCTTCCAGGCTGGTGGCAAACGCATGGCCACCGGTGCCGTCTGCGACAAAATATAGGTAGGGAACGTCTGCAGGATTAAGAACCGCTGCAATAGACTGCCGCCCGGGGTTGGCAATGGGGGTGGGAGGCAGACCAGCAACGCGATAGGTGTTATAAGGTGTTGTCGCGTTTAGATCCGCACGACTGATAGGGCGGCCAAGCGCTATGCCTCCCGTGATGCCGTAGATCACCGTTGGGTCGGACTGGAGGCGCATACCTTTCCTGAGCCGGTTCACGAAGACGGCGGCGACCATAGCTCTTTCTTCGGCAACGGCTGTCTCTTTCTCAACGATCGATGCCAAGGTAAGCGCCTCATCAATTGTATCAAATGGCAGTCCCGGCGCACGATTGTCCCACAGTTTAGCAATCAGTTCGGCTTGCTTGCCGGTCATGCGCTTGAGGATACTGGTCGCCTGGTCGCCACGTTCGTAGAAATATGTATCTGGTAAAAGCGTTCCCTCGCCCGGTGCGACAAGCCCCTTGGTGTCCAGCCCAAAACTCTGTCGCAACAGTACCTCAACCTCTTTTGAACTCAGGCCTTCGGGAATCGCAACACGACGAAAGTAACGCTCTCCTTGCCTGATCTTGTCAAAAACATCCCTCAAGGACATGCTGGGCCCAAGCTCGTATTCACCCGCTTGAAGACTTCGTTCCATCCCCAGCAGTTGAGCGGCAAGCATGAAGTGCCACCGTGTACTGACAAGCCCTTTTTCCTGCGCAAGGTAACTGGTACGCAAAAGCCCCGAACCGCGTTCAATATAGAAATATTGCGTGTCGTTTGTTGGCAGTTCGCGGCTGAGAATATGCCGCATGATGCCTGCACCCGTGCCGCCAACAATCACGACAGCAGCAAGCACAACAACGGCCATAAATAAAAACCGGCTTCGGATCATGACGTTAGCCTAACAGCCACTGCGTCAACACCAAAGCCGGTCTTTTTATTTCTATCGCGATTATCAGTCGCCGTTGTATTCCCGCACCACCAGTGACGCATTTGTGCCGCCAAAGCCAAACGAATTTGACAGAGCCGCCTGTACCTTGCGTTCCTGAGCAACGAGCGGCACAAGGTCTATCCCCTCGCAGCCCTCAGCCCGTTCATGCAAATTCAACGTTGGTGGGATAACGCCTGTCTCAATTGACTTAATGCAGAAAATCGCTTCAACCGCGCCTGCTGCACCCAGAAGGTGGCCAATGGAAGACTTCGTCGATGACATTGCAACCTTGTCGGCCGCACTTCCCAGCAAGCGTTTGACCGCGCCAAACTCAATCGGATCACCAACGGGGGTGGAGGTGCCGTGAGCGTTGATATAATCAAGATCACTCGCATCGATGCCCGCACGCTTCAACGCGGCCTGCATGGAACGGAAACCACCATTGCCGTCAGGCGCTGGTGCGGTGACATGATACCCGTCACCTGACATACCGTAACCGGTCACTTCGGCATAAATTTTTGCGCCGCGCTTTTTGGCATGTTCAAGCTCTTCAAGCACAACGACGCCGGCACCTTCCCCCATGACAAAGCCGTCATGGCCCTTGTCCCATGGGCGGGAAGCGGCCTCAGGTGTGTCATTATACCGGGTTGAAAGTGCTTTTGCCTGGCTAAAGCCCGCCATGCCAATCCCGCAGATAGATGCCTCTGCACCGCCAGCCAGCATTACGTCCGCATCATCAAGTGCAATAAGCCGGGCGGCATCACCGATGGCGTGTGCACCAGTCGAGCAAGCCGTCACCGGTGCGTGATTGGGACCCTTGTAACCATATTTGATCGAAACATTACCGGATACCAGATTGATGATCGACCCCGCGATAAAGTGCGGGCTGATCCGGCGGTGACCCCGTTCGTGCAGCAGTACGGCCGAGTCTGCAATCCATTTCAAGCCGCCAATCCCCGCACCAATCATAACGCCAGTGCGCAGGCATTCTTCTTCACCGGGATCTTCCCATCCCGCGTCGCGCGCAGCTTGGATACCTGCGGCCATACCAAACAAAATAAAATTATCAACTCGACGCTGGTCTTTAGGCGCCATCCAGTCATCCGGGTTGAATGACCCATTGGAGCCATCTCCCAACGGCACCTCACACGCGATTTTACAAGGATACTCACTTGCATCAAACAAGGTGATTTGACCCGCGCCGGATTGACCTTCAATCAGGCGGCTCCAGGTATCGTTCACGCCGTTGGCGAGTGGCGATACCATGCCCAGTCCCGTCACAACTACTCGTCTCATCTGTCGATCCTTAATTCTCAAAAATCAGCCCAAAATTGACAGAAAATGAAAAAAGGGCAACAGCCCACCTCAACCGGCCCGGCTGTTGCCCCCACTGAATAGCAGATCCAGCTTAGGAATTCGCGCTAATAAAGTCGATCGCGTCTTTAACGGTCTGAATTTTTTCAGCCGCATCGTCCGGGATCTCAATACCGAATTCTTCTTCAAACGCCATAACCAGCTCAACCGTATCCAGGCTATCAGCGCCCAGATCGTCAATGAAGCTAGCGTTTTCGGTTACTTTGTCTTCGTCAACACCAAGGTGCTCGACTACGATCTTCTTCACCTTGTCGGCGATATCGCTCATTGCTTTTTTCCTCGTTTTCTACACCGAAATGTAAGGGGACAGTCCCTTGTTGTGAACCCCCTCGCGTGCGGAAATCCTAGCAATCTTGAGCCAGATCGCCCGCATCGAGGGCGCTAGTAACACAGTTTCCCCTCTTTGAGAAGACTCTGTTATGTTTTTATGGCAGGTGCCTTGGCCCCTACCTCTATCAAGTTCCCCCCCCTGCTGCCAATCAAAAAATAGGCTGGAGGCGCAACCTTTTAGATCATTGCCAGACCACCATTGACATGGAGAGTTTGGCCCGTCACGTATTTGGCCTCATTTGATGCCAGATACAAGACAGCAGATGCAATATCCTCCGGGGAGCCCAGCTCACCTGACGGAATACCGTTTGTAATCGCCGCCTTCTGCTCATCCGTAAGGACTTCTGTCATTGGCGTTGCGATAAAGCCGGGGGCTACGCAGTTAACCGTGATGCCACGGCTTGCCAACTCGGCAGCCAGCGCCTTCGACATGCCAATCATCCCTGCCTTTGAGGCGCAATAGTTCGCCTGGCCGGGATTGCCGGTTACACCAACGACGGATGTGATGTTTACCACCCGTCCCCAGCGAGCTTTCATCATACCTCGCATTAAGCCTTTAATAAGGCGGAAGGCCGACTCAAGATTGACCTGCATCACGCTGTCCCACTCGTCTTCCTTCATCCGCATGGCCAGGTTGTCTTTCGTGATACCGGCGTTATTCACGAGAATATCAACGCTGCCAAGCACTTCCCCGGCATCTTTGACCAACTGGTCTACGCTGGTACGGTCTGAAAGGTTGGCTGCAATCACATGTACCCTGCCCCCCAGCTCAGCGGCCAGCTCCTGAAGCTTTTCTGCACGCGTGCCAGATATGGCAACCTCTGCGCCCGCGGCATGCAATGCCTTTGCGATTGAAGCGCCAATACCGCCTGTGGCACCTGTCACAAGCGCTTTTTTGCCTGATAGATCAAACATCCATAATTTCCTTATACTTAAAGCGAAGCTGTGAACGCTTCAATGTCGGCCGGGTCTTGCAGGTTTACTGTCGCAAGGTCGCGATCGATACGACGTACGAGGCCGGTCAGCACTTTACCCGCCCCAACTTCAACAACCTCATGCACCCCAAGGGAGGAGAAAGCGGACACACTCTCACGCCAACGCACGGAGGCAGTCACTTGTTCAATAAGAAGCGTGCGAATGCCTTCTGGCTCACTGATGGGTGCCGCGATCACATTGGCAATGACAGGCACTACCGGACGTTCAATTATCACTTCAGAAAGCGCTTCTTTCATTTCGTCCGCCGCAGGCTTCATTAGCGGGCAATGAAAGGGAGCGGATACAGGAAGAAGCAAACCGCGCTTGGCGCCGTTTTCCTTTGCCAGCTCGATTGCGCGTTCAACGGCAGCCTTGTGGCCCGAGACGACAACCTGACCGTCCGCATTATCGTTTGCCGCGACGCACACACCTACCTTGGATGCCTCTTCAGCAACTGCATTCACATCTTCAAGGCTAAGACCAAGGATTGCAGCCATTGCCCCTTCTCCAACCGGCACGGCGCGCTGCATCGCCTGCCCGCGACGCTTAAGCAGTTTAGCGGCATCGCCGACCGAAAAAGCGCCCGCTGCTGCCAGCGCTGAATATTCGCCAAGCGAATGTCCGGCAACATGGCTCGCGAGGTCAGCAACTTTCAGCCCACCGGCCTCAAGAACACGGATGACGGCAAGGGATGCGGCCATAAGGGCCGGTTGGGTGTTCTCGGTCAGTCGGAGGTCATCCTCCGGGCCTTCCCACATAATTTTCGAGAGATGCTGCGAGAGCGCATCATCTACTTCTTCAAACACGAGGCGCGCGGCTTCTTCCGCGTCGGCCAGCGCTTTTCCCATGCCGACAAACTGGCTGCCTTGGCCTGGGAATACAAGTGCACGAGTCATATCAGCATCTCCAATTGCCCTTCTACTGTAGCGCCAAATGGCACAGGCCGTAACGTCAGCGCAAGAGCTTAGAGTAATTTATTCGCCTGAGACAGGCTTTCCCTTGCATTTCCGGGGGGGCGGCGTTATAGAGGCGCGTCCTGAGTCCCGGTTTTGGCGCATTGCCCTGCCGTTATGTCACAGGATATTTGTTAAGGAAAGCTGGAGGCACCCGTCATCGCGACTGGTGAACGATCAGCATACAGGAGCAAAACATGGCTACGTACGAGCATGTTTTCATCGCGCGGCAGGACGTAAATGCCTCGCAGGTGGAAAGCATCACGGCCGACCTCTCCAAGATCATCGAGGAGAATGACGGCAAGGTCGCTAAGACCGAATACTGGGGTCTCAAGAACCTCGCATACAAAATCAAGAAAAACCGCAAAGGCCATTATGTTCTTCTGAACATTGATGCGCCGCACGCTGCGATTTCAGAGATGGAGCGTCAAGCACGCCTTCATGAAGACGTTATTCGCTTCATGACCATCCGTGTAGAAGAGCTTGAAGAAGGTGACAGCATCGTTCTTCGCGCCAAAGCTGACAAAGAGCGCCGCGGGCCCCGTGAGCCTCGTGGCGAAAGGAGGCCCCGCTAATGGCTGCTCGTCGTCCTTTTTTCCGCCGTCGCAAAACGTGTCCGTTTTCCGGCGAAAATGCACAAGTAATTGATTACAAAGACGTAAAACTGCTTCAGAAATATGTTTCTGAGCGCGGCAAAATCGTGCCGAGCCGTATCACGGCTGTTTCTGCAAAGAAACAGCGCGAGCTCGCTAAAGCGATCAAACGCGCCCGTAACATCGCCCTGCTGCCGTTCATCGTCAGCTAATCGCTCACCCTAAGGAGACATAAAATGCAAGTCATCCTGCTGGAACGCGTCGAGAAACTCGGCCAGATGGGCGATGTCGTCACCGTTAAAGACGGTTTTGCCCGTAACTTCCTGCTGCCGCAAAACAAGGCTCTTCGCGCTACCGCGTCGAACAAAGCTGCGTTTGAAGCCGACAAGGCCCGCCTTGAAGCAGAAAACCTCGAGCGCCGTAAAGAAGCTGAATCCGTGGCCGAGAAAATGGGCGACCTCAAGGTCGTCATGGTTCGCGCTGCTGGTGAAAGCGGTCAGCTTTATGGTTCGGTAACGAGCCGTGATATTGCTGATGCGGTAACGGAAGCTGGTGTATCCATCAGCCGCAATCAGGTTGTTCTCGACCGCGCCATCAAAACACTCGGCCTGCACGACGTTGTGATCCGCCTGCACCCTGAAGTGTCCAAGACGGTTGTTGTCAACATCGCTCGTTCAGACGCTGAAGCTGAAACTCAGTTCTCGACCGGTTCCGCTGTAACCGGCGGTGTCAGCGACATTGAAGACGATTTTGTCGAAGAAGAAACCGTTGAAGAGCTTTTTGAAGAAGAAGCTCCTGAGGAAGCCGTTGAAGAAGTGGCTACTGCCGCTGACGACGAAGACGCTGAAAAAGCTGACGCGTAAGCTTCTCTCACATAGATTTCCGGGAAGGCGGTCCTTTGGGGCCGCCTTTTCTTTTACAACGCTCTACAGCTTCACCAAGTTATCCCCAGAGTTATACCCCTGTGGAAAACTTCTTAGTGGATAAGCTGAATTAGCGGTTTTTACCTATCTCGCGCTGTGGCATTGTGCCCGTCATAGCCGGGACAGCGACACAGATTCGCAGCACAAAACCCGGGCCCAGGAAGAAACGCCCATATACGGAGGCCGCCTCATGGAAGCGCTGAAATCAGACGCTGCCAACGACGAACAAGACTCGCTCACTTATCGCCAGGCCCCTCACAATCTTGAGGCTGAGCAGGCGCTTCTGGGCTCGATTCTTGTCAATAACGAGGCCGCACAGAAAGTTCAGGGTTTTCTCCTGCCCGAGCACTTCTATGAGCCCGTTCATGGACGCATCTATTCTTCCGTGCTTAAGTTGATGGACAAGAACCAGATCGCGGACCCCGTCAAGCTCAAGCCCTACTTTGAAAATGACGAGGCACTCAAGGATGTCGGTGGTGCGCGTTATCTCGTGCGGCTGGCTGCATCTGCGGCGACTATCATCAACACCGAAGACTATGGCCGAACAATCTATGATCTGGCCTTGCGTCGCGCATTGATCCAAATCGGTGAAACCATGGTCAACGACGCTTATGATGCGCCCGTTGATGCGGAGGCCACCGAACAGATCGCGGATGCAGAGAAGCAGCTTTTTGATCTCGCGGAGCTTGGACAAGCGGAATCGGGCGCGCAGCCCTTCTCGCGCGCCCTCAGAACAGCTGTGGAGAATATCGAGAATGCCTATAAGGACCCAGATAGCCTTTCGGGGATTGATACCGGCCTCTCTCGCCTAAACGAAAAAATCGGCGGGCTACATAACTCGGACCTTGTGATTCTTGCTGGACGTCCAGCCATGGGGAAAACCGCGCTCGCCACCAATATCGCGTTCAATGCCGCCAAACGTTACGCCGATGACCGCCTAGCAGGCATAGAGCCGGAACGCTCGAAGGGGGCTGTGGTTTGCTTCTTTAGTCTTGAGATGTCCGCTGACCAGTTGGCGGCGCGTATTCTCTCGGACCGGGCGAACTATAACTATAGCGGGCCGGAGCCGATTCAGTCGCACGCCATGCGGCAAGGCAAGCTAACCCAGGAACAGTTCGAAGCCATCGCCCGGGCTGCCATTGAGCTTGAGGAAACGCCCCTCTTTATTGATGATACCCCCGCGCTGACAATTGCAGCTCTCAGGAACCGCGCCCGCCGCCTCAAACGCCAACACAACCTTGGGCTTGTGGTCGTCGATTACCTTCAGCTTCTTCGTGGCTCAGGCAAGGGTACCGCAGCTGACAGCCGCGTGCAGGAAATATCTGAAATTACACGCGGCCTCAAAGGCTTGGCAAAAGAACTTCATGTCCCAGTCATAGCGCTTTCCCAGCTCAGCCGCGGCGTGGAACAACGTGAAAACAAGCGGCCAATGTTATCCGACCTGCGGGAATCGGGCTCGATCGAGCAGGATGCTGATATGGTCATGTTTGTATTCCGGGAAGAGTATTACAAAGAGAAAGAACAACCCGGCGAAGGCGATCAGACCAAACATGCGGAGTGGCAAGCCCAGATGCAAGCGCTATACGGTAAGGCAGAAGTGATTATCGGCAAACAACGGCACGGCCCTGTGGGCACTGTGCATCTGGCGTTCGAGAAAGAATGCACCCGCTTTACCGACCTCGTGGACGACGACCATTTGCCCGAGCGTTTCGAGTAATCTCAAAACGCTCAGCACTTGCTGTCGTCAATCGCAGGTGATGGTTATTTCCTGTCCATTGGCCCGGGTGATGGTAACGCTGCCATCGTTTTTGTCGCAGTCCACGTCACCCTTTGAGGTGCGCACGACCGTACGGCGGCTGTCACTCTCAATCACCAGCTCATCACCGCTGACTTCATGGCTGAAGCTCCAACTGGCCTCTGATGACCGATTATCGGAAAAAAACCCGGAGATGGCAACAACCGCAATAACACCGGCTATGGCCCCGCCAAAAATCATGTTTCGTGTCATGAATATATCCTCGCATCTTTGTTTTTATATACTCTGGACTAGCTGTTGGTGGGCCAATAAATACCAAATTACAACGGGCTGGTCTATCGTATCCTTAGCCGGCTGACCTTGCCAAGGCTGACATAGTTAATTATGCAACGCTGTACCTGAATTTAATTGAGTGATTTTTATGACTGAGATTGATTCCGCGCCTCGCTACAGCAACGCAATTCTACTGCCTTTACTCGGCAGCGAGGAGAAGCCGTTTACAGCGGGCGGCGCTGAAGGTGGTGTTTTTGACTGCGCGCACAAGCCCATTGAACATGCGTTTCTCATCCGGCAATACCGGCAGGGGGCAAAACTCGTCGCGGGCAAATGGGACACCACAACCGGGCAATCGATCAACACGTCTCAAATGAATTTGCCAAGGGATATCGAGCCCTGCAAGGAACGGCTCGACGGCTGCCACATCTTTGCGGGCTATCTGTTTCCCCATTACGGGCATTTTCTGCTCGAAAGCCTTTCACGTCTTTGGTTTATCAAAAAACACCCCGAGATACCTCTGGTGTGGCTTGGCGTGCATAACCAAAGCACCTTCAATGAAATTCAACGCCAGTTATTTGATCTCTACGGCCTCCAGAACCCTATGCGGTTGGTCACCGAGCCCACCGAGGTAGAGACGCTGATCGTCCCGCATGACGGCTACATCATCCATACCCGGTATTCCGACGAACAGAGAAAAGCGCTGACCTTGCAAGGTGCGAAAGACTGCATTCCTGGCAAAAAAGTGTGGTTATCCCGCAGTCGGCTTGACCGTGCCATCGTCTTTAATGAACCTGCGCTCGAGGAAATTCTGGCCGAGAACGGCTGGACGATATTTCACCCGCAGGAACACAGTATCCGAGCCCAGCTTGATATGCTAGCGGACGCCGAGCATATCGCCGGTGTTGAGGGCTCCGCGCTCCATACGCTTGTTCTGATGCCCGAGTACAAGGGCAAGGTCACAATATTTGCGCGTGGGCGCAAAGTGATTTTCGACTACTGCCTGATCGCGGAGGCGGCAGGCATCAACCAGCGGATCATCTCGCCGCCAAGGATGAAATGGTCAGATGGCCTGAAACACTGGGAGTCAAACTGGATCTGGTCCAACCTGGACGTTCTGCTGGCCGAATTGGGGGCCAAACGCCAGGCAAAACCGTGGCACCCTCTCCCCAAGTCACTGGAGAATGTCACCCGGTCGATTATCGGCTTCTATAAAAAACACACATGTGTGGAACTGTGGCCAAGGACAAATTCCGTCGCGGCTGTTTGCGCCCCTGCACGCGCTGTGGCCGTCGGCCCAAGCCTGCCTTTCGACCTCGCGCCCCTCAAGGATGCTGGCGCCACCTACATGGAGGTTACAGCCGATCAGTATTTCACCACGCGTCCCTTTGGTGGCGTGATTGATCTCTTCTGTTTCAGGCAACAGGATGATGCGAGCATTGCGCTTCGGGCTTTTAATGCCTCGCTGACCCTTGCCAGCCTCAAATCAATCTGGATTATTGATGGCGGCAACCCAGTCAATGAACAACTTCTAGCCTGGATTTATGACTATCACCCAACACTATCGGTCGCCCGGGTCAGAAACTCGGATATCGCAATCGTATGGCGTGCGTCACGGCATATGTTTAAACCGGTCCACGAAACGCTGGATGTAACAGCGCCTGATTTCCGGGCCAAGCTTGCCAAACTGCCACTTAATGACATAGCAACGCTGATTAGCAAGCAAGGCGAAAAACAGGAAAAGGCCTAGAAACCCATCATGTTCCGCGTTGCCGCAGGTAGATGAAGGGTCATACCGTCCAACTCGTCGGTTATTAAAATCTGGCAGCCAAGCCGGGAGGTCGCGGTAAGTCCGAGCGCAAGGTCAAGCATTTCCTCTTCCTCCTCACTGGCCTCCGGTAGCCGGTCAAAGTCAGCCTCATCTACCACCACATGACAGGTGGAGCACGCCATATTGCCCTCGCATGCTCCCTCCATTTCAAAACCCTGTTCGTGCGCAAGCTGCAGGATGGTTGCACCAGTTTCCGTCTCAACAGGCTGCTGACGGCCATCAGGATGTACAAAGATGATGGTGACTTTGCTCATGCGGCATGCCCCTTAATATCGTGAATAGCGTTGAGGAGCGTTTCTGCCGCGAGATCAAGCTCGTCATCCGTGGTGAACCTGCCGATCCCTATACGCAGCGCTGACCGGGCCTCGCTTTCACTGCGCCCAATGGCGTTCAGCACATAGGATGGCCCGCGAACGGCCGAAGCACAGGCTGCTCCACTGGAAAGCGCAAGAGTGCGGATACCCGCCAGTAGAAGGTCGCCATCTACCTCCGGCACGCTGATATTCAGATTACCGGCCCAGCGGCTGGTCTCGCTGCCATTGATAAGCAGACCAGGAAGCGCACTGACAAGCTTGCCCTTAAAGCGCGCCATCATGTGTGCGAGACGACCCGCTTCTTGCGCCATTTCCTGTGATGCGATTTCAGCTGCTTTTCCCAACCCGGCCACAAGAGCGGGGGCCTGGGTGCCAGATCGAATGCCACCCTCCTGCCCGCCACCGACCATTTGCGGTGTCAGCGCTGTTGACCGCGTCCTTCTTTTGTATAACGCCCCAACGCCTTTAGGGCCGTATATTTTATGCGCAGATATGCTCATCAGATCGATCTTCATGGCCTCCACATCAAGGGGGACTTTGCCAAAAGCCTGTGCGGCATCTGTGTGGAAAAGCGCGCCTTTTTCATGGGCAATGCGGCCGATTGCAACCAAATCCTGTATAACGCCAATCTCGTTGTTGACCGCCATGACGGAAACCAGTGCGGTATCGTCGGTTACCGCAGCCTCGAGGGCGGAAAGGTCGAGCAAGCCGTCGCTTTTTACGGGTAGGACTGTTACCCGGTGCCCTGCCCGCTCACAGGCTTTTGCGGCTTCAAGCACACATTTATGTTCGGTCGTCACGGTAACAAGGTGGGGCCGTTTTTTGCCCCAAACATCCATAACCCCCTTGAGGGCCAGATTATTGGCTTCTGTCGCACCGGACGTGAAAAAAATCTCATCCACCCCGGCACCAATAACGTCTGCAACCTGTTCACGCGCAAAATCAAGCGCTGCCTCAGCTTGCCAGCCAAAGGCGTGCGTGCTCGAATGGGGGTTTCCATATACTTCCGTCAGATAGGGCATCATCACATCCAACACCCGGGGGTCCATCGGCGTTGTCGATTGATAATCTAGGTATATGGGGGTTTTGATGGCCATGAGTTAACCCCGTGTCCGGACACGATCATAGAGCGACTTCCAAGCCTTTATGAATTTGTCGATGTCGTCCCCGGTGGTTTTGTAGCCAAGAGATACCCGTATCGACGCTTCCGCAATCCCGGGTTCAAATCCCATCGCTGTCAGCACGTGGCTTACCTTGACCTTGCCGCTTGAACACGCTGAGCCCGACGAGACACAAATGCCGTTAAGGTCGAAATGCATGACCTGTGTTTCGCCCTTCACCCCAGGCATGGCGATACAGCTGGTATTGGCAAGCCTGGGCGATGTTTCGCCAATGATGTGAATGTCGTTGGCGTGTGCCTTGACCGCACTCTCCAGCCTATCCCTAAGAGCGGCAATCTCGCCCATCCGGCCAATATCACCCATGGCTTCAAGTGCGGCAACACCAAAGCCCGCAATGCCAGCCACATTTTCTGTACCAGACCTGCGCGACAGCTCCTGCCCGCCGCCTGATATAAGCGCCTTAAGCGGCACCGTGGGAGCCAACGCAATGGCGCCTATCCCTTGAGGCCCGCCAATCTTGTGTGCCGAGAGCGTCAGGTAATCAACATCCAATGCCTTGCGGTCCAGCATAATCTTGCCCGCCGCCTGCACCGCATCGGTATGCACCAGCGCTCCATTTTCGTGCGCAAGAGCCGCTATTTCGGCAACAGGTTGAATAACACCCATCTCATTGTTGGCAAGCATGACCGAAACAAGGGCGGGTTTGGGTGCAGTCTCAAGAAGGGTTTTCAACATTACCAAATCAACGAGACCATTTGCCTTAACCGCCAGTTCAAAGACCTCCAGCCCGCTTTCCTTGGCAGCTGCCCTTACACAGTCATGCTCAATACCAGATATAATCAGGCTTTTTGCGCCAGCGCCGCGAATCACCGTATTGCTGGCTTCAGTACCACCTGAGCAGAACACCACGTCACGTGGGCGCGCGTTTGCAAGTGCAGCCACCTGCGCCCGGGCCTCTTCCACCCTGGCGCATGCCGCGCGGCCCAAGCCGTGGACTGAGGATGGGTTCCCACAGGTCGCCATTGTCTCCACAACGGTGGTTATCACGCTCTCCCGGATGGGCGCGGTGGCATTATAATCAAGATAAATCATGCTATTCATAGCGCCTGACATAAGCGTCATTCTATCCGCATTCAATTCTAAATTCACCTGATCGCACGAGTTTGCTTGCGATTCGGTACTAAAATTCTATATACGGGTTTCAATACGCCATTGTGGGGGAATCCCGCTCCATGCACTTTTAACCATAAGCGCTTAAAGATCACAGATGCCCGAAATTATTTTCAGTGGACCGGCAGGCCGTCTCGAAGGCCGTTATCAGCCCGGCAAAACCGACACCGCGCCCGTTGCCCTCATCCTGCACTCCAATCCGCAATATGGCGGCAAAATGGATGAGAAGATCAGTTACTATCTGTATCACGCCTTTGCGCACCGTGGTTTTGCGACACTTCGCTTCAACTTCCGCGGCGTTGGCCGCAGCCAGGGCGAATTTGACGCGGGCACAGGCGAGTTGTCGGATGCGGCAAGCGCGCTTGACTGGCTTCAGTCCATGAACCCGAATTCGACCGGCACCTGGATCGCCGGATTTTCCTTCGGTGCATGGATCGGTATGCAACTCCTGATGCGCCGCCCTGAGATCAAGGGCTTTATCTCGGTGGCACCGCCCGCAAACCTGTATGACTTCTCGTTCCTGGCGCCCTGCCCGTCATCCGGCTTAATCATTCAAGCAGACCAAGACGACCTTGTGACACCGATTTCCATCCAGAAACTGGTTGAAAAGCTCAAGACACAGAAGGCGATCACCATTCACCATGATAATGTCAAAGGGGCCAACCACTTCTTTGAAAACGAGCTGAACCATCTCATGGCGTCGGTAAATACCTATCTCAACATGCGTCTGAGCGCAGGCGAATAAAGCCCTTCAAAGGCACAGTGAAATCAGGGCGCCCTATGGCGCCCTTTTTATATCTTACTCTCGCCAGCCCGCACGGCGTTTACGTGGCTTATGCAGTACGCCGCCCGGCGTTGGCTGCTTGCATCCTGTTGTCTCCGGCAGGCTCAGTGGCAAACCTCGTACCGAACGTACCGCCAGGAAGGCAAATGCCTCAGCCTCAATCGCGTCGCCGCGCAACCCCAGTACCTCGATCGGGTCCACAAGAACCGGCATGCGTCTCCTCAACCGGCGCATCAATGTCGGGTTATGGCGACCGCCTCCCGTGACATACCAAGCCTCTGGCGGGGTTGGGAAATGACTTTGCGCTGAAACGACGGACTCCACCATAAAGTTGGTCAGCGTTGCAGCGCCATCTTCAGCCGACAGCCCGCGCACAGCCTGTATGTTGAAGTCATCCCGGTCGAGTGTTTTGGGTGGCCGCTCATCAAAATACGGTGACGCCATCAATCCCATGACCACTTCCTCGTGGTTAAGGCCACGCGCTGCGAGGTTGCCGTCGGTATCCATCGGGTTCCCGGTATGTATCTCTGCCCAGTCATCCAACATCGCGTTCCCGGGACCAGTGTCAAATGCCATAATCTGCGGGTCTTCCCGGTTTGCTTTGAAGGACACCCACGTCACATTCGCGACGCCGCCGATGTTCAGGACTGCGACAACCTCATGCCGCCGCGAACGTGCAAGGAGTGCAGCGTGATAAAGCGGCACAAGCGGTGCCCCTTCGCCGCCGGCCCCGACATCCGCTGTGCGGAAATCATTGACGACCTTGATTCCTGTACGACCGGCCAGGCGGCCACCGTCCCCAATCTGCCACGTCCAGTGCCTGTCAGGCCTGTGGGTAAGCGTTTGGCCATGAAAGCCAATTACATCGACATCTGCGGCTGTGTGACCGGTCACCCCCAACAACTCCTCAACCGCGTCGCCGTGCCAGTCGGTCAGCTCTTGCTCAAGCTGTTTTATTGTGTCTGGGATCGGTGTGTTGTTGGTGCAGGACGTCGCGAGCCTCAAACCCTCTTTCACCTGCTCCCGCATTTCGGATGTGTATGGGAGGGTCAGAGAAGGACCGAGCCGCTCAACCTTGACGCCGTCGGTATAGATCATGGCGGCATCGATGCCGTCCATTGATGTCCCGCTCATGAGCCCGATTGCACATTTCACGTCTCCCGGACGACCCAAAACAGACATAGAACACCGTTTCCCATTCTTCTCACACGCTATAGGCTTTGCCTTTGGGCCACCCTATGCTACATCAGCCCGCTCTTAAATGAATTTTTGTAACCCGGACGCAACATTTTGCGCCCGCATTCAGCTGGATCAGATCAATGACAGGGCTTAAATCGGAATTCCTTCAAATCCTGACAGAGCGCGACTTTATCCACCAGGCAACAGACCTGGCGGCTTTGGACGCAAAAATGTCCGAAGGTCCGATCTCCGCCTATATCGGCTTCGACTGCACCGCGCGGTCGCTTCATGTCGGTAGCCTCGTGCAGATCATGATGCTGCGCTGGCTGCAGAAGTCGGGCCATCAGCCGATTGTGCTGATGGGCGGCGGGACCAGCAAGATTGGTGACCCGTCTGGCCGCGATGAAAGCCGGCAGTTGATGACCAATGAGATCATCGCCGACAACATGGCGGGCATCCGTACCGTGTTTGACCGCCTGTTGACGTTGGGTGATGGCAAGACCGATGCCGTGATGGTCAACAATGGTGAATGGCTGGATGCGCTTGAGTACATCCCGTTTCTGCGTGAGGTCGGTACACACTTTACCATCAACCGCATGCTGACATTCGATAGCGTGAAACTGCGCCTTGACCGTGAGCAGCCCCTAACCTTCCTCGAATTCAATTACATGATCCTCCAGGCTTATGACTTCATGGAGCTTGGCAAACGCTATGGCTGCGCACTGCAGATGGGCGGCTCCGACCAATGGGGCAATATCGTCAACGGGATCGAGCTTGCACGCCGCGCATCAAGTCAGCATCTCTTTGGCCTCACGACCCCTCTGATCACAACGGCGGACGGTAAAAAAATGGGCAAGACGGCGTCCGGCGCCATCTGGCTCAACGAGGACCACCTGCCTGCCTACGATTTCTGGCAGTTCTGGCGCAATACACAGGATGCAGACGTGGGTAAGTTCCTGCGTCTCTTTACCGAAATTCCAATGAATGAGGTTCGCCGATTGGAAGCGCTCGAAGGGGCGGAAATCAACGATGCGAAAATCATCCTTGCCAACGCGGTCACAGCCCTTATTCGCGGCGAGGAAGCAGCCAGGCTTGCAGAGGCCACAGCTAAAGAAACCTTTGAGCAAGGGGGGGCTGGCGCTGACCTGCCGACAGTAACCGTACCGGGGGCGGCACTTGAAGCAGGTATCAACGTGGTTGACCTTTTTGTCGAGGCTGGCCTTGGCGCTTCCAAAGGTGAGGTCCGCCGCCTGATCAAACAAGGTGGCGCAAAACTGAACGACGAGAAAGTCACGGATACAGAAAGCACTGTAACCTCGTCAGCGCTTGCCGGCGGACAGATCAAGCTATCTGCCGGTAAAAAGCGGCACGCACTGGTGCGCCCTGAATAGATGTAACCAGTGATAGGTTATAATTACGGGTTTAACAACTGCGGCCTTCGGCGTTAGACTGGATTTTCATCCATCATACCGGAGGCTTTTCATGTGGAAATCCCTTGTTCTTGCCAGCTCTCTTAGCTTGCCTGTCTCAGCCGACCCCATTGATTTTGCTACTGCGAAAGTCTTCGACCTGAGCCACGCGTACGGCCCTGACACGATTTTCTGGCCCACCTCGCCCATAAAATTTGAACACAAGGAACTTTCCTACGGTGAAACCGCTGGAGGGTATTTTTACTCAGCCTATTCCTTCTGCATGCCTGAGCACGGCGGCACCCACATGGATGCGCCAATCCACTTTTACAGGGGTGGTGACACGGTGTCTGACCTTGCACTTGAAAACCTCATCATGCCCGCAATTGTGATTGACGTTCGGGCGCAAGCCGAAGCGGACAGAAATTTCAGGCTGGATGTCGCCAACATTGAGGCTTTCGAAGAAGTGTACGGCCGTATCCCAAGCGGTAGCGCAGTGCTGCTTGCAACGGGATGGGATCACTTCTGGCCTGACGTGAAAGCATACATGGGCGATGACTCACCAGGAGACGCGAGCAAGCTCAGCTTTCCTTCCTTTGGGGCCGAAGCTATTTCTTTTCTGGTCAAGGAACGCGGCGTGAAGCTGATCGGCATTGACACCGCCTCCATCGACTATGGCAAAAGCAAAGACTTCCCGGTGCATCAGATCGTGGGCCGCGCCAACATTCCCGCCCTTGAGAATCTGAAGAGCATCGATGAACTGCCACCAAAAGGTGCAACACTTATTGCGTTGCCGATCAAAATCAAAAATGGCTCCGGCGGCCCGGTGCGTGCGGTTGCGCTTGTCCCCGGCGGTGCCGGAAAATAAACACCTACTCCTACTGCGGCTTTGGCGGATCGGCTTCAGCGTCGGGGGCTTCACCCTCAAGCAGAGCGCCTTCGGGCGTCTCAGCTTCTTTGGGCTCTTCGATATCTTCCAGCTTGCCTTTGCGGCCCTCGAACAGCAAACGCAGAAAACCCGGCGCGATACCGGATAGCGGATTGACGGAAAAATCAGGCTTCGCAATTGGCCCCTTTACCCGGTAGGCGACGCCGAAGATTCCCTTGCCTTCCCCGCCTGTCAGCAGGTTCCCCAGAAGCGGGATTTTACCCAGCAGCGCATTCAGACCATACGCAGGCACGAAGACACCATTGATGTTGATTTTCTCTGAGCGTGTGGAAATCTGCCCTTCCATTGTCATCCCAAGCGATGGGCCGTTCGCTTTCATTGAGCTGATATCCAAAACCCCCTTGGTATAATCAAACGGCATATCGATAGTATCCAGTTGAACGGCTTCGTCTTTGAGATACTCATTCAGCCCCTCGACGACCCCTTCCGTTACGGCGGCACCCAATTTAGATTTTGATACCATAAATGCATTTTTGACCGACATATCGCCCTCAATATGCAAATCACGGCCCCAGCCGGACGTCTTTCCCTTGAGAGTAAGGTCACCGTCGCGCAAATGCGAGAAGAGGCCAAGAGCCCGCAGGAAATGGCCTGCGTCCGGGGTAACAACACGCAACGCCCTCAGGTTTTGTTCATCACTTGGAGCGATGGAGAGCACCGTTTCTTTGCTCGTGCCGTGCACAAGCCCGGATGCCGTCATCTTCTCGGGAGCACCACCAATAAAATTGCCATGAAGCCGCAGATCGTCAAGTTCCTCACCGTTGAGCAGAACAAGTGTATCCACATTGACATCCAGCTCAAGCCGATCAAGCCCTTCCACGACGCCAGCAGGTTTACCGGCCTGCTCAGCATCAAGAATTGGCGCCAGATTGAAGCGCTTGCCGCTGATGTCCAGCCTGAGGTTACCGTCGGCGCTTTGCCGGGCGGTTGCTTTAAACGAGTTGCCTCCAAGCTCTCCGACGTCAAATTCTGCATCTAAACCGCTGCCCTGAAATGTGAGGTCGGCGCGCAGGTCTATGCCCTCGCCCACAATGACCAGCGGGCTGATACGGGTCTCGCTGTCCTCAAAAAATATTGTCCCCGTCACAGTGGCGGGAACGGCCATGGGTTTGCTCCAGGCCAAACGCTGTTCCCGCAGAATTGCCGTGGAAGCATCGGCTGTAAAGTAACCTCGTTTAAACGCGAAGTTCCTGCCTATGAAGTTGGCTTCGGCCAGCGTCTCACCGGACAGATAATCAGAAACGTCCACGCCAAGAGCGGCCATGTCATGCTCGTTCATGGCGCCCGACAGGACAATTTCTGTCGTTTCTGCATCAGGGTCTTCACGTCCGGCCTTCAGGTTTTCGCGCCAGTAAAGCGCCAGCGGTACGCCATTTAACGTGCCGCTCCCCTCCGCAGATAAGTTGTCAGGGTCAACCATTAGCGTGATATCACCATGCTTCAGGCCGTCACCACCCAGAAGGTCGGTTACCGCCGCCTGCGTTATAGTGGAGGTCACATCATAATGCACAGCATCAACAGGAATGTCTTTGATCAGGGGCAATGTCAGCACCGTACGCACATGCGCATTGCCCGTAACCCTGTTTACGTCAAAGCCCAGCTTCTGTGGCACGTTGAGCGGCGGATGGGATATCAACTCCATCACCTCGGGTACCGTACCACTTAGTCGTATATCGAAGATGCCGGTTGCTCCGTTTGGAATATCGATATCTTCCATACGCGCCGATGTCCCGGCAACTGGCATGCTGCCAATATGGCCGCCATCCAAATCAAGACTGAACACATCCTGTGTCAATTCCCCATGGCCCGACGCACCCATGATGGGCGGCATGGACAACAGGTAATAGGTGTCCAGATCATTGTAATTAAAGGTGAGCCGATACGCACTGCCATTTTCGAAAGCGCCGCCATCAGTTGGCGACCAGTCTACCATAAAGGTGACGTCACGCGTCGCTCCCTTCATGATATGGTCTTCAATCCAGGCCCGCGCACCTCTTGGTCTGCCATCCGGATAGGTTTTGATTGGCCAGTATTGCAATACCTCGGCAATTGATGCGTTATCGGCTCGCAATGTAAGCTGCACAGACGGCTCGGTGTCCGCTGTCGTCCAATAGACAAGTCCCTCGCCCCTGACGACAGGCCTTTCCGTCGCGATCTCGATCTGGTCCAGCACAAGTGTGTCTTCGCCCGCTTCATAACGCCCCGTCACAACGCCATACCGAACCCTGCTTGCGTTTGGGAAACTCACCGGATCGCTGATAGTACCCTCGTCCATGGAGGCAGAAAATCGGGCCGTACGCAACCCAACATCAGATGAAAGGTCGAGCATAAGGTCAAGCGCGAGGGGCACATTAAAATACCCCACGAATTCCGGCATGTTTGCGTATGTGGCAAGGGTTGACGGCCTCAGTTCGTTAAACCCGAGTGATAACTCTATGTCGCCAAGAAGAGGCTCAGCCTTGCCCTGCAACCGGACCTGCGTGGGCATCTCGTCCAATCGAGCGTCAAGGAGTGCATCAACACTGACGACATCACCTCGGCGACTGAGGGCCAAGCGAGGCATGGAAAACCTGGCTTTTTCAATGCCTGTCCCCCGTTCGAGGGTGACGGAAACGTTCGAAAACGTGACCGTACGCAACGCGGGCGCCGCCGAAAGCAGGCGTCTCCCAAAACGGCTGAAGGCTTCTGTCACGGGACGCAACACCTCGGGTGTCGGTGTGCCGGTAGTACTGAAAAGCTCGTTCAGGCCACCCGTTTCAGAAGCATCGCTAAAGCCACCGAGATTTGCGACCTCCACATGCGGGCGGTCAATCTCTACGTCCGAAATCGTAATATTGGTGAAAAGCTTGTTTACCGTTAAGGCCACCCGGGCTTCGGGAACAAACGCGGTCAGTCGGTCACGACGATCAATAAATTGTATATCGCTTAAGGATACCCATGGACGCACAAGCCGCCAGTCCCATCCTATCTCCGCAGTTTCAAACGTAACATTCCAGCCTGGCAGCAAGGTTTTTGTTTGATCGATGACAAGATTACGGGCGAAACCAAGGTCGATGGGAGCAACAAGCAGGCGCACAAACAGAAACGATGCAATCAGCATCGCTGCTGTCACGATCCAGACGCCTGATCTGACGACTATTCCTACTGTACGCTTCAACGGCCTCGCCTGCACAACTTAAAGACACTTGATTTGATACGGCAAGGTATGAACACTCCCAGTATCTCGCAAACTAAATTTATGGATCGCCGCTTTTCTTATGGCAGAAAAATCTCAATATCCGCAGGCCTACGATACAGACAAAGCCGACGAAATTTGGGCATGCTTGTGTGAATATCACCAAGAATCACAAAAAAGCGATGAAATCATCAAGTTAAACAAACAGCTTTCCAGCGCGCTTTTCGGTAACAGCCCCTTTTTAGCATCAATTGCAAAACGAAAACCTGAAACTGCCATCGCTGCGCTTTCACGCCCGCCCACAAAGCTCTTTGAAGCCCTCATGACCGAGATGCAGGCCCCGCGGCCAGACCGGGAAACAACGAATGACCTCATGGCCTTCCTCAGGGAGAAAAAGAGCGTTCTTTCACTTCTAAGCGCCGTGGCAGACGTCTCCGGCGTATGGAGCCTCGAAGAGGTGACCGCTGCCCTCAGCCGTTTTGCTGACCTGTCGGTGGAAATAGCCCTCGCACACTTGCTGCACACCCGGATGAGCGCGGGTGACCTGGCGTGGCCTGAGGACAAGCCCGAGCCTGCGACGCCGGAACTCAGCCGCAAGTCGGGGTATTTTATACTCGGCATGGGCAAACTGGGGGCCTATGAACTCAACTATTCTTCCGACATAGACCTGATTGCACTCTATGACAGTGATCGGGCCAGCTATTCAGGGAATAAATCCGTCGGCCAATGCTTCATCCGTCTCACGCAGGAGCTTGTCCAGATCATGGAGAAACGTACCATGCACGGGTATGTTTTTCGCACAGATCTCCGTCTGCGGCCCGACCCGGGCGCCACACCTGTAGCCATCTCCATCGAAGCAGCAGAAAGCTATTATCACTCGATGGCCGTAAACTGGGAACGCTCCGCGATGATAAAGGCGCGGGTTATCGCGGGTGACAAGACCGCCGGACAGGATTATCTCGACACCATGTCCCGCTGGGTATGGCGTAAGAGCATGGACTTTGTTGCACTGCGCGATATCGCCGCCATAAAAAACCAGATCAACCGGCATTATGGCCAGACAAACACAGTATTTGAGGAGTACGATGTCAAGCTGGGCCAAGGCGGCATCCGGGAAATCGAGTTTTTTGCACAGGTAAACCAACTATTGTACGCGGGCCGACACCCGGGCTTGAGGGTGCGCGGCACCATGGATGCGCTCGACGCCCTTGCCACCGAGCAACTCATCCCGGCCAAGACACACAAAGACCTTCTTGACAGCTACCGCTTTTTACGAACGCTTGAACACCGTATTCAGATGGTGGATGACGCACAAACCCACCATATCCCGGACCAGAGGGATGCGATCGACCGTATCGCCTGTTTTATGGGGTTTGAAAATCGGGACGCTTTGCGGGCCAGCCTGCACGATCATACGGAGAGGGTGGGCGCGCACTATGACGAATTATTACCCGAAGAGCAGACTTCGATAACATCGGTCGGATACGGCGAGGCAGATCTTCCGAAAAAACTCGAAGAACTTGGGTTTGCGGGCATCGAAGCCGCGTGCTCAATTATTGAAGGCTGGCGACGGGGCCGCTACCGCGCGCTGAGAACCGAACGCGCGAAGGCGTTGCTGGAGCACATCCTGCCCGGCCTTATGGAAGCTTTCTCTGAAACCCACCAGCCTACCGCGGCCTTGAACCGGTTCGATAAGTTCATTTCCCAGTTGCCAGCCGGTGTGCAGTTGTTTTCACTGTTGCAGGCGAACCCCTCGCTGTTTGGCTTATTGGCACGCGTAATGGGGCTCGCTCCCGCCCTTGCAGAAACGTTGGCAAAGAAACCGGAGCTTTGGGATGCTGTGCTGGAACCCGACTTTTTTGCTCCAATGGATCATGAAGAAGCACTTGCCAGTTATCTTGAGGAGTTGTTGGAAAGTGCGGCCGACTATCAGGACACCCTCGACATTGTCAGGCGGTTTGTCGCCGAAGGCCGCTTCCGCATTGGTGTTCAGCTTCTTGAAGCCCTCGCTAGTGTTGACGAATGTGGTGAAGCCCTCACCCGTTTTGCCGACGTATCTCTGAAGGCGCTTACCAAGGCCGCGGAGCAAGAATTTAGCCAACGCCACGGCCGGTTTGATGGCGGCGGCATTGCAGTTATTGCCATGGGGAAATATGGCGGACGGGAACTCACGAGTACATCCGACCTGGATATGGTGTTTCTCTACCACGTGCCGGACATGGATGCCGTATCAGACGGCATCAAGCCGTTGAGTCCAAGCCAGTATTTCTCTCGGCTGGGTCAGCACATCATCACGGCCATCACAGCGCTCACACCGGAAGGCCGCCTATTTGAAGTAGATACCAGACTGCGCCCCTCCGGGCAGCAAGGGCCGCTGGTCGTTACCCTTAAAACCTTCGCCGACTATTACACTGATGCCGCCTGGACCTGGGAGCATATGGCGCTTACCCGGGCTCGTATCCTTATTGCGCCAGAGAGCGTGCGTGGGGGACTCGAAGATACAATCCTGCGCGTGCTCACCGCACCGCGCGATAAAACCAAGCTTCTTAAGCATGTGCACGATATGCGGAGAAAGCTGGACGGAGAATTTGGTACCGAAAACCCTTGGGCCGTCAAAAATGTTCGCGGTGGTCTTATCGACATGGAGTTTATCTGCCAGTACCTGATGCTGCGTGAGGGCCATGGAGCGCCCGATATTTTCAGCCCGGAGCTGGACGCCAGTATAAACCGGCTCGGCAGTATCGGGGCGCTCACCGCAGAGCAGGTGGACCTTATGCACAAGGCACATTTGTTTGAGCAGAATATACAGTCGGTGCTGCGGTTGTGTCTTGGGTCTTCCCGCATTAAGGATGATGAAATTGCCGAAGGCATTCGCAGGGTTCTATGTCGTATTACAGCCACGGAGGACTTTAACACCCTCAAGACACGCTTGTTGACGCTACAATCAAGCATATACAGCCTGTTTTGCGATGTGATAGAGAAACCCGCAGAAGAACTGAGCCAAGATAAAGACCAATAACTGGAGGTACCCATGACCCTTGACGTCGGTATGCCCGCCCCTGATTTTTCCCTGCCAGGTGACAATGGCCAGACCATCACTTTGTCCGGTTACCGCGGGAAAAAGGTTGTGCTCTATTTTTATCCAAAAGATGACACGCCAGGCTGTACCACCGAGGCCAAAGACTTCACCACGCTGGCGGACGACTTTGCTTCTGCGGGCGCCGTTGTTATCGGTATGTCGAAAGACAAGGCCACAAAACACGACAAATTCATCGCCAAACATGACCTCAAGGTAAAGCTGGCATCCGACGAGGACGGCAAGACGATTGAAAAGTATGGCGTCTGGATTGAGAAGAACATGTACGGGCGCACCTATATGGGTATCGAACGGGCAACCTTTCTGATTGACACCAATGGTGTTGTTCAAAACGTATGGCACAAGGTCCGCGTGAAGGGACACGCCGAAGCTGTCCTTAACGCCGTCAAAGCCCTGTAAGTTTTATGGCGGGTAGCTGGACAAGTATTGGGCAGGCTGCGGTAGCGGTGTTGAAAACCGAACGGGCGCGCACTAAAGCTGAAACAGCGCGGGAAGTGGCGGCGGCCTGGCGGACGGGTCGCCTCGCCTACGAGTTTGACGCCACTCCACCCTCACGTCCAGGCCGGCCTAGCAAACCGGAGCTTCTCTCACCCGGCGATATGCCCAAAAGACGCAAAGGCGGTAGCGACAGCAACCGCCGCGCGCTACTGCATGCGGTTGCCCATATCGAACTGAATGCCATCGACCTCGCGTTTGATATTATCGCACGCTTCGGAGCGGTTATGCCGCGAAGTTTTACCGACGACTGGGTACAGGTTGGTGACGACGAAGCTCGGCATTTTTCGCTTTTAAGCGCCCGGCTCAAGGCAATTGATTCCTTCTATGGAGATCTGCCTGCCCACGATGGATTGTGGCAATCCGCGGAAGAGACAAAAAATAGCCTGCCGGCAAGACTGGCGATTGTGCCCATGGTTCTGGAAGCTCGTGGCCTTGATGTTACCCCCAGGATGATAGAGCAGTTCAAAAATGCTGGCGATAATACGTCAGCCGAAGTGCTGAAAACCATTTATGAGGAAGAAGTAGCTCACGTGGCTACAGGCACGCGCTGGTTCAAGTATCTTGCCAAGAAAGGGACCATCGACGCCGACACTTGGTTCCATGAACTGGTGCAGGAATATTTCAAGGGCCAGCTTAAACCGCCGTTTAATAAACCTGCTCGCTGTCGTGCAGGTATGCCGGTTTCTTTTTACGAACCCCTTGCAGAGATGCTTGAAGCAGAATAAGACACTTGACCAATGGCATCAAAATAGGTGCTATATTGTGAGAAATTAACCAAATACTATAAAAATAATCATACGTTGGGTCGCAGCAGACGACCCACATTGCAGGGTACGGGATCGACGAGGTTGGGGCAGTAGTTGTCTAACGAGTTAACATGGCTGGAAAAATTTCACGCGTTTCGGGGAAAACACTTCCCTGAACGACAGCTTTTTTTGCGTAGCGAAGGCCGGGTAAGATTCCTTACAATTGGCAGCTATACGCAGATGGGCATGGCCTCCGCGCTCGCCATCGCGCTGGTATGGGGGGGTATCACGTCATATGCATATCTTACCCAAGATAAGACTATTGAAAACAAGAACCGCACCATTTCGACAATGAGCGCTCAGTATCAGGCGCTTTCGAATGATTTCTCCGCACTTGAGCTTGAGGTCGAGCGCCGCGCAGAACAGCTTGAGATGCGCCAGAAGTTCCTTGAGGAGCTGCTGGACTCGCCCGCTGGAGAAGCGATCGAGGCTATGCCTGCCCTCGAAGAAACAGCAGATGACAGTGATGATGGCGCAACCGACAAAGTTGCGCCAAAAACGTCTGCGCTTCTGGATGGTTCGGAAGGACAGGCGACTTTCATCGAGCGCCTTTTTGGCGCTGGCGCCGCACAGGCAGCCGTGCATTCGAATATCGACCGTCGAAAAAACCTGTTGTTCCGCCTACAGGATATGGCCGCACGGCAGCAGGCCCTGGCTGATAAACTCAAGTCGGAAGCCGAGACACGCTTGGCCTCTATAGAAACGATTTTGGAGCCGACCAAACTCGGCAGCGACGATCTGATCGCAAAACTAAGTGCTGGCAGCACCGCTCAGGGCGGTCCGTTCGTGCCGGACGCCACCTTTGAATCCGTTTTCAATGATAATGACGGCGCTGTATTTGGTGACCTGATTTCCTCAACCCTGCGCCTTGAGATGGTCACAAATGCGCTCAATAGTTTCCCTGTGGGGAAACCGGCTGAAAAATACTATCTTTCCAGCCGTTTTGGTCGCCGTGTCGACCCCCTCAAAAAAACATGGGCTGATCACCCGGGTCTTGATCTGGCAGGTTGGCCGGGGACGGCCATTTATGCGACAGCGCCTGGCAAAGTGGTGCACGCGGGATGGTACGGCCCATACGGTAACATGGTGGAAATTGACCATGGCAACGGCTTCAGGACCCGCTACGGCCATATGCGCAAAGTGCGGGTGAGTAAAAATGATGAGGTAACATTGGGACAACGTGTTGGCGACATGGGTAAAACCGGCCGTGTTACAGGAACCCATCTCCATTACGAGATCTGGTTTGACGGTGCCGTGCGTGATCCAATGCCCTATTTGAAAGCAGCGAATGATGTTCTCGAAATCCAAGGAAGACATGAAAAAGCCAGTCAGCAATAACAACCCGACGCCGCGTCCGACCGCCGCGCCGACTCCATCGATTATCGGTTCCGATGTTGAGATTGAAGGCAATATCCGCACTGTTGGTGAGTTGCAGCTCGATGGTGCGATAAAGGGCGACCTTACATGTGGAGGCGTTGTCATGGGCGAGAGTGGTGCCGTTAAAGGTATTATTACAGCCGATACCGTAACCATTCGTGGTACCGTCAATGGTGAGATACGGGCCCGTTCCGTCCGGCTTGAGAAAAGCGCCGTGGTGGAAGGCGATGTCTATCACGAAAGCCTGTCGGTGGAAGCCGGTGCTAAACTGACTGGGCGCTTCGCCCACACATCGAGCCCGAAAGAGGGCAAGGCTGCACCGGTGGAGTTGAAGCAAACGGACGAGACTCCTTCGTTTGTAGCCAAGAAACCTGCGGCGGAATAAACCACTGGGTCTTTGGTGACTAGATGGAAAAAAGGGCGCTTAAAGCGCCCTTTTCTTTTACTTAGCTTAGCTAACTTTATGCAATCTCGTCTTGGCTCTTAACGACTTTTCCGACAATACCGTATTTTACAGCTTCGTCACATGTCAGCCAAAAATCCCGATCAACGTCCTTTTCGATTTTCTCAAGCGTTTGACCTGTAGCTTCTGCGAATATCTTGTTCAGGCGCTCGCGCATCTTCACGATTTGCATAGCCTGGATATCGATATTGGCAGCATTACCACTGATCCCGCCTGATGGCTGGTGCAACAGGAAGCGGGTGTTTGGAGTTGCAAATCGGTTTTTCTTGTCTGCGGCCACAAAAATCAGCGCCCCGGCGCTCGCAACCCAGCCTGTGCCGAGTACCTTCACCGGAGAGTTGACGAACTTGATCATGTCATGAATCATATCGCCGGACTCCACATGGCCACCGGGCGAGGAAACCACAATCGTTATCGGATCGTGGGACACCTCATCAAGCGCCATCAGCTTCGCGACCGTGTCGCGTGCGATATCATGGTCGATATCACCGACAATAAAAATCTTCCGTGCGTCAAACAGGATCTTGTTAACCTGCTCGTTTGTGGACTTCTTGTCCTTGTCGTCTTTATCTTTGCTCATTTTATCCCCCATAGGATTGCGGGTGGGCCCTTGGGCCCGGTTTTTCAGTCGATATCATCAACAGCAGCGTTCTCACCGTGCACACGCGCCGCAAGAGCTGCCGCCATAAAGGCATCAAGGTCACCATCCAGTACTTTGTCTGGCTGGCCGGATTCCTCGCCAGTGCGCAGATCCTTCACCATTTGATAAGGTTGCATCACGTACGAGCGAATCTGATGCCCCCAGCCAATCTCGGTTTTGCTGGCATTGATGGCATTGGCCTCCTCTTCCCGGCGGCGCAGTTCCGCTTCATAGAGGCGGGCTTTCAACATGCTCATTGCTGCCGCCCTGTTTTTGTGCTGTGACCGCTCGGCCTGGCACTGCACCACAATGCCTGAAGGCTGGTGCGTAATCCGCACCGCACTATCTGTGGTGTTCACGTGTTGCCCACCAGCGCCTGACGCCCTGTAGGTATCTACTTTCAGGTCACCCTCGTTTATATCGATCTCGATCGAATCATCGATAACGGGATAAACCCATACGGACGCGAAGCTTGTATGCCGGCGGGCATTGCTGTCGTACGGTGAGATGCGCACAAGGCGATGCACCCCTGATTCAGTCTTCAGCCAACCGTAGGCATCCTCGCCCTTGATCTGAAGTGTGGCGGATTTGATGCCTGCTTCCTCACCTGGCATATATTGTACTGTGGAGACCTTGAAACCGCGTTTTTCCCCCCAGCGCATATACATGCGAAATAGCATGGACGCCCAGTCCTGGCTCTCTGTGCCACCAGCGCCGGAGTGGATTTCGACATAGGTATCGTTACCGTCGGCTTCCCCCGACAACAAGGCCTTCAGTTCGGCTGTCTTGGCTTTTTGGGCCAGAGACTTGAGCTGAGCCTCGGCTTCACCCACCATGTCCTCATCGTGTTCTATCTCTGAAAGCTCGATAATCTCGACGGTAGCTTCAAGGTCATCGCTGATCTCGCGCACTGCGCTGATAGCGTCGTCCAGCTTGGTCCGCTCACGCATCAGCTTCTGGGCATTCTGCGGGTCGTTCCAAAGGTCCGGATCTTCAGCGAGCGCGTTCAGTTCCTCAAGTCTGAGTAATGCCCGATCCCAGTCAAAGATGCCTCCTCAGCAGTGCCATTGACTGCTGGAGTTGATCGACGGTTGCCTGAGCTTCCGCGCGCATAACGTCATTCCTTCTTCTTTTGAGGGCACATGTGGCGGTCAGTAGATACCGCCCGTACCTTTTCGAATAGTGCTTTTTGTTTTAGCGTCTTCGAGCGAGCCGTCAAGTACAGCATATTGCCCGGCGCGTGGTTCGGTGCCTGGCTTGAAGGCCTCAAAGATCACATGCTCGTCGCCAACGCCTGCTGGCTGGCCCGTTTCAGCATTCACGCGGACAAGACGAATGCCAGACGGCATACGAAACGGTACGCCCGGTTCGTCCTTTAATGCGTCTTTCATGAAATCCCGGAAAATCGGGACCGCAACCGACGAACCCTCCTCGCCATTGCCTAGTGAACGCGGGCGGTCGAAGCCTGTGAACACACCAACGGCAAGGTCCGCTGAGAAGCCGATAAACCATGCATCCAGACTATCGTTCGTGGTGCCTGTTTTGCCCGCAAGCGGCTTACCCAGCCACTTGATCTTCTGCCCGGTACCGTTTTGCACCACCCCTTGCAGCATGGAAACCATCTGATACGCGGTCAACGGATCAAGTATCTGTTCGCGATTATCGGGCAATTGTGGTTCACGCTGGTTCTGGTCCCACGTCAGGTCGCAGGGCATGCAGATGCGGTCATCATGGCGGTAAACTGTCTCCCCCCGGCGATCCTGCACCCGGTCAATCAGCGACGGTTGGATTTGCTTGCCGCCATTCACCAGCATGCCGTATGCCGCTGTAAGCTGCAGCAGTGTGACTTCCCCTGCCCCCAGCGATGCCGCAAGCGTCGGTTCCATATTTTCAGCAAGGCCAAATTTGTCGGCATATTGCAGCACTGTTCCCACACCCAGATGCTGCGCCAGTCGCACCGTCATCAGGTTCCGGGATTTCTCGAGGCCCAGACGCAGGGTGCTGGGGCCATAAAATTTGTTTGAACTGTTTTTGGGTTTCCATTTCCCCAGACCGTCACCCTGGTCGATCACAAACGGCGCATCAAGCACGAGGCTTGCCGGCGTGAAACCATTATCCAGAGCTGCGGCATATACAAAAGGCTTGAACGCAGACCCAGGCTGTCTTTCCGCTTGAACTGCGCGGTTATATTGGCTCTCGGCATAATCGAAACCACCAACCATGGCCAGTACCCTGCCAGTATGCGGATCCATCGCCACAAGCGCCCCGTCAACTTCAGGAATCTGCCTTAGCGCATACGTCTGGATCGCGCCGATGGGCCTGCCTTTGCTGTCCCAGAAGCTCTGAATTTCGATGAGGTTGTCATTGGCGCGTGCTTCAACGGCGATGACATCACCAACACTGAGAACCTCAGCGCTATCCTTCACGCTTGGACCAAGATATTCACCCTGACGCCATGCACGCGCCCATTTGATCTCCTCGAACGGGATAAAACCAAAGTTGCCATCATTAAGACCAATGATGGCACCGTCCTCCCTTACTTCATGGACAGCAGCCAGTTTCCAGCTTGCAAAACCCAGCGGTTTCTTGAAGGTCCGCAGACGTTCCGCCCACTCGCCATCCACAACCGTGCGGCCGATAGGCCCCCGCCAGCCGTGGCGGCGATCATAGGCCACGAGCCCTTCTCTGAGAGTACGTTCCGCAATCGCCTGAAGGCGCGGTTCCAGCGAGGTCCGCACCGACAGGCCGCCTTCGTATAGCGCGTTGTTGCCATAAAGGCCGCTGATACGACGGCGTACTTCCTCGGCGAAATGCTCAGCTTCAAACCGTGCATGCCCTTCACGTTCGTGCATCACAAGGTCTTCCGCGACTGCGTCAAGGTATGTTGCTTCATCAATATGGCCAAGCTCAAACATCCGCGAGAGTACCCAGTTGCGGCGCCCGAGCGCGCGCTCCTTGTTCCGAACGGGATGATAGTTGTTTGGTGCTTTGGGCAACGCCGCCAAGTAGGCCATCTCGGCCACTGTCAATTCATTCAGTGATTTATTAAAATAGTTGAGGGCAGCAGCCGCAACCCCGTAAGACCGGTTACCAAAGTAAATCTCATTCAGGTACAGCTCAAGAATACGGTCCTTGGAGAAGGCGCGTTCGATCCTGAGCGTCAAGATCATCTCTTTGATTTTCCGGTCAAGTTTCTGGTCAAGCGTCAGCAGGAATGTCCGAGCTACCTGTTGTGTAATCGTGGACCCACCCTGCAACGGTCGATTAGTAAGCACATTCATGACGTTGCGCAGATTGCCGCGGATCATGCCGATATAATCAAGGCCATCGTGCTCGTAAAAATTTTTGTCCTCGGCGGAGAGAAACGCCTCAATCAGCCCCTCTGGAATCGCGTTGATGGGCACAAAGAGACGCTGCTGACGCGCAAACTCAGTCAACAAACTACCGTCGCCCGCATGAATCCGCGTGACGATCGATGGCTCATAGTTGGCAAGTTGTCGGTAATCCGGCAGGTCGCGACCGTAATAGACAATGGCCCATAAAACTGCGGAAACACCTGTGATAATGCCAAGAACACCCAATATAATCGTATAACGGACCAGCCGTCGCCAAAGCCGCCGTTTGGCCTTTTTGGGCGTGCCAGTATTAGTGTCACCGGTGGTGTTTTCAGTCTGTTTTGTCATGGCCTCGTTGGTCTCATCCCTATCTGACACCAATGATCAGTCTGCGCTGTGAATATGGCCCCGTTGTGGCATATCACTGCCGTAAGGAGGTTGCTTATGGCAGCAAAGGGCTTTCCTTGCAATTATCGGTTCGAATTTTCACGGTAGACAGTCAGCTTAACGCCCCAACGCAACCATCTGCTGAAAATAGCGGTCCGTTGCGCGCCGGACCGCCTGCGCGATCTTCTTGCGGCCATCTGAGCTGTTGATGAAACGTGCGTTGCTTTTGTTGGTCAGATAGCCCGCCTCAAGGAGCACGGACGGTACATCTGGTGCTTTCAGGACGCCAAGGTTCGCGAAGCGGTGTGTACGTTGCAACAGCGGCACATCGCGCCCCAACTCCTGCACCAGGATATTCGCGTATTGGGCTGAGAAGTTCATCGTCTCACGCTGCGCGAGGTCGATCAGGATGCTGGAGACATCATCATCCGCCTCCGCTAGGTTCACGCCGGCAATCACGTCGGATTTGTTCTCCCGCGCTGCCAGACGCGCCGCTTCCCGGTCCGACGCCGTCTCGGAAAGGTTATAGACGCTGGCGCCGCTCACATTCGGGTTTTTGATCGAATCTGCATGCACACTGATAAACAGGTCCGCGTGATGACGCCGCGCGATCCGGAAGCGTTCCCGCACCGGGTGAAAGATATCGCGGTCGCGTGTCATATGGACTTGGTATCGCCCTGTCTTGTTCAACTCGTCGCGGATCGCACGTGCAATTTCAAGCACCACAATCTTTTCATGTACCCCGATAACCCCGAGGTTTCCGGGGTCAGGCCCGCCATGCCCCGCATCGATTACCACAACCCGTTTGCCTGATATGCGTTTGCGGGGTGCTGTCACGTCCGGCACGGAAGCAGACGCAAAGCTCGGCCGCTCGCTTTTGCTGCTTTGAACAGCGGACAGAAAACTGCTGCGCGACGTAGGCTCAATATCCAAAACCAGTCGATGGCTGTACTGGCCATTCGGCGGCAAGGTGAACGAGTTGGCGATGGTGGCGGGAGCTTTCAGGTCAAGCACAATCCGGTAGACACCGGGAGAAAACAGGCCATGCCGGTATCCATCCACCACACCAGATGTTTTCACATCGCCATTGGTGCGCCAGTTGGCTTCCGGCAAGTCAATCACCACTCTGTAGGGGTCTGCAAGCAGGAAGATAGACGGCGTTGCTTCGCTGGAAACGTCAAGAACAAAGCGTGTTGTCGTGCCGTTCTGACCGAACCTGATGCCGTCGATAGTGATATCTTTGGCGACCGCAGGCACGCCAGCACCTATCAACATCATCAGACAGACAAGCATCACATTTAACAAACGCGGCACAAACATTCCCCAACAAGCGCTTCTATCCGGCATCAGTTTCCCGCCTATACTATGAACAACGCCTTAATCTCTCAAGAGAAACAAATCAGATGCTCAAAATCGAGTGGTATTGCGGAATAATAATGGCAAATCATGCAATTCATTTAAACGAATGCACAATTTCGATTGTAATGATTGGCGGACTTCACTATTTTAACCCTGCGAGTTTACCGACCGGTCGCATGCGCGCGGCGGGTCTGGCTTTGACGGAACGCTCTCGTGGGCTGGCTTTAAGCAACTGCCCGCCATCGGACCCAAAGCCGAACAAGGACAAGAACCGGCAATGGCCAAAAGGCTTTGCGCATTGAAAAAACATCAGACAGGTCTGCCTCCGTCATGGGCGCAGCGACCATCTTTTGTTGTCTGTGGTCTACCGGGGACTGCCTACTCCACACCTACTATCGTAGTATCATCATATAAATTGGACTTGGCCAGCGCCCCCCTTTCTGAGGGCGTGCCCGCGCGGCTGAGCATCCGGAGAAGTAGTTTATGTCGACAAGAATGCTTATCGACGCGCGTCACTCTGAAGAGACGCGGGTCACAGTTGTTAAGGGAAGCCGCGTAGAGGAGTTTGACTACGAATCTGCAACACGACGCCAACTTAAAGGGAATATATATCTGGCACGGGTAACCCGTGTTGAGCCTTCCCTGCAGGCGGCCTTCGTGGAATATGGCGGCAACCGTCACGGCTTTCTCGCTTTCAGCGAAATTCATCCTGACTATTACCAGATCCCGGTTGAAGACCGGGAGGAGCTGATCGCGGCCGAAGTTAAAGCTGCCGAGACGCTTGTTGATGACGAACATCACCATAGTGAAGAAAGCCCGTCGGCGAATGCTGAAGGCGATCATGAAGGTGATGAAGCGCCTGACGTCAAAGACAGTGATGAAGATGAAAAAGACGCCGAGATCGAAGAAGCAGCGGCACGCCGCCGTGGTCTCCGCGCCCTTAAACGCAAATATAATATCCAGGAAGTGATCAAGCGCCGCCAGGTGCTGCTTGTACAGGTCGTCAAGGAAGAGCGCGGCAACAAAGGTGCTGCACTCACCACATACCTGTCACTTGCCGGTCGTTACTGCGTACTGATGCCAAACTCGACCCACGCAGGTGGTATCAGTCGTAAAATCTCAAGTGCTACTGACCGCAAGCGCCTGAAAAAGATGATTTCCGACCTCGAAGTGCCAGAAGAGATGGGCCTGATTGTCCGTACCGCAGGCATGCAGCGCACCAAGGCCGAGGTCAAACGCGACTATGAATATCTGCTACGCTTGTGGAACGGTATCCGCGAGTTGACGCTGCAGTCCGTGGCCCCTGCCCTCGTTTACGAGGAAGGCAATCTGATCAAGCGTACGATTCGTGACCTCTACACCCGCGATGTTGACGAAATTCTTGTCGAGGGTGAAAACGGTTACCGCGCGGCGAAGGACTTTATGAAGCTCCTGATGCCAAGCCATGCCAAGAAGGTCCAGCATTACAAGGATCGTATTCCGCTGTTTCATCGTTATCAGGTGGAAAGTCATCTGGAGGCGATGTACCAGCCAGTGGTGCAGCTTCGCTCCGGCGGTTATATCGTGATCAACCCGACAGAGGCATTGATCTCGATCGATGTGAACTCCGGTCGGGCCACTCGCGAACATAATATCGAGGAAACCGCCCTCAAGACCAACATGGAAGCCGCTGAAGAAGTGGCCCGTCAGCTGCGGCTGCGTGACATGGCTGGTCTCGTGGTCATCGACTTCATCGACATGGAAGAACGCAATAACAACCGCGCCGTCGAGCGCCGGATGAAGGATGTGCTCAAGTTTGACCGCGCCCGTATCCAGGTTGGCCGCATCTCTTCCTTCGGCCTGATGGAAATGTCGCGCCAGCGCTTGCGCCCGAACCTTCTGGAAGCCAGTATGGAAACCTGTTCAGCATGTGCCGGCATGGGTGTTGTACGCTCGGTCGAATCCGCATCGCTGATGGTTCTGCGTCAACTGGAAGAAGAAGGCATCCGTGGCCGCAGCTCGATTGTGCGCGTAACGGCGAGCCCCGATGTCGCGATTTATCTGCTCAACAAGAAGCGGGCAATGCTGTCTGATCTTGAGACCAGCTATGACTTTGTCATTGAAGTTCTTTCGTCACCGAGCATGGCACCGGCCGAAGTTGAAGTCACCCGCGAAGCAACAGCGTTGGGCGGAAAAGCAGAAGGCCCGGCGGAAAGTGTTGCCGTGAAGCCTGATAGCGCCGCAACAGCGCCCCTGCCTCTCCCGGCTCCTGTTGAGCCAGTCGAGGTTGAGGCCGCTCGTGAAGAAAAGCCGGAAGATGACAAGCCACGCCGCAAACGCCGCCGCCGTCGTCGTCGCCGTCGTGGCGATGAAGCGGGTGAAAGCGCCACCACACAACATGCACAGACAACCGATACCGAGGGTGAAAGCCCGGACGGTGACGAGGCATCAGAAGCTTCAGCTGACGGCGAGATGGCCAACAAGGATGATCGTCCACGCCGCCGCCGCGGTAGCCGTGGCGGCCGCCGCCGCCGTGAGCGCAACGACGCGCCAAAACCTGCTGATGATAATTCACAGCAAGTTGAGGCCGGTGATGCCGGCGCCCAGCCAGTTGAACCTAGCGCGGCCCCTGAAGCTGACGCGCCCACGGAAGAAAAGAAACCGCGCCGTCGCCGCCGTGTTGTTAAGAAGGCAGAGGCTGAATCGGAACAGGCTGATCAATCCACTGACACGCCAGTCATTGACGCTGTTGCCCAAGCCGCCGAGGTCGTTGCGGAAGATAAACCCGCCCCACGGCGCCGCACACGCAAGAAGGCCGTAGCGGAGGATACCGCTGCTGCGCCGGAAGCTGCTGCCGTTGCCACGGATGAAAAACCTGAGGCAGATGAGAAGCCAAAGCGTCGTACGCGCCGCAAAGCCGAGCCAAAAGTGGCGGGTGAGGCAACCGAGCCGGCAGAGGCCAGTGAAACGCCCGTGAAAAAAGCGCCGGTCCGTCGCCGTCGCACCACTAAAAAAGCAGACGATACCGCACCGGTTACAACTGATAAGGCTGCGGCGGCTGAAAAGCCCAAGGAGGCGCCTGCAAAGCCGGCATCCCCAAAGCAGTCAGCGCCAAAACCGGCACCGGTGGATAAACCTGTTCAATCGATCAAGGTTTCAGCCGATAGTAACCAGGCTGAGGCCAGTACCGCAGCGCCGTCCGATGAGGACAGCGGCCCCAAGCGCAAAGGCTGGTGGCAGCGGACTTTCGGCTAATAGGATGAAATCAGTTTGAAAAAAGGCGGCGGGGCCATAGCTTCGCCGCCTTTTTATATAAAAATGTCCCGCACTGGGGTGTTGCACAGCCTTGTCAATCATTGTTCATTGACGATTAAGGCCTCGCGCCCTAGCGTTCGAACGAGCATTGGAGAGATATTTTGCGCGTGACATGTAAACAGATTCTGGCCTCGGTTCTTATGTTACTTATCCTGCCGTTCTCTGCGGCACGGGCACAGTCAATCCTGCGGGATGCAGAGACAGAAGCCTTTCTGCATGAGGTCTCGGATCCGATTTTTATCGCCGCTGGCCTTAACCCAAAGTCAGTGCACCTTTATCTTTTGCATGACAATTCCATCAACGCTTTTGTCACGGGTGGTCAAAATATCTTCATCCACTCGGGGCTTATTCTCGCCGCTAATGACGTAAACGAGTTTCTGGGCGTCATGGCCCACGAGACATGCCATATCGCCTGTGGCCACAGGGTAAGAACCGCTGACGCTGCCGGTATCGCCGGCACCACCTCCATTCTTTCGATGGTGCTTGGTGCCGCGGCGATCCTTGCTGGCGGCGCGGATGCCGGTATGGGGATCATGATGGCGGGCCAGTCAATGGCTCAGGGGCAATTTCTGGCCTACAGCCGAGGGCAGGAAAGTGAGGCCGACCTCGCCGGCGCCAAATACCTGGAGAAGGCGCATATTCCCGGCGAAGGCATGATCGCTTTTTTCGAAAAACTGCGTGATCAGGAAATCCTGGCGCAGGTTCGCCAGGACCCATATGTCCGCAGCCACCCCCTAAACCGCACCCGAATCATGCAACTTCAGGAAGCTGTCGAGACAAGCCCTTATGCCGGGCAGGCCCCCGATCCGGTAATGAACGAGAAGTTCAACCGGCTAAAGGCAAAGCTCGAGGGGTATCTCTTCGAGCCGCGTCGGACGCTCAGGGATTATCCGTTGACAGACACAAGTGCATCCGGCCGGTATGCCCGGGTCTATGCCTACCATAAGGCGCTGGAATGGGATGCCGCGCTCAAGGAAGCCGATGCGTTGATTGAGATGGAACCCAACAATCCGTATTTTTATGAAATCAAGGGGCAGATCCTTTTTGAGAACGGCCATGTCGACCAAAGCCTGCCCGTATTCAAGAAAGCGGTAGCTCTCGCGCCTAAAGAACCGCTGATATCTACGGCGCTTGGTCAGGCCATGGTATCGACAGAGGACGATACCCTAATGGCACAGGCCATTCCAATTCTCGAAGACGCGACCCGGCAGGACCGGGGCAACAGCTTTGCATGGTTCAATCTCGCCAAGGCATATGCTTGGGTTGGGCGGGAGGCGGACGCAAGTCTGGCCACCGCTGAGCGCTTCTATTCCGCAGGCGCCCCGATGCAGGCAGTCATGCATGCACAGCGCGCCATGCAAGCCTTCGACGAAGGCACGCCGGAATGGCTTCGGGCACAGGATATTCTTTATGTCTCGGAAGAAGCCGCTGAAAAAATGCGTAAATATCAGGAAAAGCGCCGCCGCGAGCAAGATCGTCGGCGGTTTGAGGGCGCAGCCTTCTACGGTAGCCCTTCTTAAAGACGTCTAAAAACAGAAAGACACATACCCTATGGTCAAAAAACTGATTCTTGCGGCTGCATTGACCGCGACTGCTTCCCCTGCCCTTATGGCACAGCCTCAGGATATCGACCCGGTTGAACGTAAAAAAATTGAATCGGTGGTGCAGGACTATCTGATGGAACATCCTGAGGTCATCATGCAGGCAGTGGGGGAGTTGCAACGCAGGCAAACCCTTGCCCAAATGCTGCCCGCCATCGAGATGTACCGCAGCTACCTCGAGGAAGATGCTGGCGCAGCCGTGCTCGGCAACCCCAACGGTGATGTAACAATTGTCGAGTTTTTCGACTACCGCTGTGGTTATTGCCGCCGCCATTTCCCTGATGTCATGAAACTTGTTGAGGGCGATGGCAATATTCGCCTGTTGCCCAAACAATTTCCTATTCTCGACAGCCCGGATGCCAAACCTTTGTCTCTGCTCACTGCCAAAGCTGCCCTCGCGGCCCAAAAACAAGGCAAGTTTGCCGCGTTTCACAAGGCAATGATGACGTCCGGCGCACAGGTAACGGAAGAATCAATCTATCAGGTTGCCTCAAGCGTTGGTCTTGATGTAGCCATGCTGAAGGCCGACATGGCGGACAAGCTAATTGAAAAACGAATCAAAAACACGCTCGCCATCGGACAGGACATCGGGTTCTCGGGCACACCGGGTTATATAATTGGCAAGGATGTTGTCCTTGGTGCCGAGGGCTATGGTCGGCTCAAGCAAGCGGTCGATCGCGCGCGGGCTGAGATGGGTAAATAAGGTCTCCGTGCGAACACCCAAAGAAAAGGCCGCTTGAGGCGGCCTTTTTTTGTATCTAGATCAAGCCTGACAATGGTGAACTCGGGTCTGCATACCGTTTTTTCGGCATACGCCCGGCAAGATAGGCCAGCCTGCCGCCTTCGACAGCCAGCTTCATGGCCCGCGCCATTTCCACCGGCTTTCTAGCTTCCGCGATCGCCGTGTTCATCAACACACCGTCACAGCCAAGTTCCATCGCGACAGCGGCATCAGACGCCGTGCCAACGCCAGCGTCGACAAGGACAGGCACCTTAGCCTGCTCAATCATCAGACGAATTTGCACCGGATTTTGGATACCAAGCCCAGAGCCAATCGGGGCGCCAAGCGGCATGATCGCAACACACCCCATATCCTCCAGCCGCTTGGCGGCTATCGGATCATCGGAACAGTATACCATGACCTTGAACCCATCCTTGATCAGCGCTTCTGCCGCCGGGAAAGTTTCCATCATATTGGGATAAAGGGTTTTCTGGTCACCCAGCACTTCAAGCTTCACAAGATCCCAGCCCCCGGCTTCACGCGCCAGCCTGAGCGTACGCACCGCACTGTCGGCGTCAAAACAGCCTGCGGTGTTTGGTAGGTACGTAATTTTCCTGGGGTCAAGATAATCGACCAGCATCGGCTGGTTTGGGTCAGACACATTCACCCGGCGCACCGCAACCGTCACGATTTCAGCGCCAGATGCTTCTACAGCCTGCGCCGTTTCCTCAAAATCCTTGTATTTGCCGGTTCCCACGATCAGGCGGGAGCTATATTTTTTCCCCGCTAGAGTCCATGTATCTGTCGAGTTTGTCACGTCGGTGTTTCCTCCGCCGATAAAATGTACGATTTCCAGTTGGTCGCCGCTCTCAAGCGTGACGTCGCCATAGGTGGACTTGGGTACGATCTCGCGGTTTCGCTCAACAGCAACCTTTGCCGGGTTAATGCCGGTGCCCTCAAGAAAAGCGGTAAGCGAAAGGCCTTCATCAAGCCTTTTTTTGTCGCCATTTACGGTAACACTGATCACGATACGCCTGTCCTCTTGTGCAACTGTGGCACTGGTCGTGTGATTTTCCGCGAAGAAACTTGTTCTTGCGGCTTTGCATGCCATGCATATGGCATTATACAGGGGGCATCAAGCGATCTGTCGAAACATTGGATCCGAATTTATGAGTGCAAGCATGCCGACAATGATCATGGTCCTGAACGGACCGAATCTCAATCTGCTCGGCAGCCGGGAGCCAGAGACATACGGCACCCTCACCCTTCCAGAGATTGGCAGCATGAGCAAAGACCATGCTGCCAAGCTGGGGTTCGATATCGATTTTCGCCAAAGCAACCATGAAGGTACGCTTGTGGACTGGATTCAGGAAGGTGGCGACAGTGCACACGGCATTATATTAAATGCTGGCGCCTACACCCACACTTCCATTGCGATCCGGGACGCAATCGCTGCAATTAAAACACCCGTTATTGAAGTGCATCTATCCAACGTATTCGCGCGGGAGGCATTCCGTCATCACTCTTGTATCTCCGAGGTATCGGAAGGGGTGATATGCGGTTTTGGCGCCACAGGATATGTGCTTGCGATTGACGCGATAGCGAGTATGCTGCGCGCCTGATAACGTTAGAGGGGTTAAGGGCCTTATTACATGTCTAAAATCAAAGATTATAAAGAACTTATCCGTGAACTTGCCGAGCTTCTCGACAAATCCACCCTATCGGAAATCGAAGTTGAAGAAGAAGATTTCCGCATCCGTGTTGCCCGTGAAGTGCCGAGCAACGTCAATTACACATCCGCAGCCCCTGCTGTAGCGCATGCAGCGGCACCGGTGGCCGCAGCGCCAGCCGCTGCAGCGCCCGCGCCGGTCGCCGCCAACCCGGCAGACCACCCCGGGGCTGTCCCCGCACCGATGGTCGGTACGGCTTATACCGCGCCAACACCAGGCGCTGATCCCTTCATTCAGGTGGGTGATACCGTCAAGGAAGGCGACACGCTTCTGATTATCGAAGCCATGAAGGTTATGAACCAGATCGCGGCACCCAAATCCGGCAAGGTGAAAGAGATTTTCTTCGCCGATGCACAGCCGGTCGAATTTGGTGAAACCCTCTGCATCATCGAATAGGGGCAGCACCAAATGTTTGAAAAAGTCCTTATCGCCAACCGCGGTGAAATCGCACTGAGAATTCACCGCGCCTGTCATGAGATGGGTATCAAGACGGTTGCTGTCCATTCCACGGCCGATAGCGAAGCCATGCACGTGCGTCTTGCGGATGAAAGCGTCTGCATTGGACCACCATCTTCCGGCCAGAGTTACCTCAACATACCGGCAATCATTTCAGCGGCCGAGATCACCGGGGCGAATGCCATTCATCCGGGCTACGGATTCCTGTCTGAGAACGCCCGTTTCGCCGAGATCGTCGGCGAACACGAAATTGCGTTTATCGGTCCGTCGCCCGAACATATCCGCATGATGGGGGACAAGATCACCGCCAAGGAAACGGTGAAAAAACTGGGTATTCCAGTGGTTCCTGGCTCCGCAGGCGGCATCACCGAAGATGACGAGGCCAAACGGGTTTGCGCGGAAATCGGCTATCCTGTCATCATCAAGGCCTCGGCCGGCGGTGGCGGGCGCGGCATGCAGATTGTACGAAATGCCGACGAGCTTTCCCGCAAGTTGCAAACGTGCCGCACCGAAGCCAAGGCGGCCTTCGGCGACGATGCAGTTTATATCGAAAAATTCCTGCAGAAACCGCGTCACATCGAGTTTCAGATTATTGGTGACGGTCACGGCAACTGTATTCACCTTGGTGAACGGGATTGCTCACTGCAGCGCCGTCACCAGAAGGTGCTTGAAGAAGCCCCCTCGCCCGTGATCGATAGTGAAACGCGCGAGCGAATGGGCGGCATTGTCGCCAAAGCCATGGCCAACTTTGGCTATTGTGGCGCTGGCACGATTGAGTTTTTGTATGAGGACGGTGAATTCTACTTCATTGAGATGAACACCCGCCTGCAGGTGGAGCATCCTGTCACCGAAATGATCACCGGTATTGATATTGTGCGCGAGCAGATCCGCGTTGCCTCCGGGGAAAAGCTCTCCTACACGCAGGACATGGTGCGTTTCTTCGGACATGCTATCGAATGCCGCGTAAACGCCGAGCATCCGTTCACATTTGTGCCAAACCCAGGCGATGTTACCCAGTATCACCCACCAGGCGGCCTGAATGTACGCTGCGACAGTGCGGTCTATTCTGGATATCGGATTCCGCCCTACTACGACAGCATGATTGCCAAGCTGATCGTCTCCGGTTACACGCGCGAAGGCTGTCTGCTACGGCTTCGGCGCTCGCTGGAGGAATATGTGATTGACGGCATCGTTACCACGATTCCCCTGCACCAGGCATTGATGGATGATGAGGAATTCAAGGCCGGAGCCTATGATATTCACTGGCTTGAAAAATTCCTTGAGAAACGTAAAGCCGAATAATGTAAATTGGGGGCTATGCCACACGACAGTATATCCCCCAATCTTCTCCTGCAGGCCTATTCGGCCGGTGTTTTCCCCATGGCCGATGGCCGCGCTGATGATGAGCTTTTCTGGGTAGACCCGGAAGAGCGCGGTATTATCCCGCTCGATAACTTTCATGTGTCGCAGTCACTGGCAAAAAAAATTCGTAAAAATCCGTTTGAGGTCCGCGTGGACACGGCATTCCGGGATGTGGTCCGTGCCTGTTCCAAACCTGCGCGGGGCCGTGAAACAACCTGGATCAGCGAACGCATCGAAGCACTATATGCCGAGTTACACAGTAAAAGCTTCGCGCATTCAGTTGAGTGCTGGCAGGACGGTGATCTGGTTGGCGGTCTGTATGGAGTTTCTCTCGCCGGCGCATTTTTTGGCGAAAGCATGTTTCACACCGTCACCGACGCCAGCAAGGTCGCGCTTGCCTATCTGGTGGCGCGTCTGCGGGTCGGAGGGTATAGCCTGCTCGACACCCAGTTCTCCACAAGCCATCTTGCGCAATTTGGCACGATAGAGATACCGCGAGTGGAATATCACGCCCGCTTGCGTGCTGCCCTAGGCCTGCATTTAGCCAACTTTCAGCGGCTGCCGTCTTTGCTCACGGGGGATGACATCTTGCAGTTGATCACCCAGACATCGTAAACTGGGTGCTCCAGCGCATTGAGCGCCGGGCTTGACGCCACCATCCAGCCTTCAAATACGCGTTCACGCACGTCATGCCGTTTAATGTCGTCAATCTCGAGATATGCAAAGGTCTCGGGTGGCTCGATAGGCGGGCGAGTTCGGCAATAGCGAGCCTTCAGGGCAAGGGTACCAAAATGCCCCTCCTCGCCTATAGGCAGCTCGATCTCCGTAATCCGGGCGGTGATTTTATCAAGTGCCCGCAAAACCACAACATTATGCGAGGTATTTTGATCCGCGCTCGCATCGGCTTCAAGGTCCTGCTGTGCGAATGCGGCCGGCCCCAGAGCGACCACGACAAAACACAGGATATGAGCGAAAAAACTATTCCGGTTTCTTGGCATCGGAATCGCCATACATGAACTTGCCGATGAGGCCAATCAGGTCAACGGCGTCCTGCGTTTCAGAAATCTCGTCACCCGGTTCAAGGTTTTCTAGTGACCCGCCGGGGCGCAGGCTCAGGTATGTGCCGCCCAGCAGCCCTTCAGATGTAATTGCCGCAGCGGTATCAAGCGGCAGTTTCACATGCTCGGCGACCGAGAAATGCACAATCGCTTGATAGGTCTTCGGGTCCAGTTCGCTATTCACAATGGAACCGACCTTGATGCCGGAGAGGCGCACATCTGCGCCAACACCCAATCCATCTATGCGGTCAAAGCGGGCTTGGAGGGTATAGCCGCTTGAAACAGCACCGTCCGTCCGTTCGTAAGCGAAGACAAGGAACCAGCCAGCTATCACAAGGACAAGCGCGCCAATCAGACTTTCAACCAAATTACTCGACATAAATATCTTCCGTAATCGCTATCCGCCTGACACTGACCAGGGGCGTCTTATGGACGCCAGGGCTCATAGTCAGATGCTGTAGCGGCCCGTTCACCAACGGCACCCAGCGCGCCTTGCGGAAAATAAGCTTCAGCGGAACCGGTTTTGTTCGGCTGGTGCTCTTTTTCCCATTCTTTTTTCACAAGCGGTGCTTCCGACGGCGGATTTTTCATTGTGTAATGAAGCCAGCCATGCCAATCCGCCGAAACACGCGACGCTTCCACCGGGCCATTCTTGTATATGACCCAGCGCTTGCGGCCGTTCTTTTCCTTATAGTAAACGTTGCCCAGCTCGTCCTCGCCAACTTTTACGCCCTTGCGGTGCGTAAACAAAAGCGTGCCAAACGTGGCGCTGTTCCACCATGTAAAGATGGGAGAGGAAAAGAGTTTCGAAACCAAACCAGCCATAGCGAATTTCCATACTTACTCGGTCAATTTCGGCTCGTGTAGCACGTTTGTTGCGAGAGGAAAAGCAACAAGCTCCCCCCTGCGGCATTTAGTGTGCCAGATCCGTGTCAGGTCCGGGTGCCAGTTTACAGCAAAACCGAGTCGCCAACAGCGCCAGGCTCCTCCGCTTGATGCGATCATTTTTAGGCAAGCTTTATGGACAGATTAAGGCAAAAGCGCCGACTCACGGCTATGCCATGAGTCGAGCAGGTGCCGCTTGTGCCTCTTGTCCTGTCAATCACAATATATAGAAAATTAGGCTTGTGGCCGACGTCTTTTCACCCCTAAACTTGTGGCCAACAAGGGCCAACCCACAACATATTGTGGGCGAAGACAGCGGCATATCATGAATGAGATGGGCTAGAACCAGCGCAAGCCGGGCACATCTTATATGCATGGGCCGCTTTCCTTTTGGCTGAAACAGGGTGCCGGACACCCTGAAGACCGAAAATTCGGGGGAAACAAATACATGCGTATCGAACGCCAATTTACGAAAGATGTGTCTTGCCCATATGCAGGCATGGACTGGCGCACAGCTGTGAGCGAAATCAGGAATCCGGATGGGTCCATCGTCTTTCATATGGACAGTGTCGAGGTGCCGACAAGCTGGAGCCAGGTGGCGACCGATATTATCGCACAGAAATATTTCCGCAAAGCGGGTGTGCCACAGGCACTCAAAGCCGTTGAAGAAAATAATGTGCCTAGCTGGTTATGGCGTCAGAAAGCCGATGACGAAGCCCTCGCAGAATTGCCGAATGAGGAGCGTTACGGCGCGGAAACCAGTGCGAAGCAGGTTTTTGACCGTCTGGCAGGCACATGGACCTACTGGGGATGGAAAGGTGGCTATTTCGACGGTGAAGCCGATGCCCGCACATTCTACGACGAAATGCGCTTCATGCTGGCAAACCAGATGGCGGCCCCGAACAGCCCTCAATGGTTCAACACCGGGCTTTACTGGGCATATGGCATCGACGGCCCTGCTCAGGGCCATCATTATGTGGATTTCGAGACCGGCAAGCTGGTGAAATCCAAAAGCGCCTATGAGCACCCGCAGCCGCATGCGTGTTTTATCCAGAGTGTATCCGATGATCTCGTCAACGACGGGGGCATCATGGACCTCTGGACCCGCGAAGCCCGTCTGTTCAAGTACGGCTCCGGCACAGGCTCAAACTTCTCCAACATTCGCGGTAATGGTGAAGCCCTGTCCGGCGGCGGTAAGTCGTCTGGCCTGATGAGCTTTCTCAAAATTGGCGACCGCGCCGCAGGTGCCATCAAATCTGGTGGCACCACACGCCGTGCCGCCAAGATGGTTGTCGTTGATATCGACCACCCCGATATTGAAGAATTCATAAACTGGAAGGTTGTGGAAGAACAAAAGGTTGCTGCACTTGTTTCAGGTTCAAAATTAAATGAAATTCACCTGAACCGCATCATCAAGGCCTGCCATGACGGCAAAACCGAGATGGGAGATGCAGCGTTTGAGCCCAAGGAAAATAAAGACCTCAAGAAAGAGATCGTCGCCGCACGCAAGGTGATGATTCCCGAAAACTACGTCCAGCGTGTGATCCAGTTTGCCAAGCAGGGTTATACCGCCATTGAGTTCAAGACCTATAATACGGACTGGGATTCGGACGCCTACCTGACTGTTTCGGGGCAGAACTCAAACAACTCCATCCGCGTAAGCGATGACTTCATGCAGGCGATCAAAAACGGTGGCGAGTGGCACCTTACCAGCCGCCGGGATGGCACGGTTACGAAAACGATCAAGGCGGAAGACCTGTGGCGCGACGTGGGCCATGCCGCCTGGGCGTGCGCCGACCCGGGCATCCAGTTCCACACCACAATCAATGACTGGCACACCTGTCCTGCGTCAGGTGATATCCGCGCGTCGAACCCCTGTTCGGAATATATGTTCCTGGACGATACGGCCTGCAACCTCGCGTCCCTGAACCTCATGACCTTCCGCGCCAAGGATGGCGGCTTCAAGGTTGACGGCTTCAAGCACGCAGTGCGCCTATGGACGATGGTGCTGGAAATTTCCGTGCTGATGGCGCAGTTCCCATCCAAGGAAATAGCAAAACTGTCATATGAATTCCGTACGCTTGGCCTCGGTTACGCCAACATTGGCGGCCTTCTGATGAGCCTTGGCCTTGGCTACGACAGCGACAAGGGCCGCGCGCTCTGCGGTGCCATCACTGCACTGATGACCGGTGAAAGCTATGCCACCTCTGCTGAGATGGCGTCTGAGCTTGGTGCATTCCCCGGGTACAAGAAAAACGCCGACCATATGCTGCGTGTTATCCGCAATCATCGCCGCGCGGCTTATGGTCAGGACGATGGCTACGAGAAGCTGAACACAAACCCGGTCCCGCTGGACATCGAAGGTTGCCCGGATAAGGCGGTGGCAATCGCCGCCGCTGAAGCATGGGACCGTGCGCTGGAAATCGGTGAGGAACATGGCTTCCGAAACGCGCAAACGTCCGTGATTGCGCCCACAGGCACTATTGGCCTTGTCATGGACTGCGATACGACCGGCATTGAGCCGGACTTCGCCCTTGTGAAATTCAAAAAGCTGGCCGGCGGTGGGTATTTCAAGATTATCAACCGTATCGTGCCACAGGCACTGACCGTGCTTGGTTATTCCCCGGCACAGCTTGAGGATATCGCGCGCTACGCTGTAGGTCATGGTACACTCAAGGACGCGCCGGCGATTAACCACGCCACACTGCGCGCCAAGGGTTTCGGCGACCGCGAGATTGACCTCGTGGAAGAGCAACTAAAAAATGCGTTTGACATCAAGTTTGTGTTTAACCAGTGGACTCTGGGCACCGACTTCTGCCGTGAGACGCTGGGCATCAGCGAACTTGACCTGAGCGACTTCAACTTTGACCTTCTGGCTGCCATTGGCTTCACCAGGAAAGAAATCAGTGAAGCTAACCTGTTCTGCTGTGGCTCCATGACGCTCGAGGGCGCGCCACATCTGAAAGAGAAGCATTATTCCGTTTTTGACTGCGCCAACGCGTGTGGCAAAGTCGGCAAACGCTTCCTCTCATGGGAAAGCCATATCCGCATGATGGCGGCCGCGCAGCCGTTTATTTCCGGCGCCATTTCCAAAACCATCAACATGCCGAACAATGCGGACGTTGACGACTGCATGGCAGCCTACGAGCTTAGCTGGTCACTGGCACTCAAGGCCAACGCGCTGTACCGCGACGGCTCGAAACTCAGCCAGCCACTAAACTCTTCGCTGCTTGATGACGCAGACCTCGAGGAAGATTTCGACGAAAAATCAATGCCCGAAAAGGCCGAAATCGTTGCCGAACGCATTGTCGAGCGTATTGTGGAAGTTGAACGCGTCGGAGCGGCAAGTCGTAAACGCCTGCCCGAACGCCGCAAGGGCTATACCCAGAAAGCCATTGTCGGTGGCCACAAGGTTTACCTGCGCACCGGCGAATATGATGACGGGTCCGTGGGGGAAATCTTCATCGACATGCACAAGGAAGGTGCCGCCTTCCGCAGCCTGATGAACAATTTTGCCATCGCGATCTCGATCGGCTTGCAGTATGGCGTGCCGCTGGAAGAATTTGTCGATGCCTTCACCTTCACGCGCTTCGAGCCTTTTGGCCGTGTAGAGGGTAACGAAACCATCAAGATGGCAACGTCCCTTCTGGATTATATCTTCCGCGAACTGGCAATCTCCTACCTTGGTAGAGACGACCTTGCCCACGCCACACCTGCTGACTTCGCACCAGACACCACCGGGCGCGGCGACGCAGGCGACGGCTTGCCGCAGCTAGACGATGAAGTGACGGAAGCCCTTGAACGTGTTCAGAAATTTGCAAGTTCCGGTTATGTACGCGGCAGCAATCTTGTTGTCCTTAAAAGCAAAAGCCAAAAAGACGACAAGGAGCTTGAAACCGTTGCCTTAGCCACCGGCACCCACGGTGCCACCAGCAGCGTTTCCATTGGTTCCGCAATGGCTAATGGCGGTACTGACGCGACCGCAGACGCCCGCGTTGCGGCCCGCATGAAAGGCTATGAGGGCGATGCCTGTGGCGAATGCGGAAACTTCACACTGGTTCGCAATGGCACTTGTTTGAAATGCGACACCTGCGGTGGCACAAGCGGCTGTAGCTAAGGCACAGAAGTTTTACCACCCACTAACCCGTCCCAGTGGGTGGTTATCTCGGGGAAGGTCCTGCCTTCCCCCTTTTTTTGTCCGACTTTGATACACTTTGAAATAGATGTGTTGATTTTGTTGTTTTTTTTCCGGTTGCAGGATTATCCTTTACCAAATTTTTACCCTGCGGTGATGAACTGCAGTTTGTGGCTGGGGGTCACAGCATTATAATTTTGGGTATTTCAGGGTGGAGCCGACAGTGGCGGACACACAGAGAAAAAAGGTATCGCCGATTGACGATACCGCAAACGGGGCTGCTCGTACCGCGCGCATCGTCAATACGTCCGCCGTGGTTGAACGGCTTCCTGTTGGCGTTTTGGTGTGCAACGTCACCAGCGCCAATGTGATTGAAGCGCTGTTTGTGAATCATTTCGCCCGCGAGGTGTTCTCACTTCAGGAAACAACCCCCCTTCCCTGCCCGCTTGATACCATCTGGAATTCCGCCGACAACCATGTGCTGTCAGGGCAGATCCTGGAAGTTTTCCGCACAGCCCGCGACACCACATTTGAGTGGAGCATCCGCGCCGGTGTGATTGAACGTTTCCTCTCATCCCATCTGATGCCCTTGCTTGATCATGAAGGCAACGTCTTCCAGGTTATCTGTACCATTGAAGATCAAACCGCCGAGAAACTGGCGGAACGTAACCTGCTGCATCATGCGTTTCATGACGCGTTGACCGGACAGCCCAACAGGGTGCTGTTTCGCAACAAGCTCGAAGAGGCGGTTTCCGACTGCCAGCGCGAAGGGCACCAGACCGGCTGTGCCGTCCTGATCATCAACATTGACCGTTTTCAGCAGATCAATGAAAGCTTCGGCCACAGTGCCGGGGATCGTTTCCTCATTTCAATGGCTTCGACCCTTCGCCGCTGCATCCGAAGCTCTGACACGCTGGCCCGGTTATCAGGCGACGAATTTGCGATCCTTGTTTCCCGCTTCAAGGACGTCGAAGAGGTGGAGATGATCTCCCGCCGTGTGCATGCAGCTATGCAGCAGCCCTATGACCTGGACGGGAACGAGGTATTCACCTCTGTATCAATCGGCGTGGCCACCACGCTTTCAAGTTCTACCCACCCCGAAGACCTGATCCGTGATGCAGACTTCGCGATGCACCGTGCGAAAGGTGCTGGCAAGGCCCGCACAGAGATTTATCACCGGGATTCACACCAGCGCGCGCGTTCCCAGTTTCATCTGGAAACCGAACTCCGCCGCGCCGTTGAGCGAAGCGAACTGGAACTCTATTATCAGCCGATCATTGACCTCAAAACATCGGAGCTACATGGTTTCGAGGGACTGACCCGCTGGTTTCACAAAGAACGCGGTTTTGTTTCACCGGTAGAGTTCATTCCACTTGCGGAAGAAACCGGGGTGATCGTCAACCTTGGCCGCTGGGCCATCAAGGCCGCCTGCCTGCAAATCAAATCCTGGCTTGACGAAATGGGCCCCGAAAAAGCCGTCCCAATCAATGTCAATGTCTCGGGCATTCAGTTTGCGCGCGACAACGTGGCGTCAGTTGTTGAGAAAGCCCTGGAGGAAAGCGGTATCGACGGCCGCTTCCTGCGTATCGAGCTGACGGAAAGCGCCATCATGGCTAACCCCATGCGCATTTCTGAATCGCTGCAACGCATCAGGAAACTGGGCGTGAAGGTCGCCCTTGATGACTTTGGGACCGGCTATTCGTCGCTAAACTACCTCCACCAGTTCCCGATAGACGTGATCAAGATCGACCGCAGTTTCATCAACCAGCTTGAGCGTGGCAATGCGCCATACAAGATCCTTCATATGATTGGCATGCTGGCTGCCAGTCTTGGTCACGAGGTTGTTGCCGAAGGACTGGAAGATATCGACCACATCGAAATGCTGCGCACCCTTGAGTTTGGATTTGGTCAGGGTTTCTATTTCTCAAAACCGATAAAGGGCACTGAAGCCACTCAGATTGTACGCGGCGACCTGCCGTGGTCGAAATAAGACGCGGACGTAAGCGTAACACACAAGCTTGAACTGCACCTTGAACTGCGCGGTGTGCCACACCACATGGTTCATTATAGCAATCCGTTATATGAACACAGGTGAGCAATGAGCGAGGAAACAGGGACTACATCGAATAGCGACGCGGAGAAACCCGCGGCTGCACCCAAAAAGGCAGCAGCAAGGAAACCTGCCGCCAAAAAGGCCGCGCCGAAGAAGACCGGCGCAAGCAGCAGCAAAAAGCCTGTACGCACAACCACACCGACCAAAGCGGCAGCGGGCGGAACATCTGCGCGAAAAAAAACGCACGCTAAAGCTGCTGGCGCCAAAGCGTCGTCTGCTAAAAAGGCCTCGGTAACGCCCAAAACAGCAGCTGAAACAACGGCCTCTACCGCCGCAGCCACCGCTAGCGCACCGCAGCATGGCGACGTTTTTGAAGAGACAGCAGGCAGCGATACGATTAGGGCGTCCGCACAACGAGATAGTGGCGCCAACCAATCCTTCACCGGTGGCACCCGCGAAGGCAGCACCGCGACTGATGACCCCTATTCCGCTGACAGGATAGCGTCGGAGCTGCGCAACAAGGACTGGCGGCATGTCTTCGCCCGTGCTGCGTTCACGCTCTTTTACATGTTCGCATCCTGGATTGCGATTGTGCTTGGTGTCGGGTTGACCATCGTCCAGTTCCTGATCTATCTGGTCAGCGGGACCGGCAATGACGTGATCCGCCGCGCGATCCTCTGTATCGGGCACTATATCGGCGACGTGGCAATTTATGTCAGCTTCGCCAGCGATGACCGTCCCTTCCCCTTCGGGAAAGACCTCCCGGAAGGCGAATAGAGATCAGAGAGAGCGCGGCATTTGACTGAGGGGCGCCACTGGCGCCCTTCTCCGTGCCTAAAGGCCAACCGCAGAAAAAAGAGCTTCGGCACCCAGGCGAATAATGATAACGGCCAGAATTGCGGTCAATAACCCTTTCACAAAATCAATCATCTAGCGTCAGTCAACCTCTTCTGGTCCAGCCCTTAGCAGGCGAAAACTGTTGCGGGCCTGTATCGCAGTGTCGGGAAAATCGGCAAAGACACCGTCAACCCCAAGAGCAAACATCAACTTAAGCTCCTCGTCAACCGAGTTGATCATGTCCGGCACCTCGTCGTTGCGGATGGTCCAGACATGGACTTTCAGGCCCATATTGTGTGCATCTTCAATAATGCTGGTGGGGCGGCCCCTGGCATCTATGAGAAGCGCTTTGTTGATGCCGATGCCGTCGATCTCGCCGCCGTACAGCTGCAACGGTACATCCAGTTTATAATGCTTGCTTCCAGCGTCTTTCCTGCCCTCGATCAACCAGATTAATGCCGCCTGTGTCTTTCCCTTGAGGCTGACAAGATAATCACCATTAAAGCACTGGAAATAAAGAGGAATGCCGGCTTCCAGAACTTCCGAAAACCCTTTCAACAATGCATCTGTCGGGTCAAGGCCCATTTGAATGAACAGTTCAGGCCGTTTGAGTTCCACATAAAGCCCCGCGTCCTCCCCCTCCGCTTTCGCGGCTCGCATCAGGGCGATGATCTCGTCGAAAGTGGGGACTGTTTCAAGGCCGTCGAATGTCTGGCCCCGGCTCTGGCGTGGCTGGAGCGCCTTCAGCGTCTTCAGCTCTGCCAAGGTGAAGTCAAAAACGTACCAGTCTTCATGGCCTTCAAGCGTGCGCTTCCTGCCCGCGAATTCGGGATGGTCGGCGACATCGGTGGTGTGCGACAAATAAACATCGTGCCGGGCAACCAGATGACCGTCTTTGGTCATCACAAGGTCAGGTTCGATATAGTCCGCGCCTTGCGCAAGGCCAACCTTGTAGGACATGAGCGTATGCTCAGGCCGGTAACCGCTGGCGCCCCTGTGCGCGATAACGATTGCAGCCTCTTCCCCGAGCGCCATATTGTCTGCCATTACCGCACTCCCCGACATGGTCAACACCAGCCAGCTCAAAACCAGTTTAAAACCCACCAGACATCCCCTGAAAAAACTTACATGGACTGTAAAGCTAGCTCGCTGACGTGACAAGAATAAGACTGTTTTTTCGTCGACATAAACATTCAAGACTTGACGGTCCAGTAAATACGCGCCTCTATAATGCATAAGGGAAGATTATTATGGATCCAGTACAGGTTTTAGGCTCGCTTGCAGCCATTTTACTGTTGGCTTTTATCGCCATGCGCATGTTCCCCGTGAAAGCGCCGCTTGATGACGGCAAGGTCACGCGGAACCTGCAGCGGTATGAACCCGACGCAAAAATCAGCGAGATATATCTGACCGAAGACTGCAAAGCCGCCCTCATTCAGCTTCAGGCGCCAGCCAACGCGCTGGGGCTAACCGTGCAACTGGGCGACCGTGTGGTTTGCCGCGTGATTACGGGCCAGGATATCAAGCGCGCCGATATCAGCCATGGCAAGCTTGTCATCCACTTCGATGATTATACCCAGCCCGCCATCAAACTGGCGTACGGCACCGAGGTGTTGCCCAAGGTGCAGGACCTTGTAAACACCGTCGCCACGTCTGGGCCGACAAAGGATATGCACCATGCCGCTTGAACTTGCCAAACCCACAGAACTGGCAGTGCCTGCTTTTGTGCTTTTTGTACTGGTGGAGATGATCTACGGCTGGCGCACGGGACGTGCGAAATTTGAAGGCAAGGACGCCCTCACCTCCTTGACCATGGGGCTTGGCAGCACCGTCTCCGGTGCGTTGACGGCAGGCCTCTTTTTTGTGCTCAGTTACTGGATTTGGGAAAACTTCCGCATTTTCGACCTTGGTGCCGGTGTTTGGGTTTTTGTGCTCGCCTTCGCGCTGGATGACTTTGCCTACTATTGGGTCCATCGCTTCGGGCACCGCATGCGCTGGATGTGGGCGGCCCATGTGATCCATCACTCAAGCCAGCATTATAACCTGACAACCGCACTAAGGCAGACGTGGACGGGCCAGTTCACCCCGGGTTTCCTGTTCAAGGTTCCTCTGTTCCTTTTGGGCATCGAACCGGCGATCGTATTTTTTGTTGCGGCCCTCAACCTGATCTACCAGTTCTGGATTCATACCGAAGCCATTGGCCGTATGCCGCGCTGGTTTGAAGCCGTGATGAACACCCCAAGCCACCACCGGGTACACCATGCCAACAACCCCAAGTATCTGGATGCCAACTATGCTGGTGTATTTATTATCTGGGACAGGATGTTCGGCTCCTTCATCCCCGAAGACAAGGATGAACCCTGCCGGTATGGCCTTGTGCGCGACCTTGGCACCTTTAACCCGCTTCGTGTTGCCACGCACGAGTGGGTCGGTATCTTCAGGGATATCTGGCGCGCGAGATCATGGAAACACCGCGCCCTGTATCTGCTGGCGCCACCGGGCTGGACACCGGACGGCAGCCGCAAGACAAGCGATATGATCCGCGCCGAATGGCTCGCGCGGCAAGGAAAAATAACGCATGGTACGGAAGAACCCGAGGCACCGACCGCGCCCCAGGCTGCTGAATAGCCAGGTTATTTAGGGCGGTTCGCCGAGACCTTGTCGACAATCACGCCGAGAATGCCGCCGACAATACCACCCGCAAGTGCCTCAAGACTGGCGACAAAAGGCAGCCATTTGCCGATGATCGCGCCCAGCACCAGCCCGGCGAAAACATAAAACCCGATCCGCGTCATACCTGCTCTCCCTTGTTTCCGCCACTCTGGCAGTCGCCCGCACATATAAACACGGTGCAGTGCACAGTCAATTCCATCAATTTATTTTGCACTTGCGAAATAATTGTTTTTTGGCAAAGTGTCGGCAATCAAAATTCGACCCAAGTTTCGAAGCAGAATTCGACAGGCACGCGGCAACAGCGCACGGCCTTAAAGATCAGAAGGAGAGCCCCAATGTCACAGGATCCAATCGTTATTGTCGGTATGGCCCGCACGCCCATGGGTGGGTTGCTTGGCGACCTGTCTACCGTTCCAGCGTCCGAACTTGGCGCGATTGCGATCCGCGGGGCACTCAAAAGCGCGGGCATCGAAGCAGACACCGTCAACGAAACAGTGATGGGCTGCGTGCTGCCCGCGGGCCAAGGCCAGGCCCCTGCCCGCCAGGCCAGCCGCAAAGCTGGCATCCCCGACGGCACCGGCGCTGTGACGGTTAACAAAATGTGTGGCTCTGGCATGCAGGCAATGATGCAGGCGCATGACAGCCTTGTGGCCGGGTCTCGTAAGGTTGTTGTGGCGGGCGGCATGGAAAGCATGTCCCTTGCACCGCACCTGCTGCCAAGCGGCCGGACCGGCGTGAAATATGGCAACGCACAGGTGCTTGACCATATGGCGCTTGACGGCCTGACCGATGCGTATGCTGGTGAACCAATGGGCGTGTTCGCTGAACTATGTGCCGAACGGTACCAGTTCACCCGCGACGCGCAGGACGCCTATGCCATTGAATCACTCAAGCGCGCGCAACGCGCGATCGAGGATGGCTCCTTTGACGATGAAGTGGTGCCCGTCACGGTAAAATCCCGCCGCGGTGATGTGGAAGTATCAACCGACGAACAGCCACCAAAAGCCCGGCTGGACAAAATTCCCGGCCTGCGCCCCGCCTTCAAGAAGGACGGCACGGTCACCGCAGCGAATGCCAGCTCCATCTCTGACGGGGCAGCAGCCCTTGTGATGATGCGCCAAAGCGAAGCCAAGGAACGTGGCCTGACGCCGCTTGCGGTTCTGAGGGCCCACGCTGACCACGCCCAGGCGCCAGAATGGTTCACCACAGCACCAGTGAAAGCTATCCAGAATGTGCTTGATAAAGCCGGTTGGAGCGTGGGTGACGTTGACCTTTTTGAAGTAAACGAAGCCTTTGCCGTGGTTGCCATGGCCGCGATCCACGAACTGGCGCTTGACCACGACAAGGTAAACGTCAACGGCGGCGCCTGTGCCCTTGGCCATCCGATTGGCGCGTCCGGTGCGCGCATCTGCGTGACACTTATCAACGCACTCAAGAAACGTGGCCTCAAACGCGGTGTGGCCAGCCTGTGCATCGGTGGTGGTGAGGCAACCGCTGTCGCCATCGAGCTTGTGTAAGGCCGGAGCACGACATGATCCTCACAGAAGAGCAACGCATGGTGCGGGATATGGCCCGCTCCTTCGCGCAGGACCGTATTGCCCCCAATGCGCGCGAGTGGGAAAAGGCCGGCGAAATCCCGGCTGCTTTCCTGCGCGAAATGGGCGAACTGGGCCTGATGGGCATGACAGTGCCCGAAGAATGGGACGGCGCCGAGACTGATTATGTCTCCTACGCGCTGGCGTTGATGGAAATCGCAGCAGGGGACGGTGGTCTCTCGACCCTGATGAGCGTCAACAACGCTCCGGTATGTGCCGCTGTGCTCGCCAACGGTAGCGATGCGCAGAAGGAAAACTACCTGCGCCCCCTCGCGCGCGGTGAGATGATCGGCGCTTTTTGCCTGACGGAACCACAAGCGGGCTCTGACGCGTCCATGCTCAAGACCAAAGCTGAACGCACCAATTCAGGCTGGGTCCTCAATGGTACCAAGCAGTTCATCACCTCGGGCAAAATCGGTGGCGCGGCAATTGTCTTTGCTGTCACCGACCCAAGCGCAGGCAAGCGCGGCATATCTGCGTTCCTCGTGCCGACAGACACGCCAGGCTATACGGTTGCAGGGCTTGAACACAAGCTGGGCCAGAAGTCGTCGGACACCTGCCAGATCGCCTTTGTCGACATGGAAGTACCAACCGACTGCCTGTTGGGGGCAGAAGGCGCGGGTTATAAAGTGGCGCTATCGAACCTTGAGACCGGCCGCATCGGCATTGCCGCCCAAAGCGTTGGCATGGCGCGCGCCGCATATGAATATGCGCTCGCTTACGCGCAGGAACGTGAAGCCTTTGGCAAGGCGATTATTGACCATCAGGCTGTGGGTTTCCGCCTTGCCGATATGGCAACCGAACTCAAGGCGGCGGAACTGATGGTGTTGAATGCCGCAGCCATGAAAGATGCGGGCGAACCATGCCTCAAGGAAGCCTGCATGGCGAAACTCTTTGCCAGCGAAACGGCTGAGAAAATTTGTTCCGCCGCGATCCAGACGCTTGGTGGTTATGGTTATCTGGCGGAATATCCGGTTGAAAAGATTTATCGCGATGTGCGCGTGTGCCAGATCTACGAAGGCACGTCGGATATCCAGCGCATTGTCATCAGCCGCGAAATCAACCGATAACAAGAAAGCCCGGAAGCGTTTGCCTCCGGGCTTTTTCTGTGCCCCCGTCTGTATTCCTCACAGAAAGTCTGTTTTGCGGCGCTGACAGTAAAAAATCAGGCCAAGAATGGCGGCAATAAGCAGAACCTCTCCTGCCAGCACCAACAGCGCTGCATCAGTCCACACAACATCGGGCTGGTTGATCAACTCCCCGCCCACACCTTCAATTGCGTTCAGGCCCATGAAAACGAAGGTGAATGCGGTGTTGCAGACCACCATGGCCAAAACGGTCCAGCCTTCTGACTCCGAGATCAGCGCCGCCGCCAGCATGATCATGTAGGTGATAAACATCCACACCAGCATCAGGGTAAAAATAGGCACCGCCCCGCCTGACCCGATGATGGAAGAACTCATGATCGTGATAAGAAAGCCTGACAGTAAACTCCAGGGCAACAGATACACTGACAGGTTAGCGACCAGTTTTGCCACGGTATAATCCGTGACCGATACCGGCAGGCTCATGATAAAAGGCAGGGTCTGCATTTTACGTTCCTGCACGACGGTTCCCATCACCAGATGGCAAGCCAACGAGATGATTGCGGTTACGAGCAGGATTGACCCCACCGTGTACATGGACTGGCCGCCAGAGAACATCACCGCCATGGCGACAAAACCGCCAACCAGATAGGCCACCATAATGTAGCGGTTGAAATACCAGTCCTTGGCGACCAGTTTTTTGATCATGAAGCTGTTCATTGCAGTTCCCTCCCCCGGCTTGCCGAGACATTGGAAAGGAAAATTTCCTCAAGTGTCATATGTTCAACCGCCGTTACCCGTGCCCCGCCAGCCTCATACGCCTTTGCGTTGTCATCCGAATAATTGCTTGTGGTGACCACGGAGATATGGCCGCTTGCCCGTACTGTCTCAACGCCCGCGACCACTGGCAGTTTTATACCGTCAGGCACCTCAAGGCGAATACGGCGCCAGCTGTCAAGGAAGCTCTCCTTGTCGCGGGAGGCAATCACCTGCCCGCGGTCGATGAAGGTTATGCTGTCCGACAGTTGTTCCACATCCTGCGTGTTGTGGCTTGAGAACAGAATGGTGCGTTCCTCATCCCTGAGCGCGTCCATCAGAGCGGCTAGCACTTCCTGCCGCGCGACAGGGTCAAGACCCGTGGTCGGCTCATCAAGAATCAGCAGGCGTGGTGCGCGCGCAAGCACCAGCAGAAGGGATGCTTTCACGCGTTGGCCATGGGACATGCCCTTGATCTTCTGCTCTGACTTCAGGTCAAATCTGCGCAGCAGTTCCTCGGCATAGCGCTGGTCCCAGCCCGGGTAGATAGATGCGATAAAGCCCATATGCCAGCCAAGGCTTGCATGACCATAAAGGCGCATATCTTCAGACACATAGCCGATCTGTGTTTTGGCTTTCACCTGTTCATCGGGCATGGTGTGGCCAAAAACCCGGACGTCGCCCGCGTCTTGATGAACAAGGCCCATGAGAATGCGGATTGTGGTCGATTTGCCAGCGCCATTGGGGCCAATAAGCCCCATGATTTCACCCACCGGCAGGCTCATGTCGATTCCCTGAAGGGAAAAGTGCGGGTAGTGTTTTTCTACCCCCTTGAGGATTGCTGCTGTCATGTCTCGGTCTCTTCTTTTTGTCGTGTCCAAGCCCTTTTGGCCTCGTGAAGGAATGTATCCTCTGCCAGGCCAAGATGTTTTGCACTTGTGGCCGCCTCATCAAGGTGGCGTTCCAGCGCCTTGATCGGGGATGCTTCCGGCGTATCGTCTTGCCGGTCCGCAACAAAGGTCCCCTTGCCATGCTGAACTTCGATCACTCCTTCGCGCTCAAGCTCCAGATACGCGCGCTTGACGGTGATCACACTGACCCTGAGCGAAACCGCAAGCTCACGAATGGATGGCAGTTGATGCCCCGCCATCCAGTCGCCGACGCTGATTTTCTGCCGCATATGATCCATGATCTGGACATACATCGGCCGTCTGTCGGTCTGTGAAAGAATGAAGTTCATTCGGTGTTTGGTCTCACTGTATATACACTGTTACTAACTGTATATATACAGTGATTGAAAAGAGTCAATATGACAGTGACAATTTAAAAAGGCCGTCCAAAACGGCGGCCCAAGGGAGAGCTTGCATTTATACCGCTGTCAGGACGCGGCAACCGCATAGCCACGTGCTTCAAGACCAGCCAGTATGTCATGCAGTACCGCTTCCGTGGCAAGGCGGCCAAGGGCAATCAGTTCATTGGCCTTGCGGAAATCCATCACGTCGATATGGCCGATGGCAGGCGCGATTATATGGTCGGGCTTGTCAGCTTCCAGCCTCACGCGGGAGAGAGAGCGCAACAGCAGCGCAATGCCAAGGCGTGCCGTGCGCATCGGTGCCCGCCCTGCCCGGTCGTTATCGGGCTCAAAGCCGCGTTTGACCGCGCGCTGAGCGTAATCCCCCTGCAGATCTACCGCAATGATGAAATCCGCCCCCAGGTCACGCGCCGCTGAAACGGGGATCGGGTCAATCAGCCCGCCGTCGGCCAGCAGCATCCGGTTTGTGGCCACCGGCGGCAGAACACCCGGCACCGCAGACGACGCCATCAGCGCAGTCGTCACGTCGCCCTTGTCGAAGACGATTCGCTCCCCGCTGATAAGGTCTGCCGCAATTGCCGCGAAGGGTTTTGGCATCTCCTCAATCGTCATGACACCAAAATGCTCGCGCAGGCGTCTCTCGATCTTGCGGACCCCAATCAGCCCGCCTTGCTTGAAGCCGAATTCGCTCATTGCAAGCATATCGCGGATCTTTACTTCGCGCGCGATTTCCTCAAGCTCATCGAGGATATCCGCTGCCACGCATGCGCCAACAATCGAGCCAATACTGGTGCCTGTGATGATATCAGGGTCGATGCCAGCTTCTTCGAGCACACGCACCACACCGATGTGAGCCCAGCCAAGCCCTGCTCCGCCACCAAGCGCCAAACCGATTCTCATGTCGCTTCCCTCTTGTTTTTTCTGGTATATTTCAAACATGGGATAGAAGTGTAAGGCATACAAGTGCCAGAAAAATGGCAACGGCTTTCAAGGTAATGTTTTTATTGAACCGTCATTCAAGTTAAACATTTCCCCTCTAGTGCCCTAAAGTGATTGACCACCCCGCCATTCGCGGCCCTCATGGGGTAGATGAAAGAAAGTAATGACTGAGACCTGTTATAAAAGTTTTATCGGCGGCCGGTATCTCGCCAATGGTGGCGGCGAAACCCTGGCGGTCGTGAATCCGGGGACGGGCGAAGCCATATACCGGATAGAGATTGCCGACGAAAGCGTGCTTGAAGCCGCTGTCAACGCGGCACAGGCGGGCTTCAAGGTCTGGTCCGCGATGCCAGCGGCCAAGCGCGGACGTATTCTCCTGAAAGCTGTTGCCTTGCTGCGCGAGCGCAATGACGACCTCGCGCGGATTGAAGTTCTCGACACTGGCAAACCGTGGCAGGAAGCATCCAGCGTGGACATCACCACCGGCGCCGATTCCATCGAGTTTTTTGCCGGACTCGCAGCGTCACTGGAAGGCAACCAGCAAGATCTTGGCGGAGATTTTTATTATACGCGCCGCGAACCGCTGGGTATCTGTGCCGGAATCGGCGCTTGGAACTACCCGTTGCAGATCGCGTGCTGGAAAGCCGCCCCTGCCCTTGCCTGCGGCAACACGATGATTTTCAAACCGTCGGAGGAGACACCGCTCGGCGCGCTCAAGCTGGCGGAGATTTTCATCGAGGCCGGGATGCCGCCCGGCGTTTTTAACGTGGTGCTGGGCGCCGCGGAAGTTGGTGCATGGCTCACTCACGATACCCGTATTGCCAAGGTGTCCTTCACTGGCGAGGTGGCAACGGGCAAAAAGGTCATGGCGGCGGCCGCGACCACGCTCAAGGACGTCACGATGGAACTTGGCGGCAAATCGCCGCTCATCATCTTTGCTGACAGTGACTTGGACGAAGCCGTATCTGCCGCACTGGTGGCCAATTTCTACACTCAGGGTGAAGTGTGTACAAATGGTACCCGCGTTTTTGTCGAACGCCCGCTCTATGATGCCTTCCTCGGTCGCGCAAAAGCCCGGACAGAGGCCAATATAACGGTCGGCAATCCGATGGACCCGGCAACCAACCTGGGTGCGCTGATCTCAAAAACGCATTACGCACTGGTTCTGGACTATATAGAAAAAGGGAAGTCCGAGGGCGCGCGGCTTGTCTCCGGCGGTCATGCGCTTGCCCCCAAGGGAGTGGAAGGCGGCTTTTACGTTGCCCCCACCATCTTTGCCGACTGTACCGATGATATGATCATCACGCAGGAAGAAATCTTTGGGCCGGTGATGGCTGTCCTGCCGTTCGACGGAGAGGACGAGGTCATCGCCCGCGCCAACAACACCAGGTATGGGCTTGCCGCTGGCGTTTACACCAAAGATATCCGCCGGGCGCACCGTGTGGTTCACCAGCTTGAGGCAGGCATTTGCTGGATCAATGCTTATGGCGCCTCTCCCGCCGAGATGCCGGTGGGTGGCTTCAAACAATCCGGCATTGGCCGGGAAAATGGGGTGGAAACGCTCAAGCACTATACACAAATAAAGGCCGTCTATGTCGGTATGCAGCCGATCGAAAGCCCCTTTTGATGAAAGATGAGTTTGATTTCGTCATCGTCGGCGCGGGTTCGGCCGGGTGTGTGCTGGCAAACCGGCTAACGGCAAGCGGTGCACATAGCGTGCTGTTGTTGGAAGCCGGCGGCTCGGACCGAAGCATCTTCATCCAGATGCCGACGGCCCTGTCCATCCCGATGAACACGGAGAAATACGCGTGGCAATTCCATACCGAGCCGGAATCCGGGCTGGATGGCCGCGAGATGCATTGCCCACGCGGCAAGGTGCTGGGCGGTTCATCATCAATTAACGGCATGGTGTATGTCCGCGGCCATGCCCGCGACTTCGATGAATGGGCCGAACAGGGTGCCCACGGATGGGATTACGCTCACTGTCTGCCCTATTTCAAGAAAGCCGAAAGTTGGGCGTTTGGCGCGGATGATTATCGCGGCGGTGATGGTCCATTGGCCACCAACAATGGCAATAACATGAAAAACCCGCTCTACCGTGCTTTCATCAAGGCAGGCGTGGAAGCCGGGTATCTTGAGACACCCGATTATAACGCCTTCCAGCAGGAGGGGTTTGGGCCCATGCATATGACCATAAAGGACGGGGTGCGCTGGTCAACGAGCAACGCCTATCTGCGCCCGGCCCTGGCACGGCCCAACCTGACGGTGCGAACCGGGGTCAGGGTGGAAAAGCTTATATTGGAGGGGGGCCGCGCAACAGGGATCACCTATACGCAAAATGGCATCGTCCGTGGCGCCTCATCCCGTCGGGAGGTGATCCTCTCCGCCGGCCCTATCGGAACACCGCATATCATGCAACTGTCCGGCATTGGCCCCGCAGACACCCTGAAGGCGGCGGGCATTGAGGTAAAACATGAACTGCCCGGCGTTGGTGAAAACCTGCAGGACCATTTGGAGTTTTATTTCCAGTTCAAATGCAGGCAGCCTATCACCCTGAATGGGCAGCTGGACTGGTTCCACAAGGGCCTGATCGGCGCGCGCTGGTTTCTCACAAAAAAAGGGCTGGGTGCCACCAATCACTTCGAATCCTGCGGATTTATCCGCTCAAAACCCGGCATCAAATGGCCGGACATGCAGTATCACTTCCTGCCCGCCGCCATCCGCTATGATGGCAAATCACCCTTCAGTGGCCACGGGTTTCAGGTCCATGTCGGGCATAACAAACCCAAAAGTCGCGGCCACGTGCGCGCCAGAAGCGCAAACCCCTGTGAAGCGCCGGGCATCCGGTTCAACTATCTCACCCATACAGACGATGTTGAGGGATTTCGCGCCTGCGTACGGCTAACGCGGGAGATCATCAACCAGCCAGTGTTCGACAGCTATCGCGGGGAGGAAATCCAGCCCGGAACCGCCGTCACCAGCGACGGAGAAATTGACGCTTTTGTGCGCCAGGCAGTTGAAAGCGCCTATCATCCGTCCTGCAGTTGCAAGATGGGCACCGACGACATGGCCGTTGTCGACCCCGAGGCAAAGGTCCATGGCCTTGAGGGGCTGAGGATAGTCGATTCCTCGGTTTTCCCCACCATCACCAACGGCAACCTGAATGCCCCGACAATCATGGTGGCGGAGCGTGTAGCAGACCTTATTTTAGGGCATACACCGCTCGCACCTGATAACCAGCCCACGTTTGACGAAGCTACGTATAAAACCAGCCAGCGGCCAAATACACCAACGCGGTAATCATACAGGCGAAACAAACGGGAGCGCCCAATCACACCGGACCACAACAACGAAACACAGGAGAGGACATGATGACCTTCTGGTTAAGTGCGGGCATCATTTTCACTTTCCTGTCCATCGCCTTTGTGCTTGTGAAGTGGGGCCGGACGCCTTGTGAAGGGCCTTACCCCATGCACCCTTTCACCTTCGTCGCCATCCTGTTTACATCAGGACTGGATGTCGGGTTGATCATGTTTCCCTTAACCGAATTTCCGGTTTATGCCGATATCGTCAAGAACCCTGAATACTCCTTCACCAACCCTCTGGCGCTTGAGTTTGGCTTTTGGGGATTTATGATCTGGGGCTTCTATTTCCTGACTTGTTTTTACTTCTGCATTCTTGAACCGAGGGTGCGCTTTTTTGAGCTGAAACTCGTCAAATTCCTCAATAATGCGGTGATCATTGGCACCTGCGCCTTCACAGCCTATCTGTTGCTGGCAAACCTGCCTTGGTATATCCCTGTGCTGGCTGCCAGCAACGTGTCAAACATCATCTTCACCGGCATTGTGTTCAGCGTTATTGCGCTGGCCGTTTATTCCAGCACCGACCTCAAATATGTACGTATCCTGAGCCTTTCCAGCTCATTGCTGTTTCTGGCGCTGATCGTACTTTTGTGGGTCATGGCTTTTGTTGTGCACCACCTGCCAGCGGGCGAGTATGTTGCCACCCTTGGGCTTATCGGCGGCTATTTCGCCAACCTCGACCATTTTGTGCTGCCAATTAACGACTATCATGAGTTTTATCTCTTCTGGTGGTTTGCCTGGAGCATCATGATCGGCCAATTTACGGCCCGCTTTGTCGGTGGCCTGCCAACCTATCAGGTATTTCTGGCCATGGTGGTGGTGCCATCCATTCCCATCGCGCTCTGGTTCAGCATCCTATACTATTATTACCTCAATGAACTGAGTACTGCGGGCCTCATTAACTGGACGATGATATTTGTCGGCATTACCTTTGTGGTCAATTCGCTTGATTCCCTTGTTCGGCTCTATACCGACAATCTGAACCTGACGGTCGAACGCTTTGGCAGGGTGAAATATTTTATCGGAAACTTTTCTGTTCTCGCCTTGCTGACACTTGCCTTCAGCGGTGAATTTCTCGAGATAGAGTGGGTCGGAGCCATCGTTATTGGCCTCTATTTTTTCTGTTTTCTTTATATGCTTGGCAGCAAAAGGCAGCAGATAGAGCGCCTCAACTGAGCTATCAAAGCTGTACGGCCGCAATCGGAAGCATCGCCTCGGGCGAGAATATGAATATTAGTATTAGGGTTTCAGTTGAGGGGCAGCCAATTGCCACGGGTCGCCTTCCTGGGCCCACCATGAGCCTGAGGGATAAAAAGCGGCAGCTTCCCGGCACGAAAACAAACAGCCCGGAAGTGCTGAAGGCACAGTCCGGGCTCTCTGTATCCAATTAATATTCTGATGGGATCAGAACGGGATCTCATCATCCAGCTCGGCGCCGCCACCAAAACCGCCACCTTGTTGGCTACCGCCGCGACCACCCTGTTGGCCACCGGCTTGTTGTCCACCACCAAAGCCGCCGCCCTGGCTGCTGCCATAATCGTCACCATAGCCTGACTGGTTATTGTCACCAAAGCCGCCGCCCTGGCTATCGCCCCGGCCGCCCAGCATGGTCAATTCGCCGCGGAAACGCTGTAGCACCACCTCGGTGGAGTATTTCTCGACACCTTGCTGGTCGGTCCATTTGCGGGTCTGGAGCTGGCCTTCGATGTAAATGGTCGAACCCTTTTTAAGGTATTGCTGGGCAACCTTGGCAAGATTTTCGTTAAAGATAACGACGCGGTGCCATTCGGTGCGTTCCTTGCGCTCACCCGACTGGCGATCACGCCATGTCTCTGATGTCGCGAGCGAGAGATTCACCACCGGTGAACCGTCATTCATCGTCCGCACCTCAGGGTCGCGCCCCAGATTGCCCACCAAAATTACCTTGTTTACGCTACCGGCCATCAAAGCCCCCTTCTTAATCTTCTGTCAGCGCCAAACTCATACACCGGCGCTCTGCGTTCGCGACCATAGACCAAGCGTGCGAGGGCTTCAAACCTAAAGCACACCCCACGCGTTCAAAATTATATGTTCCTTGTTTGTTCTAAATGCTATCATGTGGTGGCAGGCCTGGCAAGACAACATGAAAATCTGCGCTTCACCGCAGCGACGCGCCGCCTTGTCGCAACGCTTTACATAGCTGTTTGGTTCTACGCTAAGGTCAGGCCCGCGGTTGTTTTCGCGCAGTGTATCGGGGGTCATCACGTCAGGGGATCAAACATGCTGAAAACTGCACTTGCTGCCTTCTTTGCCATCACATTCAACTCGGTGCCTGCCCCCGCACAACAAGCCGCTCCCCCACCGTCGCCCTGCAAAACCGACGAAGCTTTCAAGGGTTTCGACTTCTGGGTGGGGGAATGGAAGGTTTCGGGCCGGGCCAATGGCAAATACGCGGGCAACAACTCGATTACCAAGATTGAAGGCGACTGCGCACTTTATGAAAGTTGGAATGGCCAAGGCGGCAGCACCGGAAAAAGCGTCAATTATTATAACCCCATCACAAAAAAATGGCGGCAGTTGTGGGTCTCCGGCGGTGCCTATTCGCTTGATATTGAAGGCGGCCTCAGCGATGGCTCCATGGTGATGGAGGGCACCATATGGTATTATACGAGCGGGGCAACGGCACCCTTCCGTGGCACATGGACACCTAACGATGACGGTAGCGTGCGCCAGTTTTTCGAGCAGTATGATGCCGAGAAAAAAGAATGGCAGCCCTGGTTTGACGGGCTCTATGAACCCGTTGTGGATCAATAATAGTTAGCCACTTGTGAAAGTTTTCGCTTGACGAACACTGTGGCTCAGTCAATACTTTCCCACATGGCTAACTATATGACAAATCTCGATAGTGCATTCGCGAGCCTTGCCGACCCGACAAGGCGTGCGATCATCAGTCGACTGTGTGAGGGGCCGAAGTCCGTCAGCGAGCTTTCCGACCCGTTCGACATAGCTCTGCCGTCTCTCCTCAAACATGTCCGCGTTCTGGAGGAGAGCGGACTGATCAGCTCCGTGAAAGTTGGCCGCATTCGAACCTGCAAGGTCGAAACACACGCTCTTCAGGCGACCAAAGCGTGGCTTCAGCAGCATATCACCACTTGGGAAGAACGCCTTGACCGTATGGAAGCTCATATTGAAACCATGAAAAGAGAGACATAAGGCCATGAGCGACAAATCCAAAAACCATGATTCCCCTTGGCGGGAGTGGCCACTCGACCGTGAAATTGTCATTAGCCGGGTCATCAACGCGCCGCGCAGCCTGGTCTATGGTGCCTGGACAGGCCCCGGGCAGATACAACAGTGGTTTGGCCCCGAAGGCTTTGCGATAAAAACCAAAGAGATCGACCTCAGGGCCGGTGGCATGTGGCGATTTGACATGATCGCCCCAGATGGCACCTGCTATGGGAACCGGATGGTTTTCCTCCGCATCGAGGCTCCCGCCCTTATTGAGGTCGAGCACGGTGCCGATGAGGAAAACGACCCTGGCAAATTCAAAATGCTCGTTACCTTCGACGAGCAACCGAACGGCAAAACCGTGCTCACGCTCCGCCAGATGCACCCCTCCAGGGAACAACGTGAAGAGAAGATGGCCTTTGGCGCGGTCGAGTATGGTGGACAAACGCTCGAGAAACTGGCGCAGCACGTCGCTATCCTTGCGGGCAAATAATCGACAGGTTCCAAGCTCGGGCCGACTTGCCCATGACTCATCTTCCCTCTGCCACAGTCTGCGGCTAGTATAACGTCATGCTACTTTTGATATTTTATCTGTTGCTCGCGATCTGCGTGTCTTTCCTATGCTCGGTGGCGGAGGCGGTGCTGTTATCTGTGCGCCCCGCCTATGTCACAGCGCTTGAGAAAAAACGCCGCAAGGGCGCCAAGGCGCTCCGGCAGTTGCGTGAAAATCTTGACCGGCCGCTGGCCGCCATCCTTATCCTCAACACCATTGCCCACACGGTGGGGGCCGCCGGTGTTGGCGCGCAGGCGGCACAGGTCTTTGGCAGCCAGTATATCGCGGTGACATCGGCCGTGCTGACGCTTCTGATCCTGATTCTCTCGGAGATTATTCCCAAAACACTGGGCGCCACCTTCTGGCAGGGCCTCGCGCCTTATGTCGCCATTTCGCTTTTGTGGGTCATGCGCGCGCTTTATCCGCTTGTGTGGATGTCCGAGAAACTGACCCGGCTTATCGCCCGCAGAGACATTCACGCCTTCACCTTCAGCCGGGACGAGATGACCGCCATGGCCCAGATTGGTGCCGAAGAAGGCTTGCTGGACGAAAAAGAACTGAAGATCGTGCGTAACCTCATGCGGCTGCACCGGTTCCAGGTCAAGGATATCATGTCGCCGCGTGCGGTGATATTTGTGCAGCCCGAAAGCCGAACGGTTGAGGATTTTTTTGCCGACCACGCAGACAACCCCTTCTCCCGCATTCCTGTTTATGAGGAAAATACCGACGAAATCACCGGTTATGTGCTCAAGCAGGATCTTTTCATTGCACAGGCGCGGGACCAGTTTTCCCGCACCCTGGCGGAGTTCCGCCGTGATCTGCCTGCGATCCCCGATACGATAACGGCGTCCCATGCTTACGACCGCCTGATGCGCGACCGCAGCCACATCATGCTGGTGGTGGATGAATATGGTGCCACGCGGGGCTTGCTGACGTTGGAGGACGTGGTGGAAACGCTTGTGGGACTTGAAATTACCGATGAACTGGACACCGAAACGGACATGCAGAAGCTGGCGCGCCGCCGCTGGCACGAGCGCATGAAAAAGCTCGGGATCGACACCTCCGAGTGGGAGCAGGAGAACAGCGCCTAGTCGCTTGCCGTGCCCCGCGGGTATTGTCTGATGCCGGGAATGGCGGGAATACCGGCCCAGCGGCTTGTGGTATAAATCTCATAAAGTATCGTCACATCCACCGGGTCATCCAGCGTGCCAGTGCTGACCGCCATGTCATCCTTGCTCAAATGTTCCCACGTCATCGGGGTGCCACAGCGCACGCAAAACCGGCGCATGGCATAATCGCTCGCCTGCGCCCTGCCCTCCGGCTCCGAAATCCACCTCAGATGCCCGGTCTGGGGCGTGGTGAATGTCATAAACGGCCCACCACCGTTTTTCTGGCAATCCCTGCAATGGCAGTTGCCCGTGCGGCTGCCTTCCATGTTGATCTCATAGCGCACATGCCCGCACAGGCAGCCACCGGTGCGCAAATCCGTGTTTGATTTCACCATGATAGTCTCCTTGCTCAATTTGTTCTTTATTTGTTCTCAAATGCACATTATTGTCAAGCAGCTTGACACATCATGAGCCAAAGGCCACTTGATGGCGTATAAGCCAATATATTTTTTACGATCAGCGTTTTGAGAGACAGCCATGCTCACAGAGATTTCCGTTCGCGGTGCCCGGGAACATAACCTCAAATCCGTCAATGTGGATATCCCGCGCGACAAGCTTGTTGTGATCACCGGGCTGTCGGGCTCCGGCAAATCATCGCTGGCATTTGATACCATCTATGCCGAAGGGCAACGCCGCTATGTGGAGAGCCTCTCAGCCTACGCGCGTCAGTTCCTTGAACTGATGCAAAAGCCGGATGTGGACCATATCGAAGGTCTCTCCCCTGCGATCTCCATCGAGCAGAAGACCACATCGAAGAACCCGCGCTCGACCGTGGGCACAGTGACCGAGATATACGACTATATGCGGCTTTTGTGGGCGCGTGTCGGCATCCCCTACTCGCCCGCCACCGGCCTGCCGATTGAAAGCCAGACGGTCAGCCAGATGGTGGACCGCATCATGCTGCTGGGGGAAGGCACACGGCTGTATGTCATGGCGCCCATCGTGCGCGGCCGCAAGGGCGAATATAAAAAGGAACTGGCCGAACTGCAGAAGCGCGGTTTCCAACGCGTGAAGGTGGATGGTGACTTTTATCTGATCGAAGAAGCCCCGACGCTGGATAAAAAATACAAACACGATATCGATGTAGTGGTTGACCGCCTTGTGCTCAAGCAAGGGCTCGAACAACGCCTTGCCGATAGCGTGGAAACAGCGCTGGAACTGGCGGACGGCCTGTTGGTGGTTGAAGAAGCGGTCAAGGGCGAGGATGACGGCAAGCGCCACCTGATGTCGGCCAAGTTCGCCTGCCCCGTCTCTGGCTTCACGATTGAAGAGATCGAACCACGCCTCTTTTCCTTCAACAATCCGTTTGGCGCCTGCCCCACCTGCGATGGCCTTGGTAAAAAGCTGTATTTTGACCCCGAACTGGCCGTGCCGGACACCAGCAAGACCATCCGCCAGGGGGCACTGGCACCGTGGGCCAACAAGGCCAACAACCCGTCACCCTTCTATTTTCAGGCGCTTGACGCCGTCGCCAAACATTTTGGCATCTCGATCGATACCAAATGGAAGGACGTGCCACAGGAAGCCAAACACGCTTTCCTCTATGGTACTGGCAACAAAACGGTCACCATCGTCTATGCTGATGGCAAACGCCGCTTTGAGGTCAATAAACCGTTTGAAGGTGTGCTGAAAAACATCGAACGCCGCTGGCGCGAGACCGACAGCAACTGGATGCGGGACGAACTGTCGAAATACCAGGCGTCCACCACCTGCACCGCGTGCGAGGGCAAACGCCTGAAACCGGAGGCATTGGCGGTCAAGATCGCGGAGCATGACATCGGCATGATCACCGACCTGTCGGTGCTGGGTGCCTATAACTGGTTCACCGAGTTGCCGAAGCATCTGAGCGAAAAACAGCAGGCCATTGCTGAAAAAGTATTGAAGGAAATTCAGGAACGGCTGGGCTTCCTTGTTAATGTAGGGCTTAATTATCTTACCTTAAGCCGTTCTTCTGGAACACTTTCTGGCGGCGAAAGCCAGCGCATTCGTCTGGCCTCCCAAATTGGGTCCGGTCTTACCGGCGTGCTTTATGTGCTGGACGAACCTTCCATCGGCCTGCACCAGCGTGACAATGACCGGCTTCTGGAAACGCTCAAGAACCTGCGCGATATCGGCAACACGGTGCTGGTGGTCGAACACGACGAAGATGCCATCCGCACCGCGGACTATGTCATCGACATGGGGCCAGGCGCTGGTGAACACGGCGGCATGATTGTATCAGAAGGCACGCCAGACAAGATCATGGCGTGCGACAAAAGCCTGACCGGCCAGTATCTCACCGGTAAACGCGCCGTGCCCATCCCCGCGGACCGCAGGCCGGGCCACAAGGGCAAGTTCCTGACCGTGAAGGGCGCGACCGCCAACAACCTGAAGTCCGTCAGCGGCTCGGTGCCGCTGGGTACCCTGACCTGCATCACCGGCGTTTCAGGGTCTGGCAAGTCCACCTTCACCATTGAGACGCTTTATAAGGCTGTGACAAAGCATCTGAACGGCGGGCGCGTTACCCCCGGCGCCCACGAGACCATCGAGGGCCTTGAACATCTGGACAAGATTGTCGATATCGACCAAAGCCCGATTGGCAGGACGCCGCGCTCCAACCCCGCAACCTACACCGGGGCTTTTGGCCCGATCCGCGACTGGTTCGCAGGCCTGCCCGAGGCGCAAGCACGCGGTTACAAGCCGGGCCGCTTCTCCTTCAACGTGAAAGGCGGCCGCTGCGAAGCCTGCAAAGGTGACGGCATGATCAAGATCGAGATGCACTTCCTGCCGGATGTCTATGTGCAATGTGACCAGTGCAAGGGCAAACGCTACAACCGTGAAACATTAGAAATTCGCTTTAAAGACAAATCGATATCAGATGTTCTTGATATGACAGTTGAGGATGGCGTTGAGTTTTTCAAGGCCGTGCCCGCGATCCGCAACAAACTTGAGATGTTGGAAAAAGTGGGACTGAGTTACATTCGGGTCGGCCAGCAAGCCACCACACTTTCCGGTGGCGAGGCCCAGCGCGTGAAACTCGCGAAGGAGCTGTCAAAACGGTCCACCGGCAAAACGCTTTATATTCTTGATGAGCCCACAACGGGCCTGCATTTTGAGGATGTACGCAAGCTGATGGAGGTGCTGCAAGCCCTTGTAGACCAGGGGAATACAGTCGTTGTTATCGAACATAACCTTGAGGTTATAAAAACAGCAGACTGGATTATCGACCTTGGCCCCGAGGGCGGCGACGGCGGCGGCGAGATTGTAGCCACGGGCACCCCGGAAGAGGTCGCTACGTCTCCGCGCAGCTACACTGGTCAGTATCTGGCTCCTGTGCTCAAGCGGCAGGCGGCGGAGTAAAGTCAAAGGGCGCGGCATATCGCGCGCCCTTTTGCCTCACCCGCTGACTATTGGCGTGGCGACAGGTCCATCAGGTCATTGGTGATGGTCAATGTCGGCTGGGGTTTGCCTTCCATGAAGACATTGATGGCTGTTTGCACCTCTGGCGACGACATAAAGAGGTTATGGCCTGCATTCACCACGGTGACATGGGTAAGGTTCGCCAACCCCGTCGTGGCCTCCACCTGCCCGTCAAGGTAGGTCCGGCCATCAAGCGTACCGCTGAACAGCAACACCGGCACATCACTCACCGGACCGGTGCGGAAGGCATCGCCAAGGTCGAGGTTCGGCGCGACACCATCATAATGGTAGGAAAAGTTAAGCCAATCACCGAGCAGGCCTTCCCTGGCCTGCGCTTTCACCAGCGCCCGACGTTCGTCGCTCATGCCCGACGCCACGTCCATCATGGTTGACATCGCATCCATCCTGATTGGGTCACCCGGAACAAACCATTCCGCAAGCAGCATTTCAAACGGCGCCATAACATCGTGGTCCATCGCCAGATAAAGCGACAGCAGACGCTGCTGTGACCATGGGTCTGAGACAAAATAGGAAGCAAGCTGTTGCATGTCCCGCTTGTGGAACAGATAGTCCTTTACCGTGCCATCCTTCATTTTAGCGTGTAGTAACACCGGGTTCGCATCCAGTTTGGCATGCACACGGGCCATCATTGCCTTGATGTCGCCGTAAGCTGCTTTTGCCGCGGGCTGGCTGTCCACGGCTGCCTGCAGGCGGTCGAAATAGCTATCCGTGCGCGCTGGCAACTTGATGGTCTGGTCCAGCCCCTCCGCGCTTGAAAGCACCACCTTCTCGACATGGTCTCCCATTTCCTTGAGCGCTGCAAACGCCAGATGGCTGCCATAACTTGTGCCCCACAATACCACCTTTTCCGCGCCCAGATGCTGTCGCAGCGCATCAATATCGCGGGCATTTTCCACGGTGTTATAGCCGGTGACGTCCACCCCTTCAGCCTTCCAGAAAGCGAGGCATTCCTCAAACGCGGCGCGGTGCAGCGCAATATAACCCGCGTCCGAGAGAGGCTCTGTCGGCGGCACGGCCCGGCTGGATGTACATTCTGGCAGAATGTCGGAGGCGCCAGTCCCGCGCTGGTCCAGCGCGATAACGTCACCATATGCCCTGAGCGCCATAAACATGTCAAAGCGGCGGTATTTGGCTGTCCGCACGCCTGAGCCGCCTGGCCCGCCAGCCAGATATATAATCGGTGGGCCAGCGTTATCTGACGTTGCGGGAAAGCGCACATAGGTGACCGGAATCATGCGGCTATCCGGGTTTTGCCGGTTTTCCCTCACCTCGATCCTGCCACGGTATGCCTCGACCGTCTGGCCATCCTTCTCCTCGAAGGTGAATGCTTCCTCGCCCGGTGCCGCCAGCGCCGTATTCCCCAGAAGTAAAGCCAGTGATGCTGTCGTGATCGTCTTTTTCATCGTTTTCTCCAGTTCCCAAAGTCAACTGGGTTCAAATTGAGCGATTTCTCCGGTAAATCATGGCTTTATCGGTGGACGGCACGCTGGCACCGGTAAGCGGTATTGATTTTCGGTAACCGGTGATAGAGTGCAATGACCATGAAAAATGCCGCGATAATCATAAGCCTGCTAATGCTGTGCTGCGCGCCAAACGTACAGGCGCAAGACTATGCCCCCTTGCTGATGGACAACATCATTGCGTGCGAGGGAAAAGCGCTTTCAGATATGCCTTCAAGCTTTGACGGGCCTGAGTGCACACGGGTCAACGGCCATTTTGCCAGTACTTTTGGCAGGCTGGTTTGGCTGAAGGGTACGGTGCGGGTGAGCGAAGGTCTGCTCAACGGCCGGGGGCCGCTTGGCCTGTATATATCAGCCAAGGCATCAAGCGCCATATGGCTCAATGGTCACAAAGTCGGCATGAACGGGGTGCCTGCGGCGTCACCTGAGGATGAAGTTCCGGGTAAAATGGATGCGGTCATGCCGCTTGACCGCGCGGTGGTGCATGCCGGGGACAACGAAATCATCATTGCCCTGTCCGACCAACACGGGTTCATACCGCTGGTTGCGCCCGTGCATTTCATTGCCATCGCTCCCTTCCTTCATGTCACCGATGATATCCTGCGGGGCTATTTGCCAGCCTTCCTGCCATTGGGGGTGTTGATCCTTGGCGCGCTGTATTTTGGCGTGCTTGCCATTCGCCGCCACGAGGGTTGGCAGGACTTTCTGGTGCCGCTGACCGCGCTTTTTGCCGCCGGGCAACTGCTGTCAGAGGTTTCCCGCGGCCTGTGGGCCTATGATTACCCGTTTCATGACGTACGGCTGGTGCTGATCCTGACGTGCGCAACAGCGGGCGGCGTTTGCCTGTTCCTGCATGTACTTTTCCGTTTTGTCAGCGCGCACCGCCTGACCGTAGGCCTCATCGCATTACTCACCTACCTCATGCTGGTCCTGCCCGCTTATGGCTTTGACAACAAATCCTCACTCGCGCTGCTTGTGCCGGCGTGCTTCGCGGCGCTGATCGCCAGTTTTGCTGCTGTGCAGCGCGCTGTTTACGCCAAGACCTATGCGCTCGCGCTGTTTCTCTTCTCCTGCATCATTGCACTTGCACCCACCCGGTTTCTGGACATCTATTTCTATTACTGTGTTGCCGCGCTGCTTGTTTTCCTGTTCGCGCAGGAGATACGCCAGCATCTGGCCGAACGGCGGCTGCGGGCGGCGGAACAGGCCCGCGCCGACCGCCTGCAGCTTATTCTTGATGAAAGCAGGGAACGCGTAAGCCCCACAAGCCTGAAGGTTACAGCGTCGGGCAAGGTGGAACTGGTCTCCGCACAGGATGTGGCCTATTGCAAAGGCGCGGGTGACTATGTTGAGCTGATGCTCGCCGATGGCAGTTGCAAGCTCCACAGCGCGACGCTGGCCGAGCTTGAAGGCGCCCTGCCCGGCACGTTTCTCAGGGTGCATCGGTCCTACCTTGTCAACACCGCCTTTATTGCGAGCCTCGACCGCGATGCCTCCGGCGCGGGTAGCCTTTTGCTCAAAAGCGGTGACATGGTGCCGGTCAGCCGCCGTATCATGCCCAGCGTGCGCAAGGCGCTTGCCTGAGCGACCAACACCGCCGCCGCCATGAAGTCAACATGATTACATGCTTCATCTGATGTTCAGAAGACTTTTGGCATAACGCCGGGGAAGGATGAACCTGTCGGCGCCACATGCCGGAACAAGAAATCATTTTATGGGGTGATTATGAAACCGCAACTCTCGATGTTACCGTTTCTCGCAATCTTTGCCACGAGCGGCGTTTATGCTGACGATTTTGACCTGAAAGCATCGGTTGAGGCTGTCACTGTTTACCAGACAGGAGGCGCGCTGGTGCACCGGCAGGCCAGTATCAACCTGCCTGCAGGGAACCACCGGATCACCGTATCAGGGCTGACATCGTCGCTGGATTCCAGCTACGGCATCAACGCGGTGGCTGATGGCACGCGGGTGACAAACGTGCACAGTACGACCACCTACCTGCCACCTGAACCGTCAGCAGACCAGATGGCGCTCAACAAGCGGCTGCAGGATGCGCGGGACGCCCTTGCGAAAACCGACAATGCCATCGCCAGCACCGACATGCGGCTCACCTACCTGCAGGGGCTTGGTGAAAATGGCGGCTCAGGCAAGGACTGGCAAACCGCGCTCGATTTCATTGGCGACAAGACCGTGGCACTCATGGCGGAAAAACACACGCTTGAGACGAAACGCGCCGGCCAGGCTGAGCTTGTAAGAGCGCTGGAGCAGGAAACCTCTGCCTCGGGTGGCCGCCCCGGCATTACCTATAATGCGGTCATCAATATTGATGTGCCGAAGGCTGGCAAGTATGCCCTTGATGTCAATTATCTTGTGCGCAGCGCAAGCTGGGGCATATCCACCGATGCCAACCTGATGACCGACGAAAAAAAGGCCGACATCAAACTGATGGCCGAGGTCAGCCAGTCCAGCGGAGAAGCATGGGAGGATGTGGCCCTCAGCCTCTCAACCGCCCGTCCGTCCTGGACCATCGGCGCGCCTGTGATGAACCCAGAATTCCTGCGCGTGCATGACAAGGATGACCTGCGCCGACCAGTGGAAACAGCGGCACAATTCTCTCCCCCCGCACCGCGCGCGATGGCGGATAGCCAGATGGAACGGCTGGAATCAAAAAGCATGGCGCGCCAGACAGCCACCACCTATGACATGAACTTCACCCTGAACAAGCCCGCGGACATCCCTACAAACGGCACGCCGCAGCAGTTTCTGGTGGAAAGCGTACAATTGCCGGCGGACATCGTCAGCCGTGTGACCCCGCGCTTTGACGGCGAGAACGCCTATGTCTATGCCGATGTTACTCTGGAGGGCCTGCCTCGGCTGTCGAACATCACGGCTAAACTGAGCCGGGACGGTTACTATGCCGGGCGTGGCCGCTGGCCAGACCTTGTGCCTGGCGAGGAGACCGAACTGCCGTTTGGCAACGACAGCGGCATCAAGGTTGAGACCATCACAAGCCCGTCACGCGACGGCGACACCGGCTTCTTTGGCAAAAAGAATGTCGAGGAAGAACGCCTTGTCTACCGTGTGACCAACAACCGCGACAAAAAGGCCGTGGTTGAGGTAACCGACCGCCTGCCTGTCCCCGCACATGAGGACGTGAAGGTGGAACTGCTCAAGGGCGCGACACAGGCCACCACAAAAGATGTGGACAGCAAGGCAGGGGTCATTACCTGGAAGAAGGAGCTGGCACCCGGCGAGGTTTGGGAAATTCACCATGAATACCGCATCACCTATCCGGCGGACATGGTGCTCATACGCTCGGGGTCGTAGATAGCGACAATACAGCCAAAAAAAAAATTTATACAACTGATAAGTTTACCGTTTGTGGCCTTGTTCCGCGGACGGTGACTTCCTGGATTGATCCGGTAGTACTTTTTTTACCCTGACCTGCGATGATGCAGCCTGTTTTGAGTTTCGGGCGCCCGCCAGAGCGGCCTCTGTTACCTTAGGGAAGACAACCTTGATGCCGCTTTTGCCGATGAAATTTCCTGCCTTGCTTGCTGTGATCGCAATCGCGGGCGCTTTGACGACCACTGCCACCGGCGCTGCCACAGCGCAACCCGAGCAGGAAAGCAGCCCGACCCTACGCATCGCCACACGCAATTTCCTGCCGCCTTACATCTATGAGGACGCAAAAACAGGGATCGAGGTTGATCTGGTCAATGCGGTTTTCAAGGATACCGGCTTTGATATCGAATATGTACAATTGCCGCGCATTCGCATGATCTCGTCGTTCGAGGATCACCAGCTTGACGGCATCCTGACCCAGAATGTCACGGCGTCAGACACCGGCTGCGCCACCAGCAGCTATATCGAGCATCAGAACGTCGGCCTGACGGTGAAAAGCCGTCATCTCGAACTTCAGAGCTTTGAAGAGCTGCGCAATTATGCGGTGATTTCCTTCTCCGGCGCCACTCGGTACCTGGGGGAAGACTTTCGCAACGCGGTGCGCGGTGCCAAACGCTACACAGAATCCGGCGATCAGGGCACGCATATCTCTCTGTTGTACAAAGGGCGCTTTGATGTCGCCGTTGGCGACAACTGGATCCTGCGGCTGGCGCAAAAGCGCTATTTTGACCGCACCGGCGAAAAGCTGGAGCTTGAAGCCCATCCCATCATGCCGCCAAGCCAGTATGTGGCCCGATTTCACGATCAAGCCGTGTGTGACGCCTTCGATGCCGCGCTTGCCAAAATCCAGCACAACGGCACCTATGCCGAAATCTGGGCCGGATACCGCGCCCGCATTTACGTGGAAGCCGGTATGGATGCCCCCTACCCCTGATGCCTAGAAACTGCTGCCCGGCTGGTTGAGAAACTCGATTTCCTCTGGCGTGCTCTCCCGGCCCAGCGCTGTGTTCCGGTGCGGATAACGGCCAAAGCGGTCGATAATGGTTTTGTGCTTATGTTCAAAATCGAGGTTTTCATCAAGCCCGGGTTCTGAGAACAGACGCAGGGCTTCCGTGTGAACCGCGCGGCTTTCACTGTGCATATAGGGCATGTAAAGGAACGATCGGCGTTCGGCGTCCCAGCCTTGCCCCACACGAAGGCGCACCGCTTCTTGCGACAGCACAAGCGCGAGCGCGTCGGCGGCAAAGGCCCGGCCACTGTCGCGGAACATGTTGCGCGGAAACTGGTCCAGCACGATGATTTCCGCCAGCCGACCCTCAGGCCGCGCGCGCCAGTGCCACAGCTCGCCCCGTGCCGCGGCTTCATAAAGCGCGAGAAACCGCCGCCGGACCAGATCATCAAAGGCTTTTGATTTTTTCCACCACGCCTCCGGCCCGGCCTCCGTGAACCAGAAATAGAGAATATCATCTGCTGTCATGGTCTGCTCCCTCGCGCCTTGCGCTGTTTTTGCCCCCGTTTGGGCACAAGGCGGATGATCGCCTCGCCAAAGCGCGCGGCCTCTTCCACCCGGTCAAGCTCTATCTTTTCCACACTGTCTTCCATGGTGTGGATATGCGGCATATGGCCGTGCTCGTCATAGGCCGCAAGTGTCAGTGCGGAAATACCGTCCCGCACAAACCACACGCTGTCAAAGTCACCCACCTTGTGGCGCGCGGGGCCGATATGCTCAAACTTCTTATTCAGTTTTACCAGCGCGTGGGCAGCGTGCGCCAGCGGCGTGTCATAATAAACCGGTGTAAAACCCCCGCTTTCAATCACATAAGCCAACCTGCCAAAACCAACGGTATCAAAGTTCAGCACATGGGTTTCACGGGCATGCAGCTCTGCCTCATGCTGCTCCCAGTAATGCTGCGCGCCCAGCATCCCGGCTTCCTCAGCCGAGGTAATCACCAGCCGCACCTCGCTGTCATCCGGCATGTTGGCCCACAGGCGGCTCGCCACCTCTGTGGCGGCGGCAATACCCGTCAGGTTGTCATTGGCGCCGGGTGTATAGCCAAACCGCCAATAATCCACACTGGCCAGCACCCCTTGCACCACCAAAGCAAGCGCACAAAAGCCCTGCACCGCCATGGGCACATCAATACCCGACAGGGTCGCCAACGGCACCCACACACCAAAGGAGACAATACCCGTTGCCAGCCAGATATTAAGCTTGAAGTGTTTCACCTGCTGCGGCCGGTAGGCAAAGGACGCCGGGGCGCTGTCGATATGCGCCATCAGGATGAAAAGCCGCCGGCCCGCGCCCTTGCGCGCCACAAGGTTCGCTGTTGTGGAGCGCGCTGTCAGCCACACAAGCCGCGCCACGCGCCAGTCAAAAAACCACAGGTGGCTCAGAAGCAGCATCAACCCGCCGACCATCATCACCAGCGGGGCAAAACCCGCCAACAGCACAAAAAAGCATTGGCCCAGGGCGATCAGCCAGAAAAACGGCAGGTAACTGCGCGGGGTGAAAAAGCCTTCTTCATTCACGTCCACATCAATCTCGCCCGACAGCTTCGCCATCAGCATTTCGCGCGCTTCCATTTCCTCTTCCGTGCCCACACCCCGGTGTGGCCATTCACTTAAGGTCTCGAATATATCGCGTGCAGAAAGCGCCACGCCATCCCCCTTGATAAAGCCGCAACCACTATGGTGGTCATGACAGCCTTTTTGGCTTACATATTGGCCCAAAGTCCAGTAAACATGCGCGCAAACTAGGCATGTCTGATGCGAAAAAGAGTAAGGTGTAACGGTATGACAAATGCGTTGAAGGAAATCCACATCATTGGTGGCGGGCTTGCGGGCTCGGAAGCGGCGTGGCAGGCGGCAGAGGCAGGCGTGCCCGTGGTGCTGCATGAAATGCGCCCCGTCCGCAAGACCGACGCCCACCACACCGATGGTCTGGCGGAGCTTGTATGCTCCAACTCGTTCCGCTCGGACGACGCCGTCAACAACGCCGTGGGCCTGTTACATGAGGAAATGCGCCGCCTTGGCTCCATCATCATGACAGCGGCGGAAAAGCACAAGGTGCCCGCGGGTTCCGCCCTTGCGGTGGACCGCGACGGTTTCTCGGAAGAAGTTACCGGCCTCCTCAACAGTCACCCCAATATCACTATCGAGCGTGGCGAGATTGAGGGCCTGCCGCCCGCAGAATGGGACAATGTCATCATCGCCACCGGCCCACTCACCAGCCCCGCGCTCAGTGAAGCCGTGCTGGAACTATGCGGTGAAGACAGCCTTGCGTTTTTTGACGCCATCGCCCCGATTGTGGACAAGGACAGCATCAACTTTGATGTCGCATGGTTCCAGAGCCGGTACGATAAGGGCGACGGCGCGGACTATATCAACCTGCCAATGACCCGCGCGCAGTATGAAGAGTTCATCCATGACCTCAACACCGGCGAGAAGACGGACTTCAAACAGTGGGAGAAAGACACGCCCTATTTTGAAGGCTGCATGCCCATCGAGGTGATGGCCGAACGCGGGCCGGAAACCTTGCGCTATGGCCCAATGAAACCGGTGGGCCTCACCTGCCCGCACTGGGACGAAAAACCCTATGCCGTGGTGCAACTACGGCAGGATAACAAGCTGGGCACGCTCTACAACATGGTCGGCTTCCAGACCAAGCTGAAATATGGCGAACAGCAACGCATTTTCAAAAAGATCCCGGGGCTTGAGAATGCCACTTTCTTCCGCCTTGGCGGCCTGCACAGAAACACCTTCCTCAACAGCCCCAAGGTGCTGGACGGCATGATGCGCATGAAGGCAGACCCGCGCCTCAGGTTCGCAGGGCAAGTCACCGGTGTGGAAGGCTATGTGGAATCGGCCGCCATGGGCCTGATGGCCGGCCGCATGGCCGCCATGGAACGCAAGGGCCTCACGCCTACCACACCGCCCGCGACCACGGCTTTTGGCGCGCTTATCAGCCACATCACCGGCGGCGCCGACGCCAAGACCTTCCAGCCAATGAATGTGAACTTCGGCCTGTTCCCGCCCCTTGAAGGCAAGGTCTACAAGAAAGAACGCAAACCGGCGATGAGCCGCCGGGCGCTGGAAGCCCTTGAAGCTTGGAAAGCGACGGTTGAGGGGTAATGGCCTCAGCCACTACTCTCACGTCTTAACCGTCGTTCGTGCTTTTCTTGGTGTCACTCCCACGCCGGCAGGTGTCCAGGTGGGGTTTCCCCTTGGTTCATCTGCCTTTCTCTCTCCGGCATGACTGTGCGAATGTAGCATTCTAGCTCTGATACAGTGCAAAATGGCAGCCAGCAGGGTCACGCAGGATCGCCATGGTGCCGCCGCCTGCACCGCGCGGACCGTCAACGATGGTGCCGCCCGCGGCCTCAGCCACTTTCAACGCGTCATCCATCGATGCCACGGTGAAATATGGCATCCACCCCGGCGGCACACCCTTGTTGCCGCCACGCGCGTGGCAGATGCCGCCGACGGCGTCGCCCGCGCTATCCATCATGACATAGTCGTCATAGTCGCCCATGCTGACGGCCTCAACACCCCAGCCGACCACATCCTTGTAAAAATCCTTCAGCCCTGACGCGTCATCAGTCGTGATGTCCAGCCAACCAACTTTACCTAGTGCATCCGCCATTGTGATCCTCCCTTTTTCCACAAGCCAAACTCCGCCAACATTAACCAAGTTACAAGTCAAACGGTAGACATTGCTCAAGTCTCTCCCCTCCCACCACGCGCCACTCCCGCGCAGGCGGAAGCCCAGACGATGTTTTCGTCCCGCTCCAGCCCACCATTCTGGACACCTTTCACACGCGGGCATGATGGCTGGTAAGGCCTTGCTACATAAGGCCGGGGGCTTCTCACACCCTCGTGATCATCCCGCTCTCTTGACCATCCCCCATTTCCACGCCACTCTCCCGTCTTTCTTGCACAGACAGATTGAGGGCATTCATGACAATGAAAAATATTCTGACGGCAGCCGCGCTGAGCATGGCACTGGGCGGCATGGCGACCGCGGCAGAGCTTGTGCCACTGGCCGATGAAAGTGTCGAAACAGCCAAAGTGCTGCGCGACAAGGCGCTGGAGAATGACGAGGCCTATGAGCTTCTGGCCTCCCTGACCACCGAGGTGGGCGCGCGCCTGGCCGCCAGCCCGAAGGAAGCCGAAGCGCAAGCCTGGGCCGTGGCCAAATTCCTCGAACTCGGGTTTGACCGGGTTTGGAAAGAACCGGTGATGGTGCCCAAATGGACCCGCCTGTCTGAGAGCGCCCATGTGGCAGAGCCGTTTGCGCAGCCGCTGACGATCACGGCGCTTGGCAAGTCTGTCTCCACGCCCGAGGGTGGTGTGCAGGCCGAGGTGGCGCATTTCGCCACCTTTGAGGACCTCAAGGCCGCCGACGCGTCTGAGGTTGAAGGCAAGATCGTTTTCATCTCCAACCGTATGGAACGCTTCAAGACTGGCGCGGGCTACGGCCCTGCCGTCAGGGCACGTGGTGCCGGGGCGTCCGAAGCCGCCAGAAAGGGGGCCAAGGCCATCCTTATCCGCTCAATCGGGACAGACACTCACCGCCTGCCCCACACAGGCGGCGTGAACTATGAGGAAGACGCCCCCAAAATTGCGGCAGCTGCGCTCTCCAACCCCGATGCAGACCAACTGGTGCGCATCCTCGGCTATGGTGAGACCGTCCGGCTGGACCTGACGATCCAGACAACGATGGAAGAGCCGGTTGAGATGTTCAACGTGATCGGTGAGGTCACCGGCAGTGAAGCACCGGACGAATTTGTTGTGCTGGGCAGCCATCTGGACAGCTGGGACCTGGGCACCGGTGCCATTGATGACGGCGCGGGCGTTGCCATCACCATGGCCGCCGCCAATCTCATCCAGGATATGGCGCCAAAGCGCCCGCGCCGGTCTATCCGCGTGATCCTGTTCTCGGCTGAAGAACTGGGCCTTATTGGTGCACGCCAATATGCCGAAGCCCATGAAGGCAAGGACATCGACAAGCACATCATCGGCGGTGAATCCGATTTTGGTGCCGGGCCTGTGTGGGCTTTGGCCTCAACCGTGAACCCCGCCGCCTTGCATGTGGTGGACAAAATGGCCGCACTCATGGGGCCCCTTGGCGTGGTGCGCGCGGACCGCAAGGCATATGGCGGGCCTGACGTGGGCCAGCTTGGCAAGGTCGGCATGCCGGTTGTGGACCTGATGCAGGACGGCACCGACTATTTTGACCTGCACCACACCGCCGACGACACGCTCGACAAAGTGGACCCGGTCGCGCTCCGGCAAAATGTAGCGGCATGGGTGGTGTTCACCTATCTCGCCGCCGACTGGCCGGGCACTTTCCGCTAGGTCTTTTAACGTAAGAAAGACAAGAAGGCAGCTTTTGCTGCCTTTTTTTTGTGACTTTATCCGCTTGCCTGCTACCATAGGGGGAATGAAAGCCAACTTGCCGTGAGGAAAATGCGTCCACTACCTGAGACATGGCCCACCATGCCGACGAACCTGTGCCGCTTCTATGATGTCTGGCAGGCCGCGCGCGAAGACAATGACGGCGGTATCCCCTACCGGCGGCAGCTTGGCTTGCCGGTTTTGCGGGCATTGTCAGCGCATCTTGTTGTCTTTGAACGGATCGGGCCCGGCGACCTGCGGGTGAAAATGAGTGGCACGGCCATGGACGCACTGTTTGACCGCAACCTCACCGGCGCCAGTATTTATGATGTGGCGGAACGCAATGCCGGAGACGCCATGGTTGCCTTTTACGAAGCGCTGCTTGATCACCCCGCCGGGGGGTACGCCTGCGACATACTGGTTATGGAAACAGGGAAGCGTATTCGGGCGGAATATCTTACGCTGCCGCTATTGAACCGCGATGGTGAGCGGGTTCAGGTTGCATCATTGTGCGAAACAGAGATTGACGGCTATGGCCTGCCCTCCAAGGGCCTGGAACCTCGCATCACCTATAGCGAGCTTGTCAGCGTCAGCCATCTTGATATCGGCCTTGGCTTGCCGGACTATACCTTCACCATGAAAGGCAACGCGCCTGACAAAAAATGACGTCGGGGAGAGGACTTTATGAAACCGGCCTTGCCATATTCGCTGGTGGGTCCTGTAGCGAGCGGCTTTTTTTTGACGCTATTCAGCACCCTGCCCGCCGCCGCCCGTGACTGTTGGGACCTGCATGGTGAATGGACAACCAACCTCGGTGCCACCGTCAGTTTTGACAACATTGACCGGGAAAGCGGCCAAATCACCGGGCGGTATTTCCCGAAAAGCCTGCCCGAGCGTTCCTTCCCACTGACCGGGTTTGTCAATTCGAATGGCCGGGAAACTGGCGACCGTCATTACGCCGTAGCGGTGACTTTTGCTGTCAGCTTCGCGGAATTTGGTGGCATCACATCATGGAGCGGTATTTGCCGCATGGAAGCAGAAGCGCCGGTCATCGATACCGAAGACCTGATCATCGCCCCGATGGCCGACTATGTATGGTCGCATGTCATCAACAATCATGATACACTGAAGCCGAAATAAGCAGGTGAAGACCGGCGCGCGATGCGCCGCACGATTCCCGCACATATTTCGCACACTTTTTACACAAAACCCGGGTTTTCCCGCACAGATATCGCACGGTTTTTCGCACAAAAAAAAGGGCGCCTTGACGCGCCCTCGTTTCATTCGTATGGCCGCTGGTTTCAGCCTTCGTTGGCCAGGTCGGCACTGGCCTGCTTGGCGCGATATTCCTCGATCGCGGTATCAACCGCCTCAAGTTCGGCGCAGCCAGCCTGGCAAAGGCGCGCCAGTTTTTCGCGGTTTCCCTCAGCTTTCGCTGCCAGGTTGCGCTTCAAAAATGCAATGGCCTGTACTTCAAGCGCATCCTTGTCGTTGGGTTCAATCTCCAGCGCTTTGCGGTAATATTTGAGCCCGCTGCCCACATGGCCCTGCGCCTCGTGCGCCCGGCCAAGGCCAATCAGCGCATCCACGTTCGCCGGGTTCGCCACCAGCGCGCGCTCATAAAGCATCTGTGCATCATGCGCTTTTTCTGCATTCAGGGAATGTTGCGCCTTTGTCACCAACTCACTGGAAAGCAAGCGGTATTTCTCTGCGGTCTGCGCAAAAGCAGGGCTTGCTACCGCACCCATTAAGGCCGAAATCATTACCAAGTGTCGAATACGCATGCTTACCTCATCACTGTTCCAATTTCATGACGATACCCGCTTCGGCGCGCGCTGTCTTCCTTTTTAGGTAGAGCGTTCACGGCGTGCGACAAAGTCATTATTTCTTGAGCTTACGCCCCATATCGCAAAGAATTGGTAAACAATGCGCGCTTTTTATGGCTAAGCCTGCCGTTCAAGAAGTGCGACAAAAAAGCCGTCCGTCCCATGGCTATGCGGAGCGAACTGCAGGCATTTTGGCTCCTGCGATACTGTATCCGGCACCGCGCTTGCCAGAACGGCACGCCAGATATCGCGGTAATCAAGCAGTTTCCAGCCGTCGGCCGCCTGCTTCATAAAGCCTTGAATTATCTGTTCATTCTCGGCAGGCAACAGCGAGCAGGTCATGTAAACCAGCCGCCCGCGCACCTTCACCAGCGACGCGGCCTCCCTCAGAATCGTGGCTTGCAGTTTATTGATCTCCGCGAGGCTCGTTTCATCAAACCGCCAGCGCTGGTCCGGGCTGCGGCGCCATGTCCCGGTACCGGTGCAGGGCACGTCCACCACGACCCGGTCCGCCCTGCCCACAAGGTCCTGCAAGGCTGACTTTCGTCCGCTGCCCTCAGGCGCAAGGCGGGTGACCTGAATATTGCGCACACCCGCGCGCTGGATACGGTGTCGGAAATCTGCCAGCCGCTTACCCGAGATATCAAATGCGTGGATCTGTCCCTTGTTCGCCATGTCGGCCGCCACGGCGAGGCTTTTGCCGCCACCACCGGCGCAAAGGTCAACCACCTGATGCCCAGGCTCCGCCGCCACAAGGGCGGACGCCACCTGCGCGGCTTCGTCCTGCACCTCGATATAGCCGCCCCGGTAGGACTTGTCAGCCCCAAGGTTCACGCGCGCATGAATGCGGTATCCAAAGCTGGAATATTTATTTTTTTCAATGGCTTCAAGCGGTATACTAAGTTTTGACTTTATATCTAAACCGACGTCTTTGAGTGCGTTAATCCGGATATCCAGCGGCGCTGTTTCATGGAAAGCCGCCATGGCGGTTTCGAAGTCAGCGCCAAAGCGCTGGTGCAAGCCAGCCGCAGCCCAAGCAGGCACATTGCAGCGCGCCTCCACCGGGGCTGTGGCCCAATTCAGCGATTTCAGGGTTGTTATCCCTGACTCCTCCACGCCACTAGGCGCAGGCGGTGCAAACTTGTCATCCCCACCAAATAAACCAAGGGATTCCGCGTCATGCCTGCAGAGATAGGCGATCAACAGCGAACGGCCGTCCACCGATAGTGTTGCTTCCTCCAGCGCCCACAGCAGCACTTCGCGTTGGCGCAACACGCCATAAACCATGTCCGATATCGCGCGTTTGTCCTTCGAGCCTGCGAAACGGCGGGCACGGAAATAGTCGGCAACCAAACGGTCGGCGGGCAAACCGCGCGCCATGATTGCCACCTCAATGGATGCCAGAATCTCAATGGCGGCGGCAAGTCGCGCGGATGGTTGCATGTTTTTCGCTTATTTTGTCGGGTAGTTTGGCGATTCACGCGTGATGGTCACATCATGCACGTGGCTTTCCTTGAGACCCGAGTTGGTGATACGCACAAAGCTGGCGTTTTTACGCATCTCGTCAATGGTACGGTTGCCCGTATAGCCCATGGATGCACGCAGACCGCCTACAAGCTGGTGCAGCACGTTGGCCGCCAGGCCTTTATAGGGTACCTGCCCTTCAACACCCTCTGGCACAAGCTTCAGCGTGTCTTTCACGTCGTCCTGGAAGTAGCGGTCAGCGGACCCCCGTGCCATCGCCCCCACGGACCCCATGCCGCGGTATGCCTTATAGGAACGGCCCTGATAGAGGAACACTTCCCCCGGCGCCTCCTCGGTACCCGCCAGCAGCGAGCCCACCATGCAGGCGCTGGCACCCGCCGCGATCGCTTTGGCGACATCACCTGACGTCCGCAACCCACCATCGGCAATTATCGGGATGCCGTGTTTGACGGCAACGCTTGCAACGTCACTCACCGCTGTCAACTGCGGCACGCCAACACCCGCCACAACCCGTGTGGTACAGATGGAGCCCGGGCCAATACCAACCTTGATACAGTCCGCACCGGCACCGATCAGCGCCTCCGCCGCAGCGGCCGTGGCAACGTTACCGGCAACAAGCTGCACGTTGCCCCAGGTTTTCTTGATCTTCTCAACCTGCTCAATCACGCGGGATGAATGGCCGTGCGCGGTATCCAGCACGATCAAGTCACACTCGGCGTCCGCCAGCATACCGGCGCGCTCATACCCCTTGTCGCCCACCGTGGTGGCGGCGGCTACTCGCAGGCGTCCCTGTGCATCCTTGCACGAGTGCGGGTTGGCAACGGCCTTTTCCATATCCTTGACCGTGATCAGGCCCACGCAGCGATAGTCGTCATCAACAACAATGAGTTTCTCGATACGGTGATGATGGAACAGACGCTTGGCTTCATCGGAAGAAACGCCCTGCTTGACGGTAACAACCTCACGGGTCATCAGCTCTGATACCGGTTGATCCATCTGGGTCGCGAAACGCACGTCCCGGTTGGTGACAATACCAAAAAGCTTCTTGGGGCCAGCGCCGTCGCTGCGCTCCACAATCGGAATGCCGGAGATCTTGAACCGGCTCATCAGTTCCATCGCATCGGCCAGTGTCTGGTCAGGGAACATGGTCACAGGGTTGACCACCATGCCGGATTCAAACTTCTTGACCTGACGGACCATCTCGGCCTGCTCTTCCTCGGTCACGTTCCGGTGCAACACGCCGATCCCGCCAGCCTGCGCCATGGCGATTGCCATCGGCGCTTCCGTCACCGTGTCCATCGCGGCGCTCAGAAGCGGCATATTGAGTTCGATTGTCTTGGTGATATTGGTCCGCACATCGACTTGCGCGGGCATTACGTCGCTTGCTGCCGGAACAAGGAGAACATCATCAAAAGTAAGGCCGAGGCGAATATCCATTAGCTTTCCTGCTCATCAGTGGGCGCCGTCTAAAGGCGCGCGACCCTGCCACTTTTCGCGGTTCCGGGCCAACCCTGGTTTAAGATATTCGCCGTTCAATAACCCCAAGCAGCGGCAAAAATCAACGTGAATCTTGCCACAGGGGAAAACTAATCCGGATGGGGCGTTTTTCAGGTGTCGTCAGTTGCCCGCGTTTCGCCGGGCGCATGCCGACGGAAACCCTGTGCCACCACAAACCATTCCACGCTGTCTTGCCGGCTGGCTGGCGGTTTGGTGTGCTTGACTGTGCGAAAATGTCGCTTCATGCGCTTCATCAGTTCGTTGTCGGAGCCGCCCTGCAGGACCTTAGCGGCAAACGTGCCGCCTTCCGCCAATACCTTGATGGCAAAGTCAAGTGCGGCTTCACACAACGCCATGGTGCGCATGTGGTCCGTCTGCTTATGGCCAGTGGCAGAGTTTGCCATGTCGGATAGCACGATATCAGCCGGGCCATCCAGTGCTTCCATAAGGCGTTCTTCCGCGCCTTCATCCAGAAAATCCATCACCCAGATGTTGGCGCCGGGGATGGGCTCCACTTCCTGCAGGTCGATGCCCACCACCTGTGCGCCCTTCGGGCACCGTTCGGTGATCACCTGTGTCCAACCACCCGGGGCGCAGCCAAGGTCGACAATACGCATGGCCCCCTTGAGCAGTTCATAGCGTTCATCAAGTTCAAGAAGCTTGAAGGCCGCGCGGCTGCGATAACCAAGCCTGCGGGCTTCGGCAACATAGGGGTCGTTCAGTTGGCGTTGTAGCCACCGGGTGCTTGAGCTTTTGCGCCCACGTGCTGTTTTCACCCGCACCTTGGCACCCCGTGCCCGGCTTCGTGTGTTCGATTGTGTATTCCAGCCTTTAGCCATTTGACTTCGCCCTGTTATCCCGGTTACTGCCTTGCGCGCGGCTGCGGTGCCTGTTCCGCGCGATCGGTTCGTCCACCTGCATCATGCCACGTAGGATGCCTTCTCTGATACCCCTGTCTGCCACGCGCAGGCTTGGTACATTCCACATCCCGAGAATTGCCTCAAGGATGGCGCAGCCTGCTACCACAAGATCAGCACGCTCCGGCCCAATACAGGGTTGCGCGGCGCGCTCAAGGTGGCTCATTTCCGCAACCTGACGGGACAGCGCGTGAATATCCCGCGATTTCATCCATGCGCCGTCCACTTTTTCACGCACATAGCGCGGTAAGTTAAGATGCAGGCTGGCAAGCGTCGTGACTGTTCCCGAAGTGCCCAAAAACTGGGTCTGGCGTCGCTTTACAACGTCGGCAACCCGGTGCGCTTGTTCAAACGCCTTCAGGTGTTCCTCGACAAGTGAAACCATCTGCGCATAACTATCAGCCGAAACGGTCTGACCAATAGTGCCATAACTTTCGGACAGGTTTACCACGCCCCACGGGATGGACATCCAACCGCTGATCTCTGAACGATTTCCAGGCAGCACCCGGACCCATATCAATTCGGTACTACCGCCACCGATATCAAACACCAACGCGTGCCTGTTACCCGGGGCAATGAGCGACTGGCACCCCATGACAGCAAGACGGGCTTCTTCCTTCGCGGAAATAATATCCAGATTAAGCCCAGTCTCCCGCTTTACCCGCGCGATGAACTCGTCCGCGTTATCGGCCACACGGCAGGCCTCTGTCGCGACATGGCGCATGCAGGTGACACCACGGCGGTTGATTTTCTCTGCGCATACCTTGAGCGCCTCAACCGTACGGTCCATAGCAGCGTCCGAGAGACGATTACCGTTTGAAACCCCTTCCCCCAACCGAACAATCCGGGAAAAAGCATCGATCACCCGGAAGCCACCCCGCGTTGGCCGTGCGATCAACAGGCGGCAGTTATTGGTGCCCAGGTCAATGGCGCTATAAACGCTCCTAACTGGCGGATATGGCTGGCGGCGCGGATTACCGTTCAACTGTTTCGGCTTGCTGGTCTGGGAAGCTGCCATGTCGGCAGCAGGTGCCTTGGCATCGACCGGCGCGGGCTCGTTAGGGCGCTTGGCATCTCCGCCCTCGGGGGCGCTGCCAGCTTGCTGCGGCCGGTTCTTCTTTGGCCCTCGCCTACGAGAACGGCGCCTATTACGCTTCGCTGCATCACTCTTTTGGTGCTGGCGGCTTTCTTCATCGCCTTCAACCGCCTGCCCCGGGCCCTCGGCCCTCGGGTCTACCGACATATTTTTTCTCTTGTTATAATTTTTATCACGGAACCACGTCCGCTCACTTGCCCCCTGTGTATCACCCTCCCGCGCCCATACACAACAAAATTGCGCACTGTCTGTTGCTGCTATTTCACATTTGTTCTTTTTTTGTTCTTGACGCGCACCTCTCAAACCAATAAAAGAACAAAAAACGAACGGAGGCGGAAATGCTTGATCTATCCCACGTTGTTACATTGCTGTTGTTCATTGTGATTGGTGGTATCGGCATGGCGTCCATGCAGGACGGCTTGGGAATTGTCGGTCGTCGGCTGATGATGCTTTTTCGCCGCCGGCTTCATAACCCTCGCACTGGTACGGTGCGCCCACAGACTTTTATGATTATGGATTAAGCCAACATCCGACACCCGCCCGACATGGTGAAGCATATCGCCATGCAATCGTGGTGAGTTGGTGATGCGCCAGCGCAAATAGCACCTTGAATAGATATGCTGTAAAATAGCGAAAGGCGCGGCGAACAACCAAAAAATATTGGTCGTAGCACCGCGCCTAATCCGAGCGAACCCCCAGGTATGCCCGGCCTTCGCGTCTCAGTGGCTGCTCAAGAGCGCCCAGGTTAGCCGCACCTCCCCAAGTTGACTAACCACGCCTGAGTGTGGCGAAGGTTGCAGCATCCGACAGGATTTGTCGTCTGCTGTCAAGAGGCCTTGCGGCAACAATTGCGATTTAATGACATTTTTTTTAAAATCTAATGGAAAAGGAGCCACAGGGCTCCCTTTTCACAGATACATCTCAACGCAGGATTCTCGCTACATAAAGCGCTGGTAAAACCCTTTATCCGATCGGCTCGCCCTGATACTCAGAGACCCGGCAATATTGCTCGCCTCCCGTTGCGCGGATACGGTCACAAAGTGCCTCCGCGTCCCCTTCACTCTCGAGCGGACCAACAATCAGACGCAGGAAAGTGCCAATGCCTTCCTGGCTTTGGGTATAGATTAGCGGCTTGAGATCAGTCAGTTCACTGCCAAAAGCCTTAAGAAGGCTGTTCCAGCCAGATGACACCTGATCATTGGACCGATAGGACGCCAAGTGCGCGCCATAATAGGTTTGACTGGTCATTGGCGCACGGTTTTCAACCGGCGTTGGCGCAGCAGCGCCCGGCGTTGACGACACCGCCGTCGGGTCGGCATCCGCACCGGTTTGCGACGATCCGGTGGGCGCTACACTGTTCGCCTGCGGGGTATAAGCCGCCTGCCTGTCGGTTACTTCAACCGAATACAGACGATTTTCCATCGCCTTCATATCCTTACGCACGGCCTGCAGCTCGGTTTTTACCTTATTGAGGTTGGCATCCACTTCGGGATCTTTCTGGAAATTTGCCAACTTCTGGTCGATGGCCTGAAGATGTTCGCTCTGCGTGCGGACGCTACGGACAAGGTCAACATACAGCCGCTCAAGCGCGTTAAAGCGGTCCTTCAGTTCCCGGTGGTTTTCAGACACGTTGCCAACACTGCGCTCCAGCGTTGTCTGGCGGGCTTCAACCAGCACTTCTTCGCCCTGCCAAAGGTTGCTGGACTGACAGCCACCAAGGATGAAAGCGAAGCAGGCAACAATTGCCCCTCTCGCGACCTGACCGGTTGGAAACTTCTGTGCTGCGATCATTTCTGGCACCCTTCTGTATACTTGTTATCAGCTTCCCGCGCCCTTAACAGGGATTTCCGCGGCAAAACTGATTATTCGGATTCCTACAAAGCAAAAGCGATGCCAACTTGCACCTCTTTTATTTATGTGCTTACACACCTTTACATTGCTGGAAAAAAATCCCACTTCATATATCTCGCATTGATATAATAAAGACAGTGAAGGCAATTCATGGATATTCGCACCCTATGCCTTGGCATCCTCAGCCTTGGTGACACTACGGGATATGATATCAAAAAGATGGTCGCGGAGGGAGCATTCAGCTTTTTCTCGGAAGCCAGCTATGGCTCCATCTATCCTGCCCTGACCAAATTGACGGACGAAGGTCTCATTGACTGCCGCACGGAAACGCAGGAAAGCCGGCCTGATAAAAAGATATACAGCCTGACACAGGCGGGTCGCAAAGCGCTGGAGGCGTCGCTGACACACGCGCCAAAGCCGGACAGGAACCGATCAGAATTCCTCGCGGCCCTCCTGTTCGCCGAAGCCGTGTCGCCGGAACGGATCGAAGACTTGATCGCCGAACGCATCGATCACCACCATGCGCAAATTGGCATGCTTGAGACACTGCTCGCCAAGGAAAGCGGCAAGGCCGCCCGCTTTGTGCTGCAATACGGCATTGTCATGCAGGAAGCCGCCAAACGTTTTCTGGAAGAGAACCGGACTGACCTAGGCGCGTAATACCACCTAGGCCGTAAACTCATAAAAGGGATTCCCAAACAGGCGAAGATATGATTCAACGCTTCTCAAATCATTGAGGAGGTTTTGATGCGCCGCCGCCGGTATGAACTGACAGATTATGAATGGTCGATCATAGAGCCTTTGCTGCCGAACAAGCCGCGCGGGGTGCCTAGGGTGGATGACCGCCGGGTGATCAACGGCATCTTGTGGCGCTTTCGGGCGGGAACGCCGTGGGCAGACATTCCCGAAAGATATGGTCCCTACACCACCTGCTACAACCGGTTTGTCCGCTGGCGCAAGGCCGGGGTGTGGGACCGACTGTTCGAGGCGGTGAGCAAAGCCCATGACGGTGACATCATTATGATCGACAGCAGCTGTGTCCGTGTGCATCAACAAGGGGCCACGGCAAAAAGGGGGATCAGGACGATGGCTGCATGGGCCGTTCCCGGGGTGGACTGACCACCAAAATCCACGCCCTCGTCGATGCGGATGGTCTGCCGATCAGGCTTTCGCTGACTGCTGGACAGACCCACGACAGCAAACCGGCCCTTGATCTGATTGAGGACATCAAGGAGGAAGCGATCTTGCTCGCTGACAAAGCCTATGATACCGACGCGCTTCGTGCCTTCACCACAGCGCGCAGAGCTTGGGCCAATATTCCGCCAAAAGCCAACCGCAAGCAGTCCTTTACCTTCAGTAAATGGCTGTACCGACACCGTAATCTCGTCGAGCGTTTCTTCAATAAGCTCAAGCACTATCGGGGCATTGCAACGCGCTATGACAAAAACCCGGAGAATTTCCTCGCCGCTGTAAAACTGGCTTCAGTCTGTATCTGGTTGAAAAATTATGAGTCTACGACCTA
>NZ_JAOBPP010000019.1:0-372500 GCF_025574465.1 Kordiimonas aestuarii
TGGTGACTGGGTCTATGATCTGGATGAAGCCAACAGCGATGTGCAGGCGCTTACGACAGGGGACACGCTTGGGGACACGCTGACGGTTTCCTCCGCCGATGGCACAGCACAGAACATCACCATCACCATTAATGGCACCAACGATGCGCCGGAAACAGCTGACGGCACAGTGGCCGCGGTAGAAGGTGGCGATACGACTCTCTCGGCGAGTGACTTCAGTTTCACCGATGTTGATAGCGGAGATAGTCTGAGTGCGATCCGGATCGACAGCCTGCCGGGCCAGGGTACCCTCAAGCTGAGTGGTGTTGCGGTGACAGCGGGGCAGGAGATCTTGCAGGCGAACATTGCAAATCTGACCTACACGCCACCGAATGATGTGGATGCAGACACGAGCTTCACCTTCAGCGTGTCGGACGGTACGGACTGGTGTGCGAGCCCGTCGACCATGACGATTGGTATTACTAGTGAAAATGATCCGCCAAGCACACCGCGCCTGACAACCTCTGGCGTAACAGAGAATGAGATCGGTGTATTTGTTGGTACCTTGCGAGCTGTTGACCCGGAAGGGGAAGCCGTAACCTATACGGTAGGGGATAGCCGCTTCCGCATCATTGACAACGAGCTCTGGCTTGCAGCGGGGACGTCGCTGGATTATGAGGCGACATCGTCACTGACAATCCGTGTATATGCCTATGATCCGGAAGGCTTCTATAGTTCCGCTTTTGTGTCGGTGCCTGTGATCAACGTGGTGAAGGAGCCTGGCCAGACCCAAACCGGCGGTGCAGGCAATGATACGCTGAAAGGCGGTGATGACGATGATACCATTACCGGTGGTGCCGGCAACGACCAGTTGAACGGTGGTGCTGGCGATGACGTCATCCAGAAGGATGACGATGACGAAGGCCAGGATATCATTGTGGGTGGCCAGGGTGATGACAGCATCCGCGCAGGTGGCGGCGATGACTTCGTCATTGGTGACGGTGCCACTGATGGCACGACCCGTCAGTCGCTTGATGAAGACAGTGACACCAACGATACCGGCGCGGACACCATCCGGGGTGGCAACGGCAATGACACCATTCTCGGGGGCGGCTGGAACGATGACCTCTCGGATGACAATGGCCGGTATGACGACGGTGAGGAAGTCGAGGTTGACCTGCTTGAGAACAAGATCTGGGCTGGCGGTGGCAATGATGTTGCAGCAGGCTCGGGCGGTGATGATGAACTGGGCGGCAGCAGCGGCGTTGATACGCTGAAGGGCTTGGGTGGTGATGATACCCTGTATGGTAACGCCGACAACGATGAGGTTTATGGCGGTAATGGCGATGACCTGCTTTATGGCGGTACGGGCGACGATACGATGAGTGGCGGTGCCGGTGACGATACATTGTGGGCGGGTGCTGGTGATGACTTGCTCACCGGCGGTGCCGGTGCTGATGTCTTTGTCTTCGGGGCAAGCCGGGGCAATGACACCATAGGTGACTTCGATGTCATCAGCGATAGCCTGGACTTCATGGCTGGCTTCTCAACCAGCGCCGAGGTTGTCGCAGCGTCGACAGAAACAAGCCAGAGCGGTGAAGACGGTGTCCTGATTGACTTTGGTGATGGCGAAAGTATTTTCCTCGCCGGCCTGACCCTGAGCGATCTCTCAAGTGTGCAGATGAATTTCTGACTACTGCACGGTACAGTCTGATGAACACAAAAGACGGCCAACTGGCCGTCTTTTTTATGGGGCGTTGCTTCGCTGGCGCGGGCGCGCGTATAATATAATTAGATAACGAATCTAATATATGTTGCTTTATGGTCACAGTATAGGTGCCTGTTGTGGATTAACTGGCTGAAAACAGCGGGCTTTTATATACAAAGCGCAATCGTTGGCATAGTTATTCATTTGAATTCAAAATATAAATCAATGCTATTTATATCCCCTTGTATGTGAGTTTGGAGGGCCTTTTGGGCTGACTAAGCTCACATCGTGCATTTGAAACGAGGAGACCAACCTGTGTTAAGCAGCAAGAAAGCCCTGAAGCTTGCGCTTCTGACCTCTGTACCTATGGCCGCATTTGCACCGCATGCGGTTGCGGAAGAAGCCGCTGGCATCGAAGAAATTACTGTCACTGCCACAAAACGTGCCGCCAGCACCCAGGACGTTGCTGTCGCCGTTCAGGCGATCAACGGTAAGGCGCTGCGTGACCAGAACATCGGTAATTTTGACGATTATGTCCGCTTCCTGCCAAATGTGACCGCGGGTGGTCGCGGGCCCGGGCAGTCAACCGTTTTTATTCGCGGTATGGCAGTGCAGCCGATCACGGTGATGCTTTCCGGCGCACAGGGCACCACCCCGAACGTGGCACTTTATGTGGATGAGCAGCCGGTGACGGCGCCGGGGCGTAACCTTGACGTCTACGCCGCTGACCTTGAGCGCATTGAGGTGTTGCCTGGGCCGCAAGGCACGCTCTTTGGTGCGAGCTCACAAGCTGGTACGGTCCGGCTGATCACCAACAAGCCGAATGCGTCCGAGTTTGAAGCCGGCTTTGAAGGTAGTGTCTCGTTCACTAAAAAAGGTGAAATGAGCGAAGGTGTTGAAGGCCATGTCAACGTGCCGATCGTGGAAGACAAGTTCGCCATGCGCGCTGTTGTCTACAGTATCAACGAAGGCGGTTACATCGATAACGTGCCGGGCACCTTCACCACCGACCCGAGCATCAACCCGGATTCCGCGCTGAACCTGGCGGATGGCACGACGTATGAAAGTGCATCGAACGTGGCGCTGGCGGAGAAAGACTTCAACGACAGTTACTATCGCGGCGCCCGTATCGGCGCGCGCTGGTATATCAATGATGACTGGGATCTGCTCGTTCAGCATACGCAACAGGATTTGGGTGCGGACGGTGTGTTTGATTATGACCCGGAAGTGGGCGACCTTGAGGTTGAACGCTACTATCCGGATGAGCTGGAAGACAGCTTCGGCCTGACTACATGGACGATTGAAGGCCGTCTCGCGATGCTTGATGTTGTGTACACAGGCGGTTACCTCGACCGTGAAGTCACACAGTCGATCGACTATACCGGTTACAACAACACCGGCGCCTTCATTGCCTATTACACCTGTACCTATGATGCAGTGCGGGCATGCCTGAACCCGGTCAAGGGCTTCAAGGGTCAGCAGTACCACACCCGGAACACCCATGAGTTCCGTTTCACGACGCCTGAGGAAAACCGCCTGCGCCTTGTTGGCGGCGTTTTCTATGATGATGTGAAAATCGAAACGCTGGACGATTATGCGTATCTGGCAACGCCGGACCTCGGCTTCGCACCAAACGCACCAATCTCGACCGCAAACAGCATTAACCCGGATACCCGCCCGGCCGGTATCGCGTTCTTTAACGACATTACCCGGACGGAGGAGCAACTCGCCTTCTTTGGCGAAGTGTCCTACGATATCATCCCCGACAAGCTGACGGCGACGGTGGGTGCGCGTTACTATGAAATGGAGATTGATTTCACCGGCTCATCCAACTTTGCAGCGGGCCCGTTCGCGGGGTCGGTCGATAACGATGCGGGCCGTGACTATGACCTCTCGGGCGGACACTCAGACGAGCCGCTCAAGGAAGATGATGTCATCTACAAGTTCAATCTGAGCTATACGCCGAATGAAGATCTGCTCTTCTACGCTACCTATTCCGAAGGGTTTCGGCCAGGCGGCTTTAACCGTGGTGGCGGTATCCCGAGTGCCAACCCGAATTTCCCGACCGTCGGTGTGACCTATGGCACCGATGATGTGAAAAACTATGAAGCCGGTTGGAAAATGTCACTGGCGGATGGCAACGTGCGCTTCAACGGTAACGTTTATTATATCGAATGGTCCAACATGCAGGTCTCCCGTTTTGACCCGCAGAATGTGTCGATCCTGACATTCATTGAGAATGCCGCCGATGCCGAGATTAAAGGTATTGAGGGTGATCTCATCTGGGCGGCAACGCCGAACCTGATGCTGTTTGGTGCCTTCTCCTATAACGATGCCAAGCTTGTCGGCGCCAAGGGGCAGGCAATCGAGCTCGCGCCGGTTGGCAGTTCCCTGCCGCTGACACCGAAGTTCCAGGGTAACCTGCGGGCGCGGTACGAATGGTTTGTGGGCGACTACAACATGTATGCTCAGGCAAGCCTGCAATATGCCGGCGACAGCTACAGCTCGCTTGTTGCGGCCGACCGTGAAAAGCAGGACAGCTACACCACATCCGATGTTGCCTTTGGCGTGCAGAAGGATAAATGGGGCGCTGAGATCTTCATTGAGAACCTGACGGACGAGCGGGCAGAGCTCTTTATCAACCAGCAGGATGATATCCCACGTGTGACGACAAACCGCCCGCGCACCATTGGCCTGCGTGTCACTTACGACTACTAGAGTTGTCAGGGACAATAATGGCAGTAATATTGAAGGGCGGCTCTGATGGAGCCGCCTTTTCTTATGCAGGCGGGGAGTAGGCGTGACAGACGAGACTGAAGCCACAGTGTTGGTGGACAAGGCGACAGCCAGCCTGAAAGCGGGGCAGCTTGAAACGGCATCGTCGCAGGCGCGGGCCGCGCTTGAACTGGAAGCCGACAACAGTGACGCACTATACCTGCTGGCGGTGTGTGAACGTTACCTGCGAAAGCCCGATGCCGCGGTGGAGGTAATCGAACGGCTTAAAGTCCTACGCCCCGATTATGGCCGTGCCTATCAGGAAGCCGGACATATTTACCGCATGAAAAAGGACGCGGTTGCCGCGCAGGCCGCATATGAACGCGCAGTGCAGTTGAACCCCGCGCTTGGCGCCAGTTGGCAGGCCTTGCAGCAGCTTGCCGTGCAATCAGGCAACGAGGTACTACAGGCCACGGCCAGATATCAGCTTGAGCGCTTGGCCGCGTTACCCAAGGAACTGGTGAGCGTGACCAGTTTTATTCACGAAGGCAGGCTGTATAAGGCGGAGAAGCTATGCAGGCTGTTCCTGCGCGGCAACCCGCACCACGTGGAAGCCATGCGACTGTTGGCCGATATCGGTGTACGGCTCCAGGTGCTTGATGATGCGGAGTTTCTACTGGAAAGCTGTGTTGAGTTCGCGCCAGACTATGAAGCCGCCCGGCTTGACTATGTCAATGTACTGCACAAAAGGCAGAAGTTCGAGCAGGCTTATGTTGAAGCCAAAAACCTCAAGGAAAAGGTGCCTGACAACCTTGCCTATGAAGTGCTCTATGCCAATGAATGTGTGGCGACGGGCCGGTTTGACGATGCACTGGCAATTTATGACAAGGCCGCGGGAGCGGTACAGGACAATGCCACCATCCACCTTGCCAAAGGCCATGCGCTCAAGACGGTTGGGCAGCAGGCCGGTGCGATCGAAGCATACCGCCACGCCTATCAGGCGCAGGCTGATTTGGGGGACGCATACTGGAGCCTGGCAAACCTGAAGACGTACCGCTTCACCGATGAGGAGGTGATGGCAATGCAGGCTGAGGAAGCGCGCGCCGGTATCGCCGCAGCTGACCGCTATCACTTATGTTTTGCGCTGGGGAAAGCGTTTGAAGACCGTGCTGACTTTAAGACCAGCTTCGACTATTACACCTGCGGCAATGCGCTGAAGAAGGCCGAGCTGCGTTACAGCGCTGATGCGATGGAGGAAGAGCTTCAGGCGCAGGCGGAAGTTTGTAATGCTGCGCTTTTCAATGAGAAGGCGGGCATGGGCGCGGCATCTGACGCACCCATATTTATCGTCGGGCTGCCGCGGGCAGGTTCTACCCTTGTGGAGCAAATCCTTGCGTCTCACTCGCAGGTGGACGGTACGATGGAATTGCCGAACATCATGGCGCTTGCGCACCGGCTTGGCGGCAGGCGGCGCAAGGGTGAGGCGGCAAAATACCCGGCTGTCCTGCATGACCTGAGTGCCGACCAACTTCAGGAGCTGGGGGAATGCTATCTGCGCGAAACTGAGTTCTGCCGCAGTGGTGCACCCTATTTTACCGATAAAATGCCCAATAACTTCAGGCATATAGGTCTGGTCAGTCTCATTTTGCCCAATGCCCGGATTATCGATGCCCGGCGTGATGGCATGGCCTGTTGCTTCAGTGGCTTCAAGCAGCTTTTCGCCGAGGGGCAGGAATTTACCTACGGTATTGAGGAGGTTGGGCGCTATTACCGCGATTACACTGCGCTCATGGCGCATTGGGATAAAGTTCTGCCGGGCAAGGTGTTGCGCGTGCAGTATGAAGATACCGTGGCCGACCTTGAAGCCCAGGTGCGGCGTATTCTGGATTTCTGTGGTCTGGAGTTTGAAGAAGCATGTGTGAACTTCCACAAAACCGAGCGGTCAGTGCGTACAGCCAGTTCCGAACAGGTCCGGCAGCCGATCAATAAAAAGGGTCTCGCGCAGTGGCGACATTTTGAGAATGAGCTCAGGCCTCTCGCTGACATCCTAGGTTATAAAATCTAAGGTGGTATAATTATACTTTTGATAAATATTGCGTTGATTTGACGTTATCTCCGTGGTCCAATATCCCTTAACAGGATAAGGGGGTGATTGTGCGCTGTTTTGTGATCGGGTTGGTGTTGCTTTGTGTTGCGACTGGGCCGCTGGCAGCACAAGGCAACACGGTCATGCTAACAGCGGCGGAATGGCCGCCCTATTCAAGCGCCGAGATGCCGGGGCAGGGTATATTCATTGAAGTTGCCCGTAGAACGCTGGCCAGAGCTGGTTACAAGCTGAATGTCAATTTTTCAGTGTGGCAGCGCTCGCTTGTCACCGCGATGGAGGGGGCGCACTATATCGGCACACTCCCTGTCTATAAAAACGATGAACGCGAAAGCATTTGCGCGTTTTCAAAGCTGGTCACCAGAAGTCCCGTGGGGTTTGTCCAGCGCCGAGGTGATCCTGTTACCTGGGTGAAGTCCATGGACCTTGTTGGCCTTCGTATCGGGGCGGTAAGCGGATATTTGAATGCGGTTGAATTTGACCGGCTGGCAAAAGAGCAGGTGCTGGACGTCAGTTATGTTCATACCGACCATTTGAATGTGCGCCGGGCAGCTTGAGCTCAATGCTAACCTGCTCAAGGACCCCTTGCTTTATATTTGCTTCCGCAATACCACCGAAGGTGTTGCGGTCAGGGACGCCTTTGATGAGGCGTTTGACCCGAAGGAAGCGGCGCGCACGTTCTCCGAGAGGCGGTCTGAAGTCACAAGCGATTAGGGCTTATCTGGCCAGGTGCAGGAAGTGCATGTGCTTGTCATACTGGTTCAGCACATCATGGATTAACTGGTCTTCGGAATAGCCATAAACATCATAGTGCTGGCTGCCTTCCAGCAGGTGAACTTCGGCGCGGAAAAAGCGTTGGTCCTCGCCCTTGGTATCATCTTTTCCCGGAAGGTAAGCGAAGTCGGGCCGCAAGAGGCCGCGCGGCAGAACGGAATAACGGAAATCCATTTCGTCACCATGCAGGATGCGCAGTTCCGCCTTGTTTTTAATCAGTTGGACTTTGGCTTCGCAGTCGGTGTTTTGTATTTCCTCAGCTACCTTCTCAAGCGCGGGGCGTGCGATATTGGCAATATAGCTTACCACTTCCGTTTCACTGGGATGCGAAAGCAGGACGCCAAGCCGCTGTTTCCAGTTGGTACTTTTGCCTATGATCTGCACATCGGGGGTAACCGCCGCACCGCGCAGCTTTGCGGCTTCCATCTTCAGGCCACGCATCAGGCCCATACAGGCAAGGATGATGACGAAGGTGAAGGGCAGTGCTGTGGTGATGGTGGCGGTTTGAAGCGCTCCCAGACCGCCACCAACCATTAGCACCGCAGCGACAACACCTTCTGTCACCGCCCAGAATACACGCTGCCACACGGGCGGGTGCAAGTGACCCCCTGACGTGATGGTATCAATGACGAGCGAGCCTGAGTCAGACGAGGTGACGAAGAAGGTGACAATGAGGATGATGGCAACAAAGGAGACAACGTTGGCCATGGGCAGATGCTCAAGGAAGGAAAACAGGCCAAGCGGCAGGTTATCCTTCACGGCGTCGGCGATCGAGGGCATTGCCCCTGCCATTTCAAACGACAGGGCGCCGTTGCCGAAAGCTGTCATCCAGATAAAAGTGAACGCAGTGGGGACCAGCAACACACCGGTGACAAATTCGCGGATGGTACGCCCACGCGAGATGCGCGCGATGAAGATGCCCACAAAAGGTGACCAGCTAATCCACCAGCCCCAGTAAAACAGGGTCCAGTTCGCAAGCCATGTTTGCTCGCCGCTATAGGCATTCAGGCGGAAGCTGCGCGTGACAAGCGTTTCAGCATAGAGGCCCAGGTTTTGTACAAAGCTGTTGAAAAACAGGAGGGTAGGCCCAAGCACAATGACAAATACCAGAAGCAGGATCGCCAGCGCCATGTTGATCTCTGACAGGCGCTTGATGCCAGCATCAAGGCCGGAGACGACGGAGATGGTGGCAAAGGCGGTGATAATGGCAATGAGGCCGACCTGCACAGAGGTGCTGACGGGAATGTCAAACAGATGGTTCAGCCCTGCATTAACCTGTGCCACGCCGAAGCCCAGCGACGTTGCCACGCCAAACAGGGTGCCGATCACCGCCAGCACGTCAACAAAGTGCCCGATAGGGCCGTGGATGCGCTCGCCGATCAAGGGGTAAAGCGCGGACCGTATTGTCAGCGGCAACTGGTGCCGGAAGCTGAAATAGGCCAGCGACAAGCCGACAACCGCATAGATTGCCCATGCGTTGATGCCCCAGTGGAAAAACGTGATCTGCATCGCTTCCCGCGCGGCTTCAATGGTGCGAGGGTCTGCGTCAGGGGGGGCCATATAGTGAGTAAGCGGCTCAGCGACGCCAAAGAACAGCAGGCCAATACCGATGCCCGCGGAAAACAGCATCGCGAACCATGAAAGGAAGCTGTAGTCGGGCTTTGAATGGTTTGGCCCGAGGCGGATTTCACCGTGTTTGCTGGCCGCCAGAAAAAGGCAAAAAAGCAAAAAGCCCGACACTGCCAGCATATAGATCCAGCCGGCGCTGTGGCTGATCCACCTTTGGACCGCAGAGAATATGGCGCTCGCTGTATCACCAGCCAGCATGGTCAGGACAACCATCGCCAGGATAATCCCCGCCGCAGGAAAAAACACAGGTGCCAGGATGCCGGATTTGTTTTGGGCGTCAGGATGTGTGGTGGGCGGGTTATTCATAAATTATGTGTCCCTGATATTTGAAGACGAATGACATTCAAGGAAAGGTGCTTCAAATCCTTGATGGAAAAAATGTCGGTTATTCCCGGATATTTTACAGTTTCGTTCGATCTTGTAATGATTTTTCAGCCAGGTGCCTCTTTCTATCGTTTAGAGTTCAAAATAACAAGGTGTCGGCATAAAGATGGACTTGTCTGGCCTGCGGTAAGGCGAAATGCCGTGCGGCCATGCGGAAGGTTTCAAATATTTTTATTGACGACGCGGGGGCATATTCAACATCATCATGCCCAGAGAAGGGTGGTTGAAGCTGCACAAAAAACAATAAGGCAGGCTTTTCCGCGACATTGCCAGAGTATGACCGGCGCAAGTCCATAGCGACATGCCTGATGTATTCTGTAATTTGGAAAATACCGTCATATCAGACCGGGGCACCTGCCGAGTTGCAGGTGTTTTAACCTGTTTGTTGATATGTGAGGTATTTCGATGAAAGCTTTTCTCGCCAGTTTTCTAACCCTGACGGCCACAGTGCCAGTTGCCGCCCACGCGGGCGATCATCATGGTTTTGGCCTCTTGTCGGCGCTTGAACATCTTGTTACCCAGCCTTTCCATATGGCAGGCCTTGCGCTGATTGTGGTTGTGGCTTTGGCTGTGCGTTGGATGACACGCGGGAAGTCCCGCGGGCGCCCGAAACCTGATGGCAGGCGCTGACCAGCATGGGCGCCCCGGCAAACATATTGCCTGCACTTGAACGGTCCTCAGGGCGGCTTGATATGCAGTTCGGCGCCCGTGCCGGGCAGGCGGCCTTGGAGGCTTTGGTGCAGGATGGTTGCCTGAAGGCGCGGTTTCCGCGGCAACAGGATACGCCTGGCAAGACGGGGGTATTGATCAATACCGCTGGCGGCATCGCCGATGGCGACATTCTGGATATTGCTGTGCGGGTGGGGTGTGGTGCCGATGTGGTCATGACAAGCCAGGCGGCGGAGCGGGTCTACAAGGCACGCAATATGGCTGTGCCATCGCGATTGCACACTGTTCTGGGGGTGGAAAAGGCCGCAACCCTATACTGGCTGCCGCAGGAGACCATTCTTTTTGACGGTGGTGCCATCGCACGCCGCTATGATGCTGATATCGCGCAAGGCGGTCGTTGCCTTATGGCGGAGATGCTGGTGTTTGGCCGCGTGGCGCGCGGGGAAGTCATTGAAAAAACATCGCTTTTTGACCGGTGGCGCATTCGCTTAGACGGCAGGCTCGTCTTTGCCGATGGCTTTCGCCTCTCGGGTGGGGCGCCGCACACGTATGGCACAGCGCGCCTCAAGGGCGTCAAGGCCATTGCTACCCTGCTTTTTATAGGCCCGGAGGCGGCTTTTGCCAAGGCGCGTCTGCGCGACAGCATGGAAGATGCTGGCTGCCACGCGGCCTGCTCGGAGCGAGGCGGAGTCCTGATCGCGCGTTTTGCGGGCGCTGAGCCCCATACTGTCCGCGAGGCGATGATGGCGGCGATTGCTTTGCTCGATGAAGGGAAAGACATGGCATCGCCCGTCCTCTCCCGCTGGATTTTTTGAACCGAGGAAGCCCTGATGAACCTGACACCCAGAGAAAAAGACAAGCTGTTGATTAGCGTTGCCGCCATGGTGGCGGAGCGGCGGCTGAAGCGCGGCGTCAAGCTGAACTACCCTGAAGCCGTGGCGCTGATCTCTGACTTTGTACTGGAAGGCGCCCGCGATGGTCGCTCGGTGGCTGACCTTATGGCGGCTGGTGCTGATGTCCTTTCCCGTGATCAGGTGATGGAGGGCGTGGCTGAGATGATCCACGACGTACAGGTGGAAGCCACCTTCCCGGACGGCACCAAACTTGTCACCGTCCATGAACCGATCCGTTGAAGGAGGCCAGAATGTCACGCCCCATGATACCCGGCGAAATTATCGCAGCTGACGGTGAAGTGATCCTCAACGAAGGACTTGATGTCGTTGAACTAACCGTTGCCAACACCGGGGACCGACCGGTGCAGGTGGGCAGCCACTATCATTTTTTTGAAGTCAACGAGGCCCTTGCTTTTGAGCGCGGAACCGCGCGGGGCATGCGGCTTGATATCCCCGCGGGCACGGCCGTGCGGTTTGAGCCGGGCATGGAACGCACCGTGAAGCTTGTGCCTTACACCGGCACGCGCACCGTATACGGTTTCCAGGGCAAGCTGATGGGAGGGCTGGACTGATGCCATACAGGATGAAACGCGGTGATTACGCCGCGATGTTCGGCCCCACCGTTGGTGACAAGGTCCGCCTTGCGGACACCGAGCTGTTTATTGAGGTGGAAAAGGATTTTACCACTTACGGCAATGAGGTGAAGTTTGGCGGCGGCAAGGTGATCCGCGACGGCATGGGGCAATCGCAGGTCAGCCGTGCTGACGGCGCGATGGACACGGTGATCACCAATGCGCTGATTGTTGACCACAGCGGTATCATCAAAGCGGACGTCGGGCTGAAGGGCGGCCGCATTGCCGCCATCGGCAAGGCCGGGAACCCGGATGTGCAGCCGGGTGTGGACATTATTGTGGGGCCCGGCACCGAAGCCATTGCGGGCGAAGGCAAGATTCTGACGGCAGGCGGCTTTGATGCACACATCCATTTTATCTGCCCGCAGCAGATCGAGGAGGCGCTGACCTCCGGCGTTACCACCATGCTGGGTGGCGGTACGGGGCCGGCGACGGGCACCAACGCCACCACCTGCACGCCGGGGCCATGGCATATCGCGCGCATGCTGCAGGCGGCAGAGGCCTTCCCGATGAACCTTGCGTTTGCGGGCAAGGGCAACGCGGCGACAGCGGGCGCCCTCAGGGAACAGGTGGCCGCTGGTGCGTGTGCGCTGAAGCTGCATGAGGACTGGGGCACCACACCGGCGGCGATTGATTGCTGCCTGTCGGTCGCCGATGACATGGACATCCAGGTGATGATCCATACCGATACCCTCAATGAAAGCGGCTTTGTCGAAGATACCATCAAGGCCATCGCTGGCCGCACCATCCATGCGTTCCATACCGAAGGCGCGGGTGGTGGCCATGCGCCCGATATCATCAAGGTGGTGGGCTATGAGAATTTCATCCCGTCTTCCACCAACCCCACCCGGCCTTATACGCGCAACACGGTGGATGAGCATCTGGACATGCTGATGGTGTGTCATCATCTGGACCCCAGTATCCCCGAAGACATTGCTTTTGCCGAAAGCCGTATCAGGAAGGAAACCATTGCGGCCGAGGACGTGCTGCATGACATGGGCGCCTTTGCGATTATCGCGTCTGACAGTCAGGCCATGGGCCGTGTGGGGGAAGTGATCATCCGCACATGGCAAACGGCCCACAAAATGAAACGCCAGCGCGGACGCCTGGCGGAGGAAGCTGGCGATAATGACAATTTCCGGGTGAAGCGCTACATCGCCAAATATACAATCAACCCGGCCATCGCACATGGCATGTCAAAGCATATCGGCTCCGTCGAGGTGGGCAAGCTGGCAGACCTTGTGTTGTGGTCACCGGCGTTTTTTGGTGCGAAGCCTGACATGGTGCTGAAGATGGGCACCATCGCAGCCGCCCTGATGGGGGACCCGAACGCATCCATCCCGACACCACAACCGGTCCACTACCGCCCCATGTTTGGCGCTTTTGGCCGCAGCTTGACGGAAAGCGCCGTGACGTTTGTCTCAGGCGCATCGCTGGCGGGAGACCTTGCCGGGCAGCTTGGGCTTGGGAAATCCTTGCTGGCTGTTGAAGGCACGCGCGGCACAAAAGCCAGTAAAAGTGCAATGGTTCACAATGCCATGCTGCCGAGTGTGACGGTGGACCCTGAAACCTACGAGGTGAAGGCTGATGGCACGCTTATCACCTGTGAACCGGCGGATGTGTTGCCGATGGCACAGCGCTACTTCATGTATTGAGGAATAGATATGACGGACAATCATCTGGTGGCGAGTGAAGTGCTGAGCAAGGGCACATGGCAGGGTGACGCGGTGGACCGTGTGGTCCTTTCCTATGATGACAGATTCCGCCGCCGCGTGATGCTTAAAAGCGAGAAGGGGGCAGATGTGCTTCTCAGCCTGAAGGAAGCTATTCTCTTGCAGTCGGGCGATGCCTTGCTGATCGGCGCCGACCGTTTGATCGAAGTTGTTGCAGCACCCGATAAGCTGATCGAGATCAGGTGCGAGAGCGAGAAGGCGCTGCTGCGAACAGCTTGGCACCTTGGCAACCGCCATCTGGCCACGGAGATTTTGAAAGGATCATTACGTATCCGGTATGATAAGGTCATCCTTGAAATGGTGGAGCAGTTGGGGGCAGATGCGCGGGTGGTAGATGCACCGTTCAACCCTGAGGGCGGGGCCTATTCAGGCGGGCACACCAAAGTGCACGGGCATGATCATGACCTCCACCCGTGATACAGAGGGCCGGGCGCTTTACCGCCTGATGACATGGCTGTCGCCATCATACCCCGTGGGGGCCTATACCTATAGCCATGGCCTTGAATATGCAGTGGAAGCCGGATGGGTGACGGACCGTGCCAGCACACAAGGCTGGGTGGGCGATATTGTCAGTCATGGTGGTGGCTTCAGCGATGCTGTTTTGCTTGCCGCTGCCTATGAGGCGGGTGGTAATGAACTGTCTGAGGTTGCTGAATTGGCGCTTGCTTTCGCGCCGACGGCAGAACTGGCGCTTGAAAGTAAAATGCAGGGCAACGCCTTTCTGGAGATGACATCAAAGGCCTGGCCGCAGGCCGGGCTTGAGCGACTGATCTCTGTTTGGGGCGGGCCTTACCCATATCCGGTTGTGGTTGGCGTCGCCGCGCGCGGTGCAGGGATCGCGCTGCTGCAAGTGCTTGAGGCTTACCTGCATGCTTTTGCGGCGAACCTTGTATCAGCGGCAGTGCGCCTTATTCCGCTTGGCCAGACGGACGGCCAGCTTATCATGGCTGCACTGGAAAGCGTGGTCGCGGCGGCAGCCCTCGAAGCGGTGGCGACACCGCCTGACGATCTGGCGACAACGGCCTTCATGGCGGATGTCGCCTCAATGAAACACGAAACTCAATATACAAGGTTATTCAGATCATGACTGCATCGCACCACGGACCTCTACGGGTTGGTATTGGCGGGCCTGTTGGCTCTGGCAAAACAGCGCTTACAGACGCGCTGTGCAAACATATGCGCGACACATATTCGGTCGCCGCCATCACCAATGATATTTACACCAAGGAAGATGCCGAGTTTCTCACCCGGTCGGGCGCGCTGCCGGTGGAGCGCATCATGGGGGTGGAAACAGGGGGGTGCCCGCATACGGCTATCCGCGAAGATGCGTCCATCAACATGGCGGCTGTGAGGGAAATGGCTGGCCGCTTCCCGGACCTTGAGATGGTCATTATTGAAAGCGGTGGCGACAATCTCGCGGCCACCTTCTCGCCCGAGCTTGCGGACATTACCATCTATGTGATTGACGTCTGCGCGGGCGACAAGATCCCCCGCAAGGGTGGGCCGGGCATCACCAAATCCGACCTTCTGGTCATCAACAAGATCGACCTTGCGCAATATGTGGGCGCGGATCTGAGTGTGATGGACCGGGACAGCCGGAAAATGCGCGGCGAGCGTCCGTTCATATTCACCAATATCCGCGCCGGGAAAGGTGTTGCCGATGTGGCGGACTTTATTGTGAAGACAGGTGGGCTGAAGGGCGCTGCCAAATAGAGGTAACGTCTATTCAAGCGCTGCGGTCAACTCTGGCAGTTGTCGCAGTGTACTGATCTGCCGGAAGCGCGGCTCGTCTTCGGGTTTTTCGGCGTGTTCGATCACCCACGTGAGGTCATGCGGGACGAACACGCCCCAACTGCCGACCTCAATGGCGGGCAGCACGTCAGACCTCAGCGAATTGCCAACCATCATGCTTTGACGCGTGCCGTCACCATAGTGGTTGAAAATACGGTCATAGGTTTCGGCGGTTTTGTTGCTGACAATCTCCACCCCATCAAACATGTTGCCAAGCCCGGATTGCGCGAGCTTGCGTTCCTGGTCAAAAAGATCACCCTTGGTGATCAGGATAAGGCGGTAATCCCTTTGCAGGCGCTCAAGTGTTTCCTGAACGTCCGGTAGCAGGTGGACCGGATGCGCAAGCATCTCACGCCCGGCTTCAAGGATTTTACTGATGACGCTTGCAGGTACGTGGCCGTCGGTTACGTCGATCGCCGTTTCCACCATGGATAGCATGAAACCCTTGATGCCAAAGCCATAGCGGCCAAGGTTGCGTCGCTGGGCCTCAAGCAGATGTGCCGAGACATTCTCTGCTTTGATATAGCCCGCCAAAAGCTCCTGAAAGCGCTCCTCCGTTAGGCGGAAGAAATGTTCATTTTCCCAAAGCGTATCGTCGGCGTCGAAGCCGATTGTTGTCAATTTCGGCAAGGGGTTGTCCTTATTTCTTGTTGCTGCCGAGAAGGTTGTCGAGTTCGGCCAGTCTGCCGGACCACAGTGCACGGTGGCTCTCTATCCAGGACGATGCTTCGTCAAGGGGCTCGGGCGCCAGTGACAACAGGTGTTCCCGCCCCTTTTTGCGGCGCCGTACGAGGTTGGCGCGTTCAAGGATGCGGATGTGTTTTGACACCGAATTCAGCGAAATATCGAAAGGTGCGGCTATCTCTGTCACACGAGCTTCACCTTTCGACAGGTGCTGCAGGATGGCACGCCGGGTTGGGTCCGCGAGAGCGATTAGGGTCTGATCGAGTGTTGACTCTTTAACAATCATCTATAAATTCACCCTTATGGGTTAATATAGTGGATATTGAATTTGTCCGCAATTACCCCGGCGGGCAAATTCCGGCCAAACGGGAAGGTCTCTCCCGTTTGGCCACTTATATCAACAAGGAGCCAGGATGAGAACACTTGCGACAATATTAATCGGCGGGAGCATCGCGGGGACGCTGGATATCCTCTATGCGATTTCCGCGTATTCGCTCAGGGGGGTGAAACCAATGGTCATCCTGCAATCAGTGGCGAGTGGTGTGCAAGGTGCTCAAGCCTATTCAGGAGGGGGAACATCAGCGGCTTTAGGGCTGGGATTGCACTTTTTCATGACCACTTTGATGGCATTGATTTATGTGCTCGCGGCGCAGGTTTTTCCCATACTCACCACCCGACCAGTTATGACAGGCGCGGCCTATGGTGTCCTGCTGTATTTGGTGATGAATTATGTCGTGGTGCCGCTTTCGCTTGCCGTACCGGGGCGGCCGCCTGAAGGCTGGTATATCCTTGGTGCGCTTTTCGCACATCTATGCCTTGTGGGTGTTCCCATAGCCCTGACCGCCGCCAAGTTCGGTAAATAGCTTCCTCCGGGAGGGCAGGCGGGGTGCTCCAATCAATTGATGGTGTTTGACAGCGCACCAAACTCCGCCTGCCAGCGCGTAGCGACAAGCGCCACAAGTTCGTCTGCTGTCTCACCAAGTTCATGCACAAGATTGAGGTCACAGCCCTTGGGGCGCGGCGTGATTGTAACCGAGACAAGGCTGTCCCGAGGTTCTGTTTTGGACACCCAGGTGAAAACCAATTGTGTCGGGCGCTGAATATCTAGGTAGGTGCCTTCATATTCGTGGGTTTGGCCCTCCCGTTTTATGACAAACCGAAAACTGCCACCTTTACGGGGCTGTATCTCAATTTTGATCACCTCCTCGTTCCTGATGGCGGGGTTGAACATCCAGCGTGCCAGGATGTCAGGGTTCAGCCAGGCGTCAAAGACATCTTCAGCCGAGGCATCGAAGCGATGGCGGACATGGGCGGTGCCTGTTGTGTGGGTCATCTATGCTGTCACTTATCGGGTTTGTTGTGTCGTTCCTGGACAATGAGCCGGTTACGGTTCCTCATCCTTGAGGCTAAATATGTGTCACCATACAAACAGGTTCTCGCAAGCGCAAACATTGTCACGGCGTTTCAGGTAACGAGAGATGCAATCGTTTGCAAAACATCTGCAGCTTCATCATACTGCCCGCACTCAACAGTGCCGGAGAGGGAAGATGAAACTATCAAAGTGTATTGCTGTAACTGTATTGGGCGCGTGCCTTGGGTTTACGAGCACCGCATCTGCCAATAGCGATGCTGTCGCAAAGGATGGCACTGTGAAGGTGCCACCGTTCAGTATGCCGATGTCGTCCTATGCCAGTGATGCCGCGGGGCCTTACTGGCACAAGATTGTCTCCATGCCCGGCCTGCCGCTTAGCGCGGATATTGAAAAATTACGCGTCCATTATGACGCCATGAACAAAGCACGTGCCGACCTGATGCTGGATATGTATGACGTGACCATTGAAAACAGCACGGTCGCCGGTGTGCCCGTCAAGATCGTCGAGCCTGTTGGCGGTGCGGTTGAAGGCAAACTGCTGATCAATCTTCACGGAGGCGCGTTCCTCTGGGGGGCGGGGAACGGTGAGCTTGTGGAAGCCATTCCGATCGCAGCGCTTTCCGGTTACCGCGTCATGACTGTAGATTACCGACAGGGACCAGAGCATGTTTTCCCGGCAGCTTCCCAAGATGTTTTCGCGGTGTATCAGGAAATGCTAAAGTCGTATGACGCCCGCCATATCGGCATCTATGGCTGTTCGGCGGGCGGTATACTGACCGCACAGGCAACGGCGTGGATCATCCGGGAAGGCGCTCCGGTTCCGGGGGCAATTGGCACCTTCTGCGGCAGTGGGGTCGACTATGCTGGCGACAGCAGCCAGCTTGATCCGGTCTACGGTGGTGCTACACCGGTGTCGGAGGGTGGGATGCCGCTTACGATGATGCGGCTCCCGTATTTCAACTCCGTCAAGGAAGCCTCAGCGATTGTCACGCCGGGGGACTTTCCTGAGACGCTGGCAAAATTCCCACCAACCTTGTTACTGGCGGGCAGCCGCGACTTTGCGGCGAGTGCCGTGACAATCATGCAGCGCAGGTTGGCAGGCGTGGGTGTTCCGTCAAAGCTTTATCTGTTTGATGGTTTCTGGCACGCCTTTTTCATGGACGCGGAAATCCCGGAATCGCAGGAAGCTTTTGACCTGATCGTCGGCTTTTTCAAAGCCCACCTCGGGGATGGCTGACGGATGTAGCCAGGTACATCCGGGCAGTATAATTAAAACTGTATATGTTAGTTTATCTTATCGATATCGCCGATATCAAGGATGGGCGAGGCATCAAGATCTTCAGCGTCCATCATGGAGGCAATACGCTTGAGCGAACTTTCAAGCATGGAGCGCTCCCAGTCCTCAAGCATACGGTACTGCCGCAGGAAACCCGCTTGCAGCAGCTCAGGCGCTTCCTCAAGCCTGCGCTGCCCTTCGTTGGTCAGGCACGCATAGATGATACGCTTGTCGGTGTCGCTGCGCTCACGGCGGACCAGGTCCGCTTTCTCCAGCCGGTCAAGGATGGATGTGATCGTGGCTTGACTCAGTGCGACGTTGCGCGCAACAAGGCTGGGGGAGGCTTTACCCTCTTTCCTTAAAACCTGCATCACAACCAGTTGCGGAGCGGTCAAGCCCGAAAGTTTAACGAGGCGCTTGGACTGCAAGTCAATGGCCCGCATAATGCGTCTGATCGAGATCAGGATATCGTCATAATCGTTCATGGCTTCCGGGTCCGGCTGTGGTGTGTCCTGTTGCCTTACCGGTAATTTCTTTTTGGTGCAATCCCGTTGCATCAGTCCCTCGTCAGATCAAGTATGCAGTCCAGAAGCACATTGGTGCCATTTTCGATATCGGACCAGTGGGTCAGTTCATCCGGTGCGTGGCTTACGCCGCCCACACTTGGCACAAAAATCAGCCCTGCATCGGTGATGTTGGAGAAAAACTGCACATCATGCCCCGCACCTGACGGCATTTTCATGTAACTGAAGCCGCGTGCCTTGGTTTTTTCTTCCATCAGATTGACGATTTTGTCGCTGCAATACTGTGGTTCAAGCCAGCTCATCTGTTGGTATTCGAACATCAGGCGGTGCCGCCTTGCGATGGTGGACAAAACACGCCTGCAGGCATCAGCCAGCCCTTTCATCACATCAGGGTCAAGGTCTCGGCCGACGATTGTAAACTCCACTTCACCCGGCACTGTGTGCGGGAACCCAGGCTTGAGCGCCACGTGACCAATGGTGATGCGGGACTTGTCCGTGCCCTCTTCGTCAATAATACGCTGAATCTGGTGTGCAAAATCGGCAAGCCCGAGAAAGGCATCAGAACGCATGTCCATGGGCGCGGTCCCGGCGTGGTCCGCCTTGCCGATCAGCCGTACAATCCATTTGAAAACACCCGAGATGCCCTCCACGACACCAATTGACTTGCGTTTGGCTTCCAGCACCGGACCCTGTTCGACGTGAATTTCCAGATAGGCTTTAAGGTCCTCGGGGCGGCGATAGGCGTGCAGGACATCCTGCAGGTTCAAGCCATGTGCTGCCATGGCATCCTTGAGACTGATACCGTTTTCATCCTTAGCGCTTTCAAGCCAGGGCAGCGTGACGCATCCGGTCAGGGCTTGTGCGCCCAGCATGCCGCCAAAACGGCCTTCTTCCTCGCTCGTGCCGACAATTTCAATAGGGTAGTCCAGCTTGATGTTGTTTTCCCGGATGGTGCGCACACATTCAAGGCCAGAGAGTACACCGAGGGTGCCATCAAAAATGCCGCCAGCGGGTACAGAATCAAGGTGTGACCCAATCATCACAACCGGCTTGTCCATGTCACCATAACGACCGATCACATTACCCGCGCCGTCCATGCGCGCTGTCATGCCATTTTCTTCAAACAGCTCCATGGTCCAGCGCCTTGCCGCCATGTCCGCGTCCGAGAAACCCTGCCGATACACGCCTTTATCTTCCTCGTTGTAGCCAAAACGCGATAGATTGAATAGATCGTGTTCTATACGTTTTATTGACACATTTGGCATGTAGCATTCTCTTTCTGGTGGTTGTCACCATGGCAGCATATAAGCAATATCATTATTAAAACAAATGATTTGAATTCAAAATATTATTACAGTAGATTGCGACCGAATAAAGGGCGCTATTTTGAAGGTTTAAGCGAAAAGGGTCGGAATAATCCGCGCACTAGCCGCATACGGTGTTATTATAGCTGTAACGATAATGTCATCTTTAGGGGTGTCATTTCCCGCAGTTTCGGCAGACGATATCATGATATCGGATGATGGCTCCACGGCGGGCTATGCAACTATCGCGTGGCCTGATGTCGATGGCGAAAGCTTCGTGCTGGAAGAAAAGCGTGGCAGCAAATGGGTTGCGATCTATAATGGGCCCGACCGTGCAACCACGCTCAGTGGCCTCGCGGATGGTGAGCGCGAATATCGGTTGAAGGCCGATGGTGTGGTGGTCGGAGATGTGCTGGCCCTGGCTATTCAACATCATCCTCTCAGCAGGGCGTGGACCTTTTTTGGCGTGGGCGCCGTGATGTTTGTCATCCTTGTGGCCCTTCTTGTTTCGGGTAGCCGAAAACCCCTTCCAGAGAATTTATCCAACAGCGTGGGGCAGTGATCCATGATGAATGCGGACGCAGTTCTGCCAAGCTCGATAGCTTGGCTGATAATCGGGCTCTTTTCTCTTCTTTGGATATGGCTGGGCTGGCGGCTCGGGCGCAAAAACGACACGCTTGAAGACTATATGCTGGCTGGACGCAAGGTCGGGATGGGCTTTGCGGTTGCGACTGCCATGGCGACATGGGTGACCAGCAATACCACCATGACCGCGCCACAGCTGGCATACCAGCTTGGTATATGGGGTATGGTCGGATATTCCCTTGGCGCGGTGGGGCTTTTGCTATTTGCGCCGCTTGCGCGACGTATCCGCGAGATGATGCCGCAGGGCTATACCAGCGGTGATTTTATTCGCCTGCGGTATGGTAATGTCGCATGGCGTATTTTTCTGGTTATTTCCTTTTTCTACAGCCTTGGCTGGCTCATCAGCCTGGGTATGGCCGGGGGCTTGCTGATCAATGCACTCAGCGGCATTCCATACGCTTATGGCATGACGGTCATTGTGGTGATCTGCACGCTCTATACTGTGTTTGGCGGCTTGAAGGCGGTGATCGGCACAGACTTTGTGCAAACGATCCTTATCCTGCTGGGCGTGATTACGCTTGCGGTACTGGTGATCAATGAGGTTGGCTTTGATGCCATCCACAGCCAGCTTGAAGAAGAGCGGCCAGAGCTTCTGAACCTGTTGTTGCCTGCCTCCATCATGTTCCTGTTCAACAATCTATTCTTTGGCGTGGGTGAGATATTCCACTCAAATGTCTGGTGGTCCCGCGCCTTTGCTTTCGCGCCCGGTGTGGGGCTGCGCGCTTATATTCTTGCCGGGATTTTCTGGCTGCCGATCCCCATTGTGGCCGGGCTGATCGCCTTGGCGGCACCGGCCCTTGGCATTAATGTACCGTCGCCAGACATGGTGGCCCCGTTGGTGGCTGGCAAGCTGTTTGGTCTTGCGGGCGCTATCCTGGTGTTTGTTGTTGTGTTTGCGGCCCTTGCCTCAAGTCTTGACAGCGTATTGGCGGCGACAAGCGACCTGATCGTCAAGGATATTTATAAAGGACATTTCCGCCGTGATGCCAGCAACGCTGAGCTGCGTAAAGCGGCGGTTGCCATCATCCTTGGACTAGGGGCGCTGACGTGGGCACTCAGTATCCCAAAAATGGCGACGCTTGGCTCGCTCCTGCATTTCACCGGCGCCTTTGTCGCCAGCACAATCTGGCCGATTGCGGTAGGCCTTCTGTACCGCAGGGGCAGCGGCACGGTGGCAAGCCTTGCCATGGTGTGTGGCACGCTCAGTGGCCTTTATGCATATTTTACTATCGGTTTTTACGTGGCAGCGCTTGTGTCTGCTGCGGTCTCACTGCTTGTCATGCTCTTCGCGCTGGCAGGCAAACCCACCTTTGACTGGGATCAGCTTAATGATGCCCGGTCAAACCCTGATGGAGAAGTCTCATGATTTCCGCTGGAGGGCTTGAAGCTCTGGTGGTGCCAGCGCTTGTGCTGACATGCGTTGCACCCGTTGTTTTGATTTATCTGGTTTGGCGCGATGTACAGGAGAAGTCCCTATGGTAGGCGCGGAAAAGGCAATTTTTGATGGCGCAGCCACGTTTGAGCCAACACGGCCTGACGTTTATGGCGACGCCCAACCCAAGCATCTGCTCAGGGCCATTAACGAGGAACATGAATTTCTTCAGTCGCTCTCGAACAGCCATATCGCGAGTGCGGCGCAGTTTGAGCGCCCGTTGCTGTTGCAGCTGTTTCGCCTGGCAGCAAAGTTTGAAGCGAACCCGGAACGATTTTCTGTGCCGATCAAACCCCTGGCAGGTAAACTGTTGATCAGTGCGTTTTATGAACCCTCGACGCGCACGCGCCTGAGCTTCGAGAGCGCATGGCACCGCCTTGGCGGCGATATCATGTCTATTACAGACCGTTCCACAACCGGGATCGCCAAAGGCGAAAGCCTTTCTGATGTAGCCGAGATGTTTAATAATTATGGTGACTGTGTCGTCCTGCGGGACAACAAAGAAGACTCGGTGATGGAAATGATGCGCACCTTGCGTATCCCCATCATCAATGCCGGCAACGGCACGGACGAGCACCCCACGCAGGCGCTTGCCGATCTTTATACCATCATGAAATGGAAGCCGGAGCTATTGGCGGACGAGCCAGCAGAGAAAATCAAGATCGGTCTTGTTGGTGTGCCAAAACGCATGCGCACGGTGCGCAGTTTCCTCACACTTCTGACACGGTTTTCCTCTATGGTTGAGGAAGTTGTGGTGATCCACGACGGGTCAGACGAAGAACTATATGGCCCCGGCCAGCGCGAAAGCCTGATGCGTGAGGGCCTGAAGGTCCGCGAAAGCAGTGACCTGAACGGTGAGTTGCCTGAGCTTGATGTTGTCTACATCAATGCCATCGCCTGGGTGGCCGACGGCTTTGAAGTCATGGGCAAGACACTCAAACTTGACGCTAATTCGCCCCTGAAATCCTCAGCCATTGTGCTGCACCCGCTGGCGCGCGGCGAGGAACTGTGCACCTCGCTCGATAGCACGCCGCACAACTGGTATTTTGCGCAGGCGCGCGGTGCCGTCTTTATGCGCATGGCGCTTCTGACCTGCATGGTGCAACGCACCGAGATGGTAATGGACGTGGTCTGAAGGCAGGGCCACAGCCTTTAACTTTGGAAATAATAAAAGAAAGCAGAGAGTAACATGTGCGGTATAGCCGGAATTTTCTATCGTGAGAAAAATCGCCCAGTCGACGCCCAGTTGCTGGCCAATATGGCGGCCATTCAACATCACCGGGGGCCTGACGGTTTTGGGGTTGAGGTCATGGACGGCAAAGGCGTTGGTTTTGCACATGCACGGCTATCTATTATTGACCTGAACGAAAACCGCGCCCGCCAGCCGTTCCGGAATGCGGACGACACCTTGCTGCTGGCGCATAACGGCGAATTTTATGACTATCAGCGTATCAGAACAGACCTTACCAGCCGGGGTGACCGGTTTCGCACCAAAAGCGATAGCGAGATCATCCTGCACCTGATGCCGCGTTTTGGGCTTGAAGAAACCCTGCGCCGCCTTCGCGGTGAGTTTGCCTTTGCGCTCTATGATGAAAAGGAAGATGCGCTACATCTGGTGCGCGACCGTTTTGGCGTCAAGCCACTTTATTATCATGCCAGCGACAAGGGCGTTGTGTTTGGTTCTGAGATCAAGGTTGTGATGGCGCATCCAGAGGTGCCGCGCCGCTTCAATAACGAAGGCCTTTTGCACCAGTTGATGCAGGTGATGGTGCCGGGTACGACCGCCTATGAAGGAATTCATCAGGTAAAGCCAGGCCATGTGGTTACGTTCCGCCGTCAGGGGCTTGGGTACCAGATTGAGGATAAGCCGTACTGGGATTTTGAATTCCCCGAGGCCGAGTATCACAAGATTGAGAAAAACGAAGATGACAGCATCGAAGCAGTGCGTGAAGGGCTGACAGAAGCGGTACGCCTGCGCCTGCAGGCGGACGTGCCTGTCGGCTGTTACCTTTCCGGTGGGGTGGACAGTTGCTCCATCCTTGGTCTTTCTGCCGCAATGCGGCAGGGGCCGGTGAAGGCCTTCACTATCGGGTTCACGGATGCAGCTTATGACGAAACACCCATCGCACAGGAAATGGCGGCGGCGACGGGCGCCGACCAGGACATCCTGCGCCTTGATGCCAACCATTTGTACGGGCATTTTGAAAAAACTGTCTGGCACGCGGAGCGCACCATCTACAACACACTTGCAGTGGCGAAATACCTGATGAGCCAGCATGTGCGCGATGCCGGTTACAAGGTTGTTGTCACAGGCGAGGGCTCGGACGAATTGTTCGCGGGTTACCCGTCTTTCCGGCGTGACCTGTTCCTGCACGGCCTTGAAGACCTTGACGCCAAGGAACGCGCAAGCTGGCAATCGATGCTGGGCGAAAGCAACAAGCTCTTTACCGGCGCCATGCTTTCGGCTGACGAACATGACGACCTTTACCTCACCGACCGTATAGGCTTTACGCCAAGCTGCCTGCAGCCATGGCTATCGTGCGAGGAAACCGCGCGCGGTGTGCTGAATTTGGACCGAGCCGCTTTGCTGGCGGACTATAAACCAGGCATGGCCATCGCAGAGAAGCTGGACCGCACGAAACTGGATGGCCGTCACCCGCTGGACCGCGCACAATATGTCTGGTCGAAAACCATGCTTGAAGGTCAGATCCTCACCTGGGGTGGGGACCGGGTCGATATGGCGAATTCGATGGAAGCACGACCGGCGTTCCTTGATCATCATCTGGCGGAGATGGCGACGAAAATCCCGCCGCTGCACCGGATCAAGGATCGCAAGGAAAAATATGTGCTGAAGGAGGCCATGAAGGGCCTGTTGCCGAAGACACTTTATGAGCGGGAGAAATTTGCTTTCATGGCACCCCCTGCGACCACAAACAAAGAAAAGTGGACTGCCATGATGGAACTGGCGAATGAGCACCTTGGCGACAAGGCGCTGGAAGACAGTGGGCTGCTTGACAAGGCTGGGGTGAAAGGCTTGCTTGCCGAAGCACAAAGCGATGACACCCCGCGCGCGCGCAAGGTACAGCTTGATGCGGTCATCAACCACATGATGGGTGTGCAGATGTTGCACAAGCATTTTGTCGCGACCGATGTGCCAGCACTTGCTGCGGAGCGTGCGAAGGAGCTGGGCTGGACGGCGGAAGCGGGACAACGCGCGGCAAGCTAACAGCGGGCGATGACGACGAGAAAAGCCTCGGCAGATTTGATGCCGGGGCTTTTCCGTTTTCCGTCTATTCTGCTGCGCGAGAGATGGGGATAACCGCCCCCGTGAGGTCTGCGCCGTCCAAGTCGGTATCTGTCATGCGCGCGTCTGATAGGTCAGCCATATAAAGGTCAGCGCCCTTTAAAATAGCCCCGACAAAATTTGCCCCACGGCACCGCGCCTGACTAAGTCTTGCTCTGGTCAGGTTGGCATCGGACAGGTTCGCGGCCCACACACGCCCGGAAGGTTCCCCGTCAGGACCAATCAACTCAAGCGCGCTCAGTTTCACACTGGTCAGGTCTGCCCGCTTGAGACTTGCGCCGCGCAGGTTTGCCCCCTCCATGCGGGCGTCAGTCAAGTTGGCTTCATCCAGGACCGAACTGGACAGGTCTGTCATGATGAGGCGGGCGCCGGAGAGGTCGGCGCGTGTAAGGTCCGCACCGCGCAGATTTGCACCGTCCAGTATGCTGTATGACAAATCAACGTCACTGAGATCCGCGTTTTGCAGGTCGCACCGTGAGCCGGTTTTACCTGCACTTTCGACCCATAACTTATGGGCTTCCAAGGTCATGGAAAGTTGATCCCTGATCGCGGCTTGGAGGTCTTGCTGTGTCCCTTCGGGCACTTTTTCGTTGAAGCCGGAAATGCCTTCGAGGTTGGCGCCTTCAAGGATGATACCCTGGACATCGGCGCCGGTGAAATTGGCACCGGACAGATTGGCACCCGAAAGACAGGCTCCTTTCAGGTTGGTATCGGACAAGTTGGTGCCCTCAAGGTTGGCGTCGCGGAACTTGGCCTGTTCCAGGTTGGCACCGGTAAAGTCGGTTTGCTTGAAATCACATTCATCGAAGATCGCACCGCGGCAATCGGCATGTTTGAGGGAGGCGCCCGCGAGGCAGCCACCGTTCATACCGACTTCCCGGAGGTCGGCTTCATTGAGGTTTGCCTGCCTCAGGTCGGAGGAGATGATGGCTACCTTGTCGCCGCGGGTGTTCATCAGTTTACCGCGCCTCAGGTCGGCTTTGCGCAAGCTTGTCCCATGGAGAATGGCTTTATAGAATTTGGTGCCACGCAGATCTGCACGGGACAGGTCGCTGTTTGTGAGGTCGGCGCGCACAAAAGAGGCGCCAAACCCATCAAGATCACGCATGTCACTGTTGGTGATGTCGCAGCCTTCAAGTTTGGTGCCGACAAGTTTTGCCTGTCTCAGAGTTGAGTTTCCAAAGCTGAAACCGCTGAGGTCGGACAGCGTAAGGTCGGCGCGTTTGCCGCGCGCCTGATCTGCAAGCCAGTTTTCATGATCACCGATGAGGGATATCAGTTTTTGCAGGTCCATCTCACACACCTAGTATATTAAAAATTGTGGTATGGAGTATGTAGCAAGCGCTCCTGAACAAATAGTTTCGGCATAGCTCAATTTTTAGGGAAGTGGCGTGCCCATAGGTTGGGAAAAGTCTTCAGACATCAAGAAAACAGCCAGATTTATTCGCTGTTCTGGCGTGAAGTCAAAACTGGGCATTGGGCTTGGAGGGGTTTGAAGCAGTGCCGCCAAGCTTTCCACCGTGTATCGCGCACCAAGGTTTTTTAAAACTTTAACTTGTATATTTTCCGGTGCGCGCCCAGGGGTGTGACATGACGCGCAGTCGTTTTTTTCGAACAATTGTGCACCAGCATTGGAGGACAGTGTAATATCTTCCCGGCGAAGCCCTGCCAAGGGCGATGAACGCTCATCGCCTGGATTGACCTCTTTGGCGACAGCAATGTCATCAAAGCCGATTCGGTATATGACTCCAGCATAATCGTCTGACACATAGATTGCGCCATCAGGCCCTTGGGCTATGTCGACGGGTCGTCCAACGACATCCTCATCCCTTTCAAACCCGGTCAGGAAATCCTTTTGGGCGATGTCGGTACCGTCAAAATGCAGTGAAACGACTTTATAGCCCGCGAGTGTGCTGCGGTTCCAGGAGCCATGCAGTGCGACAAGGGCGGCATCGTCGTACCCGTCCGGCGCCAGTTTGGGGTCAAGGAAGCGAATGCCGAGCGGTGCGCGGTGGGCACCGAAGCCGTGTGCCATGGGTTCTGAGCGTGATATCTTGTCTTTGTTGTCCGCGCCAAACTCCGGGTCGGGTACCTGATTGTCGTAGGCGTATGGCCAGCCGTAATCTGCGCCGTTCTCGATCAAGTTGAGCTCACAGTTTGGTGTATCGTCGCCCAGTAGGTCGCGGCCATTATCTGTGCCATATAGCGCGCCTGTGCCGGGCCGCCAGTCAAAGCCGACCGTATTTCTCAGGCCAGTGGCATAAATTGCGGCGTCCGAGCCATCAGCATTCATGCGCAGCATGGCCGCGCGGTAGGGATGCTCTTCAATGCAGACGTTACAGCTAGACCCTACGGTGACATAGAGCATGTTATCGGGGCCAAAGCCGATAGTGCGCGTACGGTGATTGCCGCCCGACGGGAGGCCATCAAACACAAGCTCAAGCGCCCCGGTAATGCGGGTTTCCGGGTTAAAGCGTGCCCTGAGAATGCGGCTGGTTTCCGCGACATAAACATAGCCCTCATGCAGAGCAAGGCCGTGGGGCACATTCAATCCATGAAAAAGCATGGTGCGACCATCTGCTTTGCCGTCACCGTTCTGATCCCGATGTAAAAGGATGACATTGCCGTCCCGCATGCTGGTGACCAGAAGGTCGCCGGTTGCCGTCACACGCATCATACGGGCGTGCGGGACATCTTTCGCAAAAACGCCCATGCGAAAACCAACAGGCAGCTCAAACCGGCCGGAGAGGGACTTTTCTGCTGGCGCTTCAACTTGTCGCCCGGTGAGGGAATCCAGCACCGGCCCCTTGACGACCAGGTTCTCCGGCCACCAGACCCACGCCCCGACCACGACCAGCAAAACAAGCCCGACCAGACCAACAAGCAGCTTTTTCAACATAGTGTCCCTCCCTATGTTCTTTTTCGCCTTTCGGCCTTCAGCTCCTATTTAATAGTGAATATAGTACACAAATGAGGCATCGGCACCAGCTTTGCTGGACATGCCATGCCGGTTGCGGCTATGGCCATAGCGTAACAGCGAGATGAATATCAGGCGATAAGGGTATGTGATGAGCAAAAGCGAAATTTACGAAACGGTTGTGGCGCAAATTGAAGCTGTCCTTGAGGGAGAAAACGATTGCATCGCGCAGATGGCAACCATCTCATGCCTGTTGTCGGAGGCCTTTCCCGAGCGCTATTTCTGGACCGGCTTTTACATTGTGGACGACGCGAAACAGGACGAACTGGTTGTCGGCCCTTATCAGGGTACGCTCGGCTGTCTTCGCATCGCGTTTGGAAAAGGGGTGTGCGGTATGGCGGCCGCCACACGCCAGACTCAGGTTGTTGAAGACGTGCATGCGATTGCTAACCATATTGCGTGCGATAGCCGCAGCAACTCGGAGATTGTGGTGCCCGTCGTTGATGAGGACGGAGAGCTGGTCGCGGTTTTCGACGTTGATTCAACTGATTTTGCAGCCTTCGACGACGTGGATAAAACCTATCTAGAGCGCCTGATGGCAAGCGTCTTTGCGCGCTAGGCGGCAGAGCAACGGCACCCCGGCGAACATATGGAGTGAGATATGAAATATTTGCACACGATGGTGCGGGTTAAGGACCTTGAAGACTCGCTGGATTTTTACTGCACTAAATTAGGCTTGCGGGAAGTTGGCCGCAAGGATGTCCCTGCTGGTCGCTTCACATTGGTTTTCCTCGCGGCACCGGGTGACGAGGATGCTCAGGTCGAATTGACCTATAACTGGGACAGCGAGGACTATGGCGGTGGCCGCAACTTCGGGCATTTGGCCTATGCCGTTGAGGATATTTATGATACATGTCAAAGGCTTATGGATTCAGGGGTTGTCATAAACAGGCCGCCACGTGATGGCCGAATGGCCTTCGTACGAAGCCCTGATAATATTTCAATTGAGCTGCTGCAGCGCGGTGACGCCTTGCCTGCGAAGGAACCTTGGGCCAGTATGAAAAATACCGGGGAATGGTAATAGGGGTGTAGGCAGAATAATTATGCCTAATATTAATAAAGTTTTTAGTCTTCCAAGGCTCAATAGGGTAGCAGGGTGACGTGAGGGGATAGTCTTTGCAGCTTCATTGGTCTGACAGGATCTCATTTAAACTCGCCCGTACGGCGGTGATCATCGCATTTGCCGTTGGTCTTGTACTTTCTGCCGGTCAGGTTTATCTCGATTATCTCGAAGAAGGTGGCATCCTCGCCCAGAAGGTCAATAAAAGCCTTCAGGTGGCAGAGAAGGCGGCGACCCGTGCAGTTCTTATTCTCGATTCCGACCTCGCACAGGAGGTGGTCTCCGGCCTCATGGAATATGAATATGTCGCCGAAGCCGCTATTCTGGATGACCATGGCTCGGTGCTCGCGGGCAACCAGCGTGATACCAGCAGTTTCGGCACGGCGAGTGTCAACTATGCGCGGTATTTCATCAACGATACAGCCACTTACAACTTTCCGCTGGCGCTTCCGGATACAATGGCGGAGCGTCCCGGCAGTCTGCGTGTGGTGATCGACCGCGCGGTGGGCCTCCAACCCTTTTTCTCTAGGGCGGTAACCACATTTCTTAGCGGGTTTGTCCGCAACCTGCTTCTGGTGATGTTGCTTTATTTTGCTTTCCACCAGGGGCTCACCAAACCGCTGGCGCTGATCGTGGAGAAAATCTCCAGCATCAACCCCGAGCATCCGGGCGAGCAGCGCATCAGCGTGCATCGCCGCCACAAGAAGGATGAACTTGGCCTGCTTGTTGGCCAGATCAACCTGTCATTTGATGCGGTGCAGGTGCTGCTGGATAACCTGCGCTCCACCAACAAGGCGCTTTCGTCATCCGAGGAAGCCTTGCGCAAACGCTCGTGGGAACTGGAGCAGGAGGTTGAACGCACGAAAAAGACCTCGATGGAACTGATTGTGACCAAGGAACAGGCCGAGGCGGCGAACCGGGCGAAAAGTGTGTTCCTCGCGAACGTCAGCCATGAGCTCAGAACACCGCTCAACGCCATTATCGGGTTCTCAAGCATCATGGCGGACCAGATGTTCGGCCCGATCGGACACAAGAAATACCGTGAATATCTGCAGGATATTCGCTCTTCCAGCGAACATCTCTCTGATGTGCTGGGTGAGGTGCTTGATTTGGCCAAAATCGAGGCTGGTCAGTTCAAGATGGAAGAGGAAGAGGTCGATATGGTCAAACTCTTCCACGAAAGCCACGCGCTTATCTCCGGTCAGGCGACCCAAAAAGGCCTGCGGGTTGATGTGGACGTGCCGGAAGACCTGCCGCGTGTAAATGGTGACCGGTTGCGTATCAAGCAAAGTGTGCTCAACCTACTGTCCAACGCTGTGAAATTTACGCCGGATGGCCGCGGCAATGTTAGCCTGAGCGCGATGATGGATGAAGACGGGCGGATGACTATCAAGGTTGCAGACAAGGGGATTGGTATCCCGAGGGAAGAGCAGGACCTTGTCTTCTCGCCGTTCATGCGGTCTGCATCCGCCCTCAGCCGCAGCCACGAAGGCACGGGCCTTGGCTTGTCACTCGTGAAAGCTTTTGTCGATATGCACGGTGGAGACATCACGCTGGAAAGCGAAGTGGACAAGGGGACGACCTTCACACTTATCCTGCCGGCCGAGCGGGTACTGAAGGCAGCATAGATCGATGGTCACCAAAGCGATCTCTCTGGCACTTGGTCTTACCGCCCTCCCTGTCTCTGCGAGCGACATGACTCCGGAAGCTGTGGTTCATCAGTTGTTTGACGCCATGCGCGCAGGGGATGGCGTCGCCATTTTACAGTTTGTGCATGAGGATGCGCCGCTAGAACGCCTGATGAACGATGGCAGCGTCAAAAAGGGCAGCTTCAGGGAATGGGCAGGCTGGATTGACACGCTGGGCGAAGGTGATGCTGACGAGCAGGTTTTTGCGGTGAAAACCTTTTACGGTGCACCTGGCCTCGCCACGGTGTCTGCACCCTTTGTCATATATCTGCACGGCAAGCTTGTGGGGTGCGGTGTGAACCAGTTCAGTTTTGCTGACACCACTGAAGGTTGGCGCGTCATCCATGGTATTGATGTGCCGCATGACGGCGACTGCGAAACCTACCGCGATGACTATATGGTCAAGGCTAGATCAATTCCTTGAGCCACGGGTTGTGGTGTTTCTTGATCGCATATTTGAATTCGGCAAACTGTTGCCCCAGCGTTCCGTGATCCAATGCGTTGCGAATGGGGGCATTCAATAGGTGCCGTGCTACATCTGTGGCTTCCTGTTTGTAAAATTCGGCCATATCAAAACCCTCCAGCTTCGCAAAGCCTTCACTGCGCAGAAATTGCACAAGTGCTGGCGCATCGATGAGAGCAAGGGCGCTGCCTGTCCCTGGGCCGCCAACTGGAGCCGCGACAATTGTGGGGAGTACATGGCAGGCATCAAACGATTTTGCGGCCCGCGTGCGGGGCGAAAGAACTGACATCATGACATCAAGTGCCGCCTGGCGCCGCTGGATGAGGGCAACATCGGCTTTCATGGAACCAAGGAGTTCGGCTGTGTGAACCGCGCTGCCTTCGGAAAAAAGTATGATATCCGCAGCTTTGTAGTGCCTCAACTGCTCGAGAAGCGGGAGTTTCTCTGGCTTGAGGATATGATAGCCTTCCGCCTCCAGCAATGGCTCAAAATACCGCTCTCCCGCATAGGAGCCCTTGTGCACATAGTCAGAGCGGCTGACATAGATTTTGGCCGGTAGCCCCGACAGGTCACCAAGCAGTGCGTCCGCCCGGCCATCAAGGTAATCAAGATACTGTGGCGCCGGTGGGCGGTGTATCGCCAAAGGTGCTTGCCTGTGTCGGCACCGTCAAGCGCTCGACCAAAAGCGGCTTGTTGACAAGCCGAACCTTGTCTGCGGGCACACCAAAATATTGCATTATCGCTGTAAAATAGGCAGGCAGTTCATCGGCCTTTTTTGCACGCTGGGTGCCTTTCAGCGGCTGCGGACAAACCAGCACACCTTCGTATTGATCCGGCGCGTCAAGGTAAGCCCAAAGCCTGTGCACGGATTCCGCCATGAAATGCCCATAGTGGCGGAAGAAGGGGCCAGCGTAGAGATGATGTCCATCAAGCTTTTTGCGCGGTATTGGCTGCTTTTGCAGGAAAGCCTTGTCGGTGGCCACACTTAATGGTTTGCCGGGCAGGGGCAGACGCATTTCGCGCAGTTGCTCAAACTTTCGCGGTGTGTCCGGGTGATAAAGCGCTCCCTTCACGGACACGGGCGAAGACGCTTTGTAAAGCGGATAAACACGTGCGTTTTCAAGCTCAAGTGTTTCAAGCGCGCAGTTTTTATTGAACAATCCCAACACAGTGCCCTTATCGCGATGTGGTATGCACAAAAGAAGAGGCCAGCGGCCCCTTCTGTAAAGACAGTAGAACTGGCCGCAACCTAGTTCAACACTATAATAGCGGCGGCCCGATCTTCAGGCTGCATCCAGCGCGTGTGAGAGGTCTGCGATCAGATCGTCGACATTTTCAACACCCACAGAGATACGCAGCATGCTCTCGCTGATGCCAAGGCGGCGCTTCACGTCGTCCGGCACATCCGCGTGGGTCATGGCAAACGGGTGTTCCATCAAGCTTTCTGTACCCCCAAGGCTGACTGCCAGTTTGATGATCTGCAGCGCGTCGAGCACCCGGAAAGCGGCGTCCTCGTCACCATCAATATCAAATGCAAAGGTGGAACCCGCCGCACCCGCACACTGTTCCTTGAAGATACGGTAGGCTGGTTCGTCTTTGCGCAGAAAGCCAAGGTAATGCACTTTGGCAACCTTCGGGTGGTCCCGCAGAAATTCCGCTATTTTCCTGGCGTTGTCGGCCGCGGCGGTCATGCGCAGCTTAAGTGTCTCCAGCGAGCGCATGATCAACCAGCCGGTGTGCGGGTCGCACATGGTGCCAAGGATGGTGCGGAAGCCCATCACAGGGGCCATCGCGGTCATGTTGCCTACGGCGGCCCCGGCCACAACGTCCGAATGCCCTGCGACATATTTGGTCAGCGAGTAGATGACAATGTCTGCCCCGTGCTCAAGCGGCTTTTGCCATACGGGGCCCAGGAATGTATTGTCGGTCATGATGACGGGGCGGTGGCCGGTCTCTTCCCCAAGCTTGTCGGCGAGGTCGCGGCAGCAGTGCAGGTCAATCAGTCCATTGGTCGGGTTTGCCGGCGTCTCGGTATAAATAACCGCGACACGGCCCAGCTTTTTGGCTTCCTCGATGGCAGGTGCCAAGGTTGGTTTGTCGCCGCCCGCTGCAAACTCAACCGACTTGATGCCGAATTCTGGGAGGATATTGCGGATGAGGAATTCCGTACCACCATAAATGGGCGCAGAATAAACGATTACATCACCGGGACGAAGGTACGACCACAGGCAGGTGGAAATCGCGGCCATACCGCTTGAAAACGTCAGGCCCTTCTCCGCATCTTCCCAAAGCGCGAGGCGGTCCTCAAGCACTTCAAGGTCAGGGTTGTTGATGCGGGAGTATATCAGTCCCGGCTCTTCGCCTTCCGCGGCTTGGCGCTTGCCATATGCCAGTTCGAAAAACTCCTTGCCGTGTTTCGCGCTTTCAAAAACAAACGTGGATGTCATGAACACGGGGGGCTTGAGTGCGCCCTCGGAAAGTGCGGGGTCATAGCCATAGCCCATCATCTGGGTCTCCGGGCTAAGGCGGTGATTGCCAATCATTTTCTTGCGGTAATTTTTACGGCTGGCGGTCATTGGGGCATCCTTATGAAGTTTTTCTTGTCCATTGTGATGGATTATCTTTTGCGCTGTTTTGCCCGGAATTGGGGCCTGCCGCAACCTGATTCTGGAATGGTTTCCATTAATTAGATGGTTATTTTACATGGGGTGAAGGCAACCGCCATGCGTTGGCGGGCCTGACATAACTGTGTTGTTTGCAGGCTTGATTAAATTGCTCACGGGTGCTTTCTTGACGCCGGTTCAAGATCAAGGAAGTCGGTGTGAGCACAGTCCGGGTACATGATACGCAGCAGGCTGCCGGTTTCTGGGCGCGCAACCGCAATGTGATCTTTTTGATGATCGCGCAAGCTTGTTTCCTGTCCTGCAGCATGACGATGGTGACATTTGCAGGTCTCGCTGGTGAAGTTCTGGCCACAAACAAGGCGCTGGCGACACTGCCCATGTCGCTGTCCATTGTCTCAACCGCCGTTTCCACCGGTCCGATGTCGATGCTGATGCAGTGGCGGTCGCGCAGGTTTGGCTTCAGGCTTGGTGCGCTTGTGGGCATTCTGGCCGCATCAATTGCGGCCTACGGTGTTTATTCCGGCAGTTTTCTTGCCCTATGTATCGGCACGGTGAGTATTGGTCCCTTTCAGGCCAGTGCCCAATATTACCGCTTTGCCGCCGCTGAGAGCGTGGTACCCTCACGCGCCCCACGGGCGATTTCGCTTGTGCTGGTTGGCGGGCTTCTGGGTGCGTTGTTGGCGCCAAGCCTCACGCGGTGGTTTAATGAAGTCTTCCTGCCGGTCAATATGATGGGTGCATTTGTCTTCGCCGGGGTTGTTGTCGCCTTTATATTGCTGCCAACTACGCTTATGCGGCCGCTTGAAAAACCGTTTGTCGCTGAAGGCGAGATGGAGGCTGAACCGGACGTGGGCCGACCAATACGTGAGATAGCCCGCAATCCTGCCTTCATTGTAGCGGTGTTAAACGGTGCCCTCGGCTATGCGATGATGAGCTTTGTCATGACCGCCACGCCGCTTGCCATGAAAGCCTGTGGCCTGATAGGCCAAAGTATTGATGTCATCCAGGGGCACGTGATTGCCATGTTTCTGCCCAGCCTTTTCACCGGCTCGCTTATACAGCGTATTGGCCTGCTGCCGGTTATGCTTATGGGGCACGCCTGCTTCGCCGTTGCCTTCATCACAGCGCTAAGTGGTATCGAGATTGGTCATTTCTCCCTGGCATTAATCGCGCTTGGGGTTGGCTGGAACTTTTGTTTTGTGGGTGGCACCACCTTGCTGACCCGTGTTCACACGGACGCGGAGAAGGGTCGCGTGCAGGGCCTGAACGAATTTCTCGTCTTCGGCACCACTGCCGCGGCGTCCCTCTCGGCTGGTGTCATTCTGCAGGCCTTTGGATGGCGGCTTGTCAATCAGTCCGCATTCGTTATGTTGGTGATCGCTGCTGGCGCCACTATTATCTGGGGGCTGAGCACGGCCCGCAAGCCTGTAGCCCATTAAAGTCCGAGTATAGGAAACCTGTATGCTGATCGTTCTGTCACCTGCAAAGAAGCTTGATTTTGAAAGTGAAAACATGGCACCGGGAACGGATGTGCCGCGCATGCTTGACCAGGCGGAAATGCTGGCGAAGAAGGCGAAGCGGCTCAGGGCTGCTGACCTCAAGGCCATGATGGGCATCTCTGACGTGCTGGCGGAGCTGAATGTGGCGCGGTTCAAGGCGTTTGAAACACCTTTTACGCCTGCGAATGCGCGCCCGGCTATCGATGCCTTCAAGGGGGATGTCTATATTGGCATGGACACCCCAAGCATGAGCGAGGAAGACCGTGCGTTTGCCAACGCCCATGTGCGTATTCTCTCCGGTCTCTATGGGATGCTGAAGCCGCTGGACCTGATGCAGGCATACCGGCTTGAGATGGGCACCAAATTTGTCACCCGCCGCGGTAAAGATCTTTACACCTTCTGGGGGGACCGCATCTCAAAAGCGCTGAACGAAGATTTCGCGGATGATGCGGATCCGGTCCTTGTGAACCTGGCCTCGAATGAGTATTTCCGGGCGGTAAAGCTGAAGGCGTTGAAGGCCAAAGTCATCACGCCAAGTTTCAGGGAAATCAAGGACGGCAAGGCGCGGGTGATCTCCTTCCTTGCCAAAAAGGCGCGCGGCATGATGGCACGCTACGCCATCGATAACCGGATCAATGATGTGGAAGCGCTTAAAGCCTTTGACCTTGAGGGGTACCGCTATGATGAAGAGTCATCTACGGCGACTGAATGGGTCTTTTCACGTCCCCAGCCCTGAAGTAATTTGCAGGATCAGGCAAGCATATAGCAGCATCCGGTAAACAGAAGTTGTTTCGACACAGCGCTCCCTCGCGCTATACTTCCTGACACACTGTCAGGACAAGTGAGGGGAAGACCAATGGACTTCAAGATTAATGGCCGTGCCATCAGCTATGATGGCGACGGTGAAATGCCGCTGCTTTGGTATCTGCGTGACCTTGCGGGCATGACCGGCACCAAATTTGGTTGTGGCGCGGGGCTGTGCGGTGCCTGCACGGTGCATGTGGATGGCATGGCTGTGCGCTCCTGCCAGACATGGATGGACGATGTCGAAGGCACGGAAGTGACCACCATCGAGGGCCTTGGCACCGGTGACATGCTGCATGCCCTGCAAATTGCGTGGGCGGAGAACAACGTGCCACAATGCGGCTACTGCCAGTCGGGCCAGATCATGCAGGCCGCATCCTTGCTTGCCGATAACCCAAACCCCACGGATGAAGACATCGACATGGCCATGTCGGGTAACATCTGTCGGTGCGGTACATACCAGCGCATTAAAAAATCCATTCGCGACGTTGCGGACGGCAAAATCAAGGGAGGCAAGCTATGACCCATATGGTCGAAAATGTTTCCCGCCGGGGTGTATTGAAGGGCGCTGGCATCATAGGTGGCCTTGTGCTGACAGCTCCCCTGGTCTCCAAAGGCCTGATGGCTGCAATCAAAAAAGCCTCCGGTCAGCTGGAGGCGAGCAATTATCTTTCCATCAGCGAAGATGGTACGGTGAATATCTATATCCACCGGGTTGAGATGGGGCAGGGTAGCCGCACAGGCCTGCCGCAGATCATTGCTGACGAACTCGACGCAGACTGGAGCCGCATTAACTTTGTTGCGGCCTTTGGTGACCAGAAGTTTGGCGACCAGAACACCGACGGTTCCACTTCGATCCGCAAGTTTTATGACACCTTCCGCCATGCGGGTGCTGCTGCCCGTATGATGCTGGAGCAGGCCGCCGCTGAAAAGTGGGGTGTGTCGGCTGATCAGGTCATGGCGAAAGAACACCGCATCCACAACAAGGCGACGGGCAAGTCCGCGGACTATAGCGAATTTGTCGCGGCTGCTGCTGAACTGCCGGTGCCGGACGCGACGAAGGTGAGCTACAAGGCCAAGGCGGACCGCCGTTATATCGGCAAGTCCGTACGCAATATCTATATGAAGGATTTTGTGACTGGCTCCAGCCAGTTTGGTCAGGATGTGCGCCGTGAGGGCATGCTGTATGCCGTCGCGAAACGCCCGCCTGTCGTAGGCGGCAAGCTTACCGGCTACAACAAGGAAGCGGCGATGGCCGTGAAGGGCGTTGTGGACGTGGTTGAGCTACCGGTATTTGAAAAACCGATCATGTTCAAACCGCTGGGTGGTTTGGCTGTGCTTGCAACCAATACCTATGCCGCAAAAAAGGGCCTTGAAGCAGCAGCGCCCGAGTTTGAGGCGGGTGATAATGGAGGCTATGACACCGCGGAGTATGAAAAGATCCTGTGGCAGGCCATAGATGGTGAAGATGTCAACCATCTCAAGCGGGGGGACGTAGACACCGCGCTGGCGAACGCCGTGACGGTCGTTGAGGCGGATTATTTTGTCCCACACCTGCACCATGCGCCGATGGAGCCGCCTGCCGCGACGGCAGAATGGCAGGGCGATACGCTCAGGATGTGGGTATGTTGTCAGGATCCGCAGTCGGTACAAGATACCGTGGCACCCTACGTTGGGCTGAAGCCTGTACAGATTCATGTGGAAGCCACGCTGCTGGGCGGTGCCTTTGGCCGCAAATCGAAGCCTGACTTCGCCGCGGAAGCCGCCATCCTTGCCAAACATGCGGGCAAGCCCGTGAAAATGGTCTGGACGCGTGAAGACGATATGCAGCACAGTTATTATCACACGATCTCGGCCCAGAGGGTGAAGGGCGCGCTGGACGTGGACGGCAGGGTTACAGCATGGAAGCACAAAACGGCATTCCCATCAATCTTCGAGATATTTGATCCACGCACAGAAGGCCCTGTAGCGATGGAGATGGGGCTCGGCCTGCTGGATATCCCGTTTGAGACGCCAAACCTGCAGGTGGATGCGGGTAAGGCACGCGGCCATGTACGCATTGGCTGGATGCGGTCTGTGACCAATATCCAGCACGCGTTTGCGCTTGGGTCTTTTGTTGACGAACTTGCCCATGCAGGCGGCAAGCGAACTGATGATATGTGGCTTGAGCTGATTGGCTCTGACCGCATGATCGATCCGGCCAAGGACGGTGCTGACTATTCCAACTATGGTGAAACGCTCGACCGGCACCCGGTTGATACCGCACGCCTCAAGGCCGTGCTTAAAAAAGCCGTTGAGATGTCCGGCTACGGCAAGGAAATGCCAAAAGGCCATGGCCTCGGCATCTCGGTTCACCGCAGCTTTGTGACCTATGTCGCTAATGTGGTGGAAGTGGTTGTTGGCGACGACGGTCGTTTGTCTGTGCCGCGCGCCTGGGTGGCGGCGGACTGTGGCTTGGCCGTGAACCCTGACAGGGTGAAAGCACAGATGGAGGGAGCCGTTGTGTTTGGCACATCGATTGCGCTGCATGGTGAGATTACCGCCAAGGACGGCCGGATCGAGCAAAGTAACTTCGACGGGTACCCTGTGTGCCGGATTGAGGAAAGCCCCCATGTTGAGGTGGCGATCCTTGAAACCACCGGTGTGCCGGGCGGCGTGGGTGAACCGGGTGTGCCGCCTGTGGCACCTGCGATTACCAACGCGATTTTTGCCGCCACAGGCAACCGCATCCGTCGTTTGCCGATTGGCCACCAGATGACAGCTTGATACGTAGCTTTAAAAAAAGAAGAAAGGCGGCCCCGGGGAACAGGGCCGCCTTTTTTATAGCCTGTGAAGTTTACCGCCTAGAAGCGGAAAGCAACACCAACGCTTGGCACAACTGTGTCGTCGCCATAGACGTTTGCTTTTACGCGCAGCGAAACATTGTCGCCGACGGCGCGCTCATAGCCTGCAATAAAGCTGATGTCATCACCGGTTACGGAATAACCAGCCGCAGACGCCTTGGCTTTAACATACCCGACGCCACCGAAAATAAGGTCGCGTTTCTCAGCGCCGAATGCATAACCAACGGTGCCATTTACTGTCCAGATATGGTCCAGATAGGTGATGTCGGCCGTGCCGAAGGTGCCTTCAACGCCAACAACAAAATTGTTGTCGAGCTGTTTGCGGTAGCCGCCTACGGCGCCGTAGTAAATGTCATCCGCACCGTCGCTGATGGTGTGGCCAAATTCACCGCCGAGGTAAAAGCCGTCAAAGTGTTTTTCGTCTTGTGCGTTCGCTGCACCGGCAACAAGCAGGGTAGCAGCAATCGTCGCTGTCAGAATGGTCTTTTTCATTTTCTGTATCCTCGTGATTGGTTTTTAAAACGCCGGTCTTCGCCGGTCGCCGGGGATACATAGTGCTTCGGAAAAAGAAGTCAATCGTCTTTGATGTATTTATTTAACTTATTGAAATGTGTTGCTTTTTTGTTACATCCAAGGCGTGCGGTCGGTCGCGAGGGTGTGTAATATGCGGTCACGCCAGCGCATGGCGGCCTCGTGTGGGATATACGGTACACTCACCTTATGGCCTGCCAATTTCACCACCAAGGTAGCAAGGCCTTTCCGGCGCTGGCCGGGGGATCGCTTTATCTTCACACCTTGCGCCTTGTAGATCGGGAAAATGACAATTTTGTGGCCAAAAACACCCTGCCTGACGGCAATGTGCTGGCCATCAGTCCAGTAGCCGTGCTTCGCGTAATTCATGCGCAGGAGCGGGTAGATAATAACCGGGACAAGCGTGAGCAGGAGAAACCACGCTGTCGCCGCCAAGCCAGCCAGAAGGATGGCGATGACCGTGGCAGGTGTCAGGAAATCCAGCCAGAACAGCCGCTTGAGATAAAGTTTGTCGATCGGCGCAAAGGTTACGGTCTGCCACGCCATGTCTGGATAAAGGGTTGCCACCAGCGCGGAGATTTGATCATGCCTCATGCTGGGGACAATAAACTTGGCTTGTTTAACATGTGTTTCCCCCTGATCGAACGCAGGGGAGAAGCCGATTTGCATCAGGGTAATGTGGCTGCGGTACAGGAGGCGCGCGGGCCAGGGTTGATTGATCTTCAGTGCCTGAATTTTACTCGCGGGCAAGCTGGTGTCGGAGCGTTCAAACAATCCCTTCAGGCGGTGAAAACGGCCGTCCGAAAAACTCAGGCGATAGTCGTAATAAATGACAATGGCGCCAATCACGGACCCAAGCAGCAACATAGCCAGCATAAGAATGGCGATGCCGGCAAACAAGCCGATAACCGCCCCGGTACTGTGCGATGAGATAAACGCTTCGGGCACTGAAAGCCAGTCCTTGATATAGCCGCTAACGTCTTCGTCGATCTGGCTGATCGCACCGGCGGCCAGGCCCGCAAATACCCAGACATTATTGTTGCTCAGCCCATAGCGCACCAACTCGGCGACCGGGTGATGCAGCAACGGTATTTCGCTGTGCTTTTCCGTATTGGTGGGCGCGGGTTCCGTACTTTCCGCCTGCATGGGGGCTTTCGGGTCGGACAGAACACTTCGGCGCAAGCTTTCAGCAAGGCGTCGGTCAATCCCGGCGAGGCTGACTTCCTCCGTCACGGAGCCCGCGCTTTCAAGCGCCATGTTTACCAGCCCGAAGGGGCGGAAGTAAACCGGTTCCTTAAGCGCTATATTCTGGATGCGGTCGAACGAAAGTGTCAGGCGTTTCTTCTGGATTACCCCTTTGTGGATCAGGAAGGCATTTTTATTAATACGAAAACGGAAGTTCAGGTAACTGAGGACCGAGGCAACGAGCAGCAAGAGCATGGCTGCGCCTACAATGGCGATAATGATGGGCAGGCGATTATCGCCGCCGGAGAAAATGAAAATACCACCGAAAATCGCGGCGTTTTGCACCCCGTGTTTGGCAAACCCCATGATGAATTTCAACACAAAATAGATAATGGAAACCGGCGACAGGCGCTGCCATTCGCTGACAAGGCTGTCCGGAACCGTTTGCTCGGCGTTGGTATCAGTCATCGCTATGGTCTGCCCCGGCCTTTTCAAGAATAAAGGCCCTGAGCCGTGTCGCGTCCTCGTCCTTGAGGGACGGGATGGTCAGGTCTGCGCTGCCGCCGCCCGCAGCGAAAAACTTGAGGGTGGAAAGGCCATATATACGTTCGAGCGGCCCGCGCTCCACTTCCACATGCTGTATCCGGTTGAAGGGTAGGGAGGTCTCTGACCGCCAGATGATGCCGTGCCTGTAGTGCACATCCTGCGCGCGCACCGCGTATCCACAGTGAGCCGCTGACCGGCGTGTCAGGACTATGATGAAGGGCAGTGGGATAAGCGGCAGCAGATACAGAAATTCACCCGGAAACAGGGGGCTTTCGATCCCCAGCAGCGTTTTGACAACCGTCCAGACTATTGATACTGCGGCCCAGATGGCGAGGCCAATGATCATCAGGATGGTGGCGCGGTGAGCGTCAAGAGCCTCAAATTCAAGGGTTTCACTCTGCGGCAGATCGCTGTTTCTCGGCATCTCGGTGCTGAAATCGGTGTCTGGCATGCCGGTCCCCCTCAAAGCTTGATTTATTTCCCCGTCTTGTGTGAAGGCAGGGCTTGAACGCCTTTCCCATAGTTGGGTATAAGGCGGGCGTATCGCAAGGGCGGCAGATCATTGCTTGCCCGTTACCTGAACGAAGGGCAATCATGGCGCCACCAATTCTCAGCCTCAAGGAAATTAATCTGCATTGGGGTGCCAACCCCATATTGGATGCCCTTGAAATGCATATCGGCACGACTGACAGGCTGTGCCTTGTCGGGCGCAATGGCACTGGCAAATCCACGCTGATGAAGGTGATCGCGGGTATTATCGAGCCCGACGGCGGCGAACGATGGGTCCAGCCCGGTAGCCGCATCGCCTACCTGCCGCAGGAGCCAGATGCCTCGGGCTACCATACGCTGAAGGATTACATTCTGGGTGGGTTGCCAGAAGACGAGCGCGACCAGGATTACCGCGCCGATGTGCTGATCGAAGACCTTGATATTAACGGTACCGCCTCGCCCGGCACCGCGTCAGGCGGGGAGATGCGCCGCGCCGCGCTTGCGCGCACCTTGATCGGCGAGCCGGAACTGTTGCTGCTTGATGAGCCAACCAACCACCTTGATATCAACACCATCCAGTGGCTTGAAGCCTTCCTCAAGGGCTGGCGTGGCGCCATGGTGCTGATCAGCCACGACCGCGCCTTTCTGGCTAATCTGGCAACCGCCTGCCTGTGGCTTGACCGGGGTCGTGTACGCCGTCTTGATGACGGTTTCGCCAAATTTGAGGAATGGCAGGACAAGGTTTATGCCGAGGAAGCTGACGCACTTAAAAAACTGGACAAGGTGATCAAGGAGGAAACTCGCTGGTCGGTTGAGGGTATCAGCGCCCGCCGGACAAGGAATCAGGGCCGTCTGCGGCGGCTCTATGACATGCGCAAGGAGCGCCGCAACACCGTGCAGGCCGCAGGGCAGGTCAATATCTCGCTCGCTGGGGCTGACCGTTCCGGCACCCGGGTCATCGAAGCCAGGGGCATTGCCAAAAGCTTTGACGGTCGCCCTCTGTTTGAAGGTTTTGATATTCGTATCAACCGGGGTGACCGTATCGGCATCATTGGCCCCAACGGCGTGGGCAAATCCACCCTGCTCAAGGTGTTGACCGGCGAACTGGCACCAGACGCGGGCAGCATCAAGCTTGGCACCAACCTGGAAAGCATCCTGATTGACCAGAAGCGCGCGGCGCTCAGGGAAGATATGACGGTGATCGATGTGCTGACAGGTGGCCGCGGCGACTGGGTGTTCGTGGGCGGCGAAAGTAAACATGTCATGAGCTACCTCAAGGACTTCCTGTTTGACCCCTCGGTCGCGCACACCCCCGTGCATGCGCTGTCGGGCGGGGAGCGTAACCGCCTTCTGATCGCCGCCAATTTTGCCAAGCCGTCCAACCTTATGGTCCTTGATGAGCCGACAAACGACCTTGATATGGACACGCTTGACCTGTTGCAGGAAGTGCTGGCTGACTATAAGGGTACCATCCTGCTTGTCAGCCACGACCGGGATTTCCTCGACCGCGTGGTTACCAGTTCGATCGTCATGGAAGGCGACGGCAATGCGACAGAATATCCAGGCGGCTATTCTGACTACAGGGCGCTGAAAGCACTGGCTGAAAAGGACGCGGAACCGGTACGGACCGAAAAACCGAAATCCAATGTCAGCAATATCGCCGACGCACCAAAGAAAAAGGCCAGCAAGCTTTCCTACAAGGACCAACGGGAGCTGGACCAGATTCCGGCAGAAGTGGAAACGCTGTCGATGAAAATTTCCGATATGGAGGCAGAGCTGTCAGACCCTGACCTGTATGCGAAGAACCCGAACCGGTTCGCGTCGCTTTCCAAGGAACTGGAGACCTTGCGCGACACAGTGGACGAAAAGGAAATGCGCTGGCTGGAGCTTGAAGAACTCAGGGAAAGTCTGGGGCAATAGGGCTTCGTTCAGACAGAACTATAGATCCTTGAGTTCAGTGCCAAGGTCTTTTTCCAACAGGCATATATTGCGAAGGTTGGCCTTGAAGCCAAGGTCGAATATGTCGCCGATCAACGGTATGGAGCCGATAACCCAGTCGAGCACCAGGTTTCCAAGCATCTTGGCGATTGTCGTTTTGCTGACCCCCAAACGCCACGCTTCAAGGATGATATAGGCGGCCATGATGGCGGTGACAGTATCGCCCGCGCCGGGAATGAGGCCAAGAATGCTATCAAGCCCGAAGCGAACCCCGAGTACAGGCAGTCGAAACTGGTTGTCGAGCAGGCGAGCGAGACGGTAAATCCGTCGCGCCCGTTGCTTATCGGTTGCATTAAGGCGGTTGTGGCCTGTTTCCTCCATAATGCCTGCCTCCTTCTTAGCCTAGTTTGCAAAGCCGATGTATTCACCGAAATGCACGGTAAACACAAGTATGGCGGCCGCGAGCGCGAACAGCTTTATGAGAAGCGGTGTCACAAATTTCACCCACTGCACATAAGGGATCTTCCCCAGCGCAAGTGTGCCGACAACAAGCGCGCTGGTGGGGACCACCATATTGGTGAAACCGTCGCCGAACTGGTAGGCAAGAACCGCTGTTTGCTGGGAAACACCCGTAAGGTCCGCCAGCGGCGACATGATGGGCATGGTGACAAAGGCCTGTCCGCTGCCGGACGGAATGAAAAAATTGGTGATGGTCTGCACCAGAAGCATGCCAAGGGCGGAAACGTCTGGGCCTGTTCCGTCAAGCATGGAGGCGATGGCATTGATGATGGTATCAATGATCATGCCGTCTGTCAGCACTACCTCGATGGTGCGGGCGAAGCCTATCAAAAGCGCGGCTGCCGTCATTTCAGCGGCACCCGCAATGAATGTCTTGGCGGCATCATTTGGGTCCATGCGGGCGATGACGGCTGTCAGCACACCGATGGCGAGGAAGATGGTAATCAGTTCAAGGATATACCAGCCCCAGTTCTGCGCGCCATAGACAAAGAAGACAATGCCTGCGGTGAAAACACCAAGGATGAGTTTCCGTTGCCATGTGAACGACACATCTTCGGGGATGCTGAACCCTTCGCTATAGTCAACATGGGCAACAAGGCTTTTGCTTGGGTTTTCTGCGATCTTTTTGGCGTAGGCGTAGATGTGCTGGAAGGCGACCAGCAGGCACAGCAGGAAAATGACGATGCGGAAACCCAGGCCGGATGTTGGCGGCAGGCCAGCAATGTCTTGGGCGATCAGCACACCGAAGGGGTTGGTGCCTGCCGTTGCCCAGCCGACGCCATAACTGGCCCACAGGATGCCCATCGCCACAATGCTGTCGAGTTTCATGGCAAGGCACATGGTCACCAGAATGGGGATGAGCGGCATATATTCCTCCCCCATACCGATGGTGAAGGCGCCAAGGCCAAAAAGCAACAGGGTGCCGCCAATCAGGATGCCAGGGCTTGAGCTAAAGGTACGCACGGCGCGAAACAGGATCGCATCAATCGCGCCGGATGCCCGCAACAGCGCGATGACACCGCCAACAAGAAAGACAAGGAAGATGATTTCCTGCGCGCTTTCAAGGCCGCGCGGGATGGCGGAAAGGAAGTGCCACGGTTCAAGCGCGGGCGCGTCCGGGGCGGCGGTGAAGCTGCCGGGCAACACCATTTCCCGGTGGCTGTCAAACGGCGCGGGCGCACGCTCGAAGGTGCCTGACGGAATGACGTAAGACAGTATCTGCGCAACGATAATCAGCGAAAAAATAAGAACGAGGGAATCCGGGAACCAGCCCTTCTTCTTCGGCGTACCCTCGTCGGCGGTGCCTGTCGCCATAAAATAGCCTCCCCATGACTGAATTATTATATTTGAAAACAATATTGGCAGCTATGCTGTCCGTTGTCACGCATCACCGCAGAAGTCGAAAGGGTTTGAAATGAAAATAGCTCGATTGGGAAGTATCGGTTTGCTGGCACTCGCGGCAACCACGGCAAACGCTGATACCTGTGTGCCTGGCCTGCCGGAGGCGCATGCCAACAATGCGGTCGCTGCGTCAATGTCAGATGGCAAGGCTGCCTTGTTCAGCTTCGCCGGTTTGAAGGCGGGCAAAACGTGGCGGGATACATCCCGCGCGGCTTATATGTTCAAGGCGGGCGACACGGGTTGGACCAGGCTGCCCGACCTGCCGGTGGAGGGTGGCAGGCTGGCGGCAACGGCGGAAGCCGTAGGTGGCAAGGCTTACATCTTTGGTGGCTACAGTGTGGCGGAGGATGGCAGCGAGGTTTCCAGAGCCGAGAATTTTGTCTTTGACCCGGCGTCAGGGGAATACAGCCGTATCGCCGATATGCCAAACCCGGTCGATGACGCGGTCAGCTTTGTCTATGACGCACGCTATATCTATATCGTCTCGGGGTGGCACAATGAGGGTAATGTGCGTGATGTGCAGGTGTATGACACCACCGAGGACCGGTGGTTCAACGCAAGTGATTACCCAGGCAGCCCCGTATTTGGCCATGCCGGTGGGATTGTTGGCAATCGCTTCGTGATCGCGGACGGCGTCGCTGTCGTGGGCGAGAGCGAAGACGGCAAACGCCAGTTCGGTACCGTCAATGAAGGCTGGATGGGTATCATTGATGAAAATGACCCCTCAACCATCACCTATCGTCGGTTGCCGCAACTGCCGGGTCGCGGCCATTACCGCATGGGTGGTGAAGGCGATGCGGAAGGTAACCGTGTGCTCTTCGTCGGCGGGACGCCCAACGCCTATAACTATAACGGCATTGGCTACAACGGCGAGCCGTCAAAACCGCAGAAACATGTGTTCGCATGGGATTTCACAAAGGATAACTGGGTGGCGTACGAGGACAAGCCGATCGCCAGCATGGACCACCGGGGCCTCGTGAAGTGGCATGGTGACTGGATCACCATTGGCGGCCTCGTGGAGGGGCGGGCTGTGACAGGTGAAGTGACTTCGGTTGCAGGCAAGGTTACCGTATGTGAGCAAACCTCAGGTCACTAAAGCCCGACATCCCAGCAGTCCTTGACTGTTACGCCCTTGATCCAGACGTCGGACCAGCGTGCCTTTTTCTCGTCCGCCGACAGGGCCTTGGGTGACACGCTGGTGGGCGGCGGGAAGCTGGAACGGTCACTGAGCGCCCGCACATTAACGGCAGCGCGGCGTTCGCCGTCTACGTCGCAGGTCACGCATGTGAGCACACCACAGCGCTGGCACAGCCAGAAGCGCGCGGACTTTGATCCTTGCTCAAACAGGTTGATCGCAGCCTCGTTCTGGATTTCGATTTCAAGGTGTGCGTCCGGGTCTGATACCCAGGAGGCACCGTGGCCGGTGCAAAAGTCGCAGTCACACGCACGCGGTGTCAGCAGGTCTGGTGCTTTCTCTGTGTCCAGTCGAACACTGATGTTGCCGCAATAACAGCCACCTTCCAATCGTTGCACGCCATTCTCCTGCCATTCGTTTACCAATCGCGCGCAGCTTGGCACAAGAAAGCCGTTCTTTGTAGCGGTAAAATGCCAACTTCCCCCTGTTCAAGCGCTTTAAATCTGTTAATAAGAGGGCCAACTGACGCCGGGGCCTTCGCGCCTTTGTGCGGCATTCAAGACGAAAACAACAATTTTAAGGATAAGCTGCAGAGGGTAACCATGGCAGGCCATTCCAAGTTCAAGAATATCATGCACCGCAAAGGTGCGCAGGATAAAAAACGATCCAAAATCTTCTCCAAGCTCAGCCGTGAGATCACGGTTGCGGCCAAAATGGGTGGTGAGGACATTGACAGTAACCCAAGGCTTCGCCTCGCTGTATCTACGGCGCGGGCCCAGTCCATGCCGAAAGACAATATCGAGCGTGCGATTGCCAAAGCATCGGGCGGTGACGCTGAAAACTATGATGAAATGCGCTATGAGGGTTATGCCTCGGGCGGCGTTGGTATCATCGTTGAAGCGTTGACCGATAACCGCAACCGCACGGCTTCTGACGTTCGCAGTATCTTTGGCAAGGCTGGCGGCAACATGGGCGAAAGCGGCTCTGTTGGCTTCATGTTCGACCGTGTCGGCGAAATCATCTTCCCGGCAGATGCGGCGGGCGCGGACGAGATGTTCGAAGCTGCCCTTGAAGCGGGCGCGGATGAAGTGGAGTCAGACGAGGACGGCCACGCCATTTACACCGACGCGGCTGAATTGCACGCTGTCGTGTCCGCGCTGACAGAAGCGCTGGGCAAGGAACCGGAAAGCGCCAAGCTTATCTGGAAGCCGAAGGAGCCGATTGTGCTGGACAAGGACGGCGCCGAAAAGGTGATGCGCCTGACCGAAGCGCTTGAGGACAACGACGACGTTCAGACCGTCTTCGGGAACTATGATATCCCCGACGATGTGTTGGCCGAGCTTGACGCTGAATAAGCCATAAGCCACAACAAAGGCCTGCCCGGTTTGATCCTCGGGCGGGCCTTTATTTTTATCGAGTGTTTTTATCGAGAGGGGACGGCGCATCATGCGGCTGTTGGGGCTTGATCCAGGTTTGCAGAAAACCGGTTGGGGCATTGTCGAAAGTGTAGGCACAAACTTGCGCCACATCGCCAATGGCACCGTGACATCCAACAGCAAGATGAGCCTGGCCGAGCGCCTTGTGGAGCTGGCCGAAGGGCTGGAAACCGTGATTGCAGAGTGGCAGCCTGGATCTTGCGCGGTGGAAGAAACCTTCGTCAATAAAAACCCCACTTCCACGCTCAAGCTTGGGCAGGCGCGGGGGATCGCGCTCCTTATTCCGGCTCGCGCGGGGTTGAGCGTTGCAGAATATACGCCCAACCATGTGAAAAAATCCGTCGTCGGTGTCGGCCATGCCGGTAAGGAACAGGTGGACGCCATGGTGCGTGTGCTGTTGCCGGGGGTTAAAATAAATGGTCCGGACGCCGCAGATGCACTTGCAGTTGCCATCTGCCATGCGCATCATGTGGCAACAATGAAAAACCTTGGGGGAGCATACCGTTGATTGCCAAGCTGACAGGCATTTTGGATAGCGCGGGAGACGACTGGCTGATCGTTGATGTTGGCGGTGTCGGCTACCTTGTCCACAGTTCCTCGCGCACGCTTTCCGGTCTGCCGTCGCGGGGTGAAGCCGTGCAGATGCACGTGGAAACCGTGGTGCGCGAAGACGCCATCACGCTTTTTGGCTTTGCGGACGTGGCTGAACGAAACATGTTTCGGCTGCTGACCTCCGTACAGGGTGTGGGGGCTAAGGTGGCGCTGGCTATCCTGTCTGTGTTGTCACCAACTGATTTGCAGAACGCGATTGCGGCGCAGGATAAAACGGCGGTGGCCCGTGCCAAGGGCGTTGGACCCAAGGTCGCCACACGCATCGTCAATGAGCTCAAGGACAAGGTCACCGGCCTTGTGTTCCAGCCCAAAGGCGTGCAGATGTCCGCTGGCGGTGGTGCACCGACACCAGCCAGCAGTGGCGCGATAGAGGATGCAATCTCGGCGCTTGTAAACCTTGGCTATAAGCCGGTTGAGGCGCACGGTGCGGTGGCGAAGGCTGCCAGCAACCTGGGCGAAGGCGCAGATGTTGGCGCGCTGGTGCCTGCTGCGCTGAAGGAATTGAGTAGCTTATGAGTGACGCTGAAGACAGGCTGGTAAGCGGGGCGGAAGGCACAAGCGATACGCTTGATGTGGGCCTCAGACCGCAAACGCTGAAGGAATTTATCGGCCAGGAACAGGCGCGTGAAAACCTTGAAATCTTCATCGGCGCGGCACGGCAGCGCTCTGAAGCGATGGACCATGTGCTGTTTTTTGGCCCCCCTGGCCTTGGTAAAACCACTTTGGCGCAGATCGTGGCGCGGGAACTGGGGGTAAATTTCCGCGCGACAAGCGGTCCGGTGATCTCCAAGGCCGGTGACCTCGCAGCACTTCTGACCAACTTGCAGGAACGCGACGTCCTGTTTATCGATGAGATCCACCGCCTCAACCCGGCGGTTGAAGAAGTGCTTTACCCCGCGATGGAAGATTTCCAGCTTGACCTGATCATCGGTGAAGGCCCGGCGGCGCGCTCTGTGCGCATTGACCTGCCGCCTTTCACCCTTGTGGGTGCGACCACTCGTTCGGGGCTGATCACCAAGCCGTTGCGGGATCGTTTCGGTATCCCAACGAGATTGGAGTTTTATACAACCGATGAGCTCACGGAGGTGGTGCGCCGGGGGGCACGGCTCTTGAGTCTGAACATGAGTGAAGATGGTGCCCGCGAAGTGGCGGCGCGGTCGCGTGGTACACCGCGCATCGCCGGGCGCCTCTTGCGCCGCGTGCGCGACTTCGCCCTGATGGCAGAGCGCGATGTGGTGGACGCTGTGGCGGCAGATGCCGCGCTCACGCGTTTGCAGGTCGATAACCTCGGCCTTGATACCATGGACCGTCGGTACCTGCACTGTATCGGCGTCACCTACACTGGTGGTCCGGTGGGGGTTGAAACACTGGCTGCCGCGCTGTCGGAACCGCGTGACGCAATTGAAGATATTATCGAACCCTATCTGATGCAGGTTGGGCTGGTTCAGCGCACGCCGCGTGGCCGCATGCTGTCGCCTGACGGTTGGAAGCATCTGGGGCTTACACCGCCACCCACAGGCCATGGCGGCGGACAACTGGATATGCTCGGAGGCTCAAAATGACCGGTACAATCGCCGAGGGCGACTGGAAAGACGGCATCTTTCACTTCCCGATCCGGGTCTATTATGAGGACACCGACGTGGGTGGCATGGTCTATCATGGCCGCTATGTCAGTTTTTTTGAGCGCGTGCGCACCGAAAGTATTCGGGACACTGAGGCGGATGTAAACGTGCTTTTTGACCTGCCTGAGGTAGAAGGCGGGCCACTTACCTATGTGGTTTCCAGCATCAATATAAAATACCAGCGGCAGGCCAAGGTGGGTGATGTGCTGATCGGCCATTCCATGGTCAAGCGAGTGCGGGCGGCCGCAATTGAAGTGAAACAGTGGATCACACGCAACGGCGAGATGGTCGCTGAGGCTGATCTTGTTGTCGCCATTATCGGGCTCGACGGTAAACCGAGACGCTGGCCCAATTCTGCCAGAATTTGTTGGCAGAACTGGATGGATGATGCCGCAAATGCGGGCAAAAATACGTAAGTTCTGAGGAACAGGAAGCAAGAGAGGCAGGGAGACATTGATGCAAGATCAAATCGTGCAAGGGGTGGAAGCGGTACAGCTTGGTGGCAACGCACCTGACTTTTCCATTCTTGGCATGTTCATGCAGGCCGATTTTATTGTGCAGTTTGTCATGATCATGCTGTTGACCGCGAGCCTCTGGAGCTGGTCGATCATCTTCAATACGTGGACGCGGCTCAAGGAAGCGCGCGGCAAGGCCAACGATTTTGAGGATCGCTTCTGGTCAGGCCAGTCGCTGGATGAGCTTTATACAGCGCTGAAGGGCTCCCCCAGCCATCCGCTGGCAGCGGTGTTTGTCGCCGCGATGCGGGAGTGGCAGCGCAGTCTTGGTGCCAGCACCTCGGGCCTTGATAAAGTAACGGTGCAGGACCGGGTTTATAAAGCCATGCACGTAACCACCACGCGGGAGATGGACCGGCTTGAAGGCCAGGTGGGCTATCTTGCCACCATCGGCTCCGCAGCACCCTTTGTCGGCCTGTTCGGTACCGTCTGGGGCATTATGAACAGCTTCACCTCCATCGCGACGGCAAGTGACACCTCGCTTGCGACCGTGGCGCCCGGTATTGCCGAGGCGCTTCTGGCAACCGCACTGGGGCTCGTGGCCGCGATCCCCGCTGTCATTGGCTACAACAAACTGTCGACCGACCTTGGCCGCTACGCAGGCAGGGTTGAAGGTTTCTCGGATGAGTTCGCGGCCATCCTGTCACGGCAGCTTGACGAGAGGGCCCACTGATGGGCGCGACGGTAACATCAGGCGGCCGTCCGGACGGCGCGCGCAGACGGCGGGGGCGTTACCAACCGCTGGCGGAGATTAACGTGACGCCCTTTGTGGACGTGATGCTGGTGCTCCTGATCGTCTTTATGGTCACCGCGCCCCTGCTGACGGCGGGTGTGCCGGTTGACCTGCCCAAGGCGGCGGCCAAGCCGCTGCCGCAGGACAGCAAACCGCTTGAGATATCCATCAACCATGAAGGCGCCATATTTCTTGTCGACACTGAGGTGAAGATGGAGGAACTCGTTCCACGCCTTGAGGCGATTGCAGGCGCCAGCCGTGATACCCGCATTTATATCAGGGGCGACACCAGGCTTGATTATGGACGGGTGATGGCGGTGATCGGCGCGATCAATCGGGCAGGCTATACCAAGGTTGCCTTGATCGCGGACCAGAACTGACGCCAGAATTGACGAGTGATATAAGGCATGCGTTTTAACAGTGGAAAGCTTGGCTGGGTAATGTCCGCCACCCTGCATATCGGGGTGGCGCTGGCGGCGCTTATCAGCCTGCCGCACCTTGCCAAGGAACGCAAGGCACCGCCGCCGCCGATCTCTATCGACTTTGTTGAGATCGCGCAGCAGAACAAGGTTGTGGCGCCCGAGCCTGAACCTGAAGAGGTTGAGCAGGAAAAAACGGTGGAGGAGCAGAAGCCGAATTACGCGCAGGATGAACCCGCGCCAACTGCGCCAGCCGAGGTGGTGCCGCTGCCGGAAGCTAAACCAAAACGCAAGCCCGAGCCACCAAAGCCCGAGCCCAAACCGCAGCCCAAGCCTGAGGTGACCGAACGTATGGAACTGCGCTCGCAAGTCATGCCGCAGTCCAAGCCTGACGCGCCCTCGCGCCTGAAGTCCAGCCGAATTGCCGCGCTGATCGACAAGGCCGCGAAAGAGGAACAGGAAAAGGCCAAGGTTGATGACAAAAAACAGGAAGAAAAGAAACCTGAGCCAAAGGCCGAGAAACCAAAAACGGATATGTTCGCCGGGCTTCGGGGCAAAATCGCCACAGCGACCCTGATGCAGGCATTACAACAGAAGGTGTATCGTTGCTGGAACATCCCGGCCGGGGCCAAGGGGGTGCAGAATATGCAGGTGAATGTTAGTGTGCGCCTCGCAAGTGACGGCAGTATCATCGGCCAGCCGCAATATGTGAATGCAGGCAACCTGAACGACCCGGACCGTGCGTTTTACCGTGTGTTTGCCGAAAGCGCCCGCCGCGCGGTGCAGCTTTGCGCACCATACTCGGAAGCCAGCGACTATATTCGCGAGACGGGCGAAAACGAGATAATTTTCAATTTCAACCCGAAATCATTCATGGGTGGATAAACGAGGGATAGGCATGTTGATTGGACGCATATGTGCAGTGGTTATATTGTTTGTTGCAGGGCTTTCGGGTGCTGTGCAGGCGCAACTGACCGTAGACATCAATCAGGGTACGGTGAATCCGGTGCCGATAGCCGTGCCGGAATTCGCCCCTGTTGAAGACATTGAAACGCCAACGGGCAAGCTGTCGGACATTGGTGCCAGTATCAGTCAGGTAATCACGTCGAACCTTGTTTCCACCGGGCTTTTCCGCTCAATCGACCAGAATGCCTTCATCGAAAAAATCACCGCCGCGCCCACACGCCCGCGTTTTGCGGCTTGGCGCCCTCTTGGCGTGCAGGCGCTGGTGACCGGTCGGCTTGAAATGCTGCCAAATGGCAACCTGCGGGTTGAATTCCGCCTCTGGGATGTGGTGGCGGAGGCACAGATGGAAGGCGTGGGATATACCACACCGGTTTCCAACTGGCGCCGCACCGCGCATGTGATCTCTGACCGGATCTATAGCCGCCTGACGGGTGAAGAAGGCTATTTCGACACCCGCATCGTATATATTGCGGAACAGGGCGAGCCGCTGAACCGCAAAAAACGCCTCGCGATCATGGATCAGGACGGCGCAAACCAGCAGTTCCTCACCGATGGCAGTTATCTGGTGCTGACACCACGTTTCTCGCCAAACCGGCAGGAAATCACTTTCCTCAGCTATTTCAACGACCGCCCGCGTGTGTATCTGTTTAACATCCTGTCGAACAAGTTCGAGGTGCTGGGTGACTTCCCCAACATGACCTTCTCACCGCGTTTCTCACCAGACGGCGACAATGTGGTTATGAGCCTTGCGGAAGACGGCAATTCGGACGTTTACGTCATGGACCTGCGCACACGGCGCGAGGTGCGGCTCACGGATGATCCGGGCATTGACACGTCACCAAGCTATTCCCCCGATGGCCGCAAGATTGTTTTCAACTCTGACCGGGGCGGTAGCCAACAACTCTATGTGATGGATTCCGACGGTTCCAACGTGCACCGCATCAGCTTCGGCAAGGGCCGCTACGCAACGCCTGTATGGTCGCCGCGCGGTGATCTCATCGCCTTCACCAAAATCGGCGACGGCAAGTTCCGTATTGGCGTGATGCGCCCTGATGGCTCTGGCGAACGCCTGCTCACGGACGCGTATCAGGATGAAGGGCCAACATGGTCGCCAAACGGCCGGGTGCTGATGTTCTTCCGTACGCCGCCATATAATTCCAACGGTAGTGGCGGCAAGCCAAGCCTGTGGTCGGTTGACCTCACGGGCTATAACGAACGGCAGGTGCCAACCCCGTTTGATGCCAGCGACCCGGCGTGGTCTCCGCCGCTGCCTGTCACCACCCGCTAGGGGCGGCGCAGTGCAGTACGAGGCGATCGAGCCCTTGGACAAAACCGCCGCCGGGGAGATGCTCCTCTCCGGCGATGAGGAAAAGATCGTCTACGGCCTGCTTGGTGCCGTGGAGGGAGACACAGAGTGGCGCTGGGTGCAGGATCAGTGCCTGCGCTTCGTGCACGACCCGCGTGAGAATGTCGCCCGTGTTGCCATCATGTGCCTTGGGCACCTGGCGCGGCTTGAACGCAAGCTGGACCTCGAGAAAGTGCTGCCGGTGCTGGACGCTTGTACGGCGCACGAAAACCCGGTCATTCGCGGCATAGCCGAAGACGCGAGGGGCGATATTGATATCTTTGTGAAGTAACGCGCGCCCGCGCCGCAGAAATGCGGCCTTCTTCAGTGAATGCTACGCTTTGCTAACTTATTGAATTTGCATAAAATTTTAATCAGTTAACTCATATTCAGCGAGATTCACCCGTTTCATCTCGCGCATGTAGCGCCGGGTACCCCAGGGCCACAGCGTATAAATGCGGCCGTCCTCGCCCTGATACCAGCTTTTGCAGTGCCCGGCCCAGACGGTGCCTTCAAGGTCGTGCTGTAATTTTTTATCGTAAGCGTCAGCGGCGTCGGCTCTTGCTTCCACCACCTTGGCGCCACCGGCGCGGGCTTGCCTGAGCGCATCGACGATATAGCCCACTTGCGCCTCGATCATGAGGATCACGCTATTGTGCCCAAGCCCGCTGTTTGGCCCCAACAGCATGAAATGATTGGGGAAACCCGGCATGGCAACGGTGCGGTGCGCGCGGATGCCCTCTTTCATATAGGACCGCATGTCAAGGCCGTCCTTGCCGGTGATGGTGACATCTTCCATCTGGTCCCACGGTTTGAAGCCGGTAGCATAGATGACGGTATCGACCGCGCGGTGCGTGCCGCCCGCTGTGATGCCGCTCTCGTCCATGCTGGTGATAGGGTCGGTGATCAGTTCAACATTGTCCCGCTGCAGGGCGGGGAAATAGACGTCGGAGGCGAGAATGCGCTTGCAGCCGATGGGATAATCCGGCGTCAGCTTGGCCTGCAGACTTTCGTCTTTTACCTGTTTTTCCAGATGTTTAGTGAACATTGTCGTGGCGCGGCGGGCAAAAAACCGATCGCGCCTGAAGAGCGGGAAGCGCATTTCAAACATCAGGTATATCTGCAAGCGGTGCAGTTTTTCCAACAGCGGCAAGCGGGAGAATATCCGTTTCATGCGGTCTGAATATTCCATGAAAGGCCGGGGCAGAATCCAGTTTGGTGTGCGTTGGTAAACATCGAGGTGGGCGACCTTGTCCGCAATTTCAGGGATGAGCTGGATGGCGCTGGCAGCGGTGCCGACCACCGCAACCCGCTTGCCCGCGAGGACATGCCCATGGTGCCAGGCTGCGGTGTGATAGGCGGTTCCCTTATATCGTTCCATACCCGGAATATCTGGATAACGCGGGATATGCAGGCCGCCCATGCCGCTGATGAAATAGTCGGCGCGGATTTTGTCACCATTGCCAAAGGAAAGCTGCCATCCGCCGCCGAGCCACTCTGCATGGGTCAATTTGGCACCAAAACGGATGTGGGGGCGAAGGTCGTATTTGTTGGTAACTGACTGAATATAATCCTGAATTTCGTTACCGGGGGAGAAAACCTTGCTCCAGTCCGGCTTGGGCGCGAAGGAAAAGCTGTACAGATGGCTTGGCACGTCACAGGCGACGCCGGGATAGGTATTTTCACGCCAGGTGCCGCCGACATCGTCGGCTTTCTCGAAAATGGTAAAGTTGGAAAAGCCATTTTCTTTCAAGCGAATAGCCATGCACAAGCCCGAAAGCCCGGCGCCGATAATGGCAATGGATGGCGACTTGTCCCGTTGCAGCATGTCTTCCCCTTCCATGCCCGCGATTGATATTTTTAATTGTATAGATTAAAATGTGGGTGGAAACGAAAAAGGCAAACCAGGGCGCGGGAAAAGCGCCGGAATCCTTGGTAAATACCCCAAAATCTGTGCGAGCTTTGCGCGAATTTTGTGCGGAAAAGCCCCGATTATGTGCGGGTTTTGTGCGGACTTTGCGCGGAGTTCGTGCAAGGCCGCGCCTACCGTTTTTACGGTCTTTTTTTCCGCGGCAGAGCCAGCCCGGCCGTGTGTTGAGCGAGTGCTTTTTTACGCAGTTCATCAAGAGTCCGGTTCACCGCGTTCAGCTTCGCGATAAGCGCGGGTGAGGTGCTTATGTTACAGGCGAGGCTGAGATCCGCCGGCTTCCACAAAAGCGCAAGCTCCGGCGGGGGCAGGCCGATGGCGCGGGTGGCGGCGGGGGCGTCAATCACGCCGGAGACCCAAAGGTCCGCGCGGCCGTGATAGAGCATACGGGCGGCCCTTTCGTCCTTGCCGGTACGGACAACCTCAACCCCGGCTTCCCGTTCCAGCGTATCGACCGACGCGCTGCCCATCTTGCCGGCGATGGTATGGCCCTTGAGGTCTGCGAGGCTTTCAATCCTGATGGTGCTACCGGGGCGACGGTAGATGGCCCAGCCGCCGCCAATGAGAGGCCCCACCCATTGGAACAGGTCTTCGCGCTCGGGCGTACGGTTGACCACAAACAGGCAGGTGTCGGTGCTCGCCACCGTTTCGCGGAACGCGCGGTTCCACGGCAGGAGCTTGAGGCTGTAGGAGATATCGGCCCCCGCCATCAGGGCGGCAACAATCTCAACCGCGCTGCCCTCAATTTCACCGGTCTTTGCACCCACAAAGTTATAGGGCGGGTTTTCCTCGGTCAGCAATGTCAGGCTGGTGCCCTCATCCGCCGCGGCCGCACCGGTTGCGACCAGCGCGACAAGGGAATAGAGCCAGCGACATGCTTTCATGAAGTGTTACCCGGCAACATACGGCATCGGGTTCACCCCGATCAGCCATTCATGGATAGCGGCAAAGCCGACAAAGGCGACCACCCCAATGAGGACCGTCACAATATCCTTATAAAACGCCTGCTTCTCGGGCTTCACCCAGGCGCCGTCACGCCGGTTGCTGCCCACGGCGGCAACAACGGCCCAGACGAGCAAAGCGCCAAACAAAAGCACAGAGCGGTTTTCACCGTTGGCAAGCAGGTGGCCCACGGCCCAGAAGGTGACACCGGTCAACTGCGGGTGCCGCACCATGCGGCGGATGTTCGTGGGCGCCTGGCTGGCAAAAAACAGGACGAAACCAATGAGCACAAAGATGGGCGTGGCGTGGAAGGCCCATGTGGGCGGTGAGTAGACCATGGCGACATCAGTGGAAGTCCAGCCAAGGTATATGACGTATATTGAGCCGATGATGACAAGCGAAAACAACCCGCGATAGGCGGTGCGCCCGACCTTGCCGACGATAGCCCCCTTAAGCCCGGTGAGATAAACCGGAATCAGGTGGACAAGGATAAAAAGGGCGAGCCCCAGAAAGAGTATGGCCATGACAGTGCCTCCCCGCAATATTGGCTTGTGGGCAGCATAACCCCTTTAGGGTGCAGGGGAAAGTGTGCGATTCCATCGCTTGCGCTGCGGGTGCTTTTTCCCGAATATGACGGTGAGGAAACTTTATGGTGAGGGATCATGGCAGCGCGGCAGCTCAGGGCAGGTATCATGGTTGCGCTGGCCTTGTTGACAGGGGCGGCAAAATCCATGCTCGCCTGCGCGGACGAGCCGCTCCTGACCATCGCGCCGGGTCTGTTTGACGAAAGCCAGCCCGACACACTCGGTCTTGCCGCCGCGCCGGGGGCAGAGACCTTCACCGTGTTTGCCCCAAGGGAGGGGGAGAACCACTATAACCACGGTGCAGTGCCCATTCAGTTCAAGGGGCGGCTGTATGTTATGTGGCAATCATCCATGCGGGATGAGGACGCGCCGGACACCCAGGTGATATTGAGCGCCACCACCGACCCAAGCCATTGGCCCGGTCCCAAGGTGCTGGCACCGGCCCGGCCTGGCACGCTGGTGACCAGTGGCGGATGGTGGACAGACGGAGCAACCCTTGTTGCCTTCATCAATGTCTGGCCCGGTTGGGAAAGCGGCATCCGTGAAGGCTACACCGAATACCGCCTGAGCACAGACGGCGAGGTCTGGAGCGAGCCAGCGCGTGCATTGGGCACGGACGGGGCGCCAGTGAAAGGTGTGATAGAGCAGGACCCGCATCTGGTGACGGGGGGCCGCATCATCGGCGCGTTCCATGCCTCACCGGGGCTTGTCGCCACGCCCTATTATACCGATCAACCGCTTGCCATAAGCGGCTGGACACCGGGAAAGATGGAGAACCTGCCCTCAGACGGCCCGGTAAGCCGGGAGCTGGAGCCCAGCCTTTATGAACGGCCGGACGGCGCGGTGGTGATGATCTTCCGCGACCAGGCCAGCAGCTTCAAGACACTGGCGTCCATCAGCCACGACAGGGGCGCGACATGGTCACGCCCCGCGCTCAGCCCTTTCCCGGATGCAAGCACCAAGCAAAGCGCAGGCACTCTGCCGGACGGGACTGTCTTCCGCGCCAGTAACCCCAACAGCCACAAGGCTCGCTTCCCGCTGGTGCTGAGTTTGAGTTCCGACGGCCGGCGCTTCGACCGGGCTTTCCTGTTGCGCGCAGGCGGGCCGGACATGCAACCGATGCGGCATGCCGGCAAATACAAACGCCCCAGCTACAGCTACCCCAAAAGCACGGTGGCGAATGGCTGGCTCTATGTCGCCTACGCGACCAACAAGGAAGATGTCGAGGTGACGAGGATACCGTGGCGTAAGGTGGTGAGCGACTAACTGCCGCTGGTCAACTCCCGCACACCATATCGACCGCAGCTTTGGTTGTAGCCTGAAGGCTTTCCCGGCTTTCACCCGAGCGGGCGCGGACGGCGATGGCGATGTGGGTGGAGGAGAGCAGGGAGACAAGCGGCCAGAGGTCTTGCTCCGCCTTTATCTCGCCCGCGTCCTGCGCGGTCTTGAGGCGCACGCGGAGCGCATTGGCAAGTGTTGCGCGCGTTTCCTTAATCCGTTCCGCCACCTCATCCATCATGCTGGCGATCGGTACGGCGGTGGTCAGCATGAAACAGCCCCTGCCGCCATCAGCCATGAACAGGTCCATCCCGGCATTGAAAAAGGCGGTCAGGGCGTCGCGAAGTTTTGGTGCGGTCAGCGCTTTCTTGAGGGGGGCTGTTGCCTGGGCGACATAGGCGTCATACGCCTTCAGGTACAAGGCCTTCTTGTCCCCGAATGCGGCATATAAGCTGGGCTTATGCAGGCCAACCGCTTCCGCCAGTTGGTTCAGCGAGGTGGCATCATAGCCGTGTTGCCAGAAGACAGCCTGCGCGGAATTTACCGCTTCGTCAGGATTAAACGTCCGGGGCCTGCCGCGTTGTGCCTTCATTTCTGTTCCACTTGGTAAATAATTATTGTCATCATGTGAATAATGTTCTAATTGGTACAAAATAACGTGGGGCGGCGAAAATAACAATGCCCTGCTTTTGAAACGGCTCTTTCCAGGAGGGTTTGTCATGGCATTTCTATCAATGCCGGTATTGGCCGAAACATGCACCATCCGCACCTATATGGATGCGCCAGCCTCGCTGGTGTGGTCTGCGATCCGGGATGTGTACAAGGTGCATGAACGCTTGACGCCCGGCTTTGTCACGGATGTCGAGGCAGAAACAGCGGCGGACGGGGAATACCGCACCATCACTTTTGCAAATGGCGTACGATTGCGGGAGCGTATAATCAGCATTGATGATACGGCGATGCGCCTGACCTATGGCGCGCGCGGCGGTGAGACAACACACCATCTGGCAAGCATGCAGGTGTTTGAGGATATCAGCGGGTGCGACCTCGTGTGGACGTGCGATTTCCTGCCCGCGGACCTCAGGAACTATATCGAGGGCAATATGGAACGCGGCGTCGAGATCATGAAACGTACCCTGGAGGCGGAAGCCATCCGCAAGCTTTACGACACGGCGGATACATAAAAAACAGGCGGCCCGTAAGCCGCCTGTGTGACCGGTACAGTGCCCGGAGGCACGGTGTTCCGCCTATTTTTTCTTCTTCGGTGTGGTCGTTGGAATCTTGGGGATATCCTTCGAGATACCGCTGTAGATATGGCTTACACCAAGACCGTCGGTTGCGCTGTCGCTATAGTGGCAGGCGAAACAGCCAAAGTCCTGATGGAAGGTTTCCATTGTGGTGTTGGCCAGCAGTTTTGAGCCGGTGTTATATTCATAGTCATCGCCGCTGTCCGGGTTCTTTTTGCCAAGATGCGGGATACTGCCATTGCTGGTCCAGACAGCACCGCTGACAAAATAGTGCTGGCGCGGGTCACCTGCCAGCATGCCCTTCACATTTGAGATCACGTCGCGGTTCAACGAGATAATCTGCGTGTTTTGCGAGACAGCAAAGCTGTCGGTGCTGCTTTGCTTGTTACCCCAGGGGTGCAGGCGTGTGACGTTTGACGCCTCGATGGGGTCATTGCCGTTCGGGCCGATAACCTCATTGTCGCCCACGCTGACGATGTCGGTGGTGTTGGTGCAGCTGGTTGGTGGCTGATAGCCGTCACAGCCGCGGGCGTGCAGGGTGATGGCGTCTACGACCGTGCCGTTTGAGTACAGCCACGACGAGCCAGCCTGCGGGCCGGACACGGTTTTTATAGTGCCGTTCTGATCCATGTAATAATAGGTGCTGTTGGGTGCGTTGCTTTCATGCTCGATCGTCGCCCAAACCATTTCAGGGTGGCCTTCCACGGTGCCCACGATATGCATGCCCACGAGCGCCAGCTCCCGCTGTTCCGACCCGGTCATCAGCCAGTGGTTGGGGTTCGATTTGTCGTAGGTCGGTACATAAAGGCTTTGCAGGATATAATCATCCTTGTTTGCCACGCTCGAGGCATCCACCCATGATGTTTTCAGCTCAACCGACATGGAAAGATAGTCCACTGCCGGTTCAAGCTCGGGGATGGTGAAGGCGCTGGCGGACTTGACGCCCGCGGACTTCATATCTTTTTTGACCTGTTTGGCCTGTTTCATCGCCGCGCCGCCGGAGGCCTCGGCCTGCAACTGCGTGCAATACAGCCCATAGAGAAGTTTGGCGACGGCGGTGTCCTCGGCGTAGCCATTGTTCATCGCATAATTGACGTCGCTGCAGACCTCCGTGCCGGTGGTCGGGAAATCCATTTCCGGTGTCGCGGCCGACTTGTTGATGTGGGTGAAATAGCCGTAAACGCGGTTTACATGCACGCCGTAGTAGGTGAGTGACGACTGTGCCGGGGTGGGAGCCTGTGTGAGCAATACGCCCGAGCCACCAGCCTGTCCGATGCTTTCGTCTTCATCGCTTTTTGCTGTGCGCAGTGAGACAGCCAGGTTTTTGCTGTTGGCGTCGCCAAAGGCGCCCTGGGCCAGAAGCTGTGTATGGTCTGATGACAGGCGATAGAAAAATTCGCTGTTGAACACATAGGGCAGGGTGTCCGGGAAGGTGGGATTCGCGGGGATGGAACTGCCGTCATCAATGGTGGATGTCAGCCACAGGAACATCTGCGCGCCCCATTTATAGAAGTCGCAGTCGTCCGGGTCACCGCCATTATCGCTTTTGAAGCTGGGGCCGTCGGGTGGGAAGATATAGGCCATGCCGCTGGTTTTGTCATAAACCGGACCAACCTTGCCCGGCACGCCGGGCAGTTGCAGTTTGATCCAGGTCTCAAATTCGCTGGAAGACAGGCTGCATTTGCTGGTGTCGACATCGCTTGGGAAATAGGTTTGCGCCCGAGTTTCGGTTGTGAAGGTTGTGGCCGCAAGTGCGGCGGCCATGCCCGCGGCGGCAAACCGGGGGAGCAGACGGGTGATTTTGACAGTCATTTTCTTCTCCTGCACGTTCGAGAATTGTTGCAATAGAACACTGTCACCGCCAACCCGTGCAGGTATGGCGATGGTACGCGGTCGATGCGACGTAGCGTGGGAATCCTACAGGTCACGGCATAGTGCGTGGGCATGCAGGTCACGTTTCTCTCTGGTGCTGGATGTGGCTGCCCTATCAGCCAGCAAACGGAACCCCCCGATGTTTCGCGAGAGCCATCATACTACATAAAGATGCATTAATGCAATCTTGATAAATTGTTATGGCAACCGGTACCAACAACCCCGCGTGGACGCGGGGCTGGTGGTCAATGTCGGGGCTTTGGGTAAGAACGCCGGGGCTATTTTTCCAGCGCGGGGACGTCGAACTTGGTGTCCGCGCGGCACAGGAACCAAGGGTTGAGGAAGGTCTTGAGGTCTTTGGCGTAGGCCAGTGGTTTGCCGCCCGCGACCTCCACACTGCCGCCCGCAGCCAGCAAGACGGCGTGGGCCGCGGCGGTGTCCCACTCGCAGGTGGGGCCAAGGCGGGGGTACAGGTCTGCTTCGCCAGTAGCAAGCAGGCACAGCTTGAGGCTGGAGCCGATGGAGACATTCTCCGCGCCCGGGAAATGGGCCAGATAGTCTTCCAGCTCCGCCGAACGGTGGGACTTCGATGCCACGATAACCAGTTTGTCGGGGTCGGCCTTGCGGGCCTTGATGGGCGTGATGTTGTCGGCTTTGCCGTCCACCACCTCGCCGGTCCAGGCACCGTCATCCTTGATGCCCCAGTAAAGCTTGTTCATGGCGGGTGCGTAGACCACGCCCATGATGGGCACGCCATCCTTGATCAGGCCGATATTGACGGTGAAGTCGGTGCCTTTTTTGATGAATTCCTTGGTGCCGTCCAGCGGGTCAACCAGCCAGAAGGTGCCGCCTGAGATGTCGGGGCATTTGCCCTCGGACTTGGCTTCCTCTCCCACGATCGGAATGTCGGGGGTGATCAGTTCAAGCGCCTTTTCGATCACGGCTTCGCCGCGACGGTCGGCCTCGGTCACCGGGGACTGGTCCGCCTTGCTAAAAACCTCGAAGTCTGAGTTATAAACCTCCATCACCACGTCACCGGCTTTGATGACGGTTTCAAGGAGCGGGGTAACAAGGGCTTCAAGTTTTAATGACATTGGAAAACCTCAACAATTTTGAATAATGCGTGCATCAGTCCTTGGCGCTGTCGCCAAGCTTGGCTATGGTTCTGACAGGATGGCCGGAAATCGCAAGGGCTAATTGCCGTGCGAGGCCGGTTTTGGGTGACTGAGGGAAGGGGCATTTTATGTCAAAACTGGATTTCGCGGCGCTCTTGTGCTCGCGGTTGTGCCACGATCTGGTCAGCCCGGTAGGCGCCATCAATAACGGGCTAGAAATCCTTGCTGACGAGAAAGACCCGTCGATGCGGGCCGCCGTGGTTGACCTGATCGAAAAATCGACCCGGCAAACCAGCAATAAGCTCCAGTTTTTCAGGCTGGCTTTTGGCGCCGCTGGCGGCTTTTCCGCCCAGCTTGATGTGCGCGAGTGCGAAAAGGCCATCGGCGCCATCCTCGACGGCAGCCGGGTGAGCCTTGACTGGCGGGTACCGTCGATCAGTGTATCGAAAAACCAGGTCAAGGTGTTGCTCAATTTGGCGCTCCTTGTCGCGGAATCGATGATCCGCGGTGGGATGATAACGGTCACCGTGGCCGATAATGATGGCATGAGTGTGATCCGCGTGCGCGGCGAAGGTGAACGGGTGATCATGCAAGATGAGGTAAAGGCCGCGCTTGCGGGCAAGCTTGACGAAGATGACCTTGAACCGCGTGCGGCGCCAGCCTATCTGGCCCATGCTGTTGCCACCGAAGCCGGAGGCAACACCACCGTCGCCGAGATCGACGACAAGACCGTCGAATTGGTGGCGAAATTGCCGATAACGTGAGAATTCTGGTGCCTGATCAAATAGTTTTACACGTTTTTAACTCTTTTTGGCCAAGGTGCAAGTTGCGAACCGGAGTATATTCGGGGCACACTCCGCCCACGCACCCACCCTATCCGCGGGGATGACTGACATATGGACGATCTGTTAAACGAATTTTTGACCGAAACCGGTGAAAGCATTGATGTCGTAGACGTCGAGCTTGTGAAGCTGGAGCAGGACCCAAACAACAAGGAAGTGCTGGATAACATCTTCCGGCTTGTGCACACCATCAAGGGCACATGCGGCTTCCTTGGCCTGCCAAGACTGGAATCTGTGGCGCACGCGTCCGAGAATGTGCTGGGCAAGTTCCGGGACGGCGAACTGCAGGTGTCCGAGCATGCGGTGACGGTTATTCTGGAAAGCCTTGACCGGATCAAGGAAATCCTTGCCGGCCTTGAGGCTACGGAAGAAGAACCCGAAGGGGACGATAGCGACCTGATCGCGCGTCTCGACGCCATTGCGGAAGGCGCCGAGGCAGCCCCCGACCCCGAGCCCGATACAGTTGAAGGCGAGATCGTGGAACCCACGCTTGGTCGGCCTCTCAAGGCTGGGGAAGTGTCGCTTGAGGAGCTTGAGGCCGCGTTCGCCAACGCCCCCGGCCCAGAGGAAATGGCTGCGGAAGCCCCCGCGCCTGCGTCGTCGGGCGGCGGTGCTGCCGGTGGTTCCCTCTTTGACAGGGTAGGCGGTGAGGACACACTTGCCGTTGCCGCGCATCTGATCTCGCAGCGCCTTGGTGGCGATAGCGAGCTTTCCAAGTTTTTTGCCGGCACCGCGGCCGACCTGCGCAAAGGCCAGTTCATGGGCCTGATGATGGCCATCTTCAAGGATGACATCGACGCAGCGGATAATGTTGCCCGCCAGATCGTGACCGTGTCCGGGTTCAACGACCAGCATTTTGACACACTGATCACGTTGATCAAGGACGTGCTGGTGGAATGCCAGGTTGACAGCGATGTTGCCGATGAAGCGGTGATGAGCTTTGAACTGGTACGTGAAGGTGTGGTGAGTGCCGCGAAGGCGCTTGCCAAAGCGCCGACCAACAAGGCTGGCACTGCGTCAGGCGCGTCGGCAGGTGGCGCGGCAGCTTCTTCGGCGCCCGCCTCAGAGCAGAAGCGCACCTCTCAGTCGATCCGGGTGAGCGTGGATTTGCTTGAGGACCTGATGAACATGGTGTCCGAGCTGGTACTGACCCGGAACCAGCTTCTGCAGATCACCCGGAATATGGACAATTCCGAGCTGGGTGTGCCGCTTCAGCGTCTGAGCCAGTGCACGACCGAGTTGCAGGAAAATGTGATGAAAACGCGCATGCAGCCAATCGGCAACGCATGGGCGAAACTGCCGCGTATCGTTCGTGACCTGACGGTCGAACTGGACAAGAAAATCGAACTGGATATGCGCGGTGCGGATACCGAGCTTGATCGCCAGGTACTTGAGCTGATCAAGGACCCGCTGACCCATATGGTGAGGAATTCGGCCGACCACGGGATCGAGACCCCGGCTGAGCGTATGGCCGTCGGCAAGCCCGAGGGCGGCACCATTGTGCTGAATGCCTACCACGAGGGCGGCCATATCATTATCGAGATCAAGGACGATGGCCGCGGGATTTCCGTATCCAAGCTGTCGAGCAAGATTCTTGAGAAGAAACTGGCGTCCGAGGCTGAGCTGGCCGACATGTCGGATGGCCAGATCCAGAAATTCATTTTCCACCCCGGTTTTTCCACCGCCGAAAAAGTCACCAGCGTGTCCGGCCGTGGTGTGGGCATGGACGTTGTGCGCTCCAACATCGAGAAGATCGGTGGCACCATTGATATGGTCTCGATCGAGGGCAAGGGTTCAACCTTCCAGATCAAGATTCCGCTGACGCTGGCGATTGTTGCGGGGCTGATTGTCAAGGCGCAAGACGAGCGTTATGCCATCCCGCAGATCAGCGTGCTCGAGCTGGTGCGGGCGTCCGAGAATTCCGAACACAAGATCGAAACCATCAAGGATACCCCGGTCCTCAGGCTCCGGAACCGGCTGTTGCCGTTGGTGTATCTTAATGAAGTGCTGGGCTTCATGTCCCGCGACGAGATTGATGCCCGGGAAAATGTGGATGACTTCATTGTTGTCGCGCAGGTTGGTGCCTTCACCTTCGGTATTGTGGTGGATCAGGTGTTCGACACCGAGGAGATCGTGGTCAAGCCAATGGCGCCTATCCTCAAGGATCTTGAGATTTATTCCGGGAATACCATTCTGGGGGATGGGAGTGTGATTATGATCCTGGACCCGAACGGTATCGCGGCCAAAGCCAATTCCGGCGTGGGTGACCATGAACGTGAGGAAGAGGATGAACGCGCGCAAGTGCGCCGTGCCGCCGCCGAGGAAAAAGAAAGCATGCTTCTGTTCCGCGCGGGTGGCAAAAACCCGAAAGCGGTGCCGTTGGCGCTTGTCGCGCGTCTTGAAGAGGTCGAGGTCAACACCATCGAGATGTCCGACGGTCGCTATATGGTGCAGTATCGTGGTGCGTTGATGCCGCTTATCAAGGCGCACCCCGACATGAACCTGCGCACGGAAGGCCGCCAGCCGGTGCTTGTGTTCACAGACCGCGAATACACCATGGGCCTCGCGGTTGATGATATCCTTGATATTGTAGAGGAAGAGCTGAACATCAAACTGGCGTCCGACAAACAGGGCGTGGTTGGGTCCGCGATCATCAGCGGCAAGGCGTCTGAGGTGATTGATGTCTCCTATTATCTGAACCTTGCGTTCGCAGACTGGTTGCGGTCCCGCAACGTGGCGGACGACACGGTGTCGACCAAGGGAGCCTCGCTTCTTCTCATCGACGACAGTGACTTTTTCCGCAGCATGCTCAAGCCGGTGCTTCGTGTCGCGGGCTATGAGGTGAAGGCAGTGTCCAGCGCAGCGGCTGCCCTGAAGCTGATGGAAGACGGCTATATGTTCGATCTTGTTATCTCCGACATCGAGATGCCGGATATGAACGGGTTTGATTTTGCCGCGGCCATCCGCGACGGCAGTAAATGGGAGAATGTACCCTTGATCGCCCTGTCCGCCCTTGCGACCGAACGGGATGTAAACCGGGGCCACGCTGCGGGCTTTGACGATTACATAGCCAAATTCGACAGGGAAACCCTGCTTCGCAGCCTCGCGCAACAGCTTAAAATTAAGGGAGATGCGGCATGAACGATATTGTTGTCCGCGACGATCTGAGCCTTGTGAGAACCGGCACGCAGGATTTTGTAACCGTGGTGCTGGCGGGGCAAACCCTCGGCATCCCCGTGCTCAGTGTCCATGACGTGCTGAACCCACAACAGATAACGCGCATTCCGCTCGCGCCGTCGTGGGTTTCGGGTGTGCTGAATTTGCGCGGCAAGATTGTCACCGCGATTGACCTGCGCCAGCGGCTTGGCCTGCCGCCGCTTGAAAAAGGCAAGCAGAGCATGTCTGTAGTGGTTGAGCACAAAGACGAACCATATAGCCTGCAGATCGACACAGTGGGCGAGGTACTTTCGCTTGACGACGCCGATTTTGAACGCAACCCCGTGACGCTTGACACGCGCTGGCGCGAGGTAAGCCGAGGGATTTACCGCTTGGAAAATAAATTACTGCCTATTTTGGACGTGGATCGCCTTCTTGCCTTTGAAAGCAATGGCAAAGCTGCGTAAACTGGTCGGCGGATAATAAAATTATAACCAATATTATAGGGATTCACCGTAAACGGTGGAGTTGGGAGACATCAGCAAATGAAGTTATGTCTTGTCGTTGACGACTCAAAAGTGATCCGCAAGGTCGCAAGACGTATTTTGGAAGAACTCAATTTCGAAATTGAGGAAGCCGTGGATGGTCAGGACGCCTTGGATGCGTGTGACCGCAACATGCCGGACGTTGTGCTTCTCGATTGGAACATGCCGGTCATGGACGGGCTTGAGTTCTTGAAAGCAATCCGTTCGCGCGAGGGCGTGGAACAGCCGATCATCGTTTTCTGTACAACGGAGAACGACATGGCGCATATCCGTACCGCCATCGAGGCAGGCGCCAATGAATATATCATGAAGCCCTTCGACCGTGAGATCATTGAGGCCAAGTTCACCCAGGTTGGGTTGATGTAATTATAGGGATACCCGCGTGAATTCTGCGGTTTCAAAAACAACGGCAATACCGGGAAAAGGTGGCCCGTACCGGGTGATGGTGGTAGATGACAGCGCCATTATCCGTGGATTCCTGTGTCGCTATCTGTCTGAAGACAGTGAAATTGAGGTGGTGACCACAGCCAACAACGGCGCGGTTGCCCTCAGGCAGTTGCAAGCCAACGATATTGAAGTTGTAGTGCTCGACATCGAGATGCCGGAGATGGACGGCCTGACGGCACTGCCGCGCATGATCGAGATGAAACCCGACCTTCAGGTGGTGATGGCCTCAACGCTTACCCGTAAAAATGCGGAGGTCAGCCTGCGTGCCATGCAGATGGGGGCGGTTGACTATGTACCAAAGCCCGAGACCGCCCGGTCAGTGAATGCGAGTATCGATTTCCGCCGTGAACTGGTGGACAAGGTGAAGGCCTGGGCTTCCCGCCGCCGCAAGAAGCGCGGCGAAGATTTGCCCAAGGGCGCCAATGACCCGGGAGCGCCGGGTGGCGGCGCGACGACCGCAGGGCTTGCCGCCCGTACGGTGTCGGTGTCCCGCCCCGGTGCCAGCGCACCGACCACCGGTTTTGTAACGACCCGCAGGCCCGCGGCGCCTGTTGCCGTGACCTCCGCCCGTCGGGCAGAACCCGTGGTGGCAGCCGACCCCGTTGGCAAGGCAATCAGCCTGCGCAAAGGATCGTTCCGACGGCCCAAGGTTCTGGCGATCGGGTCATCCACCGGGGGACCGCAGGCGCTGATGAAGTTTTTTGCCGGTTTCAAACGCGCACCGGGTGTGCCGGTGCTGATCACACAGCATATGCCTGCGACATTCACCGCAATTCTGGCGGAACATCTGGCGCAGGCTACCGGGTGGAAAACCCAGGAAGCACACGACGGCCAGGTGCTGGTGCCGGGTGAAGTTTATGTGGCGCCGGGCGGGCGACACATGGAAGTGGACATGGTGGACGGCAAGGCGCAGGTGCGCTTGACCGACGAACCGCCAGAGAATTTCTGCCGCCCGGCGGTGGACCCGCTGTTTCGCAGCCTCGCCACCGCTTATGGCGAGAATGTCCTGGCGGTGATCCTGACCGGGATGGGCCATGACGGGCTCAAGGGCGCAAGAGAACTGACACGAACGGGGGGCACACTGCTGGCACAGGACGAGGCAAGCAGCGTTGTATGGGGTATGCCTGGAGCGGTTGCGACCGCAGGGCTTTGTACGGAGGTACTTCCTGTTGATAAATTGGGTGAAGCGGCAGCAACGCGGCTGCAAGGAGGATTCGGATGAAAACAGAAGATTTTGAATTCCTCGCATCAATGCTGAAAGAGCGTTCCGGCCTGATGCTGACGCCCGACAAGGTGTACCTGCTGGAAAGCCGGTTGACGCCGCTTGCGCGCAAACGCGGCCTCGACACCCTGGACGCGTTGGTGCAAAAGCTGCGCATGACCCGCGAAGATGGCCTTATTCGTGACGTCACCGAGGCGATGACCACCAACGAATCCTTCTTTTTCCGCGACAACACGCCGTTTGACCTGTTTAAAAACCACGTGCTGCCCGCGATGGAAAAGAATCGTGGCACCCAGAAACGCCTGCGTATCTGGTGTGCTGCCGCCTCCACGGGGCAGGAGCCTTATTCGCTTGCCATTCTGCTGCGCGAAAACTGGATAAAGTGGCAAAACTGGAATATCGAGATCGTTGGCACCGACATCTGCACTCAAGTGCTGGAGAAAGCCAAGGCTGGTACCTACAGCCAGTTCGAGGTCCAGCGTGGCCTGCCGATCCAGATGCTGATCAAATATTTCAAGCAGGAGGGCGACATGTGGCGCCTGAGCGACGACATTCGCAAGATGGTGACTTTCCGTCCGTTCAATCTCCTGAGTAATTTCATCGGCATGGGCACGGTTGATGTCATCTATTGCCGCAACGTGCTGATCTACTTCGACCAGCAGACCAAAAAGGATGTGCTGGAGCGCATGCGCAAGTGCCTCGCGTCTGACGGTACCTTGTTCCTTGGCGCGGCTGAAACCGTACTGGGTATCACCGACAGCTTCCGCCCCGTACGCGGCCAGCGCGGCATGTATGTGCCCTCTGACGGCACGGCGGAAAAAGCCATGGGCCTCGGCTAGCGCTCTTGCAGGATATCAGACAAAGAAAAGGCGGCCCAGGTGGCCGCCTTTTTATGGGTACGGAGAGAAACCAGGCTCAGCTCGCGGCGGCTTCGGTCTCTTCCACCGGGTTCCTCAGCACATAGCCGCGGCCCCAGACGGTTTCAATATAGTTATCGCCGTCCGATGCGGTTGCGAGCTTTTTCCTGAGCTTGCAGATGAACACGTCGATGATCTTCAGCTCAGGCTCATCAATGCCGCCATAAAGGTGGTTGAGGAACATTTCCTTGGTGAGCGTGCTGCCTTTCCGAAGGGACAAGAGTTCAAGCATCGCATATTCCTTGCCGGTCAGGTGTACACGCTGGTTCGAAACCTCGACCGTCTTGGTATCAAGGTTCACGGCCAGTTTGCCGGTCTTGATGATCGACTGCGAGTGGCCTTTCGAGCGGCGCACAATGGCGTGGATACGGGCAACCAGTTCCTCCTTGTGGAAGGGTTTGGTCATATAATCGTCCGCGCCGAAACCAAGGCCCTTGACCTTGTTTTCCATTTCCGTCAGGCCGGAAAGGATCAGGATCGGTGTGTTCACCTTCGCGGTGCGCAACTTCTTGAGAACGTCATAGCCGTGCATATCCGGCAGGTTCAAATCAAGAAGAATGATATCATAATCATACAGCTTGCCGAGGTCGAGGCCTTCTTCACCAAGGTCGGTGCTATAGACATTGAACCCTTCGGCAGTGAGCATCAGCTCGATGCTGCGGGTCATGGTTGGGTCGTCTTCAATTAAAAGAACACGCATATTTATTCCCCAGGTTAGTGTTGTTATCCGGCATGAGCCAAAACAACTCGGCGTACTTTCTGCCGCCGAAACACGATTGGCCTCCTGTGCGGCGACCCCTCCCGCCCAAGGCGTGTTTCTATGGTTAATGTTAACGAAGGTTAACAGATTGTCCAATAAAAATCACGGGAGATGGAAAGGCGTTTGACTAAAAAGGCCATGGCTTTTACCAATCTTTAAACCGCTGTGTGCATATTGGGCACACCAGAACAGAAGCTTCGCCAGGGACATCGGCGGGGGTACCGCGTCGGCCTTGGGGGTCAGGCCAGGATAAGAGAACAGCGTGCTAAGCTTAATCCAGGAAGTAGATCGTATTCAGACGGAAAAACGGTTCGGCCGTGTCACGGGCGTGCGCGGTTTGCTCGTGGAACTGGCAGGAATCGGCCAGCATATCTCGATCGGTTCCCGTCTTGAGATTGAAACTCGCAGCTTCAAGAAAGTCCCGGTCGAGGTGGTTGGCTTTCGCCATGAAACTGCGCTTGCCATGCCTTTTGATGTGCTTGAAGGTGTCGGCGTCGGCTGCAAGGTGACCCTCACACAAAGTGAACCGGAGGTGTTCCCAAGCTCCGCATGGCTTGGCCGTGTGGTGAACGCGCTTGGTGAGCCGATCGACGGAAAAGGCCCGATCAGGAACGGCACAAGACCCCAACTATTGCGCGCAGGACCACCGCCGGCGCACAGCCGCCAGCGAGTCGGGGGCAAGCTCGACCTTGGCGTGCGGGCGCTCAATACGTTCGTGAGCTGCTGCCGTGGCCAGCGTATGGGTATTTTCGCAGGCTCGGGTGTGGGTAAATCGGTGCTTTTGTCCATGGTGGCGCGGCATTCCGATTCAGACGTCAGCGTGATCGGCCTTATTGGTGAGCGGGGCCGCGAGGTACAGGAATTTATTGAGGATGACCTGGGCGAAGACGGCCTTGCGCGGTCGGTTGTCGTGGTCGCGACCTCGGACGAAAGCGCACTGATGCGCCGTCAGGCCGCGCACCTGACGCTCACTTTGGCTGAATTTTTCCGCGACCGTGGCAAAGATGTCATGTGCCTGATGGACAGCGTGACCCGCTTTGCCATGGCGCAGCGCGAAATTGGCCTTGCGGGCGGCGAACCGCCAACCAGTAAGGGGTATACGCCTACCGTCTTTACTGAGCTGCCGCGCCTTCTCGAGCGCGCGGGACCGGGACCACGGGGGCAGGGCAATATCACCGGGCTTTTCACCGTGCTGGTGGAAGGTGACGACCACAACGAACCGGTGGCCGATGCCGTGCGGGGTATTCTGGATGGGCACATCGTGATGGAACGCGCGATCGCGGAGCGCGGTCGCTACCCGGCGATCAATATCCTAAAGTCCATCTCGCGGACCATGCCGCGCTGTAACTCGGACGATGAGAATTTGCTGGTGCGCGAAGCCAAACGCTATATGTCCACCTATTCCGATATGGAGGAGATGATCCGCCTGGGCGCTTACCGGCAGGGCAGCAACCCGGACGTGGACGCCGCCATCGGCTACAATGAGCCGATCGAGGAATTCCTCAGCCAGTGGAAGGACGACAAAACCCCGCTTGGTGAAGGCTACCAACGCCTGCGCCAGATCCTCGAAACCGGGCCGGCGTATCATGCCCTGAACGGGGATAACGCATGAGCCGGCTGGACGGCATCATCCGCTTGAGGAAGTGGGAGCTTGACGAACAGCGCCGTGTTCTGGCCGTGTTGCAGGCTGAGCGTGACTCCATTGCCGCCACGATCGACATGCTTGAGGAAGAAAAGGCCGAGCAGGCCCGCACGGCCGGTGGACTGGAGGTCTCAACCCTCACGCTTGGGCTGTATCTTGAAGGGGTGCGCAAAAAGCAGGATATGCTGCGCGAAGACCTTGCCCGCAAGGACGAGGAAGTCGACGAACACCGCGACAAGGTGGCTGAAAGCTTCCGTGAGCTGAAAATATATGAGATTGCCCACGAGCAGGAAATGAAACGCGTCAAGGCGGCTGAGGACAAGGAAGAACAGGAAGCCTTCGATGAACTTGGCATCCAGAATCACGCTCGCCAGGAAGCGATGACCGACAGCCGCCACCTGAAGATGCGCCGCTGATCGGCCCCGCGCCAGCCCTATACTAAATAAGCACTTGATTATGTTACCCTTTGCCCCGCATGTTACAGTGGTATCAGGCTAATTTAGGGAAGGGCACATCATGGCGCAGATGACAGATGAAGATATCCTGACGCAGATTCAGGATGCGGACCGTGCGCATCACCTGCATCCCTTCACCGACCCCGGCGCGCTGAGGAAAGCGCCGCCTTTCGTGATCGAACACGCTGAGGGCTGTTACATCACCGGGCAGAACATTCGCCTGCTGGACGCCATGGCCGGACTTGGCTGTGTGAATGTCGGTTATGGTCGTAGGGAAATTGCCAACGCGGCCGCTGACGCTATGGAACGGCTGGCGTACTATCATTCGTTTGCGGCGGTCTCGAACCCTTATGCCGGGCCGCTAGCCGCCAAGATTGCCGAGTATGCGCCCGCCCATATGAACAAGGTGTTTTTCGCCAACTCAGGCTCTGAAGCCAATGAGACGCTGATCAAACTGGTGCGGCTTTACTGGGCGCGCAAAGGCGAGGACAAAAAACGCATTATCATCAGCCGCGACTATGCTTACCACGGCAGCACGATCGCCACGACGCTGCTGAACGGCAACAAGGCCATGCTGGATGACTTTGGCCTGAAGGCGGGCAAGGATGTCATCCACGCCATGGCGCCTTTCTGGTACCGGCTGGGGGGCGATATGAGCCCCGAGGAATTTGGCCTGCACGCTGCGCGCGACCTTGAGGCAAAAATTCTTGAAGCGGGGCCCGAGAATGTCGCTGCTTTCTGGGGAGAGCCTATTCAGGGTACATTGGGGGCTGTGGTCCCGCCCACGACCTACTGGCCGGAGGTTGAGCGCATCTGCCGCAAGTATGACGTGCTTTTGGTGGCCGATGAGGTGGTCACCGGCTTTGGCCGCACCGGTAACTGGTTCGCGCAGGAAACCCTCGGCTTCAAGGCCGACATGATGGCCCTTGCGAAGGGCCTGTCATCGGCCTATCTACCGATATCCGCCGCGGTAATCAGTGATGAGATCGCGAATGTGATCGAGGGACGCGAGGCCGTATTGCAGCACGGTTTTACCACCAGCGGGCATCCGGTCACGGCGGCGGTTGCGCTGAAGAATATCGAAATTCTCGAGAACGAAGGGCTGGTCACACAAATTGCAAACGATACCGGCCCGTATTTTGCGCGTGCGCTGAAGTCCCTTGAAGACCATCCCCTGGTGGGCGAAGCGCGGGTCAGTGGCCTGATGGCAGGCATTGAACTGGCGAAAAACAAGGAAACGCGTGAGCAATATCCCCTGGAGGCGGCCATCTGCGAACATGTTGGTCAGGCGGCGCTGATGCGCGGGCTTATCGTGCGCCCGGTGGGCAATGTGCTGGTGCTGTGCCCGCCCTTCATCCTGAACCATGGGGAAATAGACTTTATCGCCAAGACCCTGCGAGAAGCGCTTGACGATATTCAAACACAGCTTGGTTAAGGCTGCTATTTCGCCGGTTGGGCAGCGTCCGGCGCGCAAGGTTTCGCGGCAGGTGCCTTGCGGCGGATCATGGTGACATTGCCGATGATTACCAGCGACAGGCCGATCATGGCCTCAACTGTCCAGACAAATCCTTCCAACAGCGTTGAGATGACAAGCGCCACCACCGGCACCATCACCGCCATATAGGCCGCGCGGCCCACGCCAATTTTGCCGATAAGCCAGACATACATGGAAAAGGCGATTACCGTACCCACAAGCGACAGATAGAGAAGCGACAGCACATAAGGCGCGTGCGGGTCAAAGGCGATAGCCTTGCCGGACGCGAGTGCAAACACAAGGTTGGTAAGGGCGCCGTAGCCCAGGCTCCATGCATTGAAGGACAAAACCGGCACGGACCGTGTGGACGCTGCACCTGCCGACACATTGCCAAGGGAGGCGACGACCGTGGCTATCAGGCACAGGGCAACGCCAAGCGTGGTATCATCCGCAAGCGACAACGTGGAGATTTCCGGCATGAAGATCAGCACCAGCCCGACGATGCCGATAAGGGCGGCGCCAATGGTGCTGAGTGTGATCGGGTTGCCAAGAAAAATGCGGGCGTTGACGATATTGAGGAACGACAGCATCGAAAATGTCACAGCCACCAGCCCGGACGTCAGGTATTCCGTGCCCCAATAGGTGAAGACATAACCGGTTGAAAACAGAGTCATGCCGGTGATGGCCATCCAGACATGGTTCCTGAGCTTGATGCGAAGCCGCTCCCGCTTGAGCAGGCAAATGGCAAAAAGCACAAGCGACGCGAGGCCAAACCGGTACACCAGCGACCATTCCTTGGGCACAATACCAAGCTGTAGCTCAATGGCGTACCATGTGGAGCCCCATATCAGCACACAGCCGAAAAACGCCAGAAGAACGCCCATGATGATGACCTCGCTTGTCTTTGTTCTATGCCTATCGAAGTAACAGGCTATAGCCCATGGTCAAGCGATTTGTCTTTGTGCGGAAGTTAAGCTTTGCCACCCGCCATGATGGCCGCCACATCTACGGGGAAGGCCGTCTGCTCCTGTATATTGAGCTGGCCGGTGAAGGCGCTGGCCGCAAGCGCGTCATCAAAGAGGCGGATGGCGTCATGCCTCAGGCCGGAGGGCAGCGCCGCTGTGGTTCTTAAGGTGAGATCAAATTTCTGGCCGCGGATCACACCGTCAAGCTGGACCGGGCCAAGGATAGAGAATTGCACCTCAAGGACAAAGCGCTTGAGGTCTTCGTCATCTTTGCCGTCCTGCCCTTCGCGGCCAGCGTGTTCTCGGTCCGGGTCAACATGCGGGCCCTGGCCAAACAGCATGGCAATCAGCGGCATGTCACCGCCACGCGCGTCAAATGGCAGCAGGACCTGTCGCCAGTCGCCCGCGCCTTCTGTTGCGCGTGTCATCAGTTGCGCTACATCCTGCTTCAGCATGTCCAGCAGACTGCGATTGTGGCGTTCAAGTGCTTTGCTGGCTTCATCACCGATCCAGCCTTCCGGATTGCCTCGTCCGGCTGCGGCGAGGAAAAACAACAGGCTGTTGGCCAGCTTACCACCACCATCCGCCGACTTGGTGACAAGGCTGCTCATCGCGGCTGGGTCATGGGCGGCAAGCAGGGTCATACTCTCCTGTAGCGCGGGCCACGCCTGATGGCTAAGGGCTGTCATGCTAGCAGCCTCAGGCACCACTGCGGCTGTGGGCACTGCTGTGGGTGCGTTGGCATAGGTCATGCTGGCTGGCAGCGGTGCATTGTCAGCCACTGGTGGGAAAGAGAATTCTATGCTCGCGCCGATGGCGGGACGCAGCGCGTTTGGCAGGGTCGCGGTGATAAGCCCACGCGTTGTGTCGATCCGCAGGTCGGCGCGTGGGCCGTCCGGCCCTAAAAAGGCACGCGCGATATGCACGGCTTTCACAGTTGCCTGTTGTTTGGCCGGGTCGGCTTGCGTGGTGTCCGCCAGAACATTCATCACAATATTGCGGGGGGCCTGCTGGTTGCTGGGTTGGGTTGGCGGCACAAGCCGGGCCTTGAAGCCCGTGGGCACAGTGGTTGCCTGTGCAGGTGGCTGGGCGGCTTCGGGCGTGCTGACGCGGACCTGTTCGCCTGACAGGCCGGTCGCGGCCGGTAGCGGCATGACAAAATTGCCGAGGCTGGTTTCCACCTTGGCCAGCGGTGCACCGGCGGCACTGATCTGCGCGACAGACATCGGCAGGGTTTTGGCAAGCTCAGGCGCGAGGGGTTGAACGGTTTGCACGACAGCTACCTCTGCCGGGATCACACGGCTGATCGCCGGGTCCATCAGTTGCAGTGTGCGGGCACTTCCCTCCAGCGTGAAAGCCGGCAGGGGCGGTCCAAGCCCGGTTGCCTTCGGGCCTGCCTCAGCCGCCATCGCGGTCAAGGGGGATTTCGGGATGAAGTGTGCACCATCGGGCGGCGCGGCGCCGGGCATTAGCGAAGCCTGTGGCGTGCTGGGCTGGAAGGGATAGGCCCGGGGGGCCTGCCCCTGCTGTGCGGCGATCAGGGTTGCGAGGTCTGAGCTATTGGATCGTGCGCCCACTTTGTCCGGGTTATCGGCGACCAGCACATGGGGGGCGGGGCGCGGCTGCCCGGGCTGGGGCGGCGGCGCAATTGGTGTTGGTGGTGTGTATGGCTGTGTATTGTTTGTCGCGTTCGGCAGCGTTGAAGCACGTGCACCCAATAGCTTTGCCAATGCCTCCGGGTCTTCCGACAGGCTGACGTTGCGGGAATAGCTGCTGTAGGATGTGGCAGCGTGCGATTGGCCTTGTGCCTGTGCGGGGTCGCCCTCGGGCGCATGAATTGCGATAACGATGAGGGCGAGGCGGATGGGCGGATCGATCAACCGGCCATTTTTCATGAAAAGATCGGCGGACACCTTTTTACCCGCCTCGACAATTTCCAGCTCCACGTCGTCACCGGGCCTCAGCCCCGCATCGGGCCTGAGCGCAAAGGTCGCGGTTTCCGTGACAATGATGGGCCTGCCTTCAAGGTCAACCTTGTTGACCTGCTGCTTGAGCCGCTCACCGATTTCAAGATGTGCGGCGCTGGCAGAGATCGAGACCGCGGGGTCGCGGCCATGCAGCGCATCCGAGCGGTCGTTTTTGGTGCTTTGTTCGCCGTGGCGTTCCTTGGCCTGCGTTTCGCTGCGCGCGGGGTCTTTGGACACAGTACCAGCGCGATCTGTGACCCGGTTTGCCGGGTCTACAGCTTTAGGCAGTGGTGTGCCGGTTATGTCGCTCATCGCGCTCCCCAAGAAATTCCATGGGCCGCGACAGCGGGGAAATTATCGCCCGACGATCGCTGCCGCCAGCGCCTTGATGTCCTTTGCGGCTTCCGACTGCGGGTGCCTGCTTAGAAGCGGAACCTGCGAGCGGATGGCATCAACAACCTTGGCGTCGTTCTTGATGATACCGATAAGTGGCGGTGAAATCTTCAAAAATCCTTCGCAGGCGCGCTTGATAGCCTCATAGGCGCGCTCACCTTCCTTCTTCGATGCGACATTATTGACAACGATGGAAAGGTCGGCACCCGGGTTCCGCATGGCGGTAATCTTGATAAAGGCATAGGCGTCGGTCAGGGATGTGGGGTCGGAAGTCATCACCACAATCACCTTGCCCTTGTGCTTCGACAGCGTGGTGACGGACGGGTCAACACCCGCCGCAAGATCCAGCAGGACATGGTCGTAGCGCGACGCCAGCGCGGTCAGCCCGGTGCGGATCTTGACCAGAGTTTCCTTGGTCAGGCTTCCCAGTGCGCCAGACCCGGACTTGCCGGGCAACACGTCAAATCCGCTGTCCTTCTGGCCGTCATAGCGGCAGACGATGTCCCGAAGCGGGGCCTCGCCGGTGATGAACTGGCCGAGGTCACGCTGTGGCATCAGGCCAAGCTGGATATCCACATTGGCAAGGCCAAGGTCACCGTCAAACAGCAATACGTCCTTGCCCGCCTGCGCCAGTGCATGGGTCAGTGTAACGGACAGCCATGTCTTGCCAACGCCGCCCTTGCCGCTAGCCACGGTGATCAGGCGGCGCTCCAGCGTATCCTTGTCTCGTGTCGTCGGGGCGTCTGTCATGTGTTTTTATCCATTTTGTCGTCTTGCTTGCGGCGACCGGGCAGGGCGGTCAGCAGGCGGGAAATTGTCATGGGCGAGGCGGTCTCAAGCCCTTCGGCCACATAGGGGCTACGACTGATCGCGGCCAGCGCCAGATAGCCGGGCCGGGCGGCCATGATCATGCTGGCATAGCGGCGTGCTGCGTCAAGCCGGGTGGCGATAAAACGCTGGCAGCCCATTTTTGCGAATACACCGGCGATTTCCTGTGCGTCCAGCGCATCAAGCCCGGCAGGCATCACCAACACGGGTTCGGCATCTACCGTCTGGATGAATTTCAGCAGTTCCTTCAACTCATCCATATTGAACGGATTGGTGCCGGGGGTGTCGATTATCGTCAGTCCGCCCTGGGTGGTCTTCGCGCGCATAACCGCTTCAAGCTCCTTGGGCGTATCGGCGGTGGATACCGTCTGCTTCATAAGCTGGGCAAAATGGTCCAACTGATGAATGCCCGACGCCTTGACTGTGTCGGTGGAAATGAGATGCACACGGCGTTCATGCAGCACGGCATCTGCCGTCAGCTTGGCGGCACAGATGGTTTTACCGGCACCGGGTGGCCCCACCAGCATCACCGGCCGGGTAGTGGCGTCGGTGATGGGGCTGAAGCGGATGGTGGCCTCAAGTGCGGTCGAAAACGCTTCTGAGAGGGTGCCGCCCTCAATCGCGCGCACCGCTTCAGAGAAGTGAGAGGCGGTTTCAAACGGCAGGCCATGGTGGTTAAGCACAGCGCTGACGTCGCCATTGTCAAAATCCCGCGCCTTGGGGAAGGGATGCGCGGCTTCAAACGCCAACGGCGTTTCCTCCGGTCGGGGTGCTTTTTTGGGCGGGGGCGGTGTGGCACCAGCTTCAAGGGCGGCGGTGACGCGCACCCCGGCCTTGCCTTCTTCGACCTGGATGATGATCGCGTCGGGGCCCAGTTCACTGCGCACCTGGTCCATCACCGCGGCCATGTTTTTCGCGTGGAAGGTTTTAAGGCGCATAAGCCGTTTCTGTCCTCAGTTTCACGTGGCAGCCCTTGGGCCGCGCTTGTTCTTATTCTTCGGTCTGTTCTTAAATCTGGCCCAGTGTGCGAATTTTCGCCTGCGGGTGAATTTCGTTCTGGCTCATGACCACGGTTGCCGGGCGGAAACGTTCGATGATCGACCGCACATAAGGCCGCACCAGCGGACTCGTCAGCAACACCGGTTGTTCGCCGCGTTCGGCCTGCTGGTCGTAGATGATCCGCACCGAATTGATGAATTCCTGCAAGCGTGACGGCGCCATGGCAAGTTGCTTTTCCTCGCCTTGCCCGACAAGGCTTTCAGCGAAAGCCTGTTCCCATTCGGGCGAAAGCGTGATCAGGGGCACAAGCCCCTGCATATTGGAATAGGCCGAGCAAAGCTGGCGGCCAAGCCGCGTGCGCACATGTTCGGTGATCGAGACGATATTCTGCGTGAAGCCTGTGGCCTCCGCGATACCTTCAAGGATGGTGGGCAGGTCGCGGATCGAGACGCGTTCACCCAGAAGCGACTGCAACACACGCTGGATGCTCGACGTGGTGATCTGGCTTGGCACAATATCGGCCACCAGTTTTTGGTGCTCGCTCGACAGGTCATCAAGCAGCTTCTGCGTTTCGGCATAGGACAGCAGTTCGGCCATATTGTCCTTGATGACCTCGGTCAGATGCGTCGTGATCACGGTGGCGGCGTCTACAACTGTATAACCGCGGAAGCTGGCTTCCTCGCGTGCGCCCGCGTCGACCCACGTGGCGGGCAGGCCAAACGCGGGCTCGGTGGTGGCTTCGCCCGGTATCTGCACGGGTTGGCCTTCAGGGTCCATCACCAGAAGCATGCCGGGGCGGATATCACCGCGCCCTACTTCGGTTTCCTTGACCCTGAGCACATAGGTATTGGCGGGCAGTTGCATGTTGTCGAGGATGCGCACCGAGGGCATGACAAAGCCCATCTCGCTTGCCAACTGGCGCCTGAGCGCCTTGATCTGGTCGGTCAGCCGGAAGCCGCTGTCATCGTTGATCAGGGTCAGCAGGCCGTAACCAAGTTCCAGCCGAAGCTGGTCAATGGCAAGCGCGGAGCTGATAGGCTCTTCGGCGGGGACGGCGGTATGCTCGGCATCTTTTGTTGCTTTCGCTTCAGCGACGGCGGCCTTCTCGCGTTTGTTGCCAATGGCGTATGCCATGTAACCGAGGGTGCCGCCAAAAAGGGCGAACGGAAGGAACGGAATGCCGGGCATCAACCCCATGCCAAAAAGCAGCGCGGAGGTGACGCCAAGCGCGCGTGGATACCCACTGAGTTGACCAAAAAGCGCCTTGTCGGTCTGGCCGGTGACGCCTGCTTTGGTGACAAGCATACCAGCAGCGGTGGAGACGATCAGCGCCGGGATCTGCGAAACCAGACCGTCGCCTACGGTCAGGATGGTATATTGGTTCATCGCGTCGGACAGCGAGATATCATTGATCACCACGCCGATGATGATGCCGCCGATGATGTTGATGAGCGTAATCAGGATGCCAGCGATGGCGTCCCCGCGCACGAACTTTGCCGCACCGTCCATGGAGCCGAAGAAGGTGCTTTCGTCCTCAAGCTCCTTGCGGCGGATCTTGGCTTCGTTTTCATCGATCAGCCCCGCCGACATATCGGCATCAATGGCCATTTGTTTACCAGGCATGGCGTCGAGGCTGAACCGGGCCGCGACTTCCGCGATCCGGCCCGAGCCCTTGGTGATAACCATAAAGTTCACGATGACAAGGATGGCAAATACAATGATGCCAATGACAACCTGACCGCCCATCAGGAAGGCGCCAAACGCCTCAATCACTTTGCCGGCGGCGTCGGTGCCTGTGTGCCCTTCCGACAGGATAAGCCGGGTGGACGCCATATTGAGCGATAGCCTGAGCATGGTCGCGATCAGGAGGACCGTCGGGAAACTGCTGAATTGCAGAGGTTTCTGTATGAATATGCACGTCATGAGCACCATCACCGAAAAGGTGATGGAAGCAGCCAGCATGAGGTCCAGCAGCCAACTGGGCATTGGCATGATGAGCATCATGATGATGGTAACCATGCCAAGCGCGAAGGCAACGTCGGAGCTTCTGACCCCGCCGAGAATAGCGCTTAGCGCGGCACTGCCGGCTGAAGGGCCGCCTCCGCCGCCATCGCCGCCCGGTTGGCCGCCGCCTGATGCTGTATCACTCATGCTTTATACTCGTGACGTTTCATCGTGAGGTTAAAGAGCCTTAAACCGGCGCGCCGGGTTGCGGGATGGAAACACCTTCTGTCTGATACTGGTTCAGCTTGTTCCTGAGGGTGCGGATAGAAATGCCAAGAATATTGGCCGCATGTGTGCGATTGCCAAGACAGTGCTTGAGGGTATCGATGATAAGTTCACGCTCTACCTCTGCGACAGTCTTCCCGACCATTGTCGCCGCGCTGTCATCGCCATCTGCGCTGCCGCTGTCTGCGCCGGCGCTGCCTGTGACGTTGCCGCCATTGCTTACAGGCGCTGTGCCGAACGTAATGTTGCCGCTGGCGTCGGGCAGCAGGATTGCGGCGGTTGAAATTTCGTCACCTGTGGCAAGCAGCACGGCGCGGTGAATGGTGTTCTCCAGCTCCCGCACGTTGCCTTGCCAGTTGTGTGCCTGCAGCATCTTCATCGCGTCGTCAGAGACGGTACGTTCCTGTACCTGGTTTATCTCGGCATATTTTTTGGCGAAATGGTTTGCCAGAGCCTGAATGTCCGCCGGACGTTCCCGCAGCGACGGTACCCGCAGGTTCACGACGTTAAGGCGGAAGAAAAGGTCCTCGCGGAAATTGCCAGCCTTCACCTCTTCCTGCAGGTTGCGGTTCGAGGTGGCGATGATGCGGATGTTAACGTTTACGGGTTTGGCGCCACCAACGCGGTCGATCTGGCGTTCCTGAATGGCGCGCAGCAGTTTGGCCTGCAGACGCACATCCATCTCTGAAATCTCGTCAAGCAGCAGCGTGCCGCCATGAGCTTCCTCAAACTTACCGATCCGGCGGGCGACAGCACCGGTGAAGGCGCCTTTTTCATGCCCGAACAATTCCGACTCCAGCAGGTTTTCCGGGATGGCAGCGCAGTTGACGGCCACAAATGGTTTGTTGGCGCGGCGGCTTTTCTGGTGAACGAAACGCGCCATCACTTCCTTACCGGTACCGCTTTCGCCGGTAATCATGATGCTGGCCTCGCTTGGTGCCACCTGTTCCGCCAGCGCCGCCACATTTTTCATGATTGGGTCACGGTAAATGAAAGCCTGGCTGTCTTCGGTCACGGCTTCAAGGACGGCTGCGATCAATTCCGCATCCGGGGGCAGGGGGATATATTCCTTGGCCCCGCCACGAATGGCCGCTGCCGCAATCTTGGGGTCGGTGCCAATGCCGCATGCCACCACAGGGATCGAGAAGTGTTCGGCCCGCAGTTTCGGGATGAGGCTCGGGATGTCGAGTGAGACCTCAACCATCAGAAGGTCCGCACCGCGCGTCCGTAGCGTGCCGAGGGCTGTGTCAATATCAGGGGCGTGCGTAACCTTCGCGCCGCGCTCGATCGCAATCTGGCTGGCTGCGCCCAGTTGCCCGTTCAGGGTGCCCACAATGAGTAGTCGCATCTATCGTCTCCGTACCATGTCGCCGCTGCCTGCGCGGCTCATGCGATTTGCCGTCTATTTGAAAAAGGTCACCCTTTTTGCCGGCGGCAAAATTGTATTCAGGAGCATTTCAAGCCTGCGCGGATTTTCCTTCCGGCGGATTGAGGTTGCCCCCATTGAATAAAGGTTGTTCACAAGTTGCTCTTCGTCGGTGCAATGCTCGGTCTTCGCCGCAAGCGGGATGAAAACAAGATGCGCGAGCACCGCGCCGTAAAAAGTAGTCAAAAGGGCCACCGCCATCGCCGGGCCGATTTCGGCCGGGTTGTCGAGGTTGCCCAGCATCCGTACAAGGCCAATGAGCGTACCGATCAGGCCCATGGCTGGCGCCACATCACCAGCACGGCGCAGAAAATCCACGGCGCGCATGTGGCGAGAAGAGGCTGTGCTGGCTTCGCGCCGCAGGATCTGCTCAATCTCATCCGGCTCGGAGCCGTCAACGACGAGCTGGATTGCCTGCGCGAGGAACGGGGTGTCCTTCAAGCGTGGCAACAATTTCTCCAGCATCAGCACATCGTTGTGCTTGCGGCTTTCAACGGCAATTTTCAGCACCTTGATCGCCTCCTCGGTTGGATCACGCTGGCCATGGCGCAAAAGCTGCCAGATGTTGGCTGGAAGCGTGATCATCTCCTGCAGGCGGAAACTGATGGCAGTGACCGCCATCGTTCCCAGTATGACAATCAGCACGCCCTGCAGGTTGACGAAAGCCAGTGGCGACCCACCAAGCCAGATGGCTCCCCCCACCAGCAAAAATGCTGCCAGCATGCCGAAAATCGTGCTCATCGCGTCCTTGTCCCCCTCATGTCATCGTTATCAGACGATGCCGCCATCAAGTTTGATGATCTCGGTCATGGTAACACCCAGATGGTCTTCGACCAGAACCACCTCTCCCCGGGCAACCAGCCGGTTGTTGACATAAATATCAATGGCTTCACCGACTTTCCGGTCAAGCTCGATCACCGCGCCGGGCGCAAGCTTCAGAAGCTGGCTGACTTCCAGTGTCGATTTGCCCAGAACGGCCTGAACACGCACAGGGACATCAAATACAGGTTCAAGTTCCTGCGACGACCGGACCTGTCCGTCTTCCTTGGGCGCAAGGTCGGGTGACTTGCTGGTGCCACTCGACAAGTTCTGCAGGCCGACGTCACCCCCGTTGTTGTCCTCTTGGTTTGCCATTCAGTTTTCCTCTTTATCCCTGAGCATTACTATCTGGATCAGCCTCATCGCTTTCAGATGCTTGCGCCGCGGCTGGGGCCGGGACATCCTCTGGCATGACAAAGCGCTGAACCGCGCTTTCGATCTGGCTGATTGTAACATCATGTTTACGTTCGGTGCCGCCGTCCGGCCATTCTACCCTACAGTCCTGCGGGCCGAAGGAGGGTTCGCCCACCAGTACGATGTCACCGGGGAAGCTTGTCGCGGCCTTGAGGTCCTCAAGCCGGTCATTCACCGGGTCAACCAGCGGTTCCGATACCCGAACAACAAGGCGCGGTTCCTTCACCATGGTAGCCATGCAGTCTTCGATCAGTGCTTCAATCTCTGCCATCGGGTGTGAGCGCAACAGGGCAGGGGCAAGTTTTGACGCGATAGCGTAGGCGAGTTGTACCATCTCCTGCTTGAGGCTGCTTTCAAGCTGTGCGCGCTGCGAAAACAGGCCGTGCGCGGCTTGCTCAATCTGAGCCAGCAGGCCCTTGGTGGCATTCTCGATCTCGCCCAACGCCTGCTTGCGTCCTTCCTCAACACCCTGGCTGTAGGCGTCCGACTGCATGCGCTCCGCCTCGGCGCGCACACGCTCCAAATCCTCATCGTAACGGCTTTTGGCGCCGCCGTCGAAGGCCTGGTCAAATCGGTATTTTACGGGTTCAGCCATTCAGCGTTTCATGCCTCTAGTATATAAGTTCATCTTCGCCCTTGTTATCGGAAAGCAGGATTTCACCGGCTTCCGCAAGGTCCTTGGCTTTGTTGACCATGTCCATTTGGGCTTCGTCCACGTCACGCAGGCGTACGGGGCCCATGGCTTCCATGTCCTCGCGCAGGATTTTTGCCGCGCGTTCGGACATGTTTGAGAAGAACAGGTCGCGCAATGTGTCGGACGCCCCCTTCATAGCCAGTGCCAGTTTGTCCTTGTCCACGTTCCGCAGCAGCGTCTGAACACCCGATGGGTCGAGGTTCGCCAGATCCTCGAAGGTGAACATCAGCGCGCGAATGCGTTCGGCGCTATCGCGGTTGCGGTCTTCAAGGGCAGCCAGGAAGCGGCTTTCAGCCGACCGGTCGAGATAGTTGAAAATTTCCGCGATCGTTTCGTGGCTGTCGCGGCGGCTGGTGCGGGCAAGGTTGTTCATAAACTCCACCCGCAGGGTTTGTTCAACCTTATCAAGGATGTCCTTTTGTACAGCCTCCATGCGCAGCATGCGCATGATGACTTCCATCGAGAAGTCTTCCGGCAGCACGGACAGCACGCGCGCCGCATGCTCGGCCTTGATCTTCTGCAGCACCACGGCAACAGTCTGCGGGTATTCGTTCTTCAGGTAACTTGCCAGCACAACTTCGTTCACGTTGCCAAGCTTGTCCCACATGGTACGCCCGGCAGGACCCCGAATTTCGTCCATGATGATCTGGACACGGTCACCGGGCAGCATTTTCTTGAGCAGGCGCTCAGTACTTTCAAACGACCCGTTGAGGTTGCCAACAGTGGATACCTTGGAGGCAAATTCGACAAACAGGTCCTCAACATCGATGGCATCAATGGCGCCAAGGGTCGACATATGCTGCGACAGTTCCTTGACCTCGTCCTCGGACAGGTTTTCCCAGATCGCGCGGCCATGCTCCTCGCCAATGGCCAGCATGAAGGCTGCGGCCTTCTGCGATCCTGACATTTTGGTTAAATCTGCCACACTCTTACCTATGCTCTCAGTTGGTTACAAACAATGCGCGTATGATCGCGGTCACCTAGTCGGCATACAGCCATGTGCGAACAATGGCGACAGACTCGTCAGGGTTCGCACGGATAATGTCAGCCACTTTCTTGATGGCGCTTTCCTGGATGCGGCCTTCAACCTGGGCCAGATCAATCTTGGCATCTGTCCGGTGGCTGGTGTTGGTCAGCTGCCCGCTTTCGCGCGCCAGCCGTATGGCAAGCGCGGCATCCTCGTTGCCGGAGGCTGCCAAGGCCATCAACTCGGGCGTGATACCATTGCCTTCACCGCCGCCTGACGGGCCAGCGATAGCAGGCGTATCCGTGCTGCGGTCCTCGATCTGGTTCGGGTCGGGCGGTGGCGGGGCATCGGGAATGGCCTCAATAAGACGCATCACCAGCGGGCGCACCACCAGAAGGATAATCAGGATAACAGAAACAAACACGCCCCCTTCCGTGAGAATTTCCAGAAGGTCCTGTTTGTTAAGGCCAAAGAGGTTGAAGCCTGCCTCTGATTCGGAAAAAGGCTCGGGGTCGACAAAGCGCATACTCGCGACCGTCACCTGATCACCCCGGTCTTCATCATAGGGGATAGCGGTCAGGACCAGATTTTGCAACTGCGCGATCTCTTCGGCGCTGCGCTCCTGATAAGCGGTGGTGTTGCCTTCTTCATCAAGGGTACGCTCGCCATCGACCAGCACGGCCACGCGGATTTGGGTCAGTTTGCCCGGCTCCTGTACCGTCACCGTTTCGGTTTTGGAATTCTCGAAATTGGTGGTTTCCTGCGTTTTTTTCGCTACGTTGGATGGGTTGCCACCCAAGCCCTGTGCATCAGGCAGGTTGTTGCCCATGGTGACCTGGCCACCGACCTGATCACCGTCCTGGCTTTCTTCTTCAACTACATTCTGGCTCAGTATCACCTGCGCATCGGGATCATAGCTGACCTGGCTTGTCGTCGTGCGGCTGGTATCCATGCTGACGGCGACTTCAGCTCGTACCCGGCCATCGCCAACACGGCGCGCCAGAAGCTGTTCGATCTTGTCGCGGTAGAGGCGTTCTTTTGCCAGCCGGGCTTCCTCAATGTTCGAAAAACCGCCCAGCTTGCCCCGTTCCGCCGCGCCATCAACAAGCAAGCGACCGCTGGTGTCCGAAATGGTGACACGCTCGGGCGAAAGGCCTGGCACCGCTGTGGCGACCAGGGCCTGAATGGCCTGGGCTTGCTGGCGGCCGAGCGAAGCCCCGTTGGTGCGGATCATGATCGATGCTGTCGGCTCGGACGCTTCACGCTGGAACGGCCGGCGTTCGGGCATGACAATATGCACCCGTGCTTCGGATACCGAGCCGAGATATTTGATGGTGCGGGCGATTTCACCTTCAACCGCGCGAACATAGTTCACGTTAAGCTCAAAGCTGGTGCGGCCAAAACCGCTATCCTGATCGAAAATCTCTTTGCCAACCACACTGCCCGTGAGCCCTTCACCGGCAAGCGTAAGACGCAGACGGTCAACCTGATCACGGGGCACTCGCAGGATGCGGCCGCCGGCGTCGGTTTCATAAGGGATCTGCTCGCCTTCGAGTCGCTGCACGATCGTGGCCGCATTGGCTGGATCAAGATCGGAATACAGTGTTGTCATCGGGGCTGTCTGCCAACGACCGATGATCATCGTGAAAAACATCACAATGGCAAAACCGACAACACCCAGAAGGATCAATCGGCCCGTGCCGAGATTCCTGATAAACTGAAGAATACCTTCCAACACCCACCTCGGAAATTGTGCACCCGCATTTATGCCCCCGCCCATGCCCGGCGGGATTTGAGCCCAACTTACGCCGTCACGGTAAACAGATGGTTAAATCTAGGCAAAAATTGCCTATAAATGTAAAGGAAAATATTAGGGAATTTTCTGAGGGTAGCCAGAAAGCGCAGATTTCTGCGCCTTGGGCGCGAACGACGGTCTATATTCAGGCTGACCGGGCGCCGCGATATTTCTGAATTCTGGTGGTGCGCAGGCCGGGGAGGCCATTCTCATTGATGGCTTGTTGCCAGGCGAGAAACTCTTCTACTGATAGCGAATAGCGTTTGCACGCGTCTTCGAGGCTCAGCAGTCCGCCCTGCACGGCGGCGACAACCTCGGCCTTGCGGCGAATAACCCAGCGCTGCGTATTCGCACTTGGCAAATCCGCGAGGGTAAGGGGTTTCCCTGTCGGTCCTATGACCAGACTTTTTATGTCTTCACGTGCCATTGACTATATACCCGTTTTTGTTGGCCGGAGTGAGTATAGGCACGGGCTTTTTAAAAAAGGCCTAATGGCTAGGGTTAAGATTGAATTAATTTTTTGCTGTCTCCAAACAGAACCGGGTGACCCAAATGGGCCACCCGGTCTGCGCAAAAGAGATATCAGCCAGCTATTGGCGAACTGATATTAAAGTCTTGTCAGTTCCTCGAGGATCTGGTCAGAGGTCGTGATAATCCGCGTGGAAGCGGAGAAGGCACGTTGCACCTTGATCAGTTCCGCAAATTCGCTGGCGAGGTCCACAGTGGACTGTTCAAGCGAATTTGGAGCCACTTTACCCGCGCCACTTTCGCCCGGATGCTGCAGGTTGACTTCGCCGGAAAGATCAGACGAACCAAATGCGTTGCCCTGGCGGCGGCTCAGACCGTCCGCGTTCTGGAATACAGCGACAGGCAATTTGTAAACGCTGAGCGTCAGGCCATTATCAAACAGTGCGGTCACGATACCGTCTTCACCGATCGACACACCGTTGATGTTGCCAAAGGCGGCGCCATCGACGCTGAAGGACAGACGGGATGATTCCGTCGAGGACTGTACAAAGCCGTTCTTGAGACCATCGTCCCCAAAATCGAAGGTGATCGAGCCATCCTCAACTGCTGTCGCGCCAGAACTGTCAAACGTGATCGGGATCGACCCGCCCGGGAACGTGATTGCGGTGCTTGTGGAGTCCAGCATCGTGGACGTGTTGGAGCCACCACTAAGGTCGATGGAGCCATCCGTGTTGAAGTTCAGTTCACCGGAGGCGATCAGCCCGTTCGGGTGCGCACTCGAATCAACGACTGTCGGATCATCAAAATAGGCTTCATAGCTCCAGGAGTTGGTGCCTGTCTTGATGGCGGACATATTCACGAGGTGCGAACGACCCTGACTATCGTAAATGGTGATGTTGGTTTCAAAATCCGCGGTCACGACCCCCGCCGCAATGGCACCAAGCCCGGTCGGGTTTGTGGAAGCATTATAAGCGCCACCGGATGGGTCGTAGGTTGTGGTTGGCGTCACAGCCGTGGCTGTATCGAGGTTTACCCGAAGCGATACCGTGCTCGTGGCAGAACCAAAACCGTTCAGGTTATTGATGTTGATAGGGCGCAGTTCACCCAGATCGCTCTGGTTGCTTGCTGAAACCGCACCGGTAGAGTCAGTGGGCCACCCCATCAGGTAAAGACCGGCGGTGTTTTTGTAGAAGCCTTCATCATCCTGGCTGAAGGCACCGGCACGGGTGAAGAGGAACTCACCGTTGGCATCTTCTGCGCTTGTACCTTGGCGGACGACAAAGAAGCCCGCACCGTCGATCGACAGATCGGTCGCGGACCCGGATGGCTGCAAAAGGCCCTGCTTCGACACGAGGGTGTCGGAGAAGGCGCGGACGCCGCCAGGTGAATAGGACGAGAGGGCTGCGGTTTCAGTCACCAGCGTTGAAAAGCGGGACCGTGTTTCCTTATACCCAATCGTGTTTACGTTTGTGATGTTATCAGCGATGACACCAACGCCTTCGGTGAAGGCTTGGAGGCCTGATACGCCTGCTGCCAGAGCAGTGAATGCCATGTTACTTCTCCTAAACTCTCTTTTGCGTTTTCACTGGCTTTGGGCTTTCTGCTCTAGCCTCGGTCCCGAACTCGGGTCTGAGGCGGGCCGGGCACTTCGTCCCGGATTACTTCGTACCGCTCGTTATTTCTGATAGAGCTGTACGATATCTGTTTGATAGACATAGTTCTCGCCGACCTTGAACAGCGCTTCTGTATCTGTCAGGTCAACGGACTCGATTTCGCCGCGCACCGCGATACCCACATCCATGGTGGAGCCTTCGGTGTCCTTGGCTACAATTTTGACATTATAGGTGCCGGGTTCAGCGACGCCGCCGCCGTTGAGTTCCCCATTCCAGATGAAGTCATGGGTGCCGACGGAGCGGTCCGCACTTGTCTTGTAGACGACAGCGCCGTCGCTGTTGCGCACCTCAATGGTGGCTTCACTTGCCTCGGATGGCAGGTTATAGCGCCACTGGACTTCATCCTGGCCCTTGGTGGAAGCAGCATCAAATGTCCCGTAAATGCCGGGGACCAATGCATCTTTGCCAAGATACCCCGCCATGGAACTTTGGTGGTTCATCATGGTCAGGCTGGCAAGCGTCTCAAGGTTCTGGTTGGTCTTGATCTGCTGCTCAACGCCGGAGAACTGGACCAATTGTTCGGTGAACTGGTTACTGTCCATCGGGTCCATCGGGTCCTGGTGCTGCAACTGGGTTGTGAGCAGCACGAGGAAGTCGTCAAAATCGTTGGCGAGCGTAGCCGCCGACTTATCTCCGGCGGACTGATACTGGCTAATGCCGGTGCCTGTTACACTGTCTACCATCTACCTGTTACCTTCCTGTCTTCCTGCCTAGACCCGGATGTCGAGGCCGGTTTCGGCATCGACATAGGGAAGAATGTCATCAAGCGGCACGTCATCCGTACCCGCATCCTTGTCCGTAAATCCGGCGGCATGACCACCGGCGGAGCGGGCAGCGAGTTCATCGCGCATTTTTTCCTGTTGCACAGCTTCGGCGAAGGCCTTGCCAGCACTTTCCTGCTGGTTGCCCTGATCGAGGCTGAATTCGATTGTTGCCCCTTGCCCTTTGGCGTTGTTTGCATCAATCGCACGCTCCAGCCCGCGCGCGTCGCGCTGCAACAGCTCAAGCGTTTCGGGGCGTTCGGCGGTCACCTGCGCGTGCACACGCCCGCCATCCATGAAGCGCAGTTTTACCTGCACACGCCCCAGTTCCGCGGGATCGAGCCGCATGGTGAACTCCTGCTCGCCAGCCTTGACAGCCTTTGAAACGCTCATATTAAGCTGTTTGGCCACATGGCCCTGAAGGCCGCGAGACGCGTGTCCGCCAAGCAGACTCATGCTGGCCATAAAACCACCGTCGCCGCGCATGCCGGAGAGGCCGGTAGCGACAATGTCGCTGGCGGAGCCGTCTGGCAGGCCGGCAAGGCGCTCTGGCGTCATGGTCAGGGACAGATCCCTCGTCGCATTCATCTGTGGCAGGGTTTCGGGCCGCGCGGCAACCGGATCAACGGGCCGTGCGGTCAAGGCCTCCCCGCGTGCGGGGGCGGTCTTGCTGTCTTCACCGAGGGCAGGCGCCACTTTATCCAAAACGTTCGCATTCGCCGGCTTTTTTGCTGACTGGCCGGTATTGTTTTGTGACGCCGTATTCTGCTGCTGATTAGCAGCGACCATGTATCCGTCAGCCATGTTTTGGGCCTGATCAGCGGGTTTCTGCTGCGCACTGTCTGCCTGAACCGTAGGCTGCTTGCTGGCGTTCGCAGCTTGCGCGGCGACGGCCGTACTTGCAGTATCATCGGCTGCATCAGCCGCAGCGTTGGAGACCGCTGCGGCAACAGCTTGAGCGGGATCTTGCGGGATAGCGTCCGCTGCTGGCGGGGCGGGATTAACCAGCCCGGCGGCCAGGGTCTCACTACTCTGCGCCGGTGCGGCAGATGTTGCAGGCGTACCTTCTGGTGCTATGTCGGTTGGTGGGGGCGTGGTTTGCGCGGCAGTCTGGGTAGGCGCTTCTGCAAGCGGCGCTGCCCCCTCAGGCGCAGTGGCCGTCCCATCCGGTGTTGCGGTACCAGCGGGCGCAAGAGTGCCAGCCGGTATTGTCACGGCGGCCTGGTCCGCCGGTGCCTGTGAAGCGTTGATCAAGGCAGCAAGCTCCGACACCGGGAGAATATGCGCCTCACCACTTGGCGCCGTCAGCGTCAGCGCCGGTATCTTGCCTGAAGTAACCATGCCCTGCAGGGCATTGAGAAGGTCCGACTTTGCGCCTTCGGGCAGCGATGCAATATCCGACAGCGGCAACTCTGCGGTTTCGAGCTTCGCAGCGCCGCCTTCGGTGGTTGCTATATTAAGCTGTACAAGCGCGGCGGGCAGCACCTTCGCAAAATTGACTTCCTGGGTAACGGCGCTGTTGCCGCTCGACGAAAAAACACCGAGGTCGCCTTGGAACGACGCGGGCTTCTGTTCAGCGGGGATCGTAACGCCGAGGGCGGTTAAAAATTCCGCCTGTGCAGGGGACAGTTCCTCCAGCGTCTGAATGTCATCAGGTGAGGTCGCCGTTTTCGCACCGTCAGCCTGAAAGCTTTGTATCAAATTGCCAAACAGTGCTGCAAAGCCGCTTTCCTGCCCCTCAGTTGTTGGCTGAGAACCAAAAAGCGCTGCCGCGGCTTGACTTGAATTGACGCCCTGCGCCTGCATCATTTGATCAATCGGGTTCATTCGATCTTACCAATTTACGTTGTCCTGTCCGTTGCTTCTGTCGCGGGACGGGATTTGTTCGCTTGTCAATAAGCAAGGCTCGGGCCAGTTTTCAGAGGCGTTGTAAAATCAGGCGAATTCGGGCTTCTGGTCATGGGTGGGGTGGTTGTGGCATGATGCAGGGCGGATATTGCCGGGCAAAAAGCGCTGAGGCGGAAAATAAGGCAGAAACGCTTGCGCCGCCGGTCATGAAGGCTTATATGCACGGCTGATTTTGAAATCTGGACGAAAGTAGTAGGAAATGTCTGACACAGCCCACGCCACGGCGCTGGCCATGGAGCAGAGCGCAGGATACGCCGGCGGGATCAACAGCCTCGGCTTTGACCGTGCGCCGGCGGATACGCGCGTTGTGGTCGCTATGTCGGGCGGGGTCGACAGCTCTGTTACAGCCGCGCTCCTGAAGGAGCAGGGCTATGACGTGGTGGGCATTACCCTCCAGCTTTATGACCACGGCGTGGCAGTGCAGAAAAAGGGCAGTTGCTGCGCGGGGCAGGATATTCATGACGCCCGCCGCGTGGCGGAAGCGCTTGGTATCCCGCATTATGTGCTGGACTATGAAAGCCGCTTCAAGAATCAGGTGATGGAAGAGTTTGCCGACAGTTACATCAAGGGCGAAACGCCGATTCCGTGTGTGCGCTGTAACCAGACGGTGAAGTTCAAGGATCTTCTTGATACCGCGCGTGACCTTGGTGCCGCCTGCATGGCCACCGGGCATTATGTGCAACGGGTTGTGGGCAAGGACGGCAAGTCCCGCCTTGTACGCGGTATCGACAGTGGCAAGGACCAGAGCTATTTTCTCTTTGCCACCACGCAGGAGCAGATGGATTTCCTGCGCTTCCCCTTGGGTCATATGGACAAGACGGAAACCCGTGAGCACGCAGAACGTTTTGGCCTGTCAGTGGCCGATAAGCCCGACAGCCAGGACATTTGTTTTGTGCCCGAGGGGCGTTATGTTGATGTGATCGAGCGCTTGCGCCCTGGCGCGCTTGAGCCGGGCGAGATTGTGGATGTTGACGGCAATGTGCTTGGCACTCATGAAGGTATCGTGAAATATACCATCGGCCAGCGCCGTGGTCTTGGTGTCGGCGGTACGGCTGAGCCGCTTTATGTGGTAAAGCTCGACCCCACCAAAAAGCAGGTGATTGTTGGTCCCAGAGAAGCGCTGTTGACACGCGCCATCGGGGTTAAGGACGTCAACTGGATTGGCGAAAGCGTGCCTGAGAACGGCTTGAATGTGGTTGCCAAGATCAGATCCACCCGGCCTGGGGTACCAGCACGGTTGTTCCTTGAGGATGGTCGCGCCCATCTCGTGCTTGACGTGCCTGAGGCCGGTGTCGCACCGGGGCAGGCCGCAGTATTCTATGATGGTGACCGGGTGCTCGGCGGCGGCTGGATCGACCAGACAGAAAGTGCCGACCCCCGCCTTTCTGCGGCGTAAGTCAGCACTTTTTTTTATTGCCGAATATTGTACTGAAAAAGAGCGGGCGCCCCAAGTTTGCCGGTGGGGCGCCCGTCCTTCTCAGCCATCATCCGCCCTTGATCAAAGTGGCGGCGGAGTACGCCGCCCGCTGATGATGTTGGCAATCAGCGCGACAATGAAAAGGATGATAAAGGCAAAGAAGAGCCACTTGGCTGCCCACGCAAGTGTACCTGCGAGGCCACCAAAGCCAAGAGCGGCTGCAATCACTGCCAGAATGAAGAATGTTAACGCCCAACCAAGCATGGTTCGTCTCCTGTCTGTTGATGATTTGAGCTTACGAGGCCCCGCATCAATTCTCAGCAGGGGGATAGGCGTCGCATTATAAAAAAATGCTCAAGACTGCAAATTACTCTGCTGCCTGCATTTTTTCCGCGGGGTTGTGGAATTTTGCCATGAGGAGGGCTCGTTTTGATGGCTTTATATATGCCTTTGTCAGGTCGAAGTCATGTTGCGCCGCCACGCGTTTGTCCATGATGGCAAACCAGATCGGCGGGTTCCAGGCGGCCATGAACATGGTGAAGTACCCCGCGGGCAACTGTGGCGACGTACCGAAATGACGCAGGCACTGGTATGGCCGCTCCGCGTGGGCATGGTGGTCCGAGTGACGCTGCAGGTGATAAAGCATTACGTTCGAGACCACATGGTTGGCGTTCCAGCTATGATGGGGCTGCACGCGCTCGTATCGGCCGTCCTCACGTTTGCCGCGCATCAGGCCGTAATGTTCGATATAGTTCGCGCTCGAGAGCATCAGGTTTGACAAAAGTGCCCCGCCCAGGAGGTAGGGCAGCACAATCCAGCCGAACACAACAACAAAGGCGGAATACATCGTGATAGTGATCAGCGTGTTGAGGAAGACCTCATTTTCCACCGAGAAGGCAGATTTGCCCTTGCGGCCAAGCCGGGTCTTCTCAATACGCCATGCACGCCTGAAACCGCCCGGCAGCTCATGCGCCACGAACGCATAGAAACTTTCGCCCATCATGGCGGTGGCACTGTCCTCCGGTGTGGCGACCTCTACATGGTGGCCAAGGTTGTGTTCAATGCGGAAGTGTCCCATGCCGCACAGGCACAGCAGGAAGCGCGCCACGTTTTTTGACGTCTTGTCGCGCCGGTGACCCACTTCATGTGCGGTATTCAGCGCACCAGCTCCCATCAGTCCGTTGGCGATGGTAACGGCCATATAGGCACTCCAGTTCAGGTCCATTACCGCCACATACCACGCGCCGATCACCCATACGATATAGGCCGCGGGCAACGCGGCGAAGGCTGACCAGCGGTAAAACGGGTCATCACGCAGGAAGGGGATAGCATCGCGCGGCGGGTTGGACGTGTCCTCTCCGAACGCGATCTCGACGATCGGGATCAGCACATAGAAGAAAATCGGCGACAGCCAGAGCGTCCATTCGTTGCCGGTCTGTGCATAAAGCCACCATGCCACGAGCGGGATCGCGCTCAGGAGCACGGGCAGGGGCCATAGATAGCGTTTGCTGTCGCGCCACTCGGCACCGGTGTTTGCGGCACTTACCGCTGTCTGTTGGTCAACCATAATGCCTTCCCCGCACGCTTTTGAACCATTTGAGGGGAGTTTTCCATTTATTGATAATATTGTCAATAAACTAAAGGCTGGTTTGGGGTATCATGGGACGGGTGACCCGGCGAGCTTCCATGAGTGAAGTATGTGTCATTGTCGCGCCTGCCGCACAGCTCAGGCTCTTCGCCACCTAGGCAAAGCGGCAAACTTGCCGCATGTGGACAAAGAGAAAGCGAATTCCCTGCTTGATCACCATGGCTGCGGGGCGCTAGAAAAAGATGAAGGGGTGCAAGGGGATGGTTTTGGCAGAAAAAGTGAAACGCACGCGGCTCAGCCCGGAAGAGCGAAAAGGCCAGCTTTTGGAAGCGGCGGTGCAGCTGTTTGCCGAAAAAGGCATTGGTGAAGCCAAGCACGCCGACATTGCCAAGCGCACCGGCGTTTCTGTCGCCACGACCTTTGTCTATTTCCCCACGCGGGACGTCTTGATTGAAAGTGTGCTGGACGAAGTGGCAGTTCGAAACCTCGCCATTTTTGACGAGGTTGACCCTGAAGGCCTGGGTGCTGCGGAACTGCTGACTGCCTTGGCCGAGCACGCAACAGCCCGCGCCGAGGAAGACCGCGCCTACGCGCAGGTCTGGCTGAACTGGAGCACCAATTTCGCGCCAGCGATCCGCGCCAGGTTCCTCGCGCAGCAGGATATCATTCTCGATAAGCTGACCAACATTCTCAACAGCGCGCGTGACGGCAAGAAGAAGCGCGATGACCGCGACGACGCGCGTATTCTGCTCGCGGCTTCCCAAATGCTGACGGTGATGAAGCTCGACGGAGTGGACAAGGCGCGCCGTGACCGCTTTACCGAGCACACCATTGATGTTGTGTTGGCGTACGCGGGCGAGAAATAGCGACCCGCGCCTGTCAGCTCAGGCCTTTTCAATCGTCGGTTCATGCTCAACCGGGCAGTTCAGCGAATTGGCGATGAAACACTTTTCGTTTGCCACATGATGCAGCGACATGGCCTTCTCCGCGTCACTGTCCGGGGTGATGGTAATGTGCGGTCTGAGGATGATTTTGGTGAAACGGTCGGGGCCGTCGCCGCCTTCGCTCATAATGCCCTCAGCCTTGTCCACATACCCGGTGACGGTGATACCGTTTACGGCGCACAGGTGCAGGTACCACAGCATGTGACACGCGGCGGTGGAGCCAACGAGGATGTCCTCCGGGTTATGCCGTGCCGGGTCCCCCCTGAAGGCAGGGTCCGATGATCCAAGGATCCTGACCTTGCCGTCCATGTCGATATCATAGTCGCGGGCATAACTCTTGTAGGTCTTGGTGCCTTCCTCGCCGGCACCTGTCCAGGTGATGCGGCTGAAATAGTGGTGCTGTTTGGTCATTATGGTTCCCTCGTGCTTGTGTGACGTGGCTCTGACTATATGACGAAAAGTGTGGTATCGGCAGGGCCAATTTCATGCGCGGACGGGGTGCCACGACGCTTTTCCCTCACGGCTTTAATTCCTGTCGCCATTTTGTGACAAAATCGTCTTGACTGTTCGGCGACCCTCTTTTATACCGGCGCAGCTTTCAGCGGCCGTGTGGCGTGTTTTTAGTTGTGCCGAGTTGTCGCAAACGCGTTGAGGCATTTAATTTGGCCGAGTAGCTCAGTTGGTTAGAGCAGCGGAATCATAATCCGCGTGTCGGGGGTTCAAGTCCCTCCTCGGCTACCAATTCAAAAGCCCGCCCCGTTTCGGAGGTGGGCTTTTTGATTCTCGGGGATTTTTCGCTGGTGTTTGACGGACGGCAGCGGCGGCACTATAGAAGCGGCATGCAGATATTCGACGGCATCATATCAGACCGCGGGTCCAAATATGCGGTTTCAGGCGGCCCTTGCCACACGCCCGATGAGGCCAAGGCTTTTATCAAGGCGCTCTGCCGCAAAAAGAAGTTTGCCAAGGCGACACACAACAGCTGGGCATTCCTGCAGGATGACAGCCCGGTCAAGAACGATGATGGCGAGGCCGGGGCAGGCATGGTGATTATTCGCATGCTGGAGCGGGATGATATCCGCAACCACATTGTGGTGGTCACCCGCTGGTATGGTGGCAAGCATCTGGGCGGGGATCGTTTTCGCCACGTGCAGGATGCGGTGCGTCATTATCTCGATAACGCCAGTTTTGCGTGACGCCAGGCTCGCCTGACACCAGCATGGCCGGGCCTTGGGACCAGCAAAGGCTCAGGATGCCATCAGCCCGTACCCGCCGACGGGGTTGGTGGTTGCTATCATTTCCATGCCGTCGATGAGCGGACGGCCACGTTTGATGGCGTCCTGCACTGCCGGAAGGCCAAGTGAGGCCTCGTGGCTCTCCTTGTTTTCCCATACTTCGGTAATCCACAGGATGTTGTCGTCTGCGGGGTCGACCGCCACCACATAGCTAAGGCAGCCAGGCATGCCGCCGATGCCTTCCAGCAGGATTTTGGCGAGATCGTCGCGTGTTCCCGCTTTTGCGGTGAATTTCCCAATAAGTCCATACATGGGGCTGGTTCCCTTTGTTCCCTGTGCAGCGACGCTTGCCGCACATACAGCGGCAGATGTTGTGACGATAAAGTGTCGGCGGTTCAGTGTCATGGGGCAGAGCTAAGCCTCTCGTGTGAAAAAAGTCAATCAGGCCGATAGCGCGCCCCGAGGTATTAACCGGACCATTAAAAAGCCATGGGCTACCGGTACCGCGGGTCTGGTGTTCATGCTGATGTCTTTGCTTATGGGCATGGACGGCATAATCAGGTATAGCGGTGCTTGGAAAACGACTGAATTGACCTCTAACCAGTAACAGGACCTTATGAGTTTACGTGTGACACTTATTGGCATTTTTGCCCTGCTTCTGGGGGCAGGAGCACTGAACCTTGGCATGGGGTTGCAGGCGTCGCTTCTCGGCGTGCGTGCGGGGCTGGAAGGCTTTCCCACGCTGCTGATCGGCCTGATCATGTCGAGCTATTATGCCGGTTTTGTTGTGGGCAGCCTGCTTGCCCCCAAGATCGTCTCCCGGGTTGGTCATATTCGTACTTTTTCTGCTTTCGCTTCGTTGGCGTCAGCGGCGGCCCTGTGCCACGCCGTGTTCGTTGATCCGCTCAGTTGGGCGATCATGCGTGGCCTTACCGGTGTGTGTTTTGCCGCGCTGTGCCTTGTGACGGAAAGCTGGCTCAATGAACGGTCTTCCAATCTCAACCGGGGGACTGTCCTGTCGATCTATTTTGTTGTGATCCTTGCCTCCACAGCGGCGGGGCAGGCGTTTCTTATGATGGCGCCGCCCTCAGGCTACGACCTGTTTATCTTTGTCTCGGTTATCATCTCGGTTGCGCTGGTGCCCATTTCGCTGACCTCCACCCCTACGCCGGAAATCTCCGAGCCGCGGCGCATGGCGCTCCGCCGCTTGTACGGCATTTCACCGGTGGGGGTTTCAGGTTGTTTTGGTGCGGGTCTTATCACCGGGGCCTTCTGGGCGCTGGGAGCCGTGTATGCGCAAGGCAAGGGCCTGCCCACGGATGATATCGCCATCTTCATGACGCTGGTGGTTGGCGGCGGCGTGGTCACGCAGTGGCCCTTCGGCCGGTTGTCCGACAAGATGGACCGGCGCTATGTGATAGCGGGCATCACAATAGCCATTGCCGCACTGGGTGCTGTTGCCGGCCTTGGGCTGTTCCCGGACGGGCAGGGGCTTTATGTGCTTGGTGCGTTGATGGGCGGCCTCGTGTTGCCGCTCTATGGCCTTGTCATTGCCCATGCGAATGATTTTCTGGAGCCAGAGGACTTTGTGCCCGCGAGCGCGTCGCTTCTGTTGCTTTATGGGATCGGTGCCGTGGTCGGGCCCATGGTTGCGACCGTGGTGATGAAGGTCGCCGGACCAGACGGACTGTTCCTGCATCTTGGTATTGCGGCGGCGCTTCTGGCGGTGTTCACAAGCTACCGCATGACCCAGCGCTCTGCCGCTCCAAGCGACGAAAGCGCGGATTTTGTTTTTGCGGCCCAGGGCGTCAGCCCGGTCTCGTTCGAGCTTGACCCCAGGGCAGAGACCGAAGAGGGCTGTGAAACCGATACCTGATCAGTTGCCTGTGCGCATCAGTTGTCGGCGCGCGCCCGAAGCCAGTTGTTGAAGGCTGCGTGAAGGCCTGTGGCATCTTGCCGGAAAAGAAACACCTTGCGGATATGGGTGTAGGGCGCATCAGGCTTGACCGCACATAGCCCCTGACCCTGCGCTTCCTTATAGGCGGCTTCAATGCCATCGGTGAACATGACATCGGCCTCTTGCGCAAGGAGGGCCCGAAACGGCGCATGGTTGTCGCCAAGGACAGTGAGCGTGGCTGCGGGGGTGTTGGCGCGGGCGAACTTTTCGTTGGTGCCGCCGGGGTTCTCGACCACACGTACAGTGGGGCGGTTGATTTTCTCAAGATTGTCAAAGCGGGCTTCGTCGCCGCAGCGTGTCAGCGCCACCTTGCCGTCGGTGCGGATGGTGTCTGATACCAGCGCCTGCTGCGCGCGGGTGTCCGTGTAGGAGATGCCGCCGACCGCAACGTCAAAGAGGTTTGCGTTCAGGTCTGTCATCAACTCGGGCCAGCTTGTGTGGACGAACGTCACCTCATGCCCATGGTCGCGGGCAAAAGCTTCAACCAGGGCGATATCAAGGCCCTCGAAGGTGCCTGTTTCTTCATTCAGCCACGTCACCGGCTGATAGTCACCGGTTGTGCCAATGCGCAGTGTGTCAGCCTGTGCATTGGCACCAGCGCTCAGAAGGGCGAGGCAAAAAGCAAGTTTCAACATGGTGTCAGCTCCGTGTCTCGGGACATTTGGTGCGTTCCACCTGTTCGGTGATCCAGCGTGTGAAGGCCTTGAATTTTGACGTCTCCGCAAACTCGTAGGAACAAACGACCCAATCAGACGGTTCCGCCGGTTTGGGATCGCCAAGCGGCACCAGATAGCCCATTTTAACGTCATTTTCATACAAAAGCGTGCGCCCGAGTGCGACCCCCAAGCCGCCAATTGCGGCCTGTAGTGCCAGGTCCGTCCGGTCAAACAGGCTGACAGGTTCGATTTTCTGGGTGAAAGCGGGTTCGCTTGCCTGAAACTCCGCCCAGCCGAACGGGATGGCGTCTGCTTCGGTCGTATGGTCCATCAGGATATCAACCGGCTTGGCCCAGGGGTTGTTAACATCGATGCCGTTGGCTTCAATATAGGCCGGGCTTGCCAGTGGTTGCATATAAGACCGGCTGATGCGGATAGCCCGCAGGCCGGGATAGGGACCAAGCCCGAAACGCATGCCAACATCGGCATCATCCCGTGTGAAGTCAACAAGACGGGTCTGCGCCTGTACCGAGATATCAAGCCCGGCAGCCTTGGCAACGGTCAGCAACGGCACCATCCATTTCATGGCAAGGGACGGCGTGACAGAGACGCGAATGGTCGTGCTGCGCTTTTTGGCCTGTACCCGTGTCATCGCGGCTTCCAGTTCGGTCATGTTGGTGTGCGCTGCAGAGCAGAGTATCTCACCCGCTGTTGTGAAGCGCAGTGTCCGTGTCGTGCGTTCGAACAACTGCACGCCGATCAGGTCTTCCACCGCGCGGATACGGTGGCTGACAGCGGTTTGGTGCACGTTCAGGATATCGGCTGCCTTGGTGAAGCTTCGTGCCTCATGCATGGCGGCCAGGTGGGGTGTTGCCTGGGCAAGTTTGAGTAGCCTATTATTCATGAATATACCTCATGTATTTAGCATCTTTTCCCACCTTGCTGTTCCAGGTGCAAGTGCAAAAATAAAGTAACACGGCAAGATTGGTGTGTGCTCCCCTTGCGCATAACATGAAGAAGTCTCTTGAGACAGCGCTTCTTCAAACTCCCTTTCTCAGCCGTACGACAGCGAGGACACGAGGAGAACGGATATGAACAGGATTTTTTTAATAGCCGCCGCCGGCTTGATATCCGCCGGTTTTGCAGCTGCTGAAGCGCAGACTTTTCATCTGGCCCCGGACAGAAACCTGGTGAAAGGCAATGCCGCGCTTGCGGCGGGCGAACTTGAAGATGCCCTTGGGCATCTGCGCAAGGCGGTCCAGAAAAACATCACCGAGCGGGAACGCATCACCACCTATAACTCGATCTGTGCGGTGGAAAATATCCTGGGCAACCCCGATGCGGCGGTTCAGGCCTGTGATGCGGCAATCGCCGGTGACAGTCACTACTGGAAAGCCTTTGTCAACCGGGGCAACGCGCGCGCGGCGACCGGTGACCATGCAGGCGCACTTTCAGATTATTGCCGGGCCCATGACCTGAGCCCGGATCAGGTAAGTGGCACGTTTGAAGAGCGGTGTAACGCACAGAGCTAGCTTTCGGGCTGAAACTTCAAACATGCGCTTTAGGGCTGACCGTTGAACCCCTCGGTCAGCCCTTTTCTGTGCAGATAAGATGCTGACCGGGTTACATGTCGGTTGCCTGCGCGCGTGCGCGGCGCTACCGTTCCCCTCAGGGGAGGAGCGTCCATGGGCCGCAAGCTTTTGACTTATGATGATTTTCGCAGCGCTGCAAAACGTGCGCTGCCTGCACCTATGTTTCACTATATCGATGGCGGTGCCAGCGATGAATGGAACCTGATGCGCAGCACCAGCGCTTTTGACGACTATGAACTGATCCCTGAATATCTGCGCAATATCACCGGCGTAGACCTGCGAACCAACGTTCTGGGGGCCGAGATGGCTGCCCCTTTCATCCTGTCACCCACCGGCATGAGCCGCCTGTTTCACCATGGCAAGGAACTGGCCGTCGCGCGCGCGGCGGAGGCGGCGGGGCTGATGTATTCGCTTTCAACCCTTGGCACGACGAGCATGGAAGATGTGGCGGCGGTCAAGCCGGGGCCGAAGATGTTCCAGATCTATATCCACAAGGACCGTGGCCTGACGATGGAATTTGTCGAGCGGGCCAAGGCGGCGGGGTATGATGCCATCTGCCTGACGGTCGATGTGCCGGTTGCGGGCGGGCGCGAACGCGATCTGCGTACTGGTTTGACGATGCCGCCGAAATTTACGCTTGCCAGCTTGCTCAGTTTCATTGCGCATCCGAAATGGTCACTTAATTTGCTGCGTCACCCGGATTTCCAGCTTGCGAATGTGGTGCACCGGCAGGATGGCCTGCGGGACGGTACCATGGGGGTGATACGCTATATCAACAGCCAGATAGACGGCGCCATCGGCTGGGGTGACGCAGAAGCCATCGCCAAGGCGTGGGGCGGACCTTTTGCCATCAAGGGCTTGTTGTCGGCTGAGGACGCGAGGCGTGCCCGCGATGTGGGCGCGTCCGCAGTGATGATCTCGACCCATGGTGGCCGCCAGCTGGACGGGGTGCCCGCGCCGATCGACTGCGTGGCACCCATGCGTGACGCTGTCGGCGACGCGCTGGAGCTGATCGTTGACGGCGGGGTCCGGCGCCCGGTGCATGTACTCAAGGCATTGGCGCTTGGGGCTAATGCGGTGTCGTTCGGGCGGCCGTATCTATATGGGCTTGCCGCTGGCGGCGAGAAGGGCGTGGCGCGTGTGCTCTCGCTTATGCAGGCAGGGCTCACGCGGGACCTTATGCTGCTGGGATGTAAAAACATTGCCGAGGTCGGGGCGAAACATGTGCGCCGTGTTGGCGCGTGATATTCATGGCTAGGGCATTGGCGGTGATTACTGTTATAGTGCACCCAAAAGAGCAGGAGAGCCGATTTGTCCGTTGCCAAACCTATTCGTGATTATTCCCCGTCAGAGGAAGCCTGGCACGCAATAACCCACGGTGTCGCGGCAGTGCTGGCGGTTGTCGGGCTGGTGTTCCTGATTATGAAAGCCGCGGAAATTGGCGGCGTCAGTGTGATGGTCGCGGCGACGTTATACGGCGGCTTTATGGTGGCGATGTATGTCTGCTCCACGCTGTATCACAGCTTCTTTCGCTCCCGTTTTACACCGCTGCTGAAAACATTGGACCATAGCTCGATCTATTTCAAAATCGCCGGGGCCTATACGCCGTTTGCTTTGCTGGCGCTGCCGACAACTGTCGGTGTCTGGGTGCTGGCCTGTGCATGGAGTGCTGCTGTTTTGGGCGCTGCGCTCAAATTCCGTGGCTACGTCAAAAAAACGGGCAAAAAATTCAGCCCCGTTTCGTTATTGTTATACTTGGGGATGGGCTGGGCTGGCGTTCTGATGATCGGGGAGTTGATGGATCGTCTGCCATCCGCCGCCATCTGGTGGCTTGTGGCGGGCGGGCTTTGTTACACCATTGGCGCGCTTTTCTACGCCCTGAAACGCCTGCCCTACACGCATGCTGTCTGGCATGTATTTGTTATGGCGGGTAGCGCGTGCCACTTCATTACCATTTATTTTTATGTGATGCAGCCGGGCGGCGGTGTCAGCTAACGGCAATCATCTTATATCCGGGGGGATCATGATGCGCTTCAGTAAAACCATTCGCCGTGTCGGCACAGCCACCATTCTTGCAGCCACGATGGGCGGGGCCTCTCTTGCCGCTGAAGTCGCCGACCGGGTGTTTACCGGCGGTGTCGTCTGGACCGGGAACAGCGACAGCGCGGATGCTGAAGCCATTGCCGTCAAGGATGGGCGCATACTGGCTGTGGGGTGTGACGCCGACATGAGTGCCTTCATAGGCCCGGATACTGTAACCATTTTGCTTGATGGTCATTTTGTCGTGCCCGGCATGATAGACAACCATGTGCACTTTGAGATGGGTTCGGTCGGGCTGACCCAGGTCCAACTGCGGGACGCGGCAACGCCGGAGGAATTCTCCCGTCGTATCGGCGCGGCGGCCAAGGGCATGCCGGAAGGTGCATGGGTGCTGGAAGGCTCGTGGGATCATGAACTGTGGGGCGGCACCCTGCCGGACCGAAAATGGATTGATGGGCTGACGGGTGATGTGCCGGTGGCGGTATCCCGCCTTGACGGTCATATGATCCTCGCCAATAGCGCGGCACTCAAGCTGGCGGGCGTGACCGACGATACGCCTGACCCTGCGGGCGGGGTGATCGTGCGCGATGAGGATGGCCGGGCCACAGGCGTACTGAAAGACAATGCCATGGCGCTGGTTGTTGGCGCTGTGCCGCCACTGAGCGACCAGGGAATGGAAGAGATATTCAAGGGCGGCATGGCGCATGCCGTCAGCCATGGTGTGACGCAAGTACACGACATGGGGTATGACTGGCGCTCGCTCGAGACATTCCGCCGCCTGCGCGAGAAGGACGAGATGAGCATCCGCGTCTACGCTTTCACACCACTTGATGATTGGGAAACGCTGGCGGACTATGTGGCGGAAAATGGCCGCGGTGACGAATGGATTCGCTGGGGCGGGCTGAAGGGTTTTGTTGACGGGTCTCTCGGCTCCACTACGGCATGGTTCTATGAGCCCTATGCCGATGCGCCGGAGACAAGCGGTTTTCCGATTGCCGATATGGCTGTGCTGGAAGGGGACGTGCTGGGCGCGGCTGAGGCCGGACTGCATGTCACCGTGCATGCTATCGGCTATCAGGCCAACGACAAACTTCTGGACGCGTTTGAGCGTGTTCAGGACAAGGTCGCGCGTGACGATCTGCGCTTTCGTATCGAGCATGCGCAGCACCTGACAGCCGATGCCATCCCACGCTTTGCAGAGCTCGGCGTTATCGCCTCCATGCATCCCTATCATCTGATCGACGATGGCCGTTGGGCCGAAAAGCGGCTGGGTAAGGAACGGCTCAAGGGCACATATGCCATTGGCTCCGTGATGCGGGCGGGTGCCCATGTCACTTTCGGGTCGGATTGGTCCGTCGCCCCGCTGGAGCCGTTGCAGGGCATCTATGCGGCCGTTACCCGCCGCACGACTGACGGCAAAAACCCGCAGGGCTGGATCCCGGACGAAAAAATCAGCGTGCTTGAAGCGTTGAAGGCCTACACACAGGAAAATGCATATGCCGGATATCAGGAAGATAAGCTGGGTCGGCTGAATGCTGGCTATCTGGCTGATTTTGTTGTGCTTTCCGATAACCTTTTTGAGATTGATCCGGTCGCGATCAAGGATGTGCGCGTCCTGAGAACTGTAATTGGCGGAGAGGATCATTATCTCGGCAAATAGGCCTGCACCTAGCGCTTCCTTTTGCGAAAGATGGGCGGAACTGTTATAGTTCTCTGCTCACATCTCCTCATACCTCCATGCCCATATGAGGACAGCCTAGCTGCCAAATTAAGGAGGTTTTCATGACAATCGCGCCCATGTTGCAACAACATATGGACAAACAGGGCATCCCCTACGAGCTTATGTCTCATGACCGGGAGGTGGTTGCGACCCGTATCGCGCAGGCCGCACACATCCCAGGCAACAGTTTTGCCAAAGGTGTGCTGCTGAAGTCTGACTCCGGCTTTCTTGTCGCCGTGGTGCCGGCGAACCGGCATGTTGACCTTGCCGAGCTGAGCCACCGGCGGCATGAACGGCTGGGGCTTGCGAGCGAGGAGGAAGCGCGCCGTATATTCGCGGACTGTGACCCAGGAGCCGTACCGGCCTGCGCCGAAGCCTACGGTATTCCGATGATCGTGGACAGTGACCTGACGGATTTTGACGAGATTTACATGGAGGCGGGTGACCACAAAAGCCTGATCCATATTACCCGGCAGGGGTTCGCACGGTTGACCGCGATGGCGGAACTGGCGCCCATTTCACGCGCGCACTAGCAATACACAATCATGACCGGAAGGGTCGTCGTTACCGACGGCCCCGTGCCTTGATTGCAGCGGTTGCTGTTTCGATCTGTTCTGGTGAAAATATCTCCCAGGTATTTGCGCCGGCAATTTCACGCATGCGCCATGTGTAGGGGAACTCTGTCCACAATGCACAGTTCGGGAAGCGCACATCGCAGATGATGGTGCCCCGGTTGGTTTCGATAGAAAGTACCGCATGGTATTGTCCGTCTTCCGTGAAGGCTGTCACCAGCCGGAACGCGGCACTGTATGTCGGGAACATGGCGCGCAATTTGTGACGGAAAGTGAGGGCAAAATCTTCACAGTCACCGGGCCCAACCTCGTCAAGACGTTGCCAGAAGTCGCCTTCCTCGACGGTAGGGATGACAATTTTCCGGACTTCATAGTTAACGCGGTCCAACGCATTGTTCAGGCGTGCCGAAGATGGAATGGCACAATCCTCAGGGTTGCGTTCGCAATAGGCTTGAAATGCAGGGGGGGGCGGTACCTTTTCGCCCTTTGGCATGGCCCCGGCTGAAATAAGGGCCTGATCCTCAGGGCCGGTGCCCATACAGGCACTCAGCGATAAAACAAGCAGGATATATTTCAACTTTTCAAACACAGCATCAGGTCCCTTTGTTGGCCGTAACGTTACGTTCGGTCATTGCATGCGGTTGCCCGCGATAGTTTTTGCCTGATGGAAAGTGTTCGCCGTCAACAGACTTGGCTGTTGCTTCTTTATAAGCACAACTCGAAAAACGCTTCCGTGTCGTTGCCCGCGCTCAAAAGAATCACGAAATATGTGAAGTAATGTTTTGCTCCGAGGGCGTTAACAAGGAATTAAAGTCAATTTTTTACTAAAAAGATCGGAAATTTTTACTTTGTTTACTTAAATTACAACTTAATTAGAGCTAAATGGTGGTATGATTTTTAGTGCATATTTCCTGTTATTTTTCAAGGATTTAAGATTTATTGATTTAAGGCTGGCTCCAATATCGCAGCTCTTGTAAAAACAACTCGAAGTTGGAAGACAAAAAAACGCCGGAAAAAAATAATGGAAGCCAAGTCAAAAAAAATAATGAGCAACCAGGATGGCGTGCATGCAAATCTGGAAAAAACGGTGCAAAGGCACCTCGCATCGCGCTTCCGAAAGCCGATCAGCGATCATACAGGCGCTGCCTTTCAGGCTGTCGCGGCTGAACTGGCGCGAATAGACAGGCCCCTGATCCTCGATTCCTGCTGCGGGGTGGGGGATAGCAGCCGTGCACTGGCGCAGGCTTTCCCCGACCACTGGGTCATGGGGGTCGACAAATCGAACGTGCGCCTCAGCAAGGAGCGGGACGGGGTCGAGCCGGAAAATCTTTTGCTGGTGCGCGCTGATCTGAATGATTTCTTCCGCCTTGCAGCCGAAGCCGGTTGGCGGCCCGCACGCCATTATATCCTTTACCCCAACCCGTGGCCGAAGGCTGAGCACCTGAAACGCCGTTGGCACGGCGCGCCGGTGTTTCCCTATATCGTGGGGTTAGGCGGACGGCTGGAGCTGCGCTCAAACTGGTGGCTGTATCTCAGGGAATTTGCGGTCGCGCTTGAGGTGGCTGGGCACCGGGCAGAGCTGTGTCCTTATGGGGCGGACGAGCCCATCACGCCTTTCGAGGCCAAATATAAAAACAGCGGTCAGCCGCTCTGGCAGCTGACCGCTGATCTTGGTTAGGCTTGATCAGGGCGCTGTTCAAGCGGCCCAGTCGAGGATGACCTTGCCACTTTGCCCCGAGCGCATGATGTCGAAGCCCTTCTGGAAATCGTCCGCGCCAAAGCTGTGGGTCAGGATCGGGCTCATATCCAGCCCGCTCTCGAGCATCGCAATCATTTTGTACCAGGTTTCAAACATGCGGCGGCCATATATGCCGTGCACCTGCAGGCCTTTGAAAATCACATGGTTCCAGTTGATGCCGGTCCCTTCGGGCAGGATGCCCAGAAGGGCAACCTTGCCGCCGTGGTTGATGGTTTCAAGCATGTTGCCAAAGGCTTGCGGCACGCCGGACATCTCCAGCCCGACATCAAAACCTTCGTGCATGTGAAGGTCGGCCATGGTGTCGCGCAGGCTCTCATTGGTGACATTCACCGCGCGGGTAGCACCCATCTTGCGCGCCAGGTCAAGGCGGAAGTCGTTTACGTCGGTGATCACGATATTGCGCGCCCCCACACGGCGCGCGATGGCAACCGCCATGATGCCGATGGGGCCAGCGCCGGTGATCAGCACATCTTCGCCGACAAGGTCAAAGCTGAGCGCGGTATGGGTTGCGTTGCCAAGCGGGTCGAGGATGGCGCCAAGCTCATCCGATACACCGTCCGGCAGCGGACATATGTTTACAGCCGGGACGGAGATATATTCGGCGAATGCGCCAGGGCGGTTCACACCAATGCCTTCGGTGTTGCGGCACAGGTGGCGTTGCCCGGCGCGGCAGTTGCGGCAGTGACCACAGGTGATGTGACCTTCGGCCGAAACCCGCTGGCCGACAGTCAACCCCTTGACTTCACTGCCTAATTCAACGATCTCACCGGCGAATTCATGGCCAACGTGCATGGGCACGGGGATGGTGTCCTGAGCCCATTTGTCCCAGTTGTAGATATGGATATCAGTGCCGCAGATCGCGGTTTTTTTAACGCGCACGAGCACATCATTGTGGCCCACTTCCGGCATGGGCACATCGTCCATCCAGATACCGGTTTCTGCTTTTGCTTTTACAAGTGCTTTCATGGCTCATTGTCCCTCAAGTGGGTCCTTCAGTTGCGGATTATTTAATCACGCCGAGTTCACGCCCGATGCGGCCAAAGGCCTCGACGGCGCGGTCGATCTGGTCTGGTGTATGGGCGGCAGACATCTGGGTGCGAATGCGGGCCTGACCCTTTGGCACCACAGGGAAGGAGAAGCCGATGACGAAGATGCCTTCTTCAAGCAGCTTTTCCGCCATCTTGCCGGCAAGCGATGCGTCGCCCAGCATTACCGGGATGATCGGGTGCCCCGCGCCGGCCAGCGTAAAGCCTTGTTTTTCCATGCCTTCACGGAAGCGGGCCGCGTTGGCATGTACCCGGTCGCGCAGCTCAGAGCCCTGTTCGAGAAGCTCCAGCACCTTGATGCTGGTGGCTGCAATCACGGGTGCGAGCGTGTTGGAAAAGAGGTAGGGGCGCGAGCGCTGGCGCAGCCAGTCCACCATCTCGGCCGAGGCCGCCGTGTAGCCGCCCGACGCGCCGCCAAGCGCCTTGCCAAGCGTGCCGGTGACGATATGAACCCGGTCCTGAACGCCAAAATGCTCCGGCGTGCCCGCGCCTGTTTCCCCAATGAAACCAACAGCATGGCTGTCATCCACCATGACCATGGCGTCGTATTTTTCGGCCAGGTCACAAATGGCGGGTAGGTTGGCAAGGATACCGTCCATCGAGAAAACACCATCGGTGGCGATGAGGCGGAAACGGGCGTCCTGCGCGTCCTTGAGGCACTGCTCAAGCTCGCTCATATCATTGTTGGCATAGCGGAAACGCTTGGCTTTACAAAGCCTTACGCCATCAATGATGCTGGCATGGTTGAGGGCATCGGAGATGATGGCGTCCTCAGGCCCGAGCAGGGTTTCAAAAAGCCCGGCATTGGCATCAAAACAGCTGGGGTAAAGGATGACATCCTCGGTTTTGAGGAAGGTGGCCAGCTTGGCCTCAAGTTCCTTATGCACATCCTGCGTGCCGCAGATGAAGCGCACGGAAGACATGCCATAGCCGTGTTTGTCCAGCGCGTCCTTCGCCGTTTCGACCAGAATATGGTCGTTGGAAAGGCCCAAGTAATTGTTTGCGCAGAAGTTTATATAGTCCACGTCACCCGCACCCGCCACATGCACGGCAGCGGATTGTGGTGTGGTGATCACCCGTTCGCTTTTATAAAGGCCCGCTTCCTTCACATCAGAAAGCTGTTGCTGAAGGTATTTTTTATAGCGTTCGCTCATTCGGGTGTCCTTTCTCTCTACTTCGGCTGGCTACTCTGGTCTTCTGATTGCAGGACCATAGCAAATTCTGGCCCGATTTCCAGCCTGAAATTCAATATAGCATACTAGTAGTTCAATATATTGTTTTTGCGTGGCTTTATCCGCGATAGTGCGCTTTTAGGGGGTGATGACCATCATCAGCGCCCGCGCGGGCATATCGCTTTTATTCTCGATCACATGCGGCACGTCGGCCTCATAACGCGCGGTGTCGCCGGTTTCCACCTGCTTTTTCGGCCCGCCGTTTTTCACCCACAACGTGCCGTCAAGCACCGTCAGATGTTCGACCGTGCCGCTGCCGTGCCCGTCAGAGGTCAACTTGCCACCAGCCTCAAGCCGCATATCATACCATTCCGTGTGGGAGACAAGGTCAATGGGCCCTAAAATCCTGAGCGTACATTTACCGTCGGCACTTTGGATCTCAGGCGTTTGATAGGACTTCACAATTTCGAGCGCAGGCGCGCTCTCGCCGGCGCCCTCGGGCTCACCCAAGAGACTCGAAATATCGATGCCCAGGCTTTGTGTCAGGCTCCAGATCGTGGCGAGGGTCGGGTTTGTGAGTCCACGTTCGATCTGTGACAGCATGGATTTTGACACGCCGGACGCCTTGGCCAACCCGTCAAGCGTCAGCTTGCGTTCTGACCGCAGGGCCTTGATTTTCTGGCCCACATCGGGCGGTGAATTGCGTGCCATCGGGCATCCCTTCAAAAACTCAATGTTCACTATATTGAATTTTTGAGGCGCGTAAAGGACTGAAAACCTGTGCGAACGCTGTGCGAAATGTGGGCGGGTTTTGCGCGAAACCTGTGCGGGTTGTGTGCGAGATCTGTGCGGCAGGGCGCGGCGCTATCATCGGGGCCGCAGGCCGTGTCGCCACAGCCCTGCCAGACCCGTAATCATAGCTTAATCTGCGCCGGTTTGCCAGCCTGCCGAGAGGGCGGCCTTCGCTTCGGTTTCCCCCACCTTGATGAGGTTGGCAATGTCTGCCGCGTTGAAGTCCGTCACGTCGATGGGCAGGCGCTCGCTTGGGCGGACCTCGACAAATTCAACAATATGTTTGCCCTGGGCCAGCATAGGGTTGCCGCCGTGCCTGCAGGCGCGGTTGACCTTTTTCACTTCATCAAGGTCATTGTTCATGATCTCGGCGGTGAGGGTGCCGATGGTGCGCTTGAGAAGCTTCAGGATATTCCGGAAGTTCTTTTTGGCATAGTCGGGGGTCATCTGTTCCGGCTTCATGGCGATAATGGCCATTTGTTTGGCCCCCATCTTGATGGCGGGTTTAAGCGGAGCGATATTGCGCACGCCGCCGTCAGCCATTGGCATATTGTTAATCCACATCAGCGGCATCGAGACGGGCTCACGCGTGGAGGCGATAACATAGTCGAGGATGTCGTCTCCGAAGGTGCCAACGTCCGCATCAAAATAATCGCCCGTCGCCATGTTGGTCACACCACACGCATAATGGGCCGGGCTTGCGCGCAGGTTGTCGGCATTGATGTTGGCGCGTGCCAGTTTGGCCGCGCCGTCCATCGTGGTCAGGCCATCGAAATTGCCGAACAGGATGTCGGCCAGAAGGTCAACGGTGCCGCGTTTTTTGCCGATGGAGGCGAAGCTGGTGATATTGTCGCGCCAGAAGGCTTCCAGTTCCTCCCCGATCTGGGGCCAGTTGGGGGCTTTGCCCGCCTTGGCCGCGCGGCCGGCGCGGTCCGCCAGAAACCCACCATTCATGGAACCGACGGAAACGCCGTAAATGGCGTTGGGTTCAAACATCGAGCCGTCCGGGAATGTGTGGTTGAGCAGCGCCTTCACGGCACCCGCCTGATAGGCCCCCTTTACATTGCCGCCGGATAGAACAAGTGCGCGGTCAAACTGTGGCATGATTATCTCCCCCTCATGAGATTGTTGGCGCCCGTATGATAGCGTCATACGCGTATTTTGGGCAGTATAAGTTTTAATGATGGCTGGTGCGGGACGTTTGCCCTTTTCAGGGAATGGAATTGCATCATAAAAATCATGTGCTTATAGTCATGGCCGGACCGTAGTTCACGGTGGGGGATCGGAGCTTTATTTTATGTTGCCTTTGGCAATGACGCAGGGATATCGGGGTGCTTTGCGCACACTTGCAATTTTGGTCGCGGGCTTTTTGCCTGTGCTCTGCAGCGGGGCATCGGCCCAGCAGCCTGAACAAATGTCGCCGCAGGTGCCAGTGCCCTATATTCAGGTCATTGCCGAGAATTGGTATCCCTACAGTTATGAAGAAAATGGCGTTGTCATGGGTCGGGCGACCGAGACGGTCCGCAAGGTGATGGAACGGGCGGGCTATACCTATGATATCGCGCTTTATCCGTGGCCACGGACCCTTCGCATGGCACAGGATCGGGAAAACCTGTTGATCTCAGCCATGATCAAGACGCCGGAGCGGGAGCGGCAGTTTCAGTTTGTCGGTCAGGTCATGGAAGGGGATAAACTTTATTTCTTTGGCATCAAGGGGCGGGCCGATATCAAGCTGGAGCAGGCGGACGACGCAAAGGTCTACCGTGTCGCCACCAGCCAGGACAGCGCGATGATGGATTTTCTGCGTCTGCACGGCTTTACCGATGTGCAGCCGCTTTTTGATATCAGCCTTGGCTTCAAGCAGTTGCGCTATGGCCGGATCGACCTGTTGCTGACCTCCGCCGTGAATGTGGCGGCCCACGTCAGGACGGGCGACATTGAGGCGGGGTCCGTTGTGCCTTACGTCTGGGCATTTGACGCCGAACCACATATGGCCTTCAGCCCGCAGACCAGCCCGGTGGTGGTGAAACAGACGCGTGAAGCCTATGAAAGCCTTGTGAAAGAGGGTGAAATTCCTGTATTTGGGTCTAAACCCTTTTGCGGCATGGATGTGCTGACGTCCGGTCTGGAAGCAGGGTGCAGTGCAGAAATTGACGGGGGCACAGGTGGCGACCGGTAAAGTGAAATGGTTCAACAAAGACAAGGGATACGGCTTTATCGCCCCCGATGAAGGCGGCGATGATGTGTTTGTACACGTCACGGCGGTGGCGGCGGCGGGCCTTGACGTGCTTCATGAAGATGAAGCTATCTCCTTTGAAACAGAAGAAGGCCCACGGGGGCGCACGGTCGCCAGTAATCTGGCCCGGCTTTAGGCGTCCGCTGTTTCTTTCGCCGGTTCATCCTGCCCGAGCGTAACCCCAAAGACGCGGCCTGCCGTGCCGATAGACCAGCCCTGCACCAGCAGGGAGGCAACAACCATGATGAACACAAGGTTGAAAAAATGCGGGGTCAGCGGCCCGTCGCTGATCACCGGGATGATCGACAGGAAAATGGGCACCGCGCCGCGCAAGCCAACCCAGCCGATGTAAAGCTTCTCCCGCGCGGTAAAGCCGAGTGGGGCAAGGCACAGGAACACGGCGGCGGGACGGGCGAAGAAAATCAGCACAATGGCCAGCAATATCCCGGGTAGCAGCATGACGTGCAATTCGCTCGGTGTCACCAGAAGCCCCAGCATCACAAACATGGCGATCTGCGCCAGCCAGGCAAAACCTTCATGGAAATGCGCGGTGCGGTCCTTGCTGGCCTGCGCCCGCGCGCCGATGCCGCCCGCGTTGGCGACCGTGACCCCAAAAAGATACGCCGCCAGAAACCCCGAACCACCCGCCAGCGCGGTGGCCGAATAGGTGAACAGGCCGCACATCAGGAAGAAGGGGGAATTGAGGCCGGTGGGCAGGGTGATCTTGCGGTTGGTCCATGTGGCGAGATAACCCACGGCGACCCCGGCCGCGCTGCCGATGCCCATTTGCTGAACGAAGTTTGGCATCGCTTTGAACAGGGTGCCTACCTCAAGTGCCGCGCCGCTGTCGACAATGGCAACAAAGGTAAGGGTCAGGAAAATGGCGATCGGGTCATTGAGGCCGGATTCGATAAACAATGTTTCCTTCAGCCGTGGCCTCAGGCGCACCCCGCTGTGGGTGAGCAGCATAAAGGTGGCGGCGGCATCGGTGGAGCCGACAACCGCACCCAGTAGCAGGCCTTCAGCCAAGGGGGCATCAAGAATGAGGTGATAGGCCACCCCCACAATAAGGGCGGTAAACACAACGCCCAGGGTGGCAAGTATGCCTGCGGGCGTGCCCGCCACTTTCATGTCGCGCAATCTGGTGTCAAAGCCGCCGGAAAGCAGGATGATGGCAAGGCACAGGGAGCCGATAGAGTAGGCAAAGCTGAAATCGCTGAAGTCAATTCGTCCGGGGCCGTCTTCGCCCAGCACCATGCCCAAGCCAAGGAACAACAGCAGGATCGGTGCCTGCACCTTGGACGACAGGGGCACCAGAAGGATGCTGAGAACGGCAATGCCGGTCAGGGCAAATAACAGGACTTCCATGTGCGGGTCGGGCCTCCGGTAAGTGTTGTTGCTTTATAGCATGGGGATGCGGGCGGTTTTGTGAAGCCCGCCCGCCGCCTTTTTATGGTACAAGGGCAGCCAGGTCACCGCTCATCAACCCGCGTATATTGCGGGTAATACGCTCCGTTGGCCAGTACCACCAGGCGATGTCAAGAAGTCTGGCAACTGTCGCTTCGTCAAACCGCATTTTGATAGGCTGCGCCGGGTTGCCGCCGACAACGGCGTAGGGCGGTACGTCTTCCGTGACCACGCTGCCGGAGGCGATGATAGCGCCGTGGCCGATTTTTACTCCCGGCATGATCAGGGTGCGAAACCCGAACCAGACATCGTGCCCCACGATGGTATCCCCGCGCGACGGCAAGCCCGACAGCAGGTCCATATGGTTGCTCCAGTCGCCGCCAAAGATGGGGAAGGGGAAGGTGGTTGGACCGTCCATGCGGTGGTTGGCCCCGTTCATGATGAACGTGGTGCCGGTCGCCAGTGCACAGAAGCGGCCGATCTCAAGCCGGTCACCCACATGGTCATAATGATAGAGGATATTGTTGGTTTGAAACCCGGTCGCCTGCGCCGGGTCGTCATAATAGCTATAATCACCGATACTGACGTTCGGTCCGGTCACAACGGATTTAAGGAAAACAACACGGTCGGTGTGGGCGAGCGGGAAACGTGTATCAGGGTCGGGCGCGCCGGATGGTTGATTCTTCTGCATAACAAAGCCTTTGGGTCGAACAGGGAAAACGCGAAACCCATTCGCCGATCATGTCGGGGTCCGGGGGATCAGGGGGCTTCGTTCATTGCCGGTTACTCCTCGTGGCGGCATCAGTGCCCTAAATAAAACAGATGCTAATATCTTGCAAGGTTGTGCCTTTGATTCCTCTTGCGCCAGCGTTATATTTCGTATACGAAGTAATTAGTTTGTATGCGAAATAAATCAGCAGGACAGCCATGTCGATAGAGCCAAGGGTCTTTCAGCTGTTGCACCTCAGTTACAAGGCGGTCTTTCGGGCGGCTGACAAGGTGTTGATGACGCGCTACGGCATCTCTGCGGCGCAGAATGCGATGCTGCTTTACCTGCTCAGGCATGAGGGGGCGACAATGGGGCAGGTCGCGGTTGCGCTGGGCCTGAAGAATGCAGCTGTCTCCGGCCTTGTCGACCGCATGGAGAGAAACGACCTTGTGGAGCGCCGCCCCAGCGCGAGTGACGGCCGCGCCTATGAGCTTTATCTGCGCCCCTATGGCCGCGACACGGTTGAAAAATCCAAAAGTGTGATCCGTATGAGCAACGAACGGTTGCTGGAGGGTTTCACCGAGGAGGAGCGGGCGCTGATGTCCCGCTTTTTTGAAACGATTATCGAGCGCGCGGACCAATTTTCCACGTTCAATTTTGACGACACAGATGACGACTTTCGGGAAGAGGACAAAACAGATGACTGAGCAAATCCAACTGGAAACGCGGGATCGCGTTTTGCACATCACCTTCAACAGGCCGGACAAGAAAAACGCCCTGACCCACGCCATGTACGCCAGGATTGTTGAGGCAATGCGCGCAGCGGAGGATGACGAGGGCGTGCGTGCCATCCTGTTCACCGGGGCCGGTGACGCGTTCACAAGCGGTAATGACCTAGCCGATTTTCGTGACACGCCGCCGCTGGGCGACGATGCACCGGTGACCCAGTTCCTGCAGTGTCTGATCAGCGCCAGAAAGCCGCTGGTTATGGCAGTAAACGGGATCGCGGTGGGGGTGGGACTGACCATGCTGTTGCACGCCGATATTGTTTACGCGGCAGAGGCTGCTGTGCTGCAGGCCCCGTTTGTGGACCTCGCGCTGGTGCCGGAAGCCGGGTCTTCGCTGTTGCTGCCACAGCGTGTGGGCCATGCGCGTGCGGCGGAGATTTTCATGCTGGGCAAAAAGGTTGGCGCTGCCGAGGCCTATGATATGGGCATGGTGTCCCGCGTGCTGAAGGCGGATGAATTGATGCCCGCGGCTGTCAAGGCGGCGGCGGCACTGGCAAAAAAGGCGCCACGTTCGTTGATGCTGACCAAACAACTGATGCGCGGTGATACAGCGGTGGTGGCAGCGCGCATGGCACAGGAAGGCAAACTGTTCGGCGAGCAGCTCACCTCACCTGAGGTGCTGGAAGCCATCATGGCCTTCATGCAAAAACGTGAACCGAACTTCGGTTAAGCCCCTTAAGACAAGCCACAAAGGCCGGGCCCGCTGGCCCGGCCTTGTTTATTTCGGGTACTGGAAGACTTCATCCACGCCCTTGCCAAACACGCGGGCGATTTTAAACGCCACCTCAAGCGAGGGGGAATAGCGACCGGCTTCAATGGCAAGGATGGTTTGGCGGGTGACGCCCACGCGTTTTGCCAGTTCCTGCTGGGTCATCTCATCCGCCATGAACCTGAGCGAGCGAATGCGGTTTGTGATGCGGGTCGCCACCATGCTCAGTATCCGCGGCGGTAGAGGAATACCTCGGTGACGTGGCGCACCGCCCAGGCGATATTGACCACATAAATCGCGCCCACCCACAAGAGGCCGGTATCGATGGCGTCGATAGTGGCGATCTTGCTGAACAGCAACGAGCCGGTAAGGCCAAAGATCAGCGGGGTCAGCACCATCAGGCTGAAATAGGCCGCTTTGTGGCGGATCGCGCGGTCACGCTCATCCATGACAATCTCCTCCTCGCCCCGCAGGTCCTTGCGCCATGGGTAGCGGATCATCTCGCAGGCGAACTCGGCGGCACCGGCCATCAGGATGACCTTGATCGCAAGCGCCAGCAGACCCGGGGTGGTGGTGAGGATGCCGTCCTCTATCGTGATCATGCCAAACAGCCGGTTGCTGATGTAATAGACAATCACCGCACCGGTGAAAGCCATGACCCATGCCACTTTTTCATATTTGCTCATTGCGTTAGCCTCGCTCTTGTCATTGTTGATCCCGTCAAGACCTAATGTAAGAACTGTTTTACCAAATGTAAGGTATTTTCGACATTATATCGAAAATTTCCGACATGGTGCATGTGCGATCCGCCCGTAAGCAGGATTGCGGTTGGCGTTTTTGTGCGGGTGGAGGTAGGCTCTCGCCGAATAACAGCGAGAGGCCATACGCATGAGATCAGAGGCGTGAGCAGCGATATTACAGACGTAACCAAGAGAGGCTGGCGCACGCCGGAGATGTGCCTTGTATTGATGGCGGCGGCGGCCCCTTTCAGCTTTTCGGTCTGGATGGCGCTGCTCAATAATTTCGCCCACGATCAGGCGGGTTTTGGCGGTACCGAGATCGGCATTTTACAGAGCTTGCGCGAGGTGCCCGGCTTCCTCGCCTTCACCGCGGTTTTTGTGCTGTTAATCCTGCGCGAGCAGATATTTGCCGTGCTGTCGCTGGGCGCCCTTGGTCTGGGCGTGGCGCTGACCGGCTATTTCCCCAGCGAATATGGCCTCTATTTCACCACAGTGCTGATGTCGGTGGGCTTCCACTATTTTGAAACCATACAGATGTCGCTGTCGTTGCAGTGGTTGCCCAAGGACATTGCCCCCAAGGCGTTGGGCTGGCAGATGTCGGCCAAGTCGGTTGCCTCCATCGCGGCGTTTGGTTTTGTCTGGCTGGGTCTTGAACTTCTGGGCCTTGGCTTTACCTGGATATATTTAATCGGCGGCGGGGTGACCATCGCGCTCGCACTTTATATATGGACGGTCTTTCCGCGTATCGACGGCCATGAGGTGCAGCATAAAAAGATCATCCTGCGCAAACGCTATTGGCTGTATTATGCGCTCACCTTCATGGGCGGTGCCAGGCGGCAGATTTTTGTCGTGTTCGCGGGCTTTCTGCTGGTGTCGAGGTTTGGCTATTCGGCGTCTGAGGTGGCGGCGCTATATCTTATCAACCATGTGATCACGTCTTTTATTGCGCCGCTGCTGGGTGGTCTTATCACCCGCTTTGGCGAACGCAACGCGCTGGTGTTTGAATATATCGGCCTGATCGCCGTCTTTACCGGTTATGCCTTTGTGGAAGCGCCGGTGGTGGCTGCGGTGCTTTATGTGGTCGACCATCTGTTTTTCTCTTTCGCGATTGCGCAGAAAAGTTACATCCAGAAAATCGCCGACGCGCGGGATATCGCGGCCACGTCAAGCGTCAGCTTTTCCATCAACCATATCGCGGCGGTGGTGATCCCCTTTGTGTTTGGCGCCTTCCTGTGGCCGGTCTCACCTGCCTATGTGTTCATTGCCGGGGCCATCATGGCCGGGGTGTCGCTTGTGTTGTCGCTCAATGTGCCGCGCACGCCGATGCCGGGCAATGAGGTGGTGGTGGGGCACCGCTCAAGCCCGGTGCCCGCGGAATAGGCCACGCCTATTACCTTATAGGCCATTGCACCGGGATATTTCTGTGGCAAACTGCCTGCGGGAGAATAGGTTATGCGCGAAATTTACATAAAACTGGTTTTCATGCTGACGGGGCTTGTGCACCTCTTGCCCTTCTCGGGTCTGTTCAGGGCGGCGAGGATCGAGGAACTGTATGGCATCAGCTTCGGAGGCGACGCCGACCTGTCGCTCCTGATGCAGCACCGGGCGCTTTTTTTCGGCATCGTCGGGCTGCTGAGCATCATTGCCATCTGGCGCGTGTGGCTCAGGCCTGTGGCACGGCTTGTCGCGCTGGCAAGCATGCTGGGTTTTGTCGTGCTTTATCTCATGGCCGGGAGCGAAAATGCCTTACTGGCCAAGGTCTTCTGGGCCGATGTGGTGTTGTCCATCCTCATACTGGGTACATTTCGCAGCACCCGCGAAGACGCATGATGATTTGCGCTTTTTGCCTCGCCTGTTATATGAAGAATTCATGATAGTTGGAATTTCCGGTGGTCTTACGCCACGCTCAAGGGAATCCGCAGGTTTTGGGGGATTGGTTCTATATGGCTGAAGCAGTAGTTTCGTCGCGTACCGACGATCAGCTTGATTTTATCATGCAGCATGGCTGGGAACAGGCCGAGGTGACACCGCTTATCCCGGATGCCTCCTTCCGCAGTTACAAACGCCTCGCGATGCATGGCGACAACTGCATGCTGATGGACGCACCGCCCGCCCATGAAAACCTTGACGCCTATCTCGATATCACCGCTCACCTGTGTGGCCTTGGCCTGCGCGTCCCCAAGGTGTACGCCGAAGACCGCCCGCGCGGCTTTGCACTGATTGAAGACCTTGGCGACGATACCTTCACCCGCATGCTGGCGGCAGGCGTGGACGCGGCGACATTATACCTGATCGCGACCGATATTCTTGTGCACCTGCACGGTGCCGAGGGCGCGACGGATATTGACCTGCCAGCCTATGACCTGCCGAACCTCTCGCGGGAGGCCGCGCTGTTTGTGGACTGGTATGTGCCCGCCGTACGCGGCGCGGCGGTAAGCCCTGACGAGCGTGACACCTTCATGGGGGCGTTTGAGGAAGCGCTCTCGCATGTGGCCAATGACAGGCGCGCGCTGGTGCTCAGGGACTATCATGTCGATAATCTGATGATTGTAGGCGGCCAGCATGACATGGCCAATTGTGCACTTCTGGATTATCAGGACGCGCTCATTGGTTCCCCGGCGTATGATCTGATTTCATTGATTGAAGATGCCCGCTGTGATGTGCCGCAGGCGGTGCGCGATGCGGTGCTTGCGCGCTATTTCAAGGCCCGGCCAGAGGTGGACCGCGAGGCCTTCATCGCGGACATGAAACTTCTGGGTGCGCAGCGCAGCGCCAAGATTGCGGGCATTTTTGTGCGTCTCAGCCGCCGCGACCACAAACATGTGTACCTGAAGCACATCCCGCGGGTGGCGGCTTATATCGATGGCTGCCTGCAGGCGCCACAACTTGCGCGCGTGCGGGCAAGTGTGCACGCCATGCTGCCGGGCTTTCCGGATGTGACGTTTTAGGCGCTAACGTCCCAGTATCTTGCTGAACAGAGCATCGTAACGGTCAATCATGCCCTCAAGCGTGAATTCCCGTTTCGCCTTTTCCTGATTGGCGGCCCCGATGCGTTTGGCGGTCTCCGGCCGGTCAAGCAGAGCGGAAAGGCTGTTGGCAAGTGCGCCCGCGCTGATGCCCTTCACATAGGGTGTGTTCTGGCGACTGACCATTTGCGCGACATCCCCGACATCGGTGGACACCACGGGCAGGCCACAGGACATGGCTTCGATCACCGACAGCGGCATTTGTTCGGTATCGGATGACAGGGCAAAAATCTCGACGGCGGGCAGCAGGTTTTCGGGTTTTTCCAGAGTGCCGGTGAAAATGACCTTGTCAAAAAGTCCGATACGCTCGGCCAGCATTTTGAGCGGGCGCATGCCCACACCGTCCCCCACGATAACCAGCCGTGCGTTTTTGTGCAGTTCGGCGATCTGGGCAAAGGCTTCGATCAGACGCCCGACATTTTTTTCCGGCCTCAGCGCGGCCACCGTGCCGATGACACGGTGTTCTCTCATCAGCCCCAGCTTGGCCATGAGGTCCTTGTCAGGTGGGCAGATGAAGCGCTCAACATCGATGCCGTTCGGGATATAATGCAGCCGGTCCTGTCGTATCCGCCAGCTCCCGCGGGCGATTGTTTCAAGCGTGCGTGACGGAACCACAACAGCGTCCGCGCGGCAGTAAGCGATGCCGCGGGTAATACGGCGGTGCAGTTTTTCCCCCGCCTGTTCGTCCGGGCCGAAGCCGTCCTGAATGTGGATAATCGGGCAGCGCTTGCCTACAAGGCTCGAGAGGTCCCATTCCACGCTGCCCCAGTTATAGGTGATCAGAATATCGGGCTTGTATGCATCCAGCAGCGACGCACACTCGCGCATGGCGGCAAAACCACTTTTCCTGGGAAAACTGGGCAGGTCATCCTTTGGCACGGTGATGTCCCGCACGAGACCAAGTGCGTCATAACAACCATTCATGGCGTAGACCGAATGGGTATACAGGCCCTGGCGCCGGTTGATCAGGCTTACCAGTCTGCGTTGGGCCCCGCCGACCTCAAAGCTTGGGAAAACATGCAGAATTAACGGTCGTGATGGCAAAGCGTGCTCCCCATAAGGTGAGGTTTCCTCACTCTTACCTTGAGGGGGAGACGCTAATCAAGCAGGAAACCGGTACCCGTGCCGGTTGTCCCGCGGTTACCTTGCAGGTTTTTGTCCGTCCACGCCTAATGGCTCATGAAAATGGGCAGGGTGCTTTTCGACACGATATGGCGGGTGGCACCACCCAGAACCATCTCACGCCAGCGCGAGTGCGAATAGGCCCCGAGCACAATACAGTCGGCGCCGATCTGGCCCGCTGTGCCTAGCAACTGGTTACCGATGCTGTCGCCCTTTTCCTTGTCGTTGCGGGTGGTGGCCTTGATGCCGTATTCCTCGAGGTAATCTTCAACGTCTTCAAAGTCGGGACGTACGGGGTCGATATCTCCGATCTGCACAATGGTTACCTTTTCGGCGACGAGAAGAAGCGGGATCGCCCCGCCAACGGCGCGCGCGCCTTCCGCCCGGCCATTCCATGCGATCATGACGTGCCGCCCCACGGCGCCCGAATAGGCCGCCGGTACCATCAGCACCGAGCGACCGGAGCGGAAGATCAGGTCGTGAAAGATATCGTCGCTGTCCGGCATTTCAGCGTCCGGCTTTACACAAACCGTGAGGTCAGACGTGCGCGCTGCGCGGCCCGCATGGTCGTTAACTTGCCCGATAACCTCGCGCCAGCGCGCGCGGGCCCCCTCCGCCTTCTGGCCTTCGCTCAACAGCTTAAGGCCCATCTTGCCCACGGTCTCACGGAAGGCGCTTTCCGCCTTGGCGGCATTGGCTTTGCCTTCCTTTTCCGCAGTGTCGCAAAGCTGCTGTATCATGTCCGCAGTCAGGCCCTCGCCCATGAAGGGGATCGCCATGCGCGGGTCGAGGCGGATGAACATGCCGGTCAGCGAACCCTGGTGGCGCGTTGCAAGCTCCGCTGCGATACGGGTGATATTGCCCGCGTCGATGGAATTGGTGAGGGGGAGCAGAATGGATTTCATCAAATTTGCCTCCGTCTGGTTTCGGCCCTATTGATAGGCGGTATGAAATGTATAGTAACGGGTGGCCACCTTTGGTCCTTGATCAGGGTCAAAAACGGTTCATCATGCGTTCACTGCTGCGGCACTATGAGTATACCCTATGACACGACGTATTTGTATTTTGCTTTTGTTATCCTTGGTCTCGCTGCAACCTGCCGCGAGCCCTGCCTTATTCTCGCCGCCAGTTCACGCCATGGATGAACAGGATGACGTGCTGGAAGCCATCAAGCGCGGCGACGTGATGCCATACTCAAAAATAAAACGCATCGTGGAATCGAAACTGGATGGCGTCGTTGTAGGCCAGCAGCTTAGGCGGACCAACCGCGGCTGGCAGTATGATCTGCGCGTGCGGCGAAAAGATGGCCGGGTTTTGATGGCGACCGTGAATGCCCAAACGGGTGAGATTGTCAGGACCAGATAAGGCTGTGACCTGAAGCCCCATGGATACCCAGGGGCTGCCAAGGTTACGGCCGCGTGATGCGAGGAGAAGATAATGCGGGTTCTTATTGTTGAAGATGATGCAGCGCTGGCAGGCCAGATGAAGCAAAGCCTCATTGACACGGGCTATTCGGTAGACCATGCCACCGACGGTGAGGACGGCCACTTTCTCGGCGATACCGAGCCTTATGATGCCGTGATCCTTGATCTTGGCCTGCCGGTGATGGATGGCGCCAGCATCCTCAAGCGCTGGCGCACCGACGGCAAGGAAATGCCGGTCCTGATTCTGACCGCGCGCGATGGCTGGACCGACAAGGTGGAAGGTCTGGATGCTGGTGCGGACGATTATCTTACCAAGCCTTTTGTGATGGAAGAGCTGCTGGCGCGCCTGAGGGCGCTTATCCGGCGTTCGGTCGGGCAATCAAGCCCGCAGTTTTCATGCGGTCCGGTGATGCTGGATACCCGCAACGGCCGGGTCAGTGTGCATGGCCGCGCCATCAAACTGACAGCGCAGGAATTCAAGCTTCTGTCCTACCTGATGCATCATGAGGGCAAGGTGGTGTCGCGCACCGAACTGACAGAGCATATTTACGATCAGGATTTTGACCGCGACAGCAACACCATCGAGGTGTTTGTGAACCGGATTCGGAAAAAGCTGGATGTGCCGATTATCGCCACGGTGCGGGGGCTCGGCTACCGGCTTGAATGGCAAGAGGACAAGGCGTGATCGAGGCCACTGGCCGTTTCTTCCGCTCGCTGACAGGGCGGCTTTTACTCTCTGCGATCCTGTGGTCTGCCGCCGCGCTGGCCGTGGGGGGCATGTTGTTGTCTTTCGCCTTCCGCACCTATGTGCTGACCGACATTGACCGCAAGCTTGAGATGATGATCGACACCATGGTCGGCATCAGCGAGATTTCACCCGAGGGCGTGCTGCGGTTTAACCAGCCGCTTCTCGACCAGCGCTTCGCTGCGCCATACTCTGGCTGGTACTGGCAAATTTCCGAACTGGACAGCCAGCCCTTCCGTTCCCGCAGCTTGTGGGACTTTGAACTCGCACCCGACCTTGATCATCGTGCCTTTTCATTGAAGCTGTCAGAGGTGCCCGGGCCGGACGGGCAGGACCTGCGTGTGGCGGAACGGGATATTATCCTGCCGGAAGCCGACCGCATTTTTCGCTATCAGGTGGCAACCGATACAGGCGAAGTGCGCGACGCGATCGCCCGTTTTAACTGGTTGTTGATGGGGGCGCTTGCTTTCATCATGTTTACCGTGTCGCTCGCGCTTGTCATTCAGGTGGCCTATGGTTTGCGGCCGCTTCGTAACCTGCGGCGTAGCCTGACTGCGGTCAGGAGCGGCCATAAGGAACGGATCGATGGCGACTGGCCCGAGGATTTGCGTCCGCTCGCCCAGGAAATAAACGCCCTGATCGACCAGAACGAAAAGCTGGTGGACCGGGCACGCACGCATGTGGGCAACCTGGCGCATGCGCTCAAGACCCCGCTGAGCGTGATCATGAACGAGGTTGAGAATGACACCTCGAAAAAAGGTCAGGCGATTGCCCTGCAGGCCAAGAATATCCGCGAGCATGTTGACCATCACCTCAAGCGCGCCCGTATCGCGGGGGGCGGCTCCGGCCCCGGCCTGCCAATCAGGGAACGCATGGAAAAGGTGGCACGGGCCATTGCCCGGCTCAACCGTGACAAGGACCTTGAGGTCACGGTCAGTTGCCCGGAGGACCTGAAGTTTGACGGCGAAAAAGAAGATTTTGACGAGATCCTTGGCAATATCGTCGACAACGCAGGCAAGTGGGCGTCATCGGTGGTGACGATGACCGCTCAGCGCACAGAGGAAAACCTGCGCCGCCCCTATATGGATATTCGGGTTGAGGATGACGGCCCCGGCGTGCCAGCGGAGGAACGGGAAACCCTCTTTGAGCGCGGCAAGCGCCTTGACGAACATGTGCCGGGCACAGGGCTTGGCCTAGCCATTGTGCGTGATATTGTTGAACTTTATGGCGGCACGGCCTATCTGGATGAAGCCAAGCTTGGCGGCCTGGCCGTCGTCATGCGCCTGCCCGCCAAATAGCCGCTATTTTTCCCGCATTTCAAGGGCCGCCATGGCCAGCATCACCCAGCCCGCCATCAGGCACAGCCCGCCAATGGGCGTAAGCCAGTGAAATGGTCCAAGGCTGCCTGGCCCCATCAACGCCCGCATATAGAGCGTGCCAGAGAACAGCACGGTACCGATGAAAAAGGCGAACGCTGCGCGACCGGGCATTTCACCCTCTGTACGGAAGGCGACAAAGGCGGTGCCCAGCATTGCGAGGGCGTGAAAAAACTGATAGGTGGCGGCCTGGGAAAAAAGCCCGGCACCGCCAGCGGCAAGATAGGGTGCAAGGAAGTGGGACCCAAGCGCCGATGCGCCCGTTGCAATCAGGCCGTGGATCGCTGCAAGCAGCACAATAAACCGCATCTCCATGAAAATGCCCCTTTCTGTTAATATTTTAGAGAGAAATATACCGTATCGGTAGCAGAGCATACCGGGTGCGGCCAGGATATCAAGCGGCCATGAAGTGGCATGGTTGCGGAATAGGATTGCGCACTTTCCTGTTGCTGCAGAACAGTTTCCTGACTTCATCGTTCGATGAAAGCAGGGCTTGGCAACGCAGGATTTTGTGCTACTGTTATTACAGTAATAATTGTATTTGGCACGGTGTGCGGGTATTTTGAGACGTTGATCAAAAAATGCCTTGAGAGAGCTGAACTGATATCGCGCGATTGGGGTCGAGTTGATAACAGCATAGCCAGCGGCAATGATACCGGTGGCAATTAAATGTTGTTAGGAACATGCGGTAAATGAGCAGTGGTTGGGGAGCGTGTATTTAATCGGCGCGACAGCGTCGTGCTCCCGGTTGCCAGCTGGCATCTGGGTCATGAGTAAAGGAGACCGCAGTGCTTCAGGAGATTATCAATACCGCCAACATGGGTTTTGTTGTTGTCGGCCCGCAGTTTGACATTCGCCTCTGGAACCGATGGATGGTGCAGGTGACAGGGGTGGAAAGCGAGGTGGCGTGCTGCCGGACCTTGCTGGATGTTTTGCCTTCCATCCGCCATTCTGCTCTCCTTGAAAAGATCGAAGCCGCGCTGAACGACGGTGTTTCCGTACGGTTGCCGCCGTCCGAGCGAGGCAAGCTGTCAGAGCTTGGGTCGATGAATATCCTTATTCAACCGCTCAAAACCCGTCGGTATATGCATTCGCTGAAACCCGTGAACGAGGACCGCGCAGACCCGTTGTGCCTGATACAGTTCAGCGTGCCGGGCGAACGCTCGCTGGCACCGTCACAGCAGCCGGCCCACAACACCGCGGAACAGACATCTGCGACGGAGGGGGCTCGGCTTGAGTTCCTCGCCACCATTGGCCACCAGATCAGGACGCCGGTGAATGGCGTGCTGGGGGTTGCTGAACTGCTGGGTGGCACGAAGCTGAACCATGAGCAGCGTAAATATGTCGACCTGCTGGTGCGCTCAGGCCAGTCGCTCCTCGATTTTGTCAACGAGATGACAGAGCTTTCGCTGCTGGAAGCCGGGCATGTCAGCCTTGATAAGGAATCGTTCAACCTGCCGCGACTGATGCAGGATGTGATGGATTTGTTCGCCTCATCCGGGTCGTTCAAGGGGGTGAAGGCGGTGGTCGACCTGTCGCCCAACCTGCCTACTTTTGTGCGCACCGATATGCAGAAACTGCGTCAGGTTCTTGTGAACCTGCTATCAAACGCCTTCAAATTTACGGACCGGGGCACCGTGTCGCTGACAGTCAAATATGAAGGCAATGAAGAAAGCGGTGATATCGAGATTGACGTGACGGACACGGGCGTCGGCATCCCGGCCGGGCGCTTGACCGGTTTGTTTGAAAAACTGCGCGTCGATAATACGGGCGTGACCCGGCTTTTCAATAAAACCGGCCTTGGTCTTTTCATTTGTCAGGAACTTGTGGACCTGTTTGACGGCAGTATCCGGGTGGAAAGTGCCGTTGGCAAGGGAACAACTTTCACGGTTTCACTCCCGGTCGAAGTTGCCGATGAACGTACGGGGCTTGCCGCGGAAAAAACCGCGCCGGACCGTCGTCTTGAAGACGCCGGGCCATGGCGGGTGCTGGTGGCCGAAGACAATCCGGTAAACCAGACTCTGATCGAAAAATTGCTTGAAGCCCACGGCCATGAGGCGGTGATTGTGCCTAACGGACAGGAAGCCGTGCGGGCCATGCAGGTGAGCGGCAAGTTTGATATTATCCTTATGGATATTTCCATGCCGGTGATGGACGGGCTCGAAGCCACGGCGCTGATCCGCTCGCTGGTGGGTGGTCGGGGCATGACGCCCATCATCGCCCTGACGGCACACGCGCTGGAGGGGGACCGAGAAATTTTCCTGGAAGCAGGCATGGACGGTTACCACAGTAAACCCGTGGACGCGCGCAAGCTGTTTGAGACCATGGCGCGCACCATTCAGGCCCGCGACAAGGCCAGCAAGGGTGAGGCTTTCAAGGTGCCAGGACGATCGGAACCCCAAGAGAATGTGCAAGTGAATTGGCCACGCTCCCCAGAATCAGGTCTGCAACGCGGGACCGACCCCGGCGACCAATAAAAACATGGGAGGCATGATCGGCCTTCACCCGGTCACGGATCACCTTGACCGGGTGGCCCCAGTGAAATTCGGACGTCAAGGTGACACCCTTGTCTTTATGGCGTTCAAGCAATGGCTGGAGAATCTCGTCGTGCGCAGTCCGTTCCTCCTCCTGTTTTTCAAGCGGACGCACGGCGATTTGCTCAACGCTCATGGGTTGATAACCCGACCAGGGAATGACGGTGACCAGACATACCTTCGCCCCGGTTTTTGCTGCAAGTGACACAGCATGATCCGCGGCGCGGTTTCCCCATTCGCTGCCATCGACAGCAACGAGATACAGCTCTTTTCTCTTTGTCATGAAAAACTCCTTCGGTTGGCCATTACAGGGCCTTTATACCGAAGGGGAAGTGGACAGTCTTTGATTTGCATCAAACGCGGCGGTGGGGTTAAGTAACCTCAAGCCTGAGCGACGCCTTGATCATGTCGGCGCATTTTTCTGCGATCATAATGGTGGGCGCGTTGGTGTTGCCGCCAATCAGGCGCGGCATCACGGAGGCGTCCACAACCCGCAGACATTCGATGCCGATCACCTTCAGCGCCGGGTCTACAACGCTTGACGCATTGTCGCTTGGGCCCATGGCGCAGGTGCCAACGGGGTGATAAATCGACTCTGCCTTGTCGCGGATGATGGCTTCCGTCGCCGTGTCGTCGTCGATATCCACGCCATACCACGGGTCTTTCTCCCTTTCGGTGAGGTCCAGAAGCGCAGGTTGATGCATCAGGCGGCGCACCATTTTGACACCTTCGCGCATCACACGCATATCCTCAGGCGCAGAGAGATAATTGGGGTCAATTTTTGCCGCGGTCAGTGGGTCGCTGGATGAAAGGCTGATGGTTCCCCGGCTTTGCGGTCTGAGCTGGCAGACATGAATGCCGTAGCCGTGCTCATGCGCGTCTTCAAAGCCGTGCGGCTTGTCGGCCATCGCCAGCATGATATGAAACTGGATGTCTGGCCGTTCAAGCGCCTCGTCGGTCTTGAGAAAAGCCCCGACAGGTGTCACGCAGTCCGACAGCACACCGGGCTTTTTCATCAGCCATTTCACAAGCTCCGGCACGCCGCGGTGCGGCGCCTGATAGCGGTATACCGAAATTGGGTCAATCAGGTGCGCATAAACCGTCAGGTCCAGATGGTCCTGCATGTTTTTGCCCACGCCCTTCAGCTCGTGCATGACCGGTAGGCCAACACGCTGAATATCATCTGGATCGCCGATGCCGGACAGTTGCAGAAGCTGTGGGCTGTTGATGGCGCCGCCGCACAGGATGACCTCCCGTCCGGCGTTCCATGTCTCGAGCTTTCCCCTGCGGCTGAGTTCAATGCCGGTAGCGCGCCGTCCCTTCAGGATAACCCGGCGCACTTGTGCCTCTGTCAGAATAGTCAGGTTGGGGCGTTTCCTGGCGTCACCAAGGTATGCGCGCGACGCACTTTGGCGGCGGCCGTTCCTGATGGTCTGGTCGTACCAGCCCACGCCTTCCTGAGCAGGGCCGTTAAAATCATCGGTGAAGGGCAGGCCCATTTCGTTTGCTGCGTTGAGGAAGGCGATATTGATCGGGTTGGTGGAGGTATGCTGTGTGGTCTTGAGCGGCCCGTCCGTGCTGTGGAATGCGTCTTCTGCCCGGTCGCTGCCTTCCGCTTTTTTGAAGTAGGGCAACACATGGTCAAAGCTCCAGCCGGTGCAGCCCATCTGCGCCCATTCATCATAGTCGCGCGCGTGCCCGCGCACATACAAAAGCCCGTTGATGGACGACGACCCACCCAGTACCTTGCCGCGTGGCCAGAATAGCTTGCGACCGTTCAGGTTTTTCTGCGGTTCCGTCCAATAGTTCCAGTTCAGTTTGTTGGGCGGCACCACCTTGATGATCATACCGGGCGCGTCGACAGCCATCTGGCCGTCTTTTTTGCCCGCCTCGATCAATAGCACGGAAAGCCGGCTGTCTTCGCTCAGTCGCGCAGCCATCGTGCATCCCGCGGAACCGGCACCGACGACGATATAGTCAAAGGTTTTTTCGCTCATTCACGGTCCTTCAGGCGTCCAGCGGTTCAAGTGTGACGGGCAGGCCGTCCACCGGCTTGATCAGCGGCATGATCTGGAATTTCGTTTTATAGCCCTCAGGCACACGAATGTCGTAGTGCGGCAACAGGTGCGTCATGATAACCTTGGCCTGCATATAGGCAAAATGCAGCCCCAGGCACATATGCGCCCCGCCGCCAAACGGCACCCATGCAAACCGGTGGCGGTCCCGCGCGCCGCCTTCGGGCGAAAAGCGCATGGGGTCAAAGGCCATGGGATCGTCCCATACCGTGGCGTCACGGTGGGTAGCCACCATGCTGATACCGATCATGGTGCCCTTCGGGATCACATGGCCACCAAACTCAACGTCTCGCACCGTTTCGCGCGCAACCGCGGGCACGGGCGGGTTCAGTCTGAGGGCTTCCTTAAAGGCATATTCCGTCAGCGTAAGCTGGTTCATTTTGTCGTATGGTAGGCGGTCGTCGTTCAGCCCGAGCGCCTTCACCTCCGCCCGCAGCTTTTCCTGCCATTCGCGGTGGCGACCCAGTTCATAGACCAGGGTGGTAACCGAACTGGTGATGGTGTCATGGGCCGCCATCCACAGGAAGATCATGTGGTCGATGATTTCCTGGTCGGTAAAGGTATTGCCGTCGTCATCTTTTGCCTGGCAAAGTTGGGTGAAGATATCAGTCGCGCTGCTGGTGCGGCGCTCGGGAATCATTTTGCGCAGAAATTCCACCATGAAGGCGCGGCACTTTACCCCCTTGGCCATCAGGCTGCCGGGCAGGGGAATGCGAACCACACCAACGGAAGCGGCGACCATGTGGGTTAGCGCAGCATTAACCCGTTCGCTGTCTTCCCCCGGTTCAAGGCCAAGGAAAACGGTGGTGGCCATATCCAGCGACAGTTGTTTGATCGCGGGATAAAATTCGAAACTCTTTGCCTCGCCCCACACCTTGATGCGGGCAGGCATATCGTCGTTCAGCCGCTCCAGATAACCTTTCATCGGACCGCTTTTAAAGGCTGCGGCCATGATATGCCGGTGCGCCTTATGCTCGTCAAAGTCCATCAGCATCAGGCCGCGCGGAAACAAGCGGCCGAGAAAGGCATTCCAGCCTTTTTCGCTTGAGAAATTGCGCCCCTTGTCCATCAGGACAAATTCGTTTGCGTCTGGACCCATCAGGTTCACGGTGTCACGGAAGAAACTGTTTGAACGGTATATGTCACCGTAGGTTTCGCGCATGTAGCGCCCGAAACCAACCGGGTCGTTGATAACTCTCAGGGTTTGGCCAAGGATCGGCCAGCCCATTTCACCTGGGATGTCTTTGAGTTTGGCACGCTTCCCGTTCGTGCCACCTTCAGCAACCGCTGACATATATGTCCCCCAACAGTTGATGTGTAAAAACGGAACTAGCTAGTCCAGAAATAACTATAAGGCAGACCGGGCGCGAGTCAAACGGGCAATCGATGCAAGCTGAAGCTGTGAGACCGATTGCCTGAGGCCGGTTTAGTTTCCAAGTCAGGCCAGGAAGCTCAAAGCTGGCCTTTGCAACTTCTTCATCTCGTCGCAAATCTTTTCCTGACTGGCACTCAAAGCCATCGCTGCGCTTTTTCCGCATCGGGCTCTATGTCAGTGGACGGGGCGCGTTCTATGGCGCCACCGGGCAGGAGCTCACCAAAAAACACCTCCATGGCACGGTCTATGCCGCGTTGATAATGTGCTCGGGCGTTGCGGTTGCCACCAGCGGCACGGGTGAGACCGTGAGCACAAATTTCAAAGACGGGTTAACACCAAGGACGATATGCATGAACGCTTCAAAGTCCCTGATGATATCAGCGGTGTCATGATTGACAAACTGATGAGCAGTACTGTCAAATTCCCCCGCCGCACGCCATGATAGCTGGCACCAGGGGTCAGTGATTAACCTTCATCAGTTTGTGCGTGGCATCCCAAGGGGCATACGAGCAGCGTTCATTGCTCGCGCCTTCGGGCAGGTCGCCATAGTAAAAATCAATCGTCATAGCCGGTCGGGCAATGGCTTCACCCGCAACGATGAACGCCGAATACTTCCAGTCATCCAGCATGTCGGTGGCGTCAGCGTCGAAGCGGCCTTCGGGTTCAGCCGCCAGCACCTGGATATTTTCTACGGTGCCGTCGGGCGTAATGTCATAACCCATGCGGACATGCCCTTCGGTTTTCCAGCGCGCCGCCTTTTTCGGCATGATCAATTCCATGCACTGCTTGAGGCTTTGGTATGGATCTGCCGGGTCTCCGAGCGTCGAGGGCAGTTCCGGCAGGCTGGTATGTGTGCATTTCCGGCTGGGTGCCGGGCCGTAGGTGAAGGTGACAGTCACGTCCATGCGGGGCGCCAGCTCCCCGTCTTTGACATAGCCGAAATAGCGCCAGCGCCTGAGCGCCCGCACAACATAGTCATCCATCGTGCTTTCATGATCACCGGGCAGGATGCGAATGTTTTCCACCTCGCCGTCAGCGGTGATGTCGAAGACCGCATCAACGCTGCCTTTCAGGCGCTGGCGTTTCACGGCGTAAGACATACCAGGGTTGGTGCATGACGACATTTGCCATAGGGCGTTCCGGGGGGCGGTATCATCCCGTGCCTGCGCACTGGCGACCCCACTCCCGATGACGAGGACAAGGGCCGCGTGCCCAAGATGCCTGAGTTTCATTTTATTCCCCACGGTGTGTCTTTATAACAGGCGCAGTATAGAAACACGGTGCACCATTTCAAGAACGCAGTCTCTCCCGGTTTGGATATGGAGTGCGTAAAAGTCGCCATTTTCCCGGTGGCCGCTATTTCCTTGCTATTCCACGTGATTCGTGTTTTAAGCTGGCCCAAGCACTGCGCGAAGATGACGGCATCAATAAGCCGTTGGCGGTGACTTGCAAGAGCAATCGTCCGTATATAGTGAGACCGTTGCCATAAGAATTCGGTGCCTTTTGCACCATGGACCCGGCAGCTGATCTCCGCGAGCTTCCCATAAAAAAATAATATCGTTGCCTGGCATTGGCCGGGTACGCCGCTTGCAACGACAGATGAAAGCTTGATTTTGAAGCAATTTAATGAGCTTGGCCTCGCCGAGCCAATCCTTCGCGCCGTATCGGCGGAAGGTTACTCCACCCCCACCCCAATTCAGGCTGAGGTTATTCCCGCCATGCTGGAGGGGAAAGATATCATTGGTATCGCACAGACAGGGACCGGTAAAACCGCGTCATTTGTGCTGCCTCTCCTCAATAAAGTAGCGGCCAACAAACGTATCCCTCGGCCGAAAAGCTGTGGTGCGCTGATCCTGACCCCGACGCGTGAGCTGTCGGCGCAGATCGCGGACGGTATTTCCCGCTATGGCAAACACGTCAAACATCACGCAACTGTTGTGGTTGGCGGCGCCCGCCCCGGCCCGCAGGTGAAAGCGATGGCCCGTGGCCTGGATATTCTCGTGGCGACACCGGGCCGTCTGGAAGACCATATGCGCTCTGGCGCCATTCGCCTTGACGAGACAACAACGGTGATCCTCGACGAAGCCGACCAGATGCTTGACCTTGGCTTCATGCCCGCGATCCGCCGTATCATGGCGGCCTTGCCAAAGGCGCGCCAGACGGCGCTTTTGTCGGCCACCATGCCAAAGCAGATCCGTGCGCTGGCGCAGGATTTCCTCAATAACCCGCGTGAAATCTCCGTGACGCCGGTCTCAAAGCCGATTGAACGGATCGAACAAAGCGTGCGTCATATGTCCAAAGGGGACAAACGCGACGCGCTGGTGAAGATCCTCAAGGGCGATACGGTGGAACGCGCCATTGTGTTTACCCGTACCAAACACGGCGCCAACAAGGTTGCCCAGCATCTTGAAAAGTTCGGCATCCCTGCGGGCGCGATCCATGGCAACAAAAGCCAGAACCAGCGTGAACGCACTCTGGCGGATTTCCGCAAGGGCAGCGTGCCGATCCTCGTTGCCACCGATATTGCCGCTCGCGGCATTGATGTGGACGGGGTCTCCCACGTGGTGAACTTTGAACTGCCGAACGTGCCTGAGGTGTATGTACACCGTATTGGCCGCACGGCACGCGCAGGCAACAGCGGGATCGCGATCTCTCTGTGTGACGAGACAGAGCGCGCTTACCTGCGGGACATTGAAAGGCTGATCGGCCTAACCGTACCGGTTGATGGTGATGGCCCACAAGGCCCGGATCAGGCACCGGAACCCCGGGGTGCACGCGGCGGTAACGCCGGTCGTGGCGGGCAGGCACAAAGGTCAGGTCGTAGCCGCAACCGCAATGGTGGTGGCGAGGCGCGCCAGGCACGCGGGGGCGGCGAACGGGCTGGCGGACGCGGCACAGGCCGGGACAATGGTCGCCGGTCTGAAGCAAAGGGCGCGCGGACAGAAAACACCGCAGGTGGTGAACGCCAGGAACGTCAGGACGGCCAGAAACGCCCTGAGCGTCAGGCCCGTCCTGAACGCCAGGAGCGCCAAAACCGGCCAGATGCCCGTCCCGACCGCCAGGAGGCCAAATCCAATCGGCCACGCCGGGCGAAGCGGACAGGCGAAAATGCTCGTGGCAACGGTGAAAACCGACCACCACGCAAGGGTGAAGGCGATACCTCCAGCGCGGGCCTGGCTCGCATGCTGGGTAATATCGAACGCTCGCAAAGCAAGGTCCGCGGTCAGGAAAACGCCTGACACAAGGCCCCTTCGGGGCTGCGGAACCATTAAAGAATAAACCTGTGCCGGACTCCGGCGCGGGCACCCAGTTCCTGCAGCCTGAAAGGCCATGCAATGAAAAATATCACACCTTTTGCCAGTGGCGCCCGCGCGCTACTGGCCCTTTCCCTTTTTGCCCTGTCTTTTTTCTCCCTGTCCTTGACTGCCCCCGTTTCCGCGCAGCAGACGTCGGATGACATCCCGGCCAATGCAGTGGCGAGAAGCTATGGCAGCGGCTGGCAATGCGACCGGGGTTTCCGGCAGGACGGCAACGTCTGTAACAGGGTTGTTGTGCCCGACAATGGTTACGCAACCGACAGCGACTATGGCCGCATCTGGGATTGTCACCGCGGTTTTGTCGCGAAGGATGAAAGCTGTATTGCCATTCCAGTTCCCGCGAACGGCTATCTGAGTGCGTCTGGTGATCACTGGCGCTGTGACCGCGGCTATCGCCAGGTGGCAGAAGAATGCATCGCGGTGAAAATACCCGCACATGCATTTTTGACCGATACCGCCTTCGGCGCAGGCTGGCAGTGCGAGCGTGGGTTCAACAAACAAAATGATACGTGTGTTGCTGTCAATATACCGGCGCATGGATACCTTTCAGACACGGCCTATGGGCCGGGCTGGAAGTGTGACCGCGGGTATGCGGTTTCCGGCGCTAGCTGTGTGCAGGTCAAAGTGCCGGCTGACGGCTACCTGAATGCTGATGGCGACGGTTGGAAGTGCGACCGTGGCTACCGCCGGAAAGGGGATGCTTGCAACGCTGTGACGATGCCGGAGAATGCCCATCTGGATTATTCCGGGCAGGCCTGGGAATGCACCCGTCCCTATGTCAAGCAGGGTGAGCGTTGCGAACTGCGCTGATGCAGCAGGCGATAGGATTATCAACATCGGCGGCGCTCAGGCACCGCCGATGTTGTTTAGGAGGTGACGCTAGTTATTCAGCGCTGCCGTGGTGCTTTCTGGCAGCGGTGTATGCGTGCACTCCTTACCCTTTTCGGCCTCATTCGGACCAAAGGTGAAGGTCAGGGCGACGTCCTTGCGCCCCATCTCGACGCCGTCCTTCATATAGGCGAAGTAGCGCCAGCCGCGCATCGCGCTTTTGACATTTCTGTCCATCACGCCTTCGGGTACACTTTCCGTTATACGAATATTGTCCACCCGGCCATTGGGCAGCACATCATAAAGGACGGATACACGCCCCGAGATATTGTCCCGCCTGGCTTCATAGGCGAGGCGTGCGCCCTTACATCGTGACGCCAGCCAATAGCCGTTTGCCGGCTCATCTTCCGCGCTTGCGGATGCTGCTGGTAATGCAGCGGATACCCCCACCACTGCGCCAAATGTTAACAGTGTGGCTGCCACATGGCCGACAATGCAGCCACCAGCCACGGTACGCTTGAGCTTCGATACTGTGGATTGCATGGTGATCCCTTCCTCTTGAGAGAAATGTGTTCATGCTCCACTGTCGTGACGTAAGTTCCCCAAATGTGTCGGCTGCTCCCACTCAGCCTTGTTTGCCCCAAAGTTGGCGACGGCCCTGTGCGACCGTGCGTTGCGCAGCATAGTCCCAATGTGGAACAAACGCAACCGGGGCGCTTTCAGCTTTCACCAAAGCCGCCGCCGCCGGGGGTCTCGACCATGACCTTGCCGCCCGCCTCCAGAGTGACCTGATCCGCCGCCGCGAGCACGTGTTTTGTGCCGTCCTTGTGCCAGACGGTGGTGACGCCCGGCATGCCGCGCGCACCGCCCCCAAGACCTGGCGGCCCTTCGGCGCGGTGGCCGGAGAGGATGGCAAGTTCCATGTCTTCAAGGAAGCGGATTGTGCGGCGGGCACCATTGCCGCCATGCCAGCGGCCTTCGCCGCCGCTGCCCTCACGCACACCAAATTCCTCGATCAGTACCGGGTAGCGCCACTCCATGACCTCAGCGTCGGTCAGCCGGCTGTTGGTCATGTGGCTCTGGATCGCGTCGGTGCCGTCAAAACCGTTGCCAGCGCCGGTGCCGCCCGCGATGGTTTCATAATATTGGTATCTGTCGTTGCCGAAGGTCAGGTTGTTCATGGTGCCCTGCGCGCCAGCCATGGTGCGGGTGGCAAGGAACAGGGCGTTTGTGACAATCTGGCTGGTTTCCACGTTGCCAGCCACCACGGCGGCCCCAGCCTTCGGGTTCAACATACAGCCGTCCGGTACGGTAAGGCGGATCGGTTTCAGGCAGCCCGCATTCAAGGGGATATCCTCGCCCGTCAATGTGCGGAACACATAAAGCACCGCCGCCTTGGTCACAGCCAGCGGGGCATTGAAATTATTTGCCTGGGTAGTGCTGGTGCCGGTGAAATCAACGCTGACTTCACGGGTGTGCTGGTGCACAGTCAGCCGCACAGAGACCTCAGCACCGCAATCCATTTTGTAACGCGCTTCGCCGTCCTCAAGCTTGGCGATCACCCGGCGGACGGCTTCTTCGGCGTTGTCCTGCACATGCCCCATGTAGGCGGTGACCACATCGGCGCCAAATTCGCCCACAAGGCGTGCCACCTGTGCCGCACCGCGTTCATTGGCCGCGATCTGTGCCTTGAGATCCGCTAAATTCTGGCTGATGTTGCGGGCAGGATAGGGGCCTGACGCCAGTGCGGCTTTCACGTCCCTTTCCATGAAGTGGCCTTCCTTCACCAGATGGAAATTGGCGAAGCGGATGCCTTCTTCTTGAAGTGTTCTGGAGTGTGGAGGCATGGAGCCCGGGCTCAGTCCCCCGACATCGGCATGGTGCCCGCGCGAGGCAACATAAAAGCCGGGGGCTTTGTCCTGCTTTAAGAATACAGGCGTGACGACGGTGATGTCCGGCAGATGTGTGCCGCCTGCCATCGGATCATTGAGCATGAAAACATCGCCCGGTTTCATGGTGCCTTTGCGGGCATCCATGATCGCGCTTACACTTTCGCCCATGCTGCCAAGGTGCACTGGCATGTGGGGTGCGTTGGCAATGAGCTGGCCATCTGTATCGAATACCGCGCAGGAGAAATCCAGCCGTTCCTTCACATTCACACTATGTGCGGTTTTAGCCAGCACACCACCCATTTCTTCGGCGACCGACATGAAGAGATTATTGAAAATTTCCAGCATGATGGGGTCGACGCTGTCGGTATCAATGGCGGCTTGGGTCTTTTCCTGTGTCCGCGACAGCATCAAGGTGTCATCGGGGGACAGTTCCGCGCTCCAGCCCGGTTCCACAAGCGTGGTGCCGCCATTTTCAAGCACGATGGCGGGGCCGGTGATACTGTGCCCGGGCTGCAGGGCCGCGCGGTCATAAACACCGGCATCCTGCATCGCGCCATTTGCAAAAAAGCGGCGGGTGTGCGCAGCCTTTCTGTCCTTGCCGGGGGCGGTGATATTGAGTGCGGTGGTTGCGGCACCGCCAACGGCCTCGGCTTCAACGGCTTCCGCGATGATGGTCTGGTCTTTTTCGGTAAAGCCAAAGCTTTGCTGGTGGGCGGCTTCAAAAGCGGCGCGCATTTCTGATGCTTGGGCCAGTGGCACGCTGAGGGTTGTGTCTGTGCCCTGATACTTGAGCCGGACGGAGGTGTGCATATGCTGCCTCCGTTTTTCCACTCCCTGTGCGGTGAGGGCATCCGCCGCCCGCGTTGCCACATGGCCCGCCGCCCGGTTTATCGTGCCGGCATCTTCAAGCGGGCATTCCAGTGCCTGCTCCTCAATCACCCGCTGGTCGGCCAGCCCCATGCCAAGCGCGGACAAAACGCCGGAGAAAGGTGGTACGACAACTTTTGTAATGCCAAGCGCATCGGCGACAAGGCAGGCGTGCTGCCCGCCCGCCCCGCCAAAGGTCAGCAGGCCATATTTTTTGATGTCATGCCCGCGCATGACCGAAACCTTCTTGATGGCGCGCGCCATATGCTCAACCGCGACCCGCAGGAAACCCTCCGCCATCTCATAGATGCTCATGGTGATGCCGCTGTCGGCTTCAAGCTGGGATTGCAATTTCTTGAACCCCGCTGTGGCGGCGTCAAAATCAAGCGCGGCATCGCCCTTTTCGCCAAACACAGCCGGGAAAAGGTCAGGCTGAAGCTTACCCAACAGCACGTTGCAGTCCGTGACCGTGACCGGCCCGCCGCGTCCATAGGCAGCGGGACCGGGATAGGCGCCGGCGGATGCCGGGCCCACTTGAAAGCGGCCATCACGGACTGAGCAGATGGAGCCTCCACCGGCGGCGACGGTGTGGATATCCATCATCGGGACAGTCATGCGTACACCGGCGACAACCGTGTCGAAGACACGCTCATATTCCCCGGCATAGTGGCTGACATCGGTGGATGTGCCGCCCATGTCAAAGCCAATAAGGTGGGTGACGTCAGCGCGCGCGCCGCTTTTGGCCGCGCCGACAATGCCGCCTGCGGGGCCGGAGAGCACAGCATCCTTGCCCTCGAAAGCGTTTGCCGCCGCCAAGCCACCGTTTGACTGCATGAAATAAAGGGGTGTGTCGCCCACAGCACTTTGTACCTGATTTACATAGCGGCGCAGGATGGGCGACAGATAGGCATCCGCCACCGTGGTATCACCACGCGGCACCAGTTTCATCAGCGGGCTGACCTTGTGACTCATGGAAATCTGCGTGAAGCCGATATCTGCCGCGATCTCACCTGCGCGGGCTTCGTGGGCCGTGTGGCGATAGCCGTGCACAAAAGTAATGGCGACAGACCGCAGGCCTTTTCGATAGGCAGCCTCAAGGGCCGTGCGGCAGGCATCTTCATCAAGCGGGGTAAGCACCGTTCCGTCCGCCTGAAGGCGCTCGGTCGCTTCTACGATGTCTGAATACAGCGGTTCGGGGCGGGTGGGTTTCAGCGCAAACAGATCAGCCCGGTGTTGCTGACCAATCAGCAGCGCGTCCCGGAATCCTTTGGTGATCATCAGCAGGGTTGCTTCGCCGTCGCGCTCCAGCAGCGCGTTGGTGGCGACTGTTGTGCCCATCTTGATGGCGGCCACCTTGTCAGCCGGGAAGGGGGCGTCTAATGGTACATTCATGATGTCACGCATGGCGTGCACCGCCGCGTCGTCATACTGGCCCGGCGCTTCCGACAGGTATTTGTGGCTTGTCAGCGACCCGTCCGGGTGGCGGGCCACGATGTCCGTGAAAGTGCCGCCCCGGTCGATCCAGAATTCAAACATCAGGCTCCCCAAATTTGTTTAATTGTCCACCAACTATTCATCACCCGGCAGGCCGGCGACAAGGCCATTGTACCGCCGCCGCATATCGCTGCCCATGCCGGAGCAGAACCGCTTGGGGCCAAAGTCAGTCAGCAATGCGTCAAACAAGCCGCGCCGCCTGCCAATCTTGAACATGAAAACAGCGGTCGAGACATCGGCAAGCAGCACCAGCCGGTCGCCAACTCCCAGGGTTTTCATGGCTTCTGCCATCGTCTCGCCGGCGGGTGATTCGTCGATCAGTGTCGATATCTGCAATGTGGTTTGCGCGGCGATATTATTGAGGGTGCGGCCGTCCATGGCTTCGTCGTCGCAGATCAGGTTATAGGACATCACCTGCGACGCCTCTTCAAGCATATGGAAAGCAGCCTTGTCCCGGTTGGCGTTCAGATACTGCAAATGCTCTGCCGCCAGCAGGCGGACAAATTCGGCGCGGCGCAGCATGAAGCGCAAACCTTCGAGCTTTTGTTCTTGCTGCGTGCGGGCGTCGGGGGCGTTTTCTTGTTCTGCGTCCCGCGCAGTGGCACTCATGCCGGCGGAGAGCAAAAGCGCAACGCTGGCGATAACTGACTTGAATCGAAACATTTTTTTCTGACCGTTTTTATATTTCACTAGCGTTACATAGCATTGTTTACACCGGATGCACTATGCTAATGGGCCATTTGCATACCAGTCGCAACGGAGATACCCGCCATGACACCCGAGATATATATTGATGCAGATGCCTGCCCGGTAAAAGACGAGGCGCTGAAGGTGGCCTACCGGCATGACCTCGTATTGCACCTGGTCAGCAACCAGTGGCTGCGGCTTGAGGTCGGGGAGCGTATCAACAAGGTTGTCGTCAGTGATGGTTTCGACGCGGCGGACGACTGGATCGCCGAGCATGTACGCGAGGGCGACATATGTGTCACGGGGGACATTCCCCTGGCCGCGCGCTGTATCGAGGCAGGCGCCACCGTCCTTGGGCACAGCGGCAAGCCGTTCACCACGGAAAATATCGGCATGGCGCTGGCAATGCGGGAGCTGAAATCACAGCTTCGGGACATGGGCGAGGACCGGGGCTTCAACGCGTCATTTGCCGCGAAAGACCGGTCGCGGTTTTTATCAGCGCTTGAAGCTGCTGTGCAGCAGTCCTTCAAGCGCTGAAGGCTCCCTCAAGCCTTGATATCGATCTTCAAGCCCTTGCCACGGTCGGTGTGGAGGGCTTCAATTTTCACCTTGCTGCGCGGGACATCATCAAGATCAATCTTGATCTTTGATTCTGGCGCTTTTGTCGAAATGCGTGACGGTGCGATGTGCAGCGGGGACGGGGAGGAAATGCTCTCGATCATGGTTTTCTGACCTGTTCGCCGGTGAAGGTTTTATATGTTGCCGTTTACATGCCAGACCTATGGGCAAAGGGGAAGAGACGGTTAAAATTGTAGGGAAATTAAGCTGCCCCTTTGCGGCTTCGATAGTAGCGCGCCCCCGGCTACGGCTGCCTGTTTCCCCCTAGCATCCTGCGTGCGGGGATTGCCATTGTCGCTGAAAATTGCCAATGATACGGTGTCATTCCGGCATTGTTGCCATGCCGTGTCAGCGAAGGGACACTACCTGCAATATGAAGATGGGCAGCCATTTCTCGGTACGGGCGACACCACATGGGCGCTTTTCCACCGGCTGGACAGGGAAGACGCAGACCTTTACTCCGCCCACGTCTGGTGGGGGAGAAGACTGGGCACTGCTTATTGACGCGCTGGTGAAGTAAGCGGCAAGCTCTCGCGGTCACGGCGCGGGGGAGGGTTTATCTCAGTCAGGCAACCATTTTTGCAGGAAGGCGATACTGCTGCCGCCCATGACTTTTCGGATGTCGTCTTCGCTGATGCCGCGTTTGAGGAGGGCGGCGGTGATCGCAGGTGTATGGTCCGACGGCATGGCGGCGACAGCGCCGTCCCAGTCAGATCCCAAGGCAACATGGTCCGCGCCAACCAGTGCAATCCCATAGGCCAGCGAGTTGGCCACGGCCTCGGGCGTGGTGCCGCAAATCGCCTGATGCCAGAGGCCGACGGCAATCACGCCGCCTTTTGCCGCGATGGCTTTCATCAGGCGGTCCGGGAAATTGCGCTCGCTGTCGCAGGCGCCGCGAAATCCGGTATGGGACACCACAACAGGCCGCTTTGTCAGCGCAAGGGTGTCGCGCGCGGTTTGCACAGACGAATGAGCCAGGTCGATGATCATGCCAAGGTCGTCCATGCGGGTGACCACACTGCGGCCAAACTCCGTAAGGCCTGCTTTGGAGGTGCCATGCAGGGAGCCGCCAAGTTCATTGTCAAAAAAATGCGTCAGGCCAATCATGCGGAAGCCCGCGGCATACATCTTGTCAAGGTTCTCGATCCGGCCTTCAAGCGGGTGGCCACCTTCCGAGCCAAGCATAGCCCCAATGGGGGCGGTTGCAGCGCTGCCCTCACGGGCGGCCAGAAACGCCGCGAGTTCTGTTTTGGAGCGCACCCACATCAATCCACCGGCTGATTTTTTGATGAAGCCGTCCAGCTTTTCCGCCTGATAGAGCGCACGGGCGAGTAGACTGTTGTGGGTCGCGCCGGGCCAGAGTTGCAGGTAGCTCACGGCGGTGATGTTGTCGCTGGCGCTGTCATTTTCATGCACGTTCATGTCACGCGGCGTTTTGGTCACGGTCGTGAACATCTGCAGGCCGATACCGCCGTCGCGCAAGCGGGGCAGGTCAACATGACCGCGCTTGGCGCGTTCGAGAAGGTTGCGTTTCCACAGCATGGTATCAGCATGCCAGTCGGCGACGAGCAGGCTGTCATGAAATTCCTGTGCTTCCGCGCTGATCTGGTGGGGGCGGTGGTCGATGACGCGGTTCAGGCTGCGTTCCAGCATGCCGGGTCCGGCGGTGAAGGCCACGATAAGCAGAATAACAGCAAGAAGGGCAATGCCGCCCAATATTTTGATCAACCGGCTTTTCATGATCGTCTCCCCATCTCTTCCCCATCCCTGATAGTGATAGTGGGCGTGAAATCGGTATTGTCCAGTAAAAGCCAGATTTAAAAAAAAAAGGGGTGCCGGAAAGCACCCCTCAAGGACAGTTGTGAAACGCAGTCTGATTAAATTCCTGTTGGCTCCACGGCTTTTTGCGGACGCGGTGTTGGTGCCGGGCGTGGCTCGGGTACAGGCCGGGCACGCTTGACCGATGCCACACGCTCCCGCTCATAGTCGCTATCAATGCTTTGAACGGCATCGTTGTAGGCGTTGGTGATCTTCTCACTGCCCTTTGGCATCATGTGGCCCACTTCGCTAAGGGTCAGCGCTTTTTCGTAGTCGCTATCAATATCCTTGGCAGCATCGATGGCACTGAGCCACGCCTTTTCCGTCATCTTGCCATGTGAAATGAGCATTGAGATCGTCAGGCGGCGTTCATAATCGCTGTCGATCTTGTGCGCCACCTTATCGATCAGGGTTTCAGTTGCGTCCTCGGACTGCGTTATCTGCTCGACAAAGGCACCCACGAAAAGCCGTGTCTCATAGTCGCTGTCCAGCTGTTCGCTTGCAATGCGGGCCAGCTTCTCGATGTTCTTGGTGCTCAGCGTCTTGCCGGTCACGGCCTCGCTGAGGAGAAGGCGCATCTCATAGTCGCTGTCGATCTGATAAGCCACGTCAAGAAGCTCATTCATCATGTCATTGTCGAGATCTGTTTTGCCGAAGTAGGGCGACAGTAGCAGCCGGATTTCATAATCGCTGTCCATACGCTTTGCCAGGGCGATCAGCGTCTTCATGGTCTTCTTGTTGACACCGAACTTGTCGAGATACGGCGACAGCAGCAGGCGCAGTTCATAGTCGCTTTCGATATTCTCCGCCGCCTCGAGGATTTTTGGCATTACCTTGTCGCTCAGTTTTTCCTCCACCATCAGCGTGGTGAGTGCGAGACGCATCTCGTAGTCGCTCTCAAGCTTGGTGAGGCGGTCAACGAGCTGCATGGCCTCGCGTTCGCTCAGGTTTGCCTGTTCAACAAGGTTGGAGCTGTAGATGCGGGTGACATAGTCGCTATTGATGCGGTCCATCTCGCGCAGCACGCCTTTGACACCGTCGTCCTTAAGTATGCGGGCGACACGTTTGTCGGCATTCAGGCCCGTTTCGCGGATCAGGGTCAGCAGGGTGTTGGCAACCCATTCCTCACCGTCGCGGTCAAGCGCCGTTTTGTCGCCGTCAAGCCAGTAGGTGGTCTCAATACGGCCATCCTCACTTTCAAACCTGATACGGCGGCGCGGGCCGTCGCCCTTGGTTTGAAGTTCAAGCTCGCCGCCGTCGTCAACGCGTTTGATGCTGCGTTCGTCGTCTGTCAGCTCAAATTCACCGTCCCATTCAGCCTTGATGACACGATCATTGTTCACCCAGACCATGTTGCCGGAGACGTCACCGTCGTCATCATGTGTGATGCTGATACTGCGGCGGTCACCGTCGCTGTGCGCGCGCTCTTTACCGTCTTCGCTGGTAAAGCTGAAGCTGTTGTCGGTTACCTTAAGCGTGCCGCGAACGTTGCTGATGCCCATGGCGCGCAGTGTTTTACCGTTCACACCGCCTTCGTGGTGGCGGAGCTGTTCCTCGATGCGGTCGAGGTCCTGCTCGGCCTCGCCCGCCAAGGCGGCCTTGATTTCTGCTTTACGGGCACGCCTCTCCGCGTTTTTTCTCTCGCGTTCTGCAATGCGCATTTCTCGTTGCAGTTTCTTGGGTTCTTCACTGTGATCGCTATCCAGCGCCCAGTTGGAATCGGCGTCCACGGATTCCACGGTCCAGTCACCACCCAGGGCGCGTTCAGCGGTCATGGCTTCGGCAAACTGGATCGAGGGCAGGCCAAGGGCCAACACCACCATGCCAGCCGTCAGGCCACCCTTGGCGGCAATGCCCGCATTTTTAAACGGTAGGCGTTCGGCACCGATAAGGCGCTCCACGCGTGTTTTCAGCATGGATTTATTTCCAGCCATTGCTAATCCCCATTGTATCTGTCGATTTTCTTGTATTCTGGTCGCACAGGTAAAAAGAGCAGTAGCGACGGCTCTTGCGTCCGCCAGTTGCTTTGCTGCCCACTCGTCCGCGGCAAGTTCCGCGATATCTGTCAGCCGCTTGCGCGCCAGTATGAACATCGGCTGAAAGAAGAACAGTCGGGATAACATCTGCAGCGCCATCAGCATAAGCGGATCGCGGCGAACCATATGGCCGATCTCATGTGCCAGAAGGCTTTTAAGCTCCTCATGCGGCAGGTCATCGAAGGCCCAGTCTGGCAGGCAGATCTCGCGCCGTGGCAGGCAGATCGGGCTTTTGATATCGCTTGAACGGCTGAGGTAGGGCACATGGCGGATATCCACCTGGGTGCAGATTTCCCTTAAGGTCTGGTTGGCTTTGTGTTCAGCATCCACACGGGTGCGGCTGCCGAGATCCTTGACCGCAAGACGGTAGGCAAAGGCAAGCGCGCCGGTGGCCATGAGGGCGACAAGCCCCCACAAAAGCGCTGTGATCTGTTTGGTGCTCAGGTCCGCAACACCGGCGAGCAAGCTTGTGCTTGTTGTTTCCTCGCTGTCGGCCTCGGGCATGAATGGCTCGGTGCCGGTGACCTTTTTGGTCGTGGTGTTATCTCGCGTGCTTGTCTCACGCGGCGTTGCGGATGTTAGTATCTCTACTTCTCCAGTCCGTATCTCTGTCGGGGCGGTGATGGTGACAGAGGGCGGTGTACCGACGCCTATACCGGCCGTGTTTTCAAACTCGTGCACCGGGATGTCGTTATCGGGAATCGTGTGTTGCCTGATATTGCGGTGCGCTCCCATGGTGGAGAGCGGGCGTCCTTCTTCAAGCTGCTGCACAATCTGTGCGGCGCCGGTGTGCTCAATGGTAATCGGGCCCGAGAGCCAGTTTCCAACAGGCAAAAGCGCGACAAAGGAGCCCGCGATGGCGAGCTTCCAGGCAAGTTCCGCAAGGTCAGGCGTGTTGATCAGCCTGATCTTCTCGGCCAACCACACAGCCCCCATCAGCACGGTGCTGGCAATGATGAATTTGATGAAAAGCTCCACGAGTGGCATGTCAGCGATAAAATCAAACATCAGCTTTTATCCTTTTCAAGCAGCGCCTGTACGTCGCTGAGGTCACCTTCGTCAAAGTCGCCCTCGCGTACCAGATGGGCCAGAAGCGCCTTGCTGTCCCCTTTGAACAGGGTGGACACCAGCGACGTGACCATGGAACGTTTTACGTCGCGCTCGTCAATCTCGGCACGGTAGATGCGCTCCCGTCCACGGGGCTCGGATGACAGCACGCCTTTTTTCTCAAGCCGGGACAAGACCGTGCCAACGGTTGTATGGGCAAGCGACAGGTCATCAAGCGCCTGCTGCACGTCCTTTGCGGAGCCTTCGCCAAGCTGCCACAGAACCTGAACGATCTGATACTGCTGGTCGCTGAGTTTGATATTGCCTGCCATCGTCAAAACCTTTTCTACTACATGTGTAGAAGTTAGTTACTACAGCTGTAGTAGGGCGTCAAACTCTTTTTTTCTTGGCAGGGGAAAACAGGCCTGTCAGCCTGTGGGGAAAAAATGGGGAGGGAATGATGAAAGCGGATTATCTTAACGGCATCCGTGTGCGCGGCAGGGAGATGAACAGGGTAGAATTCCTCTCAGATGCGGTGTTTGGTTTTGCTTTGACCCTGCTTGTGGTCTCACTTGAGATACCTCAAAGTTTTGCGGACCTCCAGAACGCCATGATGCACGCGCCTGCATTTGCATGTTCACTGTTGGCTTTTGGCTTTATCTGGCATTGCCATTATCGCTTTTTCAGGCAGTTCGGGCTGGAGACAAATGGCACCATGTGGTTGAACGGGGTTATGCTGTTCCTCATCCTTCTGTTTGTTTATCCGCTAAAATACCTGTCCACGGTGTTGATCAGCTTTCTTGTCATGCATAAAGCGCTGGGGATTCCGATCGAGTTTTATATTTCGATTTCCTTGGCGGATGCGCCCGCGCTTCACATCATTTATTCCCTTGGGTTTGGAGCAATCTTTTTCTGTCTGACGTTGTTTTATGTGCTGGCGCGACATAATGCGGATGCGCTGGATCTGGATGCGTCAGAGCGTCTTGCGGTCACGGGGCACATATGGGCTTATGGTGTCGTGGTCGCTGTCGCGTTGATCAGCACCTTTCTGGTCATTGTGTGCCCGCCCGCCTGGCAGTTGCCTGCCGCCGGCTTTGTGTACTGGCTGATTTGGCCGATCGAAGTCATCATCGGGCGGCATTTTGCCGGGAGGGAGAAACGTCTCCTGTCCGTGGATCAGGCCACATCAAGTTAGATTTGCATTCTGCAGCAGAATCCATACAGTGTTCCGCGACTGGGGCGGATGGACTTTATCAACACGGGCGGGGGAGCTCTGTGACGTTGGATGTGCCAACCTTAATCGCGGCAACAACATTGCTGCTGGTTTTATCTTCACTTGCGCTGACGGCGCACTGGCTTGCCAATCTGGGCACCATGGGGCTGCGTGGTGCCGCGTTCGGTGTGATCGCGGCGACGGTCGGCAGCTATCTGCTCATTCCGACAGCCGACGGTCCAGGCATGTTTGCCATGCTGTCAGGCGACCTGCTGATCCTTTTCAGTCACATGGTTGTCTGGCTTTCTATTGCGACATTCTGGGGGGTGGGGTCACGCGCGCTCAGCTATTTGGCCTTTGTCCTTATGGCGGCTGCCGCTGTCTCTCTTTCGACCCATGTTGTCGGCGGCTATAACGGTGCCTTGCGTGGGGCGTTGCTGTCGGCTTTTGTGGCCATGTTCTCCTTTGCAACGGTGTTGACGCTTGTGCGGGCACTTGGCGGCCGGCGGGCGTTTTATCGGGGTATTGTCAAGCGTACATCTGTCGGCGCAGCCATTGCCGCCATGCTGTTCCTAGGCCACACGCTTTTCCACGTTTATCGGTCCTATGAATGGCGTCAACTGCCGGTGGATGTCATGCACTTCGATGAACTGAACCTTGCCGTCTGGACGCAGGTGGAATCGATGATTTTTGTGCTGATGCTGGCACTGACGGTGATCATCATGACCACCGAGCGGTTGCAGAACGAGCTGAAAATCCAGGCGATGATGGACCCGCTGACGCAGGCGCTGAGCCGGCGGGCGTTCATCACCGTGATCAAGACCGTTGTTGCGCGCTCCAAACGGTTGTCTGAGCCGGTGTCGCTGATCATGATCGACATCGACCGCTTCAAGCGCATCAATCTGCGCTTTGGGCATCTGGTGGGGGACACGGTGCTGAGCCATTTTGGCGAGCGTGTAATGGAAGGTCGCCGGGCACAAGATGTTTTCTGCCGTTTTGGCGGTGAGGAATTTGTGCTGTTGCTGCCGGGCACGGATGAAGAAGGGGCGGCCCTTGTTGCAAATCGCGTTCGCGCGGCTGTCTGTGACGTGCCGTTCACCGTGCAGGAAAAGGAAGTGTCCCTTACCCTCAGTACCGGTGTGATGACGGCCCGCGGCGATGATCTGCTGTCGGACGGCATGCTGGACGCGGCCTATAAGGCTATGAAAGAAGCCCAGAAAATGGGGCCTGGCCATATCGCATCCGCCGGTTCGATGCCGCCTGTACCGCCCGCCGATTAGTTTTCCCAATATCCTGTTTTATCGCGCGTCATGCGGAGGGTGGCACCGCTGGCGTGCGTAATAGTCTCAAAGCAATAACTTTGTGAGCGAGACTGAAATGAAACGTCATACCAGACCACGAATTTTTAAATTTGCCCTTGTGGCCACCATCGTTGGGGCAGGCATCTGGTATGTTGCCGGCGATGAAGACGCCAGCATGGCGGCGACCGGCCAATACATCACCAAACCTGCCGATATTGGCACCATCCAGCGCAGCGTGTCCGCCAGTGGTTCGGTGCGTCCGCTTATCACTGTTGACATAGGCTCGCAGCTTTCAGGCCAGGTGGCCGAAATGCTGGCGGATTATAACGATGAGGTGGAAGAGGGGCAGCTTCTTGCCCGGATCGATCCGCAAACATTCGCAACCCGCGTTAAGCAGACAGAGGCGGAACTGGCTGTCGCTCGGGCGACAGTTACTGTGCAGCAGGCATCAATCACCCGCGCCAAGGCGCAGCTCAGGGAAGCTGAGCGCACCCTTGCGCGGCAGAAAGACCTGGAGAAACGGGGTAACGTGTCGGTCAGCGCGCTTGACGGGGCGGAGACATCGTACGCCACGGCGCAGGCGGACCTCATCAGCGCCGAAGCCCAGCTTGAAAACGCCAGGGCCACTGTCGCGCAGCGGGAAGCGGCGCTTGACCAGGCTCGCATTGACCTTGCGCGTACGGAAATCCGCTCCCCCATCAAGGGCACTGTCATATCCCGCAGCGTGGACGTGGGACAAACCGTGGCAGCAAGCCTGCAGGCGCCTACGCTGTTCCAACTGGCGCAGGATCTGTCTGAAATTCAGGTTGAGGCCAATGTGGACGAAGCGGACATCGGCACCGTGCAATCGGGCAACCGGGTATCCTTCGGCGTGGACGCCTTCCCGGAACGCAGCTTTGACGGTGTTGTCAAACAGGTGCGTCTGGCGCCGCTGGAGGAATCGAACGTGGTGACCTACACCGTGGTGATCTCTGCCAGCAATGCGGATCGTATGCTGTTGCCGGGCATGACTGCGAATGTGGAAATTTTCACTGGCGAGAAACATGATGTGGTGCGTGTTGCCAATGAGGCGCTCAGATATCGACCGACGAACCCACCCGAAACAGTGGCGGAAACAGAACCGCGCCGTGGCGGTGGCCAGTTTATCGAACGCTTCCGGTCTGAACTTGCATTGAGTGATGAGCAGACGGAGGCACTGCGCACTGAATTTGCCAAGTTGCGCCCGCAAGCGGGGGGCGGTCGCACTGGTGGCCTGACCTTGGGCCCCCCTCCCAACAATGGCACCAATGACCGCTTGCAGGCGCGCCAGCGCATGGAAGCCATGCTGGATAAAGTGATGAAAGATATCCTGACGAATGAACAATGGGCCAGCTACGAGGTCGGTAAAAGTGCGCGCGCAAGCGTACGCCGTGCCCAGCTATGGGTGCTGGGGACAAATGGGAAACTTGAACGGGCCAACGTGTTTCTCGGCCTTTCGGATGACGACAACACCGAAGTTATCCGGGGGCTTGAAGGTGGTGCACAGATTGTTGTGCGGGAAGAAAGGCCAAAAGGATGAGCCGCGCCATACCGGTGATCGAAGCCTGGGGACTATGCCGCCACTACCAGCAGGGTAGCCAGGCGGTGAAAGCGCTGGACGGCGTTGATGTGACCATCATGCCAGGCGAGTTTGTGGCTGTCATGGGGCCTTCGGGGTCTGGCAAGTCCACCTTCATGAATATTTGCGGTGCACTTGACCAGCCGACAGGCGGTACGGTGAAGGTGGCCGGGCGAGACCTTTCTACCCTGTCGCGTGACGCTCTTGCGGACCTGAGGAATGAGGTTATCGGCTTTGTATTTCAGCAGTTTAACTTGTTGCCGCGAACCAGTGCGCTGCAAAACGCCATGCTGCCGCTACGGTATGCCGGCATTGGTGGGGCTGAGGCGATCAGTCGCTGTACACGCGCGTTGGCCCAGGTGGACCTCGCTTCGCGCATGGATCACCATCCCAATGAGCTGTCGGGCGGGCAACAGCAACGGGTGGCAATTGCGCGTGCGCTGGTAACAGGCCCCCAGCTTATTTTTGCCGATGAGCCAACCGGCGCGCTCGACAGCGCCACGTCGGTTGAGGTGCTGAAATTGTTTCAAAAGCTGAATGCGGACGGCATGACCATTGTGATGGTGACCCATGACGCCGACGTGGCGGCTTATGCCGGACGCACGTTGCACTTCATGGATGGCCACATTGTTCGCGACACCGCGACAGAGCGGAGGGCAGCGTCATGACCTTGTTTGCAGCCTTCCTTGTGGCGCTTGAGGCACTGAGGTTGAATGCCCTGCGCACAGCGCTGGCCATGTTGGGCATCATCATCGGTGTGGCCGCTGTCATTACCATGGCATCCATCTCCACCGGGGCGGCAAAGCGCGTTGAAGAGCATATCTCCAGTCTGGGCACCAATTTGCTGATCGCGCGTCCGGGCTCAAACCGGATGGGTGGCCGGCGGGGTGGCGCGGGCACAAGCGAAAGCTTCAGCGAAAAGGACGTGGCCGCCATCAAAACCGGTGTTTACGACATTGCGGCCATATCCGGCGTGGTCAACGCGTCCGGGGCGGTGGTATATGGCAACACCAACTGGCAAACAGGGGTGCAGGGTGTGCACGCCGATTTCCACATCGCCCGCGCGTGGGGCGTGGCCAGTGGTTCACCGCTGACAGATGAGGACATCCGCCGCAAATCCAAGGTCGCCGTGATTGGCCAGACAGTGGCAGAAGAGCTGTTCGGCAGCCAGTCACCGCTTGGTGAACGTATCCGCATCAAGAACATTCCGTTTGAAGTGGTCGGGGTGCTGGCCGAGAAGGGCCAGTCAGGCATGGGGCGGGACCAGGATGACACCATTCTTGTGCCCATTTCAACCGCACGCACCCGCCTTGTCGGGCGGGAGGGCTCGGTCGCCGAACCGGTGCAGATGATGTTCATCTCTGTGCGCGACGGCGCCGACATGAGCCGCGTACAGGATGATATCGAAACCCTCCTGATGGAACGCCGCAATATCAAACCCGGTGCGCAGGCTAATTTTGATGTGCGCAACATGTCCGAGTTTATCGAGGCCCGCACGGCAACCCAGAATACCATGGGCATGCTTTTGGCCACGTCAGCCGCTATTTCGCTGGTGGTGGGCGGCATCGGCATCATGAATATCATGTTGGTGTCGGTAACCGAACGCACGCGCGAGATTGGCTTGCGCATGGCGGTGGGTGCGCGCGGTCGCGATATCCTTGTGCAGTTCCTCGTGGAAGCCATCACACTTTGCCTCGTGGGGGGCATGATCGGCCTTGCCGTCGGGGCCGGATGTTCGGGCCTTGTGGCACATTATGCCGGTTGGCCGGTGCTCATGGACCCGCTGTATGTGATCCTTGCGCTGGCGGGCTCAGCGACCGTGGGGCTGTTCTTCGGCTTTTACCCGGCGCGGCGGGCGTCACAACTGAACCCGATTGACGCCCTGAGATACGAATAGGTATGGGGTAGTGGGGAAGGGCTATGGATAAAGAAAAAGGCGCATTTACATGATGCGCCTTTTCAACTGGACAGGGCCGTATGCCTAAAGCTTTTCCACCATCAGGCTGCCGATTGAATAGCCCGCGCCGAAGGAGCAGATGATGCCCTTGGCACCAGCCTTCAGGTCGTCGCGGTGTTTGTGGAAGGCAACAACGGAACCCGCGCCCGCGGTGTTGCCGTATTCGTCCAGCACGGTTGGCGCTTCGGTCGCCTCGGGCTCGCGGCCCAGAAGCTTCTTTGCGGCATACATGTTCATGTTGATGTTGGCCTGGTGCAACCACATGCGGCTGAGGTCTTCAACCTTCAGGCCGTCGGCCTCGATCTGGCTTGAGATAAATTCGGTCACCAGCGGCAGCAGTTCCTTGAACACCTTGCGGCCTTCCTGCATGAAGAACATGTCGCGGCGTAGCATGCTGTCATCGTCAAGGCGGGTCATCGGGCCGTAGTGTGAGCGGATATTGCTGGAGAACTGGGTGCTGGCTTTGGTGCCTGTTACCTTCCACTGGTCCTTGCCGCGGGCGATGTCTGCGCGTTCCAGCACCACAGCTGTGGCAATATCGCCAAAGATGAAGTGGCTGTCGCGGTCACGGAAGTTGACCATGGTGGAGAAAATCTCCGGGTTGACCATCAGGATGCGGTCAGCGGTGCCGGCTTTGATGGCGTTCACGCCTGCGATCAGGCCATAGGTGGCGCTTGAACAGCCCATGACCATATCAAGGGCGGAACCGCTGGTGCCCAGATGATGCTGGACCTCGATGCCGATAGCCGGGAAGTAACGCTGCAGCGCGGCGGCGGAGCAGATGATCTGGTCGATCTCCTCGGCCTTCAGGTCCGCTTGCGCGAGTGCTTCTTTTGCGGCTTCGATCGCCATATGGGCCTGGAAGCAGGCATGTTCCTGGTCGCCGTGGCCCCCCTCAGGCATTTTGGACATCATGCGGTTAAGGTCCATCACGCCTTCAACGTCCACCATGTGGCGGGCCTTGATGCCGGATGCCTTTTCGATGAATTCGGCGCTGGAATGCTGTTTGGGCGCGACAAGGCCCGCATCAATGTCTGCCTTGTGGTGGGCATTATACTGGTCAACATATTCGTTGAAGGTTTTTACGAGTTCCTCGTTGGTGATCCGGTGAGGTGGCACATAAAGACCCGTACCCGAAATAACTACATCAACCATGCCAAACTTTTCCTTAATTCCTTAACTGACAGTCAGCCCTTTTGTGACAGGGCTGTTACAAGGACGCCCAGATATACTGCCTTTTTTGCCATACGCCAACCAAACATTCGTGGAATATCTGCCATGCAAAAAATGGCTTAGTTTTCTGTAGGATGGCACAATTCGCTGTGCTACCTGTCATATCATGTCGATCTGGGGAAAAATTATTGGTGGAACGGCCGGGCTCGCCATTGGCGGGCCTATTGGCGCATTAATCGGAATCCTGGCCGGTGCCGCAGTTGACGCCGGCGTTGACGCGGGCATGCGACCAAATGATGCCACCCGTCACGTGACCTTTACCATCGGAGTGATTGCCCTTGCCGCCAAGATGGCGAAGGCCGATGGCCGGGTAACGCGCGAGGAGGTGGATGCTTTCAAACAGGTGTTCCGCGTGCCGCCCGAGGAAATGCACAATGTTGGCCGCGTGTTCGACATGGCCCGCCAGCATACGGCGGGCTTTGACGCCTATGCACGTCAGATAGCCGACCTGATCGGCAGCAATCGCGCGGTATTGAATGACCTTCTTGAAGCGCTGTTTTTCATCGCGAAAGCTGACGGCGAAGTGCACCCCAACGAGCTGGATTATATCCGCGCGGTCGCGCAGATTTTTGGCTACAGCAAAGACGAGATTGCGGACCTGGTGCATCGTCATGTGGGCGCGGACCCAAGCTGCCCTTATGGCGTGCTGGGCGTGAAGCCTTCCATCAGCGATGCAGACCTGAAGGCACACTACCGCAAGCTGGTACGGGAAACCCACCCCGATCGCCTGATCGCCGAAGGTGTCCCCAACGACTTTATCGCCGTGGCAACCCGCCGCGCAGCAGAAATCAATGCGGCCTATGACCAGATCATAACCGACCGCAGGAAGAAGTAACGCGATGAAGTTTCTTGATATTCTGCTGGTAATTCTGGTGACAATCGCCTGGGGCGTGAACTTTGTTGCGGCAAAATGGGCACTGGAAGGTTTTTCACCGATTTTTGCCAATGGCCTTCGGTTTGCGGCGGTGGTGATAATGCTGTGGCCTTTCCTGCGCATCATCCCGGGGCGCATGGCCGACCTCGCAATCGCCGCCGTTGCGTTGGGTGTCATCCATTTTGGCGCTGTCTTCTGGGCAGTGAAATTGTCGGATGGTGTTGGCTCAGTGGCGATTGCCTCTCAGCTTAATGTCCCGTTCTCGACACTTCTGGCCATTTTCCTGCTGGGCGAAACGGTGGGGTGGAAACGGGCGGCTGGCATAGCGCTCAGTTTTGTCGGCGTCTTGGCGCTTGGCCTTGACCCAACCGTTTTTACCTATTGGGAAGGTCTGCTTGTCATGACGTTCGCGGCGCTGATGTATTCGGTGTCCGCGATCCTGATGCGGCGGCTGAAGGACGTGCGGGCGGTGACTACACAGGCCTGGGTGGGTGTGGCCGGGGTTATCGGGTCGTTGCTGCTGTCTTTCGCGTTTGAAAGCGGGCAACTGGAGATGGTTGAGGCCGCGCCAACAAGCGCCTGGCTGGCTGTGCTCTATAGTGGCATCGGCTCTTCCGTCATTGGCCATGGTGGGGCAAACTATCTGCTCAGAAAATATGAGGTATCTGTTGTTTCGCCCTATTTCCTCTTGACCCCGGTGGTGGGGGTTCTCGCTGGGGTTATCATGCTGAATGAGGCCTTCACCTGGCGGATGGCGCTTGGTGGCGCCCTGACGCTTGCGGGTGTGCTGGTGGTGACGCTAAGGAACAATGCGCGTTCTGCCCGTCTCGCTGAGGTCGCAGAGGACAGGGCGGCGGTTTAGATAATGCCTGATATTATTTTGCATCCGTCCCCCAACTGGAATGAACGCCCTGCGGGTGCGGTTATTGACACCGTTGTGCTGCATTATACGGGCATGGCGACGGGTCAGGTGGCGCTTGAGCGATTGTGCGACAAGGTAGCCCAGGTTTCCGCCCATTATCTCATAGAAGAGGATGGCCGTGTGTTTGCGCTGGTGCCGGAAGAAAAACGCGCGTGGCATGCCGGCGTTTCGCGGTGGCGCGGGGTGGACAACCTCAATCATACCTCTATCGGCATCGAGCTTGTGAACCCGGGGCATGACTTTGGCTATCGGGCGTTCCCCGAAGCCCAGGTCACAAGCCTGTTGTCGCTTCTTGAAGGCATCAACACGCGTCACCATATCAACAGACATGGTTATGTTGGCCACAGCGATATCGCGCCGGATCGCAAACAGGACCCCGGTGATTTGTTCCCGTGGCAACGCCTTGCCAGACACGGCTTCGGTTTATGGCCCCAGGTTGGCGGGGCGGATGTCACGGTTATCGCAAAACGTGGCCAAAAAAATGTCAATGTCGTCAAGTTTAACAAACAATTAGGTATCATTGGATACTCTATAGATGACATTCAAAGTTTCGACGCCACAACCGAGTGTGCAGTTCGTGCCTTCCAGGCACATTGGCGACCCGAAACCGTCTCTGGCGTGATCGATATTGGGACCGCTTCCATTCTGGAAGATATCGCGGGCCAGCTAGGCCAATAGGGGAAGGTATATGAAAACACTGCTTCTTTCTTCCATGCTGGGCATGATGGCGAGCCCTGCCTTTGCACAAAGCCCCACCGTCACGAACGAGCATAAGCCCAATGAACAGACCCTGGCGTGCCTGGAGGCACCCACGCGGGACTGCGCCTTTACCTCTGCCCTGCAGACGGTGATCAGCGAAGAACTGGGAATTGAACGCGCCAAGGTGCTTATAGGCGTCGCCAGGTCAATGATCGAGACCGGTCAGACAGACCAGGCCATCCAGACCCTTATGCTGGCGCTTGATGAAGCACGCACGGTCAAGATCACCTTTGTCACGCAGGAAAAGATCACAGAGATTGCTCCGCTGCTGGCGCGGGCCGGCGATGTGTCCGGCGCGTTGGCACTTGTTGGTGAGTTGCAAAATGAAGGCATAAAGGACACGGTGCTGACTGAAGTCGCGGAAGAAGCCATCGCAGCAGGGCAGCTTGCCGATGCGCGTGTGGCGCTTGGTCAGATGCAGAACCGCACCAAGGCTTTCTGGCGGGAACTCAGCCTTCTTGCGCGCGCGCCGAAAGAAACGCTGACGACGGTGAAACTGCCGGACCTGGACAAGGAAGTGCGGGTACTTGACCGCACGGACCAGCGTTATCGCGGTATTATCCACCTCGCCGTCATTGCCGACCGTATGGGCGATATGGCAGAACGCAATGGATATCTGACCGAAGCGGATGAGCTTTTCACCGGTGTTGTGGGGCTTGGCACACGTGCCGATGTCGTCGCACAGCGCGTTCGTGCCATGTATGATGCGGGCATGAACCCGGCGCTTGTCCGGGCCAGTTATGACCTGGCGCTGTTGCACGGCGGACGCCTTGGCCGGAACGAGGCCCAGATGCTGGATTTTGCGGTTCAGGTTGGCCCCGTGGAGGCAGGCATTGGTTATCTGGATGCTGCGCTGGAGCGCCTTGAAAATTTCAAGCAGGTCGATTCAAAAGCAGCTTATCTCGCCTCGTTGCGTACCGGGCAGGGCGAGGAAAAGATCGCTGCGAAAATGCGCGAAGTGCTGGGTGAGGTAGCCCAGCTGCAAGGCGCGTACGAGCGCGACATTGTGCGCCTGAAGCTGCTTGAAGGTGCACTTGATAACGCGAATATCGACCTTGCCAGCCGCATCGTAAAGTCCATGGAAGACGATGACAACCAGGCATTGGCGCTTGCCCTGATGGCACCACTGTTGAACTAGGCGGCCCTTGTGTTGCGCCAAAAAGAGCTGGGTTTCCCCCGGCTCTTTTTTATTGATTTTGAAGGGCTTCGTCCCGCGCGGTTTTAGCACTGCCCTCACCGGGTGCCGTGACCGGCCTTCTCCGCGTCAGCCAAAGGAAGGCTGCCGGGGCATAATAGAAACTCACCACCATTGAGAGGAACGCGCCCCCCGCGATTGCTACGGCAAAGGGGGGCCAGAAGGCACCGCCTGCAAGGATAAGCGGTGTGAAGCCACCCACTGTGGTGATGGTGGTCGAGAGGATATGCCGCCCGGTTTTCATCACACCGCGCACGACGGCGTCCGGATCACCGGCCCGAGCGTCCGGCATGCCCCTGAGTTCAGACAGGATGACGATGGCGGCGTTGATGGCAAGCCCCACAAGGCCCATCAGGCCGAAGATCACCACGAAGCTGAGCGGGAAGCCAAAGAACCACAGTGAGAAGAGGCCAAGGCCTGCGGCCTGCATGGCTGCTGCAAAGGTGACGAAGGCCATGCGGAAGCTGTTGAAGGTCAGCACTATTGCCAGCAGCATCAGTACCAGTAGCAGGCCAACGGTGCCAAACAGCTGGCCTAGCGCTTCATTGCGTTCTTCGCTTTCGCCGCCAAATTCCACGCTGTAGCCGGGCGGGATTTCAAGGTTTGCTTTATCCAGTTCGCGCAGCATGGCCTGGAAGGCGACTTCCGGCAGCACGTCAAACTCCAGATACGCCATCACCTTGTTCATGCGCACGCTGTTATAATGCTCGATAGTTCCAACCTTGGTGGAAAGTTTGACATCCGCAACGGCAGAGACCGGGACGTCTGCAAACGAGCGATCCTCCTCCAGTCGTGTGTTGGTGCCTATCAGGCTCATGTTGGCGATGGAATTGAGATCCTGCCAGTTAGCCCTGTTGGCGATCAACTTGACCGGTACCTGCTGCGTTTCTTCAATCAGATAGGTGGCAGTGATACCGGTTGTCAGCGCCTGAAGCTGGCTTTCAACCTGGCTGAGCGTCAAGCCGGTGACCGATACGTCATCCTCACGTGCCTCCACCGTTACCATCGGGCGACCCGCCTTCAGTGTTGTGCGCGTGATGGTTACATTGGGCAAGCGGCTCAGGATCGCGCGGATGTCATCGCCGATGCGCTCAAGCATGGCAAGGTCTGGGCCCAGCACGCGCACTTCAATAGGGGCAGTGATCGGCGGGCCTGTGCCAAACTCGCGCACCAGCACGATGGCTTCCGGCAGCATTTCCGTCAGCTCCTCCTGAAGCTGCGGGATCATCTGCGGGATCTGGTCGAAATGATCAACGGTTACGACGCCGACACCTGCGTTAACGAGGCCATCGGTCTGGGCAACCATGGCATAATAAAACTTTGCCGGGCGGGTACCGATAAACCAGTGCGAACTTTGCACGGCCTCATCGGCTTCAAGCCGCTTTTGTACTGCTTCCACGGCCTGTCGGGTTTCTTCAATCGCGGTCTGTCCCGGCATGTAAACCTCAATCCGGAACTGGTTGCGGTCACTGGTGGGGAAAAACTGCTCGGTCAATTGCCCCGCCAGCACAAAGCCAAGGATCGGGATGGCCGTTGCCGCAATCATGGAACGCACCGGATAACGGACCGACCATTCAAGGCTGCGCTTGAAAGGGCCTGAAAGCCATTTGGCGTCAGCCCCGTCTCGCCACCATACGCGCTTAAGCGGTGTATCGGCATTTTCACCAGGTTTACGGCCTTCAACCACCCGACCGGCAACGGCAGAAATAATGGTAAAGGCAATGACATAGGACGCGATCAGGGATGCGATCACCGCGGCGGGCACACCCAACAGGAAATCACCGGCATTGCCGGGCATCAGCACAAGCGGCATGAAGGCGATGATAGTTGTCAGCGTGGACCCCATCAGCGGCAGCCAGAGTTTTTTGACCGTTTTGGCTACGGCTACAGATCGGCGTTCCCCCTGGAGCCGGAGGTGCTGGATTTCATCCGTGATCACGATGGCATTGTCGACCATGATGCCGAGCGCGACAATAAGGCCGGTTACCAGAACCTGCTGGATACGCAGGCCCATCATGTGGGTCATGGCAAGGGCGGCAAGGATCGTCAGCGGCAGGATAGACGCAGACACGAGCGATGCCCGCCAGCCAAGGGAAACCAGAAGCACGACCAGTACGACAAGCGCGCCTTCCGCCAGATTGCCCATCAGGCCATGCAGGCGCTCGTCGGCATAATCACGCTGGTCGAAGATGCGCTCCAGATGTACAGAGGAAGGCAGGGTGGCACGCATTTCTTCCATCATGCGGCCAAGTTGCTCCGACCAGGCGTCGATGCGGCTGTCTTCAAACATGCGTGCGGCGATGGCGACACCGTAATGGCCATCAAGGTAAGCCAGTTTACTGGGCGGGTCCTCGAACCCGCGTTCCACGGTGGCAACATCGCCGAGCCTCAGGCTGGCGCCATTTTCATCCAGGCCAAGGGGAATGCGCCGGATACGGGCAAGGCCGTCGAGCGCGCCGGCCACCTGGACAACCATGCGGTTGTTGCCGTCAGAGACGACGCCGGCGGCGCCGCGCGCGTCAGAGCCGCGGATACGCTGTGCGACATCCGCCATCGTCATGCCGTAGGCTGCCAGTTCACCATCATCAACGGTGATGCGGATTTCTTCTTCTGGCAGGCCAATCACATCGACAAAATCCGTGCCACCCAAGTTGCGGATTTTGCTTTCTATCTCGCGCGCGTGACGGCCGAGGATGGCATAGTTGATCGGGCTGTCGGCGTGCCACGTCAGTGAAAAAATGGCGGAGTGCGCGTAGATGCGGGTATCGGAAAAATCAGGCGCGGTGGAGCCCGTGGGCAGGTCCGTTACCTCGGAGACCTTATCGCGCAGGCGTGCGGTGATCGGTTTGGCATTGTCGACCCTGTCTTCAAGCTCGATGGTGATCAGCGAAACACCGGGGTTTGAGACACTCCTGACCGTCTTGACTTCAGGTACTTCGCGTATCTTGCGCTCAAGCTTTTCGGTGATCTCCGCTTCCACCCGCTCCGCATCCGCGCCGGGGTAAAGCGTTGTGACCTGCACAATGCGGCTTTCCATGTGCGGGTCTTCAAGCTTGGGCATGCTGATGAAGCTGTTCAGGCCCGCTATGACGATCAGCAGCAGGATAAGCCACACCACACGGGGGTGGTTATAGAGGGAACCTTGCATGGCTGGCCTCCTTAACTGCGCGTGGCGGGGTCAATGGCCAGCACGGTGACGCGCTGACCCGGGGCGAGGCGTTCAACCCCGTCAGCGATCACCTTGTCGCCGTTTGAAATGGTGCCGGTGACATACACACGGTTGGTGTCGGTATAAAGCACCTGCACGTTTTCAAAGCGCACTTGGGGGCCATCCTTGCCCTCCACCACTTTGTAGACGCGCCACAACCCGCGAACGTCGGATGATAGCGCCCGGATGGGCAGCCAGGTGCCGCTGGTTTCCTGCCAGTCGCTGACGACGGCGGTAATCAGTTCACCCCGATCTGCACTGCCTTCGGGCAAGTTGAAGGTGACCATCATGGTGCGGGTCTGGCCTTCGATTGTGGGGACGATCGAGCGGATGGTGGCACCGTCAATTTGTTTGCGCCGACCACCCCGAAGTTCAATTGGTGCGCCGTTTCTGGCCGCAAAGGCATATTCGGGAGGCATGCCGATATGGGCTTCCATGCGGGTATTCTCAGACAGCTCCAGTAGGCGGGTGCCGGCGGCTACCACGGCGCCTTCATCCAGGTGCCGCGCTGTGATTACACCGGAAAACGGCGCTTTTATTTTCGATTTGGCGATGTCCACATCTAGGGCGGTCACCGTAGCCTCAAGGCGTTTCGCCCGGGCGCGCAGGCTGATGGCATTGGCTTCCGCTTCGTCAAGGCGCTGTGCAGAGGTATGCCCTTTGTTGAAGGTTTCCTTGGCGCGCGCCAATGTGCGCTCGGCAAGGTCAAGCGACGCGGCGACCTCTTCCCTCTCGGCAAGCAGTTGTGCGCGTTGGGCGTTCAGACGCGCGGTGTCCAGTTCCGCGAGAACATCGCCTTCTTCAACGTGGGTGCCAAGGTCGACACTAATGCCAGCGACTGTACCACCAAGCTCAAACGCCATACTTGACATACGTCCCGGTACCGCGCGGCCGGTGAAGGTGCGGCGCGCATGATAACCATTTTCAATTTTCACATCAGTGGTGCGGACGGGAAGGGCGCGGCTCAGGCCGCTGTCGGGAGCGGTTTGCGCGGGCAGGCGCACAGCCAACACAGTGACAAATATGCCAACAGCGGCAACAATGGCCACCTGCTTTATCAATTTCGCTCTCTGAACCATTTTGTTTCCTGCTGTCGTAACCTGGGCCGGATCAATTTTTCTTGGCCATCGTTATCATTGGTCAGCCTGCTTATATATTAAACTGGACTGTCTAGTCCATAAATTATTTAAACAAGATTCCGTAGGGTAAAATTTACTTAGAGACTTTTAGACACTTGCATATAAGGCCCGGGCTTTGTTATTTGTAGACCCTATAGTCTAAAAAATACGAAATTGTGCGTCCGGTGGATTTGCAGTTTTGAGATAAAAAGAGTATGGAAAGCGCCAGAAAAGACGCTCCCCGCGTAACGGAAAGGGTAAACCGTGACTGAAACCGCCACCGCGCTACCGACCAGTGATCAGGCAGATGAAAACCGCCCGACACGTGGGCGACCAAGGGATAGCGAGAAAAATTCAGCGATCATTGATGCGGCGTCGGTGCTGTTCCTTGAAAACGGATTTGACGGCACCAGCATGGACGAGGTGGCGAAACGCGCCGGTGTTTCCAAGCAAACGGTCTACAGCCATTTTTCCAGCAAGGAACAGCTATTCTCGGAAGCCATCCACATCACCATCGCCAAATATTTCCCTGATGCCGCGCTGGAGATGGTGGAAATTCATACGCTCGAATCAGACCTTGTTGCTGTGGCTGAAACCTATGCCCGGTTGCTTTTGAGCGACCAGGCAATTGCTATGCACCGGGTGCTGGTTGCGGCGGCAGGCAAGGGGCCGGAACTGGCGCAGATCTTCTGGCAGGCCGGGCCGCAGGAGATGAACGAGAAGCTGGAAGAGTTCATTGGCACCTGGGCAAACAAGGGCGAACTCAAGATCGATAATCTTGAAAAAGCCAGCGGGCAGTTGATCACGCTTCTCAAGGGCAAGCTGCATTTCATGCGCGAAATCGGTATGGCGGACAGTGTCACCGAAGCCGAGGTCAAGGAGCAGGCCGCGGACGCGGTTGCGTGTTTCCTCAAGCTTTACAAGGCCTAAGCCACTCTGGATAAAAGCAAAAAGCCGCCCGGTGGGGCGGCTTTTTGTTGGGTGGGTGTTGCGCCCTAATCAGTGCCGTCTCGCGATTCCATGCCTTCGCCCTTCAGTGCTTCGCCGGAATAGCGGGCGTTATCCTTGTCACCCTTCAGGTTGTTCGGCAGGTTGGCTACCTGCGTTTCGGTTGCCGGGCCGAGTGTTTTATCAAAGATAATCTCGTCGCCCTTGCTTTCGAAAATACTACAGGCGGACAGGGACATCAGGGCGGCAATCGCGAACAGTTTTTTCATTTTTCTTCCTCGGGGACTATATCTCAATACGCGGCATGGCCGGACTGTGCCCCATTTTCTATCGCGTTTCAACAGCCTTGACGCAGGGTGGCAACCATGAGCATAAAGGCGCCGCAGATGGCCGGATGGCCGCCGCCGCCCGACGCCTCGGTGATCGGGCGGGGGAGGAAAGTCCGGGCTCCACGGAAACACGGTGCCGGTTAATGGCCGGCGAGGGCGACCTCAGGGAAAGTGCCACAGAAAGCAAACCGCCATGCGAGCATGGTAAGGATGAAAGGGTGCGGTAAGAGCGCACCGCGTCGCTGGTAACAGCGATGGCACGGTAAACCCCACCGGGAGCAAAACCAAATGGACGGTTGCCTTTGATGGCAGGGCGGGTTTCTGCGCCTCCGTCGTGGTAGGTTGCTGGAGCCCTGTGGCAACACAGGGCCTAGAGGAATGGTCATCCCCTGCTTGCAGGGACAGAACCCGGCTTACAGGCCATCTGCGCTTTTATCTTTGGTAAAAATTTCTGTTTTACAATAATTTTTATTGATCTTCTTTGTGTCCGTTGCAATAGATTTGCGGTGTTGGCTTCTCAAGCTGGCATGCAATTAAAAAGAACAGTAACAAGGACAGTGAAGATGAACATCAGAAAACCCCTTTTGACCACAGGCCTCGCGCTTTCGCTCGCGCTCGGGACTGCGCTTGTGCCGCTCACGCAAGGAGCCCATGCCGCGAATGCCGAGGTTGATGCCAGCCAGTCGTGGATCGAGAAATCCAACGCCTATTCGGCGAAACTTCTGGGCCTCATGGCGAAATACGCGCCTGAGTATGCTTCCATGATCGGCGTCGCCGCTGCTGACACTGAAGTGATGGACGTGCAGCCAAAGGTGCTGGAACGCTACACCGCGGATGCGAAAAAACTGATCTCGGAATTAAAGGCCGCGCGCACGCAGGAAAAAGACCCGGCGCTGGTGCAGGATATCGACATCATGATTGCCTCGCTCGAGCGGGATGTCAAAACCAATGCGCTCACAAAAGCCAACCTGCTCACCTACAACAACGTGCCGCAGGACATCTACAGCGGTTTCCAGGCGCTTCTGGGCTCGGGCAGCGACGCCAGCCGACACGAAAGCGCGGTGGTGCGCCTGCGGAAATACGCCGGGCTTGAGGAGGGCTATCAGCCGATCACCGAGCTTGCGACAGCGCGCTCCCGCGAAAGCTTTGCCGTGGAGGGGCTGGCTGGCCCGTTCAAGGACGAGGTGGAGCAGGACCTCGAGCACCTGCCTGTGTTTATCGAAGGGCTTGCACCGCTTTTTGAAGGCGCCGGACTTACCGGTTGGCAGGAGCCGCTTGAGAAATTGAAAGCCCAGCTCACAGCCTATGGTGAGTTTGTGCGGGGCGAGATTGTACCGCGCGCTCGGTCGGAGGCTCGCCTGCCGCGCCCCCTCTACGAAAACGACCTCGCCAAATGGGGGCTTGAGGGTGTGACGCCCGAAACCCTGATCCAGATGGCGTCGCTTGGCTATGCGTCGATCAAGTTCGAGATGGAAGCGCTTGCACCGCTCGTCGCCGCCGAGAAAGGCTATGCAGAGACAGACTATAAAAGCGTGATCAGGTATCTCAAGGAAGAAGGTATCCCGGGCGACGAACTTGAAGCCTATTACGCGAAAACCATCGCGGACCTTGAGGATATCGCCCGCAAGCATGCAATCATCAGCGTGCCCGTGCGTGACGCGCAGATCCGCATCATGGACGAGGCTGAGACTGCCGCCAACCCCGCGCCCAATGTGCAGCCGCCACGTTTCGTGGGCGGGGATGAGAAAATCTACCCGACCTTCCGCCTTCCGCTTGTGAAAAAGAACGGGGACGGCACGTGGCAGACGACGGATGATACCTACAAGGCCTCCACATGGACACTTGCCGCGCATGAAGCCCGGCCGGGGCATGAGATGCAGTTCTCAGCTATGCTTGATCAGGGTGTGTCGCTCGCGCGTCAGCTTTATGCTTTCAACAGTGTGAATGTGGAAGGCTGGGCGCTTTACGCCGAAGCGATCTCCAAGCCCTATATGCCGCTTGACGGCCAGCTTATCTCGCTCCAGAACCGGCTGGTGCGGGCAGCGCGCGCCTTCCTTGATCCCATGCTCAACCTTGGCCTCATCACGCCTGCAGATGCGAAACGCCTGCTCATCGAGGACGTGATGATCGACGAAGGTTGGGCACAGGACGAGATCGAACGCTACACGTACCGCATGCCAGGGCAGGCGACCGCCTATTATTATGGTTACTCCAGGCTTATGGCGCTGCGGGCGGAAGTGGAACTGAAGCTGCGCGACAAGTTTGTGCAGAAGGACTTCCACGATTTCATCCTCTCGCAAGGCCTGTTGCCGCCCAGCCTGATGCACAAGGCGGTGATGGAACAGTTTGTGCCTGAGGCGCTGGCCAAATAATTCAGACAGAGACAAGGGCGCGACATCAGCGCCCTTTCTTTTCTCATTTCATGCGCTAAAGTTCCGTCCAGTCAGACAAGAGGGGACAGCGTATGACTTTCAAAAAATTTTTCTCGCGGGGGCTTTTGGTCGGCGCGGCATCGGTAGCTTTGAGCCTTGGCGCGCAAGCTGACTTCGCCGAGGCCACCAAGGGGCTGGAGTTCAAGGGCGGCCTGGTGGATACCTATGTGGATCACGCTAAAGCGCGGGTGCTGCTCGCGCTCGACAAGCCGGACGAGAACGGCATCGCGGGCCGCTATATCTATGCGGCGTACCTGACGGGCGGCCTTGGTTCGAACCCGGTCGGGCTTGACCGCAGCGTGCCCGCCGGCGGTGAGATCATCTCTTTCCGGCGTATGGGGGGCAAGGTGGTTGCGATGGTGGAGAACCATAATTTCCGCGCGACAACCGATAATACGGCCGAAAAGCGCGCGGTGGAAACCAGCTTCGCGCAGTCGATCATCTGGTCCGGCGATATCATGGAAGAAGATGAGGGCACGGGTCGCCTGCTTGTTGATTTTTCCCCGTTTCTTACCCGTGACGCTGTGGGCGTGGGCGCCCGGCTGAAGGCGGTGGGCGAAGGTAGCTTTTCGCTGGTGAAAGACCACTCCCTCGTTGACACCAAGGCCGCTTTCATGTTCCCCGAAAACGGGGAGTTTGATGCCTATGTGACCTTCGCGTCCGACAAGCCGGGCCGCGAAGTGCGCCAGACCACACCAATCCCCGAAGCGGTGACGCTTATTGCGCACACAACGCTGATCAAGCTGCCGGACGCAGGTTATGAGACCCGCCTTTATGACGACCGGGCGGCCCTTATCGGCATGACCTATGTGGATATGTCCGCACCGCTCGCGGGCGACACGGTTGTGCGCCTCGCGCGCCGGTTCCGGCTGGAGAAGGACGAGAGCGGCAACGTCATCAATCCGATCATCTTCTATATCGACAATGGCGCGCCCGAGCCGATCAGAAGCGCGCTTCAGGAAGGCGCGAACTGGTGGGCGGATGCCTTTGCCGCAGCGGGCTACCCCGGGGGCTACAAGGCTGAGATTTTGCCCGAAGGCGTGCATCCGCTTGATGCGCGCTATAATGTGGTGAACTGGGTGCACCGCGCCACCCGCGGCTGGTCCTATGGTGCCGCGGTTGCAGACCCGCGTACGGGCGAAGTGCTGCGCGGCGTTGTGCTGCTCGGCAGCCTGCGCGTGCGGCAGGATATCAAGATATTTGAGGCGCTTTCGGGAGCTTCGAAAACCGGCACGGGGGCTGCGGATGATCCGGTGGAGCTTGCGCTTTCGCGGATCCGCCAGCTTGCGGCGCATGAGGTGGGCCATGCTCTTGGTTTCGCGCATAATATGGGCGCCAGCACCTATGATGACCGCGCAAGTGTGATGGACTACCCCGCCCCTGACGTGCGGGCAAACGAGGATGGCACGCTTGATTTCTCCCATGCCTACGGCGTTGGCATCGGCACGTGGGACAAATGGACGGCCAGATTCCTGTACGGCGACTACGGCGACATGCCTGAAGCGGCGGCACAGGCAGCCCTGATCCGAGAGGCGGATGACTATGGCCATCTGTTTGTTTCCGACCCCGACAGCCGCAGCATCAGTAGCGGCCATGCGCGCGGCGCCGTGTGGGACACAGGCGCTGACCCGCTTGCCAGCCTGGCGAATACGATGAAGGTGCGGCGTATCGCACTTGACCGCTTTGGCATGGACAACCTGCGGGACGGTGAAAACGTGACAGCGCTGCAGAGCAAATTTGTGCCGCTGTATCTTTATCATCGTTACCAGCTCGCGGCCGCAGCCAAAAGCCTTGGCGGCATGGATTTTGTCTACCGGCACGAGGGAGATGGCCGCCCGGCACCCGCTGTGGTGCCGTGGGAGCGGCAGGAAAAAGCACTGTCGCTGCTTCTGGAAACCGTGTCACCAGCGGCGCTGGATGTAAAAGGCGACGTGCTCGCCACCTTATCGCCGCTTGGGTATTCGGATGGTGACCCGCAATTCGGGCGGGAAGTGTTTGATAATACCAGCCGGCCAATGTTTGACCACATGGCAGCAGCGGCTAGCGCAGCCTCCCTCAGTTTTGATGCGTTACTCAATCCTGCCCGGCTTGCTCGTGTTGCCACGCAGGGCGATGCGAATGACGGATACCCCGGGCTTGCGACTGTGCTGCGCGTGGCGACGGACAAGGTGATGGCGTTCAGCAAAGATGAGAACAAAACCCGTGCTGGCCTACGTGAGCTGGTGGCAAATCTTTACGCTGAACGGCTTATTGGCCTTGTTCTGGGTGAGGATGTGCCGGTTGCTGTCCGGCAGGACAGCAGGGTTGCGCTGGCGGATGTGAAGGCCCGGGCTGAGAAATTGCGCCGTTCATATGGTGCTTTTGCATCAGCTCTGACCGCCCGCATTGACGATGCATTGGCGCGTGCTCGCACGCCAGCGATAAACGCGCCGGCGGCTGCGACTGTGCCTCCGGGAAGCCCCATCGGTAGTGAGTTGGGCGAAGCTTGCTGGCATTGCGACGAGCTTGATTGATATTAATGTATGGCCGGGGCCTTCGGGCCTCGGTTCTACGCTTCGGGCCCAGATTTCAGCGGTATGAACAATCACATCACCTATCTTGAAAAACTGTATGGGGAAATGGCTGCCAGACTTTCGCCTGCGAGTGCATTTCAGGCGTACACTCATTTCCAGGCGTGGAAATATCGCGAAGCCGAGGCAAGCCTGAGGCTGGAAAAGCTGACGCCGGCCAAACTTTCAGCCCGAGCATATGTGGCGGCCTATCGCATTGGTCTCAAGTTAAAGCCAAGCAAGCGTGACTTATTTCACCTGATGGCAGGGGCCGACACACCGCAACTGAAGTTCGAGCTGTTGGTGGCAGCGGCCTTTTCGCTGCGAGGTCAGGCGTTTCTGGAGCTATGCCGTGAGACGGAGCCAGATGCCTTCCCCCCTGTACAATACCGCGACGTGCTTGCGGGGTTAATCTTCCATGCCATGCTCAGGGTAGAAGGCAGGTCAAGCCCTTCGCTTTTCATCTACTGGCAGGTTTCACCTGCGCTTCTGGCGTTTGCTCACAAACTTTATGACGCCGAACAGTTGACGCACCAGCCAGCAGCATTTGCTGAAGCTCTTGCCCTTGCGGCCAGCGAACTTCAACTACCGCTGGCCCCGTTTCTTGAGCCCGCACGGTTATTATGTTCGCTTCAGACGTTCCGTGAAATGCAGACGGACGTACCCGCGCCCGAGGTATATTTTAAAGGCTTTGCCTTCTCGCCGCGGGGGCCTGTGATCACCGTGCATGCGAATGCTCGGTATTATCATAAATATGCGCGGCGGTTTTTGGCGTCATGTGCGGCGTGTGAACCGCAGGCGCGTGTACATCTTCATCTTGTCGGGTTCCGCGCCCGGGCGGCGGAGCTGAAATCACTGGCTGAAGAGACCGGAGTGCAGCTAAATGCCAGTAGTGAAGCCATCCCGTATCGCGGACCTGCGGAGGCCTGGTATTCTGCAGCTTCCAGATTCCTCCATCTGCCCCATTGGATTGAGCGCTACGGGTTTGTTGTAGTGTCTGATATCGATGGGGAGGCATGCTTTCAGCCAGAACTTTTGCACGCGATTAAGCCCGGCACGACCGCCCTGCATAGACCCGTCTATGACGGTGAAAATTACCAAGCCATTTTGTGGAAGAATTTTCATGCCGGTCGCTCCGTATTTCATCATCCACCTGCAGAAGCGATCAAAAGCCTTGCGGGTTACATCGCAGCGGGTTTCAGGGACGGTGTCCCGGCCGGGAAACGGCTGTGGCATATTGACCAGATAGGCTTGGCGCTCATGACGTTGGCATGGCCGGACATGACGGTCGTACCGTCTCCGCCGATCTTTCACCAAAAGAAATAGCGGTGGAGGCAGCAGGGTGATTTTATTCGTGTTTGCGGCCATACCAGCGCGCGCCCGGTGCCGCGCTCAGGCCGTGCAGCAGAGCACTGATCCACACCGCGTTGATGGCGATCATCAACACCTTGTCGGCATATTCGGGGTCGGTGCGCTCAACGATAATCAGGGCAAACAGCGCGGTGGCGAGGCCGCGCGGGCCAAACCAGCCGAAGAACAGCTTGGTCACCGGTGCGAGCCCCGTTCCCGCGAGCGATAGCCAGATAGCCAGTGGACGAATGACAAAAAGGCTGAGGAGAATAAGCGTGAGGGTAGGGCCGTCCAGTTGGCTGACCGCTTCCGGCACCAGGATCAGGCCAAGCAGGAAAAACGCGCCCCAGCTCAGGAGTTGGCCCTCGCTTTCGGTGAATTCATAGATAAAGTCGCAGCGGCCCTTGACGATGTGGCCAAAGGCAAGTCCGGCCACAAAAGCGGCGATAAATCCGTTTCCGTCAACAAGGGTTGCTGCGATGTAGGCGCCGCCCGCGAGCGCCAGCGCGCCAACGCCTTCATGGGTGCCTGTGCTCAAACCCCTGGTGTCAGCGTATACAAATGCTTTGCCGCCCAGATAGCCAAGCACCACCCCGATGAGGGGGCCAAGGGTAAGCTGGGATGCGATGAACAGTGGCCAGTTCTGGCTGTCCCCATCGCCTGTTGCGGCGGCAAGGCTGGCGAACAACAGCACAGAGGGCAGCGCGAGGCCGTCATTGAGGCCGCTTTCAACGGAAATGCTCTGGCGTTCCATTTCCGGCACGGTGGGGTCGGTGATGACGGGCTGGCCAAGGGCCGCATCCGTGGGGGCAAGGATGGCAGCAACAAGCGCAATGGCAAATATAGACCAGCCTGGCAGCAGGGCCCATGCGGCGACGGTCCCCAGAAGAATTGCCAGCGGCAAGCCGATCAACAGCATACGCATGGGCACGGTGCGTTCGCGCACCAGTTCAGACAGGTTTACCTTCGCGGCGTCAAGAAACAGCAGGATGATCAGGGCAAGTTCGGCAACGATGTGCAGGCCCTCCCGGGCCCCGTCAAGCGGGAAGAGCCCGGTATAGGAAAGCCCGGCACCAAGGCCGATGAAAATCATCGGCACGGTGATGATGGTTGAAGACAGGCGCTTCGCAACCATGGTTACAGCGAGCGTGATGAGTGCAACGATCAATAGTCCGGCCACAGTGCCCTCCCTAATCCAACGCGGCCCATCATGTGGGTGTTTTGCTGTTTTGTCGAGGCGTGACCCGCGCAAGGGCGCGAAGGACGGAGCGCAACTTTCACCCAGCCCTTCGCCTGACGCTTTAGAAAGCCGTGGTCACCTTTGTTTCCCTGACCGGCACAGCATAGCGTAAACCGGCATCCATGGTAATGCGTGCCGGTGCCTGAAGCTGCCCGTCGTCTGCGATGTAGGAACTGGCATAGGTCTTGCCGACTGCCTCAAGCCCCGCGTCGAGGCTGAGTCCTTCAACGCCGAGCAAATTTTAGTTTGCATAGGCCACTGCGCGGTAGGCGGGAACGGCCACCGGCCTGCGTTCTATCACACCGCTTTTGTCCAAAAGCCTGGCGTTCATGACCACGCCGCCCAGAACGACATTCAACCCTTGTGCCAGGGTGCCGGAAAGCGAGGCCTCAACCCCGCGATGGCGCACGGTACCGACAAGGCCATAGATATTTATCGCAGGCTCAAGCCCTGCGTAGGGCTGGCGGGTATCGAAACCGGCAACGATGAACGAAAGGCCGCGACCAAAACGATAGTGAAACCCCAACTCGCGCTGTGTTGCGACCACGGCATTTCATACCTCCAAGAAATCATCCAGGCATGGTTCTCATTTGTTGCACATCTGCGCAACTTTTGGGTCTCTTGGCGTTGGCGGACAGAATTACAGTCGCGCGACAACTCCGGTTCTTGCTTCCGAACTCCATAAACACCCATCTGTTCCCATGCCGTTTCCTTTTTCCCATGCCGTTCCCAATTCGAGATTTTAGAGAACATAGAAAGAACAAATGTATATAACTAATTGTTTTATAATGATTATAATCTAATTTTGGCGCTATTTCGGTGCCCATACTAATGCATCCTTTCCCATGAACTCCCATTGACCAACTATAAAAAACCATGGTATCCCAAATTAGTTCAGAAGACGTTCTGGATGACCGCGCCTTGCTTGGCGGCTGGAGCGGGTAGCAAACTCGGGGGACTGTTGGGCAATGGCATTTTTCCTGTCCACATTCACAAACAAGGTAGACAAGAAGGGCCGTGTCTCTGTGCCGGCGTCCTTTCGTTCTGCTGTGTCTTCTAGCCATTTCCCCGGCATTGTTGTTTACCGCCCCTTCAATCTTCCGTGCATCGAAGGCGCGGACATGACCTTTCTTGAGCAGCTTTCCGACCGGCTTTACGGCGATTTTGGACCGTTCAACCCCGACCAGATGTCCGTCGCCACCGCCATCCTTGCTGGTGCCAGCCAGCTCAGCTTCGATCCTGAAGGCCGCGTCATGCTGCCGGGTGAGCTTCGTGAGTTCGCCGGGGTTGACAGCCACGCTACCTTTGTCGGCCTTGGCCGCAAATTTCAGATTTGGGGCGCGGACGCCTATGCTGCGCACCGCCAGGATCAGTTGGCGCACGCGGCAGAGGCCGCGCCCAAGCTGCCGCCATTCGGCGGCGGGGGGCAGGCATGATTGCCGCGCCCAACCATGAAGAAGCTGGTATCCATATCCCCGTCCTGCTGGATGAAGTTGTAAGCGCGCTGGCGCCGAAGGCTGGCGAGGTCTATGTGGATGGCACTTTTGGTGCGGGCGGTTATACCCGCGCCGTGCTGGAAGCCGCTGACTGCCATGTCATCGCCATTGACCGTGACCCGGATGCCATCAGGCGTGCCGAGCCGTTGAAGCGTGACTTTGGTGACCGTTTTACCATTCTTGAAGGTTGCTTTGGCGATATGGCTGCCTTGCTGTCGCATGCGGGCCATGACGCTGTTGATGGTGTTATGCTGGATATCGGTGTTTCTTCCTTCCAGATCGACGAGGCCGAGCGCGGCTTCTCGTTCCAGTCGGATGGCCCGCTGGATATGCGTATGGCGCGGTCGGGTGAGAGCGCAGCCGATGTCGTCAACACATACGGTGAAGAGGCGCTTGCCAACATCATTTATGAATATGGTGAGGAGCGCAAGTCGCGCCGCATCGCGGCTGCGGTTGTCAAGGATCGTACCGACAAGCCGTTTGAGCGCACCAAAGATCTCGCGGGCCTGATTGAACGCATTCTGGGCCGCCCGCCGATGAAGAAGGGCCAGCGCGCCGTGCATCCGGCGACACGCACCTTTCAGGCGCTGCGCATTCATGTGAACGACGAACTGGGTGAACTCAAGCGCGGTCTGATGGGGGCGGAAGCCATCCTTAAGCCGGAAGGGCGGCTTGTGGTTGTCAGCTTCCATTCGCTTGAAGACCGTATCGTCAAGAATTTCATGGTGGAACGCAGCGGCCGTGCCGCTGGGAGTAGCCGCCATTTGCCGGGGCCGGTCGATGTCGGGCCCAAGCCGTCCTTTCTTTTGAAGACCAAGGGAGCAGTGAAGCCGGGTGAGGAGGAGATGGGACGTAATCCGCGTTCTCGTTCTTCCCGGCTTCGCACTGCAGTGCGTACGGATGCGCCCGCCTGGGTGGGCAGCGGCAAGGGGAAGGGCTGATGCGGCGCTTGTTTACAATCCTTGCCGCCATCACGGCGATCCTGGCTGGTGCGGCGGTGCTTCAGCTCAAACTTGCGGTGCAGGAAAGAGCTGATGAGGTCAAGGCGCTGGCCAATAAGATACATGCGGATCGTGAAGCGATCCGGGTGCTCGAGGCCGAATGGGCGTACCTCACCACGCCGCGCTCTCTGCAGGACAAGTCGATCCGCTTTCTGGCCCTGATGCCGCCGACCGCAGAACAGATCCTTGAGGAGCCCACAACCATTCCGTTCCGCCCGCGCGGCGTTGAAGCGGAAGAGGACCCAGGTGTGCTGTTGCCTGCCAAGGACCGCGAAGAAAAGAACCTGAAGCCGAAAAGAGAGAAGGGAACAAGCCTGTGAGGTCGGCACCGTCATATGCAGGGCTGTCATTTGAAGGACAGCAAAAAAGCGCGCTTGAGGTAGCCCGCAACCGGTTGATGGTTGCGGTCTTGCTGTTTTTTGCCGCGTTTGCGGTGATGATGGTGCGCACGGTTGAACTTGGCTTGTCCACACCTGAGGAAACACAGGTCGCGGCCCGGCATATTGTGGTGCCGCCGGTGACCTTCTCCCGCGCCGATATACGTGACCGAAATGGCGAAGTGCTGGCCACCAACCTTGAAAGCGCATCGCTTTACGCCAACCCGCAAGAGATCAAGGACCCGCATGAAGCGGCCGTTAAGCTTGTGTCCGTGTTGCAGGATCTTTCGCTCGCTGATGTGGAAGCTAAATTAAGTTCCGGCCGTCACTTTGTCTGGCTCAAGCGTAAGCTCTCGCCGCGCGAAAAATGGCAGGTTAATGCGCTTGGTATTCCGGCGTTTTATTTTCAGCGTGAGGAAGAGCGGGTCTACCCGCATGGGCGCCTTGCTGCGCACGCCCTTGGTTTTGTCGATGTTGACGGCAATGGCCTTGGTGGCGTCGAGCGGTACTTCAATGACCGACTTGCTGATAAGACAATGACAGATCAGCCGATCCGTCTGTCGCTTGATACCCGCGTACAATATGCGCTGACCGATGAGCTTGAGGCTGCGATGAGCGCGCATCAGGCAATAGGTGCCGCAGGCCTTGTGATGGATGTGAATACCGGCGAAGTGATTGCGATGGTCTCGCTGCCGGACTTTGACCCGAACAGTATTGGCGGTAGCGCCGGCAAGGAGCGCTTTAACCGGGTTACCCAGGGTGTGTATGAGCTTGGCTCTACCTTCAAGACCTTTACCTTTGCCGCAGCGCTCGACAAAGGCGTGGCGACACTGAACGATGGTTACGACGCCACCAAGCCGCTGCATATCGCGCGTTTCACCATCCGCGATGACCACCCGAAGGCCCGCTATATGAGCCTGCCCGAGATTTTCGCCTATTCATCGAATATTGGCACCGCACAGATGGCGCTTGATCTGGGTACCGAGCGCCAGCAAGAGTTCCTGAGCGAGATTGGCCTTTTGCAACCTTCGACCATCGAGCTGCCTGAAGTGGGGGCGCCGCTGTATCCGCAGACATGGCGCAAGGTGTCAACCATGACAATTTCCTACGGTCACGGTATTGCTGTCAGCCCACTGCAGCTCGCCAGCGGAATTTCCGCAATGGTGAACGGCGGTCGACTTAATGCAGCCACAGTTGTTGAGAATCCTGATGCTTGGCGGACAGGAAAGCAGGTGATTTCCCAATCTACCAGCCGCAAGATCCGCCAGCTCCTACGTCTCGCGGTCACCAAGGGCACGGGCGGTCGGGCTGACGCGGTCGGTTACCGGATCGGGGGCAAGACAGGCACGGCAGAGAAAGCGGTTGCGGGAGGCTATGACACCCGAGCGCTGATTTCCTCCTTTGTTGGCGTCTATCCGATGGACGACCCGCGCTATGTGGTGTTCGCCCTTCTGGATGAGCCACGTGGCACGAAAGAGACCTTTGGTTTCCGGGCTGGTGGCTGGGTTGCAGCACCCGTGGTGAAAAATGTTGTGCTTCGCACGGCGCCGCTTCTCGGAGTTGCGCCGAAGCGTGAAGATGACGGCCTCTATCATCAGGTTGCCATGATGATAGAGAAAGATTGAAGAAGGGACCGGACGGTTTAAATGGCGGTGACACTGGCACAGCTTCTGGGTGGAACAACCGGCACGGGGGACGTCGTGATCTCCGGTATGACGGTTGACAGCCGCGCCGTTAAAAAAGGTGACCTGTTCGTGGCGCTGCCGGGCAGCAAACTTGATGGGCGCCTGTTCATTGCTGACGCCGTCAAGGCTGGCGCATCCGCAGTCCTGACCACGGAAGGTTATCGCCGGGCGGGCGACGGCGTGCCGTTTATCGAAGATATAAATCCGCGCCGCCGCTATGCTCAGTTGGCCGCCCGCTTCTGTGGTGCGCAGCCTGAGACACAGGTGGCGGTGACCGGCACCAACGGAAAAACATCGGTCGCCGATTTCACTCGGCAGCTTTGGCAGGCGACGGGCGTGCCCGCGGCAAGCGTGGGAACGCTTGGCGTGAAATCCGACCGGTACGAAGAACCGGGCGGGCTTACCACGCCGGACCCGATGATGCTGCATAAAGCACTCAACATGTTGGCGATTAAGGGAGTTGCCAATGTGGCGGTTGAAGCGTCGAGCCATGGTCTGGACCAGTTTCGGCTGGATGGCATGCGCCTGCAGGCGGCGGCGTTCACCAACCTGACCCGCGACCATATGGATTATCATAAAACCGAGCAGGGGTATTTTTATGCCAAAGCCCGGCTGTTTGGTGATCTCCTTGGCCCTACCGGTACCGCAATCATCAACGTGGATGACCCCTGGGGCTGCATTCTGGAAGATATCGCCTGGGCCCGTGGCTTGTCTCTGATCACGGTTGGACGACACGAAAATGCCACCCTGCGCCTGATCAGCCAGACGGTGGCACCAAAGGGGCAAACGCTCGAAGTCTCCTTCTGCGGAACAAAATACGAGATTGATCTGCCACTTGTTGGAGAGTTTCAGGCGCATAATGCGCTGATGGCCACTGGGCTTGTTGTCGCGACAGGCGGCGATCCGGACGCTGTTCTGAGGGCACTTGAAGGCCTTCAAGGTGTGCCTGGGCGGATGGAATTTGTGGGTGCCACAAGGGCAGGTGGTGCCGTTTTTGTGGATTATGCCCATACGCCTGACGGTCTGAGAACTGTTCTCAAAGCCGCTCGCACGCATAAACCAAGCAGCCTGCATGTGGTGTTTGGTTGCGGCGGCGATCGGGATGCCGGCAAGCGCCCGCAGATGGGGGACATCGCCGCGTCACTGGCAGATCATGTCTACGTGACAGACGATAACCCACGCAGCGAGGACGCCGCCGCGATCCGCAGGGACATCATGCAAGCCTGCCCGGCTGCGCGGGAAGTGGGCGATCGTCGGGAAGCTATTGAGGTGGCCATGGCGGCGCTACGCGAAGGCGACATGCTGATTGTGTCGGGGAAGGGCCATGAAGAAGGTCAGACGATAGGGGATAAAGTGCTGCCATTTTCGGATATTGGGACTGTCCGGGAAATTCTAGGCAGCCAAAACGGGGCGAACGGGGGCTGAGGCGTGGAATTCAACGAACCATTATGGACATCGGCGGAACTGTTGGCGACCTGCGGCGGCGCAGGCGCCCAGCCATGGTATGCGGACGGTGTGCAAACCGATAGTCGCGACGTGTTGCCGGGGGATCTGTTTATTGCCCTCAAAGGTGCACAGCAAAACGGCCATGATTATGTGGCGGAGGCTTTTTCGCGGGGCGCTGTGGCTGCAATCGTGAGCGAAGATGTGGGCGGGGCAGATGTCCAGGCTCTTCGCCTTGTCCATGTCGCGAACACAATGCAGGCGCTGCAGCTGATGGCGTCGCAGGCGCGTGGCCGCGCACCCGCGCGCATTATCGCAGTAACAGGCAGCGCCGGTAAAACCAGCGTGGTTCAGGCACTACGTCAAGCGCTTGAGCGTACCGAAGTGACCCACTCCAGCGTGAAAAGCTTCAATAATCACATAGGTGTGCCATTGTCGCTTGCCCGCATGCCGCGCCAGAGCCGCTATGGCGTGTTCGAACTTGGTATGAATGCGCCGGGTGAGATAGCAAAATCGGCCAGGCTGGTGTCCCCCGATGTTGCTGTTGTCACAGCGGTTGGCGCAGCCCATGTGGCGAAATTCAAGAAATTTTCAGATATCGCCCGCTCAAAGGCCGAGATTTTTGAAGGCCTTAGAGGCGGTGGGCTCGCTATTCTGGGTGTTGATCACGACTGGGCCGACATTCTGATATCGGAAGCCAGGGCAGGTGGCTATGACCACATGACGGTGTCGGTGACGGGTGACGCTGACGTGCGACCGCTTCGTATCACGGAGCATGGCAACTGCACCTGTTTGACCGCAGATATCGCCGGGACAACCATCACCTACAAGGTTGGCCAGCCCGGCCGCGAGTGGGTGCTTAACAGCCTGCTGGTGCTGGCAGCGGTGAAGGCGGTGGACGGTGACCTCGGGCATGCAGCGCTCGCGCTCGCGCGGCTGCAGGCAGAGCCGGGCCGGGGGCGTATATGCAGCCTTCAGCTTGGTCATGCGCGCTGTACCCTGATTGACGACAGCTATAACGCCAACCCCTTGAGCATGAAAGCCGCGCTCAGGCGCTTGTCGCTCGCACCGACCAAGGGTTTCGGGCGCCGGATCGCAGTGCTTGCCGATATGCGCGAGCTTGGTGAGCGCAGTGAGGAAATTCACCTGAAAATGGCCCGGGACCTCAAGCGTTTCGGGGTGGACAAGCTCATCGCTTTTGGTCCGCGCATGGCAAAACTTGGCCGCGCGGCGGAAATCAACACCGAACGCTGGGAAATGGATAAACATGCGGCAAGAAATCTTGCGGAAATGCTGCGCGATGGCGACGCTGTCATGGTAAAAGGGGCGAATAGTGCCGGCCTCGGCGCGCTCGTTGAAAGTCTGCTTGATATTGGAGACCGTGAAGCAGCCGACGATAGTGCCGGGAGAATGTTAGGAGTACGCCATGCTTTATAATCTTTTGGCCCCGCTCGCGGACCAGTACAGCATCTTTAACCTGTTTCGATATCTGACTTTTCGAACCGGCGGAGCGGTTCTGACCTCGCTGATTATCTGCTTCATCTTCGGCCCCATGATCATTCGGTGGCTCAAGGCAAAACAGAAGATGGGGCAGCCTATCCGGGAAGACGGCCCACAAAGCCACATCGTCAGCAAGGCGGGCACCCCCACAATGGGCGGGTTCATGATTTTGCTCGGCCTTGGTATTTCAACATTCCTCTGGGCTGACTTATCGAACCCTTATGTCTGGGCGGTGATGGCCGTGACCCTTGGGTTTGGCGCAATTGGTTTTGTGGATGATTACCTGAAGGTTACCAAGCGAACGTCCGATGGTGTATCGGGTAAGATCAGGCTATTGCTTGAGTTTGCGCTTGCGGGTGGCGCGGCATGGCTGGTGGCTGATCTTGAAAGCCCGACCCTTGCCTTGCCATTTGCCAAAAACCTGCTGATTGACCTTGGCTATCTCTATATTCCGTTCGCCATGCTCGTTGTGGTGTGGTGCGGCAATGCAGTGAACCTGACGGACGGTCTTGATGGACTCGCCACGGTGCCGGTTATTATTGCAGCGGGTGCTTTTGGTTTTATCGCTTACCTCGTCGGCAGTACGGTTTACAGTGGTTATCTGGGCGTGACCTATGTTGCGGGTGCGGGCGAGCTTGCGGTCCTCGCGGGTGCCATCATTGGTGCCGGGCTGGGTTTCCTCTGGTTCAACGCGCCGCCTGCCATGGTGTTCATGGGTGATACTGGTTCGCTGGCCCTTGGTGGCGCGCTGGGTACAATGGCTATTGTTACAAAACATGAGGTGGCGCTGGCGATCATCGGCGGCCTGTTCTGGCTTGAAACCATTTCCGTGATCGTGCAGGTGCTGTCCTTCAAGCTGACAGGCAAGCGTGTGTTCCGCATGGCACCCCTGCATCACCACTATGAACAAAAAGGCTGGGCCGAGCCCACGATTGTGATCCGCTTCTGGATCATTGCCGTGATCCTTGCGCTTGTTGGCCTTGCAACCCTGAAGTTGAGGTAGGCCGGATTGTGATTACCGCATCGGCATATAAAGGCAAAAAGATCGGCGTTTTCGGCCTCGCGCGCACAGGCGTGGCCGCTGTGCGCGCGCTTGAAGCCTCTGGTGCTGACGTTCAGGCATGGGATGATGCTGACGAGCGCCGCGCAGCTGTGCCGTCGTCGCTGCACAATCTTTATGACGCTGACTTCAGCGAGCTTGATGCTGTCATGCTGGCGCCCGGCGTGCCACTGACACATCCGGAACCCCACGCGCTCGTGAAGAAATGCACAGCAACAGGCACGCCGATCATCAGTGATTTTGACGTGTTTGAAGCAGCGCGCAATGACCTTGCACTGCATAAGGTTGTGGCAATCACCGGCACCAATGGTAAATCCACCACAACGGCGCTGATTGGCCACATGGTCGCGGCATGTGGTCGGCCAGCCGCGATTGGCGGCAACATCGGTACCGGCATTCTGGCTCTGGAACCGCTCGCGGACGACGGTGTGTACGTGCTGGAAATGTCATCCTTCCAGCTTGACCTGACCAAGGATTTCAACGCGGATATTGCCATCCTCCTCAATATCACGCCGGATCACCTGGACCGCCACGGCGACGTGGCCGGATATGTGCGTGCAAAAAAACGCCTGTTTGACATGCAAGCCGCCTCCAGTGTCGCCATCATCAGCGTGGATGATGATCACGGTGCGGCGATGGCTTCGTCCGTTCGCGGGCGTACCGTGCCTATCTCCGTTGAGGCGGCAGTGCCCGGCGGTGTTTATGTTTTGAACGGCGAACTGTTCGATGATCTTGACGGCAAGGCGATCTCCTGTGGCGACCTTCTGGCCCACGCACCCATGCTGCTTGGTGGCCATAACTGGCAGAATATGGCCGCCGCGTATGCGGCTGGGCGTATTCTGGGCCTCACCGGCGCCAATATCCTCAAAGCTTTTGGCAGTTTCCCGGGTCTTGCCCACCGGCAGGAAACATTGGCGTTCATTCGCGGCGTTCGCCTTGTCAACGACAGCAAGGCTACCAACGTGGACGCAGCGTCGCGTGCACTGAAGGCTTTCGAAAACATCCACTGGATCGCCGGAGGCAGGCCCAAGGAGAAAAATTTCTCCGCGCTGCTGCCGCTGATGGGCGACGTGAAACAAGCTTATCTGATTGGCGAGGCCGCTGACGCGATTGCCCATGACGTAGGTGCCGCTGTCGGGGTGACCGATTGTCGTGACCTTGAGCATGCGCTTGAACTTGCTTTTGCCAATGCGGTCGACGGGGATGTGATCCTGTTGTCGCCTGCCTGCACAGCGTTTGATCAGTTCCGGGATTTTGAAGCCCGCGGTGAAGCCTTCCGAACCCTTGTCAAAGCAATAGAGGAGAGTACGGTATGATCGCCTTCTCACGCAGCGATAATTCGGTTCTCTCCCGCTGGTGGTGGACGGTTGATCGCTGGATGCTGGCGCTTGTGCTGGTGCTTATCACTGTTGGCATCTGGCTGACCCTGACTGCGAGCCCGGCCGTTGCCGAGCGCCTTGGTCTTGATGCGCTGCATTTCGTCAAGCGTCAGGCGTTTTTCTTGACAATGGCCCTGTGCACGGTGCTGGGCATTTCCATGATGTCCACATCGCTGGTACGCCGTATGGCGGTCTTGGGCTTTCCGGTTATGCTGGGGCTTACGGTACTGACCCTGCTGATTGGCCCGGAGATCAAAGGTGCGACACGGTGGCTGCAGATCGGCAGCTATACCCTGCAGCCAAGCGAGTTTTTGAAGCCTTTCTTTATCGTCACAACTGCCTGGGTGCTTTCATCCCATTTCACCGATGAAAAAATCCCCGCGAAACGTGTGGCGTTTGGCTTGTATCTATTGGTGACGGCACTTCTGGTGCTGCAGCCGGATTTTGGCCAGACAATCCTGATCAGCGCGGTCTGGATGGCGCAGATGGCGCTGGCGGGCCTGCCGCTGATGTGGCTTACGCTAGCCGGTGTTGTTGGCATCCTTGGTCTTGGCCTTGGTTACGCCCTGCTGCCGCATGTTTCCAGCCGGATCGACCGCTTCATCAACCCCGAAAGTGGCGACACCTACCAGATGGACAAGGCCATGCAGGCTTTTGAAAGCGGTGGTCTGCTGGGTAAAGGCCCCGGAGAAGGGGCCGTGAAGCTGCATCTGCCGGATGCGCACACAGATTATATCTTCGCGGTTGTTGGCGAAGAGTTTGGCGCTATCGCCTGTGTAATGCTGCTGATTCTGTTTGCGGGCCTTGTCGTGCGCAGCCTTGCTCACCTTCTGGAAGAGGAAAACCCTTTCCGTCTGTTGGCGGCTTCAGGCTTGATCATGCAGTTTGGCCTGCAAACGTTGATCAACGTTGGCGTGAACCTGGCACTGCTGCCATCCAAGGGCATGACCCTGCCATTCATTTCCTACGGTGGGTCTTCCATGTTGGCGCTGGCGATTGGTATGGGAATGGTGCTGGCACTGACACGGCGCAACCGCTTCATCAGGCGCGGGATCGACCCGCTTGGATGGAGGGCTGCTGAATGAATACCGCGCCCTATATCGTTTTGGCAGCCGGGGGCACCGGCGGGCATATGATGCCTGCCGAGGCAGTTTCCGATGTGCTTAACCGGCACGGCTACGATGTGCTGTTGGTGACCGACGCCCGTGGCGATGCCATTCGCAATGCGATGGTTGATGCCAACCGGTATGTGCTCAAGACATCAAGCCATATGGGTGGCGGCCTTGGCGGCAAGGTACGGTCCGTTGTCTCCATCATCAGAAGCACGTTGCAGGTTCGCGGGCAATTCAAGCGTCGGCGTCCGTCCGTTGTGGTCGGCTTTGGCGGGTATCCGTCGTTACCGGCGGTTCTGGCGGCTCGCAGCCAGGGGGTGCCTTACGTGTTGCACGAACAGAACGCCGTGCTCGGCCGGGTAAATCGGCTGATGGCGGAAGGCGCCAAGGTTGTTGCGCTGTCGTTGGAAAACAGCCAGCGTGTCCCCAAGGCGGCCTATACTGAAGTTACAGGTAACCCGGTCAGGCACCTGATCTCAAAGCTTTCCAATATCGCCTATTCGGTGCCCTTTGGCTTTGGCGACATTCGCCTGTTGGTCATTGGCGGCAGCCAGGGCGCACGTATTCTCTCCGACGTGGTGCCCGCGGCGCTCGCCGCGTTGTCGGATGACTTGAGGTCCCGGGTGGAAATTACCCACCAGGCCAGGGCGGAAGATGTTGAGCGTGTCCAGAAGGCTTACGCCGCGGCGAGTATCAAACATACGGTGCAATCCTATTTTGATGACGTTGGTGCGCTGCTGCTGCGCTGTCAGTTGGTGATTTGTCGCTCCGGCGCGTCGACGGTGGCGGAGCTGTCCGCGATGGGGCGCCCGGCCATTATGGTGCCGCTGGCCATTGCCGCGGATGACCATCAAAGCGCCAACGCCGGTGTGATTGAACGCGCCGGCGGCGGTTGGGTCATGAAAGAAAAAGATTTTAAGGCTGATGCGCTGGCGGAAAAGCTGCAGTTGTTGCTGACGGACCCCTCAATGCTGAGGGATGCGTCAGACGCCATGCGTGAAGTGGCCTGCCTTGATGCGGCTGAGCGCTTGGCATCCATTGTTGAGAGTATTGCTGTAGAGGAGGGCGCTCGATGAAGGGAATCCCGTTTGATATTGGCACCGTGCATTTTGTCGGGATCGGCGGCATTGGCATGTCCGGCATTGCGGAAGTGATGCACAACCTTGGCTATAAGATCCAGGGCTCGGACATGACCGAGAACGCTAATGTTTTACGCCTGCAAGATATGGGTATTGATGTCAAAATCGGACAGCGGGCTGATAATCTTGGCGACAGTCAGGTGCTTGTCGTGTCTTCAGCAATCAAAAAAGACAATCCTGAGGTTGTTGCCGCGCGGGAGAAATTGATCCCGGTCGTGCGCCGTGCGGAAATGCTGGCAGAACTGATGCGCCTGAAATGGTGTGTGTCGGTGGCCGGCACACATGGCAAAACTACAACAACATCCATGGTAGCTGCGGTTCTTGAAGCCGCGCACATCGACCCGACCGTTATCAACGGCGGCATCATCAACAGTTATGGCACTAACGCTCGCCTTGGTGAAGGCGACTGGATGGTGGTTGAAGCGGATGAAAGCGACGGTACTTTCGTCAAACTGCCAGCGACCATCGCTGTTGTGACCAACATGGATGCCGAACATCTGGATTTCTACGGTACCTTCGAGGCGGAGAAGGAAGCCTTCAAGGCGTTTCTGGACCGCATCCCGTTCTATGGTGCGGCCATCCTGTGCATCGACCATCCGGAGGTGCAGGGACTTATCACCCATGTGCAAGGCCGCAAGTTCATCACCTACGGCATGTCGGCGCAGGCCGATGTACGGGCGATCAACATGGCGTCGAAGCAGGGCACCGTGACCTTTGACGTGGCGGTGCGGGCGCGTGTGGCAGGCAAGGACCACGTGATTGAAGGTGTAAGCTTGCCTATGCCCGGTATGCACAATGTGCAGAACGCGCTGGCTGCTATCGCAGTCGGGCTTGAGATGAAGGTTGATGACGCCACGCTGAAGGCGGCGTTCGCCAACTTTGGCGGGGTCAAGCGCCGCTTTACCAAAACGGGTGTCGTCAATGACATCACGATCATCGACGACTATGGCCATCATCCGGTGGAGATTGCTGCCGTTTTGAAGGCAGCACGTGAAAGTTTTGACCGCCGCGTGATCGCTGTGGTGCAGCCGCATCGCTATACCCGGCTCAAAAGCCTGTTTGAAGAATTTTGTACCTGCTTCAATGACGCGGATACCGTCATTGTTACCCCGGTTTATGAAGCGGGGGAAAGCCCGATTGACGGCGCGGACCGTGACAGCCTTGTTGCGGGACTGAAAGACCACGGGCATCGGCAGGTCGACGTAATCTTTGGCGAAACGGACCTCGCAGAGGCCGTTCACCGGCATGCCAGGCCAGGCGATGTTGTTGTCTGTCTTGGCGCCGGATCAATCAGTAAGTGGGCCAATGACCTACCCGCAGCCCTGGAGGCGATGGAGAGTTAATCATGATGATGGTAGCAACAAAACACTATGCTTTTATCGACCGTTTGCCGCATGTGAAAGGGCGGCTGGTTGAGGATGCTCCATTATCACGGCTCAGTTGGTTCAAGACTGGCGGCCCCGCAGATGTGCTTTTTGAACCGGCTGACGAAGATGACCTCGTCGCCTTCCTCCGCCGTGTGCCAAGTGATATTCCACTGACCATCATTGGCGTTGGCTCGAATCTCCTGGTGCGGGACGGCGGTGTTGAGGGTGTTGTGATCCGCCTTGGCCGGGCTTTTTCAGAGATCAAGATACGCGCGGATGTTGTCAAGGCGGGGGCCGCTGCGATGGATGTGCATGTTGCCCGCGAAGCTGCAAAAGGGGGCCTGTCCGGCCTCGAGTTTATGGTGGGGGTGCCGGGCACCGTCGGGGGTGCCTTGCGCATGAACGCGGGCGCTTACGGCCGTGAGATCAAGGACGTACTTATCCATGCCCATGCCGTTGACCGCTACGGCCACGTGCATGAACTGCGCCCGAATGATTTTGATTTTGGTTATCGCTCTTCAAGGGCCGCTAAAGACCTGATCTTTCTGCGTGCCTCTTTTCAGGCCAAGACAGGCGATGAAGCCGCGATCCGCGCCCGCATGAGCGAGATATCCACTGAGCGGCAGGAAAGCCAGCCGATTGGCACCCGAACAGGCGGCAGCACCTTTAAAAACCCGGATGGAAAAAAGGCGTGGGAGCTGATCGATGCAGCGGGTTGTCGTGGCCTTCGGGTGGGCGATGCACAGGTATCGGAAAAGCACTGCAACTTCCTGATCAACCACGGTGCGGCAACCGCAGAGGACATCGAAACTCTGGGAGAGACCGTGCGCGAACGGGTAAAGGAAGCAACCGGCGTGACCCTTGAGTGGGAGCTCGCGATTATTGGCCGCAACAGGGATGAAGGGGGCGATGCCTGATGCTCGGCGTTCTCCGGTATAAACGCAGCCTGCTGCTGTCGCTTGGCCTGATAGCCAGTGGCGTGGCGTATGGCACATGGCTGGCGCCCATCGTTGACAGCTGGTTTGTCGAGCGATCACGCGACGCAGGCTTTGTGCTCAATGACCTTGAACTTGACGGCATTGTGCGCGCCAACCGCAGCGACGTGCTGGCCGCGCTTGATGTTGATAAAGGTGTGCCGCTCCTGTCTATTGATCTTGAACGCATCCGCGCACAACTTGAGTTGCTCCCCTGGGTCAAGAAGGCTGAAGTCACACGCATTCTGCCAGGCAAGCTGAAGGTCAAGCTCAAGGAGCGCGAGCCTTTTGCCCTTTGGCAGGAAAACGGACAGGTACGGCTGATCGATGAGACCGGGCATGTCATTACCGGCCGGGGCCTCTCGAATTTCGCACACCTGCTCATGGTGGTGGGCCACGGGGCCGAAGCAAAGGCCTCCCATCTTTATGCGCTTCTTGAGGAATTCCCGACCCTTGCAGGCCGCGTAAAAACAGCGGTGCATGTGGGTGAGCGGCGTTGGGATCTGATTTTCGATAATGGTGTGCGGGTGAAGTTGCCGGAGGCGGCGCCAGCGGCCTACGACGCAGAGGCCGCGTGGCAAAAATTTGCCGCACTTCAGACCCAGTATCGCTTGCTAGAGCGTGAGGTGAGTGTCATTGATATGCGCCTGCCAGACAGAATGATTCTGAGGGTATCACCGGAGGGCCATCGCCTGATGGATGGCAAAGGTTGGGCAACGTAGGAAAGTATTGAGTTAACCAGATGAAAACAGTGAATGGCACACCAGAAGGATTGATCGCGGCGCTCGACGTAGGGTCGGCGAAAGTGGCGTGCCTTATTGCCGAAATCGAAGCCGACGGAAATATCCGGGTGAAGGGTGTGGGCAACCGCACGTGTGAAGGCGGCGTTTCCGGCGGCGCGATCGTAGATATGGAAGCAACGGAAAAAGCCATCCGTGCTTCGGTTGACCAAGCGGAAAAGATGGCGGGCGCCACGGTCAGCGATGTCTATCTGACCTTCTCTGGCGGGGAGCCAAAGAGCCGTATTGTTGAAGTGAATGTGGATATCGCGGGTCACGCGGTAAGTCAGGCTGACCTCGACAAGGCGGTAACGCTTGCCAAGGAGCAGGTGGATTTCGCCGAAGACGGCCTATTGCATGCGTTCCCTGCAGCCTATGCAGTGGACGGCAATTTTGGCGTCAAGGCGCCCCTTGGCATGTATGGCAAGAAGCTGAGCGTTGCGCTGCATGTCGTGACCTGTTCCGCCGGGCCGCTGCAAAACCTGCAGGCTTGTGTTCGCCGTGCCCATTTGAATGTTGCGGCAGCTGTCGTGACGCCATTTGCTGCCGGGTTGTCTACCCTTGTGGAAGATGAGGCCAAGATGGGGGCCGCCTGCATTGATATTGGTGCCGGCACCACCTCCATCGCGGTGTTCGCGCAAGGAGCGCTGGTGCATGCTGAAGTGCTGCCAATCGGCGGCGGGCAGATCACAGAACAGGTGGCGCGCAGCTTGTTGACACCTTTTGAACATGCCGAGCGCCTGAAAACATTCAATGGCGCCGCGATGATGGACTCCCTCGATGAACGGCTGGAAATCGAAGTGCCGCAACTGGGCGAGGATAAGGACGATGCGGTTGTGCGGATGCCGCGCAGCGCGCTAACCGGTGTTATCCAGAAAGAACTGGAGCTTCTGTTCACCACCATCAGCGAACGGTTTGAAGCTTGCGGTTTTGCGGGTGTCGCCGGGCGCCGTGTGGTGCTGACAGGTGGTGTGGCGCAAGCCGAGGGCGTGCGTGATCTGGCGACCCGCATGATGGGACGGCAGGTCCGTATTGGCCGACCTGAACTGGTGAACGGGCTGCCGCAGGCCGCGCAGGCCCCCACATTTGCAGCGGCTGTCGGCTTGCTGATTTATGCCGCCAAGCGGCCAGTGGAAGACACAGTACACAGTAAAGGAAAGAATAAACGAACCCCACCCCCAGCAAGCGCGCTGAGCCGTCTGTCGCGCTGGGTACGGGAAAACTTTTAACGGGCGGACCCGACGCGCTGGAATTGGCGTGCCGGGCGAGATACAAGGGATCAAACGGAGGTATTGGGCAATGTCTATCGACTTTGGAAACACGGAACTGACTGAACTGACACCGAAAATTTCGGTAATAGGTGTTGGCGGTGCGGGCTGTAACGCCGTCAATAACATGATCGCGGCGCAATTGCAGGGCGTCGACTTTGTGGTGGCGAACACTGACGCGCAGGCGCTGGCCAACGCGGCAGCCGACAATCGCATCCAACTGGGCGTGGAAATTACGCAAGGGCTGGGCGCGGGCGCACAACCAAAAATTGGTGAAGCGGCAGCAGAAGAAGCCGTCGATACCATCGACAACATCCTGAACGGATGCCATATGGCGTTTATCACAGCAGGCATGGGCGGCGGAACGGGCACCGGCGCAGCACCTGTGATCGCGCGCCGGGCACGTGAAAAAGGTATCCTGACGGTTGGTGTTGTCACCAAGCCGTTCCAGTTTGAGGGCGGTCGCCGCATGAAAATCGCGGAAGCCGGGATTCAGGAACTGGCCAGCCATGTTGATACGCTGATCATTATTCCGAACCAGAACCTGTTCCGGGTCGCGAACGAGCGCACCACGTTTGCCGATGCCTTTAATATGGCCGATGAAGTGCTGCACTCTGGCGTGCGCGGCATTACCGACCTGATGGTAATGCCGGGGCTTATCAACCTTGACTTCGCAGATGTGCGGACAGTGATGTCCGAAATGGGCAAGGCGATGATGGGCACGGGCGAAGCTGAGGGTGAAACCCGGGCACGGGACGCCGCGGCGGCAGCGATCTCCAATCCTCTCCTTGAGGAAGCATCGCTCAAAGGGGCGAAGGGCGTGATTATCAACGTGACCGGCGGCATGGATATGACGCTCTATGAAGTTGATGAAGCCGTAAACATGGTACGTGATCAGGTTGACCCGGATGCGTTGATCGTATTCGGTTCTGCGTTTAATCAGGACCTGGAAGGTAGGCTTCGGGTTTCTGTTGTCGCGACAGGGATCGAAGGTGGCGCGGGAAACGTGCAGATGCCGATGCCGCGTCGGGAGAAGATTGAGACGCCTTCCGTCTCGGAGAAGCGTGCGCAGAAGGAAGAGCCAAAGTTTGAGGTTCCTCTCGCGGCGGCGGCAGATATTGCTGAAGGTACCGATGCGGGGGCTGATGCGGAGATGTCTGATGACGAGCATACCGATAAAGCCGAGGATCTGATGACGGCGATGGCGGCGCTTCAGGATGCCATCGGAACACCTGACGAGGATCAGACAGAGCCAGAACAGGCTGACGCGTTCGAGGAAGAAAGCACGAAGACTGCTCCGGTTGAAACCGCAGAAGATGACCTTGAAGCCCGGGCCGTGGCGGCAAAGGGCGGTGACAGTTTCATAGCTGATGCTCCGATGACGCCAAAGGCAAACCAGACACCGCTGAATGAAGCCAACCCGTTTCAGGAAGCAGCGTATGCGAGCGGGTCGCCCGAAAAGCAGGCTGAGACAGCCCATGGTGAGGGTGACCACGCAGACGCTCAGCCTCAGAAACGCAGTCTCTTTCAACTGATGACGGCAGGCCTGAGGAGCGGCGAGACTGAAGCGCCGGTTGTGCGGCAGACGCCGTCAAACGACTCCGGAGCGGTGAAGAAGGAACCAACCCTTGGGGGGGTCACCCCTGAGGAGCGGCCAGCCGTCGCACCAAGCAAAGACCAGCTTGAAATTCCAAGTTTTCTGAAGCGCCAGCAAAATTAGAACTGACGCATATCAAGACTGAAGCCGGGCCTTGCGTCCGGCTTTTTCTTGCTACCTAAAAGCTAAACATGATTTTGCCCGAGGAGGCGAAGATTGCAGTGCAATTTTCTTTGTCTTCGAACGGGCAGTCGATCGGACCCGTAGCGGAGAATGTCACTTTGAGAGTTGTCTCATCGGGTACATTCAACGAACATTTACCACTCATGACACTGCGCATGGCGATGGATTTGATGGAGTTGAAACCCCGACCGGTCCTGCGCACATCACGTGCTTTCCCGCTAGCCTTGTGAAATGTACATTCTGCTGCCCAGTCTTTTTCCCCAGCGAATTTGATGGAAACCGTCCCAATTTCATTTGCAGACATGACCGGGGTGCCGGAAAACACCATCATGCTTGCGATAATTGCGCCGGTCGAACCTTTCCTATACATGTCACTTCCTTTCTTTATCTATTATTTCAATATATCTGGAATTATAGATATATTGAAGAAAAGAAATGTGACAATTGTTTCAGCAGGGCTTGGTGCTCTCTACTGACAGGTCACAAAGCTCAGGGTGTCCCTCGCAGCAGTCATTGACAAGATAGTTCAGGAAGCTACGGGTCTCGTTGATGGCAACTGAATATATCAGGCTTCTACCTTCTCGCCGTGACGACACGAGCCCTGCATTGGAAAGGATGTTCAGGTGGGTGGAGAGGGTGTTTTGCGGCACTCCCAGCGCCTCGGCGATGGCACCCGCCGGCATGCCGGCCTCTCCTTGGCGTATCAGCAGTTTGAAAACGCCAAAACGCGTCGCCTGGGCCAGGGCGCTGAGTTGTGAAATGACTTGGTCATCATTCATTGCTGGGTCCTAATGGTCGGGTCGAAATGTCCCTATTTCAGATATAGAGTGATAAAGGGTTAGGCAACAGGCTCAATCCTGCCAGCGGTTGAGCGCTTCGGCGTCGCTTTCCCTGGCGTCAATCCAGTTTGCGCCCGCATCGGTTTCTTCACTTTTCCAGAAGGGGGCGCGGGACTTCAAGAAATCCATCAAAAAGTCTGCCGCCTGAAAGGCCGCCTGACGATGCGCACTCATGGTGATAACCAGCACGATGTTATCGCCGGGCTTGAGGCGCCCGTAGCGGTGGATAATGCGACAAGCCTGGAGAGGCCATCGTCCATATGCTTCGGCAATGATGGCGTCCAGTTCGTTATCTGTCATGCCGGCGTAATGCTCAAGGGTCATGGACTTGAGGCTACCGTCCATGTCCCGGACCGTACCGGTGAAGGTAACAATGGCACCAATATCCAGGCGTCCCTGCTTGAGGTTGGCGATTTCGGCGGCGATGTCGAAGTCTTGTTTCTGAACGGATACGGCGGGCATATTCAGCCTCCTGTAACCGGGGGGAAAAAGGCAATTTCATCGCCATCCTTAATAGCGGCATCAGGGTCAACATAGCGCTGGTTTACCGCGATACGGATTTGCTTCATGTCCTCGAATGCGGCGGCATACCGGTCATTTTTTGCTCTGAGGTGGCCGACAAGAGTTGAGACAGTGGCAATGCCATCAGGAAGCGTGATCTGCTCCTCCGATGTACCGGTCCGTTCGCGTACCCAAGAAAAATAGAGAAGCTGCAGCATGGTTACACCATGTGTTTGAGGCCAGCGCGAAGATAGTCATAGCCGGTGTAGAGTGTCAGCACCGCAGCGATCCAGAGGGCGGCGATTCCAACTTCCTGCGCGGGCAGGCCGAACTCCACAGCGCCGCGGGACCATACAAGCATGCCCAGCGCGATCATCTGCACTGTGGTTTTCCATTTCGCGAGCACCGTGACGGGGACGCTAACCTGTGCACCGGCGAGGAACTCCCTGAGGCCCGAGACCAGAAGTTCCCGGCACATGATGATAACAGCGGCAATAACATGTACCCCGTGGACCCATTGCGCAAACACCACCATGACAATCACGGCGGCTACCATCAGCTTGTCAGCGATAGGGTCCAGAAATACACCGATCTTGGAAACGGAACCCGTCGCGCGTGCCAGATAACCGTCAAAAAAGTCGGTGATACCGGCCAGAGCGAAGGTGATGAAAGCGATGTGGCTGCCGAGCGGTTGCTCAAGGAAGAAAGATGCGACCAATACCGGAATTACGAGAATCCGGGATAGCGTCAGGATGTTTGGTATTGTCCACATGATAGAACCCTCGTCGAGCTTGTGCCGCCACCATAGCGGAATTGGAGGGGGCGTCAATCACTCCACAACACTTGTACGGAGCCTACCCGCGGAAATGGTCATAAATGTGTTGTGCCATCGCGCGTGAAATGCCGTCAACGCCTTCAAGATCACGTACGTCCGCGTCGGCAACGGCCTTGGCGGAGCCAAAATGGTGCAGTAGCGCTTTTTTCCGTTTTGGTCCAATGCCCGAAACGCCGTCGAGCGGTGATTTTTTGATATCGCTTGACCGTTTGCTGCGGTGTGTGCCGATGGCAAAACGGTGGGCTTCATCGCGCAGGCGCTGTAGATAATACAGCACCGGGTCGGTCAGCGGCAGCATAAAGCTTTCATGCCCGTTCATGTGAAACTGTTCGCGACCGGCGTGACGGTCGGGGCCTTTGGAAATGCCCACAACCTTCACATCGGTGACACCAAGGTCACGCATGATTTCCATCACGCTCGATAGTTGGCCTTTCCCGCCGTCGATCAACAGCAGGTCTGGCCAATGGCCGCGTTCGCGGTCGGCATCTTCCTTGAGAAGGCGCTTGAAACGGCGTTCCAGCACTTCCTTCATCATACCGAAGTCGTCACCCGGCGTTAGGTCTTCAGATTTGATGTTGAATTTGCGGTAAGCATTTTTCATGAAGCCCTCAGGCCCGGCCACAATCATGCCGCCGACGGCATTGGTGCCCTGGATGTGGCTGTTGTCATAGACCTCAATCCGTTTGGGTGGCTCGGCCAGATGAAACGCCTTGGCAACACCTTCAAGCAGTTTGGTCTGGCTGGCGCTTTCGGCGAGACGGCGTTCTATGGCTTCCTTGGCGTTGCGGGCGGCTTCCTTGACGACATCCGCCTTTTTCCCACGCTCGGGTACCGAAATAATGACCCTGCGCCCCATGCGCTCCGACAGCGCGTCCCCCAGCAGGTTTTGTTCCGGAATGCTGTGGGACAGCAGCACCAGTTTGGGCGCGGGCTTGTTATCGTAAAATTGACTGATGAAGGCACCCAGCACGTCCTCAAGGCTATCCTCCTTATCGTGCTTGGGGAAATAGGCACGGTGACCCCAGTTTTGCCCGGCACGAAAGAAAAACACCTGGACGCCAACCTGCCCACCCACCTCTGCCGCTGCAATCACGTCAGCTTCATCGACCATGGCATTGACCATTGTCTGGTGGCTCTGGATGTGGGTGAGGGCGTTCAGCCTGTCGCGAAAGACGGCAGCGACCTCAAACTCAAGTTCGTCGCTGGCCTGCTGCATGGACTCAGCCAGCTTTTTCTGGATGCCTGACGTACGTCCCTCGAGAAAAGCGCGGGTTTCGGCCACCATGTCGGTATAATCGGACTTTGATATATGGTTTACGCACGGGCCTGAGCAACGCTTGATCTGATACAACAGACAGGCGCGCGTGCGGGTTTCAAGCGTGCTGTCGGAGCAGGAGCGCAGCTGGAATATTTTCTGCAGGGTGTTGAGCGTGCGGTTAACCGCGGAGACGCTAGCGAACGGACCATAATATTGGCCTTTGTGCCGCCGCGCGCCGCGGTGTTTGGTAATCTGGGCCCACTCGTGATCCTCACGGAGCAGAATATATGGAAAGGATTTATCGTCTTTCAGCAGCACATTGTAAGTCGGCCGGAAGCGTTTGATGAGTGATGCTTCCAGCAGCAGGGCCTCTGCTTCGGTACGTGTGGTGACAAACACCATGGATGCCGTTGCGGCAACCATACGCAAAAGCCTGTTGGGTAATCGTTTAGGTTGGGTATAGGAAACAATACGCTTTTTAATGCTCTTGGCTTTGCCAACATACAGCACGTCGCCATGCTTGCTGAGCATGCGATAGACGCCGGGCGCAGTGGGTGCGGTCTTGACGTGCGTCTTGATAATATCGATGCCGGTATCTAACGACGCCTCAGTCACGGGCTTATTCCTCTATCATTTCAAGACAAGTTGTGCCGGATTGGGACAGCAGAATCAATGCGCGACTTTTAACTTTTGATTCGAGAAAAAGATTTCCACGAATCCTGTGGATAACCTTGTGGGTAAGTTCGGTGTTGTCATTGCAACATCGCTGTAACACTAGGTTTTTTGCGGATTGCCCAATTTTTGTGCAATATCGTTAAGTCATTGACTTATATGGCATTGTTATCAGTCAAGGCGATATTTTTTTTAGGCTCTTCTTTGCCGCCTTGTCTAATGAAAGCCATTATGGCAGGCGTTGATTCGATGTGCACAACTCGCCGTCAAATATGACGGAGACAAGCAGGAAAAAGCCAATTGTTACTAATTGGTTAAGGGTGCCTGTGGCGTTCGATTTCAACGCCGACACTGGCGGCGCCGTCGACGGCTTCCAGTTTCTCAACCTTCACCCGTGTCCCGATGACGCGAACGTCTTCGAGGGTCATCTGGGCGATTCTTTCGGCAAGGGTCTCGACAAGGTTTATATGCCCTTCGCTGAGAATTTTTTGAATGCCGATCACAACATCGTTGTAGCAGACAACCTTGGCGAGTTGATCCTCGTGGTGCTCGCTGCCCTCCAGAACGGACAGGTCGACACTGATGCGGATTTTCTGGCGGGTGTCCTTTTCATGATCCCATACACCAATTCTGGCGACGGTCTCATAGTCCCGCACAAAAACATGGCGCACAGAACGCGTGGCATCCGCATAAGGCATATGCAGGATGTTTGATTTTATCGTCGCGTCGTCATGGGCCATGGCCTAGTCCTCCAGAATATCGGCGGTTCGCCAGGCAAGATGCTGACCACCGTCCAAGGCCATCATTTGCCCCGTCAGCGACCGAGTCTCAAGCAGAAAACGCACGGCGGAGCATATTTCCGTCAGGTTCGGACCATGCCCCAGCGGCACGGAAGAAGCCTCGCGCGCGAACATATCGTTGTCTTGCATATGGTTAGCAAGCGTAGGCCCCGGGCCGATTGCATTGACGCGGATACGCGGCGCAAGTGCCTGTGCCGTGGTGCGGGTGAGCGTATGGAGGGCCGATTTTGATGTGGTATAGGAAAAATATTGTGGATTGAGCTTCAAAACGCGCTGGTCGATCATGTTGATGATCGCACCGTTCATGTCCTCTGGAAGCTGTGCCGCAAACTGCTGTGTCAGAAGGGCTGGCGCCAGCAGGTTCACGGTGATGCTGCGCTGCCAGTCGGCGACGCTGAAATCCTCAATACGGTCATCTTCAAAGACAGAGGCATTGTTGATCAGCGCAGTCAACGGCGCGCCCAGGGCATCGGCTGCTGCAGGCACGAGTGCCAAGGCTTCATCCGGGTTGCTTAGGTCAGCCTGCACAGCGACCGCACAGCCGTCAAAGGCCTCGATTTCCTCAATGACCATATCGGCTTCGTCCGATGAGCCATGATAGTGCACAACAACGTGCCAGCCCTCGGCTGCAAGGTCTTGGGCGATTGCCCGGCCAATGCGTCGTGCGCTCCCCGTTACCAGCGCTGTTCTTGGGGGACGGCTCATAAGGGCAGGCCCATGACTGCAGCGCTTTCAGCTGAATGCGCCAGATAGACCATGTAACCAAGGTAAAGCATGATCATGGCAACACCGCTCATGCGGCCTACCTGCTTGCGCATTTTCACAAACGGGATCAGCAACAGCGAAGAGCCAAGCATGACCCACAGATCAACCCGCAGGAAACTGTCCGGGACTGGAATGGTGCCAAAAAGCGGCGCAATCCCCATGATGGCAAGCAGGTTAAAGATGTTGGACCCTATTACATTGCCGATGGCTACCTCGCTGTGGCCGCGTACCGCGGCCATGACGCCGGTTACCAGTTCAGGCAAGCTGGTACCGAGGGCGACAAGGGTCAGGCCAATCACAGCCTCCGAGAGACCAAATTCGCGCGCAATTTCAACCGAGCCGATCACAAGCAGGTCGGCGCCTATTGCAAGGCCAACGAGGCCGCCGGCCAGGCACAGCAAGGCGAAGCTGTAGCTGTCTGGCTTGCGATCGAGTTCTTCCATTTCCGCCATTTGAGCCGCGGCCTCAACCGGGCACGCCTTGCGAGCCATGATTGAGTAGAACAGGAAGCTGAAGAGACCAGCAAGCAGGATCATTCCTTCGACCCAGCCGAATTTACCGTCATAGGAAAGGCTGATGAACAGGAAACTTGCCGCCAGCATCATGGCAAGGTTACGGCCTACCTTGGGCGCGCAGCATGCTACGGGTGCGAGAATGGCAGGTACACCCACGACCAGAAGCGCATTTGCGATATTAGAGCCAACGACATTACCCAGCGCCAGAGTAGGGGCACCCTTGAGAACGGCATCAACTCCGACAAGCATCTCAGGAGCTGAGGTGCCGAACGCGACAATGGTCAGGCCGATAACAAGTTTCGAGAGACCGGCTCGCATGGCAAGCGAGACTGACCCACGGACCAGATAGTCACCGGCAACAACTAACAATACTATTCCGGCGACAACTTGAATGTATGCCATATGGTGATCGTGTCCTTGTTATACTTCGGGCCCCAAGTGCCTCTTGACGCTTATATAGGGATTGAGGACGCGAAAAGCAAAGTCAGTAGCCGCGCTTCATATCCAACTGGTTTTCCGCTGTCTCGCCGCGCTCGAGTTTTTCTATATTCCGCAGGACATATTCAGCCGCGGTGTCTGGGCGCGTTATCGCTGCGATATGGGGTGTGATGATCACATTGTCTAGCCCCCAAAGCGCATGATCTTTTGCCAAGGGCTCTTCGGGGAAGACATCAAGAGTGGCGCCACTCAGATAGCCGCTGGTCAAAAGGGACATCAGGTCGTCAAGTACGATAAGGCTGCCGCGGCCTGCATTGACGATGCTTGCGCCCTCCGGCAGGTGCGACAGTCGGTCAAAATTCATCAGGCCCGACGTCTCTGGCGTGCTGGGTAGAAGGCCGACCAGTATGTCGGTTCGGGCGAGGAAGGTATTCAGGCTGTCTGCGCCGTGATATAGGCTGATGCCTTGATATTCGGGCTTTTCGGTGCGCGACCATGCCGCGATATCATAACCGAATGGAAGCAGGGCCTGTGCCGAGACCTGCCCCAGTGCACCGAAGCCCAGAATGCCAACACGGGTGTCTTTGGCGGCACGGGCGAAAAAACGACCCCAATCTTTTGAGCGCTGTTTGGCTAGAAGCGCGGGCATGCCGCGCTGATGCATCAGCACGCTCATGGTGACAAACTCCGCCATGCCTTCTTTCAGGCCGTCATCGCCCATACGGATGATAGGTACGTCTTTCGGCAGGTCTGGATCTCGTGTCAGGTGGTCGACGCCAGCGCCCAGTGAGAAAATCGCCTTAATGTTGGAATAACGCGCAAGCAGGCCGGGTTCGGGCTCCCACACAAAGGCATAGGCTGGTCCGTCGTCGGGACTGCCCCAGTCGGGGTGGCTGCGGAATTCCACGCTGGGGTCTACGCGCCTGACCGCTTCACGCCAGATGTCGTGGCTGTAATCTTCAAGATAGAACAGGATGCGTGTCATGATGTTCCCCCGGTTTGTGGTTTTGCGTGGCTCAGGAAGATAGGGCGCTTTTGCGAAATGTCTGCTTGAAAAGCTGCTCAGAATCAATTATCTGTGCGGCCGAACGGATGGCTGCACACAGATGTGACAGTTTTCCTTGCAATTTGTGAGGCCTCCCCTTATGGTGCGCGCCTCGAATCAAGGGGTTCGCGCGTTTGCGGGCCCTGAAGTGTTGCCCGGTGGCGCCTTTGGCGGACCCCGGCGAGCGAAAAGGTTAGAAAAATGGCAGTACCTAAGAGAAAAGTAACTGGCTCTCGCCGTGGTATGCGTCGTTCGCACGATGCCCTGAAGGCCGTAAACTATCAAGAAGACTCGCACACAGGCGAATTCAAGCTGCGTCACCACATTGACCTGAAGACAGGCATGTACCGTGGTAAGCAGGTTCTGGAGCCAAAAGGCGATTATTAAGCCTTACGCTTCCGTCTTCCGAAACAAAGAAAAACCGGCCTCTTTATGAGAGGCCGGTTTTTCTTTGTGCGGTTTCGCCTTCTCTGTGCCATCTTGTCTGGTATGCTTGTAATCTCGGAATACAAGAATGGGGACAGGATGATGCGTGTACGCCACCTTACAGCTTTCATTGCAGCACTGACATTAACCGCGTGCGTAACCACCAACGAGGTTACCGGCCGCTCCCAGTTCATTACGATTCCGCCGAGCCAGGACGCAGCCCTTGGCCTCGAGGCCATGAACGAGGTCAAGAAAACCACAGATGTCGAGACCGACAGCCCTGACGCGAAGCGTGTTCAACGCATCGGTCGCCGAATCGCCGCAATTTCCGATAACCCCAACCTGCCGTGGGAGTTCGTTGTTATTGACGAGGACGTTCTGAACGCTTGGGCCCTGCCCGGCGGCAAAATCGCAGTCTATCAGAAAATGGTCGATAGTTTCGAAACGGATGAAGAGCTGGCTGCTGTAATCGGGCACGAGATTGCCCATGCGATCCTGCGGCACGGCGCTGAGCAGATGAGCCGCGCACAAGCACAGAACCTTGCTATTGCCGGTGTGGGCGCGGCGGTTGGGGCAACAACCGAAGACGGGCAGATGGCACAAATGGCTGTAACCCTTGGTGCGCTTGCAGCGCAAGGCTTTGTGCAGTTGCCGCACAGCCGCGCGATGGAGCTTGAGGCCGATGACGTTGGCACACTTTACATGGCGCGGGCGGGCTATGACCCGCGGGCCGCTGTTCGGTTGTGGAAGAAGATGAGGGCCATGAAAGAGGGCGGCGGTCAACCTGCATTTCTGTCGACGCACCCCACTGACGACAAGCGCATCCAGCGACTGGAGAGCAAGATGAGTACCTACCTATCCGAGTATAAAGCTCGGTAAAATTTTAGATAAATCCCGGGCATCAATTGCGCTTTGTCCCAAATTGAGGCAACCCTATCGACGGGGTAAGCTTTTGGGGCGTCACACTTTTATGTGACAGGGGTGCTAAAATGACGGAACACGAGATCCAACAACTGGCAAAAAACTACCTTGCCTACTTTCTGAATGACGGTGCAATTGATGCCACCGAATTCCGTGCTGTTGAAACCATGTGGCGACTATGCCGCGAGGATGCGAAAATTGCATTTCGTATGATCTGGGTCATCGTAAACATGATTGAAGCCGACAACAATAAGGCCTTGTCGTTCCTTGGGACCGGCCCTCTTGAGGACCTGCTCAATTTCCACGGAGACGAGGTGCTGGGTCTGTTGATTGAGGCCGCACGGGAGAATTCAAACTTCTGTGTTGCACTTTCATGCGTTTGGAAGAACGCACTGCACGAACATACATGGTCGCAGCTAGCAGAGGTGTTACCGGGCATACGCGCGCACCACGGAGCCATATTGGCTCATGCCGAGAAGTCGAGGCCAATGTCGACCGCTGGCGCGGACTGAGTAAGCCGCCCGACAGAGATATAGTCCACACCGCTTTCAGCAATTGCACGAATGGTGTTCAGACTGACGCCGCCCGATGCTTCACAGGGAACCTTACCGTTCACAATGGTCAGCGCCTCCCGAAGCGTGCCAGGGGGCATGTTGTCGAGAAGCAGGCTGTCCGCACCTGCCTTCAGGGCCTCACGAACCTGTTCCAGTGTATCACATTCCACCTGCACATCTTGGCGTCCCGCAGCCTGGGCACCCGCCACAGCAGCCGCGACAGAACCCGCAACCGCGATATGATTATCCTTGATCATGACGGCATCAAAAAGGCCCATACGATGATTTTTGGCACCGCCCATATTGGTGGCGTATTTACCAAGCTTCCTCAACCCCGGAATGGTCTTGCGGGTATCAAGGAGGGTAGCGCCCGTGCCGTCAATCCTGTCGACATATTGCCGGGTGAGGGTGGCAATGCCGGAAAGATGCTGCACGATGTTGAGCGCCGTGCGCTCGGCGGTCAGCAGCGCGCGGGCCTTGCCCTTGATGGTGACAATCTCTGTCCCCGGGGTGACCTTGTCGCCGTCCCTGACGTGACATACAATTTTGCACTCAGGGTCAAGGCGGCGGAAGATAGGCCCCACTAGGGGCACGCCTGCAATCACCATGGTCTCGCGTGCGTTCATTATTGCTGTCAGGCGTGCCTCGGCCGGGATAACGGTTGCGCAGGTGATATCGCCGTCGCCGATATCCTCCGCGAAGGCGATATCAATGAATGTGTCGACTTCCTCACCACTCAGGGGAAACAAACTCATAAGGGTTTTCCCTTTGTCTTTGTTGTCAGGCGCCGATGGCGGAGACATCTTTGGCGGGACCAACTGCCGGGCTCATTTCAAGCATTTTCCTGAGCGGTTTTTCCGCGGCAATGCGGGTTTCCTCATCCAGTTCGATTTCCGGGCCTTCATCCCGCAGACACAGGTACAGCTTTTCCATAGTATTCAGCGCCATGAAGGGGCAGGTGTTGCAACTGCAGTTGCCGTCAGCTCCTGGCGCGCCGATGAAGGTTTTATGCGGTGCGGCCTTTTCCATCTGGTGGATAATGCCGGGCTCGGTTGCCACGATGATCGTGTCGGCATCACTCTCCGTCGCGAACTTCAAAATTGAGCTTGTGGAGCCGACGTGGTCTGCATGCTGCACGATATTGTCGGGGCACTCCGGGTGGGCGGCGACCGGCGCATCCGGGTGCTTGGCCTTGAGCTTGACCAGCTCCTTTTCGCTGAACAGTTCGTGCACGATGCACGTGCCCTGCCACAAAAGCATGTTGCGGCCAAGCTTGCGTGACAGGAAGCCGCCTAGATGCCGGTCAGGTGCGAAGATGATCTTCTGGTTTTCCGGGATCTGGCGCACGATATGCTCGGCGTTGGAGCTTGTGACAATGATGTCGGTATGCGCTTTCACGGCCGCTGAACAATTGATGTAACTCAGGACCATATGGTCCGGGTGTGCTTTGACGAATTTTTCAAACTCGTCCGGCGGGCAACTGTCCTCAAGGCTGCAACCAGCAGCGAGGTCAGGCAGCACTACCTTTTTCCCGGGGCTCAAAATCTTGGCAACTTCGGCCATGAAGCGCACGCCGCAGAAGACGATCATGTCGGCGTCGGTTTCGGCTGCCTTGCGGGAAAGGTCCAGGCTGTCGCCAACGAAATCTGCGATGTCCTGAATTTCACCGGCTTGGTAATAGTGCGCGAGAATTACAGCGTTTTTCTCTTCGCGCAGGCGCTTGATTTCCGCCACCAAGTCAAGGGTGGGGTCCACAGCCGGATGCGATACTAGGTTCATATTTGTCTCCTGCGCGCTACTCAATAACATCATTCAGCGGCATAAATACCGACCCGGCGCCGTAAAGGCAATCAAGGATTTCTGCCCGCTCGCCCAAGTTCATACTGTGTGGTCAAACTGGGCTGGCCTTTGCACTTCACCCGCTTTTCGTCAACCAAGGCAATAAGATGCCCCAATACAGACCGCGCCGCAGCTGGGTGCAGGCGCCTGTCCACATGCTGATACATGCGGTTGACCATCATATCGATATTCATTGGCCCCTCTTCAAGGTGCTTGAGGATCTGGGCTTCGCGCATGCGGCGGTGCGCGATAATGCTTTGCACAAAGGCTTCCGGGTTGGCGACGGATGGCCCATGCGTGGGATATAACCGATCTGGTTGCAGATTGCTGACGCGTTGCAGGCTTTTCAGGTAATCGCGTAAATCGCCGTCAGGCGGGGCAATCACGGTGGTGGCCCAGCCCATGATGTGGTCCCCGACAAAAAGTGCATTTTCTTCCTTCAATAGAAAACAGAGGTGATTGGCGGTATGGCCGGGGGTGTGATACGCGGTCAGCGTCCAGTCGTCGCCAGCGATCACAGCGCCATCCGCAATGCTATGGTCTTGCCTGAAGTCCCAGTCGGCCCCCGCTTCCACATCTTCGCCTTCCAGGCCGCCCTTGCGTCCAGCGCCGTGCTGGCCGAAAGCATATATCGGCGCGCCTGTGCGTTGCGAAAGCCAGCTTGATAGCGGGGAATGGTCGATATGCGTATGAGTCACGAGGATATGGCTGATCTCACGGTCACCCGCCGCTTTCAGGATGGCGTCGCCATGTTCGGGCATTATCGGGCCGGGGTCGATGACGGCGAGGCTGCGGCGATGACCTATGAGATAGGTGCCGGTTCCGGTGTAGGTGAAAGGGCTGGGGTTTTTGCACAGGACGCGGGTAATCAGCGGGCTGAGTTTTTCAGCCTCGCCATAGGGGGCGGTGAAGTCCTGAATAAAGTGCGGGCCCATATGCTTCCTCTCGCCAGACGCAGAGACAATCTGTCTTAGGCCTAAACTGTATCAAAGGGAGAGAAAAGCAAAATGGGTCGAAGCCGACTGCACCAGCGGATTGAGGTGGGGCATTGAGGTGCAGTCGGACTTCGATTTCTTCGGATCACAGGCAGTGGCAGCTGGATGCGATCCTTAAACTTGGAAACCCGGGATCAGGTGGCAGCCGGAGCACCGGGTTCGTAATCAGTATCGCAACTCGTGTGCCAGTTTATAAATCATTTAAAATCAAAGGCTTATTGTTTTTCTAAAATTACCTGTATCATTGAGGGACGCGCATGGTTCATTTTGAAACATCTATAAATGTATCATTTTGGTACAATTGGGGCGAAGCCGTATTTTTTCCAGACCTGGGCAGCTTGTTCGCTGACAAGAAAGATAAAAAGGGAATCGGCTGCCCGCCCGGCCTTTTTTGTTCGACCCGCGGCATAGAGGATAGGTGGGATATTATCGCCGGGTACCACGCCGACAACATCAACGCGGCTGCTGAGCCGCGCATCGGAGGCATACACAAAGCCCGGCATGCCACCCCGTTCAACCAGAACCAGGGTTTGCCGAACGCTTGTGCCCATGGCCGCCTGTGGCTTCAGTTTTTCCCACAGGTTCAGATGTTCGAGGTATGAACGCGCATAAGCACCAGCCGGGGCGATTGTAGGGTCGGCAATCGCAAACCGCGCGCTTCCAATTACCTGCTCCAACTGGGCCGTTGTAAGGGCGGTATCAGCCATTGCGCCACTGCCGGGTTGCACCAGGACCAGCCTGTTTTGCACCACGTTTTTCGGACTGCTGGCCAATAAACCACGGGCTTGCAGGAACGCGACCCAGTCTGGGTTGGCGGACAGCATAATATGGGCAGGCGCACCGGCAGCGACCTGCCGGGCCATCATGGCGCTCGGGCCAAATGAAATACGCGGGGCGGCATAGCCAGTGGCGTCGGCCCATGACTGTGCGAGTTCGGGCAGGGCATTTGTCAGGCTTGCGGCTGCAAAAACTGTTACCGCCTCGTCGTCCGCGATTGTTGGCGGGGTCGAAATGCCGAGTAGAAAACAAACGAGCAGAAGGTCGCGAAGCAAGATCACTGAGTAAATCCTCTGGGTCCAATCAAAGCCATTGTTACATGGCGCCTGCTTCCCGGTAAAGCGGCGCGGATGAAATATGCATTGTGTGTTTCTCCGCCGCTGGGCTACGCTCCCTCCGATCAGTGGGGGAGAAATAGCTGATGGAAAACAATGAAAAGCGCGTCATGGGGTTCTGGCGTACGTGGGGATTATCCATCGGCATGATGGTCGGCTCCGGCGTTTTTATGCTGCCGACCGTACTCGCGCCTTTTGGTGCGTTGGGGCTCGCCAGTTGGGTTATCACCGGCACTGGCACCATAGCCATGGCGCTCGCGCTGGCCTTTATGGCGCGGCGTGTGCCCAAAGAAGGCGGACCATACGCCTATTCGCGTGCCGGTTTCGGCGGGTTTGCAGGTTTCCTGATGGCGTGGGGATACTGGATATCGCTTTGGACCGCCATCGCGGCAGTGACGGTTGCCTGCCTTGGATACCTTGCTGTTTTTATACCGGTACTGAAGACGTCCCCCAATCTGGCGGTAGGCATGGGGCTTGCTATCATCTGGGGGCTTGTCTACCTCAATTGCCGCAGCATCAAGGACAGCAGCGTCTTCCAACTCGTGACCAGCTTGGCCAAGCTCTTGCCGCTTCTGTTCCTCGCGACCTTTGGCTTGTTTGGTGTTGAAAGCAGTAACTTCGAGACAATGATGACACCGGAGCAGGAACCGATCGGGGCCCTTGCTGCAGCCAGTGTACTTGCAATGTGGGCCTTTATTGGTTTCGAGGTAGCAACCATCCCTGCAGGGAACATTAAGGACCCGGCAAAAACCATACCGCGCGCCACGATTGCGGCCGTGGCGGTCGTGGTCGTGCTTTATCTCGCAGTTTCGGTTGCCGTATTTGGCCTTGTGCCAGCGGAAGAACTTGTCATCTCCACGGCACCCCTTGCGGATGCCGCAACCCGGCTCGTTGGCCCGGCGGGAGCCTTGATTATTTCGGTCGTGGCGATTGTGGCCACCATAAGCGGCGCGAATGCCAGTGTCTTGGTCTCGGGGCATATGCCGCTCGCCGCTGCGCTTGATGGGTTGTTTCCTGCCCGTTTCGCCCGCTTGAACAAGAATGATACGCCAGCGTTCGGTTTTGTGGTCGGCGGTGTGTTGTCGTCCATCATGCTTATGCTGAACTATGTTGATGGCCTTGTCGCTGCCTTTGAGTTTCTTATTTTGGTATCAACACTCACGGCGCTTGTGCCCATCACCTTCTCGACAGCGGCGGCGTGGCTTTTCTCTATGCAGACACCGAGCCCGTCAAAATTCCGGCGTATCCGTGATACAATCGCCTCAATCGTCGGCTTTATTTACACGATCTGGGCCATCGCAGGGTCCGGCCGGGATACCGTCTATTGGGGCTTCCTGTTGCTGCTCGCCGGTGTGCCCGTTTATGTGTGGATGAAAGTACAGGCAGAAAGGGAAGGCAAGCAATGAAGCTCGAGGGTTTTAACGAATATGGTCGGTTGAAATCTGTGGCGGTCCGCACTGCAACTGCAGCCTACCAGTCAGCGGATAAAATTGAAACCGAGTGGCGGACCCTTCGTTTTCATGAAGCACCAAAGCTGACGACGGCAAATGAGGAACATGAAACCTTTGTTGGCATGCTCAGGCGCGAAGGTGTTGAGGTTATCACCTTGCCGTCTGAGGGTCAGCTAACCTTGGACAGTATCTATGCACGCGATGCACTTCTTGTCAGTCCCAGGGGGCTGATCCTGTGCAATATGGGTCGCGCCAGCCGTAACAGTGAGCCGGAGATCAACGCCCATTTCCTCAATAAACACGGGTTCCCTCTGCTGGGCCGGGTTGAGGCACCGGGCACGATCGAAGGCGGTGACTTGATATGGCTTGACGCCACGTCGCTTGCGGTGGGGGAGGGCCCGCGCACCAACGCTGCAGGTATCAGCCAGTTGCAGGCACTTGTCGGGGATGATGTAGACGTGCATGTTGTGCCGCTTCCAACGCCAGACCATCCGGACGATGTATTTCATTTGATGTCGATGATCAGCCCCCTGGACCGGAACCTGGCGCTGATCTATCGGCCGTTAATGCCGGACAGTTTTCTGAGTTGGTTGACTGGTCATGGTATCTCATTTGTTGACGTGCCGGAGGAGGAATTTATCCCCATGGGCTGTAACGTGCTGGCCATCGGGCCGCGCGACGTTGTGATGCTGGACCGTCTGCCGCTCACGAAAGAGCGACTTGAAGCCGCGGGGTGCAGGGTGCAGACTTACAAGGGTGATGAAATCAGCCGTAAAGGTGAGGGCGGTCCGACCTGCCTGACACGGCCACTTGTACGAGGATGACAGCTATGGGGGTGAGGCATGGATGACAGGGTGTTACCGGTTGGCGCTTATGAAAGCCTGCCAGCATGGACGTATAATGACAGCGATTTCTTCAACGCGGAGATGGATGCGGTCGTTCGGCCGTCGTGGCAGCTTGTTTGCCATGAAAACGACATCCCGAACGTAGGTGACTATACCGCGCTGGATATCCTGAATGAGCGCATTATTGCCGTACGAGGCAAGGACGGTGTCGTGCGGACCTTTCACAACGTGTGTCGCCATAGAGGCTCTCGCCTGCTTGAAGGTTCGCAGGGTGAGTGTCCGGGGCGTATTCGCTGCCCCTATCATGCCTGGACGTGGAACCTTGAGGGCAGCCTTATAAATGTGCCGTATGAGCGGGATTTTGAAAATTTTGACAGGGGCGATCACGGTCTTGCACCGGTGCAGATGGAATTGTTCCTCGGTTTTATCTGGGTAAGGCTTGATAGTTCAACCAGCGTGCCAACCGTGGCGGAGCAATTCGCGCCATACCTTGATGAGATTAAGCCCTACCGGTTTGAAGACATGAGGCCGCTGGGGCGCATTACCCTGCGCCCGCGCGCGGTGAACTGGAAGCAGATTGCCGACAACTATGTTGATGCGCTGCATATACCAACAGCGCATCCCGGCCTTTCCGGCCTTGTTGGCAATACCTACGGCATGGAAGTGAAGGGTGACATCCATAAAATGTGGGGCGATGTGATGGAGACGCGCAAGGACAGTTGGTCCACCCGTGCCTATAAAAAGCATCTGCCCAAGGTCAGTCACCTGCCGGAGGACAAACAACGCCACTGGGTTTACTACCGATTTTGGCCCAATGTGGCGTTCGATATCTACCCTGATCAGATTGACTTCATGCAGTTTATCCCGGTGTCAAAAAACGAGACTCTTATTAGAGAGATCGCCTATGTGCTGCCGGATGAGCGACGGGAGATGAAAGCGGCGCGGTACCTGAACTGGCGTATCAACCGCGAAGTGAACGCGGAAGATACCGCCATCATCAACCGCGTGCAGGACGGCATGGCGTCGTCAAGTTTTACTTATGGGCCGCTAGCAAAAACAGAAGTATGCCTTCTGGATAGCGCGCGCCGCATTCGCGAAGCGGTGCCTGCCGCCTGTCACAGGCGGAAACCCGCGGCACCGTAGATGCCATCAACCGAACACGCACTGCTGGCTGAGATCAGGCGTTGCGCTATCTGTGCCGACGTACTGCCTTTTGGCCCACGCCCCGTCGTGCAGTTTTCCAGCGAGGCGCGTACCCTGATTGTCGGGCAGGCGCCCGGGCGCAAGGTTCACGAAAGTGGTGTTCCGTTTGATGATGCCAGCGGTGACCGTCTGCGGGAGTGGATGGGCATCGACCGAGATGCCTTTTACGATGCGCGCCGCGTTGCTATCCTGCCGATGGGGTTTTGTTATCCGGGTACAGGCAAGTCCGGCGATCTGCCGCCCCGGCCAGAGTGTGCGCCAGCATGGCGGCACAAGCTTCTGGCTATGGCTGACAGTATTGAATTGACATTGGTTATTGGCAGCTATGCCCGCGACTGGCATTTGCGTGAGTTGAAAGGCAAGACGTTAACGGGCGCTGTACGTACAGAGGAGAACGGCACTGGCGGTACATTCCTGCTGCCACACCCAAGCCCGCGCAACAATATCTGGCTCAGTAAGAACCCCTGGTTTGAGGCAGAGATTTTGCCCAGATTGCGGCGCGCTGTCGCGAGGGTGGTTAGCGGTGAAGGATAAAAGCCATCCTTCTGGGGCGGCCTTTCTATTGGTCGGGGAAAGAGGATTCGAACCTCCGGCCCCCACGTCCCGAACGTGGTGCTCTACCAGGCTGAGCTATTCCCCGACAGGAATACCGGGAGGGGCCAATTCTGCGCGATTATATAATGAGTGCCAGACAGGCCTTCAAGGGATTTAGTAGGCCCGCTCGATACAAAAATCGACAATATCGCTGAGAGCTGTTTTGGCAGGGCTATCTTTGAAAATTGCCAAAGCATCCTTTGCCATGGCGCCATAGTGGCGCGCGCGTTCCACCGTATCGCTCAGGGTGCCGTGTTTGCTCATGACACGGATGGCTTCTTCAAGGTCGCCATCTTCCTGCTTGCGGCGCTCCACGGTACGTTTCCAGAATTTCTTTTCGTCTTCAGTGCCGCGACGGTAGGCGAGGATAACGGGCAGGGTCACTTTGCCTTCACGGAAATCGTCGCCGATCTCTTTACCCAAGGTTGCCTGCTTGGCGGAATAATCCAGCGCGTCGTCGACGAGTTGGAAAGCGATCCCCAGATATTTGCCGTAGGCGTCCAGCGCTTCTTCGACTTCGCGACCTTGCTCAGAGACCACACCCGCAACTTCACAGGCGGCCGCAAACAACACAGCGGTTTTGGCGGCGATCACCTCAAGGTATTTTTCTTCCGGTGTCGAAAGGTCGTTCGCGGTGGTTAGTTGCAGTACCTCGCCTTCGGTGATGATAGCCGATGTGCTGGACAGGATTTTCAGAACGCGGAGCGAGTCGCTTTCAACCATCAGCTCAAACGCGCGGCTGAAAAGGAAATCCCCGACGAGCACAGTGGGCTGGTTGCCCCAGATCAGGTTGGCGGTTTTTTTGCCGCGGCGCATGTTGCTTTCATCCACCACATCGTCATGCAGAAGCGTCGCTGTGTGAATAAATTCAACTGCGGTGGCTAGGCCGATGTGTCGCTTGCCTTCATAGCCGAGCAATTGAGCAGAGGCCAAGGTCAGCATGGGCCGCAGGCGTTTGCCGCCGGATGAGATCAGGTGCCCGGCCAGCTCGGGAATCAGGGACACAGGGCTTTGCATGCGGTCGAGAATCAGCTCATTCACAAGATTCATATCGTCTGAGACAAGTGTCTGCAGCGTTTTGATCGGGTTATTGGCAGCGTCCGCATTGCGGCGCCCGTGGATGGAGACGACATTCGATGACATGGTGACCCTGTTGCTGTTCGTGCTGTTGTTTTTGTGCGCGGACAATACCGCCCTGAAGTTGTATTGGCAAGATGCGGGATGGCGTGCGCTATTTGACCGCAGACAAAATCCACGTACAATCACGATATAAAAATGAATAAATGGTAAACGCGTGCTGAAGAGCGCAGGGATGGCGGGCGCCAATGACCGAACAGACAGTTCTGAATGACATGCCGGTAACCGACGCGGAAACTCTTGAGCCACAAGCTGACGAGGCGGTTAGTGTTGATGATTTCCTTGGCGGGGCCATCAAGCTGATACAGCCGCGCGATGGCTACCGAGTTTCCATGGATACGGTCATGCTGGCCGCTAGTGTGCCGGCCAAGGCGGGTGATCGCATCATCGAAGGTGGCGTCGGGTCTGCGGGTGCAGCGTTGTGCTTGGCCAAGCGGGTTCCCGGTACACATGTGCACGGCATTGATATTCAGGACGATATGCTGGCGTTTGCCGAGCGTAATATTGCCTACAATCAGCTAGGCGGTCAGGTGACGGTCTCCAAGGGCTGCATCACTGACCTCTCTGGACCTGAGGCAACATATGACCATGTAATGGTCAACCCACCCTACCTCGCAAACGGCAAAGCCATTCGGCCGCCAGTCACCAACAAGGGGCTTGCTCATATGGATTCAAGCGCCGCGCTCAAGGACTGGGTGCGGTTCTGCATTTATAAGGTCAAAAACCGGGGCACGGTCTCAATCATCTATCGCGCCGACCGGGTAGATGAAGTGATTGCCCAGCTATATCGCCGTGTGGGGGAACTAAAGATTATGCCGCTGTGGCCACGCTTTGGGGCCCCGGCCAAGCGGGTGATCATCCAGGGGCGCAAGGGTGTGCACGGGACGGCCAGTATTTTACCAGGTCTCGCGCTTCATGGTGAGGTGGAGCGCTACACCCGCGAGGCCGAGGCGATTTTGCGCGATGGTGCCGCGCTGGACCTGAAAGGCTTTGCGCGTACGCGTTAAAGCCGTTATTGAAAGCGGATCAAAAACAAAGCGGCGGTCATGCGACAGACGATTTCAAAATTCCTGCATTCTATCAGGTGTGCAGTCTTCGGCGACCCACCCCCCACAGTGGCGGTTGTGCGGCTGTATGGTGTGATCTCGCCCGGCAAACGCTTTCGCGCCAGCCTTAATCTCGCGTCCGTGGCTCCCCAGCTTGAGCGTGCGTTCTCCATGCCGGGACTCGCGGCAGTCGCGCTGCAGATCAACTCGCCGGGTGGCTCGCCGGTGCAATCCGCGCTGATTACCAAACGCATCCGCGACCTTGCGCGCGAAAAACATGTACCGGTGCTGACATTTGCCGAGGACGTTGCCGCGTCGGGCGGCTATATGCTTGCGCTGGCGGGTGATGAAATTTTTGCCAATGAAAGCTCGATTATTGGCAGTATCGGTGTGGTCTCAAGCGGGTTTGGTTTTACCGAGGCAATCAGGAAACTGGGTATTGAACGTCGGCTGTATACAGCGGGCGAAAGCAAGGCAATGCTTGATGCCTTCTCGGAAGAGAAGGCGGAGGATGTGGAGCGTCTCAAGGCCATCCAGGGCGACATCCATGAGCATTTCAAGTCGCTGGTGCGGGAGCGCAGGGGCAAGCGTCTCAAAGGGCTGCGGACGCATATTTTCTCGGGCGACGTATTCACGGGTACCGATGCGGTGAAGCAGGGACTCATTGACAGCATTGGCGACATGCGGAGCGTGCTTCGAGACCGGTTCGGCAAAAAGGTGCGTACGCGCCTTGTCGGCGAAAAGAAACCCCGGTTTGGGGCGCTTCTAGGCCTCAGGCGCGGTATGGAAGAAAGCCCGAGCGGCGGCGTGGCCGACCTGCCGGGCGGTATTCTCTCTGCGATCGAGGAACGGCTTTTCTGGGACCGGTTTGGTCTATAGGTATGACGGAGGAATATGTGGCAAACACGCCGAACCATGAAGCCCAGCTGACCGCTTACCGTGAGAGTATCGATAATATCGACGCTTCGCTGGTGTTTATGCTGGCGGAACGTTTCAAAATCACCAAGGCTGTCGGCTTCTATAAAAAAGAACATGACCTGCCGCCCGCAGACCCGGGCCGGGAGAAAGCGCAGATCGAGCGGCTGCGTTGCCTGGCGAAGTCAGCTAATCTTGATCCTGAGTTTAGCGAAAAATTCTTGCAGTTTGTCATTCGGGAGGTAATTCAGCACCACGAACGCATTCGCGAAAAAGGTGAGCTATGACCATTGATGGCCCGGATGAGCTTGAAAAGCTGAAAGAAATTGGTGCGATCTGTCGCGACGTACTACACGCCATGGGCGCGGCGGTAAAGCCCGGCATTACCCCACGTGAACTGGACGAGCTGGGCGGCAGGATGCTGACGGAGCGTGGTGCCAAATCCGCTCCCATGCTGGCTTATAATTTCCCCGGCTATACCTGCATCTCCGTTGGCACGGCGATCGCGCACGGCATCCCCGGTGATGAGCCGCTCAAGGAGGGGGAGTTGGTCAATATCGACGTCTCCGCCGAGAGAGACGGCTTTTTTGGTGATACGGGTGCAAGTTTTCCTGTTGGTAAAGTCGCTTCTGAGCTCTTGCAGCTTCTGGAGGCAACTAAAGCCGCGCAGCGCAAGGCTATGTTTGCGGCGCGCGCGGGCCAGCCACTCAATGCTATCGGTAAGGCCGTTGAGAAAGAAGCGCGGAAATACGGCTACAACATCATTGAGGGCCTCAACGGACATGGCGTAGGGGGCTGGATTCATGAAGAGCCGACGGTGTCCAATATCTATCATCCAAGCGACCGGCAAAAACTCAAGGAGGGGCAAGTGATGACCATCGAGCCGTTCCTCGCGACCCGCAGCCGGACCTACGTGGAAGACATGGATGGCTGGACACTTCGCCTTGCCAATGGGGGCTTCGGCGCGCAGTTTGAGCACACGTTTGTGGTAACCAAGGGCGCGCCAATTGTTCTAACGGCTTAGCAAGCATTCTCTTGCTTGACCGCTGGGGACCTGCCGGTTAGGTTGCAGCGCAATATTTTTAAGTATCAGATTCGCCTTTTTAAGAGTTGGTCAACAATAATGTCATCCCCAAAAACCGGCGCGATGCCGTTCCAGAAAATCATTCTGACCCTCCAGAACTACTGGGCAGATCAGGGCTGTGTGATTCTACAGCCCTATGATATGGAAATGGGTGCGGGTACATTCCACCCGGCGACCACTCTACGCGCTTTGGGGCCGGACCACTGGAAAGCCGCTTATGTGCAGCCCTGCCGCCGCCCGACAGATGGCCGCTATGGTGAAAACCCCAACCGGTTGCAGCATTATTACCAGTTTCAGGTCATCCTGAAACCCAGCCCGGCGGAGATGCAGGAACTTTATCTCGGCAGCCTCAACGCCATTGGCATTGACAGCAAGCTACATGACATCCGGTTTGTGGAAGACGACTGGGAAAGCCCGACGCTTGGCGCTTGGGGGCTTGGCTGGGAAGTCTGGTGCGACGGCATGGAAGTCAGCCAATACACGTATTTTCAACAGGTTGGTGGCTATGACTGCCGCCCGGTCGCAGGTGAGCTGACCTACGGGCTTGAGCGCCTCGCCATGTTCGTGCAGGGCGTCGATAATGTGTATGACCTCGACTTCAACGGTGCCGGTGCCACATACGGTGATGTCTACCTTGAAAACGAACGAGAGCAATCCGCCTATAATTTTGAGGTCGCCAACACCGACAAGCTGTTTGATGATTTCAAAAAGGCGCAGGACGAATGCGCTAGTCTCCTTGAGGCTGAACTGCCGCTGCCAGCTTACGAGCAATGTATCAAGGCAAGCCATACCTTTAATCTTCTTGACGCGCGCGGTGTAATTTCGGTGACGGAACGACAGGCTTATATCGGGCGAGTGCGTGATCTTGCCAAAGGATGCTGCACCGCCTGGATCAGGAAAAACGGGTGGGAGGTATAAGTCATGGCTGATCTTCTCATCGAACTTTTTTCCGAAGAAATTCCGGCAGGCATGCAGAAAAAAGCATCCGAGGACCTTCAGTCTATGATGGTCAAGGGGCTTGAAGATGCAGGCCTCAAGGGTGAGATCGCCCAAGCGTATGCCACACCGCGCCGCCTTGTGTTTGCACTTTCTGGCCTGCCGGACGCAACGCCTGATGTGCGTGAAGAACGCCGTGGCCCGCGCGTTGATGCGCCCGAGAAAGCTGTCGAGGGTTTCCTGCGCGGCGCCAAGGTTGCGCGCCATGAATGTGAAGAGCGGGAAGAGGCAAAGGGTACCTTCCTTTTTGCCGTGATAGAGAAAAAGGGCCGCGCGACGGCGGAAGTTGTCGCCGAGGTGCTTGAACAAACGATCCGCAACTTCCCATGGTCCAAGTCGCAGCGCTGGGGCGATGGCAGCCTGCGCTGGGTTCGCCCCCTACAAAGCATTCTGTGCGTTCTGGGTGACACGGTTGTTGACCTGGATGTGGATGGCTTCAAGGCTGGCAACACGACACGTGGCCACCGCTTCCTCGCGCCTGAAAGCTTTGAGGTAACGAGTTTCGAAGACTACCGCACCGAACTGGAAGCCCACAAGGTCATGCTGTCGCCAATGCAGCGTATCAAGCTGATCGCTGACCGCGCCAGGGAGTTGGCTGCTGGAAAGGGCGTCGAATGGGTTGAAGACAAGGGCCTGCTTACGGAAGTGGCTGGCTTGGTGGAGTGGCCTGTGCCGCTCATGGGCTCATTTGACCCGGCCTTTATGACGGTGCCTGAGGAGGTGCTGATCCTGACCATGAAGAAGGACCAGAAATATTTTGTTACCCGGGATAAAGAGACTGGCAAGCTGGCGCCTTATTTCATTACGGTGTCGAATATCGAACCGACGGATGGCGGTGCGTTGGTCGCGGCGGGTAACGAACGGGTTTTGACGGCGCGGCTCTCTGACGCGAAATTCTTCTGGGAACAGGATCTCAAGCACAACCTTGAAGATAACCTTTCCGCTCTTGGTGACATTGTGTTCCATATTGAACTGGGCCGTGTTGCCGACCGTGTGGAGCGCATGAAGGCGCTGGCGCGTTATCTGGCGCAGTTTATTCCTGGCTGTGACGCAGACGAAGCAGCCCGCGCGGCAGAGCTTGCGAAAGCCGACCTTGTTTCCGGCATGGTATTTGAGTTCCCCGAGGTTCAGGGTGTGATGGGTCGCTATTATGCCAAGGCTCAAGGCGAAAGCGACGCGGTGGCTGATGCTATCCGTGATCACTATGCCCCGGCAGGCCCGAATGATGACTGCCCGAAAGCCCCGGTTTCTGTCGCGGTAGCGCTTGCGGAAAAGTTTGATACGCTTGTGGGCTTCTTTGCCATCGACAAACGGCCGACCGGCTCGAAAGACCCATATGCTCTCCGCCGAGCTGCGCTTGGCATCATTCGCCTGATCACCGAAAACGATATCCGGCTTGAACTGGCAGGCACACTTGTCATGGCGGCAAAACCGCTGAAACCGTATCTTGGCCTGATGGTGGCCGATGTGGCGGAGGATGCCCGCGAAGAGGCTATTCTGCGTCACGTGACAGCCACAATCGAGGATCATCTTCTGCCCTTCTTCGCTGATCGCCTGAAGGTGCAGCAGCGCGATCTTGGTGTCCGCCATGATTTGGTTGACGCGGTATTCGCGAAGGGGGATGACGACCTTGTGCGCGTTCTCGCGCTTGTTTCTGCACTGTCTGCCTTCCTTGATACGGAAGACGGCAGCAACTTGCTCGCGGGCTACAAGCGTGCCGCCAATATCCTCCGTATCGAGGAGAAGAAAGACGGCCGCGCCTATGATCAGGATGTGGATACCAGTGTTTTGGTTGATGCCGAAGAAAAGGCACTTGCCGATGCGCTCGGGAAAGCTGCCGATGATGCTGAGGCGGCGCTTCAGGTGGAAGATTTTGAAAAGGCGATGGCTGCGCTATCTTCTCTTCGGGCACCGATTGATGCCTTTTTTGACAAGGTAACGGTCAATGCTGATGAAGCAGCGCTCCGGGCTAACCGGTTGGCGCTTCTGGGTTCCATTCGGGCGGCGGTGAATACCGTGGCCGACTTCAGCCTGATTGAGGGCTGATTATTTAACGTACCGGGTCATAACAAAACACAAGCAGCCCGGTGTTCAAGACCTAACTCAGCGCTGCCCCAAGGGGACAAAGGTAGCGCGGTAAAGGACTGCTTAACATGAGCAAATGGGTATACAGATTTGGTGACGGTGCTGCTGAAGGCCGTGCCGATATGAAAAACCTCCTTGGTGGCAAGGGTGCAAACCTTGCGGAGATGGCCTCTCTCGGCCTTCCGGTGCCACCGGGGCTGACAATTACCACCGAAGTCTGCACCTATTATTATGCCAACGGCCGGACATACCCCGACACGCTGGAAAGCGAAGTTAACCAAGCGGTGGCGGCGATCGAGAAAAGCGTTGGTGCCAAATTCGGCGATGAAGCAAACCCGCTTCTGGTGTCTGTGCGGTCCGGCGCGCGGGTCTCCATGCCCGGCATGATGGACACGGTGCTCAATCTGGGCCTTAACGACAAGACGGTCGCGGGCCTTGCCAGGCAAAGTGATAACCCGCGCTTCGCGTGGGACAGCTACCGCCGGTTCATCCAGATGTATTCCGACGTGGTGCTGGGGGTTGACCACTATCATTTCGAAGAACTGATCGAACTGCACAAGGAAGAAAAGGGTGTTGATCTCGATACTGAGCTTGACGCCGAAGACTGGCAGGAAATTGCCGAATCCTTCAAGGCAAAAGCGCAGGAAGAGCTTGGCTACCCGTTCCCGCAGGATGTGAAAGAACAGCTGTGGGGCGCGATTGGTGCCGTATTCTCAAGTTGGCATATTGAGCGTGCGAAGGTTTACCGCAAGCTCAACAACATTCCGGAAGACTGGGGCACCGCCGTTAACGTGCAGGCCATGGTGTTCGGTAACATGGGCGATACGTCCGCAACAGGCGTGGCCTTTACCCGCAACCCGTCCACGGGCGCCAAGGAATATTACGGTGAATATCTGATCGACGCGCAGGGCGAAGATGTGGTGGCAGGTATCCGGACACCGCAATATCTGACTAAAATTGCGCGCGAGGAAGCGGGTGCGACCGCGCTGTCGATGGAAGAAAGCATGCCGGAAGTTTTCGGCCAGCTTTCTGATGTGTTCGACAAGCTTGAACGTCACTACCACGACATGCAGGATATTGAGTTTACCGTTCAGCGCGGCAAACTCTGGATGCTGCAAACGCGTGCGGGCAAGCGCACTGCCAAGGCTGCCCTTAAAATTGCGGTTGATATGGCGTCCGAAGGGCTGATCGATGAGAAAACCGCTGTGTTGCGGGTTGAGCCGGGTGCGCTGGACCAGCTTCTGCACCCAACGCTGGACCCGGATGCGCCGCGTGACATCTTTACCCGTGGCTTGCCAGCCTCACCTGGCGCTGCGTCGGGCACGGTGGTGTTTGACGCCGATACCGCCGAAGAAATGGCGAAGGAAGGCAAGGCTGTCATCCTGTGCCGGGTTGAAACCAGCCCGGAAGATATTCACGGCATGCACGCTGCCAAAGGCATTCTGACCGCGCGTGGCGGCATGACCAGCCACGCTGCCGTTGTCGCGCGCGGCATGGGCCGCCCCTGTGTATCAGGTGCCGGGCAATTGCGCATTGACGTCAAGGCCGGTGTGATGACTGCCACGGGCCGCGAAGTGAAGGAAGGTGACACCATCACCATTGACGGCGCGTCGGGTGAGGTAATGGTAGGCGAAGTGAAAACCCTGCAGCCTGAGCTTGCAGGTGATTTTGGTACGCTGATGGCGTGGGCTGATACCTATCGCAAGCTGAAGGTTCGCACCAACGCCGATACGCCGCATGACACCCAAACCGCGCGCGATTTTGGCGCGGAAGGCATCGGCCTTTGCCGGACAGAGCATATGTTCTTTGAAGGCGAACGCATTATTGCCGTGCGTGAAATGATCCTTGCGGATGATCTTGAAGGCCGGAAAACCGCGCTTGCCAAACTGCTGCCGATGCAGCGCAGCGACTTTGAAGAGATTTTCAAGATCATGCGTGGTTTGCCGGTGACTATCCGCCTCCTTGACCCACCGCTGCACGAATTCCTGCCGCGCGAGGAAGAAGAGTTTGGCGATGTGGCGAAAGCCATCGGGGCGGATGTTGAACATCTCAAGCGCCGCGCGGCGGAACTGCATGAATTTAACCCGATGCTGGGTCACCGAGGGTGTCGCCTGGGCATCACCTACCCGGAAATATACGAGATGCAGGCGCGGGCAATTTTTGAAGCCGCCATTTCCGTTGAACAGAAAACCGGTGATACGGTTGTGCCGGAGATCATGATCCCGTTGGTGGCTACCCGCAAGGAGCTTGAGTTGCTGCGGGCGCATGTGGAAACGGTTGCGGAAGACGTGTTCACCGAGAAGGGCCACCGGGTTGAATATCTGGTTGGTACGATGATCGAACTGCCACGCGCGGCGATCTGCGCCGACCGTATCGCAGTCGCGGCTGACTTTTTCAGTTTCGGCACCAACGACCTGACACAAACCACCATCGGTATCAGCCGTGACGATGCAGGCCGCTTCCTCGACCAGTATGTGAAGCAGGATATCTTTGCCCAAGATCCGTTTGTCTCCATCGACCAGGAAGGTGTGGGTGAACTGGTGAAACTGGGCGCTGAGCGTGGCCGGTCAACGAAGCCTGATCTCAAGCTTGGTATTTGTGGTGAGCACGGTGGTGACCCGGCGAGCGTGGAATTCTGTCACCGGACGGGGCTGGATTATGTGTCTTGCTCGCCGTACCGGGTGCCCATTGCCCGTCTTGCTGCTGCGCAGGCAGCCTTGAAAGACTAAAGCAGGAAGCCCCGCAAGCTGCGGGGCTTTTCTTTTGTGGCCGATGCCCTAGTCTCACGTGTATACGGGGAGGCGAGTATGGACCATCAGCATATAATCGACACCATTCAGGACCGCGGCTATTTCATCATTGAAAATCTGCTGCCGGATGAAACCATCCAAGCGGCGCGCGATATCCTTGACCCGATTTTTGCGTCCCAACGCACCGGGCGGAACCAGTTCGAGGGGTTCAAAACCCAGCGCATTTATTCCCTGCCCAAATACGGCCCGGCGTTGTGGCCGTTTTTCTCCCACCCTGATGTGCTGAAGGTCATCCGCCCGCTTTTGTGGGACGACTGCCTGATCACCGCGGCTCTCGCCGCCAACGTATTGCCGGGCGAACAGCCCCAGGCTTTCCATGTGGATGACGGCTTTTACCCCATTCCGCGCCCACGGCCTGCCTTCTCTGTTGGCGCCATATGGGCGATGGATGATTTTACTACAGAAAATGGTGCGACGGAGTTGATCCCCCATAGCCACAAGTGGGCGGAGGGGCAAACCCCGGAGGGTGTCTTAACCCTCGATGACGCTTTCACGCGGCATGAGCCGGGGCAGGCCGACGGTTGGCATTGCCCGGCGAATGCTGAGATCGTGAAGGCAGAAATGCCGCGTGGCTCGGTGCTTATTTTCGTCGGAAATCTGTGGCACAGGGCAGGGGGTAATACCTCGGGCAGTGCCCGGCTTGGCCTGTTTCCGCAATATTGCGCCTCATGGGCGCGCACGCAGGAGAACTTCTACCTGTCTGTGCCACAGGAAACAGTCGCCACTATGCCGGAGGTGATGCAGCAACTGCTCGGCTACAATATCCATCCACCCTTCATGGGGCATGCAGGTGGCTTTCATCCGCAGAAGGTGTTGCCGAAAGTTTAGCTCGCCAGCACCAGAACTGTGATCAATATGGCGGCAACAACGATGCCGACCGTGAGCAGGTTGGATCGTTCATGTGCTACATCCGCGTCGTGTTTGCGCTGTTTTCTGGATTTGGTCATCTCATTCCCCCGATTATGCCAGTTGCACGGGCACGCCTTCAGCATTAAGCGAAGCATCGATAAATTCAAGCCGGAAATAGGCGATGGCATAGGCGCCGTTCGTTGTGCGGATTTCACCAGCGGATTTACCGTCTTCTGTAGTGATTGTCTGACCGCTTTCGAGCGTGCCATCCGCAGCGGTCACCGCAACCAGTTTTTTCTTCAGCGCAGTCCTATGCTTCATGCGGGCCGTTAGTTCCTGCCCGATGAAACAGCCTTTGGTGAACGAGACGCCGTTCAGTCTCTCGGCGTCCGTCTCAAGCCAGAAATATTTTTCGACAGCCATGTCCCGGCTGCTGTCCGGTACACCGAGGCTCAGACGTTTAGCCTCGTATTTCTCGGCGGGGAGTTTGTCTGCGGATGGCGCTTTGTCAGCAATCAGGCGCGCGCCAAGACGGGCGTCGCGCGGATCATCTATGAGGACGCCATCAGTGCCGGTTGCCTCCCACATCGCCCAAACTGACAGTGATGGTTCATCCGTGATGGTCACATCCGCGCGCAGCTTGTACATCATCAGTCGGCGCAGGAGGTCATCTTTACGGGTCGCTTCCACGTCCAGCAGCAGGTCATCACCTTCCGCTGCGATGATCATGTCATACATGAATTTGCCTTGCGGGGTGAGAAGGGCGGCATAAACCGCCTGCCTGCCCGCGGCCTTCATGACGTCGTTGGTGACAAGCCCCTGAAGGAAGATGCGGGTGTCAGCGCCGGAAAGGCGCAAAACAGCACGGGTGTCGAGCTTGAGGGCTTGGGCGGTCATAAAACTTCCTTGCAAACGTGTTTTCTCATGGCTCACAGATAACCATAAATCAAAGGCTTTCAAGTTGTAAGCGCGCCCCAAGCCCGTTACAACTGCGGACATAAAATTTATGGTCCAAAAAAACAGAGTTGCCCAAATGACACCTACAGCCGCCAATTCAAACCGTCTTGTGATCCGCCAGCCAGATGACTGGCATGTGCATCTGCGTGATGATGAGATGCTGGAGGCCGTAGTGGGCTATACTGCACGGCAGTTCGCGCGGGCGATTGTCATGCCAAACCTGACACCGCCGGTCACAACCGTTGCGGCCGGCAAGGCATACCGGGACCGAATCCTGAAAGCAGTGCCTCAGGGGCTTGAATTCACGCCGCTGATGACATGTTACCTGACAGATACGATTGAAGCCGAGGAGGTTGAGCGCGGCTTCACATCAGGTGTGTTTGCCGCGTGCAAACTCTATCCGGCAAACGCGACCACCAATTCGGCGTACGGGGTGAGTGACATCAAAAATGTCTATCCGGTGCTGGAAGCAATGCAGCGTATCGGTATGCCGTTTCTGGTGCACGGTGAGGTGACAGACCACGATGTAGACATTTTCGACCGGGAAGCTGTGTTTATCGAGCGCACGATGGCGCAGGTCGTGGCGGATTTTCCTGAGCTGAAGATTGTCTTTGAACATATCACAACGGCCGAGGCTGCTGCGTTTGTTGACGCCTGCGGGCCAAATGTAGGGGCCACGATCACGCCGCAGCATCTTGTGCATAACCGAAATGCCATGCTGGTGGGCGGCATTAAACCACACTTCTATTGCCTGCCCGTTATCAAGCGTGAACAGCACCGGCTTGCACTGCGTGCCGCGGCAACCTCCGGCTCACCAAAGTTTTTCCTTGGCACAGATTCTGCGCCGCATACTGTGGAGCGCAAGGAAGCCGCATGCGGATGCGCAGGCATATTCAACGCACCATACGCGCTTGAAAGCTATGCTAAGACATTTGAGGAAGAGGGTGCGCTTGATCGTCTGGAGGCGTTCGCGTCCGAGAATGGCCCGAATTTTTACGGCTTGCCCCTTAATGAGCGTTACGTGGTTTTGGAGCGTGAGGACACGGTCGTGCCAGACGTGCTTGACGTCTCTGGCTTACGCATCGCGCCGTTCCATGCGGGGGAAACGCTTTCCTGGCGCTTTGCCGGTATTCGGCACAAGGCTGAATAAAGCCATGAGGCTGAACGTATGGTGATTGACGAGATTGGATATCTGCTTTGGGGGCTGGCCTTCGGGTTTGCCCTGTCTGCGCCTATTGGTCCCGTCAATATCATATGCCTCAGGCGCAGCCTTTTTGGCCGCGCGCGGGACGGGTTCATGATTGGCACTGGCGCGGCCATGGGGGATGCGTTTTATGCGGGCTTGGCCGCGCTTGGCCTGAAGGCGTTCCTCTCAGTGATCGACAGTTACGACACGGAGCTTCGCATTGTTGGTGCGCTTATCATGTTTGGCTTTGCTATTCATATCTGGCGCAGCCATCCACATTTCGACCGGACGCCTCAGGAAGGCGGGGTTAAGCGGGGCATGATTGGCTCCCTTGTTTTGACTTTGACCAACCCGGGCGTTTTTTTTGGCTTTCTGGGCCTTTATACGCTCGCCGGAATCGGAGACCTTGGACGAGGCAGTGGATATGCCCATGCTGACGCCATTGCGCTTATTGCCGGTGTCTTTCTTGGTTCGTGTCTCTGGTGGGCCGTTTTGACCGGTTTTGGGCGATATTTGCGTGACAAGGTGAATGATAAATTTCTGGTTCTCATTAACCATTTTTCTGCGGCCATCATCGGCGTTTTTGCGATTGGCACAATTGTTAGTCTTTGGCTAAAATTTTAATGACATCAAAATAAGGTGTTTGTTCACGGAAAATTCACGACAGAACAAATATTTGCCTTATTTTGATTGCTTGATCATCGGAAATTCGCGTTCTATAGTTGCAGCGAACAAACGTTGTCAGTTTCGAGATATTTCACGAAGCTGGTAACATGCACGTACGTAAGCCGGGGGAACCCCATTCCGTTGGAGGGAGCAAAAATGACGTCCAAGCGCCTGGGCAAGAATATTGCCGTAATTTCTGCTGTCGCACTAATGCTGGCAGCATGTTCTAATAATGACAAAGCGGTTGAGGAAAAGGCTCCGCCGGCAACCGAGATGGAAGATTCCGGTGCTTCTGGCCGTCCGGATAAGCCGTCTACTCCTGTGATGACACAGGAGGAGCTTGAAGCTCAGAAAATGGGTTCGCCGAACCAGTCTGGTTTGACCAACTATGCCGGTGACCGTATCTTCTTCGCTTATGACAGCTCTGAGTTGTCTGCCGAAGCTCGTGGCACGCTGGCGAAGCAGGCCGAGTGGCTGAAGCATTTCCCGCGCGTCGATGTGACTGTTGAAGGTCACTGTGACGAGCGCGGTACACGTGAATATAACCTGGCGCTCGGTGAGCGCCGCGCAACGGCGGTAAAAAATTACCTGATCGCGCGCGGTGTACCAGCGTCACGTCTCAAAACCATTTCCTATGGTAAAGAGCGTCCGGCCGTTGTTGGTAATGGTGAAAGCACCTGGAGCCAGAACCGCCGCGGGGTTTTGGTCGTTCAGTAAATACTGACGGCGCATGATGGACATGTGGCCCCGTACCCGGATATCCGGGGCGGGGCCCTTTTTTTACCGGATTTGTTGAGTAAGCCTTGATGGTACAAACACCTTCAAGGAAGGAGTGTATCAAATGATCAAAGCATTATCGGGTCTCATCTTTATGGTGGTCATGCTGACGCCTGCGGTGGGAGCTCAAAGCAAGGCGGAGATCGCCTTGAAAGTTGAGCGCCTTGAGCGGGAAATGATCGCGCTGGAAAACCGCCTGCGAAATGGGCAGGCTGCGGTGCCACAGACCGGTGGGGTTGCCACGCCTGGGGATAGCCAGTTGCTGAGCGATCTTGTTGCCAAGCTTGGATCGCTTGAGCGGCAAATGCGCGGGCTTAACGGTCGCCTCGAAGAGATCGAATTCAAACAGCGCCAACTGGATGAGGCGCTTGATCTGATACGCCGGGAAATGGCTCTTCAGGCGCAGGAAACTGCGCAGGCTCAGGCAGAAATGAAAGCACAGATTAACGCGCCTGCGGCAAACGGCACGTCCCCGGCAACTGAGGAGCCAGCATCGCCTGCGCCTGTGCAGCCAGCCGTGGCCTTGCCTGAAGGGGATGCGGCCACGCAGTACCGGTATGCTTTCAACTTCATCCAGAAGAATGACTTGGATAACGGCTTCAAGGCGATGGACCTATTTCTTCAGGCAAACCCCGAGGATGAACGAGTGGGTAATGCCAAATTCTGGCTCGGGCGGATACACCTGCTGAAGGGACGCATGCCGCAAGCGGCGCAGCAGTTGCTTGCCCTGATCGAAGAACATCCCAATCATGAAAAACGCCCGGATGCGCTTCTTGACCTCGCCGATGTGCTGATCGCGCTTGATAGCGCCTCAGATGCCTGCAACGCGCTGGCGGAATTCCGTCGTAGCGAGAATGCAGCCAGCGACAGGTTGAAGGCGCGCGCGCAACGCACCGCCAAAACGGCGGGTTGCAACTACTAACCCTGAATGTCGAACGCCAAAGCATATCTGACACAAGAGCTTGAAGCCCGGCTTCAGGCTCTTGGCGTGTCCCGGGATACCCGGGTGGCCATCGCTGTTTCTGGCGGGGCCGATAGCATGGCGCTGGCGTTTCTCATGGCTGACAGGCCTTTGCTCGCTGCACTTACCGTTAACCATGGGCTGCGCCCCGAAGCCGCGCAGGAAGCCGACTTTGTCGCCAATGCGATGAAAGCGCGAGGGATCGCACACCATACATTGGTCTGGTCAGGGGACAAACCGCGCAGCAATATACAGGCCGCCGCCCGCGCCGCACGGTACCGCCTGCTGGGTGAATGGTGTCAGGCCAACGAAGTGCCCTATCTGCTGACGGCGCACCATCAGGATGATCAGGCGGAAACATTGATGCTGCGTCTGGCCCGGGGTAGCGGGGTTTACGGTCTTGCGGCAATGCAGGAGGCTTCCGGGGTACCGGGATGCGGCAGTGTCGCGCTGTTGAGGCCTTTGCTTGATGTACCCAAAGCCGTGCTGAAACAGTATTTGCAGGACGTGGGCAGCGAGTGGATAGAGGACCCAAGCAATACAAACGCGGATTTTGACCGCGTGAAAGTGCGGCAGTTCCTCAGCTCGCCGCCCCTTGAGGGGTATGCCGCAGGCCGTTTGGCTGCGACGGCTCGCCGTCTGCGCCGTTCTCGGGACGCGCTTGAGTTTTATGAGGCAGAGTGGCTTGCACGCTCGGTGACAGAATGCGAGACAGGACAGGTTTGGCTGCCTGTAGATGCACTTGTTGACGCACCCGAGGAGATAGTCCTGCGCGGCCTTGCCAGTATTTGCCGTTATTTCTCCGGTACTGCACATACACCTCGTATGGAGAAGCTTGACCGCTTGTATCGCGGGCTTTGCAATGAGAATTTTCGCGGTCAAACCCTTTATGGGGTGCTTTTTAAACGAGATGGTGCCCGCATACATGCTTGCCGTGAACTGGCCGCATGCGATGTACGTAAAGTTTTAACGGGTTTGCGTGTATGGGATAACCGGTTTGAAATTTCAGCTAAGGGTGATACTAGAGGCCTCGCAATTGGCGCGCTCGGCGAAGATGGCTGGCGGCAGGCCGTCACAAAATGGCCCGAACTTCGTGAGACATCTGTGCCACACGCTGGTAGGCTCTCGCAGCCTGCTGTTTTTGAGGCACTGCAATTGCGGGCACTTCCTGTGATGGGATATAGTGACCTCGTGGATGTCACGTTGCACCTGTCGCGGAAACCGCTCATTCGGTCGAAAAAGTGAGGCCGAAAGTGAATGACCTCTTGCACGGGCGGCGCATGAGCTTATCTCTTGGTGAAGCATGCCAAGGGGATAGTGCATATAATATGGTTATGGCTCGTGTGGGCCGTGACCTGAGAAAGGCAAAGAAGTGAACGGATTTATGCGGAATGCGCTTGTGTGGGTGTTGATCATCCTTCTGCTTGTGGCGCTTTTCAACATGTTCCAGGGCGGGTCGAGCAAGACCCCTGAACTTGCATACAGCCAATTCATTGAAGCGGTTGAGCAAAATAAAGTCGAACGTGTCGAGAAGCAGGGACAGGACCTCAACGGTGTATATACCAGTGGAGAGACCTTCCATGTTGTTGCGCCAATTTACGATGATGAACTGACACGCACGCTCAAGGCACATAACGTTACCTATCAGGTGAAAAAGCAGGACGAAGGCTTCCTGATGGGCGCGCTTATCTCCTGGTTGCCTTTCCTTCTTCTTATTGGTGTGTGGATTTTCTTCATGCGCCAGATGCAGGGTCGTTCTGGCGGCGGCGGGGCCATGGGCTTTGGCAAAAGCCGGGCACGCCTGCTGACGGAAAAGCAAGGCCGGGTAACATTTGAGGATGTTGCAGGCATTGAAGAGGCGAAGGAAGAACTTGAAGAGATCGTTGATTTCCTCAAGGATCCACAGAAATTCCAGCGTCTTGGTGGCAAGATCCCCAAAGGCGCGTTGCTTGTTGGTCCTCCCGGTACCGGCAAAACCTTGCTGGCGCGCGCCATTGCAGGTGAGGCCAATGTACCATTTTTCACCATTTCGGGTTCTGACTTCGTTGAGATGTTTGTCGGCGTAGGCGCAAGCCGTGTGCGGGACATGTTTGAACAGGCGAAGAAAAATGCGCCTTGTATCATCTTTATTGACGAGATCGACGCTGTCGGTCGTCATCGGGGCGCAGGCCTTGGCGGCGGCAACGATGAACGTGAGCAGACCCTGAACCAGCTTCTGGTCGAGATGGACGGTTTTGAGGCCAATGAAGGTATCATTATCCTCGCGGCCACCAACCGGCCCGACGTGCTTGACCCAGCGCTGTTGCGCCCAGGTCGCTTTGACCGTCAGGTTGTTGTGCCAAACCCGGATATCAACGGCCGCGAAAAAATCCTCAGCGTTCACATGAAGAAAGTGCCACTGGCACCGGATGTGGACGTGAACACCATCGCGCGGGGTACGCCGGGCTTCTCGGGCGCTGACCTGATGAACCTTGTGAACGAAGCGGCACTTCTGGCGGCTCGCCGTGGCAAGAAAATCGTCGCTATGTCGGAATTTGAGGCCGCTAAAGACAAGGTGATGATGGGGTCGGAGCGTCGTTCCATGGTAATGACGGAAGACGAGAAGAAGCTGACGGCATACCATGAAGGTGGCCATGCCCTTGTAAGCTTGCACTGCAAATCATCTGACCCGATCCACAAGGCGACGATCATCCCGCGTGGTCGTGCGCTCGGCATGGTAATGCGCCTGCCTGAGCGGGACGAATATTCCCAAAGCCGCGAGAAAATGCACGATAACCTTGCGATTGCCATGGGGGGCCGCGTGGCGGAAGAAATCATCTTCGGGCATGAGAAGGTCACATCTGGCGCGTCCTCTGACATTCAGTATGCGACAAATCTTGCGCGCAACATGGTGACCCGCTGGGGCATGTCCGACAAGCTTGGCCCACTTCAGTATGCAGCTAACGAGGAGGAGGTTTTCCTCGGACACTCCGTGTCGCGTCAGCAGAATGTGTCGGAAGACACAGCCCGCCTGATTGACCAGGAAGTGAAAGCCTTTGTCGAGGGTGCCAATGACCGGGCGAAAAATATCCTGCAGGATAATCTCGACGACCTGCACACGCTTGCGGGTGCTCTGCTTGAGTATGAAACCCTTTCCGGTGGCGAGATCAAAGCGATCCTGAACGGTGAGCCAATCCGTGTGGCGCCGAAAAAGCCGGACAACACACCTACCGTGCCGCCTGCCGCGCCTAGTGCGGTGCCGTCGGCCGGGGTTGATCATGGTGAACCCCAGCCAGAAGGCTAGCCGCTGGTGACAAGCGCTACTCTAAAAGATATTTCCGACGGGGCGAGAGCATATCTCGTGCCCGTCGGTTCCGTTTCTGGCGGGGACTTGGGCCTTGTTTCGCCGATAACCGGCAGGCGTTTCCTCGCGGCTCGCATCGTTGTACGCGACGGGGACGCCATTTTCACGCATGCCTTGGTTTCATCGAACGAACTGGATAATGCCCTGAAGGCGCTTCCTGATGGCATCCGCACGCAACTGGAGCAGCAACGCGATGCACTGGCCTCACCCAGCCAAGGCCTTGAGCTGCCGGGGCGCGAACTTCCACTTTCTTTCACCCGGCCGCGTATCATGGGCGTGCTGAACGTAACGCCGGACAGTTTTTCCGACGGCGGGAAGTTTCTGGATGCCGACGCCGCAATCAGGCGGGCGCGGCAGATGATTGCCGAGGGCGCCGATATTATCGACATCGGCGGCGAAAGCACGCGGCCAGGTGCCAAACCGGTTTGGGAAGGTGAAGAGGCTGGGCGTGTATTGCCGGTGATAGAAGCCCTGCAAGCGGAGAGTATCCCGCTTTCAATCGACACACGTCATTCCTTTGTAATGGATAAAGCAGTCAAGGCCGGTGCACATATCATCAACGATGTTTCCGCGCTTACCTATGATGGTGAAAGTATGACTGTCGCGGCATTCTGCAACGCGCCGGTTGTCCTGATGCATGCCCAGGGCACCCCGCAGACGATGCAGGACAGGCCGTCTTACGCCCATGTGCTGTATGATGTGTACGATTATCTTGCACAGCGTATTGCAGCATGCGAGGCGGCAGGTATTTCGCGTGCGCGCCTTATTCTTGACCCAGGAATCGGCTTTGGTAAACGCGTTGTGCAGGATAATCTCGCGCTCATCAACGGGTTGCCTCTGTTTCTGACCCTTGGTTGTCCGGTGCTGCTGGGGGTGTCGCGAAAGCGCTTTATTGGAGCGATCACAGGTGAGGAATTAGCAGAAAAGCGGATGGTAGGCTCAGTTGCAGCTGCGGTCAGATGTGTCGAGCAGGGAGCGCAGATCGTGCGGGTTCATGATGTCGCGGAGACAATACAGGCTTTGCGGCTGACACAGGCTTTTCATGATGCTGCAATCATGGACGGACTGGTTTGAAGCCGCTACAATCCTGAAAAGTTTAAGTATCGTGTGGGGAAGGGCGTATGAGCCGCAAGTATTTTGGCACTGACGGAATGCGGGGTCGCGTGAACGAAGGCTTCATGACGCCTGATATCGCCATGCGCGTTGGCCTTGCCGCCGGCCGTTCGTTTATTCGCGGTGACCATGTTCACCGGGTGGTGATTGGCAAGGATACCCGGCGGTCGGGCTATATGTATGAACCCGCTCTCGCCGCGGGTTTTGTGGCGGCAGGCATGGATGTCGTCATGGTTGGCCCGATGCCGACGCCCGCGATTGCAATGCTCGTTAAGTCCCTGCGTGCAGACCTCGGCGTGATGATCTCCGCCAGCCATAACCCGCATTACGACAACGGCATCAAGTTTTTTGGCCCCGACGGTTTCAAGCTTTCCGACTCTAAGGAAATCGAGATTGAGGCACTGGTTGAAAGCGGCATGGCGGATGCTTTGGTCCCGTCCGAACAACTTGGCCGGGCGACACGCCTTGAAGATGCCAGCGGTCGGTATGTTGAATTTGCCAAGGCAACGGTGCCAAACGGTTTGACCTTCGATGGTCTCAAGGTGGTGGTCGATTGCGCACATGGTGCCGCCTACAAGGTAGCGCCAACCGTGCTGTGGGAGCTCGGGGCCGATGTGATCCCTATTGGCGTTTCGCCGAACGGCTTTAATATCAATGACAAATGCGGCTCCACCCACCCTGATGGCATGTGTGCGCGCGTTGTGCAGGAAGGCGCTGATATCGGCATCGCGCTCGACGGCGACGCTGACCGGCTGATCTTGTGTGACGAAACCGGCACTATCGTGGACGGTGACCAGATCATGGCGTTGATCACCCGCAATTGGCACAAGCGAGGTGTATTGAAGGGCGGCGGCCTTGTCAGCACCGTGATGTCCAACCTTGGTCTTGAGCGGTTGCTTGAAAGCGATGGCCTGACACTTGAGCGCACGAAGGTTGGCGATCGCTATGTGGTGGAGCGCATGCGCCAGACGGGCTTTAACATTGGTGGTGAGCAATCCGGCCATATCGTGCTGAGCGATTTTTCCACCACAGGTGACGGCCTGGTGGCGGCGCTTCAGGTGCTGACGGAAATACAGCAGTCCGGCCAGAGCGCATCTGCGGTATGCCGCCAGTTCGAGCCGGTGCCACAGCTTCTCAAGAATGTACGTTATGGCGGGGGCGAGCCGCTTAGTGATGGGCGCGTCAAGGCATGTATCGCCTCGGCTGAGCAGGAACTGAACGGATCGGGCCGCCTTGTTATCAGAAAATCGGGTACCGAGCCTGTTATCCGCGTGATGGCTGAAGGCGATGATGAGAGCAAGATCACGTCCCTGGTTGATGCCATCTGCAGTGAAATCGAAGCGGTTGGCCGATGACAGCAAATCAAAAAATGGGCCGTGTTCTCATCGTCGCAGGTTCGGACTGCTCCGGCGGCGCTGGCATACAGGCAGACATCAAGACTGTGACGATGCTGGGCCAGTATGCCGCGACGGCAATAACGGCAGTGACGGTCCAGAACACCAAAGGGGTGAGCGGCATCGAAACCATATCATCCGGCGTGGTCGCTGCGCAGATGCGCGCTGTTCTCAGCGATATTGGTGCTGACGTCATCAAGACGGGGATGTTGCATGACGCCGCCTTGATTGAAACGGTTTTAGCCGTGATCGACGACGTCGCCTTTGGTGGCGATCTGGTCGTCGACCCGGTGATGGTGGCCACTTCCGGTGCCCGCCTTCTCAATGATGATGCCCTGGACGCTCTGAAAACGCTGATTGCCCATGCGAGTCTCGTCACACCGAATATTCCTGAGGCCGAGGTGCTGACCGGCCGGAAAATTGAAAACACAGACGATATGAAAGTCGCTGCATATGACCTTCTTGAAACGGGTGTTGAGGCGGTTTTGATAAAAGGGGGGCACCTGGAGAGTGACGATGTCAGCGATATTCTGGTGAGTCTCAAGGGTGAATGTATTGTCACCAGCGGGCGGATCGACACCCTGCATACACACGGTACCGGTTGTACACTCGCAAGCGCCATGGCGGCATATCTTTCCGTTGGCAAATCATTGGAAGAGGCGTTGGAACGCAGCCATGCTTTTGTTCATCACGCTATCAAGGAAGCCCCGGGTTTTGGGGGCGGGCATGGCCCCCTTGGCCATGCACGGGTGCGGCTGGAGCGTGATTGATGGAACTGTCGGTCCGCGAAAGGGGTGAGGGCGAGCCACTCTTGATGCTGCACGGGCTTTTTGGCTCGGCGGATAACCTGGGCGGGATCACCCGCAAGCTGGAGACAGATTTCAGGGTGATTAGCCCTGACCTTAGGAACCATGGTCGTAGCCCGCATGTGGACGGCATGAGTTATCCCGAGATGGCTGCGGATGTTATAGAGATGCTGGACAGGCTAGACATCGCCAGTTGCCATATATTTGGTCATTCGATGGGGGGGAAGGCTGCGATGCAGTTGACGCTTCATGCGCCAGAGCGGGTCAAGCGTCTTGTGGTTGGGGATATTGCCCCCGTCGCGTACGGCAACCATCATAGCGCTATTCTTAAAGGCTTGCGTGCCGTTGCTGAAAGTGATGCGGTGAGCCGTGCCGATGCTGAGGCGATACTTGCCGACTATGAAGACGAGCCCGATGTGCTCAGTTTTCTGCTGACCAATTGGCGGCGCGGCGCTGATGGTAAAAATCGTTGGCGTATCGAGCTTGATGCCATTGAAAAGGGATACGCGGATATTGTCGGGAACATCGAGGGGAATGCGGTTGAAACGTCTGTTCTATTCCTGCGGGGTGGCCTTTCGGACTATATCAAGCCGGAATATCGCGATAATATTTTGGCCCGGTTTCCGCATGCAATGGTGCGCACGGTGGAGGGTACAGGGCATTGGCTGCATGCAGAAAAGCCAGACCTTGTCGCGCGCCTGATCAAACGTTTTCTGCTCAACAAGTTATAGAAGGGCCGCTCAGTTCAGTTGTCATGCGTATATTATTCTCCGTTCTGATTGCTTCATTTTTCCCCTGCTGCGTGATCGCGGCACCCAACACGCTTGTGCAGACTTTTGACACCGAGTTTACCGAGGAACTGGCCAAGAACAAGGTACCGGGTGCCGCGTATGCTATCGTTAAGGATGGCAAGGTGGTTGCCCTGAAAACGATGGGCACACGTGCTGTGGATGCCGAGCTGCCGGTGAATAGTGCGACGGTTTTTCGTCTGGCATCTGTTTCAAAAACCTTTGCGGCCGAACTGGCTGCAATTTTGGCCGCTGAAGGAAAGTTCAGCCTTGATGCGCGGGTGCTTGGTTATGTGCCTAACCTTAAATTCAAGGACTCCGGACACGCAAGCAGCATCAAGGTAAGGCATCTCTTGAGCCACAGCGCAGGCATCACACCAAATGCTTATGACAATATGCTTGAAGATGATTGGGGGCTTGACAAGATTATTCCGCGCTTTGAGCAGATTGGCGCAATGTGCAAGCCGGGAGAATGTTATGGCTACCAGAATATTCTTTTCAGCCTCATTCAGCCGGTGATCGAGCAAAGCACAGGCAAAAGCTATAAAGCGCTTGTGAACGACCGTCTGCTGGAACCACTTGATATGGACCATGCCTCAGTGGGGCTTGAAGCATTCCTTTCGACGGCCAACCGGGCCGAACCGCATGTTTTCACACGGAGTGACGGTTGGATGCGGGTTCTGGTCGAGCCTAATTATTACCGGGTAGCACCTGCGGCTGGCGTGAACGCCAGCATCGAAGATATGGCGAAATGGGTTATTGCGCAGATGGGCTATAACTCGAAGGTTATCACGCCAGAGCTACTGAAGACGGTGACGTCCAAGGAAGTGCGCACAACCCGCGAGTTGAACCGCCGTGCGTGGCGCCGCCATATATCCGACGCGCATTATGGGCTCGGGTGGCGCATCTATTCCTTTGGGGATGACGAGGTCGTCCTGCACTCTGGCGCGGTACGGGGCTACCGTGCCTTCATTTCCTATTCAAAGGAACTCGGGCTGGGGCTCGTAATGCTGATGAACGCACAGACCCGGTCGATCGATCGTTTGTCGGTCAGTTTCTGGGACGAGGCATTTGACGCGCGCGATGCCGGGGCAAAAGCGGCTCGGTAAAATAGCACGCGGGCAAGGGGGATAAAATGCCGGGTCGTCTTGGCAATAAGAAGCTGGTTTTCCTGTTTGCTCAGCAAAGGTCGGGCACAGGGGCCCTGTCGAGCCTTCTGAACACCCATCCAGAGTGCAACTACCTTGGCGAGGTGTTTGGCGATGCTTACGCGCGGCATCCGCGGCACTATTATAACTGGCTACCGGAAATACTTAAAACGCGGATGGAGCTGGTGCAGCCGCTATATGCTGAGCAACGGTTACACGCTTATCTTGGTCACCTCGCCGCGACGGTCCCTGAAGACACGGTAATCCTCGATGTTAAAATAAGCCAGACTCACCATTTTGAGGCCCATGACCGGGGGCTGAATGCACGGCCTGTGCTTTTTGACATGGTGCGCCGTATGGGCTGTGGCGTGATCTTTCTGCGCAGGCGGAATCTGTTGCGGGCTTATCTTTCACGCCTGACAGCGGAGCAAAGCGGTATCTGGCACACCACGGATGATCAATTGTCCTTGCCGAAGCTTCATGTTGATACATTGCGAATGCTGCAGGCATTGGGGAATATGGCAGGCACCGAAAAGCGGCTTGATAATATAATGCGTCTGTTCCCCGAGGCGTTGACACTCTCGTATGAGACATTGTTTGATGCGCGGGGGCGGCATCTGTCGGAGGAAGCCTGTAAGGCTTTTGCGTCGCACGTTGGCCTGCGGGGGCTGGAAGCCATGGAGACACAACAAACCAAATTGCGGCCTGGTAACCTGAGCGAGTTTGTGGAGAATATCAATGAGGTTGCCAGGGCACTTACCGGCACCCCCCATGAATGGATGCTTGACCGCTAGCGTCTTATTGGTCGCGGGGGCGTCGGTCTACACGCTCACCTCGCTTGCTCGCTTTCCCTGGGTCGGCCGGGCGCTTACCCATTTGCATATCATGCATCGCTCCAACAGCTTCCTGCGGAGAAATGCGGCAATCATGGTCTTTGTCGGCAGCTAAAAACTGGCTGTTGGGAACCGCCACAAGCTCTTCGACAGAAACACGGCTGTCTCCGTTTGCATCGACCCGGATAAAATCAAAAAACAGGAAAGACTTGTCTTCAAACTTTGCGTGGCGGTATTCGCCGCTTGCTAGCAGGCCATCCTTGTCCTCATCCAGAAGGCGGAAAAGGCGGCTACGGGAGACATTGATGTCGTCGCAAGTGGCGGCACCATCATTATTATAGTCCCAGCGCTCGATATAGCGGCTGACCATCTGCTCCATACGGCCAGGGTCCATTTCAGGTCCTTCCGGCGCCCCGCGTCGTTCCCCCGGGTGTTTGCTGGCACAGGCCGATAAAATGATCGTGGTCGATAGCAGAAGGATGGCCGAGGGCTTGAAGTGCATTAAAAATCTCGCTGTCATGACGGGGCTTGTTGGCATTATACGCGGTCGTTGCATTTTCCCTTCGGTGCTGCCCGTTTCGCCCGCAAGATCGTTACAAAAACTTCTCTTCACCGATACAAATCTTTCATTGACTCTATCCACGCTTTCTATAATTTCCGTCCCCGGTACTTCCCCCAACTGGGAAGCAGTCGTCTGTGAGGTCGGCACTCATTTTTGGGACACGCCTCCCCAACGAGGCGCTTGCTATCTGGAAGGATAGAGACATGACAAAGCCTACTACTGCGCCTCGGCGCCCGGAGTTTAGCTCGGGCCCGTGTGCCAAGCGTCCCGGTTGGAGTGTGGACGCGCTTCAGAATGCCGCTCTTGGGCGTTCTCACCGTGCAAAGCCTGGCAAAGCCAAGCTGAAGTACGCTATCGACAAAACCCGTGAAATTCTTGGTGTGCCGGATGATTACCGCATCGGCATCGTGCCTGCGTCTGACACTGGCGCGGTTGAGATGGCCTTGTGGTCCATGCTCGGCGCTCGTCCCGTGGACATGCTGGCTTGGGAAAGTTTTGGCGCAGGTTGGGTAACCGACGTAGCCAAGCAGCTCAAGCTTGAGAAAGTCCGCATCTTTAACGCGCCATATGGTGACTTGCCGGATCTGGATGCTGTTGACCCCGAACATGACGTTGTCTTCACATGGAATGGTACAACATCCGGAGTGAAGGTGCCTGCGGCTGACTGGATCGCGGATGACCGCAAGGGCCTGACCATTTGTGACGCGACTTCGGCGGCATTTGCAATGGACCTGCCGTTCGAGAAGCTCGATGTCGTCACCTATAGCTGGCAGAAGGTGCTGGGCGGTGAAGCAGCCCACGGCATGCTGATCCTCAGCCCACGCGCGGTTGAACGGCTTGAAAGTTACACGCCGGCATGGCCACTGCCAAAAATCTTCCGTCTCACCAAAGGCGGTAAGCTGATTGAAGGCATCTTTGTTGGCGAAACCATCAACACGCCGTCCATGCTGTGTGTCGAGGATTATATCGACGCGCTCGAGTGGGCAGAGGGCCTTGGTGGCCTTAAGGCGTTGATTGCCAAATCCGAAGCCAACCTTAAGGTTCTTGCTGACTGGGTTGAAAAAACCGACTGGGTCGCCTTTCTGGCCTCTGACCCGGCAACACGGTCCAACACCAGTGTCTGCCTGAAGGTTGTGGACCCATGGTTCGCTGGCCTTGAAGAAGAAGCGCAGGCTGCGGTGCCGAAGAAGCTTGCGGCACTGTTGGATGAAGAAGGCGTGGCCTATGACATCGGTGCTTATCGCGACGCCCCTCCGGGTCTCAGGATATGGGCGGGTGCCACGGTGGACGCTGATGACCTGTCAGCACTGACAGCATGGCTTGACTGGGCTTATGCGTCGGTGAAAGCCGCGCACGCCTGATAGAATAAAGGGGGGCCGGCACGCCGCCGTGCGGCCCCGCCAAATTCCAGATTTCAAAAGACAGAGAAGGAATGATCATGCCAAAAGTGCTGATTTCCGACAAAATGAGCCCGCTTGCGGAAAAAACGTTCAAGGACGCTGGCGTTGACGTTGACTATAAGCCCGGCCTCGACAAGGACCAATTGCTGAAGATCATCGGTGACTATGACGGTCTTGCTATCCGGTCGTCCACCAAGGTGACACCAAAGGTGCTGGAAGCCGCGAAAAAGCTGAAGGTTATTGGCCGTGCCGGCATCGGGGTGGACAATGTTGATGTGCCTGCGGCTACCAACGCCGGTGTGGTGGTGATGAACACGCCGTTCGGCAACTCCATCACAACGGCCGAACACGCCATTGCCATGATGATGGCGCTTGCGCGCCAGATCCCGCAGGCCAACGCGTCCACACATGCTGGTAAATGGGAAAAATCCAAATTCATGGGTGTTGAGCTGACAGGCAAAACACTTGGCCTTATCGGCTGCGGCAACATCGGTTCCGTCGTGGCGGAGCGTGCGCTTGGCCTCAAGATGAAAGTGGTTGCCTTCGATCCCTTTCTCGCGCCAGAGCGTGCCGCCGATCTTGGCGTGGCAAAGGCCGAACTTGATGAGGTTTTTGCCCGCGCGGATGTGCTGACTTTGCACACACCACTGACGGATCAGACGCGCGGTATCGTGGGTAAGGACGCCTTCGGGAAGATGAAAGACGGCGTGCGTATCGTGAACTGCGCCCGTGGTGGCCTTGTTGATGAGGTGGCGCTTCTTGAAGCATTGAAAAGCGGCAAGGTCGCCGGTGCCGCGCTGGACGTGTTTGAGGTTGAGCCAGCGACAGAAAACCCGCTTTTTGGCCATGACAATGTGATCTGTACGCCGCACCTTGGTGCATCCACCACCGAAGCACAGGTAAATGTGGCACTTCAGGTGGCGGAGCAGATGTCAGACTATCTGCTGACAGGCGCTGTGACCAATGCGCTTAACATGCCATCCGTCAGCGCCGAGGACGCGCCAAAACTGCAGCCCTACATGAAGCTTGCCGAAGAGATTGGCGGGTTTGCAGGCCAACTGACCGAACATGGTCTCAAGCGCATCGTGATCGAGTATGAAGGTCATGTCTCGGGCCTCAACACCAAGCCGCTGACAGCCGTCGTGCTTGAAGGCCTATTGTCGCCACTCATGGATAGCGTGAACATGGTCAATGCGCCGGTTATCGCCAAAGAACGTGGTGTGCAGGTGACAGAGGTCAAACATGACCGCGAGGGTGACTATCACACAGGCATCAAGCTGACGGTAGAAACCGAGAAGCGCACCCGTACGGTATCCGGCACCTTGTTTGCCGACCGCATGCCACGGATCGTTGAGGTTAACGGTGTCAGGCTTGAGGCGGAGCTCGCGCCAAATATGCTGTATGTTGTGAACGACGACAAACCGGGTTTCATCGGTGCCCTAGGCTCGCTCCTCGGCTACAATGGTGTCAACATCGCGACGTTCGCGCTTGGGCGCCGTATCGAAGGCGAGGAAGCGGTGGCGCTTGTTGCAGTGGACGTGCCGCTCAAGGATATTGTACTTGACCAAGTGTCCGCGCTCGCCCATGTACGTCAGGCAAAACGGCTGTCCTTTCGGGCAGACAAATAAGGTTTGATGTAAATAACAGAGAAAGGGAGCGGACCCATGAACGGTCCCAGACAACAGATGACGGGCTCAGCTTATGCCCGTCAGGCTTTGTTGCCGGAAGGATTTCGTGACCAGTTGAGCCCAAAGGCTGAGCAGGAAGCCGCTTTGGTGCGCGGTCTTGTGGATAGCTTCCTTTCTCATGGATACGACAGGGTGTCGCCGCCGCTGGTGGAATATGAAGACAGCCTGCTTGTGGGGCCGGGTGCTTCGCGGGCGAAACAGCTTTTCCGCCTGATGGATCCGGACACCCAGCGCATGATGGCGATTCGCGCAGACATGACCATCCAGATGGCCCGTCTTGCCGCGACGCGGCTGACAGATGCACCGCGTCCCTTGCGCCTTGCCTACACCGGTAACGTGTTGCGTACCAAGGGCAGCCAGATGCGGCCGGACCGTCAGTTTGTTCAGGCCGGGGTGGAGCTTGTTGGCGCTCCCAGCCTCGAGGCAGAACTTGAAGTGGTCATACTGGCGGTGGAAGCTCTTGAAGCAGTTGGCCTTACTGATATCTCGCTGGACCTGACCATTGCACCGCTTGTCGCACAAATGTGTGATGCCCATAAGTTGACCGGCGATGTGCGCGCGATGGTGTTCGAGGCGCTTGACGCCAAGGACATTGGCGCGCTGGCGGCGCTTGATGGCGCGGCACGCGACGAATTTGAAGTGTTGTTGAATGCAACGGGCCCTGGCGCGCGGGCGGTGAAGTTGCTGCGTGGTCTTGAACTCAAGGGCACGCCGGGTAAACTGGTGGCGCGTCTTGGGCGGCTGCTCGATATGATTGTGGAACGGTTTCCAAGCCTGTCCGTTACAATTGACCCATGCGAAAGCCATGGCTTTGAGTATAAATCAGGGATCGGATTCGCGCTTTTCTCTAAGGGCGGGGAAGGCGAACTGGGCCGTGGCGGGCGCTATCTGGTTACACACCCTGACGGGCATGAGGAAGAAGCGACCGGCTTTTCGGTCTATCTTGACAGCCTGATGAAGGCTTTGCCTGAGGCGGCAGCAGCTCAAAAAGTCTATTTACCCCATGGGGTTGAGGCTAGTGTGGGGGGGAGGCTACGGGGCGAAGGCTGGCGCACGGTGCAGGCTTTGGCGGCAGAGCCGGACGCCAGAGAGGAAGCTGTTCGTCTGGGTTGCAGCCATATCTTCCTTGATGATCAGATCAAGGCCGTTTAAAAGCTCGTTTTTTACAGATTCCAAGAAGGGGATTTCGCATGGGCAACGTTGTTGTTGTTGGCTCGCAGTGGGGCGACGAGGGCAAAGGCAAAATCGTTGATTGGCTCTCTGAGCGCGCAGATGTTGTCGTGCGCTTCCAGGGTGGCCACAACGCAGGCCACACGCTCGTTGTCGACGGCACTGTCTATAAGCTTTCCCTGTTGCCTTCGGGTATTGTACGTGGTGGCAAAACCAGCGTCATCGGCAACGGTGTTGTCATTGACCCCTGGGCGCTGTTGTCCGAGATGGAAAAGCTGCGCGGGCAGGGTGTCGATATCTCGCCTGACAGTTTCCAGATTGCTGCAAACGCAACCCTTATCATGCCGTATCACCGCGAGCTTGACGCCATCCGCGAGGACGCCACGACAGGCGTGAAAATCGGCACGACCCGTCGCGGTATCGGCCCGGCCTACGAAGACAAGGTTGGCCGTCGTGCGCTGCGTGTTTGCGACCTGCAATCGCGCGAGATGATCGAAGCCCGTCTTGACGTAGCGCTGACGCACCATAACGCGGTACGCCGTGGCCTTGGTCATGAGGAGTTCAGCGCCAAGGAAGTGGCTGATCAGTTAATGGAACTGGCGCCCCAAATCCTGCCGTATATGACCAATGTCTGGCGCACGCTGGATGCGGCGACAAAAGCGGGCAAGCGCATCCTGTTCGAGGGGGCACAAGGCACACTTCTGGATGTGGACCATGGGACATACCCGTTTGTAACTTCCTCGAACACCATCGCGGGGCAGGCGGCAGGTGGTTCCGGCCTTGGTGCCCGTGCCCTCAACTATGTGCTTGGTATTACCAAGGCCTACACCACCCGTGTTGGCTCCGGGCCTTTTCCGACCGAACTGAATGATGAAATTGGCAAGCGCCTCGGCGAACGGGGCCATGAATTTGGCACCGTTACTGGTCGCTCGCGCCGTTGTGGCTGGTTTGATGCGGTGCTGGTACGCCAAAGCCTGACGATTGGCGGTGTGGACGGTATCGCGCTGACGAAGCTGGACGTGCTCGACGGCCTTAAGGAAATCAAGGTCTGTATCGGCTATAAGCACAATGGCGAAACGATTGACTACTTGCCCTATGGCATGGAAGATCAGGCCGCTGTTGAGCCGGTTTACGAGACCCTTGAAGGTTGGCAGGAAAGCACTTTTGGCGCGCGAAGCTGGGCGGACCTTCCAGCGACTGCCGTCAAGTATGTGCGCCGTGTCGAGGAATTGATCGGCGTGCCGGTTGCCCTATTGTCCACAAGTCCGGAGCGCAACGACACCATTCTGGTTCGCGACCCATTCCTTGACTAACGAATGATTTCCGCCGTTGCGGAAGTGACAAAAATGCAGCAAGAATGCCGCTAACTCCCCGGAGAAGCGGCATTTTTTTTGTTTCGGGTTGCTAATTTCTCACGAATGATTCAAATTTGTTAACCAAAAGCCATTATTGCTATGGCAATAATAAAAATGGCTCGCAGCGTTGGTTGGTTGGTGGGCCATGGAATATTCACTAAGGGGAAGGTTATTTGAGCGGCGATATCGCACCAGTTCCGGATGGGCAAAGCGCCTTTGGAGAGCGGTATGTCGTTGATTTTTCGGCACCGCTGACCGAATTCACGACCTTTGGTGGTGATGCCTTCAAGGCTTCCGATAAGGAGCGTCCTGGAAAAGAAATTTATGCGCTGATTCATCATCCGACCATACCAATGCGGAATGATATTTACCGTAGCTTGAAAGCGCGCCCGGTCTCCAACGTTGTTAATCCTGTCGACAGAGGGTTGATGACGGTGGATCAAGGTGGCCGCCGTCAGCGTTTGGTAACGATATTTGAACGCCCTTCTGGAGGGGCTCTTTTTGGGCCGGACGGTCGGGTAAACCCTCGTGTGAATACGAACCGCCTGCGTCAAAGCGTGGTGCTGTCGGCACTCAAGGCCGTTGCAGCCTTACATAAACGCGGTTTTACCCATCGCTCCATCCTGCCGACAAATATGTATTTTGTCTCCAATGATAGCGAGGAAGTGTGCCTAGGCGAATGCTACAGCGCGCCGCCCGGCTACAAACAGCCCTTCGCACTGGAGACGCTTGAGGTTGCGCTTGCACACGAAACCGCGCGCGGGAACGGTGACGCCAGTTGTGATTTCTACCAGTTAGGCGCTGCCCTGCAGAGCCTCTATTTTGGCGAGCAGCTATGGCGCGGACGGGACCGTGACAGCATGTTGATGGCACGTATTAATCAGGGCTCTTTCTGGGCCTTGGGCGGTGGACGTGACATTCCCGGTGCGCTTGGTACCCTGGTGCGCGGCCTGATGGCGGATGAACTGGAAGAGCGCTGGTCGGCTGAGGATGTGCTGGACTGGTTTGAAGGCGTGGGCAAACCGAAGCGTACCAGCATGCGGGCCTGGTCAATGAACCGGCCGACCAATTTTAAAGGCGTTGCTTATGTTGACAGGCGCCTGCTTGCCGACGCTTTTGCGCGAGACCCTCGTGAGGCCGCTAACTTCCTAAAAAGTCTGGACTTTCCGGCTTGGGTTCAGCTCTCCTTCCGCGACGAGATTTTGACCGAGCGCCTTGAGCAGGTATTGAAAGTGTCGACGGATAGCGGTTTGGGCGGTACGCGGCCTGACGACTACAAGATGGTCACACGGGTTTGCATGTTCATGCACCCCACCGGCCCTATCCACTACAAAGGATATTCGTTAATTCTGGATGGCTTGCCTTCGATGGTGACGGATGCCTTTGCGCGCGATGACCGCGACCTTCTTGGGATAATTCTGGAGATTCTGGATGAGCGCTTCCTGAACGCTTTGGGAGAGATATGTAGCGAACGAAATCCGAAGTTCCTCGGACAGGTGAGGGAGGTAAGACCTTTCATTCCGCTGGCAGGCAGCAAGCAACTCGGCCGCGGGATGGAGCGGGTACTTTATGGCCTGAACCCCATCCTGCCATGTATTAGCCAGCGCTTCAGCAATGTGTGGATTGGCTCTATCAAGCAGATGATGCGCGCGCTTGATCGTCTGTCCGCAACAGGTGGAGCCAAAAACATCCTCCTTGATAGGCACGTGGCGGCATTTTGTGCGGCACACGGAACAGATCTTGAGCGCGAATTCAATAAACTTGCGGCCGCGCAGAATGATCCTGCGCGATTTAACAGTCTGTCGGCTGAGTTTTTTGGCATGTTGCAGCGGCGGTTCAAACTGGAATCCTTACCGCATTTGACAGAAAAACTGGTTGAGGGGCTGACCCCGGCGGTGAAGGGATTACGCAACAAGAAGCGCCGCGAGCGGGTGCAGCAGTTGCTGGAAAAAGTCAAAAAAGGGGGGGATATTTCCAAGTTGACCTCCGAAGTGAACATGGTTCGCATTCAGGCAGAGGACGCGCGAGAGTTTGCACAGGCGCGTAGTGCGATCATGAAGCTTGAGAAAGAGAAGACGAGGTTTAGCCGTAAGGTTCTGCCGACAGATACAGATGCCCGCAACAGAGGGTTGCGCGGCAGCCGCTGGGTTGCTTTCGCAGCCATGGCGTTGATCGGTTTCATGACATTCTTCCCGGGAGGCTGATGTGGCGAAAAAACCAATGAAAATGAGGCGTCGTCGCCCTCAGCAGGAGATGAACGGTTTCCTGCCGCTACTGTTTATTGCTCTTGTCGCCCTTGCACTCTTTAGCTGGCAGGTGTCGGTTCTGTTCCTTGTGGGGCTGGCGCCGTCACTGGTGCTTGGGGTCACCGGCAAAGGGGTGCACAAAACAGAAAAGCTACAGTGTGTAGGCTTCTCCAACATCGCAGGCATCATCCCCTTTGCGATGCAGGTCTGGAGCCGACCGCGGGATTTCTCCATGATCGTTAGTGATCCGATCAATCTCGTCGCGATGTTTGGCTCTGCCGCTATTGGATATGCCCTGATTTATGTTGGGCCGATGGTGGCCGCACAAATCCTTCAGGTGATGGCGCAGGATAAGCTAAAGACCATTGCACAGCAAAGACAAGCCTTGCTGGAGCTATGGGGCCCCGAGGTCCTCGGCGATCCGGGCAGTGAGGGCGATGAGCCCGCGTGGGCACAAGGGAAGCGTGGTGGCCGGACCTGATGCCCGGCCTCGCATGTGTTAGCAGTAATAATGCGCGGTATTAGTTCCGTGCCATATTGGCAGCGGCCTGTTTCATGGCCTTTTGCACTTTTTCAAATGCGCGCACTTCAATTTGCCGAACCCGTTCGCGGCTAACACCATATTCCTGGCTCAGCTCTTCAAGCGTTTTTGGCGGTTCTGCCAGGCGGCGTTCGTTCAGGATATGACGTTCGCGTTCGTTAAGGTCCTCCATGGCATCCTGCAGCAGGGTCAGGCGGTTGGTGTGCTCTTCCTTCTCGGCAACCAGTGTTTCCTGATCAGGGGCATCGTCTACCAGCCAATCCTGCCATTCACCCTCGGCATCAGCTCGCAGCGGCGCATTCAGGGAGTGATCCATCGCGGACATACGGCGGTTCATATTCACGACATCCGTTTCGGGCACATCCAGCTTTTCTGCAATCTTTGTGACATGCTCTGGTAGCAGATCACCTTCCTCGATCGCCTCGATCTGGCCCTTGAGGCGGCGCAGGTTGAAGAACAGTTTTTTCTGGGCCGCGGTCGTGCCGATTTTCACCAGTGACCAGCTGCGCAGGATATATTCCTGAATGGCAGCCCTGATCCACCACATGGCGTAAGTGGCAAGGCGGAAGCCTTTTTCTGCGTCAAACCGTTTCACAGCCTGCATCATGCCGACGTTGCCCTCTGCGATGAGGTCAGCCACCGGCAAGCCATACCCTCGGTAACCCATCGCAATCTTGGCAACAAGGCGCAAATGGCTGGTGACCAGTTTATGGGCTGCCTTGCGGTCCTTGTGTTCGGCCCAGGCTTTGGCCAGCATATATTCCTCATTGGCTTCAAGCATGGGGAATTTGCGGATGTCCTGCAGATACTGGCTAAGACTACCTTCTGGCGAAAGTGTTGGCAGATTACTGAGATTGCTCATTATCGATCCTCGCCCCGGGCTTTGTGCCCGATTTTATTGATATATCGTGCTGATATAATAAAATAGAACAATACACTGTGTCAAACATGCAGAAATACCAGTTGCACTAAACCGCGTACCGGTCGAGCGCTTCCAGCATTTCTTTCATGTCATATGGTAATTCGCTTTCGAATTTAAACCGCTCACCGGTTATCGGATGCAAAAAACCAAGCACGCGGGCATGCAGTGCCTGCCGTTTAAACGCTGCGAGGGCGTCCCGTGCCCGCCCTTTGATTTTACCAGAAATCCTACCGGCTCGCGCATAAACCGGATCGCCAACAAGGGGGTGGCCGATGTGGGCCATATGCACCCGCACCTGATGGGTGCGCCCCGTTTCAAGCTGGCATTCAATCAGGCTTGCCAGCGGCGTACCCGCCTGTTGGTAATGTTTGATGGTGCGATAGTGGGTTGCGGCCCATTTGCCGCCGCTCTTCGTTACGGCCATGCGCTTGCGGTCTACCGGATGCCGGGCGATATTGCCCTCAATGCGACCTGAGGGCGGCACCGGATGACCTTTACAGACAGCACTGTAGAGCCGCTCAATGGAATGATCGGCGAATTGTTCCGCAAGGCCGTTGTGCGCCTTGTCATGTTTGGCCATGATCAGGAGGCCGCTGGTTTCCTTGTCGATACGGTGCACGATGCCGGGGCGCTTGACGCCACCAATGCCGCTCAGGCTGCCAGCGCAGTGATGCAAAAGCGCATTTACAAGCGTCCCGTCCGGGCTGCCGGGGGCAGGGTGCACGACCATGCCCGCCGGCTTGTTGATGACGATCAGGTGCTCATCCTCGAAGATCACATCCAGCGGGATATCCTGCGCTGCCGGTATCGCCTCTTCCGGCATGGGAATATTTACGCTAAACACTTCACCTGGTTTGACCGAACGGGACGGGCTCTTTATTGTGCCCGGTGTGCCAACAAGCGCCACCTGACCTTCCTTGATCAGTGCTTGCAGGCGTGACCTTGACAGGTCAGGCAAGGCAGATGCCAGAAGCTTATCGAGGCGAAAGCCAGCTTGTTCGGTATCAACGGTTATTTGAAACATGTCGCTCATGGAGACATCTTATGATGGCGGAAGACAAAAAAGTCACGTCCGAGATTAACCCTTCTGAAAATCAGGGGTTTGATGAAAGCGGCAACATGCAGCAGCTCGGCGAGGAATTAAGCACTGTGGCGGATCAACATCGGGGCCTCAAAACAATCGTATTGGTCCTGGGGCTTGTGCTGGTCGCCTTGTTTGCTTTTGTGGTCTACGCTATAGCAAACCGGGCGGCTGAGAGCCTGATGGAGCTTGAGAAGCCTGCTGGGGATACACCGATTGCTGCTATGGAGGCCGTGCCGGATATGGCGGCCGGTGCGCTTGCCGCTGGAGACTATCACGTGATGCGCCCGGAAGGCAGCGAACTTATGTCGGTGACCGGTAACGCCCGAGAGCTGATTTTTCACTTCCGTGATGGTGCCGGAGGAGATCTCGTTATCTTGCTGGATCGTTCCAGCGGGCGTCAAACACAGGTCAAAGTTCCCTGAGCGCCGCCAAGGCCTCTGCCCTTGTTGCGCCCGGCATCATAAGTCGGCTGGAGCAGGAGGCCCGCGCGCGCCTGCCTGAGGAGGCGTGCGGCCTCATGCTTGGGCGTCGGCTTGGTGACGTTTTTCATATTCATGAGATTGCTTTTAGCGCCAACACCGCCGGCGGTGACAGGCGTTCCGCCTTCGAGATAGACCCCAGCCTTTATATTGATTTGCATAAAGTTGCCCGCGCGGGGGGCGCAGACGTCATTGGCGTGTGGCACAGCCATCCGAGCGGTCGGGCGGAGCCGTCGGAGACAGACAAGGCCTGTTCGGTTGAAGCAGGGTGGATCTGGCTGATCACTGCGGCAGTTGCTGACAAGTGTGAGACGAGGGCATTCTGTACTGACGACAAGAATCCGCAACTGTTTCAGGGCGTGGAAATGGCTACAGTGTCTTAGTGCGCTTTTCGCGCTCAAATCAATTGAAAAGCCGCCCTCTAGACCTATAGTCAAGGAAACGCTGGAACCGGGCGTGCCGAGGGAAGAGCCGCCACGAGTATTTTATGGGGAGCAATACGTGTTAGGACAAATGCAAGACTGGCCGCTGCTGGTCTCGAAATTCATTGAGCATGCCGCCATCAACCACCCGAAGCGGGAGATTGTCTCCATGCTGCCGGAAGGTGGGCAATTCCGCTATACCTATGCTGAGCACGAGGTGCGGGCAAAAAAATGCGCGCAGGCGCTGCAAAAGCTGGGCGTTAAGTTTGGTGACAGGGTTGCCACGCTGGCGTGGAATAGTCACCGCCATATGGAAATCTGGTTTGGTGCCTCGGGTATGGGGGCGGTGACCCACACGGTGAACCCGCGCCTGTTCCCGGAACAGCTTGTCTACATCATGAACCACGCCGAAGACAAAGTGCTGATGCTGGACATCACTTTCGTGCCGTTGATCGAAGCCATTGCCGGGCATCTCACCAGCATCGAACATTATGTGATTATGGTGGGCAAGGACAAAATGCCGGAGACGAGCCTGAAGGGCGCGCTTTCCTATGAGGAACTGGTTGAAGCCGAAGACGGAAACTATAGCTGGCCCGAGTTTGACGAAAACACGGCATGTGGCCTTTGTTACACATCCGGAACAACTGGCAACCCTAAAGGCGTTCTTTATTCGCACCGCTCGAATTTCCTGCATACACTTCTGGCGCTCGCCGGCGATACGCTGGGGATTACATCGACGTCCGTGATTCTGCCTGTGGTTCCGATGTTTCATGCCAACGCGTGGGGTATTCCGTTCGCAGCGGCTGGCTCTGGTGCCAAGCTGGTGCTCAACGGCCCGCATCATGACCCGGACACCCTGCATAACCTGATTGTGGAAGAGGGCATTACGGTCACGGCGGCGGTGCCTACCGTCTGGCTTGGCATGCTGAAGTACCTGCAGGCAACCGGCAAGGATATGGCGAAACTGACCACGGTGACGATTGGTGGTTCGGCTGCGCCCCGCAGCATGATCGAAGCCTTCCAGCGTGACTATGGCGTACGCGTCAACCACGCATGGGGCATGACGGAAACAAGCCCGCTTGGTTCGCTGGGCAGCGAAAATGCAGCTATCCAGAGCCTTTCGGAAGAGGAGAAGCTGGATATCCAGTGCAAGCAGGGCCGGTCCGTGCTGGGGGTTGAGATGTCCATTCAGGATGACAAAGGCAACGCCTTGCCTCGCGACGGAAAAACATCAGGCCGTTTGATGGTGCGCGGCCCCTGGGTTGTGGAAAGCTATTTTCGCGGCGAAGCGGGTAACCTTCTTGAAGAAGGTAACTGGTTTGACACCGGTGATGTCGCCTGCATCGACGAATATGGCTATATGCAGATCACCGACCGGGCGAAGGATGTCATCAAGTCAGGCGGGGAATGGATCAGCTCTATCGACCTTGAAAATGCTGCTGTCGCCCATCCCAAGGTGGCTGAGGCTGCTGTCATTGGTATCTTCCACCCAAAATGGGACGAACGTCCGCTTCTGGTCGTGGTGATGGAAGAAGGCCAGTGCGTCACTCACGAGGAGATGAATGCTTTCCTTGCCGACAAAGTCGCCAAATGGTGGTTGCCGGATGATCTCGCCGTTGTGACGGAGCTGCCGCATACCGCGACGGGAAAAATCTCCAAGAAAACGCTCAGGGAAACCTTCAAGGATTACAGCTTTCCGGAAGCGTAAGAAGACCATGAACCCTGAGTTCAAAGATAAACAGGTGGAGGCGGCGTTTGCCGCTTTCGCGCATTCTGAGCGCGCACAACTGCACAAAATCCGCACACTCATTTTTATCGTGGCATCAAGCGACAGAGCTATCGGTCAGTTGACAGAAACCTTGAAGTGGCGCCAGCCGAGCTACCTGACGGTACAGAGCGGCAGTGGCACGACCATCCGCCTCGGTGTGCCAAAGCAAGGCACCGCAGCGTTTTACGTGCATTGTGGCACCAGCCTGATTACGGATTACCAAGATATATACGGTGACCGGCTGACCTATGAGGGAAAGCGGGCGGTATTGTTCAGCGCAGACGAACCATTGCCAATTGACCCGCTAACGCACTGTATTAGCCTGGCGTTGACTTACCATGCCCGAAAGGAAAAGCGCTGATCTCAGCGGTGGCCGCGCCCCATCCATTCAAGGATCTTGCGGGCCGGGAAAATCCACAGGATACCGGCAATCAGATAATAGATGGTCTGTATGACAAGCGAGCTTTCACTGAGCATGCTGCCGATGCCTGCCGCAAGAAATGCATAGGCGGTCAGGCCAGAAATAAGGGCGAGCATACCCCACAGGCTGCGCGTGGCTGGTTTGTTATCATTCATTTTTTTGCCCTTCCCGTGCGGCCATAGTTTGCGCCGCAAGTTCGAGAATGCGGCGGGTTTCACTCCATAGCGGAAGGGCAAGGGCTTCTTCAAGGCTAAAGAAGCATGCATCCGATGCATCTGACCCGGCCTGAAGCGTGCCGCCCGTGGGTGTTGCCAGATAATCGATCAGCGTATAGTGATATTTGATATTATGGCCGTCTTCTTCCATCAGGTCGATAACATCAAGAAAATCCAACACTTTGATCTCAAGCCCGGTTTCCTCCAACGCTTCGCGTCGGGCGGTTTCAAGGACCGCCTCACCCAGTTCCTGCGCGCCGCCGGGCAGGCTCCAGCCACCGGCCTTTGGGGGCTTGCCGCGCTTGATTAGCAACACGTTGCCGCCCTCCATGATCACCGTGCCAACGCCAATAACCGGCCGTGTGGGATTTTCTCTTGCGTCCATAAGGGGCTTGCTATTTCTTCGGTGGTTGATCGAATGCCCAATGTGCGGGCTCAAAAGCCCGGAGGCAAGGAACTTATGTGCGGCCGTTATGTCTTTACAACGCCCAACGATGCGGTTGAACGGTTTTTTAATGTGCGTGCCGACGCACCCATCCCGCCAAATTTCAATGTGGCGCCGACACAGCCCGTCCTGATCATCCGGCTGGATGAAAAGGGCGAGCGGGAAGTTGCCGCCGTGGAGTGGGGCCTTATACCGGAATGGAAAAAAGAACCGGGTGATAAACCGCTCATCAATGCGCGTATTGAGACAGTGAAGGAAAAACCGTCCTTCCGCTCCAGCGTCAAGCGACGGCGCTGTCTTGTGCCCTTTTCCGGCTGGTATGAATGGAAAAGCGTGGCGGGCCGCAAGCAACCCTACTACATCAGCCCGGTGAGCGAAGAGCCGATGGCGTTTGCCGGCATATGGTCCGTGTGGCATGGCCCAAACGGTGACTTCTGGCTTGAGACCATGGCAATCCTGACCGCTGCCACGGAGGGGCCGATGTCCAGCCTGCACCACAGACGCCCGCTTGTGGTGAAACCGAGGGATTATGAGGCATGGCTGACGCCACATGACCCGCTGCCGCGCGGGTTTCTGGAGGGGTTTGACTTTATGCCGGAGACGGCCTTCCACTGGCGGCCGGTAAGTGCACGGGTCAATAATGTGCGCTTCAATGGGCCGGAATGTTTGGGCGCGCCCGAGGAAGAAACACAACCAAGCCTGTTTTAAGGACAGTTCATGACAGATTTTGAGGACAAAAACAGAGCAATTTATGTTGAGAAAGAGGGCGTTACCGGTTCCATCGTTCTCAACCGGCCAGACAAACGCAACGCCATGTCAGAGGCGATGTGGCGTGACCTGCCCAAGGCGGCGCAAGCGCTGGATGATGACTGCGACGTGCGGGTGATTATTGTCCGCTCCTCGTCGGATGCTGCCTTTTCAGCCGGTGCGGATATCGCGGAGCTTGAGGCTATCGCAAAGGACAGGGCGCGGCAGGAAAGCAATCGCGTAGCGATCAGGGACGCGCAGCGCTCGCTCGCGCGGACAAAAAAGCCCACCATCGCGCAGATATCGGGCGCGTGCATGGGCGGTGGCTGCGGCATCGCCATCCACTGTGACATGCGCATTGCGGCCCGTGGGGCGCGGTTTGGTATCACCCCTGCGAAACTTGGGCTTATCTATCCCTTGAACGACACCAAGCAGTTGATGGATCTCGTGGGGCCTTCAAAAGCGAAAAGCATGCTGTTTACGGGGCGGATACTGGACGCCGAGGAAGCATTGCAGATTGGTTTGATTGACGAGCTGTGCATCCCGGAGGAACTGGGCACGAAAGTCACAGCCCTGGCGCGGCAAATGGCTGACGTTTCGCAGTACAGTGTGCGCGGGATCAAAACCCTGATACAGAAGATTCTGGATGGACAGTGTGACGATGATAATGAGGCGGCTGCGATGTTTCGGGATGCCCATGAAGGGGAAGATGCCGTGGAAGGCGTGCGTGCTTTCCTTGAAAAGCGACCGGCAGGCTTTCGCTGGAACGATTGATCAGCTTGGCCGCAGGTCCCTGAAGTCAGGCACGATATAGAGTGCCGCCACATGAAGGGCAGATGCCGCGAACAGGATCATGCCCGAAAATGCCATCGAAAACATATCGCCCATGCTTTCCGGCAGCACCGCAAGCAGGATGGGGGCGATGATCAGATCTGCCACGAAAGCAAGGAGGAACATCAGCGCAAGCGACGCGGTGATCGGCATCAGGAAAAAACGACCACGGCTCCACGCTGTCAAAATGGTGTCCTTACGGTCGCGGGCCTCCGCCGCGATGGCGAGATGGGCCAGTGAGGTAAAGGCAAACGCAGCCCATATCATCAGCACGATCGCGGTCATCATTACCGCATTGCCGAGGCCGCCAAAGCTTGCTGTCAGCGCGGCAGCAAGGGGCAAGCCAACGAGCGCCAGCAGGATTGTGAGGCCATTTGCCGCGATCATGTGCAGGAAGCTACGCAGGCCACGCCGGACGAAGGCCGCGATGCCACCCGCTGATGGTGTCAGGTTGCCAGGGGCGGCGGCTCGCGCCCACGGCACGATGAGAAAGGTCGTGACAGCCGTAACAAGCAGATGCCCGACAAACAGGGTGGGGGCGCCCTCGCTGATTGCCGCGGAAAGGTCGTCTGCTACCGCGTTTGCAGGCTCGTTGCTGTTCAGGATGACGAGAATCTCTGCCACAACCTGGGTTGCTGGCAGATAGAGAAACGCGGAAAGAATGCCGGAAAGCATGGCGAGTAGGAAAAAAAGCTGCGTACGGTTACGAAAGGCGCGCCAGGCAGCGCCGGTCAGGGAAACAAGTGTCGGTGTTTGAAAATGCATCAGGTACGCCTTGGATGGATGATAATCGCAGCTTGGATGAATGACCGATCTGCGGGGCCGATTTGAACTTGACCATAACTACCCTAAATCAAATCCATACTCAATGCAGGGAGGCTCGGGTGTTTAAGGGACAAACAATCTGGATTACGGGTGCGTCGTCAGGTATCGGCGAAGCGTTGGCTTACGAATTTGCCGAGGCTGGTGCCTCGCTGGTGCTGTCAGCGCGGCGGCAGGCTGAGCTGGAACGCGTGAAAGCCGCCTGTGTGGGTAAAGGGCTTCCCGGCGCAGATGTACTTGTTTTGCCTCTTGACGTGACGGACGAGGCTCAGGTCACGGCTGCAGCCAAGGCGGCAAAAGACTTCAGGGGCCATATCGACATGCTGATCAACAATGCAGGTATTTCCCAGCGTTCCCTGTGTGTGGATACTGATATGGCAACCTATCGCCGACTTTTTGAAGTGGATGTCTTTGGCCAGATCGCGCTTACGAAATCGGTGCTGCCGGTCATGCTTGAGCAAGGCCGCGGACACATGGTGGTGACGGCGTCCGTCGCGGGCAAGATCGGTGTGAGACAACGCACAGGCTATTGCGCCGCCAAGCATGCCATGATGGGATTCTTTGACGCCCTGCGCGCGGAGGTTGCCAATCAGGGGGTTAAGGTGACGACCATTACACCGGGCTTTATCCGCACCAATATTGCCACACATGCGCTCAAGGGGGATGGCAGCGAATTTGGCAAGGTGGACAAAAATATCGCGGGTGGCATGGATGTCAGCAAATGTGCCAAAGCCATCATGCGCGGCCTTGAGAAAGGCAAAAAAGAAATTCCGGTCGGGGAGGGGGCGGAAATGAAGGCCTTGTGGGTAAAGCGCTTTTTCCCCAATACGCTGTTCAGAATGGTTGAAAAAATGGGCTAGGCGACAACGCCTAACCCATGGTTTTTCCGGGTGAACATTTTACTCAGGCATCCATCCATGTGCCTTTGGTTGGGCGGGGTTTGCTGGGCATGAACCGATCCCACCATCTTAGCTCAGGCTCGGGCCTGGGGCGGCGCGCTGGCTTTTCGAATGAAACCGTCGGTTTGCCGTACCCTAGGTCAATGAATTCAATGCTCGACACTTTCTGGTGGTCCGGTATCAGCCGGTCATTAATGCGACCATAGGCCGGGCGCTTGCGGTAGACAGAACAGCCGATGATATAGATGGGGGCCCCGTCTCTGTCTGCCAGCGGCAGATAGAGTGAGGCGATGTCTGCATCCCGGCCCTTGTGACGATAAACCTTTTCCAGCATATGTGCGCCACTTGGCTGTTCGAGTACCGCGTCGTAAAGCTTGGCGGTATTTTCGTACAGGTCGGGGCTGGTCAGGTCGAATGCATTAAAGCCGGTAACCGGGTTGTGCCAAAGTGCGGGCGCGCTTGTACCAATCATCGAGACCTGCACATCAAACCTGTCCACGCGTTTCAACAATGAGATGCGGGGCAACAGTTCGTGTAATTCAGCTAGGTTCAGGGCATGGCGCGCTGGTATATTCGCGCCATGATTGCGTGGCAACTCGTGCCAGTAGTTTAGCAACTGCTCCAAAACACCGGAAATAGGCACAGGCGCCTCCTCTTCCTGTTGGCCAATGGAACTCAACCAAGGTTAAGGATGCGGGGAACACGTGATGCTTTCAAGACAAGAAAGCTGTCCTAATTCTGGCCCATTTTTTGCTGCTGCTCAAATACCTGAATCTGTTGTGTGATTCCCGCGGCCAAGTCATTCGGAATCGGGAATGTGAGATGGTATTGCGAAATTTTCCAGCCGTCATTTGTGCGAATCAGTATTCCGGTACCGCGACTGGTGCCGTATTTTTCATTGTTGAGCAACTCGTCAAACCAAGCGCTGTGGCCGTCGGGCGTGAGGTTGATGTGGCGTTCCTGCATGACATATGTCCAGCCTTTTGTCGGCTCGGCATATGATTTGAAAGTCGGGATATCCCAGCGTTCGCCTGCGTCTGTCCCGAGGAAAATCGCATCTTCGCTCATCAGGCCGAAATACGTGCCCCAGTCTGCGGTCGAAGCGGCGGTATGGAATTTGTCGAGTGTCGCGGATATGGCCGCGACCTTGTCGGCGTCGTCGGTCGCATGCGCGGTGGCGTTTGCGCAAAAAAGCATAATTACTGCAATGAGATACCGCATGTTGTCCCTTCCATTTTATGCTCGATTTCTTTGGGTTACCTGGCCTGTGCGAAGACGGAACAGATAGCTTTTAAGGTCACTTTTCAGTTCAGGTGCCATTAGGTAGATACCGATAATATTCGGGATCGCCATCAGGAAAAAGAGGCTGCTCATGAGGGTGTAGACCTCATTGAGGGTCAACACCGCGCCGGGGATAATTGCCGTGCAATAGACAATTTTATAGGTGGTCATCGACGATTTGCTGCCGCCAAAGATGAATTCCCATATCTTGCCCGAGTAATAGCCCCAACTGATGATGGTTGAAAAACCGAACATGAAGGCGGCGACAGCGAGCACCCAAGGGAACCAACTGATGACGCTGCCGAATGCCGAAGCAGTCAGCGTAACGCCCTCAACACCTTCAGACCCCTGGTACACCCCCGTGATGACGATAACGAGCGCCGTCATGGTGCAGATAACCACGGTATCGATGAAGGGTTCCATCAGCGCAACCATGCCCTCTGACATCGGCTCATTGGTTTTGGCGGCGGCGTGCGCCATGGTGGCGGAGCCAAGGCCGGCTTCGGTGGAATAAACCGCGCGTTGCATGCCGATCACGATGACGCCCAGCATGCCGCCGGCAATGCCTTCCGGGTTCATGGCTCCCGCGATGATGGTGGCAAAAGCGGCTGGCAACTGATCAATGTGGCCGAGGATGATCACCAGCGCTGCGGAAATATAGATAAGGGCCATGAGCGGCACGAGCTTGGCTGTCACGCTCGCGATGGAGCGAATACCGCCCATGATCACCACCGCGGTCAACGCTGCCAGCATCACGCCGAAAATCCATTGATAGAGCGTGCTGTCCGCATGGGTTACTACCGTGATGGCTTCATAGATCTGGTTGACACTCGCCACCTGCAACAGCGCGGGCAGGGCCAGCAGCGCGTATGACCAGCCGAGGATCAGGCCCGTACGCCGCCAGCCGCGCTTGGCCAACCCGTTTTTCAGATAATACATTGGCCCGCCTGAAACCGTGCCGTCGTTATGGACCACACGGTACTTTACCCCCAATGTGCATTCCGCGAACTTGAGCGACATGGCGCAAAGGCCGATGATGATCATCCAGAAAGTTGCACCCGGCCCGCCGATGGAGATCGCAGCGGCCACCCCTGCGATATTGCCAAGCCCGACCGTGCCCGAAAGCGCTGTGGACAAAGCCTGAAACTGGGTAACTTCCCCATCCGCTTCGGGGTCATGATAATCGCCGCGCGCCACCCGCCACGCCCGGCCAAAGCTCGTGAGGTTCACAAAGCCGAAATAGAGGGTCAGCAGCACCATGGGCGCGCCCATCCAGATCACGATTGGTTTGATATCGGCGCCGAACATGTCGACCGACATAAAGACAATGCTGTCCAGCCCGTTGATGATATCGACCAGAAAGCCGATGAAACCGCCGCGATCAGATGCACTGTCAGCTTGCGCGAGGGCGGGTGAACTGAAGGCCAGCAACGACACGGCCAGCCAATACTTACATTTGGACAATATCACGTCCTCTCCCCAGAGTATTTTATACTTGGGGCTAGCCTAGGTGAGGCAATTGGCTGAGGAAAGGACAATTTAACCTATTCGAGGTTAGTCTGCGTAGCTGAAGGTGAAGCGATGTTTCACATCTTTCGTCGCCACGGGCTTGCCATTTTCGAAACGTGGCGCATAGCGATAGCTGGTCACAACATCAAGTGCGGCACGTACAAGTCTTTCGCTGCCTTCGTGTTCCACGAGGTAGGGATCATGCACAAATCCATTTTCATCAACTGTCATGGCCAAGATCACAAAACCCTCGCCGGCTTTTGGTGGATAGTTTGGATGTTTCTTGAATACCGGTTTGTAGTCCTGATCCGGGTCTAGCGGTTTCGCTGCGCCGATTGCCCTGCAATGTTTTGTGGCCAGCTCTTGTTTCCCCTGCCGTTCATAGGCCTCCACAAGAAAAGCGTGGTTGGTCAGCGTCATGGGTGAATCTGGCGCAACACGGGCGAATGTCTCCAGTGAGGATAGAAGCGATCTGATTGCCGCCTCTTCGCTATTGTCTGACAAGCGATATTTGCCGATCCAGAAGCGTGTTTGGGCGAGCCGGATTTCGGCATCTTCGCCTTCCAGAGTTTCAAAAATTTTCTCAGCGTGTTTTAGGTAGCGAATAGCCTCCTTTGATTGTGCCTCGGAAAGCGCAACCTGGCCAATTTCCATATTGATGATACCGACAACTCGGTTGTTCTTGCCCTTGTGCTTTGTCGCGATATTCAGTGCGCGGGAATAATAGCGGCGGGCCTTGCCCAACCGCCCATATCCGGTGTGCGCTGCAGCGATATCCATCAGGGGGTCCAAGAGTTCAAAGGCATCATTGCCGTATAAGTCCTCATGAAGCTTTAGCGCCTCAAGAAGCACTCTCTCCGCTTCGTCCCCGCCCAGCAAACGACCATAGTTCAAGGCCAGTGCTGCAGTGTTTTTGTTTTGGACACCGAAAATGGTTTTACCAAGCTCGTAGGCTAGCTTTGCGTGCTTACGGGCGTCGGAGCGTTCTCCATCCGCGATAGCCGCCTCATATGCCTGATATGTTTCCCTGAATTTGGCGCGGTTATCTGGGGCTGAGAACCCGTGTGCTGCCGGTGTCATGAGCAAGACAGCCGATAGCGCTGAAATACCAAATATATTCATAAAGTTTCCCCCATATAGTAAAGGCCTTTAAAGCCAGCGCCAGACGGGCCGATCACCATTTAAACGATGCCTTAAGACGTTGCTGCTATCCATCAGAAGGCCAATAAAATCATCGTTCATGTTGTTTTGAAACTTTCTCAACAACCTAGGCGAGGCAGCCATCTGAGAAAAGGATAAATTGGTGGGGCGGTAGGTGGTCGCGCTTCCCCATTGGAGCCCGTTAGGTCAGTTGTAGTTATATCGCAACCGATTTTGAACCACATGGCCCCAACGGTCCTCCTCCTTCTGCTTGTAGAAGTCGTTGAATGTGAAGGTATAAGTGGTGCCTTTGGTTTCAGTAAAAACGCCGTCCTTCATTTGGGGTGTATACCGGAATTGACCCAGCGCCTCGATTGCCTGCTGTTCTAGCTTTTTGTGGCCATCCGAAAACACGGTTTGAATATTTTTCACATATCCGTTTGCGTCAATTGTGAACTCAAAAGTGAACATGTCCCTGTTTTCGCCTAAGGCAGGCCATAGCGCTCGCTGGCATATTGGCATAGCTTTGTAAACCGGTAGATATTCTGCCTTTTCCAGTGGGGGCACGTGGGAAGCCAAGGCCTTGAGCCGTGTCGTCGAAGCTTCGGTGTTTCCCTGCATTTCGTATGCCTGAACGGACAAAGCATGGGCCATTTTAGTGAGGGCACTTTGAAGTGGCCCCTGTTCCGGCTTCAAGGCTGCAGCATGCGCCAGTGAGGTATGGGCCGCGGTATACTTTTCATTTGCGATCTACAATTGCGCCAGTTGCACCGCCGCGCTGGCTTCACAGATGACTGCACTGTCGGGTACTTTGACCAGACGGCAGCTCTCGAGAGCCTTACCCAAAAACATGGTGGCCTGTTTTTCTTTGCTACGCAAATATGCAGCTTGCCCCGCCCAAAGATGGAGCGGCCCCCTAATCAGGTCATTTTGTTGTTCGGGGAGGGTATCAAGGGTATCCAGGAGTGTGTCATAGTGCTGCAGTGCAAGTTTCTCCGCATCAGTGCAGACATAAAACTGGCCGATTTGCAGTAGCGGCCAGATATGTGCATCCAGCTCTGTTGGTGTGAGCGCCTTCATCTTGCGCCGGATGCGTTTGGCGCCTAACCGTGAGCCAAGGTCTGTGAACCGAACTTTCAGCACATTTTCTACCGACCTGTATGCTTGGCATTGGCTTTGCCTGAAGGCTTCTTCGAACGCAGGCAACACTGTGCCGGGATTTGTATCGTCTGCCCATGTTGCGCTGGTCACGCCTACTACGATTGCTGTTGTGATAATGCGAGAAATAGTACGCATATAATCGTCTCCCCCCGGCGCAATATATTGTTAATGAAACAGTATCTAATGCAGAAAACGCCAAGGCGTCAATGGCGCTGATTTCTACGGGGAAACACTATCGCTCGCCAAAACGCGGCATCAATTCAATGAAATTGCAGGGGCGATAGCGATTGTCGAGCTGGGTTTTGAGGATTTTGTCCCAGCCGTCTTTCACCGCGCCCGTGGAGCCGGGCAGGGCAAACATGAGCGTGGTGCCCGCAATGCCGGCGGTGGCGCGGCTCTGGATCGTGCTGGTGCCGATGGTCTCATAGGAGAGCATGCGAAAGAGTTCGCCAAACCCGGGGATATGCTTTGTGTAGAGCGCCTCAAAACATTCCGGGGTGATGTCACGGCCGGTGATGCCTGTACCGCCTGTGGAGATAATAATGTCGATGGTCTTGTCATCTATCCACGTATAGAGCTGCGATGTAATGGCGTCGCTTTCGTCGCGGACAATCACGCGGTCTGCCAGCGTGTGGCCCGCGTCTTCAATGCGGGTCGCGAGTGTATCGCCCGAGCGGTCATCGTCAGTTGTACGGGTGTCTGAAACGGTCATTACCGCAATTCGCACGGCGATAAACGGGCGGCTTTCATCAATCATCGGCACGGGTGGCGGTTCCTGTATAGATGCGGGTAAGCGCGCGCTGATGGGCAAGCGCCGTGTCCTCGGTGTCCAGGAGCTCAAGCGTCGGCCAAGCGCCGGAGGCAATAGCGTCGAGGCTGGGAGTCTCCTGGCCCAGCCGCATCCGGTAAAGCCACAAGTTGGCCATCACGCGCTCGATGTAGCTGCGGGTTTCATAAAAGCCGATGGATTCGATGAACAACAGCGGGTCTTCACCGTATATAACCTCCTGGTGCCAGCCCATCAGGCTGCCGGGGCCGCCATTGTAGGCCGCGAGCGCCATAAAGAGGTTGCCTTCCACATAGTCCATATCAAGCAGGTATTCAATATACTGCTGGCCCAGTGCCATATTGAATTCAGGTTCAAACAGCCTGTTGCGGTTACGCTTGAGCAGCTTGCGGTTCTTGCTGATATAGCTTGCTGTTGCGGGCATCACCTGCATCAGGCCGCCAGCACCCACGCGGCTTTTGGCGCGGATGCGGAAGTCACTTTCCTTGCGGACCATGGCAAAAATCAGCGCGCGGTCCACCGAAAAACCACCTGCTGGTGCCCAGTCAGGCAAGGGGTAGCGCACCGCGGTTGACGCTGGTTTGCCGATACCGCCCGCGCGGCCAAGACGTATCTGGATATTGGGCAGGTTCAGGCGTGCGCCCAGCGCGAGCAGGTCTTCCTGCACCGTGGTGCCTTCACGTCCCCACAGAAGGCGAAGCTCTTCGTCGGCAATGTCATCGCGTCCGATTTCGGTCAGCGCAATGGCACGGTGGGTGGCCGGATGGTCCAGCAACCTTTCAAGCGCGTCGGGCCGGAGTTCCGGTACCGACCAGTCAATATCGGGTTTTATGCCAAGCTGGCGGCTCGCGATTAAACCGTAGAATGTCTCGACATAATTGCTGGCGGCCCTCAGGTGTTCTGCGCCCCGGCTGACATCGCCGAGCCTGTAGGCAGCACGTCCGGCCCAGAACTGACCTGCAGACAAAAGCCAGCTGCCCGCCCGTTCCGAGTTGGCCAGATGGCTAAAATGCTCATAGGCCTTGGCATAGTCGCCGGTACGCCAGTTGGAGAGACCGGCAATCCAGTCGACTTCCGGCACAATCTCCCGCGCCATTTCCGCTGCGTGGGTCGAGAGCACCAGTGCTTTAAAATCGTTCGATTTATAATAATAGCTGGAGGCAATGCGTTCGAGAGCCTCGGCCTCTTCATAGGGCACCAGCAAGTCTCTCTCAACCATTGCCCAATAGCGTTTTTCGGCGCGTTCGGGTTCGCCTTCGCGCACATAGCGCCGCACATTGGCCATGAAGGTTGTCACGGAACTGCGTTCCTCGCGGGTGCGGCTGGGCAGCGGCGGCTTGGGATCAGCGGCTTGCCCGGTAACGCCAGGATACCGGGTGTCGCTGGGGCGCCTTGGCGCATGGGCCTTGCCCTGTCTGCGCCGTGCCAGGCTATAGACACGCCAGGCGTTTGGATGGTCGGCATAGGCCTTCAACCACCCGGCAAGTTCGGTATATTTGCTGCGATAGCCGGTCGGGTGCATATAGCGCTGGAACCAGACATGGCCCATCAGGACCGGGTTCTCAAGCTGCATGATCATCTTGTCAGCCTGATTCCACTTTGCCTGTTCCTGCAGCTCAAAGATGCGCCTGTAGCGGTTGATGTCTTCGCTGTTCAGAACCGTGGGGATCTCTGCCGGAGCGGCGTGGGCGGCCGGGCTGACGGCAAGAAACAGGAAACAGATACTGACCAGAAGGATTCTGACACTCATAACGACTGAAGCTTCCTTTTGACTGCAAGCAGGTCACGCCACGCAAGCCCCTTGAGGTGTGGCTGGCGCAGCAGATAGGCAGGGTGATACGCAGGCAATGCGGCAATTTTCTGACTGCCGATACCCAGTTCCTTCCACCGGCCACGCAACCGGGTGATCCCGTCTTCCGTGCCAAGAAGCGCCTTGGCGGAGACTCCGCCAAGCATCAAAACAACCTTGGGTTCCGCCAGTTCAATGTGGCGCCTGATGAACGGCAGGCACATGGCAATGATGGCGTGATCGGGCGTGCGGTTGCCCAAGGGCCGCCATGGCACCACATTGGAAATATAGACGTTTTTCTCTCGGCTCATGCCAGCCGCAGCAAGCATGCGGTCAAGCAGTTGGCCGGAGACGCCAACAAAAGGTTTGCCCATGCGGTCCTCGTCCGCGCCGGGCGCTTCGCCAACAATCATCAGCGGCGCGCCCCGGGTGCCATCTGCGAACACCGTGTTTTTCGCGGACCGTTTCAGCAAGCCGCCATCAAAATCTTTCAGCGCGGCCTCCAGCTCCGCAAGGCTGTTACAGCCTGCGGCGATGCTTTCAGCTGCGGCTTGTCCTGCGCCACTGATGGCCTGCACTGGTTTGGCTTCAACCCGGCGCGGTCCCGTTGGTTGTTGCTGTGGCGGCTGCGCGACGCGGGTATTTTGTGGCTGGGCGGGGCCGGTCGTTGGCTGCAATGCGGCGGCCGGGGCGCTGAACTTATCGACACATTCGTCCCAGACGGCTTCGTCCGCTCCCATGGCAATGTGCCAGGCTAGCAGGGCGGTGGGGTCGTTATGGTCCAAAGGTGTGTCTTGCATTGTCGCCATATGAATCAAGTTGATGGCGCCACTATACAAGGCCAGACCTTAAAATTGCATTGAATTTTTGATGTGTTTTGAGTGCGGGGGTGACGTCGCGGCACGCGGGCCTCCGAGTAAGCATCTGAGCTGAACCGCTAAAAATAAAGCCCCGCAACTGTTTGACGTTTTACCCGCGCACAGGCATAAACACTTGAAATCTGGTGTCTGCGGTCCAGTTTCCGACAGACCCCGCCTTACTGGGTAAGCCAGATGGGGTAAATCGGAATTGGGAAGTTTGAAGGAGCGGCGCATGGAACGCGAATCCATGGAATTTGATGTTGTGATCGTGGGCGGCGGCCCAGCTGGCCTTTCGGCCGCGATCCGGCTGATGCAATTGGCGCAGGAAAAAGAGCAGGAGCTCATGGTCTGCGTAATCGAGAAGGGCTCTGAGGTCGGTGCCCATATCCTCTCGGGCGCGGTGGTTGACCCGATTGCGCTCAATGAACTGATCCCTGACTGGCAGGAAAAAGGCGCGCCGATGAGCACGCCGGTGACGGAAAACCACCACTGGATCCTGTCGGAGACCAGTAAAACCGAATTCCCGCACTTCCTGCTGCCACCCTTGTTGTCGAACAAGGGTATGTATACCCTGTCGCTTGGCAACCTCACGCGCTGGTTGGCCGAACAGGCTGAGGCCATGGGGGTTGAGATTTACCCGGGCTTCGCAGGGGCTGAGGTGCTATACCATGAAGACGGCCGTGTAAGGGGGGTAGCGACAGGCGACATGGGCGTCGCGCGCGACGGCAGCCATAAAGCGGGCTACGAGCCGGGTATGGAGCTGCATGCAAAATACACCCTGTTTGCTGAAGGTTGCCGCGGTTCCCTGACCAAAGGGCTAGAGAAGAAGTTTGACCTGCGCGCCGACAGCCAGCACCAGACCTACGGCATTGGAATCAAGGAGCTTTGGGACATCGACCCCGCCAAGCACAAGCCGGGCCGCGTGATCCACAGCCAGGGCTGGCCGCTCACGGAGGATGCCGGTGGCGGTTTTATCTATCACCAGGAAAACAATCAGATTGCTATCGGCTTTGTGGTCACGCTTGATTACAAGAACCCGTATCTCTCGCCATTTGATGAAATGCAGCGTTTCAAGAACCACCCGGCGGTCAAGGAAATTCTTGAGGGCGGCCGTCGTGTCTCATATGGCGCGCGGGCGATCAATGAAGGTGGTTTGCAGTCCGTGCCGAAGCTCAGTTTCCCGGGTGGTGCGCTGATAGGCTGTGCCGCTGGCTTTGTGAATGTGCCGCGCATCAAAGGCAGCCACAATGCCATGAAGTCCGGCATGCTGGCGGCCGGAGCCGCGTTTGACGCGATTGTCGGCGGCTCAGCGGGTGAAGTCGAGCTGACATCCTATCCGGAAGCATTCAAAAACAGCTGGATCTACAAGGACCTGCACAAGGTGCGTAACGTACGTCCGGCATTGTCCAAATTTGGTGTAACCCTTGGCACGCTATATTCCGGGCTTGATATGTGGCTCAATAATATCGGCCTTGGCTTTCTTGTGCCGTGGACCTTCAAGCACGGCCACAAGGATAACGAAGCGACGGAAAAAGCCGCGAACGCCAAACCGATCAATTATCCAAAACCGGACGGAAAGATCACGTTTGACAAACTTTCGTCGGTTTTTCTCTCTAATACCAACCATGAGGAAGATCAACCGATCCACCTGACGCTCAAGAATGCGACGGTGCCGGTTGAGGTCAACCTCAAGGATTATGCAGGGCCTGAGCAACGTTATTGCCCGGCCGGTGTTTACGAGTTCATCGAGGGCGACAGCGGCGACAAAAAGCTGCAGATCAACGCGCAGAACTGTGTTCACTGTAAAACCTGTGATATCAAGGATATTACACAGAATATCAATTGGGTGGTGCCAGAGGGCGGTGGAGGCCCCAACTACCCGAATATGTAGCGAGTTAACCAAAGGGCAAAAATGAAGCCTATCACACCTATTTTTCTGGCTTTGGCGCTCTCGGCCTGCGTGGCTGAGGCGCCAGAGCGTCAGGTGGCTGCACCTGTCAACAGCCCTTTATACAGCGAATTTGAAGAGCACGACGAAAGTTCCAGCTTCTACGGGCCTTTTGTCGCTGCCACACTCGCGCACCACGATGACAATTATGCCAAGGCAGCCGGGTATTATCTCGACGCCCTGAATTCCGACCCGGATAGCCAGTTCGTGGCTGATCGGGCCTTTTTCCAGCTTTTATATGCAGGCCGTACCGATGACGCGGCTCGTGTCGCGGTCGACATTTTGCAAAAGCCAGATGCGCCGGACGATGATCTCATTCAAATGATGTATGTGCTGGAGGCCTATAAACGGCAGGACTGGTCCGGGGTTCGCACGCGGCTGGCGGCTAGTAAAAATACCGGTTTTGGTTTCCTGGTCTCGCCAATTCTTGAGGCATGGAGTTACGCCGCCGAAGGTAACCGCGCGGATGCGATGGCGGCACTTGAGCCGCTTTTGTCCGACCCGCGTCTCAGCGGTATCGGTGACGAACACCGCGCCTATATCCTTGATCACCTTGGGGCATTTGACGATGCCAAGGCCGCGTTCCTGAAGCTGGCGAATGCGGAACGTCCCACCTCATTCCAGCCTTTGGTGGCGTACGCATATATGCTTTACCGAAACGGGTACAAGGCGGACGCCCGCGCGTTTCTCGGCGAACAGACCCAGCGCTTCAATAAAAACGGCTTCCTGATGCGGGAGGGCATGCGCATTACATCGGGCTATGAACCGACGCAGGACACCTCAACCCCGCGCGGGGCGGCGGGAGCTGTGTTTTATGGCCTGGGTACCGAGTTCGCTCAGGGTCAGTCCCCGCAGGCCGGGGTGGTTTACCTGCGTGTGGCGTCCTACATGATGCCGGAGGTGGCTGAGACTTATATCATGCTTGGCGGGCTTCTTGAGAAACTCAACGTGCCGGGTGCTGCCGCCAGCGCTTATGCGGCTGTGCCGCAGCTCAGCCCCTTGCGCGAACTTGCGGACCTCAAGCGTATTGGTGCCTTGCGCGCCGCCGGCGATATGGCCGCCGCGGAAACCATGGTGCGAGCTGGCCTGCGTGACAACCCGGCTGATTACACCCTCCTTGTGACCCTCGCGGACATGCTGCGGGAAAAAGAGTTGTTTGACGAGGCCGCGGTGCGCTACGGGCAGGCGATTGACCAGATACGGCAACCCAACACCCAGGACTGGTTTGTTTTCTTTGCACGGGGTGTCTGTTATGAGCGCTTGGACAAGTGGGATAAGGCAGAGGCAGACCTTATCACTGCGCTCAGGCTAAATCCCGGCGAAGCCAGCGTGTTGAACTATCTGGGTTATAGCTGGATCGACCGTGGTAAAAACGTCGACCGCGCCAAAGATATGATCCGCCAGGCGGTGGAGCAGCGGCCAGACGACGGTTTTGTCATCGATAGCCTTGGCTGGGTGCATTACCTGACAGGCAACTATTCAGAAGCCGTGGTTGAGCTTGAAAAAGCGGTCAAGCTTGAGCCCAACGACCCAACGATCAACCACCATCTGGGAGATGCCTACTGGCGCGTGGGGCGTAAGATCGAGGCACGCTTCCAGTGGCGGCACGCACTCGACAACGACCCGAGTGAGAAGGAGCGGCCCGAGCTTCTGCAAAAGCTGGATCTGGGCCTGCCGGACCTGTCGTGAAAAGGCGGCAGGAGGGGCAGAGCGTACGGGTGACCGCACCGGCCAAGGTTAATCTGTTTCTGCATATTACCGGTCGTCGGGACGACGGCCTTCACTTGCTGGAGAGCCTTTTTGTCTTCACCAACAATGGCGACACCATTACGGTAACTCATGGTGAAAGCTTGAGTTTTTCACTTGTAGGGCCGTTTTCCGGCGCGCTGGATGCTGGCGGTGACAATCTTGTCATGAAGGCCGCGGCGGCGCTGGCCCATGCCGCCGGGATCAAGGCCAAGGCCACCATAACGCTTGAGAAAAACCTGCCGGTTGCAGCGGGTATTGGCGGTGGCTCGGCCGATGCGGCGGCAACCCTGTTGGCATTGAACCGGTTCTGGCGGCTGGACTGGCCTCTTGAAAAGCTTGCGCCGATAGCGCTGTCCCTTGGGGCCGATGTCCCCGCATGCCTTTATAATAAACCACTTTATGTTCAGGGGGTTGGCGAAAAATTGACGCCGGTGGATCTTGGATTTACCGCCGGCATGCTGCTCGTGAACCCGAACAGGGAGCTGTCGACCCCGGCGGTTTTTAATGCATTCCGGGACGCGGCGACACCATTTGATGCCCCGATGGCGGGGGGCAGCAAGCCTTGGCAAACGGTGGAAGGCCTGCAAAACGACACGCAAAATTCGCTGCAGCAGCCAGCGATCAGCGCGTGCCCGGACATTCAGGGCGTGCTTGATTACCTGATCGCCATTCCGGGTGTGAAACTGGCGCGGATGTCAGGCAGCGGTGCCACATGTCTTGCCCTTTTTGACAATAAGGCCGAGGCGGAAGCTGCAAAGACGCGGGGGGAAAAAACCAAGCCGGAATGGTGGTTTATGGCAGATGAGATGACTAGCTGACCGGCCGTATCAGGGGGGCGCGTGCCCTGCATCGGCAAAATTGCGAAAAAGCTTTAAAAAAGGTCTTTACAGGGAAGGGCAGTTTGATTAAAACCGCGCCACAACCCAGTTGGGGCGTCGCCAAGCGGTAAGGCATCGGTTTTTGGTATCGACATGCGGAGGTTCGAATCCTCCCGCCCCAGCCACTCTCCCCCCTCAATATCATTTTCAAGAATCCGAGACATATCTGTGCGGAAAACGCGGATTTCTGTGCGAAACCTGTGCGGGTTTTGTGCGAATTCCGTGCGGCGGCATTTTGGGTCTGAGCTATGCGTTTTTCGCATATCAGCTCGGCCCGAATAGTGTTTAATTCACATGGCTGCGATAATCCTGAAACAGAGCGAGCGCATAAAGGGCCTGCGCCACGGAAGGCGCCAGAATTTATGTTTCAGGAGCTATCGAAATGTCTTTCCCAGTGTTGAAATCCGCAGTGTTGAAACCCGCAGCGCTTTCCCTCGCACTTGCCGCTGTCGCTTTCCCGGCAGCCGCTCACGAGCAAACTGCCGGTGAAGCGGTATGGGGCAAACAGGTCCGTGCCAAGCTTGCCGAAGTCAGCCGCTATCCGGCCCGCGCAGCGGACCTTGGTATCGAAGGTACCGCGAAACTGCGTGTTGATGTTAACAAAACCGGCGAAGTAACAGGCATCGCGCTTGTTCAGTCGTCCGGTTCCAACCTGCTCGACAAGGCCGCGCTTGGTATGGCACGTGACCTCGACCGTCTGCCAGCGCTTGATATCGCCGGCGACACCCACAGTTTTGTAGTACCGCTGAGCTTCCGACTTGCTGACGAAGGCGTAAAAGCCGCGAAACAGGACCCGGTCGCGAAATGGCGTGACAGCGTACGCCGCCGCGTCGCCAACACGGTTTCCTACCCGGCTGACCTCGTTGAAGGGGGTGTTGAGGGCCGCGTGAAGGTCCGCCTGACAGTTGATGCTGACGGCACCGTTGCCCGTCAGGAAATTGCACAATCTTCCGGCCATGAAGCGCTGGATGCTGAAGCTCTTTTGCTGGCAGGCCGCCTTGGCAAGCTGCCAAACCTGCCGGAAGGCCAGACGGCGGGTGAGCTTGTCCTGCCGGTTGTCTACAAGATTGCAGCGAATCGCTAAAGCGTTTCTCTATCTTTCCTCTTCCCACACTCGAAAGGGGCGGTCCTCCCACCGTCCCTTATTTTTTCTTTTGGAAATCAAGCCGATATGCCTTGAGGCCGCCACGTCTTTCAGGCACCTTGGAGCTGAGTTCACACAACGCTCGGGAGCAGACCATCTTGGCGCTTGATAGCAAAAATACCCTTCATATCAGATGCGGCAGTGATATTGAGGTCGCGCTCAGGGACGCGGGGTTTGAAGGCGACTTTCTGGACTTTTCAGACCCCTTTTGCCAGGGTCCGGTGCATGACCTGCCGCTTGGCGAGTTTATTGACGAGCGCGCAAATTTCATCTCGGGCGCCTACCACCTGCCCGTCGGCGAAGTGAAGGCCAGGGAACAGGCGCGCTATGACGCGCTGCGGCAGGCGGCGGCGTATGATGATATCATCCTGTGGTTCGAGCATGACCATTTCGACCAGCTTATTCTCGCCTACCTCCTGAAGCATTTGCACGACTACCGCGACATGCCGCCGGTGGAGCTTGTCTGCGTGCATGATTACCCGGTGCTGCCGCGTTTCACCGGCCTTGGCCAGCTTGGACCCAAGGACCTTGCAAGCGTATGGGAAACCCGCACGGAGGTCGGCACCGAGCAAATGGCCCTCGGCACCGAGGTATGGCAGGCACTGACTGCCGACAGCCCCAAGGCACTGGCGGACCTGGTGAAGGCAGGCACGCCAGCGGTGCCTACCATGCGCGAAGCGCTGGACCGCCACCTTGATGAACTGCCCTCCACCCGCCACGGCCTGAGCCTGACAGAAACCCTGAGCCTACGCATATTGGCCGAGAAGAACCGGATCACCGCCGGGGCGATGTTCGGGCAGCTTATGTTACGCTATGAGCCGCTGCCCTATCTGGGTGACCTGATGTATTGGTTTGAACTGGAACGACTGGTTGAAGGCGGTGCCGCGCGTGTGGAAAAAGACGCCGACAACTGGCGCGACAAGACCCTGAGCCTCACAGACCTTGGTGAACGTATCCTGATGACCGAGGAAGACTGGCTTGATCATATGCCGGGCGCGCGGTTTGTCGGCGGCATGGAGATAACCTCCGGCCAGCCACACTGGCGCCGCGACACCAAGGGCAGGGTGGTCCTGAAAAGCTGAGAACCGGTCTACGTCACATCCGACCGGGTGCGGTATTTGCTGTCGCGCCAGATTTCCTTGTCGAGGATGTCGGCGAGAATATCCACGGCGCGGTAAACGTCTTCGAACGAGAGGTAAAGCGGTGTGAAGCCAAAACGCATATAATTTGGCGCGCGGAAATCACCGATGACGCCGTGGTCGATGAGCGCCTGCATCACCGCATAGCCTTCCGCGAACGATAGCGATACGTGGCTGCCGCGCCCTGTGTGTTTCTCCGGTGTGACGATGCCAAGGTTATGGCCCACCAGCTTCTCGCGCACCAGCGCCATGAAAAGATCCGCCTGCGCCAGCGATTTCTGGCGGATGACGCGCATGTCAACGTCTTCGAATACTTTGAGCGCTTCTTCAAGCGCGCTGGCGGCCAGCACACCGGTGGTGCCTACCAGCATGCGGCGGATGTCGGCCGCCGGTTCAAAGTCGTCCTTGAAATCAAACGGGCTTTTGTGGCCAAACCAGCCGGAAAGCGGCTGGCGCGCGCTGGCGAGGTGTCGTTCCGCCACATAAAGGAAGGCGGGCGCGCCGGGGCCACCGTTCAGGTATTTGTAACCGCAGCCTACGGCGAAATCCGCGTTCGCGCCGTTCAGGTCAACCGGCACGGCACCGGCTGAGTGGCTGAGGTCCCACACCATCATCGCGCCCTTGGCCTGAACGGCGGCGGTGATGTCTTTCATGTCGAACATGTCGGCGGTGACATAATGCACATGCGTGAGCAAGACGACGGCGGTTTTATCATCAACGGCGTCGATGATCTCGCTGCGCTCCACTGTTACCAACTCATAGTCCTCGCCCAGAAAATCGGCAAGGCCCTGCATCATATAGAGGTCTGTCGGGAAATTACCGGGTTCGGAAATGATCCTGGTGCGTTTTGTGGATGCCTCGCGCGCGAAGCGGCAGGCGGCGGCGGCGACCTTGAACAGGTTCACGCTGGTGCTGTCAGCCATCACCACCTCAGCGGCCTTCGCGCCGATAAGTGGCGCGATGCGGGCACCAACACGCGTGGGCAGGTTAATCCAGTCTGCCGTGTTCCAGCTTTTGATCAGATCGGTGCGCCATTCCTGCTTGACCACGCTTTCAAGGCGCGGGGCTACGGATTTTGGCAGGGGACCAAGGCTGTTGCCGTCCATATAGATCACACCGTCCGGCAGGTCGAACGCCGCACGTTTGTCGCCCAGCGGGTCGTTTTTGTCCTGATTTTGGCACCACTCAAGCGATGTCGGGATCATGAAAGGCTCCTCAAAACTGCGCGAACAGGGCTGCCGTCGGCCCCCTTTATTTTAAGCGGGAGGGCGATCAGTTCATAGTCGCCCACAGGTACGTCATCAAAAACAAGACCTTCAAGGATGGCCATGCCTGCCTTGTCCACGGCAAAGTGCGCGTCGAGTGTTTTGCTGTCCTCCCGGTCGAGCGACGGTACATCAAGGCCGATCAGCTTGCAGCCGCGGGTGGCGAGCAGGCGGATGGCATCGGCGCTGATGGCCGGGAAGTTACTGTCCCAGCCGTCATGCGGGAAAGTCTTGAACAGCTTGATCAAGACACGCTCCACCGTGGCGGGCAAGGCGTTTTCCAGATGGTGTGGCCCCACCAGTGTGCCTGCTGGCACCTCGTCAGACAGGTCAATCAGTGTTGCGGAGCCGATATAGGCATCCAGATTGGTTTCCGCGCAATCGACACCTTTTTCGTCAAAGTGCAGGCGGCTATCGGCGTGGCTGCCGGTGTGGGTCGACATGGTCATTTGGGAAACATTCACCGGGCAGCCGGGCTCGATATGCCATGTGCGGTCAAGCGTAAACTTGCTGTCCCCGGGCCATACCGGGATGCCGGGGCGGATGGTTTGTGAAATGTCGTAAATACGGGTCATGGCCGTGTCCCCTATAGGCTTGTGCGCAGTGTCCAGAGTTCCGGGAAGAAGCGGAGGTCCAGCGCTTTCACAAGATAGGATACCCCACCGGTGCCGCCGGTGCCGCGCTTGTAGCCGATGATGCGTTCCACCGTTTTCATATGGGCAAAGCGCCAGGCGTGGAAGTGGTGTTCAAGGTCAACCAGCTTTTCGGCCAACTCGTAAAGATCCCAGTATTTCTGTGTGTCGCGATAGATGGCAAGCCACGCGGCTTCGACCTTGTCGTTTGCCACATAGGGTTTGCGCCAGTCGCGCTCCAGCACGTCAGCGGGGATATCAAAGCCGCGCCGCGCCAGAAGTTGCAGGCAAAGGTCATAAAAGCTGGGTTCATCCAGTACTTTTTGCAGCCGGTCATAGCGCGCGGGGCTGGCCTTGTGGGCCTCCGCCATGCGTTCGGCCTTATTGCCAAGGCGATATTCAATCTCGCGGTACTGGAAGCTCTGGAAGCCGGAGCTTTGGCCCAGATCATCGCGAAAGGCGGCATAGTCAGACGGTGTCATGGTGGACAGGATTTCCCACGACTGCTTCAGGTTGGTCTGGATGCGTGCCACGCGGGACAGCATCTTGAACACGGGGCCAAGGTTGTCGGCCTTCACATGTTCCATCGCCGCACCGATCTCATGAATGCAGCATTTCATCCACAACTCGGACGCCTGATGGATGACGACAAACAGCATTTCGTCGTGTTTGTCCGACAGGGGTGCCTGGCAGGCCAGCAAATCATCCAGCTTCAGGTAAGACCCGTAGGAGATGTCCTGATTCCAGTGGATGTCCTCGCCCGCGACATCAACGGATGTAGCCGGGGCGGCGGGGGCTGTGTTGCTTTTATCCTTTGCCATGATGCTGCTTCCCTTGTGCCGGATGGCGTTGGCATATTTATTTTAGGTCTAAACTATATTGATGCTAACGCGAATTTGCGCAAGTTTCAATGCGCTTTCAGGTGTTAACGCTGCGGGGGATGCTAACAGGGATCAGTCGATCACGTCCACGGCCGTTTCAACCGTCTTGGCGGCGACCTTGATGGGTATGGTAACCACCGCGCAGCCCGAAAGCAGGCTCAGTATTGCGGTCAGGGCTAGAATTTTACGCATCATACTCTCCACTATTGCTTGAGAATCCTATGCATCAGCCGAGTCCCGGGCACAAGCCTTTATTTGCGCCCGTTCCGTCCTATCTATAGCGAGGGCGCTTGAAGGCATTGTCGTCTGCCGTTATGGTCGCCCCAGCGTTTGAGGAGTGTTTATGCTTAAGGCCCAGATCGTGCCGGTTACCGGCTTTTCCCAGAATTGCAGCATCATCTGGTGCGATGAGACTATGGAAGGTGCTTTTGTTGACCCCGGCGGGGAGGCCGACAAACTTCTGGACGTGGCCAAAAAGCTGGGCGTGACGCTGAAGAAAATATTCCTGACCCACGGGCACCTTGACCATGCGGGCGGCGCGCAGGATATCCGCGAGAAACTTGGCCTGCCGGTGATCGGCCCGCACAAGGATGACAATTTCTGGCTTGAAGGCATCGAGGCACAGGCAGCACAATATGGTCTGCCGGGCCTGAGGTGCGTGGAGCCGGACGAATGGCTCAATGACGGTGACGAGGTCACCATCGGTAACATCACCATGCAGGTGTATCACACACCGGGGCATACCCCCGGCCATGTGGTGTTTTTTGAACCCACGCACAAGGTGGCCTTTGTGGGCGATGTGCTGTTCAAGGGCTCGATCGGGCGCACGGACTTTCCCAAGGGTAATCATGCGGACCTTATCAATGCCATCACCAGCAAGCTGTGGCCGCTTGGCGATGACGTGACATTTGTGCCGGGGCATGGCCCCTTGTCCACTTTCGGGGCGGAACGCCAGTCAAACCCCTTCGTGGGGGACCGCGCACTGGCAAGTGCAAACGGCTAATCCGCACTGGTGCATGCCAACCCCCTTTGCTATAAGGCTTTTAAGGGGGGCAGGCGATGCGCAGACTTGCAAGGAAATGGATCGTTCAGCTTAAACGTCGGCGGCTTCGGCGCGAAACCCGCAAGCGCGGCGAGCATGAACTGAAGGCACAGGAAGTCAGGGAAGCCGGGCTGGACTGCAACAATTGCGGCGCCACGCTCACCGGCCCGTTTTGCCATATATGCGGCCAGCGTGATGATGACTTCAAGCGGCCTTTCTGGTCGCTGTTGCGCGAAATTCTCGACAATGTGTTCTCAAGCGACAGCCGCCTGTTCAAGACGCTGTTCCTGCTCGTGCTGGTGCCGGGCGGGCTGACACGCGCTTTTGCCATGGGCAGGCGGGCACAATTTGTGCCGCCGCTCAGGCTTTATATCACCGTCTCGATCATGTTTTTTGTCATCGTGGCCATCGCCGATGTACTGATCCTCGACATTGACGTCAGACCAAAGGTGACGGCGGCGGAGCTTGAGGCAAAACGCAAGGCTGCGACAGAGGAAGCCACGAAGAATCTGGAAGCCGTGAACCGCCGGCTTGAGGCCGAGGGGCTTGAGCCTCTTGTGCTGCCGCCCGAGCCTGACACCGTGCCGGTGCCCGCCGGTGACAACGACACAACCGCCGCCGGGTTGATCCCGGAAATCCAGCAAGCGATCAGGGATGACCTCAGGGACGATGAAGAGGAGGAAAAGGCCGAGGCTCAAGCCGACAAGGTGCGCGAAAGCCTGGAAAAGGCGCTTGGGAAACGCGGCGACGAGATGCCTGAGGAGGCACGCAAGGCGCTTGAAAAAATGGTCGATGACCCTGAAGCGCTGAAGGTGAAAACCCTTGATGATGCTGACACTGATTTTCCTTATGATGTCGATGTCGATATGTTTGTCGACAATGACGGGGGGGAACATGAAGGGCTGAGGCAGGAAGATATTGATAAAGTCCTGAACGACCCGGATACGGATGAATTTCTGAAAGATGTGGTCAAGGGGGCGGCGCGCGCGCTGAGGCAGCCTGAGCAGATGAACAAATTGTTCAACGAATGGCTGCCGCGTGCGCTTTTTGTACTGGTGCCCGTGTTTGCCCTTATTCTGAGGCTGTTTCATTGGAAGAAAGATCGACTGTTATTGCATCAACTGGTTTTCTCCCTGCACTTTCACAGCTTCCTGTTTTTGCTGATGACAGCGTTGATTATCGTCGTGCCGCGCTTCGGGGGCGATATGGGGCTGGGCGTTTTCTGGTGGGGTACGTCGATTTACCTGATTATCGCGCTGAAGGTGGGGCAGGAGCAGGGTTTTATTCGCGCCTTTATCAAGGCGGGGTTTATCTGGGTCAGTTATTTCGCCATCATGTCGATGGCGATCTTTGGTGCCGTGCTCATGGGCCTGCGTGACCTCTAGCCAACGTCATAGAGAAAAACGTCATAAAGAAAACGCACCGCGCGAGGATGCGGTGCGTTTCCCGTTACAAGCGGTGGTTAGTTGCTACTCATGCCGCCTGCCTGAATTCAGTGACAGCGCCTTCGAGCTGTTCTTCCGCCGCCTTCAGGCTGGCTTCCGCGTCCACGGCTGTTTTATCCGCCGCGACAATTGTGACATCGGTGATGCCTACAAACCCCAGAACATGGCGCATGTAGGTGGTAGCATAGTCATATGCGGCTCCCACAGGCGTGCCGCCGGAGGCGACAAAAAGCACGGCTTTCTTACCCGTCAGCAAACCCACGGGTCCGTTCTCGGTATATTTGAAGGTAACACCAGCCCGGGCGATCATATCGATCCAGGCCTTGAGAGTGGCCGGCACGCTGAAATTATAGACCGGCACACCAATGGCCAGCACGTCTGAGGCCTTGATATCCTCGATCAGCTTGTCAGATATGGCCAAGTGCTGCCTTTGTTCTTCAGTACGGGCATCCGCGGGGGTGAAATTGGCACCAACCCAATCCTCTGTAATGAAGGGCAAGCCCTCGGCCACATCGTGGTTCAATACGGCCACATCACGGTCAGCGCTGAGTGTCTCAATGAACCGGTTGGTAAAGTCACGGGTGATAGAGCCGCTTTTGCGCGCGCTTGCATCAACGCGCAGGACGGTCAGGTGGGATTTGTTGTTCATGGTCATCATACATTCCTTCTCTTAAGCCTTGGCGCTGTGCGCTGCTGTTGAAGAAAATGTATGGGCTATATCGTGAAACAGTAGGTGGGCATTTCCGAAGGCCGCGTTGCGTTTTATGAAACATTGATCTGGAGCCGGCCAGAATACGCCAGGGCCGCACAGATCAGTCGTCTGGCTCCAGCTCAAGTGAGGCGGAGTTGGTGCAGTACCTGAGGCCGGTCGGCGGCGGGCCATCGGGGAACACATGCCCAAGGTGGCTTTCACACCGTGCGCACAGGATTTCCGTGCGCACCATGCCATGTGTGGTATCTGTTTTTTCCGATACCGCGTCGTCGTCAACAGCGGCATAGAAGCTGGGCCAGCCTGAGCCGCTGTCGTACTTGGTCTCGCTGGAAAAAAGCGGTGCCTTGCACGCGGCGCACAGATAGGTGCCGCGTGTCTTGGTGTTCCAGTATTTGCCGGAAAAAGGCGCTTCGGTGCCGCCGCAGCGGCACACCTGATATTGTTCCGGCGTCAGTTCACTGCGCCATTCTTCGTCGCTTTTGCTGATTGGGTCGTCAGACATCAATCCCTGACCTTACAGACAAAGCACACAATATACCGCGCATCCGGGTCATTGAAACGGAACAGCTTTTCAGCCTCGGTCTTCATTTCCATCGCGGTTTTCATCAGCGGTGACATATGGTTGCCAGACAAACCCTTGAAATTGTCCCCCAGCGAGGAATTCAACAGGCTTGCCAGCATCTGGTCAAACCGGTCCGGCTGATCGCGGTAGAAGACAAGGTTGTAATCGTCAACGCCTGCCGCTGCCGCTGCCGCTTTGACCGCGTCGCCAAAATCACCCAGGTTGTCCACAAGCCCAAGTTCATGTGCCTTGGAGCCGACCCACACACGGCCCTGCGCCACCTTGTCCACATCCTCGACCGACATGTTGCGGCCCTGTGCCACAAGGGTGAGGAACTGGCGGTAGCCTGCCTCGATCGATTGCTGGATGATGTCCTTGGCGGTGTCGCTCATCGGCCGGGTGATGTTAAACGCGCCCGCCAGCGGCGACGTACCGACCCCGTCGGTATGAATACCAACCTTGTCGAGCGTGCGTTCAAACGTAGGCACAATTCCAAAGATACCGATGGAGCCGGTGATGGTGCTTGGCGCAGCCCAGATTTCATCTGCGGTGGCCGATATCCAGTACCCGCCCGAAGCCGCCACGGGGCCAAAGGAGGCAATGACTTTGAGGCCGTCGTTTTGCGCGGCGACCAGTTCCTGACGGATCAGCTCGGACGCGAAGGCGGAGCCGCCGGGGCTGTCCACCCGGAGCACAATTGCCGAGGTATTGGGGTTGTTGCGCGCGTCGCGGATGTAGCCCACCACTGTTTCGGCAGCGGTTACGGTGATCGGGCCTTCACCCATCACAATCTCACCCTGCGCAGTGATGACCGCAATCTGGTTTTGGCTGCGGTTGGGGCCATCGGTGGCCGCCAGGTAAGCCTGGAAATGAATCTGGTTGAAGCTGGTGCCGTCCGGCGTGGCGCCATATTCTTCCATCAGGGCGTGGCGCCAGTCTGCGCGCGGCGCCAGTTCGTCGATGAGGCCATTGTTGACCGCAAGCTGGGCGAAATCGCCGTTCACCGCACGCAGGTCCGCGTTCACCGTGTTCATGGCGGCTGTCAGCGCCCCTGGCTCAAGCCCCCGTGCCTCAACGACAGATGTCTCGTACTGGTCCCACAGGCTGGTGAGGAAGGCCATGTTGGCTTCCTTCGCCGCCGGTGACATGTCGTTGCGAATGAATGGCTCAACGGCGGCCTTGTAGGTGCCGACCCGGAACACATTCACATTGGCTTCGATCTTGTCGAGCATGTCCTTGAAATAGGTCGGGTAGGAACCAAAACCGGTCAGCATCACGCTGCCGAGCGGGTTCATATAGACCTTGTCGGCTTGTGCCGCGATCATATAGGTGCCCTGGCTGTAAGCGCTTGAAATTGCGTATACCTTCTTGCCGCTTTCCCTGAAATCGCGAATGGCATCGGCAATAGCATGCAAATGGCTTGGCGCCGCACCGAACATATTGTCTGTAAGGACCGCGACAGCCTTGATGCGGTTGTCGTGTTTTGCCCGTTCAAGCGAGCGCAGGATATCATGCACACTGGTCTGCGGCGGTACGCTGTTGAACTCGGTGAACACCTCCGCCAGTGGGTCCGGGTATTCCGCTTGCTCGACAATCATGCCGTTGGGCCACAGCACCATCACGGCGCCGTTCGGCACTACTGGGCGCGTGTCGCGGTTGCTGGCCATATAGACGCCGAACAAAAAGAGGATAACAAGAAGCCCGAGCGCGGTGGTGCCCAGCCCCTGAATGAACTTAAAAATGGATTTGATAATAACCCAAACGCCTTTCATGGCGATTTTCTCCAAACCTTGAAAAGAGTTGGCAACATGCCTTCATTAAGAGAAGGTGCGATGCACAGGCTTCTCCGTCAAGAGGAGATGCCGATATTCTTAAACACCTGCGTGCAGCGAGAGAAACAAATCAAACAAGGGGAAGCCAATGCCCAGCCACGTTCCACATGTTCCAATTTCACGCCACACCCGCAGCAATTCTATTGCAGATGATGTCGATTTTGAGATCAAGGGCGCGGAGATGCAATTTGTCGAGGTTGAACTGGACCCAGGCGAATCCGCCGTCGCTGAAGCGGGCACCATGATGTTCAAGTCTTCCGATATTACGATGAACGCTGTTTTTGGCGACGGGGCGGGCCAACAGGCCGGTTTTATGGACAAGCTTCTCGGTGCGGGCAAGCGCCTGATTACCGGAGAAAGCCTGTTTACCACGGTTTTCACCCACGAAGGCGCGGGCAAGGCGCGTGTGGCCTTCGCCGCACCCTATCCCGGCAATATCCTTGCTTTCAAACTGTCGGACTATGGCGGGCGCATTATCTGCCAGAAAGACAGTTTTCTGGCGGCGGCGCGGGGTGTGCAGATTGGCGTCCATTTGCAGAAAAAAATCATGACCGGGCTGTTCGGCGGTGAAGGTTTTATCATGCAGCGTCTTGACGGCGACGGCTGGGCCTTTGTGCATGTGGGCGGTACCCTGGTTGAAAAAGAGCTGAAGCCCGGTGAAGTGCTGCATGTGGACACGGGCTGTGTGGCGGCGATGACCGCCGACGTGGACATGGATATAGAACGCGTGGGTGGTATTAAATCCATGATATTTGGCGGCGAAGGCGTGTTTTTCGCGCGCCTTCAGGGGCCGGGCAAGGTGTGGCTGCAAAGCCTGCCGTTCAGCCGTCTTGCCGGGCGGGTGCTGGCGGCGGCACCGCAATATGGCGGCAAGGATAAAGGCGAGGGTTCCGTCCTTGGCGGCATTGGGCGTATGCTGGACGGCGACAGCAGCTTCTAGGGGCACTTATGGGACTTCGTATTATCCGCCACCAGACCCTTTACCGGGATGAACGATTTTATTCAGCGTTCCCCAATGTGCTTGCACTGCCGTCGGGTGACGTGTTGCTGGCCTTTCGCCGGGCGCCCGACCACCGCTGGATGCTGGGCGAGGCGGCGGAGGTGGAGCGCGACAGTGTCGACCATTGGCACTTTCGCTCCCACATCGCGATGCTGCGTTTTGACGGCGGGTTGCAGGAACGCGTGGGCGCGCGCGGCCTGCCAACCTACGCCGAAGCGGGGGATCAGGACGCCAACCTGTTCCTCACCTCCACGGGCCGACTGCTGCAATATGGTTTCCTGTGGTACCCGGTAACAAACGAAATCGCAGACAAGCTCAAGGACCAGGGCTTTGCCCCTGTCACCAAGGAGCATCTGGGCGCGGGATATATCTATTGGGCCAGTTATGTGCGCTACAGCGAGGATGAAGGGCAGAGCTGGTCGGATCATATCCTGTTGCCTGACGAACCCACGAGCGGCCCCCGTACAATGAAATACCGTCCGCAAAGCGCGCCTGTCCGGGGGCGGATGATCGAACGCAGTGACGGCTCCCTGCTGATTGCAGGGTATGCCGGAAATGTGAAGGGGCAGGACCTGCCGGTTATCCGCTTTTTTGAAAGCCGGGACGATGGTGTCAGTTGGTCGGTGCCCGACACCATGATCGCTATGGCTGACGTTACATTGGTGGAACCCGCGCTTGCCGCGTGGCCTGCGGGCAAGGTCACGGCGTTTCACCGCACCGGGCATAACGACGACCGGCTGGTGATTGCCGCGTCTTCCGACGAAGGCCGCAATTTTGGTCCGGCTGAAACCGTGAACGTGAAGGGCCATCCATATGATCCGCTCAACTTGCCGGACGGCAGGCTGTTGCTGGTGTATGGTTACCGCCATGACCCGATGGGTGTGCGGGCGCGTGTGGTGGCTGAGGGGCAGGACATTGCGGACACGGAAGAGTTTGTCATCCGGGACGACAGCCTAAGTCGCGACACCGGGTATCCGTCGGCGACGATACTGCCGAGTGGTCAAATCCTGATTGCCTACTATATTGCAGATGAGCGTGGCCTTCGTGGCATTGAAGGCACCATTATTGAGATTGATTGATTTTAAGGGGGATAGCGCGTGGCGCTTACGACCGAAGACCTGACAGCCCGTGGGTACCGGACATGGGGCGGCGAAGACCCGTTTGAGGATATGATCGCGCCGTTTTATTTCAATGAAGAAGGCGAGGACATCAAGTGCGCCTTCATTTCCGAGCGCAAACACTGCAACGGCCACGGCATGCTGCATGGTGGCCTTCTGATGACCTTTGCCGATTTTGCCATGTTTGCCATTGCCCGGCGCAAACTTGAGGACGGCATGGCGGTCACCGCAGGCTTCAACGCGGAATTTATCTCAGCCGGCCCAAAAGACGCGTTGATTGAAGCAACAGGCGAGGTCGTGCGCGCCACCCGCTCGCTGCTGTTCGTGCGCGGGACCATATTCACCGGCGACACCACAATCCTGACCTTCAGCGGTATCTTAAAGCGTATCAAAGGGAAATAGCCCTAGGGCGCAAGCCCGGCGCAAAATTCAGCCGTATGATTATCAGCGGGATAAAGGCATTCGATCCTGATTTCGGCAAGCGTGATATCACGCGGAGTGCCGAACGTGGTGATTGTCGAGAAGAAAGCAAGCATGCCGCGCGGATGATGAAAATGCGTGGTCAGGAGAGGTAGGGGCGCCAAATCTGGCTGACGCTTGTGCCACGCATCAGGCACATCAGGGTACGCCAGTATTTCCGCCAGAAGCGCCTGTGCCTGACCGTCTGCGGGGCTTGCGGCGATATCGCTGTGCAGGTGGCGGATAAGGTCACCTGCCACGTCTTCCCAGTTCGCGATGTGGGGTCTCATGTCCTCAGGGTCGAAGACCTGCCGCAGGATATTGCCGTGCTTCGCGCCGCCTCCACGCAGCGCTGCAAACAAGCGTCCGGCCGCTTCATTAACCATCAGCGCATCCCAGTAGCGGTTGATGACAAAGGCGGGATAGGGCTCCTGCTGTTTCAAAATACATTCAATCGCCGTTCGTACCGGGGCAATTTCGGCGTCGCTGAGATCAATCCGGCTGTAGCCGGGTGCATAGCCCGCGGCCACCAAGAGGGTGTTCCTTTCCCTCAGTGGGATATCCAGCGCATCCGACAGCCGGGAGAGCAGGGTGCGACCCGGTTGGGCTTTCCCGGTTTCCACACAGCTCAAATGGCGGGTCGAAACATTGGCATCGAAGGCCAGTTCCATCTGGCTCAGTCGTCGTGCCATGCGCCAGTCTTTCAACAGCTTTCCGGCTTCGGTGTAGGGGGTCATGACGGGTCGTCCTTTTCTGGTTCGGTTTTCAAACCGCGAACATTGGCAATGATACTACGGGCAAAACAGCAAAAGACCATGACCTCCGAGGTCATTGATTGGCTGACACGGGTGGCGCATTTTCCGCTCAAGGCTGGATGGCTGGCCAAATGCACAAGGAGATCACGACATGAAGCGCAGGCAATTTATAGCATTAAGTGGCAGCACGCTGGGGGTGATGGCGGTGGCGGGGATGTTTACCCCCGGCGTTGCCACACAGGCCGGCGAAACCACAGCGGCAGCGTGGGCGCGCAAGCGCAAATATTTGCCACTTGACGTGGGGCAGGTTGCCTATATCGACGAGGGTGGTGGGCCGGTCGCCTTGTTTCTGCACGGGTTCCCACTTAGCAGCTATCAATGGCGCGGTGCCATCGCAAGGCTCAGCGGGCGTCGCCGCTGTCTGGCACCGGATTCCCTTGGTCTTGGCTTCACGGAAGTTGCAGAAGGGCAGGGTGTAGCCCCGGCCGATCAGGTGCAAATGCTGGCTGCCTTTCTGGACCGGCTGGGGGTGGAGAGCGTTGACCTTGTCGCGAACGATAGCGGGGGTGCTGTTGCACAGCTTTTCATGGTGAAATATCCGACCCGCGTGCGGACAGTATTACTGACGAATTGCGATGTGGAACCCGACAGCCCGCCGCCTGCGCTGGAGCCGGTGATAGAACTGGCGCGCAAGGGCACTTTCCCGGATGAATGGTTGGTGCCCTGGTATGAAAACCTGGAACTTGCGCGCTCTCCAGAAGGGCTTGCCGGGCTTTGTTACAGCAAACCGGGCCACCCCAGCAATGACGCGCTGGAGTTATATCTGGGGCCACTTGTCAGCTCAGCCCGCCGCAAGGCGCTGACAAACGCCTATACATTGGGTCTTACGCCAAATCCGCTCGCCGGTATCGAGCAGCATTTGCGCCGGCTGGATATGCCGGTCCGCATCGTTTGGGGCTCCGCCGATACCATTTTCTCCAGCGATAGCCCGGGGTATCTGCATGACATCCTGCGCAACTCAAAAGGTGTACGCGACGTGCCGGGGGCGAAACTGTTTTTCCCGGAGGAATATCCCGAAATAATCGCGGAAGAAGCCTTGATGCTGTGGCAAACCACTTAGTCGGAGGGCGCGGGGGTGGGCATGCCGGGGTATGTCCGGGGCGGCCTGTATGCCTACACTTCAATTCGCTGTCAGCTTTCTGCGATGCGGACCATTTCGCCGACATCGACGAGCTTTTTACGCGGGGCGCCGTCCCGCGCGCTGGATGTCTCCATTGCCTCGATCTTCTTCCAGCTCTGGAAGGTGACAATATGCAAGTCGCGTTCACGTACGATGCGGTCAAGGCCGTCACGGCCCTCCTTGCCGGATGGGCTGACTTCCGAGAGGATTTTATTGGCGACTTCGACCCCGTCGGGCTTGTTGGTGCCTATGGTGCCGGTGGGGCCGCGCCTTGCCCAGCCGACACAGTACAGGCCGTCCGAGATTAGGCCGTCCTCATTCTCGAAGTGGCCATAGCGTTCGCTATAAGGCACATCCCTGATCGGGCTGGTGCGGTAGCCGATGCAGGGCACCACAAGGCCGGCGGGCAAGACTTCAGTCACCCCCGTGCCAATGCATGTACCGTCCTCGACGCGGGTTTCTTCAAGCCGGATACCACAGACACATTTTTCGCCCATGATCGCCATGGGGCGGCGGTAGAATTGCACATGCAGGCGAACGGGCTTCGAATCCGGCTTGTTGGCTGCCATGATCCGCAAGGCGGCCATGTTTTTCTTGGGCGCGCCTGAAAGCTTTTCATCAGTGCTCGCGTCCGGTAGCTGCGCCGGGTCCACCAGTGCCACACAATTTTCAAGCTGGTTCAACTCCCCCAACTCCTTGGGGGTGAAGCTGGCCTCCAGCGGGCCGCGGCGACCCAGAATGTGAATATCGCGGATCGGCGAGCCATGGATGTTGTTTGCCGCGTGGTCGGCGAGGTCGGAGCTCGCCATTTCTGACGCGGTTTTGGCCAGTACGCGGGCAACATCAATCGCCACATTGCCGTTGCCGATGACAGCGACGGAGGCGACGCGCAAATCAGGGTTCAGGTCCTTGAAGTCGGGATGGGCGTTATACCAGCCAACAAAGGCGGCGGAGCCGATAACACCCGCAAGGTCTTCGCCCTCAATGCCAAGCGGCCGGTCCTTGCCCGCGCCCGTGGCCAGCACGACCGCGTCATAGAGGTCCTTCAGTTCCGCCAGCGTGATATCGCGGCCCAGCGCGAGGTTGCCAACAAAGCGCACGTTTTCGCGCGTATTGGTTGCTTCATAGCGACGGGAGACATTTTTGATCGACTGGTGGTCAGGGGCCACGCCCGCGCGGATGAGCCCAAAGGGTGTTGGCAGACGGTCGATAATATCAACATGTACCGCGTGCTCGCCAGTTGTGAGCGCTTCGGCGGCATAGTAGCCCGCAGGCCCTGCGCCGATGATCGCTACATTGAGTAAGCCCGCGCCGTTGGATGCCATGCGTCCCTCCCATGTTGCTGAGGGCCAAGCATGCCACGGAAGTGACGCCGGGCCAAGTGTATGATCGCGTGCGTAAAAACTATGGCTCTTTCACGGGTATCTGCTAAACTAAGCGCCCCGCCGCCACTTTCGAGTACAGCATACGTTGCGCGATATGCGTGCTTAACGACAGGATCTGTCATGATGAAATCTATTGTTACACCTGTGGTGTTTCTGGCCGCTGTGGTTGGTGTGCATACCCTTGTGCCTGCGCCGGAAAAAGCCCTTGATCAAGTCTCATATGCCTTTAATCCCGGTGAAATTCGCCGCAATCTCTGTGGCCCGGTCGGCACCAACCGTGGCTCGTTGTTCCGCCCGGATATCGCCCACCTGATATCCCGCGCCGCCCATGCGGATGAGACGATGCCTGCAGATGATGTACCGCTTCTCAGTGGCCTTGACGCGCGCGATTTCCCGATTTCGAGCGAGGTTGCGCTGGCCCGTGCCTATTTCCGGCAGGGTTTTGCCCTTCTGTATGGGTTTAACCATTGGGAGGCGATCCGTGCCTTTAAAAAGGCGCAGGAAGCGGACCCTGATTGCGCCATCTGCCATTGGGGCGAAGCTTTGGCCTATGGGCCCAATATCAATGCCCCCATGGACGCAGCCGCAAATAAAAGTGCGGTTGCCGCACTTGAGAAAGCCAAGGCGCTGGCCGCAAACGGCAACGCGCGCGAACAGGACCTGATCGCCGCACTGGCTACGCGCTACAAGGCGGATGCAGGCGCTGACCGGGGCGACCTCGACCGGAAATTTGCCGATGCCATGGCTGCGCTGCACGCCAAATATCCAAAGGATCAGGATATCGCGACGATGTATGCGGAAGCGCTGATGGACACCAGCCCCTGGGACTATTGGGAGCGGGACTTCACCACGCCAAAACCCCATATCAGGAGGGCGATCGACACGATGGAAGCCGTGCTGGCGGAAAACCCCGATCACTACGGCTCTATCCACCTGTATATCCACCTTTATGAGGCAAGCAGTTTGGCGACAAAGGCGGAGCCTTATGCTGACAAGCTCGCGGGGCTTGCGCCGGGAGCCGGGCATCTGGTGCATATGCCCGGGCATATCTATTTCCGCATTGGTCGCTACCTGGACAGCCTTGAGACAAACGTAAAGGCCGTTGAGGTGGATGAAGCTTATCTGAAAGAAGTTTCTGGCTCGAACCTCTACCGCTTTGGCTATTATCCGCACAATGTGCACTTTGTGCTGGTTTCCGCCCAGATGGCCGGTGACGCAGACGTGGCGCTTGAATATGCTGATAAGCTGGATGCCCTTATCCCCGTACAGGTGGTGAAAGAGGCTGAATGGATTGCCCCCATCAAGGCGGCACCCTATTTTGTCTATGCCCAGTTTGGTGCGTTGGACAAAGTGCTCGATGTGGCTGACCCGGGCGATGACGTCCCTTATCTGAAAGCCATGTGGCGCTATGCCCGGGGGATGGCCTTTGCGGAACTGGGCGACGCCCGCGCGCTGGAGGAAAAAACCGCGATAGATGGCATGGCTGACCTTGAGGCCATCAAAGCGTCCGGCATTCCGGCTGCGACGATCCTGAAGCTGGCGTCACACACCATTGAAGGCAAGTACCAGCAGGCGCTTGGCAACTATGATGCGGCCATCGATGCTTTTCAGACCGCCGTCGACGCCCAGGACAGCATGCCCTATATGGAGCCGCCCTTCTGGTATTATGCCACTGAACAGAGCTTGGGCGCGGCGCTTTATGCGGCCGGACGGTATGAAGAGGCGGAAGATGCCTTCAAGGCCAGCCTTGTACGGCACCCCAACAGCGCCTGGTCGTTATACGGCCTGATGGAAAGCCAGCAGAAGCTGGGACGCTCGGGCGAGGCCGCGATGACCGAGACGCTGCTTGAACGCGCTAGCCGGATCGGCAAGGACGTTCCGTTTATAAAGCTTTAGGCGGAGGTAAACACTGAAAGGAAAAGGGCCTCATGCGAGGCCCTTTTTTTGATTGTTCGGTGTTGTCATTCTACCCGGAAGGACACTTCCAGAAGTTCAGGCCAGTTCTCTGCGGTCAGGCCCCGCAGGATTTCCTCATCGGGCGTTTTTTTTGTTTTAACCTTGAGGTAAAGCGGCTGTGACGGCGTGGCAAGAAAGCCGTTTACGGCAGGCATGAGGCTCTCGGGCGTTGTGTCACCCAGTTCCTCCTTGGCCGTGTTCTTGACACCGGCGATAAAGGCCGCTTGCAGGGTCTCAGGCGGTACGCCGGTCATGGCCGAATATACGTCGAGCACACGGGCGGTGCCGCCCATGTCTGCCAGCGCGAGATCAAGGTCAAAGCCGGAATAATAGCCCGTGTAGGCGTCGATCATTCTCTCAACCATCTGGTCGTTGATTTCCTCGGGCGTCAGTTGCTCATCAGGGTTCGCCTGCATCTGGCTCATGAAGTCGAACTGAGCCTGCTGAACAGCCAGAAGCTTCTCGGCCATTTTCTCAACATCCACCCCTGAAAGCTCCATCTTGCTGTCGATGCCGAACATATCACTGACCACCATCTTGCTTCGGCCCTGCAGGCTTTTGCTGGTGTCATCGTAGCGGATGCGGCTGGTGCCATTTAGCCGGAAGGTGTCAAGGCCCGCGATGGCGAGCAGTTGCGCGGCCTGCGGCGATGCCTTGCCAAGGTTGCTGACGACAAACTCTTCAATCTTGCTGTTGGCGCCGGTGACAATGCCCGCGTGGCGGCTGATATTTGTAACCGATGCGTTATCGAGGTTTATGGTGATGCCGTTGGGAAGCTCGGCGGCGAGGCCGGAGAGTTCAAAGCCTTCAAAGCCGAAATAATTCAGCGATTCCTTGGCCATCTCATGGGCCATCTGCTGCGACAGGGCAGGGTCGGCCACACCGAACAATGCCTGTGCCTGCGTCGTTTCAACAAATCGCAGAAGCGCGCCGACATTACCGCCTCTGATCTGAAATGTGTCCAGTTTACCTTGTGCCGGTGCGCCGTCCGGCAAGGTGGAGGTGATGTTGACATCCTTGATCAGGAATTCGTCCAGCCAGTTGCCGCCGTCTGAAATATCCAATTGAAAGGCCCCGAGGGAAAACGCGCTTTCCGGCGTTATTGACAGGACTTCAGCATCGAGGATTTCAACCTTGTGCAGGCTGCCGCTCCATGCCGGGAAGCTGGTCGCCATGCTCAGGTCCTCAAGGCTTTCCCCCGCCACATGCAGATAACCGACCCTTACAGTCGCGGTCGTGTTTGTCGCCTTGGTATTGTTCAGTCGCACCGACTTTAGCCTGGGGGTTCCCGCGCTGAAGCCAAAACCGACATCAAGCCTTGCTGTCCCGACGCTGACGGTGTTTTCCGGCGTCGCACGATTTTGGGCATGGATGCCGGTTATGGTCGCGGTGCGGGACAGCAGGCTGGTGTCGAGGTCGGTGTAGCTGATTGTGAAGCCATTTGCCTCATTCTCGTTATAGGCTACGACCATGCGCTCAACGCTGGTTTCAAGGCTATGCGCGGCGTAAAAATATCCGCCTGCTGCAATGGCGCCCACCAAGATACCACCAACTAATAGTTTGTTCATTCAAAGCCCCCAAAAAAAGAAAATAATGATATGAATATATATGCGGGCGGCAGCTTATTACCGCGTGCGCGCGGGGTAAACCTATGATTAGGCACCGCGTGCGCGCGGGGTAAACCTATGATTAGGCTGGGGTCGTCATTTTTGGTGTCCGCCAGGGGGTAACATCTGTAAAATAACCTGAAGAGCATCTTCCGGTTAACCCACAAACTGGCCGGGCGGCGGTTTTATTCTTGTATAACTAGGGCAAGTCATGACCAAAATTATCGATATTTCCATGCCGCTTGAAAACGACGTGATCTCGGACCCTGTGCCCTTCGGTCCCAAAATTACCTATATGGACCATGATGTTACCTTCGCGCAGATTGCCCCCTTTTTCCCAGGACTTAAAAAGGAGGACCTGCCGGACGGTGAGACATGGGCCATCGAGAAGGTGGAATTGATCACGCACAATGGCACACACCTTGATGCGCCCTATCATTTCCATTCCACCATGAACAAGGGGGAGCGTGCGATCACCATTGATGAGGTGCCGCTGGACTGGTGCTTTCGCCCCGGTGTGAAGCTGGACTTTCGCCATTTTGAAAGCGGCTATGTGGTCACGGCGGCGGATGTTGAGGCCGAGCTGAAACGTATAGGCCACACGCTCAAGCCCTTTGATATTGTGGTGGTCAACACGGCGGCGGGCGCAGCTTACGGCAGCGACGACTATGTCAACACCGGCTGTGGCATGGGCTATGAGGCCACCATATATTTGCTGGAACGCGGCGTGCGCCTCACCGGCACAGACGCATGGTCATGGGATGCGCCTTTTGTCTATACCGCGCAGAAATATAGTGAGACCAACGACGCCAGCCTTATCTGGGAAGGCCATAAGGCGGGCAAGGATATCGGCTATTGCCACCTTGAGAAACTGCATAACCTCGAGGCGTTGCCTGATCACGGTTTTACAGTTTCCTGTTTCCCAGTGAAGATTAAAGGCGCCAGCGCTGGCTGGACCCGCGCCGTGGCGATTTTGGATGACTAGACCATGACCAACCAGTTTTATGATCCGATGGCGCCCTTTTATCACCTTGTGCATGGTGACTGGGAGGCGAGCATTATGCGGCAGGGGGCGGCGCTTGACGGCATCATCCGCGACCGGCTGGGCGAAGGCGAGGGCAGGTCGCTCCTCGACGTAACCTGTGGCATCGGCACACAGGCGCTGGGGCTCTCGGCTCTCGGGTACAGGGTGACAGCATCCGACTTGTCGCCGGCCTCGGTTGAGCGGGCGGAAGCGGAGGCGCGGGAGCGCAGGCTGGATATAGACTTCCATGTTGCAGACATGTGCAAGGTGCATGAGAGCTATGATGCGGCCTTTGATGTGGTTTATTCTGCCGATAATGCGGTGACGCACCTGCTGTCGGACACGTCGATCCTCTCGGCGCTCAAAGCCTTCTATCATGCCACTAAGCCAGGCGGGCTGTGTCTTGTCACCATGCGTGACTATGACGCGGTGGAGAAGGGTGGCAGCCAGCTCCACCCCTTCGGTGTGCGCTCTCATAAGGGCGTTAATTGGGCGGTTTATCAGGTGTGGGACTGGCGCGATGACGGCTCCGACATCTATGATTTTGCCATGTATTTCACCGCCGATGACGGCGCGGACGAGCTCAAAACCCATGTGATGCGCGCGGCTTTTTATGCGCTGTCGCCAAGGCGCATGATGGGGCTGTTTGAACAGGCTGGTTTTACACAGGTCATGCGCACGGACGGCGTGTTTTTCCAACCAGTGATCACAGGTGTCAGGCCTGTGTGAAAAAGATTCACAATTTTTTTCAAACTCCCCTTGAAGCTGTCACACGAAGGGCATAAATAGGGTCTTGTGTTAGCACTCACGGGAAGCGAGTGCTAACAGTTCATATTTCCGGTTTATCATTTAGGAGACAAACCATGGCTCTTCGTCCGCTTCACGACCGTGTATTGGTCAAGCGCATTGAAAGCGAAGCTAAAACCGCAGGCGGCATCATTCTGCCTGATACGGTTAAAGAAAAACCATCCGAAGGCGAGATTCTCGCAGTTGGCACCGGCGTACGCGGTGACGACGGCAAGGTAACGCCGCTGGACGTCAAGGTTGGCGACAAAGTGCTGTTCGGCAAATGGTCCGGCACCGAAGTCAAGATCGACGGTCAAGACCTGCTGATCATGCAAGAAAAAGACATCATGGGCATCATCGAGTAATCACTCGACGCCTTTTGTCCAGACCTTAGTCAAACACATAATTTCAGGAGCCCCATACCATGGCTGCTAAAGAAGTAAAATTTAACGAACAGGCCCGTGCCAAAATCCTCAAGGGTGTGGATACGCTGGCTAACGCGGTTAAAACCACGCTTGGTCCAAAAGGCCGTAACGTTGTTCTCGAAAAATCCTTTGGCGCGCCGCGCATCACCAAAGACGGTGTATCGGTTGCCAAAGAGATCGAACTCAAGGACAAGTTCGAGAACATGGGCGCGCAAATGGTGAAAGAAGTAGCTTCGCGCACCAACGACGTCGCCGGTGACGGCACGACGACAGCGACTGTTCTGGCTCAAGCCATTGTACGCGAAGGCATGAAGTCGGTTGCGGCTGGCATGAACCCGATGGACCTGAAGCGCGGTATCGACATTGCAACAGCAAAAGTTGTTGAAAGCCTCAAGGCCCGCACCAAAGACATCACCACCAATGGTGAGATCGCTCAGGTTGGCACCATCTCCGCAAACGGCGAAGAAGCTGTTGGCAAGATGATCGCTGAAGCGATGGAAAAAGTTGGCAAAGAGGGTGTTATCACCGTTGAGGAAGCCAAAGGTCTCGAAAGCGAACTCGACGTTGTTGAGGGTATGCAGTTCGACCGCGGTTACCTGTCGCCTTACTTCATCACCAATGCAGAGAAAATGACGGTTGAACTCGACAACCCGCTCATCCTCCTGCACGAGAAAAAACTCTCCAACCTTCAGCCGATGCTGCCGCTTCTTGAAGCTGTTGTACAGTCGGGTCGTCCGCTTCTTATCGTTGCGGAAGACATCGAAGGCGAAGCGCTGGCAACCCTCGTTGTGAACAAACTGCGTGGTGGCCTCAAAATCGCTGCCGTGAAAGCCCCTGGTTTCGGTGATCGCCGCAAAGCCATGCTCGAAGATATTGCCATCCTCACCGGTGGTCAGGTTATCTCCGAAGACCTTGGCATCAAGCTTGAAAACGTTGGCATCGACATGCTCGGTACCGCCAAGCGCGTTGCTATCACCAAGGAAGACACCACCATCGTTGACGGTGTTGGTTCCGAGGAAGACATCAAGGCCCGTTGCGACCAGATCAAGGCGCAGGTTGAAGCCACGACGTCCGATTACGACAAAGAGAAGCTTCAGGAGCGTCTTGCCAAGCTCAGCGGCGGTGTTGCCGTGATCAAGGTTGGCGGTGCTACCGAGACTGAAGTGAAAGAGCGCAAGGACCGCGTTGACGATGCGCTGCATGCAACCCGCGCAGCCGTTGAAGAAGGCATCGTTGCCGGTGGTGGTTCTGCCCTGCTGTACGCTACCAAAGCCCTCGAAGGTGTTGAAGGTGCGAACAGCGACCAGACCAAAGGCATCAACATCATCCGTAAGGCGCTGCAGGCACCTGTACGCCAGATCGCTGAAAACGCGGGTGTTGACGGCGCTGTTGTTGCCGGCAAGCTTCTGGAGCAAGACAACGCAGACTTCGGCTTTGACGCTCAGAACGAGGAATACACAGACCTCGTTGCCAAAGGCATCATCGACCCGACGAAAGTGGTACGTACCGCTCTTCAGGACGCGGCTTCCATCGCTGGTCTGATGATCACGACCGAAGCGATGGTCGCAGAGATCCCGGACGACAAGCCAGCCATGCCTGCGGGTGGCGGCATGCCTGACATGGGCGGCATGGGCGGCATGGGCTTCTAAGCCACACGCTCATGCTTTAAAAAAAGAACCTCCCGGGAAGCAATTTCCGGGAGGTTTTCTTTTGTCGTATCACTCGTGGTGCGGGGTCAACGTTTTGCAATTATATAAATCGCATGGATGATGCCGGGGAAATACCCGAGGATGGTCAACAGCACGTTGATCCAGAATTGTGCGCCGAGGCCCACCTGCAGGAAAACGCCCAGGGGCGGCAGCAGGATGGCGATGATGATGCGGATAATATCCATGAATAGATATCCTTCTTCAAGTTATCGGTAACGTTTTTAGCGCTGGCCTGCGAGGTCCACACTCTCGGGAGCAAACTCGCCGCCGAGAAGGTCGTGCATTGCCCGACGCTTGAACGGGTCGTGAAGGCCAGAGTAGTCTTTTCCATCCACTTGTGGAAGCTGTTCGAGCTCATGTTCGGTGATATCGATCCGGCAGCAGCTACCGTCTGCGCAGATGGTGACCGCCGAGAAGGGGAAGGCGTATCGGTGGGCGCCGAGCGGTGTGCCAAACATGCCGCCGCGACGCAGAATGACGTGGCTGAAGGCACCGTCGCGCTGGCCCATGACCACATCTTCGATGATGCCTAGTTTTTCACCAGAAATACCGACCACTTGTTTGTGGTTGATCTGTGCAACTGAAATCGCCTGACAAGCCATGATACCCTCCAATGCCCGTGCTTTAGTTCGTAGGATAAAGCTTTACAGAAACCGTTATCGGTTTGCTGTTTGGTTTGCGCAGGTGTCTTATAAAAAAGACATAAAGGCAGGGCGTTCAACAGGGTGAATAGGGTTACCGTCCCGTTACCCAAAAATTAACGCTTCGGGATTAAAACAGTGTTTCTGTGCCGCCCGAAAGCCTTGCACATGCCGTTCCTTCAGAAACCTGAAGGGCGCCGGCACAAAGGGCTCGGTCGCGACCGGCTTAGTCTAAAAGACACCGATTGGGGGTGTGTTCCTGACTGGAAGGAAACTATATGCTTGCCTGGCTTCAGAACAGATCAATCTCCTGGAGAGTCTTTATTCTTGCTGCAATTGGGGTGCTCGGCCTTGTGGCTGTACTTGTCACGCACATCGTTTCTGACTCGATTGTCGAAAGCGCGACGGACGAGGCGCAACATTTCAGTGACGTCAGCCTTATCACGAAGGATATAGAGCGGCAGGCGCTCCAGATACGGCGGAGGGAGAAGGACTTCCTGCTGAGGCAGGATATGGCGTATGCCGGGCTTTATGACACAGCGAGTGACACCGCGATCGCCAAGCTGGCAACCCTTGACGGCCTCCTTGAAGATAAAGCGATGAAAGATGCGGTGCATGATCTGAAGCGCATCGTGCCGGAGCACCGCCAGCAGTTTCATGTTGTGGTGGACAGTTACGCTGCCCTGGGGTTGACCGAGACGGAGGGCCTGCAAGGGGAATTACGCTCTGCGGTGCATGACATTGAAGGCCTGCTCAATACCAACAAGAATGATCAGCTTCAGATTCTGATGCTGATGCTCAGGCGGCATGAAAAAGACTTCATCATGCGCGTGGACCGGAAATATGTAGACAGGGTGTCTGAGCGCAGTCGCGAATTTTCAGCCGTGCTTGAAAACGCGAGCTTTTCTGCCGCCGTTAAAGACGACATCGCCGGCAAGCTTGCGGCTTACGTGTCTGCCTTTTCAAACTACGCGGAAAGGCGGCTTGGGGCGGAAGACGAAATAGCCGCGCTTAGCCGCATCTACGGCGAGATGGATGGCCCCTTCGAGGTTCTGACGAGAATATCGGATGAGCATTACGTAGAGATGGCCGCGAAAGCAAGAAGCGCTGAAGGTACAGCATTTACAACGCTTGTCATCATTACGATTGTCATGATTGCGCTTGCAGTTGTTGTGGCTTTTGCGGTTATCCGGGCCACGGTGATGCCAGTACGGTCGCTTGAAAGCGCGCTCAGTGGTATTGCGGGCGGCGATTTCTCCACGACCGTGCCGGGTACCCAGTACCGGGACGAGTTGGGCAGCATGGCCCGAACGGCTGAGCAGCTTCGCGACAGTGCGGCGGACAGGGTGCGGCTTGAAGCCGAGGCGCGCGAGCGTGTGGAGGAGCAGGCCCGAGAGGAACGCGAGCGTGCGGCAACCGAAGCCGCAGAGGAGCGTGCAAAGGTGGCAGCGGAACGCGAAGCCTCGCAGGGGAGGGAGGCAAGGGCAAGTCGGTTGAATGCGCTTGTTACATCGTTTGACAGCGCCATTGGTGACGCGGTGACAAACCTTGATACCGCGTCGGTACGCATGCGGGATACGGCGGGCGAGATGGTTGATGTCGCTGATACAACGGGGCGTCAGGTCAATTCGGTCAGCGAAGCGTCCACACAGATGCAGGAAAATGTCTCAGCCATGGCTTCTGCGATTGAGGAATTTGCCGCGTCGATCGCCGAGGTGAACCAGCAAATGCATAATGCCAACTCGATTTCGCGTGAGGCGGTTGATGCGTCTGAGCGGGGCGGTGAGGCCATTGGCCAGCTATCGGAATCGTCAAAACAAATTGAAGACGTAGTCAAGCTGATCAATGACATTGCCGAACAAACCAACCTGTTGGCATTGAACGCGACGATTGAAGCGGCTCGTGCGGGTGAAGCAGGCAAAGGTTTCGCCGTTGTCGCAAGTGAAGTGAAAAGCCTCGCGAACCAGACAGCAAGGGCGACCGAACAGATCACCTCGCAGATTGCGGATATGCAAAATGTTACAGATGTGGCGGTCAAGGTTATCCATACCATTGGTGAAGCAAATGAAAGGCTTAACCATGTTATGCTCAACGTGTCCTCCGCCGTGGAAGAACAGCAGGCGACAACCAACGAAATCAGCCGCAGCGTTCAATATACGTCTGAGGGTACCCAGCGCGTTACGTCCGAGATTCATCAGGTGGCGTCGGGGGCGGAGAAAACCGGTGCTGCATCGGCGGATGTCATGTCGGCGGCAGAGCAGCTTGAGCTTCTGGCGGCCAGCAACAAGCGTGAAGTAGACAAATTTCTCACGGATGTACGGACCCTGTAGCCTTGGCAGAATGCCGTCATGAAAGGGCGTTATTTTTTATGGCGGTTTTGTAATGGATTTATGATTCGAGCGTCATATAACATCCAATCAGCCTGTCACAAGCTGGCAGGAGGCAAGAGTTTATGAAGAAAAATACAATATAAAACATACAGTTAATATGTATGTCGTGAGTTTGTAATATTTGTCATAAAACTTAAACATAAATGCTCATGATGCGCCTCATCCGACGCGCGTCATATTGCCCGAAAGGGGCGAGCGGGAAGGAGCCAAGGGTCTGGCAGTTGGGTGCCATGTCCCGATTGGCAAGATGAATAGGAAAGCAGATGTTGAAGCGAAACAATCTGTTGGCGTTGCTGGGCGCAACAGCAATGGCCACAGTAGTAGCGCAGCCCGCGGCCGCGCAGTCGATTGATGAACTCAAGGAACAGCTCGCAGCGCTGGCGAAACGCATCGAGGAGCTGGAAGCCAGGCAACAGGCCTCTGAGAAGAAGCAGTCCAGGCAGGCAAAAATCTCGAAAGAAGAACCAGCCTTTGCTCTTGCGACGGACGACGGGTTGTTCGAGGTCAATGTCCGCGGTCGGGTTTTCGCCGATGCGGTGTGGGCGAGCGACGCCGATAACTCCATGGACCTCAAGGCGACGGAGATGCGCTCGGCGCGTATTGGTGTTGAGGGAAAAGCCTGGAAAGACCTCAAATATGTAATCGAGGTTGACTTCGCTGGTGAAGAAGTGACCTTGGCAGATGCGCTGCTGGAATACAAAACTTCCATGGGTTCGTGGCGCTTTGGCTACTTCAAGCCGACCTTGTCACTGGAGGAGATCACCTCGGGCCGACATATCACCTTTATGGAACGCTCGGCATTCACTGATGCATTTTCGTTCGGGCGTAATATGGGCATCGGCTATAAAAATGGCGGTGATAACTGGACGCTCAATTTAGGTGCTTTCCGGGGGAACAACAGTGATTCCCTTGAGGACGAGGGCTATATTTTTGCAGGCCGGGCGACATACGGGCAGGAATTTGAAGACGGCAAGTGGATATTGGGCGCGTCCGCCCGCTACCGTGACGGCGGTGATGCTGCTTATCGCTATCGCCAGCGTGCGCATTCTCACATCGCTGACCGCTTTGTCGACACCGGTACGATCACCGACCGCGACACCACCTATGTACTGGAGGCTGGGATGCAGTTTGGCTCGTTCCATGTGGCTTCTGAATATTCGGCCCTTTATGCCAAGGACGCGGCCGCAGATGGTGGCAGCGCCATGTTCTGGGGCGGTTATGTGGAAGCCGGCTGGTTTATCACCGGAGAGGCCAAGACCCTGAACCTGAAGAAGGGGGCGTGGGACCGGCCCGAGGTCAATAACCCGGTACACAAGGGTGGCATGGGGGCCTGGCAGGTGGCGGCGCGCTTTGATCGGCTTGATATGACCGGTGATGGCGTTTACGGCGGCGAGCAGGATACCTATCTTCTTGGTGTGAACTGGTACCTCAACCGTCATACCCGCTTCATGGCGAACTACGCGCACATGACCTTTGATAAAGCCTTTAACGTTGCGGCCAATGGCCCCGACGGAGAGAACGACGCTGATGCCCTTACGCTGAGGTTCCAGATCGACTGGTAACCGGCGCCGGGGTACAGGCAAATAAGGCGGCGGCTCTCCCCGGGCTGCCGCCTCTTTTTTTGCGCGCCTTTCCTGAATATTAATGCAAAACCCCAGCTATGTTTTCGCAAAGAAAATGTCGCTTGAACTTGCGGCTTTGAAATTATAAATACGCAACTTCTTGAACACAAAACTGTCATGGACGCCATGCTAAAGACCACCCATATCAACCGGTATAACCGAATGCGACGACACGTAAGAACCTGATTCTAAACGTGTTGTTATGCTTCTGGGGCTTTTGAAAAAGCTTCTTTGATATGGGAAAAAGCCGATGATCAATTTTGATCAAGAACGGCCCTTCGACAAAGCGCAAGTGGAAGCGCTGCTTGATGTGGCTTTTGGACCTGACCGGTTCAGCAAATCTTCTTACAGCCTTCGGGAAAATGTTGGCCCGGTTGCAAGCCTGTCGCGCGTAGCGCGGGTTGATGGCCGCATTGTGGGCACGGTCCGCTTTTGGCCCATTCTCGTGCGTGACCTCATTCGTGGTAGCGACATGGAAGCTCTTTTGCTTGGCCCGCTTGCGGTAGCGCCATCGGTGCAAAGTCATGGTGTTGGGGCCGAATTGATGCAGCGGTCGCTGGCGGCCGCGGCGGAAGCGGGGCACAGGCGTGTCCTGCTGGTCGGCGATATCGCCTACTATGGCCGTTTCGGTTTTGAGAGCGTGCTGCCGAATTATATCACAATGCCGGGCGGTCGCGACGCACGGCGGTTGCTCGTGCGCCAGAGCGCGGCGATGAAATCACTGCCTGCTGTCGGCAAGATCCTGCCTGCCATACCTGAGCGGATTGCCCCTGCAGCCGTCCTGGCTGGCGGGTATGGCCGCGGCCTGCCGGTCGCAGCAGCATAAACACCAGACTTAGTCTTTTCTTTGCCATACCTGCCCCTTACATTAGGGGCAGGAGGAACTTATGGCATCCAGTGGCATGAAAAAGCAGATCAAGCTTGAGGACATCATCAAACAGGTGGAAGGCCAGCGCTATCCACCCGTTGATAAATGGAACCCGGATTTCTGCGGTGATATCGACATGCAGATCAAACGCGATGGCACGTGGTTTTATATGGGCACGCCCATTGGCCGTAAACGTATGGTCCGTCTGTTTTCCACCGTGCTGAGAAAAGATGAGGACGGAAAAACCTATCTTGTCACCCCTGTGGAAAAGATCGGTATCGAGGTCGAAGATGCGCACTTCATTGCGACGGAGGTAGAGACCATCCGTGAGGGCGGGGAGCAGGCGCTGAAGTTCACAACCAATGTGGGCGATGAGGTGATCGCGGACAACAAACATCCCATCAGGGTGACGGTAGACGCGGAGACCGGCGAGCCACGTCCTTATGTTCTGGTGCGGGGCAGGCTGGACGCGCTGATTGCCCGGTCCGTATTTTATGAGTTGGTCGAGCAAGCCGAAACGCGGAAAGAAAATGGCAAAGCTTGCCTCGTGGTGCCAAGTCGCGGCACACTGTTTTCATTAGGTGAACTGGACGATGGTGACGCGTGAAAAACTGGCTTTCCGAAGCTCTCAAGGATGATAACCCCGCCGCGCGGGGCCGACGCAGTGACTATGACCTGAATGTCGAGCTGAAAAAACTGGCAGCCCAAGGCAAGCCGCCACGGGATGCAGCCGTGCTTGTGCCGATCGTGGATCACGCCCACGGCCCCACCATATTGCTGACAAAGCGGACTGAACATCTAAGCAAACACGCGGGCCAAGTCAGCTTCCCCGGTGGCAAGATCGACGACGCGGATGCGGATGCGGTGGCTGCGGCGCTCAGGGAAGCGGAAGAAGAGGTTGGTCTTACCGCCGACTGGGTGGATGTTTGCGGTTTTCTTGACACCTATCGCACGGGTACCGGCTTTGAGATTGTGCCCGTTGTGGCACTGGTGCGGCCGGGCTTTGAATTGCGCTTGCAAGCCAGCGAGGTAGAGGCAGCGTTCGAGGTGCCGCTCGATTTTATCCTCGACCGACGCAACCACAAAAGGCAAAGTGCGGTGTGGCAGGGCTTGCGGCGTGAGTATTACGCGATGCCTTTCGGGGATTTTTTCATTTGGGGTGCGACGGCGGCCATGCTCGTGAACCTGTGTGACGTGATGGAACACGCGGCCGACAACGCGCCATCAAATAGAGACGAGGCAACAGGGTAATATGGCGATATTTTTGAGAATTCTTCTTCTTTCCCTTCCGGTCATCGCAGTGATCGCCTGGCTGCGGTGGCGCATGAAGGAAGACAAAACCGAAGAAGAGCGGCTGGCCGACATCGTCCGGCTTAAAAAAACACTGGGTGTTCTCGTGGTGGTAGGCCTGGGTGCTGGCATCGGCCTCAAGCTGGTTGATGATCGCACCGGCGACCCACGCACCAGATATATTCCGCCGCACAGTGAAAACGGGCAAGTCGTACCCGGACGCTTTGTGCCCATCGACGAAGGTGATGAACAGAAACCGACAGACGAGGAAGGCCAGGAGGACAGTGAGCAAGACCCGAGCTGACTGGCTGGACCGCCCCTTTGTCAGGAAAATTGTAGAAAGCCTTGGCGCGGACAATGTCCGTTTTGTTGGCGGCGCTGTACGTGACTGGCTGGTGGGGCGCGCGGTCCGGGATATAGACGCCGCGACCACACACACGCCCGAGATGGTAAAAGAACGCCTTGAGGAAAGCGGGATAAAGGCGGTCCCAACCGGCATCGAGCATGGCACTATTACGGCGGTATTCGACGGCAAGACAGTGGAAATCACCACGCTGCGCAAGGATATGGAAACCGACGGCAGGCGCGCCACCGTCGCTTTCACCGACAATTGGAAAGCCGATGCTGCTCGTCGCGACTTTACCTTCAACGCGCTTTACCTTTCACCCGACGGCACCTTGCATGACCCTTTTGACGGCCAGGAAGACCTGAAAGCGGGCAGGGTACGTTTCATTGGGAACGCCGAGACCCGCATCGAGGAAGACGCGCTGCGCATCATGCGTTTTTTTCGCTTTCATGCGTGGTATGGCAAGGGAGAGCCGGACGAAAGCGGTGTCGCGGCATGCACGCAAAAGGTTGTCATGCTCAGGGCTTTGTCGGCGGAGCGGGTGAGATCGGAACTGTTGAAGCTGCTGTCAGCGCCGGGCCCGTTGAAGGCACTAACGGCTTTTGAGCGCACGGGAGCGACGGCGGTTTTGCAGCTAAGCCCCCTTAACAGCCTTCGGCTTGAGCGCTATATCACGCATGAGCACGCGCACGATTTTGATATCGATGCCTTAATGCGGCTCGCCTGCTGGCTGATGCTGGATACCGCAGAGGTCGCACCATTTGCCAAGCGCTTCCGGCTGTCCAAGATGGAAAAGGTCCGCCTGCAGGCGGTAGTGGGCGGGTTTGAGGTACCAGGGCCGGTGAGCCCGGCGGGGTTAAGGGCGCTTATCTACCACCATGGGCGCGAGTCTGCGCAGTGTCGGGTGCTCTCGGCAAAGGACAGCGCGGCCAGTGATATCATTGATATTCTCAAGAACTGGAGAGTGCCCTCATTCCCGCTCAAGGGTGGCGACCTGATAGAACACGGCATGCAGGCAGGACCAGAGGTCTCGCGTCGTATGAGTGTGCTTGAGGACCTCTGGGTTGAAAGTGATTTCACGCTGTCCGGGCAGGAGCTGCTGGCGAAGCTTTAATCCCGGGTGGAGAGAATGGTCTCTTCCGCATTTCCCATCTTGTCCTTGCCGAAGAAAAGTTCTTCCCCGACAAAAAAACTGGGCACGCCAAACACCCCGCGTTTCACGGCGTTCTCCGTGTTGGCCACAAGCATGGCCTTGACGCTGGCGTCTTGCGTCTGTGCGGCGATGTGTGCACCATCCAGCCCGCTGTCATCAAGTGCCGCAATGATGATTTCAGGATCATCCATTTTTTTTGGTGCTTCCCACATGTGGTGCATGACGGCTTCCATATAGGCAGGCAGGAAGTTGTTCTGCTGCGCGACAATTGCTCCGCGCATCAGGGCAAGGGTATTAACCGGAAAATGCGGGTTCATGGTAAATTTCGAAAGCTTGTATTTGCTGATAAAACGCCGCATCTCAAGCATTTCATAGTCCAGCTTGTTCTTGATACCCGCGAAAGCGACCACGGGGGAGGCGTTGCCGGTGGCCTTGAAGATGCCCCCCAGAAGTACAGGTGTGTAGTCGAAGGTCACGCCGACCCTGCCTTCAAGTTCCGGCAAAACTTTCCAGGCTAAATAACTGTTTGGGCTACCGAAGTCGAAAATGAATTCACATTTGAGCATTGCCGCCTCCTTAAAATTTCTCGCCATAAGGGCGGATGTCCAGTTCATGGGTCCAGGCGCTGCGACGCTGCGTGTGCAACTGCCAATATGTCTCGCCGACTGCTGCCGGGTCCAACAGGTCGTCTGTCCCCATGGCGTTGAGGGCATCTTCGCCGGCGCGTTCCTTGATCATGCCGCGCACCCACTCGGTATCGACCGCTGCGTCGATGATCAGGTGGGCGACATGAATGTTTTTCGGCCCCAGTTCGCGGGCCATCGACTGCGCCACCCCGCGCAGGCCGAACTTGGCACTGGCAAAGGCAGCATAGCCCGCACCGCCGCGCAGGCTGGCGGTTGCGCCAGTGAAAAAGATTGAGCCGCTGCCAGCTGGCACCATATGCCGCGCGGCTTCGCGCCCGGTCAGGAAACCTGAATAACAAGCCATCTCCCATACCTTGCGGAAAACGCGTTCAGTGGTGTCGAGAACGGGAAAATTCACATTGGCGCCAATGTTGAAGATCACCGCCGATAGGGTGCCTATGATAGCGGCGTCCTCCATGAAGGCGCTGATTTCGTCTTCCTTCCGGGCATCCAGCGAACGGATGTGGCACTGGCCGCCCATCGCTTCAATTTCGTCCCTCAGCGGCTGAAGTTTATCGCCATTCCGCCGACCGGCGAAGATTGTATAGCCTTCGCGGGCAAATCTCAGCGCTATGGCACGGCCGATAAAGTCACCCGCACCAACAACGGCGCATATTTTTGTGTCGGACATAGGGTCTTTCCAATTCTATATGATAGACATCATGTAAATTAATATGATATTCATCATATAGATCGTCAAGCTGAATCAGGACACACGGATGGGTTACTCGCGAGCACAAAAAAAAGACAACCACAAGAAGATCGTCGCCATTGCGGCAAAACGTTTTCGCGAACAGGGGCTTGATGGCCTCAGTGTCGCGGCCATCATGAAAGAGGCGGGCTTAACCCACGGCGGCTTTTATAGCCATTTCAAGTCGCGCGATGACATGGTGGCGCAGGCGCTTGCCCACGCGTTTACTGAGGATGAAGAGCGACTGTTGCGAGCGATGAAGCGCCGCGGCGGACCATCACTTGAGGCTTTTCTCTCAATTTACCTGTCCCCCGCGCACCGGGACACGCCCGGGCAGGGCTGCACGCTCGCTGCTGTGGCGTGTGAGGCGGCCCGCAAGGACGCAGACATCAAAGCCTTGTTCACCGATCGCGTTGCGGGATACAGCGAACGTCTGGCGCCTGAATTGGGCGTCACGCCAGACCAGATGGTAGCGGTGCTCAGTGCGGCGGCGGGTGCCCTTGTGTTGTCACGCTCAGTGAGCAGCGAAGCGATGTCCGACAATATTCTTGGCGCCACCCGGCGGGAGTTGTTGGCGACGATAAGGCCTTAAACGGTAAAGGCAGGCCCAAGGCCTGCCCATATGTAATTCCGGATATAACGCCGCGCGCTTTTCTGTGGTTATTGCCCCACCGCGTTGAGCTTGTCATCCTGCCAGTATTTGGTGCCATGGAGCGATGCCTGCAGCATCAGGCCGCCATCGGTAAACTGGTAAACACTGACTTTCTTGCGAACAGAGGCGGCCTCACCGATTTCGCCACCCTTGTTACCGGACCGCGCGGCTGCGTCGGCCTCGCCAGTCATATCCCAGCCGTGTTTGGTAAAGTCAGCGAGCGCGTCGCGGCTGTGGAAGATAAATACAGCGCGGAAATCCTTGATGCCAAGACCAATGCCCACACTCGCTGTTGCCATTTTCATGAAGGTGTCCTGGCCTGTTTTGACATCTCGCACCACGCCGCGGCCACCCCCACCGCCAAGAAGGAAGATCTGCACTCCAACGTTTGAGAAGACAGCATAACCTTCTGCTTCGTCAATCTCGGCGCGCGCTTGCGGCCGCTGGTCAAACAGTTCGGCCAAAACTTCTTCACGCATGACGAGGATTTTTTCCCGCTTCTCGGCGGGCGTGTCGGCCAAGGCTGGAACCGCCATCGCGACGATCAGCAACAGGCTGCTTATAAATCTGGCTGTCATATAATTCCCTCTGCCGGATACCCGGCTCTGACATAACTCTGTATTCAGGAACAAGTGTTGCGGGCAAAAGTTGGCATAAGTTTGACCAACTGTCTTACGCGCGTGGCGGGCTAAAAGGCATTTGCTGCCAAGGCGATGAGAATATAACGCACCAGCTTGCCTGTTGTCACGAACAAGACAAAGGGTACAAAGCGCATGCGCAAGACACCGGCAGCGAATGTCAGGGGGTCGCCCACGACCGGCAGCCAGGCAAACAGCAGGGCCGGATAGCCGAACCGGTCAAACAGGCGGCTGCCGCGTTTCAGCTGTGTGTGGGAGAAGGGGAACCAGCGCCTGTGCTGATATTTCAGGCATGCAAGGCCGAGCCACCAATTGATGACCGACCCGAGGACATTGCCAGAAGTGGCTGCAAGCACCAGCACAATCGGCTGCCCCTTGCCTGTTGCAATGAGCGACGCCAGCGCGACCTCCGACAGGGCGGGCAGAAGGGTGGCGGCAATTAACGCGTTAAGAAACAGGCCGAGATAGAGGGTAAGGTCAGGCCAGGGCATTGCGGCTTATGGCCATTTGGCTTCAGGCGGCAGAGACATGAGAATCGCTTCAACATTGCCGCCGGTTTTCAGCCCGAAGGTGGTGCCACGGTCGTAGACGAGGTTAAATTCGGCGTAATAACCGCGATACTCAAGTTGGGTTTCACGCTCTTCATCTGTCCACCCTTCGTTCATGTGGCGGCGGATAAGGGCGGGGTAGATGTCGTCAAACGTGCTGCCCACGTCTCGGGTGAAGGCAAAATCAGCGTCCCAATCGCCGGTATCAAGCCGGTCATAAAAAATGCCGCCCTCGCCACGGGCGCGGTTCCTGTGCGGGATATAGAAATATTCGTCACACCATTTTTTGAAGCGTTCGTAATAGTCTGGCCCGTGTTTGTCGCAGCATTGTTTGAATGCAGCGTGGAAATCAGCGGTATCGGTGGCATCTGGCAGGGGAGCATTGAGGTCAGCCCCGCCACCAAACCACGCCTGCGTTGTGGCAATGAAACGGGTGTTCATATGCACGGCTGGCACGCGCGGGCTGTTCATATGAGCCACAAGACTGATGCCGGTGGCAAAAAAGCGTGGGTCTTCCTGGGCGCCGGGGATGCTTTTGGCAAACTCGGGCGTGAAGGTGCCGTGAACCGTGGAAATATTGACACCGACTTTCTCGAAGACCCGGCCACCACGCATGAGCGACATGGTGCCACCGCCGCCCTCAGCGCCGTCCCCCTGGTTTGTGCGGTCCCAGCTTTTGCGTTCAAAGCGCCCAGGCGTGCGATCGCTCAGCGGGCCCTTGTTGTCATCCTCAATGGATTCGAAGCTGGCGCATATCTGGTTGCGAAGGTTGAGGAACCATTCAGCTGCTTTTTGTTTTTTTTCTTCGAGGTCCATGTCAGCGTCCTTCCGGCCAGCTAGCTGTTTGTCTGATTGCTTCACCTAACACCATTGCCATTGACACCGCTACATTAATGGAGCGGGCACCTGCAGCCATGGGAATCGTCACACGGGCATCTGCGCTTTTGTGCACATGCGCTGGTGCGCCGTTCGATTCACTGCCGACAATCAGAATGTCATTTGCTTTGAATTCGAAGCCGGTGTAGGTGCCGTCTGCCTTTGTCGTCAAGAGGATAAGCCGGTTTCCAGCCTTTTGCCGTGCTTCGTTGAAGCTATGCCAATCTATATGGTGACGCAGGTCCACAAGATGGGCATAATCCATCGCAGAGCGGCGGAAAGCCTTATGGGAAAACGGGAAACCACAGGGCTCAATAACATGCGCGGGCACGCCCATGCAGGCGGCAAGTCGAAGCATGGTGCCGGTGTTTTGTGGCTGGTCCGGTTCAAAAAGTGCGATTTCCATGGCGCGCACGCTAATAAGGTTGATGCTTGGATGCAACGGCTAGAGCGGTTTATGAACTTTTTTCCGCCATTTTTTTGGAAATCTGACCGATAAATCCTTGCCTCTTAACGCGCGTCCGACTAAACCAATCCCAATTCGCTGGGCAGGGGCTGTCTGGCGATTGAATTTATGGCAGGTGGTCGCTGCGGCCTTGTGACGCAGAGATTTGCCACCATGCAGAGGTAGAATTACGTTCGGGAATCATAACGACTGATCGCCTTTCGCATCACGTTCCTGTCAGGGAAGATTAGATGAGCACTATCAACGAGACTATCGAAACTGAAGACGGCGCCACCCGGCGTGACCTTCTTCACGTGGCCGCCGCTGGTATGGGCGCTGTAGGCGCTGTTATGGCGGTCTGGCCTTTCATCGACCAGATGAACCCGGCAGCAGACACGCTCGCTCTGGCATCGGTCGAAGTAGACCTCAGCGCCATCGGCGAAGGGGAAGCTGTTGTTATCAAATGGCGTGGGAAGCCGGTATTTGTCCGTCACCGTACGCCAGCCGAAATCGAAGCAGCCCGCGAAGTTCCACTGGACGCGCTGGTTGATAAACAAACCGATGCCGAACGCGTGCACGAAGGTCATGCTGACTGGCTTGTCGTGATGGGCGTTTGTACGCACCTTGGTTGTGTGCCACTTGGCACCAAAGACGGTGATGATCGTGGTGACTTCGGCGGCTGGTTCTGTCCGTGTCACGGTTCACACTACGACACTGCGGGACGTATCCGTAAAGGCCCGGCGCCGAAAAACCTTGAAGTGCCGACCTATACTTTCGTCACTGACACAACACTTCAGATCGGGTAAGGGGGCTCCTCATGGCTGAATGGAATGCTGCAAAACCCAAAAACGCTGTAGCTGCGTGGGTTGAAGAACGCCTGCCGATCATCTCGCTGGTGAACAATGTGGTTGGCTCCGATACGCCGACCCCGCGTAACCTGAATTATTGGTGGAACTTTGGCTCGCTCGCGGGTCTTATGCTGGTTGTTCAGATCATCTCAGGCGTTGTGTTGGCAATGCACTACACACCGCACACTGCGCTCGCTTTCGATAGCGTAGAGCGTATCATGCGCGACGTGAACTACGGCTGGCTGATCCGCTACATGCACGCCAACGGCGCGTCATTCTTCTTTATCGCCGTATATATCCACATCTTCCGCGGTTTCTACTATGGGTCTTACAAGGCCCCGCGCGAAGTGCTGTGGATGCTTGGCGTTGTGATCTTCCTCCTTATGATGGCGACCGCCTTCATGGGTTACGTACTGCCATGGGGTCAGATGTCCTTCTGGGGTGCGACGGTGATCACCAACCTCTTTTCCGCAATCCCGGTTGTGGGCGAAAGCATCGTGACCCTGCTGTGGGGTGGCTTCTCGGTTGATAACCCGACCCTGAACCGCTTCTTCAGCCTTCACTATCTGCTACCGTTCGTGATCGCCGGTGTGGTTATCCTTCACCTCTGGGCGAAGAAAATCTCCGACAGCGGCAACCCGCTGGGGATTGACGTGAAGTCGAACGCGGACCAGATCCCGTTCCATCCGTTCTACACCATCAAGGACGCGTTTGGTGCCGGTGTCTTCTTCTTCGTATTCGCGGCTTTCATCTTCTATATGCCCAACATGCTCGGTCACCCGGATAACTATATCCCGGCTGACCCGATGGTAACGCCAGACAGCATCGTGCCGGAATGGTACTTCCTGCCTTACTATGCGATCCTGCGGTCCATCACGTTTGACATCGGTATCCCGTTCACGGACATCGTGTTCATCCCGGCCAAGCTTCTCGGCGTTCTGGCAATGTTTGCTTCGATCCTCGTGTGGCTGTTCCTGCCGTGGCTTGATACGTCCAAGGTTCGCTCGGGCAAGTTCCGTCCAACCTTCCGCTGGTTCTACCTCTTCCTCGTGATCGACATGTTTGTCCTCACGATCGTTGGTGGCAAGAAGCCCGAGGGTATTTGGCCGATGATTGGCCTGATTGGCACGGCTTACTACTTCGCCCACTTCCTGGTGATCCTGCCGCTTCTCGGCAAAATCGAGAAAACGCTGCCGTTGCCAGAAAGCATTGCAAACCCGGTTGTTAAAGCAGCTGAGTAAGGGGAACTCACGATGAAACTCGTTAAAAACATTGCGATTGCCCTGACCGCTGTAGCAGGTCTTGCAAGCGCCTCGTTCGGCTCCGCCGCCGGCAAACACCCGATGCAGATGGAATGGTCCTTTGATGGCGCGTTCGGTCAGTTCGATATGCAGTCCGCACAGCGCGGCTGGCAGGTTTACAAGCAGGTATGCTCCGCTTGTCACAGCCTCAAGTATTTCCGTTTCCGTAACCTTACGGACCTCGGCTACGAAGAGGATATGATCAAGGCGTGGGCGGCTGAATATGAAGTCGAGGGCGAAGTGGATGACGCAGGCGATGAAACCATGCGCGCTGCCCGCCCTGAAGACGCTTTCCCAAACCCGTTCCCGAACGAGAACGCGGCCCGCGCATCCAACGGCGGTGCACTGCCACCAGACCTGTCGCTGATCATCAAGGCGCGCCACGACGGTGCGAACTATGTCTACAGCCTGCTGAATGGTTATGAAGATGCGCCTGCCGACAGCCATGTGCCTGCTGGCAAGCACTATAACCCTTACTTCAAGGGCGGTGCCATCTCCATGGCGCCACCGCTCGCGGAAGGTATTGTTGACTATGAGGACGGTATGGCTGCAACGCCTGAGCAAATGGCGAAAGACGTGGTCACTTTCCTGACCTACGTGGCAGAGCCCAAGCTGGTTGTCCGTCACCACATGGGCTTGGAAGTCCTGATGTTCCTTGGCATCCTGACGATCATCCTCTACTTCTCGATGAAGAAGATCTGGAAGCCGGTCAAAGCAGGCCGCAACGTTTACGAAGACAAAAAGTAAGCGTTACACGCAAGATTGAAGAAGGGCTGCCATCTGGCGGCCCTTTTTTTGGTTGGCGGCAAGGCATGGCTTCCGATAGTCTGATCCTCATATCACGTAGGGGAGCAATGATGATCAAGACCATTTTATGCGCGGTTGGGGTGTTGCTGGCGTCCGCAACTGTCGCAGCTGAGGACGAACAGGCCAAGCTGCCATTCTCCAAGGCCCTGCGGGTGGGCAATATGCTTTATCTGTCAGGCGAACTGGGGGCCAAGCCCGGCACCATGTCACTTGTGCCCGGCGGCATCGGGCCCGAGACCCGCCAGACGATGGACAATATCAAGGCAACGCTTGAAGCGCATGGGTCCGACATGGACCATGTGGTCAAATGTCTTGTCATGATGGCGGACATCAGTGAATGGGCGGCGATGAATGAAGTGTACCGCACCTATTTTGATGACCGCTTCCCGGCGCGCAGTGCCATGGGCGCAAACGGCCTTGCCCTTGGCGCGCGGGTCGAGATTGAATGCATGGCAACAGTGAAGGAATAACGACCTAGTCCATCATCAGGACGTCAATACTTGCGAGCGCTGTCAGGTATTCGCCGACGGCCTCGCACCCGACCGGGCCAAACTCGGCGGTCAGCAGGTCGCAGATTTCCCCCACGCTGCGGTTGCCATCCACATAGTTGAGCGCTTCGTAGCTGATCTCATGGCCATGTTGGGAACTGAGCAGGGCAAGTGCGGACAGTTTGTCGGTACCAAGTTTGTCTTCAATATACGAATAGCCGAAGCCATTCATCGTGCCCTTGATGGCCGGGTTGCGCTGGTAGACAGGGCCTTCTTTTGTTATCGCAGCGGGGGTGCCGTCAAGTGACGCCAGCGCGCTGGTAAGGGCTGTAAGGCCTGAGGTGTCCGTCTCCGGTGCATAGTCCTTGATGCTGCGAATGATGTGCTGTTCTGTCAGCCAATAGCCCAGCCGGGCGGCGGCGCGGTCCTCCGCATTATACCCTTGGCTTTTTTTCAGCGCTTCCGCAAAGCGCGCAACGACTGCCGACTGCTCCAGTTTCTCCAGCACACCTGCGTCCTCATCGGTCAGGCCCGCGAGGATTGCTGCCTGCGCGGCCCCCATAAAAGCAGCGCGCTTGAGTTTGGTGGGATCAACGTTCGCGGCGAGGTCTTTGGTGGTATGGATATAGCGGTCAGGCCAGTCGTGCATATAGGTGACGGGGATGCCCCAACTGCCGGCGGCGAATACATCATGGTCGCTGCCCATGGATAGCCACTCCTTGAGCGCGAGAAGCGGTTCCCGCCCTCCTTCGGGCGAATAAAGCGGAAAGGCTGTGTCCTGTCCGCTGGCAAACGCCAGGCTGTGTTCGTTGACAAAATCGGTAACCGCCCAGGCGATATCGCCGGAAACGTCGGCGGTGCTCTTTGGGCCGCGCGATACCCGGAACACCGCTTTGGTCACCGGCCCGCCGCCAACCATATCCATATGGATCACATGTTTGGTATTTTCTGCGAGTTCAGGATAGACATTGAGCAGAATGAGCGTTGCCTCGATTTCTGACGGCCACAGGAAGCGGATTGTGCGTTTTGGTTGGGGCAGGGTGCCTGTTGCTATCAGTCGCTTGAGGGTGCGTGCAGCCTCGAGGATTGCAGCGCAGCCGCTGGCGTTATCATTGGCGCCGGGGCGCGGATGGTCGAGATGGCAACTGAAGGTGATTTCTTCATTGGAGAGCTTGGGTTCACTGCCCGGGATTGTCGCGGTAACGATACGGTATTCACCCACCTCCCGCACGGCATCCACTTTGGCGTGGAAGAGGATTTTTTCCCCTCTCCTGAGCCGTTCTTGCAACGCACGGGCCTCGCCAAGGCTGGTCATGAAAGCGAAAGCGGGCTCGTCACGAAAAGAACCAAGGTGGCCCCAGCGGACCAAGCTGTCGTCCAGTTGCCACCAGGCGCTTTTCTGGTTCGCGGCGTAAGAGAGTATGCCTGCGGCGCCGTACCTGCGTAAGGCCAGCGCCTCCACGGTGGCTGGTTGGCTTGAGGTCAGGACAATTTTGCCCTTCACATCCTTGCCCGCATAATCGGTTTCCGAGGTGCCCGGGCCGATGTCAACAAGTGCTGCGGTTATATCGGCGCTGTCACTATCCTGCGCGAGGGTCAGGGGCCGTGCATTCCAATCCCCCAGCTTGCTCAGCCGTGTGCCGTCGCCAGCCACTTCCCAAAGTTCGGCAAAGCTCACGTTCCATGCCGGGCGGGACTTTTGGGTGCCATAGAGGGTTTCGCCATCGGCGGGCAGGCGAAAGATATCCACGGTATCAAAGCCGTATGATTTCAGCTTGGTGATAATTAAGTCTGCGGCCTGGTCGAATTGCGCACTTGCCCGCGTACGGTGATAAAGCGTGATTTCATCCAGTGTACGTTTGGCGGCAACGCCGGAGGTTTCCTCGGCGAGGCCTTTTAACGCCGCTTCCGGGATAAGCGCCGCCAAGCCGTCGGCTGCAAACGCGTGGGTGGAGAACGCAGCGCTTACGACAATGGCGCTGGCAAACCGGGTGAAAGTTTTGATCACGTCATACCCCCTTGGATGGATACCAAGAGCTTAGGCAGCGTTATAGCGCCTGACAAGGGCGATCATTGGGGTGATACAGCGGTGGTTCGCCTCAGGCCTTGACGTGCTTGCCGGTCCCGTCGCCTTTTGGCATCCAACGTCGGGCGCGGTTTTCGGCCATCTTTTTGTTGACTTCCTCGGTGAGTGATAGGCCATTCAATTCCATCAGGCGGTATAACAGGATGGCGATATCCGCTGTTTCCTTGCCAATTTCGGCACGATCACCTGCCTCAGTCGCTTCAAGGAGTTCTTCAAGTTCAAGCATGGCACGGCGCACCAGGACACTGTGGTCATGGGCCGGGCCGAAGGTGTCTTCGGCCCAGACAGTGATGGTCTTCTGACTCTCAGTCATTTTTTGCCAAAACCGAGCGCAGGGTAAAGGCGGTGTCATGTTTGGCAACTACTTCGGAGAGGTCTCCGGTGTGGATGTCGAAAAGCAGGCCCTGAAGCGATAGTTTGCCTGCTTTCACACGGTCGGCTACGAACGGGAACGACTTCAGGTTTTGCATTGAAAGATAAATGGCCGCGCGCTCAAGCAGGCGCTTACGCGTACCAGGATCCGCGGCTGTCAGGTCGTCGTATTTTTTTTGCCACTCTTGCAAGGGGCGCATCCAGCGGCCAACAAAGCTGTCCTCGGGTACATTGCGGTCTACAACGCTTGCGACGCCGCCACAGCCAGCGTGCCCAAGCACAACAATATTGTCGACCTCAAGTGCGGTAACCGCGAACTCAATCGCAGCCGATGTACCGTGATAGACGCCGTCTGTCTCGTAGGGTGGAACCATGGCCGCGACGTTGCGGACCACAAAAAGGTCACCGGGGCCAGCTGTCAGGATCTGCTGAACAAGTACCCGGCTGTCCGAACACGCTATCACCAGTGTATGCGGTGTCTGGCCGTGGGTGGCTAGGTCTTCATAAAGCTCGCGGTCACGCTCGAAAGCCTGTTCCCGGAAGGTGCGATATCCATTTAACAGTCGTTGATCGATGCTCATGTACTTATGGCCCCTCTTTTTAGTTTGTTCTCTTGTAGGCAGGTAAAGGCATCATCGCCAGTGTTTTGTGTCAATGGACTTAGCGGTGGAACTCAAAATTTTCAATCCGGGCTGCAGGAGCACCCGCGCCGAGGTCGAGATAACGCATTTCCTTGATGCTGTCCCGACCAATATTGGCATTGTCCCGGTCGCCTTCTTCGCCGAACGGTTTGCGGCCCAGGCCATAAACCATCAGGTATTTTACAACCCCTTGTTCATCTGCCAGTGGATATTGAAGAGTCTCATACAAGTATTTGCTGCCGCCGGGAGTGGTGACGACGTCACCCACATAGGCACCGCAGGGTGTTCCCAGTACATAGGCATGAAAGACCGACAACGGTTTTACAAACTCCGGCGGTAGCAGATCATAATAGTTTTTGCCCGTAACCTTCAAGCCCGACACGCGCTCGATACCGCTGCCATAAAAAAGCACGCGCATATCCTGATGGCCAACTGCTTCCGCGATGCCGATATTTTGCAACATCTCGCCAAATTGCATGGGGGTAATGTCACGTTTGCAGGGAACGAGCTTGTGAGCCGATCGGGGCAGCATGTGCCAGCGCTCAAGAAAGCTGTCGAAGTCAGCGCTTAATTTGAACATGGATTGATACTTCCTTCCCGAAAATATCATGCCTGTTATATCTCGGTTTTTCAATCAGACCACGAGACAGCGTGGCGTGAGTTTACCTAATGCCGGATAATTGATCGGCGCGATGAAAGGTGAAATCCTTGACGTAAGCGCTTGGGGCCCCCGCACCGAGGTCGAGATAAACCATATCCTTGATGTTGGAGGGCGCATGGCTTGTATAGGTTCTTGTGCCTTTGTCGGTGTATGGCTTGCGGTCGAGTCCGTACCCAATGAGATACCGTACTTCACCCTTTTCATCGGTCGCGGGGAACTGCACATTATAGTGGATGTATTGGCTGCCCTCGGTGGTGCCGATGACATCGGCGATATAGGCTCCGCATGGAGTTCCCAACAAATTGTTATGGAACTGAGTCATGGGCTTGATGAAGTTTTCGGGTAAAATGTCGTAATAATCCCGCCCCATGACGGGGAAGCCTGCGTTCCGTTCATATCCGTCGCCAGCGTAAACGACATACAAGCTTTGTGCGCCACGTCTTTCCGCAAGGGCAACATAGTGAAGCAGATTACCAAAAACCGCAGGGGTTATGTCACTTTTGCAAGGTAAACAGAGATGGGCTCGCCTTGGCAAATTGCGCCAAAGTGTCAGAAATTCATCGAATTCGGGGTTCAAATCAAACAAGGCCGAGACTTCCTTCCCAGCCTATCATGCATTGTATATTGTTATTTTTCAATCTGTCGTAGCACCGTGTCACGCTCATCACCGTCGACGATATTCAGAAGCACCTCCCAAAAGCCGGCGACAGCCTCGGGGCCTGCGCGCTTGTACGCTTCCGCCACTCTGTCACGCTGGCTGGCAAATAGTTCTTTCTCAAACGCTTTGCCTTTGTCTGTTAGATGCAGAAGGCGCTGCCGACGATCTTCAAGCCCGGCGTCCTGCTGGATGTAGCCTTCCTCAACCAGTTGCCCGAGAACGCGGGAGAGGCTTTGTTTCGTGATGCGCAAAAGGGAAAGAAGACCGGATACCGTTGTGCCTGGATTACGGCCGACAAAATATAGCACCCGGTGATGCGCTCGTCCGAAGCGGGATTGAGCCAGTATTTCGTCCGGATCGCTGGTGAAATCCCGGTAGGCGAAATAGAGCAGCTCGACGCCGCGGCGGAGTTCTTCCTCGCGCAAATAAAGGTTCGATTGTGGCAGTTTTCGTTGCATGGCAGCCCAGTTGAATATATGTCAGTGTTATTGACATAATATCGACACAATGTTACACCGATCAAGTAAAAAGCGACATAATCTTATTTGTTAGGCGTTTTCGGAGAATAGAAATGGCAAGTGCGCCCTATAATGACCGCGATGGGTGGATGTGGATGGACGGTGAGTTTCATCCTTGGCGGGAATGTAATGCCCACGTTTTAACACATGCCCTTCATTATGGTGGCGCCGTCTTTGAAGGCCAGCGCGCTTATAATGGCACGATATTCAAATTGAAAGAACACACGGCGCGTTTGTTCAACTCAGCCAAAATTCTTGGTTATGAGGTTCCCTACAGCCAGCAGGACATCAATGACGCCTGCATGGAGTTGCTTGAGAAAAACGAACTGGTTGATGCCTATTGCCGCCCTATTGTATGGCGCGGCAGTGAGATGATGGGCGTTAGCGCGCAGGCAAACACGATTCACGCGGCGATTGCTGTGTGGGAATGGCCCTCTTATTTTTCGCCGGAAGCCCGTATGAAAGGGCTTCGGCTCGATATCTCAACCTGGCGGCGGCCCGCCCCCGATACCGCGCCGACAAACGCTAAAGCGTCCGGCCTTTACATGATCTGCACCATGTCCAAACATGCGGCGGAGGCCAAAGGCTATGACGATGCACTGATGTTTGACTATCGTGGTCAGGTGGCGGAGGCAACCGGGGCCAATATCTTCTTCGTCAAAGACGGTGAGCTGCATACCCCGACGCCAGACTGTTTCCTAAATGGTATTACCCGCCAGACCGTGATGGAACTGGCAGAAAAACGCCAGATCAAGATCGTGGAACGTGCCATCATGCCGGATGAACTCGCCGGGTTCGAGCAGGCATTCCTGACCGGATCCGCCGCGGAAGTGACGCCGTTGTCCGAGATTGGCCCCTATAATTTTGAAGTTGGCGAAATGACTAAAACGCTGATGTTCGATTATGATGCGCTGGTGAAGGGGAAAGCCTGACAGGCTCTCCCCCGTTTTCAGCGGTTTTAGCTCAGCATTTTTGATTCTTTGATGGCGCGTACGAGGTCGCTCAGGGCGTCACGTACATTTGCGTTTGGCAAGGTGTCCAATTCGGGAATGATGAGATCCATTTCGGTGATACGGCCCGAGAGGATTTCATCGCCCGAGGGCAAACCTTCATAAAAATACCCCACCGTTGTTTGCATGATGTGCGCGAGAAGATAAAGCCGCCCGGCACTGATGCGATTAAGCCCGCTTTCGTATTTTTGAACCTGCTGGTAGGAGATGCCAAGAATATTGGCGATATCCTGCTGCGACAGGTCCAGCGTGCGGCGGCGATCCCGAAGACGGCGCCCCACATGTTTGTCAATGAGGTCGGCTTTTCTGGCCGAAAGTTCGAGCAAGCTTTCCTCAATTTCGTCAATTTGTCTGCCCATAGCTTTTACTCCAGTTTTGCCGATGGGATTCTCCGTTGGCGCGTGCGACTTACTGTGCTAGAGATTTCGCCAACGCCGATGCGGCCGGGTATCTCCTTCTTGTGGTTGGTGAAATTATACCATTGGTTGCATGATTATGAGATTATAACCTTATGGGGGAAATGCAAGGGGACATTTCGCCTATTACGGGAGTGACAGACTGCCATGACAGCAAATTGGCTGAAGATACCTGTACTGAGTGTGCTCTTGATGAGTGTTGCTGCTTGCAGTTCCAAAGATGACGAAGATCGCTATATCGCTCGGGATGTGGAGGTTCTTTATAACCTTGCCCAGGATAATCTAGCGAAGAAGCGCTATAAATTTGCAGCAGCAGCTTTCGATGAGGTTGAGCGTCAACACCCGTATTCGGTGTGGGCGCGTCGGGCACAACTTATGGCGGCCTATTCGCATTATATGACCAATTCGTACGACGATGCGATATTGGCAGCGGAACGCTTCCTACAGTTGCATCCGGGAAACCGCAGTGCGCCATATGCCTACTACCTGATCGCCCTTTGCCACTATGAGCAAATTTCGGATGTGGGTCGAGATCAACAGAAGACCGTTGACGCAGAGAGCTCACTGGTGGAAGTGATCCGGCGGTTCCCAAATTCCGACTATGCCAAAGACGCCAAGCTCAAACTTGACCTGACCCGTGACCACCTGGCCGGCAAGGACATGGAAGTTGGCCGCTATTACCAGAACCGGCATGAATATCTTGCGGCAGAAACACGCTTCCGGGCTGTCATCGAAAATTATCAGACTACGAGCCATACGCCAGAGGCGCTGCACCGCCTTGTGGAGATATATCTGTCACTGGGAATTGCCGACGAAGCAAAGATGGCGGCCGCCGTTCTGGGGCACAACTTCCCGGGCAGCAAGTGGTATCGCTACAGCTATTCGCTGTTGAGCGGCAAGGACATGGTGCCTGAATACAGTGAAAAATCCTGGCTCAGCAAAATCTGGCCGTTCTAATGGACCAAGGGGGGCGCGATGCTGACAAGCCTCAGCATTCGTGACATTGTTTTAATTGATAAGTTAGACCTGTCGCTTGCGGCAGGTCTAACGGTATTGACCGGCGAAACGGGGGCCGGCAAATCCATCCTGCTTGACAGTCTGGGCCTTGCGACCGGCAGCCGTGCTGACCGCGCGCTTGTGCGCCTGGGCCAGGACAAGGGGACTGTCACCGCCGCCTTTTCCGTCTCATCCGATCATGCAGCCTGTGCCCTCCTTGAAGAACAGGGCATGGATGGCGGTGACGGCTTTGTTATTCTGCGCCGTCAAATTACATCGGATGGCCGCAGCCGTGCATGGGCCAATGACCAGCCGATCAGCCAAGGTATGCTCTCAGACCTGGGGGCGCTGCTGGTGGAGGTGCATGGACAGCATGATGACCGCGGCCTGCTTGACGCCAGTGCGCACCGGGCGCTTCTGGACGACTTTGGTGGTTACCGCACAGAGATCAAGGCTGTGGCCGACGCCTATGACACCAAACGCGAGGCGGAGAAAGCCCTCGCCAAGGCCGAGCGTGACCTGGCTGAGGCACGCCGGGATGAAGAATTCCTCGCCCACGCGGTAAAAGAACTGGAAGCCCTGAGCCCTGAATCAGGGGAAGAAAGTGAACTGGCAGAAAAACGCTCGCTGATGATGCAGGGCGAAAAGCTGACAGAAGATCTCGGCGAATATCAGGATGCCTTGGCGGCGGATGGTGGGGTTGACGCTATTGTGCGCGGCGTACTGCGGCGAATGGAACGCACTGACGCAGCAATGGCCAAGTTGTTGAAGCCCGTGATGGAAGCCCTGGACCGTGCTGCGATTGAACTGGGGGAAGGGCTGGCGGCGCTTGATACCCTTGCGCGCGATCTTGAGTTTGATCCGCTTGAGCTCGAACGCACCGAAGAACGGCTTTTTGAGATTCGCCGCCTTGCACGCAAACACAATTGCCAACCAGATGATCTGGCCGCCATGCAGCAGGACCTTGAGGCGCGGCACGCGGCCATCGCTGCCGGTGATGGCGCGGTTAAAATGCTGCGGGCGCAAGCCAAAGCCGCATCGGAAGCATTGGTTGGTGCCGCGGGCGCCTTAAGCGCCCGGCGGCAGGCTGCTGCGATACGCCTTGATGAGTTGGTCAATACAGAGTTACCGCCGCTCAAGCTGGAGAAAGCCATCTTCCGCACAACGATTGAAGGTCTTCCTGAAAATGAATGGTCCCCCGCGGGCGCGGACCGTATCTCATTTGACGTCAAAACCAACCCGGGCACACCCTTTGGCCCATTGGTGAAAATTGCGTCTGGTGGTGAACTTGCGCGCTTTATCCTCGCGCTCAAGGTCGTGTTGGCAAAAGGCTCCAGCGTGCCCGTTATGGTGTTTGACGAGGTCGACCGCGGCATTGGCGGCGCCACAGCAAGCGCGGTGGGAGAACGCCTGAAGCGTTTGACCGAGGGCGCCCAGGTGCTGGTGGTAACCCACAGCCCGCAGGTGGCCGCACGCGGCGATAGCCAGTTCCAGATATCTAAAAACGACGATTGCGGCGAAACCCGCACCCGCGTTGTGAAACTGAGCGAAAGCGAACGCCGTGAAGAGATCGCACGCATGCTGGCTGGTGAGACAATCACCAATGAGGCGCGCGCCGCCGCCGACAAACTACTGACCGTGACAATATAGGTGACCCATGGCTGAAGTATCCGACCTGCCTGTTGAAGAGCTTTCGGAGGAGGGCGCACGCGCCGAGCTTGCAAATCTCGCGATGGAGATCGCCTATCACGACCAGCGCTATCACAGGCAGGACGACCCGGCGATATCCGACGCCGAATACGATTCGTTACGTAAGCGGAATGAGGCAATAGAGACGCGGTTTCCGGCGCTTGTTCGCGCCGATAGCCCGTCCAGGCGGGTAGGCGCACAGGTGCGTGCCAGCAAGTTTGAAAAAGTCACACACTCACGGCCAATGTTGTCGCTGGAGAATGCGTTCAATGATGATGATGTCAGTGAATTTGTAGCGCGGGTCAGGCGTTTCCTCGGCCTTGGCGTGGACGCGCCGCTGCACTTAACGGCGGAGCCGAAAATTGACGGTCTCTCGCTTGCCCTGCGTTATGAAGCAGGCAAGTTGATGCAGGCCGCGACGCGGGGTGATGGTGCGGTGGGTGAAAACGTCACCGCCAACGCCCGCACTGTCGCGGATATCCCCAACCAGCTAAAGGGCGATGGCTGGCCCGATGTTCTTGAGGTGCGCGGTGAAATATATATGGGCAAAGCGGATTTCCTTGCGCTCAATGAGGCACAGGAAGCGAAGGGAGGCAAGGTTTTTGCGAACCCCCGGAATGCTGCAGCGGGTAGCCTGAGGCAGCTTGACAGCAGTATCACGGCCTCCCGTCCGCTCAAGTTTTTTGCCTACGCCTGGGGGGAGGTCAGCCAGATGCCGGCCGACACCCAGATGGGCATGATTGAGCGCTTCAAGGCCTGGGGCTTTGAGGTGAACCCCTTCATGGTCCGCTGTGACGGGGCGACGGGTGCGATCGAACGTTACCATTTGATTGAAGAAGAACGCCCCACGCTTGATTACGACATAGATGGGGTGGTCTATAAAGTTGACCGGCTTGACCTGCAGGACCGCCTTGGCATGGTCGCCAGGGCGCCGCGCTGGGCCATCGCTCACAAATTCCCGGCTGAGAAAGCCACGACGATCCTGCGAGATATTGATATTCAGGTTGGCCGTACAGGCGCGCTGACGCCCGTTGCGAAGCTTGAGCCCGTAACCGTGGGCGGCGTCGTGGTATCCAATGCCACGCTGCACAACAGGGATGAAATCGCGCGGCTAGACGCCCGTATTGGCGATACGGTCATCATCCAGCGCGCGGGTGACGTGATTCCGCAAGTGGTTGAAGTGGTGACAGAAAAACGTCCGGCGCAGGCGGTACCTTTTGAATTTCCTGAAGAATGCCCGGTTTGTGGTTCGCAGGCGGTGGCGGAAGGCGATGATGTGGTTGTCCGTTGTACGGGCGGGCTCATTTGTTCCGCGCAACTGACCGAACGGTTGCGACATTTTGTCAGCCGCAACGCGTTTGATATTGAAGGTTTGGGCGCCAAACAGATTGAAGCCTTTGTCGACTGGGGCTGGGTGAAAGAACCCGGCGATATATTTGAACTTTCCGTCAAGATAGATGAGCTGAAGCAAAAAGACGGTTGGGGCGACAAATCGGTCGATAACCTGATGGCCGCGATTGAAGAGCGCCGGACGATAGACTTTCATCGTTTTCTGTTTGGCCTTGGTATCCCCTCCATCGGGCAGGAAACGGCCAAGCTGTTGAGCCGGCACTTCGGTGACGTGGCCGCGCTCAGGGCTTATCTGGCTCAGGCTCTTGAGCTTGTGCAAAGTCTGGAGAAGCAGTTAGGCCCGCAGGATATCTCCTCGCTCAATTATGTACTGATGAAGTTTGGCACATTGAAGACCTTCGAAGATGCGCTGCGGCCCGGCGATTTGCTGGCCGACCCAAACGCCTATGTCAAGTTGGTCGCTGAACGCTTGGAGCGCATCAAAAATGGCAGCCTGAAGGGTGACAATATCAAGCTGGCACATCTTGAGACGGTTGCGGCCTTCCTTGAGGACAAAGACTTTCACTTCCCGGCGGAGACAGCGATGGCGCTTTATACCCATAATCAGGAACTGGCCAATATCGATGGCATCGGCGTCGACGCAATCCTGAATATCGAGGACTTTTACGCAGAACCGCAGAACCGTAGTGCGTTTGAACGGCTTGTTGGCGAATTGAGCATTAACGCCGCCACCGCGCAGGCGAGCGATAGCCCGGTATCGGGCCTTACGGTAGTATTCACCGGCAGCCTTGAGAAAATGACACGCAACGAAGCCAAGGCGAAAGCCGAGTCTCTCGGCGCCAAGGTTGCGGGCTCGGTTTCAAAGAAGACCGATATTGTGGTGGCAGGCCCCGGAGCCGGCTCCAAGCTCAAAAAGGCGAACGACCTTGGTGTGCGCACCATGGATGAGGATGAGTGGCTGGCCTATATTGGTGGTTAAGCCACTGTTCTCTCTTGTGGGGGATAGACCGCTTCGCTAGGCTGGAGCTTTCAATTCAAGGGAAGACTATTCATGCCGCTCAAGATGCTTCAGGTTGCTGCGCCTGTCTCGGTGGAAGCCAACATCCGCAAAATTGCCTCAGGCCATGAGTGTGTGATTTCCTACCACAAAGGCGTGCTGCTTGATGATGATCATGCGCTCTTTTTCCTTCTGACCAAATCGGGTGACAGGCAGCAGGTGATCGATGCCTTACAACAGCTTTTGGGTACCTCAAGCCGGGCCCGAATTACCATACTGCCGGTTGAGACGACCTTGCCGCATGTGGAAATGGGTGGGTCAACCGACACGCGGGAGGAACTTTATTACAAGATGGGGCAGGGCGCGCGACTTGACCTCAACTATCTGATACTGACATTCCTTTCCACCATCGTGGCGCTGATCGGCCTGATGCAGAATAATGTGGCCGTGGTGATCGGCGCGATGGTGATCGCCCCGCTTCTCGGCCCTAATCTGGCTTTTGCCTTTGGGACAAGCCTTGGCGACAAGGAGATGATGACCCAGGCATTTATGACGGCGATCGGGGGTATTTCTCTTGCTGTATTTGTGTCCGCTGTTATCGGTTTCTCGTGGCATGAACTGCCAGACAGTCATGAACTGATGAGCCGCACTGAGGTTGACCTGAGCGGGATTGCGCTGGCGGCTGCTTCGGGTGTGGCTGGCGTGCTTTCCCTGACATCAGGGCTTTCGATGACGCTGGTTGGTGTGATGGTGGCCGTTGCGCTATTGCCGCCTGCTGCTACGTTTGGCTTTATGCTGGGGCGGGGGGAGTACCTTTTGGCCTATGGTGCGCTGTTGTTGCTCGTGGTCAACGTGGTGTGCGTGAATCTCTCCGGCCTTCTGGTTTTTCTGGCAAAAGGTATCAAGCCACGCCTGTGGTTCGAGCGGCGCATGGCGACCCCCTATGTGCTGGGGGGCATTGCGGTCTGGGCTGTGTTGTTGATCATGTTGATTTTCGTGATCGATCTGCGCTCATTATCCTGACAAGAAATTCACTTATTTCTTCGAACTGTCACGAACCAGCCTAAATATTACCTTTATATGACTTGCGTCAACCGGGACGCTTTTATGGCAAAGCTATGCGAATAACGCATAGCTAATCTGCGTTATTAATAGCTTCTTAATCATATCGCACAGGCGTATCTACCCCTTGCCGACAGGGGTTGGCGCAAAAAAATAATACAGCGAGACTGGTGAAGGAGAATACCGATGGCGAACACAGTAAAAGAATTTGAAACGGTTGATGCATTCAGCTTTATGGGTCTGATGGCCGCCAACGGCCAAGTGCCGGGCGCCGTATGTGGCTCCAAAGAAAAAGGGTTTTTCTTTGCATCTGCGGAAGAAGCTGCGATTGAACTTGCGCTCGACCTTACAGCCAAAGGCGACTTTTTCACCCTAATGACTGCTAACGGCATGATGCGCGCTGCGCCCAAGCGCAAGCCCGCACAGTTCAAAATTACCCGCCCACGCAGCCTTGGCGGCGGTTTTGGCGGCATGGGTGGCGGCACTTTTGGTGGCGGCGCGCTCGCGCACTAAGAATTGTCCATGTGGGCAGTCATTCCCGTTGACGCGCCCATACACTCCGAGCCTCATATGAGGTTCATGGCTTGCGCAATGTAAGCGCGAGCCACTCCCCTTTCTCTACTCTGCCCAGAGATACTAGTCCTCGAGCCTTATAGGCTTCGAGGACTTCTTTTTTCTGGGTTCCGAGAAGCCCGGAAAGAACAAGCGTTGCTTTATCTGCAAGCGCCGCAGTGATGTCGCCGGACAGTTCAATCAGGGGACCAGCCAGAATGTTGGCCATGATCAGGTCAAACGGTTTCTCGCCTGTGAAGGCCGGGTCGTCCAGCCCATCTGCGGCCAATGTTGCGATACCTGCCCTGTTTTCACCCATCTCGCGGGCGACACCCCCGTTGATCCCGATATTGTCATCGGTGACGTGAACTGCGATGGGGTCAATGTCGCTGGCGACCACTTTGGCTTCCGGCCAGACTTTGTGTGCACCCAGCGCCAGCACGCCGGAACCTGTGCCGAGGTCAAGCACCGTAGCCGGGATGATCTCGCTCGCGAGTGCATCAAGCACTTCAAGGCAGGCCGCGGTGGTTTCATGCTTGCCTGTGCCAAATGCCTGACCCGCGTCGATCTGCAGGTTAACTGCTCCGGCGCGGGCTTTATTCTTGTCATGCGCGCCGAAAACATAGAAGCGACCTGCTTCCACCGGAGAGAGCAGCTTCTGGCTTTCGCTGACCCAGTCTTTGTTTTCCACCGGACTGAACTCATGCACCCAGTCTTCGAGTGAGCCACGTTTCAGTATCTCGCCGACAAAGGCATCTTCCGGTTTTTCGGCGAAAAAGACTTCAACCACCCAGTCCGCATCCGGTGCCTGCTCAAAGTAGGACAGTGTGGGCGGAAACTCACCACGCTCATCACCCATGGTTTCAAGCAGGATTTCAAGCTCTTGCGCGCGCTCAAGCGGCAGTTCGCCTTTCAGGCACCAGATATTTGTCATGGATAGCTCCTAAGCGCGCATCAGGCGCGTGTCACAAAAGTGTCGACCACTCGTTTGCTGCCAGCTTTGTCAAACGCGACGAGCAACTTGTTGCCCTCTACGTCTTCGACAATACCGTAGCCAAATTTATCGTGGAACACGCGCTCACCGATCGCGATGTCGCTGAGTTTCGGCTCGGCAGGCTTTTTCTTTTTCGGGCGTGATGGCGTCACGTCAATGGTTCGTCCGTAACCACTTTGCTGTTTTTGACGCCAGCTTTGTGCGCGCTGCCAGCCCGGGCCGTATTTGTCGCCGCCCGAGGTGTAATATCCGTTATTATCGTCCGTGCCGTAGCTTTGATAGTCTTCACCCCAGCCGCTGCGTTGGCTACGACCTCCATAAAGGCCTTGGGCGGTTTCCATCTCGATGTGGTCGCCGGGCAGTTCTTCAATAAACCGGCTGGGCAGGCTCGATTGCCACTGACCGAAGACCTGCCGGTTGCCAGCAAAATATATATAGGCTTTGCGCTTGGCTCGGGTGATACCCACATAGCCAAGGCGGCGTTCTTCCTCAAGCCCGCGCACACCGGTTTCATCGAGCGCGCGTTGGTTCGGGAACAGGCCTTCTTCCCAGCCGGGCAGGAAAACGGTATCAAACTCCAGCCCCTTGGCGGCATGGAGGGTCATCAGCGTCACCTTCTCAAGGGTTGTGTTGTTGTCATTTTCCATGACAAGCGCGATATGTTCCAGAAAACCACCAAGATTTTCAAACTCACCCATGCCGGAAACCATCTCTTTGATGTTCTCCAGCCTGCCAGGCGCGTCGGGCGATTTATCGTTTTGCCACATCTCCATATAGCCTGATTCCTCAAGCAACATCTCAGCGACTTCCACATGGCTGTGCGTATGCAACAGGCCGCGCCAGCGGTCAAAATCATCCATCAGGTTGGTGATGGATTTGCGCGCCTGCGGCCTGAGCATATCAAGCCCGGTGATCTGTCGTGCGGCACGCGTCATGGAGATGCCGTGCGACCGTGCCAGATGGTGCACATTCTGCACAGCTGTTGTGCCAAGACCACGCTTGGGCACATTGATGATGCGCTCGAAAGCGAGGTCATCATCTGGTTGTGCGATCACCCGCAGATAGGCCAGCACGTCACGAATTTCTGCGCGCTCGTAAAAACGCGGGCCGCCCACCACGCGGTACGGCAGGCCAAGGGTGATCATGCGCTCCTCAAACTCGCGCATCTGGAAGCCGGTGCGCACAAGGATGGCAATTTCGCTCAGTTGGTGGCCTTTGTGCTGCAGGCTCTCGATTTCTTCACCGATGGCGCGGGCCTCCTCCGGCCCATCCCACACGCCGCGCACGTCCAGCTTCTCGCCGTCATCGCTCTCGGTCCACAAGGTTTTGCCAAGACGGTCCTCGTTGGTGGCGATCAGCGCGGCGGCCGCCGCAAGAATATGTCCGGTAGAGCGGTAATTCTGCTCCAGTTTGACGATCTTGGCGCCCGGGAAGTCGGTAGAAAATTTGAGGATATTGCCAACCTCAGCCCCGCGCCAACCGTAGATGGACTGGTCATCGTCGCCCACGCAGCAGATGTTCTTCGACGCCTGCGCCAGCAGCCTGAGCCACAGATATTGCGCGACGTTGGTATCCTGATACTCGTCGACCAGGATATAGCGAAACTGGTTATGGTATTCGCGCAGCACATCCGGGTTATTCTGAAACAGCATAATGACATGCATCAGCAGGTCGCCAAAGTCGCAGGCGTTCAATACCCGTAACCGTTCCTGATAGTGCTCATAAAGCGTGCTGCCAAGGCCATTGGCAAAGGCAAAAGCCTCGCCTTGCGGGACTTTTGCGGGCATCAGGGCACGGTTTTTCCAGCGGTCTATAAGGCCCGCGAGCGCGCGGGCGGGCCAGCGTTTCTCGTCAATATTTTCGGCCTGAATCAATTGCTTCAGCAGCCTGATCTGGTCGTCAGTATCCAGAATGGTGAAGTTGGACTTGAGACCAACAAGTTCGGCATGCTTGCGTAAGATACGGACGCACACAGAGTGAAAAGTACCGATCCACATTCCTTCAACCGGGCGGCCAAGCACACGGGCAACACGTTCCTGCATTTCCTTGGCGGCCTTGTTGGTGAAGGTTACTGCGAGGATGTTCCAGGGGGCTGCATGGCCCATCGCCATAAGATGGCCAAGGCGCGTGGTGAGTACGCGGGTTTTACCAGTGCCGGCACCTGCGAGCACAAGTACAGGCCCTTCGGTGGCCAGTACTGCGTCCCGCTGCGGGGCATTCAGCCCGTTCAGGTATGGCGGCGGTGCGTCTGCCGCGGGCAGGGGGTGCGGAGGCAGGTCTTCACCAAGGTCATCAAGGTCAAAAGGATCACTCATCATTGGGTGTCTATAGCACCCCTGTGGCGGTGCGCAAAGCGCGGGATTGCGGTTTGATGTAAAACTTTTGTTCCCGGCTTGTTCACGTCAGCGGTGGCGGCCGATTTCCATGTCGCCACCCTGGCTTTCGAGAAGGGCGCGGTTATATTCCTTCATGACGTCGCGGTGGCGGATAAGGCCAACCACAATGCCCTTTTGCTCAGATGAGACAACAGGAAGAATGTCTTCACCACTGACTTCAAGTTTTTGCAGGGCGACCTGAAGTGGCTGGTTGGCTTTCACAAGTTGTGGCGCATCGCGCATATATTCTGAGACAGTGTGGTGAAGGGCGGTGTCGCCGTCGAATATCTCCGGGGGAAGTTGCCCGAAGCTGAGCACGCCAACCATTTTCCCTGTCTCGTCCGTCACCACCAGCATACCGCCGCCTTGCGTCACCAGAAGTTCACGGGCTTTAATAGCGAGTTCATTGTCGCGCACGGTGAAAAAGTCGCGGGTCATATGATGCATGACCTGAGCGGATTTAAGCAGGTAGGTGGCGCGGCCGCCTTCAAGCCGGACCCCCCTGTTTGCGAGTTGCATATGAAAGAAAGAGCGTTCGTAAAAAGCGTTGGTGACCATGCTTGAAATTGCTGATGCAATCATCACCGCGATCGTGACGTTATAGTCACCGGTGATTTCAAACACGATCAGCATGGTGGAAATGGGGGCGCCCAATACAGCGGAAGCCACGGCCCCCATGCCGACAACAGCATAGAGCCCCGGTGTGGAGGCGAGGCCGGGGAACACCGCACCTGCCGCGATGCCGAAGGCGCCGCCAATCATGGCGCCCAGGAACAGCGAAGGTGAAAACACCCCGCCGCCAAAGCGCCCACCATAGGAAATGACGGTGGCGGCCATCTTTGCAACCACAAGCGACATCAGAAGTTCAAAGCCATATTCACCGTTCAGCGCCTTGCTCGTCGCCTCATAGCCTACACTGAGGATTTCAGGGAAATAGAGCGCAATCAGGCCGACAAATAGCCCGGCGATGGCTGGCTGCAGCCAGTAGGGAATGCGCCCAAGGTGAACGCGGATCTGGTCAGCCCAGTTCATACCGGACATGAAGATCACCGCCGTAAGCGCCGAGACAATGCCAAGAATAAAAAAGGCCGGAAATTCCCAGAAGCTGGTGATGAAATATTCCGCCGTTTCAAACGCGGGGAAGTTGCCCAAATGCGCGCGGCTGACGAGCGTACCCGCGATCGCGGCAATGACAACGGGGGCGAAGGCGTGCAGGGCATAGTGCCCGATGATAACTTCAAGCGCGAAGAAAACCCCCGCAATCGGCGCGTTAAACGACGCTGCGACAGCGGAGGCCACACCGCAGCCAAGCAGTGTGCGGGCGACAGCGGGGCTGAGGTGCAGCACGCGTGTAACCCACGCAGCCAGAGTCGCACCAAGGTGCACGACCGGCCCCTCCCGCCCCATCGATGCGCCTGAACCGAGCGAAATGATTGTTGTGCCTGCGCTGAGGAGGCCCTCGCGTAGGCTGAGGCGGCTTTCATTGAGGGCTGCAGCTTCAATAACATGTGGCACGCCGCGTGTCTGGTGGTTGGGCAGGAAACGCAGGAGCTGGCCCACAACCAGCCCGCCAACAATGGGAATAGCCATCAGGTGATACCAGGGCAGGGCTGCAGCTCCAGTGGCCAGTGCCTCTTCGTCCGGGCCAAACGCAAATTGCAGCAGTTCACCAATGCCCAGGTAAAAGCCGATCGCGGCATAACCCGCAATAACGCCGGTGATGGCGGCGATTACTGTAATGGCGCCAAATTCGTAGCCACCGGAGCTGAACAGCGAGGCCCGTATGCGGCGGCGAAATTTGGACAGAAGTCTTTTATTTTTTCGGCTTGTCATGCCGGATTTTGCCCCCATCCAGCATGAGTAATGGCACCGTAAAACAAATATTTCAGCATAGGCTATGTTGACCGGATCAGAATTTGATTTTGCACCTTAGTGTGGGATTGCCAAAAGGTTAAGGAAATTCGCCGCACGGCTGCCGCATTGATGTGGTGTTATTTTCACGCTTGCTTGCAATCCTGTGCTCAAATGCGCACTCTTTGCCCGATCGCAGGCCGAACACAGGGCCAAACGGAGGGCCAAACGGAGGGCCAAACGGAGGGGACGAATGAAAACCGGAAAGCTGGGACGTATCTTGTTATGGGTGGTGGGGTCGCTTGTAGCTCTTGTCGTATTGGCATCCATTATCCTCAGTTTCCTCGATTGGAACCAGTATCGCGGCAAACTTGCTGAACTGGTTTCTTCCCGGCTGGGTATGCGGGTTGAGCTCGCTGGCGACATTCGTCTGGGCATCCTGCCTCGACCGTCAATGTCTGCCGAATCGGTGCGTTTGTTGCCTGCGCAGGAAGGCGCAGTAGAACCGGTCGCGACAGCAGAGCTGATTGAAGCCAGCCTTGGCCTTGGCGCGCTTATCAAGGGCGAGCTTGAGGTTCAGCATTTGGGCCTGCGCGGTATCGCGGTGACGCTTGAAGAGCGTCCGGACGGCAGCATAAACCTGCGTGGTTGGCCGGAGAGCGACGAGCAGGCTGAAAAGGAGAGCGCGCCAATCCAGATGGACCGCCTGTCCCTCTCCAACAGTGCAGTCACAATTCTATTCGCCGATGGCACTACCCGAAAGATCGACGGTTTAAATCTTGAGCTTTCAGGAACTTTACCGACCGGGCCACTTGAATGGGAAGGCGGCTTCTCTACAGGGGGTGAACGTGTTTCAACCACCGGTAAGGTTCGCCCCTCCACAGAAGGTGAAATTATGTCGGTGAAGGCAGATGTGGGGGTGCGCGGCGGCAGCGCGGAGGTTTCAGGCCGCCTGGAAGATGGTGGCTTCACCGGGCGCGTACAATTGCGCGGGGCGGAGCTTGATACCTTTGTTTCAGCCTTGCAGGGCCTTGCTTCTGGTGAGGCAGTAACCCTGCCCGTGCCGCGACAGGCCTTTGCCCTGGATGTACAGGTGGACCGTACCTCTGGCGTGACAAAAGCAATTTCGCGTACCCTGCAGGTGGGTGAAACGCATGGTCGGCTGGACCTGACCCTCGCGCCGCGCGATGGAAAAACGCATGTCGGCGGTACATTTTCTCTGGGGATTGTTGATCTGGCGCCGTGGTTGAAGGCAATGGAGAGCCCGTCTGACGCTGCTCCAAAAGCCGCCCAGAATATCGGCCAGAAAACCACACCGTCTGCAGAAAAAACGGAGTTGGGCGACCTGCCGGTGTTTGGCACGGTGGATGTAACAATTGAAGGTATCCAAACCCAAGGCGACATTATTCAGCAGGTTGATTTCTCGGTCGGTGTGAACAATAGCGGCCCGTTCCTCAGCGACTTGCAGGCTTTGCTGCCGGGGGCAACCAATCTCGCATTCGTTGGTCGCGTGAGCATGAACAAGACGGGTAAGGGGAAGCTGACAGTCTCGTCCGGCAACCTGCCTGATCTCCTGCGCTGGGCAGGATATGACCCCGCCGGGCAGTTGCCTGCAGGCCGGCTTGCGACAGCTGATCTGGACGCTGCCATTGTGTTGAGCGATGCTGGCTGGGCGATCACCGGCATCAAAAGCAGGCTTGATACGACAAATATTTCCGGTGAGGCCCGTGGCGACTATAGCGAAGTGTGGCCCGCGACGGTGCAAATAATAGCGGATAATATCAATCTTGATGCCTATCTGCCGGAAAGTAAACCTGCTGAGCCGGTGAGCCTGCCTGAGCCCTCAATCCTTGAAAGTTTTGCGGCACGCCCAACCATCGTGACATTGCAGGCCGGTGCGCTGCAATGGTCCGGGCAATCCTTCCAGGATGCCCGCGCGGGCCTGACTTTGTCTCGCTCGGGGATTGAGCTGACAAGTCTTGACCTGAAAAACCGCACGGGCACGTTGCAGGCAACGTCAAAGCTCAAGGTGGTTTCTGCGGCATGGGAAATGGATACAGAGGCCTCCGTCACATCATGGTCCTTCCCGTTTGTGAACGCAGTGATTCCAGACGCACAAAGCTATCTACGTGCCGCGCAGCTTAATGGGCTGAATGCCAATCTGCGGGCGCAAGGCCCCTTGTCCAAACTTTATGTCACCGCGACGGCAGAAAAGGGCAACGCTAAAAAGCTGACCTTGAATGGTACGGTATCCTATGCATCGGACAAACCGCTTGGCTATGACATGCGTGGCACCCTGAAGCATAATGACCTCTCGCCCATTGCGGCACTCACTGGTTTTGACGTTAAGGGCGCGTCACCTGCCGATCTTAATTTCAGCGTTGCTCAAGCACCGGGCAGTGCCATGACCATGGAGGCCAACGGTGGCCTCGCGGGCGGGCAAATGCTCGCCAAGGGCAGGCAGGAGGAAGTTAAAAGCAACTGGCAGGTCAGCTATGATCACCCTACAGCCAAGACCGCAGCCACCAAGTTTCTGCCGATGCTGACGATGCCTGCGCCGAACGCGCCTCTGCGTATTGCCGCTAACGTCATACTTGCGGATGCAGCTTGGTCGGTCGAATCGTTGGATATCAGGAACGGCGATGCCCAACTCGCCGGGAACGTAGGGGCAGACAGCAAACAGCGCTTGTCCGGGAAACTGCGAGGCGCTGGGTTTGTGGTCGAAAACCTGACAGGCAACGCCAATAAAAGTGAACCTGTGCCTGACGCTGCAACAACGGAACCTTTTAAATTCGAACAATTGCGCGGCTATACGGGCCAGGTGGACCTGAACCTGGACGGCATTACCCTTGCGGGGCAACGGCTCGCGGCACCAAATGCGGCGGTTACAGCTGGTGACGATATGATCCGTATCGATCTGGGCTCTTCAGCCAAGTTGAACGGCAACCCAGCGACCTTCGCCGTTGACCTGATGCTGGACGGCATCCCGAAAATGAGTGGCAAGGTCAACCTTCAGGATTTTGATATTGCAGCCATGCTGTTGTCTGAAGGTTTTGGCAAAATCGCCAACGGCACAGCATCCTTCGTTCTGGATTTTCAGGCCACTGGCGAGACACCGGAGGCCATGGTGGCGGGCTTGCGTGGGCAGGGGCAGATCACCGGCAACGCCGGGGCGCTAAACTTCCTGAGTGTGCCATCGCTTGTGCAGCAGATATCGAAAGCGAATACACCGACGGCGTTTCTGTCCTCCATTGGCGGTTTTCTCAGGCAGGGCACAACAAATTACGCCAAGCTTGAAACCAAATTCACCTTGGATAGTGGCGTGGCACTTGTGGAGGCCTTTACCGCAGCAGGGCCATGGGGTGCCCTTGACCTTGATGGCCAGGTGAACTTCCCGCAAAGTCTTTTGGACCTTAAAGGTCAGCTCGATCTTACCAGCCCTGAAGACGCCCCGACTATCCCGGTGAAATATTCCGGTGCGCTTAATAATCCGTCTGCGAACTGGACGAGTCGCGCGCTGGAGAGTTTTGTGCTTGCGGGTATTGAACGCAAACTCAGGAGCAGCCTGTTCAAGGAGCAGGAAAGTCGTGAAGGCGAGGCCGGGCAGACCACTGAAAATCCGGCAGGAGCGGTGTTCGGCCGGGCATTCGGCTTCCTCAACAAGCTGAAGGAACAACAGGAAGAGCAGAAGCGCAAAGAAGAAGAGGCAAAGAAAAAAGCGCAGGAAGAAAAAGAGAAAAAGGACAACGGCACCTAGTTGCCGCTGTGTTCCCGTTCAAGCGTTTGCAGAACAAAGGCGCGGATGGCGCCTGAAAGAGAGCCATCGCGCGCTTCGTCAAGTTGCCGCACCAGTTCGTTCACAGAAAGACCGCGCACGTTGGCGATGCGTCTCAGGTGGCGCCAGAAACATACCTCCAGCGAGATGGAGGTGCGGTGGCCCGACAAAGTCACGGAGTGCTTTTCAAGCGTGGCATCTTTCAGATCATACATACGTGCATGTTGCACCGGTGGGCTGCGGCGTCAAGCCGCTTGACGGGGGTATGGTTCCAGAATAAGAACAAAAAAAGAACAAAAGATATTTCACGACGGGAGCTTGGGCGATGGCGCCGCTAAAAAATTATTTTAACCAGGATGTTATCAGGCAAACGGCCGCGATTTTTGGGCGTGTTGACCCCGGCTTTGATGCGGTGCAGTTTACCGAAATTGCGGGGGCGGGTCTTGACGGACTTGAGCTCAAGGAGCGCGTTATACAGATCATGCATGCGCTGGACGCCACTTTGCCTGATGATTTCGACGCTTTTACAGAGTGTGTGCTTGCCAGCATGCACAAAAGCGAGGACCCGAGCGGCGAGGGACTCTCTTTCGATGGCAGCGGTTTAACGGGCTTTGCAGCCTGGCCGGTGACGGAACTCGTGAGCAAACGTGGGCTGGACGTGCCGGAGCGGGCGCTGCCCCTGTTGAAGGAAGTTACCAAGCGTTTCACGGCAGAATTTGCCATCCGCCCCTTTCTGGTGACGCATCGTGACTATACGCTTTCTGTTCTCAATGGCTGGGTTGAAGACCGAAGTCGCCATGTCCGGCGATTGGTGAGTGAGGGAACACGACCACGCCTGCCGTGGGGTATGCGGCTGCATGATTTTGTAGCAGACCCGCAGCCCATTCTGCCATTTCTTGAAGCGCTGCGCGATGACGGGGAAGATTATGTACGTCGGTCGGTGGCCAATAGCCTGAATGATGTCGCAAAAGATCATCCTGACCGTGTCGGTAAAATTGTGGCCAAATGGTTGCCGGGTGCGAACCCTGACCGCGAACGCCTGTTGCGGCACGCCTGCCGGACCTTGATCAAGGCGGGGCACAAGCCTACGCTTGATGCCTTCGGGTATGGCGCCATGGACGGATTGTCCTGCACGCTGGCGATCAAGACACCAACCGTTGCATACGGCCAATCGCTTGAGTTTGAAGTTGAATTAGACGGGGATGTCACGGGCAGGCCCTTGATGCTTGACTATGCTATCCATTTTGTCAAAGCCAATGGCGAGCGCACACCGAAAGTGTTCAAGTGGAAAGATGCCAAAGTCAATGGCAGGGGCTTGAGGGCTGCAAAGCGCCACGCGATCAAGCCAATTACCACCCGCCGCTATTATGGTGGAGAGCATCTTCTGGAGATTTGGGCCAATGGACGCTCGGTGGCAAGCGCGGCCTTTACCCTCGTGATTCCAGGTTAACCAGGCGTCTGAGCCACGGCTGGCATTAGCCAGTCTTTTCCGTTTGTCAGCAAATCTCACTTGAATAATGAATAGCTATATAGCAATTTAGCTATATGACTATTCATATAGATATTGAAATCGGGCTTAAAGCACTGGCCAGCGATAAACGGCTTTTGCTGCTAGAGCTTCTAAAGGACCCGGTGGGCAATTTCCCGCCCCAGGTTGATGGCGACCTCCTTGAGGATGGCGTGTGCGCCAACTGGCTGACCGAGCGTCTGGATGTAAGCCAGCCCACAGCGGCGCGCCATCTGAAGGTACTATCGGATGCAGGTTTCATTATACCAACCCGCAAAAAAGGCTGGGTTTTCTACCGCCGGGATGAGGCTGCCATTAACCGGTTTAAAACAGTGATACGCGAGGAAATCTGATATGGATAAAACCTATGAAAAGGACCTGCTTACCTCTGCGGGGTTGGCGCAGGACTATCTGGCGCATGTGCTGGATATGCCTGTATTCCCAAGTGCGCGGGCCCGCGCAGGCCTGAGCGCTTTTGATGAAGCCCTGCCTGAGTGCGGCAAGGATAGTACCGAGACACTCGAACTGTTGCACAGGGTTGGTGGCCCGGCGACAACGGCGACGACAGGTGCGCGCTATTTTGGTTTTGTCGTCGGCGGCACGCTTCCTGCGGCAGCTGCGGCGAACTGGCTCGCAACAGCGTGGGATCAAAGCCCGTCTTCGGAAATGAATTCCCCCGCTGCCGTGAAGGTGGAGACTGTCGCGAACCGCTGGCTGCTTGAGATCCTCGGCTTGCCTGCAAGCAGCGGTGTAGGTATGACAACCGGCGCGACCATGGCCAACTTCACGGGGCTTGCCGCGGCGCGGACAGCGCTGCTCTCCCGCAAGGGTTGGGACGTGGAGGTACAGGGCCTTTATGGTGCGCCAGAGATAAAGGTGGTTGTATCGGAGGAGGTGCATATCACCGTTGAGAAAGCCCTTTCCATGCTGGGTTTTGGCAAGGGCAGGGTGACCCGTGTGCGGACGGACGCCAATGGCGCCATGCTGCTTGACCATGTACCCAGTCTTGACGATATGACCATCGTATGCACACAGGCAGGCAATGTGAATTCGGGCGCGATTGACCCGATTGGTGCCATCGCTCGGAAGGCGGAGCACGCGGGCGCGTGGGTGCATGTGGACGGTGCCTTTGGCCTGTGGGGTAAGCTTCTGGAAGAACATTCAGCGCTGTTTGAAGGTATCGAGCAGGCGCATAGTTTTGCGACAGATGCGCACAAATGGCTCAATACGCCCTATGACTGTGGTGTGGTGATCTGTCATGATGCGCGCATGTTGCAGCAGGCGATGGCGACGGTTGCACCCTATTTCCGCGAAGATGGTGCCTACGCCCCTAAGGACATGGTGCCGGAATTTTCCCGCCGTGCGCGTGGTGTCGAGGTTTGGGCCGCACTCAGGACAATGGGTCGCGAAGGTGTTGCGGAGATAATAGCGCGGTGCTGTGCCAACGCCCGCCGTTTCGCCAATGGCCTTGAAGAGCTGGGTTTCAGCATTCTCAATGATGTCGTGCTAAATCAGCTCGTGGCGACAATTGGTACGCCTGAGGAACTGGCAGCCATCCGCGCCCATGTTGAAGCCTCGGGCGAGTGTTGGTTTGGCCCCACGGTCTGGAAAGGCAAACATGGCATCCGCATCAGTGTTTCAAGCTGGCGTACGATGGAAGCGGACATTGACCGCTCGTTGGCTGCGATTGCAGCGGCGAAACAGGCGGTGATAGGCGAGTAGTCTACCTGTAGCAATCTTGCACACAGCTTGCAGTATCCGCTATCGGGGATTTACGTGACGAGTTTCAGAGCGCGTTGCCCCGCATTTCGCCGACAATTCTCAGCAAGCGGATGAACATCAGCAGCTTTCAGTAGTTGGCCGCCAATTCCCCAGTTGCATTGCTGTACTTCCATGATGCCTACCCATAAGACAGGGCGCAGGGCTTGGCCTTCGACGCTGATCATTGCTTCTGTGACCTTCTCAACAAGTCTTTCTTCTGGGCTGGGGGTAAACACGCCTTTGATGATGTCTCTCGTTACACGAAGCATTTGCTTTCTTCGTCTTTTTGATTGCCGGTTATTGGGCTCGAGAGGGAAACTGCCATATGTCCCGGTGCGTGGGATAGTGCGGGAGACGAAGCAACTCGCTATAAAAAGAGGGGAAAACCACTACAGATTACGTAGTGAAGTGCATTATTCGATGTTTTCAGGTCGCCAGAAACAGATGCCGCGTTTGGCATAGTCAGCGCCGAGGCTTTTATAAAGCCTTATGGCATCTTCGTTGCCCGCGTTGACCTGCCACTTGACTGGAGCATTCATTTCCTTGCCCAGGATGCCGATGGCTTTGAGCAGTTTGGTGCCAACACCCAAGCCACGCGCCTCCACACGGACAAATAGGTCATCCAGTTCAATGATGGTTGCGCCGCTCCAGATATGAAAACGGTTAAGGTAGGTCGCGACACCAACTGGTTTGCCGTGAACTTCCGCCAGCAGGATATTAAAGGCAGGATTGTCGCCAAATGCCGCTTGGGTAAAGGCCGCTTCCGTAATCTGTAAATACGGAAGCGAGTTTTCATGCTTTGCCAGCGCATGCACCAGTTCATAAGCGACGGCTGCATCTTCCCTCGTTGCTGTCCGTACGCTTACAGTCATGGCATGCCCCTGACTTTAAAACGGGGCGGCATATGGCCCCCCGTATCATCAGATATCCTTGAAGAAATCGTTGCCTTTGTCGTCGACGACGATGAAAGCCGGGAAGTTTTCCACTTCAATGCGCCAGACGGCTTCCATGCCGAGGTCTTCAAAGTCCAGTACTTCCACCTTGCGGATGTTGTTCTTGGCCAGAATGGCTGCCGGGCCCCCGATCGAGCCAAGGTAAAAGCCGCCGTTCTCGTGGCAGGCCCTGGTGACATCGCGGGAGCGGTTGCCCTTGGCAAGGCTGATCATGCTGCCGCCAAGCTTCTGGAACGGGCCGACGTAACTATCCATGCGGCCGGCGGTTGTTGGGCCAAAAGAACCGGAGGCATACCCTTCGGGTGTTTTTGCCGGACCGGCGTAATAGATGATGTGGTCCTTGAAGTAGGCGGGCATCTCGGCGCCGTCTTCCAGCATGGCCTGAATGCGGGCGTGCGCGAGGTCACGGGCCACGACAATCGTGCCCGAAAGGCTCAGCCGCGTCTTGATCGGATACTGGGTCAGGGTGGCAAGGATTTCCACCATCGGCCGGTTGAGGTCGATCTTGACCACTTCCTGCGACAGATGATCGTCTTCAACATCGGGCTGGAAACGTGCCGGGTCCGTCTCCAGTTGCTCAAGGAAAACACCGTCCTTGGTGATCTTGCCTTTGGCCTGCCTGTCAGCCGAGCAGGACACACCTATACCCACCGGCAGGCTGGCACCGTGGCGCGGCAGGCGGACGACCCGCACGTCGTGGCAGAAATATTTGCCACCAAACTGCGCGCCTATACCCATGTTTTGCGTCATCTTGTGGATTTTTTGTTCCATTTCCACATCGCGGAAGGCACGGCCTGAGGCATCGCCCTCGGTCGGCAGCTCGTCATAGTAGCGGGCTGACGCTTTTTTGACGGTCGCGAGATTCTGTTCGGCCGACAGGCCGCCAATCACGATTGCCAGGTGATAAGGCGGGCAGGCTGCGGTACCCAATGTTTTGATCTTCTCTTCAAGGAATGCCAGCATGCGATCTTCGCGCAAGGTTGCGGGCGTCTGCTGAAAGAGGAAGGTCTTGTTCGCGCTACCGCCACCCTTGGCAAGAAACAGGAATTTATATTCGTTGCCTTCGCTCGCATAAATGTCGATCTGCGCTGGCGTGTTGTTCTTGGTGTTCACTTCCTTGTACATGTTGAGCGGCGCCATCTGGCTGTAGCGCAGGTTTGTCTCGGTATAGGTGCCCATGACGCCCTTGCTTAGCGGCGCGGCATCGTTGCCCTCGGTCCAGACATGTTGGCCTTTGGTGCCAACAATAATCGCAGTGCCGGTATCCTGGCAGCTTGGCAGTACGCGTCCCGCCGCGATATTGGCGTTTTTCAGCAATTCTTTGGCGACAAAACGGTCATTTTCACTGGCTTCCGGGTCCTTGAGGATCTCGGCCAGTTGTTCCAGATGGCTGGTGCGCAGGAGGTGTGCGATGTCGGCCATGGCTTCACGGGCGATTAGTTCCAGCGCCTTGTCATCCACCTTCAGGATCTCACGCCCTTCCACATCGACGGTGGAGACATGATCGGAGGTCAGTTTACGGTATTTGGTATTGTCTTTACCAAGCTGGAACAGATCGCTGTATGTCCAGTCGCTCATGAAGAATGCCTCATTTGATAGGCCCGCGAATGCGGGTATGCCGGATATGACAATCTAAGGGGCACCGGAGGCGCCCCAAAGTAGTATTGGCCGTTATTTTTTGCGGAAGGCGTCAAGCGTGACGACATTGTCTGTGCCGGTCGGATCGGTCTTGTCGTCAGGTTCATCCTGATTGTCGGGGGTTGGCGCTGCGTCATCAAAGTCCGGCGTGATGTCCTTGTCGAAGCCTTCCTCAAGCTGTTCGAGCTCGCCGTCTTCATCTTCGAATTCCGCGTCCTCATGGAACTGCAGAGCAAATTGCACACTTGGGTCAACAAAACCGACCACGGCGTCAAACGGGATGCGCAGGTGCTCCGGTTTCTGGTTGAAAGACAGCCCGACCATAAAATGGTCTTCCTCCACCTTGAGGCCCCAGAACTTGTGCTGCAGCACGATGGTCATCTCCTCGGGGAAACGGCTGACCAGATGGGCCGGGATGTCAACCCCTTCCGCTTGTGTCTTGAAGGCGATGTAGAAGTGGTGTTCTCCCATCAGGCCATCTTTTTCTGTATCTTTAAGTACAGCACGCACGACACCGCGCAGGGCATCCTGCACTTTAGCGTCATAGTCGATGTAGGTTTCAGACATTCCGAGCCCAGCTCCCGTTACAATACACACGGTTTCCGGTTCTTATAATGCCAAGGTGTCATGGGGTGAAGGGGAAATTGGGAGATTTTCACAGGAAGCGTGCAAATTGACGATGCCGATAGGGCTTTAAGGGCACATTATAAAATAATCATTCGTGTAAAAAGACTTGTTTCGGTTGAGTGGTGCGGCCTTTATGGTGCAGTGGTAATGAGCAATTGCACCCCCGATTTAGAGGTGTCCCTTGTGAGGGGTGGGTAGGTGACGGTCAATGTGCCCTGTGAAATAGGCCGTTCTCAAGTGGACAAGAATATTACACGTGACTTCGGAACTTGAATATTTTCGCCTTGCTATGGATTTCATCGAGAATTCCAAAAAGGTAAAAAGTCTTGATGCCTTGAGTGCGGCATTCCAGAAGGCCAACCGGCAGCTCGGATTCGAGCATTACGCCTGCGTATCTTCCGTCGAGTTTGGCTCCATGCCTGAAGGCGCGGTTTTCCTCGCGGATTATCCGGCAGACTGGTCAAACTATTACCTTGAGGAGCATTACGGAAAATCAAACAGGGTGCTGCAGGTATCCCTGAAGGAACATATGCCCTTCAATTGGGATAGTTCCGGCGCGATTTTCGATGTCCAGGCTGATGCAGGCAAGTCCGGCGCTGACCCGGCCAAACCAGCGGGGTTGTTTTACGGTATCACCGTCCCGGTTCACGTGGTGGGTGCCTTTCCCGGAGCGGTGAACGTGATCGGGCAAAACCAGGAGTTCTCTCCGGCGGCAGAGCACTCCGTGCATCTGATGAGTGTCTATCTTCATGACGCGGCGCTTCGCCTTGCCAAAAAGGAAAAGTGTGAAATGCGTCCGCTTGTGCGGCTCACACCGCGTGAGCGCGAATGTCTGCAGTGGGTTGCCGCAGGCAAGACGGACTGGGAAATATCGGGCATTGTCTCGATCGCGGAACGGACTGTCCACAATCATATCGAAAGCGCCAAGGCCAAACTTGAGGTCAAATCCCGTGTACAAGCGGTCGTCAAAGCATTTCTGAGCAATTTGATTTACTGAGCCATGTTCTCAGGGTTATAAATTGAAACACGATTTGGGGGAATCGTACGAAGGAAAGGGCAACCGCCTGTGTAATGGCGGGCAAGGGAAACCCGGTGCCAATCTGATTGGGCGGTGCCGGTGATAAGGGGCGTGGTAGCATTGGCCGATCTTCAAGCCTTTCAGATAGCACTCGATTTTATCGAGGCGGCAAAGCGCACACAGAGTTTGGAACGGCTTGGGCAGCTTTTCCAAGCCTCAGCCCGCAAGCTGGGTTTTGCCCATTACGCCTGTGTTTCGTGTCTGGAGTTTGATGCCCTGCCGCAAGATGCCGTTTTCCTTGCGCACTATCCAGACGACTGGACCCAATATTATCTGGAAAACAAATATGACCGGATTGACCGCATTTTGCAGATATCGCTGGGGACGAGCATGCCCTTCAATTGGGACAACGACAATGTGATCCATGGGCGCAGTTCTGACCAGCAGCGCTTTTTTGACGAGGCGGAGGACGCGGGCCTGGTCTACGGCGTCACGGTGCCTATCCATGTGGTTGGTGCCTACCCCGGCGCGGTTAATGTTGTGGGTGAATTTCACCAGGCTGATCCGTCGGTGGAACACGCCCTGCACCTGATGGGTGTCTATATGCATGACCGGGCGGTGAAGCTGGGTGAGGAACAGGACACGCCGCACTTGCCACGACAGGATCTCAGCCCGCGCGAGCTTGAATGCCTGAAATGGGCGTCTGCCGGGAAGACGGACTGGGAAATCTCAAGTTTGCTGAGTATTGCCGAGCGCACGGTGCATGCCCACATCGAAAACGCCAAGCGTAAGCTTGGCGTGCACACACGGTTACAGGCCGTGGTGAAAGCCTTTCTCTCCAGTAATTACTACTTTAAGTAATATCAATTCAATCCGATCTGAAAATCTAGTCTGATTAGCCGATAGCGGCATGGGCAGGGAAACCCGATCATTAAGCCACCGAAGCAAAGAGGGAGGCTAATATGATCCACGTTGTGAGTGCTCATAACAAAGCCGAATACAAGAGTTACCTGCGCCAGTTGTGGCAGCAGCGTTATGATGTCTTTGTAGAGAAGATGGGATGGAGCCTGGATTGTGCCGATGGCATCGAGCGCGACCAGTTCGACCGTCCCGACACTGTCTATCTTCTGTGCATAGACGAGAAAGATCGCTTGAAGGGTGGTATGCGGCTGTTGCCAACCACAAAGCCCCATTTGATGAGCGATCTTTTCCCGCATCTTTGCGCCGAAGGCGTGCCATCGGGCGACACAACGTGGGAGATTTCGCGTTTTTATAGCCTGACGGGCCGACACATGATGCTTGAGCGTGACAAGACTGCGTCGGAGCTGATCTGTGGGCTTTATGAGTACGCGCTCATGAACCGCATTGAAAAAGTCAGCTGTGTCGCCAGCATGGTCCTGTTCCCGACAATTCTGAAAGCGGGCTGGGATGTAACGCCTCTTGGTCTGCCTACGGTAACCGACGACGAGGTTATCCTCGCGTTTCTTATCGACCTCAATGAGCGTGATTACAAAACTGTCGCGCAAAATCGCAAGATTACAGAAAGCGTGCTTTATGCACCAAACCTCCGCGAAGAGCAGTGGGAGATTGCAGTATGACAATTGCAGAAACAAAACTTGGCCCCGTGCAACCGTCGATCATCAACACGGCGGCGGACCAGTTGTTTTTCCTTTTTGCACAGCTTGACCCCACCCGTGTGGAAGCCATTGTTGAGCGGGTGGAGTTTGCCGTCGGAGCACCGCAAGGCGATGCCATTACGGCAATTGGAAAAAACACTCGTCGCGCGGTGATTGAACAGGCGGTGGCGCGGCTTCTTTATGCGATCGCAGGGCTGCCGTACGAAGACATCCTTTTTGCACTGACGTACGCGGAAACGCAGGCCATGATTGACGGTGCCTGTGACGAAATCGAAAGCGAAGTGCATTACTGCTGACGGTTTGCCTTAACAGTCTCTGGTGTCTCTGCCCGGAATACAGGACCCCGGGTAGGGAATTAGACCGCCGAGCCGGGAGTGGTGACCCGCGCTCGGCGGTTCTTATTTCAGGCTCGGGGAGAAAGGTAAATGGGCCGTTCTGTTGCTAGGTGGCCCACCCCCCACCTGATAGAGTCAACTATCAGGAATTTATAAATGTAGTTCGTGTGACTGCTTACGCAGCAACAGCGAACTCGACGTTGTTGTCGTTAGCATTTATTAATGGTGGCCCATTACAGCGGTGCCATCCTGGGCGAAAAGCAAACATCTTTCGATACACGTCGATCCTGGTTCGCCCCCGTCAGCAAAGGTCAGATGTCAGTCTCTGGCCGTTCCTGGTGGAGGCGCCGGGCACTGCCCCCGGGTCCGCAATACGTACTCAACGCGCCGTTTATCGCCATAGCTGGAAACCCAGCAAAACGGATATAAGCATTCTTTACGGCGATTTAAAGCCTAATTGCGTGAATGGCTTTGATTTTTCTGATTCGGGATATACGCCAATTTGTGGCATAATAGGATCGACTTGTGACTAATTGAGAGGAGATCTGATCATGAAGGAACAAGGACATTGGGAATGGTCCGATGCGACGGGCCCCCGCGGCAATCTGCGGGAAGCAGTTGCCCTTTTTGACACTGAGGAAGATATGCAGGCCGCTGTGGATGACCTGGAGAGCCACGGTTTCTCGAATGCGGCGATTTCCCGCCCTGTGCGGCCAGAAGAGGTTGCTTCGGTCATCCAGACGCCAGTCCTTAACGTTGCCGACCTCGAAGACGACGCCCGTGTACCGCGGGAACCGGTTGACGACAACAATAGCCGCACCGGTATTACCATGGTTGCAGTCCTGATACCCATATATCTGTTGCTGCTGGCTGGTGCGGCGGTAGCGGCGGGGCATGGGCTGAAGACATGGGAAGCTGTTGTGCTGGTTGTTGGTCTTGGTGCAGTGGGTATGCTGGGCGCCGGGTATTATGTCAGCAAACTTTCCACGGAAAAGCGCACGCGCATCAGGTCTGAACAATCGTTGGGTGGTTTGTTGCTGTGGGTGCGGACAGGCAGTCGTGAGCAGGAGGGCAGGGCGCTGGAGATATTACGCCGACATGCCGGGCGCGACGTGCACCTGCATGGACCGGCCGTACAGCACTAGTGAACCGGCGAAACCCGTGTCTGCAAAGCTCGTGCAAGTCGCGGGCTTTGCTCTAATTTGCCATTATCGCCACCCCCGCTATTGCCTACCTGTGGTCCTCGTCCTATAGATTTGATGTAATCAATGTCACAGGTCTGGGTGTATCAGGGGGTAATATGCGGCAATATCTTGAGCTGCTTCAGCGGATCAGAAATGACGGGGTGTATCGTGGCGACCGCACGGGAACAGGAACTTACAGCGTTTTTGGCCACCAGATGCGCTTTAATCTTGCCGAAGGGTTTCCGCTTGTAACCACTAAAAAGCTGCACCTGAAGTCGATTATCCACGAACTTTTGTGGTTTATTGCGGGCGACACCAATATCAAGTACCTCAAGGATAACGGCGTCTCCATCTGGGATGACTGGGCGGATGAACAGGGCGACTTGGGGCCGGTATATGGGCACCAGTGGCGCAGTTGGCCCACGCCGGATGGCCGCAAAATCGACCAGATCACTGCACTTGTCGACCAGATCAAAAACAATCCCAACAGTCGGCGGTTGATCGTCTCTGCCTGGAATGTGGCGGACGTGGACAATATGGCCTTGCCACCATGCCATTGCCTGTTTCAGTTTTATGTCGCCGATGGCAAGCTTTCCTGTCAGCTTTACCAGCGTAGTGCAGACGTTTTTCTGGGCGTGCCGTTTAACATCGCCTCCTATGCGCTGCTGACCCATATGATGGCGCAGGTGACAGGGCTGGAGGTTGGAGATTTTGTTCACACCTTTGGTGACGCCCATCTTTACAGCAATCATATCGAGCAGGCCGATTTGCAGATAAGCCGGGCCCCCAGGCCATTGCCAAAACTTTGGCTAAACCCGGACATCAAGGATCTGTTTGCTTTCACCTTTAGTGATATTCGCATTGAGGACTATGACCCGCACGCGCATATCAAGGCCGCCGTTGCGGTTTAGGCGAAGGGAAACAAGGATAGGTGGCGCGCGAAAGCGATATCGATTTCAGGCAAATTGCCCTGCTGGTGGCCGTGACGGCCATCGGGGCCATTCTGACCTGGTCCGCCACGCGGGAGAGTGTACGCTCCGCCGAGGAAGAAGCCCGCGCCCGGTTTGAATCAACCGCCGCCCTGTATATAAACCGCATCAAAAGTGAGCTTGATCATGGGCTCGACGCATCGCAGGACCTTTTCCGGTATTATGAGGCGTATGAAGGCTTTGACGCGGCCACGTTCGAGCGCATGGTCTCGACGTCAAGCGGGCTGAACCGTAACCGTAAGCTGGTGGGGGTCGTTATTGCGATGTCCGACAGCAACAGAGACGACTTTCTCGAATACGCCCGGTCGAAATACGACGGAAATTATGAGTTCAAGGAACCCAGAAAGCTCGATAACCCGGCGCCCCAAGGGGCAAGGGCTTTTCCCTTTTTGTATGCGTGGTCGTCCGATCTGAAGCGCCAGGGGCGTTGGAAAGGTATGGACCTTGGCGCGCATGCATCCCTCAACGCCTTTTTTGAAGAGACGCTAAGGACAGGCAAACCCGGGGGTATCCTGCTGCCGACGCTGGAAACGAAAGAAGAAGGCTGCGTGCTGCTCGCGTTTCCTTTCCGCCGCAGTCGCGAAAATGCAAGTGGTTTGGTCATACAGCTCATTGACCTGCCACAGATGGTGCGTTTCGCGCTTGAAAGCGACCGTCTGGCGGGGCTGAACGCAAGCTTCTCGACCGAATGGGCTGGTGGGCTTTATGATCAAAACCTCAAAATTGTCGACTGGAAGCTGTCTGACGAGGCGCCGCCGCCTGCTGCGCAGCGGCCGTGGGCCAGCACACAGGAAATGGAAGTTGGGGCCTATACCTGGCACGTAACGCCCTGGTCACATTATCTTGGTTTCAAGATCGAATACGGCTCGACGGTTATTACGGCGGGTGTCAGCCTTGTACTGACCGGCCTGGTGATCTTTATCGTCTGGTCGCAGTCCCAGCGCGCGAAACGGGTGGTGGATATTGTAAACCGCCGCACCCGTGCGCTCAAAGAGGCGCATGAAGAACTGGAGCAACACTATAAGCTGCTGCAAAACCTCAATAAGGATGTGGAGGAATCGCGGCGGTCGGCGGAGACCGCAAACCGCGCCAAATCCGAGTTCCTTGCAACCATGAGCCATGAACTTCGCACACCGTTAAATGCGATTCTCGGTTTTTCCCAGCTTTTGCAGGAGCAGGCGCTGGGCGCTATCGGAGACAAGCGGTATGTCGACTATGCCCGTGATATCAACGCCAGTGGCACGCACCTGCTGTCCATCATCAACGATATTCTTGACCTTGCCAAACTTGAGGCAGGCAAAATTCGTATCGAACATAAGGTCCTGTCTTCCCGGCAACTGGTTGAGCGTGCGGTCTCTCTCCTGAGCCAGCAGGCAACGGCGAAGGGTATCAAGCTCGAGGCAGAGTTTGCCGCCAATATGCCGGACAGGATTTTCGGCGACGAGCTTCGTTTGAGGCAGATATTGATCAACCTCGGATCGAACTCGATCAAATTCACCAATCAGGGCAGCGTGGTGATCCGCCTGCATCCAAAAGCTTTCCCGACAGGACAGCCGGGTTGGGTGCTCGAGGTGCAGGATACCGGCATTGGTATTCCGGAGGAAAAACAGACCACATTGTTTGATCGGTTTACGCAGGTGGATACCGCCTTGTCCCGGCGGCACGGCGGCGTGGGGCTGGGCCTTGCGATTTGCCGTGAACTTGTGGACCGGATGGATGGCAAGATCAGCGTCCGCAGCACCCCCAATGTCGGCACGACCATGCGTGCGCACCTGCCGCTTGAGGAAGCCGAGGTCGATGATGACGACGACGGCATGATCTAGGCCTTTGTAAGGAGTATGAAGTCATGATTTCGATGATTGTAGCGATGGCGGAAAACCGAGCGATCGGCAAGGGCAATGCGCTGCCATGGCATTTGCCCGCTGACCTCAAACACTTCAAATCGGTTACCATGGGCAAGCCCATGATCATGGGACGCAAGACGTTTGACAGTATCGGCAGGCCGCTCCCTGGCCGTCGCACCATTGTTGTAACGCGGGATGCCGGCTGGCACCGGGACGGTGTAGACGTTGCATATACCTTGGAGCGAGCCATTGAACTGGCCGAGACAGTCAATGAAGTCATGATCGTGGGTGGAGCGCAAATTTACCAGCAGGCTTTGCCGCATGCTGACCGCCTTTATGTGACAGAGGTTAGTATTGAGGCCGACGGCGACGCTTTTTTCCCGGCCTTTTCGAAGGAAGACTGGCAGGAGACCGATCGTCAGGATTTCGCCGCCGAAGGTGACACGCCAGCTTACAGCTTTGTCATCTACGACCGGCAATAAACCGTTCACATATTGATGTGGCGGGCAACCAGGTCGGCGATCTGCAAATAAGATTTGGCAATGGGGCTTTCCGGATCACTCGCCACAATCGGGGTACCAGCATCCGCCTGTTCCCTGACACTCATATGCAACGGGATGCCGCCAAGGAATGGACAGCCCAGTTCCTGTGCCGTTTCTTCCGCACCACCGTGGCCAAAAATATCAGATGTTTCGCCGCAGTGCGGGCAGATGAAGGTGCTCATGTTCTCAATAATGCCAATGATGGGGACATCAACCTTGCGGAACATGGCAAGGCCCTTGCGTGCATCAATGAGCGCAAGGTCCTGCGGCGTGGAAACGATCACAGCGCCCGCCAGAGGCGCCTGTTGCACCATGGTAAGCTGGACGTCACCCGTGCCGGGCGGCATATCGACAATAAGCACGTCAAGCGGTCCCCACGCCACGTCGCGCAGTAATTGCTGGGTCGCCCCCATCACGCGCGGGCCGCGCCATACAACAGGCTGATCCACATCGATCAGGAAACCGACAGACATTAACTTGATGCCATGAGCGACAAGCGGTTGGATGATTTTATTCTTTATCTCTGGCCGCTCATCCAGGCCCATCAGCATGGGCAAGCTTGGGCCGAAAATGTCGGCGTCCATCACGCCAACCTTCAGGCCCCGGACTTTGAGTGCCAGGGCCAGATTGACTGAGGTGGTGGATTTGCCGACCCCGCCTTTGCCGCTGGCCACCGCGATGATGTGCTTCACACCGGGGATTTCCACCGGGGTTGGCGGTGCTTTACCTTGTGGGGCTGCGGGCTTCTGGGCCTGCGCAGGCTTGCGGGTGGCGGTAACAATGGCGTTTGCCGTATTGATCCCGTCAACGGAAACTGCGGCTTTTTCCACATTCAGGCGCAGGGCTTCCATGTCTGCGGGTGGCGTGTCGCCAAAATCGAGAATAATACCCGCCTTGTCACTGTCGATGACCACAGCGCTGACGATACCAGCCTCGATAATCGAGCGGCCATCGTCCGACTGGATACCGCACAAGGCGTCTTCAACGGCGCTTTTTAGAGTGTCTTTTTGGGAATCAGACATAAAAACCTCGCAAATCAGCGAAAAACCGCGCCAAATTGTCGTGCAAACGTTGCAGCGGCAGGAGGCCTACCATATATAGGCTAGCAAGACACGGTCTTTCTGTTCACACTGGAACAGATGAGTTCTGAGGCGCAAAAGCGCAATAGGGGAGATTTATATGCCTTGGCAAAATAACGGCGATGGTGGACGTCCCAATCCTTGGGGTAATGGTCCGCGTCGCGGTGGTGGTGGCGGCGAGCCGCCGAATATCGACGATTATATCCGCAAAGGACAGGAGCGTATCAAGTCAGCGCTTCCCGGTGGCGCAGGGCCAATGGCCTCTTTGGGGCTGCTTGTTGCGGCGGTATTATATCTGGTCTTCGGTATTTATTTTGTCGAAGCCAACGAACAGGCTGTTGTTCTGCGGTTTGGAAAATGGGTGGATTCGGCTGGGCCGGGTGCTCACTTCCATTTCCCGATCATTGAGGACGTCGAGATTCGTGGCGTCACGGATGAAAAAGCCATCTCCGTCGGTAGCCGGACCCAACAGGACAGCCGCCGTGCGAACGGCCGCCAGCGTTATGCCAGCCTTGATGAAAGCCTGATGCTGACACAAGACGAGAACATCGTTGACGTTCGGTTTAACGTTGTTTGGCGCATCAAGGACCTCGGCAATTACCTGTTTAAACTGGAAGACCCCGAGGGCACCATCAAGTCGGTATCCGAAAGTGTGATGCGCGAAATTGTTGGTAAAAACCGTATCACGCCAATCATCACCACAGCACGCGGCCAGCTTGAGCAGGAAGCGCTCGACGGAATTGAGGATACGCTTGATTCATATGATGCTGGTATAGATATCCTTCGTGTGCAGATCATCGAATCAGAAGCGCCTTCAGAAGTGAAGGATGCTTTCCTTGATGTGCAGCGCGCCGAGGCCGACCAGCAGCGCTTCAAGAACGAGGCCGACGCATACAGCAACAAAGTGGTGCGCGAGGCCGAGGGCCGGGCGGATCGCATGGTGCAGATTGCAGAAGCCTATCGTGCGCAGACAGTAGCGCGTGCCCAGGGTGAAGCCGCGCGTTTCCTGTCGGTTTATGACGAATATATCCTCGCCAAGGACGTGACCAAGAAGCGCATCTATCTTGAGACAATGGAAGAGATCCTTTCAGGCATGGACAAGATCGTGATCGACGGCGAAGCAGGGTCTGGCGTTGTGCCTTACCTGCCGCTTGATCAGTTGAATTCCAAGAAAAACAATAACGGCGAAGGAGAATAATCATGGGTCCCAAAGGAATATTTGGCCTTGTTGTTCTCGGCGCCATTGTGATCACCGGGTTCAACAGCATTTATCAGGTGGACGAGCGCAATCAGGCAATCGTTGTAAAGTTTGGTGAACCCAAACGGACCGTCACGGAGCCAGGTCTCAAGTTCAAGTTGCCGTTTGTTGAGCAGGTGATCTACCTCGACAAGCGCATTCTGAGCCTTGATGTGCCGCCCCAGCAGGTGATGGCAAGCGACCAGCGCCGTATTCTGGTGGACAGCTTTGCCCGCTACCGCATCGTTGATCCGCTCAAGCGGTATCAGGCAGCCCGCACGGATGCGGCGGCTGAAAGCCTGCTTGAAAACGCCATGGAGTCGACTGTGCGTCAGGTATTGGCGCAGGAGCCAATGGCTGAGATCGTTTCAGGGCAGCGGGTACAATTGATGACCCGCATCAGCGAGCTCACGAATGAGCGCGCCAAAACATTTGGCCTTGAAGTGGTTGATGTGCGGCTCAAGCGGGTGGACCTGCCTGCTGAAAACAGCGAAGCAATTTTCCGCCGAATGGAAACCGAACGCCAGCGTGAAGCTGCGGAAAAGCGGGCCAGCGGCCAGCGGGATGCGGTGAAAATTCAGGCAACGGCCGACCGTCAGGTCGCGGAGTTGATCGCGGAAGCCGAGCGTAAATCCCAAACTATTCGCGGTGAAGCGGACGGACAGGCGGTAAAGATTTTTGCTGAAGCGTTTGGCAAGGACCAGGATTTCTTCGAGTTTTATCGCACGATGCAGGCTTACAAAAAAGCGCTCGGTAAAGATGACACGCGTCTTGTATTGTCTCCCGATAGCGAGTTTTTCAAGTTGTTCATGAACGAAGGCGGTAAAGCCAAGCGGTAGCTCATGAACTGGGAAATGTTATTTGTGGGGCTGGGCCTCGCTCTCTTTCTGGAGGGCGCGGCCTATGCCATTATGCCGGAAAGCTTCAAAAAGCTGCTTGTCGCAGCCGCGGGGCAACCCGCCGCAAAGCTCCGCATCATGGGCTTGACCCTGGCGGCATTAGGTGTTGCGATAATATGGATGGTCCGGTCCCTATAGGGGGAGGACCCAATAACCGGCCAACGCGAGTAACGGAAAATAATTTAAAGGAGTAGTGCCTTGAGCACCAACTTAGTTAAAGCGATCGACACGAGACAATGGACGGGCATGCTTCGCATCATGCTAACAGCTACACTTGTTCTGGCGGCAGCAATGATGTCGGTCCGTCCGGCAGCAGCGCGCGGTGCGCCCGAAAGTTTCGCTGACCTTGTGGAAAAGCTTTCTCCTGCTGTTGTGAATATTTCGACGGTACAGACCATTCCGGCCCGCAAGGGTCGTCGTATGCCCAACCTGCCGGAAGGTATGCCTTTTGGTGACCTTTGGGACCAGTTCCGCGACCGGATGGATGAAGACGAAGAGCCACGACAGGCGCAGTCGCTGGGGTCAGGCTTTATCGTTGACGCGACCGGTATTGTCGTCACCAACAATCACGTCGTGGAGGAAGCTGACGAAATTACAGTGATCCTTGCTGACGGAGATGAATACCCGGCCAAACTTTTGGGGCGCGATGCTCTGTCTGATATCGCCGTGCTCAAGATCGAGCCCGGGAACGGTGAAAAATTCCCGTTCGTCAAATGGGGTGACAGCGACAAGGAGCGTATTGGCGACTGGGTGATGGCGATCGGTAATCCGTTTGGCCTCTCAAGCACGGTTACAGCCGGCATCGTTTCTGCCCGTAACCGCAGCATCAACACCAATGACGTTGAGTTCATCCAGACAGACGCATCGATCAACCGCGGTAACTCTGGTGGCCCGCTTTTCAATATGGACGGTGATGTGATCGGTGTGAACACAGCGATCTTCTCACCCTCCGGTGGCAACGTGGGTATCGGTTTTGCGATCCCATCCAACGACGCCTCACGCGTAATCCGTGAACTGCAGGAGCACGGCAAGGTGCGCCGTGGCTGGCTTGGTGTTGGCATCCAGCCGATGACCAAGGAGATCGCTGAATCTCTGGGTATCGAGCAGGATGAAGGCGCGATGGTAACCCGTGTTGAGCCTGCCAGCCCGGCGGCAAAAGGCGGCATCCAGGATGGCGACATCATCACCAAGTGGGACGGCAAGGACGTTAAAGACAGCAACCGCCTGAGCCTTCTGGTGAAGCGTACGGATATCGGCAAGCCGGTGGATGTGATTGTGATCCGCAACAAGGCGCGTGTGACGCTCAAGGTAACGACAGGTGAACTGCCGGCCGAGCTTGCCCAAGTGACACCACAGCCCGATCAGGATGGTGATGGCCGCCCTGACGAGCGGGCGGACCGCCAGCTTGTGGAAGGCATGGAGCTTGCCCCGCTCAACGATGGCCTGCGCCGCCAGTATGAGATTGACGAAAGCGTGGAGGGCGTGATCGTCCTCCGTGTTGCCCGTCATTCGCCTGCGGCTCGCGTACGCATTCGTCCGGGCACGGTGATCATCAGTGTCAACCAGCGTGACGTTTCAAGCGCCGCTGAGGTGATGGAAATCATCGAAGACGCGCGTGACGCAGGGCGTGACCGTATCCTGGTGCTGGTGAACTATCGTGGCAATACGGTGCATATCCCGCTCAAGCTGATGGAAGAAGACGCTGTGGAACCCGGAGAGGAGTAAAATCCTTCCCGGTACAAAGAGATAAAGAAAAGGGCTGGTTTTCTGGCCCTTTTTTATTGCCCTTTAAACTGCTGCGAATTCGGCGTCATGATACCCTTGGAAATAGAGCAGGCTTGTGAGGTCGCCATATGTCACTGCGGCCGCGGCGGCATCGCGGGTTTTGGGTTTGGCGTGGTAAGCCACGCCTAGGCCCGCGGCTTCGATCATCGGTATGTCATTGGCGCCGTCACCAACCGCGAGGATGTCAGCTGACGTGAGGCCAAGTTTCCCCTTGAATTCCATCAATGTATCCAGCTTGGTCTGCGCGCCACAGATCGGCAGTTGCACGGTGCCTGAAAGGCTGTCGCCCGCAAATTCAAGCACGTTGGCGCGGTGTACGTCGAAGCCGATGGCGGCCGCCACCTTTTCAGTGAAATAGGTAAAGCCTCCGGAAACGAGAACGGCCTGCGCGCCGATTTTTTTCATTGTTTGCACCAGCGTGCGGGCGCCGTCCATCAATTCGATCCGGTCGTCATAACAGCGGGCGAGGTCGGCGAGGGGCAAGCCCTTGAGGAGAGCGACGCGTTCCGTCAGGGCGCCTTCAAAGTCAAGCTCACCGCGCATTGCGGCTTCGGTGATGGCGGCCACCTTGTGCTTCAGGCCAACAAAATCCGCCAGTTCGTCGATGCATTCCACCGTGATCATGGTCGAATCCATATCGGCGAGGATCAGCCGCTTGCGCCGCCCTTTTGCTTGCTGGATGCACCAGTCAAGGCCATCCACACGAAGCGCTTCCTGAAGCCCTGAAACATGTGCGAGAACTGTGCTGGATATGGGCAGCTTTTGTGCGGAATCTGAGCGGGGCGGTGTGCTGAAATCGAAGCTGAGGTCGACCGCCTTACCCTCACTTAAAATCGTCTCATGGACCGACACGCCGATAGCGGTTTTCACATCGCCTGCGATCTTTTCAACCGGTGAGGCACAGCCGGGGTTGACGACAAGGGTCAAAGCGATATGCATGGTAGGGATGATCCTTCAACTGCTGGTGTGTTGGCGGTCTATTTGGCGAGGTGGCCTTGAAACAAGCCCTTTTTATTGCAGGTCCAACCGCGAGCGGCAAGTCGGCATTGTCGCTGCGCCTCGCAGAAGATCTTTCCGGTGTCATCATTAATTCTGACAGCATGCAGGTCTATCGTGACCTGCGGGTGATCACCGCGCGGCCGAGCGAGGCTGAGGAAGCGCAGGCTCCGCATAAGCTATACGGTTTTCTGGACGGCGCTGAAGTTTGTTCCGCGGCCTTATGGGCCGAACGCGCGATGGCCGAGATTGAGGCTGCGTGGCGCAAGGGGCAAACCCCCATTGTGATTGGCGGCACGGGCATGTATTTCAAGGTGCTTCTGGACGGCATCGCCACCATCCCTGATATCCGGGACGCTATCCGCCAAGATATCCGCAACCGCTGCGCCGCCGAGGGCAGCGAGGCCCTGCACGCGGAACTCAAGCATGTTGACATGAAAACGGCAGCGCGTCTGGCGCCGGGTGATAGCCAGCGTATCTGCCGCGCGCTTGAAGTGTGGCACGCCACAGGCAAGCCGATCAGTGTATGGCAGGCTGATACAAAGCCGGGGCCGATGCAGGCCTATGATGAGGCCGGACAGGTGGTCAAGCTCGTGCTCGACCCGCCAAGGGATATTCTCTATGACCGCTGCAACAGACGGTTTGACCTGATGATGGACGAGGGCGCGCTTGACGAGGTCAGGGCGCTTCTGGCGCGCGGGCTGGATATGACCCTGCCGGTTATGCGTTCACTCGGTGTGCCGCAGCTTGTTGCGCACCTTGAAGGCGGCTTGTCGCTGGAGGAGGCGATAGAGGATGCCAAGATGCAAACCAGACGTTTTGCCAAACGGCAACTGACATGGTTCCGCAACCAGTTCGGTCACTGGGAAAGGTTACCTGCGCAACTTTCGGAAAGCCAGTACCGGTATTTTGTGCATAAAAATATCAAAAACCCGTTGACTGAGTAATTTTCATAACCTAAAAAACCCGTATCGGTACCAAGCCAGCCCAGGCGCCGATAGCGGAACCTGCAGCCCAAGTCGGTTCCAACTGTGACGAGACCCACCCCCTGGGGGCGCTCAACGAGCGCCCCCAACTATTATAGGGGAGCGGGCGCTCGTTGAGCGCCGCCGAGCTATTATAATCGGGTGGGATTTGTTTTTGGGTGGCGGAGATTGCCCCGTGCTTCGGGAAGGAAAGCGGGCAGAATAAACAGGACAAACAGTCAAACGGATAGAACGATGACGGCAACAACCACTATACCGGCCACCGGTAAGGCGAATGAGAAGGCAGATGACGCGCCGACCTTGAGCGGCGCGCAAATGATCCTAAAAGCGCTGACGGAGCTAGGTGTCGAGGTCGTCTTTGGCTACCCCGGTGGGGCTGTCCTGCCTATCTATGACGAGATTTTCAAGCAAGACAAAATTCGCCACATCCTTGTCCGCCACGAACAGGCGGCGGTTCACGCGGCCGAAGGTTATGCGCGCTCCACCGGCAAACCCGGTGTTGTGCTGGTGACCTCGGGACCTGGTGCCACGAACGCGGTGACCGGCCTGACGGACGCGCTGCTCGATTCCATCCCGGTTATCTGCCTCACGGGTCAGGTGGCGCGGCACCTGATCGGCAATGACGCCTTCCAGGAGGCCGACACCGTTGGCATCACGCGGCCCTGCACCAAACATAACTATCTGGTGAAGGACACGGACCGCCTGCCGGATGTTATCCATGAGGCGTTTTATGTGGCCACCAATGGCCGCCCGGGCCCGGTGGTGATTGACCTGCCAAAAGACGTGCAGATTGAAAAAGCTGTTTACAAGCGTTCAGGTCAGCGCGGCGAACATCGCACCTACCGCCCGCAGCTGGATGGCGACGAGGCAGCATTGCATGCGGCCGCTGAAGCCTTTGCCCGTGCGGAGCGGCCTATCCTTTATACCGGTGGTGGTATCATCAATGCGGGGCCTGAGGCATCCGAATTGCTGGCGGAATTCACTCGCCTGACCGGTGCGCCTATCACCAACACCCTGATGGGGCTGGGTGCCTATCCGGCAACCGACAAGCAGTTTCTTGGCATGCTGGGCATGCACGGTACCTGGGAAGCCAACCATGCCATGCATGACTGCGATGTGATGATGGCTGTTGGCGCACGCTTTGACGACCGCGTAACAGGGCGTGTTGATGGCTTTTCGCCGGGGTCAACCAAGATTCAGATCGATATCGACCTTTCCAGCATCAACAAAAACGTGCCGGTGGACATTCCGGTGATTGCGGACGCAGGCCGCGCGCTCAAGCGTCTGATCGAAATCTGGAAAGAGCAGGGCTATGAGAAATCACAGCCTGACCTTGCGCCGTGGTGGAAACAGATCAACCACTGGCGCACCAAAAAGTGCCTGTCCTACACGGATAGTGAAGAGGTGATCCTGCCGCAAAAGTCGCTGGAGCGCCTTGCGCATTTCACCCGGGGCAAGGACGCCATTTTCTCCACCGAAGTGGGCCAGCACCAGATGTGGGCGGCGCAGTTCCTTGGCTTTGACAAACCCAACCGCTGGCTGACGTCCGGTGGCCTTGGCACCATGGGGTATGGCTTGCCTGCTGCCGTTGGTGCGCAAATCGCGCATCCTGACCGGCTGGTGATTGACGTCTCGGGCGAAGCATCGTTCCAGATGAACCTGCAGGAACTGGGCACCATCGCGCAGTATGACCTGCCGGTGAAAATCTTCATCATGAACAATGAATATATGGGCATGGTACGCCAGTGGCAGGACCTTTCCTACGACGGTCGCCGCTCGCACAGTTATTCCGAAAGCCTGCCTGACTTTGTCAAGCTGGCGGAGGCCTACGGCATCAAGGGCATTGTGGTTGAAGACCCGGCCAAACTTGATGAAGCGATCCTGGAGATGTTGGGCCACGACGGGCCGGTGTTGATGGATTGCCGCGTGGCGAAAATTGAAAACTGTTTCCCGATGGTGCCTGCGGGTGCCGCCCACAATGAAATGCTGCTTGCAGGCGACGTGATCGGCAAGCCAAAGGATGATGACGCGCTCGCGGTCGTTTAATCTGGCTCACCTTTGACGATACGGTAAACTGGCAAGCGGAAAGACAACTGACAGATGGACGGCTCCATGAAAGAGATTGGCCCGATCGCCCGACACACCATCAGCGTTATTGTTGATAACGAAGCGGGCGTTCTTGCGCGCGTAACCGGCCTGTTTTCAGGCCGTGGCTATAATATTGAAAGTCTGACGGTGGCGGAAGTAGACAACACCGGTGAGCGCTCACGCATCACGGTAGTGACCTCAGGTACCCGCATGGTCATTGAACAGATCAAGGCACAACTTGACCGCCTTGTGCCGGTGCACAAAGTGGCAGACCTGACGATCGACGGTGCTTATGTGGCGCGCGATATGGCGCTGGTGAAGGTTACGGGCACGGGTGAAAAGCGCGTGGAAGCGTTGCGCCTTGCCGATACCTTCCGCGCCCGCGCGGTCGATGCGTCGGTGAACAGCTTTATTTTTGAGCTCACAGGGTCGACCGACAAGATCGACGCCTTTGTGGAACTCATGAGCGACCTCGGCCTTGTCGAGGTTGCGCGCACGGGGGCTGTTGCGCTCTCTCGCGGGCCTGGCGGGCTTTAAAACTGAAACGGCGGGCCTTGGCCCCGGTATGGATAATGATGAATAGGGGCTGGCCCCCGGTTAGAGGAAAACTAGACTATGCGTGTTTATTTTGACAGTGATGCAGACGTAAATCTCGTTAAGGACAAGACTGTTGCGATTGTGGGCTACGGCAGCCAGGGCCATGCCCATGCCGCCAATCTGCGCGACAGCGGTGTTTCGCGTGTGATTGTCGCGCTGCGGGAAGGCTCGGGCACCCGCAAGAAAGCCGAAGCCGCCGGTTTTGAAGTGATGACCGCAGGCGAAGCCGCCAAGCACGCTGACATGGTAATGATGCTCGCACCCGATGAGCATCAGGCCAAAATTTACGCTGACGAACTGGTGGATAACCTGAAGGAAGGCGCGGCGCTGATGTTTGCGCACGGCCTGAATATTCATTTCAGCCTTATTGAGCCGCGCGCCGACCTTGACGTGATCATGGTTGCACCAAAAGGCCCCGGCCATACCGTGCGGTCGCAATATGCGCAGGGCAAGGGTGTGCCGTGCCTTATCGCCGTGCATCAGGATGCGTCGGGCAAGGCGCATGACCTTTGCCTTTCCTATGCTTCCGGCATTGGTGGCGGCCGTTCCGGCATTATTGAAACCAATTTCCGCGAAGAATGCGAAACTGACCTGTTTGGTGAGCAAGCCGTACTGTGTGGCGGTGTGTCCGAGTTGATCAAGGCCGGGTTCGAGACCCTGACCGAAGCCGGTTACGCGCCCGAGATGGCATATTTCGAGTGCCTGCATGAAGTGAAGCTGATCGTGGACCTGATCTACGAAGGTGGTATCGCCAACATGCGCTACTCGATCTCGAACACGGCTGAATATGGTGACTACAAGACCGGCCCGCGCATCATCACCGATGAAACCAAAGCCGAGATGAAACGGGTGCTCGAAGACATCCAGCAAGGCCGTTTTGTGAAAGACTTTATCTCCGACAATCTCGCTGGTAACCCTGAGCTGAAGGCCCACCGTGGCCTCGCCGAGCGTCACCCGATCGAGGAAGTTGGCACCAAACTCCGCGGCATGATGCCGTGGATGAAGGAAGGCAAACTCGTCGACAAGGCGAAAAACTAATCCCTTAAGACACTCTGGAGTTCCAGGAGAGTCCCTAACGGGCGGAGCCATCAGGCCCCGCCCGATTTTTTGCGTTCTAATGTGAAGCTTCTCTGCTAAACTGCTGGCATGACTGATATTTTACCCATCGAGACTGACCGGTTGATCATTCGTGCGTTTCGCGAGAGCGATGCGGCGGCTTTCCATGGTTGGCGCAATGATACTGTGGTGGCGCGCTATACCTTGTGGGATTTCCCGTACCCTTTGGCGCGGGCGGAGGCGTTCGCGCGCGAGATGGCGGCGATGGAACCGTTCCTGGAAGGTAAGTACTATCAGCTGATGCTGGAAGAGGAGGCCACGGGCACGGCCGTGGGTGATATTGGAATCGGTAACGGCGTGACCGCCCCCGGCCTTGTGCGGGTGGGGTACACGCTCTCCACTCCCGCACAAGGCAAGGGCTTTATGACCGAGGCGCTGAAGGCGCTACTGCCCGCGCTTATCGCGCCGCTTGGTGTGCAGATGTTCTCTACCGATATCGACGCACGCAACCCGGCATCAGGGCGGGTGCTGGAGCGCCTTGGTTTCAAGTGTGGGCCAGTGCAGGAGAAACGCACGCTGGTGCGCGGTGAATGGTGTGACGAGATTGATTATGAAGTCAGCGCCGAAGCGCTGCTGGCGCATGTTTCGCAATAGTTTCACTTGTGACTTTTTGTAATAAAATTTCTCGAAATAGCGCCTTGCGAAAACAAAATAATCTGCTAATCCTTGAATATTGATAGATTACACAAGGAAATGGCCGCTCATGCAGCCACAAGGTCATAGGAAAGCAAAGGCAATTGCGATTGCGCGCACCCGGTCACGGGATGCCCAATTTGCTCGGCTGGCTCTCTTTGGTGGCTCCGCGCTTTTCCTGTCGCTACTCCTACTATTCGCAGCTGGCCGACTTACCGGCCCTTGAGCACAACGGCAGAAGGTGCGTTTGCATCTCGGTGCTTGAGGGAAAAGCCACTGATTTCACATATTCATCAGCCTTGTACCTTTGGAAATTGGGAATACCGCTATGTCACACAGTGAAGCCAACCGTGTGCGAATTTTTGACACCACCTTGCGCGACGGTGAACAATCACCCGGCGCGTCGATGACGCTCGATGAAAAACTCCAGATCGCAGCAACCCTTGAGGCCATGCGCGTTGATGTTATTGAGGCCGGTTTTGCCATTGCCTCCAACGGGGACTTTGAGTGCGTCAACAAGATCGCCACGCAGGTCCAGAATTCAACCGTCTGTTCGCTGGCGCGCGCAGCCCTTGGCGATATTGACAGGGCGGCGGAAGCCCTGAAACCCGCTAAATCAGGCCGCATTCATACCTTCATTGCCACAAGCCCGCTGCACATGAAATTCAAATTGCAGATGGAGCCTGAGGCAGTGATCGACGCGATCCACAAGTCCGTGAGCCATGCCCGTGGCTTGATCGACGATGTGGAATGGTCGGCCGAGGATGCGACGCGCACGGAAATTGATTTCCTGTGCCGCGCGGTGGAAACCGCGATCAAGGCAGGGGCGACCACCATCAATCTGCCGGACACCGTGGGTTATGCCACGCCGGACGAATATGCAGCCATGTTCCGCACCGTGATCGAGCGTGTGCCGGGCGCCGACAAGGCCATCTTCTCCACGCACTGCCATAATGACCTTGGCCTTGCGGTTGCCAACTCGCTTGCGGGCATTGCGGGCGGTGCGCGGCAGGTGGAATGCACCATCAACGGCATCGGCGAACGCGCCGGTAATGCCGCGATGGAAGAGGTTGTCATGGCGCTGAAGACCCGCGGCGATGTGATGCCGTATCACACGGGTATCGTCAGCGAGGAGATCATGCGTGCGTCGCGCCTTGTCTCCACCGTCACCGGTTTCACGGTGCAGAACAACAAGGCAATTGTGGGCGCTAACGCCTTTGCGCACGAGAGCGGTATCCACCAGGACGGCATGCTCAAGAACGCGGAAACCTATGAGATCATGACGCCGGAATCGGTCGGGGTGACCAAATCCCTGCTGACCATGGGCAAACATTCGGGTCGTCACGCCTTTGCCGATAAGCTGAAGGAGCTTGGGTATGAGCTGGGTGACAACGCCTTCCAGGAGTGTTTCCGTCGGTTCAAGGAACTGGGCGACCGCAAGAAAAACATCTATGACGAGGATATCGTTGCCCTTGTGGACGACGAAGTGGCCACATGGTCGAACCGTTTTCAGGTGATCTCGCTCAATACCTATTCATCATCGAACGGCGAGGCCGTTGCCAACCTCACCATGGCCATTGACGGTGACAAGAAAAAAACCGTCACCTACGGTTCCGGTCCGGTGGATGCGGCTTTCAATGCCATCAAGGACCTCATTAGCATGGAACCGCACCTGCAGCTTTTCCAAGTGCATGCGGTCACGCAAGGCACAGACGCGCAAGCCGAGTGCACGGTGCGCCTCGAAGAAGGCGGCCGCACGGTGAACGGGCAGGGCGCGCACGAGGATACGGTGACCGCTGCCGCGCGGGCTTATGTGTCTGCGGTGAACAAGCTGCTCGTCAAGCGGGAGAAAAACGCGCCCGGGGCCGTCGCGGCGCAGTAGCGTTCACCGGTACCGGCAACCCGGCTTTATGGGGCGGCTTTAGGGCCGCCTTTATTGTTTTGCCTCAAATACTTGTTCCGCCTGATAAAATCCCTATCTATCAGATATGCAGCCATGGGGGACTTTATGAAGCTGATCGACCGTATCGACACGCGGATCGCGAGCCTTGACGGGATGCTGTTGATGGCGATTGTCTTGATGGCCACCCTGATTGCGGGGCAAATCATCGGTGCGCTTGTTGGCAGCGTGATGGCCAGCTTGCTTGATAGCCTCTTTGACATGCCGTCCGCCACCCATTTCGTTATCCCGACAGGTTTGTTGTTTGCCTTTGGCGTATGCCTGTGGCTTGTGCGGCGAAACCTGCTGGCCGATGAGGGTGTCCGACCAGTTGACATTGGCCTTGCGTCAAGCCGTTTGGGTATCGCTGCATCCCTGGGGCTTGTCGTGTTGCTTTATTTCGGGGCGTCCTTTCTGGCTGGCGCTTACGCCCAACTGGTGGGCTATGAAGGCCAGAAGACCATGACGGAGATGATCAGAACAACGGGGGGTGACAACATCGCTGCGCGCGGCCTTATGGTGTTTTCTGTCGTCATCATGGGACCGGTCGTGGAAGAGCTTGTGTTTCGCGGCTACCTGCAATCCGGCCTGACCAAGCGGTTTGGGCCTTATGTGGGGATTGGCATCAGCTCGGTTGTTTTCGCGGGTTACCATTTTCAGCCGGAGGCATTTGTCGTGCTGCTGGTGGTGGGCGCTGCGTTTGGCCTGGCCTATCACCTCACACGTTCACTGTGGCCCGCCATTTTGCTGCATATGCTCAATAACGCTGCCTTCATTGTGAATCTGTTTTATTTTGAGGGTACCCCGTGATCCTGTAGACTGATGTAAGCACACAGGAGACGCGGATGAGCAGATTGCCGGACAACGAACCCGAATGCACCACAAGCGGCTGCCCTGACCCTGTGGAGATGGTGATCATCCCGCGCACCAGCGATATAGGGGGCTTCATGGTGGAGCGGGCCTTGCCGTCGCGCAAGAAACGCATGATCGGCCCCTTTGTCTTCTGGGACCAGATGGGGCCGGGCGAATTCCTGACCGGGCAGGGCATCGACGTGCGACCGCATCCCCATATCGGGTTGTCTACCGTCACTTACCTGTTTGACGGCACGCTGGACCACCGCGACAGCCTTGGCACGCATATGACGATCAAACCAGGTGAGCTGAACCTGATGCGGGCGGGGCGCGGTATCGTGCATTCCGAGCGCACAGGGCCACATGACCGGGCGCGGCCTTCCACGCTCTATGGTATCCAAAGCTGGCTGGCGCAGCCAAAGACACATGAAGATAGTGCGCCCGCCTTTGAACATTTCGGTGCGGACGACTTACCCACACTGGACGCCGAAGGCATTGAGGCACAGCTTATCCTCGGTGCAGCTTTCGGGCTTGAAAGCCCGGTTTCACTGGATTGGGATACGCTCTATGCCGATGTCAGGCTGGCGCCGGGCGCTGTATTGCCGGTTCCAGCCGAAACCGAGGAGCGTGGCCTCTATATCGTGCGCGGCGAGGTTGAGATTGCTGGCATGCCTTACCCCCAGGAGCAGATGATAAGCCTCAGGCCCGGCGCAGAGGTCAGTGTAAGGGCATTGGCTGACACCCATCTCATGGTAATAGGCGGTGCGGCGATGGACGGCCCGCGCTTTGTGTGGTGGAATTTTGTCGGCTCATCGGTGGCACGAATCCGCCATGCGGCAGAGAGTTGGCAACAACAGACATTTGCAAAGGTTCCGGGCGACGATCAGGAGTTCATTCCATTGCCTGATATTGAGGCGCTGGACCGCATCAAGCTTTGAGGCGGGCGAAGCTGCCGTGTGGGTGTCAATTCGCAAGTCCTTGAAAATGACTAAATTTTTATGGATACGCTAGCTGCGCGCACCAATTTTCGCCGCAATTGCGCTCAAATCACAAAATATAGTGCAAACGGCGCGCTTGCCCCTTGTGTCTTGGCCATATCTGGCCCATAACCGCATAAACGGGAGGGCCACGGCTGGCCCCAAGAGCAATAGAAATTAAGAGGGTTAAATGCTTTCCAAGCTTCTTGGCGTGTTTTCATCTGACATGGCGATCGACCTCGGTACTGCAAACACGCTGGTGTATGTAAAAGGCCGTGGCATCGTTCTGAACGAACCATCTGTTGTGGCAATCAAAAGCGAACATGGCCGAGACCGTGTGCTGGCGGTTGGTGACGAGGCCAAGCTTATGCTGGGCCGGACGCCAAGTGGCATACAGGCCATCCGTCCTTTGCGTGACGGTGTGATCGCGGACTTCCATGTCGCCGAACAGATGATCAAACACTTCATCCAGAAAGTACATAACCGTTCGTTTGCAAGCCCGCAGGTTGTTGTGTGTGTGCCTTCCGGGTCCACAGCCGTTGAGCGTAAGGCCATTCAGGAATCAGCCGAGCAGGCTGGTGCCCGCAAGGTATATCTGATTGACGAACCGATGGCAGCGGCCATTGGCGCCGGCTTGCCGGTCACGGAGCCGCAAGGTTCTATGGTTGTGGACATCGGTGGTGGCACGACCGAGGTTGCCGTGTTGTCGCTTTCCGGCATCGTGTTCGCAACAAGCGTGCGCGTGGGCGGAGACAAAATGGACGAAGCTCTTATCGGCTATATCCGCCGCAACCATAATTTGTTGATCGGTGAAGCAACGGCCGAACGGATCAAAAAGGAAATCGGCACTGCGCTTGTCCCCGAAGACGGCGTGGGCAACACCATGATCATCAAAGGTCGTGACCTGATGAACGGTGTGCCGAAGGAGTTGGAGATCAACCAGCTTCAGGTCGCCGAGGCGCTATCCGAACCTGTAAGCCAGATTGTTGAAGGTGTTAAAGTAGCCCTTGAACAGACGGCACCCGAACTTGCCGCAGATATCGTTGATCTGGGTGTTGTTCTTACCGGCGGCGGGGCGCTCCTCAAGGATCTGGATACGGTGATCCGCCGGGCAACAGGCCTGCCGGTTACCATCGCTGAAGAACCGCTGACCTGCGTGGCGTTGGGAACGGGCCGCGCGCTCGAAGACCCGGCCTTGCGCATGGTGCTGATGGAAAACTATTGATCGTCACCAGCGTTCCCGACACAAACGTATTGGGAGATTGACCACTGGTCCCGACACTGCACTCAGGAAACTTGGCTTCCGGTACTCGGCTGCGACGTGGCGGACGAGGGCGGGAAGCCATGTGGCTTTATATGGTGCTCGCTGTTGTGCTTCTGGGGCTTGAAGCGACGGGACAGGGGCTTCCCAGCCAGTTGCGCGCTTATGCCAATGATTTTGTGTCGCCTGTTCTCAGGCTACTGGAGCAGCCCATCCGTGCCGTGCAGGCCGGGCTTGAGCGCATCGCCGGTGTTGGCGACATCTATCTTGAAAACCAGACATTGAGGGATGAGAACGACAGGCTGCGCCAGTGGCGCGAAGCGGCCATGCAGCTCAGCCGCGAGAATGAGCGCCTGCGCCAGATGCTCAAGGTGCCGGGGCGTGAAGTGCCCCCTGCGGCGACCGCCCGGGTCATCGGGGTTGGAGGTGGGGCGTTTGAACGTAACGTGCTGATCAGCGCTGGCATCAGTGACGGTGTGCGCCGGAACCTACCCGTGGTCGACGAAAGCGGCGTTATCGGCCGCACTATACAGGTGGGCCGCTGGACAAGCCGGGTGCTTCTGGTGACCGACCTCAACAGCCGTATTCCTGTCCGCCTTGAACGCACGGGTGATCTTGCGATTGCCGAGGGACAGAACGAAGCCTTCCTGATGCTGCGGTTCCTGCCGGAAGAAATTGTCATTCGCGAAGGCGATCGCCTGCTTACCTCGGGTCACGGCGGCGTGTTCCCCCCGGACCTGCCGGTGGCGCGGGTAAGCGAAGTCGGCGAAGGTTACGTGCGGCTTGACCCGCTTGGCATCCTCGGCAAGCTCGATTATGTGCGCGTGCTGGATTATCATGCTGTGCCGGATGAAGACGCCATTGCGCTGCCGCCAAAAAATGGCGAAGCAGGGGAACAGGAGCAGCAGCCATGACGGCTCGTCGCCCTGTCATCACCTCATTTGGCTTTGCCGGCTTGTTTCCGGTGCTGATTACGGTGCTGATGGCCGCGCTGATGCTGCTGCCAATCGGCTCAGGTGCGGCCAATATCGCGATGCCACATCTGGTGATCATATCCGTATTTTACTGGCTTTCGTCACGGCCGTTGCTGATGCCGTATGGTGCCTGCGCCATTCTGGGCTTCCTTCTGGACCTGTGGCTTGATGTCCCCATGGGTCTCAATATGGTTTTATTGTTGCTGACCCGGCTTTTTGTGCTCAACCAGTTGAAGCATTACAAGGGCCGCAGCCGCCTTGTGCACTGGGCGATATTCACTGTTTTGACCTTGGGGCTTTATATTCTTTCCTGGCTGATCGTATCGACAGTCTACGGCACTCTTTGGTCGGTAAAGCCGATTGCGCTACAATGGGGTGTGACAGCATTTTCATATGCGCCTGTGGCGTTTGTCCTCGGGCGTATGCGTCGGATGGTTTTATAGGACATGGCAAGAGAAGGGTTACGATACCAGACCTTTTCGCGGCGGGCCTTCCTGCTAGCGGGCGCGCAGGGTCTTGCCGTGACCGCGCTTGGCGGGCGGCTGTATTATCTTTCGGTTGTTGAAGGTGAAAAATACAAGCTGCGGGCCGAGCGTAACCGTGTCGCCATCCGGCTGATTGCACCAGAACGCGGCGAAATCCTGGACCGGTACGGCCGCAAACTGGCCACTAACCGACAGGATTTTCGCGTTTTCCTGATCCCTGAGCAAGCGGACGAGGTTGCCAATACGCTGGTGAAGATCGGCCATATCGTGAAGCTGGATGACCGTCGCCTATCGCGCATTGAACGCCAGATCAAACGCCAGCGCAAATTTGTCCCGGTTACGGTGGCACAAGGCCTGGACTGGGCCACCTTCGCGAAAGTGAACGTCGCGGTCCCGGAACTGCCGGGTGTGGTGCCCGATGCGGGGCGCTCGCGCTTCTATCCTTCGGGTAACGAAATCGCCCACCTTGTCGGCTATACGGCCAGCCCGAACGAAGATGATGTTGCCCTCAACCCGCTTTATCAATTGCCTGGTTTCAAAGTGGGCAGGCAGGGGCTTGAGCGCCGCTACGAGGACCGCCTGCGCGGCTCAGCGGGCACACGTCGGGTAGAGGTCAATTCTGTCGGCCGGGAAATCCGTGAACTGCCGCCCCGCCAGGAGGCTGATCCGGGCAGTAACCTGCAACTGACCATCGACCTTGCACTGCAAAAATATACGATTGATCTTCTGGGGGAAAAAGCCGCGGGTGTCGTGGCGATGGATATCAGGACCGGTGAAATCCTCACCATGGCATCGGCACCGACCTATGACCCGAACGAATTTACCCGCGGCATCAGTTCCGAAAACTGGAACGCGCTTCTCAAGGATCCCCGCAAGCCGTTGATCAACAAATGCGTGACCGGGCAGTATCCACCCGGCTCAACCATAAAGCCTGTGATTGCATTGGCCGCCCTTGAGCACGGTGTCGTCAAGCCCGAGACGGAATACTACTGTAACGGCAGGCACCGGCTTGGCAACCACACCTTCAACTGCTGGAAGCCGGGCGGACACGGCAGGTTGGACCTTCTCGGTGCCATCGCCCATAGCTGTGACGTCTATTTTTACAAGGTGGCGGAAGACCTGGATGTCGATAATATTGCTGACATGGTTTCGCGCTTTGGCCTTGGGGACCTGTTTGACCTTGGGATCGATGGTGAGAAGGCAGGCATGGTCCCGGACCGCGGATGGAAGCGCGCCGTGCTCAATCAGCCATGGCATCTGGGGGAAACCCTCAACATATCCATTGGGCAGGGTGCTATGCTGTCAACCCCGTTGCAACTGGCGGTCCTGACATCACGCCTTGCTTCTGGCCGGCGGATTTTCCCGAGCCTTGTGTCGCTGCCGGGAACCGATGAAAGCAAAATGAAGGCGTTTGACGCCATGGATGTGAACCCATTACATTTAAGGGTAGCCCGGCGCGGCATGGAAATGGTGACTGAGCGCGGTGGAACCGCGCATGACTACAGACGCCCAAAAAGTGCGGCAAAGCTGGCCGGTAAGTCAGGCACCGCTCAGGTCAGGCGTATTTCCAAGGAAGAGCGACTTGAGGGCGTCATTCATAACGACGATCTGCCGTGGAATATGCGGGACCATGCGCTGTTCATCGCCTATGGCCCGGTCGAGGATCCGGAGATTGCTGTCTCGGTACTGGTGCAGCATGGCGGGGGTGGCTCCAGCGTTGCCGCGCCGATTGCACGGGCCGTTATCGACAAGGCCCTTGAGATAAGGCATGCGCCGCCTGCAGAGGAAACCGCACCCGATGCAGCGGGCACAACGGCGGAGGAGGCCTGATGGGGACGGCACGCATGTTTGGCCCACGCCGGGTCGATAAAAGTGTTTTCCAGCGCCTTGGTGATCTCAATTGGGGGATTGTTTTCCTCAACGTGCTGATCGCCTGCGCCGGCTTTGCCATGCTCTATTCCGTAGCCGGTGGCTCTTGGGATCCGTGGGCGTCGCGCCAGGCAACTCGGTTTATCGGTGCTTTTGCATTGATGCTGGTGATTGCCACGGTGGATATCCGCTACTGGATGGCTTTTGCTTATCCCGCCTGGTTTATCGGTATCCTTTTGCTGCTGGCGGTGGAGGTGATTGGCGCCATCGGCATGGGCGGACAGCGCTGGCTTGATATCGGCATCATGCGTATCCAGCCGTCGGAGTTGATGAAAATTGCCGTTGTCATGGCGCTCGCGCGTTACTTTCACGGTCGTAATTATGACCAGAGCCGCAGCCTGCGCTCGCTGCTGACACCCGCGGTGTTGATTATGGTGCCGGTGGCGCTTGTGGTGCGCCAGCCGGACCTTGGCACCGGGTTGATGATTGTGGCAGGGGGTGCCGCAATCCTGTTTCTTGCCGGTTTGCCAGCGTGGCTTTTTATTGCCGCCGGCCTTCTTGTCGCGGCGGCCGTTCCGGTGGGATGGCAGTTTATGCGCGACTATCAGAAAGACCGGGTATTGACCTTCCTGAACCCTGAATCAGACCCTTTGGGCGCCGGATACCAGATCACCCAGTCGAAAATTGCGCTCGGCTCCGGCGGGCTGACGGGCAAGGGCTATCTGGAGGGAACACAAAGCCAGCTTAATTTCCTGCCAGAAATGAAAACCGATTTTATCTTCACTGTGCTTGCCGAGGAGTTTGGCCTGATCGGAGCTGTCATTGTGCTGGCGCTTTACACCATCGTGCTCGCATACGGCATGCTGATCGGGATCGGGTGCCGAAGTCAGTTCGGCCGATTGCTCGCCAGCGGTCTTGCCATGACGCTGTTTCTCTATGTGCTGATCAATGTAGCGATGGTCATGGGGTTGATGCCTGTGGTCGGGGTGCCGCTACCCATGATTTCTTACGGTGGTTCGGCAATGCTGACGTGGATGATCGCTTATGGCCTTATTCTTTCGGTTGCTATTCACCGACACGTCTCGCTGGCGCCCAAAGGCAGTGGCCTCGGATAGACCTGTGGTATCAGAAGCCTTGATCAGGCGCCGCTTTGCCCTATGATCCTCTCGTAGAAAAAAGAGGGGTTCTTATGAAAAAATATCTTGCTGGCGTGGCGCTTGCCACGCTGATTGGAAGTGGCGTTTCTGCGGCGGACCTGAAATCGGATGTGGCCGCAGACTACGATTATCTGGAAAAGCTGTATATTCACCTGCACCAGAACCCGGAGCTCTCGCTTCAAGAAGGAAAAACGTCTGCACGTATGGCGGCGGAGCTGAAGAAAGCCGGTTTTGACGTCACCACGAATTTTGGCGGGCACGGTGTTGTGGCAGTGATGAAAAATGGTGACGGGCCGACGGTGATGATCCGCGCGGACATGGATGGTCTGCCGGTGCCGGAACAGACCGGCCTTTCCTATGCCAGCAAGGCGACCATGCAAAATGCGGCTGGCGAGACCGTGCCGGTAATGCACGCCTGCGGTCACGACGTGCACATGACCAGCCTAATCGGCACAGCACGGCGTCTGGCTGCCATGAAGGATGCATGGTCGGGCACACTGGTGATGATTGCGCAACCGGCCGAAGAGCAGGTAAAAGGCGCGGCTGCCATGCTTGACGAGGGGCTCTTCACAAAGTTCCCCAAGCCGGATTATAACCTTTCGCTGCATGTCAGTCCTGACATCAAGGCGGGTGATATTGGTATGGTATCAGGGTATGCGCTCGCAAATGTGGATTCGGCAGACATCGAAATCCATGGCGTCGGCGGACACGGCGCCTATCCGCACACCACCAAAGACCCGGTCGTACTGGGTGCCTATATTGTCACTGCGTTGCAGACCCTTGTGGCGCGGGAAACTTCTCCGTTCGAGTCGGGCGTGGTCACCGTGGGGTCCATCCATGCGGGCACCAAACACAACATCATTTCAAACCGCGCACACCTTCAAATCACCATACGGTCCTATAGTGAAGATGTTCGCCAAAACCTAAAGGCGGGAATTGAACGCATTGCGCGCGGGCAGGCAATCGCCTTCGGCCTGCCGGAAGATCTGATGCCAGAGGTGGCCTTCTCGGAAGGCACGCCCTCCACCTACAATAACCCGGAGCTGACCGCACGTATCTACAAGGCGCTGGATGAGAAATTGGGTGACGACCGGGTGTATGACGGCAAACCTGTGATGGCGGCGGAGGATTTTTCCCTGTTCGGGCGCACAGAAGACAAAATCCCCAGTCTGATGCTGTGGCTTGGCGCGACACCGGCGGCGACGATGGAAGCGGCGGAAAAAGGCGAGGCCAAGGCGCCGGGCCTGCATTCGCCTTTTTTCAAGCCGGATCGGGAACCGACCATTAAAGGCGGGGTCGAAGCAATGACCCAGGCCGCCCTTGAGCTTTTGGGCAAATAGCACCGTGGGATTGGCGGGGGCTTTTGCCACCCGCCAATCAGCCTCCGGGCTGGAAACGTGGGCGGATACCGTATAAACTGAAGCCAAATTAAACGTACCAAAGGAAGACCAGTGGGCCATACACATGCGCATGACCATAGTATTTGCATCGAGACCGCTCTTGCGGAGGCGGAGCGCCTGTGTGCGGAACGCGGGTCCCGCTTTACAGACCTGCGGCGTCGTATCCTGAAGATGATCTGGCAAGGCCACAAGGCGGTGAAGGCCTATGACCTTCTTGACCAGTTGGCCAACGAGGGCGGGTCGGCAAAACCGCCGACGGTATACCGCGCGCTGGACTTCCTGATGGAGGAAGGGCTTGTGCACAAGATCGAGTCGCTCAACGCCTATATCGGCTGCCCACATCCGGGGGACAGCCATGTCAGCCAGTTCCTGATCTGCGATAAATGCGAGACAGTGAAAGAACTCAGTTCGCCTGAGTTGAGCGCCGCTGTGATGAATGCCGCGAAAGAGACGCATTTTACCATTCGTCGCCAGACACTTGAACTGCACGGTGTGTGCAGCAATTGTCAACGTGGCCGCGAGGCGGCTTGACGACGGTTGCTCTTGAGGGCATTGCCGTCGCAAATCTGTAAAATTCTCTAGTGTTTTGGAACTGGCCCCTTTAAAGGGCTAAGGCCTATGGCTGAACTTGCAAATATATCGGAAGCCGCACGCGCCTTTATGGAAATGGCCGCGCGTCAGGCATCAAGCGGCGAGCTTGACGAAGCGGAGAACACTGTACGCTCTGTGCTTCGTTTTGCGCCTTTGCATGCTGCGTCCTGGCGGCTGCTGGGTGATATATTGTCGGCCCGTCCCGGCAAGCGTGCCGATGCCGCCGACGCCTATGCCCGCGCGTTGGAACTTGACCCCTTTGACGAACAAGCCGAAGGGGGCAAACAGCGGCTTGGCGAGCGGGAGACGGCTGCTCCCACAGAGCGGCACGTTGAGCGTGTTCTGACGCTTCCCCATATGGCCCCTGCCGATGGCAAGGAAAGTGCGATTGCTTATGCGCGTGCTTGCGAAACGGCGGAAAAATGGCACGAGGCAAAAGCCGCGTGGGAAAAGGTGCTGACGATCGACCCAAGCGACACATGGGCGTGGTCCCAGCTTGGGCATATTTTGAGTGTAAATTTGCAGGACTTTACCGGCGCGGAAAAAGCTTTCCGTACCGCCCTAGACGAAGACCCGACCGATGACTGGGCGTGGGGCAAGCTTGGTATCATGCTGGCCGATTTTCTAGGAAGGGTGGACGAGGGCCAGGCGATGCTGAGGCAGGCTATCAGCCTTGAGCCCGGCGAATGTTATTACTACGGCTGGCTCGGCTGGTCGCTCTACCGCCAGAGCGAAGACTATGCGGAGGCGGAGAAAGTGCTTGAACAGGCTGTCCGGCTTTGGCCGGAGTATCAGTGGGCGCATTTTCACCTCGGCTTTGTCCGCTACGCGCTTGAAGACCGGCCCAAAAAGGCGGAGCGTGCTTTCCGGCGTGCGCTTGAGCTTGAGCCAGGCGATGTCCCCACTCTTTATAACCTCGCCTGTCTTTATGAGGAACAACTCGCGAAACCTCAAAAAGCACTGAAATATTTTGCCGCTGTTGTGGCGCAGGACAGCCATGACCCATCGCCCTTCAAGCGCATGGGGATATTGTACCACCAGAGCCTGAACGACCCGGCGGAAGCGGTCTCCTGTTTCACACAGGCAGTGGATCGCGACCCGAATGACTATGACCTGCATGTGCGTTTCGCCTGGGTGCTGTGGGAAAAATGCGACCAGCAGGAAGCCGCAATCCGGCATCTCAAGAAGGCGATCGAGTTGGCACCAGGCAACGCCTGGGTATTGACCCACATGGCACAGGCGCAGTTTTTGGGGCAAGGAGACCTGAGCGCGGCCAAGGACTATTTCGAGCAAGCGCTGATCGCTGATCCGAACTATGACTGGGCACATGCTTTGTATGGCTCCTTGTTGTTTGAGGAGGGGGCTGAACTTGAGAAAGCGGAGAAGCACCTGCGGGAGGCTATCCGGCTGAATCCAGGCTATAGCTTCGCGTGGTCACGCCTCGGCCGGCTCATGCTGGCGACGGAAGGGGAGATGCAGGGGGCGTGGAACGCGCTGGTGCAGGCCGTGGACTTGAGCCCGGATAACGTGGACGCCCTGTCCGACCTTTTGTGGCTTGCTGTTTACCGCCTGTTTCGTGCTGACATGGTCGCGGAATACGCAGAGCGTGTTGCCGAGCATCCGGATGCCAGCCCCTATGCGCTCGCGCTGGCAGCCCTTGTTTTAAGGCAGTTGGTGGATAATAGCGCCCCGGTGCTGGACGTGTTGCGCCGAGCTACCGAAATGGCGCCGGAGGATCACTTTGTCTGGCATACATATGGCGAGGTGCTGCTGTATGACCTCGGTGATCTTGAGACAGCGGAAGAAGCCTTGTTGCGCTCGCAGTCGCTTGATCATCAATGCAGCACGCTGGACTGTGACATCGCGCTCGTGCGCTATGCACAGGGCAGGCTGGATGGTGCGCGGGCGCACTTTGAACGGGCACTTGAGATAGACAGCGAGGTCAGCCTCGCCTGGCGTGCCTATGCCTGTTACCTGACTTTCAGCGGTGGCGACGAAACGATGGCCGAGGAAGCTTTTGAACGTGCGGTTGAACTGGAGAAAGACAATTTTGAGCCGTGGGCCGTTTATGCCGGGTTCCTTCGCCAGCAGCCAGGGCGGGACGAAGACGCCGCCATTGCCTATGAAAAAGCCCTTGAGCTTGCGCCTCAGGGCTTGGATCTGGAGGAATGGGCTCGGATTTACCTGTCTCCCATTGTACTGAGTACTTGAGGCTTACCCGTAATCCTTCCGGCTTTTGAGAGTGCCGTTCGGCTCATATGTTTCCCAGACGCCGGTCTTTTTCCCTGTCTTGTAGGTACCACTATCCCATAGCTGGCCGTTTTCGTGAAAGCGTTGCCACTCGCCGTCTTTTTGCTCATCCGCATCAAAGGCGCCGGTTTGCACCAGGGCGCCATTTGCGCGGTACCAGCGCCATTCATCGATGAGCTTGTCATCCTTGCATTTGCCTTCAGCCTTCAGGCTGCCGTCCGCCAGATAATAACGCCAATCACCGGTTTTACTACCGTGATCGAACTCGCCCTCACAGGCTAGGTTGCCGTTCTTGAAACGTTGTTTGAAACGGCCGTCGCGCGGGTTGCCGTCTTCATCGGTACCGGTGATGGCTTTCATGGCAGTGATCTCAGATATGACAACTCGTCATACCGCGTTTAGCCAGATATTGCTGGTGATATTCTTCCGCTACCCAAAATGTCTGGACAGGTTCGATAAGGGTAACGATGTCGCGCTTGAAACGACCGGACGCGGCAAGTTCTTTTTTCTTTTCCGTGGCGATCTCTTTTTGCGCATCATCCTCATAAAACACGACGGAGCGATACTGTGTACCGACGTCCGGACCCTGTCGGTTCCACTCTGTCGGGTTGTGATTGTCAAAAAAGATGTCAACAAGCGCATCAAAGCTTACGACAGCGGGATCGTAGGTCACCTGTACCACCTCTGCATGGCCGGTGGCGTCTGTGCAGACGTCCTTGTAGGTTGGGTTGTCGGTCTGACCGCCCATATAGCCAACAGCGGTGTCTGTTACGCCCTCTGTTATGCGGAAGGTTTCTTCGACGCCCCAAAAACAGCCCGCCCCAAATGTCGCAATTGCCATGATACTGTCTCTTTTTTGCCTTGAGTTACAAACAAACTGATAGTTGTCGGAATATGTGGTTGCGCCGCAGACTTGTCGAGGGGCAATATGGTAAAAATCATGTGTAGAGAGGGGAAGTAGATGCGTTTCTTGTCAATCGCTGTCGCCGCGGTTTCACTGGTGGCAGGTAGTGCCGCCTTTGCGCAGCAAAAGGACATTCCCCAGGATTTACTGGATCTGGATTATCAGCGTTGCATGAAGGATTGTGAACCGGGTTTCGGTGCGGCAACCTGTAAACCGCTTTGTGAATGCACGGTTGCTGAATTCAACAAGCGCCTTGACTTTTCCGCATACCTTGATCTTTCGGCCCAGCTGTCCAGAAATGAACTGTCCCCCAATAATCGCGAGCTTCTGGACGGCGTGGCAAACTATTGTGCGTCGCAGCTTGAGAAATCAGGCGTGCAGGTTGGCGGTCCGACCGCAGGAGCATCAGACCAGTAAGGTCTATGCCGCGTCGTCGATCGGGCGAGGCCTGCCTTTGTCGTTGATGGCGACAAAGATATAGCGCGCTTCGGTCACTTGATGCAGGTCACGGCTGATGCCGCGTTCGGCAAATACTTCAATCTTCACCACAATGGATGACCGGCCGACTTTCTCGATATCTGTATAGATGCTGATGACATCGCCAAGCTCGATGGGCTGGTGAAACTTCATGCCTTCAATCGCAACAGTGGCAACGGCACCGTGCGCGCGCCGGCTGGCGGTGTCGGCTCCGGCAAGGTCCATCTGCGAGAGCACCCAGCCGCCAAAAATGTTGCCATTGACGTTCAGGTCACTGGGCTGCGGAATGGTGCGGATCGTGGCGCGGCGATGTTCTTTCATTCGTGTTTGTCTCCGGTCACATGAAGCGGGGCGAGTTCAATATCATTCGGCATGGTCTCAAGATAAAGCGATCGGCTGGGGAAGGCAAAGCCCGCGCCTGCGTCTTCCACAATTCTTTTTATCTCCAGAAGCAAGCGTTCCTTGATCTCAAGCCATTCCAGCCAATTGGTTGTGCGGGTGAAACAATAAAGCAGGATATCGATGGAGCTCGCATTAAAACTGTCAATGCGCACAAAGGTCGCTGTTTCCTCGGGGCGGACAAAGTCTTCATTCTCGCTGAGGTGTTTTTCAATACCGTCGCGGACCGCTTCAAGCTGTGCGGCGGTTGAGCGGTACTCCAGGCCTATAATCCACTTGATGCGCCGGAACGTCATGCGGGAGAAATTTGTGACCGCCTGGTCGGACAGCTTTGCATTGGGCACAAATACCGGGGCCTTGTCGAAGCGCCGTACCGTGGTTGTACGAAAACCGATCTGTTCGACCGTGCCCTCGACCACGCCATCAACAAGAATCCAGTCTCCCGGGTGGAAACGCCGTTCGCCAATGACAAAGAGGCCCGAGATCAGGTTTTTGAACAGGTCCTGCGCCCCAAGGGCGACCGCAACACCAAACAGGCCAAGGCCCGCGATCAATGGCCCCACCTCAATGCCCCAGATTTCAAGGATGGCGGCGCCGCCAATCAACGCGAAGGCGACACGTATCGCTTTGGCGAGCCACTGGATCATGGCTTCCGTGAGGAAGCGGTCGGCGCGCTGCAACAGTTCACCTACTGGCGCAGAGGCGCGGAAGAGCGCCCAGAAGATCACAAAGGCAATCAGGGATCGGTTCAGTTTGGAAGCCAGCGCCGCGGATTCGGGGTCAAGTTCCAGATAGGCGGTCGCAAAGAAGGTGCCCAGGACAACCGGAATAAAGCGTATGGGGGCCTCCACTGCCTCAACCACCGCGTCGTCGATCCGGGTATTGGTGCGCTGGGTCCATGCGATAAAGCGGTTGAGGATGAAGCGTGTCAGCAGGTTCCTGAACACCATGAAAAGCAGGAAGATGCCAAGTGCGACTACAATTTGGCCGACGTCAATGCCAAACAGGCCGTTGTGCCAAACATCTTTCACTAGGGCGAGGAAATCTTGCCAGTCTTCGGTTTTCACTCACTATTCCTATTCACGCTTGGTCCGCGTCATCATCCCTGTTCAGATTATGGACCTTTTCATCATGGCCATGTTTATTACTGAAAAACAGCAACGCCATCAGCCCAAAACCGACCAGAAGAGTAAAAATAACACCGATCACCATGGCAGCAACACCGTGGCCTGAGAGGGATACCCCGTCAATTTTACCAAAAACACTCACAACCCAATACCCGGCGAGGCCTAGTCCGATCAGGGCGGCAACAACAGCGATAACATTTTTCATGGCAATATTTCCTGCGCGTGACGCTAGCTTTGCTGAGCTTCAAGCGCTTCGCGAAACTTGCGAATGAGGCGCGCATTGTTGCCCATGTCTGGCGTACCGAGCCTTGATACTGCACGGATGTCAAGAATACTCGCTGCGGCCTTTCCGCGCACACGGACGGTAATCAGGCTTTCAAACCCGAACCAGCGCGACGTTTGTCGTGCCTCGATGGTGCCGCCCGCTTCGTCCGCTTTTACAATCTCCCATCCCAGATCCTGCGCGGCGGCCACAGCGCGCCGGGTGGCGGTGGCCACGCCTTGGGTGATAGTAATGGGCAACAGATCGCGGTAGGTGCTCTTGTCCGCATTATTGCGTGGCAGTGAAGGTGCGCGCTCAGGCAGTTCGCGTTGGAGCGCACTGAAGGCAGGTGGATCCGCGGGGTTGGTCGTGACATCATAGCCCCTGTGTGTCTGCGACATCCAGCCTTCGAAGGTCCAACTCAGGTAGCTGAGCGGCACGATGATGACAATGGCGGCAATGGCCCGCCAACTGATGCGCACACGCGGGCTGGCGCTGCCGTGTATGATGCCGACCAGGGCAAAGGCTGCCGCAACCACAACAAGGCGTGTTGCCACATGCAGGAGTTTGGCGCGCAGTTCCATATCGCTTGGGTCAAGGAATGCGGGGTTCAGAACGTCAATGCGGAACGCGGGTCCAGCGACAACAAAGGCGATCGCGGCGAGACAAGCCGTGACGAAACTGAGGGTGGAGAAAATCGAAGGTTTTCGCTCGCCCTTTTTAAAGAATATCCGTGACATACGCTATACGCTCCCCCGTATTCGTGCCGGTCCCGCTGCCTCTGTCTACAATTGCCCCGCCTCCTTGTAGCGCAGCGCGACGCCAAGGAAAAGGGGGGGGAGGAGATGTTTTTTAAGCTAAGCCTTTCTTTTCCTGCGCTTCCTTTTGCCTATGGTGCTGAAAAGAGGCATACTGATTGGCAGTCTTTCCGAGTAGTACACAGACCCACGCGGCCTTGCCCAAAGACCGTGCTTTACTGAAGGAGACGCATATGAAAGTCGGTCAAATCCTCGACTACAAAGGCCACGACGTTATTTCGCAGGAAGCGGGGTGTACTGTCCTTGAAGTTGCCAAGCTGTTGGGGGAACGCCGGATCGGCGCCGTGCCGGTAACCAAAAGTGGCAAGCTTGTCGGCATCATTTCGGAGCGCGATATTATGCGCGGGCTAGCAATCCGCGGGGGCGGTGTCCTGGCGGACGATATCTCAACGCTGATGACAAAGTCTGTTTTCACCTGCTCGCAGGATGATACGGTCCAGCACCTGATGGGCATGATGACGGAACGGCGTATCCGCCATGTGCCTGTGACGAAAGGCGGCGACCTCATCGGCATGATCTCAATCGGCGACGTGGTCAAGGTGCGCATGCAGGAAACTGAGCAGGAAGCAGAGGCGCTGAAGGAATATATTGCGTCAGCTTAAGCCGTCTGGCTTTGTTTCGCCAGGTTACAGACACGTTGGGCGTTGCTGAGCCAGGTATACCCGCGCGTGTCTATCTTTGCTTGTGCCGCGCGCCCCAGCGATTGCCGTTTGGCAGGGTCCGCAATTAGCTGACGAATGTGGGCCTGGGCGGCCTCATAATCGTCAGGAGGGAACAGCAACGCATCACGCTCATGGTCCAGTATCTCACAGATATTGGCCTGCGACGGTGCGACGATAGAAAGGCCTGCTGCCATATATTCAAAAAGCTTGAGCGGGCTTGCATATGCGGTGACCGCCGGTTGCAAGGCGATATTCATTGCAGCCAAGTGTTCCGGTATGTCGGCCCGGTCGACAAAACCGGCAAAATGCACCCTGTCTTCTACCTTCAGGCCGCGTGCCGCGGCACGGCAACCCTGGATGGCCGGGCCATCCCCCACGATCAGCAGATGGGGCGCCTTGTTACCCCGGTAGTCAGCGATAAGCCGGATCATCTCATCGAGTTTGTGCCACTCGCGGACGAAGCCTGTGAAGCCCAATACAACATTGTCTCCAAGGCCGTATCGCTCTCTGACGGTCTGTCCGTTGTTGTTTTCATAGGCCGTTTTATCGATCCCGTTGTGCAGGACGGTTATTCTCTCACGCTTGGTGCCGGCTTTCTCAAGGATTGCTGCCAGCACCTCACTAACCGGCAAGGCGTGGTCTGCTTCCCGCCAGGTATGTTTCTCAAGCTTGGTGGCGAAAGACTTCAGGTGCAGGCCTGCATATTTTGTCCGCTCGGCAGCGAGCGGAGCGTTTACCTCAAGCATATGGAGTACACCGGTCTTTTTCCTGAGCCATCCACCGCTTGGCAGGAAAAGATTGTGACGTTCGTAAAGGAAATCGGGCTGAAACTCCTTATATGCTTTTAGAAGTTTGCGGTAAGCCCTGATGGCATAGAGATATTCAAGTGTCTCTGATACGAATCCGGGCATGACACGCCGGAATATGGCGAGCGCTTTGTTTTCCTGACCGAACGCCTTGGGGCGCAACGATGGGCCGATGATTTTTACCTCATGACCGAGGCTGCGGAACGCGTGGACCAGTTCCGTGATATGCACCGCCTGGCCGTCCTGTGCTGCGACGCGGTGGTGATAGAGAATTTTCACAGCGGGCTGCTCCCTATTGCAGGTGGCTCAGTGGTTGATCCGGTGGCTGACGACCGAAAGGGCGTCTTTGAGCTGCGGCAGCGCAAGGTCGAACGCTGCTTCGCCTTCCTCGATCAACTCGCTCGCGCGGTGAAACTCCATCAGCCCTATGTGGCCGACGCGTGGACAGATGGATACGTCAGGCGGATCGCCGGCGAGGCGGGACCGTGAAAGGCGATTTTGCATGATATTGAGGCTTGCCATCAGGTTTGCGAACAGGCTGGGTGCGTCTTTCTTGTGGCCAAAAATCTTGCGAAACAGGGATGATTTCTGCTCGCGGATCAGGCTGGCGCTATGATCGCTCTGTTCGGCGAAAACGCCATATTCATCGACCTTGAGGACACCGTCCACCTGCGCCCGTTTGCGACCATAAAGGTCTTCGGACAGGTTGACAGCGATGACGATGTCGCATCCAGCGGCACGACAGACAGAAACCGGTACCGGGTTCACAAGCGCGCCGTCAACCAGCCAGCGGCCATCCCTTTTTTGCGGCTCGAAAATGCCGGGGATGGCGAAACTTGCCCGAAGCGCGCTCGACATTTCCCCCTCATCAAGCCAGATTTCATGGCCGCTTTTCAGTTCGCAGGCAACGGCTGTGAACGGAATATTCATCTGGCTGAAATCCACGTTGCCGAATTTTTCTTCCATAAGGCTGTTGAGCTTGTCACTGCCAAAGAGCCCGCCGCCAAACCGCAGGTCAAGCAAGCGGAAGAAGTTGTATTCCTTAAGGCTGCAGGCCCATTCCTCGACCACGTCAAGGCTGCCGCTGGCATAGGCACCGCCAACGACCGCGCCAATCGATGTGCCCGCGACAACGTCAATGGGGATACCTTCGGCCTGAAGCCGTTTGATCACACCGATATGCGACCAGCCACGCGCAACGCCAGCACCCAGCGCGAGCCCAATCTTCGGGCGTCTCGGGGCTGGTGGGTGAGATGCTTCAGACGGGTCCGGCGTTTCGGTGATGCCCTCTGCGGCGGAATGGGTTTTATCACTTTTCAAAATGCCAAGCATGATAATAGTAAGCCTTTACACGAGTTGGCCCCAACTTGGGGAAAAGGGAAGGCAAAGGCAAGGGGTATGAAGGGGCTTCTGGGTGTTACTCATGTTTTTCATACCCGAGAATATCACCTGGCTGGCAGTCGAGATAGTCGCATATGGCTTCAAGCGTCGCAAAGCGCACTCCCTTGACTTTACCGGACTTGAGCAGGCTGAGGTTTGCTTCGGTGATGCCGATATGAGCGGCGAGATCCTTTGACTTGACCTTGCGTTCCGCCAGCATGACATCCAGTCTTACAACGATGGCCACGGCCTTACCCCCTACACAATTTCATTGAGTTCTTCACGTTGCGCACGGCCTACCCGCATCATGTGTGCGATGGCGAGGGCCATCAGCGCCGGGATCAGGCCGAGAAGATCGCCGCTTTCAAACGAAATCATCAGGGCGCGCTTTCCAGGGGCATTTGTGGCGGTCATTACCAGTACGAGCGCGGTCTGGCTGAGCCAGCTTGCCAGAGCGTGCCACAGCAGCAGTTTGCCCGCGCGCGCGCAGTATTGTTCTGATACAGCGTTGAACCAGTCACCACGTTCAGCCAGACGGATAAGCGGCAACAGGCAAAGGAGAGCCAGTGAGAACAGGACGGCTGGTATCAGGGTAATTGTCAGCCCCAGCAGATGTTGCCACCAGCTCAGGCGCTCGAAGCCGCCATATTTCTCAACAAGAAGGTCTCCACCAACATGCCTGAAGGTTTCCGGGCTCGCCCACATCCACAAAATGGGCACAATCACGACGATAATGGATATATAGATCAGCCACCTGAGGGCGATCAGGCTGGGGATTCTCTTTGTTTTTTCAGATTTTACCATTGCTAACTCGCTTTGTGGTGATTCTATAAAATTATTGTTTTGCAGAAATTTATTATCTGGTAATGATATCGCGACCGTAGCAGAAAGGAAAGCCAAGATGAAAGG
>NZ_JAOBPP010000018.1 GCF_025574465.1 Kordiimonas aestuarii
AAACTCATAAAAGGGATTCCCAAACAGGCGAAGATATGATTCAACGCTTCTCAAATCATTGAGGAGGTTTTGATGCGCCGCCGCCGGTATGAACTGACAGATTATGAATGGTCGATCATAGAGCCTTTGCTGCCGAACAAGCCGCGCGGGGTGCCTAGGGTGGATGACCGCCGGGTGATCAACGGCATCTTGTGGCGCTTTCGGGCGGGAACGCCGTGGGCAGACATTCCCGAAAGATATGGTCCCTACACCACCTGCTACAACCGGTTTGTCCGCTGGCGCAAGGCCGGGGTGTGGGACCGACTGTTCGAGGCGGTGAGCAAAGCCCATGACGGTGACATCATTATGATCGACAGCAGCTGTGTCCGTGTGCATCAACAAGGGGCCACGGCAAAAAGGGGGATCAGGACGATGGCTGCATGGGCCGTTCCCGGGGTGGACTGACCACCAAAATCCACGCCCTCGTCGATGCGGATGGTCTGCCGATCAGGCTTTCGCTGACTGCTGGACAGACCCACGACAGCAAACCGGCCCTTGATCTGATTGAGGACATCAAGGAGGAAGCGATCTTGCTCGCTGACAAAGCCTATGATACCGACGCGCTTCGTGCCTTCACCACAGCGCGCAGAGCTTGGGCCAATATTCCGCCAAAAGCCAACCGCAAGCAGTCCTTTACCTTCAGTAAATGGCTGTACCGACACCGTAATCTCGTCGAGCGTTTCTTCAATAAGCTCAAGCACTATCGGGGCATTGCAACGCGCTATGACAAAAACCCGGAGAATTTCCTCGCCGCTGTAAAACTGGCTTCAGTCTGTATCTGGTTGAAAAATTATGAGTCTACGACCTAAACCGTTCGACAAATTCCCGCCCTCAATTTCTATGCTTATCATTTCAGTCGGCTGTCATACAAGCATCGTCAGGCGCCTCATCCCGCTTAGCAGCCCCCGTAATTTGTCATATTAGGCGGCGTTAAGCGATCGCTCTCCATTATCGGGGGTTGCTAAAGTTGCGGACATGTCTAAATATTCAACCCATAAAGAAAAATGCCAGCACTATGGCGCACCCTCGTTTGTCTATTCTGTTCCCCAGAACAGCGGCAGAAAGCCCGTTTCCAGCCCACGGCCCGGAAATATAGATAACCCGGTTGGCCGCTGGCACATAAAGTTCACACGACAGCCAAATAATCTTGGCCTTGAAGTGGAGACAATGTGAAGGCCACGATGTCGATGAAAAACGTGCTTGAAACGCTGTATCATTCGAAAGCGACGCAGGAGCTTGTCCGCTTCTGGCTCAACCTACCGCGTCCCGAAGGGCTTGTTTGTCCGAAACGTTCAGACTTCTCCTCTGCTCGAATTAATGGCTCACTTCCCGAAGTTTTTCTCAGTGAATGGTATGGCAATGACGCGCTTGTCGTTGTGCAAGCGGGCACCGTACTGGACCGCCTGATTGGCCTGGATATGACCGGTAAAAATATTTTCGATATGACACCGCCGGAACTGGTCGCCGACGAACGCAACTATTATCAGCTACTCAGGGATCAGCCGTGTGCCGGATTCATCACGCGGTCCATGATCAATTTCGCCGATAAACCCTTTGTTTACCGCACCGTACAAATGCCGCTCCTCGACCCGTTTCACAACGTTCGGTATTTCGTTGGCACCGGTTTCGTCATTGAAGGCAAACAATTGGAAGACGAATTTGGCAAGGTTGACTTCAAAAAAGCAAAGCTCGTGGAACGCCACTTCTTTGACATCGGCGCTGGTGTACCCGACACCAGCGACGGGGGCGCCAACGACAATGCCGACGCCCCGCAAAGCTCCTAGATTAAGAACCCTACCTACTGCTGAAAGTCGTAAATACTACCCAGTTTCAGAATTTGGGTTAGCTCGTCCAGAGCTGCAAAACTTTCCTCCATTAGCATCGGGTCCCCAAGATCATCGGGTGTCACCCGGTCCCGGTAATGGTTATTCACCCATGCCTGCAAGGTAGAGACAAGGCCTTCATGCAGTACAGCATTGGCCCCGATGGCGCCCATGTCGTCGTCAGACAATGCAACACGCAGGCGCAGGCAGGCCGGACCACCGCCATTGCGCATGCTTTGGCGCACATCAAGATAGTCGGCATGGCTGATCAGCTCACCGCTTCCTGTCAACTCTTCGACATACGCCTTGGTTGAGCGCATCTCAGCCACCTCGCTTGGCAAAATAAGTGTCATGCCTTCGCGGTTTGGCGTTGATATAAGCTGGCTATTGAACAGATAGCTTTTCACAGCATCGGCAAGAGGCACGAGCGCGCGCGGCACGCGCACAAAGTGCATCCGTATGTCGCCCATGGCGCCCTTGATGTCCCGCTCGAGCTGGTCCGGGTTTACAAAAGCGTCTTCATGGTAAAAAAACACATCTTTGTTCGATACCGCCACCACATCGTTGTGAAAGGCGCCGGCGTTAATCGCCGCCGGGTTCTGCCGCACAAACAATGTTTTTTTGGGCGTCAGCCCATGCTGGCGCGCAACCGCGCGGCTTGCCTCTAGCGTTTGCCGCCCTGGATAGATAAGGTCATCTGCCTTCTCGAACGCGCCCCGGCCATACACAAAAAGCGCCACACCAGTGTCACCATAGTCAGCGCAAAAGCGGTTATGGTTCGCTGCACCTTCATCACCCATATGAGTGCCGCCTTCAAGGGCGTTATGGTGCGCGAACCGGTCTCCTTCCGGGAATATCGCCTTAAGCACGCGTGCCGTTACCGGCCATTCGACAGACCGATGATACATCGCAGCAAGGTTGGCCGGAGTGAAATGGGTTCGTCCATCAGCCGTATCCGCAGAGGGAGATATAGTGGCGGCATTTGCTGTCCACATAGTTGCAGAGGATGTGACATTCGCCACAAGCGCCGGACTGGCCTCCCAGGCCTTGGCGAGCATCTCGCGGTCACTGCCCGTAAAGCCGTGCGCCCTTAAAGCCCTGAGGCTCGGCCTGTCATGTGGCGGCAGCACCCCCTGTGTCATGCCAAGGCTCATGAGGTGTTGGGCCTTCTCAAGCCCCTGAAGCGCGCCTTCGCGGGGGTTGGCGATGTCTCCCTTGTTGCTGGCTGACGCCACATTACCATAGGAAAGGCCAGCATAGTTATGGGTCGGGCCCACAATGCCGTCAAAATTTGCTTCACGCCACGCCATCATTTGTCTCCCTTAAGCTTGAGACCTGCAGGCAAAGCGCCCACTGCAACCTTGCCCTCGGCCTGCTCCATGGTGGCCACGCCGTAGGCACAGTAGTCCGCGGCATAATACGCGCTTGGCCGGTGATTGCCTGAAAGGCCGACACCGCCAAATGGTGCCGTGGACGCAGCGCCGGTAAGCTGCTGGTTCCAATTTACAATACCGGCTTTTGCCCGTGGGTAAAAAGCGTCGTAAAGTGCGCGACTATCCGACAGCAGTCCCGACGCAAGGCCAAAACGAGTGTTGTTTGCTTCCCTGATGGCGGCGTCAAAATCTGCCACGCGGATAAGCTGGAGAAACGGTCCGAACACCTCTTCGTCCGGGCGATCCTTGACGTTTGTCACGTCCATCAACCCCGGTGTTATGAAAGCGTCACCTCGGCCAAGCTTCTCGCATTGGCGAATTGGCACACCGCCACTCGCGATGAGGTCCTGCTGTACCTTCAAAACAGCAGCTGCGGCGCGTGGCCCGATGAGAGGGCCCATGAAGGCCTGCTCCTCATCATCCCATGCACCCACGGTGATAGCGTCCATCACCTCTGCGAGGCTGTTCACGAAGATATCACCTTCTGTGCCTTCAGGCACGATCAGGCGGCGGGCACAAGTGCATCGCTGGCCAGAACTGATAAAGGCCGATAACACGGTGATGAGAGCTGCCGCCTGCTTGTCCTCAACTTTGTGGACAATCAATGGGTTGTTCCCACCCATCTCTAGCGCCTGAATGACCTCAGGTCGCTCTACAAGCTGACGTGAAATGGCAAGCCCTGTGCGTGCGCTGCCGGTAAAGAGAAGTCCGTCAATACCTTTAGCCGCCGCAAGTGCCGCGCCCGTCTCTCGGCCACCCTGCACGAGGTTCAACACGCCTTTGGGCAAACCTGCGTCCGCCCAAGTTTTGGCCATGAATTCTGCCACGGCCGGGGTCAGCTCACTGGGTTTGAAAACCACGGTATTGCCCGCGATCAACGCAGGCACAATATGGCCGTTTGGCAAATGGCCGGGGAAGTTATAGGGGCCGAAGACCGCCATGACGCCATGCGCCCGGTGCGCAAGCTTGGACCGGATGGCGCCATTAACGGCCTCCTTGAATCCGGTGCGTTCAGCATAGGCTGTAAGCGAGATTTCAACCTTGTTGGCCATCGCAGTGGCTTCGCCAGTGGCATCCCAAAGGGTTTTACCTGCATCCTGTGCGACCAGCTTGGCGAGTTCGCCTCTTCGTTCCACCAGCAGCTCAGCATAACGGCGGATAATTTTAACCCGGTCGTCAAACGCCGTCATGACCCAGCTTTCAAATGCAGCACCGGCGGCGCGCACCGCGTCCTCCACCTGCGCAGCTGTTGCTTCATGACCGGACCAGATCGCCTTGCCAGACGATGGGTCGGTCGAACGAAATTCCTCCCCCAATCCCGGGAGCCATTCACCTGCAATATAATGCGTCATTTTTTATTCCTCACTCTCGGTGGGTTTGGGCTGCTCCACCGGGCTATAACGGATGACATCGCCTTCCTTGAGCTCAAGCGCATCGGCGGCTTTACGTGGCAGCCAGACACCACTTGAACCTTCAACCACATGGGTCAGCACAACCCGGAAGTTATCGATGGACGGATTGGCAACAAGATGTACCGGGTCGTGGCGTTCACCATCCACGATCCCACCGACTGTGGTTTCAATGCTTTCGCGCGCTGTCCAGATATCACGCTTGTGCACCTCCATTTCCGGCCCACCATCAAAGATGTCGACTGCACCGGAAAAACGGAAACCCTCTTTTTCCAACAGGTGAATAGCCGGGCGCGCACCGTCATGGGGTTTACCAATAACCGCGCGGGCGGCATCCGGCAGAAGGGAAGTGTAGATTGGGAATTTTGGCATAAGGTCAGCAATGAACTGGCTGTTGCCACGGCCATTGATCTCATCGGCATCTTTAAAGCTCATGCCAAAGAAGTGGCGCCCGATTGCCTCCCAGAACGGCGAGTTATGGTCATCATCCACCCAGCCACGTATTTCCGCGATAACCTGATTGGAAAAGCGCTCAGGGTGCGCAGCCATCATCAGATAACGCGCTTTTGACAGCAGCTTGCCCAGCTTGCCGATCCGGCAGTCTGGATCCAGAAACAGGGTCGCTACCTCGGTCGCGCCGACAAAATCGTTGGTTAGCTGCATCAGCTCGGTATCAACCCGCATTTCGGGTTCATGACTAACCTGCGTCACATGCAACAGCCGGTAGCTGTAGAAAGGTTTGTCGAGCCCAAGGCCTACAATCAGCGCACTTGTCCCTATGACTTTACCAGTCTCGAGGTCTTCCAAAATCAGAAGATAGCTGAGCTGTTCTGTCACGCCCGGCGGCGCGTCAAAGGCTTTGATCGATGCCTTGATTTTTTCTTCTAACGTGGGTCGGTGATCAGGTAGTGTTGTCAGGCCGGTTCCCGTTTTCCGGGCAAGCGCCTGCAATCCATCAAGATCTTGCAATCGTGCTGGTCGCACCACAAACATGAGTTAATCCTCATTTTAGATCCGGGCAGCATGTGAGGGCCCCGGTTGCCTCATGGCCGCACGGCCATGAAGGGAGTGAAAACGCGCCTCTAGTCTCCTCCTGCGCGCCTCATCCCTTGGCCTTTATAACGTCGTCAAGCTGTCCGCTTGCAAAGGCCATAAGAATCAATGCAGACAGCTTAGCTCTTTCTTTGAAGCTGTCCACGCAAACAAATTCATCTGCACTATGGATCATGCCGCCCCGCACACCCAGCGTATCCACATTTGGCAGGCCGGCAGCGGCAAGGTTATTGCCTTCGCAGCAGCCACCCGTCGGCACATAGTCAACCTTGATGCCCAGTTCGCCTCCACACGCCTTGATCGCCTCCATCAGCATGATGTTGGCATCAGACAGCGCCTTGGGCGGGCGGTTGATGCCCCCATGCAGAGTGACGCTATAGCCGTCAACACCGTCCCATGTGGCAACAATCTCACCAACCTTGCGTTCAAAATACTCAGCGTGTTCAGGCTCTTTCAGCCGCACATTAAACCGGCACCATGCCATATCCGGCACCACGTTTGGCGCCACCCCGCCCCTTATCACGGCCGGGTTCACCGTCATTTCCTCGCGCTCGCCCGTGAGCGATGCAAGTGCCGTTACCATACTGGACAGCGCGACAACCGCATTGCGACCGTTGTGAAACTCCCGCCCCGCGTGGGCCGCCTTGCCACGCACCACGAGTGTATAGTTGCCACTGCCCTTGCGAGCCCCCGCAAGCGTGCCATCCGCCAACGCAGGTTCGTATGTTAGCCCGATATCCGCCGCTTTGGCGCGATCTGCCAGGATTTTTGCACTGGCGAGCGAGCCGGTTTCCTCGTCAGGTGACAACAGAATTTCCCAACCGACATGCTCGGCAAGTGGTGTTTCCTCAAATGCGCGCAGCGCATTCAAAATAACGAGAATACCGCCTTTCATGTCGGCAACACCGGGGCCGTTGATCGTGTCGCCGTCCAGCCAGACGGGCTCTTGAAACTTGTGATCTTTGGCGAAGACCGTGTCTGTATGTCCTGTCATCAAGACCCGGCGATTGGCGCCCGGCCGCTTGAACAGGCGAATGGTACGCCCGTTTTTTATTGTGACCAGTTCCCCCGCTTCGTTCACAGCTTCACCGTCGTCAAGGTCGATCAGTTCCACTTCGGGTTCGAGAACCTTGAATGCGTCCAGTACTTTTTTTTCCATCTCGTCAAGACCGGCAAGGTTCCTGCTCCCACTATTTACGCGAGACCACTCAAGCACCATATCGACCATGCACTGCTGGCGCGCGTCTATATTCGCGAGCGCCGCTTTTACAGCATCGTTTTCGGTCAGGCGGGCAAAGGTTGAAGACATGAAAGCTTCCTGTCGTCGCGTATGATTCCGGGCATGTGTAGCCTTGAGGAGTACGAGACCGCCACGCCCGCGTCAAGCGCAGCTAAACTTACGAGGTAAACCGGTGGAAACCGCAAGATTTCACCGCATCGGCCACTCGCCTCACCGCATTCGACCAAAGTTCAACCACTTTGTTGCTAATCTTTTTTCACAAAAACACAAAAGAAGCATGAGGAGGTAGCTTTGTCGAATTGTCCTAAGGAAGAACCGAAAAGGTCGACGGGACTAAAATCAACAGCGAGGATGCGTAAAATGAAAGCTCTAATAGTAGACGGTGAGGAACTGATCCGGCTTTCCCTGAAGGAAGTAATTTCGGTATCCAGTAACTTCGGCGAGATTATGGAAGCTGGAAGCCAACATGAGTTTCTGGCCAAAACCGCGAGCCACGACAAGTTGTCCCTGGTCGTCGTCCACCCATCAAGCCTTGGTAGTGATGGCGCTGATTGCCTGCGCCTTGTGCAGCGCCTATACCCCGACGCTGCTTTGGTCGCCATCATGGACCGTGAGGGCCAGAATGTCGGTGACACAGGCAATATGGTCACCGTGCTAAGGAACGCCAGCGTCGGGCAGATGGTAACCGCCATCCGCCGTGCGCTTAAACTGCCGCTTGACGGTTTTGGTTCCGTCGCGAACAAACCTTCCCGCCCCGATGTTCGCGGTGCGCTGAAGCACGAGTTTGAACGCTTTCGCGACAATACGGCCCCCAGTCGCTCAGCCATTGAAGGTGTTGACCTCGGTCGTCTGTCCTACCGCCAGAAACAAATTCTTGCGATGGCTGCCGATGGCCTTCCCAACAAAGAGATCGCAGCAAGGCTCTCAATTGCCGAAGGCACCGTAAAAGCGCATATGCATGCCATCTTCAAGGTGTTGGGTGTTTCCAACCGTACACAAGCGGTTATCCGCTATGGCGCTGTGGGAAACGCAAGCCCAAAACCCGCCGCCCGCAGTGACTGGATGTACGCGACGGCAAGCTAACTGACACAATGTTTTGAATTAAAGGAAAGGCTGCCTGTGGCAGCCTTTCTTATTTGTTCGAAACCGCCGCAGCCTACAGCGCGCCCGTCAAGTGTTTGAGCACACCGGAGAAATCCACCCCACCGTGGCCTGCGTCATCCATTTCTGTATATATCTCGGCCGCGCGGGCACCCATCGGCGTATTAGCACCTGACGAACGAACAGCCTGCATGGCAAGGCGCAAATCCTTCAGCATCAAAGCTGTTGCGAAACCGGGCTTATAATCATTATTGGCAGGCGAGGCTGGCACCGGACCCGGCACCGGGCAGTAGGATGTCAGTGACCAGCACTGGCCGCTTGCGTTGGACGCCACATCAAAGAACACCTGATCATCAAGCCCCAATGCACGGCCGAGATTGAAGGCCTCCGACACTCCGATCATGGAAACAGCGAGCAGCATGTTGTTGCACACCTTCGCCGCCTGGCCATTGCCGCTTTGCCCACAATGCACGATCTTGCCTGCCATGGGTTCAAGCACTGGCTTTGCACGTTCAAAGGCCTCTTCACTGCCTCCCACCATAAAAGCAAGCGTTCCAGCAGCTGCGCCGCCCACGCCACCGGAAACCGGAGCGTCGACCATAGCGAAACCTTTATCCGCAGCGGACTGTGCAACAACGCGAGCGGTATCAACATCAATGGTGGAACTGTCAATCAACAATGCACCCTCTTTCGCGTTGGCGAAAACCCCGTCCTCGCCCTCGTAAACACCTTTTACAATGGCGCCAGATGGCAACATGGTGACAACCACATCTGCAGCTTTCACGGCCTCACCCACATTCGTAAACGGCTTGCCGCTGGCCTCCGAGAAGGCCTCAAGCGCGTTGGCCGACAGGTCATAACCGTAGACGCGAAAGCCCGCGCCCAGCAGGTTTTTAGACATGGGCAGGCCCATGTTGCCAAGGCCGATGAATGCGATTGTTTGTGCCATGTTATTCTTCCCTCCCGAATAAAAACTCATATATCCAGCTCTTGTGAGCCAAGATTCTCAAAATAGGCTGCGATGTCGTCGTCCGATACACGATCAAGTGCGCTTGGATTCCAGACCGGGGCATTGTCCTTGTCTATAAGAATGGCGCGCACCCCTTCATAAAAGTCATTCCCCTGCATAACGTGGGTCACCATGCGATATTCCATGCGCATATTGTCACGGAAATTATCGAGCGCTTCACCACGGCGAAGCTGTGCGAATGTAAGCTTGAGGCTGGTGGGTGATTTGCTCATCAATATCTTGAATTGCTTTTGTGACCATTCGTCCTCGTTGAGCTCCAGCGTATGCACAATCTCCTCCATGCGCACGCCCGCGAAAGCACTGTCAATATCGTCCATCACCTCGGCAAGGGGCGCAGGCTCCGGGTCGGCATGGAAGCGGTCCAGCACAGCGCGCGCATCGTCAACAGTCTTGATCTCTGAACTCGCAAAGGCAGCGATGACATCATCAACGTTCTCAGAAGCCACCACGTGACTTGCGATACCAAGCGCATAGAGATCAGGTGCCTTGATACGGGCACCGGTGAGAGCGAGGAACATGCCCGTCTCACCCGGCAGGCGCGGCAGGAACCAACCACCACCCACATCCGGGAACAGGCCAAGGCCGGTCTCAGGCATCGCGAACAGGGTTTTCTCGGTCGCGACCCAAAGGTCACCAGGGATAGAAACCCCGACACCACCGCCCATGGCGATACCGTCCACAAGGCTGATGTAAGGCTTGGGGAATTCCGCGATGGCGATATTCATCAGATATTCGTCGTGGAAGAAGTCACGCCACTCTGTTGTGCCCGCCTTGTAAGATCTAGTGACCTTCACCACGTCACCGCCAGCACAAAATGCTTTGTCGCCCGCACCAACAACGACAACAGCCTGCACAGACGGCTTCATCGCCCATTCGTCAAGCAGGCGCTTTACCTCAACACACATGCCGTGCGTCAGGCTGTTGAGCGCCTTGGGGCGATTGAGCGTAATCAGGCCGATATTGCCGCGGGTTTCAAACAGTACTTCAGGGTCAGTCATACAAATCAGTCCTTCAACAGCGCGCGGGAAATGACCACGCGCATAATCTCGTTTGTGCCTTCAAGTATCTGGTGCACCCGAAGGTCGCGCAAAATGCGTTCAATGGGATAATCCTGCAAATAGCCGTATCCGCCATGTAACTGCAGCGCCGCGTTCGTCACATCAAAGCCAGTATCGGTCACAAAGCGTTTGGCCATGGCAGCAGCACTTGCGGCATCGGACGCTTTATTGCTCACCTTCTGCGCGGCGGAATAAAGAAGCAGACGCGCAGCCTCAAGCTCCGTCGCCATATCAGCGAGGCGGAACTGCGTGGCCTGAAAGTCAGCGATTGCCTTGCCGAACTGCTTGCGGTCCTTGGTGTAGGTCACCGCTTCTTCAAATGCACGCTGTGCACCGCCAAGGGAGCAGGCCGCGATGTTCAAACGGCCACCGTCAAGGCCCTGCATGGCGATCTTGAAGCCCTGCCCTTCTTCGCCCACGAGGTTGCTGGCCGGGATGCGGCAATCATCAAACATCACAGCAGCGGTAGGCTGGCTATGCCAACCCATTTTCTTTTCCTGCGCACCGAACGACAGGCCCGGCGTGTCTTTCTCGACGATAAAACAGCTGATGCCCTTGGCACCGTCATCAGACGTGCGAGCCATTACCACATACACATCACTTTCGCCGCCGCCGGAGATGAAAGCCTTGGCACCATTAAGGATATAATCGTCACCGTCACGCACCGCCCTGGCCTTCAGGCTGGCGGCGTCCGAGCCTGCGCCCGGTTCCGTGAGGCAATAACTTGCCATTTTTTCAAGCATTGCCAGCTCACCCACAAAACGTTCACGCTGGTCGTCATTGCCGAAACAATCAATCATCCATGTCGCCATATTATGGATGGAGATCATCGCGGCAGTTGACGGGCAGCCCTTGGAGAGTTGCTCAAAAATCAGCACACTTTCAACCCGGCTCAGGCCGCAGCCCCCGGCCTCTTCCGACACATATATGCTACCAAAACCCAGCTCACCGGCGGCTTTCGCCACATCACGCGGCCAAACCTTGTCCTCATCCCAGACATGTGCATTTGGCGTGATCATGTCGGCCGTGAAAGAACGCGCCATGTCCTGAATGGCACGCTGGTCTTCATTCAGTGAAAAGTCCAAGACGACCCCCTTGGGTTAAATATTATGTACAGACCGCCAGCCCAAGTGGCGGCAACGGTGGGTCACCAATGTCACCCACCGTCATGCTTTTATCAGTCGAGGCGGTTACCGTTCTGGTCCCATACTTCAACCTCGCCGAGGTTTAGCGAACGAATGCCTTCCTCGATCTGCGCGCGGTCACCAACTACCAGCCACAGTATTTTTTCTGGCTTGATAGTCGCATTCGCCTGAGCCTTGATGGCATCAATGTTCAGCGCCTGATATTTCTCTTTCAGGCTTGGCACATAGTCGTTCGACCGGCCAAAACGCTGGTTCGACAAGAGACTGCCGAGCACAGAACCCGAGGTTTCAAACTGCCCGGGCAAGCTGTTCGTCTGGTTTTTCACCATACGGCCCAGTTCATCCTGTGTGGCCGGACGGCCGCCAAGATAGTCCGCGAATTCTTTTTCAAGTTCGGCGAGCGACTCTTTGGTTTTGTCCGTTTGCACAGGGGCATAGACCAGCCACATGCGCTGGCCGCGGGCATCGGTCGTGAAGGTGTAAGCACCATAGGCCCAGCCCTTGTCCTCACGCAGGTTCATGTTCACCCGTGCGGTGAACTCACCACCAAGGATGCTGTTCATCATTTCCTGTGTCAGGTACGCCTCGTCACCGGTGGACGGGAACAAGTGCCCACCCAGGATCAGCGACTGTGGGGAACCTGGCTTGTTCATAATGATGACGCGGCCTTTTTCCGGCATTGCGACCTCGGCGATGTTTTTCGTCGGCATCGCGCTTTCAGGCGCTGTCCAGTCCCCAAACGCTTTGTTCAGCGCAGGGATCGCTTCATCCATCGTAATATCGCCGACGACGAAGACCGTGGCATTGTCTGGCCTGATCCAATCCGTGTGGAACTTAACAAGGTCATCACGGGTCAGATCTTCAATGGCCGCTTCCGTACCGGACCCGGTGTATGGGATGCCGTAAGCGTGGTCCTCACCATAGAGAAGTGGCGGCAAAGTGCGCAGCGCAAGCTGTACCGGCTGTGCTTTTTCCTGTGCAATGGTTGCGATCCAGCGCTGGCGCAGTCGGTCCATCTCTTCCTGATCAAAGGCCGGATTGCGGACAATGTCAGCAAAGAGCGCGAGGGACTGATCAAGCTTCGGCTTGAGTGCCGAAAGCGTCGCGGTGCTCATGTCAAGATTTGATCCGGTTGAGATGTTGGCGCCGAGCTTCTCTGACTCAGCAGATATCTCAAGCGCGGAGCGGCTTTCGGTGCCCTCATCCATCATGTTGAGCGCAAAGCTCGACGTGCCCAGCGGACGACCAATATCGCCTGCGTAACCCGCGTCAAACTGCAGCGCAATGTTAACAACTGGCACGGTTGAGCGCGTGGCAAGGACCACTTTCATGCCATTTTCAAGTTCACCTTCCTCAATGGCAGGGAACGTAAGATCTGGCATTTCGCCAACGGTTGGAATGCCGGTTGAGCGGTCAACACTTGACACAACCGTTTCATACTTCGGGTAAGGACGAACCGTCAGTTGGTAATAGCCCTGCCCCAGCCATTTGTTCGACGCGGCTTTCACTGCGTCAGCCGAGGCGGTATTCAGTTCTTCAACCTGCCTGGCGTAATGCCCCGGGTCGCCGGCATAAAGCTCGGACCGTGCAAGCGCAGTTGCCTTGCCGCCGAATCCGCCAATTTGTTCAAGCCCGCGAACCTGGCTAGCAAGGATGCTGGCTTTCGCGCGCGCCAGTTCATCGGACGTTGGGCCATTTTCAAGGTAATCGCTCATTACCTCGTTGATCAGATGCTCGGCTTTCTTCTCATCGGCGTCCGGCTTAAGCGTCACATCAATCTCGAACATGGACGCCAGTTCAAACGGCTGCATCGAGACATTCACGTTCACCGCAAGCTGATTCTTGTACACAAGCGCCTGATATAGGCGGGAATTTTTGCCGCCGCCCAGCACTTCAGCAGCGAGGAACATCATTGGTGCATCGTCTGACGTGCGCGGTGCCACCGCCCAGTCGCGGTAGATGCGACGCTGCGGCGCGCTTTGGTCAACCATTTCTTCAATGGTGTTGTTGGTGCGTGTCGGTACCCACGCCTTATGCTGCTTGAGCGCGGGACCAGCCTCAATGTCACCAAAGTATTTTTCCATCAGCGGCTTGGCCGTTTCAGCATCAATGTCGCCCGCGAGCACAACAACAGTGTTGGCGGCACCATAATATTCCTTGAACCAGCCTTTCACATCATCCAGCGACGCGGCGTCCAGATCTTCCATCGAACCGATAGTCGAATGGCGGTAAGGGTGACCAACAGGGAACAAACCTTCAAGCTGGCGGTATTCGACAAGCCCATATGGCTGGTTGTCGCCTTGGCGCTTCTCGTTTTGCACGACACCACGCTGCTCATCCAGCTTCTCCTGCGTGACAGCACCCAAGAGATGGCCCATGCGGTCTGATTCCATCCACAGCGCCATATCAAGCGCCGGCGTGGGCACGTTCTGGAAATAGTTGGTACGGTCAAACCATGTGGTGCCGTTCATGTTGGTGGTGCCAACTTCTTCGAACGGCTTGAAATATTCGTCGTTATAGTTCTCGGACCCATTGAACATCAGGTGTTCAAAAAGGTGCGCGAAGCCTGTCTTGCCTTCAGGTTCGTCTTTTGAACCCACATGATACCAGACGCTGACGGCCACAATCGGCGCCTTGCGGTCTTCGTGCACGATCACGCGCAGGCCGTTGCCCAGTGTGAACTTCTCGTACGGAATATGCACTTCCATATCGAGGCCTGACGCCTCGACGGTGCTTTTGTCTTTGGCCTTGTGGCTGGCCGATTGTTCAGGCTGGCATGCCGCAAGGGCGGTCACTGCCACTGCCCCTAGGAACAAATTTCTGATCTTCATGAGAATCATCTCCCCGCGTCATAAAGGGTGGGCGCAAATTCCCCACCACAAAAATCGTCGCAAAGGCGCTGAATACTTAAGACTATTCTTATTGTGCCCCCGCAACGGATGAACCCGGAAAGCTTGTGCCTTCCGGGTTCCGCAATTTAGCCGTTCAGCGTCGGAATTACAAATTCTGCGCCAGAACGAATACCGGTCGGCCAACGCGAGGTCACGGTCTTGGTTTTGGTGTAGAAACGCACCCCTTCCATGCCGTGCTGGTTCATGTCACCGAAGGCAGAATTTTTCCAGCCGCCAAAGGTATGGAATGCGAGCGGCACGGGGATCGGCACGTTTACGCCAACCATGCCCACTTCAACACGGTTCACATATTCGCGCGCGGTATCACCATCACGGGTAAAGATGCTTGTCCCGTTACCAAACTCGTGGATCGACGGCAGGCTTGCCGCTTCATCGAAGGTTTCAGCGCGGACAATCTGCAGTGTCGGGCCAAATATCTCTTCCTTATAGGTGCGCATCTCTGGTTTGACATTGTCAAACAGCGATCCGCCCATGTAGTAGCCGTTCTCGTAACCCTGCATATTGTATTTGAAGGTACGGCCATCAACGACGACCTCAGCGCCTTCCTGCTCAGCCAGATCAAGATACCCACGGACCTTTTTCATGTGGTCTGCCGTCACCAGCGGGCCCATTTCAGCCTGTGGGTCCATGGCGTGACCAACCTTGAGCGCTTCGACCCGCGGCTTCAGCATTTCAACCATTTTGTCGGCCACAGCCTTACCAACCGGAACAGCCACAGAAATCGCCATGCAACGCTCGCCCGCAGAACCGTAGGCCGCGCCAATAAGCGCGTCCGCAACCTGGTCAAGGTCAGCGTCTGGCATGATGATCATGTGGTTTTTGGCACCACCCATGGCCTGACAGCGTTTGCCGTGGGCTGTGGCTGTTGCGTATACATATTGTGCAATCGGGGTGGACCCCACGAAGGATACGGCCTTCACCCTTGGGTCGGTACAAACCGTATCAACCGCTTCCTTGTCGCCATTGACGACGTTGAAAACGCCGTCTGGCAGGCCTGCTTCTTTCCAGCATTCAGCCAGCATCAGCGGCACGGACGGGTCTTTTTCAGATGGCTTCAGCACATAAGTGTTACCGCATGCGATCGCCACACAGCTCATCCACAGCGGAATCATCGCCGGAAAGTTGAACGGCGTGATACCTGCCACAACGCCAAGCGGCTTTCGCATGGAATAGACATCAATCCCGGTTGCGACATTATCGGAATACTCACCCTTGATCAGGTGTGGGATGCCCTGGGCAAACTCAGCCACTTCAAGACCACGCTGCACGTCGCCCTGCGAGTCCGAGAAAACCTTGCCATGCTCAGCAGACAGAGCCTCGGCCAGTTTATCTTTTTCGCGGTACAGGATATGCACAAGGTTTTGCAGTACCCGCGCGCGCTTGACAACCGACGTAGTGGACCATTCCGGGAATGCGGCTTCGGCTGCCGCAATAGCATTTTCAACTTCGCCTTTGCTGGCTAGCGCGACCTTACCGGCCTCTTCACCCGTGGACGGGTTGTAGATCGGACCAAAACGGCCACTAGTGCCGTCCACAGCTTTACCGCCAATATAATGATGACGTTCGTACATTGAGAAATCCTCCAAATTTAAATCTGACGTGGCGAGCTTCCTTCCCGCTCACCCATCGCACTCCACCCAAAGTCGAGCGCAGCATACGTCATGCGAATTTGCAGGTCATCAAGAAGTTTTGCAGCAGTTTTTGTGTATTTTTGCACATATATAAAAGATGGCGCCAAAACCACGATTCCTCATCGTTCATATGCAACCAGGCCTGTTTCACAATTAGTTATATAACTAAGGATTATTTCCCTGATTTTTCCTGATACTAATCAGCAGCTTGGCCAGTGCTTGTCTGCTCCCGGGATATTCCACACGAAAAATTTCCCCAGCCACCCTTTCTTCCGTTCCCTCCACTCTCAAACTGTCTCTAAAACAAAAGCTTGTTCAATAAGTTACTGTAAGAGGGTGCCCGGGTAAGAGCGTCACACCAGCCAGAATGCGCGACGGCAAAGGCGTTTCGTTCGACAAAACAGGCCACCACTTTCTTACGCCGAAGATATGCAGTAGCAATTTTATCTAAAAAATCCTTCAGGACATCTCTAGCCATGCTCTTGCACGCTTTCTGAAAAAAAAATAGCGTTATTACCGCTAGGTTTAGAACATTGCGCTTAGAATATCGTTCTATCGTTTACCGGGGGGGGGTAATATGTTTAATAAAGCAAAATTCGCTTTGCTGATGGTGCTCGTTACCGTCAGCACTTCTATCGCTTTCGCTGAAGCTGATGAAAGCAAAATTCCAGAACCATTCAGGGGCGAACGTAAAGGTTCGCCTATCCAGATCACCTATAACGACTGGACAAAAATTCTCCGTTCGACCGTTGTTGACGCCGGAGAATCGGACCGCAGTTCAGCATCGGCGCCCAAGCCGGAAATTGGCACGCGCACGGTGCGCGGCAATACGAGCTCCACACGCAACGAAGGAAACCGCATCGTTTTTGAAGCCTATACGGATGAAAAGAATATTGCGATCGTCCGCAAGATCCGTGCTGAGCTGGAGGCGCTGCCCGGCGAAGTTCCGATGCGGGAGTGGACCAAAAACGAGCAACTCGCCTATTGGCTCAACCTCTATAACATCACCCTGATCGATCTTATCGCACAAGAATTCCCGACACGCAGTCTTAAAAAGCTTGCGCAAGGCAAGGATTCGCTATGGAACAAAAAGGTGTTGAAGGTCTCGGATGTAAATCTCTCCCTGAACGATATCCATGACATTCTCGTCTACAAATGGGATAGCACTATTGTCATGTACGGCCTGTTCCAGGGATATGTCGGGGGTCCGAGTATCCGGCGTACTGCCTATACCGGTGAAACCGTTCACAGAGCCCTTGTGGACAACGCCAAGGAATTTGTGAACTCCAACCGCGGCATGCGTCTTAAAGGGTCCACACTGCTGATTTCCGAGTACTACAAGGACAACAAGGCCTTGTTCCCGAACTGGAAAGAGGACCTGAAGAAACATTTCATAAGCCTGACGGAATACGGCATGCATGACCGTATCCGGGCTGCCAAGAAGATCAAGGCAACCACCGATGATTATTTCATTGCGGATCTCTATGGCGGCAGCACACGCCATGGCACCGCATTGGCAACCAACCGCGCCGCCCTTAATGACGCTTTCATTCGGGTAAACTCGGGCCAAAGCGCGGGCAACGCCTCCATGGGCATTGGGTCCTTCACAATGGAAACATATGCAGACTTCGGCAAAGACCCGGTCGAGATGCGCTTCCCGCCTCATGTTCGGGATTACATCTATCAGATGCGTAAGAACAAGGCGCTCAAAAAGGGAGAGGTCGACGTTGAGGAAATCGACGACGGTTCAAGTGAACCCTCCGAGCCCCCTCAGTGACGTTAGAATAGAAGTGAAGGGTATTTATGTTTGGAAACGTGAAAAAGCTGCTTCTCACAGCAGCACTGGCGGGTGGCGTATTGTCGCCCGCTCTCATGGCCGACGAGGATAATATCCCCGAAGAGTTCCGGGGAGCCACGCCGGGCTCGCCACTTGAAATCAGGTATGATGATTGGTCCGCGATCCTGCAGGCAACCGTTCTTGACGCCGGTATGTCAGACCGCTCTTCCGCTGGGGACGTTCGTGCTGAACTCGGCACACGTACCATCAGGGGCAATAGCAGCAGTACGCGCAATGAAGGTAACCGGCTGGCGTTCCCCGCTTTTGCAGATCACCCGGACAACCTCAAAGTGGTGGCGGAGATTAAAGCGGAGCTTGAGGCCCTGCCAGACCAGATACCTCTCAAATACTGGTCCAGGAACGAGCAAATGGCCTATTGGCTCAACCTGCACAACATTGCGCTCATCGAAGAACTGGCTCAGGAATATCCAATCAAATCCCTGAAGAAACTACAGTCCGGTTCTCGGAAAAATCCCGGCCTTTGGGATAGGAAGGTCGTTACCGTTGCCGGTCACCCTCTTTCCCTTAACAATATTCATGAATTGCTGGTTGAAAAATGGGATACGACCTTGGTGATGTATGGCATGTTCCAAGGATATGTGGGCGGACCAAGCATCCCGAGCGAAGCCTTTACGGGGGCCACTGTTCACAAGTTGCTTGTTGCCAATGCCCGCGAGTTTGTCAACTCCAACAGAGGGATGCGGCTGCGCGGCAACACCTTGCAAATCTCTGAATATTACAAAGAAAACAGGGCTCTGTTCCCCGACTGGGAAGAAGACCTGAAAAACCACTTCGTTAGCTTGACCAACTACAGCCTGCATGACCGTATCCGGAATGCCAGAAAAATCAAAGCAACCACTGACGACTATTACATCGCCGACCTATATGGCGGCACACGCAGCAACGGCAGCGCCGTCGCCAGCAACCGGGCGGCCTTGAATGACATGCTGGTTGGCGTAAACTCCGGGCAGTTCGTGCCAACGGGACCGGGGGGTGACACAAGCGGCGCCAGCGCGACACCAAGTGTAAACCAGCCCACAGGTGGCAGCCCCAGCACGGGTGAAGTAACGCTTGGCATTGCTGCGTTTACCATGGAATCATACGGCAACTTCCGTAAGGCAGACATTGACCTGCGCTTCCCCCCGCACGTCATGGAATATATCGACCATGTGCGTAAAGCTCGCGCGGCCCGCGAAGGACACGTTGACGTGGAAGATGTGACAGACGACAACAGTAAACAGTAAAAGCAAAGCATTAAACAGACAGGAGATGGCATTGCTTAAGGTAATCCGGACCCGGCTAACGGCGATATTGCTGATGAGTGGTTTATTCGCAGCTGTAACCGCAGCTGACGAGAAAAACATCCCTGAGCCCTTCCGCGGGGAAACCAAAGGGTCGCCCATCGAAATTCGGTATGACGACTGGAACGCTATCCTGGACATGACGGTCATTGATGCCGGTACATCAGACAGGTCGGCGGCGTCCGCCCCGCGCCCTGAAATCGGCACACGGTCGGTGCGTGGTAACACCAGCAGCACCAGAAACGAAGGCAACCGCATTGCCTTCCCGGCTTTTGCCGACTATGAGGAAAACCTGAAAATCCTTGAGACGATCAAGACGGAGCTTGAAGCACTCCCCGACCAGGCTCCCTTGCGTCTGTGGACCAAAAATGAGCAGCTTGCCTACTGGCTCAACCTCTACAATATCTCGATCATTATCCAGCTGACAAAAGAATACCCGGTGAAATCGCTGCGCGACCTTCATGAAGGCTCACGCAAGGAGCCTTCTCTTTGGGACCAGAAGTTGATGAAAGTAGCGAACATCGACCTGTCATTGAATGATGTACACAACATCCTCGTTGAAAAATGGGACAGCACGATTGTGATGTATGGCCTGTTCCAAGGCTATGTTGGTGGCCCCAGCATTCAGGATCAAGCCTATACCGGACGGACGGTTCACAAGCTACTGATCGAAAACGCCAAGGAATTTGTCAATTCCAACCGTGGTATGCGCCCAAAGGGCTCAACCCTTCACATTTCCGAGTATTATAAAGAGAATAAAAAACTGTTTCCTGACTGGGAAGAGGACCTGAAGAAGCACTTCATCAGCTTAACCGAGTTTAGTTGGCATGATCGCATCCGTGGGGCAAAACGCATCAAAGCCACCACTGACGACTATTACATCGCAGACCTGTATGCCGGCTCATCCAGCAAAGGCACAGCTTCCGCTTCCAACCCTGCGGCCCTCACCACAGCCTTGGTCAGTTCAAACGACGGGGCGGCGCAAATACTGCCGGGTGTCAACTTTGGTATTGGCGACTGGAACCTCGACACCTACGCCAACTATCAACTGGCCCCGATCGAAAGCCGCTTTCCCGAGTATGTCACCGAATACATTCAGAAAATGCGCAAGAACAAATCCTTGCGTCCCGGCAATGTTGATGTTGAGGAAGTCGAAAGCGAAGACGACAAAAAGGATCGCAATAACTGATCTTCTGGCTTTGCGAAGGCCGCTTCATCGCGTAGACAGGATCTATGTTTGACTGGAATGACCTTCGGTATTTTCTGGAACTGGCGCGCCGCGGCAAACTTGCGGCGGCAGCCCTCCGGCTCGGGGTCGACCACACCACGGTGGCGCGCCGCATAGCCGCCTTGGAAAATCAGCTTGGCGTCTCACTTTTTGATCGGGAAAACCGCGCGTATCTTATCAATGAGAACGGACGGCGGCTGCTTGCCCATGCGGAAAAAATGGAAGCAGGCTCGCTGGCTCTGATGGACGAAATCGCCCCGGAACTGGGCGGCCCTACCGGGACTGTTCGCCTAGCCACGCCAGAGGCCTTTGGCAGCCAGTTTCTTGCCCGCCATTGCATGAGTTTTCATAACCACAACCCCGGCATAACCCTTGAGCTTGTCGCAGAAACACGCTCCCTGAACTTCAGCCGCCGCGACGCGGACGCAGCAATAACCTTGGCCCCCCCCAGCCACGGCCGCGTTGTCTCGGAAAAAATTGCTGACTACCGACTTCGCCTGTACGCCGCGCCGAGCTACCTGCAGCGACATCCGCCCATCGTGCGCCTGCCTGACCTCAGGCACCATCATTTCATCTGGTATGTGGAAGACCTTCTGCCGCTACCTGAACTGCAGATGCTCGACAAGGCGATCACAGATCCGCATGTCATTTTCCGAACCACAAGTGTCACCGGACAGGCCCATGCAGCAGAAGCTGGCCTCGGCATAGCACTTTTGCCCTGTTACCTTGCCGACAGAATGAAAGGGCTCACCACCGTACTGCCGAATGAGTTGTCGATTTTGAGGGATCTTTGGCTTGTAACACACGCGGAGCTTCGACCCGAACCTCACATAGACAGGGTCTGCCAGTTCCTCACTACGCTTGTAGCGTCTGAGCGCCGCGCGCTGCTTGGCGCAGGTTAGTCACCCATTCATTCGGTGTTTGCCGGAAGGTATCTACCGTGACCTGTCTTGCGAAACAGATTGCACAGCGGCGTAAGATTACGTCCGCAGGTCAGGCGTTCTTCCCTCGTTGCAATTTCCGCCAAAAAGCCTTCCGGTTCATTGCCAAAAACGCTCAGGAGGTTATAACAACGTTGCGGCATCAACGGGTTACCCCAGGCGTCGGATGCCTTTTCACACAGGTCCAATGCCTCAAGGGCGATGTCGTAGCGAGCGTGCAGGCTGTTCAACTGCGCCAGCTTGATCATTGACGAGCCCAACAACGCGAGAAGATGTCGGTTGTTTTCACCCGGCAGCAGGTCTTGGCCTGCCTTGATATACTCAACCGTGGGTTCGACCTCCCCTTTTTCGACAGCCCTTATCGTATCAGTGGCCACACGAATAAAATCATCAACTCTGTCTTTCTGCTCCAACGACGCTTCGATTTCGTCCATCAATGCAATCCGGCGGGCTTTGCTGGAAAAATAGGGGCTGCGCTCAGCGAGGCTCAGAGCGAGAAACCGCCACATATCCTGATCGCCTTTTTCCCAAAGCAGGCTTTTGAGTTGTTTCAACTCCACCGGCGCTGTACGGGTGCGCGACACCAACTTGTCGTGCAAAGCTTGTGCATCATTACAATATGACGGCCAGTTTCTGGCACCCGCAGACGCACCAAGGCAACTCTGTTCAGGAAACGGCGGTGCTTTCGCAATGTCCTGGGCCCGCAGCGTCTGAGAGGTGACCTGCACCAGAATACAAACAACAACAAACTTAAAGCCGCTCACCCTATACCCCCGATCACCAGCATCTTATTCAGCAGCCTTACTCAGATTTCGGGAAAGGGGGAATTTCAGGCATACGCTGGTGCCCTTGCCTTTCTCGCTTTCAATAAAGATTTCACCACCGTGCAACTGAATGAAAGTTCGTACAAGCGACAAACCAAGGCCCGTGCCCTCGTGGCTCCGGGTCATGACGCTTTCGATCTGGCCAAATGGCTCAAGCGCGACCGTGATTTCTTCTTGGTGCATGCCTTCGCCTGTGTCTTTGACGATAAGCGCATAACATCCATCGGGCATGAGAAGCGAAGCCGCCATGATCGTACCACCTGGCTTGGTGAATTTAATAGCGTTGGAAAGCAGGTTCAGGATCATCTGCTTAACAATGCGACGGTCAGCCCATAGATACTGATCTTTGGCAATCTGACGCTCAAGCAACAACCCCTTGTCGCGGGCGTTGAACTCGACAATAGGAAGGCATTCCTCAAGCAAGTCGCCAAGATAGAATTCTTCCTCGTCAAGGTCCAGCTTACCGGCCTCAACCTTTGCAAGGTCAAGGATATCGCTGATGATATCCAGGAGCAGCTTCCCGCTGCGGTGTATGAGGTGGCTGTACTCCTCATACCTGCGCTCACCAAGCCGTCCGAACACCTGCATGTTCATCACTTCCGAAAACCCGATAATAGCGTTCAGGGGCGTCCTGAGCTCATGGCTCATTTTGGCAAGGAACTCCGTCTTGGCCCGGCTTGCACGCTCGGCCTCCTCGACCGCATATTGCAATTGCTGGGTTCTGCGCCGCAGTTCCGCTTCAGCGGCCTTGCGGCGCTTGACTTCTTCCTCCCATAACAGCGAGACCTTGAACCAGCGTGATAGGCCAAGTGCGGTCAGGAAAAGGCCCGGCACATAGCCAAAAACTGCCACAAGCAGGTTCCAGGCATCCTTGCTTGCCATGGCATCCATGTGAGGTTTCAGGGCTGTTTCCTCAAGGTAATCGACAAACGCCGCTGCGCACAAGAAGAGCGACCCAAGCAGAATAAGTTTCAGGCCACGGTCAAGGCCTGTCAGCCGCCGCACCTTTGCAAGCAGCGTGAGCGGCACCAACAGGACACCAATCAGGATAAGCAGATCCGCGTGAACGATGCCCATTATCGTCTCCTTCCAGGAGATACCAGCGTGGCTCTGTCCAACAAATTTGCCTGACTGAAAGACATAAAATCCCCAAAATTCCTCGAGCAATGCGCAATTTAAGCAAAAATGGCATGGTGCTGTCTAATGTTTCCGCATCACGAGAACATTTAGGCCGAATAATTTCACAAAACCGACAGCGCCCACATAAAATATCATATTTGAACTTTTAGTAATTGCGCCCCGTCAAAGGCTGCGGCACAAGCGAAAGAGCGAACTTTGAATGGAACCACGGACCGTAACATGCCGCGAGTGCTAAAAATCCATATGTGGCCCCTGTGGTTTCTGGCTTTGTTTGGCCAGGGCAAGTCCTTCAAAGCGAACCCCCTTATTGGCTCGCATATATTGAACAGACTCGGCCTCCATATGATCCGGGTATTGCTGGCTCGAGCAGTTGCACATTTCCGCTGGTTGTTATTAAGTTCAAAAATGCCAAAGCTTCTGCGAAAGGCATACGCCCGCGATGGTTTTTGCATTATCACCAATTTTCTGGATGAACACGAACTGGCCGCGATCCGGCAGGAAATTCGAACTCCCGGTGGAACCGCTCGGCAGATGATACAAGGCAACACCGCAACACAGCGAATTCTGCTGGATGAGGCGTTCTTACAAACCCGCCCTTCCCTTAGCGCGTTGATCCACAGCGGCAGCTTTGTCGACCTCCTTGAATACGGCGCCGCCAAAGCGTGCATGCCGCTTATGTATATCCAGCGTATCCGGAACGGCCATCTTCCAGGCTCCGTAGACCCACAAAAAACAATGCACTCAGATACATTTCACCCAACCATGAAAGCGTGGTTGTTCCTTGAAGACGTAGAGCAGAAACACGGCCCCTTCACCTATGTACGGGGTTCTCACAAACTGACAAAGGCGCGCTTCAACTGGGAATACGCCCGCTCTTGCGCAGCGGGAAAGTTACGCGACGGTTATTCCGAGAAAGGATCCTTCCGTGCCAGCCCTGATGACTTGGCCGAAATGAACCTGCCGGAGCCAGAGGGTATTACCGCCAAGGCGGGCACTCTTGTGATTGCCAACACCAATGGGTTCCACGGCCGTGGTGACGCTGAAGACGGCGAAGGCAGGATCGAGATATGGGCATATGGTCGCCACAACCCCTTCAACCCTTTGCCGGGGTTCAATCTTAAGTTCATAAGTAATATCGAACTTTTTTTCCTGAAAGCCTATTGGCGACACAAGGACAAACAGGCTAAAAAACGAGGTGTGAAATCCAGCTGGCATTTGATTGACACCAATGAAATGCTGGATTAACTGCCGATCTGTCCTCTGGAGAGCCTTTTATGCCAAAGCATAACGTTGCTGTTGTCATCCTTGCCGCCGGCAAAGGTACCCGGATGAAATCTGCGCGCCACAAGGTGTTGCATGAGGTTGGCGGCAAAGCAATGCTGCACCATCTGTTGGACAGTGTGCATAGCCTCGCTCCGGAAAAAACCGTCATCGTTGTTGGGGCTGAGCGTGACCAGGTTGAGGCCGCTGTCTGTGATTGCGAAATCGTTGCTCAAACGGAACAACTGGGTACGGGCCACGCTGTCATGATGGCAAGCGAAGCACTTGAGACATATAGTGGCGATGTTCTCGTTCTATACGGCGACGTGCCTTTCATACCTTCGAACCTGATGAAAGAGATGATCCAGGTACGAGACGATGGTGGCAACACCGGCCTCGTTGTGCTCGGGTTTCGCCCTAAAGACCCGGCCAGGTATGGCAGGCTCGTAACCGCGCGGGATGGCAGCCTCGAACGCATTGTCGAATACAAGGACGCGTCAGCGGCGGAACGCGCCATTGATTTATGTAATTCCGGCATGATGCTGATCGACGGAGAAAAGCTTTTCGCATGGCTTGACCGCCTATCGAACAAAAATGCCGCCGGTGAGTATTATCTAACTGACCTCGTTGCGGTTGCGCGGGCGGACGGGCATTCGGTGGCGGTCGTCGAAGCGGCGGAAGATGACGTTCTTGGCATCAACAGCCGCGAAGATCTGGCTCATGCCGAAGCCCGATTTCAGCATAAGCGGCGAAAGACAGCCATGGCGGCAGGCGTAACACTCGTCGACCCCGAAACGGTGTATTTCAGTCACGACACCCGGCTCGCCGCTGATGTAATAATTGAGCCCAACGTTTTTTTTGGCCCCGGTGTGGTCATAGAAGACAATGTCATCATCAAGGCTTATTCGCATATCGAAGGCGCACGTATACGCGCGGGTGCCAGCGTTGGCCCCTTTGCCCGCCTGCGTCCCGGGGCGGACATCGGCCCTGAAGCAAAAATCGGCAACTTTGTCGAAGTGAAGAAGGCCAAGCTCGAGAGAGGTGTCAAAGTCAGCCATCTGTCATATATCGGTGACGCTTTTATCGGTGCTGACGCCAACATCGGTGCGGGTACCATTACCTGCAACTACGACGGTTTCCTCAAATTTGAGACCCATATTGGCGCAGGGGCCTTCATTGGCTCGAATACAGCGCTGGTAGCACCGGTGAAAATTGGCGACGGCGCCCTTGTGGCGGCCGGCAGTGTTATCACAAATAACGTGGAAAAAGACGCACTCGCTATCGCACGCGGTCAACAATATGACAGGCCAGGTTTTGCCGCCGAGTTCCGCGCGGCACAAACGTCAAAAAAAGCGGCGCTCGACGCCAAGAAGGGAAAATAGCCCATGTGCGGCATCGTTGGTATCCTTGGCACCACCGCGGCGACACCGCGCATTTTGGAGAGCCTTAAACGCCTTGAATATCGGGGGTATGACAGCGCCGGCATTGCTACCTTAAACGCGGGCACGCTTGACCGCCGCCGCGCGGCTGGCAAGCTCGAAAACCTGAGCACAAAACTGAAAGAAGCACCCCTTCAGGGAAACAACGGTATCGGACACACGCGCTGGGCCACACACGGTGAACCCAGCGAAGCCAATGCCCATCCGCATATGACCGACCGTATCGCAATCGTGCATAACGGCATCATCGAAAATTTCCGCAGCCTGAAAGCCGAACTGACAGAAACCGGTGTGACGTTTGAAGGCGAAACCGACACCGAAGTCGTCGCCCACCTCCTTACCCGTTATCTGAAGGAAGGCCTAAGCCCCAGAGACGCCTTTCACAAAACCCTGGGCCGACTGGAAGGAGCCTTTGCCCTTTGCGTGCTGATCAGGGGCGAAGACAACCTGATGTTTGGCGCGCGCGAGGGCAGCCCGCTGGTGGTCGGACTGGGCAGCGGCGAAAACTACCTCGGTTCGGACGCAATGGCGCTTGCCAGCCTCTCTAGCCGATTGATCTACCTTGAAGAGGGTGACTGGGTGGAAATGACCCGGGAGACTGTGCAGGTCTATGACACCACCGGACGCCCGGTTAAGCGTAGCGTAAGCATCAGCCAGGTCGCCTCCACCATGGTGGACAAAGGCAACCATCGCCACTTCATGCAAAAAGAGATTTTCGAGCAGCCAACAGTCGTCGCGCAGTCTCTCGGCAGATATCTTGACCCGAATGCAGGCAAGGTCACCCTGCCGGATATGCCGTTCGAGCTGGCAACAGTCCCCAAGGTGACGCTCGTGGCCTGCGGCACCAGCTATTATGCAGCCCTCGTTGCGCGCTACTGGATTGAGAAACTGGCCCGGGTACCCGTGGAAGTCGACATCGCGTCCGAATTCCGCTACCGCGCACCGGTTTACGCAGAGGGCGGCTTATGCATCTTCATCTCACAATCTGGTGAAACTGCAGACACGCTAGCCGCTCTGAGGCACGCCAAGGAAGCGGGCCAACGGGTGTTGGTCCTCGTGAACGTTTTGGAGTCCACCATGGCGAGGGAAGCGGACGTTGTCTTACCCATCCACGCGGGTCCGGAAATCGGTGTGGCCAGCACCAAGGCTTTCACTTGTCAGTTGAGCGTGCTGGCAGCTTTCGCGGTCAATCTCGCTGCTGCCAAGGGGCAAATTGACGATCCGCAGGAAGACGCTTACGTGGCCGAACTTGAAAGCGCGCCGAAACTGATGGCACAGGTACTCCATAATGACGCAAAATTACAGACCATTGCGCGCTCCATTGCCCACGCCCGCGATGTCCTGTTTGTAGGTCGGGGCATCCACTACCCCATCGCCATGGAAGGGGCGCTGAAGCTCAAGGAAATAAGCTATATTCATGCGGAAGGTTACGCCGCAGGTGAACTGAAACACGGGCCGATTGCGCTAATTGATGAGAATGTGCCGGTGATCGGCATTGCCCCCAATGATGACCTGATTGACAAAACCGTTTCTAACTTGCAGGAAATCATGGCGCGGCAGGGCAAGGTTATCCTTTTGTCCGACAACGCAGAAGATGAAGCGGAAGGCATGTTTGCGCGCTTTGAAATGCCCAGCGCCGGGGAACTGGTCACCCCAATTCTATACGCCATTCCTGTGCAACTGCTGGCCTATTATGCTGCGGTGGAAAAAGGCACGGACGTGGATCAGCCGCGCAACCTCGCAAAATCGGTCACCGTTGAATAAATGAAATGATCTTGTTCCACGAGGTTGTGGCCGTACAATAAAGTATCATACTGAACAATAAAGTATCATACTCGACAATAAAGTATCATACTGGGCCCTGCCAGAGGGTCGGATGGCACTTTAACGGGAGAGTGGTCGATGCCTACATTTGGAGGACTAACGGCAAAGCAAATTGAAACTCGCCTCAAAGAAGGGCGAGGCGCTGGCCACAAACAGGACTACAAACCCTTCCTGACTGTTCGGGACGTATCATCATCAGGCCGGTCTCACCGGGCCTTCGGCACAAAGACACAACGCATTCATCATCTATTGTCTAATCTGGAGCTTGCGGTATTTCTGAGCCTTGATTGGTCCGACAATACCACCGACATACGAGAACAATTCCCACTGAGTGTTGATGACACCGCCGCTCTGGCGGAAGAAGCCGGAATACGGCACGCTGCGTACAAGGGCGTCTATCAGGTCATGACTTCTGATTTTCTGGTTGATACCTTGGCAAAAGATCGACCACAGTTTGCCCTTCAAGCTAAATATGCTCAAGACCTGGAAGATAAGCGCACGGTCGAAAAACTTGAGCTGGAACGGCGATACTGGCATTCAAAGGGCATTCCCTGGTTCATCGTCACAGAACATGACGTTAGTCCGGCCGCCTGCAAAAATGTTGAATGGTTCAGTCCCATTCTGAACGATACCGTCAATACTGACGACCTTCACCATTTCCATTCCCTGTATGTCCGCTGTTTCCAAACCCATGCGGAGGACAGGCTCGTTACACTTGCCGCAAAGATCGACGCGGATGAAAATCTGGAACCCGGAGAAGCGCTATACTGGCTAAGAAACCTCCTGGGGCGCAGATATTTCCTCTTCGATATCTCAATACCGTACCAGTCGGTGCGCGCTGGCGATATCGTGCCAAACGATGCCGTTCCGATGACGGAGGTGCTGGATGCTGCAAGTTAACCAGATCGTTGAGATTGGTGAAAGCTACCACAGGGTTCTTTGGTCCTCACCTCACACCTTAATATTAATTGACATCAACGACACCAAGGCCTTCCCAGTTCCGCACGACGACCCAGAAAGCCTTTTGCACCTGATCGCGTCGGAAGATGTGCGGGTGGCGGACGATCCACATTTGTCTCTGACCATGGCCACAGTGGAAGCGGGCTCCAAAGCAGAAGAAATCAGGGATCGAGGATGGAGAATTATCTCAGATTTGGTAAACGACCCTTCTATTCTCAGCCCCCAATCGCGGGGGCCGCTCGTTGAGCTCGCGGTGCAGAAGCATAGCACGACAAAGCAGACCGTTTACCGGCTTTTGCGGCGATACTGGCAACGCGGAATGACACAGAATGCTCTGCTACCCGACTATCACAAATCGGGAGGTGCGGGGCGCAAGAGAAAACAGATTACCAAACTAGGTCGTCCGCGAGTTGTCCTGGTCGGTATCGGTTGTGTGATAACGCCCGATGTCGAACGTCTGTGCCGAATTGCAATAGAGGAAGTTTTCCTGAAAAAGAAAGGCCGATCCCTCAAGAAGGCCTACCTCAAGCTACTTAACCTATATAAAGCCAGCTTTGGCGATGTACCATCACATGAAGTACCTACCTACCGCCAACTCTCGCACTTCTACCGCAGGGAATATCACCCGACGGAAGCGCTTATCAAGCGAACACCCAAGCATGTCTTCAACAAGGATATTCGTCCTCTTATCAGCACCTCAACAGTTGAAACACTCGGACCTGGTTCCCGATTTCAGATCGATGCAACAATTGCCGACGTTTATCTCGTCTCGGCAGCCAATAAGAGGCGTATCGTTGGCAGGCCTGTCGTTTATATCATTATCGATGTTTTCAGTCGCCTTGTAGTGGGGGTTTACATTGGTTTTGAAGGACCTTCCTATGTTAGCGCGATGCAAGGGCTGGCAAATGCCGCCGAAAACAAGGTCGAATACTGCAAGCGTTTTGACATCGAGATTAGTCCTGATCAGTGGCCTGTCGCTGGAATCCCGGACGCAATCCTTGCCGACCGGGGTGAATTGCTCGGCCACCAAATTGAGGCACTTGTTTCACGGTTCAACGTCCGCGTCGAAAATGCCGCAGCTTACCGCGGCGATGCTAAAGGCATCGTCGAGCGCTATTTCAGAACTGTCCAGGAACAATTCAAACCATATGTGGAAGGCGTGGTCGAAGGCCCGATATCGAAAAAACGGGGAGGAAAAGACTATCGGCTCTCTGCCAACCTTACGATTGACGCCTTTACGCGGATTATTCTGCATTCGGTGATTTGGCACAATCAGAACAGAGTTATTGAGGACTATGACCGGGATGTCGACATGCCAGACGACTTGCCCTCCATTCCCATCGAACTTTGGAAATGGGGCTTAGCCAACAAGACGGGCCGCCTGAGAAGTTTTCCACACGAAACTGTGGCACTAAGCCTGCTTCCGCGCAAACGTGCAACCATTTCAGACTTGGGCATCAATTTGTTCGGTCTTTTTTATACATGCAAGGAAGCCTTGGCGGCTGGCTGGTTTCATAGAGCCAACACCGGGCGCCCTGGTAGCGTGATGGCTTCTTACGATCCGAGACGTGCCAATCAGATCTATATTCTGCCTGAAGGCAATCCGACGAACTACTGGGTCTGCGACCTCTCTGACCGAAGCCGCCGCTTTCGCGACATGAATTTTTGGGAGGTCTGGCGCAAGCAGAAATCCGAACGAGCAACACAGGCCAAAGCCAAGGCTGATGCCAACATGAGCGAAGCCGATCTGGACGCCACTATCGAAGAGATTGCTCGCGACGCGCAAGAAAAGAGGCCAAAATCAACAGGCGAAAGTAAGGCTGCACGTACTCGGAACATCCGCGAGAACCGTACGGCGGAGAAGGACTTGGAACGAGCGGCAACAGCTTTCGCGCCTCCAAAACGCTCAAAGCCAAAAAGCGCGAATGTCGTACCCCTTAAGACAGATCCATCCTGTTCTGACTTTCGCTTTCCTGATATGGTAGAGACCCTGTTTGGAGACGACGCCGATGACGAATAGAAACATGGGCAACATCGTCAACGCCGTGTACGGTGACCCGGGGCTTGAGGAGTACCGGAACAACCCACTTATTGCTACGCTGCCCCGCATCATGGAACTCGAGGACATTCGCGTAAAACTGGAACGTCTCCCGGCTTTCCATGAGGAAGAAAAAACGTTACCCAGTTCTGTCCGCTTACACGCTATAGCACGCCTTTTGACCGATTTTTTCCAACCACTTTCCATTCATGTAGAACTCGAGAGCAAAATTTCTCTCTTGATGAGAGTAGGCTACAAGGGGCGCAATCCAGATACGGGAGACTACTTCGAACACCTCCAGAATGGCTATGAACGTCTGGTCAAGGGTGACCTCAAATCCTTCACCTTTCAGTCTGCAAGCTCGACCGCTCACAGTCTGGCCTTCATCGGCTGCTCGGGATGTGGAAAGAGTACCGCCCTAAGAATTATCCTTGAGACCTATCCGCAAGCCGTCTTTCATGCCGATTACAACATAACTCAGATTCCTTACCTCAAGCTAGATTGCCCTCATGACGGTACTCTCAAAAGCCTCTGCTTCGACTTTTTCCAGGCGGTAGATAAGATACTAGGAACGGACTACACCAACCGGTATGGAAACAAGCGGCTGAATATCAACATCCTGCTGGGGCGGATGGCACAGGTCGCCAATCTACATGCAATTGGGGTTCTGGTCATTGACGAATTACAGCACCTGAAGATCGCCAAAGCCGGCGGGATTGAGAAGATGCTCAATTTTTTCGTCACCCTCGTGAACATCATCGGCGTTTCAGTTGTCATGGTAGGTACCCCCTGGGCTCGTCGCTTCTTCGAGAAAGACCTCCGGTCAGCCCGTCGCGCTGCAGGTTTCGGTAGCCTGTTGTGGGACAGAATGCCGAATGACCGCCAATGGCGGTCTTTCGTGAAACGCCTCTGGCAGTATCAATGGCTCCGTGAATCGCCGCTTTCATCTGGCGATGTCAGCGACGAGCTCTATGATCTGTCGCAAGGGGTCATCGATATCGTGGTTAAACTCTTTGCACTCGCCCAGCACAGAGCCATCATGACCGGTGTAGAGAAAATCACGCCACCATTGCTACGGCAGGTCTATGAAGACGAACTGATCCCGGTGCATCCGATGCTTGACGCACTAAGAAGCGGCAAGCCCGAACTGATCTTGAAGTATGGCGACCTACGAATGCCGGATGTCACGGCCAAAATTCTCACAATAAGTCAGGATATCAATACCTTTGCGGCACCGAAAAAATGGAAGCCCAAAGTTAGCAATGACACAGCCAGCCAACTGGTCGCCGTGTTGTGCGCGATGGGTCTGGAACATGATGTCGCTGTGCCATTGGCTGACGAAGTGTTGGCTGACGAGCCTGACCTCCCCATGCACACGCTAGTTCATTTGGCAACGAGCCGCATGATGGATGCCCAGAAACATAAGAAACCACCAGCCAGAAAGTATATTCAAGAGCGAGATTGGGCGAAACTGCCCCCTGATGACCTCAGGTACATATATACCGACAGGCATCAAAGCACCATGTACGAGGCTTCAGAAAAAGCTGGAATTTTGCTTGACCTGAAAAAGGAATTTGCGCGGAGCGCCTGACATGCTCCATTATTTGCCGAAACCAAAACCTGATGAGCTGCTTTACAGTGTCTTCGCTCGTTATGCTGTGCATATGGGCAACATTAGCGCCAAGCAATGCCTTGACGACCTTTTCGGCTGTAGAACGGTTGTTGCGACTGTGGACTTGCCCTCGCATTTGGATGCGTTTCTCGCGAATGCAGGACACCTTTGGGACATTACCCCCGAGGCACTCATCTATCACCACACTCTTTTTCCGCTGTATGCTCCATTTGTTCCCGAGACACGCAGACAGTCCGCCCTTTTACACATGCGCAGCGGTGATGGTCGTGCATTGCATGTTCAACTGGGGATTTCAGCATCCACCGTCAACCCACCCACTTTCTTGAGGTTCTGCCCTGCTTGTCTCAACGAACAGCTCAGCAATTACGGCGAATATTTCTGGCAACGCTCTTGGCAGGTCACCGGGTTGAACGTATGCCGCTGCCATGGTCCGCTGCTAGAGTCCAACGTTCGTTTTCGACATCTGGAGCGTCATCGCTTCGTTCCTGCGACACCTTCTGCTTGTCAACTCTCGCCGATTGATGCGGTCAGGAGAGAAGCTCACGCGGTTCACCATACATGCAACAATTTGATCAGTGAGCTCCTCAGAATGCCATCACAATGCTCGCCAACATATCATCAGTGGTCCCAGCTATATCATGAAGTTGCAGTTGAAGCCGGTTGCGCCAACGGGGCTCATATCCGCCATCAAGAGCTGATGCGAGATTTTCACAGCGCCTGGAAGGGTGGCTGTGAGGAAATTACGGACTTGGCTCCGAACTGGCTGGTAGAAATGTTCCGGAAACACAAGAAATCATTCTCATACCTACAGCATGTGGCCGTTTGGGCATTTTTCTTACCAAAGTTGACGGTTCGAGAAGTCCTTCAATGGGCATTGAGCTTCCCGAAGCAGCATGTCGTCTCGATGAGCCAAGCGAAGCTACCTTCCCAAGAAACCGACCTGATGACATACCGGTCAAATTGGTGCCGTGCTCTTGATAGCTTTAGCGGGCGGGGCATAAAGTGGGTTCGTGCCAACATTAGCGGCATGTCCGCCACCTATGCGTGGCTTTATCGGCATGACCGTACGTGGCTCATCAAAATCAATAAGCAACATCGCATCCAGCATCCCGGTCATTCTGAACGTGTAGATTGGCCCGCGCGGGACCAGGCGCTCTCTCGCAAGCTTCGCACAATTGCTCAAAACAACGACTCCATACTGACCCGCCGCACGAAAAACTGGTATATCAACCAGCTACCTCAATCCGCTTCTATCGAGAAAAACCTCACACATCTGCCGTTGCTCTCCGCCCTTCTAACTGAAACAACTGAATCGGTTGCAAATTATCAAATCAGGCGTTGTAAATACGCTTTGAAAGAACTGGCGTCCGAGGGCGTGCCGACGGCTCGCTGGCGTGTCGAGCGCCGAGCGGGCATTGGCATGCATAATATAAAGCCTGCAACTGAGAGATTCTTGGCAAAGCTAGACGGAGTGGTATGTGACGAGAACAACGATCCGCAGTATCCCGAATAAGTCTCAACTACGCCACCTCGGCAACTGTTTCAGGCGCAAAGAATCGGACAGCAGGTGGAAAATTGCCGTGCGCTATAAAGTTGATGGCAGGGACGAAACCAAGCGGTTTGATTTTGGGTTGATGCCGGTACTGGCTTCTCGCCGAACATATGACAAAGACAGAAATCCCAGATTTATCTCAAGCGGCTACCCACAAACACTCGTACTGCCGCCTAAGAGATCATGGCGGACAGCAACTGTCGGTGATTTTGCCAAGTTTCCCAAGAAGGATTCTATGCCAGAGCATCGGCATCAGGCCTGCTTTCGCTTTGAGGCGAATGGTTTAGACGTTTGGCTACCTGCGCTAGAACTTGCACGGGCATTATTTTTTCCATCGTCATATCTGGCGCGCCTATCTTTGCAGCCTGAGGGGCTTGATGGAGCATTCTATGTCGAAAGACCTCAAGCCAACGTCAACCAAATCCATATGCTTCCGGGAGCCAATTTCCCCAAATACTACCTGGAGCGAGATGATTATCAAATTCATCTCGCCTGGTTGCTTTTGAACTCTGAGATGCGTGCCTCCTTCGGTTCAATAGCGCGTAATAGAATGGCCAACCAGGTCGTCGACGGTCAATATGCTCGATGGGTGTTTAACTTCGATCCTCCAAACCTCGCCGGCACCAAGGTGCAGGCAGTTGGTCAGTTTGATCGCGCTCTCGGAATATTTCTGGTCTACGAGATCGCTGGTCTCAGCAACATAGATCATGGCATCTTTGGAGATGTGTACTTTGCCGATGCTCGCGCAACTAGTTCGAGCGGCAGCAGCGGAAAGACGGGCGCCGGTAGTTTTCAGTCTCCAGCCGACGACATAGAGATCGAGGATGAGGACGAGCCCTCAGTCTATAGTAAACATCTAATCGCCCCAACACCTGAGGTCGGGCTCGCCTTCATACGCCCCCTAACGACCAAGAAATCCGGATCAACTATGCCAACCACAAGCGGAGTTGCTGCGGCAGGTGAAACAGGCATCCCTGCCGTCGTTGGCAGTATTGCCGAAGGCAGCATTTTCGGAGGTATTCCGCAAAGCGACTTTTCTCAATTGGATACCAGCGGAAATCTGGCGGAACCGGGAAGGAAGTTTACCCAATTTAAGAAAATGATTGATCTCCTGAATGCAGAAGAAAGCATCAACATCCTTGAAAGTAAGATTTCACCTGTCCCAGAACTGCCGCGACACCAGACGCACCTGACATCGTCGGGCGAGCGTCGCCACTACATGCATGTAGTCGTTCAATGCCCTGACAATCGCATTTGTCATATTTTGGAGGTCGATACGACCGACAGCCCTAAATCCCTCGCAACGAAAGTCCTTGAACTGCGAGAAAACTCCGGCCACGTTGAACACATCCAGTCAATTATGCGACGACTTATTAAAAATTCTTTGCGTTGGCCTCGGGAATTGTTGAACAATCTCTGCAAATGCAACCACAGCGTTCGCCATCCAAATTATACAGATCTAGGTAAAGACGACTTGAACGGAATTGCGCATTGGAGCCAACGTATTCTATATGTTCTTAGCCACTCTTAAACTCAGACGACCTTATCCATTCTCAGTAATACTCGGTCATTCCGGCGTGCCACCGACACGGTTCTGAAAATTGCCTATTCGTGAGGATCTATCTGCCTCACAATATAGTGCCAAATCACATACCTTTCCAAATACATTGCTGCAAACGGCACGATATGCATGTAATCGTCCGGTTAGTCACTTCTAAGAGACTTCCGAAAGATCAACCATGCTCGTAGCTTTCCGCATCACTCAAGTTACTTGTATGTATGCCTCCCTGGTCAGATATTAATTCAATCTCTTCGTTTAACTCACGAAGTCGAAGCCTTAACGCTGTTCGATCAATAGCTGTTCTTCCAGCTATTCCACCGGGGGCACCCGACAGGGCCGATATGACCTGATCTCGCTCATCCTCAATTTCCCTGAGGCGAGTTGCATCTCCCTCCGCTTGGTCATCCAATCTCCGTTTCGCCTCAATATCAGCCAGAAGGCTTTCCTCTACTTTCTCGACCTTTCCTTGCATTTCCGGGTGTCGCGCAGCTGCAAATCTAAGGAATTGACTGAACTCATAAATATGAAAATCCTGGCCGCTCTCGCGCCTAAATTCCTCAATGAGTTCCGGTCGAGGCCCCTGTTTTCTACCCTTATGAATCCACCACCAGTCCTCTTTTACATCGTCCGAAATAAAAATTATTGGCCTCCCCTCCAGCTTTGCTTTGGCTATCATATCCTTCCAGATTATGAGGTCTCCGAACTTGTCAAACTCGCCGGCATCTTTTTTCGCATCCTTATAACCCGGGGGTATTTTTTTCGAATAGCGCTCCTCACCTTCCTTCTTGATCGCCGCAAACTGTTGGAGAGTCCATCTATCGCCCACGCGATTGTCCAACAACTCAGTTAAACGTGTAACAGCGGTGTCAATATCATCGGTTGGATGGCTATTTTGTGCCTCTCTCATCCTCGCCTTAAAATCGGCAACAAATATATTTAAGGCGGCCAATTCCTTCTGAACGTCGATCGTCGGATGAGCCCGCAGCTGTCGCAAGCGCTCACAAGCCCTCTCGATATTGGCCTCCTGATCCCGAACCAATGAGTCATATGCGTCCTGCGCACCGAGTTCGACATCAAGCCGATTGCGATGAAATTCAAGCCCAACTTGGTAGGGAATCCAAAGTGAAGCCCTAAGCACACTAAACAAACGCAACAATTCTTCTCGAACGACCGCAGGATGGCGTAGGCAATGCAACAGAACGTTTGCATCAGGGACAAAAATCGCATTCTCCCAAAGGGCAGCCACTTCGGTTGCGGATTTGGTATACCAGCCTGGATACTTCTCGCGCATACTCATTACTCCATCCACTCCAACTTTTGGATGCCCAGGTTCTTCGCTGCGAGTTTTACAAGAGAGCGCTTGCGTGGTTCAGACGTCTGGCCTGTTTCCCATAAAACAACGCCATACGGAACAGCATCCGAGAATGCATGACCTCGTTCAAATGTTGCCATTAATATCAGTTTCCAATCTCTACTTTTCCCCCAACAAACAACCTTTCCTCCCTCCAAACGCCGTCCATGTGGCTTAATATAGACATGGCAGACACCGTTGAGAGGAGCCGGCACTCTAAGCAATTCCCATACAGCTGCTTCACTCTCGGAAAGCCGATTTCGCTCATATGCTTTTATCAAGCTATCCTTGATATAGACCCGTACCTTTCGAGGATCCATAAAATGTGCGAGCTGCCCGCCAATCGCTGGATCTCTTGTCCACAATTCATAATATCGGGATCGCTCGACATCCGAGAGAGAAGACCAACCAAGTTCATCAGCAGTCTCCCATAGGGAATCACGAATGCCATCTCTAATATTCTGGGGAATGATCATTGCACTCCCCCTTTGTTATGTGGCCTCGGAAAATTGAAAGAGGGCAGTTCCAGCGTTGGATCCCCTTCTCGCATGAAAAGGTCCGCCTGATCACGCATCCAATCGAGCATAAAACTACCGGCACTTTCATCTCTAAACTGCACAACACCGGGCATTCTCAGCCGTTCGATGTCGCCTGCCAAAGCCTTTTCCAACTCAACAACCTCGGCAATCCGTCGAAGGTCACTTACAAAATCCAGAACAACCACCTTCTTTTTGGTCGGGCTTATTCTGAGCCCCCTTCCTAGTTGCTGAACGAATATTCTCCGGCTATGCGTTACCCGCATAAAGACAATCATGTCGACATCTGGAACATCTACCCCCTCGTTAAAAAGGTCCCGAGTAGTTACAATATCCAGTTGGCCTTTTCGGAAAGCGGCCATTGTTCGGTCCCGTTCCCGCAAGTCCATTTCACCCGTGATAGCTTCAGCCCGAAAGTCGAAAAGCTTGAGAGTTGCGGCAAAACTATTGGCATGATGAATTGAAGAACAAAAAATAATAGCGGACCTTCGTTTTTCCTTATCGAAAACATCACGAATTGTTCGTGCCGCTTCCTCATCCCTAGTTGGCAACAGAAGGAGTCTATTTAGCTGACTAATTGAGTAATGATTTCTCGATGTCGCACTTACAGCTGACCAATCAACATTGTCCGCAAGCAACCGATAATCGGCCTCACATAAAAACCCTCGCTTGAGACCGTCCTCAATCCCAACTTTGACAACTGGCGGTCCTAGCAAGTCATCAATATCGTAACCATCACCACGCCAAGGTGTCGCAGTCACACCGCCAATCATCGAATCCGAAAGGTGTTCTGTGACGCGCCTGAATGTATCGGATCCAAGATGGTGAGCTTCATCAATAAGCACGAGCCCAAATTGTGGGAGCTCATCAAGGCGAGAGACCGCACTTTGCACTGTAGCAAATGTAATGCCGTCCCAAGAGCCGGGTGTTTCCCCCGCCATCAAGCGGTGAGTAGCCACCCATTTTGGCAGTTGATCCCAAAAGGATCGTTGAAGTTGGTCGACCAACTCCCTAGTACCCGCCAGCACTAGCGTTCGCCCGCCTAGTATCGCCCCATCCCTGTATAATTGGGCAACGCTTTCCGCCAGCACAACAGTTTTGCCCAATCCGGTTGCAAGGACCACTTGCCCCCTACCTGTTTCTCGCAAAGAAGCTATGAGCTTTTCGACTGCCTCGTCTTGATAATCTCGCAGTTCCCGTCTGTGATGGGAATATTCTGGGCTCTTCTGAGCTAGCCTGAGTAACGCTGGCGGTTCCAACAACCCAATTTCAATCCCAAGAGCTTTCCAACGTCTGATTGCATCATGAGTAGCTGGACCCACACGACGACTTGTAGCTACAAAAATTCTATCTGCTTTGTAAAAGCGCGCGGCTTCCCCAACTTCATTCACGGCATTGGCGGAAGGATATCCGCCAGAAGTAAACTTGCATTGGATGACCCAAAGTTCGCCATGCTTCACACCAAGAACGTCCGCTCCATGGTCCCCTGTACCTGCAACTAGACGTACATCATCAAAACCATTACATACGAGAAGGCGCGCTATATCCCTTTCAAAAGCTTGCCACGGGCCTTGCAGTAAAGATGTGGTATCAAGGAAAGGTTCCATGTTTCAGCCCGCCGTATCTTGCCTCAGTAGCCGGACCGAACATGTTGCCCTTATTACCACATCTCGGTCCGCTCGCTCGATGTCAGCGGCAGTTTGGTTGGCTAGCCAAACCGCATCGCGAAAATAGGCGTCGTATCGTGCCCTGACCCCGCTTCGAGCTTCATCAGTCACATCAGCATTGCCAAAATCCAAAGCCTCATAGGCATCATCCCAGAATTTCCCATCAAGAAACATCTCCGGATGTCGGTTGAAAACTTGCTGTAACGTCTCAAAATTCGCGTAGTCCCAGAAGCGACCCTCTGCTATGACCCGCTTGTGATCTGGCACACCCCTGTTTGCCATCCTTCTCGTAATCGACTGCTGCTCACCACTATCGAGCTCCTCATACAATTCGTTCCCATCCAAGCCTGCCAACGACGGAATAGCCCGTGCAATATCGCCCAGTACTGAGGTGGCGAGTGTTATAATCTCCTGAGGGTCGAGCCGAGTGTCTACGCAATAAAGCTTTCTAAAATCAGCAAGCACTCCTGCCACTGACGGGTTTTGCGCTTGCCCCTTAAGAAATTCGGCTGTCCTAAAAGTAAGTTCGGTAAGCAAAGCGTCGAGCGGCATCATTGTTGTCGATCGAAAGATGTCATGGGTAGCATCAACCAGAAAAGCATATGTTCGGGTTGACACATCATCAAGCTTTAGAAGCCATGGAAGACCTGTCGGCAAATCCGGATCATCCTGGAAAACCTGAAAGGCTTGAACATCATACTCTACCCTAAAGGTTGGATGAACATACTTTTGGGAAAGCTCATGAAGCCTATGACGAACCGGAACGACAGGCTCTGGAACAACAGGTGCAGGTGCGGGCGTTGCGGGATCGCCGGTTGGATCTCCATCGGTTGGTTCATCAATGAAGCCTCCCGGCAAAGGTGGGTCCGCCGGATCGCCAGCTAAATCACCCACTGCCTCCTTGTCCTGTTCTTGTACAAGTTGCCACCATGGTTCGTCGGTCAAATAGTCAGGATCGTCCTGGGAGAATTGCTCCGCCATCTGCTGTGCACGCTCATTATCGCGCACAACCAAAACTCGCGACCACAGGCCATTCTTCCCCTGAGGACTAGACCGCCGAAAGGCTTGAAACATTTTATACAAAGGGCTGTCGTTACCGGAATATCCATGTTGCTTTGCCAGGATTGGACGCAATGGCCCGTCCCCCCTTACGATGCGAACCATTTCATTCCATGATGGATCATCGCGTTCAAACCTGTCCTTCGTATAACTTACACGACAGTGATCAATATGAATTTCGCCAACAAATCGCCCTCGATTTCTAGGGTCATCAACAGGATACTCGACGTCGCGGCTGTCTCCGTTATTCCATTCAAATAGGTCCTTATTTGATATCTCGATCTTCCTGCCGTTACGGACAAAATCAATGCCAAATTCTGAAGCATGCAAATATCGTTGCAATCCGATCCATCCGCGGACGCTACGTGCAATCTCTTCAATTTCACAGTTTGAAGTACCTGTAGGACAGTGTTCCTCACTAGGAGCAAGCGTTCGCATGCAACTGATGCAATAGCGACGCGGCGCCAACTTGGCATCAATTATCTCTACAGCCCGAGCAACCGATCCATCGGGGTATGTAACTGTACGATCTTCTCCCCAAACACAGTGACGGCGAGGACGAAGGCGACCTGACCCAAGTTTAATATGAATTTTGCCGGTTCCTGTTCGCTCAAGAATAGGCGAATACGCCCGTTCCAAATGCTTGCGGATGGTTTTCTGGTTGTTACCTCGAGCCAGATAAGCCCTTTGATCTGGTTTGAGCCTAGTAATTACAATAGTTGTTCCGTGTGTGGTATGGTCTGGTTTCGGCCGCGTCTGACGAGGAACTTTAAAGTTCCGACTGATACGAAGGTCATCAAGATCAATCCGAACGCCTACCTCCTCAGGGTCTCCTTTCCGACTGGTCCAAACCTCAGTAACAAGTCCTAATCGAGCTGTCGCAATATTGAAACCCATACCGAATAGCCCGAGACTATTAACTGAACCTTGGCCAGACCAGCCTGCTTTAACGGCATTCTCCAGTACCTCAAATGACATACCTGGCCCATTGTCTTTAACCTCGATACGGGCATTCGCGTTATCTGCCATGGGAAGAGCCACGCAAATTTCAGGAGCATCTACAGGAGATCCGGTTCGCTCAGCGTCAAGAAATCCATCGATCGAGTTATCCAAGAGTTCAGCAATGCATCTCCACTGATGAAGGTTGATTTCACCAAGCATCTGCAACACCCTTGGGTCTGGCGTAAGGTCGAATTCCTGGATCATTTTGCCGCCTTCTTTTTTGGCATTTTGGATTTAATTAATGTAGAGAACCACTTGATGAATTGAGCTAATTCTCTTTTATTTAACTGACATTCCCAAAGCTCGACAACTTCCCAACCTAGCCTCTCAAGGTTTGTTCGAACCAAAACATCACGCTTACGGTTCCCTTCCAGCTTCGGACGCCAAAACTCAAGTTTCGATTTCGGCATCCTAGCCAACCTACAATCCGGATCAGGATGTTGATGCCAAAAACAACCGTGGACAAATAATACAACGCGACTACTAGGAAAAACTATGTCAGGTGTACCCGGCAGTTCCCTTACGTGTAACCTATATCGCAGCCCTGCCGCGTGAAGAGCTCGACGTACAAGCATCTCTGGTTTGGTGTCTTGGGCTCGGATACGAGCCATTTGCGCGCTTCGCGCCGACCTGTTTTCGATTTCCCTTGCCACCCCTAGGTTCTTTCCGGATCGGCGTCACCTTCAATGCCCGCTACAGCCGTCACTACCTCAGTGTCATCTTGGCGGAACCCAGCGAGCATTTCTTCCAATAGCTCTGAATGATCTCGCCGCGCAGGTACTTTCCTTAGAGTTTCCTCGATTTTTTCCTTGACTTGATCAGGCGTTAAAGAGTCTTCGAGATTTTCGTCTAACGCCCAGCTTCGTCCGGGATGGACGACATCCCAGGGCGATCGCTTATTGGCCCGTGTTTTCGCAGAATCACCATGTTTACTCATACCCCAGCACGCTTTGGTTTCTGAATTCCAAATGGGCCTAAAAGTTTGTATCAGATGCTTTTCGGCAACCAGCTGCGCATTCGTTGCACAAACTAGACGGCGGCAATAAAAATCCCCAAGGCGAATTTGATCAAAGCTGGGATATGTTGGACCAGAATAATTCTCGACACTTGCGATTGTCCGCGCATGCTCCATAAGGCGGGCCGTGAGCTTGCTGCCCTGCTCACGAGCATCACTTGCATCGCCAATAACAGGATCGGCCTTGCCGACATAGATAGGCGTCTCTGACCCTGTAACACCTGAATACAGAGGATGACTTCCACGATAATAGATCGCGTATACACCCGATCCATAAGCGGGTTGTATGCCTAAAAGTGGGACCAAAGGCTGTGCCAATAACGCAATGGACACCATACGCCCGACGTCTTTGGGATTTGAGGGGTCAAAGATTTTACGGGGCATTCTGATTGAATCAGCTGTCGACCTTGCTTCCTCAATCGCCTCAGAGTGCGCTGAAAGACCCTTACGAATACGCCTTACCACAGCAGCAGGCGGATCCTCGCCAACTGCGGCAACCAAGTCACTTAGCGCCTTCTCAAGGGCTTTCAATGCTACCCGATCTGGTGCAAGGGCCATTAGTCAACCTCCAGAATAGTTTGTTCCCTACATACAGGGAACGACGCCACCTTGAGGTTGAATAAAAACAACACTAAGTGATTTTGTGCAATAGAAAATGCTAGGCTACCTTGATCCCATCAGCATCCAGAAGCCTGTTTCTGCCGGCGACTAAATCCGCGAGCCATTTGCCAGCCGCCTCCCCCAGCGGCGCAGGGACCGCATTACCAAGCTGCCTCATACTTTCGCTCCACGAACGAGGAAACTCATAGTCATCAGGCAATCCAACTAGACGGGCCGCCTCTCTAATCGTGAAATAACGGACTGAGCCATCATCACGGACCATCATATTCTCGCCACCTGGGACACCATGGTCACCAGCCTTAAGGGCCTTAGCAGGTCTATCGAGGGGACTACCCGTATGACCCGAATATACTTTTGCGCCTGGCTGCAATGTATGATTTCGCAAACCATCTGGTTCGCCTAATCCGGCGAGGCAGTCTCGCACAGTGATCCAAGGTAAGCCAGCGGGCTCGACAGCATTTCGCTTCAGTAGGACAACCCTCGCTCTATCTCGCTGAAGAACCGGCTCCTGCCGGGGCTTCAGACCATGACGTTGCCAATAAGACCCCGTAACATACTGATCCCAAAGAAGCTTATCGTGAGAATGCGTTGGCTTCATGAGTTTCGGCTCAACACCGAGATCACTGCGAATGCCAAAGATCAAAACACGATGTCTAATTTGCGCCGCACCGAAGTCGGCTGCATTCACAACCTGAAACGCAACCTGATATTCCAATTCCTTGCCAGAGGAGATCAATCGCAGACGGTGTTCTTCATGCGCTTCACTTTCCCCTCGCACTACTGACGGACGCTCTAGATGCGCAAGGATCCATTCAAGATATGGCTTAAACTTTGGCCCGGCAATGTTGCGTACATTCTCAAAGAGAAATGATCTTGGCGCAGCCTCCCGAATAGCCCGTATGGCCTCTGGCCACATATCTCGGCGGTCATCTTGGCCCAATTTCTTTCCACCAATCCCAAAGGGCTGGCAAGGAGGCCCACCTGAAATGGTATCTAGGGTTGCTAAAGCATTCCAATCGATCGACCGCACATCTTCGCGCTCCATCGGCCAATCACGCACATAAGGAATACCGTTGACCTTGTTGTGCAATACGGTTTCAACAGCATCAAAATTAAAATCAGCCATATAGCTATGCTTATAACCGGCCTTGGACATGCCGAAAGCAAGTCCCCCACACCCCGCAAAAAGCTCAGCACTTATCATCTTCGTCGCCTTCCATTTCAAATGGGAGCAACGCACCTCCCGAGACATCCTCCAGGTAGCGGCTCACCGCCTGACGAACAAGCCAAGCAACCTTCACACCTCTCAACTTGGCAAGCCGCTCGAGTTCGGCTTTTTGTTGCTTAGTCAGGGTCGTTGTTTGCCTCGCGGCGTTTTTGCCATCCTTGCCCATTTTTTCTCTCCGCGGCATTCCGCGGCATTCCGCGGCAATATCTAGTAAGATGCCTTATTTAGCAGCCAACCGCAAGTGCTAACCTACTCGCATTATGAGAACAAATAAAGAACAATTAGGAACCATTCTGAGAAGATAGGTTTTCCAAGGCTTGAATAACAAGGGTCGAGTACAACATGAGGAAACACCCTCCTCTAAAATTAGCGCGCCAAAAGTGATGCCCCTTCTCCGGAAAGAGTACCTCTTGGCACAGGCATGTGGGCGAAATTTAGATCTCGCGTAGCAAATACCGGTGGAAGGGTAAACAGGTACCTGCAGTGTCTATTAGATCGACTAGTTGGTTTTGGCCGCAATCAGTGCCAATCATAGCTTGGGTGAAGTCCAGTGTTATACAATTCTGATAAACCTGCGACAGACATGTACGGCCCTGTTTCCGAGCATCGTACAGTTGCCGCCGCCGTCATCAGATTGCGGCGGCAACTGTACGAATGATTAGCCAGCAAACGAACTGCCTAGAAGAGGAGCGGCAAGCAATGACCGAAATCACAATTCCTGTTGAAGGCAGGTTCGACACCATCAGTTCAACGTTGAAGTTTTCACGTCTCGTCGAAGAAAGTTTTTCCAAGCGTGCGGATGCTTTCAAATTCGACTTTTCAAAAATCGGCTTCGTTTGCCCAACCACTCTCGTGGCGCTATATGGGCTGATAAAATCATTCAAACAAGAGAAGGAAAACGCAGGTATTCAGGTCAATTTGGTCGGGCTTGATGAAACAAATGACAAGCATACTTACATGGGCCATATGGGGCTATTTCTGGGCCTCGGTGTTGACTTCGGAAAAGCCCCAAACGAAGCCGCTGGCAGCAGTCGTTATCTTCCGATCACCAATATAGAGCGGTCTGAGATTGATGAACAGGCAGAGAAGAAGTACCAAGAAGCCGGCGATGTAATCGAAGAAAAGACCGAGGCTTTAACGAGCGTCTTGCTTCAAACTGGCATTGGAGACGCCTATTCTGGTATTCAATTTTCATTTCGCGAGATGCTCAGAAATGTCTTCGAACACAGCGGAGCCGGTTCCGCGACAATATGCGCACAATATTGGCCGTCAAAGCACAAGGCCGAAGTTTGCATATTTGACCTCGGTATGGGCCTGAAACGATCACTGCTACGTAACCCAAGAAACAGCTGCTCTAGTGACCGGGAAGCTATCACTATAGCTCTAATGCCTGGCGTATCTGGCAACGTAGATGCTGGCAAGGGCGGCCACGGTGATGTTTGGCAAAACTCAGGATTTGGACTGTATATGGTTAGCCGTATCTGCGGCACAAAGGGCAAGTTTGCTCTAGCAAGTGGGCACACAGCGGTTGGCCTGCAAAATGCTCGTCAACTCGAGAAAACTTGTTTCATTCCTGGTACACTTGTCTCAATGACTTTTCGGACAAACGAGCTTGAAGGGCTTTCCGGCCAAATGAAAGAAATTCGTAGTCAAGCCATAAAGCTAGCCGCAGAGAACAAAACAGCCACTTCAGTAGAGCCGTCCGTTGCTTCGGTGACTCTTGCACGGGATTTCAAGAAAGAGTGAATGTCTTTCAGACTTCTCAATGCCTCCAGGCCTCAACATAAAAAGGGAACAGAAATGGGTTCACGCCAATTCGCTGAAGTTAAAAAGCATTTATTTTTAATAGCTTAGATAAGTTAGCTGGCAGAGAGCAATGGGATTCACCGAAAGTATTGGTCGTCATTTTGCCTGAGCGACTGAAGTCCAGAGTTATACACTTCTGATAAACCTGCGACGGACAATCACGGCTCTGTTTCCGAGCATCGCGCACAAACCGTCACTAAAACTACGCCCTATACAGCAGGAAGAGTTCTGGGCGGCCCTCAAGCGCTATGGGGACAACACATTCCCCCTACTCGGGCAGCTGACCGACTGGACGAATATCCATTATAGCATCTGATCACGGTCAAGCGCTTCGTTGAGGCTCTGCATTTGTGACAGTAGTTCATCATGATTGATGGACAAAAAACGTGCAACCGCGTCGTTTTCCAGAAGCCTACGGATATATCCGTTGGCGACGACCAAGCGGACGACGTTTGCCCCATAGTTTTCCTCGACTGCCTTCATATCTTTGCGCAATTTCTCCATTTCAATTTCCATACGCTCCCGTTCTTCCGCTGAAAGTCCATGGCTGGCTTTTCGGCGTGCATCGACTAGTTCCGTGTCCGGCGTGGCCAATAATAAGGCCCGTGCATATGAAAGGGAGAAATTGTTTGCTGCGATCATAAGCTCAGCAGTTTCCACTTGGCGTATCGGCTTCATCTTGCGAAGGACGCCAATCGTTCCACCTGAAAAGTTGCGGTCTTTCAGAATATCGATAGCTTCAGTGCATATACCGCGAAGAAGAGCTCTTTTTTGCCTAATTCTGGCGACGTTCACCCCCAGTGCCACGGCTAGCTTCTCCTCGGACACACCTTTCTTCAGCGCCTGTCGGATCATAAAGTGTTCCTGAATTGTTGAGAGCCGGCTGATACGCTTATTATAGGTAAACGCTTCATCATCTTTCGCAATCATGCATGGCGCAGTGTTGATAGCTAGCTCCTGCAGCGCTGCAAGGCGAAGATGGCCATCAAGCAACATATATGTTCTCCTGGTGCCGCTTTGCGGAAACACCACCAGGGGCTCCACCAGACCAATCTCCCTGACTGAGACTAAAATCTGTGCGTACTTTTTCGTCTTTTTGATCTGCAAGGATACGATGCGCGATGGCAATATATCGGCAATGGGTAGTAGCTTGGTCTGATTTTCAAATCCGAGAGAAATTTGATCTGTCATGATACATTTCTCGAGCCATGAATAAGATCGGCCAATTGCCTTGGCACAGTTTCCAAGCCCTCTGCGCGCAGCAAGGTGACAAAGTTTTCGTCTTGGAACAGCTCTTTTAGCGCAGCGACAATAAAAAGCAGTCGTCGTTCAGTCATATCTGACTTGGTGATCATTGCACGTTGTCGTTCGGTTTCCTGCTTATAAGCTCGAACCATAGCTTGTGATGTAAGAGGCCTGCTACTGCGCTGACGGCCGGAGCCTTCAAGTGTTTTCCCTCGGCGCCGGCGCTGCTCTACAAGGCGACGGGCTATCTGAAGCTTTTGCCCACGCAACTCTTTACGCTCATAGGCTTCCGTGAGGGCTTGCTGGATATCCTCGTCCTTGGTGGTTGCAATTTCAACGGCAACGCTTACAGGAATTAGATTACGGTCCACTGAAGCGAGCAGGCGCTCTTCGCCATTGTGGATGAGGTGAAGTATTTGTTTCACATATTCCCGGGTCAGGCCAGTTTTGGCCGCAATTTGTGAAGGGTCATACCCACGTCGCTCCAAGACCCCAATTTCATGCATTAGTTCCAGTGAGCTATGTTGCCGACGTGCTAGGTTTTCCACCAGGCTCATCACGTAACATTCTTCCGTCGTTGCCTCGATCACAATCGCGGGGATGGTGGCCTGTTTGAGTTGTCTAAATGCCTCTAGCCGCCCTTGGCCGCACACAAGATCATATTCATATTCGGGAGATGAGCCGGTTGTTCTGCTAACGGTGATGGGCCTCTTCAAGCCCACCTTTTCTATGCTGAGAACCATCTCCCGAAACTTGCGCGCATTTCTTTCTCTTGGGTTTAGTATGCGAATTGCGTTGACCGGGATCATCGTAACCGTGTTCGAGGCGGAGTGGCCTGTCATTATGCCACCTCATAAAGAGATACTCTCTCAGCCACATATAAGAGGTAATCAAGTGTATCGTATCGGTAGGTATCGAGTGCCGCGCCGTTCTCGTCTGCAATCCGCAGAGCGGTCTGCCCGAAATCAATGCGTGGTAACAAATAGTAGTCAAGCGCACCGTCATTATCCTTGTCCATCCGAACAGCGACGGTGATGTCTGGGCGCAAGCCTGCGTCGAACCGAACTTTCCAACGAGATGTACCGGCGGGTGTCCTGAAATGCCGGGCTATAACAACAGAGACTGAAAACTCTTGGTTTATTGTGATCAGATCAGTTGTCTTGCAGCTCGAAGCTTGTGCACCAAGCTTTCGGATATCTTGAATTACTTGCAGCACGATTTTTGGATGCAGTTGCCTTAGCTGCCTATTGACCTCAATGTATCTGTAGTCTCGATCCGGGCGAAATCCTATGAGCTCATAGGCACGAATTAAGCTGCCAAATCGGTAACGATAGGCTCCACTTAGTGGGGCCTCGTCACACTCATCAATGACGATGCCCGACAGGTAGCCGAACTTCTGGTATAGCAGCTTCAAACGCTCAAGCATCTCCTCATCAGAGACTTTGCGGCTTCGCTCACGGATAATGCCCTGCGCCATATGAAACAATGATAGCGGTACCAACGGATCGAACACTCCATCGGAACGCACCCAAGTCTCAGGGGAGTTTACGGTTCGTTTCCTTTTGAGTTTATTAGACGTTCGGTTGTAGACGTTGTTGCCCACATATTTTTCATTGGTCAGGATTTGATGAATGGTGGAACGGGTCCAAGGTCGGTTTAAGTCGGTGCGTACGCCTTCTTCGTTGAGTTGGCCGCAATTTCACGCTCCGTCTTTCCTCCCTCCACAAACAAATGGTATATCCGCCGCACCATTTCCTGCTCATGTTCCGGTCCTGGCACAAGGATAACTCGATCGGTTTGAAGGCTTTTGTGTTGTCCCCGCTTTAGAACGCCTTTTTGCATGCCTGTTTCATCGATCAGCATGCGACGAAGTCCGAAGCCTGCTGGACCACCCTGGCGAAATCCCATTTCGATCAGGCGGCATTGGCCCGCAAACACCTTGGTAGAAAGCTCTCTGCTATACTCTCCTGCCATTGCGCGCTTGACCCCTTTGACAATAGTCGAAACGGGACTGCCATCGTTGAGGAATTGCTCGGCGCAATAATGCACCTCAATGCCAGCGCGACGACATATATACTCATAGTAGGCGCTTTCATCGGCGTCTTGAAACCGACCCCAGCGGCTAACATCATACACAAGAATGGCATCAAAATTGGCACTCTTGCTTTCAACTTGCTCTATCAACCCTTTTAGGCCGTCTCGTCCTTGTATTCGTAAGCCGCTTTTGCCCTGGTCAGAAAAGGTTTGAACAATTTGCATGTCATGCAGATCGGCATAAGCCCTGATGGCTTCAGCTTGGTTTTCCGTTGAATATTTTTGATGCTCTGTGGACATACGCACATACTGTGCGGCCCGTGTGAGGGATGTGGGCCTTCGGCCCATTACTCTATCTTTGGACGTGCTGAGTGACATTCACGATGCCTTCCCGAAGCAATAGGAGTAGAGCAGTTTCAGGAAAGGCAAACAAAGCGAAGGGGTTGTGTCAATTGAATAGGATGTTTTGGACCTAGCCAAGTAAAATTGCACTGCAAGTGCTATCATTTAGCTCAATGGAGTAACAAAAAATTCAAAGTATTGAGCCCTCACAAGTGCCGCCGTGCGTACGAATACAACCGATGCTACCGAATCGAAGAGCTGCGTGATTTGGGCAACGATAATGGCTTCATTTGCCCCAACATACGGCTACAATGCAAACTAGCGAGTACCACAAGCGGAAAAGTTTCGTGTCGGATCGATTTGCTGCAATTTTTACAACAATCAATGCCCCTTACCGACTACATATGGATGAGGCTGACCTCATCAGGTATTTATCAGGTGAAGAAATTCCAACTTATTTTATTGGGCAGATCTGGGGGTTTTTCGGTGAAGTTCCAGTAGAGGAACAGCTAGCATTTGCAGAATGCCATGGCATTTCAGCGAGAGAGCTTAAAGAAAAGGCCCAAAAATTCAGCATCCGGTCCGGGGCGCATTTCCCCATTCTGAATGCGGAAATTTAGACATCGCCATCAGTTGTACTTTGGCTTTTGCGGCGCTTTACCTTTTGCCAATATAAATCGACGAACGTTCCAGCTTTAACACCCTCCGGACCGTCTAGTTCCCAACCATCTAGCAGTAGCTGTTTCAATTGCGCGCGCACTTCCTCTTCTTGAAATGCGCGCCATTCGAAGTGACGGTATTCGTACTCTTCAGTGTCGGCTTCTTCTGCAGGCATTAGAATCTTCCTTTAGCGAGGTTGACGGGACCATTCGCAATATATCATCGCGCGTGCGAAAAATCATTGGACAGCACTGGCCCCGTCAGTTGCCTTCGGGAAAAATCCGTCGCCCAGCAAACACCTTACATCCAAAAACTCAATGTTCATCTGCGAAAGAACTCTTTTCGAAGAACTCCAACTATATCACATTGATTTTATTGACAGTATGATACTTTATTGACCCGAATATCGGCTATATCAATAAGTTAGAATTGACTCAGTATGATACTTTGTGAATCTATCCCGGTGTATGGACTACGACTTTCTGCCGCTATTGCCGCAAATTCAGTATGATACTTTATTGTTCAGGTACAGAGGTTGTTGTGCATCCCTGCACCACTGCCGAATAGCATCAGTTGCTTTGCATACCCTGAAGGAAACGGGTCAGATTAAGGCTCAATGTGTCGCTCAGATACCCTCCTTCCTGCACAATTACCGTCGGGCAAACGATGCTGTCAGCGATCGCCTTTCCTATACCACCAAAACCGTCCGGCGTTACCGCAAGACCACCGAAAGGATCGTCCGCCGACGCGTCAATGCCAAGTGCTACAACCAGTGCATCAGGCGCGAATGCCTCGATGCGGCCAAGAGCTACTTTAAGCGATTTGAGATAATCGGTATCGCCCGTTGCACGTGGCAATGGCAGGTTGAGATTATACCCAAGTCCTTCGCCGGCTCCACGCTCGGCGCTATGACCCCAGAAAAACGGATAAAAACGTACCGGATCTGCATGTAGCGACACTGTCAGAACGTCGGCGCGGTTGTAAAAAATCTGCTGGGTGCCATTACCGTGATGCAGATCCACATCAAGGATAGCAACCCGCGGAAAACGCGATTGCAGGTGCGTAGCGGCAATGGCGCTGTTATTGAAATAACAGAAGCCGCCGGCGATATCTTGTCCCGCATGATGACCTGGTGGACGGCATAGCGCATAAGCCAGGTTTTCGCCCGCGAGGACAACTTCCGCAGCTTCGACGGCCGACCAGGCGCTCCAACATATGCTATCCCACGTATCGGCAGTGATGGGGCTGGAGGCGTCAGACATATGATAGCCCGCTTGGGCCACCACAGATGCCGGGTAGCCCCCGCTTCGACTTACAGGGCGGATATCAGGAACCACAGCGGCCGACGCGCCGTCTATATAAGACCACCGCTTATAAGCGTTTTTAAGAAACGCAAGATATTCGGGACTGTGCACTTTTGCGATGGCGCCCATACCATGATCCCGTGGCTCCAGAACCTCACAACCGGCGGCCACGACACCATCGCCAAGTCGTGTGGCACGATCCGGATGTTCGGGATTGGCGCGAAATACACCGTTGACCAGAAAGTGTTCTGGAAAATGAGCCGCCTGTTTTTGGGAGAAAAAAGCTTTCATGCGCGTGTCCTTTAAAGGCCGTTCTCTTGCGCGAAGGCTATCAGGCTCGCACGCAACGTGGTCAGGATTTCAGATATATGTACTGCCGATGCAATCATTGGCGGACAAACGAGGAAATGGTCACCCTCAAGACCATCCCGGGTGCGGCGTGGATAAATAATTAATCCACGGTCATAAGCAATGTCACTCAATCGCAGATAAGCGTTTATTTCTTTGGGAAGGGGTTGCATGGTCGCCCGGTCCGCAACGAGCTCAAAAGCCAGCAACAGGCCTTTACCGCGCACATCCCCGATGAAGGCAAATTCCGTCATCAGCGCATTGAGGCCAGCCTTCAGCTTGTCTCCCATCGTGGTGGCGTTATCCATCAGGCCCGCCGAGAGTATCTCCTCAAGCACCGCGAGTCCTGCCGCACAGGCTATCGGGTTGCCGGCATAGGTATACCCGTGCTGGAAACCGCCTGCATCCAATACCGCTTCAACAATATGATCCTTGGCTGTCACCGCACCCAGCGGTACATAGCCCGCGCCAAAGCCCTTCGACAGCGCGACAATATCCGGGTTGATATTCCAATGCTCGGCAGCCAGAAAGGAGCCCGTTCGCCCTACCCCGGTCATGACTTCGTCATAGATCAGGACCACCCCGAACTCGTCACAAATGTCGCGCACGCGGCGATAATAACTGTCTGGCGCAACAAGTGCGCCGGTTGACGCACCCCCGATCGGTTCCATGATGAATGCGAGCACGCTATCGGGGCCAAGCTCAATAATCTTGTCGCGTAGCATCTCAGCATACCGAATACCGCGCTCTTCATCGCTGAGGCTATCGCGGTCAAGATAACAACGTGGTGCCGGGATTTTGGGCATCGCACGGTAAAGTGGGGTGAACGGGCCGTTCAGCGGCGCATAACTGGTCAGCGCGAGCGCACCGAGTGTAGAGCCATGATAAGATGGGCTGCGGGAGATGATCTGCCATCGGCGGCCCTCTCCTGTCGCTACCTTGTATTGCCGCGCCAGCTTGATCGCGCTCTCCACCGCTTCGGATCCGCCAGAAACAAAAAATACTTTCTCGTGACCTTCAGGGCTGAGCTGCGCCACTTTGGCCGCGAGTTTTTCCGAAACCTCACATTCAAAATGCAGCCGATAGCCAAAAGTGGATTTTTCCATCTGCGCCCGCATGGCGGCAAGCACCCGCGGGTTGGAATGCCCGATGTTGGACACCATGGCGCCGCTTGAACCGTCAAGATAGCGTTTGCCATGGACGTCCCACATATACACGCCTTCCGCACGGTCCAGCAGCGGCCGACGCATACGGGTCTGATAAAACAGATGAGACTGGTTCATGATTGCCCCCCCGGCATCGGGACATTGGTCCCATAGGTGCGCTCATCCAGCGGTGTTTCGGCGATGAGGTCGGTCAATGTAACGAGGAATGCCGCCTCCGCTGCATTCAGGTTGGCGCGTGGATGGCTGATCACAAACAGGTCTATGATCGGCGGGTCTTTATAGGGCGGCAACTGCCAAAGCCTACCGTTCTTAATATCACGTTCCACCACGTGGATAGGCAATGGGCCGATACCGAGCCCCGCCATAATCATGCGTCTGACCTCTTCAAGGTTATTGCTGTCCCCCGCAACCTTGTCGCTGAACTGCGCCTGAGCCCTGAGGGCAGCTACCGGGTGCAGAACGTCACCCAGATTGTCGGTTGAAAAGGTGACACGCTCATAGTCACGCATATCCCTGAGTGTCAAACCTGTGCGGCCATAAAGCGGGTGGCTAGGCCCGCAAAAAAAACCGAAGTGTTCACGATAAAACAGCGTTGTCGTCAGTTCTGGCACAGGTTCGCGCATCAGGCACACACCAAAACTTGCTTGTTTTGACACCACGGCTTCCACAACGTCGCGGCTGCTGAGCACCGAGATAGAGAAGGACGTCATCGAATGTCTGGCGTGAAAAGTGGCGAGCGCTGTATCAAGAAGCGGTGTCATCACATGGCTGGCCATGCAAATGTTAACATGCCCCTCCACCGTATCGCAGGTATCGGACAGGAGATTAGGCAGACGACTGACCGAGCCAAAAATCTCGCGACACTCCTTATAGAGCGCCTGCCCGTGTCGGGTGAGGTCAAAATTGCGCGGATCCCGCGCCGCCAACTGGCACCCTAGCAAGGTCTCAAGCCGCCGAAGCGCGTTGCTGACCGTCGGCTGCTTGAGGCCAAGAAACCGCGCGGCGCGTGTGATGCTGTTTTCCTCAGCGATCACCATGAAGGTTCGCAAAAGGTTCCAGTCCATTGACCAACTGACCCCGGAGGGCAAGCCGAAGCCGATATCATCCGTTTCAGGCATGTTTATATTCTTTTAAACTATGTTTGACTTTATAAAGATAACAATACCAAATGATAGTCGCTTGCTGAGCAGGATCAAGAGCAATCTGAAACAAGGGGGTAAATTGTGGGCAGGAAGATCATCATCACTTGTGCGGTGACCGGCTCCATTTACACACCCACCATGTCGCCGCACCTACCGGTGACACCCGCTCAGATTGCCTCGTCATCGATCGATGCCGCACAGGCTGGAGCTGCAATCATCCACCTCCATGCCCGCGCCCCTGAAGACGGCCGCCCCAGCGCCGACCCTGCGCATTTTCGCGAGTTTATTCCGGTGATCGATCAGGCAAGTGACGCGGTATTGAATATTTCCACAGGCGGTAGCTCGCTGATGCGGCTTGACGAAAGGCTGGCACCTGCGCGGGCCATGCTGCCGGAGATGTGCTCCCTGAACATGGGATCAATGAACTTCGGCATTTTCACACTGAAACGCAAATATGAAAACTGGCAGCACGACTGGGAACCCGCGCTGCTGGAGGCAACACGGCACACGCTCTTCACCAACACCTATGAGGACATCGAAAACATCCTGGCGGATCTCGGCGATCATGGCGGTGCCCGCTTCGAATTTGAATGCTACGATATGAGCCATATCGAGACCCTCGCCTACTATTTGCGGCAGGGTAAGGTGAAGACCCCGCTTTATGTTCAATTTGTACTTGGGGTGATGGGAGGCATCGGCGCATCCGCTGAAAACCTGATGGCGATGAAAGCGTCGGCGGACCGCTTGCTGGGCGATAACTACCAGTTTTCGGTCTTGGCAGCCGGTCGCCACCAGATCGAACTGGCAACACTTGGCGTAATCCTCGGGGGCAACGTGCGCGTCGGACTTGAGGACAGCCTGACAATTCCGCCCGGCAAACTGGCGACCAGCAATGCCGAGCAGGTTCGCAAGATCAGAACAATCATTGAGGAAATGGGACACAATATCGCTACCCCTGAGGAGGCACGGCAAATGCTATGTCTTAAAGGCAGGGGTGCGGTGAATATGGCGTTTTAACCATGATAGAAATCAGGGAGACCAATCTCGAGGATGCGGAAATGATCCAGGCGATGCTGGAGGCCATGGCGCATGATCTTGGCCAGGGCGAAGAATATCGCGGCAATGCGACTGCGATACGCACTTATGGGTTTTCCGACAGTCCGGCATTTGAAGTTCTGGTCGCCCAACGGCACAGCGAACCGTTGGGCATGGTACTGTTTTTCTATGAATTTTCTACATGGCGCGGGCGCCCGGGCCTTTATGTGCAGGACATCTTTGTTGACGCGGCGGCCCGAGGGCTGGGCCTTGGCCGCAAGTTACTCGTCGCAGCCACCAAAAAGGCGGCCAAACAGGATGCCTGCTATGTGAGGCTTAGCGTTCATGCGGCCAATAAAAGCGGCATGGCCTTTTATAAGCAGCTTGGTTTCCAACAAGCCAATCAAGAAAACATCATGGTGCTTGAAGGCGCACCTTTCGATGCCATGAAGGGGGACGCCGAATGAAAAAAACATGGCTAACACTCGCCGCAGCGCTGACGATTGTGCCGACCGCAGGCACAACCGCTGAGGCCACAAGAATACCCGTGCTGGGACAGGTCGCACATCCCCACACATATTACTGGCGCGAGATGTATATGCCGCAGCTGACGAGCGGCCCGTCAGCAGCAACCTTCTCCCCCGACGGCAAAAGTGTTATCTATAGTATGCAAGGCAGCCTGTGGCGGCAGGCGATCGACGATGACACCGCCTATGAATTGACCACGGGGCCCGGATACGATTATCAGCCAGACTGGTCACCGGATGGACGGTTCGTTGTTTTCAGCCGTCAGCATGGCAATGCGCTTAATCTGATATTGCTCGACCTTGATACAGGCGCTGAAACAGCGCTGACCACCGGCGATGACGTAAATCTCGAACCCCGCTTCAGCCCCGATGGCAGCCAGCTTGCCTATGTCTCCACCAAACTGGATGGTTATTTCGGTATCCATGTCGCTGGCTTTAACGGCCACGCCCTTCTGGACCCCAGGCCTTTAGTCGCAGGCCGCGTCTCGGAAAAATACCGGTATTATTATTCGCAGGCCGATCATGCGATCAATCCGGCATGGGGGGCGGACGGCGATACGCTCTATTATGTTTCAAATCCGGAAACCAGTTGGGGTACGGGGGATATATGGGCCACCTCGGTGTCAGACCCGAGCGAACCGCGCCGCGTGTTTGTCGAAGAAACGACATGGGCCGCCAGGCCACAACCCGCGCATGATGGCAAGAGGCTACTTTATGCCAGTTACCGCGGACGACAGTGGCATCAGCTTTGGCTAACTGGTACCGACGGCAACTATCCACTACCCCTTACTTTCGGGGAGTATGATATCTGGCAGCCCCGCTGGAGCCCTGATGACCAGAGCCTGATCTACATCACGAATGAGGATGGAGGGCTTGCGCTCTATCATCACACGGTGATCGGTGGAGCACGGCACAAAATCGAAGCGAAGCAGCGTGTCTATAAACGCACCATGCAGACGCTTGAGGTGTCCCTGGTGGATGACCACGGCAAACCCTTGTCGGGCCGTGTCAGCGTGAAAGCCGCAGATGGCCGACACTATGCGCCTGTCAACGCTCGTATCCACGCTGATGATTACCTTGACCCCGTTCAGGCAGACCATGAGACCCATTATTTTCACTGTGCCAGACGATGTAGCCTTTCGGTCCCGGTGGGCCCGGTTCAGGTGCAGGGATCTCACGGTTTCCGCTACAAGCTGGCAACGCGCGGGCTTGACGTGTCAGAAAGGCCGGCCCAGCTTACCTTGAGGCTCGACGAACACACCCTGCCCACGCTTTATGGCAGCTTCACCAGCGCCGACATGCATGTGCACATGAATTATGGCGGGAAATACAAACAAGACATCGAGACGATGTCTGGCGATGCTGCAGCGGAGGGTCTGGATGTCGTATATAACCTGATTGTCAACAAGGAAGAACGCATCCCCGACATCGGCGAGTTCACCCCTGATAAACAGACACACGATAGTGTAACTGTTTATCAGGGGCAGGAATATCACACCAGCTACTGGGGGCACCTTGGCCTCCTGCATCTGGACGACCATATCCTGACGCCCGATTTCGCCAGCTATTGGCATACCGGGCTGGCCTCCGCCTACCCAACCAATGCCGTGGTACAGGACCTGGCGCACGCGCAGGGTGCGGTAACTGGATATGTGCATCCTTTTGGCGACACACCGAACCCCGCCGATGATGCAAAACTGACCCATAGCCTGCCGGTGGATGCAGCGCTTGGAAAGACGGACTATCTGGAGATTGTCTCCTTCGCGGACCACCAGAACACTGCAAGTGTATGGTACCGCCTGCTTAACCTTGGTTTTCACATCGCGGCGGGTGCAGGCACCGACGCAATGACCAACTACGCGTCGCTGCGCGGCCCGATCGGCCTGAACCGTATTTTCCTTGATGGCGTTCGCGCCGACCAGCCTGAGAGCCTGAAGTCAGCCATCCGAAGCGGACATGGCTTTGTGAGCAACGGGCCGCTTATTGGCCTGCTGGTGAACGAGGCCAAGCCGGGCATGGTGCTAATGTTCGGCAAGGAAGGTGGCAGTGTGCGGGTTCGCGCCGCCCTGCGGTCCCCCGTGCCTGTCGAACGCTTTGAACTGGTGATCAACGGCCAAGTGAGCCACACGTTCGAGACGACGGAGAGTGGCACGCGCGCGGATGCGGACATCACCGTACCGGTACACACAAGCGGCTGGATGCTAGTACGTGCGGTCGCTGAAAAGTCCCACCCTTTTGTGCAGGACATCTACACCTACGCCACCACCAACCCGGTCTGGCTGACCGTGGAGGGCAAGCCACAACGGTCGGCCAACGATGCCGCATATTTCATCCACTGGCTTGACCGCATCGCCGAGCACGCCGCTGCCCGGACCGATTACAATTATGACTGGGAACGCGCAGCCGTGTTGGCTGACATCGCAAAAGCCCGGAAAATCTACGAGGGGAAACAACGATGAGATGGGGGATAACCCGCACCTGTGCATTGATCCTGATGACTTTTGCTGCAGCCGACCTTGCTATTCACGCCGACGCAGCCGAGCCACGGCTGATGACAGTGGACGACCTGAACAAACTGCAGGAGGTTAGCGAACCTGCCATCTCGCCTGACGGTAAAACCGTTGCCTATGTGGTTTCAAGCCATGACATGAAACTTGATGCCACCGTCAGTGATGTCTGGGTCGTCGCCTATGCGGGCGGCAAGGCGAAACAAATCACCAAGAGCGACGACAAAAGTGAATACAGCCCTAAATTTTCGCCGAACGGCAAGCTGTTAGCTTACCTTGGGGAAGACAAAGACGACGGCAGCACCCAGATTTTCGTACGCAACATCAAGACCAAAAAAGCCCGACAGGTCAGCCATGTCGCGGGCGGCCTGCTGGAGTATGACTGGGCGCCAGACAGTCAACAATTTGTCGTCACCGCCTTTGTCGGCGGCGCCCAGGAGAATGAAGCAGGCACCCCGCCTCCTATCGTCATAACCCGTTTCCAGTATATGGAAGACTGGGTCGGCTATCTGGCCGCAGCCCGGCGGCAGCTACTGGTTATTGATCTTAGAAAAGGTAAACAGCGTCAGCTCACCAGCGGGGATCAGGACCACTGGCTGCCACGGTGGTCACCTGACGGCAAGTGGATCGCCTACGTCTCGAAGGATCAGGGCGACGCCGACCGCAATATGGACTCTGACGTATTTGTCATCGCGGCTGACGGGGCAGGCGAAGCCCGCCGTATCAGCACGTTCACAGGCACGGACGTTGACCCTTACTGGATGTCCCCACCCGCATGGTCGCCGGACAGCAGCCAGCTTGCCTGGTTACAAAGTGGCGAGAGCAAGTGGATCTATTATGCGCCGTGGCAACTGACAGTTGCCGACCTCGCCTCTGGTGAAAACCGGCCGCTCGCCCGTATTGACCGCAATTTTTTCATGCCTGAATGGTCCGCAGACGGCAGCGCACTCTATGCATTGCTTGAAGAAAACCGTGCAACGTGGCTGGTTAAAATAGACGCTGCCACGGGTGACATCAGCAAATTGAGTGACGGCAAGCGCTTTGCCCTATCATACGCGCTGTCTGCCACCGATAGCGCCGTACTTCTGGATAGCACCGACAACCGGCCTTTTGAGATCTTTGCGCTGGATGACGGATTACGCCAGCTTAGCAACCACAATGCCTGGCTTGACGATGTGACTCTGGGTGAGACGAAGGAATTTTCCTTCGACGGGCCAGCGGGCCGCATTGATGGCTTGATACTGTTGCCGCCCGGTGCGTCAGATGGTGACAAGCTACCGGCAATCTTCCGCCTGCATGGCGGGCCTGTATATCAGTTCAGCCATGAATTCATGAGCGACTGGCAGATATATGCTGCGCAGGGTTACGCTGTGATTGGCATCAACCCGCGCGGCTCGTCGGGCCGTGGCTTCGACTTTTCTCGCGCGATCTATGCAGACTGGGGCAACGTGGATGTTGCCGATATTCTGGCCGGCACCGAGTACCTTGCCAGCAATGATACCATAGACCCGGCCCGCATGGGTGTTGGCGGCTGGAGCTACGGTGGTATGCTGACGAATTATGTTATCGGCAGCGACAGCCGGTTCAAAGCCGCGATAAGCGGCGCTGGCACAGCCAACATGTTTGGCACCTACGGCCATGACCAATACTCCCGCGAATACGAACTTGAGCTGGGCACGCCCTGGGCTAACCCTGAAGCTTATGAGCGTGTCAGCTTTCCCTTCCTGAATGCGGGTCGTATTGCCACGCCGACCTTGTTCCAATGCGCCGAAAAAGACTTCAACGTGCCATGCATCGGCGCAGAGCAGATGTATCAAGCCCTGCGCTCCGTCGGCACATCAACCCAACTCGTCATTTACCCCGGGCAGCATCACGGCATTACGGTGCCAAGCTACCTGCATGACCGGATGGACCGGAACCTGAACTGGTATGACAGGCACCTCAAGCCGGAGGGCTCAAAGTGAAACGCACCCTTGGCACAACTGGCGTGGTCGTCACCCTTGTCGGTTATGTTATCGGCGCCAGCATTTTCATCCTGCCAGGCTCGCTGGCAGCCACCGCAGGGCCAGCGGTAGTGATTGCCTATCTTCTGGCGGCTGTTATCGCCGCATTTTCCTGCTTGGCCGCCGGACAGTTGGGTTCGGTGTTTCCCAACACCGGGGCCGGGTTTATCGCCGTCACCCGGCTATTATCCCCCTTCACCGGCTTTATCGGCATCTGGCTGATGCTGGCAGTCTATATCATGGCGATAGTGCTGATCGCGCTCGGTTTTGCTGAGTATTTCACGGCACTGTTCCCCGCCTTTGATGCCACTGCGGTGGCTTTTGTTGTGGTTGCTCTGTTTACCGTCCTCAACATGGGCAAGCTTGACGTGCTTGTCAGACTACAGGGCATCCTTGTGCTGGCTTTCATGGTCGCGCTTGCGGGCGTCTCGATCGGCGGCCTGGCTACAATGGACAGTGCCAACCTTACCCCTTTTGTGCCTGCGGGCTGGAATCCGGTATTGTTAGTGGCCGTTCCCGCCTTTTTTTCCTATGGAGGCTTCATGGCAGTGATGGAAATGGCGGGTGAGATCAAGTCACCCGGCAAAACCATCCCGCGAGGGCTGATCCTCAGTTTTGTGCTCGTTGTCATCACATACGTGGCGTTGTCACTGGCGCTTGTTGGCATGATCCCCTGGCAGGAACTCGCAAGCACCAAGGCACCGGTCATGGCGGTCGCCGAGCGACTCTTTGGCGGAGCTGGCGCCACATTCACCAGCTTTGCCATGATGGGTGCCGCCGCAACATCCATCAACGCGCTGGTGCTTGTTGCTTCCCGGGATATTTATGCACTAGCGCAAGACGGCTATCTGTCTGGCTCGGTGGCAGGCGAAAACAGCCCCGCGCTCAGCGTGTTGATTGTCGGCCTGTGTTCCCTCGCCGGGCTTGCACTTGGCAAAAGCATCACGGATTACGCCGTGTGGGTCGCATCCTTCACACTGCTTTTCCAGATACTTGTCGGTGCGGCGCTCCTATATGTGCCAACGCGGGCAGCCGCCGCTTATGATGCGTCTCCATTCAAACTGGGGCATTTGGGAATCAGACTTTCCGGTTGGGGCCTGATTCTGATCTCGGCCTTTTTCCTGATTGTCGTCATCAATGATTCCGTTTCTCAATTCGCCTGGGCCGGTGTCTACTTCCTGCTCGGAGCCGTAGCCTACAGATTACGGCGCAAAGCACGGGAGACCATGGCATGATGGAAACATATCGCGGCGTCGTACACCCTTGGTTATGCGATATTATGGGGCACCTGACGACCCGACATTACATCGCGATGTTCGATGACGCGAGCTACCATCTGGCACACGCGTGTGGCGTTGCCATTGATCCGCGCGAGCGCAAAACCGGTTTTGTCGACGTAAAGCTTGAAATGGATTTCATTGCCGAGTTGCAGGCAGGCGCATTGATCATAATTAAAAGCGGCATCAAACGACTAGGCGGTAAATCTTTTACTGCCTATCACGAAATGCGTAATTTGGCAGACGATAGTCTCGCCGCAACGCTGCATGCGACATCGGTGGCCTTCGATCTTGAAACTCGCAAGGCGATAGCACTATCTCCCACTTTCCGTGACAAGGCGGCACCCTTGACGATTGAGGGAGGCGGCGATGGTTCCGGCGACTGACGCCCGTCAGCTCCAGCAGGCGCTCAGCGCCGCAATGCAGCTTATGAAACGCGACCCTGCCAGCGCAGGTAACCGGCTTGTCGCGCTCAGGCGCCAGTTCGGCGATCATATGGCGCTCGTCCACGCCCACGCAGTCGCACTGCGAAAAATGGGGCGGGCGGAAGAGGCCATTGCCTTGCTAAGCCCGATGCTGGAGCGCACCGATTGTGTTGCTGCGCTTTGGTATGAACGTGCGCTGGCACTAAGGACGGTGGGACGCTATCGGCAATCGCTGGCAGATCTGGAGAAAACGGTGGCGGCGCAACCCGACTTTGGGCCAGCCTGGCGCAGTCTCGGCGATGCCTACGCAGCTGCCGGCGACGAAGACAAAAGCAATAAGGCCTACCAGCGCTACCTTGAAAACGGCCGCTTACCGCCTGTTCTGCTGGACGCGATGACCGCACTGCAAGATGGCCGCATTGCAGTGGCTGAGCAAGTCTGTCGCGCCTATCTGAAGCGCCACCCCACGGATGTAACCGCCATCCGGCTCCTCGCTGAAATTGGTATCAAGGTCGGTCAATTTGGCGATGCAGAAAACCTGTTGGCCCGCTGCCTTGAGCTAGCGCCTGACTTCAGCTTCGCTCGCTACAATTATGCCTTTGTTCTCACACGGCAGAGCAAGTTCGAGCAAGCGATCACCGAGATAGACCGGCTATTGGAAAGCGACGGAGACAACCCGAATTATTATGTCTTGAAAGCTGCATCTTATGTGCGGCTGGGCCAATTTGAGCCCGCAATCCAGATATACGAAAAACTGCTGGGCGACGTCCCTCATCAGCCGCGCGTGTACCTGAGTTACGGCCATGCGCTGAAAACCGTTGGCCGGCAGTCAGACGCCATCACGGCCTACCGTACCGCCATCAAACAGGCGCCCGAACTGGGCGAGGCTTACTGGTCGCTTGCCAATCTCAAGACTGTAACGCTGACCGATGAAGAAGTGGCTCACATGCAGGCCGCGCTCAAGCGCCCTGCCCTCACGCCGGAAGACGCCGCGCAACTTAGCTTCGCCCTTGCCAAGGCCCTGGAAGATCGCGACGACTACGACCGGGCTTTCAAACATTATGCGGAGGGCAACGAAGTGCGCCGCCGTCAGTCCCTCTATAGCGCCGACGAGCAAGACAAGAAGATAAAACGCAGCATCAAATTGATGGACGAAAACTTTTTTGAGGCGCGCTGCGGGTACGGATCTGACGCACCCGACCCCATCTTCATTGTTGGATTACCCCGGGCGGGCTCAACATTACTGGAGCAAATTCTGGCCAGTCACAGCGAGGTGGAAGGCACGCAGGAGTTGCCTGATATCATCAATCTTGCCAAACGGCTTGGCGGCAAGAAACGGCCGAATGATGAAACACAGTACCCTGAAATACTTGGCCACATGAGCGTGGACGCGTTTCGTGAGCTGGGCGAGGAATATCTGGAGCGCACGCTTCGTTACCGCAGTGGCATGCCCTATTTCATTGATAAAATGCCCAATAATTTTGAGCACATCGGGCTTATTCACCTAATGCTGCCAAACGCACGCATCATCGACGCAAGACGGCATCCGCTCGCTTGCTGTTTCTCCGGTTTCAAGCAGTATTTCGCGCGGGGGCAACGCTTCAGTTACAGCCTGTCCGATATCGGGCGCTATTACCGCAGTTACGTCGAACTGATGGATCATTTTGACACCGCGCTGCCCGGCCGGGTGCATCGCGTCCAGTACGAAACGCTGGTGGACGATTTTGAGAATGAAGTTCGCCGGCTGCTTGAATATTGCGACCTGCCATTCGAGCAGAACTGCCTGGAATTTTACAAAAACGACCGTGCGGTGAAAACCGCCAGCAGCGAGCAGGTGCGCAAACCCGTGTTCAAGGACGCGGTAGAACACTGGCGCCATTTTCTACCGCATCTGGCGCCTTTGACGGAGGCACTCGGGCCGGAAGTGCTGGAGCGCTATCCGGTTGAGTAACGTGGGGGCTGTGGGTCAGCCGAACTGACCTTAATGGCAAAAAAGGAGGAGACTATGCGCTACACCGATGACAAGAACAAGGGGCCGACCCTAACGGGTAGCCGAACAGCCAAAGCGGGCCTCGCGGCCCTGATGGCTTCAACGATGATCCCATTGCACGCAACCAAGGCCGCAGATACAGACGATTTCGCGCTTGAGGAAATTGTTGTTACGGCTACGAAACGGGCCAGCAACCTGCAAGATGTGCCCGTGGCCGTACAAGCGCTTACATCCAAATCGCTTGAAGATCTCAACATCAAGGGTTTTGACGATTACATCAATTTCCTGCCAACGGTATCATATGTATCGTTCGCTCCGGGGCTAGCTCAGGTTTACATGCGCGGCATCTCGTCTGGCGGTGACGGGGTTCACTCCGGCTCGCAGCCAAGTGTGGCCGTCTATCTGGATGAGCAACCAATCACCACTATCAACAATGTGCTTGATGTACACATCTATGACGTCGCGCGCATCGAAACACTGGCAGGGCCACAAGGCACATTGTTTGGGTCAAGCAGCCAGGCCGGTACCATGCGCATCATTACCAACCAGCCCGACCCATCGGGCTTTGCTGGCGGGTATGATGTCAGTGTCAATCAGGTTGAACATGGCGAAATGGGCTTCAGCGCAGAAGCCTTTGCCAACTTCCCCATTTCCGACAAGGCAGCTCTCAGGGTTGTTGGCTGGTACGAAGAGGAAGGCGGGTATATCGATAACATATACGGCGAGCGCCACTACGCCGCTTCGGGGATCGAAATCGACAACTCGGACTATGTCGAGGAAGATTTCAACGATGTTCGTACCGCTGGCATGCGTGCCGCCCTGAAGGTTGACCTGAACGACAGCTGGACCGTCACGCCCGGCGTAACGTACCAGAACCAGAAGTCGACGGGTGTATGGGCCCACCGGCCGGACGACCTGGGAGACCTGAAATACCGCACCTTCGGGGATGAATTCGCCAATGACGAATGGGTGCAGGGCACACTGACCGTCAATGGCAAGATCGGCGATATCGATGTCGTTTATGCCGGTGCCTATCTGGACCGCAGCAATGACAGTTCAACCGATTATAGCTGGTATGCCGAGTATTGGGAGGGACTGCTTGCCGATTATGGCTACGACTGCCTGTATTACGACGAGTTAGGTGGTTGTGCCGACCCCACCCAGCATATTACCGGGGATGAGAAGTTTACCCGCCAGAGCCACGAACTCAGGCTATCGTCTTCCGCAGACAGCCGGCTACGCTGGATCGCTGGCGCTTTCTATCAGGATCAGAAGCACGACTTCGACCTGCGCTGGGTGGCGCCCGATGTCCCAACGGGTGAGGATTATTCGCCCGTGCCCGGTGAACCCCTGGTCTGGATCACCAAGCAGGTGCGCAAAGACAAGGACCGGGCCCTCTTTGGCGAAGTTTCCTATGACATCACCGAAGCTTTGACCGCAACGGCCGGGCTGCGGGTCTATAAACTGAGGAACTCGTTGATCGGCTATTACGGTACCGCGTCATCAACCTATTGTTCGGCCCGGCCCTGCCTTGATAACCCTAACCTCGATAAGGAAACCAAGGACAATGGCTCGACCTACAAGTTCAATCTTTCCTATAAAATAGACGACGATAAAATGATCTATGCCACCTATTCAAAGGGCTTCCGCCCCGGTGGCGTAAACCGGGCGCTTACCGGCGTGGTGGCACCCGCTTATGAGCAGGACTTCGTCTATAATTATGAACTGGGTTGGAAAACATCGTTCTTCGACCGGCGGCTCAGGTTCAACGGCGCCGTCTACCTGCTGGATTGGAAAAACTTCCAGTACAGCTTCCTGGACTATTCCATCTCGCCTCTGACGTTGATCACCAATGTCGGCCAGGCGCGAACAAAAGGTGTGGAATTCGACGCGGTGTTTGCTGCAACCGAGCAACTTACCGTATCGTTATCCGGCAGTTATAACGACGCCAAACTGAAAGAAGACTATTATCAGGATGACGACGCCCGGGCAGCCGGTGAAGTAACGGCACCATCAGGTACGCGCATGCCGTTTGTGCCTAAACTGAAACTGACAGCCACGGCGCGCTATGGTTTCAACATCGGCGACTTACCAGCCTATGTTCAGGGCGCCTGGTCTCACACCGGAGAGAACTGGAACAATCTGGATGTATCGGGCCGTATCCTGCAACCGTCCTATGACCTATTGAATGCCGCGATTGGCATTGAAGGTGATGGCTGGACAGCGGAATTGTTCGCAGACAATATCACCGACGAGCGGGCAGTCATATTTGCCAGCCAGGACAATTTTATCGACCTCCCGATCTATACCAATCGACCGCGGCGGTTTGGTATTCGTTTTGGCCAGCGCTTCTAGGCACTGAAAAAACATGCGCGGCGCCTCAGAGCGCCGTGCTTTTTCAAAAATACCGCCTCCAGAGAGGCCTCAGAAAGATTTAGAGATTTATTATGCGCCGACTTTACGCCTGCCTTCTCACGCTTTTCCTCGCTGTTCCGGCTTTTGCTGATAACACCACCAGTCCGGTCAAACCGGTTACAATTGTGCACGCAGGCGCGCTGGTGGATGTGGTTAACGGCAAGGTGCTCAAAGACCAGATGATCCAGATTGAAGGCGAGCGTATTGCCAAAGTAACGTCGTGGGCGCCTGGCGCGATGCCGGAAGGTGCCACACTTATCGACTGGTCTGGCCTCACGGTAATGCCAGGCCTGATGGACATGCACACGCATCTGGCCGACAGCGGCCAGAGCGCCAATGTGCTCGCCCCGCTTGAATTCACAGCAGCGGAATCGGTGTTGCAAGGTGTGAAGCACGCGCGCCAAACCCTAAGGGCTGGTTTCACCACCGTTCGTGATGTAGGCGCATGGCGCGCCTTTAATGATGTAGCGCTCAGGGATGCGATCAACTCGGGTATTATAGAAGGGCCACGCATGGCGGTTGTTGGTGCCTATATCACCGTGCCGGGTGGTGCGGGCGATGTCACCGGACAAGCATTCGACGTGGAGATCCCCAAGGATCTACACTTTGGCGTTGTACGCTCCGCGTCGGAAGTGCGCGAACGTGTACGTACCCTGATCCAGCATGGGGCCACCTTTATCAAAACGCTGGCCACCGGTGCGGTTCTGACAAGCGGCACCCACGTCGGCGCGCAGGAACTGAGCGAAGAAGAAATACACGCAGCGGTCACGGAGGCGGCCAACTATAATGTGTATGTCACCTCGCACGCTCATGGGGCCAAGGGCATCAAAGCGGCAGTGCGCGCGGGCGTGCGCTCGATTGAGCATGGCTCTCTGATCGACGATGAAGGCATTGCTCTGATGAAAAAACACGGCACCTGGCTCGTGGCCGATATCTATAACGGTGACTATATCGATGCCGTCGGACGCGCCGATGGCTGGGGTGATGAAATCCTCGCCAAAAACGAAGCAACGACCGAGCGCCAGCGCGAAGGCTTCCGCAAGGCGCACGCCGCCGGTGTGCGTATTGCGTATGGCACCGATAGTGGCGTCTATCCGCATGGTGATAACGGCAAACAATTTGTGTATATGGTGCGATACGGCATGAGCGAAATGGAAGCGATCCAGTCTGCGACCCTGTCGCCCGCCCAACTTCTTGGCTGGGAGGCAGACGTCGGCTCGATCGAGGCCGGGAAATTCGCCGACATGGTCGCGGTGAAGGGCGATCCGCTAAAGGATATCAGCCTCTTGGAACATATTGATGCTGTCATGAAAGGCGGCCGGATTATCAAGTCGGAAAAACATGGCACCGCAACAGGGGGAGCAGACCAATGAGATTTACGACAAATATTATAGCCGCGACAATGGTGGCTTTATCCATGCCCACAGTGTGGGCTGATGACGTGCCCTTCCGTGACAAAGCACACACCATATTACGTGACAGCATCGCCATGCGAACGGTGGAGGGTTACCACATGGTGCCCAAGCTGGCGCATTATTTGGAAGAGCTGTTTCTCCAGGGTGGTTTTGCCCGTGAGGATGTAAAACTGATTCCGGTTGGCGATACCATGGCGATGATCATTCGGTACCGCGGCAATGATAGCTCGGGGAAAAAGCCGATCCTCTTGTCCGCGCACCTCGATGTGGTGCAGGCCAACCCGGAAGACTGGGAGCGTGACCCCTATACACTTGTCGAGGAAAGCGGCTATTTCTTCGGGCGCGGAGTATCCGACAACAAGTTTGCCGTTGCCACCTTGTCCGCGACATTCCTTCGGCTCAAAGCCGAAGGCTTTGTACCCAACCGGGACTTGGTCATTGCATTCTCGGGCGATGAAGAAACCAGCATGACCAGCACGAAACTGTTGGCCAAGAAATACCGTGACCTGATCGATGCGGAATTTGCCCTCGTCGCCGACGGTGGCGGCGGCTTGCTGGACAAAGGCGGAAAGGCCGTGTCCTTCACGGTCGACAGCGCCGAGAAGACCTACGCATCCTTTACCGTTACGGCCACCAACCCGGGCGGACACAGCTCTCTACCCCGGCGCGACAACGCGATCTACGACCTCGCCCAGGCGCTTGTGAAGCTGGACGCGTTTGAATTTCCCATCATGTATAGTGACCTGACACGAAGCTATTTCGCGAAATCCGCCCCGCTTATCGGTGGTAAGGTCGGCGACGCAATGGCGCGCTTTGCGGATGATCCGGCTGACCTTGATGCCGCAGCCGTTCTGCGCGAACAGTCAGAGTATGTTGGTTCCACGGGGACAACTTGTGTCGCGACCATGCTTGCGGGTGGACACGCCGAAAACGCCTTGCCTCAGTCGGCGACAGCTACGGTCAATTGCCGCATTTTCCCAGGTGTCGGTGTAGACGCCACGCTTGAAACCTTGAAGTCCGTGGTCGCGAACGATGCCCTGCGCTGGCGTGTCCTTGACACACCGGATGAGAGCGATGCGTCGCCCCTGCGTTCTGACGTTTTCAGCACAATCGAGCGAGCCGTGCACAATCGATATGCTGGCATCCCTGTTATTCCGCACATGGCGTCTGGTGCCTCGGACGCCCTGCACTTTCGTGCGGCAGGCATTCCCAGCTACACCCTGACAGGCATTTTCATGAAAGCGGAGGATGAGTTTGCCCACGGCCTTAATGAACGAGTGCCGGTTGAAAGTCTTTCAGGGGCACTGCAGATGTGGCACCAGATCCTGACAGACCTCGCCGGGTAGGCCTCATTTTACGGCTTCTTTATCTGCGGGCAATAATCCCGAATTCAACTCTGATACCTTCCGATGCATGATTTGCAAGACCTTGACTGGTCGCATTGCAGTCAAGGTCTAACCTCAGATCGGGAGATACATGATGAACAAGGACATTATCAAAGGTAAGTGGAAGCAACTGAAAGGCGATGCCCAGAAGCAATGGGGCAAGCTGACCGATGATGAGATTGACCAAATCGAGGGTGACGCCACCAAGCTCGCGGGCCTTATTCAGGAACGCTACGGCAAAACCCGTGAAGCGGCCGAAAAAGAGGTCGAAGCCTGGCAGCAGAAGCACCAGCACTAAAGCGTTGGCGTTAACCGCCCGCAGGCGTGAGGGCGAACTTCACGTCTGCGGTACTGTCTAAGCGACAGCACTAGCCTTTCGCCAGATCCCGGACCAGTTTAAACCGTTCGCACACCAGAACCATACTGGGAGAGAAGTTGCCGTTGCGCTCAAAATAGCGCTTGTGGCCCTCTCGCCAGCCTTCAAGGCTGTCATCTTCGCCTTCCGCGAGCGCAAACTTTTCGCCCACGTCGCAGAAACGGACCCACTCGACACTGATTGTCTCAATGACAAGAGCCGGGCTGTCATCCCAGTTGAGAACAATATCCTTACGACCCTCTTCGGGCAGTGCGGCGCCGGTTTCAAAGAATGCATCCAGCGCTTCACAGGTCGCAGTTTTCCGACCAGACCGCACAAGCTCCGTCAGTTCGCGGCAGAGCGCCTCATTGTCGCCAAAATGAAAAGTGGCCGCACCGGGGTAAAGTTTTTCAAGCTCTCTGACATTCATTACTGTTACTCACACAAGCGCGGGCTGGCGCAGTACAATGGACCCTATGACATGCTTTTGCGCGCAGGTATAGCGGTGCCATGAGCAGACAATAAAAAAGACGCTGCATCCAGGAGAGAACGCAGCGTCAGGCCCCAAAATACTCGGGTGGGAAACCATTGGGGAGTGGCGCGCGCCCGAAACCAGAGGCGCGCGCCGGATACTCAGAACCTAGAAGTCGTAACCAACACTGAACTTGAATGAACGACCAAGGATTGCACGACCGTTTGGCGCCGCGGCGGAACGCGGATCGCTTTCGGTCAAACCATGGCTGTTTGTCAGGTTGTCAGCATGAACCTGGAAGAAGAGCCCTGATTCCATGCGTACCTGTACGCCCAGATCAACCTTCTCATAGCCTTCCAGCTTGTTGGTGTTGGCATTGTCGCCCCAGCGGTCGCCAATCAGGCTGACAGCGCCGTATAGGGTTGCTGTCGCACTGCCAACAGGAATGTCATAGCTTGGCGCGAGACGAACCTGCCATTTTGGCTGACGAAGAACGGTGTTGCCGACATCGGATGCCGTTGTGGATTCGGTAATCTCAGCATCCTGCAATGTACCGATGAACGAGAGGTTGAAGGCCTCATAAGTGAAGTGACCATCAAGCTCCACGCCAAGGGCGCGGGTCTTGAACGCGGCGGCGGCGATATCGCTACCTACCGTGCTCGAGAAGCTGTCGTTTTTGTTGTAAAAGACAGTTGCGAACAGGCCAACATAATCGCTGGAATATTTCACCCCACCCTCAAGCTGCTTCACGCCGTTCACGTTGAGGTTGTTCTCACGAACATCATCAAAGTGCGGGAACAAGGAGCCTTTGGAGTAGCGGGCAAACACGCCAAGATCATCGCTGAAGTCATAGTTGATGGCGCCGGTGTAGGACCATGCCTTGTCTTTCAGGTTAGTGGCCATATCGCGCACGCCATCAGGATAACCTGGGCCGGCGTCGAGGATATAGTCAATATCCAGCCATTCGTGGCGTACACCAACGTCGATGCGCAGCGCGTCATTCACTTGCCAGCTGTCAGCTGCATAAAAGGCATCAGCTGTCGCGTCACCAGAGGACTGGATACCGTAAGCCCAGCAACCGGAACCCGAACCTGCGTCGGCAAGATCGGAACACTCGATGCTATCCTCAAGGAAATCACCGTTGGCGACATTGTGAACTGGCGTAAAGTTACCAATCGTCCAGAAGTCGTCTGATGACCAGATCGCTTTATAGTAACCGAACGTGACATCATGATCGCCCATCATCTTGTTGATGCTGAGGTCATTGGTAAAGCTCTCAAGGTCTTTTTGAACAACCCAGTGGCCGTAATTCTGCACATATTCGTCGTCGCCAAGGCTTTCACCGCCTTGGGTAGAGACGGATGCAAGACCAAGGTCGCCTGCCTGAATGGCACCACCATCCGGCACAAAGCCGTATGTATCCGCGTCACCCTTTGTGTAGGACATGTTGTCACGAATGTGCCAACCGTCACCCAGGTCAAAATCAGCTGTCAGGCCGGAAACGCTGCCGTCCCAACCGCGACCATCGGCAAAGTCGAACTGCTCGGTGTCACCGTTGGCGTTGATCTGCAGCGTGCGATAGCGTGTCGCCGTGCCAAGCTGCGAGAAAGTGCCAAGATCATTACCAGAATTCAACGCTTGCGGCAGGTACCACATGCCGTGATCATCAGTGATACGGGTAAAGACGTTGATCTCGCCGTTATCAAACTCTTTGGTAATCTGTGCGGTTACCTGATGACCCTTTTCGGAATTGAACTCCGCATCCCGGATGCCCGATGAACTGCGTACATAACCGCCGACCATATAATAAAGGTCATCGGTCAGTGGCCCCGACAGCACAGCATCAACACGCTGTGTGTCATAGTCGGACGTGGTGTACTTCACCCGGCCTTCCGTTTCAGGGCCGCCTTTTTTCAGGTTGAAGTTCAGGGTTACGCCCGGTTCACCATTCGAGAAGACGGCGTTTGGTCCGCCGCGCAAGGCTTCTGCAGCCCGCACGGTTTCATCAATCCGGAAGATCGAGCTTTGTTCGAAGAACGACAGCATTTCTGTGCCGTAGATCGGCGCGCCGTTGATCGACATGGTTACAAATGGTGCGTCGCCGCCACCCGGCAAACCGCGCACGTCAATGTTTGCACCGGCAACCCCGCCTGAGCTCTCCGCCCATACGCCCGGTACGAGCGTCAAAAGCTCTGCCGTGCTTTTAGGGCCGGCAAGGCCAATGGTGTCTGCATTCATGGTGGTGATGGCGAAGCTGGCGTCCTGTTTTTTAACACCGGCACCACCCGGGGTACCAAGGACAACAATTTCTTCGAACGTATCCATGCTTTCATCGGCTGCTGCATCGGTGTCTTGTGCGGACACGGACGTCGCCGTCATGGCAAGTATTGCCGCAATCGCGGTCGTGGATTTTAATCTATTGTGTGTAAAACGCATCTGTTTGGCCCTCCCACGCCTTACTTTTCATTCTGCTGCACACGCCACGGCTTGTTTGACCTGTCTACCGATTGCTGCCTGACCTCTCGGGCAGAAACCGGAAAATATTACATTACGAATCGCGCGTGAAAGCGGTGATGTATTATAGCTACGCCTCTTTGCAATCGATTGCAATATAAAATTTCAATCGATTGCATGAAATTGTAATAATTCTCGACAAGACGGCTGATCAGCATGTAGTAAAAGCCTATGACAAAAAGCAAAAATCTGACCATGGCAGACATTGCTGAGCTCGCCGGCGTGTCCGAGGCAACGGTCTCGCGCGCGCTGAAGAATAGCGAACTTATTAACAAGGAGACGCGAGCGCGTATCCAGGCGATCGCACGTGAGCACAATTACAAGATCAATACAGCTGCGCGGAATTTCCGCACTCAAAAGACCCACACCATTGCCGTCGTGTTACTTGTCGACAAGGAGTGGGGCCACGAAGTCTCCGACGCCTTCCTTATGGTATTGCTTGGCAGCATCGCAGATGAAGCAGCGCATCACGGCTATGACCTGCTGCTTTCAACCAACCCGCATGATATTGATGACTTGGCCGATTATTATATCGACAGCAAACGCGCCGACGGCCTGATCATCATTGGTCAGGGCCGCAATGACCCCCGGCTGGACCGGCTGGCGGAAAGCGGGCGGCCATTTATCGTGTGGGGCGCTGAAATGCCCGAGCATGATTACCTGACGGTTGGAAGTGACAACCGCACTGGTGCCTTTGAGGCCGTGTCCCTTCTGGTCCGCAACGGCCGCAAGCGCATTGCGTTCATGGGCGACGCGCGTCACCCCGAAATGGAACACCGGCTGGATGGATACTGCGATGCGCTCCGCGCGGCGGGCATCCCATTCGACGCCAACCTTGTCATCCCGACAGATTTTTCCCGTTCAGACGGCTATATGAAAACCGGTCACGTCATCCTTGATCCAACCTTCAAGTGTGACGCTATCTTCGCGGTCAGCGATAATATTGTCCTCGGCGTGATGAAACGCCTGTCCGAAGCCGATGTAAAGGTACCCGAAGAGGTTGCGATCGTCGGTTTTGATGATAACCCGCTGGCCGTGTTTGCCACGCCTGGCATCACGACAGTACGGCAGGACATTCGTCTTGGCGGCAAATTACTGGTGCGCAACCTTCTGGATATCATTCGCGGCAAAACGGTCGACCATGTGGCCATGCCGGTGGAGCTTGTCGTGCGCGAAAGTTGTGGCAAGGCCTAACCGGCCACTTTTTCAAAACCTTCGCTGACCAGAATGCCTGTTTGCGGCAGGATGATGTCTGCATGTGCCAGGACATACGCGTCGCCGATCCCGATCGCTGTCATGCCCGCCGCCTTGATCGCCGTGACCCCCGCCGCTGCATCCTCAACCCCCAAACACTCACCGCCTTCAAGGCCAAAGGCATTGGCAACATCCAAAAAGATGTCAGGCGCAGGTTTGCCGTTCGGGATTGCACCCGCGTCGGCGACATAGTCAAACACCTTCGCGATACCAAGCCCCTCTATCACCACCGGGGCGTTGCGGCTGGCGGACGCGAGGCCAATTTTCCACCCTCTCGCCTTCAACCAGTCAAAAGCCGGTAGGATGCCAGGCAGCATATCGGCGGGCGAAATTTCCTGGATCAGGGTTTTATAATCCTCGTTTTTCTGGTGCGCGAGCGTCTCTTTTTCCGCTTCGGAGTATGCCCTGCTTGATTTCGCGAGAATATACTCAAGCGATTGCATACGCCCCACGCCCTTGAGTTGGTCATTGTCGGCGTGATCAAATGCAATACCCAGCGAATGCGCCAACCGTTGCCACGCAAGGAAATGGAAATGTGCGGTGTCGGTGATGACACCATCGAGATCGAAGATGCAGGCTTTAAAGGCCATGAGTTCCCTCACTAACTGGCGGACAGCAATTTTTGCGCTGCCACGGTCTTGTTATGCTGTCAGGGTCTGGCTTTCACCATACCCGAGCGTAACCGCCTGCCCGCAATGCTCAAAACTGAAATTTTCGCCGGACAGCAATTCATAGCGCGTGCCCTCGGCCGCGACACTCACGCCAAGGCGGCGACCCCGTACCGTGACCATGAATTTGTACCCGTTCCACCCGTCGGGCAGATAAGGCGCAAAGGAAAGTGTGCCGTGGGCAAAGCGCATCCCGGCAAATCCGTATGTCATACTCATCCACGAGCCCGCCATACAGGCCATATGCACCCCGTAATGGGTATTGCCGTGACGGTTATCGATGTCCATCCGGTAAGTTTCCTCGAAGAACTCGAGCGCTTTAGCCTTGTCGCCCACTTCGGCATTTGCCACCGCATAGATACATACCGACAAGGTGCTGTCGTGCGTGGTACGTGGTTCATAGTAGGCAAGGTTACGCATTTTGTCTTCGCGGCTGAACCGGTCGCTGAGCAAGGTCTGCGCCAACACCACGTCCGGCTGCTTCAACACCTGATGGCGATAAATGACGAGCGGGTGATAGTGCAGCAGAAGCGGATAATTCTCCGCCGGTGTGTTTTCAAAATCCCATTCGGGTTTATCGAGAAAACCGTCGCACTGCTCATAAATGCCGCGCTCTTCATCATATGGCAGGTACATCCGCTCAGCTGCGTCACTCCAGGAGGTGAACTCTTCCTCGTCCAGATCAATCTCCGCGCAAACGGAAGCGAAAACCTCCGGCGTCCTGGCCTTGAGATCCGCAGCCAAAGCTGCCGCTTCCCGCAAATGATGCTGCGCCATGGCGTTGGTATAGAGGTTGTTGTCGGCCATCGCTGTATATTCGTCCGGGCCGGTGACCTCGGTGATGCAGAACCGGCCACCCTTGCGGGCGTTGAAATGGCCAAGGTCCATCCAGATGCGCGCGGTCTCAAACAGCAGCTCCGCGCCACCCGACTGCCAGAAACCTTCGTCGCCAGTTACAGCAACATACTGAATGGCGGCATATGCAACGGCAGCATTGATATGATACTGGCCGGTGCCCGCCGGAAAGTAGCTGGAGCATTCCTCACCGCCAATGGTGCGCCACGGGAACAGGGCCCCGCGCTTGTGCGCCATGGTACGGGCGCGCTCCCGCGCTTTATCGAGGGTCGATATCCGATACTCCAGAAGCGCCAGCGCGACCTCAGGCCGCGAGAATACGAAAAACGGCACCGCGTAAATTTCGGTGTCCCAGAAATAATGGCCGTCATAACCCGCGCCGGTCAGCCCCTTGGCGGAAAGCGCACGATTGCCGTCTTTACCCGCGCTCTGGAACAAATGGAAAAGATTGAAGCGCACACCCTGCTGAACCTCGGCACCGGCGTCGACCTGAATGTCGGCCGCTGCCCAGAAATCGGCGAATACACGTTTATGCTCATCAAGCAGTGCGTCAAAACCCAACGCCCTCGCGTCACTTATATCAGCCTGAAGACGCGCTTTCAGGTCCTTGGCGTCAGAGAATGGACCGTCGCAGTAGCCTACATATTTTATCAAGGTGACACTGTCGCCCTTGCCAAGCGAAAATGACAAGTGTTCCCGCCACTGGGCGCCCTGCACCGCGTGAGTAGCCGCCTTGCCGCCAACACCATCAAGACAATAGGCCGCACCGACCAAATGTTCGCTGCCGTGCACTTTATGGCCGACATACTGAACATCAGCCGTACGGTCAGCCTGTGCCCCCTCAAGGCAATCGCGGATCGAAAGCGCCCCCGCACGCGGATCACCGCCGCGATTGGTGCCGCCATAACCGGCGTCAAGCCCGGTCTCAAGCACAACACCACCTTCAAAGCCGTGCGAGACAAGGCTATATTCAATAGCCATCAGACCAGGGCGCGCCATGGAAACAAAGCGGCGCACCTTCACTTCAAGTGTACCACCGGCTTTTGGCCGCCACAGGCTGCTGCGCTCCAGCAAGCCAGTTTTCATGTCAAGCGAACGGGCCTGCGCTTCAAGCTCGCTTTCGCCCTGCGTCAACTCCTCGCCTTCGGCAGTCAGGCGGAACGCCTTGCCGTCCGGCACAAGGATCATTTTATTATTGTGGGTCGCAAAGCCGTAGGCGCTTTCATCATAGTGAATTTCCTCGCGCAGATACACGCCATTGAGGAATGTACCTTCAACGGAAGATACACCACGCTCCACGGCATCCTCAAAAGTGCCACGGGTGCCAAGATACCCGTTCGCCTGCGCGAACAGTGTCTCGGACACCGACTGGGTTTCCCTTGAGAAACCTTCTTCGATCAAACACCACGGGTCAGCTTTGAACCGCGGCGCAGACTTGGCACGTTTTTCGGCAGAACTCACAGTTACTCTCTTCCCTATTCCGACCCTTAGAATCACCGTTATAATATCCTCTTTGCAATCGATTGCAATACTGATATGGTCATTTCTGCAAGCAGGCCAGTAAAGCGGTACTGCGTGCTTGTTTCGTTGCTGACGGGAAGTAGGCATGAGACAAGCAAGGGGAAGTTTAGGGAGGTTCCATGGGCAACTGGCGCATCAAGTTTTCGTTGTTTCTGATTTATTTTGTATTTGCCATCCTGCTCAACAGTGTTGGCACAGTGATCCTGCAGGTCATAAAAAACTACGACCTGAGCCACGCCGACGCCAGCGTGCTGGAAGGTTTCAAGGACCTGCCAATTGCCATAGTGTCTTTCCTTGTGGCCTCGTTCCTGCCGCGTTTCGGTTTTCGCAACGCCATGATGACAGGACTTTTACTTGTCACCTTCGCCTGCCTTGCCATGCCGCTGGTGCCCGCGTTCCTGACCACCAAACTCCTGTTCCTTACTGTTGGTGTTTCCTTCGCGCTTGTTAAGGTCTCGGTTTATTCCACCGTGGGACTGATCACCCACGGCCGGAAGGAACACGCCAGCTTCATGAACACGCTTGAAGGAATTTTCATGACTGGCGTGCTGGTTGGCTATGGCCTCTTCAGCTATTTTGTCGAAGACGGCATGCCAAAGTCCCAGAACTGGCTGAACGTATACTGGTTGCTGGCCGCGCTCACGGCACTCAGCATCCTTATTATTTACTTCACACCGCTGGACGAAAGTGAAGCCCACCATGAGGGCAGCACGATAGGACAGGATTTCATGGACATGATGCGGCTGGTCATTCGTCCCATTGGATATATCTTTGTGGTTTCAGCTTTTCTATATGTGCTGATCGAGCAGGGCATCGGTACGTGGCTGCCGACGTTCAACAATGAAGTGCTGATGCTGCCCGAAAGCATGAGCATTCAGGCCACCAGTATTTTCGCCGCCACCCTCGCTATCGGACGCCTGAGCGCCGGTATGGTTATGGCGCGGTTTGACTGGTACCCCGTTTTGAATGTCTGCGTCCTGGCAGTTGGCGCCCTCATCCTTATTAGCTTGCCCATGGCAGAAAACATCGCACATAATCCCAATGTGACGTGGCTCGATGCCCCTGCCGCTTCTTATATTTTCCCTCTCATCGGATTGTTTCTTGCGCCCATTTATCCGGCGATCAATTCCGCTGTTTTGAGTGCACTCCCTAAATACCAGCATTCGGAAATGACCGGCCTGATCGTTATTTTCTCCGCGCTCGGCGGTACAACAGGCTCGATCATTACCGGCACGGTATTTGGTGAAATGGGCGGCAGCACGGCTTTTTATCTGTCCCTGATACCGCTTACCGGCCTCCTTGCCTCACTCTTCTTCTTCAAGCGAGAAACGTCTCGCATGGCCGGTATGGAAGCGGATACACAACACTAGAATTGCCGATTCAACCGACAAACGACTCGGAATCTGAAATTTCCCGGCTTGGTGGCACTTAGTGTGTCGCCAAGCGTTTACCATGCCTAACTCCCTGCTCCGCATGCCTAATTCTATCCAATTTGATAAAAAATACGGCTAATAAGAGCATTACTGTAACCATGAGTTTCTCTACAGCTTAAAATGGCTGCCGGACGAAAGTTCGTCCTCGGTTCACATTTTCAATAGCTGCAATGGGAGATTTCCATGATTACCAGTCAACAACCTAAATCCGCCGCGCAGGAGATCTTTGAACTGCGCTACACCGCATATCTGGACAAGGCCTCCATCAAGGAAAACAGCAATGGCGCGTTTTCCGACCCCTATGATATGGCGCCCAACTGTCACTCCTTTATTGAATATATTGAAGGCATGGCAGCGGGTTCCATCCGTGCGTGTGTCTACGAACCCCTGAAGCCACACTTGGGCATACCGGCCCAGGAGCTATTCCCGGAGGAGATGGAGGCACATCTCGGGCTGGAAAGTGCCGTGGTCGAGTCCAACAAATTTGTCGTGCACCCGACGTTCCAGCACAAGGCGCTGCGCCTGAAATTCAAGCTTTTCAAGAATGTTTTCGACAAAGCGCTCGAGATCGGAGCCGATTATATCGTGACCTCCCCGCGGGCGACACAGATTGACTTCTACCGAGGTATGCAATTTGAACCCATCTCCAGCGTCAAGCGCTCGCTGGCGCTCGATTTCGATGTTGTCCTGATGGCTTGCAACCTGAACAAGGCACGCAAGCTCGTGGCGACTGACCCCAAATATAAAACGCTGCGACGCTTTGGGTTGTGTTAAAATTACAAAACGCCGGGGCCTTTCGAGGCTCCGGCATCCCACCGCATTTCCTATGCGTGCAAAAAAACACGTGATACAGGCACGGAGCTGCGCTATTAAGCCTTTGGTGACTTATTAGACCTATAATATGTATTCAGGGTTAGAACACAAAGGGACGTAAGGATGACAGGCTATTTGATTGTCGCATTGATCGACATCGCCGTCGCATTTTATGTCCTTCGGACGTCGGGGAAAAATCGCGCTGCGCTGGCCTTTGCGCTTCTCTGGGTTTGTTTTGGCGTCTGGTCCCTGAACCTCTACCTCGCGTCCAGCATCGCGGATGCCAACCAGTTGGCGCCATGGTTCCACCTGCTGCGCTTTGGCATGTTTTTCATTGCTCCTTGCATGATGCTGTTTTTCGCATACATCACCCGTGCCCGCATGGACCGCCTGTTGAAACTCGCCATTGGTTCGTCCGCGCTTGCCAGCACCTTGCTTTATATTACCAACCTTGCCTTCTTCCAGAGCACGTTGGTGCCGGGAACCACAGGTTTCACGACAGCCGCAGACACCCTTTCTCATATTCACGAGGCGAATTTTGTTGTCGCGGCGCTTGTCAGCCTTGCCTTGACGATCAGGGCTCTGCAAACCGCGATCTTCCGGGAGAAGCAACGTATCCGCTGGTTAATGGCCGCGATCGTGGTTGGCACTGCGCTCGGCATTACCAGTTTTGAATATTCCAAGCTCTTCGGTATGGCAGGAAATATTCTGGGGCTATCAATCCTCGCGTATGCCCTGCTGCGCCACCACGTCATCAATCTTGGTTTTGCAATCAACAGCGGCCTGACCAAAGCGCTAGCGCTCGTCGTTCTGGCTACCCTGTTTGCTGGTCTTGAAGTTGCTGTTGCGCAGGCCGCCTTCACAAGCACTGAGACGGTCCTGATACGCATGGTAGCCCTGTTCGCGGCGCTGGAGAGTTATCCGTGGCTGGTTGCGCGCATCTGTGCCTTGCGCGAACGCTATTTCCTGAAACCACCTTACCATTACGACTTTGTCACCCACTGGGTGCTTACGGGCCTGAAAGATTGCTCAACCCCGGCAGCACTTCGTGCCCTGACCGATGAGGTTTTTCTCAAGCTGATCCGTGTTTCGGATTATCATATCGATTTAAAGGCAGAGACACTCGGTGGCGACACCGGCGATGGATATGTGCGCTTCCAAGGCCAAAACCCCATGCTGTACCCTGCACCGAAAGAGGGCTTGGCCTTCCTCGAACAGATCGGTGATACTCCCGGCACGCTATTTTACGATGAAGCGCCTGCCTCGCTGAAACGCGCCTTTGCCGTACATCGGATCAGTGCGTGTGTACCGATCATGCATGCCGGGCAGCAGATAGGGACCATCACCCTTGGTACACCCGGCAAATACGAACAATTCAGCTATGACGATATCCGCCTGATGACGTGGTTTGCGGGCGAGGTCGCCCCTGCTCTTGATCGCCTCATCACCACGGCACGGCTTGAAAGCAGCCTGAACGATGCGGAAAAAACACTGACCGTGGTTTCTCGTCTCAATGAATATAATCATGATGTTAAAACACCGTTTTCGAATATCGAGGCGCTTTTGCTGGCCGGAGATGCCTTCTCCCCCGAAGAGCGGGAGGAAAAAATCCTCGAGCAAGTGAAGAAGGGCCACGCCCTTGTCACCACCATGACCCGCATGCTCAAGGGCCAGCACCAGAAAGTGCTCACCCGCTTCAACCTCAATGAAACCATTGAAGATGTGGTCTCCAGCTTTCCGACACATGAGGGGCTGGTGCAAACCGCGCTGAACCCGCTGCCGCCCGTAGACGGATATGAGCAGGAAATAAGCATCATGCTCTCGAACCTGCTTTCAAACGCCTTCAAGGCGCTGGACAAACCACGTTCCGCGGTCAATATCGAAACATGGTATGATAAAACGCTTGATCAGGTCGGGTGCCGTATCCGCGATAACGGCAGCGGTATGGATGCTGAGCGGCTTGCCACCCTCTGGCAAAGCGGTGAGACCGGCCATCGCGGCACGGGGGGGTCTGGGGTCGGAACTGGCGTGGTCAAACGCATCATCGAAAGCCATGACGGCAGCATTCGCGCGACCAGCGAGCCTGGCGTCGGCTCAGAATTTATCGTCATGCTGCCAGCAGCCAAACGCATGAAACCCCGCGATGCCGGCACCAGCCCGCTTCGAGCTTCCGCAGGCTAACTTGCCCGCAGCCGCTCTGCCGCCCTTGCAAGAACCTGCATAAGCTTCACCCCGGTTACCGGCTTCGCCATGAAATCCTGCATGCCTGCGTCAAGGCACGCCTGGCGTAAATTCTCCACCCGCGGATCATTGGACATGCCGATCATATACGGCATGTCCCGGTCTCCGGCCGCCTTTGCCCAGCCACGCGCAAAGTCAGTGCCACGGATAACCGGGGCATGTTCATCAAGGAAGATAACGTCAAATCCCTGCGTTTCACAAAGCTCAAGCGCCGTCACGCCATCCGCGCACACAACCACCTTGTGACCAAGTTGTTCGAGAAGCCGCAATCCGATATCGCGGTGAATCTGGTCATCATCAACATAGAGGATCACGAAGGCGGTATCGGTCTCCCCGGCGGGAACATCATTCCCGGGTTCCGTATCCCTGTTCCCGAACTGGTGCCAGAAGGCATCCAGCTCCGCATTAATCCGGTCCACCTGCCGGTTAATATCCGTCCGGACGCCTGCGGCTTCCACAGTACCGTCGCCGATCAGCTCCGTCAGGTTTTTTATGGTCAGAAGCGGTGTGCGCAGTTGATGCAGCAATGCCGCCACCCTGGTTTCGACATCATTTTGGTCAACATCCAATTTGTCAGGTGCCATGTCCCCCCCCGTGGCAATCATTGAGCTTCCTAGCCTTAGGCCGCCGGGCCTAGCGGGTCAATGGTTGTTCAAGGCCAGAGCCCCACCAACATAATTAGTTAGGCATATACCTAATTTTTGATTGACACTGAAAGCCCGCACCAGTTAGTTAGGTGAATGACTAACAATGCAGAAAATCTGGACATCGTTTTTCAGGCGCTGGCGGATAAAACCCGTCGCACGGTGTTGCAACGCCTCGCCGATGGCCCCCTGACGGTGAGCGAACTGGCAAGCCCGTTCGAAATGGCCCTGCCTTCCTTTATGCAGCATCTCAAGGTGCTGGAGGACAGCGGGCTCATCCGCAGCCGGAAAGAGGGTCGGGTCCGAACCTGCGAGATTACGCCCATGAACCTTGTGCCTGCAGAAAGCTGGATCATCGACCAGCGCAAAATCTGGCAGGACCGTTTCAACAGGCTGGACGGCCTTCTTCTACGATTACAAAAACAGGATCAAAGACATGACAGCGACGAATGATAACAACCTCGACCTTGTGATTGACCGCACGCTTCCCGTACCGGTAGACCTCGTCTGGCAAGCCTGGAGCGATGTCACCCTGTTCCAGCAATGGTGGGCACCCAGGCCGGTTACGCTGAAAGTCGAGGAGATGGACCTGCGGCCCGGCGGCGGTTTTCGGGCCGAAATGAACCTGCCCGACGGCACGGTTTTTCCCCTCGCGGGTTGCTACCTCGCGGTAGAGGAAAAAAAACGCATCGTCTTCACCGATGCCCTCACCGGCGGCTGGCGTCCGGCGGCGGAGCCCTTCTTCTCTGCGGTGATCACGATGGAAGACCTTGGCGACAGCACCCGGTATATCGCAACCGCGATGCACAACAATGTAGAAAGCCGCAAGCGCCATGAGGAAATGGGGTTCTTTGACGGTTGGGGTACATGCATAGACCAGTTGGTCGAGCTGGCCACCAGCCTGAAATAATTGAGGCTGACCGACGCGGCACGGCCAAGATGGCCGTATCGCGGGGGAGCGCCCCATACTATGGTTTATTTCAGGCTGAGACTCTCATGAGTCCATCAGGTAAAAGAGCAAAAAAATAACCTAAAAACGAGGCTGATAGCCAAAAAGCGTGACATTTTTCAAACAGTTTGAAGGAATGTCCGCTGTTTTGATGGCCGGTTGAAGAAAACAACTTGCCACAAGAGAACGAATAGAGAACTTTTCAGCATTCAAAAGAAAAAGATGCACGACAGGGACAGACGATGAAACTGACACGACAGAGCCTCCAGAACCCCGCCGCCGTCGCGATCGTAACCGCGGTTCTCATGCTGCTTGGCGTCATGTCGGTCATGAGCATGCCGGCACAACTGCTGCCACAAATCCAGAAACCGATTATCTCTGTTGTCAATTCCTGGCCCGGCGCCTCCCCCGCCGAGATGGAATCGGAGATCGCGGTACCGGTCGAGGAAGTGCTGGTTGGCACACCCGGGATGACCGAAATGGTATCGTGGAATATGGCCAACTTCGGCTTCATGCAGCTTGAGTTCGCGCTCGAAACCGACATGACAACGGCGTTGATTGAGGTGATCAGCCGCCTGAACCGGCTGCGTCCACTTCCGGCGAGTGCAGAAAAACCGCAAATCCTGATGGGTGAATGGGGTGACGCCAACGACACATTGATCGACTATTACATTCAGATGGAAGACCTGAATGAAGAGCAGGTTGCCAAGAACCGCCGGTATATCCGTGATACAATCGTGCCGGAGCTGCAATCGCTCTACGGCGTTTCCCGTATCGACTTTGATGATGGTAGCGGCGGGCGCGGCGAACAGCTGCAGATCATTTTTGACCCCTACCGCGCAGCGGAACTGGGTATCGATATCGCGCAAGTTCCGGCCCGTGTCGGCCGTTCGGCCGATATTTCAAGCGGCTTTGTCGACGTCGGACGCAAGCAATACACCGTGCGCCTCGAAGGCCGCTATGACGCAGACGAACTTGCCGGGCTGATCCTGGAATGGCGCGACGGCCTGCCCATCCGCCTTGGCGATGTTGCCCGGGTAGAGATCGGCATTGGCCGTGCGGACGGCTTCATATACCAGAACGGCAATCCTTCGTTCCGGCTGAGCATTTCCAAAAATAACGATGCCAACGTCCTGCAAGCCCTTGAAGGTGTAAAAACGAAGCTGGATCAGTTGAACGTCGGCCCCTTTGCCGAGCGCGGCTTGAAGGCACAATATTCGTTTGACCCCAGCCTTTACATCAACCGGTCCATCAGCCTTCTGAGCGGCAACCTTGTCATCGGCATGATGCTGGCCATCGTCGTCCTGTGGTTATTCCTGCGTCAATGGCGCGCCACAATGCTGATCGCACTGGCGATCCCGGTATCCCTGCTGACCACTTTCCTGGTGCTTCAGGTTACCGGCCGGACACTCAATGTTATCTCGCTGGCGGGTCTTGCCTTTGCCTGCGGCATGGTGCTCGACGCTGCCATTGTGGTGCTGGAGAATATCGTGCGCCTGAGGGAGCGCGGCGAGCGCCCGCTCGAAGCCAGCGATAAGGGCGCAACCCAGGTGTGGGGGGCGCTATTGGCATCCACGGCTACGACGGTTGCCATCTTTATCCCGATCATGTTCCTCAAGGACGCCGAAGGGCAAATGTTTGCTGACCTTGCGCTTACCATTGCAATCGGCGTCAGTGTCTCCCTTTTTGTGGCGGTGACTATCCTGCCGACCACCGCACGTTTCTGGATGCGCCAACTACCTGAGCCAGAGACAGGTGTCACAGTTTGGGATCGCATTACTGACCGCCTGATGGCCATGACCAATACCCAGGCCAAGCGCATCGGCTGGGTTGCCAGCCTGATCATCGTCTCCGTCACGTTGACGGTCACGCTTTGGCCGCAAAGCAACTATCTGCCGCCCGTTAAGCGTGACACCGTTGACAGCTTCCTGTTTTTCCCGCCCGGCACAAATGTAGAGACGGCGGATAAGGAAATCGCGCAGGTTATTGATGCCCGTATCCAGCCCTACCTGACCGGAGAAAAGTCCCCAAAAGTGCGGGATTATTTCTTCTGGTCCTTCCCTGGCGCCACCGGCGGCTGGCTTGCCCTCAACGGCGAGGACGGCACGGACCTCAATGAATTGCAAAACGTTGTCCAGACGGAAATCATTTCCGGCATCCCGGACATGTTTGGCTTTACCATGCGCCGTAGCCTGTTTGGTGGTTTTGAAGACAGCAACAGCGTTGAAATGCGCATTATGTCCACCGACCTTGACGCTGTTAAAAACGCCGCGATGTCAGGCATGGGCATTGTGATGGGTTCAATCCCCGGTGCGACTGCCAACCCAATGCCTGATCCCTTCGCCGAAGCGACCGAACTGCGCTTTGAACCGAATGACGAACGTTTGGCCGAGGTAGGCTGGACACGCACAGACCTGACTTCCGTGGTTCTGGAACTTGGTCAAGGAGCATGGCTTGGCGAATATTTTGACGGCACGTCCAGGCTTGATATCTACCTGAAATCTGAACGCTTCCACACGCCCGAGGAAATGGCGGACCTTCCGGTCATGACCCCCAAGGGCGGGCTTGTGCCGCTTGGCGAATTGGCCGAAATTTCTACCACCCTTGGGCCCAATACAATCGCGCGGTTTGACCGGGCGCGTGCCTACAGCCTGTCGGTCAACCCGCCGGAAGGCATGTCGCTGGAAGAACTGATTACCAAGCTCAAGTCGGATGTCGCACCACAACTCCAGGCAATGCTGCCAGCGGACGGCACCATCACATATGCTGGAAGCGCCGAGGACCTTGAGCGCGCCATTGGCACGCTAAGCGGCAATTTCCTGATGGCGCTTGGCCTGCTGATTCTGATCATGGCCGGGCTGTTCAAGTCGCTCAAAGACGCGCTTCTGGTTATCATTGCCATTCCGCTTGCCTGCGTGGGCGGTGTGCTGGCGATCAACCTGATGAACCTGATCAACTTCCAGCCGCTCGACCTTCTGGGCATGATTGGTTTCATCATCCTGCTGGGGCTGGTGGTCAATAACGCCATCTTACTGGTGGAACAGACCCGCCGTGCCGAAAGCCGGGGCTTCAGCCGCGTCGATGCCGTGCGTCAGGCGTTGCGCCTGCGCCTGAGGCCTATTTTCATGAGCACGCTCACCAGCCTGTTTGGCATGGCACCGCTTCTGCTTTTCCCCGGGTCGGGCAGCGAAATATACCGTGGTATGGCGGCGGCAATTGTTGGGGGCATGAGCGTATCCACACTCTTTACCCTCGTACTGTTGCCGAGCCTGTTGCAGTTGACACCGGGCAAAACCACAACTGCCGTCGGCGCCGACGTTGATAGGGATGATGACCTTCACGAGCAGCGATCAGAAGCAGCGGAATAGCAACAGTTTTACCGATAAAATACTTGAAAGAAACGAGTTAACGATGGCTTTGACAATTTCATTACCCTCTCCTTTGGCGATAGGTGCAGGTGTATTCCTGTCCTTGACAGCCTCCTTCGGCATCAGCGCACAGGGCATGCAGGAGATGCCTCCGGCACAGGTTGAGGTAGCTGTTGCAGAAAAACGCATGATGGCGCCGGAAATGCTGGTCTCTGGCACCGTGATCAGCCTCAACGACAGTCGCATCGCGGCAGAAGTTGAAGGCCCGCTTTCATGGATTGCCCAGGTTGGTACGCATGTAAAAAAAGGCGATGTGATCGCCCGCATTGATGACCGGCTACTGACCATAGCGACACGCCGTGCCGAGGCCAACCTCAAGCGGCTGAAAGCCAACCTGTCGTTCCGCGAGCAGGACGTCAAACGCTACGACGAGTTGGCGAAAAGCGATAACGCCTCGAAGGCGCGGCTTCAAGAAGTCACGGCGCAGCGCGACATGCTGCGGGAGGAAATCAGCGATGCTGAAGCCGCCTATGACAAAGCCAAGGGCGACCTCGCCCGCGCTGAAATCAAGGCCCCTTTCCCCGGTCACGTGGTACAGCGCCTCGTGAATATCGGGGAATATATGAATGTAAGCGATCCGCTTCTCAGGCTTGTCGACACCGAAAATGTGGAGGTAGTTATTCCTGCACCGATCGCCATCACACCCTTCATGAAGCCGGGGGATAGCGTTGCCGTCCATGACGGCCGGGCAAGCCGCATGTTGCCGATCCGTACCGTCGTACCGGTTGGTGATATGGTCTCCCGCATGGTGGAGGTACGCCTGACGGCACAACCCAACGTATGGATGATCGGTACGCCGGTGAAGGTTAGCCTTCCGAAGGACACACCGACCGAAGCCGTCGCCGTGCCGCGCGATGCTATCGTACTGAAGGGGGGCACCCGCTATCTCTATAGGGTTTCAAACGACAACAAAGCCGAGCAGGTCAACGCCGACATCGACGCCTCCATCGGCCTATGGGTATCTCTCAAGGGTGGCGTCGCAGCAGGTGACAAGGTGGTTGTTCGAGGAGCCGAACGTCTGATGCCTGGCCAGGGTGTCATGATCAAGGACGCGGGCAGCCGCTAAGCGCCGGCCTGATCAGGGAGTAACGGGTAAAGATCATAAAATGGGCTTCTATTTGAGGCCCATTTTCCTTTTGATACGCCCTACATCCTGTTGCAGGTCCTTCAGCATGGCCAGATTGAGGTTAATCGCCTCGGCAATACCGCCCATTGTCACATCCTGGCTCCGGTCATCGCTGTCGGGCACCGCATTCCACCCCGCCATATGCACATCTGCAAAAAATGTCTGCTTTATCCAACGATTTTCCGGTTGGTAGTGTTGCATGATTTTGCGGCGGACGTCGATATCAAGCGGGTTGGCCTTGGCAACCCCGCCACTCATGCGAAGGCTTGTGATAAAATCAGTCATCTCATGGTCGTCCGTTCCTGCAAAGAGATAAGGACTTTCCCCAAGAATTTCTGCGAGGTCAGGGCTGATCTCGGGTGGGGCCACAGGTGTGTCCGGCAGGCCCACATCGCCCAGGTCCAGCGTCCGCCAGAAATCCTGTGACAGGCTTCGCTGTTCCAAAACAGGGGCCCATATCAACCGCACCCGCATGTTTGCAGCGCTAAAATGCTCAAGATATGCTTCCAGAACATCCCTGTATAGCCTGCGCCCGGCTGAGGCCAGATGCTGTTCTATATACGCGGCTAAACCGATACCGGTCATATACTGCCCGGCGGCCCAAGCTGCCACAAGATGATCATCCTGCCGGTGAAAATAATATACAACACGGCAATCAAAGTGGCCTCTGGCGGTCGCCAATAAACCCGCCGCCCGCACGTGGCACAAACCAGGCAAACTCAGCACAACGGCTTCTAAGTTTTCATGCTCCGCCTTGGTTTTAAGGGCGGAAAAAAACGCGGCAACATCCGCTCGCCGCTCCTCAGTAATCAAAGATGGCAGCGACCCCGCACCCTTAGGTGGATCCACTGTCACCACGCCATAGCCTTGCCGGCGCAAGTGTGCAGCATTGTCTGCCAGCAGCGCCAGGATGTGCCCGGTCTCCGCCTGAGGTTGCCCGATGTGAAGATATAGTCTGATTGCCATTACCTGCTCCGCCAGCCTTTTGGGGCCTTTTGCGCACCATATAACGCTGCTGTAGCCTGTCAGGCAATGACATTATGGGTGCGGGACATATCCCCACACCCTGTTGTTTATTCAGCAGTGCAGGTGAAAGCCGCGCTGCCAGCCGGCAGCACGCGCACATGTGCGATATCAATCTGGGCGGCCCCTTCGCTTGCCAGCATGAAGGGTGTGGTAACCCGCGCCAAGTGGCTGGAATCCGCATCGAAGCAGGCAAGTTTGATCGCCACTTTTTGCCAGTCCTGTCCCACGAGCGCACGCAGGTGATCGGTCAGGCGCACACTGTCCACACACCCTGTCTCACACGCCATCTTTAGCATCACTTCACCCGACGGCACCGTATCCAGCTTGATCTCGAAGGAGAGAATGCCGCCTGTTTCGGCAAAGGGCGCGAGGTCAAGTGCCCCGCCGCCGTCAATGCTCATCTGCCCCGGCTTGCCGCCGGCCCATGTGATGGCCAGTGCGTCTTCCTGCACATCCTTGTCGGTTGTGCGGATGGTCATCTCACCGTCCGTCAGCTTGGCATAAGGGCCAGAGACAATCTGCGGCGTGCCATCGGTGGCGATATAGACCCGCCAGGGTTCAAGCGCGCGACCGTGATAAAGCGCAAGCTCAGCCCGCATGCCCTTTTGCACGCCCTCGACATCTTCAGGCAATACGCCCGGCCCCTCGTCACCCGAGGCATAGTCAAGCCCGTAGCCCAACGGGAACAAGGGGTCATAGCCCTGATGATGCGGGTTCAGCACATCCTGCATGGGTGTTTTGGGCCATGAGAACGACAGCCTGCCGGTGAAATCATGGCGCGGTGTGCCATGTGCATCCGCGACCAGCACATCCGCGATACCTTCGCCTTCGCTGCCAGGCAACCACGCGGCCACAAAGGCGTCCGACGCATTGATCTCCGGGTTCGTCCACATTGGACGCCCGGACAGGAACACGCTGACCACAGGCAACCCGCGCGCTTTCAGACGCTTCAGCATCTCAAGGTCACGCTTGGCACCCGGGTCATACTCAAGGCTGTCAAGGTCGCCCTGAAACTCCGCATAGGGTTCTTCACCAAACACCGCGATGGCGATGTCCGCGTCCACATCCAAGGCACCTTCGGGATCAAGGATCACCTTGCCGCCCACGGCCTGGACCGCGGCGCGCACACCGTCATAAACGGACTGCCCGCCCGGGAAGTCGCTATTCTGGTTGCCCGTGCCCTGCCAGCTTATGGTCCAGCCGCCTGCCTGTTTGCCGATGTTATCGGCGCCGTCACCGACCATCAGCACAGTCATGTCAGGGCGGATGGGCAAAACACCCGCAGCGTTTTTAAGGAGCACCAGCGACTGCCGGACAGCCTGCCGGGCGACGTCACGGTGCGCGGCGCTGCCGATCACCCCGTCTTCCCCCGCAAGGCCGCGTTCTGACGGCTTGGATTTGTCGAAGAGGCCCGAGCGCAGTTTCATGCGCAGGATACGGCGCACCGCTTCATCCAGGCGGGCCATCGTAATCTCTCCCGACTTCACTTGCGCGAGGGTGTTGTCATATAGCCCCCGCCAGTCCTGCGGCACCATCAGGATATCAACACCGGCATTGAACGAACGGGCGCAGGAAACATTGGTGCAGCCCTTGACCTGACCATGCGCGTTCCAGTCACTGACCACCGGGCCATCAAAGCCCATCTGGCCCTTCAGCACATCGGTGATGAGATATTTGCTGCCATGCACCTTTTTGCCGTTCCAGCTGGAGAAGCTGGTCATCGCCGTCTGTACACCCGCCTCAAGCGCGGTGATATATCCCGCCGCATGAATATCGCGCAGCTCTGCTTCGCTGACGCGGGTATCGCCCTGGTCGTCACCGCCTTCCGTGCCGCCGTCGCCAACAAAATGTTTGGCCGTCGCGATGACATGGTCACCGTCAAGGAAGTGTGCCGTGCCCGGCACACCCTGAAGACCGTACACCACCTCGCCTGCATAGGAGCGTACCAAAGCCGGGTCTTCCGAATAACTTTCATAAGTCCGGCCCCAACGGTCGTTTTGCACAACGGCAAGCGTGGGCGCGAAGGTCCAGTCAATACCGGTCACACGCATTTCCCGCGCCGTGATCTCGCCAATCCTGCGCATCAGCGCCGGATCATGCATGGCGCCAAGGCCAATGTTGTGCGGGAATATGGTCGCGCCGATAACATTGTTATGGCCATGCACCGCGTCGCTGCCCCACAGGATGGGGATCGCGAGGCCCCCGTCCGATGTATCCATCGAGGCGTCATAAAACGCATCCGCCATCGCCAGCCATTCCGCTGGTGTGGCATGTTTGTTTCGGTTAGGTAACGACCCGCCGCCATTCAGGATGGAACCGATGTGATAGGCCTTCACTTCTTCCGGGGTAATATACTGTATCTCAGGCTGGATCACCTGCCCGACCTTTTCCTCAACACTCATCCGGGCGATGAGGTCATCAATGCGCGCTTCCATGCCCTTGTCTTGCCTGACCGGGCTTGCAATATGTGGCCATGTGACTGCCTCGCCCTGAGGTGCCGTGCCGTCATCCCCACAAGCGACAAGCGCGAAGGTGGCCACTGCCACCATGGTTTTCAGTGCCCTGCCTGCCGCACGATTGTTTTGCAAAGAGACCTTCACATCTGTTCCTTTCAGTTCTTATAGGTGCTGGGCAGTGGCCCTAGGCGACACGTCTCGCGCGTGTCAGAAGGTGGGAGATCAACTCGTCATGCGCCGGCAGCCCCTCCGCAGCCTGCCGGATACGGTGCCTGGCACTTTCAAGTCGTTCGCGAATGCTGGTGATATCGTGGGCATCGACCAAGGGGTCATAACCTTCCGGCACAACAGCCTGGCCTAGGAAAACCGCGATCCAGCTGGTGCTGGTAAAAAGGTCATAGGCCCTTGGCGGAATACGCCCATATGCCCTGAAAAGCGCAATACGGCGCTGCAAGGTTTCCGGTATACTCATGGTGCGGCAATAGTTCCAGAAATCGCTGTCCGTTCGTTCCGTGGCAAAATAATGCAGAATGAGAAAATCACGCACTTCCTCAAATTCGACCCGCGCCAGGCGGTTATATTCAGCCGTGTTCGCAACCTTGAAGTCGTGGCCCGGGAAAAAATCCAGAAGTTTGGTGATGCCCGCCTGAATAAGATGAATGCTGGTGCTTTCCAACGGTTCCATGAAGCCGCTTGAAAGCCCGAGCGCGAGACAGTTCTTGTCCCAGAATTTTCGCCGCACACCGGTCCGGAAGCGCAGGAAATTGGGTTCCGCCAATGCTTCACCATCGAGGTTACCCATAAGATGCGCCAGCGCTTCATCGTCGCTCATGTGCTGGCTGGCGTAAACAACGCCATTCCCGGTGCGATGCTGCAGCGGAATACGCCACCGCCAGCCTGCCCTGTGCGCGACGGAACGTGTGTAGGGGTTCGTCTTGCCCATGCGCGCACAGGGCACGGCTACGGCGCGGTCACACGGCAACCAGCGGGTCCAGTCGTCGTATCCCGCGCCTAGCGCCTCTTCGATCAACAGGCCGCGAAAGCCCGAGCAGTCGATGAAAAAGTCTGCTTCAAGCGTGCGGCCACCTTCAAGCGTTACCGCCTCGATAAAACCATCACTGCCCCGCAACTTTACTGCTTCTACGCGGCCTTCAATGCGCGTCACCCGCCGTGCTTCGGCATAGCGTCGTAGGTAGGCGGCGTACAGGCCGGCATCAAAATGAAACGCGGAGCCAAAAGCCGACAGTACCGAGCTTGCATCTCCGCTTGGCATGCCGCACCGGCCACGTTTTGCCGCCTGGGCACAGATGCTGAATTCATCAAGCGGCGGCACCGTGCCTTCGCTTGCCAGCTTCAGCCAGTAATGATGCAGATATCGAGCATCCGGGCTGGCACCATAAAGGCCAAACGGATGGAAATAACTGTGCCCTTCGCGGGTCCAGTTCTCGAACTCGATGCCCAGTTTATAGGTGGCTTTTGTCTGTTCCATAAACTCGGCTTCGTCAATGCCGAGGATCTGGTTAAAAGACCGGATCGGGGGAATGGTCGCTTCCCCGACACCCACGGTACCGATGGCATCGGATTCCACCAGGGTAATCTCTACCCTGTGCGCCAGCATCCGCGAAAGCGCCGCCGCCGCCATCCAGCCAGCGGTGCCGCCGCCCACGATCAGAATTTTATGAGGTAGTTGATCAGCCATCGCCCGTTACCAGCCTTCACTACACCGCGTGCTAAAAAATGTGGTGTGGCACCAGGGAGAACCGGCCACACCACAAGGCCCCAATGGAGGCTAGAAGCGGAAACGCCCGCCCAGGAGAATACGGCGCGGCCCGGAGTTATACCGGAACGGCAGGTTCTCAAATTGCAGATACTCGCTCTGCGCTTCCTTGGTGATATTTACCACCTCGCCCGTCAGGTCGAAGTTTTCGGTAACATGCACCACCACCTGCGCATCCAGTTGGCCATAAGGGCGGATCCAGCGACCGAGCGTCCGGGTAGTATCCCCGTCGTTGAAGCCGAAGTTGCCGTTATAGCGCTTGCTGCGCCAGGTGTAGGAGAGGCGGGCCTCAAAGAGATTGTCCTGATAATAGACCTGCGCGTTGGCGGAGTGTTTGGAAACACCCGGGATCGGCAGCCCTTCATCAAAGTCGTTGAAGCTGGAGCTTGTGCTGTCCGAGAAGGTATAGTTGGCGATAAAGCCACCACCCCACGCAAAAGCATATTGCCCAGACAGCTCAAACCCGCGAATGCGTCCGCCGTCACCGTTTTCTGGCAACTGCACCGGCCCAACGCGCCCACCGGCCTGGTCGTTGACAAATACCGGCACCGTATTGGTAACAATAAAGCTGTCTACTTCCTTCCAGAAACCCGTAACAGACACCAGCCCTTCAGCACCGATATAATATTCGTAGCCAAGGTCAAACTGGCTGGCGCGGAATGGGTCCAGTTCCGGGTTGCCCGAGCTACCGTTGGTGAACTCGAACAGGTTGGTATCTGGATTCCGGTTGAAGAAAGTCTCAAACCCGCGACCAAGATCAAACAGACGCTGGCGAGAGACAACCCGTGCCGCAGACGCCCGAACCTTCTGGTTTTCATCCACATTCAGCACCACGTTCGCGCTTGGCAGGATATCGGTGTAGGAGCGCGAGGTACGGATCGTGTCCGCGTCACGCAGGACCCCATTCCAGCTGTCCGTGCCCCAGTAGGTTGGGTCAGCGCCTGCCGGTGTACCCTGGTCGACCGTCAGGTCTGTACGCACAAGACGCACACCCACATTGACATGATAGGTGTCAGCATCATCGCCCACATCGGCCATCAAGTAACCGGAAGTGGTTTTCTCCTTCACGTTGAAGGAATTGAGCGGATCAACGAACCGCGAAAACGGCGTATCCGGGTAAAGCGACTGTATCCAGTCAAGCCCCTCCACCATCTGACCGCGATCCTGCGCCAACAAGGTGTCCGTGCCGCCGTTGCCCGAGCCCCAGAACCCTTCAATGGTCTCTACCCGGTCCGGGTTGGAGGTGAAGGTTTCAAATGGGGTAATGAGGGGCGGGCTGTTACCAAACCTGTTGTCACAGCCATTTGGAATGCCCGGTGTACCCGCTGGCAGTTCACATGACTTGAAGCCTATAGCACCGTCCTGAAAGTAACCGTACGGCGTCCAGTTCTGGCCAAAATCTGTCCCGTCCAGTTCACCCTTACTGCTGTAATCAGCCAGATAGAGCGCCTGTTCAAACTTGATGTCGCGTGCGGCATAACGCACACCTGCGCTCAGAGTAACGTTACCGCTTGAGATAAACCCGGGGTCATATTCCACGTCGCCGCGAACGGAGTAGTTTTCAAGGTCGGCGGCGTTATCAAACAACCAGTGCGACTTGAAGAAACCGTAAGCCGGGTTCGAGAACAGGTCCGGCACGTCGACAAGCGTGAAGGACGGCAAGGTGCCATCGCCATTGTCGTAGGTATAACGGAAATTTGCCGGTGCATCAGGATTGGCGGGCTGATGGCTGAAGCCTGTTGGGCTCGATGCATCGGCGGTCGGCACACTGTACTGCGTGTACCTCACGTCATTGTTGGCATTGAGGCTTGTCATGCTTGATTTGGCATAAGCGCCCTTGATGCTGCCGCGCAGACGACCCCCATCGTCAAAATCCATCCCAAGCTGGAAGTTATCCGCCTTGGTTTTTGTGGTTTGCACAAAGGAGATGACCTCGGCCGAATTAGCAATGAAGGTACCCTGCTCGAGCACGTTATTCGCACCAATGACAATGTCATAGTTCGGGTCGAGCCCCGGGCTTTCAAGGTTCATCGGGAACTTCGCCGAAGCTTCCTGCGTGGCGATGGTCAGGTCTGAGTGGAACCAGTTGGCCTCAATCTTAACAGCGTCGCTCACGCGGGCTTCGGCACCAAGGCTGAAGCCCCAGCGTTCACGCTCTTCATCCCGGTCGGTGACATAACGATATTCCGGGGCGTAATAGTCCCCCACCGTATCTGCATCACCGCGGTTACTGAACACCCAGTTACCCCGGTTATCGCCGCCCAGCACATCAGTATGCAGGTTCTGTTTATCATAGGAAGCTGTCGCGATCAGGCCGAACCGGTCCGCATTGTTGTAGCCGATAGCCACTGCGCCCGTAGGTTCCCAACCATCAATGTCGGAGCCCTTGTTCATGCGGGCGTTGCCTGCAACCGTCAGGCCTTCTTCCATTTGAAGCGGGCTTCTGGTCTTCAGGTTAATGATGCCGCCAAGGCCACCCTCCACCAGGGACGCGTTGGGGCTTTTGTAGACGTCAACACCGCCCACAAGCTCCGCCGGGATACCCTCAAGCGAATCCTGCTTGCGGTCACCACCTTCACCAAGGCGGTAAACTTCAAGGCCCGTCAGGAAAACTTCGCCGTTCAGCACGGTGACGTTCTGGTCCAGCCCGCGGATACGCACCGTGGTGCCCTGGCCGTTTTCACGGTCGATCTGTACGCCGGAAAGACGCTGCAGTGATTCCGCGATATTCTGATCCGGGAACTTGCCGATATCCTCGGCGGTCACGGATTCCAGAATAAGGTTTGAATTACGTTTGTTCGACAGCGCATCCGCGAGCGAAGCCCGGAAGCCCGTCACAACAATCTCTTCAAACTCTTCCGCTTCGGTTGCCTGTTCTTGCTGCGCAATAGCGCCGTTTGCACACATCAACGCTCCCATAGAGGTCGCTGCAAGCAGTGCCATACGCCGCCCGGTCTGTAGATTGCATAAACTCATGTCATTTCCTCCCCGAATGGTGGCAGCGTTTCCAGAAGTATGCCCGACCGCATTACTTCCCTGCCAGCTTCTTCCCAAAATTCAGTGTACCGCGCTGCCTTCCTTCCAATTTGACAGCGCTGTCAGTAATTTTGGTATTACAAATAAATGACCTTGTCCAACATTTTCTGGAAGCGCTTCCATATTCTATTTCAGAAAAGCCACAAACCCCTTTGCACTCAAGGGTTTCACACAAACAATCTATTTTCAGTTCTTGGGGCCGGTTGAGGCGCGCTTGATGAACTCAACATCCAGAAAAGCGGGCTCATTGACGTCCGAGTCTCCGCCGCGCAGCATATCCATCAGTCGCCCGACAGCCGTCACGGCCATATCCTCAACGGGCTGGCGAATGGTCGTCAGCGCAGGCGACACAGCTGACGCGAGCGGAATATCGTCAAAGCCAGCAACCGAAAGGTCCTCCGGCACATGAAGGCCCATCCCGTCAGCCACCACAATGGTCGCTGCGGCCATGTCATCGTTCGACGCAAAAATCGCGCTTGGTTTTTTCTCGTGCGACAGGATTTGTGCTGCAGCGTCAAGCCCGCTTGAGAACTGATAGGTGCCTTGGGCGATCCAGTCCTCCACCACGCGGAGACCCGCGTCCCTCATGGCATCGCGGAAGGCACGCAGGCGGGCGCGCGCGTCCGCGTGCTCTATATCGCCAATGATAAACCCAATATCCTTGTGGCCCAGGCTGATCAGGTGCTCCGTCATCTGACGCGCGGCATGATAGTCATCAATCTTTACCGACGCCATGCCGGGAAAGCCTTCGCTCGGCGATATGCGCACTGCCGGAATTCCTTTTCTGGCGAGCGCTGCGAGGATGATTTTATTGTCGCATACGGGCGGGGTGAGCAGCACACCGGATGGCCTAAGTTTGCTCAGAAACTGATCGATCTGATCAAGGGTCGTGCTGCGATCAAACAACTCCACCACCACGTGATAACCCTCCTCCCGGCACTTCTGCATCGCGCCGCGCTGCATACCGGAAAGATAATCCCCGCGCGGATCATCAAACAACAGACCGATCAGATAGGATTTGTCGCCCGCAAGGCTGCGGGCGTAAAGATTGGGCTGATAATCAAGTTTTGCAACAGCGCGCTCGACCGCCTTTTTTTTGTCCTCACGGACATATTTTTCGCCGTTCAACACGCGTGACACGGTGGTCACAGACACACCGGCGACGCGCGCGACGTCGGCAATGGTTGTCTTTGGGTTCCTGCCCTCTGCCACTTGGTCTACACCTCACCTTTGCTGCGACCTGAAAACGCTTTCATACTAGCGCGTCGGCACGCAATGGCAATATGCGATGATGCCCCCACCTTGCAGCACCGCCCATTCGCCCCCTAAGCCGAACACTGGCGCGCCCGCCACAGCGGCGCACCCACCACCCGGCTACAGACACAATTGACCCCGGCGCCACACTGTGGCAGCACTCGTCAAAGGACATGATGGGAAGGGAAGTTTTATGCCCAAGGTGGGAATGCAGCCAATCCGGCGCCAGCAACTGATTGATGCAACCATTCGCACCATTGCGCGCGTTGGCTATTCTGAAACCACGGTCAGCAAAATCGCTGCCGAGGCCAGGCTTTCCGTCGGTATTATCTCGCACTATTTTGGCGGCAAACAAAGCCTTTTGGAAGCCTCCATGGCGCGGCTATTGTTTGAATTGCATGACACCTTCCTGCAGCGTCTCGCTCAGGCCAGTGACCCGCGATCGCGCCTGTCAGCCATTGTCGCAACCAATTTTGTCGCCGACCAATACCAGCCCGACATCGTTCGGGCCTGGCTGTCCTTCTGGGCGCAGGTGCCGTTTTCGCCGCAACTTCGGCGCCTGCAACGCATCTACAACAGGCGCCTGCTATCCAATCTTGCCTTTGAACTGCGCGGGCTCGTCCGGCCTGAGGCTGTGAGGGAAGGAGCCGAGGTGCTGGCGTCCCTGATAGACGGATTCTGGCTCAGGACGACCGTGGGGGACGAGGCACCGGACCTTGATCGCATCCGCGGGCAGGTGGAACACAGCATCAATCTGTATGTCGCCGCGAACCGTGGTTAGGCCCGATCCGCAACGGGGCGTTTCCTGAAAGTCGCGAGTCTCGGTCCCGAGTCTCACTCTCCGCACAGATTTGGCGCAAAAGCGGGTTTTTGCCGCACAGTTCTCGCACAGAGTCCGCACAGTTTTTGGGAATTGTGCACAGGCGTACGCTCGAATTTCCTCAGCGCAGGCAGAAGTTTAACACACGCGCTAAAGTTTTGCCAATCGCTCATAAATCCGTCACCAAACCGTAATGATTACAGGGCATTAAGTCTCCTGCCTGCTTTTATTGAATGACTGTTCAATAAAAGCTAACATTAATATATATCATTAAACAGGGCGGAGAATTATGACATTTACGACAAAAAAGGTGCTGCTGGGCGCGACCAGTCTTCTAGTCCTCGCAACCACGGCACAGGCTCAGGAAGCTTCCACATCAGCTGACACCGAAAACATGGATTTCGAGGAAATCATTGTTTCCGCACAGAAAACCACGTTCGCCAACAACGCGACAGACACCACGATGCTGGACCAGGAACCGGACGCTGCAAGTGTTTTGTCCGTGATCGACAACCTGCCGGGCATCTTTGTCTCGGAAGGTGGCGCGCTGGGTTCTGACGACTGGTCGACAACGCTGTCGATCCGTGGTTTCACCGTAAGCCTTTCAGAACAACAGGTTGGCATGACCATTGACGGTCTGCCAAACGGCAACTCCAACTACGGTGGTGGCGCCAAGGCAAACCGCTATATCGACAGCGAAAACCTTTACCGCGCCGAGGTGTCCCAGGGCACGGCGGACATCGCTTCCCCGTCCCATGAAGCGCTGGGCGGCACGATCAACTTCGTCACCAGCGCCCCTTATGAGGAACAACGTTTCTGGGCTGGCCTCAGCATCGGCGAGAATAATTCCCAGCGCTATTTCTTCCGCTATGACACTGGGGAAATCGCACCGGGTACAAGGGCTTACCTCAGTTATTCCAACCAGTCGACCGACGCCTGGATTGGTGATGCAGGTGGCGCCACACGCGACCATTTCGCCGCCAAAATCGTTTCCGAGCAGGACGAATGGACCTTCACCGGTCGCCTCTCGTGGGACGACACACATGAGAATAACTTCCAGCGTATTTCCCTCGCGCAGTTCGAAGAAGACCCGGACTGGGACCGTCTGACCGACACCATCACCGGCATCCCGTATGTTGATCAGGTTTACCGCCCGGCATGGGGTACCCTGCGTGAAAACTGGTTCGCCTATGTGAAAGCCGAATACAAGGGCGAGGATTTCGATTTCAGCGTGTCACCTTATTATCACGACAACGAAGGTCGTGGTGACTGGATACCTCCCTATATGATTGCTGTGGCTGGCGGTGATGAGCAGGCCAACGGCACGATCTTCGGCGGCCCTGCCGCGGGCTCCTATGTCTATACAGACAGTAACGGTACACCACTTGCCCCCATCGACGGCTGTACCGCAACGCTGAGTTTCCCTTATGGCGGCGGCGCACCAGCCAATAACCCGGCATGTTATGAAGCGGGTGCCCGGCCAAACAGCTCCTACCGCCACACGCACTACGGCAAACAGCGCTTCGGTGTTACCGCTGACGCGGCCTACCGCCTTGGGGACATGAACACGATCCGCGCCGGCATCTGGTGGGAAAACTCGGACCGTAACGAGTACCGAGACTGGCACCGGGTGATTGACCCGACCGTTGGCATCGAGTTCGACGATATCGCCTACTGGCGTCAGTACGACCGCTCGTTCGAGACTGACACGCTGATGGTCTACGCCGAAGATACGGTCGAACTGGATGATTTGACCCTGCGTGGCGGCCTGAAGAAATTCTTCGTTGACCTCACTCGCACCGACAACTTCGGTAATGAGGCAGAGCAAGGCCTGGAGTCAGACTCCGACATCCTCTTTACCGCCGGTGCCATCTACAATGTTACCGACAACCTTGAGTTCTTTGCTGGCTTTTCGCAAAACTTCGCCGCCATCAAGGATGGCGTCATCGAGGGCCGCGCAAGCGAAACCAACCCAAATGTGCCAGACCTTGAGGGTGAAACGGCAGACAACTATGACGTTGGCATCCGCTTTGGCAACAACTGGCTGCGCGCGACAGTGACCGGCTACTATGTCAAGTTCAACAACCGTATCACCTTTGTCTCCGCGGGTGACCCGGTTGGTGGCATTGATTATCTGGAAGAGGGTGAAGGCACCTACCTCAACGTAGGCGGTATCGAATCCAAGGGTATTGAGGCCAGCATTTCCGCTGACTTCGCCGAGCACTGGAATATCTACAGCTCCTTGACGCTGAACAATTCGGAATACACCGAAACGACAGCAGAAGTCGTTGAAGGCAACAAGGTAGCCCTCGCACCTGAGTTCCAGCTTGTCGGTACCTTGAGCTACTATAACGAAGGTGTGCGCGCGGGTGTTTCCGCCAAGCATGTGGGCGAGCGCTACGGCGACTTCGCCAACACGCAGGAGCTGCCGTCCTTCACCCTCGTTGACGCATGGATCGGTTACACGGTTGATGAAAATGTGATCCCGGGCATCCAGACCATTGACGTAAGCCTCAATGTCTCGAACCTGACCAACAAGAACTATCTTGGTGGCGGTACGCCGGGCTCCTACTTTATCGGGTCGGACCGTCAGGTTATCGCAAACCTGACGGTGAAGTTCTGACATCCAGCAACAGGTTGGCGCCCTTGCCTTCGGGCAGGGGCGCCGCCTTTTCGCAAACGGGGAGGATAAAATGATAACAAGACGCACAAGCTTGAAACTGATGGGTGCGGCAGCCGGAGCGGCGGCAATAGCCCCCTTTGACCTTTCGGGCGGTAAAACGGCGGACGCTGATATTGCAGAAAACGGCGTCTCGCGCATTTTGTTCGGCTCCTGCGCCAATCAAGACAAACCCCAGCCCATCTGGGAACCGATCAACGCGCTTGATCCCGATCTTTTTATCTTTCTCGGCGACAATATTTATGGCGACACGCGCGACATGACTGTGCTGGCCGATAAATATAAAAGGTTTGGCAACATTGAAGGGTTTCGCAGGCTAAAAGAAAAAACGCCGATCATCGCCACGTGGGATGACCATGATTATGGCGAGAATGATTCAGGCCGCGAATATCCGCAAAAAGAACGGTCCAAGGAACTGTTTCTTGAGTTCTGGGGCGAAGGCCCCGATAGCACCCGCCGCCGTGCCGATGACGGCATCTATACATCTTATATGTATGGACCGGCGCAGCAGCGCGTGCAGGTGATCCTGCTGGACCTGAGATGGAACCGCACAGAACTTACTCACGTCACGAAAGAAGAATTCCAGCGCCGTGACCAGATGGCCTTCGGCCCATATCTACCATCGACCGAACCCGACGCCACCATGTTGGGCGAAAAGCAGTGGACATGGCTTGAGGGCGAGCTCAAGAAACCAGCCAAATTGCGCATTATCGGTTCAAGCTTGCAGTTCCTTTCAAGCTTTCCCGGGTGGGAAGCCTGGAGCCTGTTTCCGAACGAGCGTCAACGCATGATCAGCCTGATCACTAAAACCAGGGCTGAAGGCGTTCTTTTCATCAGCGGCGACACCCACTGGGCTGAGATTTCCCGGCAGACCGACCATGTGCCCTACCCACTTTATGACTTCACGTCGAGCGGGCTGACGGAAACCTGGTATAACATGAGCCCAAACGCCTACCGCCTGCCGGGTTGTATGTTTACCAAAACCAACTTCGGTATTATCGAGATCGACTGGCGTGTGCCCAACCCGCATATCGTGCTGCAGGCGCGGGATGTAACCGGCCAGCCCGTCTTTGAGAAATCCCTGCTGCTAGGTGACCTTTCTCCGCAGTGACGCCTCTGGCAATGACGAGTAGCAGGGGCGGGGCGGAGCTACAGGCATGGGGCTCCGCCTTTTCTCTTGCTGCTACTGCTTTCCCACCATCGGGGCGATTGCCTCGCCCGCCTCAAGCTCCTCATGGCTGTCTTCAAAACGATAGCCAAGCAGCCTGGCGGCCGTCGCTGCGATCTGGTTTAGCCGCACCGTCGGACCCCCTGACACTTCACCCTGTGCCGGGGTATCTGGCCCAAGCGCCGCCATCCAGATCTGGCCATCGCCCTTAAACTCGCTCACCGCCAGCGTACCGTCTTCGCGCGTATAGGGGAACCTACCGTGGTGCTTCCATGCTTCAAGGCTGTCACTACCGCGACCATGATCTGTGGTGATGAGAAGAGTGGTTTTCCCTGCATAGCGCGGGTCGGCCTGCAGCCATTGCCACAACTCGGCGATGGCCTTGTCGCTGCGGCGTGCCGCGCGGATATACTGGTCGTAGAACCCTTCATGGGCGAAATCGTCAGTTTCCCCGAGCGCGATGTAAACAAATTTCATTTTCTGGCTGGCAAGCGCTGCACGTGCAAAGCCCACTGTAAAAGCGTCAAGCCGTACAGTGTCCCATGGGCTGGGCACCTGCTTCTGCAACCTGTTGAGGAAGGCGACCTCTTGCTCCTCTCCTTCATAGGCCTCAAAACCCGCGTTTACAGGCACGCCTGCCCGATCCTCATTGATGATGTATGGGAACACATCCCACGAGCCAAAAGCCGCAACCTTGCCGTTGTTTTCAGGCATGTCGTTCAGCCATTCCAGAATAGTACGGTTGGGATTGAGTATCTTGTCGTTGCTGGTGATGCGCTTGTCATCGGCGATACCGGTCAATATCTCGCTATAGCCGGGGTAGGAAAAGTGGAATGTGTTGCTGATCTCGCCCACGCTGCCTTTATCACGGTTGCCGTATAGCTGTCCTTCACGGGCGACCGTATTCCAGAAGAATGGCATGAGCGCGGCCCGCCGCGCCATAGCGTCCGCATGCCAGAAGTCCTGCTTGAAATCAGCATGGTGTTTTTTGTAGGCGATGAACGCCTCTTGGTCGAAGAAGGCGTTATCAACACCACGAAACACCTCCTGCCAGCGCATGCCATCAATGGTAATGAGAATGACAGTTTCGGTTTTCTTCTCCGCTGACCACGCGGGATGACCTAACAGCAAGCTTAAAAAGATAGAAGCGATGAGACGCACAGTATTCTCCCTGACCTTTCCGGCAACAGACTCGCCGAAGGTTATCAAATTATCTGGTCATACTGTGCTCAAAAGCGATGAAGCTTTTTTGTCAAACCGCGCAATATTGAATGATTATTCAAGAAAAAGGCTCACCCGCCAAGTGCTACGCGGGTTTCATCATTCGCAGGGAAAAAAGATTCAATCGCGATTTCAGACAAGGTGACATCAACAGGCGTACCAAACACAGTGATGGTGGAGAAAAACGCAAGCTTGCCAGACGGCATGTGCAGTTCAAACGGTACAAACACATCACCGTAGTCGTGATAGTCGTGATGGTCATCCGTGGCCTCACTACCTGCGGGATAGGCCCCCAGCTCTTTTGCAAGCTCAGCAAGCGCAGGGTCAGCCGTTACCTCAATCTGGTGCCTGAGCCGATCAAGCAGATGGGACTTCCAGTTGCCGAGATTGCCGATATAGGGTGCCAGCCCGCCAGGGTGCAGCGACAGGCGCAACACATTGACCGGTGGCTCCAGTAGCGAAGGCTCGCTCAGCACCGCAAGAAAGGGGGTGATGGCAGCGTTGGATGCCACCATATTCCAGTGCCGGTCTACCGCAATCGCAGGATACGGCTCGTGCCCCTTCAGGAGCAGGTCGATGGCTTCCCGTGCAGCCTTCAGCGACGGGTCATCAAGTTCCCGAGCCAGATACATCGGCGCGTAACCGGCAGCAAGCAGCAACGTATTGCGTTCACGCAGTGGCACATCAAGGCATTCGGTCAGTCGGATGACCATATCTCGGCTTGGTGCTGACCGGCCCGTTTCAATGAAACTCAGGTGTTTTTGCGAGATCTCCGCTTCCAGCGCGAAATCAAGCTGGCTCATGCGGCGGCGATTGCGCCATGCCTTCAATTGCCCGCCAAACCGCTGCTGTCTGTTCTCAATCGCGTCCATGATCTTCCTCATGCTTGTGACCCGGGGTTTTCTTATACCTCAAGTCGTATCGGGGATTTATTTTGCTTTCAATTACCTCCGAGTTAATCGACAGCGCGCCTTGTTCGGCCAACCATGGTCGCGTCCAAACAAAAGGAGCTTCCCATGACCAAGACTGCTCATTATTTCCCCCTTCTGAAATATGCCCTTCTCGCCGACGCTGTCGCAAGCGCCGTAACGGGCCTTCTTCTGGTGTTTGGTGCCAAGGCACTGACCAGCCTCCTCGGCTTGCCCGCCGATCTGCTTTTTTATTGCGGATTGTTTTTCCTGCCGTGGGCGTTACTCGTGGCTTTTGTGGGTACTCGCCAATATATCAAGGCAGGCGCCGTGTGGCCTATCGCTATTCTGAACCTCCTGTGGGTGGCTGACAGCTTTGTCCTTCTGGCCAGCATCGACCCTGCCCCGACGGCGCTGGGCACCGCATTCGTGACCTTCCAGGCTGTCGCCGTGCTCGCCTTTGCTATCGGCCAGATCATTGGCGTGAAACGGCAAAAAACCGACGCTTCTTTCCAGGCGGCGTAACCGGGCCATTCACTTTAAGCCCCCGCCACGGCCGACGTGTGCGGGGGTTTATTAATGGCCAGGGCCAATACGTAGCTACATGAAATCTTTCTGCGTCCGGATACTTAAGGGTGCGATTTTTATGCGCTCTTAACGCCTCAACACCCTGCTTCTTCTCCCGCCTTTATGGCAGAAACATTATGCTTCTGCGCCAGAGGAGACCCCAATGGCCAAAGCAGACAGCAGCATAGACGGATATATTGAACAGGCAGCCACCCACTCAACCAATATACAGGAGTGGTTGCTGGCGTACCTGCAACAGCCCGACACCTATACCCAGTTCGCTCTTATCGCAGGCATTGTTGCCATAGGCCTGACCATTGGTCGTGTTGCGCAAAAAAAGATCGCGGAGCCGATAGAGGACGACCGCGATAACATCCGGACGGTCCGGAAGATTGCGCCAAGACTGGCCGCGCTTATTGCGCCCGCGATCAGTGTTATACTCCTGATTGCTGCTGCGCGGGTAGCCCTTCGTTTCATGGAAACGACAGAAGTGCTGGAAACCGCGACGCGGATAGCCACCATCTGGTTAATGTGGACATCAATTCGCTCCCTCGTCGACAGCCCCTTCATCCGGACAATAGGCATGTGGATTTTAGTGCCCGCCGCTTTGCTGCACGCCTTCAATGAACTGGTACAAGTGATCGACGCACTCGAAAGCGCAAGCTTCGAGATCGGAAAGGTTGAAATTACCGCTTACACCGTCATCAAAGGCATCGTGTTTTTAAGCATTCTGTCCTGGCTTGGTAAATTCCTCAGCCAGTCTGGCGGTGAATATATCCGCCGGAAAGAAAGCCTGACGATCTCAACGCAGGAACTGCTTGTGAAGCTGTTTGATATCGCGCTTTACGTCATCCTGTTCATTGTATCGCTGGACCTGATCGGCATCGACCTGACAGCCCTGACAGTTTTCAGTGGAGCCCTTGGCGTGGGCCTTGGCTTCGGCCTGCAGAAAATCGCTTCAAATTTCATCAGCGGGATCATCCTTTTGAGCGAACGATCAGTCACCCTTGGCAATCTTGTCGAGATGGACAGCGGTACCCTTGGTTACATGCGCAAGCTGGGCGCCCGTGCCAGCGTGATCGAAACCTTCGACGGCAAGGAGGTGATGGTGCCAAATGAAGATTTCATCACCTCTCGCGTTGCCAACCTTACCCATACGTCAAACAATGGGCGCATCGATATTCCGGTAGGTGTGTCCTACAATACCGACCTTTCTGCCGCCCACGACTGCATCCTAGCTGCGGCAACGGACTATGACGGCGCATCCAGTGATGATGACTATATGCCGCAATGTTTCCTGCGCTCGTTCGGTGACAGCTCGGTTGATTTCCTGCTGACCTTTTGGGTCGACGATGTGCACAAGGGCCGCTGGCGGGCCCAGAGCGATGTCATGTTCGCTGTCTGGAACAATCTGAAGGAAGCCGGTATCGAAATCCCGTTCCCACAGCGCGACTTGCACCTCAAAGATGCCAAGATCGACTTCGGCGACACCTCCCGTTCACTCGCGCCGGCCAAAGAAGACGAAGAAGACAGGGAAGTCGAGAAAAAAGACAAGGCAGCATAAATCTGGGGCGCAACGGAAAACAGAGAAGGCCCCGCTATGCAGGTGCGGGGCCTTTGTCGGTGGACGGGATGAACAGGGCTATGCCGCCTGCCCCTCATGTTTACCTTCGCAGAACTCCTCGATCGCCTTGGCACAGAAGGCTTCAAGGTCATCAGGGTTCCGGCTGGTTACCAACCCTTCATCCACCACGACCTCCTTGTCTACCCACGCGCCACCGGCGTTTTGGATATCGGTCCGCAAGCTTGGCCACGACGTGAGCGTTCGCCCTTTAACCACATCGGCCTCAATCAGTGTCCACGGACCATGACAAATCGCGGCCACAGGCTTGGACTGTTTGAAAAATTCTTTCACGAAAGCGACGGAGGGTTCGTTCAGGCGCAGGCTGTCGGGATTATGTACACCGCCGGGCAGCACCAAACCGTCATAGTCGCCGACCTTGGCATCAATCACCGTCTTATCAACGCTGAACATGTCGCCGAATTTGTCGTGGTGCATGCCTTGAATTTTGCCGTCCTTGACGGAGATCAGCTCAACATCGGCACCAGCCTCCTGCACTTCTTCCCAAGGCCGGGTCAGCTCGATCTGTTCAAAGCCATCCGTTGCCAGAAAGGCAATCTTTTTACCTTTGAGTTTATGGTTGTTTGTCATCTTTACCTCCAATCCTTTGATTACCCGTATTTACGGTTGTCATGCATGTCCGGCTTTTCACCGGTCAGGTTGGCCTTCGCGATCTCGAACAACTTGACCATGCCATTGCTTTCGGAGTCCCATACCTCGGCCTGAGTGACCTGTACGCCCATAAGGGCAACATTCGGGTCATCTTTGCCATCAGGGAACCACGCGGCCGCTTCGGCATTCCAGAACTTGTCGATCAAGGCTTTGTCATCGGTGAAGCGGACAAAACCGGATAGCGAAACATAGGTCGCCTTTGACGGGTTGGCATAGGTGACACACACCCGGTCGTCTTCGGTGAACTCACCAACCTTGTCTGAAGCTTTGGACGTGAAGAACCACAGCATGCCATCAAAATCATGTTGTTCATGACGCATGGGCCGGGCGCGCAGCACACCCTGGTCGTGGCTCGTGATCATCGCCACTTTGGTGCCCTTGATATACTCCCAGATTTCCTGTGCCTGTTCTCTTGTCATCATCGAAAACTCTCCTCTTGAACATGCCCAAACCAGCCATGGAGTGGGCCGTGGTGCCAGACAGAGAAAGGATGGTGCCTCGCGCGGCATCCTTTCGCCGCATGCGCTGGAGCTTCCTTGATACAGGAGCTCAGATCAGGATCCGATACCATGCACTGTGCCTCATATAAAAAGGCAATAAACAGCACTTGGGGATAGGCCACCGGGGTGTAGGCATTGATGCAGCGCTTATGCGGTTGGCGCGCCTTCCCAATAGAGAATGGAGGCAAAATTCTGTTTGCTGGACTATTGAATGCCAATTCAGCATGAAGGTCTTGCCATGCCTGCCTCTGTCGCCCCATTTATTGCCCGCCACAAAGTCCTCGCGGGCCTCATCGTTGGCCTTGCCATCGTCTTGGTGGCGTCACGCCTGTTCCTGCCCTACTGGCTGAGAGATTATATCAATGCTGAAATTGACAAGCTTGAGAATTACACCGGCTCGGTCGAAGCGGTAAGTGTGTCTGTATGGCGGGGAGCCTACCAAATTCATGGCATGAATATCCGCAAGACCAAAGGCGGGCTGGACAAACCGTTTGTCGCTGCGAATACGATTGACCTTGCTGTCGACTGGGGAGCCCTGGTCAGGGGGCGTATCGTTGCGGAGGTTGATATCTACGAGATCAACCTGACCTTTGCAAAAAACCAGACCGGCCAAGGCGCAGGCTGGCCCACATTTGTGGAGGTCATTTCACCATTGGATGTCAACCGCCTGACCGTGCATGGTGGTCGCCTCGCGTATATTGACTATACGGCGGACCCGAACATCAACCTTTACGTTGACGACATCGTTCTGTCGGTTACAAACCTGCGCAATGTGACCGATGCAGAGAATAAACTGCCGTCCCGCGTGGATGCCTATGGGACGTCCGTCGGGGGCGGGGTCCTGACCATGGGCGGCAACATGAATTTTATGAAGGATACTCCTGATTTTGATTTCGGACTGGAACTTCGGGATGCTGACCTCACGGCGTTTAACGACTATGCCCGCGAGTATGCCCTTCTGGATTTCAGCAAGGGCACTGTTGGCATTTTTGCCGAACTCGCAGCTGCGGATGGGCATGTCGTCGGCTACGTCAAGCCCGTCGCCACCGACATCGCGTTGATAGACCTTGATCAGGACAAAAACCCCTTCAACATCATATGGGAAGCACTGGCTTCCCTGTTTATCGAGTTATTTGAGAACCAGCCGAAAGATCAGTTCGCAGCCCGCGTGCCAATTGAAGGAGACCTGAACAATCCCGACGAGGATATGTGGGCTGCGTTTTTCAGCATCTTTAAAAACGCCTTTGGGCAGGCCTTCAGCAAGGATGAAGACGGGACCGTTGAGTTCAACGACGCCTATATCGAGGCGATTGAAGAAGCGCAAAAAGACAAACAAAAGGACGAGGAAAAACCCGCGGCACAGCCAGAAGAAACCGCTACCTAAGCTTCTTCTTTTTCCTGTTGCCCGAACCTCACGATATACGGAAACACCACAAGCGCCATCACCACCGCCAACGCGGCACCATAGGCAATTTCAAGCCCAAACCGCTGGGATGGCGGGAAGTCCGACAGGGCAAACACCGAAAACCCGATCATGATTGCGAGTGTGGACACCACCGCCGGACGCGCCTGTGTCGACAATGCTTTTTGCCAGACATCCAGCTGTCGCATGCTGCCGCCTCCCATTTCCTTCAGGTGGCGCTTGGCCGTGACTGTCAGGTGAATCATGTCATCAACAATCAGCCCCAGGCAGATGTTGATCGCAGGTGAAGAAATGATATCCACCGGAATACCAAAGACGCCTAGCGTCCCCAAAACGATGCCGGACACACAGACCGCACACACCATGACCCCGACCGAGACCATCAGCGAACCAGAAACGATAAACCCGATCACTCCGAACATGATGATCAAGGTAATAACACCCATTGTCATACTGCGTGCGACCGAGGCCGCCAACTCGCCCTGCAGGTAGTATGTACCGCCTGTCGCCGTAACTTCAAAACCATACTCAAGTGGCAACTTGGTGATCTCATTCACAATAGGCAGACGATCGCGCGTGCGATCATTCTCGCGCATGCGCAGCATAAACAGGGCTTGTGTACGGTCTTCGGTGACGAAACTTTTGGCGATGGCCCCATATTCAGGTTTTGAAAGGATATCAAGCAGGATATTCCAGGGCAGTAAGCTGCCAAGCCAGTGTTCATTGCCTTCAGCCATAATAACCGGCAATGAAATCACGGAGCCGACAGACCCGTGGTCGGCAAAAGCTGACTGTAATTTCCACATACGATCATAGGCTTCGCTCTCATCCAGCTTTTCAAGGTTGTCACTACGCACGACAATAAGAAGCGGATTACTGCCGCCGTTTTCGTCGACAAAAAATATGCCTTTGTGCAGGTCTGACTCTTCCTTGAAATATGACAAAAGGCTTGGATCAGTATTGAGCCGCGCCAGCCCCGGAAGCCCCAGCCCTAGCGCCAAGGCGAGGGTCACGCAGGTAACCGCCATTGGCGCATGCCTGAATGCCTTCGCCTTTTTCACCCCATCGAGGGCCGGTGTTTTGCTTTTTACGCCGTCGTGCAAAAAAGCCGGAAAGATAAGATACGCACATAAAAGCGCCGAGAACGCACCGATAGTCCCGCCCACTCCCAGTTGGTTCAACGGTTTAGCTTCCACGAAAATCAGGCTGAAGAATCCAAGTAGTGTTGTCAGGGCCGCCCAGGTGGACGCGGGCAATGTATGGCCGATTGTCGCCCTCCGTCGTCCCCCTGGTTCCTCGGCATCAATATTTCGCCAGTTTGAAGTCAGGAAAATCACGTGGGATAATGTGAGCACAAAAACTATAATGCCCAGATTGGCGGTCAGAATACCAATGGATACACCCATCAGGCTTTGTATTGTCAGCGTCAGCATTGCCGCCGATGCGCAGGCCACGAGCGCACCAAGCACCACCCGCACCGACCGAAATACTGCAAAAACCACCAATGCGCTCAGCAGGATGGCACCTGTTGTGAAATTTTTCATGTCGCGCATCAAATTGCGCCGTATCTGCTCGACAATATACGGCAGCCCCGAGATACGGATATCGAACCACCGGTTCTTTTCCTCGCCAACGATTTGTTCTATTTCCTCAACCAGCGGCGCAAACTCATCCGTATCGACAAAGGCCAGGACAAAACTTGATTGCTCGTCCTTGCCAATCAGCAGACGACGCCATAGCGGGTTCTCTCGCGCGGCCTCAAGGTCGTCCGGTCCATTGGTAATACTTTGGACATCGGTCACCCCCTCCACCGCCTTCACACGGTTGGTAACAATGCCTATCTTTTCGATGAAATTGGGGTCTTCAATACTGCCAGCCGTTGTAACGTTGAGCAATATCTGCTGCTGAGACGGGAAGACATCCCTGATCGTCTGGTTTTTTTTGAAGATTTCGCTGTCGGAAGAGAAAAAGAAATCTGGCGTGATCTTGGGCTCAAGATTCACCTTGAAGAAAAACGCGGCAACAATCAGGACAACAAAAACCGGCGCCAAGATTAGTGAATACCTGCCAGCCACCCCGCCGGTCACGGATTTATCAGTCACACTCGCCCCCTTGCGTTGGTGCGTGTACTATGCGGTACATTCAGATAAATGTGTATAGAGAATTGTGCCAGGCTTCCCTTTGCCGTGACACAGAAGCAAGCCGGGCGGCAGTGCCACCCGGCTTCCCGTTACCTATCTAGTCACCAGGTTACCCTTGGGTCAGGACGGTGATCTTGGCGGAGACGATCTGCTCGCCAATACCAAGGCCAGCTGTCTCATCACCCATCACGCCAGTTACTTTTACCTTCTGGCCCGCTTTCACGGACAGGGGTTTCAGCGGATGTACATCGATGCTCTCACCGCTTTTATCACGCAGCTTGAAGCTGTTGTCTTCGATGTCCACTTCCTCAACCATACCGGATATGGTCACCATACCTTCGTCCGGCAGGGCGTCTACGGTATCAAACTCGGTTTCCGAAGCGCTGAAATCAACGGTGCTTTCGAGCGACGCTTTGAGATTCTTTTTGTCGTCACCGGTCGCTGTCGCCATTTCATCGGCGGCATCAACAATGGTTACGCTTGTCGCATCAATCTCCCGGCCGATACCGACAAACTCATCATCCATCACACCGATAATTTTTACGCGGTCACCCTCTCGGATGGTAACAGCGCTCATCGATTCAACGTCGATGGTTTTACCGTGGGCATCACGAATGGTGAATTCGGTGTTGCTATCAACGTCCTCCACCGTGGCGGTGATCGTCACGTTACCTTTTTCGGGCAGTTGATCGATCATGGCGTATTCCTTGTCGCCCGCTGAGGCAGCGCCAGCAGCAGCAAACAGAAAACCAGCCGTAACAAGTGCAGTTGTAGATTTGTAAAGCATCGCTTTTCTCCTTCCGTCATATACGTGCTCAGCGGCTATTGGCTTATAGCGGCCTGAGCACGTGAGCAGACTTAATAGCTACCGGCATGGAAGTCAGAATTCGATGGGGACAGATATGCCGCGATGCTAAGAAAGCATAAAGACCAGCAAGAAACGCCGAAAAACGTGGGAATTGAGGCAATACGATGGCGTCAACACGGCGGGTCAATGGCCATCAGATGGCATAAAGCAGGCTGGCTGTTTTACCAATATGAAACAGGCCTGCGCTGATGGGTAAATGGCGGAGAGTGAGGGATTCGAACCCTCGGTACGCTTGCACGCACAACGGTTTTCGAGACCGCCCCATTCGACCGCTCTGGCAACTCTCCGCATTCGGGGCATGGCCGCACATGGGGTGCGACAGCGGCGCGCACCCTACTCCAAGGGCCTGACCCTTTCAAGCGCTAATCTTCAGAAAGATCGAGGAAATATTTTCTCACGTCCTGATGGGGTATCTGGCAGCTCTCCGTGCGGCCAAACCAGCGGTAGCGATTTCGGCCAATCCAGTTGTAGACAGCATCGCGCAAAGGCTTTGGCACGATGAGAAAAATCGCCAGAAGACGCCAGGGAAACCGAAGTTTAGCGGCTATCCTCAGCGCTGCACTTGATCTGTCATAAAGCTTGCCGTCCAGAACAAGATAAATGGTATCGAGCTGTGCGGTAACCCCAAAACCAGACAGAAGCTCAGTCGCCACATGGGACTGGATGGCGGCAAAGCAAAAGATGTTTTTGGTGTCCCGTTTCAGCACAAATCGCACACTGCTGTTGCACAGATTGCACACACCATCATACAGCATGATAGGCACGTCACTCATGGTATGGCCTTCTGCTTCCTGTCTTCCGAATAAGGCTCTATCCAGTCATCCTGTACAAGAAACGTGCGCTCAACACGGGCGAGGTCCAGTTCCGGGGCAATAAAGCGTTCCATCGGCCTGCCGTTGGCGGAAACAAAGGATTTTACAAACACCTGCGCATCCCTGACCGCATAGCGCCGACGCCAATGGTCGCGAAGATGATGTGCGAACTCCAGGATCATGTCAGGCCGCGCCACCATCTTGCGCACCTGTCTGCCGTCCAGAAAATCATCAAGGTCAACCTTCCAGCTTCTCTCCGACCTTGGGTCTACCACGCGAAAAGCGATTTCGCCTTCCTTGTCCCGCAACTTCATGCGCCAGGAGAAACGGTGCCCCTGCTCATTCCAGGCGACATTGCCGGAATAGAGATAGGGCCTGAGCGGCAACAGCGCCTGAGACCCAAGCCAGACGCAGACAAAAACCGTCACCAACGGCTGTGCAGGCAATGTGATGCGCCTTACCGGCAAAATAACCGGCCTGTGCGACACCAAGCCCGCGACCCGGCGCGGCCATGACGCGTCCAGAAAAAGCAGCGTGCCAACAATGGTCAGCCAAGGGAAAATCCCGATTTGCCATAGGAAATGGTTGGAGATATGAAACCCGGCATAGACAAAAAACACCACCCCCCTTACCCCGGGCACCAGCAGAAGCGGCGCGCCAATGATATGGAGCGCCGCCGCCGCCCACGCCGCATACACGCCAAAGTCAGGCGCACGCAGCATATCCGCGATCACACCCGGGAACTTGTCAGCGTCTCGCGCCAACCAGTCCCGCAGAGGCAAGCCGTTCAGCCAGTCAGAATTGAGTTTCACGAGCCCAGCCCAGAGGAGCATGATTTCCATCTGCCCGCGTGCGAGCCACTGCGACCAGCCGGGCATTGTCTCGTCGCCGCTCACTCGCCCCAGCATGCGGTCAAGCGACCACACGCGGTTCGCCGGAATAACGGCAAGAATGAAAGCAAGCAGGATGGTAAAGTAAAAATGGTTCAGATACTGCGCTTTATCGAGCAGGAAGATATAACTGAACAATAGGAACAGCCCCATCGCAGCCACACGGAAAAACAAGCCCACCATGACAAGAAAGGCGCATATCGCCAAAAGCTTGGTTACCCATAACATGAGGGCAGGCGGCAGGGGCTCAACCCAGCCAAAACCGTGATAACTGAAGCGAAAAGCAGGGAAAAGGAACTTGTCCTCTATCCAGTTATGGGTCTCATACCGCCATGCTTCATAAAGGATAACCGCACCAAACAGGACGCGAAAGACCGCGAGCGATGCACCATCAACCGGCGCAAACAACCGCTGTTGCCAATCCCTCAACCTGCCCTTGACCATATACCCAGCCCTGTTCACTGTCTTTAACCTGCGTAGCATGGCGAAAGCTGACTGACCAGATGGCGCTATCGTCATTATTTACTGGACTATACAGTCCAAAAAACTATTTTGGCCCTAGGGAAAGTTGACGGGCGCGGCAATCACGCTACCGTCACGCTCAAGACAAGGTCATTCAATTAGGTAAGGAACGGCACAGACATGGCGCTACCGAAACAGTTTTCAAACCTGCGGATTCCGGTGATCGGCTCGCCGCTTTTCATCATCTCGAACCCCGATCTGGTGATCGCGCAGTGCAAGGCCGGTATTGTGGGCGCGTTCCCGGCGCTTAACGCGCGCCCGGCCCCGGTGCTCGAAGAGTGGCTAAAGCGCATCACGGAAGAGCTGGATGCCTATAACCAGGCCAACCCCGATAAACCCGCCGCGCCTTTTGCCGTAAACCAGATCGTGCATAAATCGAATGAACGGCTGATGCACGATGTGGACCTGTGCGTAAAATACAAGGTACCGGTCATCATTACCTCCTTGGGCGCTGTGAAGGAAGTCAATGACGCTGCGCATTCCTATGGTGGGGTGGTGATGCATGATGTCATCAACAACCGCTTCGCCAAAAAGGCCATTGAAAAAGGCGCTGATGGCCTGATCGCCGTTGCGGCAGGCGCTGGTGGCCACGCCGGTACGCTGTCACCCTTTGCCCTTATTCAGGAAATCCGTGAATGGTTTGATGGCCCGCTAGCCCTTTCCGGCTCCATTGCAACCGGCGGTGCTGTCCTCGCGGCCCAAGCCATGGGGGCTGATTTTGGCTATATTGGTTCCGCCTTTATCGCGACAGAGGAAGCCAACGCGGATACCCGCTACAAGCAGGCAATTGTGGAGTATGGTGCGGACGATATCGTGTATTCGAACCTTTTTACCGGTGTACACGGCAATTATCTGGCTCCGTCCATTGAGGCCGCCGGCCTCGACCCCCGGAACCTGCCAGAGAGCAACCCGTCAAAAATGAGCTTTGGGTCAGGCGGCAGCGAAAAATCCAAAGCCTGGAAGGATATCTGGGGCTGTGGTCAGGGCATCGGTGCCGTAAAGGAAATTGTCCCCGCCGCCAAAATGGTCGATCGGCTGGCAAACGAATATTTCGCCGCCAAAGGTCGCCTGACCGGATTTGCCAAAGCAGCCGAATAACCTTCTGACAGTTGAACCCAAAGGGTGGCTCTTGCCACCCTTTTTTATTGCGACCTCTTGACACTCCCCCGCTCGCCGCCGAACCTGCGGGAAAGAAATATCAAGGGGGAGTTGTCATGCAATTTGATCGCCGCACATTTCTGGCAGGTGCCGCAGCCACTGGGGCTGCGGCGCTCACACCTCGCGCTGCTAGCGCGCTGCAAGGTAAAGACCTGATGGCGCTCTATGACAATGCTGTTGTCATCGATACCCTCAGCTTCGCACACAAATGGGACGATGAGGAATACGAAGCCGTCAAGCAATCGGGCTACACCGGCATCATCACAAGCCTGAACCGGCACTCCCTCAAGGTCGCGCTTGATCAGTTGCTGGAATGGCACCAGCGCGTGGACGAGCACCCGGACCGCTATATGTTCGCCCTGAAGGCCGACGATTTTCTGGCCGCCAAAAAGGCCGGACGCATGGCAGTGATGATGAACTTCCAGAACGCGACCATGCTCGAAGGTGACGTGGATAACATCGACATCCTTTACGAGATGGGCATGCGCTGCTTCCAACTTACCTACAACAGCCGTAATCTTGTGGGAGATGGCAGTACGGAGCGCACAAACGCCGGGCTTTCCGACTTTGGCGTCGCCGTGGTGGAGCGCATGAACAAGCTTGGCATTCTTGTCGACGTATCGCACTCGGGCAAACAAACCACCCTTGACGCGATTGACGTTTCCAGGAAACCGATTGCTTTCACCCATACCATGTGTGAAAGCCTGCGCCCCGGCCACCCGCGCGCAAAGGAGGATGCGGTTTTGAAAAAGCTTGCTGAGAGTGGCGGCGTCGCGGGTATCGCGGCTCTGGGGTATTTCCTTGGCAAAAACCCGGGGACGGAAACAACAATTGAAACCTATGTGGACCATATCGACCATGCGGTCAAAGTGATGGGCATTGACCATGTGGGCCTCGCCACCGATTTCCCGGTGCGCGGTATTGCAAGCTGGGCAACCAGGGAAAATTGGTACGACCCGCGCCTCAAGAGCTTCAAACCTGTTTATGACGTGCAGTGGCCATCATGGATTCCCGAACTGGACACACCTGACCGGTTCCGCAATGTGCTGCCGATCCTCGACCGGCGTGGTTATTCAACCGGCGACATGGAAAAGCTTTTGGGTCAGAACTGGTTGCGACTATTCAGGGAAACACTGGGCTGACCTTGCCAGACCCACGCAAGGGAGCTAGCTCACCACCTTCATGGGCTTTTCATTGACCGACAGGCTGAAAATGTCAGGGCGCGCATAGTGCCCCACGACATCAAGGTCATATTTGCCACGGATGATGGCTGACCGGTCCATCTCTGCCACCTGTATGATCTCCTTGCCAAAAACGGGAGGCGCGAGCACTTCCCCCATGGGGGAGATGATGCAACTGCCTCCCGCGATCAGCACGGTTTCCGGCTCGTCGCCCTGTATGGGGTGATAGTCGGCAGGACCGTCCCCCCGCAAAAGATACTGGCACGCGGAAAGCACAAAACAGCGCCCTTCAAGGGCAATCGTCTGCATGGTGGGCAACCATACGGCGCGGTCGTCAACGGTGGGGGCGCAGTAAAACTCCACCCCCTTGCCATACATCGCCAAGCGGAGTTGCGGCATGTAGTTTTCCCAGCATATCGCGCCGCCAAGGGTGCCTATTTCTGTTTTTGGCGCAGCAAGCGTGGATCCGTCACCAAAGCCCCACACTACCCGCTCAAGCGCGGTCGGCATGAGTTTGCGGTGTTTGCCTATCAGTTCGCCGCTCGTCGCATAATATAAAGAGGTGCAATAAAGCGTGCCGCCCTCGCGCTCGACCACGCCCACGACAAGATAGACACCGTTCGCAGCCGCCAGCTTACCAATCGCGTCCGCGTCCGGTCCGGGCACAGTGATGGCCTGTTCTGCATAGCGCCGGAACATGTCACGACCGTCATTACTGCGGGAGCCCAGACGAACGCCAAAATCCAGCCCCTTGGGGTAACCGCCCACAAAAGCTTCAGGCAATACGACAAGCTTTGCCCCCTTGCTGGCTGCATCGCTGATCAGGTCCCCGAGTTTTGCAAAGGTTTTCGCCTTGTCAAACAGGGGCGTTCCCGCCTGCACAACCGCACCAACAACCATATCCATCACCGCTCCTCCAGTAATCAGGCTTCATCTGTAACGTTCGCCCGTTGTTTTGCCAACAAACAACGCTTGACCGACCGGGCGTTTTCCTTGCGCACCACCGCCTTTTCCATTGACTCACGCGTTCATATCCGTATATTCCGCGCGAGTTGGCGGAAGGAAACGATTCCTGTCCGTCACTTTTGCTTTGAAAAAAAGCCAGCGGAAACCGCCCAAAGTGTGGGACATTTCAAAGGGTTTGGTCCACCCGGTTGTCTGCGGCGTACATTAGAAAGGAACATTTATGTTCGCAGTCGTAAAGACAGGCGGTAAACAGTACCGCGTAGCCGAAGGCGACGTGATCAAGGTTGAAAAACTTGATGGCGAAGTTGGCAAAAACATTACCCTCGACGAAATCCTCATGTTTGGCGACGACAAGGGCATCAAAGTTGGTGAGCCACTTGTAAAAGGCGCTAAAGTGACCTTCGAGGTTCTGGAGCAAAAGAAAGACAAGAAGATCATCGTCTTCAAGAAAAAGCGCCGTCAGAACTATCGCCGTAAAAAAGGCCATCGCCAGGAAATTACGGTTCTGCGTGTGACGAAGATCGCTGGCGCAGCTGCCAAGAAAGCAGCGCCGAAAAAGAAGACTGAAGAAGCAGCGGCTGAGTAAGACACGGCCCGATTAGATAAAGGAGTACTCTGATGGCTCATAAAAAAGCTGGTGGTAGTTCCCGTAACGGTCGTGACAGTGCTGGTCGCCGTTTGGGTGTAAAAAAATTCGGTGGTGAAGCAGTTCTCGCGGGCAATATCATTGTTCGCCAACGCGGCACCAAAGTATATCCGGGTGAAAACGTAGGCATGGGTAAAGACCACACCCTCTTCGCATTGACCGAAGGCCACGTGAAATTCTCCAAGGGACGGGGCGGTCGCTCTTTCGTTTCCATCGAGGATTAATCCCCGGCATACATGCCGTTGATTTTGGAGAAGGCGGGCTCTCGAGTCCGCCTTTTTCCGTGAGCGTGCTATCACGCCGCGATAAACCGGCGCACAAACTTTGCGCTAAAGCCTAGAAATTATTGCGGACCTCTGGCGTCATGCGCCTTTTCCGCAACCTTGCGATCTGATAAAAGCGGGCCATGAAATTTGTAGACCAAACCAGAATCTTCATCCAAAGCGGCAAGGGCGGCAACGGCTGCGTCTCCTTCCGACGGGAAAAATTTGTCGAATTCGGCGGGCCAAACGGCGGTGACGGCGGCAAGGGTGGCGATGTTGTTGTTGAGGCGGTCACAGGTCTGAACACGCTTGTGGATTACCGATACAAGCGGCATCACAAAGCACAAAAAGGCCAGCATGGCATGGGCAAGAACATGACCGGCGCCAACGGTCAGGACCTTGTACTCAAGGTCCCTGTCGGCACGCAGGTTTTTGACGAAGACAAGGAATTCCTGATCGCGGACCTCACCAAGGTAGGCGACCGTGTGATCTTGGCCAAAGGTGGTCACGGCGGGCTTGGCAACACACACTTCAAGTCCTCGACAAATCAGGCCCCGCGCCGCACCACCCCCGGCGGTGAAGCCGAGGAAATGTATGTGGTCTTCCGCCTGAAGCTGATCGCAGATGCCGGGCTTCTGGGTATGCCTAATGCTGGTAAATCAACTTTTCTCAGCGTCGTTTCCCGCGCGAAGCCAAAGATTGCCGATTATCCCTTCACCACCATCGCACCCCAACTTGGTGTTGTCGGTGTGGGGGAAAACGAATTTGTCCTCGCGGACATTCCAGGCCTTATTGAGGGTGCCAGCGAAGGCGTTGGGCTTGGTACCCGGTTCCTTGGCCATGTGGAACGCTGCGGTGTGCTGCTACACCTGATCGACGGCACGCAAGAGGATGTAGTAAACGCCTACGAGACCATCATGAACGAGCTTGAACAATATGGTGGTGAGCTTGTCGACAAGCCCATGATCATCGGCCTGAACAAGTGCGATTCCGTGGAAGCAGAAGAGCTTGAGGAAAAACGCCTCGCCCTGCAAGATGTCTCCGGCCAGCCTGTCATGACGCTTTCGGGTGTCACGCAGGAAGGCGTGAAAGATGTACTCTCCGCCCTCTGGGACGTGGTCAAGGAAGACAAGGCCCAGCGCGCCAAAGAGGAAGAGGGCAGCGCAGGCACCGAAGAAGACAGTTCAACAACCGGTGGCGAGTGGTCCCCCATCTGAGGCTAAAACGTCATGAGCGCGCGCACGGCTCCCGCGACAATTGAGAAGTCTCGCCGTCTTGTGATCAAGATTGGTTCGGCCTTGCTCGTTGACGGACAAACAGGCCAACTGCGTGCAACATGGCTTGAAGCGCTGGCGAAAGACGTTGCGCGCCTCAAGGCACGGGGCACACAGGTTATCCTTGTCTCATCTGGCGCGATCGCCATGGGGCTTGAACCCCTTGGCTTTGATCGTCGCCCTGCCCGGCTTGAGGAAGCCCAGGCCGCAGCGTCCGTTGGTCAAATCCGCCTTGCCCAAGCTTACCAAAGCCTTTTTGGCACGGAGGGCATGGTCATCGGCCAGATCCTGCTGACAATTCACGACCTCGAAAACCGGCCAAGCTACTTGAACGCGCGCAACACTGTTGAAGCACTCATCGAGCGCGGCGTTATCCCCGTGATCAACGAAAATGACACCGTCGCCACCGCAGAGATCCGCTTTGGCGACAATGACCGGCTCGCGGCCCGCGTCGCACAAATGGCAAATGCCGATACACTAATTCTGCTAAGTGACATCGACGGGCTTTATGAATGCGACCCGCGCGAAAACGCGAATGCTCGTTTTCTTGACTGTGTTGAAGCCATCACGCCAGAGATAGAGGCCATGGCGGGCCCCCCTGCGGCCATCACACCCGGCACCGGTGGCATGATCACCAAACTCAAGGCCGCCAAGATCGCACTCGCGGGCGGTTGTTCGATGATCATCATGAACGGCCACGCGGACCATCCGGTCACACGACTTGAGCACGGTGAGCGGTCAACCCTGTTCCCGGCGACGACAGACCCACTGACAGTGCGCAAGCAGTGGATCACCTCTCTGATGGCACCGAAGGGCTTCATTCATGTTGACGCGGGCGCGGTAAAAGCTCTCAGGCGAGGTGCAAGCCTCCTGCCTGCGGGCGTAACAGAGGTCGATGGCTCATTTAACCGGGGTGACCTCGTTGCATTTGTGGGTCCGGATGGCCACATTGTCGGGCAAGGCCTCACGTCCTATAGTGCTGAACACGCGGCGCTGATGCAGGGCCATACCATGCAAGACGCCTATGAGGTGCTTGGCCATGTCGGCCGGTCCGCCCTCGTCCACCGCAACGATCTTGTGCTGATGTAAAGGAGATCATCATGAATGACACCCAGAACATCCCCAAAATGATGACCGAGATGGGTTTGCGCGCCAAAACCGCCGCCAAGGCGCTTGCGCTCGCCAGCACGGACGCAAAAAACCACGCGCTCCGCACAGCTGCCGCACAGATGCGCGCCCGCGCCAAGGACATCATCAAAGCCAATGCAGACGACATTGAGTTCGCGAAAAATAAAGGCCTGTCAGATGCGATGATCGACCGTCTTGTGCTGAACAAGGACCGTATCAAAGCCATCGCTAAAAGCCTTGAGGACATCGCAGCCCTTAAAGACCCTGTGGGGAACGTGATCGCGGAATGGGACCGCCCCAACGGCCTGAACATCGCCCGTGTGCGCGTGCCACTGGGTGTGATTGGTGTAATATACGAAAGCCGCCCCAATGTAACCGCAGACGCCGGTGCCCTGTGCCTCAAGGCAGGGAACGCCGTGATCCTGCGTGGCGGCAGTGAAAGCCTGAACTCCAGCCGCGCCATCCACGATTGCCTGGTTTCGGGCCTTACGGACGCAGGCTTACCCGAAGCTGCCATCCAGTTGGTGCCGACACGCGACCGCGCCGCCGTAGGCGAGATGCTGACCATGGCTGGCGTCATTGACATCATCGTACCACGCGGCGGCCGATCGCTGGTTGAACGGGTGCAAAATGAAAGTCGGGTGCCAGTCTTCGCGCACCTTGAGGGTATCTGTCACGTCTATATCGATGGTAGCGCCGACCCAAGCAAGGCGAAGGATATCGCGGTCAACGCCAAGATGCGCCGTACCGGGATCTGTGGCGCCGCAGAGACACTGCTCATTGACCGTAAAGCGGAAGCCATCGCCATTTTTGCTGTGGGTGCGCTCCTTGACGCGGGCTGCGAAGTGCGCGGTGACACGGACATGCAGATGTTGGATGACCGGATCAAGCCAGCCGTTGATGAGGACTGGAATACCGAATATCTGGATGCGATTATCTCCGCCCGCTTTGTGGACGGGGTCGAGGATGCCATCGCACATATTGCAGAGCATTCCTCCGGCCATACAGAAAGCATTATCGCTGAGGATGCTGGCGCTGCCGCCAAGTTCCTGAATGAGGTCGACAGTGCAATCGTGATGCACAATGCCTCAACCCAGTTCGCCGACGGTGGCGAGTTTGGTATGGGCGCCGAAATCGGCATCGCCACCGGACGCATTCATGCCCGCGGGCCTGTAGGGCTTGAGCAGCTCACCAGCTTCAAGTATCAGGTCCGCGGTGACGGCCAGACAAGACCTTGACGTTTGACATTACGCCCCACATATCAGCTCTTACCTGAGGCTGCCCGGTGGCGTGGGCGTACCGTCGCACTGTATGGCGGCAGCTTCAACCCGGCCCACAAAGGCCACCGGCGCGTCGCCCGCGAATGCCTGAAAAGGCTGGATGTTGACGCGATCTGGTTCATGATCAGCCCCGGCAACCCGCAAAAGGCTGAAAACACTATGGCCGCCTTCAGGCGGCGACGCGAAAGCGTCGCCATGATGGTTGGGCACCATCCGCGCATGATTGTCACCGATGTCGAGAAACGCCTTGGCACACGGTACAGCGCTGACACAGTTTTGGCGCTCCGGCGCGCCATGCCGGAAACTCGGTTTATCTGGGTGATGGGGGCGGATAATCTGGCCTCCTTCCATACCTGGCGCCGCTGGAAAGATATTGCCACGTCGCTTCCCATTGCGGTTTTTGACCGTCCGGGGTATGCTGTGCGTGGGTTGAACAGCCGGTTCGCACGGTGTTTTGCTCAGTTTCGCAAAACACCACAAGAACTTAAGGCATCCCGGTCACCGGCTTGGGCGTTCGTGACAATGCCACGTCACCCCGCCTCAGCCACACAGGCTCGCCAGCTCTTGGGTGAAAAATGGCTGTCGAGTTTCGAGAGAAAGGAAAATTAGTTGCAGGCATCATCGGAGACGCTTGGCGTCACTGAACCTCACCAGGCCCTAGTGGCCGAGGACATCTTGAAAATCGCGGTTTCCAACCTTGATGACAACAAGGCAGAAGAAATCACTTCCATCAATTTGGCAGGTAAATCCAGCATCGCGGATTATATGGTCATTGCGAGCGGTCGTTCGCAACGCCAGGTTTCCGCGCTGGCCGACTATGTTATCAAGGGCCTAAAATCCGAAGGCCACAAGGACATCGTTGTGCAAGGACTTGAGCAAGCTGACTGGGTGTTGATTGACGCAGGCGATGTTGTCATTCACATCTTCCGGCCTGAAGTGCGTAGCTTCTATAATCTCGACAAGATGTGGGGCACGGCGCTTGAAGAAGGCGAAACGCTGAACTAAGCGTTTCAAGCTGACCTGCCCGCGCACGCCGTGGGCACCGGACCACTGGACAATTGAGGCAAAGCCACATTTTACCATGGCTTTGAAGAGGGTGCTGTGCAGCTTTCCATCATCGCGATCGGCCGGATGCAACGCGGGCCCGAGCAACAGCTTGTAGACGAATACCTCAAGCGACTGCCCTGGAAATCCTCCGTTGTCGAAATCGAGATCAAAAAACAAGCAGCCAACGCGGAGGAGCGTAAAGCCCGCGAGGCGGAGCGCCTTCTGGCCGCTGTTCCTGATGGCGCTGCCCTGATTGTACTGGACGAGCGCGGCAAGGCCCTAAACTCCCGCGCATTTGCCGGGAAAATCGATGCCTGGCAAGCCACCGGGTACAGCAACCTTGCCATCATCATCGGCGGCGCTGATGGGTTGCATGAAAATGTCTACGCCCGCGCCGACCTGAAGCTTGCATTTGGCACCTTAACTTGGCCACATATGCTTGTGAGGGTGTTGCTGGCAGAACAAATTTACCGCGCTTGGTCGATTAATGCTGGGCACCCCTATCACCGCGATTAAAATAGTGGCACATATATTCAAGCGCCCATTCCAATTATTGAGAAACACAGGTTGAGCCATGAGCGAGCAAGCAACAAAGACGCCAAAGCCCGTAGTCCTTTGCATCCTTGACGGTTGGGGATACCGCGAAGACAGTACTGACAACGCGATCAAGCTTGCGAAAACACCGAACTACAGCCGCCTGTGGGATAGTGCGTCCCGTGCATGGCTGAAAACAAGCGGCATGGCGGTCGGCCTGCCTGAAGGGCAAATGGGCAACTCTGAGGTGGGCCACATGAATTTGGGCGGCGGCCGTGTGGTGTTGCAGGACCTGCCCCGCATTGATGAAGCGGTTGCCAACGGCACGCTGAACAGCAACGACCAATTGGTTGCCTTTATCGAGAAACTGGAGAAAAGCGGGGGCGTCGCTCATGTGATGGGGCTCTTGTCTCCCGGCGGGGTACACAGCCACCAGCGCCATATGGCAGCTCTTGTGAAAGCCATCTCAAGTTCCGGGGTGCCCGTACGTATCCATGCCTTCCTCGATGGTCGCGATACACCGCCCCGTTCGGCTCTGGCATATATTGAAGAATTTGAAGACGCGATCGCTGATTGCAAAGACGCCCACATCGCAACCATTGCAGGCCGTTACTGGGCCATGGACCGCGACAAACGCTGGGACCGGGTCGCAAAAGCCTATAACGCCATGGTCAAGGGCAATGGCATCGAGAAGGCTGACAGCGCAAAAGCCGCGGTCGAGGCCGCCTATGAACGTGACGAGAATGACGAATTTGTCGCGGCCACCATCTTAGGCGATTATCGCGGCATGGCGGATGGAGACGGCCTTCTTATGGCAAACTTCCGGGCGGACCGTGCCCGGGAGATCCTGACTGCACTCGTCGACCCCGAATTTGACGGCTTCGACCGTGGGGAGCCGGTCAAGTTCGCGGCGCAAGCAGGCATGGTTGAATATTCGGCCGCACTGTCTGAATTTTTGCCGGTATTGTTCCCCTCGGCCGATATTAAAAACTCGCTGGGTGAAGTGCTGGCAAACCAAGGCATTGCACAGCTGCGCATCGCAGAAACAGAAAAATACGCCCATGTGACCTTCTTCTTCAATGGCGGTGCCGAAAGCGTATTTGAAGGCGAGGATCGCATTCTGATCCCGTCGCCCGACGTCGCGACTTACGATTTGAAGCCCGAAATGTCCGCCCCCGAGGTTACTGACAAGATCGTGGACGCTGTTGAAAGTGGCAAATATGGCGCCATCATCGTCAACTACGCCAATCCGGACATGGTCGGCCACACCGGTATTCTGTCTGCTGCCATCAAGGCTGTAGAAACCATCGACACCTGTATTGCACGCCTTGAAGAAGCCGTCGTGAAGGCGGGAGGCGCGTTGATCGTCACTGCGGACCACGGTAATGTGGAAATGATGAAAGACGAGAGTACTGGCCAGGCCCATACCGCACACACCAGTTTTGATGTACCGGTCCTGATGATAGGCAGCGAAGCTGGGCTCAAGGACGGCAGGCTCGCTGATATCGCGCCGACGGTACTTGAGCTTCTGGGCATCGAGCAACCAACGGAGATGAGCGGGCATAGTCTTCTGGACCGCGACGCTTCAAGAAAGTCGACCAAGGCACGTGCTACTGCATAAACCGCCATATCTGTACAGATGCGGCGCCCCGCTCCTCGCAGGGTGTGCGCTTGTCTGGCTGTTCCTTCCCCCGGCAGCAATCGCGCAGGAACGCAAGGACGCTGCCGAAAGCAACCTGACCCGCCTTGAGGAACAGATTAAAAAGAGCGAAGAAGAAAAAGCTGCACTGGAAGCTGCGGCGGAAAAAGCTGCTGAAGAAGCAAGAGAACTTTCACAGGGTTTGGTCTCGGTCGCAAAGGACTTGCGCCTGACCGAAGAAAACGCGCTTCGCCTGGAACAGCGAATCAGCGACCTGGAAATTGAGGCAAGGAATAAAAAAGCAACTTTGGAAACCCGCCGAGGGGAACTTTTAAAGCTTTTATCTTCCCTTGAGCGACTATCCACACGCCCGGCAGTCTTTACCTTCCTTCAGCCGGAAGAAGCGCTCAAGACTGCGCGAAGCGCTTCGCTGATGGGCACATTGGTGCCTAGCATCAATGCACGGGCTGCAGCTCTGAAAGCTGAGCTGAGCGCACTTGCAAATATACAGAAAAAACTGTCAGCTGAACGCTTCAGCCTGAAAAATACTTTGGCAGAGTTAACGCAACATCAACTAAACCTTGCTTCACTCTTGGAGAAACGAAAGGCTGAAGCGGCGTCAGCGCGAACTGCTGCGGAAAAAACACGTAGGGATTTGGCAGAATTTGCCCGTAAAGCGACCAGCCTTCGGGATTTGATCGACAAACTGGAACAGCAGGCCGCAAAACAGGCCAAGGCTGCACCGGTTCGTGTTAGCCCGGTTGGGCGCGACAGGTCCATTGCACCAATCATGAAGCCAATGGGCCAGATGAAAGGTTTGTTGCCATACCCGGCAGTTGGAAAGATTGTCACCCGATATGGCGCCAAAGAAGGTGCGGGCCATGCCAAAGGCATCAAAATAAAGGCCAGGACAAACGCACAAATTGTATCGCCCTACGACGGGCAAATTGTTTTTGCCGGGCCATTTCGCGGCTATGGTCAACTGTTGATCATATCGCATGGCAATGGCTACCACAGTCTTCTGGCAGGCCTCGCAGATTTACAGGCCGCTGTGGGACAATGGGTTTTGACAGGTGAACCGGTCGGCACAATGTCAGACCGGGACGAGATGACAGAACTGTATCTGGAGTTACGCCATAAAGGTGATACGCTTGACCCTGTGCCCTGGCTGAGCAGACAGACCGCAAGCGTGGAATGAAGTTGGTAACGAGTTTTAATATAGGAAAGGTGTCAACATGCGGAAATTGGTGACGGGTGCCTTGGTGGCCTTAATGATGGCGCTACCAGTGCAGGCAGATGCGAAATCTGACAAGGATGATTTCTATGAGCAGTTAGACCTTCTCATGCGCATTTTCGAACGTGTCCGCTCTGAATATGTTGATGAAGTCGACGACAAGGAAGTGATTGAAGCCGCCATTCAGGGCATGCTGCGCTCGCTTGACCCTCACTCTACCTACCTGAACCCCGATGTGTATCAGCAGGTGCGCGTGCAGATGGAAGGTGAGTACGGTGGCCTTGGGATAGAGGTCCAGATGGAAAATGGCGTCGTGAAGGTGGTGTCACCCATCGATGACACGCCGGCCGATAAAGCTGGCATTCAGGGCGGCGACTTCATCACCCATATTGATGGTGAAGCCGTAATGGGCAAGACGCTGACAGAAGCCGTCCGCACGATGCGCGGGCCCGTTGGCTCCCCAATCATTGTCACCGTCGTGCGTGATGGCGAGGATGCACCCTTTGACGTTGAGATCGTCCGAGAAAAAATTCTCGTCCGTTCGGTGCGTCACCGGATTGAGGATGAGAGCATCGGCTATATCCGCATCACCACGTTCAATATGCAAACTGGTGAAGGTGTCGAAAAAGCAATCGAGGATATCGCCAGCCAACTTGGCAGCTCGCTTGATGGGGTCATTCTCGACCTGCGCAACAACCCGGGTGGCCTGCTGGACGAAGCTATCCGCGTCTCTGACGCTTTCCTCGACCGTGGCGAGATTGTTTCCACCCGCGGTCGTCGCCGACAGAATAATAACCGCTGGTATGCCACCACGGGTGATCTTCTCGACGGTGTACCTGTTGTTGTATTGACGAACGCCTATTCTGCATCGGCATCCGAGATCGTAGCGGGCGCGCTGCAGGACCATCGCCGCGCCGTCGTAGTTGGGGACAAAACCTTCGGCAAGGGCACTGTACAAAGTGAAATTCGCCTTGGCCGCACAGGAGACCGCGCAATCCGCCTGACCACGGCGCGCTATTTCACACCAAGCGGCCGTTCCATTCAGGAACGTGGTGTCGAACCGGATATTCAGGTCCTTTTCCCACGCCGCAAAGGACAGAACGGCACACCACGTCGTGAAGCTGATCTCACCGGTCATATCGAGAATGATCAGGATAACCTTGACCTTACGGGCGAGGAGGATATCGCATCCGAGATCGAGATCACCGATGAGGAATTGCTCAAGACTGCTGAGGAAGGCGAACAACCTGTTGACGTACAACTCAGGTATGCGATTAAGCTGTTGAAAGATATGTCCAGCTTGCCTAAATCTCAGGTTGCTGAAGCTCGTCCCGTAACAGAGTAGGCCTGACAATCAGCCTGTAGGGACGGGACTGAACAACAGATCAAAAGGAACTGCCAACAGTGCCGTCCAACTGGAATGCCTTATTCATCGCCTGGGCTATCAGCCTGATCATCGTGATTGGTGGTGGGCTGACTTTTGAGTTCACCTACACACCACCCGCCCCGGCAGGCACGCCACCATCCAATGCCGTGCAGCCGCAGCAGGAGCAGCCGTCCGAGGAGGTCGGACATACCGAGACTATCCCGACCTATACGGCGGATAACAAGCAAGACGATGTCAGTGAGCGGAGCGGCGAACAAGACACAGGCATGGCTGACGACGAAACCGATACCCCGCCAACTGTCGCCCAGCAGGACCCCACAACAGGGCTGACCGTTCCTGCGACGGATACCGGCATGGACGCCCCGCAGATCGCCATCGGCGGCCCGTTGCCTGTCGAGGCAGACCCTGCCCTGCTGGAAACTACTAACCAAGGCCCTCTGCCACGCATTTCTGACGATGGCCGCAAATCTTATCAGGTGTATGCAGCCCCCGGCCCCAGGGAAGCTGAACGGCCCCGCATAGCCCTGGTGGTAACCGACATGGGGATGATGGCGCGCAACACACGCCGCGCAATTGCCGAACTGCCGCCGGAGGTGACTTTTGCATTCTCACCCTACGCGCCCAACCTCATTGAATGGGGCGAAGAGGCACGCCGGACAGGGCATGAAGTTTTGCTGATGATCCCGATGGAACCGCAAAATTATCCGCAGAACGACCCAGGGCCGCTATCGTTGCTCACAAGTTATTCGACGCGCGAAAATGTGAATATGCTCAAGGCTTCGCTTGGCACGCTCACCGGGTATGTGGGGGTTATCAATCACATGGGTTCGCGCTTTACGGCGGCAGCCGATAGCCTGCGCCCTATTCTTGATGAACTCAACAATCGTGGCCTGTTGGTCGTCGACAGCAGGGCTTCTCAGTTTAGTCGCACGGTGAACATGGCGCGCGCCATTGGTCTACCATCTGCATACAATAACCGTTATGTCGACGACAACCTTGCGCAGGACGTTATCACGGCGGAGCTGCAGGAGCTGGAAAAGCAGGCGCGAGCCACGGGTGCTGCAGTAGGGGTTGCTCACAATTACCCCGTCACGATCAAGGCTGTCGAAAACTGGGCCGCTGGCCTTGAAGCACGCGGCTTTGTTCTGGTCCCGATCACGTCTGTTACCGACCGCCAGCCCGCACCACGTTAAAGGCCTTCACTATATGAGCGATTTTTCATCCCTTCCGTACCGACCCTGCGCAGGCATTATGCTCACAAATAACACCGGGCAGATATTTGTCGGCGAACGTATCGACATGCCAGGTGCGTGGCAAATGCCACAAGGCGGGATTGATGAGGGTGAAACCCACGACGCTGCGGCGCTTAGGGAACTTGAGGAAGAGATTGGCGTCCGTGCCAGACATGTTGATGTGCTGGCAAGCACCGCGGACTGGGTATATTACGACCTGCCACCTCATCTTTTAGGCAAAGTGTGGCGCGGGCGGTATCGCGGCCAAAAGCAGAAATGGTTCCTGATGCGGCTCAAAACCGGAGATAACGCCATCAATATTCAGACGAAACATCCGGAATTTCGCCGCTGGAAGTGGACTGACCCGGATTCATTATTATCCGAAATTGTTCCCTTCAAACGACCGGTGTACGAGAAAGTACTTTCGGAGCTTCTCCCATAACAAACCCGGCACTTTACTACCCCTTAAAAGCGAGAATATACTACCCACAAGAACAATTGAGGGGCATGTATGACGACCGGGGACTATATTCGCTGTATTAGCGGTTTCCTGAACTCTATTGGCATACCCGTTCTCCACAAGGCCTTGCCAGATGATACCTTTCTGCCTGGCATTCGTATCGAGCATGGCAGCCTCGCCATCGCCCCCAACAAGCTAAAACACCCTGGAGATATGCTGCATGAGGCGGGGCATATTGCCAGTATGGCGCCCTCCGCCCGCAAAACCGCTTTTGCCGACGCTGGCGGCGATATGGGTGAAGAAATCGCCGCTCAAGCCTGGTCCTACGCCGCATCTGTCGCCTGCGGCATCCCGGCAGAAATAGTCTTACACCAAGAGGGCTATAAAGGGTCAGCCACATGGCTGAAAGAGCACTACGAGGGTAAGGAATGCATCGCCGGGCTACCACTGCTTGCCTGGTATGGACTTACATCAGCACCCGGCATGCCCAACCATAAGGAACTTCCCGCATTCCCGGCGATGGGGTCATGGTTGCGGGCACACGATAATCCTTCCCAGGCCCCATAAAAAAGGCGGCCATGAAGCCGCCTTTTTCATATTCTTGTGCTGATCGCAGTTACCCGGCAACTACGTCCGACAATGCCACCATCCAAGCCAGCTCTTTTTCAAGCCGTGCGCGTTCCACATCGTCTTTTGCATCGTCGATGTCTTCGCGGGTGTCTGCGATTTTCTGGTTGAGCTCACCGGTATCAACGCTATCGAGCGCAATAGTCTCTTCAGCGAGAATCGTAAGGCCCGATGGGCTGATCTGCGCAAGACCGCCTTTTACAAAAAGGCGATCAGGTGTCGCACCCTCGGTCTCAAAAATCTCAACCACGCCAGGACGGATGGTGGACATCATGGGCGCGTGGTCTGGCAATGCGGCGAAATCGCCCTCAACGCCAGGAACCACAATCATCGCAGCTTCGGCGTCTTTCAGAAGGCGCTCCGGCGAGACGATCTCATAGTGAAGAGTATCGGTCATGATGTCCTTGTCCCGTTTTCTTACGCGGCTTCAGCAGCCAGTTTCTCAGCTTTCGCTACAGCCTGCTCGATGTTGCCAACGAGGTAGAATGCAGCTTCCGGCAGATGGTCGTATTCACCAGCCACGATGGCCTTGAAGCCAGTGATTGTGTCTTCGAGGGAGACGAGCTCACCTGGAATACCGGTGAAGATTTCCGCCACATGGAACGGCTGGCTAAGGAAACGCTGGATCTTACGGGCACGTGCCACAACCAGTTTGTCATCCTCTGAAAGCTCATCCATGCCCAGAATGGCGATGATGTCCTGAAGCGACTTGTACTTCTGCAGGACTTCCTGAACCGAACGGGCAACAGCATAATGCTCGTCACCAAGAACACGCGGGTCAAGAATACGCGAGGTGCTGTCGAGCGGATCCACAGCTGGGTAGATGCCAAGCTCGGCAATCTGACGGCTGAGAACTGTTGTCGCATCAAGGTGCGCGAACGAGGTCGCAGGTGCAGGGTCAGTCAAGTCATCTGCTGGGACGTAAACGGCCTGCACGGACGTGATCGAGCCTTTCTTCGTGGAGGTAATACGCTCCTGAAGGGCACCCATGTCGGTGGACAGCGTTGGCTGATAACCCACAGCAGACGGGATACGGCCAAGGAGTGCGGACACTTCAGCGCCTGCCTGTGTGAAGCGGAAGATGTTATCAACGAAGAACAGAACGTCCTGACCTTCCTGATCGCGGAAGTATTCGGCCAAGGTCAAACCGGTCAGGGCCACACGTGCGCGGGCTCCCGGAGGTTCGTTCATCTGGCCGTAAACGAGGGCCGCTTTGGATTCGCCTTCGAGGTTGATAACCTTGGATTCGATCATCTCATGGTAAAGGTCGTTACCTTCACGGGTCCGCTCACCCACACCAGCGAACACGGAGTAACCGCCGTGACCCTTCGCGATGTTGTTGATGAGTTCCATGATAAGTACGGTTTTACCAACGCCGGCACCACCGAAGAGGCCAATCTTACCGCCTTTTGCGTAAGGCGCGAGAAGATCCACGACCTTAATACCGGTTACGAGCACTTCCTGTTCAGTCGACTGGTCTTCAAAAGAAGGAGCCTCAGCGTGGATTGGTGCAACCTGCTTGTGACCGACAGGGCCACGCTCGTCGATAGGCTCGCCGATCACGTTCAGGATACGGCCAAGTGTCTCAGGGCCAACCGGCACAGAGATCGGTGCGCCCGTATCAGTCACTTCAGCGCCACGCACAAGACCTTCGGTTGCGTCCATAGCGATGGTACGAACCGTATTTTCGCCGAGGTGGGAAGCCACTTCGAGAACAAGGCGTTCGCCGTTATTTTTTGTTTCAAGCGCAGACAGGATCGCTGGCAGTTGGTCGTCGAACTGTACGTCCACAACAGCACCGATTACCTGTGTTACGCGGCCAGTATTCTTAGCCATTTTTACACTCCTTCGTGTAAGCCACTCAAAGCGCTTCAGCGCCTGAAATAATTTCGATCAATTCTTTGGTGATGTTGGCCTGACGAGTACGGTTGTACGTAATCGAAAGACTGTCGATCATATCACCAGCGTTACGGGTTGCGTTGTCCATTGCCGTCATCCGGGCACCCTGCTCGGATGCCGCATTCTCAAGAAGACCGCGATAAAGCTGAACAGCGACGTTACGAGGCAAAAGATCCTCAAGGATGGCAGCTTCGTCCGGCTCATACTCGTAAACCGCACCGCCAAGGTCATCACTGCCCTCATTCTCGTTCGCTGCTTCTGGCATCGGAGCCGGGATCAGCTGCTGCTTGGTCGTGATCTGCACAAGTGCGGACTGGAACTTCGCATAAAAGAGCGTCGCAACATCAAACTCGCCACGTTCAAACATGGCCAGCACTTCGGTTGCGATCGGCTGCGCGTCACCAAAACCAAGGCGCTTGACGGCAGACATGTCTTTCACGTCGATGATCTTGTCTTTGAACTCGCGACGAAGAACGTTGTAGCCCTTCTTGCCGATGCACAGGACCTTGACCGTCTTGCCTGCAGCGATCTGCGCCCGAAGGTGCACGCGCGCTGCTTTGACAATATTGGTGTTGAAGCCGCCACAGAGGCCCCGCTCGGATGTTGCAACGATCACAAGCTCAACATCATCCTTGCCCGTTCCTACAAGAAGAGGGGAAGCACCCGGCTGGTCCTTGACGGCAACGCCAAGGCCCGTGAGTACTTTTTCCATCCGCTCTGCGTACGGTCGAGCCGCTTCTGCGGCGTCTTGCGCACGCCGCAGTTTGGACGCAGCAACCATTTTCATGGCCTTGGTAATCTTCTGCGTCGACTTGACCGAGTTGATACGGACTTTTAGGTCTTTAAGGCTTGGCATTGCTCAGCCTCTCCTATCCAGGGTCTTAGCTAAAGGACTTCGCAAAGGCGTCCAGAATAGATTTCAGCTTGGAAATCGTATCGTCGGACAATTTGCCTTCCTTACGGATCGTCGCCAGTACGTCAGCATGCTTTGCACGAACCTCTGCGAGGAACTGCTCTTCGAAACGCGTAACGTCCGTGGTGGCGATCTTGTCGAGATAACCCTTCACACCTGCGAAGATGGACACAACCTGCTCTTCAACCGGCAGCGGGCTGTACTGGCCTTGCTTGAGAAGCTCGGTCAGGCGCGCGCCACGGTTAAGAAGCTTCTGTGTCGCCGCGTCGAGGTCGGAACCGAACTGAGCAAAGGCTTCCATCTCCCGGTACTGAGCAAGCTCAAGCTTGATCGAACCAGCAACCTGCTTCATCGCCTTGATCTGAGCAGCCGATCCCACACGAGATACCGACAGACCCACGTTAATAGCAGGGCGGATACCTTTATAGAACAGTTCCGTTTCAAGGAAGATCTGACCATCGGTGATCGAAATCACGTTGGTCGGGATGTATGCAGATACGTCACCGGCTTGCGTCTCAATAACTGGCAGAGCTGTCAGCGAACCGCCACCGCGCTCGTCAGACATCTTCGCCGCACGCTCAAGAAGACGTGAGTGCAGATAGAAAACGTCACCTGGGTAAGCTTCACGCCCCGGAGGACGACGAAGCAGCAGGGACATCTGACGATAAGCAACAGCTTGCTTGGTCAGATCATCGTGAACGATAACAGCATGCATGCCGCCGTCGCGGAAGAACTCACCCATCGCCGTACCAGTGTAAGGCGCGAGGAACTGCATCGGCGCTGGCTCGGACGCGGTTGCAGCAACCACGATCGAGTATTCAAGCGCGCCGTTTTCCTCAAGCGACTTAACGATCTGCGCAACCGTTGAACGCTTCTGACCAACAGCAACATAGATACAGAACAGCTTCTCGCTGTCGTCTTTTGCCGCGTCGTTGATCGACTTCTGGTTAATGAAGGTGTCAATTGCGACAGCCGTTTTACCAGTCTGACGGTCACCAATGATCAGCTCACGCTGGCCACGGCCAACCGGCACGAGGGCATCAATAGCCTTCAGGCCAGACTGCATTGGCTCGGACACGGATTGACGTGGGATAATACCCGGTGCCTTCACCTCTACGCGGCTACGACTTACGTCTTTCAGCGGGCCTTTACCATCAATCGGGTTGCCGAGCGCATCGACCACACGACCGAGGAGGCCTTTGCCAACCGGTACGTCAACGATGGCGCCGGTCCGTTTAACGGTGTCGCCTTCCTTGATGCCCGTATCGTTACCGAAAATAACGATACCAACGTTGTCGCTCTCAAGGTTCAGGGCCATGCCCTTAACACCACCCGGGAATTCAACCATTTCACCAGCTTGAACCTGGTCGAGGCCGTAAACGCGAGCGATACCATCACCAACAGAGAGAACGGTACCTACTTCTGAAACTTCAGCATCTGAGCCAAAGCTTGCGATCTGGTCCTTCAGGACCTTGGAAATTTCCGCCGCACGGATATCCATTACTGAACCCCTTTCATGGCGATTGCGAGGTTGTTGAGTTTGGTTTTAAGGCTGTCATCCACCATACGGGAGCCAACCTGAACCGTGAGGCCGCCGAGCAGGCTTTCATCCACAGAAGCGTCGATTGCCACATCATGGCCGACAGCCGATTTCAATTTCTTCTCAAGATCACCGAGCTGCTTTTTGGTAAGCTTGCGAGCGCTCACAACTTCCGCCTTCACCTCACCGCGATGATGCGCGAGAAGCTTCTCGAAAGAAGAAATAATGGCACCCAACGCATTCAGGCGACGATTCGCTGCCAGCACACCCAGAAACTTTTCAGTCAGGCCCTGCAGTTTCGCAGCTTTCGCCACGCCCGCAACACCATTGGACTGCTGTTCCCGACTGTAGAGCGGCGAGCTGACGAGATCGCGCATATCTACGCTCTCTTCCATCATAGCCTTCAGCTCGGAAAGATCGGATTCGACCGCATCGAGCGCTTTTGCCTCATCAGCGAGTTCAAATAGCGCTACCGCATAGCGGCCGGAAATCCCGGAGACTATCGCTTTGTGCGAGGTCACGTCAGACGTTCCCCTAGGTTAGGTCTGAACCTGTTGAACCTTAGCAGACAAGACAAAGATGTCTTGCCTACGCTCAATCGACCAGTTTTAACAGGCATGAAAATTATACCTCTCACGGCTCTGGCCAGCCGAAATGCGTGCTCCCTCTAGCATAGAGAATTCGCCCTTGCAAGCCGCCATCGCCCTTGATTTCGATTCTTATTCGCAGCCCCAGAGTTACGGGCCGTTTAACTGCGCAATATTGGCTGTTGCCCCAGCGGTCAAAACTTCACTCAAACGCGCTGCACTCAGATTATCCGGTCATGACGCCTTACGGTGAAAGCCCAGCGAATATTCAACGGTAGAATCGCCAAAGGGCTCCTCTATAATGACCGCCGCACTTTCGCCGCCATCGACCGAAAACGCACTGTGCCAAACCAGAAAACTATCATCCCCTGCAGCTGGCTCGGTATCCCGGCACAGTATAATGACCGAGCGACGAAGCTCCACAATCGTGGAGACGGCCCGTGCTGACAGCGTCGCGGCAACATCTGGCAGCCACCCCAATTGGCGCCAGACACTTAACCACTGGGGAAGCGAGAGAGTGCCATTGCCGTCGCCATCAATCGTCTCTGCCAGAAATACGATGTGCTTGTCTGCACTGGCCGCTACGGCTTTGGCCTTCGCGACAGCCAGATCCCGCTGTAACCCGGACAAGGCACCAAGGCATAGCACCATGTCATACTTCGTCTTGACGCCGGTAAAGTGCTCGGTGGCTCCCTGATAATAACGCGCACGCCTGAGAAGTATCCCATCGGGTTCAAACCTGTCTGCACCTGTGACGGTCTCTGCGCCAAAGTGATTCATGACAAGGAGGTTGGCGCCAGACCCGCATCCGATTTCAAGCACCCGTTTCGGATTACCATAATCGTAGATCCAGCGCAGGAAAGGAACATCCAGCCGCCTCGCCGGAGGGTTGTCCTGGTCTGCTTGACTGTCGGACCAGTCCAAAAACGCGCTTCTGAGAGATACCGGAATCGGGGACGGTGCATCGGCATATGTCGCTTCCCATGCTTTACCCACCAGCCTGAGTGGATCCGCATATCTGCCGTCACTGTGCCGCCGCTGATATTTCATCCTGTGGTCCCGCTCCGCCACGTCGACCTCCCAGTCAACGGTACCTGCCTTGCGAGAATAGAAATAGGAAGCCTTCGCCAATTCCTGCTGCAACGTCCCCTTTGTCGCCCGCTCAAAATTTTCGCGCCACTGGTGACATTCGTTGGGTTCAAGCCTGATGCCCGAGGCCTGCTTGGCCAACATCGCCATCCAGCCGTTAACGCATTTGGCTGTCAACTGCTCAAGGCTCCGGACCGGAAAATGCAACAGAGGCAAAGACGGCAACTTGACCGATGCCAATTTGGCACCCTGACCATGTGACACGGAATGGTTCCCGTTTGAAATATTATAGCCGCGCAGGATCCTGCCTGCCGGGCGCAAAATCACCTTGTAGAACTGCTCGCCCTCCTCTCGCCGAACCCACTGCATGCTTCTTGGCGGGTCCGCGGTCATCGCGTCGAAGTCCTGCCCCTCCGGCAACACGTAGGTGATCCACGGCATCAGGCCAAAACCGAATTCAGGAATCGTTTCCAGGCTCTCTCTAAACTGCTGGCCATCTTCCGCCCCGATGAATTCATCCCCATCAAGCATGACAATAAAATCTGCGAAAAACACCGACTGCACAGCGTGCATCACTCTGGTGAGAAAAGCGCCCTGTGTGAAATTTGCTTCATGACGGTCAAAAACCGCGATACGGTCGGTTTCGCGGGCCAACATCTCCAGTATGCGCCTGGTTTCATCGGTAGAATTGTTGTCGATGACCACCATGAAATCCACAAAGTGTAAATTATGCCGCACGAAGGGCTCTATGATATCCTGTTCGTTTTTCACCATGGTAATGGACAGGATTTTGGCGGGCTTGATCATTTTAAAACTATCCGGGAAAAGCAGAAAACAAATAAAATCTTATACCTTCTGCAATAACGACAGAAAGCGGACCGTGAATATAGGTCGCTAGTGCCACAGAGCCAATAAGCCGTCAACATCGCGTCACGACTAGGCTAGGCATCTGCCGCAATTAGTCCATCCCCCTGCCCCATTTTGCGCACGTTATAGGAGTAATAGTGGCCTCAAGGGCTAAGACAAGGGAGTGTTGAGATGAGACATTTTGTGAGTAAAACTCTGCTGGTAGCTGCTGTTGCGATGGGTGGCAGCATTGTGCCGGTCGTAGCCGTAACGGCAGCGCCACCACAAGCAAGTGTCGCACAGGACCAGCTTGAAAAAGATCGGGAATTTGCACGCAAATTACGTGCGCTCAAGGATCGCCAACACCGGGAATGGAATGAGTTGATGGATCAGCAACGGGCTGAAGTTGCGGCGCTGACGGACAAGACGCCAGATGAACAGCGCGAAGTGCTCAAGGACCACACCGAAGAAAAGCAGGAAATGAAGAAACGCCACCAAGAAGAACTGGAAGACCTGAAAGCAGAGTATCAGGGCTAGCGCCTATGCCTATACTGCTCCCGGCAAAGGGACCATACGCTTTTGAGCCAAACGGGGCCAACACCCTGCACTCTTGGTGACCTCAGGTTTTATGCTTTGCTGCGGAGCGGCAGTCCGGGTTCAACTGTAACCAAAGCGCTGGTTCAACTGCTGCAGTTGGGCTGAGGCAGAATAAATTTCCATAACCTGTTCAGGAGGCTCCGCCTGCCGGGCATCAATAGTTTTCTTCCCCAACTCTACAGCCCAGGGAGAGTCCTTTGGTCTCTGCCCATCCCATAACGCAAGTTTTTCATCACTATGCCGGAAGTTCCAGTATTCCAGCATTCCTTCTTCAAATTTGAGGCCGAGAAATTCAAGTACACGTGTAATTTCCTGCTGGGGATTGGCTGTCAAATCCTCATACCGCACCAGACAAAAACTCGGAAACAGGCGGCTGTATTTCAATATTTGCACGTTAAACTCGTACCACATCTTTGCCGAGCGCTTCACGCCGCCACCCCCTTGGCGCAGGACTTTACTGGACATCATCTGGCGGGCGTCCCGGACCATATGAATAAGGGGGACTTCGCCGAAGTCACACCTGATTCTTGGTAAATGAAGCGAGTTTGTCGGCTCCTTCACGATGAGGAGGCGCTTTTGCTCATACGTCGCGATGCTTGAGAACAGAAAGTCACTGTCGTTCATCGCCTTTTTAACATCTATGCCGAGCAGCTCTGAAATCTGCATTGTCTTATCGAGCACAAGACTTTCATTGCTGGCACCAAAAAAATATCGCGCAATCGGTATCTCATAGGGCGCCGCAATTTCTGAGTGGCAATTCAGGATACGTGTCAAAAGAGTCGAACCTGCCCTGGGCGCACTAACGCAAAACACTGGCTCCATTGTATCAATCTCCTAAATTTGCTTCCGACAGTTGAAGGAGCGTACCATACTCATCTAATACGAAGAGACAACACCGGCCCCTTCTTTTTAACCCCGACCAGGCGAAGGAGTTTCACATAAAGCTGTAGGGGTCGATGTCCACCTTGATTCGCACACCCCGTTTTGCCTTGATCCGCGACAACCATGCACGAACAAGTGGCTGTACCTTGATAATCTTTGTCGTATGGACCAGCAGGCGAAAACGGTGCTGCCCTCGCACACGAGCCATAGGCGCCGGTGCCGGCCCAACAACCGACACACCACGCTCAACCGGAGCCTTGCTCGCCAGCATTCGGCCAGTTTCCAGCACGTCTGCCATCTCAGGCCCGGAAAGAATGAGCGCTACCAGACGACCAAACGGCGGCATGTGATGCCGGTCCCGCGCAGCTTTCTCCGCTGCCATGAACGCCTCGCCGTCGCCCGACAGCAATGCATGCACCACCGGGTGCTCCGGCTCATAAGATTGCAGGAAAACCCTGCCCGGCTTTTCAGCCCGGCCAGCCCGACCGGAGACCTGAACCAGTTGCTGGTATGTCCTCTCCCCTGCTCTCAGGTCCCCCCCCCTGAGACCCAGGTCCGCATCAACCACGCCGACAAGCGTCAGGTTTGGGAAGTGATAGCCCTTGGTCACGATCTGCGTACCAATCACGATATCCAGATGACCGCTCGCAATCTGTTGCACCATATGGGCGGTCGCGCTTGGGCTCATCATCGTATCGCTGGTCATCACCGATGTGCGAGCGGTCGGGAAACGGTGCTTCACTTCTTCAAACAGGCGCTCAACACCGGGGCCACAGGCTACAAGCGTTTCCTCATTTTTGCACTCAGGGCAGGCGGTCGGGATCGGCTCCACGTGTCCACAATGATGACACTGCAACTCGTGCCGGAACCGGTGTTCCACCAGCCACGCCGAGCAGCTTGGGCATTCTATCCGGAAACCGCAGGTCCGGCATAACGTCAGCGGTGCGTAACCCCGGCGATTAAGGAACAACATCGACTGCTCCCCAGCCGCGAGAGTGGCCTCCATTTCCCGCACCAGAAGGGGAGAAAGCCATGTCCCCGCGTCCGGCGGTTCATGACGCATGTCAATGGCCTTCATCTCCGGCAAAACAGCGCTACCATGCCGCTCACGCAGTACAAGTTTCTGGTATTTACCCTCATCCGCGTTCACGAGGGTCTCAAGCGACGGCGTCGCACTTGCCAGCACAATCGGGCAATCAGCCAGCTTCGCCCGCACAATGGCCATATCCCGGGCGTGGTACAGTACGCCGTCTTCCTGCTTGAACGATGGGTCATGCTCTTCATCAACGGTAATAAATGCAAGATTCTGGAAAGGCAGGAACAGGGCCGAGCGCGCACCCACGACAACGCGTGCATCGCCACTTGCCACTGCGCGCCATGCGCGCCTGCGTTCCGCCTGCCCGACTTCCGAATGCCAGACAACTGGGGCAACGCCAAATCTTGCTTCAAAGCGCTCAAGCCATTGACTTGTCAGGGCGATTTCCGGCACCAGAACCAATACCTGCGCCCCTGGTGCCTTCAGGGCTTCCACCAGCCCTTCAAAATAGACCTCTGTCTTGCCCGAGCCCGTGATGCCGTCCAGCAGGAAGGGCGCGAAACCGCCTTCCCAAACCTTGTCAGCGATCGCTTTTGCGGCGAGCTTTTGTTCATCGGAAAGCTCCGGCCCCACCCGGCCCACATCAGGCTGTGGATAGGGCAGGTCAACAGATATGTCGCGCCCTTCAACCAAACCGGTCTTTTCAAGTGTTCGTACCACAGCGTCGCTGACCCCGGCGAGTGCTGCCACCTCGCTCGCCACCCGCGGCGTACCATCAGCCAAGACCTTCAGCACGGCTTCCCGCGCAGGGGTCATGCGGATACCGTCAGTGGGCTGCACCGTCCTGACAAAATGCCGCCGCACCGGCACGGCCTGTAGTGCGCTTGAAGCGGACAACCCCATGCGGAGTACCGGCCCTGGGGCCGAGAGTGTATAGGCTGAAACCCAGTCAACAAATCGCCTGAGATCAAGCCTAACCGGAGGGAGATCAAGCACCCGGTTTACCGGCTTCAACTTGCTATAGGGCAAGGGCTTACCATTGCCTGGTACCTGGTCCCAAACCACCCCCACCGCCATGCGGCCCGCCAGCGGCACCTCAATGATAGCTCCTTCCTTAACCTGTCCCACGAGGTGCTCGGGCACGGCGTAGTCAAGCACCCCAAGCGAGGGAACAGGCAAAAGCACCTGAACCCGCTCTCCCTCGGGTACTGGCTCTGGCTCAGGCGTTTCAAAAAGTTGCGCTTGCCGCACGAACAGGGGCCTCACTCACGAATTTCATGGCAGGAGACTCCCCCGCCTTCCGGCACCATAAGCAACTCGCACGATAACGGCAATTTCCGATCTTGTATTTTAATAAGGGTAGCTTATTATATGCTTAACTTATAAATACATTCCGAGTCACAGCATGCCACAGCAAAACAGCGACAAACCCTTTGTCTTCCAGATCGGCGACCTTTTCCGCTTGATGAAAGCCAGCTTCGAAGCCGAGGAAGGTCCCGAGGTCACGCGTGCCCAGGCAAAGTTGTTGATATCTGTCTGGCGCAACCCCGGCATCAGCCAGCAGGCATTGGCACAGCGGCTTGATATCGCTACCATGTCGGTCTGCCGCCAGATCGACGCGCTGGAAGAACGCGGCATGATTGAGCGCCGCCCCAGCGACACCGACCGTCGGGTCAAATGCCTTTATGTTACGGAGAAAACCTCCCCCATCATCAGTACGGTGATGAACCATGTTCATGAAATATCCGAAATGTTCCTTGATCCCCTGAGTGCTGAAGAGCGTAAAACCTTCCAGACATTCCTGAACCGTATTGTGGATAGCGCCACCAGCCGCAAGGCGGGTGGCCGAAAATGAAACGTATCCTGCTGTACGTATGTGTCCCATCGCTGATCATCCTCGGGGTTTGTTTTGTATATCTGAATGGTGGCCGCGAGATCACCACAGACAACGCCTATGTACGTGCGGGCATTCTTACCGGGGCCTCCCGCGTCCCCGGAGAGGTGATCGAGGTACTGGTCAAGCGTAACCAGCATGTGGATGAAGGAACACTGATCGCCCGCCTCGACGACAGTGACGCCAGAATCAAATTAACCGAAGCCAAGGTTGGCGTTATCAGCGCCCGGCATATTGTTGCGGCGCTCAGGGCCAACTACCGCAAAAGCCTGGCCCTTCTGGATAAAGAAAAAGAGACATTGGCGTTTGAGACGCGGGAGTTGAACCGTGCCGAGCAACTGGCAAAGGACCAAAATCTGTCAGAATCCGCCCTCGACGGCCACCGCCATGACGTAGAAGAAGCCCGGCGCGAGATTGTCGTCCTTGAGGAAGCGGCACAGATGGCGCTGACCCAGCTTGGCGGCGATGCCGATATTCTGCCTGACCGCCACCCAATGGTACTGAAAGCTCTTGCCGCCGTCGAAGCCGCCAAGGTCACACTTGAGCACTTGGAGATACGTACCCGGACCGCGGGCACCATCACCCAAATTGATCTGCACCCGGGTGAGTATATCACCGCCGGTTATCCGATTTACGGCATGACAGTCGACGGCGATCTGCGTGTTGAAGCCAACCCCAAAGAGACCGAACTGGCCCATGTTCGGGTAGGCCAATCCGTTGATGTAACAATCGACGCCCTGCCCGGCTTGCACTTCAAAGGCAAGGTCGCGTCCATCGACCCCGCCACTGGTGCCGAGTTTGCCGTATTGCCAGCGCAAAATGCCACTGGCAACTGGGTGAAGGTCACGCAGCGGGTGCCGGTTCAGATAAAGCTGGATAGCGACCAAGACACCAAAGCCTTGCGTTCCGGCCTTAGCGTGGAGGTCTCAATTGATACGGGACATGAACGCAGCATCAAAGACCTCGCCACCCTCATCGGGCTGTAGGTTGACAAAATGAGCCAGTCTCATGCACAGGCGGTAGCCGCGACGGCAGAGATCGCCCACCACCGCAACGGACTCATCTGCTGCCTGATGCTGGCAGTGTCATTGCACACAATTGACGCAACCATCGTCAATGTAGCGCTGCCACATATGCAAGGCAGCCTGCAGGCGACCTTCGACCAGATTTCGTGGGTGGTGACCAGTTACATCATCGCTTCGGTGGTGCTTACACCGCTTGTCGGCTGGGCCGCCAGCCGTTTTGGGGTCAAGCGACTGATCATTCTGGCGATGACCCTGTTTACACTGTCATCGGTCCTGTGTGGAATCTCGCTTTCGCTTGAAGCCATGCTGGCGAGCCGGTTACTGCAGGGAGCCGCAGGCGCGCCACTTATTCCACTTGCCATTGCCACCATGAACCGGCTGTCTTCCTCCAGCGCCGAACGCGCCCGCATGATGGCGCTTTTTGGCCTTGGCACCATGGTCGGGCCGGTCCTTGGCCCGTCACTGGGCGGTTACATCACCGATGTGGCGTCATGGCGCTGGGTGTTCTTTATCAACCTGCCCGTCGGCATCATTGCAGTCCTGGGCATTGGCGCTACCATGAAACCCGGCATGCGCACGCCGGGCCACAAGCTGAACATGCTTGGTTTCTTTTCACTGGCGCTGGCGGTTGGCGCGCTGCAACTGGCACTGGACCGGGGCGAATCGGAAGACTGGTTCGATAGTGCAGAGATCATCAGCTACTTCCTTATCTGCGCAGGCGCAATATGGATCTTTGCTGTCAACAGCCGCACCGCAATGAAACCGTTTCTGCCGGGTGCGCTGTTCCGTGACCGAAACTTTGTGGTTGGCATGATTCTGGTGCTGATCACCGCAGGCAATATGACAGCGTCGGTGGTGCTGCAGCCTCCCATGATGCAAAACCTCATGGGCTATCCCGTGCTTGATACCGGTATTCTGCTGATGTGGCGAGGTATGGGCATGATGGCGGGCATGATGCTCGCCCCGCGCATTGTGCAGCATGTCAGTCCACGCATGATGCTTATCATCGGTGGTGTATTCATGGCATGCGGCCTGTCGCCCTTCATGTTCCTGACAACAGAAACGCCGGCGCTGATGTTGTCGGTGCCGCCCATTTTCCATGGCTTTGGCATTGGCATCATGTTTGTGCTGGCGTCCACCATCGCCTACGCCACCATACCCCATGAACTACAGGTGGAGGCATCGTCTGTGTTCTCACTTGTGCGCGGGCTTGGGCAGGCAGCCTGTATATCGGTCGTAGTGGCGCTTGTCAGCCGCTATACACAGATCAACCACGCGGAATTGGTTGAGCGTCTCACGCCGCTGCGCGCCTTCTCCCCCGCCGGGTCTATATCAAGCGTGACAAGCACGGCGCAGCAGCTTGAGGCCAGTAACCTGATGGTCTCCCAGCAGGCGGCCATGATCGCGTATAATAACGCCTATATGGCGCTTCTGATTGCGGCTTCTTCGGTCATTATCGCGGCGTTCCTTATCAAACCCACACGGCTCTCGGATGAAAAAGGCGGCGCCCATCCCGTTGAAACCTAGGAAAACTTGCAAAGCCGAAGCTTCTCGATTAGGGAAACGCCAAGACGCGCGTATTTAGATGCGATGATGACGGTTTAGCGTTATATAAACCTACCGTCCAAAAGATTGACCGCCCGCCGGGCGATGAAGGAGCATGACATGAAATTTTTCCTCGATACCGCAAACATCGATGAAATCCGCGAAGCAAATGCGACCGGCCTTCTGGACGGTGTGACCACCAATCCGTCGCTGATCAAAAAAGCAGGGCGCGACTTCTTTGAGGTGATCGCCGAGATCGCCAAGGAAGTTGATGGTCCGGTATCGGCTGAAACGGTAGCACACGACCATGAGACCATGCTTAAGGAAGGCCTTAAGTGTGCAAAGATCGCTGACAACATCACTGTCAAGGTTCCGCTGACCATTGAGGGACTTAAAACCTGTAAGGCGCTACGCGCTGAGGGCATCATGGTGAATGTCACGCTTTGCTTCACTGCAAACCAGGCACTGTTGGCTGCCAAGGCGGGTGCAAGCTTTATCTCTCCCTTTGTGGGGCGCCACGACGATGTCGGCTTTATTGGCATGGAACTGATTGAAGACATCCGTACCATTTACGATAATTACCAGTTCGACACCGAAATTCTGGTGGCCTCGGTTCGCCACCCGGCACACATTCTGGAAGCCGCTCGCATCGGTGCAGACGTTTCCACCTTCCCGTGGGAAGTGATGAAAAAACTCTTCAATCACCCGCTGACGGCCAGCGGCCTCGCGGCGTTTGACAAGGACTGGGAAGCCACCGGCTTCTCAATCCTTTAAGGACACAAAGCAGGGCGCGGGCAACAGTTCGCGCCCTGCTTCTATCCGCATGACACAAGCAGCCTTTGACAGCCTGAAGCAAAAGCACCCATGGCCCGAGACCATTGGCCTGAAGGCGTGGGACTATACCCTGGGCGGCGGCGGGCGGCAGCTGATTGACGTCATCATCCGCGAACGCAAACCCGCATTCATGCTAGAAATCGGCTGTTTCCTTTGCGCCAGCACCAAGCGTTGGTTGTCGCTTGATAGCCGCATCAAGGTTATTGGCGTCGACCCATGGGATGACGGCCTGATTGAACAGTGCCGCCGCTATGTAGGTCGCCCGGCCCTCACCCGCGCCTACCCTGACCGTGAGGTGCAGGAACAGTTCGCAGCGGATATTGAGACACAAGGCCCTTTTCCCACCGCTCTCGCCAACCTGCACGGCTTTGAAGGCAGGTTTGTGCCAGTCAGAGGCCTCTCGCCCGATGCGCTTTACATGCTGAAGGAAACGGGCTTCATCCCAGACCTTATCTATATTGACGCGAACAAGCAGGCGGTCGACCTCGAGGTATGTTATGAGTTGTGGCCTGACGCGCAAATCACCGGTGATGACTGGCACTGGGGCCGCACGAAGGGCTTTCCCATGCGGCAAATCATCGAAGATTTCGCGGAAAAACACGGCTTCAGGATAGAGTCCGACCACGCCACTTGGGTGTTGCAGCGCGGCTAGGCACCCGCGTTGGCCACCGCATCGGCTGTCCTGATGTCGCACGTAAAAACGCCGGGTTGGAAGAAAGCCAAGCCTGCCGCCCTTAGGGCCTTGTAATCAACGATCGTACCTTTGAGAAAACCTTCGGTGACCTTGATGTCTCGGCCATCAGCTGTTTCAGCCGTCATGACCGTACGGGTATAAGACCAACCGGAAGACGCTCTGCCGTCAGGGCGCAAGGTAATCATTTGCCATTCAAATCCGTTGCCGCGGCACCAGTCCCACAACAGATAGTGATCAAATGATGGATCATGGTTCAGCGCGCTGGCCGTACCGCGTGAGACCAGAAAACGAGGCACCTGTTCAATTGCAATGATACGCCCCTCAAGGGAAGGACGCTCAAGAATTTTGCGTTCAAGGGCCATATCAGGCCAAGGCCCCATGGCCTTGTGCGTCGTACACGAGGTCAATACAATGATAGTGATCACAGACAAGATGGTGCGCATCTTCATTCCCCCATTAAGGGAAAGAATACACTTTCACAAATTTTCATCAACCATAAGGCTTGCCAGCCCTATTTCACGTCAACCCAGGTGACATGACCCATCTTGCGGCCCGGGCGGGGTTCCTTTTTCCCGTAATGGTGAAAGTGCGCTTTCGGGTCCTCAAGGTACGGCTCGAAATCAAGAATATCAGCCCCCAGCAGGTTTTTCATCCGCACGTTGCCGCGCGCATCCGTGGGCCCAAGCGGCAGGTCGCAAATCGCGCGGATATGCTGCTCAAACTGGCTGGTCTCGGCGCCTTCGATCGTCCAGTGGCCGCTATTGTGTACACGCGGAGCAATCTCGTTGACGACGATCTCGCCGCTCCCGTCACTGACAAACATCTCAACGGCCATCACACCAACATACTCAAGCGCGTTGGCTACCCGTGTTGCCATGACTTTGGCCTTGGCCTCTACCATATCGGAAATTTTAGCCGGCACCGATGTGGTGTCCAGAATATGATTGGTGTGCACATTTTCACTTACCGGGAATGCGGCGACGTCACCTGACGCGCTGCGCGCCACGACAACGCTGACTTCCCTGTCAAAATTTACAAAGCCCTCAAGGATTGCCGGCTGCCCGCCGGTAACCTCGATCACCCGGTCGATATCCGAGCGGGCCTTGATCATGACCTGCCCCTTGCCGTCATAGCCGAAGCGCCGGGTTTTTGCGACGCATGGCCGCCCGATTTCCTTGATTGCCGCCTGAAGCTCATCTGCCGTTTCAAACGCCATATAGGGTGCGGTCTTGACGCCCGACGCGTTCAGAAAATCTTTTTCAAGCAGACGATCCTGCGTGGTCTTGAGAGCCCGCACCCCCGGACGCAACAACGTGTCACGCGCCACAAGTTCGGCTGTCACGCCAGGCACATTCTCAAATTCATAGGTCGCGACATCGACCGCGCGCGCAAATGCTTCAAGGGCTTCCTCGTCTTCATAGTCAGCGATGGTCACAACGTCAGCAACGTGAAAAGCGGGGCTGTTTTTGTCAGGGCAGAAAACATGGCAGCGATAGCCGAAGTTAGCCGCTGCAAGCGCCAGCATGCGGCCAAGCTGGCCACCGCCCAAAATACCAATCGTTCCACCGGGTGCGATTTGCGTCATAATAAAATCTCTCAGGCCTCGTCAACAGGCTCTTCTGCCACACTGGCGGTTTGGGCTGCGCGAAACTCATCAAGTTTCGCGGCCACACCGTCATCCATCAATGCGATCACGGCACCAGCGAGAAGGCCTGCGTTCTTGGCGCCAGCCTTGCCGATCGCCAGCGTGCCCACCGGCACACCACCCGGCATCTGCACGATGGAGAGAAGACTGTCCTTGCCCGAGAGCATGCTGGACTGCACCGGCACACCAAAAACAGGCAGAGGTGTCATGGCCGCAGCCATGCCGGGCAGATGCGCAGCGCCACCGGCACCCGCGATAATACACTTGAGGCCGCGGTCCTTCGCTGCCTTCGCGTAATCATAAAGCCTGTCAGGCGTGCGGTGCGCGGATACGATTTTGGTCTCATAGGCCACGCCAAGCTGCTCAAGCGCTTCTGCGGCGTGTTTCATTGTGGGCCAGTCGGACTGGCTGCCCATGATAATACCAACAAGGGGGCGTTCACTCGTCATAGCGTCGACATCCTCATGCTTACGAGTTTAGCGCAGGAAGGCGAACCTTACATCGCCTGTACCCTGCCGGGTTGCGGAGCGCGCATTATAGGCAGGCGCATTTTGAATGCAAGGGCCGATAAAGTAGGCATTTTTTAAGCCGACGCTTGCAAGACGATTCCCAAAGACGGCATAATGCTCTAGAAGAGTATGAATTGCCACGGACCACAGGTTATTTATGAAGATTACCAGCACACCCGGTGCCTTTCGTACAGCACCCACTCGGGAGGTCCGTAAAACATCTTCCTCGTCAAGCGCCACGAGCGCGAGCGCGCCGCGCCAGATTGACGATACTGTCAATGTGCAGACCATTCCGCCTGAGGAAATGACACCCCGCGTTCAGCGCGCCATTATGTCGCTGATGGAAGAGGTGGATAGCCTTAGGCGAGAGCTGGACCATACACAACGTCGCCTGCGCGAAATGGAAGACATGGCCGATACCGATGCATTGCTGCCAGTCCCTAATCGCCGTGCCTTTGTACGCGAGCTCAACCGCATGATTTCGTTTGCTGAGCGGTATGGCGCACCGTCGACCCTCATGTTTATTGATCTCAATGACATGAAACAGATCAACGACAAATATGGCCACGAAGCAGGCGACAAGGCCCTGTTCCATGTGGCGCGGCTGCTGACCGAAAACGTGCGCGGAACCGATGTGATCGCCCGGCTTGGCGGTGACGAATTCGGCGTAATCCTGGCGCAGGCGGATGAACAGGTTGGCGCCGAAAAGGCGGCGTCCCTGGCTCAGCTAATTGCGGCCCACCCCCTAAACCTTAATGGCGAATCGATCAAGATGAGCCTGGCGTACGGGACTTATACGTTCCGCTCTGGCGATCAGCCCGACGACGCGCTCGATAAGGCAGACAAGGCCATGTACGAGAACAAGAAAGAACAGAAGGGCGAAGACGGGGTCCGCTGATGCCCGGCAAAGGGTCAGGCAATAATATCCGGCACCAGCAGGTTTTTGAGCTTAGCGATCTCGTCCTTGAGCATCAGCTTGCGTTTTTTGAGGCGCTGGACCTGTAACAGGTCAAAGGTGCCTGCCCGCGCTACGGCCGTAATAGCATCGTCAAGGTCCCGGTGTTCCTGAATGAGAAGCGCCATTTGTCCCCTGATCTCATCCTCGTCCATCAATCGCCTCAAAACCAGTTTCTTGTGAAGAAACAGCGTTATAGCATGCCCGTGTGACACAAGGAAGAGAAGCCACAACAATGCTACCCAGTGCAGTCGATTTTTGGGAGTTCTCTGCGGAAATCTATAATTGCGCAGGCGTGAAGGATGCCTGCCTTGAAGCGCAGGATCTGTATGGTGCCGATGTAAACCTCATACTTTTATACCTTTGGTGCGACCGGGAGGGCATCGCCGTGCCGGAGAAGGCGCATGAGGCACTTGAGACAATCTCCGTACTGTGGCAGCGGGAAAAACTGGCTCCTCACCGCGCGCGACGTCGCGACGCCAAAGGCAAAGACGGCTATGAGACGTTACTTTCCGACGAGCTTGTACTGGAAAGAGCCGAGCAGGCCGCCTTGCTTGCGATAGCAAACGAGTATCCACCGCGCGAGCAAGCAGCTCAGCCCAACAATTGCGGTAACTACCTGACAGACCTCAACACACCGCTATCCCTTCTCAAGCCGCTTCATGCCGCTATCGGGCGTGCCTAGGCCCCGTTCTATCGCAGGAAGGTTGAGCGAGCCTCCCCTGCGGGCTTTCATGAGATGACGAGAATCACAACGAGGACTTCGATGACCCTGTTTTTGCGTTTTGCTGCCGCACTTTTTCTGCTGTCCGGTTTTGTCGCCCACGCTGCGCCCCCACCTACCAAGATGCTGGCACAAATGCGCGCCGCTTATGGTGGCGAAAAACTAATGTCGCTCACATCGGCCCGGATGACGCTCCATCTCCAGAAAGTCGGCGAGGAGCTGCCCCATGTGACAGAATTGCATTATGACCTGAGAGGCCGTTCAATTGGCAAATCGGAAACAACCGAAGCCGGAGTGGAACGCAAAATCGCGGGCGCTGGACGTAGTTACAGCTTTATTCGCAATCAATGTATGCCGCTAGAGGAACGGGATGAGGAAAAGCTTATGGGTTCGCTATATAGCAATTTCCTTTTCCTCCTGAGCGACAGCCAGACCATTCTGGCTCCACCTGAAGGCACACCACCGTCGGGCGACATATATTCGGGCCTTGCGTGGTACAATATTTTCCGTCCTGGCTGGAAAGGCTTTCACATAGGCGTTGATGAGGCTACAGGACTGATCCGCGCCCTATGGTATGGTGAAAAATCCACCGGCGAGGAATTGGACTATCAGATGGTTGACGGTGTCATGTGGCCGCACAGATTCAAAATATACGAGGGCGACAGGCTTTTAAGCGAGGGCTATTTCAACAACGTGATGCTGAGCCGCAGCGGTGACGATGGCATCAAAGTGCCCGACTATTGCATGCAGCTTCTCACGCCTCGCTAGGCGCTTCGCCCCACCGGTTGATTTCGGCTGCGTCAAGCCCAAAGAGATCAAGCGCCCGGGCGGCAGTATAAGTGACCATGTCGTCGATCGAAGCCGGTTTGGCGTAATGCGCCGGCACGGGCGGCATGATGACGGCACCCATTTCAGCAAGGGAGGTCATGGTGCGTAAATGCCCAAGGTGCAGCGGCGTCTCGCGCACCATCAATACAAGCCGCCTACGCTCTTTCAACATGACGTCCGCAGCGCGGCTGACGAGCGACGACGTGATACCTGTGCGGATCTCGCCCATGGTTTTGACTGAACACGGGGCGATCAACATCCCCATGGTCCGATATGAGCCACTGGCGATAGCCGCGCCGATATCTGCGGCTGGATAGACCACATCGGCGAGTGCCCGAACCGACTTGACTGCCACCTCTGTTTCTTCTGCGATGGTTCGCTCACCGGCCTTTGACAGCACAAGGTGCGTCTCGATCTCACTCGGGCGCAACAGCTCCAGAAGGCGGATACCATACGCCACGCCACTTGCGCCGGTAATCGCGATTACAAGCCTTTTTGTGCGAGTCTTAGACATTCTGCGCAATAATCCTTCAAAGCCCTCAAAAGCCGGTTTTGCTAAGTACCCGAAGATACAGGCTTAGTAAAAATGCGCCAATCTTTTCCGTGACAATATCATTACAGAATGATGAAATGCTTAGTCCAACCAATGCAAAAAAGGAGTGACGGGTATGAACCTAGAATCGCATGTTAATTCACTCAACGCCAAACATGCTGAAATTGAAGACATCATCGCCCGTGAAGAACACCGACCGTGTCCTGATACGATACGACTGGCTCAGCTGAAAAAGCAGAAGCTCCGTCTGAAAGAGGAAATGGCCCGCCTGAGACATTAGGGTCATAACAAGTTCATCACAAAAAAGAGCGTGAGGTGCGGACCCCACGCTCTTTTTGACTCTGGTTCGAACGTTATTCTTTCGTTGTTTTTGGTGCCGCTACGGCCTCGTCAGACACTGGCGCTTCGGCCGTGGCCGATGACTTGTCCTCTTGCTTACGCTTACGCTCCGCCGCCGTGCGAACAGCGTCATCAAGCTCGATCTGGCGACATAAACCAAGACCCACAGGGTCTTGCGGCTTGATATTCGAAATATTCCAGTGACTACGCTCACGAATGGCCAGAATTGTTGGCTTTGTGGTGCCAACGAGGCGGCTGATCTGCAAATCGCTCAGCTCTGGATGATTGCGCACCAGCCATGCGATTGCGTCAGGCTTGTCCTGGCGCTTGGAAACCGGCGTATAGCGCGGGCCTTTCGTACGCGGTAGCGCCTTGACGGCGTCTTCACTCAGCTTGAGCGAACCACTTGCATCTTCCTGACAGCGGTTGATTTCATCCCAGGTCAGTTGGCCACTGGCTGTCGGGTCTTGGCCGACAATATTCGTGCCCACCGTGCCATCGGCAATGCCCTGCACCTCAAGGTGATGGAGCTGGCAGAACTCCGCGATCTGCCTGAATGTCAGCGCTGTATTGTCAACGAGCCACACTGCGGTAGCCATCGGCATCAAAGGTTGTGTCATCCCAGTATCCCTACAAATTACAGAATTCCTCCAGTCCAGGTGAACCAGGGTCCACCTGCCCTCCCGGAAAGATCAAAATGTTCCTGAAAGGGGCGAGAGAAATTCCTCCCGTACCCCTCTTTAACAGGTCAGAAACGGCCTGTCACCGCGAATAATGGTTAAAAAGCGGTGATATTTGTGCCTGACGCTACTCATGCGAGACCTCAAGCATAATTTTACCCCGATGCCCGCTTGCCTCCATATAGGCATGAGCGGCGGCAGCTTCTTCCAGCGGAAATATCTTATCGATTTGCGGCAAAACCGTGCCATTTTCCATGAGCGGCCAAACTTTCTTCCGCAGAGCGACCGCAATGGCGCTTTTGAAGCTGTTATCACGCGGGCGCAGTGTGCTACCCGTCAAGATCAGGCGCTTGAGCATAACGGGCAACATATTCAATTCAACGGAGGGGCCACGCAGAAATGCGATAGAGACATGGCGGCCGTCCGGTGCCAGACAGTCAATATTTTTCTGAATATAATCTCCCCCGACCATATCAAGCACAACGTTCACGCCAGCGCCACCTGTTGCCTCCATCACACGCTCGACATAGTCTTCCGTGCGGTAGTTGATGGCTGTGTCGGCTCCCAGCTTTACACAAAAAGCCGCCTTATCATCACTACCTACCGTGGTGACTACCTTGGCGCCAAACGCCTTTGCCAGTTGAATGGCGACAGAACCGATCCCGCTTGATCCGCCGTGGACAAGTAAAGTCTCCCCCGCCTTCAGGGCCGCGCGGTCAAAAACATTGGACCAGACGGTAAAAAAGGTTTCCGGGATCGCCGCCGCCTGCACAAAATCAAATCCATCAGGCACCGGCAAGGTGGTCGCGGCCGGCGCCTTACAATAGGCGGCATAGCCACCTCCAGGCACAAGAGCGCATACCCTGTCTCCGACCGCAAAGCCGGAAACCTGCCCACCAATCGCCGCAATCTCGCCTGCGACCTCAAGCCCGGGAATGTCAGACGCACCGGGAGGTGGTGGATAACGCCCTTCACGCTGCACGATATCGGGACGGTTAACACCTGCGGCGAATACCTTGATGATAACTTCGCCTGGGCCAGCTTCCGGCATTTCCCGTTTTGCTGGCACCAGCACTTCCGGCGGCCCCGGCATCTTGATCTCGATAACCTTCACGTTTGCTCTCCTTTATTCTTGAGCAAAGGTGGGGCCGCAAGCCGGTGGTGACAAGCCCCTTATTCTTGGGCATCATGGCGAGAGAATGTTTTCAGGAGGCAGGAGGCCGGCCAATGGACTTCGACGATATACCGGTAAAAAAAGGCACACCACTGACCGCTGTGGAACGGGAAGACCTCTCCACCATCAGCGCCGAGGAGCTTGAAGAGAGGGTAGAGCGCCTTCAGGCAGAAATCGACCGCACACAAAAAGAAGTAAAATCAAAAAAAGCCAGCCGCGAAGCGGCAGCCGCATTCTTTAAATCCTGATAGTATACGGACGCAAAAAGACGAGGGCTGAGCAATCAAGGGGAGGTGGGCTCGGCCCTCGCTTAAGTTCACGACAGCGAGGGGTCGTGGAGGAAATTTACAGAGACACCAGTCGCCTTAGGCGGCATCCGCCTCGATCGTTTTCACCGACGTTTCGTCGGTACGGATATCAATTTGGCGTGGGCGCTTATGCTCGGGAATTTCCCGCTTGAGCTCAACAAGCAGTAACCCGTTCTCGAAGCGAGCGTCACCAACCTGAATAGTGTCAGCGAGCTCAAAGCGACGTTCAAAGGCACGCTTGGCAATACCGCGGTGCAGGTAACGGCGATCCTTGTCGTCGTCCTGCGCCTTGCCGGCAATCAAAAGCATGCCTTCCTGCACAGTCACCGTCAACTCATCGGGCGCAAAACCTGCTACAGCCATGGTGACACGGTAATCGTCTTCGCTCAGCTTTTCGATGTTGTAAGGGGGATAGGGCGCAGACTGTTCCGTATTCAAGGTCGAATCAAGCAACCTGTTCAGATGGTCAAAGCCTACAGAGCTACGCAGCAGTGGGGAAAGGTCAAAAGTTCTCATGTCATGTCCTCCGTCAGAAGCGACTGATTAGGGGCCCGCAACCATTGCCGGGCCGGTTAAATCCCGGTCCCGCTCATGCGGCAACCGGATGAAACCTATGTGGGGATACAGTCTTTTTTCTGCAAGAGGCGAAACGCAAAAAAGGCGCCCCAGATGGAGCGCCTTTTCCGAAAACCTGATATACGGGAATAACTTATTTCTTGAGCGACAAGGAACCAAACCGCTTGTTGAAGCGAGCCACACGGCCCCCTTCCAGAACCTGACGAGCACCGCCGGTCCAAGCTGGGTGAGATTTCGGGTCGATCTCGAGTGTCATTGTGTCGCCTTCCGAGCCCCAGGTTGAACGGGTCTCAAAAGTCGTCCCGTCGGTCATTACCACCTTGATTGTGTGGTACTCGGGATGAATGTCTTGTTTCATGGTCTTTAATCTCCGAAAACGAGGCGTCCGTTTACCGGATGTTTTGCCTGATTGCAAGGATGTTTCTACGCTTTTTTGGCCTTTCCGGCAAATAATCCACTTCATACCGGCCGAATAACAAGTTTTTCAAAAAGGTTCATTGGCATAAGCGTGTGCGCAGCCTATATCTGCCGGGATATAAACGGGGACAAAAACATGACTGATTCTGCCGTGCGGCTTGAGCACGAACCACCCAAAGGCAAACTGCAAAACCTGCGCACGCTCTGGTCTTTTGTCAGGCCCTATAAAACACAACTCATTCTTGCCAGTTTCTTCCTGCTTGTCGCAGCGGCCACGGTGCTGATCGTACCAACGGCGCTTGGGGACATTGTCGACAAGGGTTTCTCCGCCGACAACGCACAGAAGGTAAATGACTATTTCCTTGTTTTTGTTGGCATTGTCGCGGTGATGGCTGTCGCCACCGCCTTCCGGTTTTACTTCGTTACCTGGCTTGGCGAACGCGTCGTCGCGGATATCCGCAAAGCCGTTTATGAGCGCCTCATCACCCTGTCGCCAGAGTTTTTCGAGGAAAACCGCCCCGGAGAAATTGTCTCACGGCTCACCGCAGATACCACGCTTGTGCAGACCATCGTGGGATCAAGTGTATCGGTATGGGCGCGTAATTTCCTGATCGCCATCGGCGGCACTATCTGGCTGTTTGTCATGTCGCCCAAGCTCATGAGCTATATCGTTGTGGTAATTCCCCTGCTGCTGGGGGTTATCATTTTTGCAGGTCGTAAAGTGCGCACTTTGTCCCGCACCAGCCAGGACAAAGTGGCCGATGTGGGTGCTCGCGCCAACGAGTCGCTCGCCGCCCTCAACATTGTGCAGGCCTTCACCCAGGAAAGTTCCGAGGCAAAACGCTTTGGCGTTCATGTGGACGACGCCTTTGTCGCTGCCAAACGACGCATTACGGTGCGCGCCGCCATGACCTTTGCGATGATTTTCCTCATTTTCGGGGCAATCGCGCTGGTGCTTTATGAAGGCGCCCAAGATGTTATCGCAGGCAGCATGACTGGCGGCGAGATGCTTGATTTCATCATGCGGGCTGTGTTTGTTGCCGGTGCTTTCGGTGCACTATCCGAAGTTTACAGCGAACTTCAACGCGCGGCAGGCGCGGCTGGCAGGCTGGCAGAACTGCTGGCGGCAGAAGCCACGATCAAAGCCCCAGCGAAACCTGCCGCGCTTCCCGCTTCCGTGAATGGTGATATTCATTTCGATAACGTAACATTCCATTACCCGAGTAAGAAGGACATACCCGCCCTTGAAGATTTCAACCTTCATATCAAGCCGGGCGAAACAGTTGCACTTGTGGGCCCTTCAGGCGCAGGTAAATCGACCGTGCTGCAATTGCTGCTGCGTTTTTATGACCCGGACGTGGGCAACATCAACATTGACGGCGTCGACATTGCCACGACCGCTCCACAGGACTTCCGCTCGCACCTGGCATTTGTGCCGCAGGAAACCATTATCTTCGCGGATACAGTCGCCGAAAACATTCGCTATGGCCGCATGAATGCGACGGACGACGAAGTGAAGAGAGCTGTCGACGCCGCTGCAGCCAAGGAGTTTATCGAGCGCGCGCCCGAAGGATACGACACCTTCCTTGGTGAGCGCGGCACGCGATTGTCGGGCGGCCAGCGCCAACGTATTGCCATTGCCCGGGCCATCCTGCGCGACGCGCCGGTGCTGCTGCTTGATGAAGCGACCAGTGCATTGGACGCCGAGTCCGAGCTTAAAGTACAGGAAGCGCTTGAGCACCTGATGGAAGGCCGCACCACGCTCGTGATTGCGCATCGGCTTGCAACCGTGAAGAAGGTGGATCGTATCGTGGTATTGGACGAAGGACGTATCGTTGCGGAGGGCACCCACGACGAACTGGTTGCCAAAGGCGGGCTATATAAACGACTGGCCGACCTCCAGTTCAGCACAGGAAGCTGACGTGGCTGTCCTTGACAACAGCAAGCTCGACCTTTGTAATGTGTTGATTGTAAGTAAATACCAAAGCAAAGGTTAAAGGCTTTTTTGGCACCCGCACAGGAAAATCCAGGAAGGTGGCTAGAGGTTACCACGGTTGTAGGATGTCGTGTCGCGTGTGCCTATTGCCCACAAAAAGCGCTCACCTCGTCCTACAGGCACATCTCCAAGACGATTGCCCTCAAACTGGAAGATTTTAAACATTTCCTGACCAGCGTGCCAACTGACGTGAAACTTGCCTTCAGTGGTTATTCAGAACCCTTCCTGAATCCGGACTGTGTTGCCCTGATGCAATATGCCTCGACCAAGGGGCACAAGCTTATCGCGTCCAGCACACTTGAGGGCATGACCGTGGAACAGGCAGAGCAAGTGGTAGATATCCCGTTTGAGCGCTTTCTCGTGCATCTGGCAAACGATATGGAACAAGAGCGCATCACGTTGGATCAACGCTATTTCGATATACTGGATATATTTCAGGGTCATCCAGACTTTCGGTTTCACTCCGATGGATACAAGGTCCATCGGGATGTAGAGCATCACCTGGTTTCCTACGCGCTCAGAAAAGTTCATTCCCGGGCTGGGAATGTTCCGCAAGATAACGAGATAGACGTAACGCAGGAGCGTCTTGAGACAATCCATATGCAAGGTCCGATCACCTGCGATCGGCTGAACGGCAATGTGCTGTTGCCCAACGGCAACGTTGCTCTTTGCTGCATGGATTTCGGTCTGCGACATGTGATTGGAAACCTGGCAACCGACAGCTATGAAGACCTGTTCACATCGCCCGAATACAAACGTGTTCAACAGCAGATGTTATCGGGTGGCCAAGACATTTTATGTCGCACATGCCACAAGGCCGTTCCTATAACCAACTGACCTGGCATTGCAGTTGGTCAGCCTCCCTGCCCGCCAATCAATAACGGCACGATCTCCTGCGTCAGCACCTGCATGGGGATGAACTGCGTTGGTTTTCCGTAATTTTTGCCCGTAAATGCTGCAACCAGCTCCAGTTCCGGGATAATAAAAATGAAATTGCCGCCGTTACCATGTGCATAGATGAGGCTGACCGGTTTCCCCTTCACTTCACCACTGTCAAGCCACCAAAGGTAGCCGTAGCGCTGTCGCCTTTCATAGATTTTCGTGTGCTCTTCGGTCACTTTATCGAGCCATTTCTCTGACACCACCTGCGTCTGTTTTGTGTCATTTCGCGCCATATCTGTGCCGCCCGGTGTCGCCCCCCGCGCGGCAACCATCAAACCTATTTTATGCAGGTCGGAGAGCTTCAGACGCAGGTGGCCCCCGGTATCGGTGTAGCCTTTTGGCGTACTCTCCCATTTTGCTCCCTCAATGCCCAGCGGACGGAACAATCGCTCCTCGGCATAGGCCGGCACGTCCCTACCCGAGAGCTTTTTGAGTACACGTCCCAACAACACAACACCGCCCGTACAGTAGCTGAAATGTTTCCCAACTTCATGGGCGATGGGCTGACCGAGAAGGAAGGCCGCCCAGTCGCGGGTTTTATACATCTTGTCTTCATGGCCAACAGATGCCGGCACCCAGTCATTGCAGGCAAGGCCGGTGCGCATGGTCAGGATGTCCTCAATGGTGATGTCGCGCTTGTCGCTGCCTTTGGGAACGGCGACAAATTCGTCGGGCAGAATATCCGCGACCTTTACGTCCACGTTTTTCAGCCGCCCGTCTTCAATCAACTCTCCAATCAACAGGGCCGTGATGCTTTTGGTAGCGGACCGTATGTCATGCCGTTCACCGGCATCAAAGCCGGGCGCGTAGGCCTCAAACACCAATTTGCCGCCCAGGCTGAGCATGCCGCCTGTGATCCCATCATAGTCCCCCGCCTTGAGCTTCCTGACCACATCGTCAGTCGCCGGATGCGCGACCGCTGACCCCACACCAAACACCGCCAGCATACCCGCGACCAATATAGCCCGTATCATTTTGTCCTCCCCAGCATTTTATGTCCGCAGCATCAGAATGCAGGAATGAGGCAGCAAGATGAATATCACACCACCTGACACCTGTTTCAGAGACCGTAATACCAGGGCACCACAAGCGTGAATACCAGCCAAAGCAACAGCACAAGGGGGATGCCAAGACGCATATAGTCGGCAAAGGCATAGTTGCCCGGCCCCATAACCAGAAGGTTGGTCTGATAACTGACGGGTGTGGCGAACGAGCAGTTGGCGGCAAAAATAATCGTCACGACAAAGGGCATCGTAGGCAGGTCAAGCCGTGTCGCCATATCTATCGCAATCGGCGTAAAGAGAATTGCCGTGGTGTTGTTACTAAGGATATTGGATACCCCAGCCACAAGGATAAACAACGCGGAGAGCATTACCGTGCTGCCTGCGCCGTCCAGCAGCGACACCATACGGTACCCGAGGAAAGCAGCGCCACCGGTCGCTTCCATGGCCGCACCCATGGCAAGTGCCGCCCCCACCAGCAGGAAAACTTTGCGGTTGAGCGCCCGGCTTGCTTGCCCCACAGTCAGGCACCCCGTGATAACCACAATAAACGCCCCCATCATGGCAGCGACGACGATTGGCAAGGCACCGCTGGCTGACGCCACCACAACAGATATGAAAACGAGCTGCGATATCCATTTTTTCCGTTTCTCAGGCAGCGCATGGCCAGTCCATTCCATCAGGATGACATCGCGACGTGTTCGCAAGTGGCGCAACTGCGAACCGGTGCCACACACAAGCAGGATGTCCCCCGCCTCAAGCCGAATATTGCCAAGGGGGCTGCGCGGCATGCGGGTGCGCCGCTGCACTCCGATGATTGTGCCACCGCCAGAAAGGTTTGCCCCCACCTGTAAAACCGTGCGCCCTTCAAGCGGGCTTGCAGGTGGAACCAGAACCTCAAAAAGATGCGCGGTATCCTCGCTCCGGGTGCTGTCCCTACTGTCACCGCCACTTCCGCTCCCATTAGTCAAGGCACCTGGCGTACCGGCGGCGATGTCCGCGAGCTTCTCCCGGGTACCGACAAGCGTTAATCTGTCGCCCGCACGCACCGTGATGTCATCAAAAGGCGGCAAAAGGCTCTGCCTTTTTCGCTCGATCAACCAGACCGTCAAGTCAGGCAGGCCGGGCAACATGCCGGAAACCGACTGCATACCCTCAAAGCGGCTACCTTTCAAAACGATCAGCTGCGCGATAAATTGTCTGCCCCCAGACACCTCAACCCCAGATTCAATACCCCCGTCCTTTGGCAAGAGGCGGGGAGCCGCGAGCCAGATGAAAGCAAAACCTGAAAGCGCCATGATGATACCAGGCACTGTGAAATCAAAAAAATCGATGCGGCCCCCGGTGATAGAATGGTAAGCCCCCGCCACCAGCAGGTTTGTGCTGGTGCCGATCAACGTCGTCATGCCACCGAGGATCGCGGCAAAGGATAGCGGCATCAGTACCTGGCTGGGTGCTTCCCGCATTTTATTGGCCAGCACGATCATGATTGGCAGAAACATAACAACAACCGGTGTATCATTGAGAAAGGCGCTGATCACCATCACACCAATGAGGCAACCAAAGATCAGCAGCCTGGGCCGGCGCCTGCCGTGGCGCACAAGAAGTATGGTGGGTCCCTCCAGCGCAGCTGTCTGGCTCATGGCTTGGCCAATAACCATCAAGGCCAATATCGTGATGAGGGCGGGATGGGCAAAGCCTGCCAGCAGGCTTTGGCTGGTTACCGGTGTGCCGCTATTGCCGCCTTCATAGGGCAGGAGTTGGAACAGCAGCAGCAATGTTGCAACAACGCCCAACGATATGACCTCGACAGACCATCGCTCCGTTGCGTAAAGCACAATGGCGCCAACGATAACTGCGAAGCTGACCCACATGTGAATATTCGCTGCAACCATATCCATGCCGGTCTCCATAAGCATGAGGTAACTGCAACCACCACAAGCTATCAGGATATCGTTTTTTTAAAGGCACGTCTCGCGAAAGAGTGAGGGTTGCCCTTGCCTTGCCAGCACGATTAAGCAAAGCTTCACAAATACGGTTGTAAAATACACGACATGACCAGCGCCGGGAGAAGGCCCTTTGAAATCAACCAGTAACTGGCTGTACATGCTTCTGCTTACCCTCTGCCTTTCCTGGCCGCTGCGCGCCGGGCCCATACGGCTATGCAACAGTACGGAATTCTGGCCTCCCTACAGCTTCCTGCACAAGGACAAACTCATCGGCGAACATACGGAGATTCTCGACGCTGCCTTTGCAGACATTGGCCGGGAGTATGAGCAGGTATTATTACCATGGAAACGGTGTCAGGACCGGGTGGCCGCAGGTGAACTGATGGGCATCATCGGTATTTCCTTCACCGAGGAACGCAACGGCCTGTTCCATTTCCCCGCTGACGCGCCGGAAGACGCTCCACCGGACGCCATAAGCCAAGTGGAATTTGTCATTGTCACCCGGGCAGATATCCCGGCACCCACAAGCATCAGCATTGAGGCAGTACCGGAACCCGTGGGTGTTCTTCTGGGATATCGCTCCGCCGACACGGTACGGGAGGCAGGTAAACGCGCGCAAATCGTGGCGCAACAATCAAGCCTGTTTCAAATGCTGGAGCGTTCCCGCATTGCCTCTGCCGTGGTGTTACGGGGTACCGCAGTCCGGTATGTTGAGACGAGTGAAGAGCCTCTGGTGATCCATGAGCCCGCTTTATGGTCCACACCCCATTTTGTCGCCTTCAGCCGCAAGGCGGGCCTGCAGGAAGGGCAGATGGCGGAAATATGGGCAGCCATTAAAGCCGTCAGGGCAGATAAGGCACGCATGGCAGCCCTCCGGCAACGGGTCAATGAAATGCTGGAGCCCTGCTTTGCCGCTGACGCCTCTTGCAAATAAGAGCCAAGGTCTATCTCTGGGTCAGACGCATTTCGATGCGGCGATTTCGACTGTAGGCGAAAATATTTTCGGCCGGGTCAATGGGCTGATATTCGCCAAAGCCGGTCGCGGCCAGACGCTCCGCTGGCACACCAACCGAAATAAGAAACTCCACCACACTAATGGCGCGGGCCGAAGAAAGTTCCCAGTTGTTGCGGAACTGCGCATTTGAAATCGGGCGCTTGTCTGTGTGGCCATCCACCCGCAAAATCCAGTTCAGCTCAGGCGGAATTTCGCGCGAAATCGCCATAAGCGTCTCGGCGAACTTGCGCATTTCGGCGCGCCCCTCTGGCCCCAGTTCCGCGCTTGCCGAGCTGAAAAGCAGTTCGCTTGCAAATACAAATCGGTCGCCTTCTATCCTGATTTCAGGGCGGCTGGATAGTACCTCCTTGAGCCGACCAAAAAATTCAGATCTGTATCCCGCCAGTTCCTCAACCTTACTGGCCAGCGCACGGTTGAGCCTGCGGCCCATATCCACAATCACGGCCTGATTGCGGCGGTCACGTTCTTCACTGGCCTGCAGCGCAGCCTCAAGCCTGCCAAGCTGCTCCTGAAGGGCGGTGATATTGCGCTGAAGCCGCGCAACCTCCGCACGGGCACGGGCGGATATGCTGCGTTCTTCTTCCAATTCACCAGCGGCAAGGCCGTACTGCTCCTCGAGCCTGCTGGCTGCGGCTTCGAACCGCTCCCGCGCCTCGGTCATCTCGGCCAAGCGGGCTTCGCTGTCCGAGAGTTCCGCGCGGGTGCTGTCAAGCGTCGCCGAAAGCTGGTCCCGGTCCTTGTTGGCGGATGTCAGGGACGCGGAAAGCTCGGCCATACTGTCCCTGAGCGCAGAATTGGCCTGCTGTTCCATCTTCAGAAGGTTGCCAAGCTGCGCCACCTGTCCCCTGAGCTCCGCCAGCGCCTGATCACGCCCGGACAAGGCCTGCCCAAGGAAAAACTGCGCCAAAACGAACATTGACAGCAGAAAAATAATGACGAGCAACAGTGTGGATAATGCGTCCACAAAACCGGGCCAGCTATTGTCCTGACCACCACCCCCTATGCGCCGCCGCGCGCCGATCATACGTCATCGCCCTCGTCACGCCGTGCCGAAAGTCCGGTAGGCTTGGCTTCAGGCTCGGCGGTATAGTCCTTCGGGGACGGACTTGCCGCTTTCGGCGCTGGCTGCGGCCCTCGCATCGTGGCGGGCCGGTGCAGGCCCGGTATCGTACCAGTGCCACCGTCCATGCTTGCAGCGATCGTGCGCGACAGCAGCTTGAGCTCAGCGCGCAGTTCCTCCACCAGATTATCGGAGGTGCGCACCTGTTCATCAATCAGCCGTTTGATACCGACATCAAGGTTACGGATATGGCCTTTGGTGGCATCGTCCATCACCGGTGCCGCAGGCGGCGGCGTCTTGTGGCTGGTGGCCAGTTTGTCGATGGCCGTTGCCAGCATCTTGAAGGCCTCGTCGCCCTTTTGCATGTGTGCACTCTGTGCATCCAGTTTGTCCGCAAGGGTCGCAAGCGATTCTGCAATGCTTGTCATGGTATGCTGGCCCTGCAGACGCGAATCCTCAGAGTGTTTAAGTGTACGCTGCAGCCGATCAATGCCATCTGCTGTCTGTTCCATCAGCGCCGTCATATAGGAACTGGGGCTGGCCATGCCATCGGACACTTCCGTACGCGACAACTGTGTCACAGACGCAAGCCAATCTTCCACACTATTATAGAAGCGGGTCTGTGCCTGACTGGCTTGCAGATCCATGAAACCAAGAATCAAACTGCCCGCGAGACCAAACAGCGAGCTTGAGAAAGCCGTTCCCATGCCGGAGAGTGGGGCTTCAAGGCCCGCCTTCAGTTCATCAAACATCAGCGCCATATCGCCGCCATCAACCGTCAGGCCATTAATGGTTTTACCGATGGCGCCAATGGTGCCCAAAAGCCCCCAGAAAGTGCCCAGAAGGCCAAGGAAGATAAGAAGGCCTGTGAAATAGCGGCTGATCTCACGACTTTCCTCAAGACGGGAAATGATTCCGTCCAGCACCGAGCGCATGGACAGCGTGGAAAGACGCATGCCCCCCTCTTCCTGAGCGCTGAGAAGCGACGCGGCAGGTGCCAGCAAGCGTGGCGCGGCCGATGAGCGGCTCGCCTCATGGCGCTGGAATGCCGTAACCCACTCGATCTCAGGCGTCAGGTCGAACACCCGACGATAAGCAAAGCCGATGCCAATCAGAAGCGTCAGCACAATCACACCATTGAGGGCGATATTGGCCATGAAGGCGTCAATCATCGGACCTCGCAACAGGGCCACCAACACCAGCACCGCCACCAGAAACAGCGTCATGCGCATCAGAAATTTTCTTGGCTTCTGCATCGTGCCCTCACTTCCCCAAATCACGGTGAGTTCCGGCATTATGCCGGAACTCAAACCACAGCAATAACTTGGCTACAGTTTAAGGGCAATATTATGACTGTAAATGGGGATTTACGGAAGCTGCAGATAAGACCCCGATTTAGGCGGCAAAATACTTTTCCACGATGGCCGGATGTTCCTTGGGCGAGGTGCCCAGCATGCTTTCTGCCAGCTTGTTCAGCCTGGCGATCGCGGGCTCGCTGTACAAGCGCCCAAGGTAGGCAGCAACACGGGGCCACCGGCTGGCGTCAAGCGCCCAGTCCGCCCAGAAGGCATTGCGCATGATCGAACCAATCGCGATATCCCCCACCGACAGCGTGCCGCACAGGTAGCCGTCATCCGGCACTTCTGTTTCTAGATAGTCCAACACCTTTGGCATGTCTTCGTTGATGGCTTTATCGACAATGGCTTCATCCGTTGGCTCTTTCAAGACAACCGGGCGAACACGGCGCTGGAAAAAAAGCGGGAACAATACGTTCCGGCCAAGATGATCATCGGCATATTCCTCAAACCAGCGCGCACGGGCGCGGGCTTCGATGTCGCCGGGGTACAATGGTGTCTCAGGGAATTTTTCTTCCAGAAACTGAGCGATCACTGTCGAGTCCGGCAGGGTGAAATCACCGATCCTGAGCACAGGAATCCGGCGCAAGGGGCTGATTCTGGTGAAGTCGTCATCGCCGAGAAACGGGATTTGTGGGTGGCAGCGAAAAGGAACGCCCTTAATGTCCAGAATCGCCAGAACCTTACGGACATATGGGGAAATTGGGGTACCAATGATGGTAATCTCGTCTTTCATGGACGTGTCCTCCTCGCTGCTGAGCGTGAGAATAGCCCCAAACACGCGCTTCTCAAGGCTTTTCACGCCTCCAGACCCGTATGCCTGTTATGCAAATTTGAAAGGTAAACCAAAGAATAGCCCTGAAGGTCATACAAAAAAGCCGCCCTCTCTTTCGGGGACGGCTCTATACATTCTGTCAGGTCTGGCGTGTCAGCCTTTAAAGCCCCGATGAACCCGTTTGATCACGCGCTGCATGGGGGCATGAAGCTGGTCGTTAGCAGCGATGATATCGCCTGAATTGAGCATCTCTGTGCCACCCTTGAGGTCACTGACATATCCACCGGCCTCTCTCACGAGAACGATACCCGCAGCGATATCCCAGGAAGACAGGCCCGCTTCCCAGAAGCCATCGTAGCGGCCAGCTGCCACATAGGCGAGATCAAGTGCTGCAGAGCCGAAACGGCGGATACCGGAAACATTCGGCATGAATTCGGCCATTTCAGCCATGAACAGATCATGATTGCCCCGCCCCTTGAACGGGATACCCGTCGCCAGCAGCGCGTCTTCCATCTTGTTGCGGCCCGAAACCCTCAGGCGCGCTTCATTGAGGTAAGCGCCTTGCCCCTTCTCTGCCCAGAATAGCTCGTCAGTCAGCGGCGCGTAAACCACACCGGCAATCAACTCGCCACGCTCTTCCACCGCAACCGAGATCGCGAAATGCGGCAGGCCGTGCAGAAAGTTGGTGGTGCCATCAAGCGGGTCGATGATGAAGCGAACATCGTCGCGCTTTCCTTTAATTTCGCCCTGTTCTTCCATCAGGAAGCCGAAGTCCGGGCGGGCGCGGCTCAGCTCTTCAAAAAGTGTCTTCTCGGTGCGTTTGTCGGCCTGCGAAACAAAGTCAGCCGGGCCTTTTTTTGACACCTGAAGCTGTTCCACCTCACCAAAGTCGCGGCGCAGATTGCGGCTCGCTTTCAAAATGGCGGATACCATCACATTCATCAGCGGTGAACGACGGGCCATGGAACTCTCCAATCTTGGGTTAGGAATTACTCAAAACAAAAAACAGACGCACGAAGGCGCGGACAGATTAGTCCGCGCGACCGGCATATTCACGTTCAGCGGTTGCAACGATGATCTTGTCACCCACGTTGACAAAGGGCGGCACACCAACACGCAAGCCATTCTCAAGCATGGCAGGCTTGTAGGAGCTCGACGCCGTCTGCCCCTTGACCACAGGCTCGGTCTCGGTCACTTCAAGCGTAACTTTCTCTGGCAAGCGCACGCCAATCGGCTTCTCGCCGTAAAGCTCGATCACCACGGTCATTCCATCCTGAAGGAAGACACTGTCTTCACCGATATCTTCGGCGGAGATAGAGATCTGTTCGTAGCTGTCCTGGTCCATGAAAGTATACATATCGCCTTCAGCATACAGGAATTGATAGTCCTTCTGCTCAAGCGTGACACGCTCAACTTTTTCACTGGAACGGAAACGTTCATTCAGCTTGGTGCCATCGATCAGGTTCTTCAACTCAACCTGCAGATAGGCGCCGCCTTTACCAGGCTGGGTGTGCGCAATTTTTACAGCGCGCCACAGGCCGCCTTTATGCTCAATAACATTACCCGGACGAACGGCGTTACCGTCGATTTTCATGGAGCACCTCTTAAGATCTCATAAGTGTCAAAGAACAAGTTGGGCCGCGATGTAGCAGATTCGCCAACGCGATGCAATGGGCTTGGGGCGGCGATGCCGCTTTGCGCGTCGCGCAGGCAGGCGTTCAGGCCGGGTCCTTCTCGAACCTCGTCACACTGCCCTCTGTCCGCCTGTCAAACAGCGGCCCTGGCAACAGATCTTCCAAATCACTTTACCGAAAAAAGCGGCTTATCGTTGCAGATTTGCGAACGCATTGTTCATAACTAAGCGATTTTCGCGCAACCAAGGAAACCCTATCTTGGCCTTAACGGCAAGCAAGCGCGAGCCTTCATGAATGCCAAAAGCTGGAGATATGAAATGACGATACAAACATCAGTTAAGGACATCCGCGGCCCCTTCGGCCTTCCCACCCTGGAAGGTATATTAGGCGACTACAACGAAGTCGGTACCACACTGGCCCGAGTAGCAGCGGGGCTTTTCCTCATGCCACACGGCGCGCAAAAACTGTTCGGGCTCTTCGGCGGCTACGGCCTTGAAGCAACCGGCCAGTTCTTCGCAAACCAACTCGGTTTCTCGAACGGGTATCTGGCCGCAATGGGCGCGGGGTCAGTGGAGTTTTTCGCAGGCCTTGCCCTTACCCTTGGCCTTTTTACCCGCTCGGCAGCCATTGCCATCACGGTGATGCTACTGGTAGCCAGCCAGTTCCACATCGCGAACGGCTTCTTCTGGACCGACAACGGCTGGGAATATCCAATCCTGTGGGCTGTGGTTGCCTTTAGCTTCGCGCTGCGCGGTGGTGGACACTACAGCGTCGACCGCATACTCGGCATCAAATACTAAACGGCACTGGAAACCGGGGCGCGTGAGGGCACCACGGGCAAACAGAGCTCTCACGCCGCCGCCAAAAACTGATGCGCTAAAAACATCAAAGACTTATGTGGTTAAGATCACGCTAAGAAACAAAGGAAATCATAAGAATAATACTAGTTATAATTACTGGGTTAAACACCTGAATTACACAATCATCACGGAAGAAATACCAATTTTATGATATTTTTTAAATGTTCATTAAACAAAATTCGCTACCTATATGGAGGTTATTTCCACGATAGGGGTCATGTGAAATATGTTTTTTGATTTGAAAGTGCCGATCTTCGGCAAAAGACACGACGAATTATACACCGCCCTTGATGAAACGCAGGCGATAATCGACTTTACGGTTGATGGTACTATCCTGAATGCCAACAACAAGTTCCTTGACATCATGGGTTATGAGCTTGCTGAAATAGTGGGCCAGCACCACCGCATTTTCATGGACGCTGCGGAAGCGCAGAGCCCAGGCTACGACGCATTCTGGCGTGACCTGCGGGCTGGAAAATGCCGGTCAACCACCTTCAAGCGCATTGCCAAGGGCGGCAAGCCGATATGGCTGCAGGCCATCTATCTGCCCATGCGCGACATGCACGGCAATGTCAGCCACGTGCTGAAACTGGCGAACGACCAAAGCGCTAATCATGAAGTTGACCTTGACATGCGCGGCAAGATGAAAGCGCTCGACACCGCGCAAGCCGTTATTGAATTCAACCTCGACAGTACAGTCATCACCGCCAACAGGAATTTCCTTGCCACCATGGGCTATGAACTGGAAGAGATTGTTGGCCGATCTCACAGCCTGTTTGTGCCGGAGAAGCATAGAAAAACACCAGAGTATCTAGCCTTCTGGGATGACCTGCGTGCTGGCAAGTCCTTACGCACCCAGTTTATGCGCCTTGGCAAAGGTGGCAAGGTCGTCTGGCTTGAGGCCAGCTATAACCCTATTCTGAATGACGAAGGCCAGCCCATCAAGGTGGTGAAGTTCGCTACTGACATTACAGAACGCAAACTGAGAAACGCCGACTATGAAGGTAAAATCAAGGCCATCAACAAGGCCCAGGCCGTTATCGAATTTGAACTGGATGGCACCATCATAACGGCGAACGATAACTTCCTCGCGGTTGTTGGCTACCGGCTGGATGAAATCAAAGGCAGGAAACATAGCCTGTTTGTCGATGAAGGCACACGCCAAAGCAAAGAATACGCGGCATTCTGGCAGGCACTTGGCAAGGGACAATTCCAGTCTGCGCAGTACAGGCGCGTCGGCAAGGGCGGACGCGAAATATGGCTGCGGGCGACGTATAATCCGGTTCTTGGCCCGGACGGCGAAGTTGTCAAGGTGGTGAAATTCGCAACCGACATCACCAATGTGCATGTGGATCGCATGCGGCGTGAGGAAGTGGCAAAAACTGTGTTTGGCGATCTGGACCAGATACTTGCCAGTTCGCGGGTCGCGGATGAGCAGGCGACATCAGCCTCGTCCGCCGCGACAGAAACTGACGCCATGGTGCAAACTGTTGCTGCGGCAGCCGAAGAACTGAACGCGTCGTTTCAGGATCTCGCCCACAGTGTCGCGCTGGCACGGACATCGTCCGACAAGACCGCGGAGGATGCCCAACTCGCCAACACCTCAACACAGGAGTTGAAAACAGCCGCCACTGCCATGAACAAGATTGTGGAGATGATCGAGGACATCGCGGCCCAGATCAACCTTCTCGCACTCAACGCCACGATTGAGTCTGCGCGCGCAGGCGAAGCCGGGCGAGGTTTTGCCATTGTGGCGGGTGAAGTCAAGGGTCTGGCGACGCAGGTTGCCGCAGCAACCGGGCAAATCTCTGAGGAGATTGAGCATATGCAGTCCGTATCCGATACGGCAGCCAATCAACTTTCAAGCATAACAGCATCCGTTCATGACCTTCAAACCAGCGTGACCGGCATCGCCGGCGCGATTGAAGAGCAAAGTGCTGTCACGCGGGAAATCTCTGCGAACATGCAAACCGCTGCGACCTCAGTCGCCGACATCAACCAAAGCCTGTGCACTTTGGCGGGCGAGGTTGATAACACACACCAGCATGCGGAACACGCCAGCAATCAGGTTACTGCGATCAAATAACCTGCGTAAGGCCAAGTGCTTCGTTGAAGGCCCGCACCGCAGCCGCGGGGCCTTCAGCATGCTTCCACACCGCTGAGCACACCGCAACGAAATGTGCGCCCGCTTCCGCGAGTTCGCCGCAATTCTCCGGGGTGATGCCACCAATGGCCACACAGGGGATCTCGGTTACCTCGTCCCACACGCTCAGGAGATCAACCTCGGGCTGATATTCCGTGGTTTTGGTCTCGCTCGGGAAAAACGCACCAAAGGCAACATAATTGGCGCCCTCCTCCCCGGCCTTATACGCAAGGTGCAGGCTATCATGACAGGTGACGCCAATATCCTTATTGTGCCCCAACAGAGTGCGGGCCGAGGGCACATCGCCGTCATCCTGGCCTAGGTGCACGCCATCCGCGTCCACTTCTGCGGCGATATCAGCGCGGTCATTGATAAAAAAGGCCACATCATACTTGTGGCAGATAGGCATGAGCGCCTTGGCCGCCTTGATGATCTCATCATCCTCAGCTCCTTTGAGGCGAAGCTGCACACAGGCAACGTCGCCCGCCGCCAGCGCGTCATCCAGCAGGCTGGCAAACGCGGCCAGGTCGGTGATTTCATCCGGGGTGATCAGGTACAGCCGACAAGCTTCCGGGTTTTGCGACATGGTATGCTCCTACCTCAATTGACTGCGGTTCCCTCGCATATGCCCGATTTTACCGGCCGCGGGAAGTGGCGTCTGTTAAAAACAACAAAAACGGGGCAGCCAAAGCCGCCCCGTTCGCAATAGTTGTCTGTTGTGGCTTTTAGGCGTCAGCCATCGACTGGCCCTGCGCACCAAGGTCCTTGAATGCTTCGTCAAGGCGCGCGGCCATCGACTCTTCACATTTCCTCAGCCACACACGCGGATCATACTGTTTCTTGAACGGTGTGCCGGTTTCAGGGTGAACCTGCCATTTGAACGCGTCCGGGTTCTCATTCACATACTGGCCCGCCGCGCGCGAGAAGGCGAACTGGGTGTCGGTGTCGATGTTCATCTTGAACACGCCGTATCCAACCGCCTCGGTGATCTTCTCTTTCTCGGAGCCCGAACCGCCGTGGAACACAAAGTTCAGCGGGTTATCACCCGTACCGCGTTCTTTTGCGACAAGCGCCTGGCTATGTTTCAAAATCTCAGGTCGCAGCTTCACATTACCCGGCTTATAGACGCCGTGCACATTACCAAACGATGCAGCAACGGAAAAATGGCCAAGGGGCGTCAGCAGGTCATAAGCCTTCAGCACGTCTTCCGGCTGAGTATAAAGGCTGGGGTTCTCGAAGTCGTCCCCCACGTCGGCACCGACACCGTCCTCTTCACCACCGGTCACGCCAAGCTCGATTTCAAGGCTCATGCCCAGCGGCGTCATGTCCTTCAGAACGCGCGCGCAAACGTCAAGGTTCTCGTCAATCGCCTCTTCCGACAAGTCAAGCATATGGCTGGTGTACAGCGGCACACCTTCACGCTTGATATTCTTGCGGCTTTCTTCCACCAGCGCCTCAACCCACGGCACCAGGCTCATATTGGCATGATCAGTGTGGAGGATAGCACAAATGCCGTAATGTTCGGCCAGCAACTGTACGTGACGGGCAGCGGATACCGCGCCCAGAACCTTGGCGCCAAAGCTGTCTTTCATGCCCTTACCGGCATAAAACTGTGCACCGCTGTTGGAGAACTGGATGATCACATCCGAACGGTTTTTGGCGGCGGCTTCCATCACTGCGTTGATGGAGTTGGTGCTCACCACATTCACGGCGGGTAGCGCATAGCCCTTGTCCTTGCAGTTCTGGACGAGGGCCGCATAGTCTTCGCCGAATACGACACCTGGTTTCATGATAATTCCCTGTATTTTCCAGCTTTTTGGGGCCCGATTCTTTTGTTTTATGTTGCGTGGAACCGGTGGGCTCTAGATACACAAATGCCCGATCTGCTGCAACGCAAGATGGGATGAAAAACCCTATTTTCACTAGTATTTACTGGAAACTTGTCGGCTTTATGGAAATGGCAGCGCTGTCAATTTAGCATGGTCATTTTCCCGCCCGACTCGGGACACAAAAAAAGCCCCCGACTGGTTGGGCGGAGGCTTTGCTGATTCGGATGATAAAATTAGCCGAGCGCAACCACGCCGGGAAGCTCCTTGCCTTCCATCCACTCAAGGAAGGCGCCACCTGCCGTTGAGATATGAGTGAAGTTATCCTTCACGCCGGCATGCGCGAGCGCCGCCACGGTGTCCCCGCCACCCGCCACAGTCAAAAGCTTGCCCTCGTCCGTCAGCTTGCCAGCAGCTTGCGCGAGACCAACGGTTGCCGCGTCGAAGGGTTCCATCTCGAACGCACCCATCGGGCCGTTCCACACCAGCGTCTTGCACTCCGCCAGCACTTTAGTGAGCGTACTGACGGTGGCTGGGCCAGCATCAAGGATCATCTCATCCTGCGCCACGGCGTCCACCGCCTTCACCTTGTTTTCGGCACATGCCTTGAACTCTTTGGCGACAACCACATCGGTTGGCAGGTGCACGGCACAATCGGCTTTTTGGGCGTTTTCCAGAATCCGCAGCGCCGTGTCCTTCAGATCCTTTTCGCACAGGCTGGCGCCCACGTCGTAGCCTTGTGCATAAAGGAAGGTGTTTGCCATGCCACCACCGATGATGAGGTGGTTTACCTTGGCGACAAGGTTTTCAAGCACAGCCAGCTTGGAGGACACCTTGGCACCGCCTACAACAGCCACCACCGGGCGTTTGGGCTCCCCGAGCGCCTTTTCAAGCGCTTCCAGTTCCGCGCCCATGGTTTCGCCCGCCGCAGACGGCAGCAGATGCGCCACAGCTTCAGTGGACGCATGCGCCCGGTGCGCGGCTGAGAAAGCATCGTTGACATATACGTCACCAAGGGCCGCGAACTTTTTCGCAAGCGCCGGGTCGTTTTTTTCCTCGCCGGGGAAAAAACGGGTATTCTCGATCACCACCACCTCATCGTCGGGCAGCTCGTCACCCAGCTCCGCAAAACCGACAGAGCGGCCAAGCACGCTTGCAAGCGCCGGCACAACGGGCTTCAGGGACATCTCTGGCACCACCTCACCCTTCGGCCTGCCAAAGTGCGCGAGAAGGATCGAGCGGCCGCCTAGGGCCGCGATAGCATCCACCGTCGGTTTCACAGCCTGCAGCCGGGTGTCGTCCGACACCTTGCCGTCAGCCATCGGCACGTTGAGGTCAACACGCACAACGGCGGTCTTGCCGGTGAGGTCACCAAGGTCGGAAATACGTTTGAAAGCCATTGATCAAAACTCCGAAAAATCTGGTTGGACAAAAAAGGGCGACCTAATGGGCCGCCCTATGTTTGTTCGCTTATCAAAGCTTAGCCGAGTTTGGCCATCGCAACCGCGGTGTCGGACATGCGGTTGGAGAAGCCCCATTCGTTGTCGTACCAGGTCAGGATACGGACGAACTTGCCGTCGATAACCTTGGTCTGGCTGCTGTCAAACGTCGAGCTGTTCGGGTTGTGGTTGAAGTCAATGCTCACGGCGGGCATGTCTTCGTAACCGAGTACGCCCTTGAGCTCGCCTTCAGCCGCAGCCTTGATCGCCGCGTTGATCTCATCCGCTGTTGTCGCGCGGGCGGCATCAAACTTCAGGTCAACCATGGAAACGTTTGGCGTTGGCACACGCACAGCGGAACCGTCAAGCTTGCCAGCCAGTTCCGGCAGCACAAGGCCGACAGCTTTCGCGGCACCCGTTGAGGTCGGGATCATGGAAAGCGCAGCAGCACGCGCACGGCGCGGGTCCGAGTGCAGGGTGTCGAGGACCGGCTGGTCGCCTGTGTAGGCGTGAACGGTGGTCATGTACCCACGCTCGATGCCCACGAGGTCATTGAGGACCTTGGCAACCGGCGACAGGCAGTTGGTGGTGCAGGACGCGTTGGAGACAACCGTATCCTCCGCCGTCAGGCTGTCGTGGTTCACACCATAGACGATGGTTTTGTCGGCATTTGCGCCCGGTGCCGAGATCAGCACTTTTTTGGCGCCAGCGGTCAGATGCATCGCGGCCTTGTCACGCGCGGTGAAGATGCCGGTGCATTCCATCGCCACATCGACCTTTTCTTCACCCCATGGCAGTTCCTCAGGGTTGCGGATGGCGGTCACGCGGATGCGGTCACCGTTCACAACGATAAAGTCACCGTCAACACTTACCTCACCCGGGAACGGGCCGTGTACGCTGTCACGCTTGAGAAGGTATGCGTTCATATCAACATCGCCAAGGTCGTTGATGGCAACAACCTTGATGTCGGTACGGCCGCTTTCATAGATGGCACGAAGCACGTTACGGCCGATCCGGCCAAAACCGTTGATGGAAACACGAACTGTCATCCGCGGGGTCCTCCTGGAAAATTGATGGTCAGTAGGGGCAATATTTTGTGGTTAAGACTTTCTTAAAGCTTCTCGCGCACCGCTGCAACAAGCGCGTCAGCCGTGATGCCAAAATGCTTGTAAAGTTGGTCCGCAGGCGCTGATGCACCAAAGCTGTCGATACCGATATTCACGCCGTCAAGGCCGGTGTATTTAGCCCAGCCATATGAGGAAGCTGCCTCGATTGAGCCACGGACGGTGCCTTCCGGCAGTACGCTCGCCTTATAAGCAGCGTCCTGCGCGTCAAACAGCTCAAGGCACGGCATGGAAACCACGCGGGTCGGCACGCCGTCCGCTTCCAGCGTCTCGCGGGCGGCAACGGCAAGCTCAACCTCAGAGCCGGAGGCCATCAGCACCACCTTTGGCGCACTGGAGGCTTCCTTGAGGATGTACCCACCCTTGGCACAAAGGTTCTCGTCCGTATGATCAACACGCTGCTGGATGGTACCTTGGCGTGTGAGCGACAGAACGGAAGGTGTTTCCTTGCTCTCGAGCGACAGTGCCCAGCACTCGGCTGTTTCAACAGCATCACAGGGCCGGAACACGTTCAGGTTCGGCATCGCGCGCAGGCTCGGAATATGTTCCACCGGCTGGTGGGTCGGGCCGTCTTCGCCAAGACCAATGCTGTCATGCGTCATCACATAGATGGTGCGCTGTTTCATCAGCGCCGCAAGGCGGATCGCCGGACGGGCATAGTCGGTGAACACAAGGAAGGTGCCACCATAAGGCACATGCTGGCCATACAGCGAGATACCATTCATCGCCGCGCACATTTCAAACTCGCGGATGCCGTAGTACATGTAACGGCCGGAAAAATCATCTGCCGTGATGGGCGCTGTCTGGCTGGTTTTTGTAAGGTTGGAGCCGGTAAGGTCAGCCGAGCCACCGATCGTCTCGGGCACCACGCCATTGATCACTTCAAGCGCCATCTGGCTTGCCTTGCGGGTAGCAACCTTTACAGGCTCAGCAGCAAGCTTGGCTTTATATTCGTTGATCGCGGCGGTGAAGCCTTTCGGCATGTCTTTGTTTGCGCGGCGCTCAAAGTCTTCTTTCACGAAAGCGTCGAGACCGTCGAATTTCTTCTTCCACTCAGCCGATACAGTTTTGCCGCGGCTGCCAGCTTCAAGCCATGCGTCCCGCACATCAGCCGGGATTTCAAACGGAGCATGGTCCCAACCGAGAAATTCACGCGTTGCCTTGATCTCGTCATCACCCAGCGGCGCACCGTGGGTCGCCGATGTACCCTGTTTGTTGGGGGCACCATAGCCAATGGTGGTGCGGCAAGCGATCATCGAAGGCTGGTCGCTGTTCTTGGCTTCCTGAATGGCAGCTTCAACGGCTTCCATATCGTGACCGTCAACAGCCTGCACGTGCCAGCCAGCGGCTTCAAAGCGTGCGCCGTGGTCCTCGCTGGTGGAAAGATCGGTGCCGCCATCGATGGAGATGGAGTTATCGTCCCACAGCACAATCATCTTGGAAAGTTTCAGGTGACCGGCCAGCGAAATTGCTTCCTGGCTCACACCTTCCATCAGGCAACCATCACCAGCCAACACATAGGTATAGTGGTCGGTAATGTCGGTGCCATATTCGGTGTTCGACAGACGTTCTGCAATCGCCATGCCCACGCTGGTGGCGAGGCCCTGCCCAAGCGGGCCGGTTGTCGTCTCGACACCCGGACATTCGCCAAACTCGGGGTGGCCTGCGGTCGGGCTGTGAAGCTGGCGGAAATTCTTGAGATCGTCCATCGTCGGGCGCTCATAGCCTGTCAGGTGCAGCAGCGAGTAAATGAGCATGGAGCCGTGACCTGCGGACAGCACAAAGCGGTCCCGGTTCGGCCATGTTGGCCACGCGGGATCGAAGTTCATGAATTTCGTGAACAGGACCGTTGCCACATCGGCCATGCCCATGGGCATGCCGGGGTGGCCCGAGTTGGCTTTCTGTACCGCATCCATCGAAAGGGCGCGGATCGCGTTGGCCATACGGGTTTGCAGGAGGTCTTCTTGGCTGATTTCAGTATCGTGCATCTTGGTCTACTTGTCTCTGGGGCTGTGCGACCCGCACGCGGCCTTGGTGGTAGCCACGAGAGGAGCGCCGAAAAATTTGGGCCAAAATGGCCGGGAAGGCCCCGCTAGTCAACCGAGAAGCCGCTTTTAGGCCGGTAAAGCCCGCTTTTATTAGCCGCGGCATGTGCGATGGCGATTGACGCCGCCGCCCCCGAACACCTATCTTCGGCGGAAACATGCCGAATCCGGCCCCGCACACCACTGTGCATCGCGGCTGGCAAATGGGGGACCATAACCATGGCTGACAACAACAAACCGACCGAGCTTGAAGGTGCCCGCACGCGACTCGAAAGCGCGCTGTCCCGTCTTGCGCAGGGTGTGGCCAGTACACGCGAGACCGTCAACGCCGCCCGCGAGATTGCTGAAGAGAAGATGGCGCTCGTGGAACGAGTGACCACGCTTGAGAAGGAAAACCTGAAGCTCCATGAGCAGGTGGCGGCCAATGCGCTGATAGAGGTACCTGAAGACCAGTCCGAAGCTCTTGCCGCACTGGAGGCGGAAAAAACCGCGCTTGAACAGAACTATCAGCTACTCAAGCGTCAGTATGCCCATCTGCAGGACGAGCTTGAGGCAATGGAAAATGCCAAGGGCACGGAATGGAATGGTGATGACGCAAGCCCGGAACTTGCGGCGGAAAATGCCAGGCTCAAGAACCGCATCACGGAACTTGAGGCTGAGCGCAGCGGTGTGCGGGCGGAGCTGGACGGCGCAATCGGCCGCCTTGAAACCATGGTAGGGAGTGCATAAAAATGGCGCAGATCAATGTATCAGTTAACGGCAAGACCTACCCGCTTGTATGCGCGGAAGGCGATCAGGAGCGCCTCACCAAACTGGCGACCTATGTGAATGACAAATGCAAGGACCTGACATCCAAGCTTGGCCATGTGGCGGAAAACCGCCTGCTGCTGATGGCTGCGGTGCTGATCGCGGACGAACTGCATGACAGCATGTCCACTGGCGGTGGTCCCGGCCTGGTAGGCGGTCTGACAGAAGCAGACATGGCGACGGTCCTCAATGAAGTGGCGGCTGAAGTTGAAGGCATCACCGACCGGCTGAGTGCGGGTTAGGAAGCAAGGCGATTCATGAACCAAGTTTCAGTCAATTTGAAAACCGGTAGCAAGGCAGAACTGCGAATGGTGGAAGATCATCTGCTCAGGCAGCCACGCAACAAGGACGTGGCCGCCAAGCTGATGCGTATTCATGAGGCACTGGCCACGCGGGAATTCCCCGACCTTGAGTATAAAAACTACCTGAGCACCAAACACAAGGCAGGCGTTAGAGACTATCTGGAAGTTGGCGTGCGCTGGGGTGACGCGCTGATGCTGGCGGCACCCGGCTGCAAGGCCGTTGGCGTGGACCCGGCCTTTGACATCAAGCACCCGCTTGAGTGTGAGCCCACACTCTATGGCATGCTGAGCGACGATTTTTTCTTCGAGCACAGCGAACGATACGCGCAGGCGTTTGACCTGATCTTCCTTGATGGCCTGCACGAAGCCCGCCAGACAGCGAAGGACATTTATCACGCGCTTTCTGTGCTGAAACCAGGCGGTGAGATCCTGTCACATGACGTGCTGCCAATCTCGCTTGCTGTTGCCACGCCAACGCAGCAGACCCGCTTCTGGACCGGCAACGTATGGCAGGCGGCCTATGCCTTTGCGCACAAGGACTTCCCACTGAAGTGGGAATTTATCGAGGCGCACCCAAGTGGCTTGTTCCGGCTTTATGACATCGACCCCGATTGCCGCCCCTCACGCCAGTTGATCATGGAGCGTGTCGCCGAAGCTTCAGCAATGAAGTTCAACGACGCGGGCGAGCTGCTTGACTTCCTGCGCAGCCTTTAGGCACACATCACAATCGGGGTAGCGCGCACGCCTGCTATTGCATAGTGGCGCGTGAAGGCTTACATACACGCCCGCGGGCTCTGCACTGTGCGTGCGATACGCAGTAACCCCTGGGGCTATAAATACCTCTAGGGAGCTGTCCCTGGGCGGGACCGTGGTCCCATCCAAACGGCGCCCACCTGACTTGTCAGGTTCCAGAGGGTACAAACTTCAAACGGCAGTCGCGGTCCCCGCACCCACAACCCAACAAACCACCCTCAGGAACGCCAATACCATGACCACCGTCCAAGACAAAATGACGATGCGGGAAGACGCAAAACGCATTCGTATGGGCGCGCATGAGATGTATGGCATCAAGGCGGCGGAAGCTGCAGCACGCCATGGTCTTGGGCTTTTCAACAGTTTTGAGAAACAGGCCATCATCGGTGCGTACCTGCCGATGGGTGATGAGCTTGATCCCAGATTCCTGATGCACGCCCTCGCCCGCGCGGGCTACCGCACCGCACTGCCGGTGGTGACCGCGAAGGCAACGCCGCTGAGCTTCCGCCTGTGGGCGGAGGGGGACCCGCTGGACGCTGGCCCCTTTGGCACCATGCATCCAACCGCCGAAGCCCCCGACGTGGTGCCCAGCGCGCTGATTGTGCCCCTGCTTGCCTATGACGCGGACTGTTACCGCCTTGGCTGGGGCGGCGGCTATTATGACCGCACGCTTGCCATGCACAGCGAGATAAAGGCTTTTGGCTTTGCCTTTGGCGCCCAAATCGTTGATCATGTGCCCAGAGAGGCGCACGACTGGCCGCTTCAGGGCGTGATCACCGAAGAAGGCGTGATTCTGCCACGCAAGCAGGCTGTATAGCCGTCACCGCGCCATAACCAACCAGTAGGCACTGATTTTTATGCGACTTTTGTTTTTGGGTGACCTCATGGGCCGGTCCGGCCGCACTGCCGCCGATAGCGCCCTGCCCACCTTGCGCGAGAAACTGAAACTCGATTTTGTTGTCGTTAACGGCGAAAACGCCGCCTCGGGCTTTGGCATCACCAGCAAGATCGCCGGCAGCACCATTCAGGCTGGCGCCGATGTGATCTCCGGCGGCAACCACACCTTCGACCAGAAGGAAATCCTGTCTGCGATTGACAATGACGACCGTATCTTGAGGCCGATCAACTATCCCGAAGGCACGCCGGGGCGCGGCTTCGCGCTTTATAATGCCCCCAGGGGCAAAAAGGTGCTGGTCATCAACGCCATGGGCCGCGTGTTCATGAACGCAATGGAATGCCCGTTCCGCGCCGTTGATGCGGTGCTCAAAAAATACCGCCTTGGTGTGACGGCCAACGCCATTATCGTGGATTTTCACGGCGAGGCCACGTCAGAGAAAATGGCCATGGGCCACTTCCTTGACGGCCGCGTCAGCCTTGTTGTCGGCACCCACAGCCATGTGCCCACCGCAGACTGCCAGATATTGGATGGCGGCACCGCCTACCAGACGGACGCAGGCATGTGCGGCGACTATAACAGCGTGATTGGCATGAATAAGGAAGAGCCCATCAGCCGCTTCCTGACCAAAATGAACAAGGAACGCTACAGCCCCGCCGACGGCGAGGCCACCATCTGCGGCACCTTCGTCGAAACCGACGACCGCACAGGCCTCGCGAAGCGCATCGAGCCGCTCAGGATGGGCCCACGCCTGATGGAGCATGTGCCGAGCCTCTAAGCCTCGCCACACGTCGTCATTCGACGACTTGATCGGCGAATCCACACCCGCCAACGCACCCCAACGCCACCATGGACTCACCGGTCAAGCCGGTGAGTGACGGGAGGGAGAAAAGGCAGAAGAGTATACTGTTTTGCGTCAGACACACCATGAAACTAAGGCCGGACAAATCCATCATTCCGCCAGTCAGCGGTATCAGATTGCACCGCAGACACAAGCTCATTAATGGATTTTATTTCCTTCGTTTGCATCTACTCCCCCTACCATTTCACCTCACAAAAAGCGCCCAACTACATCTTTATACGACCGGCTGACCTTCAGCTCGGTGCCGTTTTCAAGGGTGAGGAAACATTCGCCGTTTGAATGCGGTTTCACTTCGCGCACCTTGTCGAGGTTGACGATGGTGGAGCGGTGAACGCGCTGGAAGATTTTGGGGTCAAGCCGGCGTTCCATGGTTTTCATCGTCTCACGCAGGATGTGGGTTTTCGCCCCCACGTGAATGCACATATAATCGCCCGCCGCGTCGATGAAATCCACGTCCGCCACATCGACAATGGTGATATGGCCGCGGTCCTTGATGCGCAGGTGCGGGTCAAAGCGCGCTTCCTTGCTTTCGACCGGTTTTTCCAGAAGCGCGGTCAGCGCCTCCACCGGCGGGTCCTGCAGGTTTTCGATCAGTTCCACAAGGCGGGCGTTCTGCTCAATCGCCACCCGCTGCGCCATATGCTCGCGCACGCGGCCCATGGCCTCGCTCAGGCGTTCTTCCTCCACCGGTTTGAGCAGGTAATCAAGCGCGTGGGCCTCAAAGGCCTCAAGCGCATACTGGTCATAGGCAGTGACAAACACCACGAGCGGGATTTCGGCTTCGCCCACCAGCGAACGCAACACCGAAAAACCGTCAAAACCCGGCATCTGGATATCGAGGAACACAAGGTCCGGCTTCAGTTCCTTGATGGCGCGCACGGCTTCCCGTCCGTTGGAGCAAGTGTCCACCACCTCCACGTCCTCAAAAGGTTTCAGCCGGATCGACAGCCCGCGAATGGCGAGCGGTTCATCATCTACCAGTATCGTGCGAATTTTAGCCATAAAATCAGTCCCGTAGGTCTTTGCGCCACAAGCGCTCCCGCCTTGCGATTCCCAGTCTTACGATTCCCAGTCTTACGATTCTAGGAGCGTTTTTCCCGTTCACAAGGAATTTCAATAAAAATACCCAGGCCCCGTGGCTCCCGGTTCTGGAGCGTGAAGCGGTGCCGTGGTCCGTAAATCTGCATCAGGCGTTCTTTGGTGTTGACGATCCCAACCCCCGAGCCTGACTGGCTGACGATGTTGCCAAGGTCGGCGATACCAGGGCCGTCGTCCTTCAACACCACCACCAGCTTATCGCCGTCCACATGCGCGCTGACACAGATAGTGCCCCCCTCGATCGAAGGCGCGATGGCATATTTGATCGCGTTCTCGATAAGCGGCTGTAATAAAAGGCTGGGGATCAGCGCGGTTTTGGCGTCGTCATCAATGTCAAAATTGACCGTCAGCCGGTCTTCAAAACGCACATTCTCGATATCGAGGTAAAGCCCAAGGGCATAGAGCTCCTGCTCCAGCGTGATGCGCTGGGTGGGCTGGTTGACCAGCGTGAAGCGCAGGAAGCTCGACAGCTTGGTCAGCATCTTGTTGGCGTCCGTCTCCGCCCGTTCCAGCACAAGGGTGGAGATAGCGTTCAGCGTGTTAAACAGGAAATGCGGGTTAAGCTGGTACCGGAGCATCTTGAGCTGCGCCTGATGCGCCATGGCCGTGGCCTTCAACACCTGTTCCTGCTGTTCACGCATGCTTTGGTAATAGTGATAGCCAAAATAAAGCGCCGACCAGGCGAACAGGGCCGTGGTCTCAAACATGGCGTTGCCAAACATCTCAAGCCCCGAGAAGGGCGGCAGGCCGGGCACAATGCGCGGCGCGATGTAAAGCTCGATCATCGAGAACAAAAGCCCGCACGCCCCGCAGATGGAAACCACAAACAAAAGAAGCCACTGCAGCGGCCAGTTACGCGCCATGCGGTACAGCTGGCGCAGCATGGTGGTCATCGACAGGCCGACAAGCGCCGCGGCGATAATCACCCATGAGAAATAATAAAGGTCTTGGCCATTGGTGATGGCCTGAAAGGTACGCAGGAAGCTATAGCCTATCCAGCCCCCAACCTGAAATGTCCAGAATGTGCGTTCTTTTGACCCTAATAGACTGTCCATACGCGACAGCTGCCCCCGACGTTCCCTGATTTCAAACTCCGGGTTTTCCAAACTGTCATTAGAAAACCCGCGGGCGGGGACGTCGAATACCGCCCCCGCATCGCGGGCATTATGGGCCCCTTGGGGCCCTTCGCCAACACTGTTTTTGTCAACGCTTGCCATCTGCTACTCGAAACACGGCGAAAGGCGTCTAGCGGCCGTTGGCAACCTGCGTGCTACCTTCACGCAGTTGCACCGCCTGGCCGGGGCGCAGCCGTTCACCGCCCCGCACAATGACCTTGTCGCCATGCTCTATCCCACCGGTGACAGCCACACGCCTGCCGGTGGCGGCCCCCGTGGTCACCAGCATACGTTCTGCCGTGTTGTCGTCCTTCACACGGTATACATAGGTGCCATCGTTCCTCAGCACGAGGGCATCACGCGGCACGGCCACCACCTGCTGTGGCGCGCTTGAAGGCACGCCAACCTGCACTGCCGTGCCAACCACGTAGCGGCTGCCCGCCGGTACACTGACCCGAATTTCCATGGTGCGGCTCAGGCTGTCCCCCACCGGAATGATGGCGCGGATGCTGGTGTCCACCACCAATGCGTCGCGCCTCAGCACAACAGACTGCCCGTCCATCAGCATAGCGGACAAGGTGACCGGCGCCTGCGCGCTGACCTCAAGGTGCTCTGTGTCCACAAGGCGCGCAATCTGGCGACCGGGCACCGAATATTCACCGGCCTGGGCCAAGCGCTCCACGACGCGGCCCGGGAAAGGCGCACGCACCTTGGTGCGCTCGAGGTCGATCTCAGCCTGCTCGGCGGTGACCCGCGCCTGCGCCAGTTCTTCCTGCATCATCAAAAGCGTGCTTTCGGCTTCTTCAACCCGGCTAGACGGCACGTTTTTGTTGACAGCCAGTTCCTGCACACGGGCAAGGTCCGCCTTCAGGTAGGTGATGCGCGCGTCAAGCCGTTTGATCTGGCTTTCGGCGCGGTCGAGGGCAAGGCGGAGGTTGCGGTCATCAATTTCCGCCACCACATCGCCTTCCTTGAGCAGCGTGCCTTCCGGCGCGACCCACTTCACCTTGCCGGAAATCTCGGCCGCGATGCGGCTGTCGTTCCGGCTGACAACCGTACCCGGCATATAAGCTTGCGGAGCCATCATCTCGGCGCTGGCTTCTGCCACCTCCACAAGGGCTGGCGGCTGTTGTTGCTGTTGTGCGGAAACGCTGCCCGCAAAACTCAGGGCAGAGGCAACAACCAGCGCCGTGCCCATGCCTTTTGTCCATTTGCTCAGTGTAAACATTCTATATTCCTCGCTTTTTATTATTCTACTCATCATTCGGCCTATCATTCTGTCCATCATTCTGCAGGGTGCAGCTTGCGGCCACGCAGACGCGCAACAGCCGCATGAATGAAACCCGCTTCCTTGAACCGCAGGAGGCAGGGCAGCAGCACAAGGGTAAAGACGGTCGACAATGCCATGCCACCGACAATTGTTGTGGCCATGCCGCGGTAAATCTCGCTGCCTGCACCGGGGAACAGCACCAGCGGCAGCATGCCCATGATGGATGTCAGCGTGCTCATGAAGATGGGCCGCATGCGAAGGGCAAGCGCGCGCTCCACCGCCTCGTCCCGTGTCAGCCCCTCTGCCTCACCGGCGCGGGTCTGCGCGACCAGAAGGATGGCGTTATTGACCACCAGACCCAGCAGGATGATGAAGCCGATCATGGTCAGGAGGTCCAGCGGTGCAAAGGCCACCATATTGAGGACGCGAAGCGCCAGCACGCCGCCCACGGTCGCAAGCGGAATGGTGACAACCACAAACATCGCATCCCGCGGGGAGCGGAATAGCGCCGCCAAAATCATGAACAGCAGGCCCAGCGCCAGCACAAAGTTCATCGACAGCGAACCCACCGCCCGGTCAAGCGAGTCCGCATCGCCGCCATAGCTGATGATGCCGTCAGGGGGCAGAAGCGGCTTGATGGCAGGCTCAACCTTCTCCTTGAGGATTTTGACCATGTCCTCAAGCGGCATACCGTCCGGCTGGTTGATGTTAAGCGTGACGGTGCGTTTGCGGTCCATACGCTGCACAAAGGTCGGGCCAACGCCGCGTTCGATCTGTACCAGGTCACCCAGCACGACGGTCCCGCCGTTTGGCGTGGCAATTGGCACGCTTTCCAGCATCTCCGGCTCTGACCAGTCCTGCGACTTCAGCACCATGTCCACCCGGCGTTCACCGTCAAAATGTTCGCCAAGCCACAAACCGTCCCCCAGCGCGCGCACAATGCGGGCGACATCATTGCGGGTGAAGCCCACCTCGGCCAGGCGGCGGTCATTGGGGTGGATCTTCAGCTCGGGCGAGATCACATTCGGGTCTGGGTTTGGCTGCGCACGCGCGCCCGGCAGATTGTCCTGTACCAGTTGCATGGCCGTTGAGGTCACGTCGCGCAGGGCATCCAGATCCTTGGAGTGGATGTTGAACTGTACAGACCCGCCGCCGCCGAAGCCACCGAACAGGTTGCCCTGCTGCCCAAAGGCAAACACATCAGGGAAGCCCGCGAGGATTTCCTCGTTCACAAGGCGTTGCAGTTCACCCACTTTTTCCTGATCCTTGGCACGGATACCAAGTGTACCTGCCGCCCCGTTCGGGAAGGTGATAATGTAATAGTTCCTCAGCGCCGGTTCTTTTTCACCCTTCATATAGGGCTCGAGCCGTTTGACGATGACCTGCGCGATTTCCTTGTCAATGGTCTCAACATTGGCGCCGGACGGGAACAGCATGAAGGCATCCACCGCATCGCGTTTCACCGGCGGCAGATAGTTGAGGTTCGGCAGCAACGCCCAACTGAGGAACACCGCGCCACTCATCAGGCCCCCGATCAGCGACAGGCGGCGAACCGGTGTGCCCGTCAGCCACATCAGTCTTGCGGCAAATTTCTTGCCGCGTCCGCCAGCGTTTTCGCTGGTGGGTAGCTTCTTCAGCCAATGCTGGGCCGCGACCGGTAGCACCGTAACGGCCACAATCAGCGAGATACCGACGCCAATGGCGATCGTAAGCGCGAGATCAGCAAACAACTGGCCTTCCACATCCTTCAGAAACAGGATGGGCACAAAAATGGCCACGGTCGTAGCGGTAGACGCCAGGAGCGCGCCCCAGACCTGCGACGCACCAGTAAGCGATGCTATGTTGGGCTTCTCGCCCCGTTCCCGCAGCCGCACGATATTCTCAAGCACGACAATCGCGGCGTCGAGCACCATGCCGGTGGCAAACGCCAGCCCCGCCAGCGAGATAACGTTGACCGTTCGGCCAAACATGGCCAGCACAATGATGGTGGTAAGCAGGCAAACGGGGATTGTCAGCGCGATCAGCAGCGTCGCGCGCACCTGCCGCAGGAACCACCACAAAACACCCACCGCCAACAGCACGCCAACAAACAGGTTGGTGGACAGAAGGTTGATCGCCCGTTTGATGAAGACAGACGGATCGAAGGATTTCTGGATCGAGATCCCCTTCTCGGCAAGAATGCCTGCGTTCAGCTCATCCAGTGTTTCGGTCAAGCGGTCAATAGTCGCCAGCACATTGGCGCCGCTGTTGCGCACGATCCGCATGCCAACGGCCGGATTGCCGTTCTGGTACACCACTTGGGTGGCGTCTGGCGGCGCGACACGTACCGTGGCGATATCACCAAGAGTGACAGGCCGGCCATTACGCCAGTCAAGTATTTGGGCGCTGAGTTCGGACGGCTCATACCGTCCCTGGAAATTGAGGAGATACCGGCGGCGGCCCACTTCAAGGTAGCCACCGGAGCTGTCCACCGTGCGGCCGATAACCCGCGCGATGGCGTTGACGTTAATGCCAAGCTCGGCGGCACGTACTGCGTCAAACTCGATCTGCAACTGCTCACCAAAACCGCTGCCCGCCTCTACTGATACACGGGAAACGCCCTCAACGCTTTCAAGCTGGGGCACCACTTCGTCCTCAATGAAGGTGACGTAATCGCTTTGGGATATTTTGCTGTTTTCCGTGAACTGGGTGAACAGGTAAATCAGGGTTTCACCCGAAGGATCGCCGCCGTTCATCAGCACTTGCGGGCGGTCTGCATCGGCCGGTAGCGGCGGCAGGCGGTTCAGCCGGCTGATTACCTCAATCAGCGAACGGTCCATGTCGGTTTCAAGCGCAAACTCAAGCGAGACAAAGCCAAAACTTGGGTTCGAGAAAGTCCGCATTTCCTCAAGGCCGGGGATGCCCTGCATCACCTCCTCGATGGGCTCAACAATCTCTGATTCGATCTCTGACGGGCTGGCCGCCCGCCAGAAGGTTTGCACCGCCAGCTGCGGGCGTTCGATCGCCGGGAAAAGCTGCACCGGCAGCTTCGACAGCATGACGATACCCAGCACGATTGCCATAGCGGCAATCACGATGACGGCGGCCGGATTTTTCAGGCTCTGCTCTGTGAGTTTCATGGGTGGGGTTCCTCGCGTCCACTTTGTAATATAGTTACAAAATGCGGTATGAACCCATCGGGGCGCTCCGTTAATCTGAATGCGATAAAACGCATGACGGCTGCGACAAGGCGCCGCACTGAAGCAGACGCCAAGCCGTTCTCCACCTGCTCAGGTTTTAACAGAAACTCTTATTGAGACTGACCGCTCGGGCCATCGTCACTGCTTTGAGCCGCGGCGCGCTCAGCCTTTTCGGCGTCGGTCAGCTTTTCCATTTCCTCAAACTCACCCAGCCCGCAGCTGCCCCACTGACGGCCGAAACCATCAAGCACGGTGATGATCTCCATGCGGCAAAGGCTGGAGATCGAGGTGGAATACATGAAGCGTTCTTCCGACGCCAGACGCGGGCATTTGTGGGACATCCGGTTGATATATGCCCTCTTGCCCACGCTTTTGAAGAAAATCGTCTGGTCGTCAATAATTGTCGAATCACGCAGGAAACGCAGCGGTACACAGCTTTTGGTTTTGCCTGTCAGCTTATAGTCATCCATGACCCTCGCGAGGCGTTTTTCAGAGCGGGTCATCTTGCCATCGTCGTCATCGGCAAGGGTATTGCCCCCGACCGCCATCAAAGCGACAAGAAGCGCTGGCCACAAAGTTTTTTTGCTCATTCTTTTTCTCACGGCTTGCTCACTTTCCTCTGTAACCTAACGTAGCAAGACTGAACAATTCCTGAACGGAAACAGCGCCTACCCTTCAAGCTTGTCCAGTTCCCGTTGCATCAGCATACGAAGGTCCGCCCCCAGATGCGCGAGAACAATCTGTTCGTTTTTCCCCACCCGTTCAATGCTGTCATCAAAAGCCAGACCATGCACTTGCGCCACCTGCAACAGGTAAGCAACAAAGGCATCGGCCCGGGCACGGATGATCCAGTCAAACGGCCCCACCGGCGCACTGTGCTTGGCGCACAAGACCTTAAACTCGTCAAAAAGATGCGGAATCAGCGTGCCCCCGATCCGCTTCAGGCCCACGCAAAAAGCTTCAAAGGGCGGCAGTTCCTCCTCCACCGCATCGTCGTCATCTTCCTGCTGGCAGGACGCCACCGCTTCAAGCCCGGACACCATGGTCTCAAGCTCGCGGTCGAGCGAGGCGGCGATATCATCGGCCACGTCCTGCTCCCGCGGGGACAGGAGGGGTCGGCCAGACGCTTCCAGCCCGCGAAGGCTGGCGCCAAGAAAATCGATGATGGTAGCCTGTTCGCCCATAAACACCCTTTCCAGCATCATATAGCGCGCGAATATGGCCCGCGGCAAATCTTCCCGCAAAAAAAGTGTTTGAAATGATCCGCTTTACAGCGTTTTCGTAGAAAAACAGGAACTTGAGGAGGCATCATGCTTGAGCTTTATATTACCGGCGCATCCGCCCTGGGCGTGGCCCTTCTGCTGCTTTGGCTTTTCAGCATCTGGCGCGGGCATGTCAGTTTTATTGATGCCTTCTGGGGTACTGGATTTATCATCACCGGCCTGGCCGCCGCCCGCGGGGTATCCCAATTGGGCGCCGCCCAGACGCTGACGCTGATCCTTCTAACCCTTTGGGGTTTAAGGCTTTCCATCTATCTTCTCAGGCGGTATCTGGCGCACGGCGAAGACCGTCGCTACGAGAAAATCATCGGCAACCGCAAAGGCCTGAGGCGGCATCTTTATTCGCTTGGCATCGTATTTATCCTACAAGGTGCGCTGATCCTCGTGGTGGCCGCGCCGGTGATCGGCACCTTGGCCAGTGCTCCGCGCAGCCTTGGCGCGCTTGAAATCCTGGGCACCCTGATCTGGGCTATCGGCTTTGTTTTTGAAGCGGGGGGCGACTGGCAACTGAGCCGCTTCAAGTCTAATTCCGCCAATGAAGGCAAGGTGTTAGACAAAGGCCTGTGGGCATGGACCCGGCACCCAAACTATTTTGGCGACTTCTGCGTCTGGTGGGGTTTGTGGTTGATCGGGCACGATATCAGCCTGATTTTCGCGCCGCTTTTGATGAGTTTTATCCTGATGAAATGGTCCGGCGTGCCAATGACGGAGCGGTCGATGAAAAAGCGTCGCCCGGATTATGCCGCCTATATCGAGCGCACCAGCGCCTTTTTCCCGCGCCCGCCAAAATAGCAAAAAAGCCCAAAAACTGCGCGAAATATGGGCGGTTTTTGGGCGGAAACTGTGCGAAACCTGTGCGGGATATGTGCGGGATATGTGCGGGGTTTACTCCGCCGCTGACGGCACCGGCTTTTGCACGCGGCGGACCGGCCAACCCTGCCATAAAAGCACGGCGGCGGTCGCCAATAATACCACATTCACCCCGATCGCGGCAGGGGAATTTACCGCACCAAAATGTGCTGCCCATTTGACCAGAACACCAAAGATGATCATCAGCCCGGCGGCACTGCGCAGGAAGCGCGCAAATGCCGCCCGGTCTGTCACCACGGCTGACAAGCTGACAAGGCCCAAAAGCACGAGCCAGAAAATGGCGTTCAACAAGGTGCCCTCAACCGCCGTGACCGTCGGCAGGGTGAAACAGACCGCAAGCGCCAGCGGCGTACCCCAGATGGTGGCGGCCCACGCCCGTTCAAGGCGCGGCATGGCGCGGCCTTTCTCGCGCCGTTTGATCAGCCAGATATTCACCCCCGTGGCAGACACGATGGAGATGGCAAGCCCCAGCACACCGTAAATAAGCTTCACCGGCAGCCCGCCAAACGAGCCAAAGTGCACCGTATAGGCGCTGGCGACAACCTGCTGGCCCGCTGGCCCGTCCGAATGGCCAAGCTTGCCCGTGATGGTGCCGTCCGGCCCGAAGTAATAATTTTCGCCGTATATCAGCCGCGCCGGATGACGCGCCAGAATATACCCGCTTTGGCCCACCGTGCCCGGTTCATGCATGATGACATACCACGGCTGAAGGTCACCGTGTTCGGCGCGAAAGTTATCAAGCGCGGCAGTGATATTGAAAACCGGCGCCGGGGTTATGTCCTCGGCCGGGTCGGAGCCGAACACCGGCTCATAGAAGGCTTCAATGTCACCGTCCAGATAGCTGTTGGCAACAAAATAGGAAAGCACGGAGGCAAGGCCGATGCCCGCCCCCGTCAGCGCCACCAGAAGGTGAAACGGCGCGCCCCACACGCTGAGGCGGTTGTGAATATCAGCCTGCGCCAGTTGCTGGTTGCCCCTGATGCGCATGGCAAAAGCATCGCGGAAAATACGCGGGTGCGCGAGCAGGCCGGAGATCACCAGCCCCACCAGCATGGCACCCAGAATGCCGACAACCGTCAGGCCCAGCACCGTGGGCAGGTGCAGGTAATAGTGCAGGCCTTCAAGGAACTCCGCCCACGGGTGGTGAATGGGCGTGCCAAGGGTACCGTCCGCGTCCGCGTACCAGCCTTCTTCCCCGTCAAGCGAGATACCAAGGCGCGGCATACCGTCGGTGGGCACACCGATATAAAAATGGTGCGGCACGTCGCTGGCGCGCGCAAGGCCCGCGTCAGCGGCGCGGCCTGCGGCCTCGGGGGTGACGGTGGCAAACTCCGGCACCTGCGGCTGTTCCCAGCGTTCAAATTCCTCATGAAAGACCATGAGCGTACCCGACAGGCACAAAATATACATCAGCGCACCCACCGCAAGCCCGACCGCCGAGTGGCCGGAGAGCATCTGGGCGACAAAGCCGGTTTTTTTCTTCGGCGCTGGCGCCGCTTGGGTATCGGATGCCATGACAGCCCCCCTAAATTACAAAATACGTGCCAAGGGCCCCAAGCACACCGCTTAAAACCACAATGCCGCCGCGCCGGACGACCGGCATGTCATAGGTCGCAAAAACCGAAAGCACCGCCCACAAAAGCGGGAAAGCAAACAGTACCGCCATCAACTGCCCGGCGCTGGCACCACCGCCCATGGCGCCATATAGCCACAGGCACAGGTAAAGCGCCGCAACCCCGGCAATTGGCCCCGCCAGCAGGAAGGTGAACACCCGCCTGCCGGTGATCGGCCAGTTGAACGGCACCGCCGACGCCGGGGCAGCCGCCCGTTCGGCGCGGCCCGCGCGGGCCTTGCGCCCCTCAGGTTGCCGCGCGGCAGCATAGCCCATCAACACAACACCAATGATCATGAAAAGACAGATCGCCAAAGCCGAGCCCCAGTCAGGCGTGCTGGCCATGACCCACGGCACGAAGGACGCGGCGATAAGCCCCCACCCGGCGCTGACCTCCGCGCGGGAGCGCGCGCCCTTTTTGCCCCACGTGTAGCGCAGGACCATGACGCCAGCGAGCGCGAGCGCAAGCCCGAGCAGAACGAGGACAGGTGACAGTTGTGGCATCGCGACCCCCTGTTTGCGCGCGTGCAGCAAGCGACAAGGCACACGCCCCGCCACCCGCCTGATGACCGAATAGCGGGCAAGCTATTAATAATGACTTGCAATGTCAATATTACAAAGAGGGGGAGAGGTGGATTCTATGCGGCGCAGAGTAAATCGACCATTCCAAAGTAAATGCTTAGTCAGCTTGATCGCTTCTATCGAAATTGAAGGAGGCCTTGATATCGTCGCGTAGACCATCTGGTAGCATTGTTTCCAAGTGTGTCCTCAGTTCCGAGAGTATGTTGTCAAAGTTTAAAGCGGGATCTGCAAACGGCTGTATATACTCCCCCTCTTCACGGTTCAGAAGGGCCATGTCTCTTCCCCACAACAGTCTCTCCGCGTGAAGCTGCAGCGCGGTCACATATTTTGGCCCCAGAGGATGAGAGAAGTTGACCCTTAAACGCTGGAAATCAAAATCAAGGCGATAAAACCATTCTAGGAGGTGGTGCTTCGATAATATATCTTTCAGGGATTTGCTGTGGGCTCCATCGACTGGAGAAACGTTCAGGTACTGGCAGATTGCCAAGTATTTAGAAGCACAATACAAGGCCATATCCATGGCACTCGCGATATCTGCACTCCGCTGATTATTTGTATCTTTATCTTGCGTTATTGGCCGTTGCAACGCGTGGAAATATTCTAATGCTTCAATTAGTTGATCGCAAATGTCGCCAGCAAACGATGAGTCTGCACATGCGATCCGGCACCCATACAAAGTGCCCATAAATGCGCACGCTGACCTAATTGATACGTCCCGGGTGAACTCACCAGTTTCAGGGTTAGTATACTGTACAAGGATCTCGCTGGTGGTTTTGTCACCAGCTAAGACAACAGCACGAACATGCAATTGGGCTAGGCTCTGCAACAATAAACTCAACACAAAGTCAAATGCTTCATGATCTGGATTGCAAAGCACCTCTGCCGCACCGCTTTGTATATAGAGCCTGCATGCGGGTTTTTCCTCTCCAAGTTCTCTCCACCAAATATATTGCCTGACGTCGCCTTCTGAGAACGGCGGTTCTTCCGTCATCTCAAGGTCATTGACGGCTTCAAGAACATTAGAGCATAACACCACCATGGTGAGGCGAGATACGTCGAAATTTTTACCCGTCAAATTTATGAACGACATGATTTTGCCAGCTACATATCTACAACCATCCTCATCTAAACTTAGCTGATGTGTTTGAAAGTTCAGAGATTTGAGCTGCGGAATTTCGGCCAAGTCTTTCTTGGTTCGAAGAGAACCAATGCCTTCAAGCGCCGCATCGATGTTCTCTCCAAGAGCGTCTTGAGCTCTAGTCCCAATTCGATCCGACAACTCTTCCAGTTCAGGCGCATTCCGACTAGCGACAAAGAATTCGCTACAGCATGATATTGCGCCCTTAGTAAGCTCAGACAAATTGATCTGGTCGAGGCTTTGACCTGTGCCAACAAGGGCTTTTTTGGGGGTTAAGGGCAATATCAAGGCTTGGCGTTGTTCAACATCACCAAAAAGGAACGGGGCATATCCACTATCTTTTGACAATTGGAGTATTGCGCAGTCAGGAAGTACCCAGGCTGGGTCGGTTTGATTTTCAGCGATGAACCAGTTGAGGTCTAGCAGGTCTTTTCGAACCTGATGGTCATCCAGATGGCGCTCCAACGCACCCTTGTGGGTTTTTGCGACATTAAAATCGCCAGCTTCAAGGGCATTGCGAAACAGCTGGTCAAGCTCACGCAAAACTCCGGAGAGCGCGTGGCCGCCTACCTCAGCAATGACGTATTTCAGTATTCTACGAAAAGCCTTAAACTCAAGTGAAGATGTTAGCTCTTCAGTTGATCGAGCCGAGCCGCCTAAATGCCTGAGGATTTCATTAGTAATAGCCTGATCTAGCGTCTCGTTGTCATCTATATGCGACATGAGAACATCTGGATCCTGAAATATTTCACCGATCCTCGGCAGAAATTCTTCAAATGCACTTTGTAGCGTTTGCCTAAGGGCTTTGGTGCGAGCGCCAGTCAGGCCAATCAATTCCGCCGCCTTGGACGCTTCCACTGGCGCACCATGCGGCAGATTACGCCACGTCCGAACATCTGCCTGCCGGTGTGATTCCCAGTCCGTGATTTTGTCATCAAGAGTCTTATCTTGGCCATTTCTCAGAGGGGAATAAAACTCGTCTTCGCCGCCAAAGCGTTCAATTCTTTTTGGGTAGGGTTCATTGCCTTTTGTATACACCCAGACACTTGGATTGCGTCGGCTTCCGTCAGGACGCCGGAAACCCTTCTGGATCATCTGCTGGATATAGTGTTGATATTTCCCTGCCATAGTTCTGGAGATAGGACGCTAGCCATTGAGTTCAAAGGCGTAGAAAAACTTTCTTACGATCAAGCCCATATAGAATAGCGCCCCCATCACCACCAATCCGCACCCCGCCCGCTTGCCTTTGGCGCAACCGCGCTACATGACCTAATAGCAACGCACATGCGGCGGCCCCGGCTGGCGGGCGGCGCATGAACCGGATTAATGAGAGGGAGACAAGGGTATGAGCACAACGGGCAAACAACTTTTCACCACGCTTGAAAGCAATGGCACGCTGACCGTCGCGATTGAAGATGTGACATTCCCGGACCCGACCGGCAATCAGGTGCTGGTCAAGATGGAAGCGGCGCCGATTAACCCGTCGGACCTCGCGATCCTCACAAGCGCGGCGGACCTTGAGAATGCTGATTATTCCACCGGCAAATTTGTCGCCACCATGCCTGAGCCTTTTAACACTGGCTCCAAGGCGCGGCATGGCCTCAAGCTGCCGGCGGGGAATGAGGGCGCGGGCACCGTGGTTGCCACCGGCGACGGCGACATGGCCAAGGCGCTGATGGGCCAGCGCGTGGCCTGTGTGCCGGGCAACGCCTACAGCCAATACTGTATCGCTGATGCCAACATGTGCCTGCCGCTGGGTGACCATACGGCGGAAGACGGCGCGAGCGCATTCGTGAACCCGATGACGGCGCTTGGCTTTGCCGAGAACGCCAAGATGGATGGGCAGGACGCCATTTTGCACACGGTGGGGGCCTCCAACCTCGGGCAGATGCTGACGCGCATTTGCAACGAGGACGGCCTCGCGCTGGTGAACATTGTGCGCAAGGATGCGCAGGTCGAACTCTTGAAAAAGCTCGGCTCCACCCATGTGGTGAACTCGTCAGACGATGATTTCATGAACCAGCTCAGGACCGCGATTGACGACACCGATGCGTTCTATGGCTTTGACCCGATCGGCGGCGGCAAGGTGGTTGATACCGCCTTCAAGGCGATGGAACAGGTCGCGGTCAAGAAAATGACCGAATATTCACGCTATGGCTCCAACCAGCCAAAGCGCATGTTCATTTACGGTCGGCTGGATGTTGGCCCGACGATATTGTCGCCGAGTTATGGTTTCGGCTGGACCTTGTCCGGCTGGCTTTTGTTCCCGTTCCTGCAATCGGTGGGTATGGAGGTGGCGGCACGCATGCGCCAGCGCGTGCTTGAAAACCTCACCACCACGTTTGCGAGCAGCTACAAGAAGCGGGTGAACCTTGAAGAAATGCTCACGAAAGACGCGGTGACCGACTACCGCGCGATGCGGACGGGTGAGAAATATCTGGTGACGCCCTGGTCGTAAGCCGGAGGCTTGCGCCAAGAGGCAGGATCATGAGGTAGGGTCATGAGGCAGGGCCGCGGCCCTGCCCCCGTGCAAATTGAGGTTAGAACTTCACCGCAAGGCGGGCGACCACGGTGCGGTCCTTGCCGACAAAACAGTCACCGCGCGCGATACAGGTTGACCAATATTGCTTGTTGGTCAGGTTGTGCGCGTTGATGCTGATGTCGAAGCGGTCGGTCTCATAACCCACCATGGCATCCGCCAGCGTGTAGGAGGGTGTCTTGAGGCCGTCCGCGCCGTCCCAGCTTGCGCCGACATAGCGCACGCCAAAACCGGCCTTGAAACCCACCATCACCTCGCTTGGGCGCCATGTGATCCAGCTTGAGGCCTGATGCGCCGGGATGCTGGGCAGGCGGAAACCATCCGATGTTTCGGTATCGAGATAGCTGTAGTTGCCTTCAAGGTAAAAGTCCCCGACGTTGCCGACAGCTTCAAATTCAAAGCCTTTGATGCTGACATCGCCTTCCTGCACGGAGAAGCCCGGATGGCTGGGGTCTGCGGTCAGAAGGTTGGTCTGGTCGATATCGAAGTAGCTCACGGTGATGAGCGCCGTGGTGCCTTCGGGCTGGTATTTGATGCCCACTTCATATTGCTTGCCCATTTGCGGGGCGTAGGCGCTGCCGTCGAAGGTGGTGCCCACGACCGGCTCAAACGATTCTGAATAGCTGGCGTAGGGCGAGAAGCCGCCCGGCAGTTGGTACATCACACCCACATTGGTGCTCAGTTCCTTGTCCTGCTGTGTGACATAGCCTGTGTCGCTGTCCACCTTGTCGCCGCGCAGGCCAAGGGTAAGCAGAAGCTGGCCGATGCGCACCTGATCCTGAATGGAGAAGCCGATCTGCTTGTTCTTGTTTTCAGGGTTATCGTAGTAAGGGCCCAGTTCGGCGTCGGTCGGCACATTGCCATACACGGGGTTGAATATATTGATGCCGTATCCTGCGGGTGCGAAGGCATAATAATAGTCGCTGTTGGTGGTTACGTCCTGATAGTCGACACCGACAAGCAGGTTATGCTCGAGACGGCCGGTCGAGAACTCGCCGCGCATCCGCACATCCACAGCAAACTGTTTGCTGTCTGCCTCGTTTTTATAGAAGGTGCGGGCGACATTGCCCTCATCGTCAAGATAGCGGTTGCCGCCGATAAACGCGGGCCATGCCTGATTATATTTTGCTTCGCCCTTGGTATAACGCGCGGTGGCTTCCATACCCCAGCTTGCGTTGAAATCATGGTCTGCCAGCAAGGTGATCGATTTGGTCTTGGTGTCGTAGCGGTCGAACTCCGGCTCGCCAAGGAAGACATTCGGGTCAAAATGTTCGCCGTTGGGTGCTGGCAGCAATGCGCCCTGGGTGGGCACAAACTGCGCGGCTGCCTGGCCGTTATAATCCTGATAATTGCCAAGGATGGTGACGTTGGTGCGTTCGTTCGGGCGCCATGTGATCGAGGGCGCGATCACCAGCGCATCATCCTCGACATAATCAATCTGGGTATCGGCATCGCGGTATACCGCCGTCATACGGTAGAGGAACCTGCCGTCATCATCCAGCGGGCCGGTCAGGTCAGCGGCGATCTGCTTGCGGTCAAAGTTTCCGTATTCGGCAACAATTTCGTTCGACGCTTCCTGCTGCGGCCTTTTGGACACCACATTGACCAGACCGCCCGGCGAGCCCTGACCATAGAGCACAGACGATGGACCTTTGAGTATTTCAACCTGCTCCAGCGTATAAACATGGCTGCGGGTATTGTTATAGTTGCCGAACAGGGCTTGCAGGCTGTCACGGTATTCCGGCACATCAAGGCCGCGCACCTTCACCCAGTCACCGCGCGTGGCAAAACCGTAGGTCTGGCCGATAACACCGGGCGCATAGACATAAGCGTCCGCCAGTTCAAGCACACCCTTATCGAGCAACTGCTGCTGGTCCTCGATCGAGACCGACCGCGCTGTCTCAAAGATAGGCGTGTCCATCTTGGTGGCCGAATAGCGACTTAGCCGCCCTTCAACGATAATTTCTTCGATATTGTCATCGTCAGTGGGCGCGTCCTGCGCGTACGTCGGGGTTACAAGGGCGATCGCCGCGACACCAAAAGCAAGATGGTGGAAGATGCGGCGGGCATGCGAGGGGCGGGGAAGTGCAAACATAATACCCTGAGTCCTGTCATTTGTTTTGAATGGCGCGGACGTTATTAAGAATGACTCGCAAAGTCAATATTAATTAGAGGTTTTCACGAAAGGGCTGGCAGCGCTAAAATCGCCCTGCATATTTTTTCCGATTCTTTTGTTTTTGATATTGATTATTAATATCATATATGCGATACCATGGCCATCAGGTTGATTTTGGATGCCTCGACCTGACGCGCCGGTCCTGACAGCGGCGCTCTTCTCTGGCGGGTAGTTCCATATTGGCCCGGAACTACCCGCCCCTATTTCCTACTTTCCTACCTTTCCTAAGGAAAAGGCCGCTGCACCTCAAATGCAGCGGCCTTTTTCATTCAGGCTTATGGTGCCGGGCTTACCGGCTGGACAGGATCACAAGGCCCGGTGCGTCATAGTCCGGGTACAGGGTCTCAAGCGCTTTTTCCGTGAACTCGGCGGCGATCGGTCCCACGCGCGTCGCGACAGCGCCGCCCACATAGGCATAGTTCCGCCCCTTGTAGTTGTTGGACGCGCTATACTCAGGCACAATACCAGCCCAGATGTCATGCTCTGCCGTGACGTTACCCGCTGCATCCAGCACTTTCACGGTGCCTGACATCTGTGTCGTATGCGAAGAAATCACCGCCAGCGAGAAGTCCTTGATGCGCAGCTTGTCGATCGTCACCTGCACGGTGCCGTTGAAGTCCGGATCAGCTTCCTTGATACCGCGTTCCATCATTTCCTTGATCAGGTCTGGCACATTATAGTCATCATAGCTGGGGAAAATACGCTCGTTGCCCCATTCCGTGCCCGCAAAATAGCTGACCCTCAGCTTGTCACGCGGCTTGACCTGCGTCCGGGTGCCTTCAGTACGATAGTCGCGGAAAACACCTTCGCGGTTACGCTCGATAGACGTAATGCGGTCCATCTTGTCCGCGACATAGCCTTCAAACTGTATATCCACGCCCGCGTATGCCGGGGCAGCAAACGCCGCCACAGTAAGGCCACTCGCGGCCAATAAACTACGTACACGGTGCTTATAGGATTGTTTGCTTTGCATTTTACTGCCCTCCGTCGGTCCTGTTGGTTGGTCTGTTGGCATCAGAGGTTACAGCATAATGTGTGTAAACTGAACGTAAACTGAACAACTTTTAAGGGGCAAAATACACCCCGGGGCGAAACCCCGGGATGCATGTTGCCTAGCTGAAAAGCCTTTAGTGGAAGCTTTTAACGATCTCTTCGACCATTTTCTTGGCGTCCGAGAACAGCATCATGGTGTTGTCGCGGAAGAACAGCTCGTTCTCCACGCCTGCATAACCACTGCCCATGGAGCGCTTGATAAACAGCACTGTCTTGGCCTTCTCCACGTCCAGCACCGGCATGCCAAAAATCGGGCTCGCGGGGTCTGTCTTGGCCGACGGGTTGGTGACATCGTTCGCGCCGATCACGAAGGCCACATCGGCCTGCGAAAACTCGCTGTTGATATCCTCAAGCTCGAACACTTCATCATACGGCACGTTGGCTTCCGCCAGCAGCACGTTCATATGCCCCGGCATGCGGCCCGCCACCGGATGAATGGCGTATTTGACCTCGACCCCCTCTTTCTTGAGCACATCGCACATTTCCTTGAGCGCATGCTGCGCCTGCGCCACCGCCATGCCGTAACCGGGCACGATGATCACCTTGGACGCGTTTTTCATAATGAAGGCCGCATCTTCGGCTGACCCTTGCTTGACCGGGCGTGTCTCTGTCGCCCCACCAGCCGCAGCGGCACTGTCGCCACCAAAGCCGCCAAGGATCACGCTGATGAAACTGCGGTTCATGCCCTTACACATGATATAGCTGAGAATCGCGCCCGATGAGCCCACGAGCGCACCGGTCACGATCAGCGCCGTATTGGCAAGCGTAAAGCCGATGCCCGCAGCCGCCCAGCCGGAATAGCTGTTCAGCATCGAGACAACCACTGGCATGTCCGCCCCGCCGATGGGGATGATAAGCAGGAAGCCGATGAGGAAGCTCAGCGCGGTCACGATCCAGAAGATATGCACCCCGGCGATTGCCGCATCATTATCGACCACAAACCAGCCGATACCGCTGATGATGGCCGCGCCAAGGAGGATGTTGATGAGGTGCCGCGCGGGCAGCATGATCGGCGTGCCCGACATATTGCCGTTCAGCTTGGCGAACGCGATGAGCGAGCCCGAGAAAGTGATGGCACCAATGGCGATGCCAAGGCTCATCTCGATCTTTGACGCGGTGTGGATATGGCCCATGGCATCCGCAATGCCGAACGATGCCGGGTTGAGAAACGCCGAAGCCGCCACAAACACAGCCGCGAGGCCCACGAGGCTGTGGAACGCCGCCACAAGCTGCGGCATCTGCGTCATCGCGATCTTGCGCGCGGTGATAAAGCCAATGGCGCCGCCAATGACGATGGCACCAATGATCCACTCGTAGGAGACAATCTCCGGGTTCATGATGGTTGTCAGTACTGCGATGGTCATACCGACCATGCCAAAGATATTACCTTTGCGGCTGGTCTCAGGGCTGGATAAGCCCCTGAGCGACAGGATGAAAAGAACGGCGGCCACCAGATAGGCGATTGCCGTGAGGTCAACGTGCATTTGTGTCATGGTCGTCTCCCTCTATTTCTTTTTCTTGTACATGGCGAGCATGCGGGCCGTGACCGCAAAACCGCCAAAGATATTGACGGCGGCAAGGCCGATGGCGATGGCACCCAGCACCTTCGAGATGCTCATGCCGTCAGGCCCCGCGGCAATGAGCGCGCCCACGATGATCACGGATGAGATGGCGTTGGTCACGCTCATCAGCGGCGTGTGCAGTGCCGGTGTCACCGACCACACGACATAATACCCGATGAAAATGGCCAGCAGGAAAACCGAGAACTGCTGGATGAACGGATTGACGATAATCTGTTCCATATTATTTCTCCCCCGCCGGTTGTGGCTTCAGGCGCTCATTCACAATCGCACCGTCTTTGGTGATGAGCGATTCCTGGATGATCTGGTCTTCAAAATCGAAGGCAAGCGCGCCTTCCTTGACCATGGGCGTGATGAAATGCACCAGATTGCGGGCGAAAAGCGCGGAGCTGTCAGCGGCGAGGCGCGACGGCACATTCTTGTGCCCGACAATCTTGACGCCGTGCGCTTCCACCACCTTGCCGGGCTCCGACAGCGCGCAGTTGCCGCCAGCTTCGACCGCAAGGTCAACAATCACGCTGCCCGGCTTCATGGATTTGATCATGTCTTCCGTGATCAGTTTCGGTGCCGGGCGGCCGGGGATCAAGGCCGTGGTGATGGCGATATCCTGCTTGGCCAGTGTCTCGGCAATCAGCGCAGCCTGCTTGGCTTTATACTCGTCCGACATTTCCTTGGCGTAACCACCCGAGGTTTCCGCTGCCGCCGTTTCCTCATCCTCGACCATGACGAACTTGCCGCCAAGACTTTCAACCTGCTCCTTCGCCGCCGCGCGCACATCCGTCGCGCTGACAATGGCACCAAGGCGCTTGGCGGTCGCAATGGCCTGAAGCCCGGCAACCCCCGCGCCCATGACCATGACCCGCGCCGGTGCGATGGTGCCTGCGGCTGTCATCATCATCGGCAGTGCGCGGCCATATTCGGCGGTCGCATCAAGCACAGCCTTATACCCCGCGAGGTTGGACTGGCTTGAGAGCACATCCATCGACTGCGCGCGGGTGATGCGCGGTACAAATTCCATGGCAAAAGCCATCAGCCCCGCATCCGCGTAAGCCTGCAGGCGCTCGCCCTCTGTGAAGGGATTGAGCACAGAAAGCTGCGCCGCCCCCTTTTTGGCGAGCTTGGCATCAGCGCCTTCAAGGCCCTGAACGGAGAAAATGACATCGGCATCTTTGAGTGCGGCCTTGAGGTCTTTTCCAATGGTCGCACCGGCATCAGCATATAGGCTGTCGGGCATGGACGCGGCGTCCCCCGCTTCCTTTTCCACGCTGACGGTAAAGCCAAGTGCGATGAGTTTTTTGACTGTTTCGGGGGTGGCTGCAACGCGCTTTTCCGCGTCTCGCCTTTCCCGAATGACGGCTAGTTTCATGAGTAATCCTCCGTGAAACGATTAAAGGCAATCAACAAAAGGCTGCAGGCACCAAACTCAGTAATATTATGATTGGTCTTTGCCCCCGTGCGCCGCACGCCTGAGCACGAAAGGTAGCGTAAAACCGCATTCAAGCAACATTCTTTCTCTTAATTACAGAAATTGAAAATTTTATCATTTGTCTTTTGTTAATAAGTGTCCTGAAATGATACAGTCCGATTCGGTGGATTTGGGGGAACGGGCAATGACGCATGAGCGCGTCCTTATTGTGGAAGACGAACTGACGCAGATAACCCTGCTTGAGGGGGTAATCGCGCGCGCGGGTTTCACGGTTGAGAAGGCCATGTCGGGAGCCGAGGCGGTCAAACGCCTGCTGGATCGGACCTTGCCCAAGATAGACGTCGTGCTGCTGGACCTTGTCATGCCAGGCATGGACGGCATCGAAGTCCTTGAAGCCATCCGCCCCAAACACCCGGACCTGCCGGTTGTCATGCTGACGGCACATTCGTCGATCAACACGGTGGTGGACGCCATGCGGGCGGGCGCCAACGACTTTATCGTCAAACCGGCAAGTGCCGAACGTATCCGCACCGCCATCGAGGCATCGCTCAAGACCAGTTCCTTTGTTGGGGAGATCGCGCCGGTCTCAGGCCAGATGACCGGCAAGATGCAGGGCCACGGCTTCGAGAGCCTTGTCGGCACCAGCCCCGGCATGCAGCGGTCGGTAACCTTGGCGAAAAAAGCGGCGAGTGCCAACATCCCGGTTCTGATCGAAGGCGAATCCGGCGTCGGCAAGGAAGTGTTTGCCCGCGCTATCCATAGCGCCAGCGACCGCCGCAGCACGCCTTTTGTTGCTGTCAACTGCGGCGCCATCCCGGAAAACCTTGTCGAGAGCATCCTGTTCGGCCACGAAAAAGGTGCCTTCACCGGCGCTACCGAACGCCGTGTGGGCAAATTCCAGGAAGCCAATGGCGGCACGCTTTTCCTTGATGAAGTGGGCGAACTGCCGCTTGACGTGCAGGTAAAGTTGTTGCGCGCCATTCAGGAAAAAGAGATCGACCCCGTGGGCGGCAAACAAAGCATCCGGGTTGATATTCGCATTATCTCCGCCACCAACCGCAACCTGTCTGACCGCGTAGCGGAAGGTGCCTTCCGGGAAGACCTGTATTACCGGCTGAATGTTTTTCCCGTGCTGTTGCCGCCGCTGAGGGACCGCCGCAGCGATATCCCGGCGTTGACGGAGCATTTCCTTGCCCAGATATCCGAGATGGAGGGCGTATCGCGCCGCCGCATCTCGGCCGATGTGCTGCAGCTTCTGTCCAGCTATGACTGGCCGGGCAATATCAGGCAACTGCAGAACGCGCTTTTCCGCGCTGTGATCCTCTCGGAGGGGGAGGTGCTGACCCAGGGTGATTTTCCTCATCTGTTGGGGCAACCCCTGCCCATGCCCGCGCAGGCGCTGGAGGCCAGACCGAACCACGGCGGCGCCAATGTCGAAATCATGCCACAGGGTGGTGCCATTCTGGTGTTACACGGGTCAGACGGGCATGTGCGTTCGCTCTCGGAACTTGAGGCGGAGATCATTCGCCTTACGCTCCTCAAGTATGATGGCCGTATGGCAGAGGTCGCCAGACGGCTTGGCATCGGACGTTCGACCCTCTATAGAAAAGTGGCTGAATACGGGCTCGACCAGCCGTCTTGAAAGGGCGCTAGAACTTGATTGGTATATTTGATTCGGGCTCGGGTGGGTTGACCATCCTTGATGCCCTGCACCGCCGCCTGCCTGATCAGGATTTCCTGTACCTGGGTGACCACGCCAATGCCCCCTACGGCCACCGGTCCAACGACCAGATTGTCGAAATGACGCGCAGGAACGTGAGCGCGCTATTTGACGCGGGGTGCACGCTTGTCGTGCTGGCCTGCAATACAGCGGCGGCTGTCGCCCTCAGGACCCTGCAACAGAAGTGGCTGCCGCAAGCCTACCCCGGACGGCGTATATTGGGCGTGCTTGTGCCCATGGTCGAAGCCATCACCGGTGTGCCGTGGAGCCAGGAACATCCTGTGGGCCACGACGGCAGCGGTAAAACCATCCTGCTGTTTGCCACCCAGAAAACCGTCAAAAGCGGCGCTTATGTGGAAGAGATCGCCAAACGCGCCCCCGCCATCCGCCTGGTGCAAAAGGCCTGCCCCGGCCTTGTGGATGCCATTGAGGGGGGCACAGGCCCCCGCCCGCTTGCCGGGCTGGTCGAAGGATATGTCGCCGAAGCCCTTGATGACGCGGGTGTCATACCCGACGCGGTGCTGCTCGGCTGCACTCACTTTCCGCTGGTCAGCAGCTATTTTGAGGCCGCCTTGCCTGAGGGGGTCGAGCTGTTTTGCCAGCCTGATGTGGTCGCGGCATCGCTAGAAGATTATCTCACCCGTCACGGCGAATTCCGCCGCAAGGGCAGCGGTAAAATCCGCCTGATGACCACCGGCAAGCCCGGCGACGTGGACCTGACCGACAGTTACCTGCCGCCGCACCTGTGCCGCTTCGAGGGCGGTCTGTCCTGAGACGTCAGGCGTCCAGCATTTCTCGTCTGACCCCTTCGAGAAAGACCGTGGTTACGCTGCGCATACGTTCGTTCGAGTTATGGATGGTCTTGGAAGCGCTGGCCATGCTGGTGGAGGCCTCCCGGGTCTGGCGCGCGCCTTCGGCGGCACCAGCGACGTGACGGCTGACATCCTGCGTGCCGGTCGCCGCTTCCTGCACATTGCGGGCAATCTCATCCGTTGCGGCCCGCTGTTCCTCTACCGCTGAAGCCACGCCCGACGCCATCTCAGCGATAGTTTTGATGCCCCGCCTGATGGACTTCATCGCTTCGCTCGCACGTTCTGTCTGGGCCTGTACCGCGCCGATCTGTTCGCTGATCTGTTCGGTCGCCTTGCCGGTCTGGTTCGCGAGGCTCTTCACCTCACTGGCAACGACGGCGAACCCCTTGCCTGCTTCACCGGCGCGCGCGGCCTCGATGGTGGCATTCAGAGCCAGAAGGTTGGTTTGTTCGGCGATATCGTTGATCAGTTTGATTATCTCGCCAATCGCGCTCGACGAACTTGTCAGCTCGCTCATGATTTCCTCGGACTGTCCGGCTGCCTCGGCCGTTTCCTGCGACTGGCGTGACGACATATCCATCTGCCGCGCGATCTCCGACACCGACTGCCCCAGCTCTTCGGTCGCGGCGGCCACTGTCTGTACGTTGGAGCTGGATTCTTCCGCCGATGCCGCCGCAGCGGCCGAGCGGTCGCCTGTCTGGTCAGCGGTGACGACCAGTTGTCCGGAAATCGCCATCAGACTGTCGAGCTCGGTCGCGACCTCGGTCATGGTTTCCTGGATTTTCTTATCAAAGTCCGAGATCAGTTCAGTAATGGCCGCCGTCCTGCGTTCGCGCGCTGCCATTTCTTCGCGCTGCCGGGTCATCTCGTTTTCCTGCGCGATGCGTTCTGCCTCCATGCGGTCACGTTCGGCCTGTTCCTCACGCTCTTTGGCCTCCTCGGCTTCGGCGCGCAGCCTTTCACGCTCAATCGCGTTTTCCTTGAACGTATTCACCGCTCCCGCCATGCTGCCAATCTCGTCCTTGAAGTGCATACAGGGAATTTTGACAGTGCTGTCGCCGTCCGCCAGCGTCAGCATGGTAGCGGTCATGCGGCGGATGGGTACGGCGATCTGCCGCGCGAAGAACAGCCCCGCGAGTACCGCCACCACAATAATCAGGATATTCGAGGCAAACGTCATCATATTGACGCTTGAAATGGCGCTTTCGGCAGCAGCATGGGCCGCCGCTCCCATTTCCACCTCCAGCGCATCCACTTCGGATTCGAGACGCCTGATTTGGTCAAAAATCTCGCCGGGGCCGCCTGCAGCCTCCATTGCGCGCGCCTGATTGACGCTGAGATAATGAGACATCAGCTCGATTTGCCTTTCGGCATAGTCCGTCTGCCATTCACGGGCCTTGGCAATCATCTGGCCAACCGGTCCGCTGAGTTCGGGCATTTGCTCACCATGCGCGAGCAGCTTCTGCGCCATCAGGTCAAACCGCTCGCCCCCATCGCGGTATTGCCTGAGGACAGACCTGTCGCTGGCAACCAGCAGGTAAAGGATGGCCTGCCGCTGCCGGTCGAGGCTGCTGATCATTTCCCCGTATGCAACACGAGACTCCTGCACCCGCGAGGCATTCGCCAGCGCGCCTTCCAAGCGCGACATGTTGGTAAAGTTGATCATGGAGGCAACCAGCATAATAGCAATCAAGGTTGTAAACGCAGCGATGACCTTACCCGGAATCGAGAGTTTTCTGATAATATCCACCATCAGTTTTCTCCTTTTGCCCGTTGGGTGTTCCGGCGCGCAAGTTCGGTCAGGTTCACCTCGATCGTCGCTGCGCCAATGGCTGTTCCCATATCATCTTCAATTGTCAGGTTTGCCTGGGCGCGCCATGTAGCGGTTGGCGCATGAAACTCCGGCTCGTCGATAAAGACAGCTCCTGCTCCGACATCGAAGGTTTGTTGGAATTTGGCTTCATCGCCCTGCCAGAAATCAGACGTGATGGCGCTTTGGCCCGCATTGAGGCCTTTGGCGTCAATAACAAATATCTCTGTGAACAGGCCAGCGGATGCCGCCTGGACCTGGGTCAGATAGGTCGACAAGGGGTTGTTGAGTGTGGACGCGATCAAGGGCTGGGCCTGGGCCTCCCGCTCCGTACGCCACTGGCTGTCTAGATTGTTCACCTCTTGAGCCGTCAACGCCCCGTACCGCTTGTTCTGGGCATCCAGGGTGATGGACACGACGGGGACCAACAGCCATCCACGAATATCCGTAAGCACATCTTCCGTTATCAGGCTGGACGACGGCTGCTGTGCTCTCGCACCAAATGACATCATTGCAGCCACCATCAGCAGCACACACCATCCTCTGTTCCGACCCATTCGCTATGCCTTTCTCTTGCCGTCAAACCGAAACAACGACCTACATTGAACACGAAGGCGTTGAAGACGACGGCTCTCTACCTCAAAGCCATACAAAACAGGGGCACCAGGCGCGCGGGCGGGGACGAGGAGTGTGGGGCATCACGACTTTTCCCTATGGCGTTGAGACCTTCGCCGGTACCAGACAGCATGCTATACTAGTCTTAAAGAGGTGTTAAATTTACCCCACCGGACCGGCGCGGCTGAACGGCCATTACAAACGGGGGTCACTCTTCGGAATCATCGGGCCAGACGCGACTGGGTTCATGGGGCACCATGGGCGCGGGCGGCGCGCCAAAACCAATATCCAGATAACGCAAATCAAGCAGTTGAACGCTGCTGACATCCTTTGGCTTTCCAAAGCCCGGCGCTTCATTCTCAAGCCCGGCCACCGTAATAACGCCAACCATCTGGCTGACCTCACCGTCGCGGTCCTCAAGGGGCAGCAGCAGGCTTCTGTAGCCTTTCACTGAGCCAAAACTACTGCCAAGATTACGGGTGAACATCCCGCCACATGGCGTGGTGAGGATGGTCTGGTAAAAACCGTCGATAATCTCCCGGAGCGGTACGGGGTACATGTCCAGCAAATTGCGGCCCGTGAAACTCATGTGAAGGATCTCGTCCACCGCGCTACCGATCACCGTGGGGACAAGATTGCCAGGGCCGCTTGACCGGGCCATCACAACCCATGCCAGAAGGGGCTTTATGTTTTGTGGGTTCAGGTCCGTGCGTCTTGGGATGCGACCGTCCGGCGGGCGCAGGGCGTTATAATACTCAAGCAGTCGCTGTTGCACTCTGGATAAGCTGTCCATTTTCCCTGCTCACATGGGTATCCCACGGCCATGCCACACGCCGAGATTGCCCCTCAAGGTGCTCACTGTCCACAGAAAGCTAGAAAGGCAAGGCTTTGCAACGCCCGCAAGTATGACTGGCCTGAAATATACTGATCAAAAATATACTGGCCTGAAAATATACTGGCCTGAAAATATAAAAGCCCCCGGCGTGTCCGCAGGAGGCTTTTTCTGGTGTCTTTTGTGAAAGCGCCTGTTATTCGCCAACAGCTTCCGGCACTTGCCCACCCTCGATCGCATGCAGGTATACGTCCAGCAGGCTCTCCTGCTCCTGCCGCTCGGCTTGGTCCATCTTGCGGACCGCGATAACCTTGCGCATCACCTTGGTGTCGAAGCCAACGGCCTTGGCGCCTGCGTAGACTTCCTTGATATCTTCGGCGATGCCTTTTTTCTCTTCCTCAAGGCGCTCAATGCGCTCGATGAAGGAACGAAGCTGCTCGCCCGCAACACCACCGGCCTGTACTTGTACCATGCTTTTACTCCCTGTCTTGTCGGCACCCATGCAGGGCCATAAATCTCGCCTGTGCCCGCCTGATTGATAGGGGCACTTCTTCGGGCGCGCACTCTAGCGACGGTGCGTGCGCCGTTCAATCATGTTTTGATTTTCTGTTCAGCCATCCGCACGGGCGACACGGTTTTTCGCCACGCTTATCTCCATGCGGCGCATCTGCTCATCGGTCGCGGGCAGTTGGTGCTTTTCCTTATAGTCCTCATACGGCATGCCATAGATGCGCTCGCGCGCTTCGTCTTTGCTCAGGCTAAGCCCTTGTTCTTCTGCGGCTTCCTTGTACCAGTCCGCCAGGCAGTTGCGGCAAAAACCGCCATAACCCATCAGATCGATATTCTGCACGTCGGCGCGTTCGCTCAGATGTTTGAGCAAGCGGCGCAAAACCGCAGCTTCAATCTTTTCCTCTGGCTTGTCCTCGGGTGTCGACATTCTTCTCTCCTCACTCAGTAATGGCGAATCGCCGCGATGTCCGCGCGGTTCATGCACTCGTCCAGAATATCGGCCAGCAGGGCGGCCCATTCTGTTGTCATGGCGTCGGTGGCCAGGAGGTCCTGCCGCACCTCAATCGTGGTTTGCGGCAAGCCATGCTCGGCACCATGGCGCTGCATTGTATAATAAAGATCACGGCCCGAGTAAGGCAGATTATCACCAACCACCAGATCCGTCTCGCGCTCAAGCATGCCAATCATGGCCTGCGCCAGGCGCGGATCCTTGTTCCACAGGAAACCGGCGTGCCAACGCCTTGGCTCATCGCCCATCTCCGGCGTGAAACTGTGCATGCCCACTACCAGCGGCACTTTACCTGCCTTCAGGTGTGCATCCACAAGCCGCGCACAGGCGTCATGGAAGGGTGTGTAATAAGCTGCCTTGCGCGCCGCGACCGCCCGTGGCCCCAAGTCCCTGTTCGCCGGGATATTCACACCGTCGCTCGCGGGCGGGATCAGTGTCTTGTGGTCAGGCTCGCGGTTGCAGTCAATCAACAGGCGCGACACCGGCGCCAGCACCCCGGCGATGCCCATCATGGCGCATATCTTGCGGCTGACATCCGCCGCGCCGATATCCCATGCGATGTGCTTTTCGAACTCGGCCGCATCAAGGCCCAGGTCGGCGTAATCCGCGGGCACATGGTTGCTGGCATGGTCGCACAGCACGATCACCCCACCGAGCGCATCGCCGTTGAGGATTTCAGGTTTCAGGATTTGGCTCTGGACAGCAGAATCATTCATAGGGTACACCGGGCACGCACGTGAAGCTTTGGTTTCAAAGCGAAAAATGCTGGACCTGAGACGAGCGATCAAGCAGCATGTGCCCTGAAAACGAACGGCCTGACCCTAATGGTCTCACCCGTCAAGTCAACATTTCATCCACCACGCTCCCAAATGTTCAGGAGGCCACCATGACGCCCGACATCGTTTCACCCGGACGGCGCCGCAAAACCCGTATCGTCGCGACCCTTGGTCCCGCGAGCTCATCCTATGAGCGCATCAAGGAGCTGTTCCTCGCTGGCGTCGACGTCTTCCGTCTGAACATGAGCCACGGTGAACACAAGGACAAGGAAGCACTGGTGCACACAATCCGCGCAGTTGAGCGTGAATGTGGTCGTCCCATTGCGATCCTCGCTGACCTCCAGGGCCCGAAACTCAGGATCGGCCTCTTTGAAGACGGCAAGGTCATGCTTAAGGAAGGCCAGGCCTTCAAGCTGGACCTCCTGGACCAACCGGGCAATGATGAGCGGGTCTATCTGCCGCACAAGGAAATTTTCGACGCGCTTCAGGTGGGTACCAATATCCTGCTGGATGACGGCAAGATCCGCCTTGAAGTGGAGCAGATTGAACCCAACAAGGCCCGATGCCGGGTTATTGTTGGCGGCATCCTGTCTGATCGCAAGGGTGTGAATGTGCCAAACGCGGTCCTGCCGCTGGCCGCCCTCACCCCGAAGGACCGCAAGGACCTGTCCTTCGCGCTGCAATGCGGCTGTGACTGGATCGCACTTTCCTTTGTGCAACGCGGCGCAGACGTGGCCGAAGCCAAAAAACTGGTTGGCAAAAAAGCCGCTGTAATGGCCAAGATCGAAAAACCTGCCGCTGTTGTCGCGCTTGATGAAATTATCGAACTGGCGGACGGCGTTATGGTCGCCCGGGGTGATCTCGGCGTCGAGGAACCGGTTGAAAACGTGCCCGGCATCCAGAAGCAGATTGTACGCGCGGCGCGCCAGGCGGGTAAACCCGTTGTTGTGGCCACACAAATGCTCGAGTCGATGATCAAGTCACCGGTGCCGACCCGCGCCGAAGTGTCGGACGTGGCGACCGCCGTGATGGACGGCGCGGACGCGGTGATGTTGTCGGCCGAGTCCGCCGTGGGTGACTATCCCATCGAGGCGGTGCAGGTGATGGACCGCGTCGCCTACCGGGTGGAGCATGAACCCGGCTACCATATGGCGGGCAGCGATGACCGCGCCAACCCCAATTCCACCACCGAGGATGCCATCACCGCCGCCGCGCGGCAGGTGGCCCGCACCGTGGGTGCCAAAGCCATCGTGACCTTCACGACATCCGGCGCCACAGCGCTCCGCGCCGCGCGGGAACGCCCTGAGGCTGAAATCCTGACCCTGACACCGCGGCTTGCCGTGGCGCGCCGCCTTGCCATCGTATGGGGCATGCGCACAGTCAAGACCAAGGATGTTACGAGCTTTGAGGAGATGGTTGGTAAATCCAAGCGCATGGCCTTGCGGGCCGGGCTGGTGAAAGCGGGCGACCGCCTTGTGGTCACCGCGGGCGTGCCCTTTGGCACACCGGGCGCCACCAACGTGCTGCATATCGCCTGGATCAGCGGGAACGAGCTCGCGTAACGCGGGCTCATCGGGCTTTCTCAGCCCTCTGTGAGCTTCTGGTTGCGGATACCTTTAAATGTATCAAAGAAATCCTGCGGCACATCGGCGTCGGAGCCCAGCCGCTTCGCATCAATTTCCAGATGTTCGAACTCGGTTTTGACCTGCCGGTACAAACTTTTCTTGCCGCCAAAGCCGAAGGTTTTCTCGAAGGTGCCCAGGGTGGTGACAATGGCAGCACAAACCGCAAGCAGGCTGCTGTTCTGGTACCCGGTCGCCAACAGATAGGTGGTCACCCCACCCAGAATGATAGTGACACAAATGGTAATGACATGAAGGCGGCCATACCCGCGTTCTTGTGATTTTGCCTGTGTAATTTCTTTTGCAACTTCTCTGAGGAACTCTTCTTTTCGCATGGAAACCCCTTCTCGACGCTCAGCGTTCAGGCTACCATTCTAATACAAAAAGCCTTTTGCGCGCAGATCATTCGCCAACTTGTTAGCGTCGGTGAAATGATGGCCGACCATGCCAAGCTGTTCCGCGGCGCGCACATTATCCATGCGGTCATCAATATAGATGGTGAGTTCCGGATCGAGATTGAAGCGTTCAATCGCGACATGATAAATGCGCGGATCGGGTTTCACGAGCTTTTCATCGCCCGAGACCACCACTCCGCCAAAGAGGTCGGTAAAAGCATATTGCCGACAAAAGGACGGCCATTTCTCCGCCGAGAAATTGGTGAGGCCAAAGGTACGCATGCCTTGTTCTGAAAGCTGCTCGAGAACATCGACCGTGCCGGTGATGGTATTGCCGATGGTCTCATCCCAACGCTCATCAAAAGCGCGGATCAGGTCCTCATACTCGGGATATTTGTCCGCAAGCAACCGCACGCCATCTGCAAACGGCCTGCCCCGGTCATGCTCGGTATGCCATTCCAGCGTTACGACATCCGCCAGAAAGCCTTCCAGCTCCTGCGTATCGTCTATCAACTTGCTGTATAGGTTGCGCGGATCCCATTCGACAAACACGTTCCCGATATCAAACAAAACCGCTTTTGTTCGCTCTGTCATACTTCCCCCAATATGATTTAGCCGCGTCACTCTACAAGAGTGCGCGGCTAAAGCAACATAGATCGTGCAAGTTAAGCGGGTAGGCTTAACCCTGGCGTGCTTTAAAGCGACGCTGCGTTTTGTTGATAACGTAAATGCGGCCTTTGCGGCGAATCACACGGCAATCGCGGTGACGGCTTTTCAAAGACTTCAAGCTGTTACGAATTTTCATGGCTCGTCTCACTACAAACCGGCTTAAAAACTTTACCCCTGCCACGCCAGCCGGCGCCTTGGCACACAGGGTGAGAACGACGAATCCGTCATTCCTCGAATCCATTGGCGGCGGAACATACTGTTGAGGGGGGGAAGTGTCAAGTGCAAGAGACCGTTTTTACTGCCTTTTTGCGCGGCATCAACGTTCTCATAAAAATGGAGGCGTCCCCCATGCCCGGTGGGACGCCCCAAATTTCCCCCGTTGGATAGCGGGGGTAGTCCGCTCACGCCTACGCGTCAGTGAAAGCATACTACCAAAACGAGACTGTCTTGTCATGGGAATAAAGCGTCATAAAGGCTGACCTAGTGGCGGTTTTCCTACGCCGCGGCCCATATGGGCATTGACCCCCTACCCGGCACAGGCTAGGCAGACACACAGCAAAACACATCCGCGACACGAGGGAGCAAAAGGTCATGCTTATTTCCAGTCAGTTCGACAGCGGCAATATCGAAGTTGTCAAAGCCGACGATCCAAAGGATATCCGCCTCAACATCCGCAAGGACAGCAACTCCGATTTTTATCAGTGGTTCCACTTCCGCCTGTCGGGCGTCGAGGACACGGCGTGCAAACTGACGATCGAAAACGCGGGCGGCGCGGCCTACGTACCGGGCTGGGAAAACTACAAGGTTTGTGTGTCCTACGACCGCGAAACATGGTTCCGCGTCGATACCGTGTTTGATGGACAGACCGTTTCCTGGCAAATCACCCCCGACCAGGACAGCCTGTATTTCGCCTATTTCGCCCCCTATTCGATGGACCGGCATGCTGACCTGATTGCAGAAGTCTCCGGGTCTCCGCTCGTGCGCACCAGCGTGCTGGGCCATACCCTTGACGGGCAGGACATGGACCTTGTTGAGGTTGGCTTCGGGGCGGAAGGCCGTAAGAAAATCTGGATGTGTGCCCGCCAGCATCCCGGCGAAACCATGGCCGAGTGGTGGATGGAAGGCGCGCTTGATTACCTGCTGGACGAAGACAACCCGGTTGCGCGCAGGCTGCTTGAAAAAGCGCATTTCTATATTGTGCCGAACATGAACCCGGACGGATCCCGTCGCGGCAACCTGCGCACCAATGCCGCAGGCGCCAACCTGAACCGCGAATGGAACTGCGCGACGATGGACAAGAGCCCCGAGGTCTATCTGGTGCGCGAGAAAATGCATGAGACAGGCGTCGACTTCCATCTTGATGTGCACGGCGACGAAAACCTGCCCTATAACTTTATCGCGGGGTTTGAGGGCATCCCATCCCTTACGGAAAAACAGACCGCCAACTATTCGATGTTTCAGGATCTCCTGTGCGTTGTCTCCCCTGACTTCCAGAAAGAACACGGCTATGACACTGACAAGCCGGGCGAAGCCAACCTTGCCATGTGCACCAACTATATGGCGGAGACATTCGGCTGCGTCGCCATGACGCTTGAGATGCCGTTCAAGGATAATGACGACTTACCGGACCCGCTTTATGGCTGGTCGCCGGAGCGCTGCCGCCACCTTGGCCGCGCGTGCCTCGACACGCTTGCACAGATGATCGACGAGCTTTAAGTCAGGAACCACATGCGAGGTTGGCCACGGCTCATGGCACACCTCGCATGAAGGCCTGCTACCGACAGGGCTATACAAATCGGGCTGATCGCTATAGATTTTCTCCCAATTGACCGGATAGCGATTATGAAGCAAAGGGGTGCCGGTCAACTTTCCGGGAGAAAACTCAAATGACTGCACTGTCCGGACACTTCCTTCGGGCCGCCACCCTATATGCCTTGATCGGCATGGCACTGGGCATCCACATGGCCTCTTCACACGACCACAGCCAAATGCCTACACATGCGCACATCATGTTGCTTGGTTGGGTCTCCATGGGGCTTTATGGCCTTTTTTACCGTGGGCTCGCTGAGGGCCCCGTCAGCAAGCTGATGCAGGTACACCGGTGGTTGGCGCACATCGGCCTCATCGGCCTTGTTGTGGCATTATATGGCATGTTTGCCGGTTACCTGATGCTTGAGCCACTGGCCGCCATCTCGTCGATCGTTGTCTTTATTGCCATGGTGCTATTTACGGTGATTGTCTTCCAGCACACAAAAGCCTGATTGGCAAAAGGGGCGCCCGAGGCGCCCCTTTTTCTAGTCACTGTCAAAACTGCACAGGCTGACGACCCGTTCGCAGTGTGTTCGCACCCGCGCGCTGCCGCCAAGGGCCGGCAGGTCAACGATAAAACCGCAACCAACCACATCACCGCTCTGTCGTTCAATCAGCGAAAGTGCCGCTTCAGCGGTGCCCCCGGTCGCGATCAGGTCATCAATCAGCAGGATGCGGTCCCCAGCGCCGAAAGCGTCAAGATGCATCTCCAGCGTGGCGTCGCCATATTCCAGTTGATAGGTTTCCTCGATGGTCTGGTGCGGCAGCCTGCCCGCCTTGCGGATGGGCACCACGCCGGCACCAAGCCGGTGTGCGATAGCACCCGCCAGCACAAAACCACGCGCCTCAATACCGGCGACTTTCTGCACCCGGTCATTCTTGAACGCGGCGACAAGCGAGTCGACCGCGTGACGGAATGCCGCGGGGTTGGAAAACAGTGTTGTCACGTCCCGGAACATGATCCCGTCTTTCGGAAAGTCCGGGATGTTACGGATATAGGACTTCAAGTCCTTCATATGGAAGACCTCTCCCCAAGGTTTGCTCAGGTAAACAGCTTATGCCGGGAAAAGGTTTTGAACAAGATATCTGCGACAGGTGAGCCATATTCCCCACAGCATGGCAATGTGCTGCGGGGGACAGGAAAGCTAACTGGACGAACTAACAGGGAAATGCCGCCGCGTTCTGTTCGCGAAAGCCACCAGCGACAGCATGACCGGCACTTCAACAAGCACGCCAACCACAGTCGCCAACGCGGCGCCGGAGTTGAGCCCAAACAGGCTGATTGCAACAGCAACCGCCAGTTCAAAGAAGTTCGACGTGCCGATAAGCGCAGCGGGCGCGGCCGTGGAAAAAGGCACGCGCCACACATAGGCCCAGCCGTATGCAATGACAAAAATCCCATAACTCTGGATCAGAAGCGGTACCGCGATGAGCACGATGACCAGTGGCCTGTCAAGAATGGTCGGTGCCTGGAAGCCAAACAGCAGAACTACCGTCGCCAGCAACCCCATGACTGAAAAGGGTTTGATCGCGGCAGTGAAATCCGCAATGCGGTCGTGATCCCCCCGGCTGTCCAGTTTCCTGCGTGTGACATAGCCAGCGCCAAGCGGGATCACCACATACAGCAGGACCGAGAGCAAAAGCGTGTGCCACGGTACCACGATATCGGTCACGCCAAGAAGAAGGGCCGCAATCGGCGCAAAGGCGACAATCATGATCAGGTCGTTGATCGAAACCTGCACGAGCGTATAGTTCGCGTCCCCTTTGACAAGCTGGCTCCAGACGAACACCATCGCGGTGCACGGCGCAACACCAAGCAGGATCATGCCGGCGATATATTCCTTCGCCGTTTCAGGCGCGACAAAACCCGCGAAAACATGTTCGAAAAACAGTATGCCAAGCGCAGCCATCGAAAACGGTTTCACCAGCCAGTTCACCACCAGCGTGATGCAAAGACCCTTGGGTTTCCTGCCTACATCGCGAATGGAGGCGAAATCCACATTGACCATCATCGGATAGATCATGATCCAGATAAACACCGCCACCACAAGATTGACGTTCGCGTATTCAAGGCCAGCGGTTGCCTGAAATACGGAAGGGAACGCAGCACCAAGGCCCACTCCCAGCACGATACAGAGTGCTACCCACAGCGACAGGTAACGTTCGAACAGGCCCATGGGTTCCGATGATGCCTCACTCATAACAGGTCTTCCTCTATACGTTGTTTCAGCATGGCAAATGCCGCATCGAAGGCGGCGGTAATGTCGTCTTCGCTGCCCGTTGCCTTCGCAGGGTCGGGCGTACTCCAATGCAGCTTTTGCGGCGCACCGCGAAAAACCGGACAGCTTTCGCCAGCCGCCTGATCACACACGGTGATAACATAGTCAAAACGATTGTCTGCAAAATCATCCCATGATTTGCTCCGCGCGTCCGTCATATTGATACCGTGTCGCGCAAGGGTTTCCAGCGACTTTTGGTGCACATAGCCAGCCGGGTCACTTCCGGCACTGACGGCGCGGTACCGTCCTTTCGACAAGTGGTTGATCAACGCCTCGCCCATAATGGACCGGCATGAGTTACCGGTGCAAAGCACCAGGACATCCTTTATCGCTGCATCGCTCATTATGAATCCTTATTTCCAGAATAATCGATATTAATGCTTAATAACCATACTCTGACAGGGATGACAAGCGCGGCGGTGCGATTTATCCTCACTTGAAACCGAATGGCGGGAGGTTGCCCTGGAACAGGAATGGCTAGATAGATTAATGACTGTGTCGGGCGACCCGCCGACCCTTCTTGCTGGCATTTTTATCCTGTCCCTGTTCGCCGACAGCGCTGCCACAATCGTTGCCGCCCTTCTGGTGGCGCAGGGCCTGCTACCCGCAGGCGTAACCGCTCTTGCAGTGCCATTGTTCCTGATTGTTGGAGATGGCGCCCTATACCTGTTTGGTGCATTGGCGGGCAATAATATCTTACTCAGGCGATTTGTCCCCACCCGCCACATCGCCCGCGCGGCAGCATGGCTTCAAGACAGAAGAACGCTTGTTCTGGCCCTGGCGCGTGCACTACCGGGCAGTCGCACCATAGTCTTCGTCGGTTTTGGGTATCTGCGCATGCCGGTGGTACATTTTTTTGTGGTAAACAGCATCGGCGCAACGCTGTGGTCGCTCACGCTGATGCTGCTGGTGACACTGTCCGCTGGCTGGTTTGAAAAAACAGGGCCGTTGGCCAGCCTCGCCGCGGGCCTTGTAGCGGCAATGCTCATGCTATTGCCCGCCTTCCTTCTAGCGCGTCGCAGCGACCTGAGAGATGTTTTGGTAAAACAGAAGGATGATTAATTCACGGCCGACCGGCGTACGGCAATCTGGTTTTCCTTCAGCACACGACAGATGCGTTGCGCGCCCCCCCTGCCAAACCCTGCGGCATATACCAGCTTAAGCACTTCCCGCAGGTCGCCCTGTTCAAGCACCGCGCGCACCGCGCCAAGGGTTACACCGGCCTCGATTGCCAAGGCGCTACCGAGAAACTGGAAGCTGCCACGTTCCACCATTTCAAGGGTCAGTGTTTCGCTCAACCGGCCTTCGCGCTTGAGGTCAACCACATAACCATGCACCTGGGCAGGCCCGGCTTTTGCGATCTGCCGCCACAGTGTTTCGTGCTGGGTCTTGAAAACAATTTCCGCCACCACCTCTTTGGGTAGGGCATAATTTGACAAAAGGATGCGCTTATAGTCCTCAGACACAAGGCCGATGATGCGTTCAACGATACGAAGGGCCAGGTCATCGCGGCGGCTCATTTCACCCAGCACCAGTTCACTGCTTGAGAACCGGTCTATGGTTTTGTCATAGACCCGTTCCGTCAGTCTGATCTCAATGTTGGCCATCACACGGGCGGCGGTCTGCTCAGACCCGTTGGCAACCAGCGCATAAGCGGTCTGCTCGCCGATATCCTTGCGCCGGGCAAGACGCAAATGCGCATGCTCTTCAAGATGGGGGACAAGCCCGGCCCACTGTCCATCGCTCAGCGCTTCCGTTACCTCGATAAACGGGCCGGAGACGCTATCGATATCACTGACAATACGTGCCGCCAGGTCATGAGGGATATTGCGACACAGGCGCAGCTCAAACGAAAGCGTTTCACGGACCTGAATACTCAGGTCCTGCGCAAGCGCGCGGGCGATATTGCTGGCGGCATCGATCTCGGCCTCACCATGCCCGGTGGTCGCTAAAAAACGAGAAACGCGCTTGGCCAGTACCACTTTTTCTAAGCGGTCCGCGTTTACAAGATTACCCAGGGCCAAATTCATCACTTCGTGACTCCAATAAATAACACTACGCCGAAGTTCGGCGGACTATAGTGTGGCACCCAAGTGTTAGTATTTAACCAAAGAACCGGTAAAATTTGTCTTAAAATTCGGCTCCGGCCCAAAATGCCAAAACTAGGGCACACCTTCAGCCCGTTGTCTCCCCTGAGGAAAACGGCGGAAAACCCTGTCAACGCTCAAGGTCAGGCGACGGCTGGTTCGGGCGTCAGCGGCACGCTTTTGTTGCCATAATAGCGTTTCGCAAGCTGCAAGAAACGTGGCGCCATGGTCTTGCTGACATTCGCCATCTGCATCAGGCGTACAAAAGCTGCAGGGTCATCGAGCGTCAATATCTCGCGAATCCGGCCGACCGGCAGCCCTGCCTCAAGCGCAAGCGCGCTTTCCATGAACTGATAACAACCGCGTCCGGCGATCTCTATCACCAGCAGATAATTCAGGCGGCGATCATTGCGCAGGTCTGTCGCGAACGCGTGGATTTGCGATGGTCCGGCGGTTTTAATCTGCGCCCACAAGACCTCGATCTTGCTGTCTTCGGTTACTTTCGATGCTACACCGCTATCAACGGCATAATGCTCGACCAGCATCTCGCGGCAGTGGTCGGAAACACTGCTGATGATTCGTTCCACCACCCGGAGCGGGAGATCGGCCCGCCCCCCCAGATGATCCATCATGCGGCGGTTATCCGAAAAACGATCAACGATTTTATCACAGGCTTTTTCTGCGAGCTCCAGACTGTCATTACGCACCAGCGATGTGACGGTTGGCTCCTGCCCGACAGTGGCGAGCTGAACCTGGATGGCGTCTGACAAGTCCGTACGCCGTGCCAGTGTTACGAGGCTTGGCTCCTTAAGGCCCGGAATCAGGCGCAACCATTCTTTTTCGCTGAAAACATGTGTCTCGCTCAGGAATGCGCCGGAAACAGTCTCAACATCACGGGCGATTTTTTCGGCAAGGTCCGGTGCCAGCACCGTGCATTTCCTAAGCTCGTAGGCCAGTACTTCACGCACCTGCGCGCTGACATCCTGCGCCAGAACCCGCGCAACATTCTCAACCGTTACGCGTTCTTCCTTGACCTGCTCAGCAACAAGAAATTGGCCAACCCGCTTCGCGAGGGCCATTTTTTCCAGTTTCACCGTATCGATCAACATCATTGTTCTCATGTTACTCAACGTATAGGCCGTATTAGGTGCCTGTCGGCCTAGGAAAAAGTTACATGCCTGATCACCCCGTTATCTCATGTAAAGCTGAGCATTTCGTCAAGGAATGGTTAAAATGTTAACTAAGTTTGCGCAGTCCCGAATGCAACCTGAACACTAAAAAAGTGGGGGCACGAGGCCCCCATCAAGTTGATGCCCGGGGGTTGCCCCCCGACGCGAGAGATTGCTTTAGCGCCGCTATTCGTATCGCAGCGCGTGGATTGGGTTGGTTTGCGCCACACGGATGGCCCGTGACGCGACCGTAAGCCACGAGACCAAAAGTGCCAGCAAACCCGCGGCCAGTGCCATCATCCAGATATAGCCACCGCCCAGGCGATACTGGAAACCTTCCAGCCAACCGGACATCAGGAACCAGGCGGCGGGCCATGCGATAATATTGGCTATAAGCACAGGCCGGGAGAACTGCCAGACCAGCAGGCTTACAATATCCCGCACACGCGCACCCAGCACCTTGCGAATACCAATTTCCTTGGTGCGCTGTTCCGCCGTGAAGGAGGCAAGTCCATAAAGCCCGAGGCAGGCCACCACCACCGCCAGCACCGAGAAAGCCGCAAACATGGTCGCCTGCGAATCCTCTGCCTGATACTGGGCGTCAATCATGTCATTGAGGAACTGCCGACGCAGAGGCACGAGCGGCACATGCTGTGTCCACACACGCTGTACATCCGCAAGCAAACCAGACACATCATTGGTATTGAACGCAACCGTCGCCACATTGAAGCGGTTCGGCTGGTTAAGGTAGATCGTGGGCCGCACACCAAACTTGAGCGACCGGAAATAGATATCCGGCACGACACCAACAATGGTGAGGTCATATTGCCCAGCCTGGAACAGGTTGGAACGAAGAACCCGCCCAACAGCCGCCGACGGAGAGCTTAGCCCCAGCGAGCGCATGGCTGTTTCATTAATAATGGCTGATGCATTGCCGGAACGCTCCTCCCCCTCCGGGATAGCCGTAATCTCGTCGGTGCCATAAGCCTCGTCAAACGTGCGCCCCGCCAGCGGTTTGATGTCATAAGCCTCGAAAAAGCCGTAGCCCATGGAATGATAGTTGAGGATGACCTGCTCGCCTGTCGTGCCAGCATCCGCACCTGCCAGAAGCGTGAAGCCACTGTTGTTTTCATTGTCCTGGCTCGGTGCCTCACTTGACAGCACAACCTGCTCAACGCCCGGCAATTTGCGCAGTTCCTGCACAATAGCATCGCGTTCTTCGGTAACGCTGTCACGCCGCATGCCCAAAAGCGCCAGCTTGCTGTCATAGGTGTAACCGACATCCATGGTGCGAGCATATAGCGTCTGGCCGTAAATGACGGCGGTACACACGATCAGGCCGATCGAAATCGCGAACTGGAACACCACAAGCGCAGTGCGGAACTTGCTGGCGCCACCTGCATCAGAGGATTTGTTCGCCTTGAGGATTTTCGACGGCCGGAAACGCGACAGATACGCCGCCGGATAGGTGCCAGACAGCAGGCCAACCATAACGGTTGCAGCCAGGAGCGTGGCCAGAAGCGGCAGGTCATCAATCAACCTGAATTCCAACGTGCGGTCGATGGCGTCATTATAGATTGGCAAGGCCGCCTCAACGCCGACCAGCGCCACCAGAAGCGCGGCAAATGCTACAACAACCGCCTCCCCCAGAAACTGGCTTGCTACCTGCAGCCTTGATGCGCCCATTACCTTGCGGATCGCCACCTCGCGCGCGCGGCGGATACCCCGTGCCGTGGCCAGGTTCATAAAGTTTATCGATGCAATCACAAGGATCAGTATAGCAACAATCGCAAAGGCATAGACCGACTGTACGTCCCCCATCGGGGTCAGGTCGCCCATGTTGCCAGCGTCCCGGCGTGCCCGCAGGTGCAGGTCATGCAACGGCATCACATTCGGCTTGATGGCGTCGGTCGGCTTGCCGTCCATGCCATTGTTTTTCAGCATCTGAACAAATGGGCTTTCGTTGTCGGTCCAGTACCAGACGCGCTCCTTGAACTGTTCCGCCGTCACACCGGGGCGCAGCTTGAAGTAGGTATAAGTATTCACGCTTGTCCAAGTATCGAGGATATTAGGTGCATTGGCAAAAAACGACGGGTCAAGATAAACCAACAGGTCCAGAGACATGTGGCTGTTTTCCGGAATATTCTTGAACACACCGGTGACCTGCGCCTCAACCTGCTGGCCTGCCATACAGCAGGCAGTCAGCATTTCGCCCACCACGTCCGTGCGACCGAAATATTTGATCGCCATGTCTTCGCTGATCACAAGGTCCATGGGTTTTGTGAACGCGTTTTCGTGAGTGCCAGCCACAAGTGGCAGCTCAAACACGTCAAAGAAACTGCCGTCAGCAAAGGTCAGTTCCTCATCGAATGCCCGGTCGTCCTGCAAGATAGTGGTACCGGTGCGCACAAGGCGCACACCGGCTTCCACCTCTGCCGAGGCATAGGTAAGCATGGCATCTTTCATACGCCCGGCGGAGCGGACTGTCAGAAACGGTGGCCGACCGGGGGTGTAAAAGGCGCTGTGCAACCGCACCACGCGCTCGCCCTCCGGCACCCAGGTATCATAGGTCAACTCGTCACGAACAAAGAGAAGGATCAGGATACAGCTCATCAAACCGATGGCGAGGCCAAGGATATTAATGAGCGAGAACAGCCTGTTTTTAACGATATGCCGCCACGCGGTCATGACATAGTTTCTAAACATTGTTCATCTCTCGCTTTTTTATATTTTTACTCGTAACGCAGTGCATTTACAGGGTTGGCGCGGGCCACACGGGCGGCGTTTCCGCCAACCGTCACCCATGCGATCAGGAAGGCGCCGATGCCCGCCACAAAACAGGCAGGCAACAGGTACCAATCCTCGATACGGTTCGGATATTGCTCAAGCCAGCTGGACATGATCCAGAAAGCGACAGGCCAGGCAAGCAGGTTTGCCACCAGTACGGGCCGGGAGAATTGCTGCAACAGAAGCAGGACAATATCGCCGACATTGGCGCCCAACACCTTGCGGATTCCGATCTCGCGGGTGCGGCGTTCGGCCGAGAACGCTGCAAGGCCATAAAGCCCCATGCAGGCGATCACCACGGCAAGGCCCGAGAAGAAGCTGAGCACAGCCGACATATGGACCTCCTGCTCAAACTCCCGCGCGACAGCCTCATCCACAAAGCTGTATACAAAGGGAGTAAAAGGAGCGAACTCCTGCCACGTGTCATCAAGCTGGCTGATAAGCGCCGCAGGTGACCCCGTGTAGCGAATGGTCAGGTTGATGCCGTATTCAGGGTACAAGTGATAGGCTTCCGGGCCCTGCGGCTGCGACATGGACTGTGTCTGTGCGTCGCGGACCACCCCGACAATACGCAACGGCGTGGCATCGTACCAATAGATCACTGCGTCAACGGCCTCCGCCGGGGACGCAAACCCGAGGCGCGCCGCACCGGTTTCATTGACCATGATCCTGAGCTCTACCGGTGTGGGAGACTCACGGCGATTGCGGATATGCAAGTCACCTTCGATTTCTTCCGACAATGCCCGACCTGCAACAATGGGAATGCCATAAACGTTGAAGAACTCATCATCCAGCCACTGGTCGCCAATGTTGATCTGCTGGGCGGGTTCCGTGGTGCGGCCCATGCTGGTGAAGTTATTGTTGCCGTCTGACGGTGTTTCTGACGAGATCGACAAGGCCTTTACGCCGTCAAGCCGGCCAACAGCGTCGCGGAAAGACAGCATGCGCGGGGCAATTTCTGACCGGCCTAGCCCCTCCACGACAAGAAGGTTTTCCCGGTCATAGCCCGGGTCCATATGGAGGACGTACCAGGTCTGCCCATAAATCACGAGGGTCGCGACAATAAGAATAATGGATATGGCAAACTGCATAGTCACCAACACCTGCCGCAAGATGACGGCGCCCCGGTTCTCCGACGACTTGTTCGCCAGCAATATCTGCCCCGGGCGACTGCCGCTGATGGCGAAGGCCGGATAGAACCCCGCGAGGCCGCCAACAACAGCAACAATGGTTGCTATTGTGCCCCAGTAAACCGGGTCCGTGTAATCCAGCGACAAGGGCTTATCAAGAAACACCGAGAAGTAGGGCAGCGCCAACTCGAGCATGACGATGGCGATCAGGGTGGAGAGGATCGTCACCAGATAGCTTTCCGTAAGGAACTGGATAATAAGCTGGCGGCGGCTGGCACCCATCACCTTCCTGAGCGCCACCTCCCGTGTGCGGCGGATCGCCCGCGCGGTGGCGAGATTGACAAAATTGATCGCACCGATCAGCACCAGGACAACGGCAATGGCGATCAATACCCGCACTTTCCCCAACGTCGACATCTCCTCGAACGAGACCCATTTGGAATGAAAATCCTTCAGCAACATCGCCGAATAGGCATAGCTGCCCGACCCCGTGCCACCGTCGACCGGGATGAACTTGTCAAGCATCGCTGGTGTCTGTGCATTGATGGCATCAATGGAGGCGCCCGGTTTGAGCAGAAGATACTGCGCCACGCTGGTAGAACCCCAGTTACGCAACAGCCAGACTGGTTCCTTGAAGGCATCTTCGTCGATCAGCGCGAGGGCCTGCAGGTCGTTCAGCATGCTGTTTTCTACCGGATCTTTATAAACCGCCACCACGCGGTAATCCCGCTTGAGGTTGAAACTGCTGATGCTGAGCACTTGCCCGATCGGGTCTTCATCAATGAAATATCGTTCGGCAAAGCTTTTGCTGAGGGCAATACTTGAGGTATCCGCAAACGCCTGCGACAGGTCGCCGGCCAACACGTCAAATTCAAAAATATCAAGCAAGCTGGCGTCGGCCCACACGAGGTCCTCCCCACGCACGTCGTCGCCCCGCCGCACAGTCGCACCCAGATACCGCATACGAGCGGCGGCTTCTATCTGGTCCCCGAAATAAGACTGGTAGGCCGCCTGAACTTGCCCCGAAACAAAGCCTTCCTTCGCCAGCGGGTTCTGTCCGGTACGGAAGGTCATGTCGGCCCGGTAGATCCGTTCAGCCTTTTCCCAGTGCTGGTCGTACGAGAGTTCGAACCGGGCATAGAGAAGGATCAGAAGCGCCGCCATCAACCCCACGGCAAGCCCGAGTATATTGATAATCGAAAACAGCCTGTTTTTGACGATATGCTGCCACGCGGTCACAAGGTAATTTTTCAGCATTGCCCTATCCTTCCCTATCCTTGTGTCTCATTCATGCCGAAGCGCGTTAATGGGATTGGTACGCGCCACCACATAGGCACGCCCCGCGACCGTCAGCCAGCCGATGGCAAGCGCCGCGCAGGCAGCGCCCACAAATGGCAGCAGGCTGAGATCAATCCGGTAGGCAAAGCCATCCAACCAGTCATCAAGAAAGAAGAACGCCACGGGCCAGGCAATCAGGTTCGCCAGCAAAATCGGCTTCGAGAATTGCCACAGGAACAGGCCCACGATGTCACGCAGGCGCGCGCCCAGAACTTTGCGGATCCCGATTTCCTTGGTACGGCGTTCTGCCGTAAATGAGGCAAGGCCATATAGCCCCATGGCAGAAATCGTCACTGCCAGCAGTGTGAACATTGTCAGCATCTCACCCAGCCGTGCATCGGTCTGATACTGACGTTCAACCATATCTTCCATCGAGGTATACTCAAGGATACTATCCGGATAGGTGGCGCGCCACGTTTCGTTCAGAACGTCAAGCGCCGCCGCCTTGTTTGCCGGGTCGTACCGCACGGTCATGTCTGATTGACGATATTCATCGGTGTAATAAATGCCGGGCCGGATTACGTCGCGGGCACTGTCGAAGTGAAAATCCGCGACCACACCCACAATTGTTGTATCGACGCGAAGGTCCCGCGTCAGGTTTGCGGCTACCAGCTGACCGATCGCAGCCTGCGGGCTCTCGAAGCCCAGGCGTTTGGCCGCCAGCGCATTGATTATGATATTGCTGGAGCGGCGATATTCCCCCTCCTCACCGCGAGCGCGGGTAATGTCCGCAGGCATGTCCTCAAGGTAGCGGCCCGCCAGAAGCGGAATTTGATAGACCCTGAAAAAATCCGGCCCGCTGGGCAAACCGTCGATCGTGACCGTATCGTCACCTGTGATCGGGCGCACCTGCATGCGGTCTTCGCTGCCTTGTGTCGGCACGTCCGAGGAGCGGCCGATGGCCGTGATATAGGGGCTTGCCAGCAGGCGGCGCTTGAATGTGTCGCCCTGATCATTATTGGTCCGTGCCACTACCAACAGGTTGTCGGGGTTGAAACCCAGATCAAGCGCACGGGCGAACTGTGTTTGCTGGTTAACGAAGAAAGCAATGATCATCAGCCCGGCGGAAATCGCAAACTGTGTAACCACCAGAACCTGCCGCAAGCGCCCCGTGCCATTATCGGCGCTTGTGCTGCTGTAAAGTACATCGCGTGGCTTGAGCATGGCAAAATAGAGCGCTTGGAGACTACCGGCACTTAATCCGACACCAATGCCCAGCACCAGTAGGAGCAAGGCCACCACCGGCTCGCTCATGAGGTTGAGCTCAAGGACGGTAGACAAAAACGCATTGTAATAAGGCAACGCCAGCTCAACCATCGCCAGCGCGATCAGCAGCGCCACAAGCCCAAGCAGAACCGATTCCGCCAGAAACTGCTGAATGACATGCCCACGAGCCGCGCCCAGAACCTTACGCACCGCCACCTCACGGGCCCGGTGGGCTGTGCGCGCCATCGACAGGTTGAGAAAGTTCACCACAGCGATCAGCAGGATCAGGAAAGCAATACCAAGGAAGCCATACAATACCCCGGCATCGCCGTTGGCACCGTTGCCGTACAGATGCACATCGCCAAGCTTTACAAGGTCGACGTCTACCGACCAGCTTGTGCCTGTTTCTGTGCTGTCCGTTCCCTTTGGCATATGCCGTTCTACAAGGTCCGGCATCGCAGCGCGGATGGCATCCACATTGGTGCCCGGGGCAAACCTTACAAAGCTTGTGCGCGCAGCAAACCGCCAGTCTTCCGTAAACCAGCGCATACCGGTGAAATAGTCGCGATTGAAGGGCACAAGGAAATCATGCTGAATGACAGAGTCCCGCTTCGGATTCTCAACAACCCCTGCCACGTAAAAATCCCGGTCGCCGTTGGGCAGGTGCAGGGTCAGGCTTTTGCCAAGCGCGGACGCTGTACCAAAATATTTTTCCGCGGTCCGCTGGCTGATGACCGCGCCGCCAAGGTCGCTGAACACCGCCTCACGGCTGCCCTCAACAAAACGAACGTTGAAAAAGTCCAGAAAATTATGGTCTGCAAAGAGGATCCGTTGCCCATACATGGCATCGCCCTGACGCAGCCCAACATCAAATTCCAGGTACCGGCTGACCGCCTCCACCTCCGGGAAAGTATTGAGGAAAATATCCTTCAGCGGATCAACCGCATTGGGGCTTTTCCTGTCTACCTGTCCGGGCTGGGTGTAGGTCATTTCCATGCGGTAGATATCGTCCGCACCGCTCCAGTGCCTGTCCCACGAGAATTCATCGCGCACGAAAAGCGTGATCAGGATAAAAGCCGCCAAGCCTATGGCAAGACCCGCAATATTGATGAATGAAAACAACTTGTTACGCAGCAGGTTGCGCATAGCCGTTTTTAGATAATTCCTGAACATCGCTTGTCTCCGTCTTTCCTCGTGCCGTTTTGTAATGTGCGGGTTGGACCCGCAACTTTTATTCGTATCTTAGTGCGTTAATGGGTTCATCCTGGCGGCCCGTGCCGCCAGCGGCGCTGGTGCCGTGGCAAAGGCAAGCGGCTTGTACCCCAGCCCTGTCTCGGTGAATTCAGCTCTGTACAGTCGGTCGACCTGAGGGAGCCAACGGTCGTAACGCAGCTCATTCTGGACAAAAAGGCCTATGAGGATGACGGCGGCAAAGCCGATGGCAAGCCCGCCGATATTGATCATAGCACCAAGAGCGTTACGAAGCGGCCGCCGGATGGCAACAATCATATAATTCCTGATCATGCCTTCATCCCCTCTCTTGCATTTGCCACCTCATTCATACCGCAACGCCTTGATAGGGTTGGACCGTGCCACTTTAAGCGTGTGGCCGATGATGGTGATCCAGGCGATAAACAGCACCCCAAGGCCCGCCGCCAGAAACGGCAGCGGCGTCAGGCTGATGCGGTCGACAAAACCTTCAAGCCAGCGCCCAAGACCCCACCACGCGATCGGCCAAGCGATGATGTTGGCGACCAGCACTGGCAAGGAGAACTGCCACAGCAGGAGTTGCACGATATTAAGGGAGCGCGCACCCAGCACCTTGCGGATGCCAATTTCCTTGGAGCGGCGTTCGGTCGAAAGAGCCGCAAGCGCATAAAGACCCATGACCGCAATCACAACCATCACCCCGCCACTGAACAGCAAGAGCCACCCCTGCCGGCGGTCGGTGTCATAATACTTGGCAAAGGCGTCATCGGCGAACTGGCGCTTGATAGGCAGCTCCGGGAAAAACCCCCGCCAGGCCTCGTCAATGGCCGCAAGGGTTTCCGGCATATTCTGTGGTGCGACCTTGAGCACCACATAACGGAACTCAGACGGACCAACCCAATAGTAGGTGCCCATGGGCTCTGACCGGGCCGAGCGTGTGCGCAGGTTGGCAATGACTCCGATAATGGTGGAGCGCACATCGCCGGGCGAATAGATTTCCTGCCCGACTGCATCTTCAGGTCGGTCAAACCCGAGTTCATTTACTGCTTTTTCATTGAGGACCACCGTCGCGGAGGCCAGCGCGTCTTTCTCCACCTCGCTGTCCGCGGCACGGTCAACTGAAAACAGGCGACCGGCGAGCAATTGCGCCTTCATCATTGGTAACAATTCCGCGGATACAGCAACACGGCGCAGGCTCTTTTCGACACCCGTATCGGTGCGGATACCAGAGCTGTTGGTATAGTGGTTCTCATCCGGCATGTCGTGGCTGGCCGCAACCTCCTCAACCCCGGGCAGGCGCGAGAGCGATTCACGCAGCGCTTTTTCACGCTCAAGCACCATGGGCTTGCTGATACCGCTGATGCCGACAAGCTGTTCGCTTTGGAACCCCTTGTCGAGCGAACGGGCATACCGTGCCTGCATGAAAACCACGAGGCAGGTGACAAGAAGTCCGATGGTCGCCGCGAACTGGAGGACAACAAGCGAGTTCCTGAACCAGACACCGATGGTTGGCTTCATGCCTGTCAGATACTCCACCGGGCGGAAACGCGCAGCCACAAGGGCGGGATACAGGCCACAGATGCAGCCCACCACCAGCGTACCGCCTAGCAAGCCAGAAAGCATGAACGGGGTATAGATAAGGCCGGACGTCAGATCCCGGTCCATCAGTTGCCCAAAAGTTGGCAACATCAGTTCAGCCAGGGCAACGCCGATAATCATTGAAACAAAAGTAAGCGCGACGGCTTCGGTGAGCAGTTGTATCACCAACTGGCGCGCGTTCGCGCCCAGCGCCTTGCGGATCGCCACTTCCCGCACACGCTTGAGCGCGAGCATGGTGCCGAGATTCGCGACATTGACCGCCGCGATACCTAGAATGAGGAAGGCCACCACACCAGCAGCCCACAGGTGCACCATGGACGAACGGTCGTCTCCACCTTCCCCTTTCAGGTGCGCATCAATCGCCTTGGTGAAATGAAATTCGTAAGATGCGCGAACGCCCTCATCAAGTCGCTCCTGATAGCGGTCCGCAGGACCCACGCGACGAGCGAATTCATTGACATCGTTGGCGAAGGCTTCCAGGTCTGTCCCGGGGGCAAGGCGTATATAGGTCGGCCCCCAGAAACTGCCCCAACTGGTCCGGACCCAGGGCTGGTAGTCAACGACAGGGCTGGAAAAAGGTACAAGAGCGCCAACGTTCAGGTCGGACGCCGCAGGCCAGTCAGGCATCACACCGGTGACCTTCACCGGGAAGGTACCGTCTACCTTCACAACCTGCCCCAGCGCTGGACTGTCGCCAAACAAACGCTTTGCATCACTTTCAGGCAGTACAATTGCATCAGGGGCCGCCAGCGCCGTCGCCGGATCACCCGACAGCAAGGTAATGCCCATGAGCTCAAAAACATCGGGGTCAGCGACGGTAAGCCGCTGTTCAAACGCCTTGCCATCAAGGGCAAGTGCCACACTCTCGTTCAGGAAACGGGAGTAAAGCTCGATCTCGGGAAACTGTTCAGCAAAAATCGGCGCGGTAACAGGGGGAATGCGGTCCGAGTTATAGACGAAGTTGCCCCCTTTGTCATACATGCGGGTTTCAAATTTCATCACCCGCTCGTTTTCCGGGATCCATTGGTCGTAGGACAGCTCGAAATGCACATAGAGCAGGATTAAAAGGCAGGCAGCAAGGCCAACCGCCAGGCCGAAAATATTGATCAGCGTATACTGCTTGTAGCGCAGCAGGTTGCGGATCGCAGTCATCGCATAATTCTTGAACATGGCTTCCTCGTCTGTTTCCGCAGCGCCGGTTTTCCGGCTAAGATAGCTAAGGCGCGAGCCTGCATGGCGCAGGCCCGCGCGCTTTTCCTCTATTCGTATCGAAGCGCGTCAATGGGGTTCGAGCGCGCGACCCGCGCCGCATTACCGCCAACGGTTGCCCACGCAATGGCCAGCGCAATACCGCCGGCAAGCAGGCAAAGCGGCACCAGCACCCAGTTGTCGATCCGGTATGGGAAACCTTCGAGCCACGACAACATGCCATAAGCTGCAACCGGCCACGCGACGAGGTTTGCAAGCAGGACTGGTTTCGAGAACTGCCACAGCAGAAGCCGGACAATATCAAAAACGGTTGCACCCATAACCTTACGGATACCAATTTCCTTGGTGCGGCGTTCGGCGGTGAAGGACGCGAGTCCGTACAGACCAAGGCATGCGATCACCACCGCAAGGCCAGCAAAGATCGCCAGAAGAATTGACTGGTTTTCTTCCGCCCGGAATTCCCTCGCCATTACCTCATCGACATAATCGTAGCCAAACGGCACGGTGCTGATCATCGATTTCCAGATAGACTCGATCTGGCTGACAATCTCGGTCGCAGTACCATCAAAACGGACATTGAGATTGGAAAAGCCAAACTCTGCCAGCTGATACATTTCTGGCCGCATTTTCTCGCGCAGGGACTGGAACTTGATATCTCGCACCACGCCCACAATGGTGAACTCTGCACTGCGACCATTACCAACAGAGCTTTTTACCACGCGGCCAATTGCCGATTGAGGTGACGCGAAGCCGAAGCGGCGCAGTGCTGCCTCGTTCACAATCAGATTACCCTGAAGCAAAGCCCCCTCTTCTGCGGTGAAACCATTTGGCATGACATCCAGCGCATGGGCACGGCTGTAGGGACGACCAGCCAGAAAGTCGATCTGATACGTATCGAAAAATTCATAATCGACACGGTAAACACCGATCAATTCCGACCGTTCGCCCTCTTCCTCGGGAATGACAACCATGCTGTTGCTTTCATTCCCGCTGGATGGAGAGTCGCTAGAGAAGGCGGCACTGGTAACGCCGGGCAGGCGCTTGACCTGCTCCTTGAAAGCCTCGCGCTTATCAACAGCGCCAGACCGGCCGGTATTGCGCACCACAAGCAGGTTATCCTTGTTGAAGCCAGGGTCCATGTTGGTTGCATATATTTTTTGCCCGTACACAACTCCTGTTGACACGATAAGCGCTATCGAAATGGCAAACTGCATGACGACAAGGACGCTGCGGAGCCGAGCCGAGCCGCTCGATTCAGCTGACTTGTTGGCCTTGAGCACAGATGCCGGACGAAAGCCGGACAGGATCAGCGCGGGATAGACACCGCCCAGCATGCCGACAATGACGATAAGCCCGAAGAGTATCCCCAGCGTCATCCCGTCCAGATAATTGAACACCAGTTGCTTATCTACAAAATCGTTGAACGCAGGCAGTAGCGTCTCCACAAGAACAACGCCAAACACAAGGCCTATCAGCGCAACAAGCACAGATTCGCCAAGGAACTGGATAACCAGTTGGCGACGCTTCGCTCCCAACACCTTGCGCAGTGCTACCTCTCTTGCCCGTTGGGTGGATTTTGCCGTCGCCAGGTTCATAAAGTTGATACAGGCGATCAACAAAATAAGCCCGGCAATGGCAGAAAATGTCAGCACCGTCGTCATATTGCCAGTGGGCTTCATCTCGCCGTCGCGCGCGCCCGCGGGATCAAGCTGAATCCTGGTAATGGGCTGGGTGGAATACGCCACATAGTCAGACGCCTTGCCACCTTCAACGCTTGCCGGTACCTGAATGTGCTGATCGGCGAACGCATTAAGACGGCTGTTGATCGTCTCGATCGAAGCGCCATCCTTCAAGGTGAAGTAAACATAGTTGTTGACACTGAACCATTCTGCAAATTCCCAGCCTTGGTCGGCAAAGTCGGTTTCGTCAATCATTGCCATGCCCTGGAATTCAAGCACGGTATTGTGTGGCAGGTCTTTGTATACCGCCCCGATGCGGTAATCGCGCTTCAGGCTCCATACGCTAAGAGTGACCGTCTCACCAATAGGGTCGGCATCGCCAAAATACTTGCGCGCAAATGTTTCATTGATCGCAAGGCTTGCGTTGTCGTTCAGGGTTTGCCGCAAGTCACCGGCGACGACATCAAAATCAAAGATATCCACCGTTTCAGGGTCCGTCCACATCAGGGACTCGCTGAAAATATCATTATTCTTCTGCATAATGACGCGCATGCCGTTGAAGCGCGTTACTGCGCCCACTTCCTCAGGAAAATAGTTCTTGAGGGCGGCTTTGGTCGGCCCCTGCGCCATGACGGTGACAAAGGGTTCACGACCCGGAGGGCTGAATGTTGTGTTCAGCCGGTAAATACTGTCCGCGTTGGACCAGTGTTTGTCATAGGAAAGCTCGTCACGCACAAATAGCATGATCATGATGCAGGCCGCGAGGCCTACAGCAAGACCGATGATATTGATGGCGCTGTAGAGCTTGTGTTTGAACAAGTTTCTCAGTGCCACATTTATATAGTTCTGGAACATTGGTTCCTCCCGCTGTCGTCTTTATTTTTATGGGCGCTTATTTTTATGGGCGGTTCTTAGACCGCTGCGCGCAGGTTTTCTGTGACCACATGGCCGTCAAAGAGATTGATGGTACGGCGGGCATAGTCGGCATGTGCCGGGCTGTGCGTCACCATAACGATGGTTGTGCCTTCCTCATTAAGTGCTTGCAGCATTTCCATCACTTCCTGACCGTGGGCGCTGTCGAGGTTACCGGTCGGCTCATCCGCCAGAATCATGGCCTGGTCCCCCACCACCGCACGGGCTACGGCAACACGCTGCTGCTGACCACCGGAAAGCTGGCTTGGCATATGTTTGGCGCGGTGTGCGATGCCCACTTTGTCCATCACACGTTCAACACGGGCACGACGCTCGCTGGCCGGGATATTGTGGTAAAGAAGCGCCAGTTCGATATTCTCTTCCACCGACAGTTCGTCGATCAGATTGAAGCTCTGGAAAATAAAACCGATGTTCTGTTTACGGATGTTGGACAGCTTGGCTTCGCTATAGCGCGCCACATTCTCGCCCATGAAAACATAATCGCCACTTGAGGGCGTATCGAGCATACCAACAATATTCAGCAGTGTGGATTTACCACAACCCGATGGGCCCATGATGGCGACAAATTCACCGCTTTCAATTTCAATATTCACGCTATTGAGCGCGGCGGTTTCCACCTCATCCGTGCGGTAAACCTTGGAGAGATTATGAAGTTTCAGCATTCCGTGTTCCTTTCCTCGTTGCCCCAAATTTCTTGCCAGGGGCCTTGTAATATTTGTCGGGCCCGGGCAGCCCCATACTTCTCGCTAAACTACCCGGGCACGCCTCGCGTCATGTCTCGGACCGTGTTTATTCTTCACCCAGCTTGAGGCGGTCCATTTCCACAAAACTGGTATAAGGTGAGGTGACGACCCGCTCGCCCACTTCAAGTCCGTCAAGAACTTCAATATAGCGGGAGTTGCGGCGGCCAAGGCGCACCGTGCGCTTCACGGCCTGGTCACCCTCTGGCGTTACAACAAAGACCCAGTTGCCGCCGGTGTCCTGATAGAAGGCGCCGTTCGGGATGAGGGTTGCTTTTGTCGCGTCACCGAGTGTCAGTTTGGCCTGCAGGGTTTGGCCTCGACGGATGCCATCAGGCTGTTCGCCCTCAAAAACAAAATCCACCTCGAACTGGCCATTGGATACCTGCGGATAAATCTTGGCAATGGACATGCGGTAATCATCGCCCCCGCGCTCAAACAGTGCTTCCTGCCCAAGGTCAACACGGCCGAGGTAAAATTCGTCGATCATCGCTGCAAGCTTGTAGTTTTCAGGGTCATCAATCTGGCCCAGACGACCACCCCGCGTAACGCTTTGGCCAACCTCGACATTAAAGCCCGAAAGCTTGCCGGCCACCGGTGCGCGCACATTCAGCGCCTCGAGGTTCTTGTGGGCAAACTCAAGGCTTGCCTCAAGTTGCGCGCCAGACTTCTTGAGAAACGCCAGTTGGGTTTCCTGCATACGGGCGTCTGTCGCCTGGCTTTCCAGCGTTACCGCCCGACGGGCACGGTAATAGGCAAGCTCGTCTTCGGTCTGGTCAAGCTTGGACTGCGATACGGCGTTGGTCTTGATCAGCTCACGCTCGCGCTGCACTTGCCGCTCCAGGCGCTTGATCTGATAATCAAGTTCAACAAGATTGCGTTTATGCTCAAGCCGGTTCTGCTCAAGGCTCAGCTCGATTGAGCGCATGTTGTTAAGCTGCTCGGTCACGAGTGCTTCGTTGCGCGTTACCTCAAGCTGAAGGGTGGTGTTCGAAAGCTCGACAATCAGGTCACCTTTTTTAAGCATGGTGCCGTCTTCAACCAACACCCGCTCAACCCGGCCTCCTTCGATAGCATCAAGGAAGACCGTTTTCAGCGGTGTTACCCGGCCCCGGACAGGAATGAAATCCTCGAACGTGCCCTCGGTAACCTCGGAGATTACGACGCGGCCTTCATTCACCTTGAAGCTCCGGCCGCCAGAGGCGTCCATCACCACGGTTGCGATAAGCGCCACAAGGCCGATGGCCCCCGCGGCAATCCCTACTGTTTTCCAAGGCGTTTTTTTCTTCTCGACCCTGCGGTCCATGCCCGACCCTGATACAGCCCCTCCTGAGGTGCGGGCCTGCCCGCCATGCATCGAGATCGTCTGGTCTGTCTTTTTCTTATGTTCCATATCGGTCACTGTACCCATTTGCTGTCATCCGTTTCCGGCGTTTTCCCTGTAGTGGGTCTATCCGCAAAGTCCGTGCCACAATATAACGCATTGATTTTGAATAATTTTATAATCATGTGTACGGTATCGAACACAAAATACTGTACGAAATCGAACACGCTGTGTACGGTATCGGACAACAAAACCAACAGACAAGCGAGGCACAAAACCATGGCGAGCAAGGACGGTAAAATCCTGATTGTCGATGATGATGAGGACATTCTTGTCGCAGGAAAACTGCTGCTGAAACGCCACTATGGCTCGGTGGTTACCTGCAACAAACCCGAACATATTGAAGAGCTGATGGCCGGCCAGAATTTTGACGCCATTCTGCTTGATATGAACTTTGGCCCGGGCGAAAGCTCTGGTGATCAAGGCTTTTTCTGGCTGTCCCGCATCCTGGAAATCGACCCACAAGCGGTTGTGGTGATGATCACGGCCCACGGCGGCGTCAATGTCGCCGTGGACGCCATGAAAAAAGGGGCGACCGACTTCATCGCCAAGCCATGGCAGAACGAGAAAGTGGTCGCCACGCTTTCCGCCAGCGTGAAGCTGCGCCGCAGCCGGTCCGAAGCGGAGGAACTGAAAAAAACCAACCGCACCCTTGTGCGCGCTGTCAGCGAACCGAAACAGCCCATCCTCGGCCAAAGCGCCGCCATGCGCGACGTGATGTCGATGGTGGACCGCTCGGCCCCTACCGATGCCAATGTCCTTATTTTGGGAGAAAACGGCACGGGTAAAGAGCTGATCGCGCGGGAACTGCATCGGCGGTCCCTGCGCGCGGACAAGGTGTTCATGTCCGTGGATTTGGGGGCCGTGACCGAAAGCCTGTTTGAAAGTGAATTGTTCGGCCACAAGAAGGGGGCCTTTACGGACGCACGGGATGACCGGGTCGGCAGGTTGCAGGCGGCAAACGGCGGCACGCTGTTTCTGGATGAAATCGGCAACCTGCCCCTGCATCTGCAGGCCAAGCTTTTGACTGTACTCGAGCAACGGCATGTCACCCCTGTGGGGTCGGACCGGTCCATTCCCATCGATGTCCGGGTGATCGCCGCCACCAACGTACCGTTTGTAAAGCTGCGGGACGAAGATATTTTCCGGCAGGACTTGCTCTTCCGTCTCAATACGGTGGAGGTCACCCTGCCTCCCCTGCGGGCCCGGCCCGACGACGTGCCGGAGCTCGCGGACTATTACATTGCCTTTTATGCGCGCAAATATGGCAAGGCCGCCAAAAGCCTGTCCCCGGAGGCCCTTGATGCCCTTAGGAGATACAGTTGGCCAGGTAACATACGCGCGCTCAGGCACGCTATTGAGCGCGCGGTCATTCTTTCGGAAGGCCCCGAGTTTGAGGCAGAGGACTTCCAGCTCGATTCCCAACCAAATCAGGCTGGCGACGTAGCCGATGTGAAAGCCGATGCGAAGTCTAGCGAAAACGAGCCCGACGCAGACCTGAACCTTGAGCGCCTGGAGCGTCGCGCGATCGAAGAGGCGCTGAAAAAACACCGCTATAACATTAGCCATGCGGCAAAGGATTTGGGCCTGACCCGCGCAGCGCTCTATAGAAGGATGGAAAAGCATGGGCTTTAAAAAATTCAGCCTTATGCTAGCGGGCAGGCTGGCGCTTATCATGATGTCGCTGCTTGCGCTGACATATCTTGTCGCGGTACCCGGCTACCACGCGGCAACCCTGCTGGTGTTTTTTGTCGTAGCTGGACAGACGTGGGAGGTATTCCACTTTGTCTCCAAAACCAATGCGGAAATTTCCCGTTTTCTCGACGCCGCACGTTATGCCGATTTCAGCCAGCGTTTCAACCTGCAAAAGCTGGGTGCCGGTTTTGGTGAGCTGGGAGAAACCTTCACGGACATCCTCAACCGTTTTCAGGCGGCGCGCTCCAATCAGGAAGCCGAACTAAGACACCTGAAGGCGCTGGTGGAACATGTCCCTGTGCCTTTGATGTCGATCCACGCCGACGGCAGCGTCACACAGTGGAACAATGCCGCGCGCCGCATGTTCGGCAGTGCACATGTGACTCGCATCCGCGACCTTGACCAGTTTGGAGAAGAATTCGCCAAGCAGGTGCGTGGCCTTGAAGCCGGCGAAAAACGCCTCGCCACCTTCACAAGCGACGATATGAGCCAACAGCTGGCGCTGGCCGCGACCCAGATCATCATCGGCGGCCACAGCGAAAAACTGGTCAGCCTGCAAAACATCCAGAGCGAGCTGGATATTGCACAGCTTCAGGCATGGCAGGACCTTGTTCGTGTGCTGACCCACGAGATCATGAATTCCATCACACCAGTGGCAAGCCTTGCCAAAACCGCAGTCGACCTCGTTGAGGATGTATCCGACAAGCTAAAGGGTAATGAGGAACTGGTTGAAGAACTTGGCGACGTCAAAGACGCGGTGGAGACGGTGGCCCGGCGCTCAGACAGCCTGATGCAATTTGTATCAAGCTACCGCCGCCTTACCCGCCTGCCACCCCCGGAGAAAAGCCTTGTCCGCCTTGATGATCTTTTCCAAAGTGTCGCCAAGGTTGCGACGCTGGAGTGGGACGAGAAAAACATTGGTTTCTCCATCGCCATAGAGCCCGAGGAACTGGATATCGCAGCCGACCGCGATATGATCGAACAGGTATTGATCAACATGCTGCAGAACGCCGAGCAAGCCATGGCCGGGCGCGAACATGCTGCCCTGCACCTTTCTGCGAGGTTGAACCGGCGTGGCCATGTCATCGTTGAAATTGCCGACAATGGGCCCGGTATTCCGGCGGATATCGCCAAGAAGATTTTCGTGCCGTTTTTTACCACGAAGCGGGACGGCAGCGGTGTCGGCCTGGCCCTGACACGCCAGGTAATGATCGCGCACGGCGGCAGCGTCAGCGTGGGTGAACGGGACGGCGGCGGCGCCAAGTTTACCCTGACATTCTAGGCGTATCAGCTTTCCTTCTTGGCCGACAGCACAAGCGAAGTGTTGGTTTTCATCACACCATTGATCGCGAGGATGAAATCAAGCGTCTGATCAATCTCTTCCATGGTAGGGGCCTTTACGATGGCGATCAGGTCATATTCACCACTCACGACATAAAGTGTCTTGATCGGGGCATGTGTTTTCATCATGCCGATCGCCTGCTGGGCGTATTTCTGGTCAATGGACAGCAGCACATGGGCGGAAATCAGTTTGCCCTCATATTCCTCATGTTGCTTGACGGTAAAGCCGGCAATGATCTTGCGATCAATCAACTTGCCTATTCGGTCCTGAGCCGTTGAGCGCGAAAGCCCGAGTTTGCGCGCCAGCGACGAAGTCGCCTCCCTGCTGTTCACGGTCAAAAGCTTCAATAATTTCTGGTCGGTCGCGTCCAAAACCCGGTCTCCTGCCATGGTAAAATACGGTCTTTTCACCATTGTCATTTTACCGGCAAAAAACAACATAAACCGTTAAATTAACGGATTAAATATGCCAAATCGCTATTTAGAACCGGCACATTCACGGCTAGAGTTCATAAAGGGACGGAATAATGTAAGTGAGTGGTGGGATGTCGAAATTGACACTTTGGCTTCGGGATGAAGCCCGGAAAACCGAGCGGCGGGCACCTTTGCTGCCTGACGGCGCGAAAGAACTGATCGCCGCAGGCGTCAATGTAGTGGTCGAGAAATCCGACAAGCGAATCGTGCGTGATAAGGCCTATGCGGACGCAGGCTGCGCGATGGCAGAACCCGGTGCATGGGAAAACGCCCCCGTGGACGCCATCATCCTGGGGCTGAAGGAACTGCCGGAGACACCACATTCGCTTCAGCACACTCATATCTACTTCGCCCACGCCTACAAGCAACAAAGCGGTTGGCAAACCCTGCTGGGTCGCTTCCTGCGGGGCGGTGGGTCGCTGCTCGACATCGAATATATGACCCGTCAAGACGGCCGCCGGGTTGCAGCCTTCGGGTTCTGGGCGGGTTATATGGGCGCCGCGCTTGCGCTGATGCAGTGGTACGACCAGAAAGCAGGCAAGCCATCTGCCATCAACGAGGGCCTGACACCTTTTGAAAGCGCCAAGGCACTTGACGCCCTGATCGCCAGCAAGGCCATAGACGGTACCACGCCAACCGCACTTGTAATCGGCGCACGGGGGCGCAGCGGTACAGGCGCGGTCAAAATCCTCGAACGCCACGGCGTCAAAGTGACAGGATGGGGGCGCGAGGAAACCAACCTGCTCGATCGCGACGCAATCCTCGATCATGACATCCTGATCAACTGCGCTTTTGTCGCAGACAAGATCCCGCCTTTCCTGACACCGGAACACATCACCGAAGAGTGCCGATTGAAGGTAATCTCCGATGTCTCCTGCGACCCGTTCAGTGACTATAACCCGCTACCACTGTATGACGCGCCGACCTGCTGGAAAACCCCGGCCATCGCCGCGCGCTCACAGTCCGGCAACGTTGACCTGATCGCCGTCGACAACCTGCCCTCTTTATTACCGACCGAGGCAAGTATAGAGTTCGCGGGCATGATGCTGCCGTATCTAAAATCTTTGAGCAACCGTAAGGGCGATCCGGTCTGGGTTGCATGCGACGCCGCATTCCAGCGCGCCTGCTCTACGATCAACAAACGCAAGGCTTCTTAATTTTATGACCGATACAAAACGCATTCACTGGATTGGCGCGGGTCTCGCTTCAGGCCCCGGTCTTGTGGCGCTGGCAAGCGAACAGGACGGTGTTACCGTCTGGGATATGACGGATGGGCGCGCCAGCATGCTTCAGGCCCAGATGCCGGAAGGCAAAACACTTGGCTTTGGCCAGCTTGACCTTGGTGAAGACACATCGCTCAGTGCGTTCAAGGACCAGTTGAATACCGGTGACGTTGTAGTGTCCATGCTGCCGGCTGCCCTGCATGTCACCGTTGCCAATATCGCCCTTGAGGTGGGCGCGCATCTTGTGACCTCCAGCTATGTGGATGATGCCATGGCGTCGCTCGACGCGCGGGCGAAAGCCAAGGGTGTGGCCCTTGTCAATGAGGTCGGCCTTGACCCCGGTATCGACCACCTGTTTGCCCATATCCTTGTGGACGCGGCACGCGGCGCCGGTGTACTGGGTAAAGGCTACAAGATAGACTTTGTCTCGCACTGTGGTGGCATCCCGGCGGAAAAAGGCGGCTTTGCCTATAAATTCTCCTGGACACCCTTTGGTGTGCTCAAGGCGCTGACCAACCCCGCCCGCTGCATTGAAGACGGCAAGGAAAAGGTCACCGAGAAAGTCTGGCGTGATGTGTCAGAGCTTGAGGTGGCGGGTGAAACCTTTGAGGTTTACCCCAACCGCAACAGCATTCCCTATATCAGGGAATACGGCCTTGATGGTGAAGACAGGCTCGAAACCTTCGTGCGCGGCACGCTACGCCTTGGCGGCTGGAAAGACGCATGGAGCGATATTTTCACGCAGGTGGAAAACGGCGATGCTGCGAGCCTTAAGGCGCTGTCCGAAAAATTGTGGCAGGAACACCGCTATGGCGATGACGAAAAAGACCGTGTGGTGCTCTATGTAGCCCTGAAGGCGCGCGACGAGAACGACGAGACCGTATGGTCGGCCTCACTAGCGCTTGACGAAGTTGGCAGCGGCTGGCAGACCGCGATGGCACGGACAGTGTCGCTGACCGTGGCACAAGCGATCAAGGCGGTTCGGCGCGGGGCCTTTGAGCCGGGTGTGCACGCGGCGCTCACGGATGCTATGGAAGCCAAACGGTGGCTGCGTGGTTTGAAAGATGCCGGGGTTACGATCCGAGCAGAAAATATTGAGCTTTAAGGTGACGGCTTTGTCAAAAACACAAATAACAGGTGGGCAGGCGCTGATTGACGCGCTGCTGGCAAATGGCAGCGAGATTGCCTTTGGTGTGCCAGGTGAAAGTTACCTCGCCGCGCTTGACGCCATTCACGATGCGGAAGACCGGCTGAAGTTCATTACGTGCCGCCACGAAGCGGGGGCCGCCAACATGGCGGAAGCCTACGGCAAGATGACCGGTAAACCGGGTATCTGCTTTGTCACCCGCGGGCCTGGGGCAACACATGCTTCCATTGGCCTGCACACCGCGTTTCAGGACAGCACGCCGATGATCATGTTCATCGGGCAGGTGGCGGCTGATCAGGTGGAGCGCGAGGCGTTTCAGGAAATCGACTATCGGCGTTTCCTATCGGAAGTGACCAAATGGACCGCCGAGATCAACGATGCGTCACGCATCAGCGAATATGTCGGCCGTGCCTACCGTGTCGCCACATCAGGACGCCCCGGCCCCGTGGCGCTTGCGCTGCCGGAAGATATGCTGCGTCAGTTGTGTGACCCGCAGGAGCAGATCGCCTATAAACCCGCAATCGCGCATCCGGGTGCAGATGACATGGCTGAACTCAAACGCTTGCTGGAAGGAGCCGAACGCCCCTTGGTGATGCTAGGCGGTAGCGGCTGGACCAAGGAAACCGCCGCACAGGCGCAAGTGTTTGCCGAGAACAACAACCTGCCCGTGACGGTATCCTTTCGCTGCCAGGACCGGTTTGATAACAACCACCCGAACTATATCGGTGACATGGGCATCGGCGCAAACCCGGCACTGGTGAAACGCATGCAGGACGCAGATGTGCTCTTGGTGCTTGGCCCCCGACTGGGTGAGATGACCACCGGCGGTTATGAACGGCTATCTGTTCCGGTACCGAAACAAAAACTTATTCACATGCATCAGGGCGCGGAAGAGCTCGGCCGGGTGTACCACCCGACGCTTGCCATCAATGCAGGCCCGAAAACCATCGCGCCACTACTTGCCAGCATGAAACTGACAGGCAGCGACAAGTGGGCAGAAGGCACCAAAGAGGCCCGGGCCGCGTTTGAGGCGTGGACCACCCCGACCGATAACCCGGGCGACGTGAAGCTGGCTGCACTTTATAAACACATGCGGGAACGGTTGCCCGCGGACAGCATCTTCTGTAACGGCGCGGGTAATTATGCCGCATGGCTACACCGTTTTTACCGCTACCGCGATTTCCCGACCCAGCTTGCGCCCACGTCAGGCGCCATGGGCTACGGCGTACCGGCGGCCATTGCCGCCAAGATTGTCAACCCGGAGAAGACCGTCGTGGCCTGCGCGGGCGACGGCTGTTTCATGATGAGCGCGATGGAGTTGGCGACCGCAGCACGTTATGGTGCAAATGTCATTTTCCTCGTGTTCAATAACGGCATGTATGGCACCATCCGTATGCATCAGGAACGCGACTATCCGGCGCGGGTATCGGCGACCGACCTCACAAACCCGGACTTTGTCAAACTGGCGGAAAGCTTTGGTGCTTTTGCGGCCCGCGTCGAGAACACCGACGCCTTTGCGCCAGCCCTGATGGCAGCGCTGGAGAGCGGGCGGCCCGCCCTCATCGAGATCATGGTAGACCCGGAAGCTATCGGCCCCACGGCCACGCTATCGGGTCTCAGAACTAAAAAATAAACAGACACTCACACGAACACCCAAGGAGAGTACTGATGCAGGCACGTGTTGCTGACATCCTGAACGAGTTGGACATCAAGCCAAGCGCTTTTGAAAATGGCGACCTCGAGGTTTATTCGCCAATCAACGGCGGCCTGATGGGCAAAGTAAAAATGGACACGGCTGAAACCGTAGACGCCAAAATCGCCAAGGCGGCTGAGGCCTTCAAGAAATGGCGCACCGTACCAGCCCCGCGCCGGGGTGAGCTTGTGCGCCTGCTGGGTGAGGAGCTGAGGAAATACAAGGACCCGCTGGGTGCCCTCGTCTCCGCTGAATGCGGCAAGATCTACGAAGAAGGCAAAGGCGAAGTACAGGAGATGATCGACATCTGCGACTTCGGCGTTGGCGTTTCCCGCCAGCTTTACGGCCTGACCATCGCAAGCGAACGCCCCGGCCACCACATGCGGGAATACTGGCAGCCGCTTGGCCCCGTGGGTATTATCTCCGCCTTCAACTTCCCTGTGGCCGTATGGGCGTGGAACTCCGCACTCGCACTGGCGTGCGGTGACCCGATCATCTGGAAACCGTCGGAGAAAACCCCAATGACCGCGCTCGCGTGCCAGAAAATCCTTGAGCGCGCGATCGAGAAATTTGGCGACGATGCACCGGAAGGCCTGTCCTCCGTCATCATCGGCATGCGCGACATTGGCGAACGCATGGTCGACGACAAGCGTGTCCCGCTGATCTCTGCCACGGGTTCCACGCGCATGGGCCGCCAGGTTGGCCCGCGCGTTGCCGAGCGCTTCGGCAAGTGCATCCTTGAGCTTGGCGGCAACAACGCCATTATTGTGGCCCCAAGCGCAGACCTTGAGATGGCGATCCCGGGCATCGTGTTCGGATCCGTGGGTACTGCCGGCCAGCGCTGCACATCGACCCGCCGCCTGATTGTGCATGAAGACGTGTATGACACGCTGGTGCCGCAACTCAAGAAAGCATATTCCAGCATCCGTATTGGGGACCCGCTCAAGTCCGGTACGCTTGTTGGCCCCCTGATCGACGAAGCCTCGTTCAAGAACATGGAAAAAACGCTTGAAGCCGCGCGCGGTGAAGGGGCGACCATCACCGGTGGTGGACGCGCGCTGGCGGACGACTATCCAGGTGCTTATTATGTGAACCCGGCGATTGTGGAACTGGACAGCCAAACGGAAAGCATGCGCGAAGAAACCTTCGCGCCGATCCTCTATATCGTGAAATACAAAAACCTCGATGACGCCATTGCGATGCAGAACGGCGTACCGCAGGGCCTCTCAAGCGCGATATTCACCACGGATGTGCGCGAGGCGGAAACCTTTATCTCCGCCACGGGCTCCGACTGCGGCATCGCCAATGTGAACATCGGTACATCCGGTGCCGAGATCGGCGGCGCGTTTGGCGGCGAGAAAGAAACCGGCGGCGGCCGCGAAAGTGGATCTGACGCATGGCGTGCTTACATGCGCCGCCAGACATCTACCGTCAACTACAGCCGCGAACTGCCCCTCGCACAAGGTATCAAATTTGACCTCGGCTAAGGCCTGGGCAAAGAATCAGGACAGCCTGATACAACAACGATAGCCTTAAGAAAACTCAGGGCGGTTCCTTGCGGGGCCGCCCTTTTTCTTTGAGAATTTAGCCCACCAAACTTTTAAACTTTTCCTCAAATGCCCGGCTGTTCGTAATAATCCCGCAAGGCTTGCCGGGTATAGTGACTATTCAGGCAAAATACCTATCCAGACATCAGGCATTATCAGGACCAATTGCATTCAAGAGGACAGGAATGCCCAGTCGTTATGATGTGACCGCCGTGTGCAAAACCGAAGGCCGTAATGCGTTTGAAACCGTCACCCATTTGTGCGGCAAATCGTATGATGGCTCGATCTGGAAAATACCGCTTGAGGATGCTGTTGAGGGCGTACGCTGCGGGCGCTTCGAATTTCTGGTCACGGGCCAGGAGGGCAGCAAGTTGGCCCTACGCATCGCCCGCAGCCCCTACGGCAACTATTACCTCAAGACAGACAAAGACCGCGGCGAACCAAGACTACTTTTGAGCCTGCCGCCCCCCCATGGATACTAGGCGCGCCTTGAGGCAAAGAAAAACCCCCTAAGGCACGACCTTAAGGGGTTTTGTTTTTTTGCGTATCTGTCAAAGGACGACTTAACGACCTTTTACTACCAGACCATCGCGCTCCAGGCGCTTGCGCTCAAGCTTGCGAGCACGGCGAACGGCTGCAGCCTGTTCACGAGCCTTCTTTTCAGATGGCTTCTCGTAGAACCGACGCATTTTCATTTCGCGGTACACGCCTTCGCGCTGAAGTTTCTTTTTCAGCGCACGAAGAGCCTGGTCCACATTATTATCCCGAACGGTAACCTCCATGGGTTACACCTTCCTTTCTAAAGCCAAAATTTATAGTGCGGGACATCGGGGTCGCACCATAGGGCAACAGGCCTATAGCAGAGCGCCCCCCGGCGCACAAGTCATTTTCACACAACAAACCGTTGCGGCCCAACGCTTCGCGCCGCATTTGGTTTGGAACATTGCAAAAAGCATAACACAGACGGCGGGTAAAAACCAGCTTGCGGCAACATGCCCCTCGCCCAAGCCTGGTTTCCGTGATAGGGATTCGGCTAAGATGAAAGCGGCACCAAGCTGTGCTATGATGGTCAAAACGGATGAAGATGATGAAGAACGACAAGACACCGCTTGAACTTCGTGAACCGCTTCTGGATGCCATGCTTGACCATGTGCCCTTTGACGGCTGGAGCGACAAGGCCTTATGCCACGCCGCTGAAGACATCGGCGTCAGCTCAGAGATGGCAGAACTGGCCTTTCCCGGCGGCGCAATGGAAGCGCTTGAAGCCCATCTGGTGCTGGCCGACAAAAAAATGGCGACTGCGCTCGCCGCCCTTGACCTTATGAACATGCGCATTCGCGACCGCATTACCGTCGCTGTACGCACGCGGTTTGAGCAGGCCACCACACACCGCGAAGCCGTTAAACGTGGTGTCGCTGTCCATGCATTGCCACAAAACATAGCTAAAGGCGCGAAAGCTGGCTGGCGCACGTGCGATGTTATCTGGCGCGCCTGTGGCGATACATCGACGGATCATAACTGGTACACCAAACGTGCGTCATTGCTCGCGGTCTACAGTTCAACCTTGCTTTTCTGGCTGAACGACGAATCCGAGGGCTTTGAAGACACATGGGCTTTCCTCGACCGGCGCATTGAGAATGTCATGCAGTTCGAAAAAGCCAAGTTCAGGGCGCGCGAAGCCTGTGCGAACGCGCCGTCACTCAGCCGCTTCCTCGGCCGGTTGCGCTACCCACACACCTGAGCCCATGAAAATAAACGCACTCGACACCGAAACCCTGCTCATCGGCCTTGACGGCGACGCGGCGGCGCTTGTGATGCGCTGGCGCCGGTATCTCGAAAGCGAAAGGCGGGTTTCCGCCCACACACTGGACGGCTACAGCCGCGATTTCGCAGGCTTTATCGGTTTTATCGCTGGCCATACGGGCGACACCATCAGCCCCCGCACATTTGCCCGCCTGAGTGTGCGGGACTTTCGTGCTTTCCTTGCCAGCAAGCGTGGGTCGGGTGTCGGCGCACGGTCCACCGCCCGGGCGCTTTCCACCGTTCGCAACTTCTACCGCTTCCTCGCGCGCAACGAAGGCATTGAGAATGACGCCATCAAAGCCATTCAGGGACCAAAGCTGCCACATCGCGTGCCACGCCCTTTAACGGAAGAAGGCGCGCGCACGGTGATGGAAAGCATCGGTGACCTCGCGGAGGAGGACTGGATTGCCGCGCGTGACACCGCCGTGATCGCGCTGCTTTACGGCTGCGGCCTCCGGATAGCGGAAGCCCTGTCGATGAACGTTGGTGACGTCCCTTCCGGCGATACCATGCGTATCACCGGCAAACGCGGCAAGGAACGCGTGGTACCCGTATTACCCGCGGTGCGTGACACCATTGGACTGTACAGAAAATTATGCCCCTTTGCCCTGGGCAATTCGGACGATGCCCTGTTCGTGGGCAAACGTGGCGGGCGGTTGAGCCCACGCGCGGTGCAGCTGGCGATGCAGAAGGTCCGCGCCGTCCTCGGCCTGCCGGAAAGCGCGACCCCCCATGCCCTGCGTCACAGTTTTGCCACCCACCTCCTGTCGCGCGGCGGCGACCTGCGCACTATTCAGGAACTCTTGGGCCACGCGGACCTCAAGGCCACACAGGTTTACACAGAAGTCGATAGCGCGCGTCTGCTTGATGTGTATGATAAGGCCTTCCGCCGGGCATGACCCCACGGCGGCAACCAATACCAAGACTGAAAGGGAGAATTCCACGTGTCACTGCCGCCAGAAACCCCAAATATTGATCGTTTCCGCGGCTGGGCTCTGACCGCACTTTATGGTGCCATGACCCTTTTCAGCCTGATGCTGGTGCTTGCGGCTTATTTGATCTACCCGTCCTATCAGGGTGACGCCGTGATGGTGATGGGCACCGGCCTGATCAGTCTCGCGACCGCGATTTTCAGCCTGCGCGCGACGCTGGCATTTATCAGTGCAATGCGCTCAAATGCGGGCGACCCCGGCGTTGCTTTCATGCCATTCATTTTCATGACCCTGACCATACTGGCTTCAAGCCAGGTCTTTGGCGGTATGTAAGCGCTACCAGGCCTGGACCAAAGCGAGCTGATCCGCGCGACGACTGGCGCCCGCGTGCCGCCCCAATGAACGCCGCTCCGTACCGTGATATACATTCATTGCTTCCCGCCGCCTGCACGGGCCTATATAGGCGCCTGCGCGCACAAAAGGCTTGGGGTGCGCCGCGATATATTTCAGTCGGCTATACAGTTGCCTGGCTGTAAGTGGCAGCTCTAGAATCTCATTCACGCCACCATCACGCGCGCCATAAACTTTATCGGCGCTCGGCTGTGGCATGATCATGACGATTGCAGCTTCGGCCATTGGGCCATCGCACATTCGGATGAATTTGGCAAAGTCGTCACCGCCGTTTACCCCCAGGTCATAGTCGATAAAAAAATGTGTAAACGTGAACTCGCTCATCCGGTGCTCAGCGTCCTCAGGGGTGGATACAAGCTGTACCGTGCCTGCACCAAATTCCTTCAGATAATGCCAGAGAGTTTCACCTAGCTGCTTGTTCGACAAAGCCACCAGCGCATGCATAGCGCTGTAATTCATGCCGATCTATGTCGTCAAAATAGTCCCCCTGAGCACGCGAATGCGCGGCGCTGAATACTCTGTAACGCGGCCCCCGCCGCTTCATATCCGCCGATGTCCGATTAGTATTTTTTTCTTATTACGTCAAAAGCTTATTTAGGAAAAATATCATGAAACCCGTTACATAAACCATAGATAGCCGTAACACCACTCACGGCATTGCTGCGCAGAATTCAACAATTGTAGAATTTATTTCCAAAATTATGACGCGCGACGCATGCGACGTGGATCGCTATCATCCTTTTTGCGTCGCTCGACGCCATGGTGGATTTTCACCACCTCACGCCTTCGGCAGGGACCGATATAGGAAGTGGCGCGGATGAATGGCTTGGGGTTGCCTACCATATGGTTCATGCGGGCATGCAACAATTTGGCGGTCAGTGGCAGACCGAGGATTTCATGGGCGCCAGCATCCCGTGCCGCCCAGACCTTTTCCCGATCCGGGTTTGGAATGACCATCACCACAAAGGCTTCGGACATAGGACCATCAACCATGCGAATGAATTTAATGAAATCCACACCGCCGAAATCCGGCAGTTCATAGTCAACAAAAAACAGGGAGAAACGCGCGCTTTCCATGCGGACAACTGCGTCGCGGGCGCTTGTTACCAAGCGGCCTCCACCAATCCCTTGTTCACGCAGGAAGTGCCAGATGGTGCGACCAAGCTGCGCGTTCGATAGCGCAACCATCGCATTAAGTGAGCCATAATCAATTTTTCTACGTTGCATCAACTGTTCCCCAACAGCAGCTAAGCTACGCCTGATGCCGGTCCGCTATGTGCCTGAACGGGCCAATTTTAGCTAAATTAATAATAGCCTGTAAATAAAACGTCTGCGGCAACGAGTCAAAAAACATCTAAAATTTTAAATAAAAACCCCGACCAAATAAGCCGGGGTTCTTCACTTAACACTTATTGTAAAACCTACATATGTATAGTTCGGTTATGCACCGCGAGGGCGGCTTCTTTTACCGCTTCTGTTTCGGTGGGATGCGCATGACATGTCAGCGCGATGTCTTCGGCTGATGCACCAAATTCCATCGCTGTCGTAGCCTGCGCAATCATGTTGCCGGCATCCGCACCGATAATGTGCACACCAAGCACACGGTCAGTTTTCTTGTCCGCCAGAATCTTCACAAAACCCTCGGTTTGCAGGTTTGCTTTCGACCGGCTATTGGCGGTGAATGGAAACTTGCCCGCGATGTAATCAACCTTCGCATCCTTGAGCTCTTCTTCGGTTTTGCCAACGGCGGCAACCTCAGGGAAGGTATAGACAACACCCGGGATAACGTCGTGGTTCACATACCCCGTGAGTCCGGCAATATTCTCCGCACAGGCGACCCCTTCATCTTCCGCTTTGTGCGCCAGCATCGGACCTTCGATCACATCGCCAATCGCCCACACACCCGCGACATTGGTGGAGAAATCGTGATTGACCTTGATGCGGGAACGGTCGTCAAGCTCCACACCCACGGTCTCAAGCCCAAGGCCGGCGGTATACGGACGGCGCCCAACGGAGACCAGCACCACATCAGCTTCAATCGTGGTTGCGTCACCACCCTTGACGGGCTCGAAGGTCACCTTCACGCCGGACTTGGTTTTTTCGACCGACGTAACTTTCGATGACAGGTTCAGCTTCATACCCTGTTTTTTAAGGCTGCGACCAAAGGTCTTGCGAACTTCGCCATCCATGCCCGGCAAAACCTGATCCATGAACTCAACAACCGTAACCTCTGAGCCGAGGCGCTGCCACACAGAACCAAGTTCAAGCCCAATCACCCCGCCACCGATCACCACAAGATGTTTCGGTACCTTGGGCAAGCTCAGGGCGCCAGTGGAGGAGACGATCTTTTTCTCGTCGATCTCAACGCCCGGCAGGCTTGCGACGTCGCTGCCTGTTGCAATGATGGTGTTTTTTGTTTTGATGGTTTCCTTGCCGCCGTCATTGAGGTCAACCTCAATGCTGTCCTTCGCAGTCATGCGGCCCGTACCCTTGAACCAGGTAATCTTGTGTTTCTTGAACAGAAACTCGATGCCGCCCGTCAGCCCATCAACAATCTTGTCCTTGGCTGCCATCATTTCCTTGAGGTCGAAAGAAACCCCTTTGGTGGTGATGCCGAACTTGCCAAGGTCATGTGCAGCTTCATGATAGAGATGCGACGCATTGAGAAGCGCCTTGGAAGGCATGCAGCCCACATTGAGGCAGGTGCCGCCCAAGGTGTCGCGCTTGTCGATACAGGCGGTCTTGAGACCAAGTTGCGCGGCACGGATGGCGGCAACATAACCGCCGGGGCCAGCACCAATGACAACTACGTCGAATACGTCAGACATTTCATGTCCCTTCTTATCGCAATAAAGGGTGGAGAACACGGCCCCACCCATCACTATTTATCTCACAAGTCGGCCTGGCCGCCTTACATGTCAAGGAGCAGGCGGGTTGGATCTTCAAGCGCTTCCTTCACGCGAACCAGGAAGGTCACAGCCTCACGGCCATCAATGATGCGGTGATCGTAGGAAAGCGCCAGATACATCATAGGCCGGATCACAACCTGTCCACCAATCGCCATCGGGCGTTCTTGAATCTTGTGCATCCCAAGGATAGCCGACTGTGGCGGGTTCAAAATCGGGCTGGACATCAATGAGCCAAAGATGCCGCCATTGGAGATGGTGAACGTCCCACCTTGCATGTCGTCAACCGTCAACTTGCCGTCACGCGCCTTGCGGCCATAGTTTGCAATCGACAACTCTGTGTCAGCAAACGACATGCCCTGCGCGTCCTTGAGCACCGGCACAACCAGACCATTTGGCGAGGACACAGCGACGCCAATGTTGGCATAGTTGTGATAGACAATCTCGTCCCCATCAATCTGCGCGTTCACGGCCGGTATTTCCTTGAGACCAAGGCAGCAGGCCTTCGTGAAGAAGCTCATGAAGCCAAGCTTGATGTTGTGCTTTTTCGCAAACAGGTCTTTGTATTTGGTGCGCGCTTCCATTACCGCCGTCATGTCCACCTCATTATAGGTGGTCAGCATGGCGGCAGTGTTTTGTGCATCCTTCAGGCGCTCGGCGATGCGTTTACGCAGCCTGGTCATCTTCACGCGTTCTTCACGCGGGCCAGCAACAGGTGATGTGTTAGCCGTAACGGCAGGCTGTGACAGCGTGCGGGCACTGCCGCTTTCGATCGCGCTCATGACATCCGCCTTGGTCAGGCGCCCGTCCTTGCCGGTGCCTTCAATCGAGGCGGGGTCAAGGTTATAGTCTTCAACCACGCGGCGCACAGCTGGTGACATCGGCATCAGCTCATCGCTTGAGGACGAAGAAGGGCTCGGCGCCGGGGCGCTTTCCTTCTTTTCTTCCTTCTTGGGCGCGGATTCCTTGGCTTCCGCCTTTTCAGGCTTCTCGGCTTTTTCTTCCTTTGGTGCCGGACTTGGCGCGCTGTCGGCCTTGCCTTCGGTATCGACCTTGGCGATCAGCGCACCGATCTCAACGTCTTCACCTTCTTCCGCAACGATCTCAACAAGGACGCCAGCCACCGGGCTTGGCACCTCCATTGCTACCTTGTCGGTTTCAACCTCTACAATCGGTTCATCCGCTTCGACGCGGTCGCCCACCTTTTTCAGCCAAGTGCCGATGGTGCCTTCAGCGACTGACTCGCCCATCTGCGGGATTTTGATATCTTCGATTGCCATTGGGTGTGCTCCTACCCTTATCCTATTTTGTCAGTGCTTCGTTTACGAGCGCTTCCTGCTGCGCCGCGTGCTTGGACGCGAGGCCGGTTGCGGTCGACGCGCTCGCCGCACGACCTGCATATGCTGGCCGCTTGCACGTCATTTCAAGATCAATTAGTACGTCTTCAAGTGGTTCATGGATATGGAACCACGCCCCCATGTTGCGCGGCTCTTCCTGACACCAGACGATGCTTTCAGCGTTCTTGAAGCGCTGCAGCTCCATTTTGATTGCCCGCTCAGGGAACGGGTAGAGCTGCTCCACACGCAACAGGTATGTGTCATCCTGCTCGCGCTTGTCGCGCTCTTCCAGCAGGTCATAGTAGACCTTGCCGGAACATAGGACGACACGCTTGATCTTGTCGTCGCTCTTGAGTGTGATCGAACCGCCATTCGGCGTTTCAGCGCTATCCCACAAAACCCGGTGGAACTGCGAACCGGGGCCAAAATCAGCCAGCTCCGACGTACAGCGCTTGTGCCTGAGCAGCGACTTCGGCGTCATGATCACCAGTGGCTTGCGGAAAGCCCGATGCATCTGCCGCCGCAGCACGTGAAAATAGTTTGCCGGGGTCGTACAGTTCACCACCTGCCAGTTGTCTTCGGCAGACAGTTGCAAGTAGCGTTCGAGCCGCGCGGAAGAGTGCTCAGGCCCCTGCCCTTCATACCCGTGCGGCAGCAGCAGCACGAGGCCCGACATGCGAAGCCATTTGGCCTCCGCCGAACAGATGAACTGGTCGATAATAATCTGGGCACCGTTGGCAAAATCGCCGAACTGCGCCTCCCACAGCGTGAGCGAATTTGGCTCCGCCATTGAGTAGCCATACTCAAACCCCAGAACCCCGAATTCCGACAGATGGCTATCCAGCACTGTGAACTGCGCGTTGTCATTCACCGTCTGCAACGGGATGTAACGGTCCTCGGTCTTCTGGTCGACAAAGACAGCATGACGCTGGCTGAACGTACCCCGGCCACAGTCCTGCCCCGAAAGACGAACGCCATACCCTTCACGCAGCAAGGTGCCAAACGCCAGCGCCTCAGCCGTTGCCCAGTCAAAACCGGCGCCGTTTTCAAACATCTGCTGTTTGTTCTCAAGCACCCGTTTGAGCGTGCGGTGAATGTTGAACTTTTCCGGTACGCTGGTGATGATTTCGCCCACTTCGCGCAGCATCATCTCTGCCACACCGGTTTGAGCTCGACGCTTCTCGTGGTCCTTGTCGGCAAGGCCAAGGCCTTCCCATTTTCCTTCGAACCAGTCAGCCTTGTTTACGCGGTATTCCTTGGCGGATTCAAACTCGTCCTCAAGATAGCTGACGAATTCGTTTTCCATCTGCTCAAACTTCTCGGCGGTGATCACGCCTTCTTCGATCAGACGGTCAGCATAAATCTTCACCACGCTCGGATGCTTTTTGATCGCGGCATACATCAGCGGCTGCGTAAATGCAGGCTCATCCGATTCGTTATGTCCGAAGCGGCGGTAGCAGATCATGTCGATCACCACATCGCGGCGGAAGGTCTGGCGGAATTCCGTCGCCAGTTTCGATGCATATGTCACCGCTTCCGGATCGTCGCCGTTCACATGGAAAATTGGCGCCTGTACCATCTTGGCCACATCACTTGGATACGGGCTGGAGCGGGCGAATTGTGGGCTGGTGGTGAAACCGATCTGGTTATTTACAATGAAGTGCACCGTGCCGCCCGTGTTGTAACCCCGCAGGCCGGACATGCCGAAACACTCAGCAACGATACCCTGGCCCGCAAACGCAGCATCACCGTGCAGCAGCAGGGACAGTGTGGTGTGACGCTTGGTGTCTTTTTTCTGTTCCTGCTTGGCGCGGGTTTTACCGATCACAACCGGGTTCACCGCTTCAAGGTGCGATGGGTTGGCATTCAGCGACAAGTGTACCTTGTTGCCGTCAAACTCGCGGTCAGCCGAGGTACCAAGGTGATATTTCACGTCGCCAGAGCCCTGAACATCGTCAGGTTTGAAAGAACCACCATGGAATTCGTTGAAAATAGCGCGGTAGGGCTTCTGCATCACGTTAGCGAGAACATTCAGCCGCCCCCGGTGCGGCATGCCGATGACAATCTCATCAAGACCGTACTGGCCACCGGTTTTCATCACCGCCTCAAGCGCGGGCACCATGGCTTCACCGCCATCAAGACCAAAGCGTTTGGTTCCGGTATATTTACGGCCAAGGAAGCGTTCGAACTGAACCGCTTCAATAAGCTTGTTCAGAATGGCGATCTTGCCGCGGTCGGTGAACTGGATTTCCTTGTCACGCCCTTCGATCTGGCGCTGGATCCACGCTTTCTCCTCCGGGTCGTTGATGTGCATAAACTCAACGCCCAGATTGGCGCAGTAGGTACGCTTGAGAATATCGATGATCTCACGAACGGAAGCTGTCTCAAGCCCAAGCACACCGTCCATGAAAATCTTGCGGTCCATGTCACCGGGACCAAAGCCGTATGTTTCCGGCTTAAGCTCAGGGTTCACCGGACGCTCCTCAAGCCCAAGCGGGTCGAGATTGGCCATCAGGTGTCCACGCACCCGGTAGGTGCGCACCATCATCAAAGCCCGGATACTGTCAATGGTTGCAGCGCGAACGTCCGCCTGGCTGACTGCCGTGCCCGCGTCCTTGGCCGGGCGGCTGTCCTCAATGAACATATCGGAGCCATCAAGGCCCGTCGTCAGATCATCGTTTGGCCGAAGCGGCCAGTCGGAACGGGCCCAACTGGGGCCGGATTTTGAAACACCCGCCTCAAGGTCTGAAAAATATTCGGCCCAGCCCTGATCAACAGAGCCGGGGTCCTTGGAATACTTATCATACAGCGTTTCAACAAACTGAGGGCTAACGCCTTCAAGCGCGGCGATGCGGTCCATATCTGCACCCATGGGCAACTGGCGCGGTGTTTTTCACCGCGCCCCTCTTCGTGACGGTTTAACCGTTGATGGCTTTCAGAAGCGTCGTACCAAGTGCAGCCGGGCTGTCGGAAACAACGATACCCGCGCTTTTCATTGCTTCGATCTTGTCTTCGGCACCGCCCTGACCACCGGATACAATCGCACCAGCGTGGCCCATCGTACGGCCAGGAGGTGCGGTACGACCAGCAATAAAGCCAGCAACCGGCTTTTTGGTCTTGCTCGCCTTGAGGAATTCAGCCGCTTCTTCTTCCGCAGAGCCGCCGATTTCACCGATCATGATGATCGAATGGGTTTCATCATCACCAAGGAACATATCAAGACAATCGATAAAGTTGGTGCCGTTTACCGGGTCACCCCCGATACCGATACAAGTGCTTTGGCCGAGGCCCGCAGCCGTTGTTTGTGCAACAGCTTCATAGGTCAGCGTACCCGAGCGGGAGACGATACCCACGTTGCCGCGCTTGTGGATGTGGCCCGGCATAATGCCGATCTTGCACTCACCCGGCGTAATCACGCCGGGGCAGTTCGGGCCAATCAGTCGCGTGCCGGAGTTCTTGAGCGCGCGCTTGACGCGCACCATGTCCATCACCGGAATACCTTCCGTGATACACACAACAAGCTCAAGCTCGGCGTCGATGGCTTCAAGAATAGCGTCAGCGGCGAATGGTGGCGGCACATAGATCACGGACGCATTGGCATCCGTGGCTTCACGGGCATCGGCCACTGTGTCGAACACGGGCAGATCAAGGTGCTTGGAGCCGCCTTTACCCGGCGTCACCCCACCAACCATGTTGGTGCCATACGCAATCGCCTGCTCAGAGTGAAAGGTGCCCTGCGCGCCGGTGAAACCCTGGCAGATTACCTTGGTATTTTTTCCTACGAGAACGGACATTACGCTGCCTCCTTCACGGCTTTCACAACTTTTTCAGCCGCGTCATTCAAATCGTCGGCAGTGATGATTGGCAGACCGCTGTCCGCCATGATCTGTTTGCCAAGTTCTACGTTCGTACCTTCAAGGCGGACCACCAGCGGCACGCTAAGCGCCACTTCGCGCGCTGCGGCAACAACGCCTTCCGCGATCACGTCACAGCGCATGATGCCGCCAAAGATGTTCACGAGGATGCCTTCAACATTGTCATCCGACAGGATGATCTTGAAGGCTTCTGTCACACGCTCTTTTGTGGCGCCACCACCAACATCGAGGAAGTTGGCAGGCTCGCCGCCCTTGAGCTTGATAATATCCATGGTTGCCATCGCAAGACCGGCACCGTTGACCATGCAGCCGATGGAACCATCGAGGCTGATATAGTTGAGGTCGTATTTGCTGGCTTCGATCTCTTTTGGATCTTCTTCTGATTCGTCGCGCAGCTCACGCACGTCACCGTGGCGGAACAGCGCGTTGCCGTCGAAGGACATCTTGGCGTCAAGCACGACCATCTTGTCGTCTTCGGTCAGCACAAGCGGGTTGATCTCCAGAAGCGATGCATCCAGATCGGTATAGGCTTTGTAAAGCGACGCCACGACTTTCTGGCATTCTTTAGCGGCGGCACCTTCAAGATTGAGCCCAAAGGCCACGCGGCGACAGTGGAAAGGCTGAAGGCCCGTCACCGGGTCGATCGTGATGGTGACGATCTTTTCAGGTGTGCTTTCTGCCACTTCCTCAATGTCCATCCCGCCTTCGGTCGAGGCCATGATGGCAAGCTTGCCGGACGCACGGTCCAGCAGCATGGAGAGATAGAATTCGCTTTTGATCGCGCATCCGTCTTCCACATACACACGCTTCACCTCTTTGCCCTCAGGGCCTGTCTGGTGTGTAACAAGCGTCTTGCCGATCAGCTCTTTTGCAACCGCTTCAACATCATCGAGCGATTTGACAACCTTCACACCGCCCGCTTTACCGCGGCCACCAGCGTGGATCTGCGCTTTGACAACCCAAACCGGGCCGCCAAGTTTTTTCGCTTCGTCAACAGCTTCCGCCGCCGTATAGGCCACACCGCCGTCAAGTACGGGCGCGCCATATTTTTTAAGCAGGCCTTTCGCCTGATATTCATGGATATTCATCTGCTATCCAACTCCTTGAGTTCCAGATTTGGAAAGTTCCAACTGTGTCAGCGCCAGTCGTTACTTCAGCGACGGGTCGATATTGATGCAAGCTTCCATCAGGCCCTTAACCGCGTTTACAGAGTGATCAAAGCCAGCCTTCTCTTCTCCATGAAGGTCGATCTCGACAACTTTTTCAACGCCGTTTGCACCAATGATGACCGGCACACCCACATACATGTCCTTCAGGCCGTACTCACCGGAAAGGTACGAGGCAACAGGCAGCAGCCGACGCTTGTCCTTGAGGTAGCTTTCCGCCATCTCGATCGCGCTTGTCGCCGGGGCATAGAAAGCCGAACCGGTTTTGAGAAGACCAACGATCTCTGCGCCACCGTCACGGGTGCGCTGTACGATCTGGTTGATCTTTTCTTCGGTGGACCAGCCCATCCTGATGAGGTCCGGCACCGGAATGCCCGCAACAGCGGAGTAGCGGGTCAGCGGCACCATGGTGTCGCCATGGCCGCCAAGAACGAACGCTGTGACGTCCTGCACCGATACATTGAATTCTTCAGCAAGGAAGTGGCGGAAGCGCGAGCTATCCAGAACACCCGCCATGCCACAAACCTTGTTCGTAGGCAGGCCGGAGAATTTCTGCAGCGCCCAGACCATTGCATCCAGCGGGTTGGTGATACAAATAACAAAGGCATCGGGCGCATATTTGCCGATGCCTTCACCAACTGCTTTCATAACCTTGAGGTTGATGCCCAGGAGGTCGTCACGGCTCATGCCGGGTTTGCGCGGCACACCTGCGGTCACAATCACCACATCCGCGCCTGCGATATCCGCATAATCGTTCGCGCCCTTAAGGACCGAGTTATACCCTTCAACCGGTGCGCTTTGCGCAAGATCAAGTGCCTTGCCTTGGGGCAGGCCTTCCGCGATGTCGAAAAGGACGATGTCGCCCATCTCTTTAAGCGCTGCGAGGTGTGCAAGGGTACCACCGATCTGGCCGCTGCCGATCAATGCAATTTTTTTACGTGCCATGAGAATGCTCCAGCCAAGTTTTGGGGCCACTTGAGATCAGTAACCGCTTACTGAAAAACGATGAATATTCTGGGAGGTACCTAGCGCGTTTACCCCATTGAGACAAGTCATGAAGTGCTACCTTCCCTCTTATACCTTTATGAATCGTTACCTTAGTAGGCTTTCAGCGGTAATGGACATTATTTTTTGGTTACCAGCTATGCAAATGGCGCATGGCTTGAAATAAAATTACTCAAAATTCACTTATTGAGCGGTGCCCGAGTCTCTCATTTGCGCACGTCGTAGGGTAAGGTTGCCAAGCCAGCCTTCCGTCACTACAACAAACGCACGAGGGAAAGCACGGGGCGTGGATATGCGCCACAAGACCATTACGGACGGACTGCAGGCAGATGATTAACATCACCATTGACCAACGGCATAATCCTGTCGAACTGGCGAAAGAATACAGGAAAACCGGTCGGCTGCAGGTGCCTGATTTCTTCACCAGTGAGACGGCCACCGCGCTGTATGACCTGATCGCCAACAACAAAACATGGTTCTCTGCCTACAACGACGGCAATAATTATTTCGAAGTGCCGGTCGCCAGTATGATGAACATGCCGCGCGAACAGAAAATCCAGTTCATGCAGAAGATCCAACTGGGGGCGCAAAAAGGCTTCCAGTATTTCTTCGACCAATATTATATGACAGAGGCCATCAAAAACGGGCGCGAGCAAGGCCACCCCTTGCATCAGATGCACGACTATGTGAACTCCGCCGAGTTTCTTGATTTCATGCGCACCCTCACCGGCGCGCCGGAGATCGACCGGTCAGACAGTTTTGCCAGCCAGTATCTGCCCGGCCATTTCCTCACCACTCATGATGACACCCACGCCAATGAAAACCGCGTGGCGGCCTATACCATCTCCATGACCAAACATTGGAACCCTAACTGGGGCGGCAACCTGATGTTCCTCGACAAAAGCGGCAATATCACCGGCGGCTTCAAGCCATCGTTCAACACATTGAACATCTTCACCGTGCCACAGTCGCACGCCGTGCAACATGTTGCCCCATTCGCAGGCGAACGCCGCCTGAGTTATCTGGGGTGGCTGAAACGGCCTTAACTACGCATCAATGGACGCCATGCAAGCGGTGCTGGTAGCTCAGTTGCAGCAAAATCAACGTGAAGAATGCGGCGAGGCCCAGATACCTCGGATCTTTGGGAACTATGCAAAATAGGCGTAGAGAGACCCCACACATCGCCCGCGTCGGCCTCGCAATCCAACTGAGGTAACGATGCTGCTGTCGCAGCAGCTTCAGTGTTGCTTATCCTCCCTAAACGGTGGCTATCAAGAGCAATACGGAGCGGCCCAGACTCCTTTGAACATTCGTCCAAATAAATTTTTAAGGTAACCATACTCTCTAACAACTCAATCGGAGGTTCTACATGAGGAGTCCCGTTCTTATGCGTCCATGTCTCGTAATCCTGCAATTTATGTTTTGAGACGACCGGTATGGTACGGTCCTGATGTCACGGCGTAATCCAGTTGCAGCACACGTTCTTCTGAAAAAACACCGCCCTGACCGGAAATGCCGGACTACCGATCAAATCAGACGCCAAAGTCTTCAAAGAGCTACGGTTGCGAAACAACCAATCAAGTTCGTAGTTTGACACACGGTAGCCTGCGCTGTTCCCCAAAAGCCTATCCGCGATGGTTTGAAGTCTATGCATGATCGACTGAGACATGCATCTCTTAAAGATCTGCGCACCACTAGACTCACGAAACAGATTGGAAGGATGCACCCACTCTCGTTCAGTCATTATCTTTTCCGTGCCCGCGGTGCAAATAATCTTCCGACTGCATTTCCATCAGACGGGAAACCGTGCGATCGAACTCGAAGTGACCATCACCGGCTTCATATAGCTTGTCTGGCGGCACAGCGGCCGAGCACAGCAGTTTTACCCCATGCTCATAAAGCGCATCAATCAGGGTGACAAAACGTTTTGCCTCGTTGCGTTTCTCCGCCCCAAGCTGTGGGATCGCGACTAAAATAACCGTATGATACGCACGCGCGATGGCCAGATAATCCGCCGCCCCAAGCGCATTGGCGCACAGGCGCTTGAACGAGAACACCGCCACACCCCGCGCGGCCTTGGGCACAAACAGTTTGCGCCCCTGCACAGTCAGTTCGTCCGACGGTACCTTGTCGCGATCTTCCACGTTGCGGTCGGTCAAACGAAAGAAGGCTTCCGAAAGCTTCGCGGTGGTTTCCTCATTGATGGGGGTATAATAGGTATCCACCCCCTTGAGGCGGTCGTAGCGATAGTCGGTGGGGCCATCGAGCGGCACGACCTCAAACTCCGCCTTGATCTTTTCGATGAACGGCAGGAAAAGCTGGCGGTTGAGGCCGCCCTTATAAAGGTCATCCGGCACCCGGTTTGAGGTGGCGACAATCACCACACCGCGCTCCAGCATTTCCTTGTAGAGACGACCTAGCACCATGGCGTCGGCAATGTCGGTAACCTGCATTTCATCGAAACACAGTAACGTTGCCTCGAGCGCGATCTGGCGCGCCACCGGCGGGATAGGGTCATCCTCTGACGCCCTTCCACCTTTCGCCGCCCGTTCCTTGCCGGAAAGGCTGCGCCATTCCTTCAGCCGGGCGTGGATATCAAGCATGAATTCATGAAAGTGCACACGTTTTTTGTGCTTTACCGGCGCCAGCTCGAAGAACAGGTCCATCAGCATGGATTTTCCGCGCCCTACACCGCCATAGATATAGAGGCCCTTGGGGACGTTTTTATCGCCGCCCGACCAACGGAACAGGTTCGACAGGCGCCAGCTCTTGATCGACAAGCCACCGGACCGCCCGGCAACCTCGGGATAGTCTGCCAGCTCATGGTACAGGCGCTCAAAATGGGCGATGACCCGCTCCTGATCCACATCCGGGCGTACCTCACCTTCTTCAATCAGCCGCCGGTAGGCCGCCTTAGGTGTCTCTGACATAAATGCTCCGCCACTCGTCGCTCTGGTTCATCCTTCCCTAGCACGCAGTTTTGACGTCGACAAACTGAAAGAAAGGAGGTCACTACACTGCCACTTACGGCATTTTATTTGGCCCATTTCCTTGACCTGTCGCCGCATCGTCATATTCAACAGGGAAAGTTCCAGTGAAACTCGATGACGACAAGGCACCTCTTCATGACCCTAAACAGCCGCATCTTCCCCCTCGCCGGGGTCAAGAACTTTCGCGACATGGGCGGCTACAGCACGCGGTCAGGGACACCTGTGGCGTGGCGACGCCTGTTCCGCTCAGGCCACTTATCAGACATGACCGACGATTGTGGAACCGAGCTTGTCGCGCGCAATATTACCACGGTGATAGACTTCCGCTCGGACGCGGAAAAAAAACGCCACCCAGTGCGCTGGGCGCAGGGCTGGGTGCCAAGGTATCACCCGTTGCCCATCGGCGGAAACGCAGCGGCATGGGTGCATGAACTGTTTGAACGCCTGTCAGCCAGCCCTTTCCCAGCCGATGACCTCAGGGCGCAATTCATCCTGGCATTCGAAACAATCCCGCTTAAAAACACCGCTGGCGTGCGGCAGTTTTTCGACACGCTGGTAGATCATGAAGGCGATGGGGCCGCGCTTTTCCACTGTACCGCGGGCAAGGACCGCACCGGCATCACCGGTGCTCTGCTGCTTCGGGCACTGGGGGTGGGTGACGAACAGGTCATGGAAGATTTCCTGCTGACCAATGAAGCGGTCGACCTTGATGAGACGAGTGAACGCCTGGCCAGCTGGCTATCATCGCGGGCAGGTAAAACCATTGCCCCAAGGGATGTTTTCCCACTTGTGGGCGTGGAGCCCGATTTCCTTCATGCCGCCTATGCCGCGATCGCGAAGGAATACGGCAGTGTAGACGCCTATCTGGAAAATGCCCTGGGCCTTACCGCCAAACGCGCTGAGAAACTGCGCACTTCATTCCTTGGTGGCTAAGGGGTCCAGCGCCACCGGCGTCTGTCTTTCAAGCAGTGTAATCAGCCGGCCATCGCTGTTCAGGCGCGTGATCGCCGCGTTGATACGCGGCAGCAGGTGCGCGACCGAACGGTGAACCCGGACCTTCTGCTGTGCGCGGATACGTACATCGCCAAGCTCAAAGCTGTTCGGCGTCCACTGGGTCAATGCGATAAAATCAACGTTGCTGATAATGCCGACATCCGCCCTCCCTGCGAGCAAGAGCTTGAGCACATCTTCAATATTGCGCCCTGGCACCTCGACGCCAAAAAACGCGCGATCCTGATACTCGAACCCGCCCACGGTGGCGACCCGCAGGAGTTTGAGGTCTTCCGGGACATCAATAGGCTTGGCCTTGCCGTTTGGGAACACATATTGCTCCCGGGTCAGGTAAAATGTCTCGCTCCAGCGCTGGACTTCAATCTCGGCCGGCCGGTCACGCCACACCGATGCCGCGCAACAATCAAGCAGGATGCCGCCCTCGATAAACAGGCGCCGTTTGCGTTCCGGCGGCACGGAAACAAAGCTAGAGCTGATATTTGCTTCGTCCAAAATGGCGCGCCATGCAGCCTGAAAGCCAACGCTGTCACTTTGCCCAACCTTCAACGAAACTGGCTCATCAGCCTCTTTGACCATCCGCTGTTCTTCGGCGTCCTTCAGAATTTCTGCGATCCGGCCCGCTTGGCGAAGGTGCGTGATTGCCGCGTTGATTTTGGGTAGCAATGCGGCGTGATCCTTGTGGACCCGCAATCTCAGGTCCGCGATAAAATGTGCTTTCCCAAGTTCAAGCGGGCGTGGTTTAAGGCGCATACGACGGTAAAAATCCTGCCGGTTGATCATGCCGACATCGGCGCGCCCTGCCACAAGCATATCCAGCACATCTTCCATGTCGCGCACGGCAATGGTTTCGCCAAAAAAACGCTCATCCTGATAGTTAAAACCCCGTACTTTTGCGACGCGCAAGGTGCGTAATACCTCGGGCTTTGCGATGTCGACAACCTGCCCCTTCCTGAAAACATAATGCTCCGGCGAATGATGAAAGGCATCAGAGAAAAGCTGGACCTCAGCTTCGCCTGGTGCTTGCCGCCAAATGGGAGAGGCGCAGCAATCGATTGCGATCACTCCGTCAAGGAACATGCGCCGTTTCCGGCCATGGGGCGCGGCAACAAATTCGGCGCTGATACCCGCCTCTGTAAGGATAGCGGCAAACACTCTGGAATAGGCAATTGAATCGCTTTGCCCCACCCGCACGGTTGGGGCCTCCGCTGACGCATATGACGGCTCCGTAGATGGGGACAAAAGTCCGGCCAAGCATAATATGGTCAAAATCCGTAACAGACGCCTGTCCTTGAAACTGTTGGTATGCTGGTCCTGTCTAGCATCCGCGACGTTAAGATTTCGCTACTGTGGTTCACCCCGTTCGGACATGTCTCTTAGCCGTGCTCCCGTAAGCCTTGCGATCGTGCCATTGGCGTTCAGCCGCTTGATAGCGGCCTCAACGCGCGGCAACAGATCAGGCCGCGAATTATGCACACGCGCCCGAAGCCCAAGCCGGTGATATTCGGGGCCAAGCACAAGCGGTAAGGGGGTGAGTTTTTGCCGCCGGCGAAATTCCTGATGATTAGCAATCGTGAGATCCGCCTCGCCCGCTGCAACAGCCTCAAACACCTCCCCCAACGAGACGCGGGATATCACATCGCCAAAATGGGTGTCTTTCTTATAAGTAAAGCCCTGCACGATACCCACCTTGAACGCCGTCAGGTCAAGCGGGTCAGGAATATCATACCTGCGGCCCGCCTGCAGAATGAGATGATCCACGGTGTAAAAAAAGGGTACCGTCCAGAGCTGTGTTTCTATTTCGTCCGCGCGGTTACGCCACGCTTCCACCGAGCAACAGTCCAGCACAAGCTCGCCGCGCACAAACATATCGCGGCGCACACCACGCGGGGCGGCGATCAGCTTGGCCTCAATCCCTGCCTCGTTCAAGATAGCATGCCACACATCACGAAACACACTGTCCCCCAACCGGCTGGCCGTCACAGGCTCCGCGCTATGGGCAAGTGAACTTACCGCCAAAATGGCCACCGTACATACCAGTCGGGATATGAGGTTCATTCGCCGCACTTCCTTCAAACACACAAAAACGGGCGCCAATGGCGCCCGCGTACATAATGTAGCTGAACGCTGGCGCCTAGCCCTTGCGTTCCACCATCATTTTCTTGATCTCAGCGATCGCCTTTGCGGGGTTCAGGCCCTTCGGACAAGCGTTTGCGCAGTTCATGATCGTGTGACAACGATAAAGCCGGAACGGATCTTCAAGATCGTCCAGACGGTCGCCTGTTGCTTCATCACGGCTATCAATCAGCCAGCGGTAGGCCTGCAGCAACACGGCTGGGCCAAGGTATTTGTCACCATTCCACCAGTAGCTTGGGCACGATGTTGAACAACAGGCGCACAGGATACACTCGTAAAGGCCGTCCAGCTTTTCGCGGTCCTCGCGCGATTGCAGGCGCTCTTTCTCAGGCGTGGTGGATTGCGTCTGCATCCATGGCTTGATCGAGGCATATTGCGCATAGAAGTTACTGAGGTCCGGCACAAGGTCCTTCACCACTTCCTGATGCGGCAGTGGCGTGATGGAGACAGCGCCCTTGGCGTCTTCGATCGCGGTTGTGCAAGCGAGGCCGTTTTTGCCGTTGATATTCATGGCACATGAGCCGCACACACCCTCACGACAGGACCGACGGAACGTGACCGTGCTGTCCATCTCGTTCTTGATCTTGATCAGCGCATCAAGAACCATGGGGCCACAGTTGTCCATGTCCACCTCGAAGGTGTCCATGCGCGGGTTTTCACCATCATCCGGGTTCCAGCGATAAACATGGAAGTCCCGGGTGTTGGATGCCCCTTCAGCCTTGACAGTTTTGCCCTTGCCGATACGGGAATTTTTAGGAAGTGAAAATTCAGCCATTGTCTTCGTCCTCCCTTAATATACCCGAGCCTTGGGCTTGATATACTCGACCTCTTCCGAGAGCGTGTAATCATGCACCGGGCGCTCGCCAAGTGTTACTTTTTTACCGTCAAACCAGCCAACGGTGTGTTTCATCCAGTTGGCGTCATCGCGGTCAGGATAGTCTTCATGCATGTGCGCACCACGGCTTTCTTTCCGCGCCGCCGCACCGTGCATGGTCAGCACAGCCTGACCTATGAGGTTCTGCAGCTCCAGCGTCTCGATAAGATCACTGTTCCAGACCAGCGAACGATCCATCGTCTTGAGGTCATCAAAGGATGCCGCCACCGCGTCGATCTTTTTCACGCCTTCGGCCAGCACTTCTTCTGTGCGGAATACCGCACAGTTATTCTGCATGACCTTTTGCATATCAAGCCGCATGTCGGCGGTGGTAGTGGAGCCATGCGCATACCGGGCCGCATCAAGGCGACCAACGGCCATCTCGTCATAACCCTTTGGCAGCGGCGCCTGCGTGGCCCCCGGCTTGGTGATTTCGGCAATCCGGTGCGCGGTCGCACGGCCAAAAACGACAAGGTCGATCAACGAGTTGGAGCCAAGACGGTTAGCACCGTGTACCGACACACACGCTGCTTCACCCACAGCAAATAGACCCGGCACGGTTGCGTCAGGATTATCCTTCGTCGGGTTGATCACCTCACCATGATAGTTGGTCGGGATGCCGCCCATATTATAGTGCACTGTTGGAATAACCGGGATCGGCTGTTTGGTCACGTCCACACCCGCGAACACTTTCGCAGACTCAGAGATTCCCGGCAGGCGTTCCGCCAGAAGCGCAGGGTCAAGGTGATCAAGGTGCAGGAACATATGGTCCTTGTTAGGGCCAACACCGCGGCCTTCCCTGATCTCGTTCGAGATTGAACGCGACACCACATCGCGGCTGGCAAGATCTTTGGCCGAAGGTGCGTATCGCTCCATGAAGCGTTCACCCTCGCTGTTGATGAGGATACCGCCCTCACCGCGAGCGCCTTCAGTGATCAAGACACCCGCACCGTAAATGCCGGTTGGGTGGAACTGAACAAACTCAAGGTCCTGCAGACCAATGCCGGCACGCAGCGCCATGCCGCCGCCGTCACCCGTACAGGTGTGGGCAGAAGTAGCCGAGAAGTAGGCCCGGCCATAACCGCCGGTCGCCAGCGTAACGGACTGTGAGCGGAAAGCGTGCAATGAACCGTCTTCCATATTCATGGCAATAACACCACGGCACGCGCCGCCTTCCATGATCAGGTCGATGGCGAAATATTCAATGTAGAAGTCACTGTCATACTTGAGTGACTGCTGATAAAGGCCATGCAGCATGGCGTGACCGGTGCGGTCAGCCGCGGCGCAGGTGCGCTGGGCAGCCGGACCTTCACCAAATTCGGTGGTCATGCCGCCGAAGGCACGCTGGTAGATCTTGCCTTCTTCGGTGCGCGAAAACGGCACACCATAGTGCTCAAGCTCATACACAGCCGCCGGTGCCTGACGCACCATATATTCAATCGCGTCCTGATCACCGAGCCAATCAGAGCCCTTGACGGTGTCATACATGTGCCACTGCCATGTGTCGGGGCCCATGTTACCAAGCGATGCCGCGATACCACCCTGCGCCGCCACAGTGTGGGACCGGGTGGGGAATACCTTGGTGATGCAGGCTGTCTTCAGGCCCGCTTCCGCCAGGCCCATGGTGGCGCGCAGGCCGGAGCCGCCGGCGCCGACAACAACGGCATCATAGGTGTGAACTGTAATGGGATAGGCGTTGGTCATGGCTTATCCCCCAAACGCTATACGAAGAACGGAAAAGATACTGAGTGCCGCGATTAGCACACAGGCGAAAGTGATCACCAGCATGCTGGCGACCTTGGTGCCGTGATCGTGCACATAATCTTCTACCAGCACCTGCAAGCCAAGCCGCATGTGATAAACGAAGTTGGCAACAAACAAGATCACCAGCACGGAAGCCATGGGCTGCTTCAGCCAAGCCACCCATTCCGCATGGCTTTTGCCAACGTTGCCGACAAAAGAGATCACCATGAAGATCACGAGTGGTATATTAGCAATCGCCGTGACGCGCTGCAGCCACCAATGGTGGGTGCCTTCCTTGGCCGACCCAAAGCCGTGCACTTTCGCGAGAGGTGTTTTCATATCAGTCATGGCTTAGATCACCCCCATCACTTTATAAGCTGCATACCAGATCACCAGCGTCAGGAAAACCGAGCCGATAAAGGTGAAGCGCGCCGTCGCAGTATTGACCTTGAGGCCATAGAGCTTGCCCATGTCCATAAAGAGGTGACGGATACCACCAAGCAGGTGCTGCATCAGCGCCAGCGTCATGCCAAAAAGCACAATGCGGCCAATAACGCTGCCCGCATACTCCTGGACGGTGTTGAAATACTCATACCCTGTCGCCATGGCCACAAACCACCAGGTCAGAAGGATGGAACCAACAGCCAGCGCCGAACCGGTCGCCCGGTGGAAAATCGACGCTGCCATATGCCATCCCCAACGGTAAACCTGAAGGTGGGGCGAGAGTGGGCGTTTCACTTGAGCCATGAAAAATCCCCTGACATTGATCTTATGGCAGAATTGCTATTTTGGCCCTGCGGCACGCCATATTGCACCGCAGAAAGAATCAGGCATTGTTTTAGCTCTCCATACGTACCAATCGCAAGAAAGGATTTGGGTTTTAACCCAAATTTCAGTTGCCCGACACTCGCTGCGATAAGTAGAGCCGCTGGTAAAAAGAGCAAATTTCGCCACTTAGTTTAAAAATAACAACAACCAAATATTGCGCCTATGCTAGGGCTTTGCTACCACCATAACGTTCATGGCGTACGGGTGTTGTAGTGGTTGGGGGACTATTCAAGATGAAGGCTGAGATCGTCCAGGGCTTGTTCCGGCCCCTGTTGCTGGTATTTGGTACCTTGTTCACTTTTACAATCTCCTCCTTTGCGGGCGCCGCTGACCTGATCCCGATTGAAGCTTTTGCGCGGCTGCCACAGATATCCCAACCCGCACTGTCGCCGGACGGCACGCACATCGCCTATCTGGCGCCCATTGGTGGCCAGCGAAACCTTGTGATCATGCCGCTGAACCAGCCGGAAAAGGCGCAAGCCATCCCGCCAGTGGAAGAAACCGACATCATTCGGTTTACCTGGATAAACAGCCAGCGCATCGTACTATCATACCGGTATACCAACGATATCGGCGCGGCGTATGCGCGGACGGCGCTTTTCAGCGTGCATGTCAGCAAGCCAGGCTATGTCGATATGGCGCGCGAACCCAAGGCCCATGACGCCAATCCCTACGCGCGGCAACGGCCGCAAATAAGGGATCGAATTATCGATACCCTGCCCGACGACCCCGAGCACTTCCTGCTGGCGATCGATTCCGACTTTGACCACCGCGCCGAAATCCGCAAGGTCAACGTGGAGACGGGTCATTATGTCAATATTACCGAGGGGTATGAGTGGATCAACTCATGGGTGACTGATCAAAATCACAAATACCGCTTGGGCTGGGGGAAATCTCACAAGGGCACACGCCTGCTCTACATCGACCCCAATAGCGGCGACGCCATTGATCTGGACAACACAGACTGGTTTGAAAACCGTAGTATTGTGCCGCTCTCATTCACCGCGGACCCAACCATTGCTTACGCACTGGAACCCTATCTGGGCGATAAAAAGCGGCTTGTAACGCTCGACATCCTGTCCGGTGAGGTGAAGGATGTCATTTTTGAACACCCCGAAGTTGAAATAAACCGGTATTTCAGGGACCCGGTAAGCGGACAAATGGCCGGTGTCACGTACACGCAGGACTTGACCCACGCCGTCTATTTCGACCCCGACCTCACCGCGCTGAAAACCCAACTGGACGGATGGCTACCCGGCGGCAGCAACCGGATCATTTCCTGGAACAAGGAAAAAGGCCTGTATGCCGTCAACCATGTCACCGACCGGGAAGACAGTTTTTACCTGCTCAACACTCTAACAGGCGGTGCAAAACTGATCAGTCACGCTATTCCTGTTCCAGCGGACTTGCTGGCGACAACCAGCCGACACACCATTGAAATGCGTGATGGCCTACCCATTGCCGCCTATCTGACACTACCAAACGACAAAGCGCCAGAACGTTTGCCCATGGTCGTTTTGCCACATGGCGGGCCGCACGCGCGCGACACCATGCATTATGATTTCCTTTCCCAGTTTCTCGCCAACCGGGGTTACGCCGTGCTGCGGCCAAATTTTCGCGGCTCCACCGGTTACGGAGAACGGTTCCGACGACTGGGCCGCGGGCAATGGGGCGGCGCCATGCAGGACGACGTGACGGACGCCACACTCTGGGCAATCGAACAGGGCATTGCCGACCCGGACCGTATCTGTATTGCCGGGGGATCCTATGGCGGGTATGCGGCCCTGATGGGTGCCATCAAAGAGCCGTCATTATATCGCTGCACCGTGTCCATCAATGGCGCGACTGACCTGATCCACCTGACCCGCCGGTTGAAGGATAACTTTCTACTGAAAAAATATGCGAATACCGTCGGCCTCAAGGGCGAGGGTGCAAAACTGGTTTCCCCATACCACCGCGTCAAGGGCATTAATATTCCCGTCCTGATCATCCACGCCAAGGATGACCCGGTAGTGCCCTTCGAGCATGGCGAAAAAATGTATAAGGCCCTAAAAAAGCTGAAGAAGAAGGTCTCCTTCAAGGTACTTGAAAACGCAGACCACTATTTCGCCACCGAACAATCGCGTATCGAGGTGCTGGCAGCGCTTGAAGGCTTCCTTGCAACGCACCTCAAATAATCACCCGTAAATTAATTCGGGGCAAACAACGCTCCGACACCGTATTGATGCATATTTTTATTAACGACAAGGACTTGCCCAATGACCCTGCCATGTTTGAGATTGAAACCCTTCCTGCGCGGAGCCTGCCTTGCCGCACTCGCCACAATGGGCCATCCCACCTTTGCCAGTGAAGCAGGCACAACCCCGGCAAGCATTGAAGTCTATGCCTCGCTGCCGAACTTGCGCAGCGTCAAGATGTCACCGGATGCCATGCAGATTGGTTATGTAAGCCACCATGAGGGCCGCAAGGTTTTGATACTCGAGAATATCGATGGCAGCGACCGCGTGTTGATCCCCCCTGTGGAGAACGCTGATATCGTGACCTTTCACTGGGCCAACGACCAACGTGTGCTGGTTGTCTATGAGATGTCGGGTTCCTGGCGCGGTATCTCGGGCCAATATTCGATGACCCGCCTGATTGGCGTTGACCGGGACGGGGGCAATCCTACTTGGGTGGTCAAAAACCACACCGTGAAAAAAAAGGGCACACTGGGGGGAAAGGTTGATTATCCACCAGCCCAGTTTCAACACCAAATTCCCGATATGCTGGCCGATGACCCCGACCACATTCTGCTATCGCTCGACGCGGACCATGACGGCGCAAACGAGGTACGCAAAATAAACGTCTATAACGGCAATTATAAAATTGTCCGCCCCGACCAGCGCGGTGTGCAACATTGGTACACGGACCATACTGGCGAAATTCGGTATGGCGCGGGTTATATAGATGGCACCAGCCAACGAACTTCTACACTGAAGGACGCCAATGGCGAGTGGCTGGCGTTACGTAAAACTGAGTGGGCCGACACCTATGACTTTGACGGCTTCAGCGACGATCCCAACGTGGTTTTTGTCTCAGGGCCCAGCCAATATGGAACCGATGGCCTTTATAAGCTGCGCCTGAGCAGCGGCGAGATCATCGAGACCGTCTTTGAAGACCCTGCATACAACGTCGGCGGGGTTCTGGAACACCCGGAAACCGGCAAACCCGCCGGCTATTTCTATACCGGAGAGGTATCCCAGGTTGTTTACTTCGACAAGACGATGCAAAAAGTACAGGAGGCAATTAACAAGGCCCTTCCCAACACCAATAACTATATCTATGGCAAGGCAAAAGGCGCCCACACCTATCTGATTTTTTCCGATAGTCCAGCCGACCCCGGCGCCTATTATTGGCTGAATTTCAAGACCAAGGAAATGAAAGTGCTTGGGTCCTATATGCATGGCATCGACCCCGCGCAATCCGGGCTCCTCAAGGCCGTGTCCATCCCGGTGCGTGACGGGACTGAAATCCCTGCTTATCTCACGCTACCCAGAAACGACGCCGATCAAGGCAATCGGCCTGCGGTCGTGCTTGTGCATGGCGGCCCGCAGGCCCGTGACACGGCGGACTGGGACTGGTGGGCACAGTTCCTTGCCAGCCGCGGCTATGCTGTGCTGCAGCCAAACTTCCGCGGGTCAACCGGCTATGGCAAAGCCTTTGAAGAAGCCGGTGAAAACCAGTGGGGCGGCCTGATGCAGGACGATGTAACCGACGCCACCAAATGGTTGATCCAGTCCGGCACCGCCGACAAAGACAACATTTGCATCATCGGCGCCTCCTATGGGGGTTATGCCGCCCTGATGGGCGTTATCAAGGAACCTGGGCTTTATGCCTGTGCCGCGTCGATCAACGGCGTCACCGACCTGCCACGGATGATCTCAGAGGACAAATACGGCGTCATAGGCGGACGGGACTGGGTGAAAACCATTGGCCTTGAAGGGGCTTCGGTCAGCGATGTATCCCCCTATCACCGCGCCGAAGATGTCAGCGCGCCGGTGCTGCTGATGTCGTCAAAGGACGATACCCGCATTGACTATGAAGTGTCGGAGAATATGCACAAGCGCCTCGTCAAGCTTGGCAAAAAAAGCCGCTATGTGGAGATTGAAGATGGCGGCCACGGCATGGATACCGCCGCCTCGCGCCTGACCGTACTGGCCGAACTGGAAAAGTTCCTTGGCGAACACCTTGACTAAAATAAAGCGGGGGTCAACCTGGCCCCCGTTTCACATTTATCCAGAACACAGTCACGGTGCCGCCGATGCTTCCTTCTTGAGAATGCGGTCATACTGCTTCTGATAAGCTTTGTAATCATCCTTCACAAAAGACCATTCGATGGCGTGCTCCAACAGGTCACGCGCCTCGCCATATTTGCCCGCTTTCTCCAGCAGGTCCGCCTCAAGCTTGATGGTTGCAGAATTCCGCGGGGCCTGCATGCGGGCGGCTCTTGCTGCCTGCAAGACTGCTGGGGTCACCGTCTGACCTTCCGTCAGGGCCAGCTTGGCGTACCCTACAAGCCCAAGAACATAGCGGCTGTCGAGCTTCACCACACGTCCAAATAGCCTGCCAATTTCCGGCATGGTGGCTTCAAGTGTGCCATCCTCCTCGGCCTTCCGGCGCGTTGCTCTGGCTTTGATTTCGAGCACCCGCACGTTATCCGGGTCCAATTCGATCGCCGCATCCGCGTGCCCAATGGCCCGCTCCCAGCGCTCATTCACATATGCCTGCAAAGCCAGGCAATAAAGCATGTCAACCGGCCGCACCTCCGCGCGAAGCGCTTTCAACAGCTCCGACCTTATCCACTTCTGATGACGATCCAGTTCGATCGTCTTGGATAGAATCCTGACCTCAAGCGGCAGAATATCGGCTTCCGCCGCTGGCAGTTCACGTGTCTCAAAGGTAAATCCTGGCATTTTGCCGGTAAAATCGAACGCGAAGTAAGGAAGTGATTGGCCATGCCAATATTCTTTCAACTCGTCCGCAAGTGCGTCGCGCCGGTCGCCAAAAACACGGACGAAAGCCTCACCTTCATCCACACCATTCGTGTTGAGAGCCGTCAGATACTTCGGAAGCACCCCGGAATATTTCTCGGAATGGTGCAGAAAATGGGTCAGTAGCCAGCCTTGTGCATACGTCTGGACGCTCCAAATAGGAGGGTCCCAGCGTCCACCCACCCGCGATTTGACATGCATGAGATCCTTCAGCTTTTTCCAACTGGGCGCGCGACGTAAAACCATGAACCTTGGCACCGCAGGTTTGCCGACAATCGCCACTTCCCCGTCGAACTCTACCGTGGAGGTGTATTCGGCGAACCCCTCACTATACCATTGGGGATAGTCCATCCGGCTGTAACGCCGGAGGATATAATGATTATATTCATGGAAAATTGTCTCAAGCCCATCATGCTCCCAGAAATCCTCACGCGGTTCAAGCGAGAGCGCGGCAAGCGGGCTTTGCAGGTTGTCGCTATAATAACCAAGAATGCCGTCGCCCGTCCGTATCGCATGTTGGAAGGAATCCGTTGTGCGAAAAGCGTATAATTTCAGTGGCGGCGCGTTATCATTCTCAAGGTCAAGCCCGGTAATTTGCCCAAGGACAAAGCGATATTTCTCCAGCTTGATGATGGTTTCTCGGGCCAGAGCCGGGTCGGCATCGCTGAACAGGATGAAATTCTTGCTGGAATATTCAGCCCAGACAGCTTCCTCTTTTCCTGACGCGGTATCGGAAAGAAAAACGGCAGAAAAGAAACACAACACTATACTTGTCACGCGAAACATGAACGCCCCCAAACACCGTCACTGTCGCAGTCCCTGTACCGCGGACAATAAGATATATAGAGGCAACTATAGGAAAATTAGCCGCACCTGCAACCTTCAATATATGTTTCGTTTATTCAGTCGGCCAGACGTGCGATGGCTTCGGCCATCGCCACTTGCTGTCGTGCGACCTCGACATGCAGTTCCTCGATCATGCGGCCATCCAGCACCGCGACGCCTTTGCCTGTGGTCTTGGCGTCGTCAAAGACCGCTATCATGCGGCGCGCGAGTGCAATTTCTTCTTCGCTGGGAGCAAATACAGTGTTTGCAGTATCAATCTGGCCTGGATGGATAAGCGTCTTGCCGTCGAAACCCATGCTTTTTGCCTGCCTGCATTCAACAGCAAAACCCTCACTATCACGGAAATTGCTGTAAACGCCGTCAAGGATGGTCAGACCATAGGCCCGCGCCACCAGAAGCGCCTGAGAGAGCGCCATCATCACCGGCATACGGTCTTTGGTATGTTCGGCACGCAGGTCTTTCACCAGGTCATTGGTGCCGATAACCCATGTAGTCTGGCGATCTGTCACCTGGGCCAGGGCCTCCAGACGCAGGAACGCCATCGGCGTCTCAATCATCGACCACAAGACGATATCGTCACAGCCGCCAAGCCACGCCATCTCTTCCTCGACACGCTGCAAGCTTTCCACATGTTCCACTTTTGGCAGTAGGACCGCGTCCGGCTTGCCCGCCACCGCTGAAGCAAGATCGTCACGCCACCAGGGAGTATCAAGCCCGTTGATGCGCACAACCCGCAGCCGCTGGCCGTAGCCGCCGGCCTTCAATGCGTTCGTCGCTTGCTGGCGCGCCTCCGCCTTGGCCTCAGGCGCAACGGCATCCTCAAGGTCAAATATTACACCGTCAGAGGGCAGGTCACGCGCCTTCTCTAGCGCACGCGCATTGGATGCGGGCATAAAAAGCATGCTGCGCATGGGCCTGAATGGCTGCATTTGCCCCTCCCCGGATCGGGAAACCGGCCTGTGTCCTAATCACAGGCCGGTTTCATCGTTTACCAACCGCAGGTGCGGCCTTTGTTTTGCTCATCCAGCCATGCTTTGAGCGGCTCGAAGTAAGCGATGAGCGCTTCGCCGCTGATCTCGCGGCTGCCAGTGAAGGCTTCAAGCGCTTCCGGCCACGGCTTCGAGGCACCCATTTCCATCATGGCGTTGAACTTTTCGCCGACTTCCTTGTTGCCATAGACCGAGCATTCATGCAGCGGCCCTGTCCAGCCAGCCTGATCACAGGCGGCTTTGTAAAACTGGAACTGAAGGATGCGGGCAAGGAAATAGCGCATGTAAGGCGTGTTGCCCGGAATGTGGTATTTGGCACCCGGGTCAAACGCATCCGCTGGCCGTTCGTTCGGCGCCTTCAGGCCCTGGTATTCCTCGCGCAGTTTCCACCAGGCCGCGTTATACTGCTCTGGCGTTACGTCGCCGGAGAAGACCTGCCAGCGCCATTTGTCAACCATCAGGCCGAATGGCAGAAAAGCAACCTTATCGAGTGCCTGACGCATCAGCGCCGGGATCGGGTCGCCGCTTGCGGGCACTTCATCAATAAGGCCGATCTGCTTCAGGTAGTCCGGCGTCATCGACAGCGCAACCATATCGCCGATGGCTTCGTGGAAACCGTCGTTGGCACCGCTCAGGTACAGCGTGTCCTGGTCCTTGTAAGCACGCTGGTAGAAGTTGTGTCCCAGTTCGTGGTGCACCGTGACAAAATCTTCCGCGTTGACCTTGGTGCACATCTTGATGCGCACGTCATCCTTGTTGTCGATGTCCCAGGCAGACGCGTGGCACTGCACTTCGCGGTCAGCTGGTTTGGTAAACAGCGAACGTTCCCAGAAAGTTTCCGGCAACGGATCAAAACCGAGTGAGGTGAAGAAGCCTTCCGCCGTTTTCACCATCTTTGTCGCGTCATAGCCTTTCTCAACCAGCAGGCTGGTGACATCAATGCTTGCGTCGGCGCTTGCACTCGGTTGCACGATATCATTGATGTTGCCCCACTCCTGCGCCCACATGTTACCAAGAAGGTGCGCCGGGATTGGACCGTTATCGGGCACGACGCGGTCGCCATAGAAATCGGAAAGTTTGGCGCGCACTTCACAGTGCAGCGCATCATAAAGCGGCTTCACATCGGCCCAGAGTCCGTCCACCATGGTCGCAAACTCATCGGGGTCCATGTCGTAGCCTGACCGCCACATGGCGCCTACATCCGTGTAGCCAAGCTCACGCGCGCCTTCGTTGGCGATATCAACCATGCGGGCATAGTCTGCTTTCATCGGCTTGGAGATCTTGTGCCAGCCGTTCCATGCCTCAAGCAGCCGCTCTGGTGTGCGGTCGGACGCTATAATGTCAGACACACCGCCAAGCGAAAGCGTCTCGCCTTCCATCTCCACCTTGCCTGTGCCGTAGGTGGCGTCAAGATTCGCCTTGATTTTGGCAAGCTCGGCCGTCTTGGCAGCATCATCTGGTGCCGGCAGCGTCAGTCCGCCCTTGAGGATATTCATTTTGCGACGAAGCTCTGCCGGCAACTCGAGGTCCGCGAAGCGCTTGGTGTCGTTCGCCAGCTTTACGCCGAGTAGCGTGAACGCCTCGTCAGCCTCCGCTACAATCGCATTGGTATCATGGGTGATGAAGTTGGCCTGCACCCACGCCTTGCGGCTGAGGCTCACGCTTTCATCAAAAAGTTTCTTTTCAGCTTCCTGCATGAAAGCCTGTGCATCCTCTACCGTCGGTGCTTTTTTCTCTTCGACCGCCCTGTCACTACAAGCCACCAGCGCCAGCGACATACCAGCCATAAGCGCAACTGTCGAAATTCCTGATTTCCACCCAGCCATTGGGTCCTCTCCCTTTTGTTTTATTGTGCCGCGTTTGCCGCCCATGCTCACACGCGGGGTTCCCAACCACAGGTCTGGCAAATGGCCCGCGAGAAGTCAACTTGAATGCGGCGGGAGTTTGCTGACGTTTCGTTAACCATCCTGTGGTGTAATAGAAGCCGCTCAGAGAGACGCTATATTCGAACAGGTTGGGTGGGGAAAAGCTTTCCCGTCCCGCTATGCATGCAGGAGAGCCTATGTCGGCTGCACGACAACAGCGTCAATCGTCCGCTCCGTCATCTACCCTCGGGCAGATATCGTCGCATATCGGCTTTACCTATTTCAGGGAACTGACGCAGGCTCTCTGCGACGATTTTGGCGCGGACATCGCTTTCATCGCCTATTTCGCCGAAGCTGGTACAGAGACCGCAAAATCACTGGCGTTATGTGAAAATGGCGAAACAAAGCCCCCCGCGAATTTTCCGCTCCCCGGCACACCCTGCTGGGAAACCGCAAACAACGGATCGTGTTTTTACGCCTCAGGCGTGCGTGACGTCTACCCGGATGATGAATATCTGGCGCGTCATGAGATCGAAAGTTATGTCGGCGTTGCACTACCCGGTGAAGACGGCAAGGAACGATGCGGCGTAATGGTTGCCATGGCAAGGACACCGTTACAGGAAGACGATCCCCTGCGCACGTTTGTCGCCGCAGCTTCCAGCAGGACGCGGTCGGAGCTGTTGCACTATGTTGCGGAAAGGAAACTCAAGGAAACCATTAGTCAGGCGCTGCTGCTTAATTATTCCAAATCCATGTTCATGGCCAATATCAGCCACGAGCTTAGAACCCCGATCGGGGCCATGGTCGGCTATGCCTCGCTTATCCGCGACAGCGAACTGGACAAAAAAACGCTTCACAGTCACGCCAATCAGATCGCGGCGTCGGGCGAATCTTTGCTGGCGCTGATCGGCGATATCATGTCGCTGGCCATGCTTGAGATATCGGACGAAACTGCCAAGAGGGAACGATTTGACCTCCTTGATATTGCACGCACCGGGCGCAGGCTGATCCAGCAACAGGCCGCGAGCAAAAACCTGGCCGTACGCGCCGCCACACGAACAGACTCCCTGTTGGTTCTGGGGGACGCCGGACACACCAAGAAAGCCCTGATGAACCTGCTGACAAATGCCGTCAAATATACAAGCTCGGGCACCATTGAAATTGCGGTTGACCGTGCGGAAGATGGATCAGCGCGTCTCAGTGTGACCGACACCGGTGTCGGCATGAATGCCGAGGAGATCAAGGCGGCCTGCCAGCCACTTGGCACATTCACCCATGCTTACGACATGCATCAGGAAGGCGCGGGGCTTGGCCTGCCGATCACCATGCTGCTGATGCAACGCCAGAACGGGCGGCTTGAGATGGAAAGCGAAAGCGGCAAGGGCACAAAAGCCCATCTTATCTTCCCAAGTTGCATCGTCACAGAAGAAGGGGGCGACTTTATCTAAAGCCGCCGTCCCAGAAACTCCTGAAACCACCAGACCTTATTCTGCTGTCAGAATGCCTTGGTTCACCAGTGATTCCGCAATTTGCACCGCGTTCAGCGCCGCGCCCTTGCGCAGGTTGTCCGACACCACCCAGATATTAAGGCCATTCTTGACCGTCGAGTCCTTGCGGATACGCGAGATGAAAGTTGCGAAGTCGCCAACGCATTCAACCGGCGTGATGTAACCCCCGTCCTCGCGCTTGTCGACCACCAGACACCCCGGTGCCTCACGCAGCAACGCACGCGCCTGCTTTTCGGTGATCTCGTTCTTGAATTCGATATTGATTGCCTCCGCGTGGCCGACAAATACCGGCACGCGCACACAAGTCGCGGTCAGCTTGATATTTGGATCGAGCATCTTGTGCGTCTCGGCCACCATTTTCCATTCTTCCTTGGTGGAGCCATCGTCCATGAACACGTCGATATGTGGGATCACGTTGAAGGCGATCTGCTTGGAAAATTTCTCTTTCACGATCGGGTCGTTCACGAAAATCGCCCGGGTCTGGGTGAAAAGCTCATCCATCGCTTCATTGCCCGCACCCGATACCGACTGGTAGGTCGACACCACAACCCGCTTGATTGTTGCGACGTCATGCAGCGGTTTCAAGGCCACCAGCATCTGCGCTGTGGAACAGTTCGGGTTGGCGATGATGTTTTTCTTGATCTTCTGCAGGTGATGCGGGTTCACCTCAGGCACAATGAGCGGCACATCCGGGTCCATGCGGAAGAAGGATGAGTTATCGATCACCATGGCGCCAGCCGCAGCCGCCTTGGGGCCAAACTCCTTGGAGACACCTGAACCCGCAGCAAACAGCGCAATATCAACGCCTTTGAAATCAAAGGTATCAAGCGCGACAACGCTCAGTTCTTTTTCACCGTAACCTACCTTCTGGCCAATCGATTTTCGCGACGCAATGGCAATAATCTCCGTTGCCGGAAAATCACGCTCGGCAAGGATATTCAGCATTTCACGACCGACATTACCGGTCGCACCAACGACAGCGACACGAAAACCCATCTTAATCTCCTGTGGGGTTACATTTTGGGCTACCCTTTTGAGGCCCGCCCGAGGCTTGGTCAAACTCTATTAGATGAACTCAGACGTTAGATTTACTGCGACTTTTCAAGCTCTTCGAGCACGGCAGCGCCCATCCCGGACGTGCCCACCTTCTCGAAACCTTCGGCCCATATATCCCCCGTGCGCGCACTATTCAGCGCGGCTGATACAGCCGCCTCGACCCTGTCAGCCGCATCACCCATATCAAGTGAGTAACGCAGCGCCATCGCGAACGACAGGATCGCCGCCAGCGGGTTGGCAACACCCTGACCCGCAATATCTGGCGCAGAACCATGCACAGGTTCATAGAGCCCGGGCCCACCATCGCCAAGTGAAGCGGACGGCAGCATACCCAGCGAACCAGTCAACATGGCCGCAGCGTCAGACAGGATGTCGCCAAACAGGTTGTCGGTCAAAATAACGTCAAACTGTTTGGGGGCCTTCACCAGTTGCATCGCACAGTTGTCGGCAAGAATATGTTCAAGCTTGACGTCTGCATATTCTTGCGCGTGCAGCTTGGTTACTTCCTCGCGCCACAACAGGCCTGCTTCCATTACATTGGCTTTCTCGGCGCTGTGCACAAGCCCGCCCCGCTTGCGCGCCATCTCAAACCCCACCCGCGCGATGCGGATGATCTCTTTGTCAGTGTAACGCTGGGTGTTGATGCCCACACGCCCGCCTTCCGGCAGGTCTTCAATGCCGCGTGGTTCGCCAAAATACACACCGCCCGCAAGCTCGCGCACAAAAAGGATATCCAGCCCTGTAACATACTCGCGCTTCAGGCTTGAAGCGTCCGCCAGCGCATCAAAACACATGGCCGGGCGCAGGTTCGCAAACAGGTCAAGGTCTTTACGGAGACGTAACAACCCCGCTTCCGGGCGCTTGTCATAGGCTGTTTTCCCGTCCCACTTCGGACCGCCGACGCAGGCAAGCAGGATAGCGTCCGACGCTTTTGCCTTCGCCAGCGTGGCGTCAGACAGCGGCGTGCCTTCCGCATCGTAGGCGCAACCGCCGATAAGGCCTTCGTCAGTATTGAAGGTAACACTATACGCTTTTTCAACCCACGCCATGATCCGGCGAACTTCTGCTGTGATCTCCGGACCGATGCCGTCACCTGGCAGCAACATGATATTATAGGTGCTCATGAAATATTCCTCGAATGTCTGTCTGCAAGGCGGCTTATGCGCGGTAAAGCCACGGGGTTTGGGTCTTCTGTTTGCCTTCAAAGCCTGCAATGGCAGTCTTGGCGGTCAAGGTCTGGCCAATTTCGTCCAGCCCCTTCATCAGCATCTCTTTGTGCTCGCCATTGAAGTCAAATTCATAACGCGCATTACCGCAGGTCACCGTCTGGTCGCCAAGGTCGACATTGATGACATGCCCGGCCTCCGCCGCCAGCACAAGCGCATCCACCGCATCCTGTGACAGTTCAACGGTCAGGATACCGTTTTTTATGCAGTTGCCAGCAAAAATATCGGCAAAACTGGGGGCGATGATGCAGCGATAACCAAGGTCGGCAATGGCCCAGGGCGCGTGTTCGCGGCTTGACCCACAGCCAAAGTTGTCACCCGCGATCAGAATCTTCGCGCCCTTATACCGCTCTCCATCAAACACATTGTCTTTGATGCGGTTCCCGTCAGCATCAAAACGGATACTTTCGAACGCGTGCTGGCCAAAGCCTGTGCGTTTGATCGACTTCAGGTGTTTGGCCGGGATGATGATATCCGTGTCGATATTCGAGCGTGGGAACGGTGTGGCGATTGAGCTGATTTCAGTGAACTTTTCCATCGTCTCTCTCCCGCCTTAAAAATCACGCACGTCAACAAAATGGCCGGCAATGGCCGCTGCCGCCGCCATCGCGGGGCTGACAAGATGAGTACGGGCACCCGGCCCCTGCCTGCTGACAAAGTTGCGGTTGCTCGTGCTTGCAACATGCTCGCCCGGCCCCGCTTTATCGGGGTTCATCGCAAGGCACATGGAGCAACCGGGCTCTCGCCACTGAAAGCCCGCATCAGTGAATACCTTGTCAAGGCCTTCCTGCTCTGCCAACTCCTTCACCAGGCCAGAACCCGGCACAATCATCGCCTCGATAATATGGCCGGCGACCTTGCGGCCCTTGATAACCGCCGCCGCTTCGCGCAGGTCTTCAATCCGGCTATTGGTGCAGGAGCCAACAAACACACGGTCCACCTTGATATCGGTGATCGCGGTGCCTTCCTTAAGGCCCATATATTCAAGTGCCTTGACGACACCTTCCTGCTTGGACCGATCCTTGAAGCTGGCGATAAGCGGAATGGAGCCCGTCACTGGCGCCACGTCTTCAGGGCTGGTGCCCCACGTCACAAGCGGCACGATCTGGCTGCCGTTGATCACGACCTCGCGGTCGAACTTCGCGCCCTCGTCCGAACGCAACGATTTCCAATAAGAAACCGCAGCTTCCCACTGGCCTGTTTTTGGCGCATAAGGGCGGCCCCTGAGATAGTCGAATGTTTTGTCGTCCGGCGCCACAAGGCCTGCACGCGCGCCTGCTTCGATGGACATATTGCAAAGAGTCATACGCCCTTCCATCGATAGGCCTGCAATCACTGGCCCGTCATACTCAATCACATGGCCCGTACCACCAGCCGTGCCTATCTCGCCGATAATAGCCAGCGCAACATCTTTTGCAGAGCAACCCAGCGGCAATTCACCAGTAACCGTCACCCGCATGTTCTTTGCTTTTTTGAGGATCAGCGTCTGCGTGGCCAGCACATGCTCAACCTCGCTGGTACCGATACCAAACGCCAGCGCGCCAAAGGCACCATGGGTAGAAGTATGGCTGTCACCACACACAAGGGTTACACCCGGCTGCGTGAAGCCCTGTTCAGGTCCAACCACATGCACGATACCCTGCCGGACATCATCCATGGGAATATAATCAAGGCCAAATTCCCTGGCGTTATCCTCAAGCGCCGCCAGCTGTGCCGTGGACATCGGGTCCGGGTTCGGCTTGTTGCGGTCCTTGGTCGGCACATTATGGTCCGGCACGGCAATGATGCTGTCAGGCCGACGGATAGTGCGACCCGACGCGCGCAGGCCGTCAAACGCCTGTGGGGAGGTTACTTCATGCACAAGATGACGATCGATATATAGTAGGGCAACATTGTCGCTTCTTTGTTCGACAACATGACCTTCCCATATCTTATCGTACATCGTCTTCGGCATTTTCAGCTCCGCTTCATCGTTTGCCTGTGCGCCATCAGCGCGTGAGGGTGTTTTCCTTTATCATGCTCGCACTAGAGCACGGCTTGTGTTTCAGCCAAAAAGAAAAACGGGGGCAGGATCTGTGACCCGCCCCCGTTCTTTATAGTCACCCTCGGCATTACGCAAGAAATAAAAAGCTTCTCGCCGAAGTGTGTAATTTTATTTCGCGTCGTTTTTGCGGAAATCGCGCTTTTCGACAATCCGAGCAGACTTACCGCGACGGCCACGGAGATAGTACAGCTTGGCGCGGCGTACTTTACCACGGCGAACAACGGTGATCGCGTCTACGGTTGGGCCGTAAAGCGGGAATACACGCTCAACGCCTTCACCATAGGAGATTTTGCGAACGGTGAAGTTGGAGCTGATGCCTTTGTTGGCGCGTGCAATGCAAACACCTTCGAAAGCCTGGATACGCTCGCGCTCACCCTCAACGACTTTCACATCAACACGCAGCGTGTCACCAGCGCCAAACTCAGGGATGGTTTTACCTTCCGTGAGGCCAGCAATTTTCTCTTGCTCGAGCTTTTGAATGATATTCATCGGTCTATACCTTTTTTTCTTTTCCCCGCACATAGGTCGACCAGAGGTCCGGCCGGCGTATACGGGTTAACTCTTCTGCTTTTTCGCGTCGCCACTGGGCGATACGGCCATGGTGCCCACTTGTGAGCACCTCGGGAATTTCCCGACCTTCCCAGACCTGAGGTCTGGTGTATTGAGGGTACTCCAGGAGCCCACTCTCAAAACTCTCTTCATCCAGCGTGGCAGCCGCGCCCATAATACCGGGCAAAAGGCGCACAACCGCATCCAACATAACGAGGGCTGCCGGCTCTCCACCTGAGAGTACAAAATCACCCACGCTTATCTCTTCAACACCGCGTGCCTCAAGCACACGTTCGTCAACACCTTCAAACCGACCGCACAGGATGGTCACACCACCTGCGTCCTGCCACCTGTGAGCCTCGGCCTGGTCAAAGCGCTTGCCGCGCGGGCTCATATAAACAAGTGGCCATTCCGGCTTCGCACTTTCGCGCGCGGCGTCAATCGCCCCACCTAGAATGTCGGCCCGAAGCACCATCCCCGGGCCACCGCCAGCAGGGGTATCGTCAACGGAGCGGTGCTTATCGCTCGAAAAATCTCGAATGTCCAGCGTTTTCAGTGCCCAGCGGCCTTCTTCAAGGCCTTTCCCTGCAAGCGAACCACCAAGGCAACCCGGGAACATATCCGGGAACAGCGTCAGGACCTGCGCGGTGAAGAACGGATTCATTTTACCGCCTCACCCGCTGTGTCATCCTCATCGCGTTCACTCACATGGATTGATACCCAGTCGTCAAACGCAATGGTCAGCGTGCCGCCCGCAATATCCACCACCGGCACAAAGGCCTTACGGAAAGGAATGAAGGCAAATCGGCCAAGGCCCGGTAACGGCTTATCAAGCACCAGTTCAACAAGGTCTTCCGCGCCAAAATTCTCGACGGCGCGCACAAAACCGACACGGGTGCCACTTTTATCCAGCGCATCAAGGCCGATAAGGTCGGCGAGGTAAAACTCGTCCTCATCCTCCGCGGCAAACACATCACGGGCAACGTAAAGTCCCGTGCCTTTAAGTGCCTGTGCATCCTCACGGTTTTTCACACTGTCAAGGCGAGCGATAAAACCTTCCTTGTCTTCGCGCAACCGCTTGAGTTTGATCACAGGCCCATTCGCCCCTTTGTGCAGGGACGCAAACGCAAAAATGGCCTCTGGATCTTCGGTGAAGGATTTCACGCGCACGTCGCCGCGAACGCCATGGGCGCCCGCAAGAGCGCCCACGCAAATCCAGCCATCTTCGACACCGCGCTGGCGTCGTTCTGAAGACCCGTTGGCCATTTTGAAATCACCTTAAGTTTGCCCGGCACATACGCCGGGCAATACTGAAGTCTGTGATTATTCAGCAGCAGCTTCTTCAGCTGGCGCTTCTTCAGCCGGGGCGGCCGCCGCAGCCTTCGCCGCTTCTTCAGCTTCCTTGGCAGCTTCCGCAGCAGCTTCAGCTTTTGCTTTTTTCTCTTCGATCAGGTCGAGAGCTTTCTGGCCTGGCTTACCTTTGTTCGGGTTGTTGCGGGTTTTGCCCTCAACGATGCCAGCCGCTTCGAGGAAGCGAGCTATACGATCAGAAGGCTTCGCGCCTTCACCAAGCCAATGCTTCACACGGTCAGTGTCGAAGCTCACCCGGTTTTCGTCGTCTTTCTCGAGCATCGGGTTGTAGTGACCGATTTTCTCGATGAACTTACCATCACGGCGTGCGCGTGTATCCGCAACAACGATGCGGTAGTAAGGACGTTTCTTGGCGCCACCACGGGCGAGACGAATTGCAACAGCCATTTTATTTTCCTTTCAGATGTCCGATGCCTCGCGGGCCTTGCCGGACGTATTCTCAAGTTTTCAAAACAATTCCAGTGAGAGGTTGGCTAACCGCTCACGAGAACAACTTGTCGAAGCCCGGCGGCAAGCCACCCGGCATTCCTCCCATACCTGGCATTCCGGGCATGCCGCCCTTCTTGCCCATGCGGGACATCTTTTTCATCATCTTCGCCATCTGCATATGCATCTTGAGAAGCTTGTTGACCTCAGGCACGCTGGTACCCGAACCGGCAGCAACACGCTTCTTGCGCGATGCGTTCAGCACCTGCGGTTTTTTACGCTCCTGCGGGGTCATTGATGAAATGATCGCTTCCTGACGCTTGAAGACCTTGTCGTCAACACCGGCATTCATGGCACCCTTGAGCTTGCCCATACCCGGCAACATGCCCAGCACACCCTTCATGCCGCCCATCTTGGACATCTGCTGCAACTGCGTGCGCAGGTCATCAAGGTCGAATTCGCCTTTGGCCATTTTCTTGGCCATTTTTTCAGCGTCTTCTTTTTCAATCGTCTCTGCCGCTTTCTCAACCAGGCTGACAACGTCACCCATGCCAAGGATACGGCTGGCGACACGCTCGGGATGGAAATCCTCAAGCGCGTCCATTTTCTCGCCCGTACCCGCAAGCTTGATCGGCTTGCCGGTCACGGCACGCATGGAAAGCGCGGCACCACCACGGCCGTCACCGTCCATACGGGTCAGCGCCACGCCGGTGATCCCGACCTGCGCATCAAATTCTTTTGCCACGTTAACGGCGTCCTGCCCTGTCAGGCTGTCCGCCACCAGCAGCGTCTCGGTCGGCATCGTTGCGTTGCGCACGGCCACAACCTCGGCCATCAGCGCCTGGTCGACATGCAGGCGGCCTGCGGTATCAAGCATGACAACGTCAAAGCCCTGCAGCTTCGCAGCGTCAAGCGCGCGGCGTGCGATGTCCACCGGCATCTGACCCGCGACAATCGGCAAGGTTTTCACGCCGATCTGTTCACCCAGTATCTTGAGCTGCTCTTGCGCGGCCGGGCGGCGCACGTCAAGCGATGCCATCAGGACCTTCTTGCGGTCCTTCTCATTAAGGCGCTTCGCGATCTTGGCGGTTGTCGTGGTTTTACCCGAGCCCTGCAGACCCACCATCATGACAACAACCGGCGGCACGCCAATCAGGTTCAGCCCCGTGCTTTCAGCACCCAGCATTGCAACCAGTTCGTCATTGACGATCTTGATCACTTGCTGGCCGGGCGTCACCGACTTCAGCACGTCGTGGCCAACGGCTTTGGTTTTTACTTTTGCGATGAAATCTTTGACAACCGGCAGCGCGACATCGGCCTCAAGCAGCGCGATGCGCACTTCGCGCAGCGCTTCGGTGACATCCGATTCCTTGAGCGCACCACGGCGCTTCAAACCATCGAGAATACCACTGAGCCGATCGGACAAGCTGTCAAACATACGCAAAATCGCCTTGCATCTTGTACATAATTCCAAAACTTTCCAAAGACTTAGCCAAACCATAATGGCACCAGTGGGCGAAACTCGCTGACTGGTGGGCATCTCAGGGCGGACCATTGAAGACGCGTCTTATGTCTGTCATTCCTATTGGAAAGCGTGGCTTATGTAGGAAGAAGCAGGCGGAGAGTCAAGCAAAACAAGGCGCCGCCGCGCTATTCCGCCGCATCCGGCACGCGGTCGCGGAAGAGGGTCATGACCGCCGCCTCAAACTCCGGGATCTGGATTGGCTTGCCAACCACCATATTCATTCCGACCGCCTGATAGCTTTCGATATCTTCCGCCATCGTGTTGGCGGTAAGCGCGATGATCGGCACCGCGCCCCTGTCGCCGCCCGCGGCCCGCACCTCGCGCACAGCTGTCACGCCGTCCTTGACCGGCATACGCACATCCATCAGCACAAGGTCATACCGGTCCGCCAGAATGCACTGTAGCGCCTCTTCGCCATTTGACGCCACTATGATCTCCCAGCCGTAGCGCTCCAGCAATTTCACGATCAGCATCTGGTTAACCTTGTTGTCCTCCGCCAGAAGAACCTTCAGCTTCAGACGCTGCAGCGTCTCAGTGTGGTCCATCACCTTGGGTGTCGGGTCATATTTGCCCTCGGCTTTTGGCAATGTCACCGCGAAACGGAAGCGCGATCCCACACCCGGCATACTGTCAGCGTCGAGTGTCCCGTCCATCAGCACCGCAAGCTCGCGGCAAATGGAAAGCCCGAGACCCGCGCCGCCCTGCTTGCGGCGGGCGGAGCTGTCCATCTGCTCAAAACGCTGGAAAAGGCGAGCGCCTTCCTCTTTGCTGAACCCGATGCCCGTATCTTCAACCAGAAGGGTCAGCCGGTACAGGTTGCTGTCGCGCGCGTCGATGCTTGTGGTAATGTCAACGCGACCGTCCTCGGTAAATTTGATGGCATTCCCGATCAGGTTCAACAGGATCTGGCCAATGCGCACAGGGTCCCCCACAAGGCGGTAATCCATCGCATCCCCAAAATGGCAAGTCAGCGAGAGCCCCTTTTCCTCCGCCGCCGAGCGCATCAGCCCCGCGATGTGGCGGACAAGTTCGCCCACTTCAAAAGCCTGGGCCGTCAGCGCAAGCTTACCTTCATCCAGCCGGGCAAGATCGAGGATATCATTAATCAATGTCAGGAGCGTTTTGGCGCTGACCTGGGCCGCGCCGACAAGTTCGCGCTGCTCGTCGTCAAGGTTTGTATGTTCCAGCAGGTTCATGGTGCCCAGCACACCTGTCAGCGGGGTCCTCAACTCATGGCTGGTATTGGCGAGAAAAATGCCCTTGGCCTCATTGGCCCGCTTGGCCTCGGCCGCGGCCCGCTCGGCTTCCTCAACCTGCCCCATGATTTGCTGGTTCATCAGCTCAAGCTGGTCTGTCTTGGCTTTATCGGTAATCCGCAACCGTTCAAGATGGGTCAGTGTCCGGTAACGCTGTGTAAAACACAGAAGACCAAGGAGAAGCCCTGGCACCAGCATGAAGGCAAAATGCGCCGTCTGGTCACCGCCAAGCGCAATGAGACACTGTACATAAAGCGCCACAGACAAGGCAGTCAGCGCATAAAATACCATGGGCAGCAAGGTCACAAAACTGAACACCAGAAGCGCCAGCACGGCATTGGTCATTTGCAGCATGTCGCCGCTCAGCGCGACATGACCGTAAACATTCGCAACCCCCAGCAACCCCGTTGGTACAAAGGCGATATGCGACGCCCGTTCAGATATCTTCCCGGCACGCGCGGCATAAAAGGTCAGGAAAGATACAACAGCCGCTGTTGCGGCCAATGCCATCAGTGTCGGCTTGAGATCAGGTGGCAGCACAAAATAATGTGCCAGAGTAAGGAAGGCATAATAGCACCCGATAACAAGGGTAACGATGGGGAGTTGACGCAAATAAAGCCCGTCAATCGCCCGGCGTATAAGCCGCTGCGTCTCAGCCATCTCGGCGGGATCGCCGGTTTCATCTGGATGTCGTACCCTAGTCAGGTTTCGCTCGCCCTTCTCCAATCACTTGAAGCAACTTAAAAGAAAATCTTCTCGCGGTCAGCCTGCAAATGCATTTGTGCGCACAAATAAAAAGGGGCGGCCAAAGCCACCCCTTGCCTGATGGTATATCTCACGCTCAGCTTTTGCTGGCGATATAGGCATCCACCTGTTCTTCCAGAATGGTCAGCGGCACCGCGCCGCCCATCAATACGACATCATGGAATTCGCGAATGTCAAACTTGTCACCAAGCGCCTGGCGAGCCTTGTCCCGAAGGCGCAGGATCGTCAGCTGGCCGATCTTGTAGCCGCAAGCCTGGCCCGGCCAAACGATGTAACGCTCAATCTCGGTCACCACATCCGTCATCGCCATACCGGTGTTGTCCGCCATATATTTGATGGCTTCTTCCCGGGTCCAGCGCTTGGCGTGCATACCGGTGTCCACAACCAGACGAACAGCACGGAACAATTCAGACTGTAGCGCGCCAATCTTGTCCGCGTTGGTTTTCTGGAAACCCATTTCCATCGCCACCCGCTCGGCATAAAGCGCCCAGCCTTCCACATAAGCACCATAGCCCGAGAATTTGCGGAACAGTGGTAGATCATCCTGCTCAAGCTGCAGCGCGATCTGATAGTGGTGGCCCGGCACGGCTTCATGATAGGTCAGCGCGCGCATACCAAACTTCGGTGTGCCCTTGATATCATAGAGGTTGGCATAAAACCGGCCCGGACGGCTGCCATCAAAGGCTGGCTGTTCATAATAACCACCCGGCGCACCCTGTTCGATAAAGACCGGCACACGCACAACCTCAACCTGCGCCTTGGGCGTCCGGTTGAACATGCCGGCAACACCGGCTTCGATCTCCCGCACGAGCGCGGTGTAATCCTCAAGGATCTGCGCACGGCCCTCGTCGGTATCCGGGTAATAGTGACGGTCTTCCGCCGTGAAATTGTTGATCAGCTCCGCGAACGGAATGGACGTGTCATACCCTTCCGCTTCAAAGAGCGCGAGCATCTCGTTCTGGATACGCACCACCTCAGATAAACCAAGCGCGTGAATTTCTTCAGCTGTCATCTTGGTTGTCGTGTGATGCTCGAGCTGGGTCTGATAATAGGCCGCGCCGTCCGGCAGCTTCCACACACCCGCCTCATCGGTCGCGATGTTCTTCAACTGCACGGTATAGTCCAGCAGTTCCGCCCACACCGGAAATACAACTTCGCGAATGGCAGCTTCTGTCTCATTCAGAATGCGCGTCTTCTCTTCAGCACTGATATCATCAAGCTTGTCGAGGTTGGCTTTCATCGCGGCATAAAACGCGTTATCCCTCGGATCATCAGTCAGGAAAGGACGCAGTTGGTTCTCGACCTTCTGCAAAATGAACTTTGGCGGGATGATGCCCATTTCTTCCCGCTTCTTGAGCTGGCCCATAAGCTGCTCATACTGGGTACGAAGCTTGCGAAGGCGCGCATTGTAATAGTCCGCCTCTTGCGCATCGGTAACTGAATGGGTGCCGGTCATGAAGCTCGCCACACCATTGTGCCAACCGTAAAGCTGCGTCAGCGGGTAATTATAGAACATGAAGCGTTCGTTCTTGATCTCCTGCTCCATCGGATAAGCCATCAAGCGCTTGTTGAAGCGCTGGGCTTCCGTGAGATCCTCATCGACGTAGGACATCAGGGTTTCAAAGTTATCCTTGGTGCGTGCCAGTCCTTCCATGTCTGCTTCAATGGAAATATCATCCAGCTCGCCATTGTGGGACGTGATGCCATACGGCTCCAGCATCCGCAGACTGGACATTGTCTGCGGGCTGCGCAGGCCTTCCTCAACAATAACCCGGGTTTGAAAATGGTCAAAGCTGAACGGCTTGAACCAAACAAGCTTTGCGAGCCACACCCCGCCCGCTATCACGAGCAGCAGAAATGCCAGCCCGACTATTTTTCTGATGGACATGAAATCCTCCCTTTTATCTTTGTCACGCAGCATACAAAAGCCAACGGCGCGCACAAGCGAATGTTACGCCTGTAACGGGTTTGAGCTGAATTGCAGGGCATAAGGTCAAGTTTCCCTTCACACCATCCCGCTTGTTCGTTATCCAAGGAGCAACCAACTGGGGAGACGGGGATACACATGCGGGGGAGAACACCATGTCAGGCTTGACGCCAGAGCACACAGGCGGGCGCGCATTATACCAGACGATCGGCCTGCTTTTGGGTCCGGTGCTTTTTCTTGTTCTGCTGTTCTCCCCTACCCCGGAAGGCCTGGGCGAGGCTGCGTGGACGACGGTCGCCATCGCGACCCTCATGGCCTGCTGGTGGGCGACAGAAGCGATCCCCGTGCCTGCAACCAGCTTGCTTCCCCTTGTCCTTTTACCGGTCCTGGATGTGACCACATCCAAGGAAGCCTCCTGGCCCTATGCTGAACCCGTGATCTTCCTGCTGCTCGGTGGCTTCCTTGCCGCCATGGGCATGCAGCGCTGGAACCTGCACAGGCGCATCGCGCTGTTGATTCTCTCCCGGGTTGGAGACCACCCCGCGGCACTGATTGGTGGGTTTATGGCGGCGAGCGCGTTGTTGTCCATGTGGATATCCAACACAGCAACCACCCTGATGATCATCCCGATCGCCATCACGGTGGCAGACACCATCCTACGCGAAAAAGCCAACGGCCACCGCTTCACCATTGCCCTGCTGATCGGCTGCGCATGGTCGGCGTCCATTGGGGGTCTGGGCACCTATATCGGCACGCCGCCCAACCTGTTCGTCAAAGGTTTCATCATGCAGGAAACCGGGCGGGAGATCCTGTTCCTTGAATGGATGGCTTTTGCGATCCCCGTAGTTGCCGCCATGGTGCCACTGGCGTGGCTGGTACTGACCAAAATCTGTTTTCCGTTCAAGGCCGACATGGTGCGCGGGGGACAGGATGTGGTGCAGACCGAACTTGCCGCGATGGGCTCGTTCACCACGCCCGAAAAGCGCGTTGCCATGATCATGGCCACAATGGCCTTCATGTGGTCTTTCCGTCAGGTGCTGGTGGACTTTGAACCGCTTACCAACCTGCTACCCTTTGTGGCCAAGCTATCCGACATGCATATCGCCATCGCGGCAGGCATGGCCATGTTCCTTGTTCCCGCCGGTTCAGGCACCAAGGGCGAAGCGCTGCTGGACTGGGACCAGGCCGTGACCCTGCCATGGGGGGTGATTCTTTTGTTCGGCGGCGGCCTTAGCCTCGCCGCGGCCATCAAGGCTACCGGCCTGGCTATATGGGCAGGCGAGGCCATGAGCGGCCTTGCCACCGCGCATCTGTTTGTCATCATGCTGGCGATTGTCGGCCTTGTGATTTTCCTCACTGAGTTGACCAGCAACACCGCCACTACGGCCGCCCTTGTGCCCGTCCTTGGCGCGCTGGCCACAAGTGCGAATATCGACCCCATAATGCTCGCCGCACCGACTGCGATGGCCGCCAGTTGCGCCTTTATGCTGCCCGTCGCCACCGGGCCGAATGCCGTGGTATTCTCCACCGGCCATATCCACGTGCCAGACATGGTGCGCGCCGGCCTGTGGCTCAACATCCTCGGCACGTTCGTGGTCACAACAATCTGCTTCCTGCTGTTGCCGCTGATCTTCTGATCACAGGTCTTCAGGGCAGCAGCCGAGCGACATCAGGAAAATATGGTGTTGATCTCACCAAAGGGCACCGCATCATCGGCATATCTGAAAGTGCCATGGTCACGCATCTCGTTGCTGGCCCGCAGGAAGGCGCCAAGCGCCGCACGGGCCAGCGAACTCCCTGTGCTGATACGCTTTACACCCATAACTGAGAGTTCGGCCTGACCAAGCTGCACGCCCGAAAGCCCCATCACCACATTAACAGGCCTGCCCACACTTTCGACCACGGTGCGAATATCAGTTTCACTGGTCAGCCCAGGGGCATACAGCACATCTGCCCCCGCGTCCTCATAAGCCTGCAGGCGTGCCACTACGTCAGCGATGTCCGGGTTACCAACGAGGAAGTTTTCAGCCCGCGCCGTCAAGGTAAAGCGAAACGGCAAGGTGCGCGCAACCTCCACCGCAGCGATAATGCGCTCCTTCGCAAAACCAAGGTCATACTGGCCGCTATTCGGCCCCGTGTTCACTGAATCTTCAATCGAGCAGCCGACCAACCCAACCTCAGCTGCCATGGCGATGGTACGTGCCACTTCTTCCGGTGCCTCATGAAACCCGTTTTCAAGGTCCGCACTGACCGGCAGGTCTGTTGCCTGCACAATCATCGCGGAATGCTGCAACATTTCATCCCGGCCGATATTATTATCTGGCCTGCCGGCTGAAAAAGCGTATCCCGCACTGGTGGTGGCGAGCGCCTGAAAGCCACAAGTCGCCAACAGTTTTGCAGTCCCCGCATCATAGGGGTTGGGGATGATGAAAGCCCGATCCGCATAATGCATGTCCCGAAACGACTGCCCTTTTTCGACCATGTCCATCGCGGCCTCCCTGATTGCATTTTCTATGTCGGCAATATAGCGGATCGCACGCCACAAGAAAAGAACAAAAAGTGAACAATTGCTGACAAACCCTGCTGCTTCTCAGCCTTCAATTGACCTGCAGGCGGGCGAGGTCATTTTCATATTGCGCACGCCAGTGTGTGGCTTGTGCCCCCGTTGGCCGGTAGGCTGGGCGCTGCCGCGCCTTGCCAGCCGTCAGCAGGCCTGAGAGATAGGCGATGGGTTCATACACATACTGCCGCATCAACGGACGCAAGCGTCTGTGGTACCGGCGCGGCACCAAGGTCGCCACAAGCCGGTTAAAACCCCTGTAGACGGACAGGACGACAGGTCCCACGGACAGGTTCTGGTTATATTTTCCCGCCACAAAGGTCGGTAGCGATGGCAAAAACTGGCCAAATGCCTGAACCACTGTATCGGCCGGGGTCAAACGCAGGTTTTCCGACCGGTGGCAATGGATATTCGCCGCCCCGAAAGCATGGCCCAGGGTACCAAGAACCGGTTGCCATGACAGGTTATGGTCGCCGATATGCGCGCAAAACTCGTCAAACGACAAAAAACCGCCCATGCGCACATATTGCACATAGTAGGACGGCATAAAGCTCTCGAAATCCCGGATAAAATAAACGACCTGTACTTCATATCCGGCAAACAGCTTCTGCAACAATTCAATGCTCCGGGCATGCGCAGGGAAAAAGCCCGGCTCAACAGCCATGAATGGCTCACCCAATGCTGACTCATTGGAAATCAATACTGTGTGGACGCCGGCCTCATCAAAGAGCTTGTCCAGCCGTTGTCGCCCGGCGGCCAGCAATTTTTCCTGCCGGCGCAGCCCTGCCCTGAGTTGTGTAAAGATAGTGTGCAGCGGGTCAACATTGCCCTGCCTGAAGAAACGGGGCGGGCAGACCGCGCCATCCCGTGCAAGCGCTGTCGCGTTATCCGCAAAAAAATGCTGCAAGCTGGTGGAGCCGGTTTTTGGTGCACCACAATGCAGAATAATCCGGCGTTTCACTTTGGCAGCCCTAGCCTGCGTCATCATACCAGCATCCCTCATCACTACCGACAAGCCTGTGTTTTAGAAACTGCCGGTTCGGTCCCTTGAGCGGCGACAGCATCTGTTTGCGTTCCTCATCAGTCATTTGAAAGCGCGACGGCATCGCCAGCGCTGCTTTCAGCACACTGGTTTCATCGTCCCCCAACTCCAGAAGTTCCTGCACCAAAGTGGTATCGGCGTGTTTCGCTTTCCTCAGCGCGGGGAACAATATGGCGCGGCGCCAACTCATATCCAGGCCGAGCGCACAGCGGTTCATTGCCAGCAGCAGTTCCAGCGCCTCGGCGCCGAAACGGCTGTTGCCTGATCGCAACCCACCACCGGCAAGCGTCAGGTCATGAAGGCCCAGAAAAGCGAGTACATGACTTGTCGCACTCCCTCGCGGCCAACCCTCGAGCACGTCAATCCTTGCGGTTTCCGCGAACCCGGCGCTGGTGAGGTCATCGGCAAAGCGCAACCACGACAGGTCCATGCCGATGAACTGCTTGAGGAAGCTGCTGAAATCGTCCCTGAGGCCAAACGCAACCCGGAAACCATAGATCGATTCGATCAACTTGTCCTGCCGCCTGACGATCAGCCGGGGGTGCACCTCCGCGACAGGGTCAAGCCTGGCAAGCGCTCGCGTCAAATGCCTGAATCCCGGGAAAAAACCCTGCCCCCGATGCCCTGGCATGACGCCCATCAGGTTTTCTTCGCTAACAAGAATCGTGTTCTGTTCCACCTGCTCAACCGCGCGTATCGTGCGGGAGACCTCGGCCCGGCGCACCGGGCTCCACCACCGATAGGCGTGGAACCGGTTCATCGCAATGCCATGCGCCTCCGCCCTGAGGTCATCGCGCAGAACAAGGCACACTTTCCGCTCAATTTCCGCACAGTTTCTGCGCAGTAATGCCTGCGTGGCGCTCGAAGCGCAGCGGTGCGCTCCCATATGGACAATCAGCTTTTTCATAGGTTTCTTAATCCCACTCCGCCAACCTTTTGTCGAGTGCTGAGAAAATCTTGTCTGATCCCGCGCTGAAAACTGCGGTTTTATGCCACTATGGGATAGACTCTGCCCCCTTCCTCACCATATAAGCAGCGCCATGAACACAGGCTCCCATATACGCCGCTTCCTCAAGATGCAGGGGCTGGGCAATGACTTCGTCATTTTTGACGCGCGGTCCCATGACCTGACGCTGTCGGATGAGGTTGTCCGCCACATTGCTGACCGCAGGCGCGGGGTGGGCTGTGACCAGTTGATCGTGATGCGAGCGTGCGAAGACGCTGATATCTTTATGGAAATCAGGAATGCCGATGGCAGCCGCGTTGGCGCCTGTGGTAATGCCACGCGCTGCGTGGGCAAGTTGATGCTGGATGAGACCGGCAAAGACAAAGTGACGATCCGCACCGACGCGGGGCTGCTCACTGCCGCGCGCACCGAGAACCACAGCGACAGCGGCGTCAGCGTCAACATGGGTCCGGCCCGGATAGCTTGGGATGAAATTCCCCTGTCTGACCAAATGGATACACTGCATATCGACCTAAGGGTCGGGAGCCTGAGCGACCCGGTTGGCGTCAACATGGGCAACCCGCATGTGGTATTTTTTGTGGATGATGCGGAAGCGGTCGACCTTAAAACCTTCGGCCCACAAATTGAACATCATCCCCTGTTCCCGGAACGGGTAAATGTCTCTGTCGCCACGATAAAAGATGGTATCATCCGCCAACGAGTATGGGAACGCGGTGCAGGCATTACCGAAGCCTGCGGGTCTGGCGCCTGTGCCGGGCTTGTTGCTGCCGCACGGCGAGGCCTGACAGGCCACGAGGCCACCGTCCAGCTTGATGGCGGCGCGCTTGAGATTGAATGGCTTGCGGACGGCACGGTTCAGATGACCGGTGCCGCCATGCTTGCATTTGAAGGGGAAATTGCGCTGTGAGTGCAAAACCCGACATCGTGACTTTCGGCTGCCGCCTCAACGCTTATGAAAGCGAGGTGATGCGCCGCCATGCCGAGGATGCCGGGCTTGATGATGTGATCATCGTCAACACCTGCGCCGTGACGGCAGAGGCCACCCGGCAGGCGCGGCAATCCATCCGCCGCATGAAGCGCGAACGCCCTGACACCCCCATCATCGTCACCGGCTGCGCCGCGCAGATCGACCCGCTGCAGTTCTCGAAAATGCCGGAAGTCGCCACTGTGCTGGGTAATCAGGAAAAGCTTGAAGCCAAAAACTTTATCGGGCTTGAGCGCGCAGGGCTTGACCTTTCGAACGCGCCGCGTGTGCAGGTGAATGATATCTTCTCCGTCAAGGAAACGGCGGGGCACCTGATTGACGGCTTTGGCGAACGCGCCCGCGCCTTTGTGCAAATCCAGAACGGCTGCAACCACCGCTGCACCTTCTGCATCATCCCCTATGGCCGCGGCAACAGCCGCTCTGTCGCCATGGGCGAAGTGGTGGAACAGATCAAACGGCTGGTTGACCGTGGTTTCAAGGAAGTTGTACTGACGGGTGTGGATATCACCAGCTTTGGCGAGGACCTGCCGGGCACGCCCACCCTTGGCACGCTTGTGCAGAAAATCCTCAAGCTGGTACCGGACCTGCCGCGTCTGCGCATCTCGTCCATCGACAGTATCGAAGTGGATGAGCCCCTGTACGACGCCATCATCCATGAACCACGCGTGATGCCGCACCTGCACCTGAGCCTGCAGGCCGGGGACAATATGATCCTCAAACGTATGAAGCGGCGTCACATGCGCGAGGACGCCATCGAGTTTTGCGCCCGTGTGCGCGCCGAGCGGCCGGACATGGTATTCGGTGCCGACATTATCGCAGGCTTCCCCACGGAAACCGATGAGATGTTCGCCAATAGCCTGAAGCTGGTGGAAGAATGCGACCTGACATGGCTGCATGTCTTCCCCTATTCAGAGCGCGAGGGCACCCCTGCTGCCCGCATCCCGAACAAGGTGCCAAAAGCGGTGAGGAAAGAACGCGCGGCCCAGCTTCGCGCTGCAGGCGACGCCCGCGTAGCTGCGCTTTTCAAGGGGGCAGAAGGCACCACCGCCAATGTACTGATTGAGCGCGTGGGCCATGACGGTGAGGCCATGGGCCACAGTGAACAATTCATCCCCGTTGTGGTGGACACCGGCGCAGAGCCAGGCGACATTGTGCCCGTGCGCCTGACCGCACGCGACGAGAACGCGATGACCGGCATCAAACTATACTAAAAACCTCAGGGGCTTTTATGGCAGAAGAAAAAAAAGGCTGGTTCAAGCGGCTGCGCGGCAAAAAGGAAGAGGTGGCCGAGGCTCCAGCGGCAGAAACGCCGACTGAAGAGACCGAATTACCAACGCCCGGGCCGAGCCCAGAACCGGTGATGGCGGACGCGTCGGTGCCAAGCCAAGAACCAGCGCCTGAGCCTCAGGAAAAGAAGAGCTGGTACCAGCGCCTGAAGGATGGCCTGAAGAAATCTACCAATGCGCTTTCGGGCGGCATTACCGGCATATTTACCCAGGCCAAGCTGGATGATGAGACGCTGGAAGAGCTTGAAGACCTGCTGATCACCGCCGATCTTGGCGTTAACGTGGCTTCAAAGCTGACCACCGCCCTTGCCAAAGGCCGCTATGACAAGGAAATCAGCGGCGACGAAGTGCGTGATATCCTCGCCGCAGAGATCGAAGCCATGCTGGCCCCTGTGGCTAAACCGCTGACCGTCGACAAGGCCAACAAGCCCCATATCATCCTGATGGCCGGTGTGAACGGCGCAGGCAAGACCACGACCATCGGCAAGCTGGCCAAAAAGTTCAAGGATGACGGCAAATCCGTCATGCTGGCGGCGGGCGATACTTTCCGCGCGGCGGCAGTTGAACAGCTTCAGGTATGGGGCGACAGGAACGGTGTGCCGGTTGTCACCAAGGAAATTGGCGCGGATGCGGCGGCCCTTGCGTATGAAGCCGTTGACCGCGCCCAAAAAGAAGGCGCGGACGTCTTGCTGATCGACACCGCAGGCCGACTGCAGAACCGTGATGAACTGATGGCGGAACTGGCCAAGGTGGTGCGGGTGATTGGCAAAAAGGTCGATGGCGCACCGCATGACACTGTCATTGTGCTCGACGCCACCACGGGCCAGAACGCTGTGCATCAGGTGGAAGTGTTCCAGCGCCTCGCCAATATCACCGGCATTGTCATGACCAAGCTGGACGGCTCGGCCCGCGGCGGCGTTCTGGTGGCGTGCGCCGAGAAATTCGGCCTGCCCGTGCACGCCATTGGTGTCGGCGAAGCGATTGAGGACCTCCAGCCTTTCTCCGCTCGCGAATTTGCCCGCGCACTGGTGGGTTCTGAATTCTAGGTCGTAGACTCATAATTTTTCAACCAGATACAGACTGAAGCCAGTTTTACAGCGGCGAGGAAATTCTCCGGGTTTTTGTCATAGCGCGTTGCAATGCCCCGATAGTGCTTGAGCTTATTGAAGAAACGCTCGACGAGATTACGGTGTCGGTACAGCCATTTACTGAAGGTAAAGGACTGCTTGCGGTTGGCTTTTGGCGGAATATTGGCCCAAGCTCTGCGCGCTGTGGTGAAGGCACGAAGCGCGTCGGTATCATAGGCTTTGTCAGCGAGCAAGATCGCTTCCTCCTTGATGTCCTCAATCAGATCAAGGGCCGGTTTGCTGTCGTGGGTCTGTCCAGCAGTCAGCGAAAGCCTGATCGGCAGACCATCCGCATCGACGAGGGCGTGGATTTTGGTGGTCAGTCCACCCCGGGAACGGCCCATGCAGCCATCGTCCTGATCCCCCTTTTTGCCGTGGCCCCTTGTTGATGCACACGGACACAGCTGCTGTCGATCATAATGATGTCACCGTCATGGGCTTTGCTCACCGCCTCGAACAGTCGGTCCCACACCCCGGCCTTGCGCCAGCGGACAAACCGGTTGTAGCAGGTGGTGTAGGGACCATATCTTTCGGGAATGTCTGCCCACGGCGTTCCCGCCCGAAAGCGCCACAAGATGCCGTTGATCACCCGGCGGTCATCCACCCTAGGCACCCCGCGCGGCTTGTTCGGCAGCAAAGGCTCTATGATCGACCATTCATAATCTGTCAGTTCATACCGGCGGCGGCGCATCAAAACCTCCTCAATGATTTGAGAAGCGTTGAATCATATCTTCGCCTGTTTGGGAATCCCTTTTATGAGTTT
>NZ_JAOBPP010000017.1:0-165000 GCF_025574465.1 Kordiimonas aestuarii
AAACTCATAAAAGGGATTCCCAAACAGGCGAAGATATGATTCAACGCTTCTCAAATCATTGAGGAGGTTTTGATGCGCCGCCGCCGGTATGAACTGACAGATTATGAATGGTCGATCATAGAGCCTTTGCTGCCGAACAAGCCGCGCGGGGTGCCTAGGGTGGATGACCGCCGGGTGATCAACGGCATCTTGTGGCGCTTTCGGGCGGGAACGCCGTGGGCAGACATTCCCGAAAGATATGGTCCCTACACCACCTGCTACAACCGGTTTGTCCGCTGGCGCAAGGCCGGGGTGTGGGACCGACTGTTCGAGGCGGTGAGCAAAGCCCATGACGGTGACATCATTATGATCGACAGCAGCTGTGTCCGTGTGCATCAACAAGGGGCCACGGCAAAAAGGGGGATCAGGACGATGGCTGCATGGGCCGTTCCCGGGGTGGACTGACCACCAAAATCCACGCCCTCGTCGATGCGGATGGTCTGCCGATCAGGCTTTCGCTGACTGCTGGACAGACCCACGACAGCAAACCGGCCCTTGATCTGATTGAGGACATCAAGGAGGAAGCGATCTTGCTCGCTGACAAAGCCTATGATACCGACGCGCTTCGTGCCTTCACCACAGCGCGCAGAGCTTGGGCCAATATTCCGCCAAAAGCCAACCGCAAGCAGTCCTTTACCTTCAGTAAATGGCTGTACCGACACCGTAATCTCGTCGAGCGTTTCTTCAATAAGCTCAAGCACTATCGGGGCATTGCAACGCGCTATGACAAAAACCCGGAGAATTTCCTCGCCGCTGTAAAACTGGCTTCAGTCTGTATCTGGTTGAAAAATTATGAGTCTACGACCTAGCCCAATTGATCTTTGAAGAAATCGCTGCTCAGACGCTCCCTGCTAATGAGAACTTGTGCCAGCTTGACCGCTTTTGTTCGCTGCTTCTGCACCTATCCTTTTTGAAGCAATCCTTTATACCGATTGCTGTACTATTGTTGCCCATTGTTATGTGCTGGCAGTTAGTTAAAAAAGCGCATAGTCCCTCAAAGGGAGGCGATAAGGAGCCTGTAGAAATGACGATTAGATCTACCAAAAAACCCACATCAAACATCCTTTAACGGCTCCCTCCTACCCCCGCAAGCTCTCCCACGGGCCTCTGATCGCCAGGGTGCGGCCGGGGTCTTTTTGTATGTTGGCGAACAGGGTTTTGCCGTCGGGCGAGAAGCAGGCACCGGCCCATTCGGAAATGTCGGTCGCGGCGATGTGGTATAGCTTGCCCTCGGGCGTCAGGCCGACAAGGCGCTGGCTGGTGAGGTCACAGTCTTCACAGATGATCAGGTCGCCCCATGGGCTGATGACGATATTGTCGGGCTTTTCAAGCGCACCGGGTGTGGTGGCTTCGAACACCAGCATCACCTGCCCGCCCGCGTCCGCGCTGTCACCGGGGATATATTTGAACACTTGGCCAATGCCTGCGGCCCCGCCCTGTGTGCAGGTGAAATAAAGGCCGTCTGGCGCTGTGACAATGCCCTCCCCGCGCACAAAAATAGCCGCGCCCTTGCTTTGGGCTTCACGGCGCAGGGTGTTGTCTTCGGGGTCTGGCTCGTCGATGGTGACCCATTCACACGCGTAAGGCTGGCCGGGCTGCATGGGTTCATCGGTGGTGTGCAGGCGGCCATCGGTGAATTTGAGCGCCTGCAGGGTGCCACCTTCGGCCAAGCGCCCGCCCACGCGCGGGATATAGCGGTAGAAACAGCCGTTCATGTCATCTTCGGTTTCATACACGGTGCCGTTGCCGTCAACCGCGATGGCTTCATGGTTGAAGCGGCCCATGGCCTTGATGGGTTCAATTTTTTTCAAGGGGTCCAGCGGGTTAACCTCAAAGGCGTAGCCGTGGCGCTTGCCCATTTCCCAGCCGCTGCCGCCCGCTTCCTCGCAGCTTACCCACGTGCCCCACGGCGTGATGCCACCCGCGCAGTTGCGGATAGTGCCCGTGAGGCTTAGGTGGTGTTTGATGACATTCAGCGCGTCATCCAGCCAGATGGTGGTGGTGCCGCCCGATGACGCCGGGTCATAGGCCATATCGGGCACCGGTGACGGCGGGTCCTTGGGGAAGAAAAGCGGCGTTTCATGGTTACGCACAAGGATGGTCTCCCCGTTCGGGCCTTTAAAGGCGCCCATGCCGTCATGATAGCCGGGCACCTCAAGGCCGTCTGACATCACCTCCCCCGCTTGTGAGATGATTTTATAGCTGAAGCCTTTGGGCAGGTCGCAAATACCGTTCGGGTCCGGCGTCAGGCCCGCCCCCAGGGTTTGCCGTGGCCCGCCACAGGCGCTGAGGCTCAGCAGTGTGGCAGCGAGGGTGCCGGGCATGGCCAGCGCACCAGTTGCCCCGGCCGCGCCTGCGACCGCGCCCAAAAACCCACGCCTGTTGAGTGTGTTTGTCATGTCTGTCCCCGCCTGTTTTTATTGGTTAAGGGGGCAGCATGCCCCGGTGGGCGTGCGGGCGTCAAGGTGGGCGTCAAAGTGGGGGTGAACGCAAATAAAAACCGGGCGCCAACGGTGAAGCCAGCGCCCGGTTTTAAAGCTGATTGATCACTTGAGGTCGAAACGGTCCGCGTTCATGACCTTCACCCATGCCTTCACAAAATCTGTGGTGAACTTTTCCGCACCGTCGTCTTGTGCGTAAAGCTCGGCAAAGGCGCGCAGAATGGCGTTTGAACCAATGACAAGGTCGATGCGCGTGGCTGTCCACTTCACAGCGCCTGTTGCGCGCTCCACCACGTCATAGAGATTTTCTCCCTTGGGTTTCCACGTGTAGGCCATGTCAGTCACGTTGACAAAAAAGTCGTTCGTCAGTGCGCCCTCGCGGTCTGTGAAAACACCGTGTTTGGTGCCGCCGTGGTTGGTGCCCATGGCCCGCATGCCCGCGATCAGCACGGTCATTTCATGCGCCGTGAGGCCCATCAGTTGCGTGCGGTCCAGCAGCAGTTCCTCCGGGCTGACGTTATAGTCTTCCTTCAGCCAGTTGCGGTAACCGTCGTGGATCGGCTCCAGCACATCGAAGGAGGCCGCGTCGGTCATCTCATCGGTGGCATCGCCCCGGCCCGGCGTGAACGGCACGCTCACATCGCGCCCGGCCGCCTTGGCCGCACGCTCAATACCCACGCTGCCGCCCAGTACGATGACATCAGCCACGCTGGCACCGGTTTCCGCCGCGATGGCCTCATAGACCTTCAGCGCCTTGGCCAGCCGTTCTGGCTCGTTGCCTGCCCAGTCCTTCTGCGGGGCAAGGCGGATGCGGGCGCCATTGGCGCCGCCGCGCATGTCTGAACCACGGTAGGTGCGGGCGCTGTCCCACGCGGTGCTCACAAGCTCGGCCACGCTCAGGTCGCTGGCGGCGATTTTGTCCTTCACCGCATCCACGTCATAACCGGTGGAGCCAGCGGGGATCGGGTCCTGCCAGATAAGGTCTTCCTGCGGTACGTCCGGCCCGACATAGCGCACACGTGGCCCCATATCGCGGTGTGTCAGCTTGAACCACGCGCGGGCGAATGTTTCGCGGAAATAATCCGGGTCGGCGCGGAACCGCTCCGATATCTTGCGGTAAGCCGGGTCTTTGATCATCGCCATGTCGGCGTCTGTCATGATCGGGTTATAGCGGATGGACGGGTCTTCGACATCAACCGGTTTATCTTCCTCGGCAATGTCCGCGGGTTCCCACTGCCATGCGCCAGCCGGGCTTTTTTTCAGCTCCCACTCGTGGCCGAACAGCATGTCGAAATAACCGCCGTCAAACTTGGTGGGGTGTGTTGTCCACGCGCCTTCAATGCCGCTGGTGACCGTGTTGCGCCCGATGCCGCGACCCTTTTTGTTGATCCAGCCAAGGCCCTGGTCTTCAAGCGGTGCGCCCTCCGGGTCTGGCCCAAGGTCGCCCGCGTCGCCGTTGCCGTGGCATTTACCCACGGTGTGACCACCGGCGGTGAGCGCCACGGTTTCCTCGTCATCCATCGCCATACGGGCGAAGGTTTCACGCACGTCATGGGCGGTGCGCAGTGGGTCCGGGTTGCCGCCCACGCCTTCGGGGTTCACATAGATAAGGCCCATCTGCACCGCAGCCAGCGGGTTTTCAAGGCTCGTGCGGTCGTCGCCGTCTTCGTCATAGCGCGTGGCGCCCAGCCATTCGTCTTCCGAGCCCCAGTAAGTGTCTGTCTCAGGGTGCCAGATATCCTCGCGGCCAAAGGCGAAGCCGTAAGTTTTAAGCCCCATGCTCTCATAAGCGATGGTACCCGCCAGCACGATAAGGTCGGCCCAGCTGATTTTGTTGCCGTATTTTTTCTTGATCGGCCACAACAGGCGGCGGGCCTTGTCGAGATTGACGTTATCGGGCCAGGAGCTGAGCGGCGCAAAGCGCTGGTTGCCGGTACCCGCGCCGCCGCGACCGTCCGCCATGCGGTAGGAGCCCGCCGCGTGCCACGACATGCGGATCATCAGGCCGCCATAATGGCCCCAGTCCGCCGGCCACCAGTCCTGACTGTCGGTCATCAGCGCGTGCAGGTCAGCCTTCAGGGCGGCGACATCAAGCTTCTTGAGTTCTTCACGGTAATTAAAATCTGCCGACATCGGGTTTGACTTGATGTCATGCTGGTGCAGGATGTCGAAATTAAGCGCATTCGGCCACCAGCTCATGTTTGATTTACCGCTCGACGTGTGGCCATCGTGCATAACCGGGCATTTGCCGCCGGTGGTTTTGATCTTCTCATCCATGTTGTGCTCCAATCTCATATGGGCAGAACTGTCAGGCGGGCATACCATGCCACCGCCCCGTTCTTTCATGAAACCAAGCTACTATAGCACAGACGCGGCGCTAAATTTGTTTATTGAATGACTTCAAACGAGGTGTTCGATCAGACATCAGCATAACGCGGCAATGTGGCGGCAGCGAGGGGCGCGGTGCGCTCAGTCGTGGAAGCGGGTGCAGACAGTGCTGCTGGACTGCAGCACGGACTGCTGGCGAAAGCGCGAGCGGTAGGCGCTGGCGATGGCCGTAAGCTTTTCTGCGGCCTGCGCGCGCTCGGGCGTGGGGCTCAATACCTCCAGCACCTTGCTGTATTCGCGCTCAGTCGTGCCGCCCTCGTCACCACGCCAGTGGCCGGTGCCGTCCAGCACGGTGAAACCATTCGGGAAGCGCGGGGTAATCTCAGCGGTGACAAAATCAGCCCAGTCGGCTTCCGTCACCGCGTCAGGCTCCGGCTGGCCACCAATGCTGCGGCCGAAATAGAGGCGGGATTCGGTGAAGCCCTCCTCCCCCGGCAGGCAGGACGGCGCGGCCATGCAGCCACTGAGCAGCAGCATAAGGGCTGCCGCGACCGTATGGTGGCGGCGCAGCATCAAGCCCTCAGGCTTTGCCATGGGCCACGGATGGCGATGGTGCGGCCGGGGTCCTTCTGGATATTGGCAAAAAGGGTGCGCCCGTCCGCCGAGAAACAGGCCCCCGCCCATTCGGAAATGGTGGTGCCCGCGATGTGGTAAAGCCGCCCGTCCGGCGTCAGGCCCACAAGGCGCTGGCTGTCCTGGTCGCAGTCTTCACATATAATCAGGTCGCCCCAGGGGCTCATGACTATATTGTCCGGCATTTCAAGCGCCCCGGCGACGGTGGCCTCGAACACCAGCATGACCTGCCCGCCCTCATCGGGTGTGGAACCGGGGATATATTTGAATATCTGGCCAAGGCTTTCGCGCCCGCCTGAGGTGCAGGAGAAATAGATGCCGTCGGGTGCTGTCACGATACCCTCCCCACGCACAAAAATCGCCGCGCCCTTGGTCTGCGCGTCCTCAGCCACAGTGTTCTCATCCGGGTCCGGCTCGTCGATGGTGACCCAGTCGCACGCGTAGGCGCGGCCGGGCTCCAGCGGTTCGTCGGTCGTGTGTTTGCGGCCATTGGTGAACGCAAGCGCCTGCAAGGTGCCGCCCTCCATCAGCCGCCCGCCGGTGCGCGGGATATAGCGGTAGAAACAGCCCTCTGTGTTGTCCTCGGTCTCATAGACCACACCGCTGCCGTCCACCGCGATGGCTTCATGGTTGAAGCGGCCCATGGCCTTGATCGGCTCAATGCGCATCAGCGGGTTCATCGGATCCACCTCAAAGGCGTAGCCGTGGCGTTTGCCCATTTCCCAGCCGTCATACCCCGCTTCCTCGCAGCTCACCCACGTGCCCCACGGCGTTATGCCGCCGGAGCAGTTGCGGATGGTGCCCGTCAGGCTGAGGTGATGTTTGAGCACATTGAGGTCGCCGTCGAGCCAGATGGTCGTGGTGCCGCCTGCGGACGCAGGGTCATAGGCCATATCCGGCACCGGTGACGGCGGGTCCTTGGGGAAAAAGAGCGGCATTTCATGGTTGCGCACCAGAATGGTCTCGCCATCCGGCCCCTCAAACGCGCCCATGCCGTCATGATACTCGGGCACCTCAAGGCCGTCTGACATGATTTCACCGGCCATGGAAATGACCTTGTAGGTGAAACCCTCGGGCAGGTCGACAATGCCATTGGGGTCAGGTTTCAGGCCCGGCCCAAGCTTCGGCTGCTCAGCACTGCCGCACGCCGACAGACTCAGAAGCGTGGCGCCCAAGGTGCCCGGCACCAGCATCGCCCCGCCCGTGCCCGCCACCGCAGCCAGAAACCCGCGCCTGTTGAGTGTATTCACCGTCATCCCCTCCCCCATACAAAAAGACCGGCATGGTGCCCCGGCATTCTCATCCGTCCAGGCGGCGGACCAAACGGACTAACCACCCGGCTTTCGATACACTGGAAATATGAACGAAGTCGCGGTAGTCGCAAACAAAACAACAACTAGGAATACAAGAAAGGACGGCCCACCCCCATCAACACAAGTTGCAAATAGATGCCAAACTAGGCCGCCAGCGATCATAAAGAGAGGCCCGTACAGGAAAAAGGAAGCTATAAACTCACTGAAACGCTTCAATTTCATACGTATCCAACCATCATAGACGTTCTTGCTACCAACAGGCAGATAAGGCGCGTATTTTTTTCGAAGCCAAATATACACCGCGTACACCACCAAACCCGACAACAGCAGCAGGTCCACCTTATCAAAGGTCACAAATACCCGGCAATCCGCCATACCCTGATAAATCCAATTCCCAAAACCGAGCTCAAGTCACAAATTCTAACAGCCCGATAAACATTAAAAGACCGGGGCAGATTGCCCCGGTCTTCTCATTCTCGTCAAGCGTGTAAGGGGGAAACCTACTCCGCCGCTTCAACTTCTTCGGCTGGCAGGTAGATGTCGGCGCCGCGTTTTTTGAATTCTTCGGACATCTGCTTCATGCCGGTCTCCGCCTCTTCCTTTTGGGCAGCGAAATCGCGTACTTCCTGGGTGATTTTCATCGAGCAGAACTTCGGACCGCACATGGAGCAGAAGTGCGCCACTTTGTGCGCTTCCTTGGGCAAGGTCTGGTCGTGATACTGCCTCGCGGTTTCGGGGTCGAGGCTCAGGTTGAACTGGTCTTCCCAGCGGAACTCAAACCGTGCGCGGCTTACCGCGTCATCCCTGAGCTGCGATGCCGGGTGGCCCTTGGCCAAATCTGCCGCGTGGGCGGCGAGTTTGTAGGTGATCACACCCACTTTCACGTCGTCCCTGTCCGGCAGGCCAAGGTGTTCCTTCGGCGTGACGTAACACAGCATCGCGGTGCCGTACCAGCCGATCTGTGCCGCGCCGATGGCGGACGTGATGTGGTCATAGCCTGGTGCGATATCGGTTGTGAGTGGCCCGAGGGTATAAAACGGCGCTTCATGGCAGTGCTTGAGTTGCTCTTCCATGTTTTCCTTGATCTTGTGCATGGCCACGTGGCCGGGGCCCTCAATCATCACCTGCACGTCGTGCTTCCATGCCATTTTGGTGAGCTCACCCAGCGTGCGCAGTTCGGCGAACTGAGCTTCGTCGTTGGCGTCCGCAATACTACCCGGACGCAGGCCATCGCCAAGGGAGAAGGCCACGTCATACTGCTTCATGATTTCGCAGATGTCTTCAAAGTGGGTGTAGAGGAAGCTTTCCTTATGGTGCGCGAGGCACCATTTCGCCATGATCGAACCACCGCGTGACACGATACCGGTCACACGCTTGGCGGTCAGGTGAATGAACGGCAGGCGCACACCGGCGTGAATGGTGAAATAGTCAACGCCCTGCTCACACTGCTCAATCAGCGTATCGCGGTAAATCTCCCACGTCAGGTCTTCGGCGACGCCGTCCACCTTCTCGAGCGCCTGATAGATCGGCACTGTGCCGATGGGCACCGGCGAGTTGCGCATGATCCATTCACGGGTGTTGTGGATGTTGCGGCCGGTCGAGAGGTCCATCACCGTATCCGCGCCCCAGCGTGTAGCCCATACCATTTTGTCCACCTCTTCCGCGATGGAAGAGCTGACAGCCGAGTTACCGATATTGGCGTTGATTTTAACGAGGAAATTGCGGCCGATGATCATCGGCTCGGTTTCCGGGTGGTTGATGTTGTTGGGGATAATGGCGCGGCCTGCGGCGATCTCGTCGCGCACAAATTCCGCCGTGATATAATCCGGTATATTGGCGCCCATCGGGTCACCGTCGCGCTTCAGCTTTTCCTTCATCACCTTGCGGCCAAGGTTTTCGCGCACCGCGACATATTCCATCTCAGGCGTGATCAGGCCTTTGCGGGCATAGTGCATCTGGCTGACGTTGGCACCTGCTTTTGCCCGCAAGGGGCGGTTGCGCACGGGGAATTCAGGCGCCAGATAGTCGCCTTCCACCTTACCGTTATCCTCAGGCTTGATCTCGCGGCCTTCGTATTCCTCCACGTCGCCGCGGCCTTCGATCCACGTCCGGCGCAGCGGCTTGAGGCCTTCGTAGATGTCGATCTCCGCCGTGGGGTCCGAGTATGGGCCGGATGTGTCATACACCCGCACCGGCACTTCGTTGGCGCTGGGGTGCAGGTGGATTTCGCGCATTGGCACGCGGATGGTGGGGTCCAGTTCCGACCGTACATAAATCTTTTTCGAACCCGGCAGTTCGCCGGTCGTGACATTAAAATTCTGGTTAGCTGTATCAGGCATATGATTGCTCCGTCCCTTGCGCTGGTGTTAGCCAGATCAGGTTCTAAGGGTCTCTGCGCCGGGCGCAGACTCTCAGCCGCACATGCTGAAATGCATATGGCAGGCTCCCCTCGGAACGCGGTTTATAGTGTGCCCTTATGTACGCGCACCACGCCGCCCCCGCAAGCGGTTTCGGGTAAAGTCAGCACGGCCAAGCGGTACACGCAGGGGCTATAGTTGCTTGATGAACTGATATTCCGTGGTGTTCGAGCTGTCGTGCAGGTCGCGGGTTTCCGGCTGTTTGACATAGCCTTCGCGCTCATAGAAGCGGTGCGCACGTGAAAAACGCGTGTCGGACCATAGCTCCATGGACTTTGCACCACGAGTGCGAGCGCGGTCCTCGGCGTATTGCAAAAGCTTGAGCCCCATGCCGCCACCACGCAGATCCGCGCTCAGATAGATGCGCTTGAGCTGAAAGCGCGAGCCTTCAAGCGGACAATAGGAAACACAGGCGAGCAATTTACCGCCCCCCTCGACCACAAAAGCCTCACCTTCCACGCTGGCCATATAGCTGGCATAGGCGCGCAGGTCGCTGTCGAGACCGTCAGGTTCAATATGAACACCGTCATATTCGGCGAAAATCCCACCAATGAGGGTGATAAGCCCCTCTGCGTCATCGTCCCGAACGGGCCTGAGCGTTGTGTCTGTCACCGGTATATGTCCCTTGCTTCACCAAGCTTCCCTCCAGATACATGAGTACCTGCCCATAGTAAACCGGTGATGGCGTCGCCATATGTATACAGCGGCAAGTTGATGCCGCCCTTCAGAAAGGACATATAATGTCCCAAGCTCCACACCCATCCACGACGACCATCGCTGATGCACCAACAACCGCAGAAGCCGAAACAATGGCAGAATACGGCATCGTGCATTCAACGGTAAATTACTACCAGCTTGGCGATTTTCGCTATACCTCGCTCAAGGACGCGGTTGCACAAGCCAAACGCACCAACTGATCCCGCCGCCAGAATTTAACCCGTAAAAACTCAGGCACCCGAACCTTGTGCCGCCCCCTGCGCCCGGGCTGTTCATCATGTCCGTTGGCGCAGGGGTTATTTGCGCGCGTCCTGCTATTGATCATAAATAAAAAATAATATTAATTTATTGCACAAAATAAATATTGCACTTTTATTTTAAAATTCTGGCAACTATTGAAATAATTATAAAAATAACCATATAAATAGACGAGATTATTACTTAATTTTTAAAGGACCGGAAAAATGACTTACAAAGACCTTTTCAAGAAAAAAACAGATGCCACACAGAAGCCTCCTGTTGTCAAAGCAGCCGTAGTCGACGCCAAAGCCAAAGAAGCACCGGCCAAAAGCACCACTGCCGCGCCCAAGTAAATCGCACTGCAAGTAAACCGCACTGGGAGGGAACTTTCCCTCCCGCTGCCGGTCTGGACAAAGAAAATGACGAGCCGCTCCATAGAACGCACAGTAACCTTCAAAAACGACTTCAAAGTGCGGGGGTATAAAAGACCCCTGCCCGCCGGTGTCTACCAAACAGAAACCGAGGAAGTCTTGCTGGAAGGTTCTATCACGCCAGCCTATCGGCGCTATCAAACCACGCTGCGCCTACAGCCTGAGCGTCCGGGCATTGAGGAATATCTGACCCTGAGCCCCGGCGAGTTTGACGCTGCAATCCTGCGGGATCACGCGCTGGCGAAGGCTGAAGAGGACAAAGCAACAGAAGCTCGCACGCTCCGCCTTGAGAGGGAAGCCCAAAAATCGGCCGACCTGCTCGCCGTTGAGAGTGGCGAAGAAGAAGGCATGCTATGGATGGCCGAAGAGCCAGACCGACCGCCGCCTTTCGGCTTCGAGGAATTTACCTCCAGCGGCTATAAAGACCCCGACTGACTATATTCGCCTGCGCGTATCTAATGCCCACCCGGCATGGAACCACAGGCCATTAAGGACAAAAAATGACCTTCCCTTCGCACCTGCGCAACGGTGTGATGGTCACGCTGACCATTCTTTTGTTGCTGCTCTACGCCAGCGCCGCCGCGGTAGCCGGCCCGCCGCCTGAAAATGGCCACACCGATGCATATGGCCGCGGCTGGAGCTGCAATGATGGGTTCCAGCGTTCGTCAGACGCATGTGTCGCCGTCATTACCCCCGTCAATGCCTACCTCACCGGCATGACATATGGACAAGGCTGGGCCTGCCGGCACGGCTACCTTGAAAATGGCAAGAATTGCGAGGCCATCAAACTGCCCGCAAATGCCTATATTTCCGAAAACAATTATGGCGCGGGCTGGAAGTGTGAGCGCGGTTATTCTTCCACCGGAGATATGTGCACACCGATCAACATTCCCGCCAATGGCTACCTGACAGACGCGAGCTACGGCGCGGAGTGGGCTTGCGAGCGCGGTTTTCGCGCCACCGACAATAGCTGTGAGGCCATACCGGTGCCCGCAAATGCCTATTTGTCACCCTCCACCTATGACCGGGGCTGGGAATGTGAACGCGGCTACCGCGCAGTACGCGACACCTGTGCCCTTATCAAGGTGCCAAAAGACGGTTATCTGACCGACCAAAGCTTTGGCACCGGCTGGAAGTGTAACCGGGGTTATCGCGCCACCGACACAGATTGCCTTGAGATCAAAATCCCGCGTCACTCCCATCTGGTTGACAATATTTACGACAAAGGCTGGGAATGCGACCGGGGATACATGGAAGCGGGCCAGACCTGTGTGACCGTCGAAATGCCGAAAAATGCCCACCTTGATTATCGTGGCAACGACTGGACATGCGAAAAACCCTACCGACGCCAACAGAACCAATGTGAGCTACCCGGATAAAATCGCCAGCACGGCAAAGGCAAGATGATGACACAGACCCGACAAAACAAGACCCTTGGGACCCCGGCACGCGTCACCCCCGAACGACAGCCAACCAACAAAAGGCCGGGCGCTGACAGTACACTGCGGCCGGGATGGGATGTTCCCAAATCGCGGGAATGCCTGATGTGTCATACGCCGTTCGACAGTGCATGGTCGGGCGAACGCCTGTGTAAGCCGTGTAAGCAGAAACAAACCTGGCGCAACGGCATGGCGGCAACCCCCAGCAGCTACCAGCAAGGCCGCGGCGGTGCAAAAGGCCGAAGCTGACCAGCGCCCAAAAACTTCCCATGATATAAAAAGGCCGCCGGGCATTTGCCCGGCGGCCTTTCCAATAATGTCCAGTGCCTTCGTGTGGCCCTGCCCCCGCGATTAACGGGAGTAGAATTCCACAACAAGGTTCGGTTCCATGATAACCGGGTACGGTACTTCGTCGAGCGACGGGATACGTACGTAGGTTGCTTTGAAACCGTCTACGGAAATGTATTCAGGCAGTTCACGCTCTGGGCTTTGGCCTGCTTCGATCACCATCGGTACTGCGCGGGATTTTTCGCGGACTTCCACGACATCACCAGCTTTCAGCAGACGGGATGGGATGTTACAGCGCTTGCCGTTCACGAGCACGTGGCCGTGGTTTACAAACTGACGCGCGGAAAACACGGTTGGTACGAACTTCGCACGGTATACAACCGCGTCAAGACGACACTCAAGAATACCGATCAGGTTTTCACCGGTATCGCCGCGGCGACGCACAGCTTCGTCATAATAGCGACGGAACTGTTTTTCGGTGATGTTGCCATAGTAACCCTTGAGCTTCTGTTTGGCACGAAGCTGGATACCGAAGTCAGACAGCTTGCTTTTGCGGCGCTGACCGTGTTGACCCGGACCGTATTCACGGTTGTTCACTGGGGACTTTGCACGGCCCCAGATGTTTTCGCCCATACGGCGGTCAATTTTATATTTCGCTTGGATACGCTTGGACATGCGAATCGCTCCTTTCAAATAAGCGCCACGGGCGGCGTGCTGTCCGAAAACAATGGCACTATGTTGCCCGTGCGGCCAAAGGTCACTATTGCCCCGGCCATTCATTAACGGGCGGGTGGTATAGCGATTGCGGGTACTTGTCAACTAAAATGCGCAGTTTCATGCGGCTTTTAGCGCCACGGCCTTTCAGGGAGCTTCGCCCTCGGCCTCTGTGGGTTCTGCTGGCGCTCTCGCCTTCAGCGCACGGAACCCGACACTGGCAAGTTCCACCACGCCGACGCAGATAAAATACAGCGCAAAGGTCGCGGCTTCCGAGAGGTTGAAATCCAGCCACCAATGAATGCCGGCTGCAATCAGAATACCGATAAGGCCCGGCAAGCCAAACTTCTTGATCATTCGTCATCCTCCCCCATAAACCAGCTTGAGAAGGCCACAAGCCCCGGCCCGATGCTTTCCAGCATCTCCGTGATCGCGACCTTGAGGCGGTCAACGTCCCAGCCGTTGTCCCATAGCTCGGGGGTTTGCACCACGTCCCGCTTCCACTTGGCCATCAGCGTCTCGATATTCTCGCGGCTATCAACACCGGAAAGGTCGAGGACAAGGGCAAGCGAACCGTCCTTGCCCCTTTCTTCCGCAGGGGTCCACGCCAGCAAAAACGGCCCGCGTCCATTAAGTGCCGGTTTGTCGGCGGAACGGCGTGCCGCCTCGATGGCGATGTCCGCGGTATCAAGGCCGTAACCTTCAACAGCGTCCGCACAGTCATCATCAGCCAACAGCTCACTGCGTTTTTTATTGTTGAGGTTCGCGGCGTGATACTCGTCTTCAAGCGGCCACAAGGTAACAAAACGCTTGCCGGGTTGCCCCGCCATATCACCCACTGATGAGAATGTCGTGACGTAAACCTCACAGATCATATGTAAGCGGGCACCTGCATCACCACCAACGGCGATCTGCGGCAAGGCAAGATAAGCCACACCGTCTACCGACAAGCTGGCAGCGGCGGCCGGCCCAATGAAGTTACGAACCGCATAATAGGGGATTGAGGGCGAGGACAGGTCTACGCTGGGCGGCGGCCCGGCTACAAGCACCTCTTCGGGCTCCGGCTCTCCTTCTATAGGAGGTGGCGGAGTTGGAGGAGGAGGTGGTGGTGGCGGTGCGTCAATCTCAGGTACGGAAGCTGGCCCCCGACCACCATTTTGGTCGGTTGCACAAGCGCACAGGCACAACACCAGTGCCGATATAAATATAATCTTCATGGTTCCCCCAGGCAGAGCCTCGCAGACAAACTCTGAACCCGGCACCATTATAACGCCTTTAGCTGCATTTTCGCAACCCAAGGAAAAACAGGCTCACCCACGCCCGCATTCAAGGTTTGCCGGCACCGCCACATCCATGAATTTTGGGGGTGGCATCTTGAGGTTACCCATCAGCTCCACGTAGGCCGCCTTGTCCGCCACCTGCAGGCGCGGGTTGTGGACGCGTTCCTCCGCGATCCGGCTTTCGTTCATGCCTTTATAGTCATGAGCCGGGTAGACAATGGTATCATCCGGCAGCGCAAGCAGCTTGCCAAACAGGCTGTCATACTGCGCCCCCGCGTCTCCGTTCTGGAAATCGGTGCGTCCCGACCCGCGGATCAGCAACGTGTCCCCCGTAAATACCAGGCGCTTGCCGTCCGCCTCCAGATAATAGCTGTAGCTGTCATCCGTGTGGCCCGGCGTGGCCAAGGCCTTCAGGTGACAGGAGCCAAAAGTAATAGCTTCCCCATCCGTCACAAAGCGTGACACGCACGCGGCCTTCGAGCCTTCACCATGGATTGTCACGGCACCCAGTTCATCCCTTAACGCGCCAAGCGCTGTCACATGGTCCGCGTGCACATGGGTATCAATGGCATACTTCAGCGTCAGGTCGTATTCGTCCATAAGGCGCTGGTACAGGCTCATCTGGTCCAGCACCGGGTCGATGATGACCGCCTCGCGGCTTTGTTCGTCAGCCAGCAGATAGGTGAAGGTCCAGCTGTCATGGTCAAAAAGCTGCCGGAAAAACATTGCCCTCTCCTTCCCTCATGCGTTGTTCCACGGCATGCGCGCCAGCAGCATGCCCATCGCACAAGTGTTGGTCATGCCCGCAAACGTCAGCCCCGCGCCCACAAACCCGGAGAGCAGGTAAAACGCCGGCGCGATAAACCAGCCCAGCAGCACACCAAGCACCACAAGCCCGCCCGCTGTAATGCGCACCTGGCGCTCAAGCGATATGACTGTGGCGGTGGTGTCATTGACCGCGACACCGCAGGCGACACAAGCATCGGTGCCACCCTCGACGACCACAATATCGCGTGTCGTGGTGGGCGCGAGCACCTCGGCCGCCTTTTGCGCCCGGCCACCAGCCTTGCAGAGCACATAGATCGGCTCATCATTGCCGCCAACACCCTGAAGTACCTCACCCGGCGCAAGGTCCTGCAGCGGATAGTGCTTCGCGCCCTGCACATGGCAGGCGGTGTATTCAGCGCCGGTGCGCACATCAATCACATGACGCGCGCCGTTCTTACCACGCAGCTCTTTGAATTCTGCTGCTGGAATTTTCTTGAGGTTGTTCATGACACCCACACTCCGTTCACGCGTATTTGCTGATGAGTTGCCCGAGATCGTCGAGGCTGCTTTCATCACCGGCTCTGATGTGCGCCTCCACCATGCACGCGAGCATGGTGTGCCCCGCCTTGTCGAGCGCCTTCCTTGCCGCGCTCATCTGCTGCGCCACCTTCTCGCAGTCCGGCGCGTCCGCGCCCATCATCTTCTGAATACCGCGAAGCTGTCCTTCGATACGCGCCAAGCGGTTGATCATCGCCGTTCTGTCTTTGTCACCGATCATGGGATCACCTTTTAAATACTATGCCCCCTATAGTATAATGACGAAGATAAAAATATCAAGGGGCAGCCCGTGCCACCCCTTGAAAACCACTCCCGCATAATGCAATCAGCCTTATCGCACCACGCTCTGCTTGTTTATGCAGCCCGTATCTTGACCAGGAAGTCGCTAATCCGCGTGCTCATGGCAGCGGATTGGTCCACAAGCTGGTTTGCGGACGACAACACTTGTGTCGCTGCCGCCCCGGTGGTCTGGGCCGCTTCGCTGACACCCTGAATGTTGTTGGTGACATCGTCAGTGCCGGCAGCGGTTTGCTGAACGGTGGTTGCGATCTCATTGGTCGCGGCGCCCTGTTCTTCCACAGCAGCCGCAATCATCGCCGAGATTTCGCTCATCGACGCAATGGTCTTGTTGATACCCAGAATAGAAGTAACCGCTTTTTCGGTTTCCGTCTGGATTTCAAGAACCTGCGCGCTGATTTCATCTGTAGCCTTGGCGGTTTGCTGCGCCAGCGCCTTGACCTCTGACGCCACAACAGCAAAGCCTTTGCCTGCGTCACCCGCCCGTGCCGCCTCAATGGTGGCATTGAGGGCTAACAGGTTGGTTTGCTCCGCAATCTCGTTGATGAGTTCAACAACAGCACCAATTTTCGACGCAGCCTCAGCAAGGCCCGTGATACCTTCATCAGCGCTTTGACCTTCCTGAACCGCGCTCTGCGCAAGCTGGGAACTCGAAGCCACCTGACGGCTGATCTCCTGAATGGAGGCTGAAAGCTCCTCCGCGCTGGTCGCAACAGCCTGCACATGCGCGCCAGTCTGCTGGGCGGCGGCCGCAACAACCGCCGACTGCGTTCCGGTTTCTTCCGCAGTCGATGACATGAGGCCTGCAGTTTCCCGAAGTTCGGACCCAGCGTTTTCGAGTACACTCAAAGTCTCGGATACCGAGGTATCAAAATCACGGATCAGGCCATCAACATAGGCTTGGCGCTTCCGCTCAGCCTCGACCTGAGCCGCTTTTTCCTGCTCATCCAGGATGCGTTGACGCTTTTCCTCTTCCTCACGTTCCTTTTCTTCGTGAACACGTACAAGTTCCTGCGCTTGCAGTTCCTTGTTTTCCACCAGTTTCATGCGGAAGACTTCCAGACCCGCAGCAACCTGGCCGATTTCGTCTTTGCGGCCCTGCCCTTCGATTTCGATGTCGAGATCATCTTCCGACAACGAGGAAACATTGCGGGTGATTGCCTGGATAGGCCCAGCGATACCGCGCCCGATAAACGTGGCAGCCACACTACCAAGAATTACCGCAACAATGGAGATAACCACAGTCAGGATCAAACCTAGCTGAAGCCGGTCGCTGATCTCGGGCCCGATGGTGTCCTGGTAGGCCTTTACCGACTGCTGCATCTGACTGATGGATTCGCTAATTTTGGGGCCAACGACATCCAACCCGTCGACCAAAAGCACGCGGCGCTGATCCAGCAGTCGCTTCATGTCGCTGGCTGCGCCTAGGTATTTTTTGGCATCTGCCGCAATTTTTGCCACTTTGGCTTTTGAACTATCTGGCTGTATTACCCGAGCTAACTGCGTCAAATGCGCTTCTGTTTCATCCTCCGCAGCAGCGAAAGCATCAAAATCTTGCTGGCTGGCTGTCACGAGCAGGCGGTTGGCGTAAAGCCGCATAGCAGCGAGGGAAACCAGCGCGTCATCAGCGGCGCGGCTGGCTTCAATAGCCTTCGCGGCGCGCGTCTCCTCCACCACTGACTTCAATTGGACAACGAGGAAAGGCCCGAGCACGTCGAGTTGAGATTTCGCAAGACTGTCAATTGCCCGCTGCGCCACGACGATTTTATCGAACGTCGCGATATATTCGTCCATCTCTGCGGCCATTTCGACCGATTCTGCGCGGATATCGCCAACACCAGCAGCGTTTTCATCATCGGTCAGGAGCGAAAGCAATTTGTCATTCAAACTCGCCATCTGCTCCGCCCTGTCTTTCACTTGGGAAATGGACGTTTCCGACGCGGAAATCACAAAGTCCTTCACCGCAACACGTGTTGCGAGGAGTGTTGCCTGCACATTGCCGATGATCACTGACTGCCGCGCTACACCGCGATAGGTGGAAAATCCACTTTCCCCGACAAACAACTGCGTACCAACAATGAGCAATACAAGGGTATAGAGACCAATGATGCTACCAAATGCCACCGCGATCTTGCGCGCGATGCTGAGATTACTGAATTTGTTCATGGATGTATTTGGCAGCTTCCGTTGCCTCGCACCGCTGCGAAACTGAACGTGCATCGCCCCTTCCTCAAGAGTACCCCCGGCGTTAAATCCCTCTATATGGACCAACTGGTTAAGGATGGATTAAAATGCAGCCGTTATCGGTACGATTTTCGGATGTCCGTTCGAGAAGCGGGAAAAGAGTGAGGCGAAAGTCAATCTGGTGAACGATGTATTCGGTATTTGAGTGCAATGCCACCAACAACCAGCCAGTAGACCACGAGCGCGCCAAGGTACCAGTAGCGATACGCATCGATAAAAAGAAAGAGAGCAAAAAATAGGCTGAGGTAGACCCCCGCATGAATGAGGAAGTCTACCGATATGCCTTTGGGATCAATATCCCGCACCCTACCCCCGGAAGCGGCGGATGAGGCTTGAGGTGTCGTTGCGCTTACCGCCCATTTTCTGCACGTCGCAGTAAAACTGGTCGACAAGCGCGGTGACGGGCAGCGAGACACCCATGCTGCTGGCCTCACTCAGCACGATACCGAGGTCCTTGCGCATCCAGTCGACCGCGAAGCCGAAGTCGAACTTGCCGTCGATCATGGTGGAGGCGCGGTTTTCCATCTGCCAGCTTTGCGCGGCCCCTTTGGAGATCACGTCCACAACCGCCTTGGCGTCCAGCCCGGCTTCCATGGCAAAATGCAAGGCTTCCGAAAGCCCCTGCACGACACCCGCAATACAGATCTGGTTGACCATTTTGGTCAGTTGACCCGCCCCTGCATCACCCAGCAACTTGACGGATTTGGCGAAGGCCTGCATCACTGGCTCCGCGCGCTCGAACGCGGCCTTGTCGCCACCGCACATCACGGTAAGCGCGCCGTTCACGGCACCCGCTTCACCACCCGAGACAGGGGCATCAATGAATGTCAGCCCGGCTTTCGTAGCCGCCACAGCCATTGTGCGCGCGCAGTCGGCGGACGCGGTGGTATGATCCACAAAAATCGCACCTTCTGTCATGGCGGCGAAGGCTCCGTCCGGGCCGACACATACCTGTGCCACGTCCTTGTCCGCACCAACACAGGCAAACACAATATCGGCGTCCGCTGCCGCGCCCGCAGGCGTGGGCGCGGTGAAAAGCTCACCTTCCGCGTCATCCGCATAAGTCTCGAGCCACTTTTCGGCCTTGTCAGCGGTGCGGTTATAGACCGTGACATTATGTCCCGCACGGGCAAGATGCCCTGCCATCGGAAAGCCCATAACCCCAAGGCCGATAAATGCTACATTCGCCATAATCGATTTCCTTCCTGCGCTGCTGCTCTTTTAACCAGACTTGACCGTCCAGTATGTAAGATGCTTGATACGGTTCGGCTAACTTCGTAAGCGCCAGATGGCGCCATGTCCAGTGGGCAGTTCAGGGGGAGACTAAAAAGCATGCGTGCACTGAAATTCTGGTCACTTGTTGTGGGTTCACTCATTATCCTTATCGGCCTGCTGGGCACGGCATGGCTTCGGAGCAGCCTGCCGCAAATGGACGGCATCCTTGAACTTGAAGGCCCTTCAGCCCCCATCACCATCGCCCGCCATGCCCACGGCATCCCCCATATTGGCGCCGCACAGGATAACGATCTTTATTTCGGCATGGGCTATGTGCACGCGCAGGACCGCCTGTGGCAGATGGAAATGAACCGCCGCATTGGCCATGGCCGGGTGGCCGAGGTGCTGGGCGAAGCGGGGCTTGGGTTTGACAGATATTTCCGCACGCTTGGCTTCACCGAAGCGGCGGAAAGCGCACTTGCTGGCCTGGATAGTGAAACCAGGGCATCGCTTGAGGCTTATGCCGCCGGTGTGAACGCCTATATTGACACCCACAAGGGCGCGTGGCCGCCTGAGTTTATCCTGACCGGGACAACACCGACGCACTGGTCACCGGTCGACACTCTGGTGTGGCAGAAGATGATGTGGCTGGATCTTTCGGGCAACATGCGGTCTGAGCTGGCGCGGGCACGCCTGCTGGCCAAACTCAGCCCCGCGCATGTGCACAGCATCTACCCAAGCTATCCCGGCGAAGTGGAAACACCCCTACCCGAACTAGGCGCGCTTTACGGCGAAACCGATATTGAAAGCGCCATCGCGCTGGTCGGCGAGGAAAAACCCGAAGGGTACGGCTCCAACAACTGGGTCGTGGACGGCAGCCATACCAAAAGCGGCAAACCGCTGCTTGCCAATGACCCGCACCTGGGGCTGACCACACCAAGCATCTGGTATCTGGTGCGGCTCAATAACACCACAACAGGTGAAAACCTTGTGGGCGTCAGCTTCCCCGGCACACCGTCGATCATCCTGGGCCGCAACGACAAGATCGCCTGGGGCTTCACCAACACCGCGCCCGATATTCAGGATTTGTATCTTGAGAAGGTTCTGAACGACGGTAAACAATATCTGACGCCGGACGGGCCTGCCGACTTTGTCATCCGCACAGAGGTCATCAAGGTGAAGGATGGCGAGGACGTCATGCTCGAAGTTAAGGAGACCCGGCATGGGCCGGTGGTTTCCAACGTGTTGGGTGACAACACAGATTTTGTACGCGACGGGTATGTGCTGGCGCTCCGCTGGACCGCACTGAATAGTGAGGATACCGCGCCCACGGGCCTCGCCAAACTGGGCAAGGCGCAGGATTTTGAAAGCTTCAAAGCGGCGGGCCAGCATTATTTTGGCCCGGAACAGAACATGATCTACGCCGACACCGAGGGTAATATCGGCTATTACGCCCCTGCCCTTGTGCCTGTGCGCAAACCGGAAAATGAGATTATGGGTCGCGTGCCATCGCCCGGCTGGCTCGCGAAATATGACTGGGACGGTTATGTGCCGTATGACGAACTGCCAACACGCTATAATCCCGAAAGCGGCGTTATCGCCACCGCCAATGAAAAGATCGTGGACGGCGACTACCCGCACTATATTACCCGAGACTGGGCCCTGCCCTACCGCGGCAACCGTATCCGGGCCGAGCTTGAGAGTGTCCCGCACCATGACCGCAGCACCTTCAAGGCGTTGCATCATGATGTCACCTCCGACATGGCCCGGGATATAATCACGGTGCTGAAGCCGCATCTCAAGGGCCTGAACCCGGCGGCAGACGCGATGCTGCGCTGGGATGGCACCATGGATGCCCGCCGCACCGAGCCGCTGATCTTTCATGAATTCATGCGCACCTATCAGCGCCTCATGATGGCCGATGAACTGGGTGATCTGGCGGATGACTTCAAAAGCATACGACCCCGCCTTGTTCGTGACAGCCTTTATTATGATCTGCCTGAAGCTGCCCGCCCTGACCTGACGGCGGATTATTACCATCTCTCCCCCATCCCCGAGGATGAGGCAGGCCTGTGGTGTGACGACGTGACAACAAACGGCAAGGAAACCTGTGGTGAACTGGTAAAAACCGCCTTCGATGAAACAATGAAGACGCTGGCGACGCGAAATACGGGTGACTGGGAGACATGGCAGTGGGGGCACGAACATACCCTGACACAAAGCCACAGGCCGATGAGCGAGGTCGCCCCACTGGCGCGGTTCTTCGAGATCAAGACCCCCATCGCGGGCAGCCGCAACACCATCAATGTGGCCGGTGTAAGCGAAAACCCAGGCAGCCTGAACGCTTCGACCTTCGGCCCAAGCTATCGTGGTATTTTTGATCTGTCGGACCTTGATGCGTCGCTCTATGTGCTGCCAACCGGCCAGTCAGGCAACCCGCTGTCCGACAAATACGATGACCTGTTCCCGCTGTGGCGCAGCGGGAATTATATCACCATCCCTGCAAACGCCCCGGTCACAAAAGGCGCCAGACACACGCTGGTTATTAACCCGGCTTCAACAGATTCACCTTAACATAAGGTTTTGAAGCGACTATTGTGACCCGCAGGTGAGCAGCATGGGAGATACAGGTGGCGAAAAAAGACGACAATGACGTCCGCCCCATCATCAAAAAGGTGAAAAAAGTTTCAGGCGGCGGCCATCATGGCGGCGCCTGGAAAGTGGCCTATGCCGACTTTACCACCGCGATGATGGCTTTCTTCATGTTGCTGTGGCTTTTGAATGTGGCCCCGCCCGAGACGCTCGCGGGACTTGCGGACTATTTTTCCCCAACGACTGCGGCTGTGTCCGGCCGTACGGGCGCTGATGCCGTAAACGCACCATCAAGCGATGCCATCGGTTCCAACCCGTCACCGATCGTCGCCATCAGCGTGCCTGGGCCGCCGCAAAGCGGTCCCCAGCAGGGTAACAAGACAGGCTCATCGGAAGACGGAGCATATGGTGACAAGCTAGCGGAGCGCATCAAAGCTCAGGAAGACGCCGCCTTTCAGGAATTGCAGGAGAAACTTCGGCTTGCAATCCAGCAGTCCCCTGAGCTGGCCAAGGTGTCAGACCAGTTGATCATGGAAGTGACCGAAGAAGGCATGAAAATCCAGCTGATCGACAAGGATCGGCGCGCCATGTTCAAATCCGGCACCGACGAGCTTTATGATTTTGCCAAAAAAATGCTTGAGGAGATCGGCAAGTCAATTCAGACCCTGCCTAACCGGGTAACCATCCTTGGTCACACTGATGGCAGCGTCTATTTTGGCCCGACAGGCGAAACCAACTGGGAATTAAGTTCAGGCCGTGCCAATGCCGCGCGTCGGGAACTCGACACTTCCGGCGTATCAACAGACCGCATTTCAGAAGTCATTGGCAAAGCAGGTACCGACCCCTTGTACCCCGACCAGCCTAACCGGACGGAAAACCGCCGCATCACTATTCTGGTGCTGCGGGAAGCCCCCGTCGTGCCACCAAACCTGACCAACGAAAACTAGGCGCAGCCATAGCCACCCCGGCTCAAAAATAAAATTGTCTTGTCCCGTCCCCGGCTGGGCTGTAACAATTTTGATGTAGTTGAATCACTGCACGGCGCAAAACATTGCGTGATTGTGGCTCATATCTCAGGCAAATGGATATCCCTCGTTTATGGATCTTGTTGAACCAACCCTTCAGATGTGGCTGACCTTTGCAATTGTCCTTGGGGCAATTGGTGCCTATGCCTACGATAAAATTCCCCTTGAGATATCCTCAATAGCAACAGTCGCCCTGCTGCTGTTCCTGTTCGAGATAGCCCCCCTTATCGGACCGGACGGTGAACGCATCGTCACGATGCGGGACCTGCTGCAGGGCTTTGCCGACCCGGCGCTGATTACCATTATGGCGCTCCTTGTGGTTGGGCAAGGCCTGGTGCAGACCGGGGCGCTCAATGGCCCCGCCCGCACACTGGTCAGGTGGGGCAAAAACTACCCCCGCCTAGTGATTTTCGCCTGCCTGGTGACGGTGATGGTCATCTCCGCGGTGCTGAACAACACGCCCGTTGTCGTTATCTTTATCCCCATCCTAGCGGCCCTGGCCGAAAGGCTTGGCAAGAAAGTAGCGATGGTGATGATGCCACTCAGCTTCGCGGCAATCCTTGGCGGCAACATGACCAAGATCGGCTCCAGCACCAACCTACTGGCGATTGGCGCCTATGAGCAGGTGGGCGGGCCACACATCGGCTTCTTCGATTTCACCGTACCCGGAGCGGTGCTGGCGCTTGTCGGCTTCGCCTATGTTGTGTTTGTGGCGCCAAAACTGCTGGTTGACCGGGAGGGTATCGCAAAGCGCCTTGCAGGTGGCGGCGGCAAACAGTTCCTGTTCCAGATGGAGCTGACACCAGACAATGGGCTGGTCGGCCAAAGCGCCGTCGCAGGCATGTTCCCCGGCCTCAAGGATGTGACTGTGCGCATGATTGAGCGCCGCCGCGAAAAACTGTTACCCCCTTATGACGATATTACCCTGCAGGTAGGCGATGTCGTCCTCGTGGCCGCGACCCGGTCTGTCATGACCGAATTGCTGAATGCGTCGCCCGACCTTGTCTCAAGCGCGGAAGGCGAGGACGTAGACGATAAGGCCGGCGAGCGCCGCGTCATCGCCGAAGCGGTGATCGCACCTGCCTCCCGCATGGATGGCCGCACACTTTCACAAACCGGCTTCCGGGCTGAAACCGGCGTATCCGTGCTCGGCGTTCAGCGCCGCAGCCGTATGATCCGTGCCGCCCTTTCCATGCTCCGCCTCGAAGCGGGTGACGTGTTGCTGGTGATGGGTAGCCGCTCCGCGGTTCTGGCCCTGCGTGACAACCGCGACGTTCTTTTGATGGAATCCTCAGCAAGCGACGTGCCGATGCAGGAATTTGCATGGCGTGCCCTCGCGATCTTTGCCGGTGTTGTCATAACCGCCGCCCTTGAGATCATGCCCATTGTTGTGGCGTCACTTATTGGTGCAACCTTGATGATGATCAGCCGTTGCCTCAATGTGCGGCAGGCGGGCCGGGCGATCGACCGTCGTGTATTCACCATTGTGGGTGCGGCTCTTGCGCTCGGCACCGCCATGCAGGCGACGGGCGGCGCAACCTGGCTGGCCCATGCGGTGATCGAAAGCCTGCGCGGTGCACCGGTATGGGTATTGCTGTCGGGATTCTTCCTTCTGATCGCTTTCCTGACAAACGTACTGTCAAATAACGCGACCGCTGTGCTGTTCACCCCCATTGCCGTCTCCATCGCTGCGGAGCTGGGGGTTGACCCCATGCCGTTCCTGCTGGCGGTGATTTTTGGTGCAAACTGCAGCTTCGCCACACCCATGAGCTATCAGACCAACTTGCTCGTCATGGCGCCCGGCCATTACAGGTTCGTGGACTTTATGCGCGTGGGGACCCCGCTGATATTTATTGTGTGGATGACTTTCACCTTGTTCGTTCCGTGGTATTATGGGCTCCTGTAAGAAAGGAGAGTAGCACCCATGACCGATCAGGGGCTTCAGTTTCCCAAGTTTTATGTCACGGCACCGTCGCCGTGCCCCTATCTTGACGGCAAGATTGAACGCAAGGTTTTCACCGAGCTTAAAGGCCCTGACGCGGGCGCCCTGAACGAGGCTCTCGGGCGTGTCGGCTTTCGGCGCAGCCAGTCCGTTGTTTACCGGCCGGCCTGCGAAGGCTGTTCGGAATGTGTATCGGTGCGTGTGAGGGTGAAGGATTTCCATCCCACCCGGTCACTAAGGCGTGTGGCCAAAGCCAATAAGGACCTGAAATCAGAGGTAAAACCACCCGTTGTCACCGACGAGCAATATGAACTTCTGAGCGCCTACCTGAGCACCCGCCACGCGGACGGTACCATGGCCGACATGAGCGCGGATGAGTTCCGCGATATGGTCGAAACCAGCCCTGTACCCACGGTGCTTGTCGAATATCGCCGCGCGATCGACGGCAAACTGATGGCCGCAGCGCTGACCGACGAACTGTCGGACGGACTTTCGATGATCTACAGCTTTTTTGATACGTCAGAAGCGACCCGCAGCATCGGCACCTACCTGATATTTGACCATATCGAACGGGCAAAACATGCGAATCAGCCTTATGTTTATTTGGGTTACTGGGTCAAAGGCAGCCCCAAAATGAGCTATAAGGGGCGCTTCAGACCACTGGAGAGGCTCGGACAAAACGGTTGGTTCGAAATTCAGGACGAAGTTGGCGCAAAATAACCGTCTTTGCTTGCCCCTTCGCCCCCGCACTCTATACTGTGCCCCGGCGATCGCACCGGTGCCATTTTCCGCATCTGGATAAGCAAGCTGTCGCCCAAAATTCGGTTAGGGGGAGTTCCACTTTGCGCAAAAAAGCCCAGCATCAGCAGCCTTCGAAAAACACGACCGCCAGTCTTAGCAGACGTAAATTGCTGGGCGGTGCAGCCCTTGTAGGTGGTGCGGCCCTGCTCTCCGGCTGCTCCGGCGCCAGCGAAGAGTGCGCTGGCGGCCCCGCGATTGTCAGCAAACAGCGGCAACTGAAGATGGTTACAAGCTGGCCAAAAAACTTCCCCGGTCTCGGCACCGGCGTGGAGCGGCTGGCAAAGCGCATTGAGGCGCTGTCGGACGGCTCCCTCAAGGTTAAGGTTTATGCTGCGGGAGAGCTTGTCGGCGCGTTGGGCGGCTTTGACGCCGTAAGCCAAGGCAAGGCCGACATGTATCATGCCGCCGAATATTACTGGCAAGGCAAGTCGCCGGCGTTCAATTTCTTCGCGGCAGTGCCCATGGGCATGACAGCGTCGGAAATGAACGCGTGGATACGCTTCGGCGGCGGGCAGGAACTGTGGGACGAACTTTCCGGGCGCTTCGGCATCAAACCTTTCCTTGCCGGCAACACAGGCGTTCAAATGGGCGGCTGGTTCAAGAGAGACATCAACAGCGTTGAAGATTTCCAGGGCCTGCGCATTCGCATGCCCGGCCTTGGTGGTGAGGTGATGAAACGCCTTGGCGCCACCCCGGTAACCAAGCAGGGCGGTGAAATTTTCCAAGCCCTGAGCCAAGGTAATATCGATGCCAGTGAATGGATCGGCCCATGGAACGACCTCGCCTTCGGCTTCCATACCATTGTAAAAAACTATTACTACCCCGGCATCCATGAACCCGGGGCCTCGCTTTCCATGGGGCTGAACAAAGACCTGTGGGACGACATGAGCCCGCGTGAACAGGCCATTATCAGCGCAGCCGCTGCGGCCGAAAATGACATTATGTTTGCCGAATTCAACGCCAATAACGCGCGCGCCTTGGATACATTGGTGAACGAACATGGCGTGAAACTGAAGAAATTCAGTGATGATATTCTCACCCAGCTCGGACTTCTTTCCGCCGACGTGCTGGCCGACGCCGCGAAGACAGACGACCTGACCAAGCGGGTATTCGACAGCTTTACCAAGGCCCGCCACGAAGGTATTCGCTGGGGTGCTATTTCCGAACAGGCCTTTGCCCACGCCCGTAGCCTGATCGACAGTTGAGCCATGATCCGTATCGTTACCGCGCTTGACGCTTTTTCTGAGAAGAGCGGCCACCTGCTCGCACTGCTGCCACTTATCCTTGTACTGGTACAGTTTGCTGTCGTGCTGATGGTCTATGTGTTCGCCTCCGGCAGTATCCAGCTTCAGGAAAGCCTTCAGTATATCAACGCGTTCATGTTCCTTGGTGGCGCGGGGTACACTGCTGTGCGCGGTGAGCATGTGCGGGTGGATATCTTTTATGCCAGGATGTCCGAACGCGGCAAAGCCGCGGTTAACTTCTTCGGCACCCTGTTTCTGCTGGTGCCGTTTCTCATTCTTTTCTGGATCTCCACCCTGCCTTATGTGACAGGAAGCTGGGCCATACTGGAGACCAGTACCGAGACAAGCGGCCTGCCTTATGTCTATATCCTGAAATCCACACTCCTGCTGTTCGCCTTCACTCTCAGCCTACATGCGCTGGCTGACCTGATGCGCCACGGCACCAAACTGGTTAAGGGTTAGCCCCATGGATATGTCGATTTTTCTGGTTGTCAGCATGTTTGCTGTGCTTGTGGGCTTCCTGCTGACCGGCTTCCCTGTTGCATTCACACTAGGCGGTACCGGGCTTTTGTTTGGCCTTATCGGCATGGCCACGGGCACACTGGACGCCACCTTCCTGGAGATCCTGCCCAACCGGCTGTTCGGCAATGTGGTCAGGAACGAACTTTTGTTCGCTATTCCTCTGTTTGTCACGATGGGCGTAATGCTGGAAAAATCGAACGTTGCGGAAGACTTACTGGAGAATATGGGCCGGCTCTTTGGCCGGATGCGCGGCGGGCTCGGTATTTCGGTCACCATTGTGGGGGCACTTCTGGCCGCCTCAACAGGAATTGTCGGCGCGACCGTGGTCACCATGGCGCTTTTGTCGCTGCCAACCATGCTCAGACGCGGATATGATCAATCCCTCGCCACTGGCTCCATCGCCGCAGCGGGTACCCTTGGCCAGATCATCCCGCCGTCCATTGTCCTGATCCTTTTGGCTGATGTCATCTCTTCAGCGTGGCAACAGGCCCAGCTTGATGCAGGTAATTTTTCACCGTCCCCGATGAGCGCGGGCGAGCTGTTCGCGGGTGCCCTGATCCCCGGGCTTATTCTTGTCGGCTTCTACATCTTCTATCAGGTGGTGGTTGCCCTCCTGCGGCCTAACTCAAGCCCGGCAATCCCGCAAACCGAGGGAGAGACGCTGGATGCCGCGTTTTATGGCCGTCTGTTGCTCGCACTTGCGCCGCCGATGATCCTGATTGTGGCTGTACTGGGCTCAATCTTGTCAGGTATCGCCACCCCAACCGAAGCGGCGTCTGTCGGGGCCATCGGCGCCATCCTTCTGGGTGCCGCGCGGCAGGACAATCGAACCCGCTGGATTGTCATGGTATCGCTTGCCGCCCTCCTCGCGCTCCTTACGCTGGCCGGCACCATGGACCTGCGCATGAGCCGAGCCGTGGTCCCGACGCCGGACCGTGTTGCCTTCTATCTCGCGATTGTGCTTACGACAGCCTTTGTGCTTGGCCTTGGCTGGTCGCTCTTTAAAATCCACCGTGCGGGAGTGCTGGGTGACGTAATGCGTTCAACCCTACGCATCTCGACAATGATTTACGCCATCCTCATTGGGGCAGCATTGTTTTCCCTCGTTTTCCGGGGTCTTGGTGGCGATGATGCCATTGAGAACCTGCTGCATGGCCTGCCCGGCGGTCAGTTCAGCGCCATCCTGCTTGTCATGGTGCTGATGTTCATCCTCGGCTTCTTTCTTGATTTTATCGAGATCACCTTTGTCGTCGTGCCCGTGGTTGCGCCCGCGCTTTTAGCCATGGACGGTACCTATGGCCCCATCTGGCTCGGTGTGCTGATTGCCATGAACCTGCAGACAAGTTTCCTGACACCACCTTTCGGCTTTGCACTTTTCTACCTGCGTGGCGTGGTGCCGGATAGTGTGCCGACAATCACCATATATCGCGGCGTGGTTCCCTTTGTTATCATCCAGTTGCTGGCGCTATTGCTGATTGCGTTTGAGCCTGGCCTCGTAACCTGGTTACCCGACCTGCTTTTCTAAGCCGTTTTATCTTCCTGTGCTCTCTGTGCCAGCACGGTGGCAATGGTCGTCATTAACGTCGTGCGGTCCACCGGCTTGCCAACCACGCCGTCCATCCCTGCTGCCAGATAACTTTGTTTGTCGTCTTCCATGGTGTTTGCTGTCAGCGCGATAATGGGGGTGGTCGCGCGTTCATCATCACGGGCGCGTATCTCCTTGGTGGCATCCACCCCGTCCATCACCGGCATGCGAATATCCATCAGCACCAAGTCAAATGCCTTGTGGTCAAGGATGTCGGTTGCTTCCCTGCCGTTGCTGACCACGGTCAGGTTCCAGTTATACCGGGCGAGGATCTTCTCGATCAGAATCTGGTTGATTGCATTGTCCTCAGCGATCAGCACATCCAGCAGACCGAGATCGGCGTCGCTGTCGTCCTCACGGGAAGTCTGCACATCGAGGGCTGGCGCATTCGGGACAGGTTCACGTAGCGGTACGGTCAGGTAAAAAGTGGCCCCTACCCCCGGGTTACCGCTCGCCCGCAAGGTACCGCCCATCATTTGGGCCAGTTCGCGTGAAATTGACAACCCAAGCCCTGTCCCGCCAACCTTTTTAGTCGCAGAACCATCAAGTTGCTCGAACCTGACAAAGATTTTTTCGCGCTCGCTATTGGGGAAGCCAGCTCCGGTATCCCGCACTTCCATCAAAAAATGCAGGCCGTCGTCATCACGCTCGAACGAGAGAAGGATATCAATCTGGCCCTTTTCCGTGAACTTTATAGCATTGCCGACGAGGTTGAAGAGTATCTGCCGGATCCGGCTGGCGTCACCTATAACGGCGCGTGGAGCGGCGCCGGTCAATGTAACGTTCAGGGTAAGTCCTTTGGCGTTTGTCGCCGGCCTTAGCGTTGCCGCAGCCTTCTCGATGAAATCAACCGGATCAAAGTCTGTTTCCCGCAGGCTCAACGTCCCCGCTTCCATCTTGGCAAGGTCAAGAATGTCGTCGATGATAGTTAGCAACGTATGGGCGCTGACGTTGGCAGTTTCCACCAGTTGCTGTTGTTCGCTCGAAAGGCCCGTGTCGCCAAGCAAATTGATCATGCCGATCACACCGGCAAGCGGCGTTCTCAGCTCGTGGCTGGTGTTGGCGAGGAAGGCATCCTTCGCACGGTTGGCGCGCCGCGCCGCTTCGCCTTCAACCAATGCCTGTTCAAGCTCTATCTGCTTGCTTTCAAGCGCTTCGTTTTTCTCGAGAATGGCTTTCTCGGCTCGCAGCAGGTCCGTCACATCGCGTGCGACACCGATAATGCCAGCAACCCTGCCGCCCACATCCGTAATCGTGGTGAGGCTGGCGTCAACCGTCATGGTCTCCCCTCGGACGTCGGTCATATCAAGGTAACCGCGCCATTCACCGGTATCACGAATACCGTTCAGAATGGACACCCGGTCCCAACGCCAGTTGCGTTCATTGGCCATCAGGTCGGCAATGCGGGTCCCAACAAGCTCTTCGCAGGGCCTGCCAAACAGGTGTGCTGCTCCGTCGTTACATTCAATCAGGCGCCCTGCGACATCAGAGACAACAACTGCCTCCCGTACGCGCTTCAGGATTTTAGCTTGTCCCTGAAGCTGCTTGAGCGCACTGCATTCGGCCAATTTGGAGCTGGCAAGCGACGCCACCGCCAAAAGCACATCAAGATGTTCCTCTGTAAAGTGGCCAACGCGGGGGTCTTCACAGTCAATGGCCCCCAAAATCTCGTCACCGTAAAAAAGTGGTACACAAAGCTCAGACCCGGCTTCAGCTATATCCGCCACATAGTGCTGGTTTTCCCGCACATCGGGGACAAGAAGCGGCTTTTTATTGCGGGCGACGGTACCAGTGATGCCATGGCCCAGCGGAATTTCAAGCGGGTTGAGGATTGTCCGGCCACTCGGGTTCTTGTCACCAATTGCGGCGCGCTGCACCAGCAGTTTCCGGGCGCTGTCAAACTCGTAGAACACACAGTCTACAAAGCCAAGTTGGCCAACAACTTCCTTGGCAACATACCATGCAAGATCATCAACCCTGGTGATTTGAATCAGGGAAACCGCAAAGCTGTTCAGCACCCGCAATTGCTGTTCGCGGCGCTGGATGGATGACAGCAGATCCAGCCGCTCGTTATCCGAGCAGTTTTTAAATTTTTCTGCTAATGCTTTAATATCTTCCAACACTGACCCCGGCACTTCGCGCCACAGTTTATTGTGTTCTTGTATTTCACAAAAACGTTAACACTTTCCACAGCTTGGGGCCAGCAAAGGCTTTCTTCCAGATCATTGGCATGAATTCATGCAATTTTGCACAGTCAAACATTCAGCATTGTTGTGTTGCAACCCTGCCTTTACCCACCATATCAGCGCTACCAACACGACGGGAAGGAAATAAGGATGATCGGATACACAACCATCGGCACCAATAACATGGAAAAGGCTGCTGCATTTTATGACGAGCTGTTCAGCATTATTGGGGCCAAGCGCTCATGGGACTGGGAAAGCTTCAAAGCTTGGGCAGTTACCCCCGGCGCGCCCATGTTTGCAGTAACACCCCCCTATAACAAAGAACCGGCCACCGTTGGCAACGGCGTGATGATCGCACTGGCGGCACCAGACCGGGAAACCGTGAAAAAGCTGTATGATAAAGCCATAGAACTTGGGGGTAGCAGCGAGGGCGAGCCTGGCTATCGTGGCCCCGAAGACATGGGCTTTTTTGCGGGATATTTTCGCGACCTCGATGGCAATAAACTGAATGCCTTCAACTATAGCCCGAAAAAAACCTAATAAAAAAGCGCCGAAGCGGTCTCCCACTTCAGCGCTTTTCTCTATCCTCTACAAAGCGTTACCCGCTAAACTTGTTGCTACGCGGGAAGCCCATCGGCGGCAGGCGCCCGGCATTACCGCGTTTGCCTGTCCAAGGTGCGAGATCCGCCTCCGTACGCCAACGATCTGAGTTGCCGCCCATCGGCCAGGTCAAGCCTTCTTCCTTGTGGAAAATGGTTACATCAGCCATACCGCCATCCTTATAACGCTGGAGCGCAACACCCTGGCCGCGGGCGAGGGTTGGAACCTCCTCAAGCGCAAATACCAACAGCTTACGATTGTCACCAATGACAGCAACGCTGTCCCCGTCAACTGCCACACAGTGTGTGGCAACGGTATCACCCTTGACGTTAAGCAATTGTTTCCCGCCCTTCTTCATCGCCACAGCCTGGTCGGCCTCGGTGACAAAACCCTTGCCAAGCGAACTGGCGACAAACAGCTTGCCGCCCGGCTGGTACGGCAACAACGACACAATCTCGTCGTTGGCATCCATATCCACCATCAGGCGCACGGGTTCACCGTTTCCGCGCCCCCCCGGCAGTTTGTCGGCGCCCAGCGTGTACATCTTGCCATTGGTCGCGAACAAAAAGAGCTTGTCGGTCGTATAGGCATGGAAGCGGAAACGCTCCTCATCGCCTTCCTTGTATTTTTGCTCTTCCTCGGGCTTCGCGTGGCCCTTCAGCGCACGTATCCAGCCACGCTTGGAGCAAAGAACTGTAATCGCTTCTTTTTCGATCATGGCCTCAATGGGCACAATCTCTGCCGTGGGTGCATCGCCAAAGCGGGTGCGGCGCTTGCCAAGAACTGTTTCGGGACCGAATTTCTCTTTGATTTCCGAGAGCTTGTCACCCACGGCGATCCACTGCAGCGCATCTGATGCAATCAATGCATTCAGCTTGGACTTTTCGTCTTCAAGCTTGGAATGCTCGGTGCGGATTTCCATTTCCTCAAGCTTCCTAAGAGCACGCAGGCGCATGTTCAGGATGGCTTCAGCCTGATTGTCTGTCAGCTTGAAGGTGCTCATCAAAGACGCCTTGGCGTCGTCTTCCTCACGGATGATGCGGATAACCTCATCAAGATTGAGATACGCAATCAGGTAACCGGAGAGAATTTCAAGCCGCCGCTCGATCTTCTCAAGCCGGTAGCGGCTGCGGCGCAGCAAGACGTCAATCTGGTGATCAAGAAAACTGTCCAGCACTTCCTTCAGGCTCAGCACACGCGGCCTGCCGTCATAGGCGATGACGTTCATGTTAAGCGAGAAACGCGTCTCCAATTCCGTCATGCGGAACAGGCTTTCCATCAACACTTTTTCGTCCACCGAGCGGTTCTTGGGCTCAAGCACGACCCGGATATCTTCGGTGGATTCGTCGCGCACATCGGTCAGGATCGGAATCTTCTTATCGCCGATCAGTTCGGCGATTTTCTCAATCAGCTTTGACTTCTGCACCTGATAGGGAATTTCGGTGATAACGATCTGATACTGGCCGTGCGAGAGGTCCTCGCGCTCCCACCGCGCCCGCACCCGCATGGCACCGCGACCCGTTTCATAAGCGTGCTCAATGGTCTCACGATTCTCAACAACCTGGCCGCCCGTGGGAAAATCGGGCCCCGGGATGCGCTCCATCAAGTCGCGGACGGTCACATCGCGGGCCGGGTCACGACGAGCTTCGATAAGCAGTTGCAGGCCGTCAATCAGCTCACCGGCATTGTGCGGCGGGATATTGGTCGCCATGCCAACCGCAATCCCGCTGGAACCATTCGCCAACAGGTTCGGGAAGCAGCCGGGAAACACGATCGGCTCCGAATCCTCGCCATCATAGGTTTCGCGAAAATCGACCGCGTCTTCCTCAAGGCCTTCCATCAGCACGGCGGCAACTTCCGTCAGCCGGGCTTCGGTATACCGCATGGCGGCCGCGTTATCGCCGTCAATGTTGCCAAAGTTGCCCTGCCCGTCCACAAGTGGGAAACGCACAGCAAAATCCTGCGCCAGTCGCACCATGGCGTCATAAACGGATTGGTCACCATGCGGGTGATATTTACCGATGACATCGCCAACCACGCGGGCGCATTTTTTATAACCCGTCTTGGGGTCCAGCTTTAAAAGCCGCATGGCATACAACAGCCGACGGTGGACGGGCTTGAGCCCATCGCGCACGTCCGGCAATGAGCGGGACATGATGGTGGACATGGCATAGGCAAGGTAACGTTCGCTCAGCGCATTCGCGAACGGTTCCTCGATGATATTTTCGCTAAAATCAGGATGTGTCGTCATGGTGTTGACTATATCAATCCGAATATAAAAGGCTACAGGATGTTGTGGTTATCCACAGTTTCTTTTGCCTCTATGTACGACCGGTGGTCAAGCACTCAAACGTTGTACAGAGCCCATAAACCGCTCGCGTGCCGCAGGCTGGCCGCCGCCGCGTACGGTCCAGACGTTGCGCTCCAGAAAATACCCCGTAAGCATGAGGCCGTTCAGCACATCATCCGCACTGGCGTCAGAAAGCCTGCCGGATGTCAGAAACGCAGGCAGCGCAAGCAGCTTTACCTTATATGGCCCGCCCGCCTCAATGCTGACCGCTCTGCCGGTTTTGGGGGAGACAAAGGCAAGATCGTCGGCTTCCCCTGTGACTGCGCAGCGCGTGAGGTCCAGCCCGTAGCCAAGTTCGGCCAGGATCACCATCTCCAGCCGCACCAGGGCGCCGCCCCAGTCAACCGCACTGCCCTCCGAATGCTCCAGCAGCTCAATCACGGCTTCAAGGCCTTCAAACACGCTCACATGGGTTTCACGCTCGGGCAATGTAGAAGCAACCACTGTGGCAATGGCAGACAGAGCGCTGATCCTCGCGCCCTCGCCCATCATCTGGCCCAAAGGGCTGTGGATCAATTCAACCGTAAAACGGCCGAGGTTGGCCTCAAGCCGGGCATACCACTTGACGGAAAGGCGGTTACCCACCTGCAGGTTAGCCCTGTTGCGACGACCAAGGCCACCCTTGATAAAGCCCCGCGCCCGACCGTGTGCGCGGGTCATCACTTCCAGAACGGCATCCGCTTCCCCCATGCGGGAAGCGGAGAGAACAATACCTTCATCCTGCCATTCCATTGGGTTGCCTAGTCTACGTAATCGAGGCCCATATCCTGATAGACCGTACGGTCATCGGCCCAGCGTTCGGTTACACGTACATGCAGGAACAGGTGCACGCGGCGCTCAAAGCTTTCTTCCATGTCCTCACGCGCCATCTGGCCAAGGAGCTTGAGCATGGCACCCTGCTTACCAATCACAATACCTTTCTGGCTGTCACGTTCCACATGAATAACCTGCTCGATCCGCACACTGCCGTCTTTGCGCTCTTCCCATTTTTCGGTTTCAACCGTGGTGGCATAGGGCAGTTCGTCATGCAGGCGCAGGTATATCTTCTCCCGCGTGATTTCAGCGGCCAGGAGACGCAGTGTCACGTCGGCGATCTGGTCTTCTGGGTACATGAACGGCCCCTCAGGTGCCAAAGCTGCCAGATGCGCCTTAAGGTCGGCCACCCCGTCGCCAGTCAACGCGGAGATCATGAAAATCTCGTCAAACACACCAGTTTCATGCATCTCTGACGCCAGCGCCAGAAGCTTTTCACGGCGGACGGTATCGATCTTATTGATGGCGAGGATCGCCCGGCGCCCAGCCCCCTTGAGACCATCGACGATGTGCCGTGCTTCCTCGTTCAGGCCTTTTTTTGCGTCAATCAACAACAGGGTTGTTTCAGCATCCTCGGACCCTTTCCAGGCTGCGTTCACCATCGCCCGGTCAAGACGGCGCTTGGGCGCAAAGATGCCCGGCGTGTCGATGAACACAAGCTGGGTGTTGTCGTGCATGCCGATGCCGGTGACGCGCGTGCGCGTGGTTTGCACCTTATGGGTCACGATTGCCACTTTCGCACCCACAAGCGCATTGACAAGTGTCGACTTGCCCGCATTGGGCGCGCCGATGATTGCAACAAAACCGCAGCGCATCGGTGCGCTGGTACTTTCACTCATTTACTTTCTCCTACCAGCTTGTCGAGAAGCGCGCCCGCGGCGGCTTGCTCGGCCTGGCGTTTGGCGGGGCCGGTTGCGACCGCTTCGCCTTTGTTTTCCACCAATGCAGCAATGGTGAATTCGGGGTTATGGTCGGGCCCTGTGCGCTCAACCATTTTATAATACGGCAGCGGAAGCCCGCGCGCCTGGCACCATTCCTGTAGCAATGTCTTGCAGTCCTTGAAGGCACTGGGCCCGTCTTTCATCAGCGGTGCCCAATGCTTGCGGATAAAGGCGTTTGCCACCTCAAAGCCGCCATCAAGATACATGGCGCCAATCACGGCTTCCGTAATATCCGACTGAATTGCTTCCTTATCGCGTGTGCCTTCGGCTTCCGCGCCGGGCGTCAGCAACATTTCCTTGGCAAGGCCCAGCTTGCAGGCCATATCCGCTAATGTCTCGCGCCGCACAAGAGCGGTGAACCGGCGGTTCAGCTTGCCCTCGGCCTCGCCCGGGTATGATTCCAGAAGCCAGGTGGCGATCACCAAGCCCAGTACCCGGTCGCCCAGAAACTCAAGCCGTTGGTAGTTATGCGTGCCGGAAAGCGACGGGTGGGTGAGCGCTTCCTCAAGATAACTCTCTTTCTGGAAAGTGTAGCCTGCAATAGTCTTGAGCCCGCTCATGCCCGGGCCTCGTCCATCAGGCGCCGCATTTCGGCAATGGAAGCTTCAAGCCCGTGGAAGATAGCCTCACCAATCAGGAAATGACCGATGTTCAGTTCTGCCAGCTCAGGCATTGCCGCAACCGGCGACACGGTCTCATACGCCAGGCCGTGACCTGCGTGCATCTCAAGGCCCTTGCTATGGCCGTATTGAACTGCTTTACGAATGCGCTCCAGCTCTTCCTGTTGTGGCTCGCCCACCAGTTCACAGTATGCACCGGTGTGGATTTCGGTCACGGGGGCCCCCAGGTCTACCGCCGCGTCCAACTGTTCGTTTGACGGATCAATAAAGAGACTGACCCGAATGCCGGCACGCTTGAGCGCGTCAACATAATGTTTCAGGCGGTTATGTTGACCCGCGACATCAAGGCCGCCCTCGGTAGTCAGCTCCTGACGTTTTTCCGGTACAAGGCATGCCGCATGTGGTTTGTGCCGGAGGGCAATCTCAAGCATTTCATCGGTCGCAGCCATTTCAAAATTCAGCGGTACCGTCAGCACATCGGACAGTGCGGCTATATCCTCGTCCGAAATATGCCGTCTGTCCTCGCGCAGATGTGCGGTAATGCCGTCCGCTCCCGCACGAACAGCAAGCCCCGCGGCACGCACGGGGTCAGGGTGCCGGATGCCACGGGCGTTCCTGATAGTCGCCACATGGTCAATATTCACGCCAAGGCGCAGTTTATTCCTTCTCATAGCCTGCCTTTTATTGCCGCACCCCTTTTATATTGGGTCTTTACGCGACTTTTTTTCTTGTAACCTTAGTTGCCGGGCAGCGCGATATCCGCTGAGGAGCGCCCTGAACGAAAAATAGAACAGGAGCCATACAACAATCGCGACCGGCATACCGCCTACAATAAGCGGAAAAACGACCGGCAGGAAAGAAGATACATACACCAGCGGAGAATCAAAGAGCGCCTCCCAACTCCATGTCGGGATATCCGCGGCAATGCTGTGCCCTAGAATTACCGCCCCCAGCTGCCCGGTCAGAGCAAATATAAAAGGGAATGTCCAAGGGTTCCCAATCGCCGTGCCGATGGCAGATGCAAGCAGGTTGCCGCGTGTGAGCCACGCCAGCGCAAAGCCCATCAGGAAATGAAGCCCCAGGAATGGTGTGAACGAGACAGCCACGCCAGAAGCTACGCCTGCGGCAATGCTGTGTGTCGTGCCCGGCAGACGGGCTATGCGGTGCCAAAGATACTGACCGGCACGGCTCCAGCCTGAGCGGGGCCAAAGCCAGCCACTCACTGTTTTCCATGCCGATACTGCATCACGCCGCCTGAACAGCATTCTTGTTGTCCTATCCTAGGATTTCAGGCCCCGGCTGCCGGGTTTTACCGCCGGAATGTCCTTGAGAGCATCCGGCAGCGCGTCCGGCGCATAGGTTGGTGCATCAATGGTTACAAGCGCAGTGATGGGTGCACCCACATCCACCTTGCCGCCGGAACGGTTAATCAGGCAGCCTGCTGCAACAACGTTGCCGCCCCACTCTGTGATGGTGTTGATGCATTCGCGAGACGATAGCCCGGTGGTAATAACGTCTTCCATCATCAGAATGCGCGCACCCTCGGGGATTTCAAAACCGCGGCGCAGCGCAAACTCACCTTCCATCCTTTCGGTAAAGATTCCGTTCACGCCAAGCTGACGCGCGACCTCATAACCTACAATCACGCCCCCCATGGCCGGGCTGACAACCAGGTCAATCTCAACGCCTGTTGCGCGCAATTGATCAGCAAATGCGCCGCACAGGCGCTCCGCGCGTTTAGGGTCCATCAGGACGCGGGCGCACTGCAGGTAAATAGTGCTGTGCAAACCGGACGAGAGCTTGAAGTGCCCTTCAAGAAGTGCTTCAGCGTCGCGAAATTCGTTAAGAACCATATCCTGATCCATGAGGTGTTGCTCCTGTGGCTGGAAAACGTGGCCGAAATACCTACCGCGCGGATAGAGCGGGCACCGCAATCCGTCAAGAAAAATCACCGTGATGCAGCGCTTTTAGCCAGAGACACGGTCAACCCGACTGATCACCCGGCTAACCCGAAGCGCGCGACTGATATCATTGAGGTGCTTCACATCACGCACTTCCACATCCACGACCATGATATAAAATTCAGGGTCACGTTCGGGGATCACCAAGTTTGAAATATTACCACCACTTTTTGACACAGTTGCGGCAATGGCGGCAAGTGCACCGCGCTCATTGATCACCTCAAGCCTGAGCCTGCCCGCATAAAAAGCGTTGTCGGAATCGTCTTCCTCCCACCTGAGGTCGATCCAGAGGTCGGGCCGGTCGTCATAATCCTTCAGCACACCACAATCGATCGTGTGTATCTCCGCTCCCTTGCCGGGCACACGGATACCCACAATGCGGTCCCCCCGCACGGGATGGCAGCAATCCGCGAAATGTACCGCCCCTTCCTTGGCCATGCCGGAAATCGGAATGGCGCCATCGTCCACGGCTTCCCAGTCGTGGTGTACTGTGGGTAGCCCCTCGGCGCGGGCATCTTCCTTGAAGCCGGGGAAGGCGGCGCGAAGGATTTCCTCTTCCTGCAAGGTGCCTTGCCCAACCAGTGCATAGAGCATATCCGCGTCGTCAAGGTTCAGCACTTTGGCTGCCTGCACAATCACCTGGCTGGAAAAATCCAGACCGTTGCGGCGGCAGGCTTTTTCGATAAGTGTTTTACCGAGGTGGCCATACTCGGACCGTTCCTTGGCCTTGACATGGCGACGGATCGCGGCCCGCGCTTTGCCGGTTGCGACAAAACTTTCCCAGCGCGGTGACGGAGACTGCCCTTTTGACGTCAAAATCTGCACCTGATCACCATTTTCGATCTGATGCCTCAGCGGTACCATACGGCCGTTCACCTTGGCTCCCACACAGTGATCCCCCACCTCCGTATGGACCGCATAGGCAAAATCAACTGTCGACGATCCACGTGGCAATGAAATCAGCTCACCCTTGGGGGTGAAACAGAACACCTTGTCCTGGAACATCTCAAGCTTGGTATGTTCGAGAAATTCCTCGGGATCATTGGTGTGTTCCAAAATTTCCAGAAGCTCGCGTACCCAGCGATATTGTGAGCCTTCCACATTGTCGGCGTTCTGCTGCTTGTACTGCCAATGCGCGGCAACGCCATATTCAGCCTGCTCATGCATTTTGTGGGTGCGTATCTGTACCTCAAGCCGGTGATTTTGCGGTCCCATCACCGTCGTGTGGATCGACCGGTAAAAGTTGCGCTTGGGAGTGGAGATATAGTCCTTGAACCGGCCCGGCACCATGGGATAGCGCTGGTGCACCACCCCAAGCGCCCGGTAGCATGTCTCCACATCTTCCACTTTCACACGAAACGCCATCACGTCCGAGAGTTGCTCGAAAGAGATATTCTGTCGTTCCATCTTGCGCCAAATGGAGTAAGGCCGCTTGATGCGCCCGCTGATGTTCGCCTTGATACCGTGTTCATCCATCAGCTTGGCCAAGGCGCCCACCATATCCGTTTCAAGATCCGGGCTTTCCTCAATCAGGTAATGCAGGCGCGCGTTGATCGATTCCATTGCTTCGGCGTCAAGGTGCTGGAAGGCCAGGTGTTCCAGCTCGTCCTTCATCGCATGCATGCCGATACGCTCGGCCAGTGGCGAATAGATCTCGATGGTCTCAAGCGCGATGCGGCGACGTTTTTCCGGCTTCTTGATGTAAAAAAGTGTGCGCATATTGTGCAGTCGGTCCGCAAGCTTTACCAGCAGCACGCGGATGTCGTTCGACATGGCGAGCAGGAATTTGCGGAAGTTTTCCGCCTGCCTGAGGCTTTCGGTCTGCATCTCGATTTTGGAAAGCTTGGTAACCCCGTCCACCAGTTCCGCCACTTTGGGGCCAAACAGCTCCTCAATTTCGGGAATGGTGGCAACAGTGTCTTCGACCACATCGTGCAACAGTGCCGTCGCGATGGTGTTGCAGTCCAGCTTCATATCCGTAAGGATGCCCGCCACTTCAAGCGGATGGGAGAAATATGGATCACCGGACGCACGTGTCTGCGTGCCATGGGCCTTCATGGCAAAGACATAGGCACGATTCAGCAGTGCCTCATCGATATTTTTGTCGTAGGCCCTGACTGTCTCTACTAGCTCAAACTGGCGGATCACCGGGATATCCCTATTTTACGCAAACGGTTACTTCATCTTCACAGAAATAATGGTTCTGCAAAAATTATCCAGCTTCTTGTGCCCGAAGTGTGCAAACAGAGGCAGAAAGACAAAAAGCCCGGCGGGTTAAGCCGGGCTTCTCGTAAACTTATCAGACAACAGGCAGGCTTATTCGCCTTCCTTCTTTGCCCCTTCGTCCATACCGGCCATCAGGATCGACAGATCAACCTCTTCCGGTTCGTCCGATTCCACAACCTTGCGCATGCTGTGGATGACTGCTTCCATCAGGTTGTCGGCGATCACTTTCTCTTCTGCAATTTCACGCAGCGCAACAACAGCGTTTTTGTCGTTGTCACGCTCAACCTCAAGCGGGGCACCGCTTGAAATCTGGCGAGAGCGCTGTGCAGCCGACAGAACCAGGTCAAATCGGTTAGTGACTTTATCTACACAATCCTCAACGGTGACGCGAGCCATGCTTTAATCTCCAAATTCCTAGTCAAAAAGGCAGGGATAGGATCCGTGCCTTCGATACGAGCGCCCGCTTATACAGGGCAAGCCCCAAGCTGTAAAGCGGGGAATCGGCTTATTTTTCGCCCGGAGAGGCTGGTACTGCAAGTTTTTCGATGCCAACAAATGCGCCGTTAGCGCGGGCAGCCTCCGCCAAAGTTTGAACATTCGCACCCAGAACCGGATGTAGCCAGTCGGGTGCAATTTCCATAAGGGGGGCAAGCACAAAGCCCCTGAGATGCAGACGTGGATGGGGCACCACCGGCTCACCCAGAATCGCCGCAGGGTCATCACTGGACACCAACTCGTGCCAGACACCGCGCGATGGAACCACGCTGTCCCCATAGGCCAGCAGATCAATATCAAGAGTGCGTGCGCTCCACCGCGCGCCGGGCGCACGACCAAATTGCCTTTCGGTTTCTTGCGTTACGGCAAGTATCTCGCCGGGGCTGAAGGCACACCGCATGCAGGCAACCGCATTGGTGTATTCAGGCGCATGGGTTTGTGCATCGAGCGTGACGGCGGGCGACCGGTAGAAGGCCGACAGGGACTTAAGTTTAAAACCACGGTTGACCAGCGCGATGACAGCGGCCGTAATCGTCCGCGATGGCGCGCCTTCTGCTGAAGGCAGATTTCCGCCAAAGGCCAGCAGAATCTCGGTTTTTTTCCGTTTCTCAGGCATATAACAATTACTTGATAGCCCCCTTGATCGGCTGGACAGGTCGCCCAATATTTACCATTAATTAACCCTGCGGACAGATGCTGATTTTATCTGCAATCCTTATTACACCGCGCAGAGTTATATTATTTATTTTACGATTGGACCAAGAGATGATTTTCTATCCCGAGGAACGCCTCGCGCTCTTCATTGACGGTGCCAACCTTTATGCCACCGCCCGCGCCCTGGACATGGAAATAGATTATAAAAGTCTGCGTGCTCACTTCTCAAAGCAGGCCCGGCTTATCCGTGCCTTTTATTATACGGCCATCCTCGAAGACCAGGAATATTCGCCACTGAGACCCCTGATCGACTGGCTGGATTATAACGGCTTTACGCTTGTGACCAAACCGGTGAAAGAGTTCACCGATGAACATGGCCGACGCAAGATCAAGGGCAATATGGATATTGAGATTGCCGTCGATATGCTGAATATCTCGGAAGCGCTTGACCATGTTGTCCTTTTCTCCGGTGACGGCGATTTTCGACGCCTTCTTGAAGCGGTGCAGCGCAAGGGACTGCGGGCCACGGTTGTCAGTTCCAATTCCACCCAACCCTCAATGATCGCGGATGAACTCCGTCGGCAGGCTGACCAGTTTGTCGACCTTGAAGACCTGCGCGGCATTATCGGGCGCAAGGGCGGAGGCCCGCGCCGCGCCGATGCCCCTGCTCCGTTTGATGCAGGGTTTGAGGAACAGCTTGAGAGTGAGCATGCGTAATCGCCGACCGGCGATCCCTCTGAAGGCGGCACGTTGCCGCCTTTCTCTGTTCCTGCAGTAAGACAGCATGGCCCTCAGCAAGACTAACATCACGCCACCAGAACCCGACCGCGACTGCGCCCTGTGCCCGCGTCTTGTCAAATTCCGCCAAAAAAACCGCAAGAGCTATCCGGACTTCTTCAACGGTGCCGTCTCCAGCTTTGGTGACTTGGGCGCACGCCTGATGATACTTGGCTTGGCGCCCGGCCTGCAGGGCGCCAATAAAACCGGCAGACCCTTCACGGGAGACTTTTCCGGTGTGCTGCTCTTCAAATGCCTTGAGGCCATGGGCTGGACGGACGGCATAAATGAAAATCGTGCGGATGATACACTGGCCCTGCATGATGTCATCATTACCAACGCCGTACGCTGTGTGCCGCCGGAAAACAGACCCACCACACATGAAGTGCAAAACTGCAAGCCGTATCTGTTGGCGCGGTTCGACGCCCTGCCGAATCTCAAGGTTATTTTTGCGCTTGGCAAAGTCGCCCATGATGCGGCGGTACGGAACTTCGGCCTGAAACTGGTCGACTACAAATTCGCACACGGTGCCGTCCACCCGTTGCCAAAAGGCCTGACACTGGTGGATAGCTATCATTGCTCCCGCTATAACGTGAACACCGGACGGTTGACGGAAGATATGTTCATGCAGGCCATGAGTATCGCGCGGCAAGAGCTCGCGCAGCACTGACCAAACGCAAGAACGGCGACAACCTGGGGTTGCCGCCGCGCTCACTAGAAACAGAATTGGTCTCGTTACTCAAGACATCTGGGCTCAAGACACTTGGCGCGAGCTTCAGGCGGACTGCTCAGGGGGCCTGTTCCCGCTTGCGTCGGCGAGGACGCCGACGTAGCGCCCTCATCTGTTTTGGGCGCGATTGGAGACGCTTTTGTTGGCGAACATTCGGGGGAGGAACGCGCCCGCCAAACCGGTGTATCTCCATGCCTCTTGGCATAACTTCACTTCACCAGAAAATCCTTAAAATTCGACTAAAACCAAGGTGCGGGAAAAAAGTACTTTCCGATGAGTGGGTTGTATGGCGGCACCGATTGCCGCAGCCGGAAAAAAGCGATAGAATCACCGCTCATTCGGGAAGGAATGATTGCCATGACAAACGCTATGAACATGGGCGAGCAAGTCAAATTCAACGCCGGTGACACCATCTACGAACAGGAGAGCGCGTCGAACGGTGTTTACATGATCCTTGACGGACAGGTGGAAATCTGGCGCCATGAGGGGACCGGTCGCCATCATATTGCCTCGCTCGGAGGCGGGGAGCTGCTGGGCGAAGTCAGCGTCATCGAACGCAAGGACCATTCAGTCACGGCCAAAGCCTCGCGGGAAACCACCGCCCTTTTCATCAGCGCCGACGCCTTCCGCAAAAGTTTTGCCGACCCTCTGGTCCGCCATGTTGTGCATACGCTTGCGACCCGGCTTAGAAGTTCCTACGCCATAAAAGAAGCGATCGAGGGCAACACCGAACTGAAGGCCCATCACTTCAAGAGCAAACAGCCAACTATCGAGGGTCTATCGCGGGTGGTAGCAGACAAATTGCTGACATTCGTGGAGATACTCGAATTCCCCTTTTCTGTCGGGAACATCGCGAGCAAGGATGGACACTGCGTGGCCATCCCGAACAGCTTGAGGGTCCCGCTTAAGGGGGTACCCGAACTGGCAGACAACCACTTTGAAATCGTGCGCCGAGACGGTGCCTTGTGGGTGCGCGACCTTGGCGCCGTGCAAGGCACGTTGGTCAACGGCGAAAAGCTCAGCAGATATGCGATGAATGCTACAGCGAAGTTGCGAACCGGCAGAAACGAAGTGGTTGCTGGCGGGCCCGATAGCCCGGTACGTTTTCTTGTCAGCATCCCCCCTCAGGACGGTTGAAAGGCAGCCTAGCCCAAATCCTTCATCAAGCGGGCCTTCTGGCGGTCCCAGTCACGCTGCTTGACGTCCTCTCGTTTGTCGCGCACGTTTTTACCCTTACCCAAACCGATAAGAACCTTTGCTCTGCCCTGGTCATTGAAATAGACCCGCAGCGGCACAAGGGTATAGCCTTGGCGCTGGATAAGGCCGCCCAGTTTGGAAATTTCTCGCTTGTGCATCAAAAGCTTACGTGGGCGACGCGGCTCGTGGTTAAAGCGATTGCCGTGGGAAAATTCCGGAATGTAGGCGTTCACCAGCCATAGCTCTCCATCCTTCTCTTCGGCATAACTCTCGCGGATATTGGCCTCACCCGAGCGCAGGGACTTCACCTCCGTACCCTGTAACGAGATACCGGCCTCATATTCATCTTCAATATGAAACAGGTGCCGCGCCTTGCGGTTATCCGCCGCGACACGGTTAGGCAGCTTATTATTCTTATCCCTGTTTTTGTTTTTGCCCGCCATGATTTATCCCAGATCAACAGGGCTCAAACCAAGATCATTGATATTGGAGGCAATGATGGAACGCGCGGTGTCGCTGGCGGCGAGAAGCGGCAGGCGAACATGATCCTCGCAGATGCCAATAAGCGAACCCGCAAATTTGGCCGGGGCCGGGCTTGGCTCCATGAACATGCAACGATGCAACCCGAGCAGGCGATCCTGAAGGCCGAGCGCTTTCTTGAAGTCGCCCACCATGCAGGCTTCCTGAAATTCGCTGCACAACCTCGGCGCCACATTGGCACTGACAGAAATACAGCCCTGGCCGCCCATGGCCATAAAACCAAGCGCTGTGGCGTCTTCGCCCGAAAGCTGGATAAAATCAGGCCCCATGGCAGCACGTTGGCTCGCAACACGATCAAGGTCGCCCGTCGCGTCTTTCACGCCGATGATGCGCGGCAGCTCAAAAAGCTCCGCCATCGTGCCGGTTGCCATATCGACGACCGAACGCCCCGGGATATTATAAATCACAATCGGCAAGCTGCTGGCGTCATGCACCGCCTTGAAATGGGCATAAAGGCCAGCCTGGCTTGGCTTGTTATAGTATGGTGTCACCACAAGCGCCGCGTCAGCACCCACCTTCTCGGCGTGCTGGATCAGGCTGATCGCCTCGCGGGTGTTGTTTGAACCAGCCCCTGCTACCACAGGCACGCGCCCATCGGCGGCTTCCACGCATAATTCCACCACCTTGCGATGTTCCTCATGGCTCAGGGTCGGGCTTTCGCCCGTTGTGCCCACAGGCACCAGACCATGCGAGCCTTCCTTGACCTGCCAGTCCACAAATTTCTGGAAGCCGTCATAGTCGACCTCGCCTTCATCTGTGAACGGCGTGATCAACGCGGGAATAGAGCCTTTAAGCATGGCGGGAGCCTCTCTCGGTGCAAAAATATCGCGCACCCTAACGCTCACCCCCGAAAAGGGCAAGGGTCTCTGACACGCAGTTTATCTTACGCGATGATATAGGTTTTGATTGTGGCCAGAATGAAAGTGTGCGCCGCCCCGTCTCCACCTGAAAAATGAAGGGACCGACGCACACTCTTGACACGAAACACGGTCGTCCGGAGAGAAGCCATTAAAAGGCTCTTTAGGACCAACGGCTCTCCCGGCTTGGGACCTCAGGTCTTAGCGGTGTTTGCCACCACGGTCGTGCCAGCCACCCTTCTTGCCAAAATGACGATGTTTTCCGGCGTCTTCCATCTCGGTTCTGGTAACTTCGCCATCGCCGTTTTCATCGGCACGCTTGAACATATGCACCGCACGGGAAGAAAATTCCTCAAGTGAAACGCGCTCGTCATTATCGCGGTCAAGTTTGACGATAAACCGCATACGCGTCGGCTTGTAACGACCTTCGAACTGATCCTCATCAAAGTCACGACCCGCCTTTTCGGCGCGTTTGGCCATCCGCTCCAAATGTTTCTCCATGCGCTTTTCCATGCCCTCGGGCACCGGCATTTCCTTTGGAAGTTCGCTCAGCGTAAGGTAGCCATCACCATCCTTGTCGAATTGGTCGAATTTCACTTTCACTGCCGACAGCATCTCGTCATGTGTGACGACGCCATTACTGTTTGTATCGGCCTCTTTAAAGCGCTCACTGCGGTCGCCCGTGGCGAAAGCCGCACCCGCAAGTATGGTGGTCGCAAGGGTTACACCTAGAATTTTTTCTGACACTTTCATCGCTTAGGTTCCTTATTTCTGTTTCTTTCAAGTGCTATCAATGCGCCTCGCCGCCGCATCTGGATTTAATACGCGCCTGCTTCTGCTTGTCCTTCGCCGTCCCTGATCACCGTTTTGTTACCAACAATTTTTCCGCTGACTTGCCCTCCCGTGAAATGTGCCCTACTTTCCCGCTGAAAAAATTAAACGGGGCTAACCACAAAAAAAAGGGACTGACGTATGCGGCTCATAGGGATCGTTTTGTCACTGTGCCTGGGAATGCAGGCAGCGCACGCCGAGGCCATCAAGCAAACCAAGGGCAGTTTTGAAGATAAATTCCGGCAGCTTGAAGAACATCTGCCAACACCAAACGTGTATCGCACAGGGTCTGGTGCGCCAGGGCATGCCTATTGGCAGCAGCAGGTGGACTATGACATCAAGGTAAAGCTTGATGAAAAGAGTCGGACCATTACCGGCAGCGAAAGCGTTGTTTACGAGAACAACTCACCAGACACGCTGAATTACCTTTGGCTGCAGCTTGACCAGAACCGCTTCTCCAAACACTCCGACGCCTATGTCACCATGGAAATGGGCCGCAAAGCATCCAAGAAAATGTCCTATTCCACCCTGCGTTTCCTGGCCCGGACTGAGACTGAAGACTGGGGCTTCATGCTGACCAAGGTACAGTCTGGCGGCAAAAATGTACGCTACTCCATCAACGACACGATGATGCGGATTGACCTTGATAAGCCGCTCAAGCCGGGTGAAAGCTTCAGCTTCGATATCGACTGGTGGTTCAACATTCCCGAAGGCAAGGCCATGGGCGCCCGTGGCGGTTTTGAGCCCTATAGCCGGGACGGCAACGATATTTTCTTCATCGCGCAGTGGTTCCCGCGCCTTGCGGCTTACACCGACCTTGCCGGCTGGGAGCACAAACAGTTCCTCGGCACCGGTGAATTCACACTTGAATTCGGCGACTATGACGTCGAGATCACAGTGCCCGCAGACCATATCGTCGGTTCCACCGGCGTACTGCAAAATGCCAAGGACGTTCTGACAAGCGATCAGCGCAAACGACTTGAAAAAGCGAAGACCGCAGAGCGCCCCGTCTTTATTGTCACGCAAGACGAAGCGCTTGAGAATGAGAAAGAAGGCAGCGACAAAACCAAGACTTGGCATTTCAAGGCCGATAACGTCCGTGATTTCGCCTTTGCGTCCTCACGCAAGTTCATCTGGGATGCTCTTGGCGTGAAGCTGCCTGAAAGTGGCCGCACGGTCATGGCGATGTCCCTATATCCCGACGAAGCTGTGCCGCTGTGGGATAAATATTCCACCCATGCCATCGCGCATACCCTCGACACCTACAGCCGGTATTCGTTCGAGTATCCCTACCCCGTCGCGTGGTCCGTGAACGGCCCCATCGGTGGCGGCATGGAATATCCGATGATCACATCGAACGGCCCCAAGCCGGCAATCGAGAAAAAAGAAGACGGCACAGAAGTCCGCACCTATACAAAGCGGGCGAAATACGGCCTTATCTCCGTGATCATCCACGAAATCGGCCATATCTACTTTCCGATGACCGTTAACTCGGACGAGCGCAACTGGGCGTGGATGGATGAAGGCCTTAACAGCTTCCTCCAGAGCCAGGCGGAGCGCGAATGGGAGCCGGATTATCCGTCCCGTTACGGCCGCGCCAAGGAAGCTATTCCCTACATGGTCAGCCCGAACCAGACGCCGATCATGACACAATCCGACAGCATCATCGGGTACGGCCCGAACGCCTACACCAAACCCGCTGTCGCGCTCAATATCCTGCGCGAAACGGTTATGGGCCGCGAGCTCTTCGATTTTGCCTTCAAGGAATATGCGCACCGCTGGAAATTCAAGCGTCCCTACCCCGCTGATTTCTTCCGCACCATGGAAGACGCCTCCGGCAAGGATCTCGATTGGTTCTTCCGCGGCTGGTTCTACACCACGGACCACGTGGATATCGCCCTGACCGGTATCAGCCATGCCCGTATCAACACGCAAGATCCTGAGGTCGAAAACGAGTATGACCGCAAGGAAGACCTGGATGCGCAGCAGTATATCGCCGAGATGCGCAACAAGGCAGACGGTATGCCGCGCAGGGTAGACCGCTTCCCCGAGCTTCTTGATTTCTACAACGAGAATGACGACTTCATCGTCACCAAGAAGCAAAAGGATGCTTATGAGGGCACGCTCAAAGACCTTGAAGACTGGCAAAAAGAACTTCTGAAATACGGGCATGAGCTCTACTTCCTCGATTTCGAGAATATTGGTGGCCTTGTGATGCCGCTGGTTCTGGATGTGGAATATGAGGATGGCAGCCATGAGGAAGTTCGCATTGCCGCTGAAATCTGGCGCGAAAACCCCAAGCAGGTGACCAAGGTGCTTGTGCGGGATAAAAAAATCAAAACCGTCACACTTGACCCATACAACGAAATTGCAGACGCGGAAAAATCCAACAACGTATGGCCATCCAAGCCGCACGCGACACGGGTGGAACTCTACAAGCGCCGTGCAGAGCAACGTAACCTGATGAAGGAATACCTGGATACACAGGACGCGGAAAAAGCTGCTGAACCAAAAGATTAGCAACTGACCTCCCTTATCGATGGTGTATAAAAGGGGGTGCGCCCCCTTTTTTTGTGGCATGATGTCGTCAGGGACCTGCGCGGGTTTATCTCCTTGACAAACAGCGCACAGTGGGGTCCTTTCCCCGACAGGGAATGGAGGCAAAAACGCACAGTCGATGACTATTCAGGCGACGCTTAAAGCAGGTATGGGTTTGGGTGCGGTTGTGCTCCTGACACTGTCTAAAGGGTTCGGTACGGCCACCACAGGCGTATCATATCTCTTTGTCAGCGGAGTCTTGTTGACGGTGCTGCTGACCGGGCTTGTAATTCGCGATATGTTTTCCGGCGACCGCGCAAACGACGACCGCCCCAAACCGATGATAGACCCAGACAGCCTCCCCGAAGCGGTCGTGATCTCAGATGTGAATGGCCGTATCAGCGTCATGAACCGAACAGCCTATACCCTGTTCGATCTTGAAGCATCACAAGACAATATCAAGACGCTTTTTCATGATTGGCACGGCATGCTTAATGAGCGGGCGCAGGCAGACCAGGTCATCGAGGCGGTTCTCTCCTCCCCTGATATCCAGTTCTCGGAACTGCTTTACCTTGCCGATGGCCGCACTATCGAGCGCACAACCCGCCCCGTAGCGGGACGTGGCGAGCGGCTATGGATATTACGGGACATCACTCACATGCAGCTTGCAGACAGCGACAGCGCCATGCACCGCACAATGGTGGAGGCTGACGCAGCCCGGACGGCGGAACTGGCTGAGCAACTGTATCACGCCAAGGCTGAGCTTGAGGCAAAACAGGCCGAGCTAACCCGTCTGGCCAACACCGATTCCCTCACGGGCCTTCTTAATCGCCGCCGCTTTACGGCCCTGGGCGAAAAGGCCGTCGCTGACGCCATGCCCGGAACTGAAGTCTGGGTGATCATGATGGATATTGACCACTTCAAACGCATCAATGACACCTATGGCCACGCCGCCGGGGATGTCGCGATCCGGGATTTTGCCAATATCATCCGGGAGACTATCTGCGAGAAGGGGTTTGTTGGTCGCATGGGCGGCGAAGAGTTTGCCGCGATCCTGCCAAGTTCAGGCCAGGATGACGCTATCCGACTTGCTGAAACTATCCGACGATCAACGGCACACCACCAAACCGTCAGTGACGATGAAAAGTTCCGCTTTACCGCCAGCATCGGTGTGGCCCAGTGGTTAGCAAAAGAGGTTACGATTGAGCCCGCCCTGGACCGCGCTGATCAAGCGTTATATAGCGCCAAGGCATACGGTCGTAACCGGGTTGTCGGGTTCGAATATGCTGCACTTTAAGAAGACTCTCCCCATGATTAAATTGCCCATGAAATCCAGGTTTCTCGCCATCTTTATAGTGTGCACAGGGCTCAGCCTGTCAGCCCTTGCACACAATGTTTTTGCAACGTTCACCACAATAGAATGGAACCCCGATGACAAATCGGTGGAACTCGTAATGCAGATGCACGCCCATGAACTGGAATCCCATTTGTCACTGAACCTTGGTGAAAGGCTGACCTTCCTTGACGATGAAGACTATCGCAAGCTGGAAGCTTCGGTGGCGCCCGTCATCGCGAGGATGGTCGCACTTGAGGTGGATGGGCAGCTGTTAGACATTCACTATCTGGGCATGGAATTACAGGGCCAGACTGTGTTCCTTTATATGGAAAGTGCTTGGCCGACCGCACCAAAAACCATAAAATTTATGAACGCATTGTTTATTGATGAGTTGCCGGGCCAGAATAATTCGGTCATGGCAACGGTGAATGGGGTGCGGCGCGCAGGTGAAACACTGGCCGGCACGGGCCCCGTAGTAATGGAATTTTAGCGTGTTTTCATCACTTGCCTGCCACATTTAGGCCCGCTAATGTCTGCTGGGACCAACGAGAGAAATACAATGTTAAAAGCCATAAAAATATCTACTGCAACATGCGTTTTTGTTATTATTGCAGCCGTCTTTCCAGCCCCCTCAGCGCAGGCGGCGGCTGATATTATGCAAGTTGCACATGATAGCGCCCGCGTCGCGGGTGGCGCTCGCTACTGCAATGCCGACGAGGAACTGGTTGAAGAATACATAGGCAAGAGCGAAGGAAAAATCGCAGCAATGGCCAAAGACGACTATGAAAAAGTGGTTGCTTCTCTTGAGTTCAAAAACATCCTTACCGCGATGAGCGCGAAGGAACCGGAGGGCGGATGTCGCGAGTTCCTGCCAACTTTTGAAAAAGCGGTCAAGGCCGAGCGATAATCGCACGATCCAAAGAAATGCGACAAGGTGAGTGTGCCGGGCGATAGACAGTCGCTTAGGCCATTGACTTACCATGCGCTGTCGGTCGAAACTTCGCAGTTACAATACCCGGCGCCAGCGCGTCGGACAAAACGGGGGCGGCCAGCATCTGATCGGTTTAAATATACTGGTAAAGATATTCTGGCCTTATAAAAACAGGAGAATCTGGGTGGTGAACCTCGAAAAAAAAATCAGGCTTTTACTGGCAGGCGTTGCCCTGGGAGCGATCACAGCCGTGTTGCCCGTCGCTGCGGAAGATGAAAAGCCCGTAAAACCTGCACAGCAGATTAAACAGGACGAAGATGCGGCTGCCGACGAAGATAAAGCTGAAGAAGAAGACACGGCGGACGTAGAAAAGACTGACAAGAAGAAAAAGAAAAAAGACAAAACACTGGAGGAATTGACCGAAGATCAGCAGGTCATGGATGGCCTTTTCAAGCTGTATCAGGACCCTGAAAAAGGCGACCTGATGATGGAAGTCCGGGCGGACCAGCTTGACAAAGAGTTCATCTATTTCTCTCACACGGCCGACGGCGTGGTTGAGGGCGGGCACTTCCGGGGACAATATCGCCGCCAGAAAGTTTTCAAGATCGAAAAACATTTTGACCAGATCGAATTTGTCGAAGTGAACCCCTATTTTTACTTTGATCCTGACAGCGCACTTGCGCGTGCCGCGAGCGCCAATATCAGCCCAGCCAGTATCGCTGTAGGCAAGATCAAGGCGACCGCCAAGGATGGCAACAGCTTCCTCATCAATGCCGACGGGCTGTTCAAGGCCGAAGCCTTTGATCAGGTAAAACCCAGTGGGGACCCTCGCCAAAAACCTTGGGAGGCGTTTAATCTTGGCAAACTCTCCGGCTCAAAAACCCGGATCGACGAGGTCAAGAACTATCCCGAAAATACGGCCGTAACTGTCGATTATGTCTATTCCAACCCCTCACCTCTCAATCAGGGTAACTGGTTTGATATTACCGACGCCCGCAACGTAACGGTGAAAGTGCAGCACACACTGATTGCGATGCCGGAAAATGATTTCAAACCACGCTTCGATGACGCGCGTGTTGGGTATTTCCTCGACTATGTCAATGACATGACCAGCCAAGAAGCAACGCCGTGGCGGGATATGATCAATCGTTGGAACCTTATCAAGAAGGACCCCAATGCGGAGCTTTCCGAGCCCGTCGAGCCAATCGTGTGGTGGATTGAAAACACCACACCTGTGGAGCTTAGACCCACCATCAAGAAAGCTGTCGAGGCATGGAACATTGCCTTTGAGGCCGCTGGCTTCAAAAATGCCGTTCAGGTCAAGGTGCAACCCGATGATGCCGACTGGGACGCGGGGGATATTCGCTACAATGTACTGCGCTGGACCTCAAGCCCGCAACCGCCATTTGGCGGCTACGGCCCCAGCTTCACCAACCCGCGCACAGGGCAAATTCTCGGCGCTGACATCATGCTTGAATATACCTTCCTGACCAATCGCATGAATGCCAGCAAAGTCTTCGAGAACGCTGCACTTGGCCTGCAGGAAAAGCCCGAGGACGACACGGAATCCTTTATGGAACGCTTGCGCAACCACGAGCGCAATTGCGCCATGGCCGGGCACCTGCAACTCAACAATATGGTGGGTAAAACCCTGAGCTCAGTGCTCGCCGGTGGGCCGAAGGCCAGTGAAAAGCTGGTCGAGGAGTCTATCTATTATCTCATGTTGCACGAAGTTGGCCATACGCTTGGCCTCAATCACAATATGAAGGCCACCCAGGCACGAGCCTATGGCGAAGCCTATGATATCGACGAGCAAGACGATGGCCTCGCTGGTTCCGTCATGGATTATCCCAGCATCAACTTTGCGCCCCCGGGTGAAAAGCAGGCGCATTATTATACCGTCCGCCCTGGCACGTATGACATCTGGGCGATCCAGTTCGGTTATGACCCAGACCTCGACGACCCTCAAAAACGTGCCACGCATCTCGCTCGCTCAACGGAAAAGGGGCTGGTATTTGGTAACGATGCCGATGACATGCGATCCCCGGGCAAGGGTATTGACCCTCGCGTCAATATCTATGACATGACCGACGACGCGGTCCAGTTTGCCGAAGATCGCCTGAAGCTGGACCGCAGTGCCCTCGGCAAACTCAAGTCCAAATTTGCCTCTGATGGTGAAAGCTACCAGGAACTCAGAAACGCCTATCTCATTTTGACAGGTGACATGGCGTGGCAAGGCCGCGTGGCGTCCCGGTACGTCGGTGGTGTCTATGTCGACCGGGCTGTTCAGGGTCAGAAGGGCGCCACTGCTCCTTACCGTCCTGTCGAGGAGAAAAAACAGCGCCAGGCCATGAAACTGCTGCGAGATTTTATCTTCGCACCAGATGCCTTCGCTGCAGACCCTGCTCTCTTGCAATCCCTCGCGATCCAGCGCCGTGGATTTTTCCACTTCGTCGGTACCGAAGATCCAAAGGTACACAGCCGTGCGGCCAGCATTCAGGCGGACATCCTCTCACACCTGTTGCACCCTCGCACCCTGATGCGGATCACCGACAGCGCCCTATATGGCAACGCATACAGCCTGACCGAGGTAATGTCAGATTTGACGGATGCGATCTTCCAGGATGACAGCCGGGGTGCCGTCAATAGCTTCCGTCAGGAGCTGCAGGTGATGTATGTCACCATGCTGACAACCATCCTCAACAGCGATGAATATGACTATGTCGCGCGCTCCAATGCCTTTGCAAACCTGAAAGAGCTCAGGGGAGCCATGGCAAGGTGGCGCGGGGACGCCGCAACGCGGGCACATCGCGATCATATCGCTTTCCTGATCGATAAAGCCCTCGAAGTTCATTCGGGCTAAGCTCCGCTATAAAAGTGAAAAGGCGGCCGATGGCCGCCTTTTTTTTATTGTGCCCCAGCTGTTAGCGGACGTAGCTGGCCCCGTTGATGTCAAATGTGGCCCCTGTCGCGTGATCGCTCAGGCCCGATAATAAAAAAGCCGTCATATTGGCAATGTTATCCGGCGGCGCGGCTTCGCCCATCGGGATTTCATCCAGCATCCATTCATTCCCCGGCTCATATGCGACAGCTGCCATATCGGTTTTGACCCAACCTGGGGCAATCAGGAACGCGTATATACCCTCTCGCGCATAAGCCCGCGCGATAGAACGCATCAGCGATACGACCGCCCCCTTGCTGGCCGCATAGTGCATGAATGACGGGCCGTCCCCCCGGAATGCCGCCCGGCTTGCGATACTCACAATGCGGCCACCTTCCCCGCCCTGAAAGTGCTGGATGGCGGCGCGGCACATATCCGCAACAGCCTGCACATTCACTGCCATGACACGCGCCCAGTCCTCCGCCCAGGTCGCGTCGTCACAGCCCAGCGGGGTTTCCGGCATCACGCCAGCATTGTTAACAAGGCCGTTCAACTGACCTTTAAAGCCCATAGCCTTTTGCCAAAGCAATTTTGCGGCCCCGGCTTCGCCAAGATCGCAGCGCTGTATATCAAGTCGGGCCGGGCCAAATTCATCTAACAGGTGTTCCAACTCCCCCGGCGCGCGGGTGTAAGAACCCACCACCGAGGCCCCTGACGTCAACAGCGTACGCGCGGTTGCGGCACCAATACCGCGTGATGCACCGGTGACAAGAATGGTCTGCTTTTCAAGTGTAATCATACTGCTGCTCCCTTGTTAGGCAGCAGTATAGCGGAGCAATTTCAATTGGCTATATCAGGATAGGAGGGAAGCTTCGTTCAATGAGCGTCCAGCCATTCACGCGCCTGACGCTGCGCTTCAGCTATGTCCAGCTTGTCCATGTCTCTTGCCAGTTCGCAGCGGTCAACCGCCGCGCGCTGTAAACCTCGAATGGCGGCAAGATTGAACCATTTGTGGGCCTGCACATAATCCTGATCAACACCGTGGCCAGTGGAATAGAGCAACCCCAGATCATAATAGGCATCTGGCGCGCCGGTCTCAGCTTTCGCTAGGCGATCCGCCACATAGTCATATAGATCTCTGTCTTTCTGTCCCATCTTGGTGCTCCGTCCTCCTGGAGATGAATATGCAGATACAAGTTCTCCCCCTTCACGGTGCTAACCGTAAAACTGGCGCTGGCATAATCATCAAATATATGGCGGACTTTTATTAGGCGGCCTCTTCTGGGCCCGCTCTTCCGGGAAGAGCATACCAAAAAAAAAGCAATACAGAAACAACTTGCACCTAAAAATTGATGGGCACCGCAGGCCTCAGATGCGGTCCTCGGTCAAATCATCTCATAGTGGGCAGATTTATGCTCAATACAGCGAGAGAGTGGGAAAACAACCTTGGCAGCTGTTCCTTCTCCGACTTTGCTGTTCAGCACAAAACTCCCGCCGTGAGCATCCACAAAAGCCTTCACCAGTGGCAACCCCAATCCCGTACCGTCGTGGCGCCGCGACAAGCCTGTATCAGCTTGCACAAACGGCTGCATCACGCGTTTTATAACATCGGCGGTCATGCCAGGGCCGCGGTCGGTAATTTGAAATTCAATGCAGCCGTCACCGTTGAGACGATCCCTGATTTCAATGACAGAATCTTCCGGGGAGAACTTGATGGCGTTCGAGATAAGATTGATCAACACCTGTTTGATCACCTGAATGTCCGCGTGAAGATCATAATTATGCGCCGATGATTTCAATTCAAGCACGATCCCGCGTGCCTTGGCCATGCCTTCCATCATGCGGATCACCTGCCCGGTAATTTCCCGTGGCGCCTCAAAATCCTCCCTCAACACAAATGCGCTGGCTTCCAGCTTGGAAAGGTCGAGGATAGAATTGATCATACCGAGCAAATGGGCGCCACTGTCGCGAATGTCGCTGATATATCCCCGGTGGTTGCGGATATCCCTGCCACGAATATCTTCTGACATAATAAATTCGGCAAATCCGATGATCGCGTTCAATGGGGTCCTCAGCTCGTGGCTCATGTTGGCGAGAAACTGGGTACGGGCGCGTGTCGCGGCCTCGGCCTCCATACGGGCTACCTCCAGGTCCTTCATTCGGCGCTCCGCCCTCTCCATATTGACCCGCAACAATGTATATGCTGTACCAATACCCAAATAAACGCCGCTTTCGACCACAATAAACCCCGCCTGAAGCGAGTCCTTGTTTTCACCCACGAGCGCCTTGTTAAGTTGGTCCAGCGCAACGTTATGTTCGATCACCAACGGGTTCGCATCCATCAATTCCGCCACCGGCCGTTTTTCATATAACGGTCGGCCGTAACGGTCAGCGAGACGGATCAGAAAATCAATGCGTTTCAGCAGTCCGACCGGCTTGTCACCCGTCACAACAGGAATGGCGACCAAATCCGGATCTGCATGAAAACGCTCATATACCTCACTGCAGGTTGCGTGAGGGGGCACCGGTGGTATGGGCATTGAAATGATGTAAGGCTTACTCATACAGTCTCTTCCTAACCTATCGGTCAAGATGCATTGAAACCATTACGCAAACATGACAGTCGCTGTGTCAGGCTCAAAAACATGCCTCTACACTGCTGCTGTACTTGTTCATCACCTATTCAGGCATGGCTGTCATACTGCAGCCTGAATAGGTGATACGCCTTTAAACTGCCGTTTTCGGCGTGCAAACGGTGAATTGTAAAGAGATGCGAGTGAGGACACCCCACAATGATGCAAACCAAAAACTATAAAATGCTTGCAATTGCCCTGCCACTCTGCATGGCAACTGCGGCATGCAGCCAGAACATGTCTCCCCATTCCTACGATAGCCACGCCGTCGGTGAGGCTCGCCGCGTGGAACGCGGCGTGGTTGACAGCTATCGCTGGGTAGAAATCCGCAGCGAAAGCGGCGTGGGCACCGCTGTGGGTGTCGGCGTCGGCGCAGCCGCTGGCTCCACAGTCGGGAATAGCGGCGCCGAAAACGTGATCGGCGCCATTGGCGGTGCCCTCCTTGGGGGCTTGTTGGGGAACAGTATCGATAAATCCGCGGGGAAAAAAAGCGGGTTTGAATATCTTGTTCGTACCGAAAGCGGTTCACTCATTTCCATTGTTCAGCAAGACCGACACCCCTTTGCCGAAGGCACGCCAGTGGTGGTGGTCTTCTCGCGCGATCGCAGTCGGGTGATCCTTGATCATAGTGCCTATGAGGATAATCGAGGTGTTGAAACGAGTCGCTACCGCGATGTTCCGCCTATTGAACCGTTTGATGAGGATGACGTAATCGAACCACAGGGCAACTAAAATACCACCTCATTCATTAGCTAGACTAACAAAAAAAAGCGCCATAATCAGTTATGGCGCTTTTTGAATACCAAACGATGCCGACCGCAAAAAAAGGCGACCGAAGGCCGCCTTTTTTTTTCAATTTCTATGGTAGGTTAATTGCTATACTCGACGATCCACCGGCGACAGACGTAATTCCCCGCACGTACATCATATTCGATGCACTTACGCACTTCCTGACGTGGCGGCGTATAGCTTTGATCTTCATAGTGATAAATGGTCGGATCATCGCCGTAATAATCTGCGGTGTAGCGATAACCGCTACTGACTGTGCGACTGTTGCTCCTGGCAATCGAGTTACCAACGGTTGCGCCAAGCAGCGACCCGACAACAATGCCGGCTGTCCGGTTGCGACCGCCATCAATCTCTGATCCAAGAATACCGCCGACAACGCCACCAAGAATAGTCCCCGCGATCTCATTGCCCGTGTTTGAAGAATATGAGGCATGATAGGTTGGTTCACTATAATAGGCCGTATTATAGCCATGGTCTATACCTGGACAGTAACCGCCGTAGTGATAGTGGCTGTGGTGCATGTGCCACGACCAGTGAGCGCGAGTATGCCAATAGCCGGAGTAAAATGGCCAATCCCCATAGTTATAGTGGCCATAATAATTACGCCCACCCCAATAACCATAAGGGTAAGTACCCAGACCGATGTAAATGCGTGTTTTTCCACGGTAGCGATCATGATAGTAGTGACCGCGGTTGCGGTCGTAGTCACGACCGCGATGGTGATCATCGCGACCACGATCCCGGCCATTATGACCGTCCCGCCCGCGGTGGTCATTGCCACGCCCACGATGATCATTGCCGCCCCGACGGCGATCGTTATCGTAATTAACATTACGGCCACGGTTATTTCCGTTCCAGCCATCATCCCGGCGGCCACCACGATCCCGACGCTGGTTGTTCGTCACCGGAACTGTATTGTTCCTGCGTTTATAGTCCATGTTAAACGCGTTATTACCGCCAACATCACGACGATCCGTTGCTCGCGGACGACTGCGCCCGTCGTTATCCCGGCGCGTATTGCGAACTTGCTGTGGAATAACACGTCTGTCCTGGCCACGTGTCACATTCCTGGGCTCCCGGATCGGGCTGCCTTGTGTATGCTGTATTTGCTTGACCGCGTGGCCTTGACGAGGCGGCGTATACTCACCACTCCGGCCTCGTCGATCTGCGTGTGACACAATGTTGCGCGCACGGCCTGCCGGCGCTGCAATATCCCGCCTGTCTGCCCGAGCTGGTCGCGACTGACGAGGCTGAGAAGCCTTCTGGCTCCTGAGTTCTCTGGCCTGCGCCCTGCGGGCAGCGTGTGATTTTGATGGCTCTTCCTGCCGTGCGCGTTCGCGGCGGTCATCTTTTTTATCCGCAAATGATGCCGTGCTTGGCACGATCAGCATCGCTGTCGTCAGAAGCAGCAGAGATTTTCTCAACATTTCAACCTCCGTTATTGTTGTGGAAAGCTTAGCGGGCTGAAACTGAACAATGCATGAACCTAGACGTTGGTATTTAGAAATTTATTCCAAAGTTCTGCAAAATATACCTGCCTGCCACAACCGGCGTGTCCAGCGGGCCTGCCCCGTCAAAACACAAGCCGCAGCATATGACGGCTTTCATCGCATACACCATGATAGCGCGAAACGGCAAAAATGTGGCAATTTTTTCACTTTGAGTTTGGCGCACAAAAAGAAAGGCCTGCAACGGGTCAGACCTTTCGACATGCTAGTTTTGTCTGGAAGGCGATTAGCCGTCGAGCTTGGGCTTGAGGAGCTTGTTCACCATGCCCGGGTTGGCTTTGCCTCCCGTTGCCTTCATCACTTGGCCCACAAAGAAGCCAATCAGCTTGTCCTTGCCTGCCCGGTATTGCTCAAGCTGTGCAGGGTTGGCTGCGATGACTTCGTCAATGATCTGCTCAATCTCGCCGGTATCAGAAACCTGGCGGAGACCTTTTTCTTCCACAATCACACCCGCGTCCTTGCTGGTGTCAAACATGATCTCGAAGACATCCTTGGCGATACGGCCTGAAATGGTGCCATCTTCAATAAGCGCCAGCAGGTCCGCGCCCTGCTCCGCCGAGACCGGGCTCTCGGTCACTGATTTGCCAGCCTTGTTCAACGCACCAAACAGGTCACCTGTCACCCAGTTGGATGCTTTGGCCCCAACGGCTTTGGCATCCTTGCCTGTTTTCTTGACGAGCGCTGCAATCAGGTCCTCGAAATAATCGCATGACTCTTTTTCTGCCACCAGCACGCTGGCGTTATAATCCGGCAGACCAAGGTCTTCTATAAAGCGGGCTTTCTTCTCGTCCGGCAGCTCAGGCAGGCTGTCGCGCGCGGCATCAATGAAGGCCTCATCAAACTCAATCGGCAGCAGATCAGGATCCGGGAAGTAGCGATAGTCATGCGCTTCTTCCTTCGACCGCATGGAGCGTGTTTCGCCCTTGCCGGGGTCAAACAGGCGGGTTTCCTGATCGATCTTGCCACCAGCCTCGATGATATCCACCTGACGCTGCGCTTCATATTCAATCGCCTGACGCACAAAACGGATCGAGTTCACGTTCTTGATTTCGCAGCGTGTGCCAAGCGGCTCACCGGCGCGACGCACGGAGACGTTCACGTCGGCCCGCATGCTGCCCTGCTCCATGTTACCGTCGCAGGAGCCAATGTAGCGCAGGATAGTGCGCAACTTGGTGAGATACGCGCCAGCCTCTTCAGGACTGGTCATATCGGGCTTGGAGACGATTTCCATCAGCGCAACACCTGAGCGGTTCAGGTCCACGTATGTATATTGCGGGTGCTGGTCATGCATGGACTTGCCCGCATCCTGCTCAAGGTGAATGCGCTCAATGCCCACGTCCTTGCTTCTCCCATCGCCAAGGTCCAGCGTGATTGTACCCTCACCCACAATAGGATGTTTGAACTGGCTGATCTGATAGCCTTGTGGCAGGTCGGCATAAAAATAGTTCTTGCGGTCAAAGACGGAGAATTTGTTGATCTCCGCACCCAGTGCGAGGCCTGTGCGCACCGCCTGACGGATACATTCCGCATTGATCGTTGGCAGCATGCCGGGCATGGCCGCATCCACAAGGCTGACCTGTGCGTTTGGCTCAGCGCCGAACTCCGTCGCCGCGCCAGAGAACAGTTTCGCGTTGGAAATGACCTGTGCGTGGACCTCAAGCCCGATGACAACTTCAAAATCGCCTGTGGCGCCCTGAATAAGAAATTTGCTCATGACGCTCACCTCCACCACTCTTCGGGTTTCGCCTTGAAGGCCGCAGCCTCCTCCAGCACGCCCGATACTTTAAACACGGTTTCTTCGTCCCAGGCTTTGCCCAGTATCTGCAGGCCAAGCGGCAAACCGTTGGCATCCAGCCCCGCAGGTACGCTGGAACCCGGAATACCCGCCAGCGACGCTGGCACTGTGAAGACGTCATTGAGGTACATGGCGATCGGGTCATCCGACTTTTCGCCAAAGGCAAACGCCGCACTTGGCGCTGTCGGCGTCAAGATCGCATCAACCTTGCCAAACGCTTCCTTGAAATCGTTCGAAATAAGCTGGCGAACCTTCTGAGCCTTGAGGTAATAGGCATCATAATACCCGGCAGACAGCACGTAAGTACCGATCATGATACGGCGCTTCACCTCGTCACCAAAACCGGCGGCGCGGGTGGCTTCATACATATCGGCAAGGCCACCGCCCTCAACCAGTTCACGCAGGCCGTAGCGCACACCGTCATAGCGCGCGAGGTTCGAGGAAGCCTCGGCCGGGGCCACAATATAATAGGTTGGCAGTGCATATTTGGTATGCGGCAAGCTGATATTGACGATTTCCGCGCCTGCGGCTTTCATCCACTCGATGCCCTGCTGCCACAGTGCTTCTATTTCGGCAGGCATGCCGTCAAGGTGATATTCCTTGGGTATGCCGATTTTCATGCCGCGGATATCGCCCGTAAGCGCCGCTTCAAAGTTAGGCACCGGAATGTCCACGCTGGTGCTATCCTTGGTGTCAAAGCCGGAGATGCTCTCAAGCATGATCGCACCGTCACGCACGTCGCGGGTGATGGTACCGGCTTGATCAAGGCTGGAGGCGAACGCCACCATGCCGTAGCGGCTGCAACGACCATAGGTGGGCTTGATACCAAACGTGCCAGTGAAGGCTGCCGGCTGGCGGATAGACCCGCCCGTGTCGGACGCCGTAGCACCCATCGCGCAGTAACCAGCGACAGACGCCACCGAACCGCCCGACGAGCCACCCGGCACGAAGTCGTTATTGGAACCCTTTGCGCGCCAAGGGTTTTTCACGGGACCATAATAGCTGGTCTCGTTCGAGGAGCCCATAGCGAACTCGTCCATGTTCAGCTTGCCGAGCATCACAGCGCCATCGTCCCACAGTTTCTGGGACACGGTGCTTTCATACTCCGGCTTGAAGCCATCAAGGATATGGGAGCACGCCTGTGTGTGCACACCCTTGGTGGCAAACAGGTCCTTGATGCCGACCGGGATACCGGTCATGCCCTTTTGCCCGCCGGCCTTGATCCTGGCGTCCGCCTTGTCAGCCATTTCAAGCGCCATCTCAGGCGTCTTTGCAATATAAGCATTCAGGCTTTCTGCTGCGTGCACCGCCGCAACATGCGCTTCGGCAAGCTCGCGAGCCGACAGCTCGCCCTTTTTCAACAGATCGCGGGCTTCCGCAATCGAGAGTTTGGTCAAATCACTCATTACGCCCGCTCCTACTCAATCACTTTGGGGACGGCAAAGAAGCCGTATTCACCGCGCGGTGCGTTCTTGAGCACGCTTTCCTGCTTGTCACCGTCGGTGACCTTGTCATCGCGCCAGCGAAGCTTTACGTCCACAACGCTCGACATCGGCTGAATGTCATCTGTGTTGACTTCATCAAGCTGTTCGACCCAGCCAAGGATATTGTTAAGCTCGCCCGCGAGCGGCTCCAGCTTGTCATCTGCAATTTTAATACGCGCGAGCCGGGCAATCTTGGCCACCGTCGCTTTGTCAATGTTCGACATGAAAATTCCCTATGAACTGTCAGGAAAAACCGTTGAATTCTGCGCGGAACTTAGCGCCTGAACACGCATACGGCAAGCGGGAATACACGGTACGATACAGATTTAACCGTCAGTGGACTGCCGAAGAGGTTCGATCCGGCCATATGCAAAAAAATGGCTAATATGATTGTCATCATTCGAAAGCGGCAAATATAACATGGTAAGCCGCACGTGAGGTGGCGGTCCGTCGCGTTCCTCGCTGGCCCCGATCACACCACACTTCTGTTTGGCCGCCATATTCAACGACGCGATCACCCTGTTCGCCACCGATCGTTTGTGCACGGCTTTGACGCATTTTCCTGTAACATCAGAAAAAGCGGCAGCTGCGGCGGAACCATGCAAGTTGACTTTGGCATCTTCAATAACGCCGTCCTGCCCCCATATCGGTTCCATCAACGCGATCCAGGGAAGATAGTCCTTGAGATCAGGGGGCGACACATCTGCGCGACAATTGAAAGTTTTATTCCCGCGCTTTGCCGCAAAATACCGAATGATGCTGTTAAAGTCGGCACCATACCCCAACTCGCCCGACGCTTTCCTGAGGGTATACTCCCCAGAGCCATACCCTTCCTTTTCGCCGATATTATCAATTTCTGTCGAAAAAGATGAAATTTTTACCTCCCGACGAGCGGAATGACAGGAAGCATTCCACCCAAAAACCACATCATGGGAAAATACAGTCACCCTCAATATTCGTCCAGACATATTGTACCAAAGTGAACCATTTGATGCGACACCACCACAATCGCAGGATTCTGCTTGCCAAGAAGAGGGCCAAAACGCCAAATCGACATTATGAATAAATCACCCGACAAAACCGTTCGCCCATCTGCTATTATCCGGGCCGCTAAACCATCTGACGCATCAGCGCTCAGAGCATACACGCGCACCATCTATGCGGAGGGGAAATATCTGATCACCCGCCCGCAGGAGTTTCGTATCAGCCTGCTTCGACAACGTTTCTGGATCGCACGAAAAAGCCTAAACCCAGACGAAGCCTGCTTTGTCGCTGAAATTAATGGCGTGGTAATCGCCAGCTTGGAGTGCTGGACCGATCGCCGTCGCCGCGTGCGCCATAACACCAGTTTCGCCATGTCGGTTCACCCTGGCCACCGTACACAGGGCATAGGTAAAAAACTGCTTTTGCATTTCATCAAATGGGTGCAAAACCATCCACGAATAGAACGTATCGAATTGCACGTGCATGCCGACAACGCGGCAGCCATTGCATTATACCGGTCTCTGGGTTTCCTGCTTGAGGGGACGCGCTTGGGCGCGGTACGATACGAAGACGGTCGCACTGTCGATGATCACATCATGGCTTTGTGGCCCAAGACAGACATGGGGGCGCCAGATAATGGTGCGTAAGGGAGAAAGAGACATGGCTAAACATAAAACGGCACCGGCGGCAAAATTCCTGCTCGCCATCGCGGCCATTATCGTACTGATCCTGATTGCCGGTGTAATATTCACCAGCAACCAGACAACGATGATGCGCTGGGCTTTTGTGCCGAGCCATGAGATCGCCACCGAACAGACAGGTGAGGCCCCGGACTATACGGATGAGGCTGCTTGGGCTGCCCGCCCCGGCATCAGCACAAATGCTTTGCTCCTGCCAGAGGGTATCATGCAGACCGCCATGGTGCCGGAAGCCGACGTTTTTTACATCCACCCCACCACCTATCTCTCCAAAGACCGCTGGAATGCGCCCCTTGATGGTGATGAGGCTGCCGTGGGCCGGCGGAAAAACTTTGCGCTCAAGTATCAGGCAAGCGCCTTTGGTCTTGCGGGTCAGGTTTATGCGCCAAAATATCGTCAAGCTGCCTTCGGCGCCTTTTTTGATGACAGTGGACAAGGCGTACAGGCGCTGATGCGTGCCCATGCGGACGTATTGGCAGCCTTTGACCACTATATCGCCAGCGACAATAAAGGCCGCCCGTTCATCCTCGCAGGTCATAGCCAGGGTTCACTTCACGCCCTGCTGTTGTTGGCAGAACGTATCGCTGTGAACCCTGAACTGCAGTCCCGCATGATTGCAGCTTATATCATCGGCTGGCCCGTCAGCATTGAGGGCGACCTTGGTACTCTCAATGGTATTGAGCCATGTGAGGCACCCCGGGATACCGGCTGCGTTGTTTCGTTCCAGAGTTTCGCTAAGGATGGCGATCCGGCAGCGGTTCTGGAAATGTTTGCCAAAACACCCGGGTTGAATGGTAAGGCGCGTGAGGGGACCACCATGCTGTGCAGCAACCCGCTGACATGGCATGTAGGCGGAAAGGCATCCCGCGAGGCGAACCTTGGCGGTGTTGAGGTTATCCCTGGAGCTGACGGCATCGGTGCACCAATCAAGGAGCTTACCGGGGCCCGCTGCGGCCAGCGTGGTATCCTGTATCTCAATGAACCGCCCCAGGGAAGCTGGCGCGAGTTCCTGATGACTGGAGACAATTATCATGCCTACGACTACAACCTCTTTTACATGAACATCCGCGCCAATGCTGCCAAACGCGCGCAGGCATGGCTTGAGGCTCACCGGTGAGTACGGTTTTCAGCGTGCGTGATCTCAAGGCCCAGCTCCCGCGCGGGAAACGGCTACTTGGCCTTGACATCGGATCAAAAACTATTGGGCTGGCGCTTTCTGACATTACGCTGACCATCGCAACACCAATGGAAACCATTAAGCGCAAAAAGTTCCGGGAAGATGTCGCCAAGCTGCTCGACATCGTACAAAAACAGGGCGTCGGCGGCTATGTGCTGGGCTGGCCCGTCAACATGGACGGTAGCGAAGGCCCACGCTGTCAAAGTACAAAAGCCTTCTCTAACAACCTTGCAAAAGTAAGTGACCTCCCCCAGCTATTATGGGATGAACGCCTTTCCACCGCTGCCGTGGAACGCACGCTGATTGAGGCGGACCGTAGCCGTTCCCGACGCAAGGAACTCGTCGACAAAATGGCCGCCGCATATATTTTGCAAGGAGCCCTCCATGCGCTTTGATCCAAATCTTGATGCCGAGTCAGGCCCCAATATTGACCATCTATTGCGCGCGAACTTCCCTACCGAATTTGAAGCAAACCTTGTGGAGATACTGAGAAGCTCAAAGCGTATATGCGCCGAACATGGCCTATGGGACAAGGGCGCGCTTGCAGGCTACATTGCTTACTCGCCGGTGCGGGTGGACGGTGTCGACAGCAAACGCCAGATATGGGGCCTTGGCCCCATGGCCATTGATGCCGATCACCAGCGACAGGGACATGGCAAACGCTTTCTGGGCGAAAGCTTGGATTACATCGAGGTTGATGCAGTTGTACTTTTGGGCCACGGCGAATTCTATACAAAGCACGGTTTCCGCCCCGCGGCAGATTTTGGCCTGCATTTTGGTGACGACCGCACGCGTGAGAATGCTTTTTTTGCCCTTGAATGCTGGAAAGGTGCTCTTGAAGGGCATCGTGGTCGCGTCATTTATGAAGACGTGTTTTACCGGGAGTAGACGACATGCTGAAGGGCACGGATAAAACACCTTTACCCGGCAAACCCGTGCGGGCCTCAAAATCTGGTCGGGCGATCATGGCAACACTGGACCTTCTTGGACGACGCTGGACCTTGCGCATTATTTGGGAGCTTCGCGAAGGCCCCGTGGGCTTCAGGGAACTGCAGGCCAGGTGCGAGAATATGTCACCCAGCGTGCTTTCAACCAGGCTGCGTGAACTGAAAACTGCAAAAGTCCTTGAAGCCAATGACGATCGCCGCTGGACGCTTACCGACCACGGACAGAAACTCATCAAGGCGATTGCCCCGCTTAACAAGTGGGCTGAGGACTGGCGTACCTTGCTGCAATCCTGAGCAGCCCTGCTAGGAATATTCGCTCGGCACCTTGAATAATCATGCCTCCATGCTACTTTTTTAGAAGCAATAGATCATGGAGGCATCAGTGCTGAAATCAGTCGCCCCCCCACAACCCCACCCTATTCTCCGGAAACGGAGGCAATGCTGCAAAAATGGATGCCCCCAGGTGCGGCCATGGAGCCGTTGGCGCTATTTAGAAGCCTCGCGAAGAATGAGGAACTGATGGATGCCATGAAGGTCCTCGGTTCTTATTTCCTCGGGGGTCGTTCGCCACTACCACTACGCCTGAGGGAAATGCTGATACTGCGCACCTGTGCGAATGCCGGATGTGAATATGAATGGGGCGTGCATGTAAGTGCATTTTCCAAGGCGGCAGATCTGTCATGTTCTGATATCAAATCGCTCACGCCCGGAACGACAAGTGCCCCGCGTTGGTCAGATGCAGAACAATGTGCCCTGGACGCATGCGATGAGCTTTCAACCAGCACTACACTGTCAGAGAACACACGAGAAGGACTCAAAGGTTTCTATAATGAAGCGGAGATTCTAACGATCATTACGCTTGTGTCCTGGTACAGGGTGATCTCAGGCTTGGCCAACAGTGTCTGTGATAGCTTCGAGCCATGGGCGGCACGCTTCCCGTCGTTAACCTGACAGAACAAACTTAAGCGGGCACTTCAAAAACAAGCTGCTTGCAGAGGCGGAAGTTTGCCCCTATAAGGCCAGCTTGATGAGCACACAAACGACCGGATCGGCATCTTACCCGCGCGCGGAAGTCTCTCCGCCCTCGGGCCAGCTTTTTCCTCACAAACATCTCCTTGGCATATGGGCACTGGACCCTACCGCGATCAAGTTCCTGCTTGATACGGCGGACGGCTATGCCGAGCAAAACCGGCAGGCAAAAAAGTCTACCAGCCAGTGTGAGGGATTGACCCAAATCAACCTCTTTTTTGAGAACTCGACGCGTACCTTGATGAGTTTCGAGATTGCAGGTAAGCGGCTCGGCATGGATGTGACGTCTATGTCAACGGGCAGCAGCTCAATCAAGAAAGGCGAAACCCTTCTTGACACAGCAGCCACGCTCAATGCCATGCATCCTGATGTCCTGGTGATGCGCCACGCGGATAGTGGCGCTGTGAAGCTCCTGTCTGAAAAAATGGACTGCGCGGTGATCAATGCGGGGGATGGCCGGTCCGAACACCCGACGCAGGCCTTGCTCGACGCTTTAACAATCCGCCGCCGCAAAGGGAAAATCCACGGTCAGACTATCGTCATTTCCGGCGACGTTGCCCATAGCCGGGTCGCCCGATCCAACATCTATCTTCTGAACGCCATGGGCGCACGGGTACGGCTCGTTGCGCCCCCTACCCTGCTACCAAAAGATGTGGACCGCCTCGGCGTGGAGGTGTGCCACCGCATGGATGAAGGTCTGGACGGGGCCGACGTGGTCATGATGCTGCGTCTCCAGCAGGAACGCATGCAGGGTGCTTTTCTTCCCTCCCTGCGCGAATACTACCAGTTCTGGGGCCTCACCCACGAAAAACTGAAATACGCCAAAGACGATGTGCTGGTCATGCACCCTGGCCCGATGAACCGTGGGGTTGAGATCGCGTCCGATGTTGCGGATGATCTGGATCGCTCCGCTATTGAAGAACAGGTTGAAATGGGTGTGGCGGTGAGAATGGCCTGCCTTGATATCCTGACGCGCAACCTGAGAGATGATACTTCGAGCGGGGAGAGCAAAGCATGACAACCGCTTATATTAACGCACGCCTGATCGACCCTAAAACCGGGTATGACGGCAAAGGCATACTCGTTACAGATGGGGAGAACATCGCGGCCTTCGGCCCGGACGCAGTAGCGCCAGCCAATGCCACGGTGGTCGATTGCGGCGGCCGCATCCTGTGCCCGGGCTTCATCGATATGCGCGCCCACCGGGTGGACGCTGAATCGGCCCTTAAGGGCGGTATCACTACCGTTATCCTGCAACCCGACCAGACGACTGTTATCGATACCGACGCCGTTGTTGAACGTATCCGGCGCAGGTCGGAAGACAGCGAAACCGTCAACGTTTTCCCTATGGGAACGGCCACCCGCGGCATGCAAGGCAGCCAGATTGCGGAAATCGGCCAGATGCAACAGTCGGGCGCGGTCGGTTTCACCGATTGTCGTACGCCCGTGTCCGACAGCCAGGTCATGCGGCGCCTGCTTGAATATTCAGGCTATTTTGGCGCGCTGATTGTACAGTTTGCTGAAGACAAAAGCCTGGCAAATGGCGCTGTGGCACATGAGGGCGAAATTGCCACACGCCTCGGCCTCACCGGTGTCCCTGCCGCAGCAGAAGTTATTCAGATTGAACGAGACGCAAGGCTTGCCGAACTGACGGGTGCCCGCATTCACTTTGCCCTGATCTCAAGCCGTGACGGTGTTGAGGCAATAAAGTTAGCCAAGAAGCGAGGCATCAAGGTCACTTGCTCGACAGCGCCACATTATCTGCACCTGAACGACAATGCGCTCGAAGGCTACCGCACGTTTGCCAAGGTCCGCCCGCCTTTGCGATCCGAACAAGACCGCCTCGCCCTCATCGCTGGTATGGCGGACGGCACGATTGACACCCTTGTATCCGACCACGACCCTAAAAGTGCCGACGTGAAGCGCCTGCCATTCGGCCAGGCCGCCGAGGGCCTCGTAGGTTTTGAAACCATGCTGCCGCTTGCCTTGGCGCACGTGCATGCCGGCAAGGTTGAACTGATGACCCTTTTGCGGTCGCTGACAAGCAAACCTGCCGACCTTCTGGGCCTGCCGTCCGGCTCCCTTGAGGTGGGCGCGCCTGCAGACCTTGTGATATTCGATCCAGATAAACCGTGGCGTATTGTTCAAGATGACCTGCTCTCAAGCGCCAAGAACATGCCGTTTGACACCCTGCCCGTTCAAGGGCAGGTTTGGCAGACTGTTGTCGCAGGCAAGTCGCTGTATAGCGCGGCCTGAGGGTTTTAGCGATGCGCAGTATTCGCGCAGGGAAGGTCGCACATGAGCGTTTCACTTGAGATGGCAGCCGTACTGGTACTGAGCTATTTTCTGGGGGCTGTGCCTTTTGGCCTTGTCTTCACCCGCATGGCGGGGCTTGGAGATATCCGCGGCATCGGCTCGGGCAACATTGGCGCAACTAACGTGCTTAGGACCGGCCGCAAGGACCTGGCCCTTGCCACGCTCCTACTCGACGCAGGCAAAGGTGCCATCGCCGTTTTGCTGACACGTTATTATGTGGCCCCTGACCTCGCTCCCCTTGCCGGTGCGGCGGCTTTCATTGGTCACTGCTTCCCGGTCTATCTTGGTTTCAGAGGAGGTAAAGGTGTTGCCACCTTCATGGGTACGTTGTTTGCCATCGCGTGGATGCTGGGTCTGGCTACCGCACTGATCTGGTTGTTTGCCGCCGCACTTTTTCGCATTTCATCACTGTCGGCGCTCATCGCGTCGCTGCTTGCGCCACTCGTCAGTTACTATCTGACCGGAGATCAGGGCTGGTTGCCAATCACCTTCATGACATTGGTCATCTATATCCGGCACCGTGAAAATATCGCTCGCCTTATGAAAGGTGCTGAGCCCAAAATCGGTAGCAAAAAAAAGCAAGACCAATAAGGGTGGATTGACTCGCACGACTTTTCGGGACAGTCTCTGCGGATGAACAAAACGGAAACATTCGCCTCGTTCCCGCTTCCTGAGCGCCGTGCGCGCCTGCAGCTGATCCGCACGGACGGCATCGGCCCTATCCTGTTCCGCCAGCTTATTGAGCGCTTTGGTACCGGGCAGGCCGCACTTGATGCTCTGCCTGCCTTGCTTGCGAAACGCAAGCGACCTGCCAAGGTGGCATCCGCCGATCTTTGCGAACGAGAACTGGAGACTGCGCACAAACTTGGTGCTGAGGCGTATTTCCTTGGTGAGACACGGTATCCGCATCGTCTCGCCGCGATAGAGGATGCCCCGCCCCTACTATACGCTTTGGGCGACCTCGATCATATCACGCCTCCGGCTTCCCTCGGCATCGTCGGCGCCCGAAATGCCAGTGCCAGCGGGATAAAACTCACAAAAGCGATCGCGTGCGAGATCGCGAAATCTGCCATAACCGTTGTCTCAGGCTTGGCCCGCGGCATTGATACCGCCGCGCACGAAGCCGCCCTTGAAGGCAGCACCGTTGCCTGTGTGGCCGGAGGGTTGGACATCATTTATCCGCAGGAAAATACCAAACTGTATCACGCTATTCGTGAACGCGGCGCGGTTGTCAGTGAAATGCCGCCTGGCACCCAACCGCAGGCCCGACATTTCCCAAGGCGCAACCGTATTATCTCAGGCCTGTCCGACGGTGTACTGATTATCGAGGCTGCGGAACGATCAGGCTCTCTGATCACCGCGCGTTTCGCCGCCGAGCAGGGCCGTGATGTATTCGCGGCACCGGGCAGCCCTCTGGATCCCCGCGCCCGGGGTGGCAATAAACTGATAAAGGATGGTGCCGTGCTTGTGCAAAGCACCGATGATATACTTGATGAACTCCGGCGCTGGCCGGAGCTCGCCGTGGCGCCTCCCAAGTCGGCAAGCCCGCCCACCAAAACTGTGCTGGAAGTGGCTGATAAACCCCGCGCTGTGCCCGAGGGTATGTTATCGCTGCTCAGCCATACCGCCATCCACGTGGATGAACTGATACGAATGAGCGGGATGAAAGCAGAGGAAGTTCTGGTTACCTTGATGGAACACGAAATTGCCGGTGACATAACCCGTCATGCGGGTGGAAAAATAAGCCTCTCGTAAGGTTAAAATATCGGTGTAAATTCACCGACACATCAAGAATCCATTGCATTCCGCGCTGCTTCGAACTAGGTGAGAGCCTAAGCTTCGCAGTCAAAACCACGTAACGATCTAGGATAGGGACAGACGGACGTATGAACGTCGTAATTGTAGAATCACCCTCCAAAGCTAAAACCATCAACAAGTATCTTGGTAAAGATTACAAGGTGTTAGCGAGTTTTGGCCACATTCGGGACTTGCCCGCCAAGGATGGTTCGGTCAAGCCGGATGAAGATTTTGCCATGGACTGGGTGGTCGATCGCGATTCGAACAAACGCCTGACCGATATCGCAAAAGCGGTGAAAGACGCGGATCGCCTCTATCTCGCAACTGACCCTGACCGTGAAGGGGAAGCCATCAGTTGGCACGTGCTTGAAGTGCTGGCAAAAAAACGTGCCCTCAAAGGTGTTGAGGTAAAACGTGTCGTTTTTAACGAAATCACCAAGTCGGCAATCCTCAAGGCAATGGCTGAGCCGCGCGACCTGGATGACGAGATGGTCAACGCCTATCTCGCGCGGCGTGCGCTGGACTACCTTGTTGGCTTCACGCTATCCCCTGTTCTATGGCGTAAGCTGCCTGGTGCCCGCTCAGCAGGCCGCGTGCAGTCAGTCGCCCTTCGCCTAGTCTGTGAGCGTGAAAGTGAAATTGAACGTTTCCGTGCGCAGGAATACTGGTCGGTTGAAGCGGCGCTGAATGGCGCGTCTGACAAGTCTTTCGTTGGTCGCCTTTTCGCAATGCACGGCGAAAAGATCAAAAAATACGGCATTACTAACGAAGCTGAAGCAAAAAAAGCTGCCGCGCTGGTCGAGAATGTACCTTTGACAGTCACCACTGTTGAACGCAAACCTGCTCGTCGCCACCCGCAGCCGCCCTTCACCACGTCAACCTTGCAACAGGAAGCCGCACGGAAATACGGCTTCCCGGCCAATCGCACCATGCGTGTGGCGCAAAGCCTATATGAAGGCAAGTCGCTTGAGGGGGAAGTTACCGGTCTCATCACATATATGCGTACCGATGGTGTCACGATCGCGCAGGAAGCCCTCAATGCCACCCGCGCAGTGATTGAAGACCGCTTTGGCAAAAAATTCCTGCCAGACAGCCCGCGCGCCTACAAAACAAAGGCCAAAAACGCGCAGGAAGCCCACGAGGCGATCCGCCCGACAGATCCGATGCGCCGCCCGAGCGACGTGTCCCACGCGCTCGACGCAGACGAACTGAAACTCTATGAACTGATCTGGCGCCGCACCATCGCCAGCCAGATGGAAAGCGCACAGCTTGAGCGCACAACCGTCACCATCCTGAACGCAGACAAAACTGCTGAATTGCGAGCTACTGGCACCGTTATCCAGTTTGACGGTTTTCTCTCCGTCTATCAGGAAGGCCGTGACGATGACGGCGAGGAAGATGACGCGCGCCTGCCAAAACTGAATGAAGGGGAGACCCTCAACCTTGAGGGTGTGACACCAAAACAGCACTTCACCGATCCGCCCCCGCGTTTCACTGAAGCCTCGCTGGTGAAACGGCTGGAAGAGCTGGGCATCGGCCGCCCGTCAACCTATGCCTCGATCCTGACAGTGCTGCGGGAACGTAATTATGTGCAGATGGAGCGCAACCGCTTTATCCCAGAGGATAAAGGCCGTCTTGTCACCGCCTTCCTTGAGAAATTCTTCCAGCGCTATGTGGAATATGATTTCACGGCAAATTTGGAAGAACAGCTTGACCATATCTCGGCAGGCGAGGAAGACTGGAAACAGGTTCTCAGGGATTTCTGGGCATCTTTCAAACCGAAGACAGAAGAAATTCTCGGTGTCCGCAATGCAGAAGTCATTGATGCGCTTGATGAATATCTGGAACCAATGCTGTTTGCGGAAACAGAAGACGGCAAAAACCCACGCAAATGCCCAAGCTGCGACGATGGTCGACTTGGCCTCAAAACCAGCCGGTACGGTGCTTTTGTAGGCTGCTCCAACTATCCGGAATGCGGCTATACCCGCCCGTTTGGCAGTAATGGCGACGACGTGGACCCTGCCGATGAGCCGGCCAATCTGGGTGATGACCCCGAGACGGGTGAGCCAATCAGCGTTCGCACGGGCCGGTTTGGCCCCTACATTCAGGTAGGCGAAGCCAAGAAGGGTGAAAAACCGAAGCGTGCCAGCATTCCGAAAGATATGGATGCCGGCAACCTGAGCCTTGAAAAAGCACTGCAACTCCTCTCGCTGCCGCGCGAAGTTGGTGTTCACCCTGAGACAGGCAAACCAATCACCGCCGCTATCGGGCGCTATGGCCCCTATGTCGCGCATGATGGTACATACGGCAAGCTTGCGTCTACCGAAGAGGTGTTCGCTGTTGGGCTTAATCGTGCCGTTTCCCTGATTGCGGATGCGGCGGCAAAAAAGGGGGGCAGCGCAAAAACAGTTCTCAAGGAGCTTGGCGAACACCCCGATGATGGCGACGCCGTGCGCGTGTTGGACGGCAGGTACGGCCCGTATGTCAACCATAAGCGCACAAACGCGACCCTGCCCAAGGGTACCGAGCCCGAGAGCGTGACGCTTGAGCAGGCGCTGGAATGGTTGGCGGCCAAAGCGTCTTCCAAGAAAAAGAAGGCGCCGGCGAAAAAGAAAAAAGCGTCCTGACCGGGGCGCTTTTTTTAAAGCCGCAATGGCTATATGCTGGTAATTGCTCGCATGTGTTATCGCACGCATGGCGGAGCAATAGAAAGGACCCGCCCCTTGGCGAAATACGAACCCGGCCCGCTCCCCACCCGTGAAGAGGTGCTGGACTTTGTCCGCAATTTCTCTGGCGGCAAAGTCACAAAACGCGACATCGCTCGCGCCTTTGGCGTGAAGGGGCCGGATAAAGTATTTCTGAAGAAACTACTGCGCGAACTAACAGACGATGGTGTTTTGACAAAAGATACCGGGCACGCGCTAAGGCCTGCCGACCGCCTGCCCGGGGTTCAGGTCGTTGAGTTTGCAGGCCTCGACAAGGGGGGAGAAGCCCTTGTGAAGCCAGTCAATTATGAAGGGGAAGGCAAACCGCCGCATATCATCCTCAAGCAAAAAAAGGGCAAACGTCCCGGCCCAACCATGGGGGCTGGTGACCGTGCGCTTGTGCGGCTGACCTGCGTGAAGGATGAGCCGCCGGTTTATCGCGCCTCAATCCTGAAAATTCTCAAACCCGCGCCAAAATCTGTCATGGGTGTGTTTCATGGCGGCCCTAATGGCGGACGCGTGCACCCGACTGACAAAAAGAACCGGGATGAATACTGGGTGGACCGCGACGACGTGATGGGTGCGGAAGAAGGTGAGCTCGTACTGGCGGAACCGGTCAAGAGCAACCGGCAGATAGGGCCTAAACGTGTGCGCATCAAGGAGCGGCTTGGCGACGTCTCTGATGCTCGTTCAATCAGCATGATTGCTATCCACAGCCTTGATATTCCTTATGAGTTTCCGCCCGAGACTCTGAAAGCCGCAGACGCCGCCAAACCGGTCACGCTTGGTAAGCGGACCGACCTGAGGGACACGCCGCTTATCACCATTGATCCCTCGGATGCGCGCGACCATGACGACGCCATCTGGGCCGAAGCAGATGACGACCCCAGCAATGATGGCGGCTGGCATGCGATCGTTGCCATCGCCGATGTTGCGCATTACGTACCCAACGGCTCGGCGCTTGACCGCGAAGCGATCAAACGTGGCAACAGCTGCTATTTCCCCGACCGCGTGGTCCCCATGCTGCCGGAGGCACTATCGGCCGGGCTTTGCAGCCTGATGCCCGGTGAAGAACGCGCCTGCATGGCGGTGCATATCTGGTTCGATAAGGACGGCAAGAAACTGCGGCACAAATTTGTGCGTGGCCTGATGAAAAGCGCTGGCAATGTCTCTTACGAGCGTGCCCAGGCGGCACTCGATGGCACGCCTGACGACTTGACAGCGCCCCTCCTGGAACCAGTGCTGAAACCACTGTATGGCACGTTCAGGGCAATCATGAAGGCGCGGGCAAAGCGCCAGCCGCTTGAACTTGATATGCCCGAGCGCAAGATCGTGCTGGATGAGGCCGGACATGTGGCAGGGATCACGATCCGGGACCGCTTCGACGCGCACCGTATCGTTGAAGAACTGATGATCACCGCCAATGTATGTGCAGCGGAAGAACTTGAAGCACACCGTGTGCCGGCCATGTACCGGGTGCATGAAGAACCGCCCATGGACAAGATGGAATCGCTGCGGGATTTCCTTGGAACGCTGGACCTCAATCTCGCGAAGGGCAGCGTTATGATGCCCCGACTTTTTAACGGCATCCTCAATCAGGTTAAAGACAGTCCGCATGAGCGACTGGTGAACGAAGTTGTGTTGCGGTCACAAACACAAGCCTATTATTCACCCGACAATATGGGCCACTTTGGCCTTGCCCTGCCCCGGTATGCGCATTTCACCTCGCCAATCCGCCGTTACGCTGATCTCATTGTACACCGTGGTCTCGTACGTGCGCTCAAGCTAGGCAAGGATGGCCTCACAGATGAGCAAGCCGACGAGCTTTCCGCGATTGGCGAGCAGATATCAAGCACCGAGCGCCGTGCCATGGCCGCAGAGCGCGAGTCAACTGACCGCTATCTCGCCAACTACCTTGCCGATCACGTGGGCGACGAGTTTTTCGGGCGCATCACCGGCGTAACCCGTTTTGGCCTGTTCGTCAGCCTTGAACCGTCTGGTGGTGATGGCTTGATTCCGATTTCATCAATCGGCATGGACTTCTACACCCACGACGAGGCTCATCACCGTCTTGTGGGGGAACGCTCGGGCGAGGAGTTCAAACTGGGGGACCGTATCAAGGTACGTCTTACGGAAGCCAACCGTTTCACCGGCGGCTTGAAGCTTGACCTGATCCGCGAAGAGAATGACATCGCTGGTGTCACGTCCCGAAAACAGCATAAAAAGCTGGGCGCACGTCATAACCGCACCGGTGGCCGCCCCGCGCGTGGGAAAAAGCCAGCGAGAAAAAGCAAGAAACCCGGGTAGCAATGTATAACCCTTAAAGACCAATGAAGGGCTGAAACATGCGCCCTATCAGGCTGTGGAGCTTGATTGGCGCATCTGTGACAACAAGACAGATACAGTCTTCGCCTTCGTCAATGATGGGTTGGTGATTGGTCACTTCCGGACCTGCAAGCTCAATCAGCCCTGGTGTATAATGCTTGTCCCCGACCCGGTAGCTGCCTGTCAGCACCAAAGTGAACTCGGTGCCACGGTGGTCATGGAACGGCATTTCTGTACCTCCACGGGCACGTAACAGCCACAGCCGCTCCCCATTTTCATAAGCCTGGAGCTTTACCTGCCTCATACCCGGCCCCATGAAGCGCCATTTCAGCTCATCCAGCCCCATGTTCAGATGCGCGGCAAGCGGCGCAGGCATACGTATATCCGCCACCGAGGAGCCAACAGGTTCCACAAGCGCCTCCGCTGCATCATCCAAAACCGCCAAAGCCGCCAGCGTTCTCTCCAACGCGTCTTCGGAAAGGCGTTCGGGCACGATGCCTTCCAGCAGGCAACCGCCAATAGCTTCTGCATCGGCAACCTTGGCCTTCAGTTCTTCATGATAATCGACGTGGCTGGCGACAACAAGTGCCTGCGCTTCACTGAGCGCACCAGACGCATATGACACCAACCACTCATCGGGTAGCAGACCTGTTTTTGTCATGCCATATCCCTCAACTCTTTACGTAACGCCCCAAAGGCTATCCTGATTCTGGACTTGACCGTCCCTAACGGCAATGAAAGTTTTGTTGCAATCTCGGAGTGCGAGAGTTCCTTGAAAAATGACAGTTCAATCACCTCTCGTTGCGCTGGCTTAAGCACTTTCAGCGCGGCCTTAACACGTATCGCATTCTGGTTCTGCATTGCCGGGGCGTCAGTCTCATCCGACGCAACCATCTGGGTCAAATGATCGTCCACATCAACTTCGGCATATTTTTGCCGCCGCGTATGATCAATGAACCGGTTGCGTGCCACGCGAAACAACCATGTCGACAGTCTGGCTTTTGCAGGGTCAAACTTCTCTGCCTTACGCCATAGGGTCACCATGACTTCCTGCGCAAGGTCTTCCGCTTTTTCATCGCCAAGCCCGAGCGCCTTCAGATACGACTTTAACCTGGGTGCGTAATAGGCGAACAGTTCGGCAAATGCTGCGCGGTCGTGACTGTTTGCAATACGCCCAACCAGTTCCTCATGCGAAGCTGCTCTGTCTTTTCTTGCACTAAAAATATCGAGTACCCCGCCGGACGGATGTTGGCCAGTGCCGAGCACAGCATTTGCCCCGGCGCCTGTCAAGCGTCGCACGGGCCATTTGCCGTGCGACGCCGATTGGGGGCTCTCAATATATTGTGATGCTTTTGCCGTCATGCAGCCCTATACGCTGGCATTCAGGGAACGGACTGGTACAAATGTAAAAAAAAGGCAACCGCTGCCGGTCACCTCTTTCTTCGTTATTATGGGTCCCAAGCCCTATTCCGCTATCATACGCCAATAGCCGGTCAGTTCAATCATCGTCTTGACAGCCAGTTGTTCGCCTACTGCTTGTTCGCTGTAGCCCTCAACCTCGATATATTCCTTAAAGCCGTTGCTGGTCGCTTCATATTGTTTGACTTCGCGGACGGGCGGCATCGCCTCAGTGAACAGACTGGTGATGGTTTCGCCTGTCTCGACATGAACCACATTGACCTGAAAGGCGAGACCAGATTCGCTCTCCGCACTCGGTGCCAGCAAGATTTCGACCATATAGTCGGCTTTGCCGAGCATTGCCTTTATCTCGATTGAATGCGTATTGACCTTTTCGTTCGCGACAGCGTCTGCCCCCTGCACACGGGTAATCATGTCGCGATCGATGAGACGTGCCCCTCCCTTAATCATTGTGTTCTTGAAGCCACCCTGTACTTTCCAGTTCAGGATTTCTTCCAGGTTCTTGCGGGCCTGATCCTTGTTCAGCCGAACAGAACCATCATACTCATATGCTTGTGCGGTTACGCTGCCGGGTGCGGCACGCACTGTATCGCGCACCGTGCGTTCACCATGCAATTGGCCGTTGTAATGAGTATGCATATTCGTTGTAGTGGTACGATTTCTCGTCACGGTCGGCGTGCGCACATCCAGGCCCTGCGCCTGATAGTCGATATAATAAGTGACTACTTCATCCGAGAAGTCCCTATTCCAAAAAACGACAAAACGCGGTCGTTTGACTCGTTTGTTTTCTTCCCGAAACGCATTGATCACAGGCGCCGGATCCGGCAAAGGCGGCGGCGGGCGGCGTGTCAGCGTTGCAGGCACGCCTTCTCGCATCTCCTGCGCTGTTGCAACTTGGCCGCCCAAAACAGTTCCCAGAAGGGAGGCAACAAGCAGGCCCGTACCCAGTGCGCGTTTCATCACTATTCCCCTTCGTCAACTTCAATCAGATAATAACCAATATCCATGGAGATCGACATCTCCCGGTACACGGCGGTCGACCGCGGCTGCAGGAAGACCCGTTGCCAAGCAGTCTCCGGTTCGGCAGGGAACTGGTCAATATCCATGAAGGAAGTACGAACCAACACTTCCTGCGGATAGTCGGTACAGTTGATCAACCGAGCCATTACCTCAATCGTGCCTGTGTCTGTCCGACGGGCAAAAACACCCTGAGGCAGGATTTTTTTTGCGATATTCTTGTCAATAATCTGAACAGAATTCAGTGCAATAGGGGTCATCGTCCCGGCCACCCCGGAGACAATAGCGGGGCCCGACGGGCCCAGCTTTTTAAATCCGCGAAAATCGCACTTCACAACGTTTTGTGCGCTTGCGGCATGGGCCATTATAGATGCGACAATTACACCTGCTGCTACTTTACCCATTGTTAAAACGAGTTTTTTCATCACTCTGCCCCCAAGGTTTCACCCGGTGTTTCATCTGCCAACCAGGTGCGGAAAGCCACATCCATCTTTTGAACGGCGTCCGGCTGCTTGCGGATCGTTTTCCAGTCAAGCCGGGCACCCGGGCTGGATTCGCCAACAGCCGTAGCAGACCGTGACCGTGTCCACACAACGCTACAGGCATCACCACCGGCGACCAATGCCGCATTCGTAATGTCCGGAATAGCGCCACCTGTTCCCTTAAACTCTGCAGCATAACCATATTGTTCCACGTTGCTGATCTGGTCGGTGGCTACCGTCACAAAACGCGGCAAATTATCCCACTGACGGGTGTCTGCTTCAGGCTTGGCCGCCTCAGATGCCGCACCAAACAATCCGCCAATCAAGGCAATACCTGCCCCGATAAGTGCGGCATCACCGTCACCGCTATAGAGACCAGCCATCGCGGTCACTGTGCCAGCCGTTGACATTACGTTGCCAACTGCTGCCGTTGTTTCCTTGAATTGTGCCTTCCCTTCAAGGATGCCGTCGACAGGACGGCCGCCACGAGTTGATGCCTGGAAATATACATCCTCAACGGGATAGGCATCCACTGCCCGCACCACTTCACCGCTGTCCATATTGACAGCAAGGGCCGTCGCCGCTGTTTCGTGAAAGCGGTCGTCGGTGCGGAACTTGAGGATTTCCCTGTATTCCCCGTCACCATACTTGACCGGGCCCGAGCCAAGTTCTGTCAAAAACAGTACGTTGTGTTCCGGTGCAGGGGCACTCAGGCCCTGACGAAAGTCGGCCGCCTTGGCAAAAGCCTCCTCGCCGCTCCGGCCCTGACAATGCAACGCCCAGCCATCCAGATAGTTCATGAGGGCGAAATCTGCCTGGAAGTCTTCAGCTTCAGAGACCGTATCCTGATACTCACCGGAACGGAACATCGCACGGGCGTTTTCATAGTCATCGTTAGATAGGTAAATCAAGCCGCGATAATAATAGGCCATCGCCCGCTCATACGGCTCGCCCTTGAACTCCTTTACGTCTTCAGCACTGAACTTGGATTTCGCGGCCTTTGCCTGTTCGTTGTCGGCATAAATCGCCTCAATTTTGTCGATCGAGCGGTCGAACGCCCACTCGGCATGATCAAGATAGCCAAGCTCAAGCGCAGCCAGCCCCAGCCGATTAAAGTTGAGGACCGCATTGCGTTCGCCTTCAATGAAAAGGCTTCGGTAATACGGCTGAAGCGGTTCCGGGCGGCTGGCAACATAGAGCTGCGTTTCGGCCGGATATGGTCCCATGCCATATTCCTTGCGGAGGCTTTTTTCGAGCTTCTTCACTTCCTTGTCGTAGGATTTGCTCGCCTTTTTGTTGGCTTTTTGAATAGACTTGTACTCAGACTTAACAGTCTTGTACTCGGCCTTCAGCGCTTTCTTTTCCTCTTTACTGAGCCCTTTTTGCTTAAGCGCAGCTTTTAGCTCAGAATAGCGGGTGGCCAACAACTGTTCCTGCTGGATCGCATCAGCCGAGATCGGCGGCGACGCGCGAAGCTCCATAAGGCGCTCGCTATCATCAGCATAAACAGGGTGAAAAAACAGTACACTCGCAACGGCAACGGCCGAAATTCGGCCAGCAGAGATCGTCATCGCTCGACTCCTTTGGCGACTTGAGGTGTTTCAGATAGAAGAAAAGGCGGCAACCCCTTGCCGCCAAATGATTTTTTAGCGGTAGACCACATCATCCGCTGCGGCCTTGGACAGTTCGTACATGCCACTCCAGACAATAACACCGCGCTCAAGGTCAACCATTTCAAAGGTGATCTGGGTATAGCGCTGCATCATGCCAGTTCGGGCATCTCGGCTGTCGGCAGAAGCAATTGTGCCGCCCAGACGGTAATCACCCCCGGCTTGCGCCGCAGTCATACCCGTCGTGCCTGTATCAACGACACCGTCACGCTTAAGGTTGCGCTCATGCTGGACCATGTTGGAATAGTTGCGACCAACAAAGACCATACGCCCCTGCGACGCCCGGTTCAGGTTTACCCGCAAACGGTTCGTGATCAGGTCCTTGTTGATACGCTGGGTGCTGTCATTGAGGAAAAATTCACTATCAATGATAACCTGCGGCGGATTTGCCGCGTTTGCCAGCATCGGGTTGCCCAACATGTCCCGCATCATGCGGTCAGTCATGGATTGAATGTCATTTGATTCAATCCCCACACCGGCAACAGCTCCCTGACGGCCAGGATCTTGCGAAATAGTAGCCACACCAGGCGAATTATCTACAGCTGGCCCACATGCCGCCAGCATGCCTGTCAGAAATGTCGCGCACGCGACTTGCGTCACGCGAAAGTTTGTTACACGTGTCAAGGTCATAAACCTCCCCCATCAAAGATTTAACCATGAAAACGTTACTGACGATTCCAATTTAATTCAAGTCATCAAAAATTTAGGTCATTAATATTTTTGCTATTTTTACTTCGATAGCGGTCATGTACCGCTTGGGGATACCTGCACCAGAAGCGCTCCCTTATTTGCGACTTTGCTACATGGCCCTCTTCCAGCCATTGGTTCTTTGACCTATTATTTGGCGGGCAAGCTAAAACCTTCCTCGAAAGATGAATGATGACACAATGGGTAATCTGATGAAAAAGACCTGTTTCAACACCGGTGTCGGGCGATGCCAGATTACCTGGACCGAGTATGGAATATCAGGTTTTCGCCTGCCCGATGCCAGCCTGCTACCCACGGTAGCTTCATTCGAAGCCGATAAACTGGATGACGTTCCGGCAGATATAGTCGTCACAATCCACAAAGCCGTGCAAATGTTGGCGGGTGAGAAACTCAGTCTGGCAGATGCCAGGCTGGATCTAAGAAACGTTTCGCGCTTCAACAAGCGCGTCTACGATATAGCACTTGGCATTCCCACCGGCAAAACCATGACCTATGGCGAGATAGCACTTGCCCTTGGCCAGAAAGGCGCTGCGCAGGCTGTCGGCAAAGCACTTGGCGAAAACCCCATTCCGCTGATTATTCCCTGCCACCGGGTGTTGGCAGCGGACGGCACAATGCATGGCTTTTCCGCGCCCGGTGGCACAGCGTCAAAACGGAAACTGCTGGAAATTGAAGGCGCAATAGAGCGGCCGCCACCAAGCCTTTTTGATTTTGTAGAAATTCAAATAGAATAATTGATTATCATCTATTACCTAATGTACAGGATAACAAATATATATCGAATATATCGATTACTGATACAAAGAATATCAATTTCCATTATTATATAGAAAGCGGGATACTCTGTCGTAGTGGGAAATGGGGTAGCTGCGCTTTGGCATCATAATTTCGGCGTGTCCCGAGTATCACTTTCCTGTCAGTCCTAGCTGGCCGATCTTATCTTTGAGAGCACCTCCCCCGGGAAGATCAACTATCCGGATATAGAGGAGGTGCGCATGTATCTATCCCTCAAGCTGCTTGCTTTCGTCGGCGTGCTGACATCTGGCAGCGCCATTGCCGCAATCGAACAGGCCGATGTGCCGCTAGGGCTACCGCCTGTTCCCGTGCCAGAGCACAACCCTGTTACACCCGAGAAAATCGCCCTTGGAGAGACCCTGTTCAATGACACCCGGTTCTCATCAACCGGTGATGTCAGCTGTGCAACATGTCATGACCCCCAGAAAGCTTTCACAGACAGCCCGCTATTGGTCTCGGAAGGTATCGAGAAGAAGAAGGGCACACGTAACGCACCAACAGTTCTGAACTCAGCCTACATGGAAACCATGTTCTGGGATGGTCGTGAACCAGACCTTGAAGCCCAGTCGCAAGGCCCCTTTATCAACCCGGTTGAAATGGCGCTTGAAAGCCATGATCCGATTGTGGCGATCGCACGCACGGACGAGCATTATCAGGAAATGTTTGCGAAGGCCTTTGGCGTCAAGCCAGAAGAAATCACGATCGACCACGTATCACAGGCCATCGCCTCATTCGAACGCACTATAATTTCAGGTAATTCGCCGTTCGACCAATGGTATTTTGGCGGTGACGAAGCCGCAGTCTCCGAAGACGTTAAACGAGGGCTGGAAGTATTCACAGGCAAAGGCCGTTGTGTTTCATGCCACACCATGTCGCAGAATTTTGCCCTGTTCAGCGATAGCAAGTTCCACAACCTGAATGTCAGCTTTGACAAGATATCCACGGGCCTCGAGAGCATCGCCAAAAGCGCCAAAAACCGTCAAATGTCCGGAGAAGAGCTGGACGTCACCGTATTGACCGACGCGAGCGTATCAGAGCTTGGCCGCTTTGCCGTCAATAACGAGTGGGCCAATACCGGTGCGTTCAAAACCCCTACCCTCCGCAATATATCTGTCACCGCCCCCTATATGCACGACGGCAGTGTGGAGACACTCGAAGATGTTGTGATCTTCTACAACAACGGTGGGCGCGTGAACGAGGATGACCCCATCAACGACTTCCAGAGTGGCGGTATCCGCCCACTTGACCTCACCGATCAGGAACAGAAGGACCTTGTGGCCTTCCTTGAAGCCCTGACCAGCCCCGAATTTGCAAAACAATAAGGAAAGGCAGAGCAATGGTTAAAACACTCGTTGATCGCCGTGGTTTCCTTAAAGCCACAACAGGTGCCTTCATTGGCACAACTCTGCCGCTGACCAACGTCAGGTTAGCATTTGCCGGGGAGCGGGAGGACTTCACCTTCGCTTATATCTCAGACAGCCACATCCAGCATATCAAAGGCAACAAGTTTGTCCGCAACTGGGACCGCGGCCTCATCCGTGCAGTGGCGGAATGCAACATGCTGGAGCCAAAGCCCGACTTCGTCTTCTATGGCGGGGACATCGCCCAGCTTGCCAAACCGGAAGAAATTGACCATGGACTGGAGCTGTTGTCTGCCCTCAGATATGACACCCATTATGTAATGGGAGAACATGACTATTATCTGGATCTTGGGGAATACTGGTCCAAACTTCTCGGCGACCAGTGGTACAGCTTCGACCACAAAGGTGTGCACTTTGTGGTGCTGAACAGCATCCTCACCGACCACGACTGGACATATAATCGCTGGAAGGATGGTGAGGAACGCATGTCGGTCATGGCAGGCCTTGACGACCCGCGCGGCTCACCATTCATGGTCGGCGAAGAACAGCGCAAATGGCTGGCCAAAGACTTGAAGAAAGTCGACAAAAAAAAGCCAGTTGTTGTGCTATCGCACTCACCTTTGCAGAAGATCTTCAAAAACTGGAATTTTTGGACTGACGATGCCGAGGAAGTGCAGGCACTGCTGCACAAATTTGATAAAGTGAGTGTGCTCTATGGCCACGTACACCAGATCCAGTACAACCAGATCGGCAATATCTCTTTCTATTCCGCCATGGCGACAGCTTGGCCGTGGCCCTACCCTGAAACCTATGCCCAGGCGCCCAGTCACCTGCCGGAACTGACAGTTCCCATGAACCGGGCCGATCCGTTCTTTGAGCGCGATGCAACGGGCTGGCAGTTCATTGATGTTTGGTCAGGCCGGTCAAACGTCACCTACCGGTTGCCCGAAAACTCGGAACGAACGGTCGCTTACAACAAAGAAAAAGGTCACCCGGAAGACACCGAATATGCGGCGCGGAATATCCCGCCCCAGAACCATTACTAGGAGAAGATAATGAAACGGGAATTTCTGAAATCTTGCGCCGTGGTCGCTGCTATCGCCATCTCGCCATACGGCGTTTCAGCGGACGAGTTTGACGAAGCCGACCTTAAGGAATGGAATGACGCCTTCATGTCGGTCGTGGAAAAAGGCCGCGCAGCCTTCACCGATCCCACGTTGGGCGGCAGCAAAAACGGCGTGGTATGTGCCCAGTGCCATCCCAATGGTGCCAACACTCACCCAGAGACCTATCCCAAATTCCAGCAGCAAATAGGCAGGGTGATCACCCTGCAGGAGATGGCAAACTGGTGTATCCAGAACCCGCTTGAAGGCACCCCTCTCAAGGTTGACGACCCTCAGATGACGGCGCTTATCACCTATATGACCTTTGAGCGGCGGGGCGTTGCGCTGGACCCCGGTAAGCACTGACCAACGGCGAACCCGATCAAAGCCCGCGCACCCTGCGGGCTTTTTTCTTAGCACTGTCTAGCTTTTCTGCTACCGATTTTTTTGTGAACTACCGATGGGACAGGTAATGGAAACGAAAAAGGTGCTCACGCGCGACCTCAAGGATAGCCTGCTGGTATGGGTATTCATCGATAACGAGGACAACATCATGCTTGAACGCAACCCGGAGGCGGGGGACCCACGCGGCATCGCCTCCAGCATAAATTTCTGGCATCTGCCCGGCTACAGCCAGTCAGCCGCAGATCCAGCGGAACAGGAACACCTTAAGGCGCTGTGGCGGGAGCAACGTGACCGCCTTTACGGGCATGATTGCACCGCTTTCCTTGAAACTCTTATCGTGCGGGCAACAGGCTTTCACCAGCGCGAAACCTTTCAGGCCAATCTCCTGCTATGCCTGCAAGCCTATTATGTAGAAGACCATGATCAGGTTCCGCTCAAGCCCCCGGCAGGGACAGAGCGTAAGTTCTTCTCGGTTGAGGACGCCATGGTGCACTACCCGGTCGGTTATCAGGACCGGGCAGTCATCGCCTGCTTCATGGAGCATATGCGCTGGTAGGCCTCATTCACCCCATACGCGCTTATAATAGCTCAGGAAATTGAGGCCGAGTATCTTCTCGATCCGGTCTGTGGCGTGCCCCCGGCTGTATAACATGTCGGCAAGCTGCTGGAATTGGCCGGGGCCTTGTATATCCGGAATAAACGGCACAACACCTGCCTTCTCACCCTTGGCGGAAATCCCCGCTTCCTGACGGCGGCGGATTTCATCGTCAATCACCTCCTGATAGGCCTTGAGGTCATCCACCCCCGTTGTGCCACCATCTGTCCCGATGCCAACATGATCTTCCCCGCAAACATTGATGGCATGTTCGATATGCAGCACAACATCCATGGCACTTGGGAAACTGTTTTCCTTCAGGAACGGCATAAAATAAATGCCCGCCACACCGCCTTTGTCGGCCAGAAGGCGCAATTCCTCGTCCGTCTTGTTGCGCGGCAGGTTCGCAAGCGCCCGGCACCCGGTGTGTGAAATACAAACCGGGTGTTCCGATGCGGCGATCGCGTCAAGGCATGTTTTCTCACCACTATGGCTCAGGTCCACAACCGTATTGGTGGCGTTTAACCGTTCCACAACCGCGCGCCCAAAGTCGGTCAAGCCCCTGTTTTCCGCTTCCATGCTACCGTCGCCCAACTGATTGCGTACATTATAGGTGAGCTGGACGATTTTGACGCCAAGTCCCGCAAAGGTATCAACACGGTCAACATTGTCCCCCATCATGGCCGCGTTCTGGAAGCCCATGATAATACCAACCTTGCCTTTTTTCTTGGCGCGTAAGATATCAGCTGTGGACCACACTTTTAAAAGATGATCGCCATGCAGCCGGATGCGCTGGTTCCATTTAGCGATTTCTGCAACGCTATAGTCAAACGGGTCCATGGGCCCGGCAACATAGCCAAGCGTCAGGTTAATCGCCGTCGTGCCGGATGCCACTGCCTCGTCAAGGGCACGCGGGTCAAGCGCAAGACCCTTCATGCCTGCAACGGGATTGCCGTTCTCCTTCTGTTTTTTGAATTTCTCAAGCCGCACATTGGGGTTTGATATGCCACCAAGGTTGTTAATGACAATAGCATCACCCAGCCCCGGCCATGGTTTATCGGCGGCAAAGGCGGGAAAGCCCTGCGCCGCCAATGGCAATGCCGCAGCGCCAGCGGCCGCCAGGCGCAAGAAGTCGCGCCGCGCGATATTATGAACGTCCATACTGTTCCCCATTATTTCTCTCCCTCAAGCTCGGCTTTAGTGGGGGGCGCATACGCCTCGCGCGGGTAATCCGTCCCACCTTTCACTGTCAGCACTACCGAGCGCATATTCGCCATATCCTCAAGCGGGTTTTTGCTCAGGAAAATCAGGTCCGCGCGTTTGCCTGCTTCAATCGTGCCGCGATCGTCCTCCAGCCCCAGAACCCTGGCCCCCACATAGGTGGCCGACCGGATCACCTGTAGCGGCGGCATTTCAGCCTTCTCCGCAAGCACCTCAAGTTCATCAAACAGCGCGGGGTATTCTGCGTCATAACCCAACATGCCGTCCGTGCCGGCAGAGATATCCACACCACTTTCATATGCGAACCGGGTCATCGCCCCCGCGAAGGCGGATGGGCAAATGCCTGCGCTGCGCTTGTCCTCGGGTTTCTCGCGCTCACGCTGCTCTCTGTTTGCATACAGCCAAAGCGTTGCGTCGAGAATGGTGCCGCGTATCTCCATCTGTTCAAAGATATCTGCAAGCACAGGCGACCGCGGGTCGAGGCTTGCAAAATCCAATACTGCCTTGTGATGATATTCATTGGGCCGCACACCGGCCACCTCAAACGCCAACCGGCACGCGTGCGAAATCACATCCACGCCTGCGCCAACCACCTCACTGGGGTAGGCCGGGAAAACCATGGAATGCGCCCAAATCTTGATGCCCTGCCTGTGGCCCTCTGCCGTGATGCGCCGCACCTCTGTCGCTGGCAGGTTAGCATAGATCTTGATCCCCGTTGCCCAGGTCCCGCGCGCAATCGCCACCGTTTCCTTCATGTCGGTATCAGGCGTAATTGCCTGCATCCACGGCACGTCGCCCGGCACTTCACCTTCCGCCGCCATGCCGGGGCGTGGGTCGTCAAAGAAACTCGGCCCCGCCAGCAAGGCGGAATAATAGAGGTCAGGTGCCGGAATTTTCTGAAGCCTGCTCTGACGGGCCAACTCGGCCAGCGCTCGCATATCCCCCGCCATGTCGCGCACGCCTGTTATGCCACTGTATATATACCGCCGCAGGTAGGCCTTTGCCCTCTCGGCATTAGGCACGGTCGCCATATGCACATGTGTATCGATGAGGCCGGGCAACAGATAGTGCCCACTGGCGTCCACCACCTTCGCGCCTTCAGGCAACTGCGCCTTAAGTTCGCCGCTAGGCAGAACGCTGGTGATGCGGTCACTTTCCACCAGCACGCCCATATCTTCCTGCAGCGGAGCCCCCGTGCCATCAATCAGCGCAACACCCACATAAGCGCGCGCGGTACCAGTCGCCTTCTGTGCCTGTGCTGTTGAACCAATCGTCATCGCCACCGACAAAGCTATTGCCGCCGCGCCCATTTTTCCGAATTTCATCTAACTCCCCCACACTGTGCGTCTTTTCGCTGCTTCTCCCACATCGTGCCACAGCTTAAGCCCGCGCCGCAACCACGGAAGATTGACTTAAATTGACGCAGTTTCGAGGTTTTTTACTGGCAGATGGCGGCAAAATAGGCATGATGCCGCTTAGATAGTGGCAAATAAAACTGTGAAGCACACGGATAGGGGAAGTGCGAAGCAGACATGCCATCCCGCATTCAACCATGAATGCCAAAACCATAAATAAACATCAGTATCGGGGGGCCTACGTGGCAAATAACACAAACAACCAAGACACTATTTCTCTTTGGTTTGCAATTCTTCCGCTCATCAGCTTAATCATCATGCTCACCAGCTCGGTTTTGCTGTTCGGCGATTCGTCCTCGTCCGGCCCGAACCAGCTTGCGCTGATGTTCTCCGCCGGTGTTGGCATCGCCCTTGGCATGGTGCGTGGGCAAAGTTATGAGGTGCTGGAACAAGCGCTTGTCGACGGCATTATGCTGGCGATGAAAGCTTGCCTTATCCTGCTGATGGTTGGCTCCATGATCGGCAGCTGGATGCTTGCTGGCACCGCCCCAGCGGTGATTCACCTTGGCCTTGGTGTACTTGACCCTGGGTTCCTGTACCCGGCTGCCCTTATTATCTGTGCGCTGGTTGCGGCGTCGATCGGCAGCTCCTGGACAACAGCAGCCACCGTGGGGCTTGCCCTTATCGGCATTTCGCGCATTCTGGGCCTCTCACCCGAGATTACGGCAGGCGCCGTGATTTCCGGCGCCTATTTTGGCGACAAGATGTCCCCTCTTTCCGACACCACAAACCTGGCGCCCGCCATGGTGGACGTGGATCTTTTTGTTCATATCCGCCACATGGTCTGGACCACTACGCCGTCGCTGCTGATCTCGCTGGCTCTCTTTACCTGGCTGGGCTGGGGTATCGAAATCGGCGATGGAACCGTCAGCAGCATTGAGACAACGCGAAGCCTGTTGGAGAATAGCTACAACCTTGGTTTTCCGGCGTTTATTCCTCTGATCGTGTTACTTGCCCTTGCTCTTAGAAAGGTACCAGCGCTTCCCACCATCACCATCGGCGCACTTGTTGGCTGCGTCGTCGCGGTACTCTACCAGCCCGATGCGACGCTTGCTTTTGGGGGCGGACTCGCAGACGGTGTGTCGCAAACCGGAGTAACAATCAAGGCGCTCTGGATGGCCATGGTTGACGGCTATACGGCCGATACCGGTAATGATATGCTCAACGACCTTCTGTCCCGTGGCGGCATGAGCAGCATGCTCACCACTGTTTGGCTGATCATCTCTGCCATGTGCTTTGGTGGCGTGATGGAGAAAACCGGCTTCCTTGGCCGCATCGTCACGGGTGCGCTTAAGGGGGTGCGCGGTACGGGTTCGCTGGTGCTGACAACCGTGTTAACCAGCATCGGCATGAATATCGTGGCGGGTGACCAGTATATCGCCATCGCCCTGCCCGGCCGCATGTACATGATGGAGTTCAAGCGCCGTGGCCTGGCACCACAGAATCTCTCCCGTACGCTGGAGGATGCAGGCACCATGACCTCCGCACTTATCCCCTGGAATACCTGTGGGGCGTTTATGGCCGGCACCCTGGGCGTTGCGACCTTTGCCTATGCGCCTTATGCCTTCTTTAACCTGCTGAACCCGATTATCGCGGTCATATATGGGTTCTTCAACATCAAGATCACCAAAATGTCTGATGAGCAGCAACCCGAGGTGAAGGTGGAAAAAGCCTGACAAAGATAAAACCCCGGCTCAACGAGCCGGGGTTTCTTGCCAGTGACCGAAGTACCAGTGCCTGGAGAGAAGGTACTTCCTTACATGGGGCAGCGGTCAGCCCCATGACCCAACCGAAGCGCAACATTGGCAACCGTCAGGTCTGCTGGCCCTTCCGCGGTCAGACGGAAGGGTTCTGTGACGACATCAAATGTGTCGCCTTCATCGGCAAGGCACACAAGCGGCAAAGTAACCGTCTGCCACCCCTTACCTTCAAGGTTCTCAAACACGACGGACAAGTCGTAGGTGCGTGTGCAGTCCTCACCGCACTGCAAGCTGACACTGCCGCCTTCCACGCTTTCGATATCAACGTCAAATGTGAAGGCCGCGCCCCTGGTGTATTCGGCTGACCAATCAAGCGCAGGTCCGGCACTGATGGCAATATTGCCTGCTGTCGCTGCATTCATTTCAAGCCGCAGCGCGTCCCCTTGAATGTCCTTGTCAACCTGACTGATTTTGCCAGACCCTGTCGGCAGCGCAGCATAGGCGCCACTTAGCTGAGCATAAGAGCCTTCGTCGCTGAGGATAATCATCCACGGTGCGATGGTACGGCCTGCGTAAAGCTTGATATCAGACAGATCTCCTGATTGCACACCTTCGACATCTTCAGCCAACATCGGCACTTCCGTATCGCTGGCGTAGGTCATGCCATATCCATACGCAAACTGCGGATCATAACCTTCGTGGTACTTGTTCAGCGTGTCCTGAAGCGGTGATTTCGGCCATGAGAACGAAAGCTTGCCTTTAAAGTCATGGCGCGCCTGTCCGGCTTTGTCTGCGATCAGGACGTCAGCAACTCCCTCACCTTCCGTGCCCGGCAACCAGGCTGCAACAAAGCCATCGGAAGCATTGAGTTCAGGATTTACCCAAAGCGGACGGCCGGACAAGAACACCGTCACAACCGGAATACCGGCATCCTTGAAGGACTTGATCAATTTCAGGCTTTTTTTCGCGCCCGGCTCAAACTCCAGTGTTTCGAGGTCGCCCTGCCCTTCGGCATACGGCTCTTCACCGATCACCACAATCGCAACATCCGGTTTTTCGTCAAAGCTTCCATCAGCCGAGAGGACAGCTTCACCACCCGCCTCGCCAACAGCTTCTTTAATACCCTGATAGATCGAAGAAGCCCCTGGAAAATCACTGTTCACATTGCCTGTGCCCTGCCAACTGATTGTCCAGCCGCCGGTTTGCTTACCGATATTGTCGGCACCGTCCCCAGCGACCAGAATTGTCTGTGTTGGCTTCAGCGGCAAGACATGGCCGTTATTTTTCAGAAGCACGAGACTTTCCCGCACGGCCTGCCGCGCCACTTCCCGGTGCTCAGCACGGCCAATAATATCGTCTTGCCCGGCAACACCACGGCCTGAGGGCATGCCTTTTTCAAAAAGCCCTGCACGAAGCTTGACGCGCAGAATACGGGCAACCGCATCATCAAGCCGGTCCAGGGGAATTTCGCCAGCCTGCACCTGTTCAAGCGTATTGGCGTAAAGCTTTTTCCAGTCTTCAACCACCATGAAAAGGTCCAGCCCTGCGTTCACAGACGCGGCACACGATGCATTGTTGCACCCCGGAACCTGCCCGTGGCCGTTCCAGTCACCAACAACAAGTCCGTCGAAACCCATCCGCCCCTTCAGAACATCGGTCAGCAGATATTTACTGCCGTGCATTTTCTGGCCATTCCAACTGGAGAAGCTGGCCATAACAGTCTGAACCCCGGCTTCAATGGCGGATACATAACCGGCGGAATGAATATCGCGCAGTTCTTTTTCCGATATCTTTGCGTTGCCCTGGTCGTCACCATCTGCGGTGCCGCCATCGCCAAGGAAGTGTTTTGCGGTCGCAACAACATGGTTCACGTCAAGGAAGGTCTCTGTTCCCGGCTTGCCCTGCAAGCCAAGCACCATGCTTCCGGCATAGGCTTTAACAATCTCCGGGTTCTCGGAATAACTTTCATAAGTCCGGCCCCAGCGATCATTTTGGGCAACGGCGATCGTTGGCGCGAAAGTCCAATCAATGCCTGTCGCACGCATCTCAAGGGCGGTAATCTCGCCGATCCTTTTCATGAGTGCCGGATTGTTAGCGGCCCCCAGCCCGATGTTGTGCGGGAAAATGGTTGCGCCAATAACGTTGTTATGGCCATGCACCGCGTCGCTACCCCAGATGATAGGGATAGCAAGACCACCATCCGATGTGTCCATTGATGCCTTGTAGAAGCTATCCGCGAGTGCGAGCCACTCTGACGGCTTGGCATGCTTGTTTCGCTGTGGCAAAGAACCGCCGCCATTAAGCACTGAGCCAACATGATATTTTTTTATGTCCTCTGGCGTCACATACTGGATTTCGACCTGCATGATCTGGCCAACTTTTTCCTCAACCGACATCTGGGACAAAAATTCCCTGATGCGAGCCTCGCTCGCCGCTTCTTTCTTGACCGGGCTTTCAACCTGTGGCCACAAGGAGGCATCAGTTGCACAGGCCGCCCCATATGGCAGCACGGAACAGCACAACATCAGGCTGGCGATGGTGTTTAGCTTTTTCGACTTATCAAAGCGGAAACGAGCGAACATTCTCTTCTCCAAATACGGGGACGCTGCGGTCATCCATTTAAAATGATGTAAACAGTCGTTCGCTGCAGCCTTCCACCACCACAAGGAACGATTATGATGTCACGCGGCTCAAATAAAATAAGACAGCGCTGTCATTTAAAAATCACCGAAAATGCCACAAATGTCCAGAAAAATATGACAGCGCTATCATATCATGTGTCACGAAAGACCTAACGGACCCTGAGGTCAGCGACGGAATCCCGCACACAGAGGGTAAAACCGTGTGAGGACGATAATATTTTCTCGCCCTCGCCATCTTCTCCCATCACCATATCGAAGGCCGCGCCAGCCATTTCTTCAACAGGTTGCCGAACAGTCGTCAACGCGGGCGAGACAGTTGCGGCAATGGCATCGTCATCAAAACCAACGATGGAGAGCTCATCGGGTACCCGCACCCCCTTCTCTCTTGCAACAGCCAGGATGCCAGCCGCCATTTCATCGTTGGAGGCAAAAACAGCGGTAGGACGCTCTTCCAGCGCAAGAAGGAGCTCCGCCGCCTGACGGCCGCTGGCATATGAAAACAGGCCCGGCACAATCATTTCGTTTTTAACCCGAAGTCCATGTGTCTGCATCGCACGCACATAGCCGCGCTCCCGGTCGAGCGAGCAGGAGTGATTGGGATCGCCCTTAACAAACCCGATGCGTTCATGTCCCATGCCGATCAGATATTCGGTCATTTCGAAAGCCGCCTGAAATTCATCAATCGAGACACGGACCATATCGTCCGCCTGAACGCCCGGAGCGATGCGTGCCGTCGGTACTCCGCTGGCGCGAAGGGCATTCAGCACCACGGTATCGTCACAGATCGGGGCGGAGAGGATGACCGCATCAAAGCGGATGCTGTTCAGAACCTGCCGAAGCTTTGCCTCGTTACCGCGTTCGCGAAATACTTCCACCACCAGATGGCAGCCGATGCTCTCGCATCTATTCAATATACTGCGCAGGACCTTACTGATGTAATCGCCGCTGGGGTCATCGACAAAAAGTCCGACAATATAAGATTTACTGCCCGCCAGACCACGTGCCTGCAATGACGGCCTGAAGTTCAACTGCTCCGCTACCTCGAGGATTTTTTTCTTTTTATCCTCGCTGACATATTTTTCCTTATTGAACACACGCGAGACAGTTTTCATCGACACACCAGCGAGCCGCGCCACGTCACTCATCGTTGCATTTTTTGTCTTCACAATGCTCACTAGATTTCCGCCCATCGATCCAATAAGGCAGCATACATGCCCAAATGCGCCCGCTCCACTATAACAAGCGCGTTGCGATTGTCACGCAAACATGATAGCGCTGTCACTTCATTTATGCAGCCTGCCCAAAGAGTTGGTGACGATGTCATGGCAAAAGATCGGGCTCTACGCTCAAAACTACCGACATTTCTGGGCTATGGCTCGGGGGATTTTGCCCTCAACCTCTTCTGGCAAGGCACAGGCTTTTACCTGTTCTATTTTTTCACCAATGTATTGGGCCTGTCCGGCAGCATCGTCGGGACGATCTTTCTGATCGCCAGCCTGTGGGATGCCATTTCAGACCCGATGATGGGATATATCGCGGACCGGACAAAAAGTCGGCTGGGGCCCTATCGTCCTTACCTCCTGTTTGGCAGCATACCTCTCTCTGCCTCATTTATCCTGCTCTTTTCACCGATGGAAATGAGCTCGGAAGCGCATTTGATCGCTTACGCAAGCGGCGCGCTCCTCCTGTTCCGTACGGCATATACTGTTGTATCCATTCCCTACTCGGCGTTAGGCGCGCGCGTTACTCGCAATTTTGATGGCCGCACACGCCTTGCTGGCATCCGCATGTATTTTGGCTTCCTGGGCGGTGTCTGCGTCAGTTTCACTGCCAAGACCTTGCAGGAAAATTTTGACGATGCGACCGCCTTCGGCTTGATGGGGCTGTTCGCGGGTATTATAGCCGTTGTTGTGCTGGTCGCCTGTACCTTTCTAAGCAAAGAATCCGCCAATCCTATCAATCGCCACAGCGCTCCCAAAAGCGGGAAAGAAGGCCTGGTCGCAATTTTCCATAACCGACCTTTCCTGTTGATTGTCGGCGGCATCAGCCTGGTTACTGTGGCAACCAATACTGTCGGGCAGACCATTCTTTATTATTTTGAAAGCCATATCGGTGACCGCTCATCAGGTAACACGGCCATCATTATCATGAGCGGGGCACCACTCCTGACCATTCCTTTCTGGTCCGTATTAACCCTGAAAATCGGCAAGAAGACCGCGTGGATACTTGGCAGTATTATCGGCACCATCGGCCTTGCCGTGCTTTATTCCGCTGCAGTGCATGCGCCTTTTGTTGCATATTTAGGCGTCACCATCACGGTTATCGGCCTTAGCGCCTATGCGGTGATTTTCTGGAGCATCCTGCCGGACACAATTGAGTATGGCTACCACCTTAGCGGGCTCAAAAGCGAATCCTTGCTTATCGGAATTGCCTCGTCATTCCAGAAAGTTTCCATTGGGCTTTCCGCCTATATCGCAGGACATCTGCTGGACCTGACGGGTTATATACCAGCAACCCCCACCTCAGCCGAAACCACAGACGGCATCCGCGACATATTCACACTCATTCCCATGATGGCGCTCCTGGCATCCGGCGTCCTGATGTTGTTTTACCCCATTACGGCCAAATCACATGCAGCCCTCGTCGAAGACCTGCAAAAGCGTGAAAAATAACAAACACCAACCTGAACCAGAGGGACATATGAAAACACTGAAAACCTTATCGGCCGCATTGATTTTGTCGACACACGGGTTCATGGCGGCACCAACATTTGCCGACGACATGAAGCTTGTGTGGTCAGATGATTTTGATGGCACCGCCTTGAACACAAATGCCTGGCATATTGTCAAAGGCGACGGCTGCCCGAAAAATTGCTATTTCGGCAATAACGAAAAACAGACATATACTGCGGATGAGAAGAACCTGCGCCTGGAGGATGGAAAGCTGGTGATTGAGGCGCGCGGCGGTGACAAGTTCACCTCTGCCAAGATCACCTCAAAAGGCATCCCGGGCTGGACCTACGGTAAAATTGCCATGCGCGCCAAATTGCCGTCGGGCGTGGGCACATGGCCCGCCTTTTGGATGATGCCGGATGAAGCGAAATATGGCCCTTGGCCAAAATCGGGCGAAATCGACATTATGGAACATGTTGGCTTCGACCAGGGTCATGTACATGGCACGGTCCACACCGAGGCCTACAATCACCGCATTAACACCCAAAAGGGCAAGGATATCACCGTGGATACCGCTTCAAGCGCCTTCCACACCTACACTATTGAGTGGGATGCCGGTGAAATAAGGTGGTTTATCGACAGCGATCAATTCTTCGCCTTTACCCGACAGGATAACGATGGCCATGCTGAATGGCCTTTCGATCACCCGTTTCATGTTATCCTCAACCTCGCGGTCGGCGGTGACTGGGGTGGCAAGGAAGGCATAGACGAGGCAGCCTTTCCCGCACGCTATGAGATCGACTGGGTCAAAGTCTGGCAATAGAAAACCGGGCGCCCCGGCCTTTTGTCAGGGTCGGGGTTTTCCCACACCTTGAGCGGGGAAAATATAATTGGCCATAATGCTTTGCGCCTGCTCCATATAAAGCGGCCACTCGCCGTAATTTCCCTGCGTCATTACAACAACCAAACCTTGGTCCTTGAAAATATTGACCTGTTGTCCACCATCCCCATCGGCTGAGAGATAGCGGACCCCAGCCACCTCACGCAGCCAGAAATAATAGCCGTAGCCCGCGCCCTCCGGGCTTGCCTGCCGCGTGGTCATTTCCTCGACCCACCACGCCGGAATGATCTGTTGCGCGCGCCAGCGGCCGTTCTGCAACACGATGATGCCCACTTTTAACATGTCCTTTGGGGTCAAATAGAGACGGGCGCTGCCCTCTGGGGTGCCCGTGGGTTGCTGTCCCCAACGGTAATTTGTAATCCCTAGCGGTTTGAAAAACCTTTTGTCGGCCCATGCGGCAAGGGGTTCATCCAATTGATATTCCAGAATGCGTAGCACAAGGTTAGGCACGGCGCTGTTGTAGCGCCATTCACTTCCGGGCCCCTGGTTCTCCCGCGCGAGCAGGAACGTGGCAAAGTCGTCCGACTGCCAAAGCGCTACCAGGTCATCATCGGTCCACTCATCCCAGCGGTAACCCGCTGTCATTGTCAAAAGGTGGTGCAAGGTGAGCTGGCGGGCCTTGCCTGTCAGCTTTGCGGCCAGATTAGGAGGCAACAGATCCCTGACCTTGGCGCCGGCGGTTGCGTTCAAGTCATCAAGGGCGATACCGGCTAAAATCCCGGTTATCGCCTTGGTAACAGACGCTACATAGTGCGGCTTGTCGGCATCCCACCACATAGCCTCTTCCCCCGGCACACGTTTGACGCCGCCCTCAAAGTCAATATGGTCATTTGTGCCGCGGAAATAGTTTTCATAAAGCAACGCACCATCCCTGTAGACCAGCACGCTATGGATATCCTTGAATTTTCCGCCCTTGATATCACCCTCCAGTGCGGCCATCCGGACGTCAAAATGCGGCTGGCTGATACCCACACTGGCTGCCGGGCTTACATCAAGGCTCGGCTGTGTACCGCATGCCGCAGTCAGGAGAAATGGCAGCGCAAGGCAGGTGCCCCTGAGTTGCTGCTTCATTCCGATGCTTTGCAGTAGCGCTGAATATATTGCTGATGGCTTGGCAGGCCAGCGACCGTGCGGGCTACATTGCTTTTCACATGGTCAAGGAAATTCACCAGTTCTTCCTTACTCATCACATCGGCGACCGGATGATGCTGTTCAGGCATTATGCCCTGCCCCAGCATGACCTGTATCCATGAATTTTCAGCGAACAATTCATCGGCATTCTTGAACACCCGCCCGGTCTCCCGGAAGAGGTCAATCCGGTGCTGCAAAGTGTCCGGGATATCCATGGTTCTGCACTGCCGCCAGAACGCCGTATCTGTGCGGTTAGTCACATGATAGTGCAGGATAATGAAGTCCCGGATGCCTTCGGTCTCGAACTCTGTCTGCTGGTTAAACTCGTCGACGTCCGACTGCTTTACACCGTGAGAGGGGAACATACGCATCAGCCGCAGGATACCCCGCTGTATGAGGTGAATACTGGTTGATTCCAGCGGCTCAATGAAGCCACTGGATAGGCCAAGAGCCACCACATTTTTGTTCCAGTGCTTGCGGCGTGTCCCTGTGCGAAACTTGAGCACACGCGGCTCAATCAGTGGCTTGCCCTCGATGTTGCTCATCAAGGTTGAAATCGCGTCGTCGTCGCTTTGGTACCGGCTGCAGAAAACAAGGCCGTTACCGACCCGGTGCTGGAGCGGAATACGCCACTGCCAACCACTATCGTGCGCGATGGACCGGGTATAAGGGATTGGTTCGCTGACCGCTTCCGTCTGTACAGCGATGGCGCTGTCGCACGGCAGCCAGTGTGTCCAGTCGTCATAACCGGTGTGCAGTGTCTGTTCGATCAACAGCCCACGGAAACCGGAGCAATCTATGAAGAAGTCCCCGTCAATCATCTGTCCGGATGCCAGCTTGAGGGCCCTGATGAACCCGGTATCACCGTGCTGCATCACCTCAACAATCTTGCCTTCGATGCGCTCGGCGCCGTGCTCTTCAGCCATCCCGCGCAGAAACTTCGCATAAAGGCTGCTGTCCAGATGATAGGCGTAATTAAGGCCCTGCTCCGGCAGGTGGGCAAACTTGTTCTCGAGCGCCGCCTTCAGCTCAAGGCAATATTCACCAAAATCCGCAGCATGTTTTTCTTCCATGCCACGGTGCCAGAAATGCTGAAAACCGGCTGTCCAGTGGTCTTTGCCGGTGATGCCGAAGGAGTGGATGTAGCTTTCCCCCTGCGCCTTCCAGTTGGCAAATTCGATCCCCAGTTTGAAGGTGCCCTTGACCGCAGCCATGAACTTCTGCTCGTTGATGCCCAGCAGGCGATTATAGGTCAGAAGGGTCGGGATCGTCGCTTCACCCACACCGACGGTGCCAATTTCCTCGGATTCAATCAGTTTGATCTCAAGGGCTTTACCGAGCACCTTGGACATAGCGGCCGCCGCCATCCAGCCCGCAGTGCCACCGCCCGCAATTACCACCTTGCGAATTTGATTGTCTTTTTGCATCACTCGCCCACCCCTGAATTTACACTATTACCGGTTCAGCCGGTTCAATAGAAACGCCCGCAGTTTCCTTGCCGTCATTTCATCGATTGGTGCCAGCACACCCCGGCTTTCCTCTGGAATATGCTCGAAATTTTCTGGCTTGTTTTCAAATACATAGAAATTGAAAATATCCTGCCAAATCTTCTTCTCATGCGCGGGCAAATCACGGATCGTCATCAGCGCATGTTGCAGCACATTGATGGGTGGCCCCATGTATGCAGGGATGTCCCGCCACCAGTAATTCACCAGCACGTTAAAAATGCTCAGGCTTTCGACATGATGCCACCACATGCCGGGAATATAGATGGCATCACCCGGCTCCAATTCCGCCACCTGTGCGACCTTCACCGCAGAGCGAAACTTGGGGAAACGCTCATAATCCGGCTCGCTAAAATCTACGAGACTGACCGCCTGACCAGCTGGCGTCACATCCAGCGGCCCGACATACAGGTTTTCAAGCTGGTCCGGCGGGAAAAGCGTGAAACGCCGTCGCCCCACCGCTACACAGGCAATATTGTCAGGCATGTCATAATGTGCGGCAATCCGGGTGCGGTTGCCGATCCAGATGCTTGCCAACGGCCTGCGGCCTTCAAATGACAGGTCGTTTTGCGTGCGGAAACCCGGCAAACTGGTGTCGATGGTTGTAGATGCCACATAAATCAATGGCGGTTCAGCGTCGCCTTCATGATCAGCGAGCTTTTCGAGGATGGCATCAAGCCTGGCACGGACCATTTTAAAGTTTGGGCCGGTGAAATCCTTATTGTAGAACACACGCCCCTTGGCTGACGGATCACCAAGGGAAGCCCCCACGGTCGCACCGTCATAGTGCTCAAGCAGATGCTGCCGTGCGGCATCAGCGCCTTCAAGCCCTGCCTTCGCAAGGGGCCAATCGCTCACAAGCCCTTTCAGCACCAATGGCTCCCGCGACGAAAACACCTGTTCCGGCAGCGCGTCCGGCCGCACACCCTCAATCTCTTTGATCTTGTTTTCTACCGCTAACACGATCCAGTTCTTTCGAAGTCGCTTCCGATATCAGAGGCGGGCATTCTTTCGCATGATGAGCTCACGCATGTGCGACAGCGACGCCAACACCATATAAATGGCCTGCAGGTGACCTTCCTTATGAAGCGCGCTAAGGACGTCGCCATCCAGAACAGCCAGCTTGTCTTCATTGATGGTGTAAAAGCCAGCCAGCCGGTTCTTTGAACCGTCTTTCAGTTCCATATCCAGAGTGAAGGATTCCAGAAGGTCGTGTTCAACAAGCGCCTGCACAAAACGCGCATTTTCCTGGTCGCCCTGATACAGCGCATCCAGAAGCGCCGCCACGCGGTTCAGATAAGGGGTGTTCCCACCGTGTTCGAGAAAAACCGGCTCACCCTCGGTTTCGCTGACACGCGGGCTATCCATATCCACATGCACAACTGTGTGCGCGTCACCGTCAGCGCCTTCAAAGCCGATCAGGAAGGGCTGCCGCTCAATTGCAACAGGGATATAGTCAGCGTCCCAGCCGTGCTCGCCAAGAAACAGGTTTTCGCCCTGTTGCAGACCCAGCATCGCCACAGGGTAATATTTGTCGCTGTTAGGGTCCTTTTGAAAGAAAATCGGATAATGCGCCTGAATGTTCCGGAATTCGAAGGGAAAAGTGAAGCCATACATGACGTCGTCGCCAAATCTGGCCGAGCGCTCTGTGATTATTTTCAGGTCTTTATGATCTACATTGTTCAACAGAACATGGTTACTCATGGACACTTCCCTCCCCCTACTCAAACAATTGGTGAGGCCACCCAAGCCCTGCGACCTTCCCTTTGAGACCTACCTTAGAAGGAAAAAGCCGTCGTCTCCAACGGCTTTCTCCGGTTTTTTTAACTTAAAAGCCAAGCCTAGAAGTTATAGCGAACCCCAAGATTGTAACGTGCGCCGCCCTGCGTGACATACTGCACGTTATTGACATGGCGACCATGCAAACGCTGCGTCGAGTTGGTGATGTTGATACCTTCGGCAAATACGGTCAGGCCTTCCATCACTTCATAGCTGACGTTCACATCCCACTGCCCGTAGGCCTCGGTGTATGATGGGTTGTTCGGGCCGCCGGCTGTGGTCGTCGCATTCAGGAACTTGTCACGCCAGTTATAGGCCACCCGCACCTGCAGGCCATTTTTATCGTAGAAGCCGATAAAGTTGGCACTGTCGCTGAGCCCCAGCAATGCAAATTGCGTTACGCTGGCTGGAAGCTCGTTGTTGAAGTCCACATCACCGTTTACCATGGTGTAGTTGATCATCGCACCGAAGCCGCTGTCACCGAAGGTGTGCTGCAGGGCGAATTCCCAACCATTCAGCTTTGCTGATTTCTGGTTGATTGGCACCGTGATGTCGAACGTAACGGTTGGGTCTTCACCCTCAACACCGTAGATAAACCCGGTGTAGTTGCCGTTTGAATCGACGCCGGTGATTTCGACCGTGCTTGGGTCCGCGTTCTCGAAAATCCAGTTACGGATTGCTGTCGCGTCGGCATTGCTACCAAGGGCCGCCACCGCAGCCTGATAACGAGCCCCGCCATAAGGGTGCGGAAGATCAAATGGTGTCGCTTGAATTTCAGATACACCGATGAAGTTGTCTACGTCCTTGTGGAACCAACCAACGGAGAAATAGCTGGCATCGTCGTAGTACCATTCACCCGAGAAATCGAGGTTCTTCGATTCAAATGGCAGCAGGCCTGGATCACCCTGATTACCGGTACCACCGTCAACCCGGAAGATCTCGTTCACGGTCTGGCCACCCTGGATATCTGCGTAACCCGGGCGCGTGATCGTCTCGCTGTAGCTTGCGCGGAAGATCACATTGTCCACAACCTCGACGTCAAAGTCGATCGCCGGAAGCCAGTGCTCGTACTCACCCTCAAGTTCCGTGAAATCCTGGTCGCTTGAGAAGATCACGCCAAACTCGTTAGCGCCGCCCCAATTGGTGCCAATCGCGATGGGTACAAGCGCCTGTGAGGCAACGTCGGTTTTCTCGTAACGCATACCGAAGGTTACGTGCGCGGGACGCTCACCAATCTCGAAGTCCGTATTGGCTTGCAGGTAAGCACTGATGCTTTCCTCAGTGGTGCGACGGTCCGTTGAATAGTTGTCGGTCGCACATTGACCAGTGCCACCACAAGCGCCATAGAGGTCGTCGATAATGCCGGCCATGCGCTCAAAGTCCCAAAGGAACATTTCATTGAGCAAACCCGGGTCATCGCTGCCACTCAGTTGGTCGAACTTGTCGGCAATGGTTGTCAATTCAAAGATATCATCCGGAATATCGGAAGCCGGGCCTGCCCCACCCCAAGTGTCGCGCTGTACGTTCGAGTATGCCGAGCGCACCTTGTTTTCAGTGTATGAAACACCAAAATCAACGCTGGTAATCAGGCTGGTGTCAAAATCGTAGGCACCACGAAGTTGCGCCTGCTTGATCTCGGTCCGCATGTAGCTATTGCGGAAGCTGGAACCGGTTGAGGTTCTCAGCGCCGGATCAATACCGGTTACGCCAGGTGCAAAATCAACCGAGAGAACAGGAAACTCGTTCGTATAGTTGATTGACTGACGTGCCACGATAAAGCTGGCTGTACCAATCACCGCATTTGTACCAAACGGGCTGTCCGAACCGGATTTAGCGCTGGAGCTGTGAGCATCAAGCTCAAGCGTCAGCCGGTCAGTTGGTTCCCATTCGATGTTAAAGCCGATGGAATTATTCTCGTTTTTAACTGCGAACATGCCACCGCCCATAGCAAGGTCAGTCGGCGTACCAAAGCTTTCGGAATAGAAGACCGGACCAGCCACAGGGCCATCTGTCCACTCGCTGCTTGTGTTCGCAAAGTCAAACCACACAGCCAGATCATTCCGGGTGGTTGCAATGGTGTGTTCGGAATAAGTGTAGTCAAACGTCGCCGTCAGATTGTCAACCGGACGATACTGCAAGGTCAGTTGACCATTGATCCGCTCACGGTCGATGTCATTAAGGCTGTAGTTCAGGTTTTGCTGAACGGCGTAAACATCGTCCGGGCCGGGCCGGTTGGTAACATTGATATCAGCCTCAGTGCCGCCATCTGGAATCTGCGGCAAGGTGCCCCAGTTATTTTCGGAGCCGAGATACGCACCGCGCCATCCGTCAGGCACACTTGCTTGATTGAAGGAGGCCTTACGCTTCTGGTAGCTACCAGAAAGCGCCACGCCAATCTTGTCATCAGCAAAGGTGTTGCTGTAAATGCCTGAAAATTCAGGAGTGATCGGGTTGCCATCGTTGCGCGATGTGTCATATACCGCTTTGGCACCAACACTTGCATGCATACCCGGGTCATTCAGCGGACGCGTCGTCTGAATATTGATCGTCGCGCCAATACCGCCGGTTGGAACCGACGCACGGCCGGTTTTATATACTTGAACCCCGGCAACACCCTCGGATGCCAGGTTTGCAAAATCAAATGAACGGGATGCCGACGCACCAGTTGCCTCAATCGAGGAAACCGGCATCTGGCGTCCATTCAGAGTCACAAGGTTAAAGTCAGGCCCGAAGCCACGAACGGTAACCTTGCTGCCTTCACCGTTTTGGCGGTCAATCGATACGCCGGTGATACGCTGCAATGATTCAGCCAGGTTGGTATCCGGGAATTTACCCATATCCTCAGCCGAAATAGCATCAACCACACCGCGGCTATCACGCTTGATATCCATGGCACGCTGGAGGCTGCCGCGGATACCCGTGACAACGATCTCTTCAAATTCATCAACATTTGCGTCAGCACTGCTATCTTGTGCAGTAACAGCAGACGCAGACACCATGGCAAGGATGAGCGACATCGTGCTCGCCACGGGGCCATAGTATAGATTTCCTGGTTTCATCTACCTTCCCCTACTCTAATGTGCATTTCCCCGACGGCTGCCACGACTCTTCCCGCTCGCAATGACAGCGCTGTCTCTTTGTTGATAGCAATACTAGGCATATATGTCTATATTTTTCTGACAGCGCTGTCACATTAACGAAAAAAATATCCATTATGTGAGGAAAACTGCGGCACTTCGCGCGTGAAAAATCCCCGACAGATGTCGAAATATCAACCAGATCTCCTCTTCGCACAAAAAATCGCGCTCCAATTCAATGAAGCGCGATCAAATCCCGGCCTGGCATCAGGTTTGGCGACTAAAGTGTCACCACCACCTGATGGTCGTCGGTCGGCACATCCCACGGAAGGTGATTCTCCTTCAACACCACCATATTCTTCGTCGTGATTACATCAGGAACAGCCGAATACCCCAAGAGCTCAGCCGTACTTGCCTCAGGGTGCCTTGCTAGCACCAGCACCTCTTCCGATGAGAAGTTGGTAAGGCCGCGCGCAATCTCCCGACCCTGCTCGTCATACACGTGCAGAATGTCACCCTTGTGGAAATTCCCATGGATGGAAACAATGTCGGTATGCGCAATTGGCGTGGGGTCAGCACACAAGGCTTCCGCAGCCTTCTGGTTAAGGATCAGGCTGCCCGCAACCTGAAGCCTGTTCGTAAGCCACACTTTCCAGGCAGATGCAGGCGTTCCCATCGCTACACATGTTGTATGGCGCCGCTCCCCTTCAAGTACCGAAAGAAGCGGCCTTTCGATAATACCTTCGGCAATAATGGTGCTGCACCCGGCGTGCTGGGCCATATTCGCTGCCTGCAGTTTTGTGAGCATGCCGCCACTACCCAGCACGCTCGTACCTTCTGTCGCGGAAAGATATTCACTGACATCCTCAAGCCGCTCGATGAACTGTGCATCGGGCTCTGACGGCGGCCGATCATACAAGCCATCAACACTGGTAAGAAGTACAAGATGATCCGCCTGAATCATCTGCGCGACCTTGGCAGCCAAACGGTCATTATCCCCGACTCTCAACTCTTCCGTCGTCAGTGTATCATTCTCATTCACGATCGGCATGATGCCATTCTCGAAAAGGCGCTCTATTGTATTTTTCGCATTGATAAAACGGCGCCGCTCTTCCATGTCGCCGATAGTCACCAGAATCTGGGCAATGTCGAAACCAAACTCATGCGCCACCTGCTTATAGGCGTTCAAAAGCAATAATTGCCCGCATGCTGCGGCAGCCTGCTTATCCAGAAGCCCTGCGTCTTCAGGTGTTTTACCAACAGCGTTCAGACCCAGCGCCACCGCGCCTGAAGACATAAGCACAACATCATAGCCCTGCTCCTTCAGCCTTGCGATGTCACTCAACAGCCCATGCATGAATGCATACCTGAGCGTTAGCTGCTGGCTGTGCGCCAACAAACTCGATCCAATTTTTACTACGATACGCTTTTGGTTACTCACCAGTCGCCTCCTTTGTGGTTCGCTGGTCCGCCCTTCTTGGGCCTACTCATCAGGCGCAATAATATTACTTTGACCACTATTAATTTCAAGGCCTCATTTTTTATAAAAGGCCCTATTAAGTCATCCCATATGCTTCAATCTCACATTTATATCAAAGATATAAGGCCGTTTATAGGCAGGCTTATATTTTTACCGCCACGCCGCAATAAAATCATATTTCATTTGTATTCTAAATAAAATTGCTTATATACGCACCGACCACGACGAACGGGCCTTCGCCGCGCCACTATGCTTGGCTGAAGGTCGTATACCGAGATCGAGACAAGGAGTGAAACATATGAATGTGCTGCTGATTGGCTGTGGAAAAATGGGTGGTGCGATGCTGCGGCGTTGGCTGCTGAACACAGAGCACACATTTACCATTGTAGACCCCATGGCGGAGAACCCTCCGGAGGGCGCCAAATTGCTGCGCGCTGAAGCTGATCTCGGCGACCGCCGGTTCGATATGGTGATGGTGGCAATCAAACCACAGATGGTGGACGATGTTTTACCGGCTTACAGAAAGCGGATAGCGCCCGGTGGCTGCGCTGTGTCTATAGCTGCGGGATGCAGCATGGCCCGGATCAGTAAGCTTCTAGGCGACGCACCGACAGTACGCGTCATGCCAAACCTCCCCGCCCTGGTAGGGCTTGGCGCTACCGGATTGTTCGCAAGCGACAGCTGCAGCGACACCCAGCGCACCCAGGTTACAGACCTGATCGATATCGTCGGCAAAAGCTTCTGGGTTGCGTCAGAAGACGAACTTGACCGCCTGACGGCGGTATCTGGTAGCGGCCCGGGATATGTTTTCCAGTTCATGCACAGCTATATTGAAGCGGCCAAGGAACTTGGGTTTGACGACGGGACGGCGCGAGCGCTGGTACTTCAGACGATTACCGGCGCAGCAAAAATGGCGACAGACGCCGACGAAACGGTCGTTGACCTGAGAAATTCCGTCACCAGCAAAAAGGGTACAACGGAAGCTGGCCTGCATGCCCTCAATCATGAAGGTGCACTCGATACCCTTCTGAAGAATACCACGCGTGCTGCATATAATCGCGCGCTCGAACTGCAATAAACCACCTCGAGAACCAAAGGAGTTCTTACATGACCGTCATGTCTGACGAGATCAGGGAATATGTATACAAGCTTGCGGCAGATGCTGGCAAAGCCGCCCGCCAACTGGCGACCGCCAGCACCAAACAAAAGAACGACGCGTTACGTGCCGCTGCCGCAGCCCTGAGAGCGCGCACATCGGATATCCTGGCCGCCAACGCAAAAGATATCAACAAAGCCCGTAAAGATGGCAAAAACGATGCCTTTATCGACCGGCTTATGCTTGATGAAGCCCGTGTCGGCGCTGTGGCCGATGCCGTCGAAAGCATAGCCGAGCTCCCCGACCCGGTGGGCCGTGAACTGGCAACCTTCAACCGCCCCAATGGCCTGAAGATTGAACGTGTTGCCGTTCCCATCGGCGTAATCGGGATGGTGTTCGAAAGCCGTCCAAATGTCGGGGCGGACGCTGGCGCCCTGTGCCTGAAGTCAGGCAACGCGGTCATCCTTCGAGGCGGATCCGAGAGCTATCATTCAACAGGCGAAATTGTTGCCTGCATGAAAGCCGGACTGAACGCTGCGGGCCTGCCGGAGGAAATCATTCAAGTGGTCGATACGACCGACCGCGCAGCGGTGCGCCACCTGTTGAAATGTGCCGAGCATGTTGATCTCATCATTCCCCGGGGCGGCAAGGGTCTTGTAAAGCTGGTGATAGATGAAGCTGCGGTTCCTACATTGCAGCACCTTGACGGCAACTGTCATACCTATGTGCACCACGCTGCGAACCTTGAGAAAGCCGTGGCACTGATCAAGAATGCCAAGCTCCGTCGCACAGGTATTTGCGGCGCGACAGAGAGCGTGGTGCTTGACAAGCAGGTCGCAAAAGACCTTTTGCCCAAACTTCTAGACGCCATGCCAGAGTGTGAATTCCGCGGTGACGGCACAACCCAGGCATGTGACCAGCGCATTATTGCGGCAAGCGATGAAGACTGGGGCACGGAGTACCTTGATGCCGTTCTCTCGGTAAAGGTTGTTGAAAACCTCGACGAGGCGATCGACTTCATATCGCAGCATTCCTCCGCCCATACCGACGCAATTGTAACTGAAGACCCGGCGGCAGCGACAACCTTCCTGAATGCGATTGATTCAGCGGTTGTCATGCATAATGCATCCACCCAGTTTTCCGACGGTGGTGAATTTGGTATGGGTGCGGAAATCGGTATCGCCACAGGCAAGATACACGCTCGCGGTCCGGTTGGGCTTGAGCAACTAACCACCTTTAAATACAAGGTCATGGGTGACGGACAGACACGCCCCTGACCGCCTGAACCCTTTGATGGTTTGCAACGCCCCGCCTTTCCAAAGACGGGGCGTTTTGCATGCCAGCCTGCCCCCTCGCAACGCCAACATCTGATCCACGTCCTTCCTTCCGTCGTAGAGCTTACAATCGCAAACAATTTGGATTGAATGGCTTTATGCTGCACAACGCAGGAAAAAACCGCCCTCGAAACTCGCAAAAGCCCGGCAAGAATATTGCCATCATCGGGAGCGGCATCACCGGCCTGTCGGCTGCCTGGCTTTTGTCGAAAACCCACAATGTTACTCTGTACGAAAAAGAGAATTATCTTGGCGGCCATGCCCACACTGTTGACATCTCTGTCGATGACAAGACCTTCCCTGTCGATACGGGTTTCATTGTCTATAACCCGGCCAACTACCCCAATCTGACCGCCCTCTTTGACCATCTCGACATCGCCTCAGTAAAAACAGACATGTCCTTTTCTGTATCAATGGACGACGGTCGTTTTGAATACTCAGGGGGTGACGGGGGTGGGCTTTTTGCACAGCCGGGAAATTTTTTCCGTCCGCGTTTCTGGTCAATGATCGGCGGTATTGTACGGTTTTATGATAAAGCTGCCCAGTATTGCACCGACCCTTCCTACAGCCACATGACATTGGGGGAGCTACTGAGCTCGGAGGGTTATAGCCCTTCCTTTGTTCGCGATCACCTCGGGCCCATGGGGGCAGCCATCTGGTCCAGTAACAGCCAGGACATCCTTGAGTATCCGGCCGTATCTTTCCTGAATTTTTTCAGAAACCACGGCCTCGTCCAGCTTCGGAACCGCCCAGAGTGGCGCACTGTGGCAGGTGGAAGCCGCGAGTATGTCAAGGCCGTCAGTCATTCATTTCAAGACAACATCCGCCTTGCCTGTGCCGCGATGGAGGTCACGCGCCTTAATAATGGTATCCGCGTGCGTTCCAGCAACGGCGACATCTCAATTTTCAACGAAGTCGTCTTTGCCTGTCATTCCGACCAGGCACTGGCACTGATTAACCATCCTGCCCCGGAGCTGGCTCATGCGCTGCGTTATCTTCGCTATAGCAAAAACTCAGTGGTTCTCCATACCGATACCGAGTTGATGCCGAAGCGGACAAAGGCCTGGGCGAGTTGGAATTACATAGAACATAAGCAGGCAGACACCAAAGGCCCCTCGGTCTCCTACTGGATGAACCGGTTGCAACCCCTGCCCGTGGAGACCCCTGTCATCGTCACGCTTAATCCCAATCGGGATATTGACCCGGATAAGGTTTTGCAACGTTACGCGTATGACCACCCGGTTTTTGATCAAAACGCTGCGTTGGCGCGCCAGCGACTCTGGGCACTGCAGGGGCGGCATAACTTCTGGTTTGCCGGTGCCTATCTTGGTCATGGATTTCACGAAGACGGCATACAGGCTGGCCTTTCAGTCGCCGAGATGATTGGCAGCCCCAGCCGCCCCTGGCAGAAACCCGCACAAAATGCCCGCATCGGCTTGCCGGATACGCTCACAACAATCTATCAGGGGGTCGCATGACAGCTGGAATGGTGCCGTCAATATACGAAGGGCAGGTATGGCACAAACGATATCACCCCAGGGTGCACGCCTTTCGCTACCCGGTTTTCTACCTGCTGCTGGATCTGGATGCCTTTGATGGCAAGGTATCCGCTCCAGGCGTTGCGCTGGACCGGCTGGGCCTTTTCTCTCTTTGGCAGCGCGACTTTGGTGCCCGTACAAAAACTGGATTGAAAGACCATATTTGCAACCTTGTGACAGATGCCGGCGCGCAGACGAGGCCCACCAAGGTTTCGTTATTAACCATGCCGCGCATCCTCGGTTACGGCTTTAACCCTATCACGCTCTTTTATTGTTACGGTGCTGACACGAATTTGTTGGGCGTAGTGTATGAAGTGCATAACACTTTCGGGGAAACCCATTCCTATGTTCACCTGATGAACAGCTCCCGGCTGCTGCCTCATTCAGCGCCAAAGGAGCTACATGTTTCACCTTTTTTTGACGTATCAGGAAACTATGAATTCAGGCTCAGGCCCCCAGGAAGAACGTTTGCCTTACTCATCAGTTATTTTGGCAAGGACGGGACTAAAAGCCTGACTGCAAGCCTGACGGCCAAACAATTCCCCCTGAACACGCCCCGCCTGTTAGGGCTGTTCCTGCGCATGCCGTTTGTGACAGTCAAGGTGATCGCCGCCATTCATTACGAAGCTCTCAAGCTTTGGCTGAAGGGCATGCCCTTTCACCGGAAACCAACTCCGCCGCAGCACAAATTTTGCCGCACTTCGTTGCGTACAGGCCCAAAAACATGAGGACAACCATGGACGGCACTTTTCAGCCACCCGCATCGCACATGCAAGCACCAACCCGCAGGGAAAAACTCCTCTCGGCTGTACTTGCCAAGATAAAAGCCGGCAATCTTGATGTCACCTTTCCGTCCGGGGCCCGGCGCTCCTACGCGGGGGCGGCCCAGCTCGGCATGCCTACTGCGTCAATTCACTTTGTTACATGGTCAGCCGTCACGCGGACAGTCCGTCGTGGTGCCCTAGGGTTCGCTGAAAGCTTCATGGACGGAGAATGGCGCACAGGTGACCTGACAGACCTGTTGCGTCTGCTGGCCGCCAACATGGATGCGTTTGAAGGTCATTTACCCTCGACACGGAGCTGGCGCTTTTTTGATAAGGCGCGGCATTTTGCAAACCGCAACACCAAAAGCGGCAGCCGCCGCAACATCTCCTTCCATTATGATTTAGGTAATGAATTCTATGCGTTATGGCTAGACCCGAGCATGACATATTCCGCGGCGCTGTTCGAGGATAACACCTCAACCCTCGAAGAAGCGCAGAGGCGTAAATATGCCCGTATTGCCGAAGCTGTAGGCATCAAGAAAGGCGGCCGTATACTCGAGATCGGGTGCGGCTGGGGAGGCTTCGCAGAATACGCCGCAAGCCAACTGGGTTGTCACGTCACCGGCGTAACATTATCCCGTGAGCAATTGGCGTTCGCCCAGAACCGGCTTACCCGCCAGGGGCTGAACCACATGGTTGACCTGCGGCTTCAAGATTACCGTGACATCAGCGGTCAGTTTGATCATATAGTTTCGGTCGAAATGCTCGAGGCAGTGGGACAGGAATATTGGGCAACCTATTTCAGCACGCTTAAGCGCCTCCTCAAACCCGGGGGCCGCATTGGCATTCAGGTCATCACAATTGAAAACGACCGTTTCCCACGCTATAGCCGCAGCGTGGATTTTGTTCAGAAATACATTTTCCCAGGCGGTCTGTTACCGTCTGACAAGGTTCTCAAGCAGGAATTCAGCGATGCAGGGCTGACCCTGGTGTACCAGCATGATTTTGGCCAGGATTATGCGCAGACCCTGGAAGATTGGAGGTATAACTTCGACGCGGCCGCTCCGGAAATAAAAAAGCTTGGCTTTGATGAGCGTTTCTTCAGGCTTTGGCGTTATTATCTCGCCTACTGTGAAGCAGGCTTCCGTCAGAAATCCATCGATGTCAGCCACTATATTCTTGGTTAGCGAACCTCCCGGCTACCAACACCACCAGACGCGAAAAGCCACGACGGCAGGAAAACATTCTGCCGCCGCTATTCTGTTGAAAATGCCTCACATCTATTCTTCAGCCGGCGTGAATAACAGGTCGTGGTAATCGAAACTGAAATCAGCAATCGGGGAGATCGCCTTGGCTGTAATCCGGCTTACCTTTCCCTCGGCATCAAGGTTGAAGGTGACATAGGCCGGCTCCATCACCGGATCATTAAACTGCGTCCTGAACGTATCATATTGATAATGTTCCAACGTCGCCGAAAGCCCCATCGAATGGGGAAAGTCGACCACGAGAGCGCCAGATTCTTCCCGCACAGAAATCGTACCATACCAGGGATCATTGTATTTGCCTGTATAGCCCGTCAGTGGCAGCGAGGGTCCAACGTCCTTCGGGGCCGATGCGGGCGCCTGCACAACTTCAACAGCTGCCTGCTGTCGGTCGCGCTTCATTTCGTGAAGCTTTTCAGGCCAACTTTCCATCGGCAGCCCCAGATAATGATCAAGCAGTTCATACAGAAGCCCGCGGACCATCTCTCCTTCTTCGCTGTTCACGGCGATATAGATGCCCACATTTTGCTCAGGCAGCAGCGCAACAGCGGCAAGAGAGCCAAACACGGCCCCTCCGTGCCAGACCAGTTTGGCGCCCCGGTAATCCTGCACGGTCCATCCCAGCGCGTAAGTGCGAAACATCGGTTCCGTGACCTTGAAATCTCCGGTTAGTGGCGTAATTGGCTGTAGCACAACCGGAGTCCACATCGCTTTGGCCTGTGTTTCACTGAACAGGCGTTTCTCACTGTCTCTTAATGCTCCCTTGTCAAGCTGGGTCAAAAGCCAGTGCGTCATGTCGTTCGCGCTGATGGCAAGCCCGCCTGCGGGCGCTGCATTTGGTGCGATCACCGACGCCTCGTCAAGCGGCACCTGATCTCCCATCCCGCGGATTGCACCGTTAAGCCGCGCATGTGGCCGCGCGCGATTGACGCTGGCTATCAATGTTTCATCGCTGACCGTCGAATTCTTCATGCCAAGGACGTCGAAGATATTGGCCTTAACGAAGGTTTCCCAGGTATCGCCGGTAATTTCTTCAATCAGTTGCCCGGCAACCATATAGAGCACATTGTCATAGGCATAACCGCTGCGGAAACTTGTGGCGGGCTTGATATGGCGCAGACGTCGCACTGTCTGCTCACGGCTCAGGTCGCTGCGTGGCAGGAAAAGAAGATCCCCCGCCCCAAGACCGAGCCCACTACGGTGCACGAGCAGGTCGCGCACGGTCATTTCGCGCGTAACCCATGCGTCATACATACGGAAATCAGGCATATGGTCAATGACCTTGTCGTCCCACGCCAGTTGCCCCCGATCCACAAGGATGGCCAGTGCGGCCGACGTGAACGCCTTGCCGGTCGAACCGGTGGCAAAAATGGTATCCGCGTCAACCGCGTCTCGTGCCTCAAGGCTGCGGCGACCAAAGCCGTCGGCGAATGCTACCGCGCCATCTTCGACGATGGCAACCGTGGCGCCTGGCACCCCAAATTTTTCGAGCAGCGTCTCAACGCGGTCGGCAAATTCATCCGGCGGCGTGCTGAAGGCGGGCAATGAAAATGTAAGGTGGATCGCTGCGAGCATTGTCGCGGCAAAACGAATTCCGGGCATGGTGTATCTCCCTGCTGTCTCCATGCGGAGTGTTCACATTCCCGGACGAGATGCCCAAAAGTACGGCTGAAAGCAGGAAACGCGCTGACAGCGTGCCAGAAGGCAAGCAAAAAGAGCCTCCGCAGGCCGGTATCAACCAAACCCTGAAGATATGCTGTTAATGGCTCGTCCGGTCTGCACAGTGCGAAGCGAGATGTTTTTATTATTGACTGGCAAAGCTAGCATCCCCGATACAGCTTGCGCAAGCCTGACGATTAACGACCAGATCAGGTATAGCCGTATCGTGCGGCAACCACAGCTGTCTGTCGTTTGATGGCTTTGCGTTCAGCGTCGGTGAAACCCGGTTCATAATAGCAAGGGGCGCTGACAATTTCTCGCGCTCTGGCCGGAACCTCGCCATGGTCAAGGCCCACGTGATCCATGACAGCCGCCACCGTCGCCTCTGGCACCCCACACATGTCCTCGTAGCGCACGATACCCGTTGCGGCCTTTAGCTCGGCATCGTGGTCGAGCTGGTCGGCTATATGGCCATAGATCGAGGCCCAATAAAGTGCCCAGCCTTCGGCCTCCTCCCCTTTCTGCCACAGATGATGAATTTCATAAGCCCTGCCGTCGCCGAGGTCGACGGGTCGGCGTCCTGGGCCAAACTCATAGTGCCCGCTTCGACGCAGGTGGTCTGTAATACGCGGGTCCTTGACCGCAGCTTCCATGAAAAGCCTGTGCTGTTTCATCAGCGACGCCACATGCCATTCGGGATGGCGTACCGGCACAAGAAACCGCGCACCTGCAAACATATGACGAAGATACGCAAACCGGGTGGCGTTATAATTGCCCTTGGCGAGATAACGCTGCCCCTCTCTCAAGTGCAATACCTTGCGAATATGATCACGGTAGAAAGCCTCAAAGGCTTTGTTGCTGGTGTTCTCATCGAGGACAGCGCTCTGTCCCATCTGGTGCCGATTGGGAAAAAAATGCATCCACAACACTTCCTCAAACGCTTCGGGGCTTTCGGGTGTCACCTTGATACGGTCCTTGTGCGCGCGTTCATGCGCGACATCATCAATGCGTCCCGCCCGGTCAACGAACCACGACCAGAGGGCCGGTGCATGCACAAGGGGAAAGTCCCTGTACCGATGGCTCACCGTGCTCTGGTGGCTGGCAAGAAGCTCAAGCAGAATGGTACTGCCCGCGCGTGCCACGCCAGCAATATAGATGGGACGATCAATGCCGACCTCATTCAATTGCTCCCGAAGCATTCGGCTTTCCATATTGCCAAGCCATGCGGCAACTCCCGGATGGCGCTCGATAAAGCCCCCGAGACCGTCGTTCCAGCGGTCGATTTCGATGCTCCCGCTCACTGGATACGCCGGAAGTGTTTATAAAGAAGTGAAAAGACGATCATGGCTCCCATAAAGGCAGGCTCCCAGCCTCGCACCCATGAGGGGCCGAGACCAAGCACGTCCACATCCGCGTAAGCGCCGTCGATACATACGACAAGGAATAAAAAAGGCAGCGCTGCGACGAGTGTGCTGGGCAGTACGATGCCAACACGCAGGAACGCAGCCCCAAGCATATCGCGCATCATCGGCCACGCGTCTTCGAACTCGCCGTCGAAACTGTCGAGCGCCAGCTTCTTTTGAGCAAACCGCAGTTTCAGTTCCGCGATGCGTGCCTGCGGAGAAAGCAAGCGATAAAGCTCCATCGTAACAATTGAGGCGATCAGAGCCCACAGAGCCAGTCGCATTGCCGCAGGCAATACCGCGCCAATGCTCCGATCGACCATGTAGAAAAAAGATATCGGCACTTCAAAAAAATCCACGTGATCGCCCTAGCGCGGTAGCGTTTCCGCGTTTATATTCTCGGCCGCACGGCGCGCCTTGCGCTTGCGCAGCCATTTGCGAACTGGCCAAGCAAAGACGAAGCCCACTGCGGCAAAAATTGCGATAAGCAGCGCCCAGAGCGCACCGAGGAGGCTTAGTCCCGCCCCCGGGCCCACATAGGCCTGAGCTGAGGCCGATACACCGGCAACTGCCAGCATCCCCATCAGGATCGGAAGTTTTTTCATTGCGATATCTCCTTGTTATCCAATGTATTCTCCCCACTGAGAACAGCCTCGTCCAATACGGCGCGGTCAAGCCGCATGGCCCAGGCAATGATCGGTATCTGTGTTTCTTCTTCACCCCCCCGCACCGGGTTCACAAACTGCCACACCAGATCACCCTGGGGCGTAACTTCAATGATGCGTCCGCCGGACGATTCAGTAATTAGGGTATTGCCGTTTGCGAGCCGCTGCTGGTCCGACCTGATCGCACTCTCGAGCGGATCGTCCGCGGTTCCCCGATACTGCCAGACGATTTCCATGGTTGCAGGGCTGAATTCGATCACACGGGAGCGCCCTTCCGGCGTTTTGAAATTGCCATAGTTGTCGAACATCAGAATATTGCCATTCGGCAGGATGTCGGGGTCGTGCTGCCCGATCCAGGGCCCCCTCGCCACCCAGGGCAGTTCGCCGGTCTCCGGGTCCACGACACCAATGGAATGTGTCTCACGGAAAGAGAGCAAGACCTGCCCTTCCTTGCCAAACGGGAAGTTTGCCGCCTTGGCCGCGTCAATATACTCCACTGTATTGGTATGAAGCGGGTCAGCACGAGAGAAAGCCGAAACAGTGTAAACCAGTTGTCGATACTGCGAATCTGCGAAGGACTGCAGGAGCGTCACGGTGTTGAGCACCTGCCCGTCTGGCGACAGGGTTACAAGATAGTCATCAATTCGGGGGGTCTCAAGATTGGCATAAACTGGCATGACCTCACTTTCAATCGCATGTGTGAGGACAAAAATGCGGCCATCGGGCGCGATGTCGAACTGGTGATGCGTGCGTCCTGTATATTTCCAGATAACCTTGGAGTTGCGGTCCAGTTTCACCAGCCCATACCCGTATGGCGTATCTCCTGCCCCTTCATAGAGGGCGATCAGCTCCCCGCCCGGGGCGACCCTGGCCTGCCGGAAATAGACATATTCGTCCGGTTGCGGGTTCTCCGGACCGCCGTCTCCTGTCTGATGGAATTGACTGAAGGGCAAGCGCCATTCATGCAGCAGTTTTCCCTCTTCATCGACAAGGAAAGCCGCGGGCGCGCTACCGGATGTGTAAAGTGTAACACCCGGCTGCATGCGGTTGGAATCCCGGAAGGTAACCCCTTTGCCATCGTACCGTGATTTTACCCAAAGGTCGGTATCATAGACGATATGCTGACGGGTCAGCTTGTCATACCAGGCCATGCCGCCCTTGTAGGCGCGCTCAATCACTGGCCCCGGGAAATAGCCGACAACGACAGAGAGTGCGCCAAAGAGAAATATGAGCGTAAAAACGCCCACACATGTAATAGCGAGAAAAAACCTGTCACTGCGATCAGTACTGTTTTCCCCCGCGTCCGGCCCATTTTCCCGAGAGAAACTCTGCATATAGGGTCCTTCTGAAACAGCGAAAACTGCCCAAGTTTGCGGCTAGAAAATGTGTTCTTTCACCATTCAGAGGACACTATAATTGCGGCTTAATCATGTCTCGTTGCTTCCACCGTGCGGAAATGACTGCGTTTTTTTCCATCGAAGAAAAGATTCCGTGCCCTGCCCCATACTATCAAGGGCCATCAATGCCAGCCCCATAATCCGGACAAAAACAAAGGCCCCGGATGGGCGCCTTTGTTCGCCTTGGTTTTGGTTGCAGGATTACCCTCACCGCCGCAGGGACACCGAGGCTGCAATGCCAAGGGCTTACGGCGCGATAAGTGATCAGAAGGTCATGGTGACGCCGCCAAGTTCATCGAGGCCAAGGCCAGCAATAAACACGCTTTCCCCCACAGCCAGTTCGATCATTACGCCATCCACGCCGCCTTGGGTCGCATCGCTGGCGGCCGCTATTACATCCTCCACGGCGCTGAAAGTGGTGCCATCCACAAAGCTAAGGCTGTCTTCCGCCGCGTCGAAGTCCGTGACAGTATCGCTGCCTGATTGAGCCCCGAAGACAAAATTATCGGCACCATCACCGCCTGTCAGCGTATCGTCTCCGTCTCCGGCCCACAGGGTATCGTCACCCGCGCCACCGGAAACCGTGTCATCGCCCGCCCCGTTGTGGAGAATATCATCGCCGTCACCGCCATTTATGATGTCGTCGCCAGCATTCCCCCAGATCAGATCATCGCCACCATCACCGGTCAGGCTGTCGTTACCTGCGCCGCCACCCAGTGAATCGTTGCCGTCAGCCCCTTCAACGGTGTCAGCGCCATCATCCCCGACGCCCGCGTACACAAGGTCGTCATCACCGCCGGCCATAATTCGGTCATTGCCTTCGCCACCGCGCAAGGTGTCAACGCCCGTCCCGCCATCGACAGTGTCATCCCCCGCACCGCCAAAAAGTTGATCATCGTCATTACCGCCGGAGATGTCGTCGTCCCCCGTGCCCCCGTCGACGGTGTCGCGGCCATCACCTGAGGTGATCAGGTCATCATCGCCACCGCCGCTGACACTATCGTCCCCCTCGCCGCTTTCCACGGTATCCCGGCCATCGCCGGCCTCAATCTCGTCACCGCCGGCGCTACCTGTAATGGCGTCAGGCCCGTCGCTGCCGACCACCGGGTCGCCCCCGCTGTCAGGCTCATCTTCATCCGCGTCCTCTACCGTCAGCCAAAAGAACTTTTTGGTGCCGTTATGCTCGCCATCAAACGCATTGATACCTATCCGCACCGTGGCTTCGGCTTCATAGTCGAGGCTGATACCGTCCTTCAGCTTCAGGACGCCATCCACAACCTCAAACCGTTGGTCCGTCAGGATGAAGCTAACGCTGTCCCCGTCCGCATCGCTTGCTGACAACCGACCAACGACCGCGCCCGAGACATTCTCCTGAACCGTAGTGCTGTCAAGCTGCGCGGCGGAAGGAGCCTGATTACCCGGCGGCGTGCCGATATCAAGGTTAACGGTCGCGAGGATTTCCGGATCACGCCCACGGTAGCCTGTCTGGATGGTCAGAGTTGCTGCGTCATCGCCCTTGACGCCAGTTGCGCTGGTATACCGGATGTTCGAGGGGTCGCTCAGGTATGTGTTAATATTTTCAATAGTACCTGAGATGGTGAGCGTTGCGCCAATTGCTTCGCTGGGCGATGCCGACGGCGCCTGGCCCTCTATTCTCATGCCTTCCCGCCCGTTTATCAAATCTGAACTGCCTATTTTCAGCCCACTTACGCGTGTCGCAGTTAATGTGCCGGTGTCAACAGACAACACAATGGTTATCAAATCGCTATCCTCGTCCGCCAACGTTGCGGCCGACAGGTCAATATTCGATGCTTCTTCAATCTCGACATGGATATCAGTTGGCGTGCCGGTAAGAGTTGGCCCTTCATCCAACACCACCGTCACGGTCGAGCCGATACCGCCGCTTGCCATACCGTCGCCACTATCCGAAATATTGCTAAGGTAAAATGTTCTCGTATCTGCCACTGTTGGGCTGTCTGCAGTATTCCTGTAGGTAATACCTTCAACAAAATCCTCAACTCTGCTTTGGCTCCAGTTGCTGAATGAAAACACAACATTCATCCCGCTTGAGGTAGCGCTCACAGAATAGGAAAGGCCGCTTTGAAATGAAGCAGAACGACCATCGACAAGGGCAACCGTGATGTCGGAGATGTAGAGATATTCATCTCCTTCATCCACCACGCCATCAACATACAATGTGAAACCCGCAATAGTTTGTCCGGCCTCAATCGGATCCATCGTCACACCCGAGAACAGGCTTTTCGCGCTGCCGTACTGCGTGAACGTGGGGTCAAGAGCCGTGGCAGACACCTCCGGCACATCTTCCACGGCCTCTACATCAAACGGTTTATCTTCTGTGGCGCTACCGTTGTTGGCATCAGTTGCCGTAACGGTCACGGTACGGGTGAGCGTACTGGGGTCATCTGACGTATTTTCGTATGTAACGCTGCGCAGCACTTCCTGCACGATATCGTTGGTTGCGCTGTCACCGAACGTAATGGTCAGCGCAGTGCCGCCCGAGACCGTGCCGCCAGAGGCGCTCAGGGTGCCTACTGTCACACCGCCCGCAAGCAGGTCCGTGCCCGAGACCGAAATATCAATGCTGTCGTTATTACTGTCCTGAATACCGATCTCATCGGCATCTGTATTGTTACCGGTGATCTGGATTACAAGAGTGCCACCGTCCCAATCTGCGTCGCCGTCGCTATCCGACAGACGGCCCGAGGACGCCAGGTACATGGCCTCGTCGCCTTCGGTAAAAGTAGGTTCTTCTTCCGGCACGGTATCGAGGGACGGATCGGTATTGACGAGCAGAGACGTGGGGAAAGCACTAGCCGTGACGCCTGCGACGCTGTCACCATCCACGTCACCATTGGTGGTGAACTTGGAGTTAATGACGAGTTGCTCATGATAGGCGAACGTGATGGCGTCACTCTGTAAGCCCTCTGTACTCCTGTCCAGGTCAAAGGCGATCGGATCATCGCTTTGGACATTGCCTATGGCCTTGCGGAGCGACAGGTCGCAGCCGTCGCTCATATCGGTTGCCAGATCTGTATCGGTGATGTTGTCAACGCCACTATCACTATTGGTGGTTACGATGCGCGTAGCCATAGCCCGCCTCCCCTAATATTGGTAATTGGTAAAAATGATTGTTACTCAGGCAACAGCGCTCACGGGCAAGGGCTCGGCCTTGTCTCCAGTGATGATACGGGCGCAGCTGTCTTTCAGGTTTTTCCAGAAATTGAGCCTGCCACATTGCTCAAACAGGTCTGGCGGCAGGATGGTGTTCCGTGGCGTTGGCTCGACCTTGCGGTGTACTGTGTGCAGGCCCCCCAGCCCGAGCTGCTCGTCAAACGCGCTGGAATGAACCTGGCGGCCAAGGCTGTCCATCACCCAGGCTACATTGCACGCGCCGCACAGCATCCTGGCGACCGGGAACAGCCCCGTAACCGCCGAAAGGTTGGCTGTCCACGCCCGGTTGGTATCAAACACCGGGCGGCGCCCGTTCGGCAGATCAGCGTAAAGACTGTCAAACAACCCGTGTGACAGACGCTGGCGTTGAGCCACCGACACCATGGTCGATAATTCCGTGCCCACGCTGGCGGAGCCAATCAGATTGCTGAACAAAGGGCCCACCGGACGCGTCATACCTGCGTGGAATTTTGGGTTCTGCCGCAGAATAGCCGAAAGAAGGATGGCGCCGGCGCGAAGGAGGCCGGAGATAAAATGAAAGTCCCGCCGGGCGTCTGAAGTGCCTGTCATCGTCGCTTACCCTTTACCTGAAAGCCTGAGCGTGGTTTGCTCGGCAAGGGTCAGGCAAGGGACAGCACAAAACAATCGCCCAAAAGGGTGATTGACGTCGCTTTTTTAAATGCGGAAAATGCAAATCACTCCATGGGGATACCTCCCATTAAGGCGGGATATGAAACCAGCAGACAGCAACAGGGAACAACGCTCCCGTTTTACGCTTTGGCAATTGATATCATATGGCTTTCTGACAGCGCCGCTGGCGATGGGTGGTTTTGCGCTCGTGATGTTCGTGCCCACGTTCTACGCCGTTGACTTGGGACTGGGCCTGGGGCTGGTTGGCGGCATTTTTGTCGCTGGACGCCTGTTCGACGTCATCACCGACCCCGTTATCGGCCATATGAGTGATGAAACCTGCTCACGCTTCGGCCCGCGAAAACCATGGATGATGGTGGGTGTGCCCGGTTTTGCACTGGCGGTTTTCCTGCTGCTGATGCCGCCCGAGGGCGCGGGCCTCGGTTATCTCCTGATGGCCAGTGCCCTCTATTTTTTATTCTACACCGTTCTTGATGTGCCCTATTCCTCGGTTGGGCTTGAAGTTTCGCCCCACGTGCACGAGCGATCGGTGCTGGCAAGTTCCAAGGCGGCATTCCAGATCATCGGTGCGCTTACTGTGGCGCTAGTGCCCTTTGCCCTCGCGCTGCCCGTGGCGCCCTCGCTATCGTTGGTGGCGAAGCTTGTACTCATAACCTCGCTTGTCGGTCTAGTACTGTTTCTTCGCTTCGTGCCTGTGCGCACCCGCGCCGTCACCGCAGGAAAGGCCGGCTTTGTTGCTTCGCTGAAAACCATATGGGCCAGCGCGCCCTACCGCCTGCTTATCCTGTGTTTCCTGATTGTCCAGGCTGCCAACGCGCTTTCCGCCGGACTTATGGTGCTATTTGTCACCCATGTGATCAAGGCCCCGCAGATGATTGGCCTGTTTATGGGCCTGCTGCTGCTGTCCACCGCGCTGTTTCTGCCATTTTGGGTCATGCTGTCCAAATGGCGGAGCAAACGCTTTGCCTGGCAGGCTTCGATCCTGCTGTGCTGCGTGAACCTGCTTGCCGTTTTGTTTCTCGGTGAGGGAAGCATCATGGGCGCAGCGCTTGTTTCAATGCTGCTGGGTGCCTGTTTCGGCTGCGATGCCATCATGCCCACCTCCGTGCTCGCCGATATTGTGTACACCGGCGAACAGGAAGGGAAAAACCGATTGGGAGGGCTTTTCCTCGCGCTCAAGAATTCGGTGTCAAAGCTGGCCTTTGTCGTACCCATGGGGTTGGCTTTCCCCGTGTTGGAGGCGGTCGGTTTTAACAAGAGTGGCGATAATTCATCCTTTCAGCTCATGACTCTGGTCTTTTTCTATGCGCTTCTTCCCCTCGGGCTGCGGTTGGTGGCTTGCCTGCTGCTCAGCCGGTTGCCGCTGGTGGCAGAAAACGGCAGGGAACGCACTTCTACCCGCTCGGCGGTTGAGGCTGCCTGACGTGGGCGACAACCCGACATACGACCTGAAAGATGTGCGGGTCGAACAAGCAACCTTGCTCAGGAAGCGGACGGTGGGGTCCTGCCTGTTCGTCCAGTTCATCATCATCAACTATTTTATCATCCTGTATTTCGTTGGATATGAACAGAAAGCCATCCTTTGGCTTTGTGCTTCGTCCCCGATGGTCGGCCTCGTGTATCTTTACGGCACCAGGATACTGCCAGAAGGGATAACCCACGCCAATGTCGGTGCCTACCTGCACGGACATATCCTGATTTGTTGCCTCACCGGCGCCCTTTGGTCCGCCTTCTCCATCTATTTGATCGACTGGTCGTCATATTTCACCGTTTTTGTCGCTTGCGTGCTTGTATTCAGCATCACGGTTGGTGGCATGTTCCCCAATTCCGCCTACCGTCCGGGCTATATCGGGCTGGCGGCCTTCGCGCTGCTGCCGCTTGCGTTTTACATTCTTATTTTTGCCGAGTGGCCAACCCGGCTTTTGGGCTTCGCCACCTTTGTGTATTTTGGCTTCGGCATGATCACAAGCGCACGCGCCGAACTGGACATGCGTGAAGCCATTACCGCCCGCAACTCCCGCGAGCTGATGGAAAAAGTGAAGGCACAAAACGAGATTATCCGCCGAGTGAACGAAGAAAAGCACCGCTTTCTCGCCGCCACCAGCCACGACCTGTCACAGCCGATCCATGCGCAGGGCTTTTTCATTCAGGCACTACGGCAACACCTCAAGACCGCGCCGCAGCGCGAACTACTGGACAAAATCGAGCTGACATGGCTGCGGCAAAGTCAGTTTCTGCGGGGGCTTACTGATGTAACCCATCTCGATAGCGGCACGATCCGCGCCAATCCTTCTTTGGTACACCTTGACCGCGAAATGCAGGCCGTTCTTGATGAATTCAAGGACCAGGCCGCACAGAAACAGCTCCGCCTGACGGGTCAGTTCGACACCATCATGGGTACAACGGACCCCGTTCTCCTCAATCGTATCGTACGCAACCTGATGGCTAATTCCCTGAAATACACACCGGCAGGTGGCGCCGTCACGCTCGGGCTCACCAGCACAGCCCAAACGGCAATAATAACCGTTGCAGACACAGGCCCCGGTATTCCCGAAGCCGACCAGAAGCGCATTTTCGACGAATATGTACAGCTTGGAAACGGGACCGCGCAGGACGGCGTTGGCCTTGGCCTTTCCATCGTCAAAAGACTGTGCCAGCTTCTCGGTATCAAGCTTGGTTTATCTTCAGCTCCCGGACAAGGCACAAGCTTCACGCTGGCGATGTCACTTACCCGGACTGCACAGACCGAAGACGCTTATAATGGCAGTGCCCGCAGCGCCAGCCGGTTTGCAACCGCCCCGCTTGTGGTGCTGGTGGACGATGAGGAGCCAATCCGTGACGCCATGGCAAGCCTGCTGACAGACTGGGGCTGCCAGGTAATCTGCGGCGCAGACGCGGATGAGGTCCTCGGGCCCGTTTCAGCAACGCCTGAGGTGCCCAGCCTGCTGATCATCGACAGGATGTTAGGCCCCGGACCAGACGGAATAGTGCTGATCGAGCGGCTACGCGAGGAAGTGAATGAAGACACCCCCGCAGTGCTCATGAGCGGCGCAGCGGTTTCCGCCACGGATCAGGCGCATGTTCCTGACATGCAGTTTCTGGCCAAGCCGGTCGATCCCGCCGCGCTGCACCGCATCCTTGAACGTGTAACCAGTCAGACAAAAGTACGCCGATAGGCGGCCTCACGCACTCATATCAGGCCAAGCGCCTGCGCCTTGCGCACACAAGCGGTTCGCTTGTTCACACCCAGCGCCGTAAATATGTGTCTCAGGTGGGTTTTCACCGTGTTTTCGCTGATCGCAAGCCTGTTTGATATCTCTTTGTTGGATGCGCCCTGCGAAATCATTTTCAGCACCTCAGTCTGGCGTTTTCCGAGGCTGGGCAACGGGTCGGTCAGCGCACAAGCCTCATCAAACCGCACACTATCCACCGGTTCGGCGCTCATACCGCCAAGTTTTTCATAGCCTTCAAAAAAACTCCCTCCAGCCAGCAGGCTCTCCACGGCTCTCTGCAAGGTCTCGTTGTCAGCGGATTTATGCACAAATCCGCTGGCCCCCAGCCGCACCATCTCGGCAATCGGAGGGTCGGTATTGATCCCCGACAGCATCAGGATGGGCACGCGCTTGTTGTGGGCTCGGGCCGCAGCAACAAAGGCCAGCCCATTCATCTGGTCCATAATCAGATCGCAGATGATCAGATCGTACTGTGTGTTGTTTTCGAGGCTGCCCAGCAAGTTAACCGGCATGTGGAAATTGCTGACCGCATAGTGCGGAGCCATGCTTTCCACCAGCATGGAAATGCCGTCAAGAAACATTCGGTGGTCATCCAGAACCACAATTTTTACGGTATCAGCCACGACGCCCCTTTATCCGCCCCAACGTGTGCGTGCCGCAAATCTAATCAGGAGTGCCCCCGTTAATCAAGTGCCTGCTGGCTATACCCTGGGAAGAACAAGGCCCACTACATAAACCTGCAACCACTCCGGCTAATATACGCCGCCACCTGTGATGGTTTTCCTCCATGAGACAACAAATAATTCATATATCTTCATAACTTAGGGTGATATAGCTGTCCTTCGCATGCGTGACCAGGGGGCATATGGAAGCGGGTTTGGGGAAGTCGATGATCAGAGACCACGGTTCCGGTTTGTTAAGTAGCGTCGCAACATTTGCCTTACTGACGACCATCTTTCAAGGCGCAGCTCTTGCTTCGGATACCATTGAAGAGGTGATCGTCACCACCCAAAAACGCGGGCAGAATATTCGCAACGTACCCCTGACCATTACGAGCCTCGACGGCGACCTTCTCCAGAAGCTGAACATGGACGAATTTGACCGGCTGTCAGACCTTACCCCCGGTCTGCTGGTGCAGGAACAAAGCCCCAACAATCCGGCTTTTGTAATCCGCGGCATCACCTCCGATAGCGGGTCGCCACAAATTGCACCAAGGGTTTCGGTGTACCTCAATGGCATCGACGTGTCGCGCTCCCGTGGGTCACACTTTGAGCTGTTTGATATTGAACGGGTGGAAGTGATTAAAGGGCCACAGGCCACACTGTTCGGAACCGCAGCCGCCATCGGCGCCGTGTCGGTGATCACCCGCAAACCCCAGCAAGATTTTGAAGGTGAAGTCTCGCTCGGCTATGGCAACTTTGACAGCCTTGAGGCCAAGGGCTATGTCACGGGCGGAAGCTCGACGGTGCAGGGTCGGCTGGCTTTCAGCTACCGTCGGCGCGACGGCTATATTGAGAATATCGCCGGGGATCTGGGCTCCCAATCCGAAGGTGGGACCGTGCAGCCAGACCTGAACGGCATCAACCGCGTTGCTGTACGCGGCAGTCTTCGGCTCCTCCCCACCGATACCCTCACCGTCGACCTGGTGTTGAACTATGAAAAAGATGATGATACCGGCAGCAGTTTCAAATCAGGAACCCTCGCCCCCACCGGCGGCGGTACTGACCCGTTCAGCTTTGCAGAACTTGGGGGCGCAGGCCCGCTTTCAGCCGATGTCCTCGGCAGCGCCACCCTTGGTATAGTACGCGAACTTTACGACGCCAACCTGACCATGGATTGGGCCGCGGGCGAAACCTGGACCGTCACCTCCGTCACAGGTTACCGCAAGTTCGACAGCCTAGAGGTCTTCGACGCAGACGGCTCGCAGGCCATCTTTGCCGAATTTGCAGAAGACGCCACGGGTGACCAGTTCAGTCAGGAAATACGCACGTCCTTCGCCGCCGACAGCCTTGATGCCTTCATTGGGATAGGCTATTTCACCGAAGACGGGCGTGTGGCTGTGCCTTTCCTAACCGAAGAGGGCACTTTTTTGCAATGTGCGGCCGGACTAATCCCCGGCCTTCCGTGTGTGGGCCCCGACGGCACCATCGGTTCACTGACGGCCGCGCAGGGCCTGCCCCCAATTTACTATGTCGCCCAGTTCGGTAACACCGGCACCTTCCACACCTATTCGGCCTTCGCCGATGTTACCGTCGCGGTGAGCGAGCGGCTCTCGGCTACAGGCGGTTTGCGCTATGCGCATGAAACCCGGGAAAGCGGCGCCTTCGCCAGCCTACCCGCTTCTGTACTGACCGGTGCCCCGCTGCTTGATTTTGGCAACGTGGATACCGCCGGCGCAGTGGTGAAGGAGAAACGTAGCTATGACGCGCTGCTGCCACGTTTCAACCTGCGCTATGCACTGCAACACGATACAAATCTGTATGTCACAGTTTCAAAGGGGCGGCGGTCAGATGTCATCGAAGTCGCATCGATGACAGACGCAGGGGGCGCCCCTGCCGCGCGCACTACCTTTGTACCAGCGGAAGTCATGTGGAATTATGAAACCGGGATCAAGTCGCGCCTGATGGATGGTCGGTTGGATATTGCCGCGTCAGTCTTTTATCAAACCTACAATAACTTTCAGGTCACCATACTCGACCCCGGCGGGGTCACCCGGCAAGAAAACGCCGGCACCGCCCGAAATATTGGCGCGGAAGGCGAGATCAGGGCCCTTGTCGGCGAGTATATCCAGCTTTTCGGCACTCTTGCCCATATCGACGCCCGGATCGACGACAAAGCCGAAAACGGCGTTTTTGCCGGTAACCGCTTTCGCCTGCAACCTGAGTGGTCCACCGCACTTGGCGCGTTAGTCGTTGTGCCGATCAGCAGTTCCCTCAAATTAACGGGCAATGCCACATGGACCTATCGCTCCGACGTATTTTTTGAAATCGAAAATCAACCTATCGCCGGGCTGGAGATCCGGCAAGGCGGGGTACATCTCGTTAACGCAAACCTCGGCATCGCGGCCACTGATGACCGGTGGGCCCTCACGGCTTTTGCCAGCAACCTGCTTGACAACAACCATCTCATTGATGCGGGCAACACCGGCGGCTTGTTCGGCTCTCCTACATTCATCGCAGGGCCACCCCGCTTCTATGGCCTCAAACTTACATCCCGGTTTTGAGCCTCCCGCGGTGAAGGACAGGTCCAGACCTCTGGACAAAACCCTCGCCTCCAAGCCACAAGACAACGGGTCCAGCCAGCTTGAATAGCGGATTCCCTCACCTCGTCCATCGTATCAAGAAGCGGCATGTTCTTCAGCCGTGTTTTCAATAACCTTGGGGGAGACGAAATGATCGGGATTATCAGACAGCCAGTGCTTGTGGGTATAAGCCTGATAATGACTGCCACGCAGGCGCATGCCAGTGACACCAGCCATTATGATGTAAACGCACATCTATCACCAGACGGAAAACTGAACGCCACAGTGACCATCACGCTGACACCGGAGGACGCAAAACGCGACCTCGACTTCGTGCTGGCGAAACGTTTCAAGATCACGAAGTTGGAGGTGGATGATGCCGCCACCTACAAAATTGGTGTGGCCGAGACACCGCTGCCCGACCTTCAACTGATCGAAACCGATTTTCCTGATAGTCAGAGCGAATTCGCAACGCTGACATTCACCTATGAAGGCCCGCTTGACGAACCTGACAGTAAGGCCCCGGCCTATGGCCCCGATGGGCTTGAACTGGCGCTCGATTATATGTGGTTCCCGCTCGCGCAGCAGATCAACCTCAATTTCAGCGCGCATACTGTCCTGTCTGGCTTGCCGGAGGAGCTTGTGGTTGCGGCACAGGGTGAGGTCGAGCGCAAAGGTGACACAGTAACCATCACGCGACAGTCGCCAGACTTTGATATCCCGCTTGTTGCCGCGCCGGGCTTGAGCAAACGCTCATCGGGCCATGTGGATGTGTATGCGCCAGACTTTGACTATCCGCCGGTTGAGAATATCACCGACCATGCCGCAAAAAGCGCGGCATATTTTGAGGATATTTTCGGGCCGGCCGGGTATCAGGGCCGCATAGTGTTGAGTGTGCTACCGCGGGAGCGTAACGCCTACGCACGCCGCGGCTATGTTGTGATGTCCGAAGCCAGAAGCGCGATAGAAAAAGACCCTAATGTGCCCGCATGGGCGTTCGCACGTATCGTGGCACATGAGTTTTCTCACGCTTGGTGGATGTATGCTGATCCCATGAGCGATGACTTCTGGATGACCGAGTCCCTCGCAGAATATTCCGCAATGCGTTACCTCGCGCGCGGTTTTGGCAGCGCGGTCGCCGATGATCTGATGGAAAAACGCTACCAGACTGCGCTTGACGCCGGGCCCATCCTTGGGGGCGGCAGGCCGAGCTCATCCTCGCTCTATCGTCGCGGCCCTATGATCCTGAACGAGCTTGAGGGCCGTATCGGTCGCGACACCATGGACAAAGTCCTGCGCGTAGTAGCGGAAGAACAGCTTGGCACGACGGACGAATTTCTCACTGTTCTGGAGGGCCATACAGAGGCAAGCATCGCTGCCTGGTTCAAGGCAATGCTGAAAACCGGCCCGGGCCCCTGGCTACCGGAAGACGCGGCAAATACCGCTCAGGGTTCCCGGTAGACAGTACCCGCCTTCATAACGAAAACGACCCGCTCAAGTGAGGTGATATCCTTGAGCGGGTTTTCTTTTACCGCCACGATATCCGCAGACATGCCCGGGGTAATGCGCCCTGCCTCATCCGAAATACGCAGGTGCTCCGCCGCATTCACGGTCGCGGCCTGAATGGCTTCAAGCGGGGTGAGGCCCGCCTCCACTAGCAGCGCAAATTCCCGCGCATTCTGCCCGTGCGGGCTCACGCTGGAGTCCGTCCCGAAGGCGATTTTCACCCCACTTTCATGCGCACGGCGGGTAGCGCCCACCATCTTGGGGCCCACGTCAAGCGCCTTCTTCGCCGTGACCGGCGAGAGCCATGTATCGGGCTTATTCGCCCATTCAGTAACCGTGGCACCGGCAAGCAGCGTTGGCACCAGATAAGCACCATTTTCCCGGAACAGAGTGATGGAGCTGTCGTCTAGGTAAGTGCCATGCTCGATCGAATCGCCACCCGCCTCAAGGAAGGCATTGATACCCGCCGTGCCGTGCGCATGCGCCGTTACAATGCGGCCAAGCGCATGGGCGGTCTCCACAATCGCCTTCAGTTCATCCCCGGTGAACTGCTGGTCAATACCCGCGTCAGCGTCCGATAACACGGCGCCGGTCGCGACAATCTTGACCATATCCGCACCAAACTGGATATGCTGACGCACCACGCGGCGGCAGTCATCAGCACCTGAGCACAGGTTGGGGCGTGCGATCGCATGGGTCACATCTGCCCGGTAGCCAAACACGTCCCCCTCCCCGCCATGTGGGCTAATGACATTTCCGGCCGCAATGACGCGCGGCCCCACGATCTTGCCGGCCTTGATACCGTCGCGAAGCGCATAAATAGAGGTGTTCTCATCCCCCACATTCGCGACCGTGGTGAAACCGGCCATCAGTGTTGCGCGCGCGAAGGGCACACCTTCAATCGCCCAGTCCGCCGGGGTTTTGGTAACCCGTGCCAGCTTGTCGCCAGGGCCGTTTTCATGCAGGAGATGCACATGGGCATCAATGAGACCCGGCAATACGAACTGGCCAGAGAGGTCGACGACATCGCCTTCCCCCACATAGCCGTCACGAATTTCAAGAACGCGACCATCTTCGACAAATATGGTCTGGCCGTTTTTCACCTGCCCGCTGGCAGGGTCCGCCATCAGTTGGCCCGCGTGAATATAGGTCACCTTCGCGAGCGCTGCGGTCGAAAAAACCGCGATAAATGAAACAGTTGTGAGTGTTTTGCGAAGTTTCATGAGCCCTCTCCCTGATCGCTCCGGCGGTGGATTTCTTCTTCGAGCATTGGTAGCGGCAGCGGGCCGGAACCAAGCACGGCATCATGGAAAGCGCGCAGGTCGAAGCGCGTGCCCATAGTCGCGCGCGCCTCATCCCTGAGTTCCAGTATCTTGAGCATGCCGATATAATAGGAGGTCGCCTGCCCCGGCAGCACAATGTAGCGCTCCACCTCGCGCTGATTGTCATAGTGGCTGGAGGGCATGTTCGCATCCATGTAAGTGATCGCTTCCTCGCGGCTCCAGCCCTTCGCGTGAATGCCGGTATCGACCACCAGCCGCACCGCGCGCATCAGCGCCATGGAGAGCCGGCCAAAATCGTCATAAGGGCTTGGATATAAACCCATTTCCTTTGCCAGCTCTTCGGAATAAAGGCTCCACCCCTCGCTGAAAGCGGCGATGCTGGCATATTTCCGGAACATCGGCAGGGCAGGGAGTTCGTAGGCGAGCGCGGTCTCGATATGGTGGCCGGGAATGGCTTCATGATAAAGGAGAACCGGCAACTGATACGCGGGCTGCGCCTTCATATCATAGAGGTTTACATAGAAAATTCCGGGCCTTGAAAAGTCCATTGGCGGGCCGCTGTAGTGGGCTTTTGGGGCTGACTTTTCGCGCCAGGCGGGGATGGCGCGGGCGACGACCTCAGCCCTCGGCAGGCGGCCAAAAATCTCGTGCTCGCGGGCTTTGATGCCAGCCAAAAGTTCATCCGTGCGGGCCATATAGGCGGCACGGCCGTCCGCCGTATCGGGGTAATAAAACGCGGGCGACGTGCGCATATGGTCAAAAAACGATGACAAATTCCCTTCAAAACCAACGGCTTGTGCTATATCGCGCATCTGTGCATGGATGTGTGCAACGGCATCAAGCCCGGTCAGGTGCACTGCATCCGCATCCAGATCAAGCGTGGTATAGTGCCTGAGGCGCGAACGGTAGTAAGCTGCGCCCTCTTCTAGCCGCCAAACGCCATCCTCGGTTCCCGCTTTTTGTTTTGAACCTTCAAGGTGAGCGATAAGCGCCTGATAACCATCAAGAAAATCGCCGACCAGTGCCGCGTTTGCGCGCGTGAGCAGGTCCCGCCGAACATCCTCCGCCACATCCAGCGCGGCCACTTTTGCCTTGAAGTCGGCCCATAAGGGGCTATCCGCTTCCTCGTCAAACGGCTGGCCGGTAATGATTTTCCGCGACGGGTCTATCACCAGGTCATAGACAAACTTTGGCGGGCGTATGCCCTTTTTCTCCTGCAGTTCCAGACGCTTGACCACTTGCCCGAGCAGAGTTCGCACACTGTGCAAGCGGCTGATGTAAGCTTCCGCGTCGTAAAGCGTTGAAATCGCATGATTATTCATCAAAATGGTCGGAATTCGCGTGTGCATGCCGCCCATCTGGCTGACCACATAGCCATAACCCCGCCACCGGAGGCTTTCGATATCACGCCTTGTGATATAGTCGAAGAAGCGGTAATTCTGTTTTGAAATTTCTCGTAAGACATTGAAATCAAATGATTTAAGCGCTTCAAGATCACCTTCCAGTCGCGCCTGCTCCGCCGCTTCTGCCGCTTCGCTGACATCGTCCCAGCCTGCCTGCCCGTCCCGTATGCCCATACGGGACTGCCGGATCGGGCTGAGCGCCAGTTCACGGGAAAAAGCCTGTTCAAAGAAGCGGTTAAGACGCGTGTCTTCCTCACCACCCGCGAACGCAGGCGCAGTGAGGAGTGTGAAAAGAATGAGTAACGAGTGTGCGAATACCCTACTCATGCTTTTTCACCCACACGCTGATATTTTCCTCCAGCACCGAAAGGGGCACGGGGCCTGCGCGCAACAGCTCGGTATTAAACGCCGGCAGCGAGAATTTTGCACCGAGCGCATCTTTTGCATATTCGCGCAGCTCATACATCTTGAGGCGGCCAATCGAATAGGCCGTCGCCTGCCCCGGCAGCACGGAATAACGATCCACCGCCACCACGTTCTGGGCATGGGGGATCGGGGTATTGGCATCCAGCCACGCCACCGCCTGCTCCCGGCTCCAGCCCTTGGCGTGGATACCGCTATCGACCACCAGCCGCCCCGCACGCATCAGCGCCATCGAAAGGCGGCCAAAGTCCTGATAGGCGTCGCGGTAAAAGCCTATCTCGCCCGGCAGGTCTTCAGCATAAAGCGCCCAGCCCTCACTGAAGGCAGTATAACCGGTGTTGGAGCGGAACTGCGGCACACCCTCAAGCGCTTGCCGCATGATCTGCTGCGTATGGTGGCCAGGGATACCCTCATGGTAAGCGAGCGCCGAAATCTCATAAATCGGCAGGCGTTTCATATCCACCTGATTGATATAGATTAGCCCCGGCCGACTGCCGTCCTTGGGCGGAGCATAATATCCCGCGATGCCCGCTGATTTCTCGAGCCAGGGCTCCACCCGCTTGAGCGCGATCTCGATATCCGGCACCCCGTGGAGGATTTCCCCGGTACGGGCATCCACCTCGTCCAGCACCTTGCGCATATGGTCCATATAGGCCGCGCGGCCTTCGTCCGTGGTGGGGTAATAGAATTCATCCCCGGTACGCAGATGGTCAAAAAATGCGCTCAGCTCGCCCTCGAAACCAACTTGTTCCATGATCACACGCATCTCGCCGTGGATGCGTTTCACTTCCTCGAGGCCGGTCTCATGAACCTCTTCTGCCGTGATCGACACGGTGGTGCGCCAGCCCAGCATGGCACGGTAAAAGGCCTGCCCGTTCTCAAGCTGCCAGACACCCACGGCTTCAGGCGCTTTGGGTGCGGTCTCGCGCAAATAAGCGATCAGCGCATGGTAGCCCTCCCCCACGCCGGAGAGTAGCGCCGCTCGCCCCTCCGCCAGCAGGCGGTCTCCCTCCTCGCCGTCAATACCGGCGTGGCTGAGCTTCTTCTTGAAATCAGCCCAGATAGCGCTGTCCTTGTCGCCGTGCTTGAAAGGCGCGCCGTCCAGCATGCCTTCACAACCATCAGCCACACGGCCATAGACAAAACGCGGCATCATGGTGCCGTGATGCGCGTCGCGCTTCAGTTCCTCAATGAGTTGCAGCAGCAGATTTTTGGCCGATGCCATGCGCGCGATGTAAAATTCCGCGTCTGCGACAGAGGCAATCTTGTGGTCATTCATCAGGGAATGCGGAACAACCCACTGGTAACCGCTTCTGTGGCTGAGTTCATAAATCTGGTGTCGCCATTTGTGGAGCGACAGTTCCGTCCCGGCATTATATTCAAACAGGCGGTAGCTGAGTTTTGCCTCCCCATCGAGTGCGTCATAGTCGAACCGGTGCAGGCGGTTCAGGTCTTCGCGCACGAGGGCGGCATTCTCGATCCGCCGCGCCTCACTGAGGTCGGGCCACTCGGGTGAGACATTGTCCGCGCCCAGATGCATCTGAAGCAGCGGATCACGGGCTAGGTCACGCTCGAACACCTGCTCGAAGAAGGCGTTCAAACGGCCGCTTTCCGTCTGGTCGGAGGCATGGGCTGAAGAAAGGCCGAGCAGAACTGCGGCCGCCAAAAGAGAATGTCGCACTGGGGACTCTCCCGAATTTAATACTGGTCATGATGAGGGTCGGGGGAGGCACGCGAGGAACCTCCCCCTAAGGCCGGTCCTAGAATCGCGCTGTCAAACGAAACAGGAAGGTTCGGCCAATCGGGCTGTAGGCGCCAAACGCGCGTGTCACCTGCGCTGCATAGGGCGGGGCTTTGTCGAAAATATTGTTCACCGACATCTGCGCCTGCACATTCTCGAACAGGTCGTAGCGCAGTGTACCGTTGAACCGCCAATAATCGCCGATACTCAACACATCTTCCGGCAAGTTCTCGATGGTGGCGAACTGGTCCTGCACCACGGACCCGGTCCAGAGTGCCTGCAGATCAACACCAACCGGCCCTTCCGTATAGCCTGCGCGGAAGGTGCCGCGGAACTCAGGCGTCCCAACGGTGCCCGCATTATCAATCGCGGGTGAGCCGGGCTGGGAAACCTGTTCATACTTGTCGGTATAGAAAAGATGTGCCCCAAGGCGGACAGTCCCACCTTCACCACCGCCGAAACCGCCGATACCGAAGGAATAATCAGCCTGCGCGATCAACCCGGCAAAATGGAGGGATGAGATGTTGTAGTAGCCCGTGCGGTAACCGTTCGCCACGTCCCCCGTGGTGCGTACTGGCCCCGGCTGGGCCGCTGCCTCTTCCGCCGTCAGACGGCCAAAGGCAGAGCATGCCTGCTCGTTGGGGTAGTTTTCACTGTCATAACAGCTTGCCATGAGCGCCCCGATCCCCAGAGTCTCGATCCCGTTCTCAAGCTTGATATCGCTCCAGTCGACCGCGAGACGGAAACCGGGGATCTGTTCCGGCTGGAATACAAAACCGAGCGACCATGAATCCGCAGTCTCGTTCTGAAGGTTGGGGTTACCAGCCTGCACACCAAAGGCCGAAACCGCCGATGTGGTTGACTGGAAATTCTCCGGTGCCGGGCCACCCACGCCCGCCAATGCCGCGCGGCAGTTGGCTTCACGGACCGAAGGGTTCGGGCCCTGATTATAGTTCTGGGCGTTACACACGTCGGTGATGGCATTCGCCGTGGGTGCACCACCAAGGAACAGTTCGGTGATCGCGGGCGCGCGGATGGAATGAGTGAACACACCGCGCAGGACAAGCCCGTCAAGAATACCCGGCAGGCGCGGCGCGATGCGGCCCCCGACAGACCATGTTGTAGCCCCGCCCGCGATGGAGTTGTCCACATAGCGCAAAGCGCCATTGATGCTCATCGCCTTGATAAGAGGCGTATCCTGATCCGGTGAGAAGATCGGGACCTCAACCTCACCATAATATTCATTGGTCTTGAAGCCACCTTCTACCGCCTCGAACGCAAGCGTTCCCGGACCGAGCAGCAGGATACCAGCCTCAAGCGTGGCATCCGGCGAGAAGCGTGCATCTTCTTCCCGGTGTTCATAGCCAACGTTGAAGGCGACGGGTTCCGAGAAGCCAAACGGCAATGTACCGGTGATGTTGGCGGTCACGGCCTTCTGTGTGTTGATGCTGACGGCGCGGCCACGGTCGGTGACATAGTCCACCGCCTCAGCCGAGAAGTTATTGGTGCCGAACAGGTTGATCGGCACACAGTCACCTCCCGACGCACAGACGATATTGCCGTCGTCGTCGTTGACGGCATCGATTGCTAGCAACAGGCGGTCAGGGTCGATCATTGTCAGCTCTGACATGCTTTCGCTGCGGCCGTAGTTGAATGACAGATCCCAGGACCAGTTCCGATCCCCGACCGCGAACTCTCCCTCAAAGCCGGTGACAATACGGTACAGGTCCAGCGTCGTGGTGCCCGGTGTCTGGTCCACCACGTCATTGAGGTTGCGGTTCAGGTTAAAGTCCGTGAGGCCGTTGGCTATGATGGTATCCCGCGCGGACTGTGACAGGAAAGCATTGTCGACCGAGAAGGTCAGCTCCGGCCCGCCAAGAGCGGCTGGCGCCGCAAACTGGTAAAGCTCGCTCAGTTCCTGCCCTTGGGTATGCGCGTAAGCTACTTCAGTAAAGACCGTCAGCCACGGGGTGAGATCATAGTGCGCCATGCCGTTGATCAGCGTGCGCTCGGTTGGCGACAGCAACGAGAAGTGATCCGCCGGGTTCACGCCGTCACCGCCGTCGGTCAGCACAGGTGCGCCAAGCGCGGCTTGGGCAACATCACCCACCACAAAGGGTACAAGATTGCCGTTCGGCCCGAACTGAAGCGGCGTGCCGTCGGATGACCGGATATAGTTACCCTGATTGTAGATGGGTGGGAACACGATGCCCGGCAGGTCAAGGCCGGCAAGCGGCACCAACTGGTTGTCATACGGCAGGCCGCCTTCCGTCAACACGGCATAGCGCAGGTCATCCACCACAATGCGACTTGGGATACCGTCGCTGTCGGATGTATCATCCGGGTTCGGCAACAGGTAGCGGAACGGCATGCGGTCAGAGAGGCGGAACCCGCTCTGTTTGGTATATTCCACCGCAAGGGTCACGTTACCGCGGTCATCGTCGCCAAAGTTGCCGCCGATAAGGCCACGCGCCATGTAACTTTCGCCGTCGCCCTCATCGGTGATGCCGTACTGAACGCTGGTTTCAACGCCTTCAAAATCGTCCTTGAGAATAACGTTCACGGTACCTGCGATGGCGTCAGCGCCATATACCGGTGCGCCACCGATGGCGACGGTTTCAACCCGCTCAACCAGCCCCGCCGGGATGACGTTCAAATCAACCTGCGAGCCCGGTGAAGCGGCCGCGCCTGACCCCGATACCGTGTTCGACGATACAAAACGCCGCCCGTTCACCAGCGTCAAGGTGCGCTGCGAACCGAGGCCGAAGAAGTTCACGAATGTCTGCGCGACACCGAGCGTGGACTGCGCTGTGCCCACGGGGCTTGAATCGGCGACACCGAAGCCCGGCACATCCTGCAGTGCGTCGGCCACATTCGTATAGCCACGCAGGTTGATATCATCGCTATCGGTTACAAACGCGGCCTGAAGCGTATCAAACCCGGCGCGGGAAATGCGCGAACCGGTGACAATGATTTCCTCGAACTCAAGGTCCTCTTTGGCTTGCTCAGTCGCTTCTTCGTTTGTTTCCTGCGCCAGCGCAGGATGTGCCGTCATGAGAGCAGCCAGCGCCACACCGGCGCACAGGTCGCGGGCGCGCGACCCCCGTTGGGTGGGTTTATATGTCATGTTGTTTCCTCCTCCTTGACCAAGGCCACATTCCCCTGTGGCCCCCCACAAACTACGATGGGCGGGTGCGGGGTTTCCGCTATGCGGGCGGCGGATTTTTTTTGCGCACCCCAAAAAAAGAGGCGCACCCGGGATTTTCCCGAAACGCGCCTGAGCCCCGTGTGCCGTCATTGGAAGGAAAGCAGCGGGTGAAGAGGTATATGGTCAAATACGGATCGCTTAGTCGGACGCAGCCCCTGCAATGGTGCGGATGACCTTGCCGTCGGCATCGAGGAAGTCGATGCTCGGGTCGCCGTTTGCATCAACCTTGAGGATAAGCCGCGGGCGGCCTTCCTTGTCGGCCAGTTTGACGATGGCATCTTCCTTCACCTTGCCCGCGAACAGCCGTTCGGCACCGAGGCCGCCAAGGTCCTGCGCATAAGCGATCATTTCCTGGCGGATGGCATTTTTCTCCTTGTCGGTCTGTGCCTTGGCGGCACGGTCGCTATACTCGAAAAGCGGCTTGATGGAATAATCCGGGCGGTCCCAGACGCGCAAGCCCGCATATCGGCTGCCGTTCCTGTCGCTATAGCTCAGGCCCACCGTCTGATCCTGCTTGAACTGGTCAAACATGATGCCGGAGTTGGCGCTGTAGCCGTCGTCCGTCTTCTCACCGCTGAAGGTCAGGCCGCCAACCTCGTCGCCCTCATCATTGAAGAACAGCATGCCACCGGTCTGCCTGCTGTGATGCTCGAATTCCTGACCGTCCATAAAGAGGCCGGGGAAACGCTCCTCGTTCGAGAGCACCAGCCGATACTTGCCGTTCGGCTCCACGATATTCAGCCGCTCCACATTGATTTCGGAGAAAGTGGCGGTGCCGCCCTCACTCCCCTTCTCCGCCTTGCTGTCCATGCCCTCACAGGCGCCAAGCGTGAGCGCGGATAGCATCATGGTCGGCATCATCCATTTCAGTCGGTTCGTCATCCCTTGTCTCCCTCTTGTGTCTCGAGCGTTCATTTGTAATTCCACCGGGTGGCATCTGCGCCTTCAGGCGCATTCGCGCGGATATGGTCCGCCATCTCACGCACCACACCCTCCCATGTGGTATGGTGCCAGTTATGGCCTTTCTTCGGCCGCCCGTACTCGAAGCGGATGGGATAATCGTCCCCGCCCAGTTCACGCACGGTATCCTCGAAGCCGTACACGGATAAATTGAGGTAAAAATCGTCCATCTCGCCAGCAATCATCACGAGCTTCCCGGCGACCTTGGGCGAAAGTGTCTCCCAGTTGTCGCGTACATAGGCGGTGAGATCATAGCCGTGTGCGCGGTAGGCGGCGGCAACGGCCTTGTCGATCGCGCCGGTGCGGTCATCAAACAGCGGCACCGGGTAACCGTCGTCGCCCACGGGGCCATGCGTCGCCTGCCAGATACCCAGTTGGTAGCCCGACCGGCCTTTTGAACCCAGCACGGCTTCGAAGCTGGCGAGTTGGCGCACGGTCCAGAGCGGCTGGCCCTCCCGGCTGCGGCGGAAAGGACGGTCGGCCCACATGCGCTCGGCCACCTTTAGTGAGAACATATTCTCGACCTCATAGATGTTCACAAGCTGGTAGCGGCGGAAATCAATGGGATCAGGGTTAAAAACCCAGGCACCGCCAAAAAAGTCAGGGTAATAAAGCTGCAGCGCCATGGCTTCCCAGCCGCCGGTGGACGCCCCTTCGACAATGCGGGCATAAGGCTCGGCGATCAGGCGGAATTCTCTCTCGAGGTAAGGGATCAGCTCCCTGGTGATCGCCTCGCCGTAAGGGCCGTTGTTCGCGGAATTGACAGCATAGGATTCGACAAAATAGGGGCTTGGGTGCTCCAGCGTTATTGCCACCACGCGGGGGAAATCATCCGACGTCCAGGCCTGGAAAAAGGCGTATCCGGTCTCAACATTGGCGTCTGCCCGGCTGGCGATAGCGCGTTCGGTGTGGCTTTCCGGGTTGGGATTAAAACCAAAGGGCACATCGCCGTGGCCGAACGGATATACCGCCGGGTAACGAACGCGTTCGTTCTCGTCAAAGCCCTTGGGCAACAGTACATTGGCGCGCAGGTACATTTCCGTACCCCAGAAATCGCTCAGGATCTGGCTGCGGATACGCACATGCTTGAGCCATTCAGTATCCTTGGGCTCCGGCAGCGGCGCGATCGTCTCCGTCAGCGCCAGCTTGACAGTGCCCTTGCCGCCGATCTTCGCTGTCACCGGCTTGCTGTAGGGGTTGCCCGGCATCATCATCGGCATCACGCGGCGGTCGCTGATGGGCACCCACACAGTGTGTCCGTCCGAGCGTGTCACCTCGGTGTAGGGGATCAGCACCGCCTGAACGTCATACTGCCCCGGCGGGATATCGGTGAGCGCATCATAGGGGTAGCCCCGCGCCCCGGCCTTGAGCGCTTTCGCGTCAAGCCATACACTGCTACCGGGTTTGAACGCAGATACGTCCATGCCAAATACGGTGGCGCCCGTCACACTGATCGCGTTTCGTGGCTCGCCCACCTCCGCGGCTGCGTCGTCATGCGGTGTGAGCGCAACGAGCAGGCGACCGGTTACAGCATTGCCTGCCGCCTCATCGGGCAAGCTTACTTCAAACCGGTCCCCTGCCCGTGCGGCCCCCTCGAGCAACGTGACGAACACCGCAAACAGCATCATTGCGATACTGACTACAACGCGTGTTACCAAATATCTTTTGACTGACATGGCCATCCCCTTGACCCTCCCCATTTGTTTGGTTTCTGTCCCTCTCACTGGCCTACGACGGGTGGGGCGCGCATATCCGCTACTCGGGCGGCGAAGAAAATGCGCAAAAGGTCGGCTTTTTTACTTTTTCTTGACGGCTGGATTTTTTCCTGCCTTGCATGAAGGCATGACCGAGAACGAACATATCGAGTGGCTGAGTCGCGAAATACTGCCCCATGAACCGGATGTCCGGATATGGCTGGAGCGGCGGATTCGTGGGCTTTCCGGTATCGATGTGGATGATATTATTCAGGAGGCTTACGCCCGTCTCTGGGCTGCGGAACCCGAAAAAATAAAGGAGCCCCGCGCCTATTTTTTCACCACCGCCCGCAATCTGGTGAGTGAAATTCTGCGTCGGTCGCGCATTGTTTCAATTGAAATGATGGCGGATATCGAGACCTTGAACATCGTAGGAAGTGATATTGATGCGGAACGACGCCTGAGCGGCCGACAGGAAGTGAAACGGCTGTTCGGTGCCCTGGCGGATTTGCCCCAGCGCTGCCGGCAGGCATTTGAGCTGAGGAAATTCGAAGCGCTGTCGCAAAAAGAGATTGCAAGCCGCATGGGGGTGGCTGAAAGCACGGTAGAGAAACATTTGTCCAAGGCGCTGCGCCTTGTTATGGAAAGTATGAAAACGCCCGGGAACACACCCGACACCGGCCCGGAGGGGCGATCCGATGGCGGGGCCCGGGACAATGAGCAGAAGCATGGCAAAAAACGAGATAGATAACATTGCTGCGGACTGGGTTGCACGCCTTGATGGCGGCCCGCTGGGCGCGAACAAGCAGGCCGAGCTTGACGCATGGCTGGCGGCAGACGCGCGCCATCAGGGCGCCTACGTACGTGCACGCGCCATCTGGCAACACACCAACCGGGTGGCGGCCATGAGCGAAGGTGCCACGCGCGATGACAAGCCAGCTCCCGCGCAGGCGGCGTCCTGGGGCATCTCCGGGCGCATGCTGGCCATCGCCGCTACCCTTCTCGTGGCAGTCGTTGGCGCGGGGTATTTTGGTTTCGAGCATTATGACGGCCGCAAAATGGCGGAAATTGGTGAAGTACGGCTGATTGCGATGAATGACGGGTCGGCCATCAACCTCAATACCGCCTCCGTGATACAGACACGCTATGACGCGGATGAGCGACGCATTCTGCTGCGTGAAGGCGAAGCTTCCTTCAAGGTCGCGCATGAAGACGCCCGGCCCTTTGTCGTGGCAGTCGATGGACTGACCGTCAGGGCCGTGGGCACGCACTTCTCCGTCCGTCGCCTCAAGGGGGCGGTGTCGGTCATTGTTGCTGAAGGCATTGTGGAGGTTGCGAACCCCACGACGGGCGAGATACAGCGCCTGCACGCAGACGAATGGCTGACCGCCGTGGCCGGGCAAACCTTCTCCACCGCAAACCTGAGCGCCAACGAAATCAGCCGCCGCATGGCATGGGAAGATGGCCGACTGGTATTTGACGGCGAAAGCGTGCGCGAGGCCACGGCAGAAGTAAACCGTTACGCAACCGTAAAGATTTTGGTGGAAGACCCGGCCATGCTTGACGAAACGCTGGTTGGCGTATTCCGCATCGGGGACAGCAAGACTTATGCAAACTCGGTCGCCGCCGCCTTCGACGCGCGACTGGTTGAGGAAGAAAACGCATTACGCATCGTGAAGAAATGACCGCCCACCGGCGCGCGTGCGGGAGGGAATAATGATAGCGCGGCGAAGGACGTCCCTGCAACTTTTCGCAACCGCCCTTCTTCACCTCCTGCCCGGAAAACCGGCACCACCCCGCGCGAAAAAACCGGCTATGCGTGCATGTTTCACCGCGATAGCTGTACTGGGTGCGATATCCACCACACCGGCCATGGCCACCCCCACCGGGTTTGACATTCCGGTCCTGCCGGCGAGCCAGGCCATCAAGCTGTTCGCCGAACAGGCGGACCTGCAGATCATCGCCCGCGCGGGTGACCTGAACGGCCTTGAGACCAAGGCCATACACGGTGACTTTGAACCGGCACGCGCGCTGGAGATGCTGATTACCGGCACGGGACTTGAAGCCGTGCGCACAGGCCCGAATGCCTTTATCCTGCGCCTGCATGCACCTGCGGAGCTGCCAAAACCGAAAGCGGCAACCACAGCACCACAACAAACGCTCCCCCCTGCGTCAGAGCAGGAAGCCCGTGCAGACCTGATCCCGCCTTTCGACTTTGGCGACAGCGAGGAAAAGAAACCGCATATTGATGAGATTGTCGTAACCGGATCGCGCATCGACCGGGGCGAAAGCGGCAGTGTGCGCCCCTCTGTGTCCTATGACCGGGGTTATATCGAGCGGCGCGGGGTCACCAACATCGCCAATATCCTTGAAGAAACCCCGGGCTTCGGTATTTCGGACGCCAACGGCATCGGCGGGCAAAGCACCTTTGGTGTGGGACAAACCTTTGTCGATTTCCTTGGCCTTGGGTCGCAGCGCACGCTAACGCTTGTGAATGGGCGGCGCTTTGTATCTTCCCACAGTGTGACCAATGTCTCCCCGGCCGAAGCGGGGCAGCAGGTAGACCTGAACATGATACCCGTAGGGCTTATTGAGCGGGTGGAGACAATTGCGGTCGGCGGTGCGCCGATTTATGGCTCTGATGCCATCGCCGGCACCATCAACATCATCCTCAAGGACCGGGTGGATGGCCTGCACCTTCAGGCGCAATACGGCATGGCGGACAAAGGCGATGCTAGCAATTATGCTGTACAGGCCCAATATGGCAACAGCTTCGCTGACAGGCGCGGCTCTTTCATCCTCAGTGCAGAGCACAATAATCAGAACGGCCTTCTGGAGAGCGACCGGGATTTCATGGCGAGGCGCCATTTCCTGACCGCCAACCCGGCGGATACAGGTATGGGGGACGGTATTCCCGCCTTCCGCCTGGTGGATGATCAGGTATTCGCCGGGGTAACAGATGGCGGCGTGCCGCTTCCGCCCGGCGGCCTTTCTGCCGGATGGGTCACGGCGGGCTATCCGGATGGTTTTTTTGTTTTTGATGCGGACGGCAACCCTGTCCAGTTCGCGCCCGACGGCAGCCTGGTACCCTATGAGCTTGGCCGCGGTGGCGGCGATAAGCCGATTTTTGTCAGCGGCGGCGATGGACTGCGTATTCCCGATTATGTGAACCTGATCACACCTGTACGCCGCACCCTCCTCAATGTGATGATGGACTATGCCGTCAGCGATCGGCTGAGCCTCTTCCTTGAAAGCAGCTACGTGCACACCAGCAGCACGGAGATCAGGGAGCTTTTGGCCATCAATGCCGCCCCTATCCCGCAGGGTGGCGCCATCACGATGAACGTGGACAACCCGTTTCTATCAGACGGCGCACGAGCGACGCTGCTGGCAAACGGCCTTCAGGATTTTAGCCTTGCCCGCAATATGAGCGATATTCTGGACGCCAAACCCGGCACCACAAAGATCGACCTGTTCCGCACCGTCGCAGGACTTGAAGGCACATGGCAGCTTGCCGGGCACAACTGGCGCTGGGACGCGTCCTTCAACTATGGCCGCAGCAGCAACCGGTCTGAAATCAGCAACCTGAATGACACCCGTTTCTATGCCGCGGTCGATGCGGTGCGGGACCCTGCTACCGGGCAGATTGCCTGCGCGGATGCAAGCATGGCGGGCTGTATGCCGCTCAACCTGTTCGGCGAGGGACAGGCAAGTGCCGCCGCCATCGCTTATGTCGTGGAAACCGGCGTCGCCCGCAGCCTGAATGAACAGAAAATCCTGTCCGCAAACATAGGCGGTAGCCTGCCTTGGGGGATTGCAGCACCGATAGAGATAGGCCTTGGCTATGAACACCGGGAGGAATGGGCGCATTTTGCGCCGGATAGCCTGCTAGCCACCGGAAACAGCCGCCTGCCCGGTTTTCTAGAGGTGGACGGCCGCTACAATACGGATGAATTTTACGGCGAATTCCTTGCCCCCTTAGTGGTGTCTGCCGATAACAACACCATCCTTCGCGACTGGGCGGTTGAAGGATCTTTCCGCAGCATCGGCAACTCGGTTGCGGGACACGATGTCGCCTGGACGCTGGGCACACAGGTCGAACCAATGGTCGGCGGGGCGCTTGAGGGGCTTTCGTTTCGCGGCACGCTGAGCCGTGCGATCCGCGCACCGGCAATCCCGGAACTTTTTCTGGGCGCCGCGCCGATCCGTGCGTCAGCCGGCGACCCATGCAGTGCAACATCTTTCCGCGCCGGGCCTGTTCCCACAGTGCGAGAAGCCAACTGCCGCGCAGCGCTGGCGGCCGCTGGCATCAGCAATCCGGCAGACTTCCAGTCTGATATCGAGGATATCGGTATTACGGGCGTGCAGGTTGGCAACCCATCACTGAGGAATGAAAAAGCACGGTCATGGTCTGTCGGCCTGGTGTACCAGCCGGAGACGTTGCCTGCGCTCCGCCTCTCGGCGGACTGGATTGACATCACGCTGACGGACGGCATTCAGGCCTTGTCGGTCGGACAACTTCTGCAAGCCTGCTACGACAGCCCGGCCTACCCGAGTGCGCCTGCCTGCTCCGCGTTCACACGCGGTACGGGCGCGGAGGCAGGCCAGATAACCGACTATCGCTCCGGTTACTATAACACTGCCCGCATGACATTTGACGGGCTTATGACCAGCGTTGCCTATAGCACGCGGCTTGACCACCGCCTGCTGGGGCTTGACCTTGCCGGCATGCTGCATTTTGACAGCAAGGTCTTCTATACCCGGCGGCTGGACGTGATGCCGTTTGAGAACTCGGCGCCTGAAAAATTGGCCGGATTGATTGGCCAACCGCATTTCCAGGCGTTTTTTTCGCTGCGCTACAGTAGCAATAATGTGGAACTAGCCTGGCAAACCCGCTGGACCGGTGCGGCAAAGCTCGACAATTCCACCGAGTTGGAAACCCTGCCCGTCAACCGGGTGGCGGACTATATGATTCATAATATCTCGTACGGCCTGCGCGTGAACGAGCACCTGCGCCTGAGGCTCAATGTTGATAATCTTTTTGATCGCAAACCCCCGGCGAATGCGCTTATCGGCTCCAGCAACGCGCTTCGGCGGTCGTATGACGTGCTGGGGCGGCGCGCTTTCCTGACGGTATCGACCGCGTTTTAGGCCCTCTTCCGGATCAATCTGAAACCAGGTATTTTCCGATGTCACCCTTTATGGTCAGAACCTGATGAAAGCCTGTACTGCTCAAAAAACATGCCGCGGGCAACCTGCATGTGCCAGACCGACGCCATCAATCGCACTGGACTGAAAGTGATGATGGCCAATACCCATAAACAGAGATGGCGTATCATGTAGGAAAAATACCATCTGGGGAATATGCCTATTCGGGCCACTTCAGCCTCATTACCCAGACGAGACCAATGGACTTGCCCCCGCCCAAGCCTAAAGGCCCGGCCTTTCAACCATTTTTTTGTCAATTGTTCCGGCCGGATCTGGTGCTTGACGGCATTATTGTTATCAAAATAAAAGTGGTAGCCCATTTGGGCGAGCATCAGGTTAAAAGAAGACTCGCTGCCGGGGATGTAATTCGCACCGGAGGGGCCAATGCCTTCATTGAACCGATGGCCTTCTTTGAACACCTGTTGCCGTACAGCCATATTGGGGCCCCATATTTTCCCCGGGTTGATTTCGCCATCCGGGATGGTGGCATCATGTACGGCAAAAGCATCGCCAACGGAAACACCTTCAAGAATTGTTTTTGAGGGAGCCGCCGCAGGCCAATCAGGGACTATTCTGCCCCCAAACACATCATAATCCGGGTTGCGGGAAGCCAGAGTGATATAGTTCAAAAGCCAGTCTGCCGGGACCAATACATCATCATCCGTAAAAACAATAAGCCCCCCTCCTGTATGTTGAAGGGCCACGTTTAAAGACGTGTTTTTCCCTTGTATCGGATTATGCAGAACCGTCATGGGGAGTTGGTTTTCATACCGTTTCAACACATCAGGTGTTTCATCGGTTGATCCGTTATCGACTACAATCAGCTCCCAGCCTGCATCCGGAGCCTTCAGCCGTGTCATACTATCAAGTGTTTTATCCAGCCGCGCGCCACCGTTATATGTTGCCAGCACCACAGAGACAGGGACGTGCGTTGCATTAGGCTCAGGCATATCCGGCTACACTCCGCTTCTGATAAAAACAGGTATCAACGCCTGAAAGATTGTATTTTTTGATAAATGTTGGCAACGCCTTTTCTTCGCTCGTCTGCTATGGCCGGAATGAAAAAGCCGGAAAGAGCAATCCATATTAAAAAAGTGCTCGACCCGGAAAAGAATAGCACCGCGAAATATGTCCAGTCTTCACTTTCACCCATCGCGGTGAACACAAGAGACGGCAACAGGCTCAGGGCTGTCAATATGCCAGCCCGCACATGGGTGGATATGAAATCCAGAATGGGGATATTAAACATGCTCTTCAACACCCATACATAAAGCGGCACGGCGACAATGGAACTTATGGTCACGGCTATCGCCACCGCGGAAAGTCCATGCTGGACAGCCAATAGAACACCGACAACACGGGTGGCATACATAATCACGTTAAACACGAAAATGATTTTAACCCTGCCGTAGGCGGTTAAAACAGTGGGCAACAAGGCTGGCAGGTTCATACTTACAACGACGGAAACCGCCAAAATTTGCACTACCGGCACAGCATCAAACCATTGATCCCCGAACAGAAGGCCCACAATCGGCTCGGCGTGCAAGCCAACAAATGCGTAAACCGGCCACAAACAGCCGGCCATCAACGCCAACGTTTTCATAATCGCGGGCCCGGCAGGCTTTCCAGATCGCTTTATCTCAGCAAAGGAAGGTAAAGCCACAGATTTGATTATATCTAATAGAATTGTTGTAAAACGCTCTACTATTGTTGCCGCTCGCATATAAAGCCCCAGGGCCTCAAAACTAAGCATTCTGGCAATGATCAATAAGTAGCCGTTATAGCCGATGTTACGTATAATGGATGATGCGGTTACCCAGGACCCAAATGTAAATACCTTTTTCAAATCAACGAAATGAGGACGCACAAGCATATAGTGTGGCGCTAAAACCGCTGTCGCTATTAACAACGCAAGATTTGCCGCGAAGGTTGCCCAGGCAATACTTAAAGCGCCAAAACCATTAAGCGCCAGAATGATTGCAACGCTTAAGTTTGTCAGCGCGCTCAACAGGCCGATGATACTGATTGTGCCGAACTTCATATCCCGGCTTAACCGGGCATGGGCTGTGCTGCTGATCGGCAGGAACAGAAAAGACACAGCGACCAGCAAGATCACTTTTTGCAGAAGCGGCTCTTTGAAATAATTGGCAATTACACTGGAAAAAGCGGCTAAAAGCCCGGCCAAAATCCATGACAGGACGCTCGCAACAGCCAGGGCTTTTCTAACATCCTTAACCTCCAGGCTCTTTTCCTGAATAAGATAATCATTCGTGCCAAACATTCGAATTGTCTGGGCAAAAGCAATAATGGAATTGGCCGCCGCAAAAATACCAATCTCTTTTGGGGAGAGAAGCCTCGACAGAACAATCGTCCCCAACAAAAAAAGGCCAAATTCTCCATATTTGCCCAAAGCCGAGAAGAAAAGAGCCTTGCGAACTGTCGACATAATGGTTTGAGCCTTTTTATCCTGTATGTTTATAGATTGAGTAGATTGATATTGTAGTAGCATTAACAGCAAAATACTTTTGCATATAGATCGTATAAAAATACTTGGTACTGACACAAAGTAAAAAGTGTCTTTACAGGGAAAAGTAAAGTAATTAACAAAGTGTATGAACCATGCGTCCTAATAAATGATACACACCGAACAATGGCATAAACAGGCTTATAAATGAGTGCTTTCTGTACCGTCATTATTGTAACTCACAATCAGCCAAAAAGTCTGGAACGAACGCTTACATCACTCGCCCGATGTGATCGCATCGCGGAAACTGAAGTAATTATTGTGGAAAACAGTGGCAACTTCATCGAAAGTGAAGTTGTCGCAAACGCTTATGCGTATCCCTCCACCGTAAAGTTCATTAAAACCAATGATAAAAGTCTGGCAAAAGCACGAAATCTTGGTTCAAGAGCAGCATCGGGTAAATTTCTTATATTCTTTGATGACGACATTGAAGTTGGAACGGATACTCTTGCAAGTTATATAGCCGCCGCCCAGGCTCACGATCACAAGCATTTTTTTGGGGGTCCGCTCCAAGCTGTATATGAAACTATGCCCAAATTCTGGCTGAGAAGCCATTTGCCTCCTTCTGCATTAGGTTTTTCCCTTGGGGAAGAACTGAAAGAGATAAGAGAGCCACTTTTTTTGGGGGGAAATTTTGGTATTTTCAAAACAGCCCTTCTGAACATCAAGGGATTCCCCGAATACTTGGGAATTACAGAAAACTATTCAGCCCTGGGGGAAGAGACGGTACTACAGAAGCGCTTATTAAGACAAAATTACTCAGGGATTTACGTACCAGCAGCAATCATTAAACATCATGTTCCTGCAACCAATTGCTCTCTTGAGTTCGCCAAACATCGCAGCTACCGATTAGGTATCACGAAGATACTCACCGAATATGTCGAGAATGGTACTCGCCCCCCCAAGTTCCCACCAATGTGGATGTATCGCAATCTAATAGAACTAAAGTTCCTTATCATTCTCAAGAAGTTGCTAGGACGCCCCAAAGAGCAACTAGTGACAGAACAGATAGCCCTGATGGACCAGAAAGGCGCTTTTGACGCTTTTAAGTATTTGAATAACCTGGATATAGTCGACCAGTATTATCCTGATAATCACACTTAACACCAAGCAATTAACATCCAGCCTCGCCGGCAACGAGGTTGATTGTCATCCACGGTGATGGATACCGCTGAGACCCTCCGTAGGGCTTTCCAGCTGACTGCAATATTTATTGTTCATAAAGTGCTTTTCATATAGCACCGCAGTCCCGGCACGACTTCATGATGGCATCCAAATCCTTACTGGCCGCAGCGCGATCTTCCTGCAAAGATAGACGCCCATACTGCTAGTGATCGGGCAACCAAGGATGGCTCAATATGAATACGAACATTCCCAATAAGCCTGACCATATATGCCGAGACCGGGAGGGCTTGCTCAAGCGTGCAAATGATGCGCTGGCCCGTCAGGATGACAAAAGCGCACTGGTTCTTCTCAAAGAGGCGCTTGAGTTCGCGCCTGATGATATCCTGCTGCAACAACGACAGGCGTTTACCCTACGGCGGCTGGGCCGCCACAAGGAAGCCCTGGACTGTTTGGAAAAAATTTGGGTAAAAGATAAACGCAATGTCTCCGTGATCATGGATATGGCGGCAAGCTGGCGGGCGCTAAGTGACATTGACCGCTGCATGAACCTGTTCCAATCCGCTCTTGACGTCGACGACAGCAATAAAGGGGCGTGGATAGGGTTGATCGACTGTGCCCTTGCTCTTTCAAATCATGATGTAGCGCTCCGATATGCTGAAACAGCAGACGTAAAATTGCCCGGGGAATTTGTCTTTGGACTGAAAAAAGCGGCAGCCCTGAAGGCGCTTGGGCGCAAGGAGGAAGTCCTTGCTCAGTTGCAGTCCATGCTTGAGCGGTTTCCGGATATCATACCGGTGCGGCTTGCATTGGCGCTGGCTTGCCGAGAAGTTGGCCAGTTTGGCGAATGCATGACGCACTATGAAGCTATTCTTGGAAAAGAGCCGGGTAATAAGCCAGCATGGTTTGGTTGTATCGATACCGCAATCGCACGGCAACAACCTCTCCTGGCACTGGAACTGGTGCAAAAGGCTTCTCAGCATTTGGCTGGAGATATCGATCTCGGTATCAAAGAGGCCTTTACTCTGCAAAAGATTGGCAAAAACCGTGACGCTATAAGTAGGCTTGAGGCTTTGGCACGGGCATATCCAGATAATAAAACGGTTTATCTGGCGCTGGTTTCAGCCTGTTTGTTGGCCGATGACCATAGTCGTTACGAGGTTTATGTTGCCACACTAAAAAACCTGGCGCCTGCGGATACAACAAGTCATCTGCGCCTTGCGGCCGTTGCAAACGCGCAGGGGCACTGGCTTGCCGCTGCAGATCACAGCGCTACCGTTCTCGGCGTAATGCCGCAGCATATTGAGGCAAGCATCATCCACGCTCGCAGCCTGCTTGGCATGGGAGACGCCAGGCAGGCCGAAACCATACTCACCGATTTGCTGCAGCACCCAGAACTTTCGCCGATGATCGAAACCCGTGCCTGCATGGCCATGGCTCAGGTGCAACGGGTCAAAGGGGATACAGAGGCTGCCATCGGCTATCTGGTCCGGGCTCGCAAGGCAAACCCGACGGATATTGCGGTCGTGATGGAACTGATCATGCTTTGCGCTGCGGCGTCTCGGGAGCATGAAATAGGCGGCATGCTGGATGACCTTATCAAGTTAACCAAACTGGTCCCAAATGAACGGCTGACTATCATGTTGGCTGAATATGGGCGCCTGGATGAAGCTTTGGCAATATGCCGGGCATGGCATGGGCTTTATCCGGGCTTGGGTTGGATCGCGGAAATGATGGCCTGCCTGGCCCAATTGAAAGGGAAAGACCCACCTGTTGGCAGCCTTCACCCTGAGGCGAACCCGCCCACCGTGATGGAAGAATTGGCATGCCCAGCCAAAGGGCGCTTTCGGAATTTATTGGACGCAACCTGGCAGGAAAACCATGATCCCGTGGAATTGAAATCCGGTGAGCCTGCATCCTCTGACCCCAGCGTTTATGCGGTTGCCTGGTCACACAGCAAGGTGCCGGGACTTGATTTTTCTGACTGGAAGAAGCGCGCCGATCTGGCCACCCGTACATGGATGGAGTATGACGACCTTCTGTACCGAGATGTCAGCGAGCTTGATGCGCTCAATCACTATCTCGACGACGACGGTCTCTCTGTCCTTGAGCCCTTAGCGAGAGATCGGCGGCCGTGTTTCATTGTTTCATCTCATATGGGTGTTCCCGCGGTTGTCTGGTATCTGTCACGGAAAATTCCGCAATTCCATTATCTCTCCGGCTGGGCAGCCAAGGCGTCAGAACATCGGAAGCCCCCTTTCAACCCACTGGTAACAAGCTTGAACAACGGCGCGACCATCCGGGCTATCAAGCGACTGATTGATGAAGGCGGTATGCTGGGCTCGTCAGTTGATGCACCGTTTGTGGCTTTCAATCCACAGTTCACATCGGGCTACAGCTATGGAACCTTGTGCGGCCAAAAGTTCAGAATTACCAATCTGATCCCGCGCCTGGCTTACAGGTTTTCGGTGCCAACGGTATGGGTTCAGCCAGTTTGGAAAGAGCGGCGTATCATGGTGGAAATTGAAGAAATTGATGTTTCAGCAGGCGGGCTATCTGAAGCAGAGTGGCTTAATAAGTGGACAGCGAGTTATCTGCAGAAGTTGGAACGGTTGATTAAAAGCGGACCGGAAAACCTGAATTTGAGGCGGGCATCGGCTTGGCGATATCTTTCCGCAGGACATTAATGGGGGCCAGTGATATGCCAGCTTTATATTGGGGGATTTCGGCTGCTTAAACCGCAACATCTTGTGTATTTAAGCTCATGTTTATATTATATTTTTTTGTGCCGCCCGGCGCTTCAGCAATATAATCAGGGCAGACTAGACTCGGGAAAGGTTGCACACTTGAGTTACCGTGCGACACTAGAAGCTATTCGTCAAATACTGATGGACCCGACCGGACCTTACTCTTCGCTATGGGCTTGTCAGGTAAGTTGTACGTGCCTTTCGCGTGCTACCTTTTATGAAATAAGCCAGCGCTGCAACCTTTGGCGCGGAGATTGTTACTATTTTGAAAACAAGGACAAACACATCCAGCAAGACCAACGGGCTCCGGACAAGCGGCTCTACCATGAGGCCTCGCCCCGAGGAACGCCGGTTTTTGATGATGAAGGCCTTTGAGCGTTGGCTTGATATGAGCGGGGCTGGAGCGTATTTTCCTGTATCCTTTGCCGGACATTTACCAAAGCCTTAACCGTATCGAACCGGCACCAGAACCAGTACATCAGTCTGCGTAAAACATTAACGCAAGATCGCGAGGTCGCCGACGCAGCCGGTGTTGGCCACTTTATTTTGGCTTACAGTGACGAGAATTCCACGAGCAGGGGCTGGCGTGAGCGCAGCGCCAGACTAGCGTACAATTTCACGCTCTCCGCATCATGGGTTATAAATCGCTTTTCCCGAATGATCGTGGCAAGGATGGCGACCATTTCGAACATGCTGTTTTTGGCCGCGATGCATATGTGCCTGCCGCTTGAAAACGGGATGAACGCCATCGGATGTCTCGGTTCAGGCGATTGCGCATTGAAGCGGGATGGACGAAAAACATCGGGCTCTTGCCAAAGCGTAGTGCTGCGGTGCAGGGCATAGAAAGGCACCACCAGCACTGTGTTTGGTGGTAAGTCGGTTCCCGCCACAATCACTGCCTCTGTATTGGTCCGGATGGTTGCCAGGGCAGGCGGAAGCAGGCGCATGGATTCTTTCAGCACACAGGTCAGCAAATCCAAGCGGTTAAGGCCTTCACGCCGCATCAGTGCATCTTTGGGCACGGAGCCTATTTCGGCGCGCACCTTGTCTTGCAAGTCCTGATCTTGGCCTAAAATCCACAGCGTCCAGGAAAGCGCGAGTGCCGTTGTTTCCTGCCCGGCATACAACAGCGCAAACAGATTGTCCTTAAGCTCTGCTTCACTGAGCCCACTGAGATTGACACTACTTTCGGCTGTCAATGAACGGAAGGGATGGTTCTGTGCCATTTCGGGGCCAGGCAGCCGGCCAGAAGCTGTCGCTACCAGACCCATGATGCTGATCGCGGCGCCGGCCAAATCGTCACGGTCAAATGCCGCAACCATCCGGTCCGATATCGCCTGAATATGCGGGTCAGTAGGAGAATGGGCATTGTCCCCCATCAGGGTGCGCCACATCACATCAATGGCGATCCGGTTGCATAAGGGAAACAGGCTTTGCAGGCCGACAAGGGGACGGGTTGCTGATGTGGCTACAGCCTGGGAAACTTCTGTCAGCAGTTCGGTTCTGTCAGGTGCAAACTGGGGGTTAAAGGCCTTTCTATATTCGGTCCACTGCAGACCCTGTACAGCTAAGATGCTGTTGGGTCCGGAGTAGCGCGTTGCACTTGCCCGGTAAATCGGTAGCCATTTGGGGAAGGCCTGTTCGCCGCTACACAGGATTGTCTTGATGGCATCTGGATCGGTTACCAGTGCTATATGCTGGTTTCGCACCTGAAAGTGGATCAGGGGTTTCGACAGGATTGAGACAGGCCACGATCCCTGCGGGTCACGCACGGCACGAGTTGCCGATTTCAATTTTGTTTCACAGCCTCGGAGATCAAGGGTCGGGATATACATGCGGAGCCCTATGGGTTGTGTGTCCTGAGGGGGCAAATGAAAGATAGTCCACCCCCTTAACTCTTACTGCTGCGATATCAGAAAAACCAGTGATTAAAAACGTTTATCGTGCGAGGCAGATGTCCGCACAGACAGCAATTCTCGGGCGCAAACTTGTTGTAACGCTCAAACGCAGTGTGTATGACTGGCATCCTGTATGACTGGCATCATGCTCGCCAAAGTCCGGACTTTTTTTAGGAACCGCGCCGATGACCAATGATCAGTCACGCTTTATCGCCAATTATGACCGGGAAATTCAAGGTGATTTCGCCCGCAGTTTCTATGGCGACAGCGGTTTCTATAATATTGGTTTTTGGGAAGATATAGCCCGGAAAAAGAAGACTTCCTTTGTTGCTGCCTGTATTGCCTTGGTGAACCATATGGCCGCGGTAGATAGTGCGGCGGAAAAGGCCGATTGCCGCGATTTGCTTGATGTTGGGTGCGGGCTTGGGGCAACAACCGCTTGTCTTGCCGGCCTTTATGACAGGGCGGCCATCCATGGCATCAATCTGTCTGAGGCGCAGATCAAGGCATCCCGCAGGCGGTGCCCCCAAGGTTTGTTCCAGGTGATGGATGCGACCAAGCTTACCTTCCCTGACGCCAGCTTTGACCGTATTTTTTGCGTGGAAGCGATGTTCTATTTCGAAACCCGCGCGACTTTCCTTGCTGAGGCCGCACGTGTATTACGCCCGGGCGGGCGGCTTATTGTAACAGATGCCTTATACCGCCGCTGTTTGGGCCTTCAGTTTCCAAAATGCAATCTTGGCACGGACCCCGGCATTTTTTCGCCACTGGCTGAGGAAGCCGGCCTGCACCTTCGCACGGCGGAAGATATCACGGCTGATACGCTTGCACCCTATATCCAGATTGTGCGCGAGGCGGGCCATGAGGGATGGGCCCGGTTGGTGAAATCGGCCATCACCTCCTATCACTATCTGGTTTTTGAACGGCCTTAAATCACTCAAAAATACAAAACCAGCTGGCAGTTGACCCCCGTTCGTGACGCCTTGGACGGCATGATGCCGTGCTGTCTCAGTGTCATCTGACATACTGTCGCGGATGGTGGTGATATGGCAGATATCAACGACCCACTCTAAGATTTCGCGCTCCTCACGCAGGAGCTTGTTCTCTCGACCGCGCCATGTTGCTCGCGCCGCACACCAAACTTTCCCATGTCAATACCGTGCGTTATGGGTGCATCTGCGCCACCATACCGAATGACCTGACTCCTGCTGACGTCTATTTGGGCAGGGAATACGCCATTCTGGGAAAGAGCAGAAAGATCAATGAAGATATTATCAAACAAAGGCACTTGCCTTACCAGATACGAGTTGCCTAAACTGCGACACAAATCGGAGACCAACCCTCCTGAACAATGGAAATACCCTACCCCAACCGTATTGATGACGTACCAGCACCGAACAATGCGAGGCAGGACCATTTTTTTCGGAGCCCAAGTCCATCCATCGGACATGACCGCAGCGAAAAACGAACTGGAAGACATAGATCAGGCATTATCCTGGAGGATTTTCTGATCACAAAAAGGGCTCGTGCAAAATGGCGCCTGCACAGGATAATCACGAGTGCGTAGAACATGGCCTCGCAGACAGCGCCTTTGCCCACGGCAAACTCTCGGACGCCCTGCGATATTTGCAGGCCGCCATTGCCATAGACCCCGACAACTTTCAACTGCTGCTGAAAAAGGCATCGGTGCTACAGGCGCTATACCGCGACCATGACGCCGCGAGTGTGCTGGATGATGCGCGAGCTCTGGCTCCAAATGATATCTCGGTACGCTTGGCGCGCGCCCAACTCGCTACGGCACTGGGCGACCAAAAACTGGCCAATTACCTGTATAATAGCAATCTGGCCCTTACCCCCTACCATCCAGGCACACTGATTGCCCGGATCGACACGGCATTGGCCACACAGATGAACGGCCCCGCTGCTCGTGCTCTGGCATCCAATACACGCGCCATCCTTGAGACTGCATTGAAGGACAATCCAGAACGGCAGACAGAATATCAACAGGCGCTGGGCGACCTTGCCTTCCGTATGAGGGACTGGGAAACTGCCTTGAGCCACTGGCGCGCCATCGGTTTGGATGATGGCTGTTTCAGCCGACGCACCTTTCAAATCGCACAGTGCCACCTGTTCTTGCTGGAAGACACCCACGCGCGACGCATCATTGACATGGCGCTGGGCATTAATCCGGATTCGGTCCCGGCGTTACAGCTTCTATCAGAACTGGAAATGTCAATCGGGCATACCGGAAAATCGATAGAAATTCGCAAGCACCTCTTTGCCACCGAGGGCCTGCACCGTGTTCCTGTTGGTGTTCGCCTCGCGCAGGATTTTCTTTTGCTTGGCTGTCGTGACCAGGCCGCAGATATGCAGTTGCAATGTGCAACTTTATCCCATGAACGGCTGGAGGTTGGCTTTGTCCGGTTATTGATGAATCAGGAACGCGCACAGGAAGCCTGGGATTATGCCATCGCCTGGCAAGACTGTATCGAACAGTCGTCGTTGATCTCCCGCCTGTTTCAGGATCTCTGCCAGATTATCGACTGCCCCGAAAGCATTGGTATCCGCGACAGGTTGTCCCGCCTTTCAGATAACAAAGAAGCCGGGCTTTTCCGAGCTCCGGCAGAAGTACGCGACATATTCTTCTCGCTGGAGCCAGCACCTTCCGATGTTATGCAGGGACGGCAATATCTCAGGTTCGCCTGGGAACGGCGCAAGCAATCCGGGATTTCTTATAAAGACTGGCAGGACAAAACCTTCCGGGCCACATCTGCAAACCATTACCTGACGCCCGTGCCAAAGGTAAGCGCGCAGGAGGTTGCACAGCTTACCGTCGCCGCAGATTTTGATATTCTCAAACCCTATATTGGGAAGGACCGACCTGTACTGTTTGCCTGTAGCCATCAGGGTCCCTATATGCAGCATCTGATTTCACTTTATTTCAACCGTTTTCGATTTGCGACACTCGGCCATACAAATGATGATGCAGGTAATCTTGATGATCGGAACTTTCCACTGCAGGGCGGGCGGGAAGGCGCCGCCATCGGGCTGGTCAAAGCACTACGCCGAGGCGAGGCCGTTATCCTGCCTGTGGATAATGGGTCCCTGTCTTTTGCCGCAAAAAAAACCAACGGAGCCAAAGGTAAACTGTTTGGTATTCCCATCAGCATCCCGGACACCATCCCACGTCTGGCCCAGGAATTTTCAATACCCAGCTTCTGGATTTATAGCAATTGGCAAGACGGTCAGCTACGGTACGATATTCTGCGCTTGCCCGACCCGTTTGAAGGCGAGACAAGGCAGGAGTGGCACAACAGATGGGCTGGGGCTTACCTGCAACATCTTGAAGCCGCAATGAGCGGGGAGCCGCAGAATGTCAATATTACCGCTCCGCTGTGGCGGCAACTCTTGCTGAACAGCGGAAAGTAGACTGCCCCTAAAGGCCTTGGTCCATAACGTTCATTCCAGGAAAAGCATATTTTTCAATGAAAACGGCCCTACAGCAGCAATTACTAAAGCGCCTTCACGCGAAGAAGGACAAACCAGTTTTTACTGTTGTCAGGCGCTCCGGCGATAACCCGGCAATTGACCTCACCGGTGCCAATTTGTTGGATCGTGCTGAACGCATGCAGGCGTTATGGCGTGATATCTGCGGACCGGGGCCAAAAACGGTCGTTCTTGCCTTTTCACATGGCGAACTGTTTCTGAGTTCCCTAATAGCCGGATTGCTGTCAGATGTCACCATAGTGCCCGTTGCCCTGCCGCGCCCGGGGTCACAGTCGGACCGGTTACGCCATATTGTTCAGGACTGTGGGGCAGCCGCTATTTTCTGTGATGCGGATCAGGTGAATAATCTGTGCAGGGCGCTAACCCATGAGGGCGAGATCGCCCTGCCCTGTCCCGTTGCAGGGCTGGCCATGGACGGTATGGTGACAGAGGTCGAAACATCCACCAGACACGAGCCGGTGCCCAACGATACCGCAGGACCAGCATTGATCCAGTATACATCCGGGTCAACACGGATGCCGAAAGGTATCCGGATATTTGACGACCAGATTATTGCCAACGCTAAAATATGTAGTGACCGGTTCCGAATCAGCGAGCAAACGCGGTTCGTCAACTGGCTACCGCACTATCATGACATGGGCCTGATGGGCGGCATCCTGTATCCCCTGCTACGCGGGGGCTATAGCGCCCAGCTCAGCCCATTCGACATGATCCGCAAACCGATATTTTGGCTGAAATGCATTTCCGATTTCCAAGCGACCATGAGTGGAGGGCCTGCCTTTTCTTTTGCCCACTGTCTGGCGCATGTGTCGGACAAGGATTGTGACAATCTGGATCTTTCCACCTGGGTGACTGCCTTTTGCGGCGCAGAGCCCATACCGGGTGACCTGCTTCCCGCGTTCCGGCAACGCTTTGCCCGCTTCGGCCTGCTCCCAAATGCTGTTTTTGCCTGTTATGGCATGGCGGAATTCACGCTGTATGCCGCAGGGGAAAGAGAGCTTGGGATGCCCCCAACAGGCCTGGAAAATACTCACCCCTGTCAATTGACCGCAGATACAAAGGCGGGGCTTCGTATCTTTGACCCCGAAAGCGGTGTGCCTCTCCCAGATGGGACCAAAGGTGAAATCTGGCTTCGTGGTGGTTCGGTGGGCCGGGGGTATGTGAACCTGCCCGATGACACCGCAGCGACCTTTGGCATACAGGCCAGGAGCGATACTGCTAATGCCGATCTCCTTGGGCCATGGTTGCGCACAGGTGACCTGGGTATGATTGTCGACGACTGGCTTTATATCACAGGTCGGATCAAAGATATCATCATTGCAAACGGCATGAAAATAGCGTCTACCGAGCTTGAGTGGTTGGCTTCCACCATGCACGATGCGCTCAATCCGTCGGCTGCCGCGGCCTTTATGACTGACCCCACGGTTAGCGGCCACGCAGTGTTACTGATCGAGCTGAAACTGGCCAGATTCACGATTGATGAACCTGACCGAGTTAAACATGCAATCGCGCAGGCAGTTGCGGGGGAATGGAGCATCAAGCTGGATGAAATCCGCTTTGTGCCGCGCGGCAAACTGGAACGCACAAGCAGCGGTAAAATCAGGCGACAGGCGATTGCTGCAGCCTGGCGGGAAAAGCACCGCCAGCGGCAAACAGAAAACGGGCCGGAACAGCATATGAAAGCGGAAAAATAAACAATGGGCACTCCCCGCGCAGGTATGCCGCAAATCATGGTTTCTGATCCTCATGCTGCCACCAAGGTATTGCGGAGCCGCGAAATGACAGTCGCCGGTATCGGCCCGCATCTTGAACGGCTGGAAGCCGCGACGGGGGAGGATTTTTCGAACCTGAAAAAGGTGATAAAAAGCTCGCTTATCTTTCAGGAGGGTAGCAGCCATCTGCAGTCGCGCCGCATTCTGGCACGGTTTTTCAGTGAACGGTCGATGGCCGACTGGTCCGACATGATTGATGCACAGATTGACACCCAGATCAGGCATCTCGAGGCCAGCCCTAATCCTGATCTGGTGCGCGATTTTACCGACCCGCTTTTTTCCGCAGTGATCGGCAAACTGGTCGGCCTTCGGCCCAAGCCCGATAGCGATTTGATCGAACTTGTCTCCCGCGTCAGTATCCTGACAGAACCACTTTTGTCGCTGCGCCAGATACGATTGATGTCCGCTGCCATTGGCGAGATCATAGATATGATCCCGACTGATGGCTTTAATCCCGCGCTTAAGCCGCGCCCGCTTGCCCAAATCGTCGCGGAAGACAAACCGCAGATGCCGGAAGGTGTTTCGGTCTATGCCACCATCGCCACATTGGTTGTTGCAGCGCATACAATGGCCGAAAGCATGGCTTTTTTCCTTTGGGGACTGTTGATCCAAGACCATGCACCCTGGCGGGCAGCGGCGCAGAATGGCTGGCGCGAACAGCACCTTGAACGATTGCTCAGCCTATATCCCTCGACCTTGTTTTTATACCGGGTTGCCAACGGCGACAGTATGGTGGGTAGCTGTCCGGTGAGCGCAGGGCAAACCATCACCCTCGATATGCCAGGCATGAACAATGCCATCCGGGCAGCAGCCATAACAAACGACACGCCCGCAGGGGAGTGCCCCCTGAAACAAGGTCAGATCATGTCCTTTGGCACAGGGGCACACAAATGCCCAGGTGAGGCTCTGGCAAGGCTGACAATCAGCCGGGTCGCCCCCGCGCTTGCCCGCAGCTTCCCCAATCTGACCCTGTTGCGGGATAAAGTGTGTTTCCACAAAACTGCTGTCATCCAGACGCCTAGCACCCTGCCGTGTGATTTGAAGGGTCAGCCTCACAAGGTCGGCAAAGTGTGGCATGTCAGGGATACAGTTTCAGCCCGTACCATCATTACCGATGATGCGGCTTTCGGCCCACCTCGCATGATTGACCATCTGACGGCGCTGGCGCACGCGACAGGAGTTGATCTGAACGTTGCCATCCGTATGGCAAGCAATGCCATGTTCTTCATGTCCGGCCCACGGCATAATGCGGCCAGAAGGCTGGTAAGCCAGTTTCTTGGCAGCAACCGACTGAATATTTGGACGCCGCTGATTGACGCGACAATCGAGAAAGCGATCAATCGATTGTCGAAGACGCCAAAACCTGACCTTGTTCGCGATTTTTCGGAACCGTTATGCCAAACGGTCAACAAACAGGTGCTGGGCATTCACCCTAGCGACGATGACCGCTTCAACCTGCTGGCACCCGAATTTCACAAGTTGCTGGAACCTATGCTGCCGTTGAAGGATGTTCTGGCATTACAGGACGTGCTGAGTGAAGCGGTGGGATTGCTGGTCCAATCTGATTCAAAGACACCAGCCCGAGCTGGCCTTTTGCAGGCCATGTTATCTGACCAGCACGTCGATTTTTCGCCCGATGACTGCCGGGCGCTTGTCCTGATCCTGTACGGTGCCGGCTTCAATATGACGCATACATTGTCAAGCGCGCTGTACTGGATATTGACCATGCCGCCGGAAGAGCGCACGGGCATTCAGGAAAGTGACTGGACCGCGCGGCGGCTGGAAACCATTTTGTCACTGCTCGCGGCACCAAAGTACATCTACCGGATGGCAAACAGGGACGTTGAAATTGGCGGCATGCAGTTCGCCGCGCGGGATACAGCCCAGATACATCTGGCCAAGGTCAATCTTGGTGTGTCAACCGGTCATCTGTCGTTCGGGCATGGTCTGCACCGCTGTGTGGGGGCAGCCTTGACCAGAATGACAATAAAAAAGGCCATTCCTGCCCTTTTCCGCCGTTGCCCCAATATATCTCTTGAACCTCAGGGCCATAGTTATTTCAATTTCTCACAAACCGTGGCACTAGAATCCCTTAAGTGTAAAAATCTGTCCCGATGAAACGGTACAGGGTGGAGACTACTATAATGAATGCTACAGACCCGAGAGCAGCCCAGGTTCTTTCGTTTTTGAAGACAAAGGTGATCGAAAGAATTGGCGTCCCGGCAGAGGATGTGACAGAGAATTCGGTGTTCATCAAACTGGGCCTGGAATCAATCGACGCGGTGCTGGTAAGCGGTGAAGTCGAGGACGAATTTGGCGTCGAACTGAGCCCGTCAGCTATCTTTGACCATGAAACACTCGGCGGCTTTACCGCCGAGGTTGTCAGGTTGATGGAAGCACAATAAGCGAGTGCCCCTTTTCTGATACAGGGTCAGGAGGCCACACGCTCCTGCGGATACATCGGGCGCCAATCCTTCAAGCGAGAAATCCGGTCATCGGTAAAGTTGGTGTCAAATGGGGGAGCATCCATTTGCGCCCACTCCGGGTCATACATGCCACCCTTGGTCAGGTTGACCTGAATAGCCAGATAGCGAATGATGACCTCACTGATCGCGCTGGAAATTTCCGGGCGGTGCCGGGCCAGCGCCATGGCGTCATTGATGGTGCCGCGCATGGCCGGGTTGAGCTTGATCGATTCCCGTATCGCGCTTGCGGCAAGCCATGAGTTCAGCGCTCGTGGCTTCCTGACGCGTTGTTCCAGGCCAAGTTTACCCCACGGGGGTGGTGCCAACAGCTTCGTAATATTTTCAAGCCGGATCATGAAATTGTCCGGGTGATAAAGCTTGCTGATCAGCCAGCGCAGGCCGATATACAGCTCGGTCCGTGATAACTGTGCCGGTTCAAAATTGGATGTATAATAAGGCGGTGCGCCGGAGAGAGAATTAGGATCCTGCAAAAGGCGGCCTTGTTTACGCATATCATCAAAAAGCGGCGTCGCAACCGGCGCCACCAACGGACCGACCCGGGCAGACCCTGCTGGCAGCGCCATCGCAAACCGGAACTGCATCTCGAAGGACGCCTGAGTATCGCTATCGAAGCCGACAATGAAAGCCGGTTCAAGTTTGATGCCCGCCGAGACCGATTTCTCACACTGCGAAATCAGGTCAAAACCCTTGTTCGGTCGTTTATCACATTCCGCAAGTGCCAGCGGATCACTGGTTTCTATGCCAACAAAATTGGTCAGAACGCCGGCCCTGTGGCAGTCGGCCAACATATCGTCATGCTTTGTCATATTGATTGACATCTGGGTTTGAAACGAAACAAAGTCCCGGCCCTCGGCTCCGTTCCACTCGGCAATTGCATGCAGCAGTTCCCGCGCCACTTTGCGGTTCGCGGTGAAATTGTCATCCGCAATCAGGATCGAGGAAAAACCGAGATCATAAAGTTGCTGGATTTCTTTAATAACCTGTGCCGGGTCCTTGTGGCGTTGTTTGTTACCCAGATATTGGATCACATCACAGAAATTGCAGGTAAAGGGGCACCCGCGGCTGGATTGCACAACCCCGCTGACGAGTTTTTCATGCGGATACAGGTCCCAGCGCGGTGTCGGTGATATACGCATGTCCGCTTGGCGCCCCGTGTAACTGGGTTTCAAGGTGCCGTTCACCATGTCGGAGAAAAACTCTTCGGCCATATGCTCCAGCTCGCCAACCATCATACTGTCGCAATAATCAACAAATATTTCCGGCGCCAGCGATACATGCGGCCCGCCAAATACAACGATTTTCCCCCGGCTGCGAAAAGCCTTGGCGATATCAATCGCGCGGCCAGCCTGCGATACATTGGCGGTGATGCCTATTACGTCGGCATCCGTATCCATATCAAGTGGTTGCGTGGCTTCGTTACACAGGCTGACCTCGATAGTCTCAGGCACCAGCGCCGCAACTGTCGCAATGGACGTCGACGGCGACATCTCATAGCCGCCGACATTGGCGTCAAACGCATTGAGCGGGCTATCTTCCCCTTTTCTGATTTCGTGGCGGGGTGCAACAAGCAATAATTTCACAGCGTTACCTTTGATCTGACAGATGGCCATCGAAGTGTGCGGAAGGCAGCTTACCAGAGTAACATACTATAATATTTGATCAATATATGGTCGCTGTGCTCAAAATATGGAGTGAATAGCCCCTAGATTTCTAGACATCTTGCTTGGTAAAAATGAAGCAAGGAGTTTAGGTATGTCATCAGGTATTCGTTATACGGAAGAGTTCAAGCGTGACGCGGTCGCGCAGGTGGTTGATCGGGGTTACTCGGTGCTTGAGGTTGCGACCCGGCTGGGGATCAGCACCAAGTCGCTTTACGATTGGAAGAAGCGGTATCACAAGCCGGAGCGGCAGATCAGGCAGGAGGCTGCGGACACTGCTGAGATACGTCGTTTGAAGGCGGAACTGGCCCGCGTCACCGAAGAGCGGGATATCCTAAAAAAGGCCACGGCGTACCTCGCAAGAGAAGCCAAGTAAAGTACGCCTTCATCAAAGCGCATCGGGGCTTGTTCCGGGTGCGTGTGATGTGCCGCGTGCTGCTGGTGCATCATAGCGGCTTCTATGCCTGGCTACGCTTGCGCTTGAGTAACAAGGCCAAGGACGACAGGCGGCTGACCGGATTGATCAAACAGGCATGGCTGGAAAGCGGCTGTGTCTATGGCTACCGCAAGATCCATGATGACCTGCGCTCTATCGGGGAGACCTGTTCACCGAACCGGGTTTGGCGATTAGCTCGTCTGGCAGGCATAAAGGCACAGGTTGGCTACCGCCGCCGCCCGGGCAGCTATGGCGGATCGCCCACAATTGTGGCCCCTAATCAACTACAGCAGCAGTTTGATACAGCTCAGCCCGATCAGACTTGGGTGACAGACATCACCTATATCAAGACCCATGAAGGCTTTCTGTATCTGGCTGTCGTGATAGACCTCTATTCTCGTCGCGTGGTCGGCTGGTCGATGCAGTCCCGCATGCATATGGATCTGGTTCTGAGCGCGCTTTTGATGGCTGTCTGGCGGCGCAAACCCAAGTCCAAGGTGATCATCCATTCAGACCAGGGTAGCCAGTTTACCAGCCATGAGTGGCAGAAGTTTCTGCAGACCCACAATCTGGAAGCTAGTATGAGCCGGAGAGGGAACTGTCACGACAATGCGGTTGCTGAAAGTTTCTTCCAACTCCTCAAGCGGGAGCGGATCAGGCGGCGAACCTATCGGGACCGCACACAGGCTCGGCAGGACGTGTTTGACTATATCGAGTTTTTCTACAACCCAAAACGCAAGCATGGTAACAACGGGATGTTGTCACCCGTCGAGTTCGAACAGCAGCAAAATTAGAAAGCTCAAGATGTCTAAGAAACTAGGGGCTATTCAGTTATCTTGTTTTACAAGGTGTAAAATCCGTATCTCACAGCGACCAAAAAGCAAAAACCCCAGCCCGATGGGCTGAGGTTTTCTGCTTTGGTTGCGGGAGTAGGATTTGAACCTACGACCTTCAGGTTATGAGCCTGACGAGCTACCGGACTGCTCCATCCCGCGTCAATTTTTTCTTTGCTCCTGGTATCGCTTGACGCGATCCCATGGAAGGCGCTCAGGGCTGCCTGACGAGCAGGAACCGAGCGGTGTCACACATCTTACCGACGCCCTTAGGGCTGAGGTAAGGCCGGCTGGCCGCCGCGACCGTATTCGCGAGAGCCAAGCGTGAGCGCCGGCGCCTGGGGCAGGCAAAAGCCTTAACTAAAAAACCGGCCTTTGGCCGGTTTTAAGTGTTTGAGTGTAAAGATGTTTTACTCTTTTGTAGATCTGGCGGCGACCTACTCTTCCGCGCCTTAAGACGAAGTACCATCGGCACAAAGGCTTTTCACTTCCGGGTTCGGGATGGGACCGGGTGGGACAACCTTGTTATAACCACCAGATCAACAAAAGAGTAATTGCGTGTTTTACATGCTGCTTTAAAGATCCATCACTTAAGTCTGCAGGTTTTCACCAGCAGCCTTGAGCGCGCTTCATGGGATCGCTACTGCGATACCGGAAGCAGACATAAGAAGAAGAACTTTCCTCTCTGTCTATGGAGGGCTCTCAAGCCTATCGAGCAATTAGTATCAGTTAGCTTCATGTGTTACCACACTTCCACACCTGACCTATCAACGTGGTGGTCTTCCACGGCTCTCAGAGAGACCTAATCTTGAGGGGGGCTTCCCGCTTAGATGCTTTCAGCGGTTATCCCGTCCGGACATAGCTACCCTGCAATGCGGCTGGCGCCACAACAGGTCCACCAGAGGTCCGTCCACCCCGGTCCTCTCGTACTAGGGGCAGCTCCTCTCAAGTCTCTTGCGCCCACGGCAGATAGGGACCGAACTGTCTCACGACGTTCTAAACCCAGCTCACGTACCTCTTTAATTGGCGAACAGCCAAACCCTTGGGACCTGCTCCAGCCCCAGGATGAGATGAGCCGACATCGAGGTGCCAAACACTGCCGTCGATATGAGCTCTTGGGCAGTATCAGCCTGTTATCCCCGGCGTACCTTTTATCCGTTGAGCGATGGCCCTTCCACACAGAACCACCGGATCACTATGACCGACTTTCGTCTCTGTTCGACTTGTCAGTCTCACAGTCAGGCAGGCTTATGCCATTGCACTCAACGATCGATTTCCAACCGATCTGAGCCTACCATCGCGCGCCTCCGTTACCATTTGGGAGGCGACCGCCCCAGTCAAACTACCCGCCACA
>NZ_JAOBPP010000016.1 GCF_025574465.1 Kordiimonas aestuarii
TAGGTCGTAGACTCATAATTTTTCAACCAGATACAGACTGAAGCCAGTTTTACAGCGGCGAGGAAATTCTCCGGGTTTTTGTCATAGCGCGTTGCAATGCCCCGATAGTGCTTGAGCTTATTGAAGAAACGCTCGACGAGATTACGGTGTCGGTACAGCCATTTACTGAAGGTAAAGGACTGCTTGCGGTTGGCTTTTGGCGGAATATTGGCCCAAGCTCTGCGCGCTGTGGTGAAGGCACGAAGCGCGTCGGTATCATAGGCTTTGTCAGCGAGCAAGATCGCTTCCTCCTTGATGTCCTCAATCAGATCAAGGGCCGGTTTGCTGTCGTGGGTCTGTCCAGCAGTCAGCGAAAGCCTGATCGGCAGACCATCCGCATCGACGAGGGCGTGGATTTTGGTGGTCAGTCCACCCCGGGAACGGCCCATGCAGCCATCGTCCTGATCCCCCTTTTTGCCGTGGCCCCTTGTTGATGCACACGGACACAGCTGCTGTCGATCATAATGATGTCACCGTCATGGGCTTTGCTCACCGCCTCGAACAGTCGGTCCCACACCCCGGCCTTGCGCCAGCGGACAAACCGGTTGTAGCAGGTGGTGTAGGGACCATATCTTTCGGGAATGTCTGCCCACGGCGTTCCCGCCCGAAAGCGCCACAAGATGCCGTTGATCACCCGGCGGTCATCCACCCTAGGCACCCCGCGCGGCTTGTTCGGCAGCAAAGGCTCTATGATCGACCATTCATAATCTGTCAGTTCATACCGGCGGCGGCGCATCAAAACCTCCTCAATGATTTGAGAAGCGTTGAATCATATCTTCGCCTGTTTGGGAATCCCTTTTATGAGTTTACGGCCTAGTGAGATGGGCGATAGTTTGGTATCCTGCCCGTCCGATTGGGGGAGGATTTCCATGCCCGGACCGATGTTGCCGTTGCGCGTGATTATTGTGCTGATGTTCTGTTTGTTTGTGACGGGGTGCACAAGCACTGGCAGCATTTTTTGCGACAGCGAGCATCCAGAGCCGAAAATTGCGAATTTGATGAAGGAAAGCTGCGCGGGCAACCGTCTTGCCGCGTTGCAGCTTGGCCTTTGGTTTGAGGGCCATGAGCAATACCCCGAGGCCGCCCATTACTTTGAGATCGCTTCCACGCCGTCAAGTGGCAGAAACTACCTATATGTACCACCTGCTGGTGACGTGCCGGGTTTCACTATGCCTGTAGACAGCGGTATGCACCAAGATGGTTTGGCCGAAGCTCAGTTCAGGCTGGGGCTTCTATATTTGCACGGCCAAGGTGTTGGGCAAAATGCCAAGAAGGCGGGAAAATATTTCAAGCTGGCGGCGGAGCAGGGGCATAGCGGCGCTGTAAAAGCACTGTCGCAGATCCCGAAAGCGCGTTAGCCTTTTATTGCTTGGGTCTGCAGCTGAAAAGCAATTCGCAGGCGATCGGTTCGTTGAAGAACGACTGCTTGATTTTATCAATTTCACCGGACAGGCGCATTTCCTCCAGCACGGTGCGCAGCTTTTCGACAACGGGTAGCGGCACGTCAGGCGAGGCGACCAGATATTGCTGCGGTGTGGTCCAACGCTGCACCGTATACAGATCACCAACCATGCCGCCCGTGCGCTGATACGCCCAGTTTGCGGGCAGTCCCCGCTGCATCCATAAGGTCACCCGACCTGCGTGCAAAAGCCTGGCGCCAACATCTTCATCTTCAACCAGAGTAATCGCCCTGAAACCCAGTTGGCGGGCGTTGAACTCGGCCGGGGATTCCATGCGTGCGGCAATGGGGAACTCGAGAAGATTATTTACAGGCAGGTTCGCCAGGGCAAGGTTGGTCGTGACAAGCTGCAGGTATGAAATGTTAACCGGGGCGACCCACTGGTAAAATGGCTCACGCTCGTCAAGGCGTGTCAGCGGGGCCATGAAGGCATAACCGCCTTGTTGGACAGCGGCTTGTTCCCGCTTCCAGGGGGCGAAAACAACTTGGTACCTTACTCCTGCGCGTTGGAAGGCGGTTTCAATAATTTCGACGATGAAACCGTTTTGAGTTTCGCTGTCCCCCCATGGTGCGATGTCAGGATGGAAAAGGCGAAAGCTGCGTGCATCCTCGCCTTCGGCAATCGCGCCATTGCTTGTGACGATGCCGAAGATAATCATGACGGCAGCAAGAATATATCGTCCACAACGCGAAATGGCTGTACCTCTTTGTCATTGTGCCGTGGCGCTTCATCCTGCGGGGTTCCGGCGCGGAACGTTGGATGCGGCTCGGTGGGACCTTCCCTTGCACAAAACTATAATATTTTCTGGCGCGATGCACGTGGAAGCTGAACCAGAGTCCGCGAAGGTGCATAATACATCAGCTGACCTGAAGCAACCAATCCCGGAAATTCTGCACTTTTTTCATGACCGCGCGGGCCTCGGCGTAGACGAGATAATAAGCGTTTGTGCTTTTGATGGCCTGCCCAAAGGGGGCGATCAGGCGACCGGCCGCCAGGTCGTTCGCGACATACATGAGCGGCAGCACTGCAACGCCAAGGCCAGAACGTACGGCTTCGATCATCATGGTGAAATTCTCAAACTGTGTGCCGCTGCGTGCCGGGTCGGTGTTGCGGCCCAACCATTCACCCCATGCCTGCGGGCGGGTTCTCATTTGCAGGCGTTCATAATCACCGATGTCTATCTGTTCCTTGCCCTTGAGCAACGCGGGGGAGATAACGGCGATAATCTCCTCATCCACAATCTTGTGAGCTTTGAACCCAGGCCAGGCGCCTGCGCCATATTGTACGGCAACATCCGTATTGGCGACGTGAAAGTCCTCCGGCGTCAGGCCGGTGACAATGTTAAGCTGAATATCCGGGTGGTCTTGCGTGAAGCCGCCAAGCCGGGGGATCAACCAGCGTGAGCCAAAAGTTGGTAACAGGCCCAGCGTCAACACGCGATCGTCGGCGCCCCATGTCATCAATCGCAACGTTTCGCTTTCGATCTGGGCCAGAAGGGGGCCGATGGCTATATCATACTGACGCGCGGCATCAGTAGGCAGCAGACGCTTGCGCTCACGTCGGAACAGGGGCTGTCGCACATAACCTTCTAGGTTCTTGATCTGCCGACTGACAGCGCTTTGGGTCAGATTCAGGCTTTCGGCGGCACGGGTGACATGGCCGGTTTTCATCACGGCTTCGAAACACTCAAGGGCAATCAGGCTTGGTAATTTACGTTTCATGGCACCAGTTCATGACTTTTTGTAATGATTTAAGTCCGAAATGTTACTTTATGCTGCGCCATATTGCTATATACATGCAACAAAATCATTTAAACCGAATGAGCCAAGGGAAGTTTCATGTCGAAGCCGCAATTCAATTGGGAAGATCCGCTGTTCCTTGATGATCAGCTGACGGAAGAAGAACGCATGGTGCGTGACAGCGCGCGGGACTATTGCCAGTCCAAGCTGATGCCGCGCATCCTTGAGGCCAACCGCCATGAAAAATTCGACCGCGAGATCATGACGGAGCTTGGCGAGATGGGCCTTCTGGGCGCGACCTTGCCCGAAGAATTTGGCGGTGCGAATGTCAGTCATGTGGCTTATGGCCTGATCGCGCGGGAAGTGGAACGTGTGGACAGCGGCTATCGCTCCGCCATGTCGGTGCAAAGCTCGCTCGTGATGTATCCGATTTTTGCCTATGGCACTGACGAGCAGCGAAAAAAATACCTGCCTAAACTGGCGTCGGGTGAGATGGTTGGCTGTTTTGGTCTTACCGAGCCTGACCATGGCTCCGACCCGGGCGGCATGCGTACGCGTGCCGAGAAGGTGGACGGCGGTTATAAGCTGAGCGGCACCAAGATGTGGATCACCAACAGCCCGATCGCCGACGTGGCGGTTGTGTGGGCCAAGCTTGACGGCAAGATCCGCGGTTTCATCGTGGAGCGCGGCACCGAAGGTTTCTCCACCCCAAAGATCGAAGGCAAGATGAGCCTGCGCGCCTCCATCACCGGTGAGATCGTGCTTGATGGGGCCGTGGTGCCGGAAGAAAATCTGCTGCCAAACGCATCCGGCCTTGGCGGGCCGTTTGGTTGCCTGAATAAAGCGCGCTTTGGTATTGCATGGGGCGCGCTGGGCGCAGCTGAGTTCTGCTGGCACGCGGCGCGGCAATATACGCTTGACCGTAAGCAGTTTGGCCGTCCGCTGGCACAGAACCAACTGGTACAGAAGAAGCTCGCCGACATGCTGACGGAAATCACCCTTGGTTTGCAAGCCTGCCTGCGGGTTGGCCGCCTGCTCGATGAAGGCCGTTCGGCGCCCGAGAATATTTCTCTCATCAAACGCAACAGCTGCGGCAAGGCGCTTGATATCGCGCGCATGGCCCGAGATATGCACGGCGGCAATGGCATCTCTGATGAGTTCCATGTCATCCGTCATATGGTGAACCTTGAAACGGTGAATACCTATGAGGGCACCTATGACATCCACACCCTGATCCTTGGCCGCGCGCAGACCGGCCTTCAGGCCTTCATGTAAGGCCTGGTGATTTATGGCAGGCCCCTTAAGCGGTATCCGCGTTCTTGATCTAAGCCGTGTTCTCGCGGGTCCATGGGCCTCGCAGTGCCTGGCGGACCTTGGCGCGGAGGTGATCAAGGTTGAGAACCCGAACGGTGGCGATGATACCCGCACCTGGGGCCCGCCATTTTTTGATGAAGGTGAGGCTCCGCTCTCTGCCTATTTCATGTGCGCCAACCGGGGGAAGCACTCTGTCACCATAGATATTGCCAAGCCGGAAGGGCAGGCGCTGGTAAAGCGGCTGGCGGCTGAAAGCGATATTGTGATCGAAAACTTCAAGGTTGGTGGCCTGAAAAAATATGGCCTTGATTACACCAGCCTCGCCGAAATTAACCCCGGCCTGATCTACTGTTCCATCACCGGCTTTGGCCAGACAGGGCCTTATGCCAACCGTCCGGGCTATGACCTGCTAATTCAGGCACTTGGCGGGCTGATGAGTATCACCGGTGAGGCAGATGAGCTGCCGGGCGGTGGCCCGCAGCGCGCGGGTGTTGCCGTGACAGACCTGTTTACCGGCCTTTATAGCACTGTGGCCATCATGGGCGCGCTCTATCACCGTGAAAAGGCAGGCGAGGGCCAGCATATCGATATGGCGCTTCTGGATACGCAGGCCGCGATGCTTGCCAATCAGGGGTCGTATTTCCTTGTGTCAGGTAATGCACCAAAAAGGCAGGGTAATTCCCATCCCACTATCGTGCCGTACCAGAGCTTTGCCACCAAGGATGGCCACATGATTTTGGCTGTCGGTAATGACGGCCAGTTTGCTCGTTTTTGCGCGGCGGCGGGTATGCCGGCACTGGCAGAAGACGATCGCTTCCGTACCAATCCGTCCCGCGTGGCACACCGCGACGTTCTGGTGCCGATTGTCGCTGGTATCATTGCCGGGCGCACAACGGATGAGTGGGGTGATGTGCTGGAAGCCGCAAATGTGCCCGGCGGCCCGATCAACACCATTGACCGGGTGTTTGCCAATGAGCAGGTGAAGGCGCGGGGAATCGAACTGGCGCTGAAAGCCAAAGACGGCACGCTGATGCCGTCGGTGGCCAACCCGATCCGTTATTCGAAGTCAGGTATTGAATATGGCAAGGCACCGCCGATGCTGGGCGAGGACACGGACGCTGTGTTGAGCGACGTTTTGGGCCTGAGCCAGCAAGAGCTTGCGCTGGCGCGCACCGGTAAGGTTTTGGGGTAGGTAAAAGGGCCCCGCAGGGCCCTTTCCGTCTGAATTATTCACCGCAGCTTATTACAAAGTGACGTCCACGGACTGCATGGCCGTCAGGTCCAGACCAGCCATGAAAACGCTGGAGCCATCACCGGTGTCGATCATGACACCGGCTTCACCGTCCACGGTTGTTTCCGTGCTGGCGGATATAACATCCCCAAGATTGTCGAAAGCGGCAGCCACGTTGGCAAGGAAGATTGTATCTTCGCTTGCATCAAAGTCGGCGATCACATCCACACCGTGGTTTCCGGCGAAATAGAAGGTGTCCGCGCCTGCGCCACCAGTGAGTTGATCATCACCCAGACCACCATAAATGTGATCGTCTCCTTCTGCTCCGGCGATGATATCTGCGCCGGAACCGCCAAATAGCGCATCATCGCCGCTGCCGCCATCAAGGCTATCAGCGCCAGAGCCTGCAAAGACACCATCATTCCCTGCTCCGCCCATAAGGGTGTCGGCGCCATCGCCAAGACCGCCAAACAGAAGGTCGTTACCGTCTGCTGCTATCACTACATCAGTGCCCACGCCACCCCCAAGGGCATCATTGCCGTCTGCGCCATAAACGATGTCAGAGCCTGTCCCAGCCCAGATGATATTACCCGCGTTGCCTCCGACTGTGGCTTCGCCATCATCGAATGAGCCATTGGCGTTGGCGTCTGTCCAGCCGCCGGCAACCAAGGTGTCATCACCCGCGCCGCCAAACAGCAGGTCAGCGCCCACGTTGCCGGAGGTACCAAACTCATCGCCGACAACCAGGTCGCTCCCTGCACCACCACCGATGATATCGTCACCGGCTCCACCTGAAAACAGGTCGTCATCGTTATCCGTCAAGCCAGCAAAAATAGCGTCATTTCCGGCGTCGCCGCTGATGGTGTCTTTCCCTTGGCCGCCGTTCATGAAGTCATTTCCGCTATCGCCAGAAATCGAGTCGTCGCCATACCCGCCAAAGATGGTGTCGTTTCCATCAAGGCCGGCAGAGATATCCGCCCCTGCATAAGCTGTAATGCGGTCATGACCGTCTGTGCCAATCAGTGTTTCAGCATTGGCTGTACCATTGATAATACTCATCGAACTTCTCCCTTTGAGAGTAAAGCCTGTAGGTTGGTGTTATCCGTCGTCGGAAGATGAATAGTTTAATTCAGGTGAGATTTCTGTTGGCTTCTTGAGCAGCGCTATAAGCGGATCGTAAGAAGAAAAAGGGCGTGCGGGGGCTAAAAAAAGGCAGTCCGGTTATGCCCTTGGGGGAGCAGCAGAAAAATGCTGCGTGTCGACATGGTATTTATGAGTATTTTACATTGTGGAGCGGAGAAACTAGGCGTAACCAGCGGAAAAAAAAAGGGCCCCGGAGGGCCCTTTCGGAATGATTATATCGAACCGGTTAAAGGGTGACGTCCACGTCACTCATTGTCGCCATCGTGAGGCCAGCCATGAAGATGCTGGAGCCATCACCGGTGTCGATCATAACACCTGATGTGCCATCAACCGTCTCTGCAGTGCTTGCATTGATAACATCGTCCATGGACTGGAAGTTCGCGGTAGCGTTCGCGAGGAACAAGGTATCCGAATCCACGTCAAAGTCGGTGATTTCGTCATCACCGTGCGCACCAGCGAAGAAGAAGGTGTCTGAACCGGCACCGCCGCTCAGTTCATCGTCTCCGGTACCACCGTAAAGATAGTCGTCACCGCTGCCACCAGCGACAACGTCGGTTTCGTCACCGCCATAAAGCGTATCGTTACCGTCATCGCCCTGGATATTGTCATCGCCGTCACCACCAAAGACAAGGTCAGCACCGGCACCACCATAAAGGCTGTCGTCGGAGTCAGTGGTACCAGCGTAGAGAATATCGTTACCAGCGTGCCCGAAAATGCGGTCTTCATCGTCGCCACCGCCAATGATGTCTGCACCGGCAGCACCATAGACTGAGTCAGCGCCAGAACCCGCCCAGACGGTGTTTGAGGCAGTACCGTTCACCACGGCCTCGCCTTCGTCAAACTCACCATCAGCATCGGCATCAAGCCAGCTGTCTACCACGATGGCGTCTTCGCCTGCGCCGCCATAAATAACGTCGGAACCAACATCGCCGGTTACCTCGGTCTGCATGTTGTCGCCAATGACAAAGTCATCGCCACCACCTGCGCCAAGGGTATCGTCGCCCGATCCGCCGACAATCATGTCGTCTTCATCGTCGCCTTGGCCAGCAAAGAATGTGTCGTTGCCAAAACCGGCTTGCACAGTGTCTTCGCCTTCGCCACCGGTAATATAGTCGTTACCGCTTTCACCGACGAGATAGTCTGCACCTGCGTTACCGTAAATGCTGTCATGGCCACTCAGACCACTGAGGGTGTCGTCTTCCGACGTGCCATTCAGCGTCAGGTTGCCCACGCTTGGGGTGGTCAGGTCAATGCTGCCGGATACTTCTGCCCATGTCGCATTTTCAACCGTCAGCGAACTACCATCAGGCAGATCAATGTTAAGATCGGTATCTGACTGCGCTGACGCAGACAATACTGCGCTCAATGAGCCAAACCCCAAACCCGACAGGTCAATAAGGTCACCCTCTGTGGCGTCGAAATCCAGAATAACGTTTGTGCTGTTTGCACCAACAAAGAAGGTGTCAGCGCCAACGCCGCCTGTCAGTTCGTTTGAGCCGCTGCCACCAACAATGACATCGGCGCCTGCGCCGCCCTCAAGGGAGTCGTCGCCGTCGCCGCCATAGAGCGAATCATCGCCAGAAGCGCCCAGAAGGGCGTCTGCACCGCCATAAGCATAAATTTCGTCGTCGGAAGTGGTGCCTGCCAGCACATCACCCATCAGTGTACCATGAACTGTACTCATCTCATATCTCCCTTAGTCAAGTCGCGGGGAATTCCGCCCAATCGTCCAATCGTCGTTTTGGCCGTCGTGGGATAAGGCTTACGGCAACTTGCGTGAAGTTTCCGTTGGTATGAGGGCGGCTCAGATCAAAAGCTGATCAAGGACCGGCATGCAACTGCCGATCCTCTATATTCCTTTGATAATGGGGGCGGGGAAAAATACTTGTTATTCAATGGCCTGGCATCCGGGACCGGAGGTAGGGCATTTTTATTATATTTTTAGATTCCGGGTTTGGCCGGTTATGTCCAATCGCCTTCCGTCGGGATGTTCAGTACCACGCCACAGTGTTTACAGTGCACAGCGTCGGGGTCATGACGACTGAGGCCACAGCTGTCGCACTCATGCTGTACCTTGGTCGGGCGGAAGATGGTCTGCACAAGCCGTAAAAACAGCGCGACACCAAACACCATGATGACAACAGCGACCATGCGGCCAAGGGTGTCGTCCATGGTGATGTCGCCAAAGCCGGTGGTTGTCAGTGTGGCAACGGTGAAATAGAGCGCATCAAGATAATTGCCGATGTCGTCGTTGCGGCCTGATTCAAGCACATAAACAATGGCTGTGACCACAAAGATAAAGATCACCAGGTTTACCGATGACTGGATGATTTGCTCGTTCGCCTTGAACCATGAAAACTCGCGCCTCAGTGCATTGAGCATATGATAGGATCTGAGAAGGCGCAGCATACGCACGACCCGAAGGAAGCCAAGGTTATCGAGGAATATCGGTGCGAGAAGCGAAAAGATGACGACAAGGTCGGCCAGGGTGTCGAATTTGAATATAAAGCGCAGCCTTGATTTTGTGATCAACAGGCGCGCCTGAAATTCAAGGAGAAGCACCAGCGCAATGACAACATCTGCCACGCGTACAAGGGGCCCGGACTCCAGCATGGAAGAGAAGATGAAAAACGCAATGGTGATCAGGTCAAAGACAAGAAGGCCAAGGCGAAAACGGTGAGCTTTGTCGCTGTCGCCAAAATATAGAGCCCTGATCTTTTCTTTCACGCTATGTCCTTCCTTTGCGGTTGCCTGTAGGATCAGGCCATTTTGTTAGCGTTAAGTTAACGCCTGACCCCGCATAGTTGCAAAGCACTATATTGGGTGGTTGCCATGTTGGCTTGTTTTGAGCCGTTTATCACATATTGGCAAGGGCTGCGTTCAGGTGCCCTGTTGCCCTCCCGGGAGGATTTTCACCCCTCGGAGGTGCGTGACTTTATGGGGCGCATTGTTATTGTCGAGCGTCTCAGCCGGTCCCACTTTCTTTCGCGTCTTGTTGGAACAGAAATTGTTACCCGACTTGGCCACGAGCACACGGGCAAAGATTTTCTGAACCTTTTGCAAACGCCGGAGAGCCGAGAAAACCAGCTTGCCTTCTATAACGCGATGCTGGACCAGCCGTTCGGTTCGTGCGGGGAACGAGACATCGTCACCAACAAGGGGACTTATCACGCGAAGGTGCTGGTCTTGCCCATTCGTCATGCCGCCAGCCACGCGGGTGAGTTTTTTGCCGTTTTTGAGTTTGATCAATCTCTCTTTCTATTGTCGGGCATTCAATTTGAGCACTTTGGCGCGCTGCGACACCATACCATATTGGATCTGGGTGCTGGCGTACCCGACGCGTACGCGTGTTTGCCTTCAGAGACATTGCCAGCTTAAAGTTCGGTCAGGGCTGGACGCAGCGTAAACTCTCATTATGATGACGGCGTTCGTCTAAAGCAAATATAGACAGTTGAAAAACAAGGGAGCTAAGCATGCAAGTGCTGCGTAAAGTCGCCATGGTTATGGTGGCCTTCTTGGCCTTTACCCATGTAGCAGTGGCCGAGAACAAAGACCCCATCATAATTTATGATACCCAGTTCCACCCCACACTTGCCAAAAATGGCATGGTGGTCAGCCAGGAATATTATGCCAGTGAGGCAGGACTTGAGATTCTGCGTGCCGGCGGTAACGCTGTGGATGCGGCAGTTGCCACCGGTTTTGCGCTTGCGGTGACGCACCCGCAGGCAGGCAATCTTGGCGGCGGTGGTTTCATGATGGTGTATCTGAAGAGCGAGGACCGGGTCATCGCGCTTGATTACCGTGAAATGGCACCCGCGCGGGCGCACAAGGACATGTTCCTTGACGAAGCGGGTAATGTTGACAACAACCGCTCCCGTTTCAGTCTTAAAGCCAGTGGTGTGCCGGGCACTGTGATGGGGCTCACGACCGCACTGGCGACATATGGCTCCATGTCGCTCAAGGACGTGATGGCGCCGGCCATTCGTCTTGCAGGTGAAGGTTTCCCCATGACATGGTCGCTGTATGACAGCCTCGGCCGCTATGAGAAGCGCCTGAAGGCTGACCCGGTCAGTGGTGCCAACTATTTCAAGGCTGATGGTAGCCGCTATGAGCCGGGAGAGACGTTCAAACAACCTGATCTTGCGCATACGCTTTCCCTGATCGCGGACAAAGGCTCCGCAGGTTTTTACGAAGGCCCGGTAGCTGACAAGCTGGTCGCGGCGATGACGGCCGGTGGCGGCATCATCGACCATGAAGACCTGAAGAACTACAAGGCTGTCGAGCGGCAGCCCATCACAGGCACCTACCGTGGCTACAAGGTGGCAACCATGCCGCCGCCCTCCTCGGGAGGGGTACACGTTGTTGAGATGCTCAATGTGCTTGAGGGTTGGGACCTCAAGTCGCTTGGCCATAACAGCGCGGCATACATTCACCGACTGACCGAGACGATGAAATATGCCTACGCGGACCGATCCAAATATCTGGGTGACCCGGATTTTTACCCGGTGCCGGTGAAAGCGCTGACAAGCAAGGATTATGCGGCAGCGATCAGGGCCAAGATAAACCTTGAAAGCGCTACGCCGTCGACCGAGATTGGCCCTGCTCCAGACCTCGACCGCGAAAGCCACGACACCACTCATTTTTCGGTGGCGGATAATCAGGGCAATATGGTTGCCAGCACTTATACGCTGAACTTTACCTATGGCAACGGCAAGTCGGTTGAAGGGGCAGGGTTCCTGTTGAATAACGAGATGGATGATTTCTCTGCCAAGCCGGGCGTGCCAAATGCGTTTGGCCTTCTGGGCGGAGAAGCCAATGCGATCGAGCCAGGTAAACGGCCGTTGAGTTCCATGACGCCGACATTGTTGTTCAAAAATGGCGAGCCTTACATGGCAACCGGCAGCCCCGGTGGGTCGACAATTATCACGGTGGTATTGCAGGCTGTGCTCAACGTCATGGAGTTTGATATGAATGTTCAGGCCGCGATCACGGTTCCCCGTATTCACCACCAGTGGTTCCCGGACCGGCTGTTTATGGAGCCCGGTCATTCCGTCGATACACGCCGTATTCTTGGCAAGATGGGCCACAATGTCAAAACCGACCCGAGGGAAGCCTTTGATAGCGTCCTTGGGTCCGCACAGTCTGTTGTGCGGGGTGAGAACGGCCTTTTGATGGGGGCGGCTGATCCACGCCGTCCGGGGTCACACGCGGCAGGCTACTAAGCCCGGCTTTGCTGCGTTAGTAAAAGAAAAGACCACCAGCTGTGCTGGTGGCCTTTTTTATTGACATGTTTCGGCATGGCTTATTCAGCCGGTGCCTTCTCACCACGGGGGCCAAAGCCGAGAAGCCTTTTAACCCGGTTTTTACCGCCAGCAGCCGCGCGGCCCAGATCATCCCCGATTGAGTAAAGAGCAGGGACCATCAAGAGCGTTACGAAGAAGGCGATCAGGACACCAGATGCCAGCGCAACCACAATGGGCTGCAGGAAGGCCGCCTGGATCGACCGTTCCATCATCATTGGCACAAGACCGACGAAGGTGGTAACGGACGTCAGCAGGATCGGGCGGAAACGTGCAACGCCCGCTTCCACAATCGCCTCGACTGGCGCCATGCCACGTTCGCGCAGCTTGTTGCAGTAATCGACAAGCACCAGGTTGTCGTTCACCACCACACCAGCGGCTGCGGCCACACCAAAGTAACTGAAAATGGCCATGGTCATATCAACTGCGAAGTGACCAAAGATGGCACCCACAAAGGCATAAGGCATAGCTACCATGATTGCGATCGGCTGCCAGTAACTACGGAAGGCAATCGCCAGCATCATGTACATGACAAAGAGCGCCATGCCGTACAGCTTCATGACTTCCGCGATGAAACGTGCTTCACCTTCGGCTTGGCCAATCGCGCCGCGGATGATACCCGGGTACTTTTTCTCCCATTGGGGGAAAAAGTTTGCATTCAGGTCTTCCATCACCTGACCGCGGATATTTTCCTTCATGTCCGCGCTGACGCGAGCCGCGCGATTACCGTTCCAGCGCTGGATACGCTTGATGCCTGGGGCATATTCAAGCTCTGCCACCGCCATCAGCGGGACTTCTGTATTGTCGGCTGTACGAACACGGAAGTCTTTGAGGCTTTCGATCGACCGGCGGCTTTCACGCGGGTAGCGAACCATGACTTTTACGTCCTGGCCTTCACGCGGGATACGCTGCACTTCTTCACCATAATAAGCCTGACGGACCTGCCGGGATACGTCAGCGAGTGTAAGGCCCAGTTTCTCCGTGCCCGGCTTCAGGGTGATGCGGATCTCTTCCGACGCCCCCTCAAGGTTGTTGCGAACATCATAGAGCGCTTCATAGGTGCGCAGTTGGTCTTCCAGTTCACCGACAGCTTCACGCAGCAGGTTGAGGTCCGGATGACGGACCGACAGCTCAAAGCCCGCGTCATTATCGTTCGTGGTATAGCGAACCGAGACTTCCTTCGCGTCAGGAATGTCACCGATCAGCTCCCGCAGGCGGATGGACGCATCCTTGGCCGACATGTCACGCAACTCAGGTGGTGCAAGCTTGACGATCGCCAGTACACTGTCCCTGCGGGACCGGGTATACCAGTTTTCAATCAACTTGCCTTCGCCGCCTGTGCGCTCATTCACTTCGTCAACAAGGGCAAGTTCGCCTTCCTGCAATTGGGCAAGAATGTCGAGAGCCCGATTGTAGGATGCCCCTTCAGGCAGGACCACGTTGACGGTGATTTCATCGGACTCGATCTCCGGCATGAAGCTCTTTTTCACGTAGCCGGTGCTAAAGAGGCCAAAGCCAAAAATCAGAATAGCAATGAAAGCGCTGAAGGTAATGTAGCGGTATCTCACCGCTGCTTGTGCAATGCCGCGATACCGGCGCTGGGCAAAGTTGGTGATGCCGTCTGCGATTTTTTTCTGCAAGCGACCAAACCGGCCCAGCTTTTCACGTGGTTTGAGGTGCGACAGGTGTGCGGGCAGGATCATCAGGGATTCTACAAGCGAGAAGACCAGCGCCATGATTACCACCCAGGTGATGTGGCGGGTAAACTCGGACGTGGAACCATCGATGAAGATCCATGGCAGGAAGGCGATAATCGTGGTCAGGACCGCGAATATCACCGGTTTAGCTACCAGTTGAGTACCAAAGACGGCCGCGGTAATACCGCCGCCTGTGCGTTGGCTTTCGGTGTGGATACTTTCGCCCACCACAATGGCGTCATCCACCACGATCCCCAGTACGAGCAGGAAAGCGAAGGTAGACAGCATGTTGATGGAGATACCAAGGCCCGGCAGCAGGATAAACGCCCCGGCGTATGCCGTGGCAATGCCCATCGCAACCCAGAAGGCTACCTTGGGGCGAAGCGTCAGCATCAGCACGATGACAACAAGGATAAGCCCCATGAAGGCAGATCCGCCAATGGTGCTCATCCGGCTTTGGAAGGCCTCGTTGTTATCGGTCCATAGCGTCAGTTTGGCTCCCTGTGGCAAACTCTCCTGACGGTCGGTGATCCATTTATTGATGGACTCCGACGCCTTGACGATATCCATGCGTTCGGTTGTCATCACCTGCAGAAGGACGGCAGGCTCACCGTTCAAGGTTGCGAGGATTTCATTGTCCTCGAACCCGTCAACCACGTTGGCAACATCGCCCACGCGAATGGTGGCACCACCTTCGGTCTGACGTACGATGATATTGTTAAAGTCCTGCTCGGTATCCGCCATATTGCGCGCAGTAATCTGGTATTCCCCAGCTTCTGTACGGACAGATCCACTCGAGGTATTGAGCGAGTTGGTACGGATCACCGCGGCAACATCGGCAAAGCTCAGGTTATAGCGGCGCAGGGACTCTTCCGATACCTCGATCGAGACTTCCTCACGGCGCACGCCAAAGAGTTCGACGATTGACACGGCAGGTAGTTGCGCTGCTTCGCGCCGCAGCTTTTCTGCCAAACGCTTAAGCTCACGCTCGCCCAGGTCACCGTGTACAGCCACTCGGATAAACTCGTCCCGGTTTACCCACTGGGAAACCCGCGGCGGCTCGATATCGCGTGGCATGCTGGAGATGGAATCAACGCGGATTTTCACGTCATTCATGAACTGGGTGAAGTCGACGCTTTGTTCGGCAAGGATGTAAACTTCCCCGAAGCCCTCGGCAGAGGTCGAACGCACCCATTCGATATTGTCGAGGTCACGCACGGATTCTTCAATCCGGGCGACAACCTGTTCTTCTACTTCCTGTGGGCCAGCGCCCGGCCAGCTAACGGAAATCTCAAGGCCGGGGAAACGGATCTGTGGGTCCATCTCCCGTTCCATTGAGGAGAATCCTGCGATGCCGGCCAAAAAGATACCGACCATCAACAGGTTGGCAGCAACCGCGTTGCGTGCCCACCATTCAATAAGCTTATTCATGGTTGCCTCCCCTAGCGCGAAGCGCTGTCAAGATCGTTTTTGGCGCTACGGGTGATCGGCACTGCCGACATTCCTTCATGTGCGCCACGTACCGGAGAGGTTACAACTTTTTCACCCGCTGCAACACCGGCCGTAACCATGACATGCTCGGCAGATGTTGACAGCACGTCAACAGACCGGATTTCTAGCTTGTCATCCTTGATCACATAGACCTTGTTTTCGCTTCTGAGGGCGTCCCGTGGCATCACGAGAGCGCTTTGTTCCTTCACACCCTCGATTTCGGCGGAAACAAAGAGCCCGACAGCAAGAGGCATGCCGCGAGCGGAGGTTTTACCATACGGGTCTTCGACCTCAGCAACCGCATACATCAGGCGTGTCTGCTTATCGACGGAGGCATGAGTGCGAACGATGCGGCCTTTCCAGACGTGTTCACCGCTACCAAGGTTGGCGCGTACGTTCACTGCCGGTGCGTTGTCGCCCGAGGCAACAAAACCGATCGGCAGGTTCAGTTCAGACAGTTGGCTGTCGGTCAGCGGCAGGCGGATTTCCACTTTGTCTGTCGCAAAGACACGGCCAAGTTTGGCACCAACGGTGACATATTGGCCCACACCTGCGGTGCGTTCCAGAACACGGCCTTTGAACGGAACCTTGATCTTGGTGCGCGACAGATTGAGCTTGGCATTGTCAAGATCAGCTTCAGCAGCCCGCAGTTTGGCCTGGGCTTCGGCTACCTGTGGCTGGTTCAGCGCAAGGGGAGTTGGCTCCCCGTCTTTCACCCAGTCCTGCCACTGCTTGCGCTTGATGCGTGCATCAGCCATTTCCTGCTCAAGCTTCACCTTAGCTTCGGCAAGCCGGGCTTCCGCGCTGGTCACGGTAAGCTGATAGTCGGCGTCCTCGATCTGAATGAGAACCTCATTCGGGGCAAAGCCGGCACCTTCAGCAAATGATTCGGAGATAGAGACGATGCGGCCAGATACCTGCGGCACGAGATCAATCTCTGTTTTAGGGCGAACTTCCCCTTGGGTCCTGACAGAAAGCACGACGTTTTCAGCCCGCACCTCATCCACATAAAGGGAGATGGGACGCGCTACTTCTTCTTTCTTTTCAGGGGCTTCTTTAGCTGCAGCTAGCACCATAACGGAACCAACTCCAGCTGCCAGCACCAGAACGGGTGCGACTAGCTTAAGTATTTTCCTCACTGTCATCCTCGCGTTTTGCTATGTGGCTTTGCCACTTTAGTTCAGTGGCTTAAGCCACTTTTAGTTATCGATACTCGTATATATCAATCCTATATAGTTGTCACGGCCTTATTTTAAAAGGGGTGACCTGAAACCAAAGCTCCATTCGCTGTCTTGGGGATTGTGCAACAAATAAATTTATAAACCTCTAAAGACTGTGGAATTTTGTTCTGTTTTTAGGGCGGATACGGTTTTTTGCGGCGATGAGGTAAATGGGAGGCGAGAACCGCTTAAATAAAATTTTAAGTGTGTTATGGGTGAATAAGGGGAAATTTGTTCATGGCGCTTGGCATCTGCACGAGCGACGTCTTTGGGCATTGCAATTTTGCTTATTAAAACTATGCTTTTAGCCGAATTGCGCTGGGGGCAGCTTAGGGGACAATGTTTTGGGTAGAGATAAGCTGTCTTTACTGAGGAAATCCGCTGACATGAACGGTAAGGAAGCACTGCTGGACGCCCTGGCTGAAGGTGTCATGGTGCGCGATGGTAACCAGTTCGTCTTTGCGAACCAGACCTTGCTCAGGATTCTTGGCTTTACCGATACGATGCAGGCTTTTCTGGCGGGCGGAGTTGACCGGTGGGTTCATCCGGAAGACCAAGCCACCGTGCGAGAATATTATGAAAAGCGTATACATCGCGGCGTAGCGCCCGAGAGTTATGAAGTACGCCTTGTTCGCGAGGACGGTGAAACCCGTTGGGTGACCTGCCGGGCGAGTGTGATTGACTGGGACGGCAAGACCTGTGTGGCGGGATGTTTCTATGATATCACCGAGCAAAAAGCCAAGGATCGCGAGTTTGAGCGCGCAGACAGTATTTTCCGCAATATCTTCCGCCTGACGCCTGAGGTGATGCTCATTTCTCGCCTTGCGGACGGTGAAATTATTGACGTGAACCCGGCGTTCCTCAATGTATTTGGTCGGCGCCGGGATGAGGTTATCGGCCATACAACGTCCGGGCTTGATATCTGGGCGGACCAGACCTTCCTTGGCCGCTTTGTCGAGGAGCTGAAGATGACGGCGTCGATGACCGATGTGCCGACCACCGTCAAAACGCGTGGCAACCTGATCCGCCATTTCCGTATTTTTGCCCAGAAAGTGGATGTTGAGGGGGAGCCGATGCTGCTCCTCATCGGCCGCGACGTGACTGAAGACCTTGTGCAGGCGCAGGAGTTGCAGCGCTCGAAGGATACGGCGGAGCTGGCCAACCGGGCAAAATCTGAGTTCCTCGCGAACATGAGCCATGAGCTCAGGACACCGTTGAATGCCATCCTCGGTTTTGCCGAAATCTTGCGCGATGAGATGGTGGGCCCTCTTGGCAGCCCGCGCTATAAGGAGTATGCGCAGGACATTCATGAAAGTGGCACGCACCTATTGTCTATCATTAATGATATCCTTGATCTCTCGAAGGTTGAGGCCGGGCGGCTTGAGGCTTACCTGACGTGGATCAATCCACTGGAAAGTCTTGAAATGTGCATGACGCTTGTGCAGCAGCGAGCGTTTGAAGCGAGTCTCTCACTTGAACATCACTTTGATCAGACGGTACTGATTGAGGCCGACGAGCGCCTTATCAAGCAGATTGCCCTTAACCTGCTCTCTAACGCCATCAAGTTTACTGAGCCCGGCGGCGGCGTCTCGATGAAACTTGAGAAAACGGGCAACGGGGGTCTGTGCCTCAGCGTCACCGACACGGGCATTGGTATGACGGCAGAGGAGATCAAAATCGCCAAACGTCCGTTTGGTCAGGTGGACAGCAGTCTGAGCCGTCGCCATGAAGGCTCAGGCCTTGGCTTGCCGCTGGTTTCCGCCTTCTCGGAAAAGCTGAATGCGACCATGACGATCGACAGCCGTCCCGGTTATGGTACGCGGGTCAGCATCGTCTTCCCGCCGTTCAAAGTGAAGGCGCGTGAGCAAGACGAGTGAACACTTACCGCAAGTTTACCGCGTGTGTTCAACCTCCACTCGTAGCCTTCTTATATTTTCTACAGTAAGTGGTGGATTTTTCACCTTTCCGCCTTATCGTCATGAACTGGATGAGGAGGAGGGGTATTTATGGCTAATCTTGAGACGGTCACACGACTTTTTACAGATAAATCAGCGCTTGGCACCACGGATATCAACGCGCGCGAGGAAGACCTGGCGCTGGAGCCGGGTGAAATACTGGTTTCGATCGACCGTTTTGGCCTTTCCAGCAACAATATCACCTATGCGGCGCTGGGGGACTGGTTGAAATATTGGAAGTTTTTCCCCACCGGCCAGGAAGGTTGGGGTCATATGCCGGTCTGGGGATTCGCCGACGTTGTGGCTTCGACCGTCGACGGCGTTGCACCCGGTGAGCGTTTTTATGGATACTTTCCGATTGCCAGCCATTTCCGTCTGCGGCCTGACCGTGTCAGCGCGCGTGGCTTCTATGATGGCATGCCACATCGGCAGGAGCTGGTTTCAGCGTATAATTTCTACATGCGCTGCAGCGCGGATGTCGGCTATTCGCCTGATATGGAAGACTATCAGATGCTGTTCCGTCCGCTTTTTATCACCTCGTTCATGCTGGCTGATTTCCTGACAGATAATAGCTACTTTGGCGCGAAGCGCCTCTTGATCTCCAGTGCGTCCAGCAAAACGGCGTATGGCACAGCATATTGCCTTGAAGGGCAGGACGATGTGGAGGTAGTGGCCCTAACGTCGGCCCGCAATGCAGACTTTGTCGAAAGCCTCGGCTGTTATGACAAGGTGGTGTCCTATGATGCGCTTGAGGCGTTAGACAAAAGCGTGCCCACCACCTATGTGGATTTCTCCGGCGACAATGATCTTCGCCTGCGGGTGCATAAATACTTTGGCGGCGGCCTTGTATATGACTGCTTTGCGGGCACGGCAGCGCACGCCGAAACCTTTGACCCGGGCGAAGTGCCGGGACCGGAGCCGCTGTTCTTCTTCGCGCCGGTTCAAATCAAGAAACGCAACAAGGACTGGACCCCGCAGGGCGTGACGGAAAAATACGGAGCGGCGGAACAGGCGTTTTACAAACGTGTCAGCGAGGGCGATAGCCCATGGATGGAACTTGCCAAATACAAAGGCATGGAAGGCGCGCAGGACGTGATAACCACCTTGTTTAACACAGGCGGCGACCCACGGCACGGCATGGTGGTCAGGCTTTAGGCCTTCTCGCGCGCGACCGCCCGCCACCCGATATCGCGGCGACAAAAACCATCAGGCCATGTAATGGTATCCACAGCGGCATAGGCCCGGGCCCGTGCTTCTGTCACGTCTTTGCCGGTGGCTGTCACATTCAGTACGCGCCCTCCCGTTGCCAGCAGTTTCTCTTCCTCGCGTTTTGTACCTGCGTGGAAGATATGCGCCCCGGTTTCAGCCTCAGCTGCGGCCAGGTCGCTGATTTCGGTGCCTTTTTCATATTTGCCGGGATAGCCCTTGGCTGCCATCACTACCGTGAGCGCCGCATTGTCTGACCAATCAGCAGTATGGCCGTCGAGTTCGCCTTTGGCTGCCGCGATCAGAAGCGGGACGATGTCGGACGTCATGCGCGTCATCAGCACCTGGCACTCAGGGTCACCGAAGCGGCAGTTATACTCAATCAGCTTTGGCCCTTCATCAGTGATCATCAGCCCCGCAAAAAATACACCCTTATAGGGGTGCCCCATGTCGGCCATGGCCTTGACAGTGGGGTCAATGATTTCAGTCATTACGCGGTCGCACATGGCGTCGGTCATCACAGGGGCGGGTGAATAGGCACCCATGCCACCGGTGTTGGGGCCGGTATCGCCTTCGCCCACGGCCTTATGGTCCTGTGCGGTTGCAAGCGCGAGGGTGTTTTTACCATCCGACAGGGCAAAGAAGCTGGCTTCCTCGCCGGTCATGAATTCCTCGATCACCACCTCGGCGCCCGCGTCACCAAAACTACCGGCGAACATGTCGTCGATGGCGGCGTGGGCTTCCTCCACGCTTTGCGCGATGATAACACCCTTGCCAGCCGCAAGACCATCGGCCTTGACCACAATGGGAGCGCCTTGTTCGCTGGCATATGCCTTGGCGGCATCTGCGTTATCGAACCGGCCATACGCGGCGGTGGGGATGCCGTATTTGGCGCACACGTCCTTGGTGAAACCTTTGGAGCCTTCAAGCTGCGCCCCGCCCTTGGTGGGGCCGAAAGCCAGGATGCCTTCGTGGTCGAGGTCATCCACAAGGCCCGCGACCAGCGGCGCCTCTGGTCCCACAACCACAAAGTCGATCTCCATCTCGCGGCAGAAACTGATCACAGCGTCATGGTCTCTCATGTCCAGGTCCACGCATGATGCGACGTCCCCGATGCCTCCGTTGCCTGGCGCGCAATAGAGCATGTCCACCATGGGGCTTTGCGCGATTTTCCAGGAAAGGGCATGTTCGCGGCCGCCGGAGCCGAGGACGAGAATATTCATATTTTTCACCTGTCATATGGTGGGTTGCTTGAAGGCTGCTCCCTTGTATCATAGGTTCCCTGTCACTCAAGCCTGAAGTGGCGGGTGCGACAATCGGAATAGGGATCACGCATGTCAGACAATTGGCCGGAAATGCCGGGAAGTGAAACCTCCTCAGCCAGCAATGCCTATGAGTTCACGGTGTGGGAGCTTTCAGGTGCGCTCAAACGCTCGGTCGAGGACCGCTTCGGCCATGTGCGGGTGCGCGCGGAACTGTCGGGGGTTAAGCGTGCGGCATCGGGCCATGTGTATTTTTCGCTCAAGGATGACAGCGCAGTGCTGGACGGTGTGTGTTGGCGCGGCAGCGCGCAGCGGCTCGCTTTTGTGCCTGAAGACGGCCTTGAAGTGATCTGCACCGGCAAGCTGACTACATATCCCGCGCGGTCCAAATACCAGATGGTGGTTGAGAATATGGAACCGGCTGGTGCCGGTGCGCTGATGGCGCTTCTGGAGGAGCGTAAGAAAAAACTGGCGGCTGAAGGCCTGTTCGACCCGGCGCGCAAGCGGCCCATTCCTTTCCTGCCCAAAGTGATCGGCGTGGTGACCTCACCCACTGGGGCGGTGATTCGCGATATTCTGCACCGCTTGAATGACCGTTTCCCGCGTCACGTGCTGGTATGGCCGGTGCTGGTGCAGGGGGAGGGGGCGGCGGCACAAGTCGCAGCAGCCATCAAAGGCTTTAACACGATGGACGGCGGCGGCGCCATGCCAAGGCCGGATGTGTTGATTGTTGCGCGTGGCGGCGGCTCGATTGAAGATCTGTGGGCTTTTAACGAGGAAATAGTGGTGCGTGCGGTAGCGGAAAGCGACATTCCGCTGATCTCCGCCGTGGGGCACGAAACCGATACTACCTTGATTGACTATGCCTCTGACCTGCGGGCACCAACCCCTACGGGTGCGGCGGAAAAAGCTGTGCCGGTGCGCGAGGACTTGCGGGTCTATATCGCTGACCTCGGGCGGCGGCTGTCGGGCCTCAAGGGCGCGATGATCCGCGACCGTGAAGAGCGCTTGCGGGGGCTTGCCCGCGGCCTGCCGAGCCCGAAGGATATTCTTGGGCTTGCGCAGCAGCGCTGGGATGACCTGTCGGAGCGCCTGCCACGCGGCCTTATGGCCGTCGCGCAGATCAAGTCAGCGCAGTTGAACCGGCTGGTGGGTGGCCTGAGTGTGGGACGCCTCCGGCAACTTGCAAGCTATCGCGGTGAGCAGTTGAACGCCAGTGCCAGGCGGCTTGAGCCAGCCTATGCCCGGCGCCTTGACGACCTGAGCCGTCGGCTCGAAGCCTCTGGCCGTATGTTGGAAAGCCTGTCGTATGAGCGTGTGCTGGACCGCGGTTATGCGCTTGTTGAAGACGCCGGTGGTAAACCGGTGACAAAAGCGAGCCAATTGAGTGCAGGTGATCGGGTCAAGGTGCATTTTTCAGATGATGTCAGTGATATGCAGGTCGTGGGAGAAGGCACCGTGCCACCGGCACCGCCGTCCCCCAAGCCAAAGGAAAAAGCTTTCACAAAGCCCAAGCCACAACCCAGGCCGAAAGATGATGGGCGACAGGGAAGTTTGCTCTAAGTCTTTTGAAACACGCCGTAATTTTGCCGCCTTTAACCGCCAGATGGAGTGCTATGAAACAGCTGCTTACACAACTTTTCGCCTTTGTTTTTTTTGTTGCCAGCGTTGGTTTGCCAGCGTCTGCGGTTGAGCTTTCGGGCACTGCTGCGCAAGGTGGCATGCTGTGGGGGCAAGTGAAGCCGGGTGTGAGGGTCAGCCTTGATGGCGAGCGTGTGAAGGTCGGGCCTGACGGCTACTTCGTAATTGGGTTTGGCCGCGACGCGGCGGCCACTGCGACGCTCACCGTCATGCAGGTTGACGGCACCGGTGAAGAACAGGTGATCAAAGTCAAGGCCCGGCAGTTTGATATTGAACGTGTGGATGGCCTGCCGCCGAAAACCGTTACACCACCACCTGAGTGGCGCGAACGGCGTGCGCGCGAGACAGGCATGGTGCGCGAAGCTCGCAGCCACCTGACCGACGCGCTTGCGTGGACAAGAGGTTTTATCCGCCCGGCGGAAGGTCGGTTTTCCGGCTTTTACGGTAGCCAGCGTATCCTGAACGGCGAACCAAGAAGCCCGCACTATGGCCTGGATATCGCCGGATCGGTTGGTACTCCCATTGTGGCGCCGGCGCCCGGGGTCGTGCGCCTCGCGGTCCCAGACTTCCTGCTTGAAGGCGGCATCATCATTATCGACCACGGTTTTGGCGTGACATCAACGCTCTTTCACATGAACAGTGTGGACGTGAAGCTAGGTGATACGGTAGAGCAGGGCGAGCAGATTGGTACCATTGGCCAGACGGGGCGTGCAAACGGCCCGCATGTTGACTGGCGCGTGAACTGGCGCAACGTGCGGCTTGATCCGATGTTGCTGATTGCACCGGAGCCGATGAAAGGCCCATTTTAGGATAGGTAGATGAAGAACATTCTTCTAGGCGCGCTTGCAGCCATATGTTTGAGCCAAGTCTCATTCGCACAGGATGAAAAGCCGTATAGCGTTGATGGCTATGTTGGCGTCACCAGCGATTATCGCGACCGGGGCCTTAGCCTGAGCGATAAGGACCCGACCATCATGGCATCCGTCGGTTTATATCACGATAACGGTTTTTACGTTGGCGGCGGTGTCGCAGCGATCAGTGAAAGTGCGGGTGGTGATGCGAAGGCAAATCTCTACGCAGGGTATAATTTTGATGCGGACGGTTTCACCTACGATCTGTCGGTGGAGCTTGACAGCATCCACGGTGGTGACAGCAGCTATTATCCCGAGATAACAGGCACGGTTTCGCGCGACTTTGGCCTTGCGTTTATTCGCACCGGCGTTACCTACGCCGTTGATGGCCGTTGGAGTGCCCCGGACAGCGACAGCTTTTATGTATTCGCCGACCTTGAGGTGCCGGTGCCGACGATCCCTGAACTGACCATAATCAGCCGCCTTGGTTATGATATGCGGCAGGACCGTGCGAATCTTTGGGACTGGGGGATCGGCCTTTCGGCGTTCATTGACACTTTTGAGCTGACCTTGATGTATGAAGATAGCTCGCTCAATGGTCCGCGAGGCAGTGGGGCCATCATTGGTGGCCTGAAGTTTTACTTCTGATCCGCCTTATGCTCTTGCTGCTTTTCCGCAACGTCGCTGATGGTACGGTCAGCCGGGAATGACAATAGTACCACGGTGCCAACCTTTTTGACCGAACGCAGGATCAGTGAGCCGCCATGTAGCTCCATCAGGCTTTTCACCAGCGGCAGACCAAGGCCTGTGCCCTCATGCGAGCGTGTTGCTGTTGTGCCTGCTTGTCCAAATGGCGTAAGGGCGATTTCAAGCTCTTCAGGGTTCATGCCGATACCGTCGTCTTCAACCTCAATGCAAATACCCCCATTATCCACCTGGAAGGCCCGAAGGTTTATCTTGCCACCCGGCTCGGTGAATTTGACGGCATTGCCCACGATGTTCAGCATCACCTGTTTGCACAGGCGGCTGTCAGCTTTCAGGAGGGGGAAGCCCGGTGGGACATTCGATTTCAAGCTGATGGCCTGTTTGCTCGCGCGCGGCGCAATGAGCCGGGAGACATCCTCAAACAAGGAAGGCAGGGCGATGATCTCATCACGGACAATCAACCGGCCTGATTCAACTTTCGACAGGTCCAGAATGTCGTTGATGATGTCGAGAAGCAGCCGCCCACTTTCGTGGATGTGTGCGATATAGTCTTCATACTGTTTTGCGCCGACATCGCCGTAGACCTTGTGCTGCATCATCTCTGAGAAGCCGAGAATAGCGTTAAGCGGCGTCCTGAGCTCATGGCTCATGTTGGCGAGAAATTCGGATTTGCTTTTGTTTGCCATTTCCGCATGGCGCTTGGCCTCGGCCATGGCCCTGTTGTGGCGCCGCTGCAGGACCAGAAGTGTGGTTGCTCCCGCGGCCACCAGGAACACCAGCGTGAACAACAGCCTGCTATAGGCATTTTCAACGTCCAAGAGGGCGTTTTCGGCTTTCTGTTTTTCGACCATGGTGACAATGCTTGAGCGCATGTCTGTCACGCTGTTCTGGAAGTCCGCGAACTGCGCGTTCAACAGTCCGCGCCGGGCCTTGTTCAATACCTCGAACGCGTCAGCGTGCCGGCCTTCCGCCTGCAGGATATAGGCTTCGGTCAACTGGTCATTGGCTTCAATGCCCTCATATTTCAGGTCCGGGTATTCTTCGTACATATCCAGCACGGTTTTGCGGTAGATGCGCGCTTGTTTTGCGTCTCCCAGCCGGGCGTATCCTGTTGCCAGAAGGTCATAAAATTCCACATCGAAACCGGGCTCGCCTTTGTAGTTGTTGATCGCCTCCAGCGACAGCTTGATGGTCTCATCATAATTTTCCGCGTCGTATGCGAGCCACGCCAGGCCATAAAGAGCGTGATATCGCCCCTCAACGTGGCCGGTTTGTTTTAAGACGACATCAAGCCCCTCATAGTAACGCCGCGCGAGGTCATTCTCGCCGATGTCGCTAAGCGCGCCGGCGATATTGAAGAGGATGGTTTCCCGGTCGAGCGGAATATTGTGCCTTTGGGCAATTTCCAGAGCGCGGGCGTAATTTTCAACAATCTGGTCGATCTCTTCGACGCCGGTATAAATATAGGCCAACGTCAGGTGTGCCAGCAGGCGCATGCGGTTGCCGCGCTCGGTGTCCGGCAGGTCGCTGGCGGCGAGTGTCATGGACAGCAGCCCTTCAAGCAGGTCACCAAGGTCGGGCCCAAGCGCCGCCATCGAGGAATCGGTCAGGAAAACATCAAGGGTGTCGCCCTTTTCCAGCGCAAGTTTTTGCGCCACCTCGATGAGTGTTTTAGCCTTGATGATCTCGCCATTCAGTGAGTGATATTCCGCTTCGCCAAGCAGCCCATAGACCTGAAGTTCGGGATCAGCAATTTTCTCGCCGAAAGCCTGTGCGGACAAGGCGGTGGCCAGCAGGCCGTCCGCGACTCCCGTATCCATATGGTAGAAAATCAGTTCCTTCAGCAGGCGGGCGCGAGTTGCGTCTCTTTCGGCGGCCTGAAGGCCTACCCGGATGTCTGCGAGTCGCAGGTGTGCATCAAGCGTCTGCTCCATAACAAGTGCGGGAAGCAGTGCCATGGCACGTGCGCGGCCAGCGTCACTCAGCCTTGTTGCTGCCGTTGCGGCTGCCGACAAGGTGATCGCGGCAAAAATCACTGCGACAAGGCGCACTAGTCGCCAACGATCAGGTCTAGACATACACCCTACAATCCGTTGCGCCCCCAAAGGATTAAGTAAACCCATATTCCACAAACCAGCGCCGTCGTAAATGGTGTAAAACGGACGTGCATGCCTTGAGCTTTTGTCAGGCGGCGACGTGGCACCATTCAGCCAGCGCGGGTTCCACCCGTTCCATGATAGCGGGTAGCAGGGGAGGGCAGCTTGCCACGATATGATCGTGTAGCGGCTTTTTGCGGTTGAACATCAGGGCCCGGCCTGTGCCGGTGGACAAGTGGCCGCCGGCTTCCGCGATAATCAGGTCCGCAGCCGCAACATCCCAATCGTTTTTAGGGCGCAGGGTCACGCAGCAATCAAACTGTCCGTCGGCAATCTGGCAAATGCGCAGCGCGATGGAATTCGCCTGCTCGGTAAGCATCGTATCGGGCCACGGTGTGGGCCACAGTTTTTTGGATTTGAAGGCGGACGGGTCGCCCATCATGCGGGCGCTTGTCAGGTCGTCCTGTGTCGATACGCGTATATTAAGGCCGTTTTTGGTGGCGCCGCGTCCAGCTTCGGCAAAATAGAAGGCATTTTTCACCGGGGCATAAAAAGCGGCGATGATCGGTTTGCGGTCCTGCACCAGCGCGACTGATATGCCCCAGTCGTCACCACCCGATAGGAACGCCCGCGTGCCGTCGATCGGGTCAACAATCCACAACCGACCACAGCGCAGCCGGTCGGCATGGTCTTCTGTTTCTTCCGACAGCCAACCGTACCCTGTGCGATTTTGCATCAAGGTTGTACGCAGGAACTCGTCAACCGCGAGGTCGGCCTCGGACACAGGGTTGTTGGGTGATTTGTCCCATTGGTGTATGTCACGGGCAAAATAGGAAAGCGCGATACGGCCCGCTTCTTCTGTTACGCGGCGCACAAGACGAGCATCGTCTGCCAAATTCCAGGGGCAGGTTGTCTCGTCAAATGCCTCGGCGCTACTGCTCACCCTTGCCTCATACATCCAGTTCAAGTGTGATGCCGGTTCTTCAGGCCCCGGCGATCATCATGCCATCAATCCGGATTGTCGGCGCGTTGGTGCCGTACCGGAACTCCAAGTCCGATGCTGGCACAAGATGCCTGAACATTTCCTTAAGGTTTCCGGCAATCGTGATTTCGCTAACCGGACCATCAAGCTGGCCATCCTTGATGCGGAAGCCCGCCGCGCCCCGGCTGTAGTCACCGGTGACACCGTTGACGCCCATGCCGATAAGTTCGGTTACATAGAGGCCGTCTTTGATATCCATCATCAGGTCATCGGGGCTCAGTTCACCCGGGTTCATGTAAAAGTTGCTGGTGGAAATGCCGGGCGGAGAGGAGGTGCCACGGCTGGCATGCCCGGTGACCTCAAGGCCCAGTTGTTTGGCGGCGGCCGTATTCAATAGCCAGCTTTTCAGCACGCCATCCTCCACAAGGTTCTGCTTGCTCACCCGCACGCCCTCACCGTCAAACAGCTTGGACTGCAGGCCGCGTTTCCTGAGCGGATCATCGCTGACTGTAACGTCGGGCGCAAAGATTGCCTCGCCCATCTTGCCCTTCAGGAAGCTTGAGCCACGGGCCACACTTGCGCCGTTGATGGCACCGGAAAGATGACCAAGCATTGAATTGGCGACGCGCGGTGAAAACACCACCGGCAACTTGCCGGATGGCATGCGCACAGGGCCAAGGCGGCGTACCGCGCGCTCGCCAGCTTCGCGGCCAACCCAGCTTGCACTCATGATATCGTTGAAATGGCGCGCGGAGGTAAACTCATAATCGCGCTCCATTCCCGTGCCCTCGCCAGCAATGGCGGAGGAAGAGACCGAGAAGCTACTGCCCTGGTAATGGCCCGAGAAACCATGGCTCGTGGCCAGCGTTATGGCCCAGGATGATGCGCTTGCGCCCGCGCCTGCGGAGTTGGTGACGCCGTCCACCGAGCGGGTTGCATCTTCGGCTTCGCGGGCCAGGTCGGTCAATTCTTCCGCACTTACTTCGGTGTCGTCATACAAGTCAAGGTCCGCAAGGGGCCCCCGGTGCAGCCGGTCCTCCGGCGCGAGACCGCAATAATCGTCATCAGGCACAGCTTTCGCCATGGCGATGGTGCGTTCAATAAGCGCCTTGAGGTTTGCCTCGCGGCGATCGCTCGTGGAAACGCTTGCTTGCTTGTGACCGATAATCACCCGCAGACCGATATCCTCGCCCTCTGAACCCTCAACGTCTTCAAGCTTGCCTTCACGCCAGGATACCCCGCGAGACCGGGCATCAACGGCAACTGCGTCGGCTGCGTCGGCTCCGCCTTTTACCGCTTTTGAAACGAGGTCGGAAAGAAGGTCGAGCGTGCTGTCAGTCATGAAGTATCCTGAGGGCAAGAAAGTGAACATACATACGCGCGCCAATAAGCCACAGATGGCGCGTCTGTTCAATGTCTTCTTGGTCTGGCGTCTGCGGCGTCTACTTCAGGTGCTTCTCAAAAAAAGCCAAGGTGCGCGACCACGCAAGTTCTGCTGCCTCGGCGTCATACCGCGGCGTTGTGTCATTGTGAAAGCCGTGGTTTGCGCCGTCATACATATGCATTTCATAGTCTTTGCCATTGGCTTTGAGTGCGGCTTCATATGCGGGCCACCCTGCGTTCACCCGTTCATCCAGTCCGCCAAGATGGATCAGGAGCGGGGCCTCGATGCCGGGTACGTCTTCCGCCGCCACGCCGCCACCGTAGAACGGCACAGCTGCTTTCAGTGTCGGGATTTTGGCGGCTAGGCGGTTTGAGACGCTCCCGCCAAAGCAAAAGCCCACGCAGCCCACGTTGCCGGTGCAGGCCTCATGCTCCTGCAGGAAGCTGACCGCGGCGGCAAAGTCCTCGACCATGTCATCGCGGTCGCGTTCACGCTGCATGGTGCGCCCGTCGTCGTCATTGCCGGGATAGCCCCCCAACGGATAAAGAGCGTCCGGGGCAAAGGCGATATAGCCTGCTACCGCCACCCGGCGCGCAACGTCACGGATATAAGGATTAAGCCCCCGGTTTTCATGGATGACCACCACGCCCGGCTTCTTGTTGGTGGACGATGTGGCAGTGGGCGTGACGAGATAGCCCATCATGTCGCCTGCCCCCATGGGAGAGCGATACGGCACATCCATGGCCGTGATACGCTCGTCTCCGGGTTTTACCTGTTCTGCGAGGGCATAATTGGGCAGCACACTTTCGGCCAGAGCGGCAACAGTGAGCCCGCCGACGGCGTAGGCGCCAAGTTTCTCGAAGAAAGCGCGACGCGACATCAGGCCGTGGGCATATTTGTCGTAGATGTCCAGTACTTCCTGTGATGGTTTGATGATCTGGTGGCTCATGGCACATCCCCCGATTTGCAGATATGGCCTGCAACCTACCATAAAGGCATGGTCTGGCGACAATGACATTCTCGGGAGGTGGCGGCGTGCCCGCTTGACGTTATGGGTGCTGCATCTCATGTTGCTGCGGCTTTCAACTTACAGCACTCAACTATCAGGATATAGTTATTCCATGACAATCACCATTCTTCCTGCTCAAGCACACCATGCCGCTCATCTGCCTGAGGTTGAGCGGTCTGCCGGTGAAGCGTTCGGGCAAGTGCCGGGGCTGGAATGGATTGCGGATGATGCCGTGATGAGTGAGGCCGCGCATAGGTGCGCTATCGAAGCGGGCACCGTGTGGGTGGCCGTTGGCGCTGACGATAAGGTTTTGGGGTTTCTCAATGCAGGGCAACAGGAAGAGATACTGCACATCTGGGAAATTGCGGTTGTGGCCGGCATGCAGGGGCGGGGTATCGGGACGCAGCTCCTGCGTCAGGCCGAAGGGCATGCCCGCTCATTGGGGCTGGTGTCGGTGACCATGACCACTTTCAGGGATGTAACTTTTAACGCACCCTTTTACAGGCGACAGGGGTACAGAGAGTTAGACGCAGATGCGCTGCCAGCGCATCTGGCGGAGATATTGCGCAATGAGGCGGCGGCGGGTCTGCCGGTGAGTCGTCGCTGCGCAATGCAAAAAGCGGTGTGATTAGCGTGCGACATTCTTGCGGGCAATAACGGCCTCTGCCTGGCCTGTCTCGCCGAGCATGGTATAAGCTCTGGCAACACTTTGGCGGAATACTGGCGTTTTGGTTGCCGTGGCAGTTTCATATAAATTCACCACATGCTGCCAAGCCGTCCGGGCCCCGGCTTCATCGCCAGCGCGCATCAGCATGTTGCCCTTGAAGAGATAAAGCTCGCTCGCGTGTTCCAAGGCGCCGGGAACGCTGAGGTAGCTGGTATCCTCTCCTTCAAAATGGGCGGCCGCCTCCCGTAACAAAGCGCTCGCGACATCGGCATCGCCATGCTTGTCGGCAAGCTGTGCTTTCAACAGTCTTGTGCGGTGGGCGCTCAGGCGCCGGTTTGCGCGGCTCATGTCGCTTGAGATCGCACGCATGATCTGGTCATCAGCGATAGCCAGAATGTGACCCGCTCGGGTGAGGTCGGGCGTTTTCATGAGCACGGCGGCATAGTTGCGGTAAACATCTGCGGAGTCCGCAAGCCACATGACATTGGCAGGGTCTTGCGCCGTCAATATATCGAACTGGCGCTTTGATTCTTCCAGCATCTCGATGGCTTTTTCTGTGTTGCCTTGCAGGTCTTCTATCTGGGCCAGCCGCTGCTTGGTCATGGCTGCGCGGCGTATGATGCGATAATTTTGCGGCTCTCTCTCGAGAATGTTGGCGTAGATGGTGAAGCGGTTCAGGAAGGCCTCTTTTGCCTCAACATTCCGGCCTAGGGCGAGATATGTATTGGCCAGGTGGAAATAGCTACTGCCAAGGTTGACCCAGTGTTCTTTGACATCGGGCAGGTTTTCGACCACCAGCCGTCTCAGTGCGACACTGCTCTTGCAGTTTTTAAGGGCTTCTTCCGGTTTGCCGAGCGGGATATATTGAAGATAACAAAGATTCGCCTCTGAATCGGCGACCTCTTCTTCCCAATTATCCTTGCCGAGCACCCGGTGTACATCGACAGAGGATGGTTTGGTTTCCAACCCGATGCGGGTCAACCGAAGGCGCTCGGTGAAATCGCGTTCTGCGGCCAGATAATCACCCTGGCGCTGGCTTAGATAGCCGGTAAAAAACAGGGCAGTCTGATAGCGGCCGATGGCGGTGGCGTCATTGGGGTATTGCTCAAAAAGATCCTTTGCCCAGACTGCGGCGGTATCAAAATACTGCCTGGCACGGGTGCTTTCTCCCTGTCGTTCCAGAACCTGCCCAAGTCGAAGGTAGGACGCAATCAATTCCGCCCGTCGTTTCATGCTCATGTTTTCAAAGCCGATTCCGTTGAGCTGGTCGACAATTTTGGATGACGTGCGTTCCAGCACAGAGAGAGAGCCAGCCGTGAGCAATTCGTCATACACAGCAGACATGATGAAGACAGTAAGGCCTTCGAGTTCTTCCATGGTTTTGCGCGCTTCCGCGCTTTTGAGGTTCGCGAGCTTGAGCGCCTGTTCGGCATCGTCCCGGGCGCGGGACGCCTCAAAGGCGAGCGCTCCCATTGCCGCGAAGCCGAGGGATGCTGCTGCGGCAAAAGCGGTTATGCGGCGGTGCCTGCCCTGGTTTTCCCGGCGCACAAGATCGTTGAGGCCAATGCCAAGCATGCCGGCAACCAGTTTGAACAGTGCCTGACGTTTGCCATCGCCGTCTTCCCGCGCATCGGCTGCCAGGCCTTCGACTGCTAAGCCGCTTCTTTGCCCGCTGGTGGTGAACTTCAATCGCAGAGCTTCGGGGAAACACTCTTCCTCCGGGTTTTCGGCAAAGGGCACGCCAGCCACAATGAGGCACAGGATATTACTTTCGCCGCGCAGGCGCTTGAATTCAGCAATTTCGCGGTTGACCAGCTTGGATTGCGCAGCTTCAGGGGAGCATATAACGATCATGAACTCCGAGTCCGCAATCGCTTCAAAGATATGGTCGGTCATATGGCCCGTTGCAGGCAACTCGTCACGGTCTCGAAAAAAACGCCCAAGGCGCTTCTCAAGCGGCGCGCTCGGATGCTTTTTTCGGATGTGATCCGGAATACGGTAGTTCTCAAGCGCCCGCAACAGCCAGGAAGACCACTCGTCATCTCTATGGCTGTAACTTATGAACGCTCGATATTTGTAACCACTCGTAACACCAGTTGTCATGACAGCCCCCTTGTCATGGAAATCTCTAGGCAACATCGACGGCAGTATCCTCAAACATTCACCGACAATACAAAGCATTGGGTTATTTTTTCGTTACCAAGACGAAATAGGCAACAATTTTCGTATAATTATTGGCTTTTGACTTGAACTAACCGGCCGTTCCCTCCATTTCTGAGTAGAAGGGGTTTAATGACAATATTGCTTCTTTTTGTATTGGGGGTGGTCTGGTGTCTGCTGCTTTGGGTTCTACTGAGGTGGGGGGCAGGGTTTAGCGAAGGCCGCTTCTGGCGTGCCTATGTCATACCCGTGCTGGCGTCCCTCGATGTTTTGCCGTTGTTCACGGAATATCTCACCTATTATGACTTCCAGAAATATTGTGACGTTCATGCTGGGATGGTTGTCAACCGGCCAGTTGTGGCGGATGCCCTGCTTGTAGACGCCTGGTATGAGTTCACGGTGGATATATTCCGGGCCCAAGCTGTGAAAACGGTATTTTGGGAGCCGCGGAATAACGATGGGCCAATTCGTTTTCGGGATACTGCCTGGAAGGCGATTCCAGAACCAAATTTAGCGACGTGTCAGCTCAAGAAATTGGTTAACGGCGCAAAGATGAACTCCTATCTGGAAACCTCATATGAAGCACTAAAGGCCGAGGGTATTTGTCTCATTCCCGCACATTTAAACCGGGTTCCCCGGTATCAACTTGTAGTGAAATTCAATGCGGATCGTTTTATTAAGACAGATGAGTATCTCGATACCCCGAATACGATCGACAGCAAGTTGGTATTAATTGATACGTACTCTGGTCAAACGATGTCTGAATACCGCAACGTTAGCACTCCAACCGGCAGCTTGCTGAAAGGCGTGTTGGGCCGACATTGGTCAAGATATTCCTGTGAAGAGCACACGACTCTCATGGGGGCCATGATTTGGGACAAGCGCCTGCAGGTTACGGAATTTCTCGAAAAAGCGTTGTTACCCTTGCCGGAGGATTGATTCTATTTCCAGATGGGCTTGCCATCACCGGGAATGCCAAGGCTTTCCCACAGCGTGTCTACTTTCGCAACGACAGTGTCTTCCATGAAAATTTCGCGGCCCCATTCGCGGCTTGTCTCATTGCCAACCTTGTTGGTGGCATCCAGGCCCAGTTTGCCGCCGAGGCCTGATTTGGGGCTGGCGAAATCAAGGTAATCGATCGGCGTGTTTTCCACCGTTACGATATCGCGCACCGGGTCCATGCGGGTTGATATTGCCCACATGACATCCTTCCAGTCGCGCGCGTTAATATCGTCATCCACCACGATCACGAACTTGGTGTAGACAAACTGCCTGAGAAAAGACCACACGCCTTGCATCACGCGCTTGGCGTGGCCCGCATACGCTTTTTTCATGCTGACCACCGCGATCCGGTAGCTACAGCCTTCAGGTGGCAGCCAGAAATCGGTGATCTCAGGGAACTGTTGTTGCAAAAGCGGGATAAATACCTCGTTGAGCGCCTCGCCCAAAATGGCGGGCTCGTCCGGCGGGCGTCCGGTATAGGTGGAAAGGTAAATCGGCTTCTCGCGCATGGTGATGGCGCTGATGGTGAAGACCGGGAATTTCTCGACGCTGTTATAATAGCCCGTGTGGTCGCCGTAGGGGCCTTCGTCGCGGTAATCGTCAAGGCTCACATGGCCTTCAAGCACAATCTCTGCGGTCGCCGGCACTTGCAGCGGCACGGTTTTGCAGTCAACCAGCGGGACCTTTTTGCCGCGCAAGAGGCCCGCGAACTGATATTCCGAAAGGGTGTCAGGCACGGGCGTCACGGCAGCGAGAATAGTACCGGGGTCTGCACCGATGACAACTGCCGCGGGGATGGGCTCCCGCTTGATGTCTTTCCAGCGCTGATATTGCTGCGCGCCACCCCGGTGCTTGAGCCAGCGCATCAGGGTCTGGTTTTTGTTCAGCTTCTGCATGCGGTAGATGCCGAGGTTATAATTATCCTCGGCCTTGTCGCTTGGGCCTTTGGTTACCACTAGCGGCCATGTGATCAGTGGTGCGGGTTCGCCCGGCCAACAGGTCTGGATCGGCAGTTTGTGGAGGTCGATATCATCGCCCGTGAGCACCACTTCTTGCACTGGGCCGTGTTTCACCCGCCTCGGCCGCATCGACAGCACCTGTTTCGCCAGCGGCAGCAGGTCAAGCGCATCCTTGATGCCGCGCGGTGGTTCCGGCTGACGCAGGAAGGCAAGGATTTCACCGACCTTCCTCAGCTCATCATGTTCCCGGTTCATGCCCCAAGCGACACGCTCAACCGTGCCAAACAGGTTCACCAGCACCGGCATGTCCGAGCTTTCGCCGCGCTCATTCACCACATTCTCGAACAGGATCGCGGGGCCACCAGCGTGCAACACGCGGGTCTGGATTTCGGTCATTTCAAGCTCGGTTGACACCTGTTCCGTCACGCGGACAAGGCGGCCCTCCTGCTCAAGCCGGTCGATAAAATCTCTGAGTGAATCGTAAGCCATAGAGGCACTTATAGTGTGCACCCTTGTTGCCGCCAAGCGGTTAGTCTCGGCTTGCGGTAAAAATACGCACCGGCATCGCACCGCCGACATAATAGGCCAGTTCGGCAGGCTCTGTGATGTCAAACAGCAGGATGTCTGCGCGCTTGCTAATTTCCAAAGTGCCGCGGTCGTCACCAAGCCTCAGCGCGCGGGCGGCCCCAATGGTGATGCCACGCAGCGCTTCCTCAGGCGTAAGACCAAAAAATGTGCAGCCCATGTGCAACATCAGTTGCAGCGACAGCACGGGGCTTGAACCGGGGTTGGCATCGGTTGCCAGTGCCATTGTCACCCCATGTTTGCGGAGCAGGTCAATGGGCGGCTTTTTGGTGTCCTTCAGGACATAAAACGCTCCGGGCAACAACACGGCAACCGTGCCCGCACGGGCCATGGCGCGCGCGCCTTCATCATTGGTGTGTTCAAGGTGGTCGGCCGACATGCCGCCGAATTTTGCGGAAAGTGCGGCGCCAGAGAGGTCGGACAACTGGTCTGCGTGCAGTTTGACCCTGAGGCCGTTTGCCGTTGCGGCCTCGAATACCCGTGTGGTTTGTTCCGGCGAGAAAGCAATACCTTCACAGAAGGCGTCCACACAGTTGGCGAGTTTTTCGCGTGCCACTGCGGGGATCATCTCATCGCACACAAGGTCGATGTACCCTTCCGGCGCATCCTTATACTCGGGCGGCAGGGCATGCGCGCCAAGGAACGTGGTGTGGATATCCATATCGGCCATTTCGCCCGCACGTTTTGCCGCGCGCAGCATTTTCATCTCATCCTCAAGTGTGAGGCCATAGCCGGATTTAATCTCAACCGTGGTTACGCCCTCCATTTTCAGCCGCGCGAGGCGCTTGGCGGCCGACGCCGCAAGTTCGTCCTCGCTCGCGTCCCGTGTGGCGGTGACGGTGGAGAGGATGCCCCCGCCGCGCTTGGCGATTTCCTCGTAAGTTACACCGTTCAGGCGTTCTTCAAATTCGCGCGCGCGGTTGCCGCCATAGACAATATGAGTGTGGCAGTCGGTAAAGCCGGGCAGGGCCCAGTGGCCGCCTGCATCGATTTCTTCCTGCGTGTCACCGCCGGTAAATTCTTCCGTGGGTCCAACGTATGCGAGTCGCCCGCCTACCGCCGCGATCACCCCGTTAAGGACAGCACCATAGGGCGCGCCGCCTTCCGTCATCGTGGCGATATTCACATTGCGGATGACCAGGTCATACATGGGTTTAGCGTCCTTCCGGCTCATCATGGTCGCGGGTTTATCACATCTGTCGCTTGACAGAAAGTCTCACTTGTACAAACTTGTATATACAAGTTGGAGACAAGCATGCAAAAACATTATTTCAAGGATGGGTTGATCGGGGCTGGCTGGGCGTCGGACATCTGCATGCATGTTGGCGCGGGCGGACTGATCACCAAGCTGGAAACCGGGGTGAAGGCACCGAGCGGTGCCCCCACACACGCCACCGTGCTGCCGGCGATGCCAAACCTGCACAGCCACGCCTTCCAGCGCGCGTTCGCAGGCCTTGCCGAATTCCGGACGCCGGGCGAATCCGACTTTTGGAGTTGGCGGAATGCCATGTATCATTTTGCCGCACACATGACCCCTGAGGCGGTGGAGGTGATCGCCAGCGCGCTTTATATCGAGATGCTGAAGGCGGGATACTCGGCGGTGGGCGAGTTCCACTATCTGCACAATAGCCATGTTGATCAGGCCCTGGCGATGTCGGATGCTATCATTACAGCAGCGAAACAAACTGGTATTGCGCTGACGCACCTGCCAGTTCTCTACCAGACTTCGGACTTTGGCAGCGTGCCAGCAAACAAGAGCCAAGCGCCCTTTCTGCATGCGGACGGGGAGTACGACCGCCTCTTGAAAATTCTCGCGCCACGCCTGAAAGGGCCGCACAGGCTGGGTCTTTGTTTCCACAGCCTGCGTGCGGTGCCAGAGGACGCGTTCGACGCCGCCATTGGGACAATGAACGAATTGGATGATACGGCCCCGATCCATATTCATGTCGCGGAGCAGATGCGCGAGGTTGAAGCCTGTGTGAAGGCAACCGGTAAGCGCCCGGTGGAATGGCTGCTGAACAACCAGCCTGTGGATGAGCGTTGGTGCCTTATCCACGCCACCCATGTTACCGAGGACGAATGGCGGGGTGTAGCTGAACGCGGTGCGGTGGTGGGGTTGTGCCCGGCCACGGAGGCAAACCTGGGGGACGGCATCTTTCCGGCGGCAGGGTTTAGCGCAGTCGGAGGTCGCTTCGGCATCGGGTCCGACAGCCATATCAGTATCGACCCGCGCGAGGAACTGCGCCTCCTGGAATATGGTCAGCGCCTCTCCCGCCATGCCCGCACAGTACTCACAGCTTCTGGCGGTGGCCACACGGGCGAATTCCTGTGGTCACAGGCGACCAAGGGTGGCGCGCAGGCGCTTGGGCAGCCGATTGGAGAGATTGCTGTCGGCAGGCGCGCTGACCTTATTGTGTTGGACCGCACCAGCCCTACATTTGCCGCCAGCACGCTCAGCCAGATGTTGGATGCCTTTGTCTTCGTAGGCCAGCCAAACCCCATCAGCGACGTGATGGTCGCAGGGGAATGGGTGGTGAAAGCTGGCAGGCACGCCAAGGAAGAACATGTTTTTGCGCGTTACAACGACCTCGTCGGTCGTATCGCTGCGAAGATGGAGGACGCGTGATGACCCCGCCGCTGCCACGCTACGAACAGGTCAAGCGCTTTATCATGGACGGCATTGAGGCTGGTTCTTATGTCGCCGGCGACAAGCTGCCGAGCGAGAATGAGTTGGTGCGTGCGCTCGGCGTTTCCCGCATGACGGTGAACCGCGCGCTCAGGGAGTTGACGGAAGAAGGCCACATTCTGCGCCGTGCGGGCATGGGCAGCTTTGTCGCTGACCGCCGTATGCGCGGGCACGCGGCAGATATCCTTAGCATCCGGGACGAGCTTGCCGCGCGCGGTGAGGTATGGTCCGCCGATGTGCTGGCGCTTGAAGCGCGGGCACTGCCGGAAGATATCGCGGCCGAGTTCGGCTGGCAGGAACGGGCGCATGCCTATTACCTGTTGGTGCTGCACAAGGGGGATGGCACGCCGATGGAGCTTGAGGAACGCTGGGTAAACCCCGATGTCGCGCCTGAGCTGATCGCACAGGATTTTACCGCTGAGACACCAACGGATTACCTGCTGGCGGTCGCACCGCTTCTGCGCGCCGAGCATGTGGTGCGTGCGGTGGGTGCCTCTGCCTTTGAGGGCAAACACCTTGAAATTGACCGTGGTAGTCCGTGTCTTGAGATCGGCCGCCGCACATGGACCGGGGAACGGGTCGCGAGTTACGCACGGCTTCTCTACCCCGGTGACCGGTACGAGCTGACGGCGCGTTTTTCGCCCGTTGGTGCCACTAATAACAGTTAGAACACCCGTCAAGAAGGGACAGACGCAAATGAAAAATCGCCCGGATATCCACGCGCCGCATGGTGCAGATCTCACATGCAAAAGCTGGGCAACCGAAGCGCCCATGCGCATGCTGATGAACAACCTCGACCCCATGGTAGCGGAAAACCCGGAGGAACTGGTGGTTTATGGCGGCATCGGCCGGGCCGCGCGCAATTGGGACTGTTATGAGGCGATTGTCTCCACCTTGAGGGGGATGGAAGAAGATGAAACCCTCCTGGTGCAATCCGGCAAGCCGGTCGGCGTGTTCCGCACCCACATCGATGCGCCGCGGGTGCTGATCGCCAACTCCAACCTCGTGCCGGCATGGGCGAACTGGGATCATTTTAATGAGCTCGATAAAAAGGGCCTGATGATGTACGGCCAGATGACCGCGGGTTCGTGGATCTATATCGGCAGCCAGGGCATCGTGCAGGGCACCTATGAAACCTTTGTCGAGATGGGCCGCCAGCACTTTGGTGGCAGCCTCAAAGGCAAATGGATTTTGACCGCAGGCCTCGGCGGCATGGGCGGCGCTCAACCACTGGCGGCCACCATGGCGGGCGCAAGCTGCATGGCGATTGAATGCCAGGAAAGCCGCATTGAATACCGGCTGAAAACTGGCTATCTCGACACCCGCGCGGACACGGTTGAAGACGCTTTGGCGATCATCGAGCGCGCGCACAAGGAAGGTACGTCGGTCTCCGTCGGTGTGCTCGGTAATGCCGCTGCAATCCTGCCGGAAATGGTCAAAAAAGGCATCCGCCCCGACGCGCTGACGGACCAGACCTCCGCTCACGACCCGGTGAACGGCTACCTGCCGATCGGCTGGACAGTTGAAGAATGGTTCACGAAGCGCGAGACTGACCCCAAAGCCGTGGCCGCCGCTTCCAAACCTTCAATGGCGGTGCATGTGCAGGCGATGCTTGATTATCACCGCATGGGTGTGCCGACGGTTGACTATGGCAACAACATCCGTCAGGTCGCGTTTGACGAAGGCATGAAAGACGCCTTCGACTTCCCGGGTTTTGTACCGGCCTATATCCGCCCGCTCTTTTGCCGCGGTATCGGTCCGTTCCGCTGGGCGGCGCTTTCGGGTGACCCGGAAGATATCTACAAGACCGACCAGAAGGTGAAGGAGCTGATCCCCGACAACCCGCACCTGCATAACTGGCTTGATATGGCGCGCGAGCGTATCCAGTTCCAGGGTCTGCCCGCGCGCATCTGCTGGGTGGGGCTTGGTGACCGGCACCGCCTTGGCCTCGCGTTTAACGAGATGGTTAAAAACGGGGAGCTAAAAGCGCCGGTCGTGATTGGCCGTGACCACCTTGATAGTGGCTCGGTCGCGAGCCCGAACCGGGAAACCGAGGCGATGAAAGATGGTTCTGACGCCGTGTCTGACTGGCCCTTACTCAACGCGCTTCTCAATACCGCGTCTGGCGCCACATGGGTCAGCCTGCACCATGGTGGTGGTGTTGGTATGGGCTACAGCCAGCACTCGGGCGTTGTGATCCTGTGTGACGGCACCGAGGCTGCCGCGAAGCGTGTGGGCCGTGTGCTGTGGAACGACCCGGCAACAGGTGTGATGCGCCACGCTGACGCAGGATACGAGATCGCGCAGGACTGTGCACGGGACAAGGGCCTCAACCTGCCAATGCTGACAAAGTAATTTGGCAAAGTAAGAGAGTAGGGCAGTTTATGAGCAAACATCAGATGGTCCGCAAAGCGGGCGAGTTCAGCCTTCAGGACCTGAGGCATATCTATGAGAAACCAACTGAGCTGGCGCTTGACCGGTCTGACCAGGGCCGGATCGAGGAAGCCCGCAAAACGGTGACAGACCTCATCAGCCGAGGTGAAACCGCATACGGCATCAACACCGGCTTCGGCCTGATGGCAAACACGCGCATCAAATCGGCGGATGTGGAACGCCTGCAGGAAAACCTTGTGCTCTCGCACGCCACCGGCACGGGCGAGCCACTGAAGGATGGCGTCGTGCGGCTGGTGCTTGCGCTCAAGTCCACGTCGCTCGCGCAGGGGCACTCGGGCGTGCGGCCCAAGCTGATTGACGCGCTTCTGGCACTCCTTGCTCACGAGGTCTATCCAGTGATCCCGGCGAAAGGGTCTGTGGGCGCGTCGGGTGATTTGGCGCCGCTTGCTCATATGTCTGCGGTGCTGCTGGGCTACGGCGACGTGCGCAAGGACGGCAAGGTGATGAGTGCGAAGGACGGTCTCAAGCTCGCGGGGCTTGCGCCCATGGCGCTGGAGGCCAAGGAAGGCCTCGCGCTTCTCAACGGCACGCAGGTTTCAACCGCACTCACGCTCGCGGGCCTTTTTGAGATCGAGAATGTCTTCGCCTCCGCCATGGTCGCGGGCGCGATGAGCGTGGACGCGATGAAAGGCAGCGATGTGCCCTTTGATGCACGCATCCATGCTGTGCGCCGCCAGCAGGGGCAGATCGACACCGCCGCCACCTACCGCGCGCTGCTCGATGGATCGGAAATTCGCCACAGCCATGATGATTGCGAAAAGGTACAGGACCCTTATAGCTTAAGGTGTCAGCCACAGGTGATGGGGGCAGCGCTTGGTGTGATGCGGCAGGCGGCTGAAACCCTGCTCACCGAAGCAAACGCGGTAACCGACAATCCGCTCATTTTCCCCGAGGAAGGCGATATCCTCTCGGGCGGCAACTTCCATGCCGAACCTGTGGCGATGGCCGCAGACATGCTGGCAATCGCGGTATGCGAGATCGCGTCCATCTCCGAACGCCGCACCAGCCTGCTCGTCGACCCCAAGATGTCTGGCCTGCCAGCATTCCTCGTCAAGGACGGTGGCCTCAATTCGGGTTTCATGATCGCGCAGGTCACGACGGCGGCGCTCGTAAGCGAAAACAAGACCTACGCCCACCCCGCCAGTGTCGATTCGATCCCGACATCAGCAGGGCAGGAGGACCATGTATCGATGGCGACCTTTGCCGGACGCCGCCTGCATGACATGGCGGAGAACGCGGGCGCAGTGATCGCCATCGAACTTCTCGCGGCGGCGCAAGGGGTTGACTTCCACCGGCCGCTTCGGTCCAGCGAGACGCTTGAGAGCGCGCATGCGCACATTCGGGAACTGGTGGATTTTTATGAGCAAGACAGGTATTTTGCGCCGGATATAGAAGCCGTGCGTCGCTTGGTGGCGGCAGGCACCCTCAACCGATTTGTGGATACCTTGCTGCCTTCGACCCACCTCGGGAGCATACAATTTTGAGTGCCGTTTATACATTGAGCAGGGGGCACAGCCCCCTTATCGTTTCCATGCCGCATAGCGGTGAAGCACTGGGCCCGTTTGCCCCGCGCATGACGGACGCCGCGCATCGGATCGCGGATACAGACTGGCATTTGCCGCGCCTGTACGCCTTTCTGGGTGATATGGGCGCGACGGTGCTGTCCGCGAACTATTCCCGCTATGTGATTGACCTGAACCGCGACCCGTCGGGCAAAAGCCTTTACCCCGGCCAGAATGTGACCGAGCTTTGCCCCACCACCACCTTTGCGGAAGAGCCGATCTACCGGCAAGGCGAAACGCCGGGCGTAGCGGATGTCAGCGAGCGGACCAAAACATACTGGCACCCGTATCACACAGCACTGACGGCAGAGATCGAGCGCGTGAAGGCGGAACATGGTTACGCGCTGTTGTGGGATGCGCATTCCATCCGGTCCCACGTGCCGCGCTTTTTTGAAGGATGTCTGCCAGACTTCAACCTTGGCACCAATGAGGGCGCATCATGCGATGCGGGGCTGGCGCAGCAGGTATACACCGCAGCGAAAGGGGCTGAGAGCTTTACGAGTGTGCTCAACGGTCGTTTCAAGGGCGGTTACATCACCCGGCGGTACGGCAACCCGGCTGAGGATGTGCATGCCATCCAGCTGGAGCTGGCGCAAATTACCTATATGGATGAGAGTTATCCCTTCGCCTACCAGGACGATATTGCGGCCAAGGTTGCGGCCCCCATCCGCCGCATGATGGAAGCCATGCTGGCGTGGCGGCCTGAGGTTGCCCGGCTCAGATCCAGCGCCTGACACGGGCCTTATATGCCAGATAGTCCTCGCCGAACGTCTCGGTCAGCATGCGCTCCTCGCGGCGGATGAAGTAGTGCTGGATAAGGCCAATGAAGACGATGACCGGGATCACCGGCGTCCAGCCGCCGGTAAGCGGCCACAACCCAAGAAGCAGCAACGCCATGGCGACATACATGGGGTTGCGGGTGTAACGGTAAGCACCTTCGGTAACCAGCTTGTGCGACGGCTCGCCCGGAAAGAATGTCGTGCCCGCAGCGATAAAGCGGTTCTTCTCCCGGAACGCCAGCCACACGGCAAAGGCGCATAGCGGCAGGCCGTAAAAATGCGCGAACGACTGCCCCGTCTCCATCCGCCCCAGAGTATGCATCGCAATGGCTGCCAAAATCATCAGATGCGGCGGGAATATGCGGTAGGGGTTGTGGTGTTTGTCAGATGGCATTATTTGTCTCCTCGCTCAACTCGCCCAGAACATTCGCGATCAGCTTGTCCATCAGGCCATGCGCCGCGCCAATATCGCTTGCGGGGATGCCACCAAACAAGGTCTCCAGTAGCGTGGCTTCGGTTTGTTTTATCTGTTCAAAAAGCGCACCGCCCTTGTCGCTGAGCGTAATCAGGTGGGAGCGCCGGTGGGCGGGGTTTGGGCGTTTCTCAATAAAGCCCTTTTCCAAAAGACTGTTCATGCGCACCTGCATGTTCTGCCGGGACACAATAAAAAGACGCGCGAGATCAGGGACGGTGGCGGGGCCCCAACCGCGCAGCCGTTCCAGCATGGCGCGCTCGGCCGCGCTGATGTCAAACTGCTCGCAATACTGATCGCTCAGCGCACCCAGCAGTTTGAAGGCACGGCGCAGTTTCCATGTCAGCAAATAGCGCGGATCCTGATGAATGTCGGTCACGTCTTTCTCCTATATTGACAAATAATATGTCATTATGACAACTTAATTGTCAATATGTATTATGAAGTGATGAGCGCTGATCCGGCGTTGAAGTTGTACCAGCCCCGAAGGGTTGGCAGGACCTTGAGGGTATCAATTCACCTTTGCCTGCAGGGCGTGGGGATCAAGTCAACCGAGCGGTGCGGGGCGAAAAAAATCACGAAACTTGTCCAGCGGTCGCGGCTGTTTCCGTCGATCCGGCGGCCAGGGTCTTCGCCGGAGGACACGGCGCAGGCGATAGCGTCACAGTCCTGAGCGTTGAAATCGCAGATCTCGATTTTCTATTCGTCTAGAGCGCTGCTAAACTCGGGTGCACATAAAGCCCTGGCAGGTGAAACATCCTGCCAGCGTTCCAATTTACCCGGCTTCCTGGTTTGGATAGGAGGTGCCCTACTTGGCGAACAGCTGGCTTTGGTCCTTGAAGGCTTTGAATTCAAGCGCGTTGCCGGCGGGGTCGAGAAAGAACATGGTGGCCTGTTCGCCCACCTCTCCCTCGAACCTTATGCCGGGCTCGATGATGAACTCGACCTCGGCGGCCGCTAGCCGCGTGGCGAGCGCGTGCCAGTCATCCCATTCGAGCACCACACCGTAGTGGAAACTGGGCACGGCTTCGCCGTCCACATCGTTGTGGTCCGGCTGGCCGACGGGCGTGCCAAGGTGCACGACAAACTGATGGCCGAAGAAATCGAAATCCACCCACCGGTCTGACGAGCGGCCTTCAGGGCAGCCCATCAACTCGCCATAGAAGGCCCGTGCGGCTTTGAGGTCATCCACGGGGACGGCAAGATGAAAAGGCTGCACCATGAGGTCTCTCCGTTATTTTTTCATCAGGTCCATGACCGCGATGGTCATGGCTTCAACACCTGCCTTGATTGAAGGCTCGGGCGCGATCTTGAACAGCGGTGAGTGGTGGCCGGAAATCGCAGGTCCGCCTTCCTTGGCTGCGTCGATCCATTCCTGCGGTGTGCCGCCAACATAGAAGTAGAAGCCCGGCACGTCCTCGTCCGTCATGGTGAATTCGGAGAAATCCTCCGCGCCCATGCCGCGCTGTACGTACGGCAGCAACTGGTCTTCGCCCATTTTCTCCTTCAGTGCCTTATCAAGACGGACGGTCAGTTCGTCATCATTCACGGTGGTGGGCGCGCTGGTGAGCGAAAGCTCGACCGTTGGCAGCATGTCCTCTGGCAGGCCTGCCACGCGACCGGTGTTCTCGGCAATGCGCTTGATACCCTGCAGCAGTTTTTCGCGCACGGCTTCGTCGTTCGAACGCACCGTCAGCGTTAGTTTCGCTTCGTCCGAGATGATGTTGTTTTTGGTGCCTGCGTGGAAGGTGCCCACGGTAACCACGCCCGGGTCAAGCGGGGAAATCTCGCGCGAGACGAGGGTCTGCAGCGCATTCACGATCTGCGCGCCAATCACGATCGGATCCTTGCCCATGTGCGGGGAAGCGCCGTGGGTGCCCACGCCGTGCACGGTGATGTGCACGCTGTCCGAGCTTGAGAACATAATGCCGCTTTTGTAGACAACCTTGCCCGCAGGGACACCGGAAGCGACATGCAGCGCCAGCGCGTAATCAGGCGTGCCGAAGCGCTTGAAGATGTCATCCTTGATCATCGCCTTCGCGCCGGAGATCACCTCCTCCGCCGGTTGGCCCACCAGCATCAGGGTGCCCGACCATTCATCCTTGTGCTTCACGAGGCGGCGGGCGGTGCCGATAAGGCTGGTGATATGTACGTCGTGCCCGCAGGCGTGCATCACCGGCCTCTCGATGCCGTGCATATCCACCTGAGTGGCTTTGGACTGGTAGGCAAGCCCGGTGTTTTCCTTCACTGGCAGGCCGTCCATATCGGCGCGGACCATCACCAGCGGGCCGTCACCGTTTTTCATCATCGCGACAAGGCCCGTTTCGGCGACGCCGGTGGTGACATCAAAGCCCAGCGCTGTCAGCTCATCGGCGATCTTGGCTGCCGTGCGTGTCTCGCGGAAGGAAAGCTCCGGATGTTCGTGAAAGTCTACAAACAGCTTTTCAAGGTAGGGGTAATCGTCCGCGACCTCGTTTTCCAGATCAGCGGCGAGCACGGGTGCACTCATGGCTGTGGCCATCAGCAGGGCCGCGGCGTGTTTCAGGTATTTCATGTTTCTGTCCCCCTTGAGCAGGTTTTCTAAAGTCGTCTTCTGTTTGTTGCGTTATTTTTCACTTCCGGGCGATAGTTGTGCATATCCGCCCCCGGCTTGGCAATGGGGCTTCTCGCGCCATGCCGTTTCACAGCTGAATCTAGGGGATTTTCACCGCGCGGCGAATTTTTTTTCAGCCCCGTGAGATTGTGTCGTTGACTCGGGGGGGGCGCTTGGGTATTCACGGCGGCGGAGAGGTGGCCGAGTGGCTTAAGGCGCTCGCCTGCTAAGCGAGTTGGGGCTAACGCCCCTCGCGGGTTCGAATCCCGTCCTCTCCGCCACTTTCCCTATCTGTTAGCAGGCACAGGATACGGGGCACCTCATGCAAAAATGGGGTGTGGTTATTTATCTATGCGCTGCGGCGTCATTGCCCGGCATACCCCACTAGACGGTCAAGCGGATGATAGACTGCGTCGCGGGAATATTTAGCCTGTGCAAAATCGATCATATGTTGTGCGATTTTTGTGCGGTAATTCTCATCGGTCATCAGGCGATAGCTTAAAAGCGCAGCGTCTACCGGAGCACTGAAGCGAAGGGGGGGGATAAGGTCCTCCGCCAGATTTTCCGCGCAGAGGCATGGCAGGCCGTGCCGAGCAAACAAGGCATGTTTGTCGATTGCTTCAATCCCGCTTTCCGGCGGTATAACCGCCATGCAGGCGCTGTTAACCTGCGCATTGATCTGCTCTTCCGATTGCATTGATATCCATTCAACCCCGGCAGCGGGCGCGAGGCCGAGGCTTGAAAAAGCATCGGGCAACCGCAGGACCAGATGCGGGCAAAGTTCAAAGATAACCGGCCATATGGTATCAATGAAACGTGCCGTAACGGCAAGGGTGGCACTATTGGGTTCAAGGCACATCAGCATGCCGGGCCGATCCTTGAACCAGGCGTCAGGCCTGAAGCCTTGTCCGGCGGAAATGCTCTCAACCGGTATGAACGCTTTTCCTGTGTCCCGCGCCGCTGGATACGCATATGGCAGAAGGCACTCTGGCTCGGGGCCAGCATGCTGCTCGGTTGGTGACGCGGAGAAAAATACCAGACCCGATTTCCCGGTGTCGCCGGGCGGTATTGTTTCGGGGTCAAGGTCCGTGTCGGTGAGCACCATGCTGTATTCTTTGGGAAAAATACGGGTGACCGACATATGCTGGTGCCGGCTGGTCCAGGGAAGTAGCCGGATGGAACCGCCAAGGCTCAATTCCCCTGCAGAGAAAGATACCTCGTTGTCCCGTACACTCGCATCAACGGGGATGCCCCTGAAAGCAAAATGGCGCAACAACTTTATAACGCGCCTGCGTTTATGGTTCAGCACGTTGTCCGGCAAAGACTGGAGCAGAAGAAGGGCGTTTTTTTTCATTCCGGTATCTTCTCGGCTTCCAGCGCGTCTTTGAAGGCCACGCGGTCAAAAATCTCGAGATTGCCGCCATGTGTGGCGTTGCGGATAAATCCTCCCTGCAACCGCATGAAAATGTCCGCAGTAAGAAAAGAGTCCGAAATGCTTCTGAGCTCCGGCGGGCTCCACGGTAAGCCCGCCCGGTAGTTTTTGATAAAATGATTACCGTCCCCCATGGCGCTTCTGTTGCGGTCGTCACATTCGCTATCGCGGGAATAGACAAAACGGAAGTCGGTTCCGTACAGATAGAATTTTCGGACGCCCATGTAAAAGGCAAGCTGCATCGCGGCAAAGACACTGGACCCGCCCGCGGTGACATAGGTTGAAGCGTCAGGAGAAAACACCGACGGGAAGCATGCCAGTTGCCTGAGCCAAGTGAAAGGTGCGTCGACCTGTGGTCGGTTGGCACTTGCAAAAAATACCGGGGCAACGGCGTTTTGTGCAATATCTTCGCTGAAATCGATAATCATCTGCTCATCGCCGCACAGGACATAACTTGGTCTGAAATCTGTCTTGTCATAGGCAAGGTGAAGCCGGTTGAAGCCGAAGGTCAACGCGCTGGAAAGCTGCTCGAGATCCTTATGGCGAACACTTGGGCCATTGCCGATAAACCAGGCGGCCTTTCCCTTGTGGATGTCTTTGAAACTTTTTACCCCTGCGTCGCCTTTGCCCGCAAACAGCACGTCCTTGTCGGGAAAACTGATGTTGCAACCCAGGGAATGAAGGGCAACAGGAGCGTTTTTTTCGAAGGTCTTCTTGTTGATGAGAAGATCGCGCCCCTTGATCTCCAACACTCGGCTGTCGGGGGTGGAACTTTGCTGTGATATGCTTGGCTTGTGGAACCACCACAGGACGTCAATGCCCTCGTTCTCGCCACGGGTGGTGGTCAGGATATTGCCTGAGACTATATCGTAATCCGCTCGGGGAGGGGCTGAGTACGTAACCCCATCATGCTTCGGCTTGCGGATGGTCAGCGTAGTATCTTCGGGCTGCGTATCATCAGGTAGAATTGCCATGACCTGAAAGAGAGTCCACGTGCCGTCGCGTGCAAGGCAATCAAAGGATATATTGTCACAAACCCTCCCCGAAGAAGTACACAAAGTGGCTGTAAGGTCATTTGGCTTGATAGCGCCCCAATGGATCAATCGGGCGAGGAAAAAGCGGCTGAGCGGATTGAATACGGCGTGTTTGTCAAGTTGCTCAAAGCCATGCAATGGCCGTGAGCCATGCGCCCCGGCCAAGTCAAGGATGACACCGGCAGCGTCGCCAATTTGCCCTTCGGCAAAACTGATGTGACGATCAAACAAATCGCTGTAGGCGCTAAGGGCGCTATTGGAAGCCGTGGCTTCGTCGTCGTCCTTGGTGAGCAGGCAGAGGCTGGCTCGCGCGAAAGTTTTGCGTATGCTGATAGCCAACGGCAGCAGGCTGGCGTCCAGCAGACAGATCACGGATGGGTTTTCTGCCTCAATCTCACTTGCCAGCCGCTTTTTAAGGGACAGGACTTCAGGCAGGACGCCGGCGTCGCCATAGCGTGCGAGAATTGAATGGCTGAAGGGGTGACACATAGCAAGCCCAACGGGCACCGAATGCGGGAGTAACTCGAAAATCCTGACAGACGCCGCAGTATTGAGTGCCGACCATAATTGACCTGTGTCCTGCTCCGGTCCGCATGCCGGAAATGTCGGGCGGCTGGTCAATAGCAGGATGTTCATAAGGTCAGCAGTCCTTGCTTGCGGTTCAAACCTGATCAGATGTCAACGACGAGCCGCATATATACCAAATACCAGGCGCATTGCCCGCAAGGCATCGTCCGACGTGCCGGATGATACCGGCGTGTCCGTTTTGACGGCCTCCAGGAAAGCTGCCACTTCCAGTTCCCAGCTGTGATCGTCGTCGAAGAAGATTTTTTCCTCTTGCGGCGCCGGGCATAACCCTGTGTTGGCCGTCATGTTTTTTCGGGCATGAACAAGGATTTCCTCACCGTAGGAGCGAGTTGACGAGAGGATGCCCTCAAGATTGATGTAGCCGTCTTCCAGACAAAGCTCCAGGCTGAACTTGTGCCGCCACTGTGTCGCTGATGAATGAAGCATGGCAACTTGCTGCGTGGGTGTGCGCAACAGCGCAAAGGCATTGTCCTCGAGGGATATTTTCCAGTGCATGGTCTGGACAAAACTTTGGATATCGTTGAAGTCACCGCCGAGGAAGTAACAGAAGAGGTCAAGCATATGGATGCCCTGATCCAGTAAAATGCCGCCGCCGGCTTCCTCCGGGTCATTACGCCATATTTGTTCAAAATCGGCGCCTCCCATTTTGCCATAGACACCTCGCGCCCAAAGGACTTTGCCGTAAATCCCGCTGTCGACCATGTTTCTCGCTTCCATGACCGCGTAATGAAAACGGTGATTGAAGCCAAATTGCAGTTTCAGGTGCGGATTTGCCCGCTCGGCAGCCATGATCCGCTCAATATCAGCAATGGTCCGCCCCGGCGGTTTTTCACAAAATACGTGTTTACCATGCTCCAGTGCGGCACAAACGATGTCTGGGGCAAATTTGTTTGTGGTGGCGACAAAAACAACATCAATATCTGGCGCGCTGACCAGCGCATGGTGATCGGTTTCAACCCGGATATCAGGAAAGTCAGCGCACTTTGATGGGTCAATATCTGCGGCGGCCACAAATACAACATCATCCCTGGCGGTCAGCACACGTGCCCGTGTCTTGCCCACCTTCCCCATGCCAATAATGGCGGCACGAAGGGGTAATCTGCTGCGAGAGAACGCAGATGAGGCGGGGGTTGTGTGGCACGTAGGCATCTAGTTTTTAACCCCCACGGCCAGCATATGGGAACTCAGGAGGCTTTTTTGTAAAAAACCCTGAAACTGTTCGCTGGCAAAATCATTGCGATTATTGAGAAAATACTCCGTGAACCTGTCAAGCTTCAGATGTTTTTGAGCCCTGATGCGCTTCACAATCTGGAGGTCTAGGTGTCCTGGCGTGGACAGTTCGCCAACACTAAAACCCGCACGCTCCATAAGTAACGACATGCCTTCCACCGTGAACAGGTTCATATGCTCAGCGGGCTTGAGGTCCGAGTGCTGCCAAAGTGTCAACAGGTCATACCCACTGCCAGAGCGTACCGAGAGTATGAGGTGCCCATTTGTGCTCAGTTGCTGGTAAACCTTGGCAATCGCGGTGCCTGGGTCAGGGAGCCGTTCAAAAATATCGAACGCCGCAGCTATTGCATATTTTCTATCACCTTGAGGGTCGACATCATCATGCCAAGGAGCAGGCTTGGAATGAACCGGGGTGATGGCATCTGCGGCGAGGACCTCGGCCAGCATGGTATGTTTGGGGGCTAACAGCAGAATGCCGTTCTCACGGTGGTCGCTTTTCTGCAACAACGGAATCAGTTTGTCGGCTTGTTTTCTGGCTTGATCCTTTCTGAAGGGGGCAAGCGCTGTTTCGTGGTCTGCGGACTGTATGAACCGGCCATAATCGGATTGCTCATAATATTCATGCAGCATGTTGGCGGTGGGGCGGGGCGACATGTAAAGTGTTTGACAGACTTGGCACGATTGGAAACTGAAGCCTGATCTGGCAAAGGCGAACTCCCGTTTCGCGGCAGCGCAGGCCGGGCAGTTGCTTTGGATAAAATGATTTTGCTGCTTCAGGAGCGAAGCCTCCGCCAACCGCTGTCTGGCGGAAAGCTCCGCGAAAATCTCCGGTGGATGGATAAGGCTTTCATCGGTAATGCCAACAATCGTTGTTCTTTTCACCGTTATCCGCTCCTTTCCTGCCTGTGCTGCTGATTGTGGCTGATGCCAAACAGTGCGGTCGCTACATCCAGGTCTTCCTGTGTCTTGATCACATGCCCTGCCATGCGGTTAACGGGAAAATAGCCGACGCGGCCAGCATAGGTGGCGCATCGTCCCGCCGTATGGGCCGCGAGGAAGGAAGCATACCGCCATCCTGTGATCGCCCATACGATCCGTTGGACAGGGACCAGATCCTGCGAATTTGTCTTTTCGTTGAAACTGAAGTTAACCGGCCTGCCTTCGTGCACACATTCCAGGTTTTCCTCTACCACGCTCATAAACGCATCATGCCCGCCATCTGTCATCGCCACGACGAATTGGCGTATCTCTGCGGCGGTCAGGAGCGGCGCGATGGAATGAACCTGAAACAATAGATCGCACGTGTGATTGTGCAGGAATTCGGCAACGAATTGCTCGCTGGTTGCGTCATTGTCGCCAAGTTGCTGCGGCCGTTTGTGAAACCGCGCACCCTCGGTTTTTGCAACCGGCGCAAAGGCGTCGTCTTCGGAGTTGATCCATACTTCGTCGAAGATGTTGGCTTCCAGACAACGGCGCACAGCCCAACTGATAAGCGGCATGCCATTAAAGGGCTGCAGGTTCTTATGCTTGAGGCGCTGACTACCCATCCTTGCTGGGATCATCGCAATTCGTTTGCTCATTCTTTTGCCTTTCCAGGCGTTTCCATGGTCAGAAAGTGCGTTCTTCAACAAGGGCCAAAGACATTTCCTGATGCCTCAGGTATTGCATGAGTATATGCATGAGAGATTGGTGGATATCTTCAATGATACCATAATTGTCGCAATCAATATGCAGGTTGACGTCAGCGAGGTTGCGGCTTCTCCCGCCGCCAAAGCCGGTCAACGAAATCACTTGGTTTTTCTTCGATTTAGCTACCTTCACGGCACGTACAATGTTCTCTGAATCACCAGATGAACTGACCGTCACCAATATATCAGCGGGGCGCAGCATACTGTCCAGTTGGTACGCGAAGATCTCCTCAAAACCAATGTCATTTCCAATGGCCGTGATGACCGGGCTTGTGCTTGCCAAACTCATGATCCGGGGTGCGAGGCTGGTGTCGGACCTGAGCGTTTTCAGTGCATCGCAACAGAAATGGTTTGAAATTGATGCAGAACCACCGTTACCGCAGACAAAAATCACGCCGCCGTCCCGAATGCAGTCGGACAGGACGGCTGCTGCTTTATCAAGCTGTTCAGGTTTGACGGTGGCTGCGGCTTTTTGATGTTCGTCAAAATAGGCCGAACAATAGGCACCGGCAGTACTGTATTTTTGGGATGGAAACTGTTTCATGGCTGCGCTCTTAAATTATTCAATGAAATTCACCGCATCGATTGCGCTGTCGAGGCCATTGATGGCCGCCCGTCCCATGGCTAGTACGGCTTCTACTGAGCTGCCGCCGATGTGGGGGGTGGCGACGAAGTTGGGTAGTGACAGAAACCGGTCATCATACATTGGTTCCGACGCAAAAACGTCAAACGCGGCTGCGCGCAGCGGGTTTTTTTCAAGTACCTCAAGCAGTGCTTGCTCGTCCACTATTCCGCCGCGCGCCGTGTTGATTAGAATAGAGCTCGATTTCATGGTTTCTAAGACGTCGCGCGAAAACAGGTTACGGGTTGTGTCATTCAGGGGTACATGAAGGCTGATAATATCCGCCTGTTCAACAAGCTGCGCGAGTGACACCTCCCGCGCATCATGCTCTTGGCAAAACTCCCGCCTTTCAGCGATATCATTGACGAGGATACGGCACCCAAAGGGTTGCAACAGCTTGATCAGGTCTTTTCCGACATTGCCGCACCCGACGACCCCCACGGTCTGGCCGGAGAGCAAGCGGCCGCTGTGTTGCCGCCATCGCCCCGCTTTGATTTCACTGGTGGCGTAGGGAATTTGGCGAAGCATCGCAATCGCAAGGCTGATGACAAGTTCCGCGACCGAGCGACGGTTCACACCCGGGGTCCAGCCCAGCCGGATACCGGCATCGGCAAGCGCGTGCAGGTCGATCTTGTCCAGGCCGACACCATATTTTCCAACGACCTTGAGCTTTGGCAGGCGCGCGATAATCTGGGCATTTAGTACTTCAAGGGCAACCACTGCTTTCTCTGCGTTGCCAATAAAGTCGATGAGTTCGTCGCCAGACAGGCTTGCGCCCTCGTCGTTGAACCGGGTGTCCGGGTAACGGGCCAGCAGTTCGGCCCGAAGGACAGGATGGGCCGAAAACGAACGGGAACAGACGGCAACGCTTGTCATATGAGGCATTCTTCGTTGGCGACGGTGGCCCGCAGCAGGTCAGGGCTCCCGGCGGTTACATGCAAGGGGCTGTCAGCGTCTGGCGCGCCACTCACGCGAAAGTCGCCGCGCGCCGCCTTCAAAATCGCGAGGCCCGCAGCAACATCCCACCAGAAAATACCATCCTCATGATAAAAATCTGCACGGCCGGACGCCACATAGGCCAAAGACATGGCGGCCGAGCCGATCATACGAACTTTTTTCCACCTGCCGAGGCCATGTGCAAACCGGGATAGTGAGGTTGAATCAAAGTGTCCACCAACCGGCAGGCCGGTCATCAGGCATGATTGGTCCACCCCACGCGCGCCCGAAACGGTTATGGGGTGGCCGTTACAGCTTGCAGGGCTATTTTCACCGCCCAAATAAATCTCGTTGTGTGCGATGTCGTAAATAGCACCAAAAAGGGGCGTCCTGCCGCAGCACACTGCGACCGCGATACAAAAGGCCGGCTGACCCCGCCAGTAATTATAACTGCCGTCAAGGGGGTCAATAACCCAATACAGGTCAGCTTCAGAGGGTATGCCACCGGTCCACCCGGTCTCTTCACTGAAAGCGGGCATTGTCAAAAGCGTCTGCAGATCGCGCACTAGGTCTGCGTTCAAACTTTGATCAGCTTCCAGTTTGATATCCCGTCCGGCGTTGTAGACCGCCTGGCTCAGCGTTTCCCGCATCCGCATGCAGCGCTTTCCAGCGTTTTGCAGAATGGCCGCAACCGACTGTGAGAATTCTGGGGGGAAATATGTCATCTTGTTGAATTATATTGAGTTAATAGAAAAATTTAACTTAATTCTATCGCATGCTTTATTGGGATGAGGCAAGCGAATACCCTGTCGTTCATAGCTAATTGGGAAATACTCTGATGATGGCGCCAATTTCAGAAAAGCTGGCTGGGCCCTGGTATGACGGTGGGTTCGTTGAATTGGAGCTGGGTGAGAGACCCACGACCCTTTCAGCGGCGGAAATGATGCAGGATCAATTTATAGCCGGGCTCGGTCTGGTCGCTGCGGGCTGGAAGCTTGGGGCGTCTAACATAGCGTCCCAAACTGCGTTGGGCCTGCCGCGACCTTTCTCTGGTTTGCTGCCTGCGGACCGTGTTTTTGCCAGCGGGGCCACCGTCGACGTCTCCGGCTGGCGGCATCGCGGTGTTGAATGTGAGCTGGCGGTGTCGTTGCAGCAGGATATCGAGCCGGGCACCGGAAAAACGTTAGGCCGGGATGAGACTTTGTCCCTGCTTGGGCCTGTGCATCCGGCGCTTGAGATCCCGGAAACACGTTTTAAAACACTGGCAACCACTGAAGGCCCGCTTGCTCTTGTCGCAGATAACGGCGCCAGCGGACGTACAGTGATAGGGCCCGCCAGCGATATCATGCTTGGGCATAAGGGGGTGGACTTCCCGGTGGAGCTGACGGTGAACGACCGCCTGATGGTAACCGGAAACGCTGAGGCGTTGATCGCCGACCCGCTCGACCTTGTCACTGATCATATAAACCGGATGCTGGGGCGAGGCTATCGGCTCAGGCGGGGAGAGTTTGTGCTTTTGGGAAGTCTGACGCCCTATCAAACCATCGATGCCGACGGCGAGATCAAGGCTGATTTCGGTGCGGTTGGCACGGTCCAGATTACGTATTTTGGTGTATCCGGCACACCAGCCAACAGGTGAAGGCTGTGCCCTGTCGCATCACTTGTTTAATTTGACGTCAACAGAACGACGCCATAGACTTCCTGCGACCGTTGCGGTGAGGGCGTGATTTGTACCAACGATCTGAGATTTAAAGGTTTTTTCATATGCAGAACTGGGCCATTGTCTGCGGGGCGATACGTTCACCTATCGAGTTCAATATTACGATCAACGCCGCAATGGAGTTTCGTAAGCAGGGCCTTTTGCATGGCATCATCGTCTCCACATGGAACGATACCTTCCGCGAGATGCAAGGCCTGAAGCAGGATCTGGTCAGCCGGGGCATCATTGTTGTCGAGGTGCCGGGCCTGCGCGAGGGCGGAAACGGACAAACCTTTCGGCAGCACCGGCTTTTTGAGGCTGGCATAACGCACTGCCCGGACGGTGTGGCTGTTTTGAAACTGCGGTCTGACAAAGCGGTGCACCGTCTGCATTATTTTGTCGAGCGTCTCAGGACCGGCCCGGTGCCCACCTTGCCTTGTCAATCGATCTTTCAGGTGATGAAGGCGAAAATATCGGTTCAGGCGGCTTCGGTCTCCATGCCGTTCAATCATGCGGACGTTGTTTTTTTCGGACTGAAGGAAGACCTTCGCCGGCTTTGCCATATGGACCAGTTTTATGAATGGGCTTTTTATCCTGGCAGCATGAACGCGGAGATTCGGTGGTTTTCCCGGCCCTTCCTCCGCGAATTGAAAATATTCCGGCAGTTTTTTGAGTATTTCAACAGCCGGACCATCTCGCGATATGTGATCGAGATGGCGGAGGCTGGCAATTTCGATGCGATTCCCGACATGGTGATGGATGTTATTGCTGCCAACATTTTGTGTGTGTACTTTAATTTCGACATCGCCTCGCCGGATACTGGCAGTGACCGGGTTTCGGTCCGGCAACTCTTCGGTTATGGGGGAAGCTCAACGTCGAAGGTTATTCCCATGACCATGACCAAGCAGGCGGCCTGCTATAGCAACCATGCCATTGAGGCAATGGCTCAGGAACATTTTCCTGACGAGGACGGCGGGAGCCACATGAAGGCTGCGTTCGCCCGGCTGCGAGACGCAGAATATGCCGGCCGGACGATACCGCTCGCCGAGTTGAAGTCTATCCGGCAGATATATTTTCCCGATACAGAATTTGATAATAGCGCGCAGTCCCCCCTGAGGCTGGCCTCTAATGTGACCTGGGTTGATGCTCCCGCGACGGAGGACCCGCTTGCCGTCCATCTGGAGAGGGCTGTGTCCGCAGGAGAACCTGACGAAGACCACGGCTTTGTCCAACGGTTCATTACCGAAAACGCCGTCAAAACAGATCTTGCGACGCTTTATTATACGATCGCTCAAAAATACAGGACAGGAGACGATGTCCCTGTCAGTGAAAGACACGCTCACTATTGGTTGCGCCTGGCGGCGGAGGGGCGCTATCGTCCTGCGGAAAAAGCTTGGGGGGATGTCCAGAAAAGTAGTGGTGAATTTGATTCAGCCGCCCAGTGGTACCACAAGGCGGCCCTTCGCGGAGACGTCGCGGCTCAGAAGGAACTGGCTGTGCTTCTTCGGGATCATAAGATTACGTCTGTCAGCGAAAGCTGGCAGAAGTGGATGGAAGTTTCTCAGCAGAATGGTGGTACCGGTGAGCTGCCATTATAGGTTTTAAACAACAACTAATCATCCGGGCGCAGATGTAATGTTTTCGCCCGGCCGAAGCGATTGAGAGTTATTTTATGAACATGTCAAAAGACGCCTCCCTGGAACGTTATTATGGCTTCAGGGAAGTGGTGGGTTGCACGACCGCCCCACAGGCGGCACTTATGGCCTACTTCCTGAAGGCCTTGAACGACACAGGTGTGCGTGGTGATGTGTTGGAAATCGGCGTTTATCGTGGCCGCTCATCCATGCTGTTTGGCTTGTATCTTCACGGCCGCCGGCGCTTACATCTCGTTGACCCGGGCTTGAAGGGCGATGTGCTTGAGGAGCTTACACGGAACTTGACGGACATCGCACCATCGATGGACTTCGAAAGGGACGTCATTATCGATATGCGCATGTCGCAAGAACTGCAGTATGACTATGCGGTGCAGAACCGCGGCCAGTATGCCTTCATTCATATAGACGGTGGGCACTCCATGCTTGACGTATACAGGGACCTGCAGCAGGCGGAAAAAATGCTTGGCGAGAAAGGCATCGTAATTTGCGACGACTTTTTTGCTGCTGGTCGACCCGCTGTAACGGAGGGGGTGTACAAATACCTGCATGATCATCCCGGCGTATTTAAAATTCTGCTTACCGGTTATAACAAGGCAGTCCTCGCTCGGGCGGACCGGTACGAGGAGTGGTGGGTCAGGATCATCAACAGTCTTGGTGAGTATCTGGAGAGCAATTGGCGACCAGTGCAAATACATCTTTATAACTCTCCTCTTGAGTTTCCAACGCTCGGCCTTTCGGAGCGTACAAAGGAGCAATGCCCATTTGGTGGCTATTTTGAGCGGGAAGAAAGCCATGCCCTGATCGCGGCATTGTCGAAAGCCGTTGGGGCACAGGGTAACAAGTGATCGCATACCGGATCGACTTCACGGGCCGGGTGACCGCCAACACAAAGGATGCGGATTTTCCAGATGCAAAAACGGGATTGCCCCAATTATGTTCTCATTTGCGGGCTGCTACGCGACGAACTTGAGTTCAGGATCACGGTCGCCCAGATGGTCGAGGCAACAACGGAAGGTCTGCTTGACGGTATCGTGGTTTCTACCTGGTTTGGCGAAGTCGATGCCATCCCCGGGTTGCGCGCAGACCTGGCCAGGCTGAGAATTGTCCTGGTTGAAAGTTATCCGCCCAAGTTCAAGATTTCCGGCAACGCATGGGCCCAGCACAAGGCTATGTTACAGGGGTTGCGGGCAATACCCGATGGGGCGGCGGTCTGGAGAATAAGAACCGATCGCACAGCCCACTTGTTAAAGGCCTTTCGGCAATGTCTTGAAGCGGGGCCATCGCCATGCCGTCGGTTAGGCCGTGATGCTCCCGTATTTGAGCGGCGAGTCGTTGCGATGGCGGTGGTGGCTACGTCACCTTTTTATGCGGCGGATTTTGCTTTTTATGGCTTGAAGCAGGATCTCCTCAAGATGACCCATTTTGAAGGGGTATACGATAGCCTGTTCCGTGGCTTTGGTGCGGAAAACCGCTTATGGACGCAGCCCTTCCTGAAGGCTTATCCTCGTCTTGCGGAACTCTTTGAACGCGTCAATGTCATGGGATTTTCTGAGCATGTGGTGGGCGCGGCAAGTGCAGGGCGTGTGATCCCCGACTATATTCTCTATTTCCTGACCTTCTACTGGCTTCAGCTTTACAACAATATCCAATTGATTGAGGAGAGAGACAGCGCCCCGCTGGGGCTGACGGTGCTTGGTGTCCTCGGCGGGGCACCGTGCGGCGCCATCCGTGTTGGCGCCGTTGCGTCAAACTTTACGGTCCATATAGCTCTTTTCAACAGCCAGAGAGCACTGGATGATTTGCTCGAAGGTCAGTTCGAGGACGACAGTGACCTTGGCGGGCGGTACAGGCGTATCCTGGAAGAGGTCAAGGCGCGGGGTGAAGATGCATTACCTGTATGGGGTGATGATGAGGCCGCACAGCTTGCGGAGATGCAAGAGAGGACGCCAGACGTTGAACTTCTGCCACGACCAAGCGTCGTGCACTTTCCCAAAACGGATGACCAGGCATGGGATGGCAAGATCGATGTACTTTCCGGTGCGCATTTCAGGCAAATGTTGGAACGGGAGAGTCAGGCCGACGTTGTGGATGACGAGATGCTCTCCCTTATCCAGGAAAAGCTTGAACTGACAAGAAGCGGTTTCGACACCGGGAAATTATACAATATGATTGCGACTGATATTTTTCGCACGGCCTGCGACGAGCGTCCCAAAAAGATGCTAGGTGGCTTCTTCCTGCTCCGGGCCGCGGAAAGGGGCAATGTTGAAGCTGCGGCGCTATACGGCTGGCTGGTGTATTCGGGCCGTCTGGAGGCTGACACCCGGGAGCATGCGACGCGTTGGACGGGAATTGCTGCGCTCAAGGAGAACCCGCTGGCGCAATATACCTGTTCTTTGATGTGTAAAAATGGCTGGTTTGGTGAAGAACACAGGCATGAGGCTGACGAGTGGCACAGGACGGCACTCGCGAACGGTTTCATCAGTGCCATGTTGAATGCTGGTTAAGGGCCCGCCGCGCATGTCGATTTTTACCGTGATGGAATATGGGGCACTTCCAAGGAGAATGAGAAACTATGTTTGGTGGCCATGATGCACATGTGAAGCGTACATGCGATGCGATCGCCAACGTGGTTGAAACCCCTGCCTTTGAGGGGCCGTCATATGATGACTTGACCAAGCTCCTCATCTGTATGACACCGCGCTCCGGCAGCCAGTATCTGGGGTCCGTTCTGCGTGATAACGGACTGGGGCTTGCGCACGAGCATTTTCGCTACACCGGCGGTTCGATCGAAGATGTTACGCGCCAGTTCGGGTTGAAGACATTTGAGGATTTTGTCAGGAACAGAATAGAGAAGAACATTGCTGCCGGGGGCGTGTTTTCCGCGAAAGCGGACTGGATGCAGTTTCTGCCAGTTTATTATCTTGGTGCCTTCCACCATTATTTCAGGAGCGCCCATTACGTATATCTGACCCGTCGCGATAGGTTGGACCAAGCCATTTCACGCTATATCGCAACTGAATCCCGATATTTCCACACAACCTATCACGCCCATAAAGATGCGGTGGAATTAGTGCCCTTTTCCGCAGCGGGGATAAAGGCGCATCTGGACCATATCATGGCGCTGGAAAACGCGTGGGAGCAGTTCTTCCTGTCTGAAGGGATCGCGCCATTGAGGATATATTACGAAGACCTCGCGTCGGATACGGCGGGCGTGCTGTCGAGCATTTTTGTCTTCCTGGGCAGGGAGCGACCTGCGGACCTGCTGCTTGAGACTGAATTCCAGATCGTTCGTACCGGCAAAAATGAGGCTTTCAAAGAGCTTTTCCGCCGAACAAGACAGGAGGAGCGCGCAACCTTCACCGCTGAGTTCACGGCGGAGAAAACTGGTGAGGGTTCATAACGCCTCGTTGGCACGGCGAGTAGATCAATTTGAAAGTCTGGATGAATGAATTGGCATTGCAATCCTCAGGTAAGTCCTTAAGATTAAGGCCTTTTTGAATGCAATCTTGAATTTTTACTGCACTATGCGGTGTTGGTAATGCCGCAATTGACGTTGAGTTTGGGCCCTGCTGACAATACGCTTTTCGCCCTGTTACCCTGTTCTGAAACAGGGGGCGAAAGCGGCGGGGCTGGGGTGCGGGCGAGAAATTGAAACGAGAAAACAGCCTGTAATCGCGATTGATCAGGCAGGCGATGCCCGGTCATCGGGTATATGGCGAAATGGGGTAAGCGATGACAAGCGCGGTTAAACTGGAAAATGCTTTTTTTGTGACGCAGGAAAGCCTCCTGCTCGTTGGCTGGTGTGTGAATGATGAAGATGACGAACTGGTTCTGCGAATCAATGGTGAGGCTTATGTCACCCTCACACCCAACCACCACCGCCCTGATGTAGACGCCCACTTTGCCCGGGTTTTGGACGACCATGCCGGTATCAGGCGCACGGTGCTGCTACAAGCCGAACATTGTGCGGCGGATAGCCTGGAGGTTGAACTTGCACTTGTCCGCGGTGACGAAGACATTCACACCGATAAAATCCGCATTGACGTAGCGAACGCAAAAAAAGTTCATCGCATAACCGGGGACTTTGATGAAAACACCGAGCGGCTTGATAGCCGATATTGCTGGCCGGATAATCTTGAGCCGGGCCTTACCAGCGTCATTCTGGGTGTATACAACGGTGAAAAATACCTGCCGATGGCGATCGAAAGCATCCTGGATCAGACGGATAAAAACATTCAGTTGATCATTGTGGATGACGCCTCAACGGACGGCACGCGGGATATCCTGCTTGAATTCAAGGAGCGAGACCCGAGGATTGAATTGGTCCTGAAGGACCAGAACGCCGGGCAGGGCCAGGCCTTCAATACCGGTATCCTGAGGGCACGCGGCGACCTGACCTGCATTATGGATGCCGACGATTTCTGGTTCCCACGCAAGGTCGAAGTTGTTCGCAAGGTCTTTGACCAGCATAAGGCCGGGGGCGAGTATGCGCTGTTCCAGCACCGACTGAACGTCTGTTATGGCACTGTGGTCAGCCAGGAACAATTCAGGGCCTCTCTGCTGGAGGGGGATATCCTCAATCATTGCAGGAAGGAAAAAAACAGGATACCGGGCCCCTTTATCCCGACGGCCGGCTTGGCATTCCCTACCGAAATATTGCGGGTCGTTTTTCCTATTCCGCGGGCGTTCCGTATATGTGCAGACGGTTTTCTCACTCGCGCGGCGATCAGCTTCGGGCAAGGCAAGGCTATCACGGAAACGCTGGGTGCCTACCGCATCCATAGCGAAAATAACACCGTCGGCAACGAGGCGTTTGAACAGGAACGCTACATTGCCGATATTCTGATCCCGGAAGTGAACCGTTTCTACGAGAAGAACAATATTTTCCTTCATCTGCCTATCGACTACCGGGCGAAACGCAGCGTCGCGTTAAATCGTGTGGTGCCAAAGCATACAAGCAAGGGCATATATTATGCGAGTGAACGCAAGCGCTATGCACACGGACTCGAGGATTTTCGCAATATCCACAAGGGCAAACGTGCCTTCATCGTAGCCACCGGTCCAAGCCTGAAAATAAGCGATCTGGACTTCCTTAAGGATGAAATCACCTTCGCGTGCAACAAGATCACGCTGGCGTTTGATGAAACCGATTGGCGGCCAACCTATTATTCCATCATCGATTCACTCGTCTATGAAAACTTGGTTGTTGACTGGTCCTCACTGCCGTCTGTGAATTTCTTTCCGGAAGATCTGCGGCGTAAATATGCAGGCTTGTCCAACACCTTTTTTGTCAAGAATCGCACGCCGATTTATAACGGCGAAAACCGCGTGTTCGAGTTTAGTGAAAATGTCAGTGAAGGTGCGGCGGGCGGGTACACCGTGGTTTATTTCATGATGCAACTGGCCTTCCATATGGGGATTGAAGAACTTTACCTGATCGGCTTGGATTTCAGCTTCAACTTCAAGGCCCTTTCCGACGAGAAAACGGTGAAAGGCGAGGCTGTTATTATCAACAGCGATGAAGTGAACCATTTCCATAAAGGCTATCGGCCGGAGGGCGAAAAGTGGACCATGCCACGGCTTGATCTGCAGCAAGCTGCTTTCACAAAAGCAAAACATGCCTTCGAGCGGGCTGGTCGCAAGATATATAACGCGTCCCGCGCGACCAAGCTCGACGTTTTTGAGCGGGTGGATTTTGATGCGCTGATGCAAGAAAAAGCGGATAAGCGGCAAAATGAACATATGGTTGGTGACGTCTACGGTGACATCATGTTGGCCTCCTATAGTTCCACATTTGAAGAAATACGCGTCCAGGGTTGGTGCACCCCCAGGCCAGAACGTATTGATGTCTTTCACGAAGGTACAGTTGTATGCTGCGGCGAACCGGTGCTGGAGAGTTATGAAAACGCATCGCTCGCAAGTGGCGCAGGTATCTATGTCTGGAGCGCGGCGGGTGAAGCCCCGATCAAGACTGGCGACAGCGTACGTGTCGTCATGCGCTTTGCTGATGGCAGTCGCTCGGTCGTGACCTGCCCGGTTGCCACACACACCGCAGACATTGATATGAAGCACGCTTTCAAGGAGCTTCTGTTGCGTAATCGCCAGTTGCAAAAACAGCTTGATGAGGTTTCATCCAGTGAGGCGAATACCTGAGGGGCGAGGTATAAACAGTATGAAATTATTGGTCGACGAGGACGGAATAAGGCGCATGTGCTCTTGGCGCGTGGCGACAAGATTGTTGGAATGCCCTGTTCCGAATACACAGCATCGGCTATCCGGGAGACGTGCCCAGTGACAGGTCGATCAACTAAGGCACCGGCGGGTGAGGCGCAATGACCAGTTGGTATCTTGGTCTGTCGACATCGGGGCATGATCCCGCGCTCGCGCTGGTGAACGAGACCGGGCATGTGGTGTTCGCCGAAGCCAGTGAACGCTTCATGCAGGATAAACGGGCGTGGGGTATCGCGCCGGACCATGTCTCGCATCTTGCCAGCGCGCTTGAACAGGTTGGATTCAGCGCTGCGCACGACCGTTTGCACGTTTCCTCCAGTTGGGCGGGTGTAAAAGCCGATGTGCCGGTGCAGGTCTCCAATGCGCTTCTTGCCGGTGCAGACGGGCGCTGGATGCGCGGGCTTCAGCAAACGGCACAGACTTACGCCGGGTCCACGCTCCTGCGGCTGGGTATTAGCGAGGAAATGCCAGAGGTACGGCGTTTCGACCATCATCTGTGCCATGCAGCGGCGGCTTGTTATAGCGCGCCGTATCAGGATGCTACCTGCCTTGTTATTGATGGGGAAGGAGAGGTGGGTGCGGTCTCGCTTTTCTCCATGAAGGACCGTGTCCTTAAACGGGCATGGCGGTCATGGGGACCGGGTAGCCTGGGTACCCTTTACGCCTGGATTACCCGCCTGTGTGGCTTTGACTGGCGCCTTGGCGAAGAATGGAAGGTCATGGGGCTGGCTGCTTTTGGTAGCCCGGTGCCCGCGCTCGTGGAAACGTTGGTTTCGATGCTGGTAGTGGACCGCGGTCGGCTTCAGTTTGCCGGGGAGGAAACCCTCGATGTTGCCCGTCGTGCGGTAATGCCGTTTACCCGCCTCGCGGGCGAGCCGATCATGAAAGCGGCGGACCTTGCCGCTTCAGGGCAGGCAGCCTACGGCATTCTGGTTGACCGGATATTAGAAGATGTTCTGCCCGACAGTGGCGGGAATCTGGTACTGTCTGGCGGTTGTGCGCTCAACTCTTCATATAATGGCACCATTGCGCGCCGCTTTTCCGTCGATAATGTGTTTGTGCCGTCGGCGCCCGCAGACGACGGTAATGCGCTTGGCGCGGCAATTTTGGGTTGGATGGCCGATCATTCGCATCAGGCGATACCACAAGGTAGTGGGGCGCCATTCCTTGGCAGTCGTCCGAACCGGCGTACGATTGAAAAAGTCGTGACGGAGGCTGGCTTGGGGCAGGTCACATCGGCTGGGGAAGGCGCTGCCGTTCTCGTGGCGGACAGGCTGGCGAAGGGGCATATTATAGGCGTAATGCGTGGTGGTGCTGAATTTGGCCCCCGGGCGCTTGGCCAGCGCTCCATTCTGGCGGACCCCAGACCCAAGGCCATGAAGGATCGGATAAATCGTGCGGTCAAGGGGCGGGAAGCCTATCGGCCCTTTGCGCCCGTTATCCCGGCGGAGCAGGTGGCCGACTGGTTCGATGGCGCGCAGGCGTCACCTTATATGTCGTTCACCCTGCCGTGGCGTGCCGATGTACGCGAGCGCGTACCCGCCGTCGTGCATGAAGACGGCACCGGGCGACTGCAGACGGTGGAAAGTGGGTCGAACCCCTGGATGGCAAGCCTGCTGACGGAGTTTGAGCGGCAGACCGGTCTGCCGGTGGTTCTGAATACCAGCTTCAACATCATGGGCAAGCCGATTGTGCACACGGTGGAGGATGCGTTGGCGGTGTTGATGACAACGGGGCTGGATGCTGTTCTGTTGGAAGACGTCCTTGTGGAAAAAAGGCCAGACAGTGAAAGTGCCCTACATACCTGATGGGTGCGATCTCGGTGCGGCGGTCCGCCCCTCGTGCTAATTGCTTCTGGAATAGCCTGGCACCTGTTCTTCTATGACCAGCCTGCCTGCGCAAACAAACTGCCTTGAAAGCGTTCCTTTCGCGTGGTTTTCGGTATAGTGTGATCTTGTAACCGCCACATTTTGCCGTTAGTGCTGGCAGTCACGCTATGCTGACATTAAGAAATCCGGGGGTTAACTCGGTGCGCGCCAACATCGCCGCCATATTTGCTTCATTCATGCTCACTCTGCCAGCCGCTGCGCAGCCTTCGTGCGGGAAAAGCGGCTTTGCGGTGCATTTTTCGCTGGATGTCCCCGAAAAGGAAAAGTCGTTAAAGGAGCTTTTGCTGTCGGTCTCCCGCCTTGAGGAGAAGGACGGTGATTGCATGGCCTCACTTGCGCGGGTAGACGCCAGCCTTGACGGCGATATCGAAACCTTCCGCCGGGTCCTGAAATCCGAAGGATATTACAACGCTGCGCTCGACAGCCGGGTCGAAAATGTCGGCGATGATGTCACACTTGTTGTATTTGTGCGGCCGGGCCCGCGTTACAGCATCGAGGGGGTGACCACCACATTTGTCGAGGACGGGACGGAGGTCAGCATTGATGATGCAGCGCCGTCGCTGATTGTGGGGCAGACGGCACGCTCGCAGGATATTGTTGCCGCAGAGCAGCAACTGCTGTTTTTTCTCGGTGATAAAGGCTATCCCTTTGCGATGGCCGACGACCGGCAAGTGATTGTCGACCACGCCACCCTTGGCATGACCGTGCATTATCACATTGACACCGGCCCCAAGCTCAAGTTCGGTAACGTTCAGTACGAAGGACTTGACCGCACCGAGGCCTCCTATCTTGACCGTATGATCCCATGGTCGGATGAGGAACTGGTGCAGCAGTCGGAGGTCAACGAGTTTCGCAAGCGGTTGATGTCGTCGGGCTTGTTTCGCTCCACCTCTGTTTCGGTCAGCGAACCTGACAACACCAGCGGTACCGACAAGGCGGACACGGCCCCCATCAAGGTGACGCTGGAGGAAGCACCGCCCCGGCGCATCGAACTTGGGGCAGGCTATTCAACCGGTGAGGGTTTTGATGCCGAGGCGTCATGGTCTAATCGCAATGCCTGGGGGCGGGGCGAAAACCTTAAATTCTCTGCCAAGCTTGGTGAGAGCGAGCAATCCGTGAGCGGTGACCTGCGTAAACCGCATTTCCGCCGCTATGGCCAAACCCTGATCCTGAATTCCCGGCTGGGCCGCGAGAGCACGCCTGCCTACAAGGCGCATCTGTTCGAGAGCTTTGCGGGCCTTGAACGACGCCTGAATGACGAATTTGTCGTCTCGCTTGGCTTGAGCGGCAAGGCAACGCAGGTGCGTGAAGATGGCCAGCATGATGAATATGTGCTGTTTGGTGTGCCAGCGGGCATTGGCTATGACACCACCAATTCACTCCTGGACCCTAAAAACGGCATCCGCTTGCATTTGCGGGCGCAGCCCAATGTATCGCTTATCAATGACAGCTTCCTGTTCCTCACCAATGAGTTGAAGGCGTCCGCCTACTGGACGCCGGACGCCTTGGGTCGTGTCACACTGGCGGCGCGCACCCGCGCGGGCGCCACCTTTGGTGCCGGTGAAAATCAGTTGCCATTGTCTGAGCGGTTCTTCGCTGGCGGCGGCGGCTCGGTGCGTGGTTTTTCCTATCAGGAGTTGGGCCCCAAGGACACTGACGGAGACCCGATTGGCGGTCGGTCGGTGGCAGAGCTGGCATTTGAGGCCCGTGTGCGCATCAGCCAAAGCATCAGCCTCGTTCCTTTCATTGACGGTGGTGCCGTCTACAATAGCACAACACCTGACTTTGGCGGCTTCCGCTGGGGTACGGGCATGGGCATTCGCTATCATACATCGGTGGCCCCTGTGCGGCTTGATGTGGCTTTCCCGCTCAACCGGCGCGAGGGGGAGGACGCCGTCGCCATTTACCTTAGCATCGGACAAGCGTTTTGAGTGCGACGCCAGACATACCGGATAACCCCAATCGGGGCTGGGGCCGCATCATAAAGCGTGCAGCTATCGCGCTTGGCGTGTTGGTGCTGCTGGTTGTTGCCAGCGGGGGCACTTTATTCCTGTGGCTCGGGTCAGAAGCTGGCATGGCGTGGCTTGCAACGCGGCTTAGCAGCGACCTCGACGCTGAAGGCCTCGACATCGAAGTGGCCGGGATTGACGGTGAATTGTTTTCCCGTTTTTCCGTCCACGGTTTGACGGTGGCGGACAAAGAGGGCGTGTGGCTTGAGGCCCCTCAGGTAACCGTGGGCTGGCTGCCGGGCGAGTTGCTGTCGCGAGAGCTACATATCACGGCGCTTGGTGGTGACGTAGTAACAGTTAAACGCTTGCCGAAAGGCGCGGATCAGCAAGAACAGACAGATAGTGGCGGCCTGCCCGTTGCCATCCGGGTGGACAGCGCGTCCTTGCCCGCTGTTTATGACGGCGACCGCTACACGCTTGCGCTTTCAGACGCTGCATATGACGGCACCAGCCTCCACGGCGACGCAAAACTTGTGAATGCGGACCAAACCGACCGCGTCGCCGCCACCTTTGAGTGGGCGGATGGCGCCGATACTTTCCGCGCAAAGGCAGACGTGCGGGCGCGCGCTGGCGGCTTGATCACAGGTCTTCTGGGGCTTGGTGGTGGAGACAGTCTCGCGGCCCAACTTGACGCAGAAGGCACGGCAGGCGAGTGGAGCGGGAACCTGACGGCAAGCGTGCCGGGCAAGCTGGCGCTGGAAGGCGAAGGGCGTGGTAGTCTGGCACGCAGTCAGATTGTTCTCAGGCAGAGCCGGAATGCTTTTGTCCCCGCTGAGTTGCAGGCCCTTCTGGGCGGGGCGGCAAATGTTGAGCTGACCATAGAAGGCGAAGCCGTGGATGAAATGCGTGTTGACCTGACCTTGCAGGCTGATGGGGTTGACCTGCGGCTTGCTGGTGGTGCGGCCCTTGAGGACGGACTGACACTAACAGACAGCCAGGTTGATCTTGAACTGGCGCGGTTCTCGACCGACACGATACTGCTTGAAAAGGTGGTGTTGCGCGGTGTGCTGAACCTTGCTGGCGGTCAGGTAGATCTCAGCTACAATGCGCAGGCGGAGAGGCTTGTTGCCGCGGATATGCCCTTTACGAGGATTGACGCCACAGGGACTGCGGCGTTCTCCGGCGGGCAGTTATCCGGTGATGTGGCGACATTGGCGCTCACCATGACGCCACCGGGGCTGAATGAAACCCGCATTTCGGCGACAGATGGCAGGTGGGCTTATGACATTGATGCGCGGGCGTGGCGGGCGGCGGCGCGCGCGGTGCAAGGGCAGGCGCTTACCGCACGTGCTGTGGTTGCGGAAGGGGATGAGACAGGCCTGAAATCGGCGGCGGGGCAGGCCGATATTCCTGTTGCTTTCCTTGATCGCTGGCATGACGGCCAGTTGACGGGCGGCAAATTGCGGCTGGATGTCACGTCTGCAGGGCGCGCGGACGGCGGCGCGCGGCTGAAGGGGACTGTCACGGGACAGAGTGTGACGTATGAAAGCACTGCCGTTGCGGAACTTCTGGGCCCGAAACCAAAGGTGGAAGCCGGTGTGCTGCTTGCCAGTGGTGGCGTGACCATTGAACGCGCGACCCTGGCGTCTTCCAACCTGAGTTTACAAACACAGGGTACGGTCAGCGGGGCGACGCTGGATCTGGCTTTCAAGGGCAAGGTGGGGGCACTTGAAAAACTTGTGGGCGACGGCGCGGTGCTGGCGGGGGAAACCGTTTTTTCCGGCACTGTTGCCGGTGACAGCGCTGCCCCGACTGTGACGTTCGAGACAGGACTTGCCCAGATCGACGCCTATGGGGTTTTGTTTGCCGACCCTGCCATCAGGCTCGCGCTATCGAAGGCGCCCGGCGGTACAGGCGGGCTTTCGGGCGACGTTACCTTTGAAGCCCGAAGCCCGGTGGGAGCCACAACAATTTCAAGCCCGGTCTTGATCGCGGATGGCACGGTGACGCTGGATGCGATCAGCATGGACGCACCGGGCGCGCAGGCAAATGGTGCGCTTTCATGGAGCAGTGAAGGTGGCCTGAGTGCGAACCTTGACGCCCGGCTTCAGGAACTGAAGGACGACAATCTGGATCTGGGCGGGCAGGGCACCATCTCCCTCGCCATTACAATGATTGGAGATGAGCTTGATGCCGACATAACCCTTGATATGGCTGAGGTACGGTTCGCGCAGCCCGGGCGTTTTCCCTTCACGCTGGAGATGGCGAAAGGCACCGCCGGTTTCAAGAAACAGGCAAAAAACATCAGTTACGAGGCTGACCTTATTGCGAGCAATATAACCTATGGCGCGCAGAAAATTGACAGCCTGCGCCTGAAGGGAACGTCATCCGACAGTTCCCCCTTGACCGCAGAGCTGCAAGGCTATTACGGAAACCGCTTTGAGCTGGCAGCATCTGTACGGCCGAAAAAGGGCGGTGCCGATATCGGTTTCAATGCCGCCTACGGTGGGACGACCGCCGCGACGCGAGACCCCATCATTGTTCGGTGGGGCGGCGAGGAGGACCTGTTGGTCGAGGTGCCGGTGATGGATATGGCGGGCGGCACGCTTGACGCAACATTCTCGGCAACCGGCGAAAACCTGAACATGACTCTCAACGCCAATGGTTTGGCCCTGTCCGCCGTGAATGTGGTGCGTCCGGGGTCGATCGAGACCGGCCGCGTTGACATCGCGGCCCGCTTTGACCGGCAGGACGGCGGCGAAAGCGGAAACGTCACGATTGACTTCCAGAAGCTGACCTTGCCGCGCTGGCGCCTTGCGGCCGCACCGGATGAGTATGCCGGCAGCATGCAGGCGGTGATGAAAAAAGGCTCAATCAAATTTGACGGCACCATCACCGAGGCCGGTAAAGAGTTTGGCCGCCTGACAGGGGACCTGCCGTACGAACGGCTTGAGGGGCAGCAGGGCTATGCTATCCGTGAAGGCGCGCCGCTGGCGATGGAGCTTGTGTGGCAGGGTGACGTATCGCCGATCTGGTTGCTGGCGCGACGGCCGGAGCATCTCCTGACAGGCACTCTGGACGGTAAACTTACCTTGTCCGGCGATCTGGCGGACCCGCTTTTCGAGGGGCAACTGGACCTCAAGGATGGTCATTATGAATATGAGCCGCTGGGCCTTGTGGCCGAAATTGATGTGCTGCGGGTTTCCGGCACGCAGGACCGTATCGACCTGACAGAGCTACGAGCCAATGACGGCGAAGAAGGCAAACTGTCCGGCGAGGGTGAATTTGAACTGTCTTCCAAGCTGGCTTTCCCCGGTCGTCTGACCGCGGAACTGACCGATTTCCGCGTCGCCCGCCTTGACGAGTTGAATGGTACTGCTTCCGCGTCCCTTGTGTATGAGCGCACGGAGGACGCCGCTACCTTGTCGGGCCAGATAAAAACCGGCCCGATGCGGGTGAAAATGCCCAAGGAATTACCGCGCAGCGTGGTGGAGATCGATGTGATCGAGATCAACGGTGCGGAAGAGCTGGAAGCACTGAGCGTACAGACCGAACCGCAGCAGGACCGGCCGACTAATCTTTCGGTGTCCATTGAGGTGCCGGGGCGCTTTTTCTTTGAGGGACGGGGCCTCAAGAGCGAATGGCAGGGTAACCTGCTGCTTGGGGGCACCAGCGACGATCCCGAGCTTACCGGCAGCATGAGCGTGCGGGACGGGTCGTTCAGCTTTGGCAGCAAGAGCTTCGAGATCACCAATGGTCAGTTGACCTTCCGTGGCGGCAATACCATCGACCCAGACATTTCGGTCACTGCCGTGCATACGACCCCGAACCTTGAAGCGCAGTTGCAGATCAGCGGTCCGTCCTCGGCACCCGAATTCACGCTGTCGTCAACGCCTTCCTTGCCAGAAGATGAGATCATGTCACGGGTGCTGCTGGGTAAATCGGTTTCTGACCTGTCGGCCTTCCAGTTGGCGGAACTGGTGGTGGCGATGGATACCCTCAGGGGTGGCGGAAGCTTTGATGTTGTTGGTAAACTCCGGCGCGGGCTTGGCCTTGATACACTGTCATTCGGTCGCACGGAAGATGAGGATGAGTCCGCGACGACGATCACCGGCGGTAAATATCTGCGAAAAAATATCTATCTCGAGGTTGAGACGTCCACGGCGAGCAGTGAAACGGCGACGCGCCTGAAAATTGATATTTCGAAGAACCTGTTGGTGGAAACCGAACTCGGCCCCCGGCAGGGAAGTAGTTTGCGGCTTAAGTGGTTCTGGGAATACTAAAGCCAGCGTCCTTTGGTGGGGGCTCCGCCCAATCTCAATATATCGGTGACTTTATGTGTTGGCGTCATTGTCTGAATTCAGGCGAACCAGATCAACATCAGTAAGGTTAGCGAGAGTGCAGCGCCAGCAATGAAGGGCCGCGATGATACGGCCACAATTGCCAGGGAATTTGGCAAGGTCGTTCGCTCAGCCAAGGTGCTGTTGCTGTGTCCCTTCAACAGTAGGGCAATGAAAATCATATGACCGGCCATGGCGGATGAACGCAGTGCGCCCCCAAGGCGGGAGCCCTGGGGGCGAGGGCCTTACCGGGGCAGGTAAGGCATACGGGATAAAATCATGGATCAGAGAGCTTGAGAGCGATGAACGAACCCGCTGATATCTTCCATGATGTCACCCCAGTATTTGAACATAACCGTGTGGCCGATATCCTCTTTCACGCGTATGTGGGTTTCGCCGGCGGTGTTGCTGGTATAAGCCGTGATGTCCTCAACGCTGACGTGGCAGTCCTCCCGACCGTGCCAGACGATAAGCGGTGTCTTGAGCCTGCTGATGTCGATGGGCGGTTTTCCTGCGCGGAAGATCATTTCCGTGCTGACCCCATCGCTGGTCCGGACAAGGCTTTCGCGCGTGTTGTGAATAAGTTGTTCTTCTATCAGCGGAATTTCGGAAAATACCCGATCGGCTGAGCCGGGTGGATAAAACTCCGTGATCAGGCTGCGTCCCATCTTGTAGTTATAGCCATTCCTGAAAATTCTCCAGAAGCCCTTGAGTACCCATGGGTTCTGGTTGATCCGGTGATAAAAAAACTGGAAGAAGTTGGCGTTGCGCTCGCGGAAGGCTTGCGGCATTTCCGGCACGGCGGCGGCCAGCGTGGTGGAACATACTTTCCCGTTCAGCCTGAGGGCAGTACTGAGCGCAAAAGCGGTGCCGGACGCCTCGCACATGATGGACAGCTTCTCAAAACCCTTGCCTTCAACGAAGTCAGCCACGTCCTGTGTTACGCTGTCAAAACTGTAATTCTTGCACGGGTCCGACATGCCGAAACCCGGCCGCTCAATCACATAAAGGGCAAGCCCTGCCTGTGCTGTTTGTTCATTTTGCGACATCAGCGGGATGATGGATGCAAGACCGGAATGAAAAGCCAGCACGGGGTGGCCGTCCACCTTGCCGTACAGGCGGTACGCCAGTTTGCGGCCGTCAGGCAGGATATAATATTTCCGTGGCTCCATGGCGACAGCATCGCGCTGGCCGTTCGGGCCTGTCCAGGTATGGCGCTGGTCGATCAGGATACGGCTGAGAAGGCCAAGTTCGATAAGCAGTTTGATCAACTCGGATTGCCGCTTCAGGCCGGTTTTACCATATATTGCCTTCAGCTGGTTGCGTGCGGTGTGGATACTGATGTTCAGGTCTTCTGCGGCGTCCGCCATCGTGGCCCCGGTACCAAGCTGCAGTGCAAGGCGAGCTTCCGAATGTGTGAGGCCAAGCTCGGTACGCAGGATTTCACCGTTATCGGTCGCGATTGAGATGGGCGAAAATACAAGCCTCAGGCGCTTTGCGCGTTTTTTAGCCTTGGCCGGTTCAAGGCTTTCATCTTCGGGGTTGCGCATGAGGACAGCAAGCAGTGTTGTCTTTTCGCGTTTGAGGTCAAAACGCATCAGGGTTGAATGCGCCTCGCCTTTTTTCAGGCGGTCCCGGGCATTTATGAAGACCTCCTGATGTTCTTCATGTCTGAATGCCAAACTGTCTTCATTCAGTGTCGAGGTCAGATAGTCATAGAGCAGCGTACGGGCGGTACGGTTGGATGCACATATGATGTCGTAGCTGTCGATCTCCACGATGCCATAGTCGGTGTCGTGCAATTCGTTGTCCTGAAAACCGTTGAAGATTTTCTGGCTCAGTTCCGCGGCTTGATCCAGATGCCCCTTGAGAATATCAAGCGCTTCTTCGTCAGCCTTGCCGATGATGTCTAGAACCTGATCCCAGTTTTCAGGTTCGGACGCGAAGTTGTAGAAGGCCATGACAATGGCAGCCTCGTTATGGCGCGCGCTTGATTTAGTGTCACCGGTTTGCATGGTGTTACCCGACTAGCTGAATGTCTGATGCTAAACTCAATACATAGGGGCGGCGTGTCAGGGGCTCAGTCGAGCCCCTTGTTCGCCTCCAGTTCCAGAAGGCGCTGCTTTTCAGCAGTTTCCCGAACTTGTTCATTAAGCTCAAGATATTTCTGGCTACTGGCGGCAAGGGATTCCAGCCCGGCATAGCTGGTATTGTCGGTTGCAATGCCGGAGCCTGTGTCTGCTTTCGTCGAGGCAAAGCTTGCAAGGCCGGATAGCGTACTCAGATGCGACATACCAACATAGGCGACCGCCGGGCTACCGGTTTTCAGCGCTGCGTTTTGCAGCAAGCCTTGGCCCGCCATCGCGTGTACACCTTCTGCCATATAGGTTTTTTCACCCGCCAGCGCCTCGTCGTAGGATGACAAGTTGGTATTCAGCCGGTTAATCGCCAGCAGCAAAACGTCCCCCGATGCACGCACCCCGGCCTGGATTTCCTTCAAGTGTTTTTTGGCTTTGCTTTTTTTAAGCTCTCCGCTTGCCACTTCCGCTTTCAGCGTGGTCAGTTCGTTGCCATAACATTGCTGCGAAGCGGTCACGGCCACTGTTACGTCCGACAGGTCATGTGCTTCACTGCTCATCTGGTCGCCATAGGCTGCAAACCGGTCGTTCGGGTTGGGGTGGTCTGTGCGCATCTGTGCACTGAAGCCGGCCACGTCGTCGATGATGCCGCTGTATTTATTGATCTGGTTCACTGTATTGGCCGCTTTGACCATACTGCCACCGGCACCGCCCAGCCCGGCAAGGCTGCTGACAGAGCCAAAAAGCCCGCCAAGCTTGCCTGCTTTTTTCTGCAGGCTTTCTTTTGGAGTTACAAGCGGCGCTACCTCTTTCACACCAGCATAACACTCCTTGTAGTATTTCGCCTTGAAGGACTTCGCGTTGGCTGCATGTGGTGCCTGTAAAAGGCCACCCACCATAAGGGCAGCGGCAGCATAAGTGACAATTCTGGTATCCATTGTTTTTCCCCATCCATTACGAACCCCCGCAATAAGGAGAGGCTAGTAGGTGGCCGCCGGACCCGCATGACCCAAATGGGCTAAAGTGCGTTCTCGATTTAGAGGCCTTGCCAAGGCACATGCTTTAAAGTATCAGCACTGCCAGACGGTTTCTTCGGTGGTGCCGAAGACGAAGAGGGAACGCGGTGCGCAAATGGCGAGAGCCAGGAGCAAAACCGTGGCTGTACCCGCAACTGTAAGTGACGAGCGACCGCCTCATAATCCACTGGTCCCATATGGGCCGGGAAGGAGAGGGGGAAGCGATGACTCACAAGCCAGGAGACCTGCCGTCGTGTCGCCCATCTCGCGGTCGGGTTAACCGGTGAGAGCGGACCTCCGTACAGGCGACAAGTTCGTTGCTGTGTGCGGGGCTTGTCTGGGACTACTCGACAGACTCCAGCGCAGTTTTCAGGCCTTATGGCCTCTTGCCGGAGTCGAAACCGTGTTGAAAATATCTTTTAAAACCACCCTGATTGCCACCACCGCGCTTGTAAGCCTGCGCGGCCTTCCCGTATTGGCGGACGCCGTCGCCATGGACGATGTTGAAGAAGTGGTGGTTGCCGCATCCCGCCGCGCCCAACTTGCCAGCGAGACGGGCAAAAGCATCAGTGTGATTGGCGAACAGGCGCTCGAAACGCAGCAGTTCACCTTTGTGCTGGATGCCTTGCAAACCGTGCCGGGTGTCACTATCAACCAGAATGGCAGTTTTGGCGGTGTCGCGACCGTCAGTATTCGTGGTGCCAGTTCCGACCAGACAGTGGTGTTGGTCGACGGCGTGCAGGTGAACGATCCGTCCGCGACCGGTGGCGGTTATAATTTTGCCGGGCTTGACCCGAACGGCATTGAACGCGTTGAGGTGCTGCGTGGTCCGCAGGCGGTGCTCTACGGCTCTGACGCCATGGGCGGTGTGATCAACATCATCACCAAGGGCGGACAGGATGGCCTTGGCGGCAGCGCTTTCGCGGAATATGGCTCTTATTCAAGCTTGCGCACGGGCGCGAACCTCTCCGGCGGAACGGAACGGATAAGCTTTAACCTCGCCGGTACTTATGTGGACACCGACGGCATTTCGTCGGCTGAAAGCGCCGATGGCAATAACGAGCGCGACGGTTTTGAAAGCGTGTCCTTGCGCGGCAAGATGGGTGTGACGCTGACCGAGGCCGCCCGTATCGAACTGAACGCCAACTATATCGACAGCGACAAGGACATTGATGGATTTGCCCTGCAGGGCGATGGGTCCTTCGCGCTGGGGGATACGGATGAGCTATCGAAATCACAGGAATTTGCCGGTGCCGCCCGCGCCTATATCGACCTGTGGGACGGTGTGCTCAAGAACACGGTGTCTATTGAGTATTCCGAGATCGAGCGCACCAACTTTTCTGCGGGCGTCGAAAGTTATGGCGCGGAGGGTGAGCGTTTTAACCTTGATTACCTTGGTGCATTGGCCCTGTCGGACGCTATGACCTTCACGGGGGGCGTGCAGCATGAAGAGGTCAAGGCCGCAAGCCAGGACCCGGAAGCCATCAGTATCGACAGCGTTTTTGGCGCGCTTTCCTTTACCGGCTTCAAGGGCCTGAGCCTTTCGGGTGGCGTGCGGTCTGACAACCATGAAACCTTTGGCGGCAACACGAGTTTCGAAGCCGCGGCTTCTTATCTGCTGGAAGAAACAGGCACGCGTATTCACGCCACATGGGGCGAGGGCTTCAAGGCGCCAACCATCTTTCAACTGACGTATTTCTGCTGTGGTTTTGAGCCCAACCCGGACCTGCAACCCGAGCGTACGGAAGCGTGGGAAGCGGGGGCGGAGCAAAGCTTTGCTGATGACCGCTTCACCCTTGGTGCCACTTATTTTGACCGCAAGACGCAGGACCTGATCATCTTTACGTTTACGGGTGGGTATCAGAATGTTTCCCGCGCGCGGGCAAAAGGGGTTGAACTGTCGTTCGCGGCTACTGTCAGTGACACGCTGTCATTCAACGCCAACTATACCTACACCGACGCCAAGGACCGTGACACGGACACACTTCTCGCGCGCCGTCCCAAACACCAAGCGTATGCCGCTGTGAACTGGGCGCCAACCGAAAAGCTTTCCGGGTCTGTCTCGGTTACCCACAACGGGCAGGAGCTCGACAGCGGCACCACCTTTGTGGATGACTGGACCCGCGTTGATCTGCGCGCAGCCTATCGGCTGAACGAGGGGGTTGAGCTTTATGGCCGGATCGACAACCTTTTGGACGCTGACTACCAACAGGTCAACGGCTATGGCACGCCGGGTCTTTCAGCCTTTGCCGGTGTGCGAACACGCTTCTAGGCAGGTTATCAGGAAACCCTACCGGTCGGCGGCTCATACCGTCGCCCGGTGGTGGCGCCCGGTGGTGGCGTGCGGTGGCGGCTGGCGGGCTATTCCCAGTCAAACGGCTGATACTGTGGGAACTCAAGCTCTATATCCTTGTCCGAATAAGCCGCCTGACGCGTCGCAACGGCGCGCAAGGTGGTCAGGTCATCGGTCAGCTTATAGCGCAGCACGCGCACCTGCTCCCACATGTCGTAAAAGTTGTCGGGGCGTTCGTCACGTTCCATCGCCACAAGAGGGCCGAGGATTTCATAGGCATGCGCGATGCGCCTAGCCTGCTTTTCCTCGAAACTTTTGATTTTTTCCAGCGCCGCCTCAAGGTTGGCTGGCACGGGTGTATCTGCCGGTGATGGCTCGGTCCACTTCAGGCCATCAAAATAGGCAATGGTGTCGGCGAGGCTGATGCTTGCCGCGGCGCGCCATTGGTGCAGTCTTTTGCGGTTGATGACCTGTTCGGTGGCGGGGTCAACGACAAAGACTGTCGGCGTGCCATAGATGACCGGTTGGCCAAAACGATTGACGACATCCGTACCATGCTGAAGATATCCGACATCAAGAAGCAGCAGTTCGTATCTGTCGGTCAGTATCTTCTGCATTTCAGCTGTCTGGAAATGGTGGATCAGCCCCTGGCTGTCATGGCACCAGTTGGCACCAAGAACAATAATCGCCAGCTTTCCGTTCGCGCGAGCCCTGGCAAGGGCTGCGTCCACGTCGGCCATGGAATCAGCGCTGGGTTTAAAAGGCGCCGGGTTACTTTCTTCTGCCTGCAATGGGGTGGATATCTGTGCCGCAAAACTGGTCAGCGTCTCATGCAGGCTCGTGACACAGGGCGCAGGAGCTGTAACGAGCAGCGCCACCGCGCCGCCGAATACAGTCCATAATACCACCGCCAGTGATGTCTGTTGACGCTCGTGCATAGCCTTCCCCGTTGCGAGCGCGTTTTAACAACAGAAATCTACCACATGCCAGTTAAAATGTACTTATGCAGTTCTATCAATGATTTCAACGCCATGCGGATATGTATAATACGCTGATAACGTGTATGTGCGTGATGATTCGCTAGACGCTATGACGATAAAATCATAAGCTTTTCCCGGAGTCGGGGAGGGAAAATCATGCGGATACGCTCAAAAATCATGCTCGGTACGGGACTTGTTGTCGTCATTGTGGCCGGTTTTGTGCTTGATACACTCTATGACGGCGGTGCTTTCAGGACCATTGAACCGCATTTTGACGGAAAATGTGAAAAAATTGCCGGTGCTGTTGGCGCAGAAGATATCACGGTCGACCCCGATACAGGGCTTGCTTATATCTCAAGCCATGACAGGCGTTTATGGATGCGCACCGGTGAGACTGAAGGCGCCATATACCGATACCGTGCGGGCAGCCTGGCCAGCCCGCTGGAATTCCCGCATGACTTTGACGGCCAGTTTCACCCCCACGGCATCGGGCTTTGGAAAAACCCGGCCGGTCATGACCGGCTGTTTGTGGTGAACCACCCGAACAGCGGACAGTCTGGTTCGAAAATGGACAGCAGCCTCTCGCAGGTTGAGGTGTTTGAGGTGCTGGAAGAAGGTTTGCGTCATGTTCGCACCGTGAAGCCGGACGGCGGTTACAGCCTGAATGATGTCACGCCTGACGGACCAGACACTTTTTACGCCTCTATCGACAGAGGCAGCGAAACCACCCTTGGTCGCACGATTGAAACTTTCGCCCGCCTGGCACGCGGCGGGATCGCCCGTGGCGACGAAAGTGGTATCCGGCGCATTAAGGGTGGCTTGGTATATCCCAATGGCATTTCCGTCAGCCCGGATGGCAACCATCTGATAGTGGCGGAAACGACCGGGGGCCGCTTGCTGGCCTATGAAATTGGTGATGACGGCGACAGGCTCGAACTGGTTGCCGAGGCGGATGCGGGCACAGCGTCCGACAATGTCGAATGGGCCGAGGACGGTAGCTTCTGGATCGGGGCGCACCCCAATGCACTGGCGTTTCCGGGCCACGCAAAGGACGAAAGGAGCCGGTCGCCATCACAGGTGCTGCGCGTGACCTTTGACGGCAATAGTTTCGGGATTGAGGAAGTTTACCTCAATGACGGTAATCCAATCTCGGGCTCCAGCGTTGCAGCGCCCATGGGGAACAGGTTCCTGTTGGGATCGGTTTTTGAGCCTTTCTTCCTCGATTGCAGTCGTGGGCGTGAATGATGAACATTCGGGGTCCGCGCAGCCGGCTTGAACCAGTTCCTGTTTCATGTTGCATTTCGGGGCGGGGCAGCAATGTTTGCCATTCCGCCGATATTGCGGCATGAAGACCAGATGACACAAACCTCCGCCCTTCTTCAGGCCCTCCGCCACGCAACGACAGACAGGCACGAAAGCCTGCACCAGCACGCGCTGTTGCGGCCGCTTCAGGGAGGGGACATAACGCTTGGCCACTACCACCGTGTCCTGCAGGCCTTTCATCTTGCTTACCGGGTGATGGAGCGCGCGCGCGTGCGCAATGTTGGTTTCGCTGGGGAACTGCCAGTACGGACCCTTCTTGAGCACGATATCAACACCCATGGTATAGAGGTCCTGCCGCAGGTTGACCTGCCTTATCCGGCCATCAATGACCTAAGCCGGCTGGTTGGGTTTCTTTATGTCAAGGAGGGCTCCAACCTGGGCGGGCAAGTGATATCAAAACATTTGCGGCGCACGCTGGCGCTGGAGCCCGGGCGCGACAATCTTTTTTTTGCTGGTCATGGGGCGCAAACCGGCATGCGGTGGCGGGCATTTCTTGCTTTCCTGCACCAAAAGGAGCCTTCGGTTGATGCCGAGGTTGTCGTTGCGCAGGCACAGGCGTCGTTTGAGGTGGTGCGCCTGTGTTGTGATATGGTGGCAGAACGCGCCCCCCGGTAACACGGGCTTCGGCGCTATGTGTCGGCGGGATATATGCCGCGCAGTACGGTGTCAAAATGGTCATGAACCAGCGCGTTGCATCCGCAGGACATCTCCCTGAGCCGGTCAGGGTTATTCACAATCATGTGGCCGCGGTGCGTTGAAATGCTGCCATTGGTTTTGAAGCCAGCCATAACGCGGGCCACATAGCTGCGTCCAACCCCCAACATACTGGCCAGTTGTTCCTGGGTAATGGGAATGTCGTGATCATCGGTTCGGGTGATCGCCGCGAGGAACCACTTGGCCAGCCGTTGCTCGATAGTATGTGTGGCGTTGCAGGCAACCGCCTGGAACACCTGGGAAATAAGACAGTCCGCATAGCGGGTGAAAAGGTTTGATATGGAGGGGAAAGCGTTTTTCGCTTGTTCGAGATCCCTGCTCGCAATGCGTACGGCGAGGCCGGGGAAGCGCACTTCCGCCCGGCAAAAAGCGGGAAGGTGGCCATGGCTGACAATGCCGCCCACTGCCCCTTCCCGTCCGATGAGGGCGGTTTCCACCGCGCGGGCATCTGCAAGCATCACCATGAATGAAATCAGGGCGGTGTTGCAGGGGAAATAGGCATACTGTACATCGTCGCCGGGTTCATAGAGTGCCTCCCCCTTCCTGAGGGGATAGGGCGCCATGTAAGGCAGTAGCAGGTCCTTTTCGGCGGGCTTTAGTGCGCGCAACAGGTTATTGTGATTCAGTAACCGTTCAGGGTTTTTGTCGTGCTTCATTATAAGATCCGGCAACTTGTATGATTTCCTGCAAAAATTGTTGCAGTTATGTGCACATCTGTACATACCTCGCGCCTCAGTAGTGTATAAAATTGCGCAAGCGGACAATCCGCCTTGACACGGCAAACCATAAGCGGAGCGTAAATTCCGCCAAAAAGATGTGGCCGTGACGGGTGTCGGTCGTTAGAATAAGAATGCTTCGCAGAAAAATTGGGGGCGAGCCACGTGAGTGCACGAAGGGAACAGTTGTCGGAAGAACAACTTAAGCAGGCGCTTGACCATTGCGCCAGCGAGCCCATTCATATTCCCGGCTCCATACAACCGCATGGCTTGTTGATCGTTTTGTCGCCCGAGCTGCGGGTGACCCGCGTCAGCAGCAATACCAATCACTTTCTGGGCCTTGCAGCTGAAGAGTGTATCGGCCGCCATGTTTCAGATTTTATTGCGGCCGCACAGGTTGACAAATTGCGCCAAATTGCGGCGGATGCCCCGCTGCAGCCCATCCAGACGTTAAACGTAACGCTTGGCGGTCGGAACTGCGATGCGGTAGCCCATGAAAGCGGCGACTCCCTGATTGTCGAGTTTGAATTTATTCAGGAAGAAGCGCCTGCATCTGGCCAGTTGATGGGCCATCTGCGGAATTTTGCAATTGGATTGCACCGGGCGACCGAACTGCCGTCCATGTTTGACCACGTGACGGCCAGCATCAGAGAAATTACCGGCTTCGACCGGGTGAAACTGTATCGCTTCAATGTGGATTGGCACGGCGAAGTGGTGGCGGAGAGCCGCGCGGATTTCATGCCCAGCTACAAGGGGCTGCATTTCCCGGCGTCCGACATTCCAGAGCAGGCAAGGCGGCTATACACGCAGCAGTATCTGCGGCTGATTGCGGATACAAATTACAAGCCGGTTCCTATTCATCCTATATTTGACGCAACTGGCCATGAACCGCTTGATATGAGCCAGTGCATGCTGCGAAGCGTTTCTCCGGTTCATGTCCAGTATCTGGAAAACATCAATGTCAAGGCGTCCATGTCGATTTCCATTATCCAGAATGGAAAGCTGTGGGGATTGATCGCGTGCCATCATGGCAGCCCTCGTCACATCCCTTATCCGGTCCGACACATCTGTGAAATTATGGGCCACATTTTTTCGGCCCAATTGTCGACGCTTGAAGACGTGGTTTCGCGCGAAGCCAAGGAAAAACGCGAGGCGCTTGTTCACCAGCTTGCCTCCAACCTTGAGAAGACATCTTCCGTCGATAAACTGTTGGACCAGACCCACCAGTTGGCGAGCGAAGCCTTGGGTGCTCATGGCTTGGTGGTCAAGGTTTACACAGATATCCTGCGGTACGGGAACATACCCTCGAAAAAAATAGTCGGACAGCTTATAGACTGGCTCAATGAGCAGGGCGACTGGACGTATCTGCAGACCGATGACGCACAGAATTTTTTCAAAGGGATCGCAGGATTTGAGACCTTGACAGGCGGCTTCCTTGCCGTCCCGATCAGCGTCAAGAGCCATGACTATATCATCTGGTTTCGCGCCGCCCAGATTCAGGAAGTCTCCTGGGCGGGCAACCCGGAAAAGCCAGCGGAGGAAACGGGCGCGGGCTACCGATTGACCCCACGCAGTTCCTTTGAGCTTTGGAAGGAAACCGTCAGCCAGAGATCGGCACCTTGGACCCAGGAGGATATCGACACAGCCAAGGGCGTGGTGGGCGTACTGCTGGAGACCGAAAAGCTTAGTGCTGAAGAAGCCAACAAGGCGAAGTCCGAGTTTCTTGCCAATATGAGCCATGAGATTCGCACGCCGATGAATGCGATTATCGGCTTGTCACGGATGCTGATGCAGAAGGGAGAGCTGACCGATACCCAGCGGGATATCGTGAAGACGCTACAACTGAGTGCAGACAGCTTGCTGTCGCTTATTAACGACCTGCTGGATATTTCCAAAATAGAAAGTCGCAAACTCGAATTTGAAAAAGTCAGTTTCAACCTGCCCAAGCTGTTGGAGGACGTGATCAGCATCATGTCGGTGTGGGCGGACGAAAAAGGCCTCGCGGTGCAACTGGATGAAAGGCTTGAGGGGGAGACCCATTTTCTGGGCGATCCGGGGCGGATCAGACAGATTGCGCTCAATCTGTGCAGCAATGCGGTGAAATTTACCGCAAAGGGCAGGATCGTGATTTCTGCGGCCCTTCGCTACGATACCGGTGACGATATACCGGTGGTGGAACTCAGTGTCACCGATACAGGCATTGGTATTCCTGCTGAAAAACAAGCCGCTATTTTTCATAAATTTGTGCAGGCGGACACGTCCACGTCACGTGAATATGGGGGTACCGGGCTTGGGCTGGCGATCAGTAAAACGCTGGCTGAAGCGATGGGCGGTGATATTTCGGTTACCAGTGCCGAGGGCACCGGCTCCACCTTTACCGCCGCCCTGCCGTTGCAGCCTGATGCCAGCATGACAGCGCCTGAACCAGAAACACAGCAGGCGGGTACGAAACAAGGCGCTGTACCGAAAGTACTGTTGGTAGAAGACTACCCGGCCAATGTTTTGGTGGCGAGTTTTTATCTCGAGAACTGCGGTGTGGTGTTCGACGTGGCCGAAAATGGCGAAAAAGCCTGTGAATGTGTACAGGAGCACAGCTATGCCGCCATTCTGATGGACGTCCAGATGCCAAAGATGAACGGCTTTGAAGCCACAGTTGCCATTCGGGAATTCGAGGAAAAAGAGCGCGGATACCGGACACCCATTATCGGGATGACGGCGTACGCCCTTGCCGGAGACCGGCAGCGTTGCCTCGACGCTGGCATGGATGATTATATCGCCAAGCCGATAGATGAGGACGAATTGCGGGCAAAGTTGATGGCGGTAATCGGCTAAACAATGCCAAGGAGCAATGCCAAGGAGCAATGCCGGGGAGTACCCCCTGAGAAGCACCTCAGTGTTGGCTCTCGGATAGCACGGCATGCGGTAACGACGACCTGACAGGGGCCGGTACAGGCGTGGACTGAGACAAGCTGCCGCAGGTGCTGCCGCACTTGACCAATGTCAATCATTTCATTTTTGCGCTCGGGTAGTTTGACCACAGGTTAAACAAACGAGGCATCCTGTGGAATATCTGCTTTCTCATTGGCAGGCGGCACTGGCCGACCATGGCGGTCTGCTGCTCACGCTTTTTCTGGGTGGCCTGATGGGCAGCGCGACACATTGCGTTGGCATGTGTGGACCCTTTGTGGTGGCGCAGGCAACCAGCCTTCAGCAAACACCATCGCTTCTCAGGCGGGTGCGCGGCTTCGCGTTGATGCCCTATCACCTGGGCCGTATGACCACCTATGTGATCCTCGGGGTGGTCGCTGCCAGCCTCTCTGGCATGGTGTTCAATGTGCCGCTTCAGCGCGGCATCGCTGTTGTGCTGTTGACGGTGGCCGGGCTTTTGTTTCTCACCAGCGCCATCCCCAGCCTCAAGCGTGTGGTGGCACCACAATTTCCCCCCAGTTCACTTGCGCGGTTTGGCGCGGTGCTAGGCCGTGTGGCCAAAGCGTTTTTCACCAACCCTACGGCGTGGCACCGCTATGCCCTTGGCGTGACGCTTGGTTTTTTACCCTGCGGGCTGTTGGCGGCCGCGCTTATGGCGGTGGCGGCAACCGCGGAGCCTATCTCGGCCGCCTTCGGTATGGCGGCCTTCTGCGTGGGCACCATGCCTGCGCTTTTCCTCACCGGGGCAGGCGGGCGATATGCACTCGACCGCTTGCCTATTCGTTTCTCGACCCTCGCGCGTGGCGTGATGGTCTTCAACAGTCTCAGTCTTTTTATCATCGCCGGGGGCATGCTGTTACCAGCACATCACTAAGGGCAGGTCTATGACTAATCTTGCTGAAAAAATGAACTATAACGACGACATCGTGAAGCTTTTCACGATCGCCACCATTTTCTGGGGTGTGGTCGGCTTTACTGTGGGCGTGTTCATCGCTCTGCAGATGGCTTTCCCGCAGCTTAATTTTGGTGAATATCTCACCTTTGGTCGCTTGCGGCCTGTGCACACGTCGGCGGTGATCTTCGCCTTTGGCGGCAATGCACTGTTTGCCACCAGCTATTTTGTCGTGCAGCGCACCTGCCGGACAAGGCTGTGGGGGGATGGCCTCGCCAAATTCACCTTCTGGGGCTATCAGGCCTTTATCGTGATGGCGGCGCTTGGCTATGTGCTGGGTGTCACCCAGGCCAAGGAATATGCCGAACCTGAATGGTACGCCGACCTGTGGCTGACCTTCGTGTGGGTGTCTTATTTTGTCGTCTTTATGATGACGCTGAAGAACCGGCGCGAACCACACATCTATGTCGCCAACTGGTTCTATCTCGCGTTCATCGTGACAGTCGCCGTGCTGCACCTTGGCAATAATATCTCTATCCCCGTGTCGCTGACAGAAGCCAAGAGCTATTCCCTGTGGGGCGGCGTGCAATCCGCGCTCATTCAGTGGTGGTATGGCCACAATGCTGTGGGCTTTTTCCTGACCGCCGGTTTCCTTGGCATCATGTATTATTTTGTGCCCAAGCGCGCCGGTCGCCCGGTATACAGCTACCGGCTGTCGATCCTGCACTTCTGGTCGCTGATCTTCATCTATATCTGGGCCGGGCCGCACCACCTGCATTATACCGCGCTGCCTGACTGGGCACAGACCTTGGGCATGACCTTCTCGATCATGCTGTGGATGCCGTCCTGGGGCGGCATGATCAACGGGATGATGACGCTGTCGGGCGCATGGCACAAACTCAGGGAAGACCCTGTGCTGCAGTTCATGATTGTCTCGCTGGCGTTTTACGGCATGAGCACGTTTGAAGGTCCGCTGATGTCTATCAAGACCGTAAACGCGCTTAGCCACTATACCGACTGGACCATTGGTCACGTGCACTCTGGCGCGCTTGGCTGGGTGGCTTTCATCTCCTTCGGCGCGCTTTATTACCTCGTGCCGGTTTTGTGGAAGAAGCAGTCGCTTTATTCGCTCAAGCTCGTGAGCCTGCACCTCTGGATCGCGACCATCGGCATCGTGCTTTATATCACGGCCATGTGGGTATCCGGCATCATGCAGGGCCTGATGTGGCGGTCGTATGACAGCATGGGCTTCCTTGAATACAGCTTCGTGGAAACCGTGATGGCCATGCACCCCTTCTACCTGATCCGGGCGCTGGGTGGTCTGCTGTTCCTCAGCGGCAGCCTGATCATGGTCTACAATCTGGTCAAAACGGTCCGGGGCAACAATGTGCCCGACAGGGTCGAGGGTGAAGACGTGCAAGCTGTGGAGACGGCCCATGCTTAAAAAACATGAAAGAGTGGAGAAAAACTCCATGCTGATGCTGATCCTGGTGGTGATCGTGGTCTCCATCGGTGGCATCATTGAAATCCTGCCCTTGTTCCGTATGGAAACGACGATCGAGCCGGTTAAGGGCGTGCGCCCTTATACCCCGCTTGAGGTCGCCGGACGGAATGTCTACATCCGCGAAGGTTGTTATAACTGCCACAGCCAGCAGATCCGCGCGCTTAGGGACGAAGTTGAGCGTTACGGCCACTATTCGCTGGCGGCGGAAAGCATGTATGACCATCCGTTCCAGTGGGGCTCCAAGCGCACGGGGCCTGACCTCGCGCGGGTCGGCGGCAAATATTCCGACGAGTGGCACGTACAGCATATGCACAACCCCAAGGATGTGGTCCCGGAAAGCATTATGCCGCCCTATGCCCATCTGGCGCACAAGGGTGCCAAGCTTGATAATATCGAGGCCGACATCAGGGCGCTCAGGGCGGCAGGTGTACCCTACACCGACGAAATGGTGGCCAACGCCTACAATGACGCGATGGCACAAGCGCAGGATGAGAGCGACCATCATGATGGTCTGCTTGAGCGCTACGGCGACAAGGTCAACTACCGCAACTTCGATGGCCAGGCTGTCACGACCGAGCTTGATGCGTTGATCGCCTATCTGCAGGTGCTGGGCACCATGGCCGAACTCAAGGACTATGTGCATGACGGCGCGGCCCGTTCCGGCCAAGAGGAGGACGGCAAATGATCAGTTGGCTTTCTGAAAATGCCGGCATGACCGGCCTCTTGTTCTTCTTCGGTGTCTTTTGCGGCATTGCCATCTGGGCTTACCGTCCCGGCATGAAGGACAAACTGGAATCACACAAAAATATTCCTCTCAGAGGGGATGAAGCATGAGCAAGAAAAAAGATATCGATAGCTTTACCGGCATTGAAACAACCGGCCATGAATGGGACGGCATCAAGGAACTGAACAACCCGTCCCCGCGGTGGTGGCTGATCGTTTTCTTCCTGTGCTGCGTTTGGTCTGTGGGCTACTGGGTTTTGTATCCGGCCTGGCCAACCTTCTCCGGTGACGGGGAACGCGGCGGCACTGAAGGCTCCATGGGCTGGACACAATATGACCAGCTCAAGGACAGCCAAGCGGAAATTCGGGCACGCAAATCTGCTTATCTGGCAAGCTTTGAAGCTGCTTCCTTTGAGGAAGTGCAGGCCGACGAAGCGCTGTATGCCTTTGCGGTGGCTGGCGGCGCGGCTGCGTTCAAGGATAACTGCGCAACCTGTCACAGCACTGGCGGGGCCGGGTCCGCGGGCTACCCCAACCTCAATGATGATGACTGGCTGTGGGGGGGAGATATCGACACCATCCATGAGACCATCCGCGTCGGTGTTCGCGCCGTCCATGATGAGACACGGTTTTCCGAGATGCCAGCCTTTGGCGACATGCTGTCCGAGACAGAGATCGCCGACGTTGCCCAGCATGTGATCAGCTTGTCGCAGGATGGTGACGACAGCGCCGGTGGCGCACAGGTTTTCGCCGACAACTGCGCGGCCTGCCACAGTGAAAACGGCAGGGGTGACCACGCGCTTGGTGCGCCGGACCTCGCGGATGCCATCTGGTTCTATGGCGACACAAAGGCCGACATCATGTCGCAGGTTCGCAAGCCCAAGCACGGCGTCATGCCGACATGGGAAGCCCGGCTTGATGCCAATACCATCCGCCAGCTTGCCATCTATGTGCATTCGCTGGGTGGTGGCACCAACTAGCATCCCTGCAGGACGGAGTAACGAGTATGAGTGACGGTGCGGCCCCAGTTAAGCTTTTCGAGAAAAAAGAGCGCATCTTCCCGAAGCGTGTCTGGGGCAGGTTCCGTAAACTTAAGTGGGCGGCCATGGTCGCCCTCCTGGGCATTTACTACCTGGCCCCGTTCCTGCGGTGGGACCGGGGGCCGCACGCACCTGACCAGGCTATCCTGATCGACATGCCTGCACGGCGTGCTTATTTCTTCTTTATCGAGATATGGCCACAGGAGGTTTATTACCTCACCGGCATTCTGATTTTGGCGGCGGTTGCGCTCTTTTTCGCCACCAGCCTGTTTGGCCGGGTCTGGTGCGGGTACGCCTGTCCGCAAACCGTGTGGACCGACCTGTTCGTCTGGGTTGAACGCATCGTGCAGGGGGACCGGGTCAAACGCATGCGCCTTGCCAAGGCGCCGTGGGGCTTTGAGAAAACCTGGAAACTGGCACTGACCCACAGCCTATGGCTGGTCATCGGCATGCTGACCGGCGGGACCTGGGTTTTCTATTTCAACGACGCCCCTACGCTTCTGGAGAATATAATCCACCTTGATGTGCCCATGGGGGTGTTGGGCTGGATACTGGCACTGACTTTCTCGACCTACCTGATGGCCGGGTTCGCGCGCGAGCAGGTGTGCATGTATATGTGCCCCTATTCGCGTTTCCAGAGCGCGATGTTTGACCGCGATACCCTGATTATCGGCTATGATGAAAAGCGCGGCGAGCCACGCGGCAAGTATAAAAAAGGCGATAGCTGGGACGACCGTGGCCACTGTATCGACTGCACCGCCTGTGTGCAGGTTTGCCCCATGGGGATCGACATTCGTGACGGGCTGCAAATGGAATGTATCGCGTGTGGCCTTTGCATCGACGCCTGTGACGGCATCATGGACAAGCTAGAGCTGCCCCGCGGCCTTATCCGCTATGACACCAACCATAATCAGGAAGCACGCGACAGCGGCATGAAGGAACGTTCGCACCTTTTGCGACTACGCACATCCTATTATGCCGCGATCATCGCCCTTGTGGGGGCAGTCATGCTTTATGGATTGATACACCGGTCGCCGGTGGAACTGCATGTGCTGCATGACCGCAACCCGCTGTTTGTCAAGCTGTCGGACGGGCGTATCCGCAATGGCTATGATGTAAAAATCCTCAATAAAACGCACGAAGATAAAACCTACCAGTTGGTCATTGAGGGCCTCAATGGTGCTGAGATCCGCATACAGGGGGCAGGTAGTCTCGACGCTGCGGCGCTGCCGGTGTTTGCCGACCGTGTTGGCCACTTCCGTGTATTTGTGACGGCGGACAAACCAAAAGATATCCGTGCGGATGCCCACTTCCGGCTTGAAGAAGTGGGCGGACCAAACGCAGACCGCTATGACGGTGTCTTCATGAGTGGGAAGGAGTAGGCAGTATGAGCAAGGTTATGACCGAAGAAACAGGTATGCGCGAAAGCGACCGGCTGATCCCTTGGTATATCGTAGCGTTTTTTGTGGTGGTAGCCATTCTGGACGGCATCTTCGTTTATATTGCCACGTCCACCCACACCGGCGTGATTACCGAACAGGCCTATGACAAGGGCCTTGCCTACAATGACACAGTTGCCGCAGCCGAAGCCCAGCATGCACTCGGATGGCGGGGGGAGATTATCCTGCGTGACCGGCGCGAGCTATGCTTTATCCTGCGTGACAAGGATGGCACCCTTCTCAAAGGAGCTGCTGTGAAGGCCGTCTTTACCCGCCCGACACAGGACGGCATGGATTTTGGCGTGGAATTGCTTGAAGGCGCAGACGGCGCCTATCGTGCCGCGATTGACCTGCCAGCGCTCGGCCTCTGGGACGTACGCGTCTTTGCCCTTGAAGGGGAACGCGATTTTCAGGCGCACAAGCGTCTGGTGGTGAGGCCACAGTGAGGTGCCTGCACTGCGGCGAGGCAACAGGGCCCGGGCAGGATTTTTGTTGCCCTGGCTGCGAGGCAGCCCATGCCACCACTGCAACCGCGCAAGCGGGCACAGGGTTTTCCCGACTGGCAAGTGAAAGCGAAGACGGGGGGTATACCCTGACCCTGGGCGTTGAAGGCATTCACTGTGCCGCCTGCATCCGGCTTATCGAAAATGCCCTGTTGGCCGAAGACGGCGTGAGCCACGCCCGCGTGAATATGACCACAAACCGGGTCAGCATGGCATGGCAGGGCATGCGCGACTATGGCGACCATCTGGCGAATACCGTTACCAAACTGGGCTATCGATTGCATTCGCTGGATAAGGCCTCTGATGCTGTGGACAATGAAACCCGCTCCCTGTTGCGGGCCATCGCTGTTGCCGGGTTCGCCGCAGGCAATATGATGCTGATATCGGTCGGCTTGTGGTCCACGGACGCCAACACCATGGGCATGGCGACGCGGGACCTGTTCCATTGGCTTTCCGCATTGATTGCGTTGCCGACGGTGCTTTATGCAGGCCAGCCCTTTTTCCGGTCCGCGATTGCGGTGCTGCGGCAAGGACACACCAATATGGATGTGCCCATTTCAATCGCCGTTACCCTTGCCTGCGGCATGAGCCTTTTTGAAGCCTTCCGGCATGGCCAGCATGTGTATTTCGACAGTGCGGTCATGCTGCTGTTTTTCCTGCTGATTGGCCGCTATCTGGACGCGCGTGCCAAAGGAAAGGCGCGGCAAACAGCATCTGACCTGCTGTCCAGGCTGTCGGGCATGGCCATGGTTTACGATGATGGGCAGGCGGTGCAGGTGCCGATCACGGAACTCAGGGAAGGCATGCTGGTGATGGTCGCCGCTGGTGAGAATATTGCCGCAGACGGTATGGTGGAAAAAGGGGTGTCAGAGGCTGACATGTCCCTGATTACCGGCGAGACGATGCCGGAAAAAATTGGCCCCGGGAAAGCCGTTTTCGCGGGCACACTTAACCTTTCAACCCCCATTCAGGTGCGGGTCTCCAAGGCAACGGAGCAAAGCCTCCTGAGCGAGATCGTGCGCCTGATGGAAGTGAACGAGCAGGGCGGCGCGCGCTATGTGCGGCTGGCTGACAAAGCTGCCAGCCTTTATACACCGGTGGTCCACGCCATGGGTGCACTGACGTTTGTCGGCTGGTGGCTTTTCATGCAGGCGCCGTGGCAAACCTCGCTTCTTCATGCGGTTACTGTGCTGATCATTACATGCCCGTGCGCATTGGGGCTTGCGGTGCCGGTGGTGCAGGTGCTGGCCAGCAGCAAGCTGATGAAAACCGGCATTTTGCTCAAGTCCGGCGATGCGCTTGAAAAACTGGCTGAGGTGACCACGGTCGTATTTGACAAAACGGGCACCCTGACCGTTGGCTGCCCTGAACTGACAGGAAACGGTTTTCTCAAGTCCGACCTGAGGCTCGCCGCGTCGCTGGCGGCGCACAGTCGGCACCCGCTTTCCCGTGCGCTGACGGCCGCATATGACGGTGACCTGATAGAGATGAATGTCAGTGAACTGCCGGGCTGTGGCCTTCAGGCCGAATTTGAAGGCTGGGACATCCGCCTTGGCAGCCGGGCCTGGTGTGGTGACCAAAGCGCCGCCACGAGTGATCACGCGCTTGAGCTTTGGCTGGCGATTGGCGACGAGGTGCGGGCGCGGTTTGCCTTTTCTGACCGGTTGCGGCCAGACGCAGCGCAGGTGGTCACCGCGCTGAAGGCGCGTTATCTTGATGTGCGCCTCCTCAGCGGTGACCGGCTTGCTGTGGTGGCCGCAATTGCGGAAGAGGCTGGGATAACCGCTTACCGCGCGGAGATCAGTCCGGTGGAAAAATGCGACTATCTCAGGACGCTGGCGGATGGCGGTGCAAAAGTGCTGATGGTGGGAGACGGCCTGAACGACGCGCCTGCGCTTGCAGCGGCCCATGTGTCCATGTCTCCATCGACAGCGATGGATATTACGCAAAACACTGCCGATGTCGTATTCCAGGGGGGGCGGCTTTCCCCGGTTCTTGAGGCCTTTGAGGTGGCGGATGTATCAATGCGGCTGGTGCGCCAGAATTTTGGCCTGGCCATCCTCTATAACCTTGTTGCCATACCGGTGGCGGTGCTTGGCTATGTCACGCCGCTTCTGGCGGCAGTGGCCATGTCGGGCTCTTCGCTGGTGGTTATTTTAAACGCGTTCCGCCTGAATCTGGGAAAGGGGCGCTGATGGATATCCTGATTTACCTGATTCCCATAGCCCTTACCCTCGGCCTTCTGGGGCTTGTCGGCTTTCTCTGGACGATGAAAAACAACCAGTATGATGATCTGGACGGTGCCGCGCACCGCATCCTGTTCGACGAAGAAGACGACCTGCCGCCGGGCCCCGGAAACAAAACCGGCAAAGTGTGACATTCCGCCGCATAGTTTCTTGAAAATACTATAGAATTGACAATCATCAAGCCAGATTTCCTCCCTGTTCTGTATCACAGGTCCAGAACAAATTTTGAGGAAAAACCATGCGTATCTCAACCCTGATGAAAGCGTCCCTTTGTGCCTTTACGGTGCTGACAGCCGCAGCCCCGGCAATGGCAGAAGGCGGCGACAGCCCATGGCTCGTTCGGCTGCGTGCAATCGATGTGGTGCCGGAAGAAAGCTCCAAAGTTTCTATCGGCGGCGAAGCCAAGGTGAACAGCAGGATCGTACCGGAACTGGATATCACCTATTTCTGGTCCAGAAATGTAGCGACCGAGCTGATTTTGGCAACCACCAAACATGATGTGCAGGCCATCGGCACGGCAATCGGCGACGTTGACCTTGGCGACAGCTGGGTGCTGCCACCGGCCCTGTTGCTGCAATATCACTTCAACCCGGAAGGCGGCGTGAAGCCCTACCTTGGTGCGGGCGTGAACTATACCTTTTTCTATAACACCGATCCTGGCGCGGTGACGGATATCGAGTATGAGAACGGTTTTGGCCTTGCGCTGCAGGCCGGTGTGGATTTCCACATCAAAGATAACTGGTATTTCAACGTCGACGCCAAGAAGCTCTGGCTCAACACCGATGTGTCCATCAATGGCGGCACCGTGACAGCCGACGTAGACCTTGACCCATGGATTTTGGGTGTCGGCTTCGGCTATCGCTTCTGACCTTTCCCTGGCGATGCCGATAAAGACAGCCCGCGACACAGTGTATGTCGCGGGTCGTCGCCCGGCCCTTGACCACGGGTGGCTGGCCGGCGGCAAGCGCACGCTCATAGTCGCTGGCGACAAGGGTGTTTTGCGCATAGCCTTGCGGCAGCGCGCTGATCGCCGAGATGCCAAATCCGATAAGCGCGTCGGTGGTGTCGGTCGTATAGCCCTGGAAGTTACGCCTGAGCGTCCGGTCGGACAGCGCCAGCGCCATCTCGTCGGTCGGGCGCACGAAATGGTCCAGCCCGATGGATCGGTAGCCGCGGCTGGCAAGCCTGCCGGCGCCAGCGTCAAACAGCTTCAGCCGCGCGGCGCCATCCGGCAGCGCATCCTCGTTGATCAGCCGCATGTGTTTTTTCATCCATGGCACGTGGGCGTAGCCAAAAAGCGCAATCCTGCCGGGGCCAAGCGCGGCGGCAAGATCGACATTTTCTTCCACGTCCGTTGTTGTCTGGTGCGGCAGGCCATAGAGCAGGTCCATGGTGATCTCATCAATGCCATAGCTTTTGAGCAGTTGCACAGCGTCATAAATCACATGGAAGGGCTGGCGGCGGCCAATGGCGCGTTGCACATGCTCGTGGAAATCCTGCACCCCAAGACTGACCCGGTTGACCCCCATTCTGGCATAGGCGGCCACCTTGGCTTCGGTTACCTCACGCGGGTCAAGCTCAATGGCGACCTCGGCGTCCCTGTCTACCACATAATGCTGGCGGATGGCGGCCATGATACGGGTGAAATCTCGCGGGGACAGCATGCTGGGCGAGCCGCCGCCAAAATGAATATGTCCGACCGTCTGTCTGCCCGACAGGCGTGCGCGTATCAGCGCTATTTCATCAAGCAGTGTGTCGACATAGGTTGTCACCGGCTCATATTTGCGTGTCGCTTTGGTGAAACAGCCGCAATACCAGCAAATCTGGCGGCAGTAGGGAATATGGAGATAAAGCGAGAGCGATGCATCGTCCCGCAGCTCGTTCAGCCAGCTCGTGTAGCTGTCGCCCGTGACCGCGGCCGAAAAATGTGGTGCGGTTGGATAACTGGTATAGCGTGGCACCTTGCCGTTGCGTTTGAGAAGGGCGTCCTGAAGCGCGCTCATCGTTTTCTCCTGTTTATTCTGACCACCTCCAAGGGTAGCGCGTCGCAGGCGCGATTGAATTGACAGAAATCAACTACGGCGCGGTAATTGTATGGTGAAGTGCATGAAAGTTTGCGGAGGAACTTTCTTGTCAAAAACCGATGATATATCGCCGGATCAGAGGCGGCTTGAGCAATATCTGGATATCTGCAACCGGGTTTTGGCCGCGAACCGGGACCGTTTCCCCTATAACCGTATATGGGAAGCAGGAGAGGCCGCGCTCAAGGGCCGCACAGTCGCCATCGCGCTTGTTGATGACGAACCCAGGGCCAGTTGTGTAGTGAAGCTGAAAGATCATCATATCGAAGCGGCGGAAACAGGGGGGGCGGCGGGGGACCAGCCACCGGTTTCGCGGCTGAGTACAAGATATATTGATGATGTGCTGGCAAACCCTGAAAAATATATCAAGGACCCGTCGCTTATCGACTGGTGCTGGCTGAAGAGGTAGCGCCGGTGCGCCCCGTCCTGCCGTCTGGCGGATTAGTGCATGTCGTCGCAGGGAAACTCGTTTGAGCACGCGCTGCAGGCAAAATGCGACATGGTTTCAAGGGTCGGGATGATCACCGTCGCGCCCTTCACCGTGATGCCTGTCTCATCTCGAAGCTTGTTCAGGGCTCGCGAAAAGGTTTCGGACTTCATGCCAAGCCGGGCGGCGATCAGCGATTTGTCATAGGGCAGTTTCAGCTCGATGGGGCCGATATCATCCTGGTGGCACAGCCTGAGCAGAAAACAACCGATCCGCTGTGACGCGTTCTGGAGTGTCAGGCTTTCAATCTCGCGGGTCTGGCGTTTGCGGTGGCGCGACAGCGAGGTCAGCATCGACAGCGCCATGCCGTTGTCGTCCGTGATGGCTTTTTTCAGGATTGCATTTGGCAGCCGCAGCACGCGGACATCATCAATGGCCGACGCGCCAAAGGAATGCGCGCCGTCTTCCAAAATGGCGGTTTCCGCGAAAATATGGCCGCTCGTCACCATGTCAATCACGGCTTCATGGCCATCCAGAGTTTCGCGGAACAGTTTCACCCAGCCCGACAGCACAATGTAAAAGGCGTCCGCGTCGTCATCCTGAAGGAAGAGTGTCTCACCCTTTTTGAGTGTCTTAACCTGCGCGGCTTGAGAAAAGCTTTCCAGCAGGGTTTCACTTGCTTTTGAGAACAGGTTTTGGCGTAAGAGTATGGCCTTGGTATCAAGGCGCATCGGGATATGGACGGTATCATGGGCCATTGCATTGGCTCTCGGCATCAGGGTTGAGGGTGGCTTGGGACGGCCAAATGTATCTGCCACAAAATACCGTAAAAATGGTTAATAAAGCAATGGCCGCCGCTATTTTTCGTACATAAGTTCAACGCTCCCGCCGCCGATGCGGCCTGCGATATCGTTGGCCATGGTACCGTACCGCAAGAGGACACGCTCGCGCCTGACTTTCATGGTGTGGGTCAACACCGCATTCTCGATTGTCCATGGTTCCGACGCGACGATGATACCGCCGATCTGCGCATGGCGTTCCAGCCCTGCATTGATTTCGGCGGTGAGGCGGTAAAGCCTGTCTTCCCGCGTATCGCTGTCGTGCGACAGCGCCAGTTCACTTGGCACCAGTATGACCACCGGCTGCGGCAGGCCGTGGCCTACAATACAGGCTTGCTCTACGAGTTCAGACTGCTGAAACAAGGTCTCAATGGGGCCGGGGGCGACATATTTGCCCTTGGCGGTCTTGAAGGTCTCCTTCACCCGCCCGCGCAGGTAAACATAGCCTTCCTCGTCAATATGGGCGCGGTCGCCGGTATAGACCCAGCCGTCCCGGAAGGTCTCAGTATTTTTGTCCGGCGCGTTATAATAGCCAAGGCTTATGCCGTGCGCGCGCACCACCAGTTCACCTTCGTCTGTGATCTTCAGTTCCACACCCTTGACCGGTTTGCCGACGGAGCCGTGCCGTGGCTCGTGGCCGCTTGTGGTGGTGATGGGCAAAATCTCGGTCTGGCCGTAGCCGTCCAGCAGGCTGAGGCCAAAAAGGTCGAACCACTCTTTGGTGGCGGGCGGCACGGGCGCAGTGGTCGACAGCATGGATTTCACGCTGGCAAGGCCCAGTTTTTCGCGAATGCTGGCGGATACCGCTGCCGCGTTCGGTCCCATGAGCGCGGCCTTGAGCGCCCCCGCGTCCCCGCCCATGGCCCCGAGCACACCCTGTACCAGCTTTTCCCAGATGCGCGGCACACCGAAGAAATAATCCGGCTTTGCATAGCCAAGGTCTGACGTGAAAGTCTCCAGCCCCTCGTTGAAGTGGATCACGCCGCCAACCCTGATGGCGTGCAGTTCAATCACCAGCCGTTCGGCCAGATGCGCCAGCGGCAGGTAGGAGAAGAAGCGCCAGCCGGGCGTGGAGCCTGTCTCTTCCACAAGGCCATCGGTCGCGCGCTTCAGGCTATTCAGCGAATGCATCACGCCTTTAGGTTTGCCGGTGGTGCCTGAGGTGAAGATGATGGTCGCCACCTCATCGCCGTCCGGCATCGCGGGCAGGGGCAGGCTGTCACCTTTCGCGAGAAACGCTTCCCAACTGATGTCACCAAGGCTCGGCTCGACACCGGGCAGGGTGACAACGGTGATGCCCTCGGGCAGATGCTCCCGCACCTCGGCCCAGTTGGCGCTTTCGCCAAGGAACAAAAGCTCAACTTCGGCAAAATCCAGCACATAGTGGAAGGTCTCGGGCCGCATCGTGGTGAAGACGGGCACGGTGACGGCGCCCGCGCGCAGGATGGCCATGTCGGCCATGATCCAGTGCGCGCGGTTTTTCGACAGCACGGCAGCCTTTTTGCGCGCACCGCCAAAATAGGCGCTGATTGCAGTGGCCGCGCGCTCAATCGTCGCTTTGCCAACCGCCCATGTGTAGACCGTCGGCTCGCCGCCGTGGAGGTCCACAAGCCAAGGCGCGTCACCCTGCACCGTCGCCCAGTGGGCTATATTTTCAAGCGCATGTCCCGGTGCTGTATGATCTGTCATGTCCCGTCCCCCCGCTGATCCGTGTTAGCCTTTAAGCAGTTCCTTCGCGATGATCGACTGCCGCACCTGATTGGTGCCCGCGCCGATCTCGATCACCTTGCCACTGCGGTACAGCCGGTTCACTTCCGTCTCCCGCATGAAGCCCATGCCGCCGTGGATTTGCACAGCACTATCGAGCACGCGCATCAGCGCGCGGCCAGTGTGCAGCGCCGTCATGGCCGTGCGCATATGCACCACGCCACGCCCGCCGCCGCCTTGCTCCAGCTCGTTCACTTCCTTCAGAATCTGGTAGGCGGTGGCGCGCATGGTCTCCACATCCGTATACATGTCCGCCAGCATGCCCTGTACCAGTTGGAAATGCCCGATGGGTTTGCCGAACTGCATGCGCTCCTTGGCGTAAGCGAGGGTGAGGTCGAGCGCGCGCTGCGCCACGCCGATGGTGGAAACACAGAGCAGCACCCGTTCGATATTCAGCCCGCTCATCACCACGGCAACGCCGCCATTCTCAGCGCCCACAAGGTTCTCCGCTGGCACACGGCAATTATCGAATACCAGTTCGCCCGTCGGGCTGCCGCGCCAGCCCATTTTATCCAGCTTTTGCGCGACTGAAAAACCGGGAAAATCCTTTTCCACAATGAAGGCGGAAATGCCGTGGGCACCTGCTGAAGGGTTGGTTTTGGCGTAAACCAGCAGCACATCCGCGACCGGCCCGTTGGTGATGAACATCTTGCGGCCGTTCAGCACATAATGGTCACCGTCCCGCGTGGCGGTGGTCGCCATGGAGCCAAGCGCATCGGACCCCGCGCCGGGCTCGGTCAGCCCCAGCGCGCCGATGGATTCGCCTTTCACAAAACGTGGCAGGTATTTGGCTTTTTGCGCTTCGTTCGCATTGCGCACGATATTGTTCACACACAGGTTCTCGCTTGAGCCCCAACTGGCCGACAGGCAGTGGTTCCAGTAGGAAAACGCCTCCGCCACCAGCGCTTGCGAGATGAAATCAAGCCCCGCGCCGCCCAACTCCTCCGGCACGGTGGTGCCCAGCATGCCAGCGTCCGCCATGGCGCGGTACTCTTTGTCAGGGAACCAGTCCTCGTCATCCATACGCGCGAGCAGGGGGTGCATTTCCCGCTCGGCATATTTCCACGCGCTGTCATAAAGCGCCTGATGGTCTTCACTGAATCCAAATTCGGCGAGATTAGGCTGCATCATGGCTCTCCCCCTAGTGCCAGGCTTGGGATTTGATGATGGCACGGGTCTCCTCAGGCGTCGTGATCTCACGCCCTGCATTGCGCGCACAGTTCGCCAGCGCCTCGATCATCTCCCCGTTGGAGCGCGCCTTGTCGCCGCTTGGCAGGTAGAAACAGTCCTCAAGCCCGGTGCGCAGGTTGCCACCCAGTTCCGCCACTCTCTGGTGCACCGGCCACACGTCAGCGCGGCCAATCAAGGTGGCCTGCCATGGGCTGTCAGGGTGTTTGTATTTCACCAGAAGCGGCAGCAGGTCAGCGTCACACGGCATGCCGGACGCCACCCCCATCACGAAGTTATAGTCGGCGTGGGCTACCATGCCGTTCTCAAGGTAGAGCCCCACACTGCGCACAATGCCAACATCAAAACACTCGAACTCCGGCACGATGGTATGGTCCTTCATCACCGCAAGAATTTCGGTGATCTTGTCCACCGGATTCAGGAACACCATGGGCGGCCACGCCCATGAGCCGTCCTTGCGGGTCTTGAGGTAATTCAGGCTCCCGGCGTTCATCGCCGCCATCTCGGGTTTGTTATGCGCAAGGTATTTGAGCACGTCGCCCTGTTCGCGGCCCACAACGCCGGTGGTCATGTTGATCACCACGCCGGGGCAAGCCTCACGTATCGCGTCGTTGATTTCTTTTGCCAGCGCGCCGTCCCAGCTCGGCAGGTGGCCCTTGCCTTCGCCTTGCTGGCGGTAGTGGCAGTGCATGATCGTGGCGCCTTGGTCGTAAGCCGCCCTGGCTTCCGCCGCCATCTGCTCGGGCGTTACCGGCACATTATGCTGGTTCGGGTCGGTCAGCACACCGGTCAGCGCGCAGGTGAGGGTTACTTTATCAGCCATTCTCTGTTTCCTTTTCCGGTGTGGTGTCTGTATCAACTGCTGTGATGGTTGCCACGCTCGCGCGGGCCTTGACCTGATCACCGATTTTCACATTCACATCTGTCACCTTGCCCGCCACGTCAGCGCGGATGTGGTGTTCCATTTTCATGGCCTCGACCACACAAATCAGCTCACCAGCCTCCACCGTGTCGCCCACGGCTGCGGCCACGGCGACAACCTGCCCGTCCATCGGCGCGGTCAACATGCCACTGCCGGTCCTCTCGGCGCCTGCGGTGGCGCGGTGGGTGATGTTGGTGGCGGTGATATGGATGGGCCCAAGGTCGATGAAGGTGGTGTCGCTGTCCGATGCGGTGACAAACTGGTGCCGTTTTCCCTGCGTGCGGCAAATATCACCCTCAATACTGAACGATTGTTCGGTATTGTCGTGTTTTACCGCCACCTGCCATGTGCCACCAGCGCGATTTGCACGCACTTCAAGCGGGAAGCTCTCACCTTCCACCTCCAAAGTGACACGCTGGTAGGTGTCATGATTGGTGCGCCAGTTGGCGAGGGTCGGGATGGTGAATTTGGCACAGGCTTCGGCCACCAGAATGGCACCCGCACACATGCTCATCTCTTCCGCACACATGATTGGCGCTGTTTTGACGGTATCAAGTGTGTGTGTGCGCGTCAGTCCGCGCTTGAAATGTTCGCTTGTGAGGATGCCTGACAGGTAGGCTTTGTTGGTCACCAACCCCGCGATACGCATGGCTTTCAGCGCCTCGGCAAGTGTCTGGATAGCCTCGTTGCGGGTTTTGCCATGGGCAATGATCTTGGCCAGCATGGGGTCATAAAAGGGGCTGACGGTGTCGCCCTCTACCACGCCAAAATCGCCGCGCACATCCCGCACACTTTCCGCACACATTTTGCGCAGTGTACCGGTCTGCGGCAGGAAGCCACGGTCGGCATCCTCGGCATAGAGGCGCACTTCAACCGCATGGCCGTTCGCCTTGATATCATCCTGATTATACGTGAGTTTTTCGCCGCGCGCGATCCTTATCTGCTGCACCACAAGGTCAGTGCCGGTGATCATTTCAGTCACCGGGTGTTCCACTTGCAGCCTTGTGTTCATTTCAAGGAAATAGACCGCACCTTCTTCGTCCACGAGGAATTCGACTGTGCCTGCGCCAGTGTAGCCAACGGCCGTCGCCAGCTTGACAGCTGCATCCGTTAAAGCCTTGCGTGTGCTCGCATTTATCGTGCTGCACGGCGCTTCCTCCACCACTTTCTGGTGCCGCCGTTGTGCCGAACAGTCCCGCTCCAGCAGATGCAAAACCTTACCATGACTGTCCGCCAGAACCTGCACTTCCACATGCCGCGCGCTTTCAATCATGCGCTCCAGCATCACCGCACAGTTGCCAAAAGCGGCCTGTGCTTCGCGCTGTGCGCTCATAAGTGCTTGGTGAAACTCGCTTATTTCGTCAATCCGCCTCAGCCCGCGCCCGCCGCCGCCCGCAGTCGCCTTGATCATCAGCGGCGTGCCAATACGGTTAGCCTCCACGAGAAGCTGCTCCTCGTTGGCGTCCTCGCCGTCATAGCCCGGCACCACCGGAACCCCGGCTTCATCTGCGATCCAGCGCGCCTGCCGCTTGTCACCCATCTTCCTTATCACCTCGGCTGAGGGACCGATGAAGATGAGGCCAGCGGCCTCCACAGCCGCTGCGAACCCGGCGTTTTCGGACAGGAAACCATAGCCGGGATGGATCGCATCCGCGCCGCTAAGTCGCGCTGCTTCAACGATTTTCTCTACCGAAAGGTAGCTCTCGCTGGCGGGCGAGGGGCCGATGTGCACACTGTCGTCCGCCAGCTTCACATGCTGGGCGTGCCGGTCAGCGTCCGAATAAACGGCGACTGCCTCCAGCCCCAGTTTGTGCGCCGCGCGGATGACCCGCACGGCAATCTCGCCCCGGTTCGCGATCAGGATACGCTTGATGTCCCGCACGCTCATGCCTCCATCCATGATGGTTTGCGTTTCTCTATAAACGCTTTGGTGCCTTCGCGCCCCTCTGTGCCCAGTAGCGCTTCAGCGAAACTTTCCGCTGCTGTATCAAGGGTTTGCGCGGGAACGGCGCTCATGCCGGTCAGCAATTTTTTGGTCGCCGCCACCGCGTCCGGCGCTGCTTTGAGGGCTTGCTTGAGCACGATATCAAGCCGCGCCTCAAGGGCTTCCGTGCCACTTTCATGGTGGTGCACAATGCCCAACCGCTGCGCATCAAACCCGTCAATAATCAGACCCGTCAGCGCCAGCCGCCGCGTTTCAGTCAGCCCAATTCGGGCCAGCACAAAAGGCGCGATCTGGGCGGGCAGGATGCCAAGCGTGACCTCCGGCATGCCGAAGCGGCAACCGTCCTCGGCGATGGCGATATCGGACACACAAACAAGGCCGAAACCACCACCCATAGCCGCGTTTTCCGCTACCGTAACGATCAGCTTGGGGAAGGCTTGCGCCACTTCCAGCAGCTCACCAAAGCGGCGGTTACCCTTGGCGACAGCCTCGGGCGACTGGCCTGATGAGCCCATATCCTTGAGGTCGCCACCCGCACAGAACACACCACCCGCGCCGCGCAGCACCATCACGCGCACCGCGTCGTCCCCCGCCGCCTGTTCGAACGCTGCAATCAGCGCATCGACCATGGCGAAGTTCATCGCGTTTTTCACCTTCGGGCGGTTGAGGGTGACTGTCATCACCCCGCCTGAAGTGCTGGTGAGAACCGTATCAGCCATTGCCCATGCCCATCATGCGGGTGAGGATACGCAGCATCGTTTCGTCCGAGCCGCCGCCAATGCTGGTGAGCCGCCCATCGCGGTAGGAGCGCGAGACCGGGTTGTCCCACATGAAGCCCATACCGCCCCAGTATTGCAGGCAGGCGTCCGGCACTTCACGCGCCAGCTTGCCGGCTTTCAGCTTGGCCATAGTGGCAAGTTTGGTCACATCCTCGCCGTTCACATAGGCTTCCGTCGCCTGCCAGATCAGCGCGCGCAGGGCCTCAACCTCGGTTTGCAGTTCGGCAAGGCGGTATTGCACCACCTGGTTATCCAGGACACTGCCGCCAAAAATCTTGCGGTCGCGGGCATAATCAATCGTCGCCTGAATGGTATTTGTCATGCCCTTCGGCCCCAGCATGGCAGCGCACAGGCGCTCCTCCTGGAACTGGATCATCTGCATGCGGAAACCGTCACCTTCGCGGCCAATGAGGTGCCGCTGCGGTACGCGCACGTCATCGAGGAAGATCTGCGCGGTGTCACTTGAGCGCATGCCAAGTTTGTTCAGGCGGTCCGAGAAGCTCACGCCCTTGGTCTTGGTCGGCACCACAATCAGCGACTTGTTCTTGTGCGCCGGACCGTCTCCGGTGTTGGCGAGGAGGCAGAGGAAATCCGCCTGTGTGGAGTTGGTGATCCACATCTTGGTGCCGTTGATGACATAGTCGTCGCCGTCCTTGACCGAGGTTGTCTTGATCGCCGCCACGTCCGACCCCGCGTGCGGTTCGGACACCGCGATCGAACACACCATGTCACCCGAAATTGCCGGGGCGAGGAACTCACGCCGGAGCTCGTCAGAGCCGAAGCGGGCAAGTGCCGGGGTGGCCATATTGGTCTGCACGCTGATACCCATGGGCACGCCGCCACAGTTGATGCCGCCAAGCTCCTCGGCGAGGATCATCTCATAGGAATAATCAAGGCCAAGCCCGCCGTATTCCTCGGGTTTCGAGATGCCGAGAAGGCCAAGGTCGCCCATTTTCTTGAACAGTTCGTGCGCGGGGAAAATGCCCGCTTCTTCCCACGCGTCCACATGGGGGTTGATCTCTTCATCCACAAAACGTGCGACGGTGCGCCGTAGTTCCTTGTGTTCATCTGTGAATAGCATGTGTCTTCCCCGTTAGTGTTAAAAGCGTGCGACGCCGAAGGTGTTGGGCCGAAGGCTGCGGCTGTCCGCGTCCCGGCAGATATCCAGCAGGTAAATTAAGAGCTTGCGTGTATCGCGTGGGTCGATGATGCCGTCGTCCCATAGCCGCGCGCTGCCGTATAGCGCGGTGGAGCAGGCGTCCATCTGTTCGGCAGTGGCGGCTTCCATGGCCTCAAGCTGGTTCATGTCTGCCTCAAGCCCCATGCGTTTGGCTTTCTCAAGTCCCACGATCTTGAGCACCATGCCCGCCTGCGCACCACCCATGACCGCCGTTTTCACATTGGGCCATGAGAAGACGAACCGCGGGTCCACGCCCCGCCCACACATGGCATAGTTGCCGGCACCATAGCTGCCACCAATGTGGATGGAGATGCGCGGCACCCGCGCGTTGGTGACGGCCTGAATAAGCTTCGACCCGTGTTTGACAATGCCGCCTGCCTCTGCATCCTTGCCTACCATAAAGCCAGTGGTGTTATGCAGGAACAGGATCGGCACCCCTGCTTGATCACAAAGCTGAACAAAATGCGCGGCTTTGGTGGCACCCTTCGGCGTGATCGGGCCATTGTTGCCGATGATGCCCACGGTTTCACCCGCGATGGTCACATGCCCGCACACGGTCTGGCTGTCATAGTCATTCTTGAAATCAAGGAAGTCCGAGCCGTCCGCCAGTCGTGCGATCACTTCCCGCACGTCATAGGGGGTCTTGGAATCCGCGGGTACGATGCCGATCAGGTCATCCGTCGGGTACTTCGGTTCTATAACCGAACAATCGTTCTGGTAATTCTTCCAGGGCAGGCGCGCCATGATATCTCGCGCGATGCGGATACCGTCCGCATCGTCTTCCGCCAGATATTCTGCTGTGCCGGTGACTTCGGCGTGCAGTTCCGCGCCGCCCAGTTCCTCGTCATTGGCAATCTCGCCCGTTGCGGCCTTGAGGAGCGGCGGCCCGGCGAGAAACACTTTCGATCTCCCGCGCACCATGACCACATAGTCAGAGAGGCCTGGCTGGTAGGCCCCGCCAGCCGTGGAGCTGCCGTGCACCACCGAGATTTGCGGGATACCGGCCGCCGACAGCCGCGCCTGGTTGGCGAAGCTGCGTGCGCCCTCGACAAACATGTCTGAGACATGCTGAAGGTTGGCGCCGCCGCCTTCCATCAGGCCAACGATGGGCAGTTTGTTCTCAAGCGCAATATCCTGAAGGCGCAGGGATTTATTGAGCCCCGCGGGCGTGACCGTGCCGCCCTTCACCGCGCTATTGGAGACAATCACCATGCAGCGTTTGCCTGAGACATAACCGATGCCTGCGATAGAACCACCTGCGCCGGAGCCGTCCCGGTCGTCATACATCAGGTAGCCAGCGAGAGCTGAAAGCTCAAGGAACGGGGTGCCGGGGTCGAGAAGCAGCGCAAGCCGCTCCTTGGGCAGCAGCTTGCCGCGTTTGTCAAACAGCGGACGTGCTTTTTCCTGCGCTGCGGATTTGAGGTCTTCAATGCGCGCAATCTCATCGAGCAGCGCCTGCATGGCGGCTGCATTCTCAATGAATGTATCTGATGCCGTATCGATGCGGCTTTCAATGACCGGCATGGTCAGTCCTTTTTCCTGAGCGCTTTGGGCGGCACATAACGGTGGAAACCCTGATAGCTTTCGCTGTTTTTTGCGCCTTGTGGCGGGAAGAGCGGGCTAAACAGGCTGCCGCCGCCATCGACCCTGATGCTGGCGCCAGAGATGAAGTTGGCCCCGTCTGACAACAGGAACACGATCACCGAGGCGATTTCGGCCTCTGTGGCGATGCGCCCGAGCGGCACCATGTTCTTGAGCTGCGGCAGCATGGCTTGCACGCCGGGGTCCTCATAGGTATCGAACCCGGACGACGCGACCCAGCCGGGCGCAACAGCATTGGTGCGGATGCCAAAACGGCCCCATTCGACAGCAGCGGTTTTGGCGAGATTGTCACACGCCGCGCGCGCAGCACCCGAATGGCCCATGGTGGGCATGCCGGCCCAGAAATCGGCGGTGATATTCACAATCGCGCCGCCGGTATCCTTCATGCTTTGGGTCACCAGTTCACGGGAGACATTGAAGGCCCCCACCACATTGGTGCGCAGCACGGTCTCAAACCCTTTGGTGGAGATGGCTTCTAGCGGGGAGGGGTACTGCCCGCCCGCGTTGTTGACAAGGCCGGTGACCGGCTCGCCTTCCGCCACGATCTCGCCAATGGCTTTGCGCACGGCGTCCTCATCGCGGATGTCGAAGGCCTTGAAAGTGCACTTGCCGCCGTCGTCGGTGATCTCCTCAACCACCTTTTTCAGCTTGTCTTCCCCGCGCCCGGTGATGATGACATCAGCGCCGAGGTGTGCGAGTTCATGCGCCGTGCAACGGCCAATGCCGCTGCCGCCCCCGGTGACGATGATGCGTTTCCCGGTGAAAAGCCCCGACCTGAACACCGAGAGATATCCCGCTGCCGCGTCCTTCATACCCAGTCCACTCCCTTCTCAAAGCGTGGTCGCTTCACTCAAATTCAAGTAATCAATGCGATTACCATAAAAACAAGCAAGCGCTTGGTTGTCAAATAAATCAGAAAGGATTATCGTCAAGTCATGGACGATGTGATGAACAAACAGGCGCTTCGGGATGCGGGCATAAGCCCCGCAAAAGCGCGCATTGTGGCGAAAGCCGTTGATCTCTTTCACGAAAAAGGGTTCGAGCGTACAACCGTGCGTGATATCGCGGCTGCCACCGGCATCTTGTCCGGCAGCCTGTTTCATCACTTCAAGAACAAGCAGGAGATCCTCTATACCGCGATGGCGATGACGACTCGCGGCATGGGGGAGCGCGCGGAAGCGGCGGTTGCAGGCATCAGTAACCCGGTCGAACAGCTCAAGGCCCTGATCATCTGCGAGCTAAGCTCCATCCACCGGGAAGATGGCCACGCGGCTTACGTGCTGGTGGATGAATGGCGCAGCCTCGACGAAGCCTCGCGCGACAAGGTGCTGGCGCTCAGGGATGGGTCTTACGAGAAATGCTGGATGGCTGCGCTGGATGGCTGCGATGAGCAGGGCCTCCTGAAGTCCCCGCCCAAGATTGCGCGTCAGCTTATCCGCGGTGCACTGGCCTGGACGCGCAACTGGTACCGCACGGACGGTGACCTCACCCTCGCGGGGCTTGCGGATGAAGTTACGAACAGTTTCCTGAAACCTTAGGGCAGGAGTGCCGCTGCAGCCACGCTGAGGCCAATGGCAAACAGCGCAGCGATGGCGACCTTGCGGTAGGCGGCGGTGCCGTGTTTTTCAAACAGCCACGTCCCCGTTTTGTCACCCACCAGCATGGCGGGGAAGGCGATGGCGGTCAGGATAAGCTCCCGCGAGGTGATGATGCCTTCAGCCGAATAGGTGACGGTCGCGAAGGTGGCTGACAGCAGGAAAAATCCCATCAGGAAGGCGCGGGCGATGCGCGGGTTCTCATACACCGCAACGGAATAGATGATCACCGGCGGGCCGGGGATGGCGAGCGCGCCATTCATCAGGCCGGACGCAAGGCCGGCCACCGCGCCAGTCGGACCGCCTTCCCGGTGTGGGGCCGGTTTGAATTTGGCGAGCAGCAGACAGGCGGCCATCACCGTGAGCCCGATCAACAGCCGGAAGGTGTCAGGGCTGAAGAGCAGCAGCAGATATGTGCCCATGAGGGTGCCGACGGCGGAAAGCACAATCATCGGCCCCATGCTGCGGTAGGGAATGTCGTGGCGGTATGAATTCAGCGTCTGGAGCGATATCACTAACGTCAGCATCACAATCATGCTGGCCGCCGTCGTGGGCGCGAGGAAAAGGCTCAGCACTGGCAAGGCTGCAAGCGCAAAGCCGAAACCTGTGAAGGAGCGCAAGGCTGCCGCAGCCATGATGGCGGCTGCCATGCCAAAGATGGCCCAGCCGCCAATGCCGGAAAGGATCGTTTCCATAAAAGCTTACGCTGCCTTTTGCGCCGCGTTGCTGCCCAGCCGGACAAGGCGGCCGGGTTTTGCGCCCGTCAGTTCATCATTTTCGACCACAAGCTCACCGTCCACTATGGTGGCGATATAGCCGCTGGCTTCCTGCAACAGACGCTGGCCGCCTGCGGGCAGGTCCTTCACCATATGCGGGGCGTGCAGGCGCAAGTCTTTGTGGTTGATGACATTGATGTTGGCTTTCATGCCAACCTTGAGCCGCCCGCGGTCCCTGAAGCCGACATAATCCGCAAGGTCAGCGGTCAGCATTCTCACAGCCCGCGTGAGCTCAATGCGCTCTCCCTTCACCCGGTCCCGCGTCCAGTAGGACAAGAGGTAGGTGGGGAAGCTGGCGTCACACACGGTGCCGACATGCGCGCCGCCGTCCGACAGGCCCATCAGCGACTGCGGGTGGTTCATCATGGTGTAGACGGCTTCATAATTGAGGTTGGTATAGTTATAGATAGGGAAATACAGGAACTCGTGTCCGTCTTTCTCCAGCAGGATGTCATAGATTTTATCCAGCGGTTTGACGCTGTCCGCTTCCGCCATCTTATAGACCGATTGATCCACACCCTGTTCATAATCCGGGTTCTCGCCCAGTTTGAACATCTTGCACGAAATAAAGTCGATCTGCTGCAACAGGATATCGGCAAGCGGCGGGATGGCTGTGCCGTCACCGGCCACTTTCTCGGAGCTTTCGGAAAGTAGTTGTTCCTTGAACGCCGGGTCTTTCATTTTCGCCATACGCTCTTCCAAAGGCAGGTGGCTGATTTTCTTGTAGCTTGGGAAGCCAATGAAGGGATGGAAGGTACACTGAAGCCCGAGGATCACGCCGATGCCGCGCGGCGCGACTTGCAGGCGCATGTTGATGCCCTTCGCAGATGCTTGTTCCGCGCGGGCCATGATGTCTTTCCACTGTTTTGGGGCAAAGTCGCGTTGCATCAGTGACAGCGAGAAGGGGCGCCCGCCGGATGCGTTGGCGAAGTCTTCCAGCAGGCCAAATTCGCGGTCGAAGGCGGTTGGGTCCCCGCGCTCAAGGTCAAAATCATTCACCGCTTGCAGTACACCGTGCCCGAGGCCCTTGAAAGCTTCGGCAATGCCCATCAGTTCTTCGCGCGTGGCCTCACTGGCCGGGGTCCATTCACCGTCTGCCGTGCGGTGCACGTCGGAGCGTCCGGTCGAGAAACCAACAGCCCCGGCTTCCAGTGCGGCGCGGGTCAACTCCCGCATTCTGGCGATGTCGTCGTCTGTGGCGGGTTCGCCTGATACCGCCCGTTCGCCCATCACGTAGACGCGCAGGGGGTCATGCACCACTTGGGCGGCGAAATCGATGGTGTGGGGGAAGTCGATGGCGTCCATATAATCGCCGAAGCTTTCCCAGTTCCATGTCAGCCCTTCGGCAAGCGCGGTGCCGGGGATGTCCTCCACCCCTTCCATCAGGCGCACGAGGCGGGTGTGGTCGCTTTCGTGTACTGGCGCGAAGCCGACACCGCAACTGCCCATCACGGCAGTGGTGACGCCGTGGTTGACGCTGGGTTGCAGGTCCGCGTCCCACGAGACCTGGCCGTCATAGTGGGTATGCAGGTCGATAAACCCCGGCGTCACGATCGCGCCTGTGGCGTCGATGATGCGCTCGGCGTCGCTGCCAAGCGCGCCAATGGCGGCGATTACACCGTCCTTGACCGCCACGTCAGCGCTGATACCGTCCGCGCCCGTGCCGTCATAAACGGTGCCGCCTTTGATGATGAGGTCATAAGCCATTGGTATCCTCCTGAAAGCTAAGGGGTTGCGGGGCTGGGCGGGCGCCAAACAGTCGGTACAGGCCGGTGACAGCAAAACCGCCGACAAAGTGCCACACACCCCATGTTGCGATGATAAGAAGGCCGGAGCCGAGCCCGCCAAACTGGCTGAGCATGATAAGAAGACCGAGGCCGGAATTCTGGATGCCAATCTCAAACACCAGCGCGCGCCGGGTGGCAGGCTTCTTCAGCGCAAGCCGCCCGACCAAAGCGCCCAGCATGAAGGCCAGTGCGTTATGCAGCACCACATAAGGCAGGATCACGCTGCCAAAGTCGCGGAGCAGATCGGCGTTGGTGTATAGCCCAACCGCCACGAGGACCACGATGATCAGCACTGCAATGGGCAGGCAGATTTTCTGCGCGCGGGCCGCAAGTGCGGGCCTGGCATGTGCGAGCCAGATGCCAAGCGAAAGCGGGATCAGAAGCGTGATGCTGGTGTTGATGATAAAGGCCACCCGGTCCAGCTCGATTGCGTCTACCAGTTCCCGCGTCGGGCCGTAAAGCCCGGTCCAGAACAGGATGGTAAACGGCAGGAACGCGGTGGAGAAAATGCTGGAACAGGTCGTGAGCGTAACGGAATAGGCTGTGTCGCCGTGGCTGAGCCGCGTAAACAGGTTGGAGACGTTACCACCGGGGCAGCAGGCCACGATCAGCATACCGAGCGCAATGCCCGGCATCGGCTTGAAAACCAGCAGGATGGCAAGGGTCAGCAGCGGCAGGCCAAGCACCTGCGCGGCAAAGCCGGTTGCCACGCTGCGTTTGTGGCTGCGCAGAAAGGCAAAGTCATCTGTCTTCAGCCCCAGCGCCACACTGAACATGGTGAAAGCCAGCGAAATGGCAAGGCCAAGCTGTGTGCTTGGCTCCATTGTCACGACGGCCTCATTGATCTCAGCGAGACTGGCGATCACGCCCTCCTTCCCTAAACTTCCCTCCCACAGGAAAGCTTAATCTACTTGACGAATGCCGCCGATGGAATGACAGTCGGCGTCTAAAAATTGATATTTTACGCCAAGAGATGGCACCTGATGACCGAAACCGTTTTAGCCCGATACCTCGCGAGCCTCGCCCAGACCATGGAGCGAGACTATGCTGTGCCGCGCGAAAAACTTTTTGCTGAAGCCGATGTCAGTCTCGTGGACGGCGTCGAGCGCATCCCCGAGCAGGACGCCGAAGCGCTATGGGCGGCGGCTGACCGGCTGGCTGGTGACGGCCTTCTAGGTGTCCGTGTGGGTAAAAGTGTGCGCTACGGCACCTATGCCACCCTTGGCCATATGCTTGTCACCAGCGAAACGGTGGGTGAGGCGCTCAGGGAAGCATGCGATTATGCGCTTTATGTCGGTGCTGCCGGGCGTTTTGACCTGGCGGAAGACGGTGGGGAATGCCGCCTGACCTACACACCAGTGCGGCCTGACTGGCAGGCGGCCGAGGTGCGCTCTGAGGCTGTGTTGCTGCCCTTTGCCCGCTTTGCCCGCTGGGCGTCGCCCGGCGTGGCGCCTGTGCGGGTGGAACTGATGCGCGGGCAGCCTGATAATGCGAACGCGTTCGAGACGGCCTTCGAAGCGCCGGTGATCTTCGGCGCGCCTGAGCATGCGATGGTGTGGCCAAGGGATGCCATGCACCAGCCGATGAATGATGCAAACCCCGCGCTGCATGCCATGCTAAAGCAGCACGTGCAGGCCGAGATGCCGGGTGAAGGCAGTGTGTCGGCGCGCGTTAAGGCCTATGTTGGCAAGCAGTTGGACGCGCAATCAGGCGGTCTCACGGCCCGTGACGCCGCAGCCGCGCTTTCCCTGTCGCTGCGCAGCCTGCAACGGGAACTGGCCTGCGAAGGCGCAAGTTTTCGTGATATATTGGCCGATGTGCGCCGGGAAAAGGCGCGGCTATTGTTGCTGGCCGACGGCTTGAGCGTGCAGGAAACTTCGGCCCGGCTTGGTTATTCGGAACCCGCAGCATTCGTGCGCGCCTTTCGCCGCTGGTATGGCCGCGCCCCGGCTGAATATGCCCGCAATCAATAAAGCCTCTAGCATCCACCCCTCGAACGGTTTTATGGTCGGCTAAATGTACCGAATGAAAACGGAAGGGACGTCACAGTGACGCTGAAACAAATCTGGCAAGCTGCCATGCTATGTGTGGCTATGGTGTCATTTGAAGGATATGCGATGGCTGAAGACAAAACCGCGGTCGACCTTGTGGTCCATGGCCGCTATGTGGTGACGATGGACGGCGCGCAGGACGTGATTGAAAACGGCGCTGTGGCGGTGAAGGACGGCGCGATTGTCGCCGTCGGCACCGACGCGGATATCGCAAGCGCCTATGACGCAGCGGAGAGCATCAGCGGCGAGAACCGCGTGTTGATGCCGGGTTTTGTGAACGGCCACACCCACACCGCCATGGTGTTGTTTCGTGGTATGGCCGATGACTTGGCATTGATGACATGGCTGCAGGAATATATCTTCCCGATGGAAGGCCGCTATGTGGACCCGGCTTTTATCGAGGTCGGCTCAGAGCTTGCCTGCTGGGAGATGATTCAGGGCGGCACGACGAGTTTCGTGGACATGTATTTCTATCCCGAGGTGATTGCGGGCGTGGTGGACCGGTGCGGTCTGCGCGCTGTCATCGCGGCACCGATGATCGATTTCCCGAGCCCCGGTTTCAAGGGCTGGGATGACAGCTTTGCGGCTGGTGTGAAATTCGTTGAGGACTGGCAGGGCAAACATGCCCGCATCACGCCTGCGCTCGCGCCCCACGCACCCTATACGGTCTCGAAGGAGCATCTGGCGCTGGTGACGGCCAAGGCGAAAGAGCTTGGCGCGCCAATCTCGATCCATATCGCCGAGGACAAGGCGGAACTGAAAACCGTGGGCGATAAATACGGCATCACGTCGGTGGAGCTAATGCAGGAAGTCGGCATGACGGATGTCACCACCGTTGCCGCCCACGTGGTGTGGCCCACTGAAAGCGACATGAAAACGCTGGCGGCATCGAAGGTCGGTGCGATCCATAACCCCACCTCGAACCTCAAGACCGCGGCGGGCATTGCGCCCATCCCGGCCATGCTGGCCGCTGGTGTGAAAGTTGGCCTTGGTACCGACGGCGCGGCTTCGAACAATGACCTTGATATGTGGGAAGAACTGCGGCTCGCGGCGCTGTTGCACAAGGGTGCGGGTGGTGACCCGACCGTGGTGCCCGCGCGTGCCGCACTGAATATGGCGACAAAAGGCGGCGCCGAAGCCGTGGGTCTTGGTGAGATGACCGGCAGCCTTGAGGCAGGCAAACGCGCCGATATGATACAGGTCTCGCTCGACAGCCTGCGCCTGAGCCCGCTTTATGATGTCATGTCCCAGCTTGTATATGCCGCTGGCGCGCGTGACGTAGTGACCACCGTTGTGGACGGCAAGGTGCTGATGGCGGACGGCAAGGTGCTGACGGTGGATGAGGACGCCCTGCGCGCCAAGGTGAAGACGGTCGCAGACAAGATCCGCGCTGACCTCGACGCCAAAAAACAATAATACAGGTGGCGGGTACCGTTGCCCGCCGCACCACACAATAACAAGCATAAGTGACACCCGGATCACGGGTGCGGGAGGGGCTTGAAGTGACTGACGCCAAGGCGCAGAATGTAGGCGCTATGGATGCGCTTATCGCAAAATATGTGGGTGTACAGGGCGGCCTGATGCGTGCGCTTCTCGCGCTGCAGGAGGCTGATGGCTATATCGATGCCAGCGCGCTGCCGAAGCTCGCCGCCGCCTTTAACCTGACGAAGGCCGAGGTCAAGGGTGTCATCAGCTTTTATGATGATTTTGCCCGCGCGCCGAAGGGCGAGCATGTGTTGCGCCTTTGCCAGGCGGAAGCCTGCCAGGCTGTTGGCGCACGCGAGTTGACACAGCATGCGTGTGAAAGAGCCGATGTTGCCATGGGGGATACCCGCATGGATGGCCGCATCACCATTGAGCCGGTCTATTGCCTTGGCCTATGTGCAAACGGCCCCGCCGCGATGGTGGACGGCAAGCTGAAGGCAGCGGTGGGTGAAGCCGATATCGACGCTCTTCTGGATGCATGGGAGCATGAGGCATGACCCGTATCTTTATCCCGCTCGACAGTGTCGCGGTCGCCCTTGGTGCCGATGAAGTTGCTGAAAAGCTCAAAGCTCAAGATGGTGTGGAGGTTGTCCGCAATGGCAGCCGTGGCATGCTGTGGTTGGAGCCGCTTGTGGAAGTGGAAACCGCCAAGGGCCGTATCGCCTATGGTCCGGTGACGGGAGCCGATGTGGGCAGTTTGCTGGCTGCCGGTTTCCTCGAGGGTGCGGACCATGCGCTTTGCCTTGGCCTGACGGAAGAGATCGACTTCCTTAAAAAACAGGAACGCCTGACCTTCGCGCGCTGCGGTGTGACGGACCCGCTTTGCCTCAAAGATTACAAGGCCCATGGCGACCTCTCCGGCCTCCGTAAGGCGCTTGCCTTGGAACCGCAGGATATTGCGGAAGAGGTCATGACCTCAGGCCTGCGGGGTCGCGGTGGTGCTGCCTTCCCGGCCGGTATCAAATGGAAAACCGTTCTGGGGGCAACCGCCACGCAAAAATACATCGTCTGCAACGCGGATGAGGGCGACAGCGGCACCTTCGCTGATCGCATGATCATGGAGGGTGACCCCTACCTGCTGATTGAAGGCATGATTATCGCCGGGCTGGGCACGGGCGCGAGCAAGGGTTTTGTCTACCTGCGCAGCGAATATCCGGTGGCGAAAGCGGTGTTCTCAGAAGCGCTTGAGAATGCGTATGCCGACGGGCTTCTGGGCGACAATATCCTTGGCTCCGGCAAAGCATTTGATCTTGAGCTGTTCATGGGGGCAGGGGCTTATATTTGTGGCGAGGAAACCTCGCTGCTGGATAGCCTTGAAGGCAAACGAGGGCAGGTGCGCGCCAAGCCACCGCTACCGGCGCTTGAAGGCCTCAATGGCAAGCCGACGCTTGTGCATAACGTTATTTCGCTCTGTGCCGTGCCGACGATCCTCGCGGAAGGTGGTGCGTTCTATAAGGACTACGGCATGGGGCGGTCTACCGGCACGATGCCGTTCCAGCTTGCGGGGAACATCAAACATGGCGGGCTTGTTGAAAAGGCCTTCGGTGTCAGTTTGCGGGAACTGGTGGAAGGTTTTGGTGGTGGCACGCGTTCAGGGCGCGCGATCAAGACGGCGCAGGTGGGCGGGCCGCTGGGGGCCTATATCCCGCCCGCCCTTATGGACACGCCGATGGACTATGAAAGCTTCGCTAAAATTGGCGCAGGTGTGGGTCATGGTGGTATAGTGCTTTATGACGACACGGCTGACATGGCGGCGCAGGCCAAATATGCCTTCGATTTTTGCGCCCATGAAAGCTGCGGCAAATGCACGCCGTGCCGAATTGGTGCGGTGCGCGGCTCGGAAGTGATGGCAAAGGTCATTGCGGGCACCGACGTGCACGGGAACCTTGAACTGATTGATGACCTCTGTGAGGTCATGACGGACGGGTCGCTTTGTGCCATGGGCGGCATGACCCCGATCCCGGTGATGAGTGCGATAAAGCACTTCCCGGATGATTTCCTGAAGGGAGACAAGGAATGACCCTTCTCAAAGAAACAGATTATGGCACGCCTGAGGTGATGTCGGGTGAGGCTGTCACGCTTGAGATTGACGGCCAAACCGTCACGGTGCCCAAGGGCACCAGCATCATGCGCGCGGCGAAAGAAGCCGGTATCGGCATCCCCAAACTGTGCGCGACCGATATGGTTGATGCGTTTGGTTCCTGCCGCATGTGCCTTGTGGAAATTGAAGGCCGCAAAGGCACACCGTCGTCATGCACCGCGCTCGCGGAAGAGGGACTGGTGGTCAAAACCCAGACCAGCCGCCTCGCACGCCTCAGGCGCGGGGTGATGGAGCTTTATATCTCCGACCACCCGCTGGATTGCCTGACCTGCCCCACGAACGGAGACTGCGAGTTGCAGGACATGGCGGGTGCTGTGGGCCTTCGTGATGTGCGCTACGGCTACGCGGGCGAGAACCACCTCGATCTGGCGAAGGACGAAAGCACACCCTATTTCACCTATGATCCTTCAAAATGCATCGTCTGCTCGCGCTGCGTGCGGGCGTGTGATGAGGTGCAGGGCACCTTGGCGCTTACGATTGAGGGCAGGGGTTTTGGCTCCCGCGTGGCGACGGGTGCGGATGACTTTTTCTCCAGCGAATGTGTCTCCTGCGGGGCCTGCGTACAGGCTTGCCCCACGGCGACCTTGTCGGAAACCGCGCTCATTGAGCACGGCGTGCCGGACCGCACGGTGCTGACCACCTGCGCCTATTGCGGTGTGGGTTGTGAGTTCAAGGCCGAGCTGAAGGGTGATCAGGTTGTGCGCATGGTGCCCCACAAGGGCGGCAAGGCCAACCACGGGCATAGCTGCGTGAAAGGCCGCTTCGCCTGGGGCTATGCGACCCATAAGGACCGCATGACCAAACCGATGATCCGCGAGCATATCGATGAGCCGTGGCGCGAGGTCAGTTGGGATGAGGCGATTGGCTTCGCCGCCGATAAGCTTAAGAAAACGCAAGCGAAATACGGCCGCAAGTCCATTGGCGGCATCACCTCTTCCCGCTGTACGATCGAGGAAGTGTGGGTGATGCAGAAGCTGATCCGCACCGCCTTCGGCAACAACAATGTGGATACCTGCGCGCGGGTTTGCCATTCGCCCACGGGTTATGGCCTCAAGCAGACCTTTGGCACCAGCGCAGGCACGCAAGACTTTGATTCTGTGGAAGATGCCGATGTTATCATGGTCATCGGCGCCAACCCGACGGATGCGCACCCGGTGTTCGCCTCCCAGATGAAACGGCGGCTTCGGCAGGGGGCGAAGCTTATTATCCTCGACCCACGCCAGATCGACCTTGTGAAAACCCCGCATGTGAAAGCGGATTATCACCTGCCGCTTTTGCCCGGCACCAATGTGGCGATGATTAATGCGCTCGCGCATGTGGTTGTCAGTGAAGGGCTGGTCGACGAAAAGTTCGTGCGTGAGCGCTGCGAAGTGGACGCGTTTGATGAGTGGAAAAACTTCATCCTCGATCCTGTCAACTCGCCAGAGAATGTCGCCAAGATCGCGGGCGTGAGTGCGGAAGATATCCGTGGGGCGGCAAGACTTTACGCGACCGGTGGCAACGGTGCCATCTACTATGGCTTGGGCGTGACCGAGCACAGTCAGGGGTCGACCATGGTCATGGGTATGGCCAACCTTGTGATGGCCACCGGCAACATCGGTCGCCGCGGTGTGGGACTTAACCCGCTCAGGGGCCAGAACAATGTTCAGGGCTCGTGCGATATGGGCTCTTTCCCGCATGAATTCTCAGGCTACCGGCCGGTTTCGGATGATGCGGTGCGCGCGGAATTTGAAGCCGCGTGGGGCATGAGCCTTGACGGTGAGCCCGGGTTCCGCATCCCGAACATGTTTGATGAAGCGGTCGCCGGCACGTTCAAGGCCATCTATGTACAGGGGGAGGATATCGCGCAAAGCGACCCCAATACCCTGCATGTGGAAGCGGCGCTCAGGTCGATGGAATGTGTGATCGTGCAGGACCTTTTCCTCAATGAAACCGCGCGTTTCGCGCACGTGTTTTTGCCCGGCACCAGCTTTCTGGAGAAAGACGGAACCTTCATTAATGCGGAGCGCCGTTTGGGGCGGGTGCGGCCGGTGATGAAGTCCAAAACCGGACTGGATGAATGGCAGGTGACAGCGAAGCTCTCGGAAGCGATGGGCACCGCGATGGTGTACCGAAACGCCAGCGACATCATGGACGAAATCGCGGCGCTGACTCCCACTTTCAAGGGTGTTTCCTTCAATCGGCTTGACCGGGAGGGCAGCGTGCAGTGGCCGTGTAATGACGCAGCGCCCGCGGGTACGCCCATCATGCATGTTGACGGCTTTGTGCGCGGTAAGGGCTTGTTTATCCTCACGGAATATGTGCCGACAACGGAGAAGACCAACCGCAAATTCCCACTGATTTTGACCACAGGCCGTATCCTCAGCCAGTATAATGTGGGCGCGCAAACCCGCCGCACGGACAACAACCGCTGGATGGAAGAAGACGTGCTGGAAATTCACGAAAGTGACGCTGAGGTGCGCGGCATTCATGACGGTGACTGGGTGGCCGTGCGCTCCCGCAAGGGGGAGACGACGTTGCGCGCCAATATCTCCGGCCGCATGGCGCCGGGCGTGGTCTATACCACCTTCCACCACCCGGAAACCGGCGCGAATGTCATCACCACCGAGAACTCTGACTGGGCGACGAATTGCCCGGAATACAAGGTGACAGCGGTGGAAGTGACGCCCGCAAACCACCGGTCAGACTGGCAGGAAAGCTATGCCCGCGAGGCCCCCAAAATGCGGCGGGTGAAAGCCCCCGCGGCGGCGGAATAGGGTGCGCGGAACTGTGCGGAATCCGTGCGAAAATTGTGCGGGGTTTGTGCGAAACCTGTGCGGGGTATGCGCGGAAAATGCGCATGATGTGAGCATGCTCGCATGAGTGCGCCGGATGGGCCAAAAAACGCCGCCCTCTGGCAGGCTGACCTCACCGTCACCGGCTATCAGGACGGGGCCACCGTTCAGTGGCACGTGCCCGAGGAAGCGCCGGTTGCGCTCATCTACAATGGCCTCACCTTCGCGGTGATGCTGGCGAGTCCCGCAGACCTGACGGATTTTATCACGGGCTTCTCGCTGACGGAAGGCATTGTTGATGCGCCGGGCGATATTTCAAAAATTGAAATTGGCGAACGGCGGCAGGGCATCGATATATATATCACCATCACCCCACGCTGTTTTGAACGGCTGAGCCTGAGGCAGAACCGGCGGTCGATGGAGGGGCGCACCAGTTGTGGCCTCTGTGGCATCGACAGTGCCGAACGCCTGTTCGAAAGCCTGCCCAGGGTGGCGGCGCACAAAAAGGCGCTTGATAGCAGGGTGGTGGCCAAGGCGGCGACCGCGCTGACGGGCATGCAACCCCTGAAGCAGATCAACAAGTCCGTGCACGGCGCGGCCTATGTGTCGGACGAGGGCGTGGTGATACTGGTGCGTGAGGATGTCGGGCGGCATAACGCGCTGGATAAACTTATCGGCGCCATGGCGCGGGAAGGCGTCAGCGTGGCGGATGGTTTTGTCCTGATGACCAGCCGCGCCTCGTTTGAGATTGTCGAGAAAGCCGCGCGGTCCGGCGCACGGGCACTGGTGGCGCTGTCGGCCCCCACGGGTTTTGCCATCAGGCGCGCGGCGGAAGCCAACATGACCCTCGCCAACTTCAGCCGGGACGGCCTGACAGTTTTCTAGGTTCTGGACGGCAGTTTCACACCTTCGGCCGTCCGGCGCGTTGGCGCATAAGCGTTCACGGGCGCATCTGAAGCATAGCCAAGCGCCATGCCACAGATAAGCTTGTAACCCGGTGGCACGTTAAAACGCGCGCGCACAGGGCTGGCCCAGGTGGCAAGGGCGGCCTGCGCACAACTGCCGAGGCCACGGGCGTGGGCGGCGAGCGCGAGCGACTGGATGAAGGCGCCAGCGTCCAGTGGGCCATAAGCGCCCAGCTCATCACTTGCAAAGATAAAGAGCGCGGTGGGCGCGCCGAAAAACGTGAAATTACGACCCATCTGGCGCACGCGCGCGGCCTTGTCTTCGCGGCCGATGCCCAGCACCCCGTAAAGCCCCTTGCCGGTCTCCCTGTAGCGTTCGTTCAGCTCATCCGGGTAGGTCATGATGGTGTTATGGTCACCGTCCGGCCCGCGAAAACCCGCGAGCCACTGCCTGAGCTTGCCAAGGGGTGAGGCCGCGCGGAAGCGCATGCCGCCCTCATAGCGGCTGAGGTAGTCAGCGGATATCGCGCGCGCCACATCGCCACTTGCCACCGCAACCCTATAGGGCTGCACATTGCCCCATGAGGGGGCATGCAGAGCATCCGTGAGGATATCATCAACAAGCGCTTCTGGCAGCGCATCCGAGCGGTAATCCCGCACGCTGCGCCGCGACGCCAGCGCCGTTCGCACGTCCATGCCTGCCTGATGGTTGATATCGTCTGCCATAAATCCCCCGTGTGATACCCGATGCAGCCTACCATAGGCCACCCCCGCCCCCGGGCAAAGCGAACACGCCATGCGTGGTTGAATAGGGCGGCGCCAGTGATGCATAGGTTATGTCATCAAACCCGCTTCACAGCCTGTTTATAGATAAAATTGCTTTCGCGTTTGCCAAGAGCGACGACAACGACCACCACTTCGCCGCCCCGCACTTGGTAGACGAGGCTGTAATCCGCGCGGCACGGTTTGATTTTGTAACAATCTGCCATGCCGCCCAGACGGTCGGCTGTCACGCTTGGCGCATGCTGTAGCTGTCGAGCACGCCGCACAGGTCACCGGTTTCGCGCGCCAGCATGGGAATGAACGTGTCGCGGATAAAGTCCTGCATGTCGTCTGGCAGCGGGCCGAAGTCGGGCGCGGGCACCAGCCGGTTGACCGAGCGGGCCAGGAGGCTGTGTTCAGCGTCCTGAAGTTCGGTGCGTGCTGCCCTCAATGCCACTGGCGCGGCTTTCCGCAGGATATCGCGGCTGGCTTGGTCCAGCGTTTCACTGGTCATGAACAAGGCCATCAATTTATTGGTTTGGCGCAGAAACTCGCCTTCGCGGGGGCTGAGCGAAACATTCAGGTGCGCCGCCATGTCGGCAGCGGCAGCCGGTGGTTTTGGCACACCGATCCGGCTGTGAAGCTCATCAAAAAAGCGGGCGGGCGCATCGCGGAACAATTCGAACGGCAGGATATGCACCCGGTGGCTGCCATAGCGGTTGCCCCATATTGCCTTCAGACGGTCCACTGACAGCATGGCCCGTAGGTCCACGCCGTGCACGAGCAGGAAGCGACGATATGTGAGGGTTCCCCCGGTCTTCACATATTGCATATACACGGATTTTATCCAGGCGTGCGGCTCACGCACCACAATCAGCACATGGGCGTTGGGGCATAGCCGGGTGAACACGTCAAGCTGCCGGTCGAAATAGCGCTTCGCGACATCGGCGGGCGGCGTTTTCAACCATTTGAACACCGAATAGGCCTCACTGGAAAAAATCCGCCACCTGTGCGGGTCATCGCCGGTGCTCGGGAACATCGGCTCATCCTTAAGCGGCGTGAGGTCAAGCGCGGTGTCACGGTTGAAGGTGCCATGCAATACATCAAGCAAACGCATTATAAAAGTTGGCGACGCCACGGTGACGTCCGCCATTTGCTGCCAGGTATGCTGCAGGCTTGTCGAGGCGGTTTTGTGCAGCCCGAGGTGGATCAGGGTAGGGGCCTCGCGGGTATCGCCCGGTTTGTTTGGTGCAGGCGGTTTCATCCCGGCATCCTCCTCTTCAACTTGTCCTACAGATATAGGGTATGGAGGCTTCTGTCAGAGTTTTTTTGCAAGAATTGCTGCCTGTCACCGGGAAATTCTTAGAAAGACGTTCCTCAAATAGCTCGCTTTGGAACGGAAACCTTTTTTATGGCCGACTATCCGGTCGCCTTTCATATGCCGCAAACGCTCCGACAAGGCTGGCTGGTTTCCCACCGTTTTGTACTGGAATTCGTGGGGGAAGGGGAACTGGGCGCTGATAAACCTTAATTTTTCATGCGGTTATGCCGGTTGAATTTTCTTCTTGATCTAGAGTTTACTCAAGGATGGATACTGGTTTTCCGAGCAATAAGGAGACCCGGATCATGACAGCGGTACACACCCCAACACACACAGCAGAGCAGAACAAGGCGCTTATCACCGGTATTATGGACGAGCTTTCGCGCGGCAACGGCAAACCCTTTGTGGATGCGATGGCCGATGAATTCGCGTGGACCCTGCCGGGCCGGAACGCATGGTCCGGCACTTATGAGGGCAAAAAGGAAGTGCGGGAGAAGCTGCTGGCGCCACTGTTTGCCCAGTTTGCCACGCAGTACTGCAACACCGCACGCCGCATTCTGGCGGACGGGGATTTTGTGGTGGTGGAATGCCAGGGCGCGGTGACGACCAAGACCGGCAAGGCCTATGATAACAGCTATTGTTATGTGATCCGGCTTGCGGAGGGTAAGATGAAACACCTCAATGAATATATGGATACAAGCCTTGTCGAAGACGCCCTTGAAGCCCCGACCCATGCGCAAAGCGCCTGAGCTTTATATTGGCGGACTGTCGGAAGCATCGGGCCACAGCGTGCATACCATTCGCTGGTATGAAACGCAGGGCCTGATGCCCGGCGTCACCCGCGACGCGGGCGGCAGACGCGTGTATGAGGCGGAGCATATCGGCTGGCTTGAGTTTATCGACCAACTGAAACGCACCGGCATGTCAGTGGCCGAGATGCAGGTGTATGCGGCCCTTGTGATGAAGGGCCGCAAAAGCCTGCCCGACCGGCTGGAGTTACTTAAAGCGCACCGCACACGGGTGAAGGCCGAGCTCGCCAAAACCCGCGCCGCGCTCAAGCTCGTGGAACAGAAGATCGACTATTACGACACATGGCTCACCACCGGCAAGCGCCCGGCAGAAGTGCCGAGTTTGGGGCGTTTGCGGAAGCGATAGCTATATATATTTTTTGCAAACCCTTTGCGTCTCTTCAAGCTGAGAAATCAAATTGGGTAGCATAGCATTGATTTCTTCTACGCCTTGGTTGAAGCGTACATAGTGCTGACTGTTGGGGGAAGGTGGGGCGTTGTCGCGAAACTCACATATCTGTCGCCACATTTCCCAAAACTGAATCGTGTTTTCCATCGCAGCTACCAAGTGTTTGTGCGCGTCTTTGAATAAGAAGACGTCAGCGCCAAGAGCGTAATAGGAACGGAAGGGGGACGAGGTAGGAGTTATCAACCCACCTTGGTCGAGGCGGTTTCTCAAATCCTTAAGTGTATAGGTTATAAGGACTATATCTAGTACCACTGCCTTCATAAGACGCTTGCGTTTGAGAAAGGACGGCATTGTCCCTAGAAGTAAAGCGGTCAGAGCAGCGAGGAATGTAGCGATAGCGCCCACTGCGTTCCAATTTATGCTTTGCCATTCAATGTGTATTGTATCGATGAATACAGCGAATAGAAGACCCGCAAAAAAGCCGGGACCGAATGGAATTAGGTAATCACTATCCAACCATTTCATGGCTTCGATCCTAATCAAGCTATTTCTATCGTTCAAATATCATCTATCGCAAGCCCCTTCACTCCGCCGGCCGCTTATTCACCGCCGCCTGCGCGGCCACTTCGCGCACGCTCATGCCGCCGCCGTTCGGTAGGCCTTCGGCCATGCACTGGCGGCCATGCAGCAGGTTGTCGGGGCGTTTTAGGCCGTGTTCGTCAAGGTCGCGGCTGGCGCGCAATATCTGGTCGCGGAACCAGCTGTGGGCCGGGTGGTTGGTCAGCCGTTTGTGCCACACAAGCACCGCGCCCACCATGCCGGGGGGCGGGCTGATGGGGCTTGGCACCACATGAAGGTCGAAAAATTCGGTGCATTTGTCGGCCATGCGCGACGGCACGGTGACGATCAGGTCGGATGAGCTGATGATCATCGGCGCGGAGCCGAAGTGGTTGACCACCATCACCAGCCTGCGGCTCATGCCCATGGCTTCAAGCTGTTCGTCAACAAAGCCGCGCGGGTCACCACGGGGGGAGACCAGCATATGGCGCGCGGCGGCATATTCCTCCAAGGGGATTTCATCATATTTCGCCAGCGGATGGTCCGTGCGCATGAGGCAGACAAAATGGTCCGTGCCCACTTCCATGCGGCCGAAGCGTTCCGGCACATCATCACCCATGGGCGCGAGGCCATAGTCGGCTTCCTGTGCATCGAGCTTCTCAAACAGCCTTCCTTGCACGGGGGTGGTGTGAATGTTCACGCCCGGTGCCTCATTCACCAGATAGCTGGAGAGGTATGGCAGCAGGGTCATGGCCATATAATCGTCAGTCGCGATGGTGAAGGTACGCTCTGCATGCTTCGGGTCGAAAGAGACGGGGTCGAGCGCTTCTTCAAGCTCCGACAGCGCACGGCGCACCGGGATTTCAAGCTCAAGCGCACGCGCGGTCGGGCGCATGCCGTCCGGCCCGCGGACAAACAGGTCATCCTTCATCAGGAACCGCAGCCGGTTGAGCGCATTGGAGACAGCCGGTTGCGACATGCCGATCTTGCGGCCCGCGCGTGTGGCGTTCCGTTCATCCATGACGGCATTAAAAACAACCAGAAGATTTAAATCTATACCCGCTAAATTCATGGCGTGAATTTCCAATGTCAGAAATATCAATTTCAAAAATTGTACCCGTCATCCCATATAGGGACAAGCGTTTGGCGATTAAAGGGGGCAGGCAAGGCATGTCTGCTGACAATTTTTGTCAGTATCTCATTGTATGATCCAGGCGTTAGCAGCCCGAGGCACGACACACCCGGCACAGAGGGTGACATAATAGCGAGGAGCAGATCATGCCCAAGACAATGACTGCGATTGATGAATTTGCCGTCAAACTGGCGAATTTTGTGATTGCAAAGCGGTGGCTTGTTATTTTCGCCACCTTATTGATTACCGTAGGCGTGGCATCAGGCGCCCGCTTCCTGACATTTTCCAACAACTACCGCGATTTTTTCTCGGAATTTAACCCTGAGTTGCAGGCGTTCGAGGAATTCCAGAATACCTACACCAAAAATGACAATTTCTTTTTCACCATTGTGCCCGCTGAAGGCGATGTCTTCAGCAACGAGACCCTGGCGCTGGTGGAGGAGCTGACGACAGAGGCGTGGCAGATCCCGTATTCCATTCGCGTCGATTCGCTGTCGAACTTCCAGCATACCTATGCCGAGGAAGACGACCTGATCGTCGAGGACCTCGTGAAGGGGGCGGAAAGCCTGACAGCGGACGAGCTTGCCGAAAAAAGCGAGATTGCGCTGACGGAACCGCTACTCAGGAACCAGCTTGTCACCGCCGATGGCCGCGGCATTGCGGTGAATGTGGTGGTGCAATACCCGGAAGCGTCACCCTTTGAGGTGCCCGAGACCGTGGCCTTCGCGCGCGACCTCAGAGACCGTATGCTGGCGAAATATCCGGGGCATGAAATCCGCATGACTGGCGTTTCCATGCTCAATAATGCCTTTCAGGAAGCTGGCTTTGCCGACACCACGCAGATGATCCCCCTGATGTATCTGCTGTTGCTGGTCCTGATGGCGGTGACGGTACGCAGTGTCTCCGGCACGGTTGTGACGCTGTTGATGATCGCCTTTGCCAGCGTGATCGGCATGGGGGCTGCGGGTTTTGCCCGCATTGGCCTGACACCCATCGCGCTTTCAGCGCCCACCATTATCCTGACGCTGGCCATCGCCGACGCGGTACATATCCTGATCACCATGCGTAATTCCATGAGGGCGGGCATGAACAAGCGCGACGCGATTGTGGAAGCCGTACGGGTGAACTTTCTCGCCGTGATGGTCACCTCGCTGACAACCGCGATTGGCTTCCTGGCGCTTAATTTCTCGGACGCGCCGCCCTTCTGGCATCTGGGCAATATCTCGGCTGTTGGTATTGTGGTGGCGTGGGCGATGTCTATCACCTTCCTGCCGGCGATGATAAGCTGGCTGCCGATGCGGGCCCCAAAACCCAAGGCGGAAACAGGCAACAGCTTCATGGGCAGCCTGGCCGGTTTTGTCGTGCGCAACAACAGGAAGCTGTTCTATGGCCTTGGCGCGGTGGGTGTGCTGCTGATCGCGGCGATGCCGCGCATTGAATTCAATGACCAGTGGACGGAGTATTTCTCCCCCTCGATCCAGTTCCGGCAGGATGCGGATTTCTCCAACGACTATTTCGGTTTTTATCCGATTGAATTTTCGGTCCAGTCCCCGGGGTCGGGCGGCGTGAGCGAGCCTGAGTTCCTTGAAAAACTGGACGAGTTCACCGCCTTCCTGCGCACGCAGCCGAATGTGACGCACGTCTATTCACTGACCGACATCATGAAGCGGCTGAACCGCAACATGCACGCCGATGAGGCAAGCTGGTACACCCTGCCGGACGACCGGGAGCTTTCGGCGCAGTATCTGCTTCTTTACGAGCTGTCGCTGCCCTATGGCCTTGACCTCAATGATCGGATCAATATCGACAAGTCCGCCACCCGGGTGACGGCGACCCTGTCGAATATCTCGACGACCGAGACCAAGGTATTCCTTGATGCCGCCCGGGCGTGGATCGCCGAGAACGCACCGGACTATATGAAGACCACGGTGCCGACCAGCGCTCAGGTAATGTTCACCTATGTGGCGGAACGCAATGTATCCAGCATGATCGCGGGTAATATCGCGGCAATTGTCGCCATTGGTGTCGTGATGATGTTTGCGCTTCGTTCCTTTACCATTGGCGCGCTGTCGATGGTGCCAAACGCGCTGCCTATCCTCTCCGCCTTCGGGGCGTGGGCGCTTCTGGTGGGCACGGTGGGCTTTTCGGTTGCCGCAGTGGCCAGTGTGTCGCTTGGTATCGTGGTGGATGACACCGTGCACTTCTTGTCGAAGTTTGTGCGCGGCGTGCGCGAGAAGGGCTACGACCGTGCGGGTGCCATTCGCTACGCGTTTGAAACCGTAGGCTATGCGCTTGTGGTCAATACCGTGGTGCTGGTGGTCGGCTTTGCCTATCTTGCCACCTCGCACTTCAAGATGAATGCCGACCTTGGGCTTCTGACCGCGCTAGCGATCAGCTTTGCCCTTATTTTTGACTTTCTTTTCCTGCCTGCTCTTCTGCTCAGAGGATCAGGCAACTGGATCACAAATACAAATAAAGACGACAGGACAGGAGACACAGATGATGCACAGACCCAAGCTGCGCAGTAAACGGTTGGCGGCCATACTTGCCGTTGTTACGCTCGGATATTCGCTTATCAACCCGATTACCTGGGCGGATGACGCGGAGGACAAGGGGTATGATATTGCCGCCCGCTCCGACCGCACCGACACCGGGTTTGGTGACAGTGAAGTCACGGCGGTGATGACGCTGACAAACGCCGCTGGCGCAACATCCACGCGCGAGATGTATTTCAAGACGCTGGAGCGCGAGAACGAACAGGTGGGCGACAAGTCGCTGACCGTGTTTGTCACCCCGCGCGACGTGCAGGGTACCGCGCTCCTGAGCCACGCCAAAATCCTGGAACCGGACGACCAGTGGCTTTTCCTGCCTGCACTCAAGCGGGTGAAACGCATCTCAAGCGCCAACAAGTCCGGCCCTTTTGTCGGGTCCGAGTTTGCGTTTGAGGATTTCACCTCCACCGAGCTGAATAAATACAAGTATAAATACATCGGTGAAGAGACGGTGGACGGCATGACCATGGATGTGGTCGAACGGTTCCCGCTTTATGAAAACTCGGGCTATACGCGTCAGGTGGCTTATGTTGACCAGGATGTCTATCAGGTACGCAAGATCGAGTTTTACGACCGCAAGGATTCGCTGCTGAAAACCCTCAGCCTTGAAGACTACCGCGAATATGACGGCATCTGGCGGACACACAAGCTGGTGATGACCAACCACCAGACAAACAAATCCACCACGCTTTCATATGGCGATTACACCTTCGGGACCGGCCTGTCGGACAATGATTTCGACAAGGGCGTTCTCAAGCGCATTCGCTAGGGGCTGGCTGTATGACGACGATGGTTCGAAGTTCACTCCCCCTTCTGGTGGCCGCCCTTGCTGCGTTCGCCAGTGGGCCACATGTGGCCCACGCGGGTGAGTGGGAGGTATCAGGCTCGGCGGGTCTGGAGATGCGCGCATTTCTCGAGAGGGGCGCATATCCCCGCCAGCTTGATACCTTTCAGCCGTCCCTCCAGATGGAGGGAGACATACGCTGGACAGATGACGAGAACCGCTGGGACGTCGTGTTTGTGCCGTTCGCGCGGCTTGATGCCAAGGACGCCGAGCGCACACACGCAGATGCGCGCGAAGCCTATGTGCGCTGGAACGGCGACAGCTGGACAGTGCGCGCAGGCCTTGCCAAGGTTTTCTGGGGGGTGGCGGAAAGCCGTCACCTTGTGGACATCATCAACCAGTTCGACACGGTTGAGGATATCGACAATGAGGACAAGCTCGGCCAGCCGATGGTCGAGATATCCACGCTTCAGGACTGGGGCCAACTGACGGCCTATGTGCTGCCCGCCTTCCGCAAGCGCACCTTTGCAGGGGAAGAGGGCCGCTTCCGTGCGCCCTATCTGGTTGACAATGACCTCGCCCGGTTCGACCAGGGCGGGGACGATGACGCGGATGTGGATTTCGCCCTGCGCTACAGCCATTATTTTGGTGACTGGGATGTGGGCCTCTCGTTCTTCCGCGGGGCAGACCGTGACCCACGGCTGATTCTGGATGCGGAACGTGGTGTGTTCGCACCCTATTATGATGACATCACCCAGTTCGGGGCGGACATTCAGTACACGCACGACGCATGGCTATGGAAGTTTGAAGGCATCGTGCGCGACACACCGTTTGAGACCTTCGCCGCTGCCGTGGGCGGGGTGGAATATACATTCTACGGCGTGTCTGAAGCAGGGGCGGACCTTGGTGTGCTGGTGGAATACCAGTATGACGGCCGGTCTGAAAACCCGGCGTTCGCGCCTGTCACCCCGTCAGACAATGACCTTTTCACCGGACTTCGGTACGCCATGAACGATATGGCGGATACCAGCATCCTTGGCGGTGTGATTGTCGACATGGAGGACGGCTCCATGTCCGGCCTTGTCGAAGCGTCCCGGCGCTTTGGCGACTATTGGGTGATGGAGCTTGAGAGCCGCTTTTTTGCGAACGTGGACACGTCCAATATTCTTTATGGCTTCCGTAAGGATAGTCAGGTGACGCTCAGGCTGACGCGCTATTTTTAAAGCGTGAAACTCGTAAGGGTTTGAAATTTTTTGGGTATTTCTCGCGTTACCCAAAACTGGGGGCGGACCGGCCGTGAGCCTTCCGCCCCATTTTTTTCGGGATGGCGTGCGAGAAACGGTTTCTTGTGAAATTTTTTCACAATTTTATTCCCAAGCCCGGTATGTTGTTCGTCCTTGAAAGCAAGGAGAGGGCTATGGAGCGCGCGCGAGAGCCGCAAGTGCAAGGGGATGATGCACTGGCACCGGAAGGTGGTGCTGGCGACCGTCCGTTGTCGAAAGACGACATCAAAGCGCTGTTCCAGAACCACAATGACGAGTTGGTCCGGTATCTCACGAGCCGGCTCAAATCGCATGAGGAAGCCGTCGAGGTGGCGCAGGAGGCTTATGTCCGCCTGCTCAGGCTTGACGACAGCAGCACCATCGGGTTCCTGCGGGCTTTCCTTTTCCGGACGGCGACCAACATCGCCATCGACCGGGTGCGGCGTCGTGGTTTGGCGCAGGCTTATGTGGATGAAGCCGCGCCGGAGCAGCAAGTGAACGAGATGTTCGGCTTTACCCCCGAACGCTCGCTGGCTGCAAAACAGTCGCTTGAGAAGGTGCTCGATTGCATCGGGGCGTTGCCGCCCAAATGCCGTCACGCCTTCATAGAGTATAAGTTCAGGCATCGAAGCTATGAGGACATAGCGGAAGACATGGGGCTGACGTCTTCTATGGTGCGGAAATACGTTCTGCGTGCGCTGGTTCATTGTTCGGATAAACTGAGCAACGAGCTTGACACGTGGGGCATTCAGTAGGGGCTGGGCACATGCCAGTGAGTGATAAGGACATTAGTGAAGCAGTGCTGGAGCAGGCGGCGGATTATTATCTCGGCCTGCAGGATGGCACTATCTCAGGGTCGGAGCTTCACGCGTGGCAGGAATGGTTGTTGGCGGATGAAGGTCATCGTCGCGCATTCAGTCGGCTTGAGGCGCTTTGGGGCGTGCTTGAGACTGCGACCGAAGAAGATATCGCCGCACTTCCGGCAGCCGAACAGGCGATAAGCCAGACGCCTGGCGGTTCCGTGCTCTCGATGGTTGCCCCGAAGGCTGGCAGCAAACGCACCGAGCCGCGTTTTAACGTTGGCTGGATGGGCGCGATGGCGGCCAGCGTAGCGGCGGCGCTTGTGGCGGTTTATGTGGTGCTTTCCGGCGGGGAGATGCCGGCCGCGCCAGCAATACAAACCTATCAGACGGTAAACGGCGAGCAGCGCGTGGTGAACCTCGCGGATGGTTCCATTATCGAGATGAATGTGGGCAGTGCCATTGCCGTCAGCTATACGGAGACAGAGCGCCGCATCACGCTGGAGCGTGGGCAGGCGATTTTCACCGTGGCCAAAAACCCGAAACGCCCGTTTGTGGTGCGGGCTGGCCTTGGCAGTGTAACAGCAATAGGGACAGTCTTTAATGTGCGCAATACGGGCGGCGACGTAGAAGTGCAGGTGCTTGAGGGTACTGTTGCTGTCCGCCCCGTTGCCGATACGGACCCGGAACGGGATGCGGACGCGGCTTCCTCCGTCGCGCTTGTTACCGCCGGACGTCAGACCAGCTATTCCATGCAGGGCGCGATTGCCCCCGTGGTAGCCCATGACGTGACGGACCTTGGCTGGCGCGTTGGTGTGTTGACCATGGTCGATTTGCCAATCGCCGATGTGATCGCAGAGCTGAATCGCTATCTTGCCAGTGAAATCACCATCGGGGACGAAGCTGTTGGGCAGCTTCGTTTCACCGGGACGGTGTACCCTGATCAGGTTCAGGCCTGGCTTGAAGGCCTGGAGCAGGGCTATCCCATTGAAGTTGTGCATCTTGGAAACAGCACAATTTTGATGATGGCGGATCAAAGTTCCGATACTGTGATCAGATAAGTCGCTCACGAGAAGCGACGGTTGGTTACAATTAAGTGCCCTTTATGGGGGTGCTTTTGCAACACCTGCGGGTGTTGTCCCGGGAGGAAAACACACGATGGAGCTGTCCGCACGGGCCTGGAAAAGAAGGCTTGCCGGCGCGGTTGCCACCACAATTGTGGTGACGGCTCATCTTTGTGCGGCTGCCATTCAGGTAGATGACCGCGCGGTCCAGTTTAATATCAAACCGCAATCCCTCAGGCAGGCGCTGCTGGCGTTTTCGGAACAGGCGGGCGTGCAGCTTATCCTGACGGACGGCGCCAAAGACCTGTCGCTCAGGAAGGCGCTGACGGGCCGCAAGACAGTGACCGAAGCGCTTGAAAGCCTGATCATGGGGACACGGCTTGAATATCGGTTCACCGGTCCCAACACGGTTATCGTGCGGGCACGGACCGACTATGTCGAAGTGGCGCCCGAAATGCGCGACATCACGCCGGAGAAAAAGGCGCGCGACGACCGTAAACACCGCCCGGCGTATGAAGCCAATGAAGTGTTCCTTGAGGAGCTTATCACGGTTGGTACCCGCAACCGCAGCCGCACAGTGGGCGAAACCGATGTGCCGATCGATCTGATTGATACCGGCACGCTCCGCCACAGTGGCCATGTGGAAACCGGCCGTCTGCTCCAAACCCTGGCGCCCAGCTTCAATTATACCGAAACCACCATCTCCGACGGCACGGACATTGTGCGCCCGGCGACCCTGCGGGGCCTCGGGCCTGATCAGGTGCTCATTCTGGTCAACGGCAAACGCCGCCACAGTCAGGCGTGGGTGAATGTGCAAAATACCGTGGGCAAGGGCTCGGTAGGCACCGATATGAACACCATTCCGGTGGCCGCGATCAAGCGGGTGGAAATCCTGCGGGACGGCGCGTCGGCTCAATATGGCTCCGATGCAATTGCCGGTGTCATTAATGTCGTCCTGAATGACCAGTCCGAAGGCGGCATGATCACCGCAAGCTGGGGCCAGACCTATGAGGGCGACGGCGACACCTATTATGTGGCGGCCAACGCAGGCCTGCCGCTTGCAGAAAGCGGCTTCATCAACCTGACGGCGGAATACCGTGACAAGGCGGCAACCAACCGGGCCGGGCCAAGCTCGATCACCGGTGAGGTGATCATGCGCATTGGTGACACCGACGTCAAAGCGACATCGATGATGTGGAACGCCGAGTTGCCGGGCAATGGCCCCGGCAAGGTCTATCTGTTTGGTGGTTTCAGTGACCGCGAAGGCCTCTCCGGCGGTTTTTTCCGTCACCCGTTTGTGGCCAGTCGCACGGTACCGCAATTGTATGCTGATGGCTTCCTGCCGCTTCAAAGCACGGATGTGACCGACTTCAGCCAGGCGGCTGGCTTTCGCTACAGCGCCGATGACGGCTGGAATTATGACCTGAGCGCGACCTATGGCGCAACCCGGTTTGCCTTTGGTGCGTCCAACACCGTGAATGTCTCTCTGGCGTCCGCTGCCTACTACAATGGTGGTGATCCGGCGGCAGCCAGCCCGACAAGTGGCTTTTCAGGTGCACTCAAATTTGAGCAACTGACGGTCAATTTTGATGCATCCGGCGGCAATTTCAGCACGGGCCTCTTGTCCCATCTCGCCTATGGGTTCGAATTCAGGGACGAGCAGTATGGCATCGAGGCCGGGGATCTGGCCTCCTATACCTGCGGCATGGTTGACGGCGAGTTTGCCCCTTCGATCATGGACCCGGAACAGGTGGCCTTTTGCGGCTTTCAGGGTTTTCCCGGTTATAGCCGGGAAGTAGCTGGCGGCAAGGGGCGCGACAGCTTTGCGCTCTATGTCGAAGGCGAGCTTGAGCCGTCTGATGACCTGTGGATGACCGTGGCTGCGCGCTATGAACGTTTTGACGGCACCGGGGACAAGCTGACCGGCAAGCTGTCGGCCCGCACGCAGTTGACCCGCGCGGTGGCGCTCAGGGCGGCGGCATCAACGGGTTTTCGCGCACCGGCGCTGGCGCAGCGCGCGTTCTCAAGTGTGATCACCAACACCAATTCGCAAGGCCTGCTGCAGACGCTTATTGCGCCCGAAGGGCATCCGCTCGCCGCGGCGTACGGTGTTGAAAAACTCAGGCATGAAACCAGCACAAACCTGTCGCTCGGCGCGGTGTGGGAGGCAGACGAAGGCGTGCTTGTGACCCTTGACGCCTACCGCATCAAGATATCAGACCGCATTGTACTTGGGCCGACGCTTGACCTGCCGCCGGGCGTCAGCCTTGGGGCAATTGAGGCCGGGTCCTTCTTCTCAAATGCAGTGGACACCGAAACCTACGGCGTGGACCTTGTTGCCTGCTTCAAGACCACTTTTGCCGGAGGGACGCTGGACCTGACCACCAGCCTGAGCTGGAACCAGACCAAGATCAGGAATATTAACGCGCCTGCCGGTATCCCCGCGCCGGTCTTTTTTCCGCTGGCGGAGCGCGTGAACGTGGAGAAGGGCCAGCCACGTTTCCGCGCCAATGCGACCGCCGATTATAAAAAAGGCAGGTTTGGTGCGGTTGTCCGGGCAAACTTTTATGGCAATACCGAATCCGCCTATTATACCGCTGCCGGTAATGGCATCCCGCCTGAACTGGCTTATGATGTCTACGGTCTAGACCGGTCACCGACCACCAGCGCGGGGGAGGCCGTGATCGTGGACATGGAAATTTCATACGACATCAGTGAAAACACCATGTTTGCCCTTGGCGCCAACAATGTCTTCAACACCTATCCCGACAAGCTACCCAACAATGCGCTTGCGCGCTGGATATCGGAAGGGCGTCAGCAGGGAGCTTTTGGCAACTTTGTTTACCCGTGGGTTGCCATGCCATGGGGTATCAACGGCGGCTATTATTATGCACGCATGACCGTGCGGTTTTAAAGCGGCCGTTGCGGTCGGGCGGGTGGCCATAGAGAGTGCCATATCTTTGAAATTATTCTCAGATAATGTGTCCGTAACGTCTTAAGAGTGAGGGAAGGGGCGTGCGGTGTGTGCCGCCATTAGGAAGGTTATGATGCAAGGTCCTGTGATCCTGCGCGCCGTGAAGGCGTTGCTGTTTTTGCTTCTTCTCACCAGCGGACTGGCACGCGGCGCCGTGGCGTCTGACGAACGCCAGTTCAGCTTCGACATTCCGGCGCAGCCGTTAACGGCTGCGTTGCTTAAATACTCGGAACAGGCAGGCGTGCAGCTTATTCTGGCCGTCGATACCCGCGAGTTGCCGCCCTGCGCTGCGATCCGGGGCAGGATGAGCGCCCAGGCCGCGATTGCCCGCATCCTCAATGAAACCGGGCTGGAGTTCTATTTCTCAAGCCCCAATACCGTCACGGTGCGACGGCTGCAGAATATCCCGGCCAAATCCCGCGAAGCTGACAAGCTAAAGCCGCCGCCCAAGCCCGCCTGACCGTCAGTTCCAGCCGTTCAAGCCGGGGTTTCCGCCTCTTGCACACGGGTAGGCAAACGGGTGGGGGAAGATGTGGTTTTTTTGCATTTTCAAACTTGACCAAATAGTCAGGAATGGGTAGCTTGCGATCGTTGCGTGGATGCCTGCCCATTATTGGTGGTGGTTGCAGGTATCATGAACATGGAAGCGAAGATCCGATTTGCCTTGCCTCTCAGTGGTGGGCGCCTCCTTGAGGCGAGGCAGGGAGACACGCTTTCGGGCGTGTTGCCGTCCGGGAATACCGGTGGCCTTTCAACCCATCTTTCATGTTCGCTTGGGCGGTGATTGCTTGCAGTCACCGCCCCAGATTTTTCTGGTCATGGCCAGGCTTTATTCCACAAGCCCCGTAAGCTTGTCATTCAGCGCGGCTGCCAGTGCCATCAGGCCGTTCATCGGGCGGATCATCACTTCAATTTCCTTGAGTTTGCCATCCGCGTTCAACGTAATGCGGTCGATTCCCTTCAATTGTTTGCCGCCCACGCTGGTGCTGAATTCAAGGATCAATTCGTCACCGTCCACCCATTCCTTGGTGTAGGTGAGATTCTCGAAGGTCTCGGACACGGCCTTGAGTACGGTGACCACCTTGTCCCGGCCTTCGCGTGGTTTCCAGAACGCGGGCGACAGCAAGGCGGCGTCTTCGGCTACGATGCTATTAAGCAGCGCCATGTCCGATGTCTGCACCGCCTTGTGCCATGTCTTGAGGAATGTATCTGTTTTGCTCATCGCTGCCTCCTGTGCTGTCGCCTGTTTCAATGTATTGAAACTAGGCCGCTTTCCGCGGCAATCCAGCGCCGGTTCAGCTTTTCAGAGCGGCGAAGGAGCCGGTGTAATCAATCGCCAGCTCGTCATCCTCGACAATGCTGGCGGTCAGCTGGATGCGCGCCTTACCGTGGCGCTCAAATGTTTTGAGGAACAGCGGCCAGCGGTTACCTTCAGGCAGCGTGGCCTCGGCTTCAAAATCCTGGGTCACGGGGCGGATATAATTAATATTGCTGCTGGAGATCACGATCTCCCCCGCGCGGGCCTCATGGCGCAGGTTGATATGCAGAAGCGTCCAGCAGCTGAGGGTCGCCAGCGCCTGAAGGCTGCCGCCAAAAGCGGTGCTTTTATGGTTGATATTGGCCTCAAGCGGCGCGCGCAGCACCACCCGCGCAGGGGTTGCAACAATGGCCGTCACGCCCATGGGGGCGGAGATGGGGATGTGTTTGTGCAGGTATGCTTCAACCTCGGTCGTGCTTGTCACGGACACCTCTCTACAACAATGAATTGACGCAATGCGCGCTTTCTTCCAGTCTGGCAGGCGGGAAGTTCGGGAAGACTAGGGGAGGATCAGGTCTTATGCAATCCGGAGTAGGGCGCACAGAAGCGTCGGAAGATGTCGCACGCCGCCGGTCGTACTGGCGCGCCAATCTGAAACTGTTGGCAAAACTGCTGGTCATCTGGTTCGTGGTGTCATTTGGCGCAGGCATCCTGCTTGAAGACTGGCTGAACCAGTTCACCGTTCTGGGCTTCAAGCTGGGCTTCTGGTTCGCGCAACAGGGGTCCATCTTCACCTTTGTGGTGCTGATTTTTGTCTATGCAAGGCGGATGAAACAGCTGGACCGCGCCTTCGGCGTTGAAGATTGAGGGGGCTGATCATGGACGCACAAAATCTTACCTATCTATTCGTCGGCCTTTCCTTCGCGCTTTATATTGGCATCGCCATCTGGTCGCGGGTTGGCAGCACACGGGAATTTTATGTGGCGGGTACGGGCGTGCACCCGGTGCTGAACGGCATGGCAACCGCCGCCGACTGGATGAGCGCGGCATCGTTCATTTCAATGGCCGGGCTGATCGCCTTCCTGGGCTACGACGGTTCCGTCTATCTGATGGGCTGGACCGGGGGCTATGTGTTGCTTGCTCTTTTGCTGGCGCCATACCTCAGGAAATACGGCAAGTTCACGGTGCCTGAGTTCATCGGCGACCGCTACTATTCAGACGCTGCGCGGCTTGTCGCGGTGCTGTGCCTCATCTTTATCAGCTTCACCTATGTGGCGGGGCAGATGCGCGGTGTGGGTATCGTTTTCTCCCGCTTTCTTGAGGTGGACATTAATCTGGGTGTGCTGATCGGCATGGCAATCGTGTTTATCTATGCCGTGCTGGGTGGCATGAAGGGCATTACCTACACGCAGGTGGCGCAATACTGTGTGATGATCTTCGCCTACACCGTGCCGGCGATCTTCATCTCCTTGCTGATCACCGGCAACCCCATCCCGCAGCTTGGCCTTGGCGCGGAGGTGTTGGATGGGTCCGGCCTTACGGTGCTCGAGAAGCTGGATAGTGCGCTCATAGACCTTGGTTTTACCGCCTATACCGATGGCAGCAAATCCACCATTGATGTTTTTGCAATCACCGCCGCGCTGATGGTGGGGACGGCAGGGCTTCCGCACGTGATTGTGCGCTTCTTCACCGTGCCAAAGGCGTCTGACGCGCGGGTTTCCGCCGGGTGGGCACTGGTGTTTATCGCGCTGCTTTATACTACGGCACCGGCTGTGGGTGCATTTGCACGGCTTAACTTCATTACCGAAGTCAATGAGACCGCCTACACCGAAACACCCGAGTGGTTCAAAAACTGGGAAGCACTGGGCCTGATCGCGTGGCGCGACAAAAATGGCGACGGGGTCATCCAGTACCGCGCCGGGGCACCGTTTGACGGCAAGCCGGAATTTGAAGGCGAAGCACGCGGCGATCATGGCGAACGGATCATTACCAACGGTGTGACCGCAAGCGGGAATGAGGTGTATGTCGACCGTGACATCATGGTGCTGGCCAACCCTGAGATCGCCAAGCTGCCCGGCTGGGTGATCGCGCTGGTGGCAGCAGGCGGCCTTGCCGCAGCGCTTTCAACCGCTGCCGGGTTGCTGCTGGTGATTTCAACCGCGGTGAGCCATGACCTTCTCAAGCGCACATGGATGAAAGATATATCGGACGCGCAGGAACTGAGGGCCGCGCGGCTGGCCGCCGCGGTGGCCATTGCGGTGGCCGGGTATCTGGGTATCAACCCACCGGCCTTTGTGGCACAGGTGGTGGCGTTTGCCTTTGGTCTGGCGGCAGCCAGCCTGTTCCCGGCGATATTGATGGGCATCTTTTCCACGCGCATGAACAAGGAGGGGGCGATTGCGGGCATGCTGTCCGGCCTCTTTTTCACTGCCGGGTACATCATCTATTTCAAGTTCATGGTGCCCGAGGCCAATGTGGCCGAGAACTGGCTTTTTGGTATTTCACCGGAAGGCATTGGCATGGTGGGCATGATTGTCAACTTTGCCGTTGCTTTTGTGGTGGACCGTTTTACCCCGGCACCGCCTGAAAGTGTGCAGATTCTTGTGGAAGATATCCGTGTGCCTATGGGCGCAGGTGGCGCGCATGACCATTAAAAAAGGACAATGAGGAATGAATACAGTCAGCGGAACGTTTGAGGTCAAACTTGAGCCCAAAGCGGATGTTTTCCCTGAAGGTATGGCCCTGAACGCCCTGTCGATAGACAAGCAGTTTTCAGGCCCGCTAAGTGGCAGTAGCAAGGGCATGATGATATCCGCCATGGGCGGTGTGCAGGGGTCGGCCGGTTATGTGGCGCTGGAGGTGGTGACCGGAAACCTGAATGGTAAAGCCGGAACGTTCGCGCTGCAGCATTTTGGGGTGATGGACCGTGGCAGCCCGAGCCTGACGGTAAAGGTGGTGCCCGACAGTGGCACAGGGGAGCTAAAGGCACGCTGGATATCAAGGTTGCAGACGGTGTGCACCGCTATGAGCTGGCTTATGAGTTTTCCGAGGGCTAACACAGGGTTTCCAACAGAATTTTTATGGCTCGGCATATAGGGTTGGCTTTGAAAGGAGCCGACCAATGCCTGACAGGAAAGCTGTTCTCTACCGCATGGTCATGCCGGACCATCTCTGCCCTTATGGCCTGAAGTCCAGGGACCTTCTGGAGAGACAGGGCTATGACGTGGAAGACCATCACCTGAAAACGCGGGAAGAAACCGACGCCTTTATGGACAAACATGGTGTCGAAACCACCCCGCAGACCTTCATTGATGGTAAGCGTATCGGCGGCTATGATGACTTGCGTGTTTTCTTTGAGCTGGACCCTCCGCCCGAGGAACAGGGCGACACGAGCTACCAGCCTGTCCTTGCCATTTTTGCGGTGGCGGCGTTGCTGGCGTTCGGGCTTTCATGGCACCAATATGGTGACATGCTTACCCTCAGGGCGCTTGAATGGTTTATCTCGCTCTCCATGGCTATCCTTGCCATCCAGAAGCTTCAGAACGTGGAAAGCTTTTCCACCATGTTCCTGAACTATGATTTGCTGGCGCGCCGCTGGGTGCCCTACGGGCGGGTTTATCCCTTCCTTGAGGCGCTGGCCGGTGTGCTGATGACGGCAGGTGTCTTTGTCTGGCTGTCGGCACCGGTCGCCTTTATCATTGGCTTTGTTGGCGCTGTCAGTATTTTCAAGGCGGTGTGGGTTGAGAAGCGCGAACTCAAGTGCGCCTGTGTGGGCGGCAGTTCAAACGTACCGCTTGGCTTTGTGTCCTTCACCGAAAGCATGATGATGTTGCTGATGGGGATATGGATGCCGTTGAAGGTGTGCCTGATGTAATAAAAAAGGCGGGGAAACCCGCCCTTTTCATATCTCTGCTCTTGTGCCCTATGCCGCGTTTCTGAACGCCACGATCACTGGCAGGCGTGCGGCACGGAAGGCCGGGAAAAACCCGCTGAGGAAACCGATCATCAGCGCGATAATGCCGCCCTGGATAAATAGGTCGCCGGTCATCTCGAACGAGAAGACCACCTGCGTGAAACTGCCGCCAAGCGTGGAAGCATTCAGCCCATCAAACAGCAGGAAGGCCACGATCGAGCCAAAGGCCCCGCCTATGGCCGCCAGCACCAGCGCTTCCACAATCGTCCCCACAAACGCCGAAAGGCTTGAGAAGCCGATGGCGCGTAGGGTGGCGATCTCCCTCGCGCGTTCCGCAACCGAGGTGTACATGGTGTTCAGGGCCCCGGCGAGCGCCCCCAGCGCCATGATCGAGCTGATGATCCAGCCGAAATAGGCCATGTAGCTGAGCTGCTTGCCCTGGGCCTTGAAGTAGGCCTCTTCGGTTTCCACATCGAGGTTCAGGCGCGGGTCGTCCGCTACGAACTTGCGGACGGCTTCAAGGTCGTTGGGGCTGCTCATCTGCACGCGGGCGGTTTGATAGCTGCTGCCTCGGTTATAGAGGCTTTGCAACACCTTGACATCCGCCCACAGCTCACTTTCAAACACATTGCCGCCGGTGCTGAAGACGCCAACCACTTTCCATATAACCTTGCCGAAGCGTACTTCCTCCCCCAGCGCGAAGCCGTCAAACTCCCGCAGGATGCCAGCGCCCACAATCATCTCGTTGGTGCCGGGGGTAAACATGCGGCCATCGGTGATCTGCACGTTCTTGCGCATGGCGAAACCACGCTCGTCGATGCCGCGCAGCGGGATGTTGGCTTCTGTCTGGCTTGATTTTTTGATGCCGTCGACGATGACATAAAGCTCGGGCGAGATAACCGGGCCGTTTTCATCCTTCACCACGCCGGGCGCGGTTTCGATGATGTTGACCTGGTCCCGGCTGATGACGCTGTTGAGTTCCGCCGCCGAGCCTTCGCGGGTAAAAATGGCCACATTTTCAGAGCCCGCACTATCAAGCGTGGCCGAAAAGCCCTTGGCCATCGCGAGGAAGGCAAGAAGGATGGCAACAACAACCGCACTGGCGATGACCATGGCCAGCGACATCCAGAAACGTTGTGGCAGGCTGCGAATATTCATCGCAACAACAGCCGATATTTGAGAAAAGATCGATCCCATGATTACCTCCGGCTGAATGCGGTTACGATGTTCAGTTTATAGGCGTTGATCGCGGGGACGAGGCCGGTGACAAGGCCGAGAAGCGCCATGAAACCCACAGCCTGCAGGGCCACCGTGTCTGACAGCACCAATCCCGGCAGGAACTGCGCCAGGAAGGCTTTGGCGCCTTCGACAATCATGTAAGCAAGGCCAAGGCCTGCAAGGCCACCGATGAACGCCAGCAGCATGGATTCCGCGAGGATCATGGTGAAGATGCGTTTGGCGGTAAAGCCAAGGGTCTTGAGTGTGGCGATTTCGCCCGTGCGTTCCCTGACAGCGAGGATCATGGTGTTGCCCACCACCAGAAGGATGGTGAAGAAGGCGGTGAAGACGATGCCGAAGATCATCAGGCCGATGTTGCCGATCTGCTCAATGAATGCCTTGTTGAAGGCTTTTTCGGTGCTGGTATCTGTCTGGGCTTCAGAGTTGGCGAATTCTTCGTCAATGGTTTTGGCAACCTGCTCGTTCAACGCGGGGTCATCGGTCGTCAGTGTCAGCCAGCCGACCCAGTCTCCGCCGAAGGTCTGTGTTTCCATGAAGTATTTATAATGGAACACGGCGAAGTTGGTGCCGAACTGCTCGTCACGTCCGTCGAAAATACCGGAGACTTCCATCTCCCACGTATGGCCGCCTTCACGGTTGGAGAAGATGTTGGATGACATCGGGATTATGTCGCCGACCTTCCAGCCGTAAGCATCGGCAATAGCCCGGCCAATAAGCATGCCGCGCTGGTTGCGGAACCAGCTGTCACGCTCGGCGTCGCTCAACACAACTTCCTCATAAACCTTGAGGTAATTTTCTGGATCTACCGCCATGGTGACCAGTTGGTTTGCCGGTTCCTGATAGTAACCACCAAACCAGTTCATGTGCACGACGTCTTTCACACCCTCAATGGCCTTGACCTTGTTTACATAGGCATAGGGCAGGGGCTGGGTGAAGTTGATGCTGTTGACGACGACAAGGCGATTGTCCGCCGACAGTTCAATGCCTGAATTCAGCGCGTCCTTGAGCGTGGTAACCACGCCGAAGATGAGAAAGGCTACCATGATGGCGAAGCAGGTCAGGAACAGCCTGAGCGGCTTGCGCGTCAGATTTTTGAAAATCAGATATATGTCACTCATGCCGCGAGGTCCTTCTCAACGAATTCCCCCTTGTCGAGGTGCAGGGTGCGCTTGGCATATTTGGCCGCCGATGGGTCGTGCGTAACCATGACGATGGTTTTGCCGAACTTCTCGTTCAGCAGTTGCAGCATCTCAAGGATCTCATCCGCTGTATGGCGGTCAAGGTCACCTGTCGGTTCGTCACACAGAAGAAGTTTCGGATCCGAAACAATGGCGCGGGCGATGGCGACACGCTGTTGCTGGCCGCCGGACATTTCTTTTGGCAGGTGCGAGGCCCGGTCCGCCAGTTCCACCAGCTTGAGCGCGGTTTCAACACTGTTTTTGCGATCCTTCTTGCTGAGATTGGTCAGCAGAAGCGGCAACTCGACATTGCGTGCCGCTGAGAGCATCGGCATCAGGTTATAAAACTGGAAGATAAAGCCGATGTTGTTGGCGCGCCACTTGGACAGTTGCCCCTCGGAGAGCGTGTCCACGCGGCTGCCGTCAAACAGCACCTCGCCTGATGTGGGCTGGTCCACGCCGCCCAGCATGTTGAGAAGCGTGGTCTTGCCGGAGCCCGATGGCCCCATGATGGCAAGGAAGTCGCCTTTCTTGATCTGCATATCAAGCCCGTCGAAAATCTTGATCGTTTCCTTGCCGCGGGTGAAACTTTTATGGACCCCTTTAAGGTCGAATAGGATGTTGTCTGTCACTGTCTGTCCCCCTGTCTTAAGAGAAGATGAGCTTTCCGGTTGTTTGTTATGCCTTCATGAATGCTACTTTGACCCCCATGTCAGGCAAAATACGTGGGTCTGAAATCTTGATGCCGACACGCACACGCACCGTGGCCTTGGCGCGATCGGCGGTCGGGATAATGGCGATCACGGATGCCGGGATATCCCAGTTTGGATAGGCGTCGAGGTTGGCATTGACTGCCTGCCCCTCAAATACGCGGCCGATGAAGCTTTCGTTCACGTCCACCTCGATCTCAAGCGAGGTCATGTCCACGATTGTGCAGATACCCGTGCGGGTGAACCCACCACCTGCGGAGCTGGGGGAGACAATTTCGCCTGGCTGCGCGGCCTTGACCGTTACCACGCCGTCAAAGGGTGCGCGGATGGTGTGGTCGTCCAGCCGTTCCCGCTGGCGCTTGACGCTCAGCTTCGCGACATCAATGTCTGCGCGGGCACTGGCAAGCGACGCCGTCAGGCTTTCCACATCGGCCTGTGCGCGAGACACCGTAGCCTCGGTGGAGAAGTCATTGCTCTTGAGCTCGGTTGCGCGCTTGAGCACCCGCTTTGCTTCCGTAAGGTTCGCCTGTGTGCTTTGCAGCCGTGCATCCAGCACCTTTACCTGTGCTTCGGCGAGGTCGAGGTCAACCTGCGGCAGGGTGGGATCAAGCCGGGCGAGTACCTGGCCTGCCTTGACCGACATGCCCTCTTCAACCGTCACATCGGTGATCAGGCCGATGACCTCGGCAGAGACAGTTGCCATGCGCCGCGCCGTGATATAGCCCGAGGCATTCAGCACTGAATTGGATACAGGTACCTGCTGGGAGGCGGCTGGTGCCGATGGCGTGCTGGCGCCTTGCTGTGCCGGCGCTGCCGGTGTCGGCTTCGACGGTGCCGAGGGCGTGTCAGCCCCCATCCCCAGCATGAAGTAGGCACCGCCCAGAAGCAGGGCGACAACCACACCACCACCAAGCATGTAGGTTATCGGAGATGTACCTTTGGTTTCTTGTTGTTGGCTGCGGTCGATCTTGAGCTGACCCAGCAGTTCACTTTTATCATTCATCAATATTTCCCCCGCTCTGACGCGACAAACCATACCGCACAAGCCTTCATTTCCATATGGTTAACAAATGCTTTCTTACAATGAGGTGTGTCCATTACCAGAATATTTTTGTTAAAGTACTTTGAAATACAAAGTAAGAGCTTTTCCCTGAAGTTCAAGGGCTTTCTGTTGGCGGCGCATTGGCCACCCGCATTATGCCGCCCGACCGCAGGCAGCGGGCGGTTCACGCCGGTGCGATATTTCAGCGGTATGCCGGGCCGGTAACAGGGCCCGGCGCGTACCGGCGCACCGTTGCTGTCAGTTCAGCCGGTGGCTCCCTGCGCGTGTTTCCACTGTCTGCCCCTCAGTAACAGTATATTCCTGTTCCAGCACGGTTGAGACAAAATACCAGGTGCTCGTCGCCCGTTCAGGTGTAAGGTCAAGCTCCAGCCAGCCACGGTGTTCGCTGTCGATATACTGTAGTTCTGGGCTGGTTTTTTTCAGGGCGGTTTTGACGGTTGCCGGTTGCGCGGGGATGTAGGTCTCAAGGCCCGGCGAACTGATGCTGGGAGTACCAAATTCGACGGCAACGGCATTGCCGTCTTCATCGGCAAGGTTGAAAGCCCAGGCGTTGTGGGTGTCGCCCGCGAGGAAAACGGCGTTGTTCGCGTGTACCTTGATGCTTTCGAAGATACGGGTGCGGCAGGCGGGGTAGCCGTCCCAGAAGTCGAGATTGAAGGGCAATTGCAACTGCGCGATCATCTGCGCGGCCTTGAACCGTTCCTTGCTGATATAAGCTGGATCGCTGAAGTCGAGGTCTTCATCCCGCAGGTAGGGCATGGGAACCTTGCCAATCAGCAGTTGTTGGCCAAACACCTGCCACGGAACACCGGCGTCTTTTGACACCTGAAGTTCAGCAGTGATCCAGTCCTCCTGTTCCTTGCCCAAGATGGTACGCGTTTTGTCGCCCAGAATGTCGCTGCGAAATTTTTCACCATCGGGCAGGTAACTGAAACCGGACGGCAGCTTTTTGGGGTCGAGCTTTTTAATCTCCGCGAGGTCTGTCATCGGCTGTGGTTTTTCGCCGCGCAAGTCGAAGGGCACGGGAATATCCCTGATGGCGTCGGGGGGGACATCCTGCATTGCTTCAGCGCTCAGCAGTGCCTTGGGCTTGCTTGCATCCCGCATGTCAAAGGGCAAGGTGCGATAGGGCAGGTCGGTTTCATAGGACAGTTGCGCGTCGCGACCCTCAATCCGGGTGTCGAGCATGATGAGCGAGGCGAGGCCGCCATAATTGAAACTGCGGCGGATAATGGTTTGCCCGGTGGTTGTTTCCCGGACCGGCAACCACTCATGATACGCGCGGATGGCGGCTTTTTTGCGCTCCGCGTACGACCCTTCGCCCGCGTTATGGTTTTCGGCACCATCCTTCCAACTGTTGTTGGCGATCTCGTGATCGTCCCATACACAAATGAAAGGGTGCGCCGCGTGTGCAGCCTGAAGGTCAGGGTCGCTGCGATAGAGGCCATACCGTTCGCGGTAGTCCTCCAGCGCTAAGCATTCATTTTTTGGTGTAACCGCCCGGCCCTTGGCAACAGCGGCATCGTTTGAGTAAATACCCGTCGCATATTCGTAAATATAGTCTCCCAGATGCAGCACAACTTCGACATCACGGTTGGCCAGTTCGCGGTACACGTTGAAATACCCCTGCGGATAGTTCGAGCAGGAGATGACGGCCATACGTGCGTGTTTGGTGCCGTCGGCGGGCAGGGACCGGGTGCGCCCTGCCGGGCTTGTCACCCCATCACAGATGAAGCGGTAATAATATATAGTCCCGGGCTTCAAGCCATCAGCATCAACCTTGACAATATGGTCGCGGCTCACCGCAGCTGTCGCGCTACCCTCCGACACAATGGCGGAGAAATTATCGTCGGATGCGACCTGCCATGCGACTTTCAGGTTTTTTGCTTCGCCTGAACCGGGAATGACGCGGGACCAGAGAATAACCCTGTCCTGCAGCGGGTCGCCGCTGGCGACGCCATGGGTAAAATGCACAGTGTCGCTGGCTTTGACCGTGTGACCCCTGAGGGCGGCAGCGCCAAGGCTGGCACCCATTATGCCTAAGAAACTACGACGACTTGTCGGTATGGTTGTATTGAGCATCTCTAAAGCCTCCCCGCAGATATCATATTGATAATATAATCAATAACGTAACGGGAGCCTGCCACCTGAAAACTGAATTTGCAAGGAAGTTGCTGCCGTTTCCTTATGGATAGCGCCTGACTTTGACACATTGGTGACTGGTTAAATTTCGTATTATACACACGAACTGTGTGTATGGGTGAAACCCATGGTTATAATTTGACCGTGATTTTACGTGCATCGAGGTGAGCGCAATTCACTATGGCGAGAGGGATACATGAAATTCCCCTTTCTATTTAGTGGTTTACGAATGTTTTTCGCTGTGCTTAACTTTGCCGAATTGGCGAAATAATGGATGTCATTTTACGGTTTGATAACTTTATGTATGCCAAATAGCAGGATTGGGGTCAGATGCCACACACGGCGTGTCATCAAAGGGGCGGCTATTTAGGTTTGCGATGAGCAAGGTACCTGACAGATTTTTGGGATATGCGTTCTGTGTTGGGGACGTGTTGCTTGAGCTTGCTCATGACTTCACCATCATCAGCGCTGACGGTGCCATCAAAAACAGCATTGGTGTTATCGCGGCCGACACCTGCTTTCTCGATCTCCTGACATCGCGTGGTCGCAGCATGATCGAAAGCTCCGCCAAGATGCTGACCGGCGCAAACCGGCTGGGCCCCTTCACGGTTTCTGTGGGCGCTGAAGGCAAGGCGCGTCAGGAGTTTGCGGTTTTTCTGGCCAAGCTGCCGACGGCAACCGACAAGATTTACATGGTTTTGTCACGGCCGTACCGGCTTGGTAAAAGCGATACCAAACGGGCGCCGGATAAAAAGACCGAAGACAAAAAGGCAGAGTTCTTTGATCGTCTCGAAGGGCTTTTCGAAGGCAATGCCGAGGCCGCGCAGAATATGCTCGTTACCATCCTTGAGGCCAATGGCGGACAGGACATCGACGAAGATACGCAGCGCGATATCGAGCAGTATCTGCAATCCTTCTCGGTCGGCGGCGCCCATGCAACCATGCTGGGGGATGATAAATTTGCCGTCGTCCATGAGAAGACGGACCCCAATGCGCAGAAGATTGACTTTGCGCAGGAATTGAAGCGTACAACAGGTGTGTCGCTGACCAGTGCGACCATCGATGCTTCCGAAGCGAAACTGAGCGAGTCCGACAACCTCCGGGCGTTGATTTTCAGCCTGCAAAACTTTGCCTCTGAAAATGACGGGTTTGCGATTGATGATATTCGCAAAAACTGTGCAACCCTGATTGGGCAAACCAAGGAGCGAGTGCGCGCCTTTCGCGAGGTGCTGGATGAGGGGCGGTTCTCGCTGGTGTTCCAGCCAATCGTGAACCTTGAGAAGGGAACAACGCATCATTTTGAGGCGCTGACACGTTTTGAGTTGCCGCCGGCGATCAAAAGCCAGTGGGAGATGATCCGGTTTGCTGAAGACATCGGCCTGATCGACGAGTTTGACTATGCAGTGGTGACTCTTGCCATCTACAAGATCCGGGAAATGCTCAAAAAGGGTGGGTCGCCTGGCATCGCGGTGAACCTGTCTGGACGGTCGCTTTCCAATGTCGGTTTTCTTTCCGAGTTGATGTCGCTTTTGCGGGGTAACAAGGACCTCACCAATTACCTGTCGCTTGAAATTACAGAGTCAGCCAAAATTCATGACCTCGATATGCTGAGCGAGGTGCTTGTAGAAATGCGGGCGATCGGCTTCAGGGTCTATCTTGACGACTTTGGCGCCGGTGCGGCAGGCTTCCAGTACCTCAAGAAACTGAAGGTTGACGCGCTCAAGATAGACGGGGCCTATATCCGCGATGCCCTTGCCAGCAAGGAAGACCGGGCGTTTCTGCGTTCCATGGTCACCTTATGTCAGGATCTGGGTATCGTCACGGTGGGGGAGTGGGTGGAAACACAAGAACATGCAACCTTGTTGCGCCAGATGGGGGTGGATTATGGGCAAGGCTATTTCTTCGGCAAGCCCAGCCCCAATTTCCTTGTGGCACCCACACAGGCGACCGGTTAACCTCAGTTGAAGTCGGTTTCCATTTCAAGGATGGCGACACAGGCCTTCACCACGGTATCGACCACTTCGGCCGCGCTTTGCTCACAACCACGCAGGCACCAGCGCTTGAGCGTCAGGATTGCCACATCGTAGGAGATTTCCTGCCGCATGATGCGCTGGACATCACTTAGGTGCGACAGTAATTCATCATAATGTTTGTAGGCGCGCTCAAGGCCGGTGATTTCAAAGTCCTTGATCGCCCGGCGCAGATCCCAGTCCGGCTGCGTGATGGCCTGGCCGAGAAAGATCAGATAATAGCGGCCCCGTTCATCGTCTTCCGCCCGCTCGGCCAAGGGCAGCACCAAGACTTCGATAACCTGGCCAAGGGTGGGCGCATCCGTCCAGTCTTCCATCAGCTCTAGACGACGGTCATCAATTTCATGCGTGCGCTCGCTGATGGTGGCGCGCACCAGCCCGTTTTTTGAGCCAAAGTGATACTGCAGGGCTGACTGGTTGCGCTGGCCTGCTTCCTGTAGTATTTCCCGGGTTGAAACATGGGCGATGCCCTTCTGGGCAATCAGCCGTTCAGCCGCTTCAATGAGGGACGCACGTGTTGCATCCGCACGTCTGGCCTTGCCATCGCTCGGGGCTGGTGTGGGGGTTTTGGCCACCCTGTACTCCTGAAGATATATATTGACCTTGCTGCAATCATTAATGTTTTCCATTAATGATTGCAATAGTTATGTTTCACGGGCTTTCCGGCATGTTTCACGTGCCTAGCGCACCACCAGCGGAATGGCGCTGGTTTCCAGGTCGAACGAACTGAAAAAACTGAGTACGTCAAGCTTGCTCCCTTCCAGTTTAATGTCCCCCGCAAGCAGCGCCTTGGCAAAGCCGGTTTCCCCGCGGATCATCGCGTCATAGGTGGTGCGATCAAGTGTCAGGGTCGCATCCGTGCCTGCCATCTGTCCCTCATGGACCACAAGGATCTGGTTCCTGAGTTCCAGTGCAAAGCTTTCGCCCCTGTCCGGGAAATTAAATCCGACGGTGAGGTGTTTATCTTCTGCGTCTTCGGGCACAAGTTTGTAGCGCATCAATGAAAGCAGGCGGTCGCTTGGGATGGCTTTGGCGTCAAAGCGGCGTCTTAGCCGGTTCTGGATCGCCACACTGTCCACATCGCCTTCAAGTTCCATCGCGCCGGTGAGGTAAAAACCGCGCCAGTTGGTGTTAAGCGTCTTGTAGCCGATTTGCCGCAAGGCCCGGGCTTTGAGCTGCCGCGCCGCGTCATCGCCGTGATCCACGCGGATCAGATATGTCAGCAACTCGGATGCCCATTGGGGGTCGCCGTCGTCCACTGCTTTCTGGGCCTCCGACAATACACGATCACGTCCGCCCATCAGGGCAATGGTGCGCCCGGCGCGTTCCACCCGCGGTGTGGGGTTCAGGGTCGCCGGGTCACCGTCCCACCAACTGATGTAGCCGGTGAAATAGTTACGTACGCTGTGTTTAACCGTGCCATACACCTCGCGTGTCCAGGGTGTCACGCTCAGGTGTTCAGGTAGTTCTGGCAGGGCTTCAGCCAGTTCCTCCTGGGTGTAGCCTTTGTTGATCAGCCGCACCGCCTGATCGTGGGTCCACTGGATCGCATCACGATATACCTTGAAGATGCGCTCCACCTCATCCTTGCCTTCCACGATGGGGCCATGACTTGGTACCATGGCGCGGGGGCGGTAGGTCCGCATGGCATCAATGGCGTCGATCCACTTGTTGGCATCGCGGGGTTTGGTGCCGCGCAAGCTGTGCAGGTTCGGGAAGGTGGGGCCCTGTATCTCATCGCCGGACAGCATGACGTCATAGTCGGGCAGGTACAGGGCGATATGAGACGCGGCCTCGCCCCCGGTCTGGAACAGTTCCATACGTATGCCGTCAATGGTCATCTCACGTTTGCCGTTAATGAAAGTGTTGGGTTCCACATAGCCCATGGTACCTGGCATGATGCGGCCGCCAAGGCCGACATGATAATCCTGCCCGTCGCCTTTTTCCCCCAGAAGGGTGCCATACATATAAAGCGCGCGCATGCCCATGACCTGGATGGTAACGGCGTTTTCATCCTGCATTTCCTGGACAAAATTGGCAGCAGCGATAACCGGCACGTCGCCAGCATACGCAGCCTCGGGGGCAACAAAGGCCGCTGCACCGCCGACATGGTCGTTGTGGTGGTGGGTGTAAACCACTGCCTTCACCGGCTTGTCCGTGCGGGTGCGGATCATTGCCATGGTTTTCTGGCCATCTTCAAGCTTGAGCGTGGTGTCGACGATGATCAGGCCGGTGTCACCTTCGATCACCACGGTGTTGGGAATGCCGCCGCCAATGTTGGTGTATAGCCAGACAGGGGCGTCCGAGACCTTTTGCACGCCTTCACTGAACATCTTGCCAAATTCGATGAGATACTCGGGCGCGCTGAATTCATCCGTGTAAGCGTTTTCTCTGCTGCCTTCCCCACATGCAGTCAGCATGACCGCCGCGCCCAAAAGTGCAGCCAAAGCTTTTGTCATATCCCGATCCTTCCCCAAGGCGTATTATTGTGTATCGAATTGTCGTGCGGCATTGACTACATAATGATGATCATTAACATGCTACACGGAACGAATGTCAAGGCAACGGGAGCTGCCGACACCGTGGGGGAAAATCAATGTCTATTCGCGCGTGGCTTGCACGCCGCAAAATCCGCTCTGTTTTCAGGCCAAAGATGCCGCCGGGAACGCCCGATGATGTGCGCCTGAAAAACTTCAGTAAGGCGCTGAAGGCGATGGAAGAGCGCCTGCCGGGGCCGCCGAGAGGCCAGTGCAAAATTGACAAAGTTGACAGAAGTGACGGCATCAAGGGTGAATGGATCACGGCCAAAGGCGCGCGCGAGGACCGTATTGTGCTGTTTGCACATGGCGGCGGTTATACATGGGGGGCACCGCGCCCCTACCGTGAACTGGGCTGGCGCCTGTCACGCGCCTGCAATGCCAGAGTTTTCCTGCTGGATTACCGCCTGGCACCCGAGCATACATGCCCGGCGCCGATTGAGGACGCACTCAGGGCGTATGACTGGATTATCAAAAAGAACCCCGGCTTGCCCGTTGTCCTGTCGGGTGATAGTGCGGGCGGTGGCCTGACGCTCGCAACAGCCCACGTTATCCGCGATACGGGCCGCCCCATGCCAAAGGCGCTTTCGCTTATTTCACCCTGGCTGGACCTGACGGGCAGTGGCGAAAGTATCGGGGTCAATGCAGACAAGGATGTCATGCTGGACCCTGACGGCATTCATTACGCGGCTGATGCCTACCGGGGTGACCTGTCGGCCTACGATCCGCGATGTTCACCGTTGTTTGGTGAACAGGCCGGTCTGCCGCCGGTGTTTCTCCAGGTGGGGGACGACGAAATCCTGCTGGATGATAGTGTGCGCTTTGAGGCGCGGGCCCGGTCGGAAGGAGTGGCGGTTAAACTGGATATCTGGCCGAAAATGCACCATGTTTGGCATTTCTCCGCGATGATGATCCCCGAAGGGCGCAAGGCAATTGCGGATATGGCTATTTTTTTTGAAAGCCACTTTGGCAATTAGGTCTTGGGGGACGGTATGAGCAAACTGGAAACCGCATTCGTCACCGGTGCCGGCTCAGGCATTGGCCGCGCGCTGGCGCTCGCCATGGCAAGGGAGGGCACAGCCTTATACCTGACAGACATTGACGCCGATGGCCTCGCGCGCACATGTGCCGAGGTCAAGAAACACCAGGCCAATGTGCATATGCACACGCTTGATGTTGCCGACCGTGGCGCGATGGAAGCAGCGGCGGCGGACGCAGCCATCAAGCTTGGGGCGATTGATGCGGTGTTCAATAATGCCGGCGTCTCGCTTTCGGATACGGTCGCGCAAATGAGCTATACTGACCTGCAATGGCTGATGGATATTAATTTCTACGGCGTGGTGCATGGCACCAAGGCTTTCCTGCCCGACATGCTCAAGCGCGGGCAGGGGCATATTATCAATGTTTCCAGTCTTTTTGGCCTCATCGGTGTCGGTAGCCAATCGGCTTATTGCGCGGCCAAACATGCGGTGAAAGGCTTTAACGAGTCGCTTTATTACGAGTTGGAGGGCACCGGGGTGCAGGTGCACAGTGTGCATCCGGGCGGGGTGGATACCAATATCGTGCTCAACGGCAAGCACCTGCACAATGTTGAGGGTGACACCAGCGCCGCCCGCGCGCAGGAGGGGTTCAGGGATATGATTGAAACCTCCGCCGGGGATGCGGCGAACATCATTCTTGAGGGCGTCAGGCGGGGACAATATCGCATCCTTGTAGGGCGCGACGCCAAACGGGTTGACCGGCTGCAGCGCTGGCTGCCGAACCGCTGGCGGTTGATGTTCTCGAAGGCGATGGCGAAGCGGCGCAGCAAAAACCCGTTTTGAGCAAGTGGCCTATACTATTTTCACGCGAAAATTATATTGTTCAAAGATTCCCTTATCGAATATTTATGGTTGAGAGAGGACCCTTTCGAGGCACATCTTGAGAGGAGTGATCCATGGCATCTGCAACCACAAAAACCGCAAAGAAACCCAAGCCCGCCAAAGCAACTTTTCATGACGAAACTGTCGAGCAGCCGTCAGGGGGCGAAACACACCAGAAGGCGTCGGACGACACTATTATGACCACCCAACAGGGTGTTCCGGTCAGCGACGACCAAAACTCCCTCAAGGCCGGTTCCCGAGGGCCGACCCTGATGGAAGATATCGTCATGCGGGAAAAGATTTTCCACTTCGACCACGAGCGCATCCCGGAGCGGGTGGTACATGCTCGCGGCTACGGCGCGCACGGTTATTTCGAAACCTACGAAAATCTGTCCGATATTACCTCTGCTGATATTTTCCAGCGCGCGGGCGAAAAGACACCGGCCTTTGTCCGGTTTTCAACGGTCGCGGGCAGCAAGGGCTCGGTTGATCTTGCGCGCGATGTACGTGGCTTCGCCGTCAAGCTGTATACCAAAGAAGGAAACTGGGACATTGTCGGTAATAATATTCCGGTTTTTTTCATTCAGGATGCGATGAAATTCCCCGACCTTATCCATTCGGTCAAACCCGAGCCCGACAGGGGGTTCCCGCAGGCCCAGTCGGCCCACGATAATTTCTGGGATTTCATTTCGCTGATGCCTGAAGCCATGCATATGCTCATGTGGGTGATGTCTGACCGAGCTATACCGCGTTCGTTCCGTTTTATGGAAGGCTTCGGTGTGCATACATTCCGCCTTGTGAATGCGAAGGGCAAGTCAACTTTTGTGAAGTTCCACTGGAAACCGAAATTGGGTATGCAGTCGGTGGTCTGGAACGAAGCCGTTAAAATCAACGGCGCCGACCCGGACTTCCACCGGAAGGATCTTTGGAATGCTATCGAGGCCGGTGAGTATCCGGAGTGGGAACTTGGGCTTCAGCTGTTTGACGAAGATTTTGCCGAGAAGTTTGATTTTGACGTGCTCGATGCGACCAAACTTGTCCCCGAAGAGCTGGTGCCGGTGCGTCCGGTGGGGCGCCTGGTACTTGACCGCGTGGTTGATAATTTCTTTGCTGAGACCGAACAGGTCGCGTTCTGCACGCAGAACATCGTGCCGGGCGTGGACTTCACGGACGACCCGCTGTTGCAAGGCCGGAACTTTTCTTACCTTGATACGCAGATCAAGCGGCTTGGCGGCCCGAACTTCACCCATATCCCGATCAACGCCCCCAAGTGCCCCTTTGCGCATTTCCAGCAGGATGGTCATATGGCGATGCACAACCCCAAAGGGCGTGTCAATTATGAGCCAAATTCATGGGGAGAGGACGGTGGCCCGCGCGAAAGCGATAAAGGCTTCAAAAGCTACCCGGAAGAGCTGGATGCCCCCAAGCAGCGCGTTCGGTCCGAAACCTTTGCCGACCACTATTCCCAGGCGCGGCAGTTCTATATCAGCCAGACCGAGACAGAGCAGGGGCATATCGCAGATGCCATTACGTTTGAGCTAAGCATGCTTGAGCGCGAGGAAATCCGTGTGCGAATTGTCTCTCATCTCCTGAACATCGACGAAGGGCTGGCGGAAACGGTGGCCGATGGCCTTGGTGTCCGGAAGATGCCGAAGCCCGCGGATGCCGCCAGGCCAACCCGGCAGGACCTGAAGCCGTCTCCGGCTCTCAGCATCCTCAAAAACAGTCCCGAGACGTTTGAGGGCCGCAAACTGGGTGTGCTGATCGCTGAAGATAGCCCTTCCATCCTGCTGAATACATTGAAGTCAGAGATTGAAGCAGCGGGCGCTGAAATTATACTTGTCAGCAAACGGGTAGGCGAGATCGAACTTGATAACGGCACGACCGTCACAGCGGATTTCAAAGTGGATGGTGGCCCGTCGGTGCTGTTTGACGCCGTGGCTATCCTGCTGTCGGAAGCGGGCGGCAAGGCGATGGCGCAAATTCCTGCAGCACGTGATTTTGCCGGCGATGCATTCGCCCACAGTAAATTCATCGCGTATACCGAGGGCAGCACTGTCTTGCTGCGGAAAATTGGGCTCAGTGAGGAGCTTGATGAAGGTTGCGTGAAGCTGGGCGATGCAAGCAACGCAAAAGACTTCGTGAGAATATGCGCCAGGTTGCGCCATTGGGCACGAGAGAAAAAGCTGCCCTGATTAACCAGCCAGACTATAAGGAAGATGCGGGCACAGCGTCAGGTGGTGCTGTGCCCGCAACGCCTGCGGCATATTTCGCGCCTTGTATCCATCGCGCGCTGCCCCATCTTTGCAGCATGTAGATTTGAAATACGCGCCCATAGGGCGTTCGAGCATAAGGGACCGGGAGACGACAATGCGTACACTTCACAAACATTATATCGGCGGTGAATGGGTAGAGGCCGATGCCTCGAAAGTACATGACGTTATCAACCCGGCCACGGGCCAGAAATCGGGCGAAATGGTGCTCGGCAGCACGGCCGATGTGGACCGCGCGGTGGCTGCCGCTCGCAAGGCGTTTGAGACATTTCAGTTTTCCACCCGCGAAGACCGGCTTGAGGTCCTTGAGAATATTCTCGCGGAATACAAAAGGCGCACGGCCGACCTCGCGGAGGTCATCACGCTTGAAATGGGGGCGCCAAAATCGCTCGCGCAAAAAGCCCACGTGCCTGCAGGCATCGGTCACTTGTCGGAGGCGATCAAAGCGCTTAAAGCCTATGAGTTTTTTGAAGACCGGGGCCCCACGCGTATCGTGAAGGAACCCATTGGTGTTGTGGGCATGATAACGCCGTGGAACTGGCCGATCAACCAGATCAGCTGCAAGGTGGCACCTGCTATCGCAACGGGCTGCACCATGGTGCTCAAACCCAGCGAAGTGGCACCCTATAGCGCACAGATATTCACCGAGATCATGGACGCCGCCGGCGTGCCTGCGGGTGTTTATAACCTTGTGTACGGCGAGGGACAGGTCGTGGGCGAGGCGCTTTCGGGCCATGCCGGTGTAGATATGATGTCTGTCACGGGCTCCACGCGCATGGGGTCTGCCGTGCAGGCCAATGCGGCAAAAACCATCAAACGTGTGGCGCAGGAGCTGGGCGGCAAGTCGGCCAACATCGTGCTGGATGACGCGGACCTTGAGCAGGTTGTCTCGCGCGACACTGTGGCGGTGATGCGCAACACGGGCCAGACCTGTACCGCGCTGACCCGCATGCTGGTGCCGCACAGCCGCATGGACGAAGCCGCTGCGATCGCGGCACAGGCAGCGTCTACCGTTGTGCCGGGTGACCCGAACAAAGACGAAACCACCATGGGGCCCATCGCGCACGGCGACCAGTTCAGGAAGGTGGGCGAGATGATGCAGGCTGGCATCGACGAAGGCGCGCGCCTTGTGGCTGGCGGCCCCGGCTTTCCCGAAGGTTGCCCTGAAGGTGGCTTCTATGTGAAGCCGACGGTGTTCGCCAATGTGAAGCCTGAGATGACCATCGCCCGCGAAGAAGTGTTTGGGCCCGTACTGTCGATCATCGGTTATGGGGATGAGGACGAGGCCGTGCGTATCGCCAACGATAGCGACTATGGCCTGTCGGGCGCTGTGCAATCGAAAGACCACGCGCGGGCGCAGAAGGTTGCGGCCAAAATGCGCACGGGCATGGTTTATATCAATGGCGCGGCGGGTGATCTTTCCGCACCTTTTGGCGGTTACAAGCAGTCTGGCAATGGACGTGAATGGGGTGACCACGCTTTCGCCGACTTCCTCGAAGTGAAGTCCGTTCTTGGTCATAACCAAGGCATTGGCTGATGGGCTGAGCCTCTTCTCAATGAAAAAGGCGCCCCGCGAGGCGCCTTTCTTTTTTCAGGTTCAGGCCAAGATTACATCTTGAACTGAACCTGGCCATAGAAGAAGCGGCCTGGCGTTGCGTGGATTGTGCCGTCAAAGTTGTTGAGGTCACAAGTTGTGCAAAGCGGCGGGTCCTGGTCCAGAAGGTTCTGCACACCAAGCGTGAAGGCCACCTTATCGTCCCAGGCAGCCGGGCGGTAGGTGAACTGCAAGTCGGTGTAGAAGGTGCTGCCGAGCGTGTTGCCGTCAGCGCCGTTGGTGCAATACTGCGTGAAGCCAAAGTCACCGATCACTCCGCCGCAGCCTTCTTCAACACTGCCGAGGTAGCGCAGGGTCGCGCCAACAGTCCAGGCTTCAAGTGTCCAGTCGATGAACAGCGAGGATTTGAACTTGATGTAGGCACGTTCTGGCGAGCCAAGCTCGGTGCCCGCGCGGTCAACCACAACATCGCCGCCCGTCGCGCTTGGCGTGGTTTCTTCAAACTTGAACAGATGGCTGTTCACCCATTTGAAGCGCAACTGACCCCAGTCTGCCGGTACCGTTTCAAGCGAGATGGTCCAGTCAAGGCCATCGGTTTTGATGCCCGCGATGTTGGTGAGGATACCGTCAATGCGGGTGACCTGACCGTTGGCAGTGCGGGTAACCGCGTTACAGAAGACATCAGACAGCGTTTCCACGCAGCCTTGCAGGACTTCCGATGCATTCGGTGCCTGAATCACGTTTTCCATGGCGATATTATAGTAGTTCGCCTCAAACGTGATGCCTTGCAGGCCCATGCTGTCTGCCATGCCTTGCGGGCTGAAGGTGAAACCGGCTGTCCAGGTTTCCGCGGTTTCCGGCGTCAGGCCCGGGTTGCCGCCCGTGGTGACGCTGATCTGCGGGTTAATCTGCACAAGATCAGCCGGCACGCCAAGCGTTGCACAGTTGGCATGTGGTGTGTTCCCACCGCCTGAATTACAAGGGTCGCTGATCGTGCTGTCGAAGCGGGAACCGGTGTTGTAAAGCTCGCCGATGTTTGGTGCACGGAAGCCTTCCGACCAGTTGCCACGGAACGTCAGGTCATCGTTGACCTGCCACGCGGCACCCACCTTATAGACCGTGTTGCTGCCGGACGTGCTGTAATCAGACGTGCGGAACGCGGCGCTAAGGTCAAGGTTCTTGGCAAAGGATGCGTCGGAGAGGACCGGCACATTGATCTCACCATAAAACTCTTTCACGTGGATTTCACCGGCGGTCGGGCTGGCTGGTACGCCAGCGGTTTCACCCGAGGACACCACATTGTCAGGAATGAAACGGCCTTTTTCCTCGCGGTATTCCCAACCAACAGCAACGCCCAGTGGGCCCGCGGGAAGGTCAAACAACTCGCCAGCTACGTTGGCGGACACATCAAACAGTTTCGTCCGGCTTTCATCCTTCTGGGTGAAGGTGATGTAATCCAGCATGGCCTTTGTGATGGTGCCATTGCCGTCAGGCCCTTGGCCGCCAAAGATATTCAGCGGTACGCAACCCGGGAGGGCGGCGCAGGCGTCCGGGTCACCCAGTGCTTCGCTGATCTTGCGGGCGTTGAACGCACCGTCCTTGACCTGGTTGGCCTGGCTTTGCGACCAGGTACCGTTGACGTCCCAGAACCAGCGGCGGCCGGCAAACTCAACTTCGCCTTCAACCGTGTTGGACACATACCAGGTATCTACATTCTGTGTGAAGACCCGCGGGCCTGCTTCGATAGGCCGGCGGCCACCAAAGGCGAAGGTGTCTGAGTTCAGCTCAATACCAAACGGGTTGAATGGATGGTCTTCCGGTACAACGATGTTGTCCATCCAGAAACCCGCACCGGCGTCGACGCCGAAGAACAGTGGCTCAGGCGCGGCCTGGCTCACCGAACGGCGGTTGTTGTAGGCCGCTGTAGTTTTCATCTTGATGGTGTCGGTCACGTCAACTTCACCCTTGGCGAAGATGTTGATGCGCTCGGATGGTGTCATCACCTTGTTATAAGGCGAATAGTTGAACCGGTCCTGAAGGGTGAACGCGTGATAGTCCGAGTTTGGCCCCGTTGGGTCGGTCGGATCAAAGTTCGGCACGGCGCCCGCACCGTCGTTTGGCGTGATGGAACCAAAGTCGTTGTTGAAGACAAAACGGCCCTGCGGTGTGCCCGAGGACGCGCCGAGGTTCTCGAACGGAATGGCATATGCCGTCAATTCGCGGTCGGCAGCTTCAACCGCTCCCTGTTTGGTGTAGCTGACATCCAGCAGCACGCGAGTACGTTCGCTCGATGCACCCCAGGAAACATCATATTCCTGTGTCTTGCCATCGCCTTCGTCAAACATGCCGTAGTAGGCGCTGGCGTTGAAGCCGTCATAGTCCGTGCGGGTGATGATGTTTACCACGCCCGCGATGGCGTCGGAACCATAAATGGTGGACGCACCGTCCTGCAGCACTTCAATCGACTTGATGATACCGGTCGGGATGGTGTTGAGGTCAACCGCACCCGATACACCCGATGCGCTTGAACCACGGACCCAGCGCTTGCCGTCAACGAGGACAAGCACACGCTTCGACGTCAGGTAGCGCAGGTCAATCTGGCTGGCACCAGCGCCAATGCCGGAACCGTCTGGCGGGAAGCCGAGGTTGCCCGAAGAATTGTTCGTGCGGTTGATGGCAGAGCCCGCGATCGGCAGGCGCTGCAGGAAGTCCGCAATAGACACCTGACCAGATTGGTCAATGTCGGCAGCTGACAGGATCTGCACCGGGTTCTGCGCTTCAAGCGGGTTCTGCCTGATGCGGGAACCGGTAACAACAACCTCCTCGAATTCATCGACAGAAGCTTCTTGCGCTAAAGTCGGGGTTGTAGTTGAAAAAGCAATTGCTGACGCGCTGGCGAGCAGCAGCCCTTTTTTTGTTCGGCTATAATGAGTTTTCATTGCCGTTTTCTCCCTAGTGGTTTTCACATGCGGAATGACATTTCTGCTGTTCTTTTGAATGCACATTCCCCTTTTGGGAGCCTGGTCAAAGACGCAGGTCTCTATGTGCTAGACGCGTGGGTTAACCATATTGGGAGTAGCTTTGGTCGCATGTTGGGAATGCTTTTTTACAAATGCGAAAAGGTGTGACTTATATGTCGCATATTTTTGTTTAACATACAGATATAAATAAGTTTTAAACGATCGATGAAAAATGAATGAGGTAGCGATACTACCTGTACGGGATGGCGAACTTGGTCGGTTTTAGTCGTTTTTGATTTGCGGGCACGCACACGTGTGCTAGCGAGCATTTCACGAATTGCGGTACTACAAGGGGCAGGCATGCGCGCGCATAAACTCGTCAGTAAAATCCACAAGTGGGTCGGGCTTCTGATTGGCATCCAATTTGTATGCTGGACACTTGGTGGTGTGGTGATGACATGGATACCGATCCAGCAGGTGCGCGGTGAACACAACCAATCGGTGCAGGCGCCGGTGCTGGTGGAAGCGGCCAAGCTTCAAAACCTTCTTGCTGGCCTTGATAACCCGCAAGCGACCTCGCTGGTTGCACGCGCGGTGGGTGGTATCCCTGCGGTCGAGATCAAGGGTGCGGCTGGCGCGGTTGCTGTATATGCGCTTGAAACCGGCGAGCCCCTGACGCCCGTGAACGAGGAGACGGCGCTCAAGATTGCGGGGGCTGATTTTTCCGGCATACCCGGTATGCCGGTGGCGACGCTGATTGAGGGTAATCCACCAAACGACTATCGCGGTGCACTGCCGGTGTGGCAGGTGGCGATGAACGACGCAGAAGGCACACTTATCTATGTGTCACCGACGCAGGCGCGGGTGGTGGCGCGGCGCAATGATGTCTGGCGCTTTTATGATTTTTTCTGGATGCTACACATCATGGATTATGACACGCGCGACAATTTCAACAACCCGCTCGTCATGGTTGCCGCGGGCACGGGGCTGTTGTTTGTGTTGTCTGGTTTTGGTCTGTTGTATTTCCGCTTTCGCCGCCGCGACTTCGGCCTCAAGCCAAAACTGCGCAGGAAAGCCTCGGTTTAACTTGTTTCCGGCATCGGCAGGCGCTCGGGCCCGTTCAGTTTTTCCATGAAGTGTTTGCGGCACAGTGCGATATAGCGGTCGTTGCCGCCAATTTCGATGGAGGCGCCTTCCTTCACTGCGCGGCCTTCGCTGTCGATGCGCAGGTTCATCGTCGCTTTTGACCCACATTTGCAGATGGTCTTCAACTCATGCAGTTCGTCGGCGATGGCCAGAAGCCATTTGCTGCCTTCAAACAGGGTGGCCTGAAAATCGGTCCTCAGGCCGTAGCACAATACGGGAATCTTGAGCGAATCGGCAACCGATGCCAACTGAAAGACATGGTCCCTGGTCAGGAACTGCGCCTCATCCACAAGGATGCAATGAATGGGGCGTGACTTCAGGGCATCTGCAATCTTGACAAAAAGGTCAATATTCGCGTCGAATAGGTAGGCGCCAGCCTTGAGGCCGATGCGCGAGGCGATCATGGCCTCGCCAAACCGGTCATCGATTGAGGCGGTGAACAACATTGTGTTCATGCCACGCTCTTGGTAGTTGAAACTGGATTGCAGAAGCGTTGTTGTTTTGCCCGCATTCATGGCGGAATAATAAAAATACAGTTTGGCCATTGGGTATCTGTCTTATGTTAATTGCCCGAACGATGGGATAAGCTTTGCGCGAGCCTAGGCAGTATCGCTGTCGTGGGCAAGCATTTGAGGGAGGAAAAAATGCGGGGCCTCACTTTCGCACTTTCATGCTTGTTGTCGCTGGGGGTGACACTTGGTGCCGTTGCTGACAGCCAGCGGGCGCTCAAGGCGCGCACTGCCGGTGACGCGCTGGCGTGGTCTGCCCAAAATGGCCGCCTTCGCCCGGTGATGGAAAGCTTCCCGAAGGGCGGGGACATCCACAACCACCTCTCTGGCGCCATCTATGCCGAAACATGGCTTGACTGGGCCGCGGAAGATGGCCTGTGCGCGGACATGGCCGTGCCAGCCATCCGCATGATCAAAGGCGACAGTTGCGCGGCCGACGGCTGGATCACAGCCATGGAAGCCCGCGCCAACAAGGATCACCGCCGCGAGATTATCAATTCGCTCTCGAACCGGTCGTATGTGCCTACCCTCAACTGGTCAGGCCATGACGATTTTTTTGTTACCTTTGACCGCAAAGCGGCAAGCCCCAAGCGATTTGGTGATGAACTGGCGATGGTTGCGCGCCGTGCAGGACAGCAGAACATCCTTTATCTTGAACTGATGGAAACGACCATTTTAGGAGAGCTGTTTCCGCTTGTGGGCGACGTGAAGCTTTCGGGTGACCTGGACGCCGACTATAAAACCCTGATGGGGGGCGCATTTGGCGCGGCGATGCCTGATCTTGTGGCGTCCGCACGCAAGCAGATAAAAGCGGCGTATGAGAAAAAAGACAAAATCCTGAAATGCGGCACACCCCAGGCCGATGCTGGCTGTGATGTGGAGATCCGCCTTTTGCATCAGGTGGTGCGGGAGCTTGAACCGGCGCTGGTCTATGCACAGTTCATCCTTGGTTGGCAGATGATGGCAGACGAGCGGATGGTCGTTGGCGCCAATCTTGTCGCGCCCGAGGACGGGTATATCGCGCTCAGGGACTATAGCTTGCACATGCGCATGATTGATCATCTGTACCAGAATCTTGGTGCACGCAATATCGCGTTGCATGCGGGGGAGCTGACGATAGGCCTTGTGCGCCCGCGCCAGTTGGAATTCCATATCCGCGAAGCGATCGAGATTGGACACGCAAAGCGTATCGGCCACGGTGTCGATATCGTCTATGAGGATAATATGGAGGGGCTTCTTGACCGCATGGTGAAAGGCGACATCATGGTTGAGATCAACCTCACCAGCAATGAAACCATTCTTGGGGTATATGGGCGAGACCACCCTATTGTACTGTACCGCGATATGCAGGTGCCCTATGCGCTATCGACCGACGACGAAGGTGTTTCGCGCATCGACCTGACCCACGAATACATGCGCTTTTATCAGGATTATGACGTGCCATACTTTGAACTGAGGCATGCGTCGCGCAACTCGCTGAGCTATAGTTTCCTGCCCGGAGCCAGTCTGTGGGACAACGCTGTTTGTTCGCAGGATGCGGAACAGGGAAGCACCGCTGGCGCCGCGTGTCAGGATTTCCTGAAGGGCAGCGAGAAGGCACGCATGCAATGGAAGCTCGAAGAACGTTTCCGCGCGTTTGAAGACAACCTCAAGATACCGGTGCGCAAACGCACGTCGTTCAAATAAGCTTGTGGGTGCAAGCGCAACCACGCCACAATAAGTCAATAGCGCCAAGGAAGGCGAGAGTAAGGGAAGTTAGGGGACCATATGGCCGAAAATAAGAACACTGGCGCGCTTGGCGGCGTTGCCGCGCCGTCTTCGCAGTTTGCGGCAGACCTCAATGCCGGGGTAGCGTTTTTTCTTGATGTAACCGTGAATATGTTTGTGCTGGCCAGCGTGCTGATGGGCGCGTTCAATTTCCCTGCCGACCATATTTTTGGTCGCATCATCCCCGGCACAATCGTAGGCATCATCTTCGGTAACCTGGTCTTCGCATGGCTGACCAAAAAGACGGTGAGGGAAACAGGGAACGAGAAACTGACCAGCATCCCGCTGGGCATGGACCTGCCGACCCTTTTTGGTATGTGTTTTTTCATTATCGGCCCAACCTATGCCGCCAATGTGGGCGCGCTGGGGGTTGAGGCCGCGGCAGACAAGGCCTGGATACTTGGCATGGCCAGCACCATCTGGATGGCGGCGATCAAGTTTGCACTTTCGTACTTTGGCCGCGCGATGCAACACCAGTTGCCGCAAATGGCGCTGGTGGGGGCCATGGCGGGTATTGCCACCGTATGGCTCGGCGCCGAGGCGATCTACGGCATCTTTGCGCTACCCGAAGTGGGTATCGTCTCCCTCGTGATCATGGCCTTTGCGTTGATAGCCGGGCACCGGTTGCCGTTCAATATGCCAGGCTCGATCCTTGCGATCGTGGCGGGCACCATCCTTTATTACATACTGGCGTTCGCGGGCGCCGGTGACGGCTATGTCATCAATGTGGCGGTGGACTTCAAGCCGGTGCTGCCCGTGCCCACGCTTGAAGGCTATATGGCTGTCTTTGGGGACGTGACCAACAACCTTGGTATCATTGTGCCTTTTGCGCTCCTGATTGCGGCAAGTGCGGTCAACGTGGTGGCAGGTGCGCGCATCGCGGGCGACAATTTTGACGCTGGTAAAGTGGTGCGCCTTGACGCGGCAGCGACCGCCGTCAGCGCGCTTTTTGGTGGTGTTGTACAAACCACGCCGTATTTTGGTCACGCGACCTACAAACGCATGGGTGCGCGCTCGGGCTATTCCATTGGCGCGGCCGCTGTCGTTACCGTGATTGGTTTTCTGGGTGTTATTGAGCTTGCATCACAGCTTATCCCCGAGGCGGTGCTGAAGCCCATCCTCGTTGTGGTGGCCAGCGATATACTGCGCCTTGCGTTCACGGGTGGTGACGCGCGTCATGCACCGGCGCTTTTGTTTGCCACGGTGCCTGCCATCCTCAATTATGCCCACACAAAAGTGTCAGATTTGTACGGTAGGGTTGCGCACTTGACGGACGGCGTTCTGGGTGCAGACTGGATGGCGGGTTATATGCTTCTGGGTGCCATGGCGCGGGGGTATATCCTCACCAGCCTTATTTGGGGCGCCATGGTAGTGTGGATCATTGACCGCAAGATGACGCGGGCGGCGCTGGCTGCCTTTGCGGCGTTCCTGTTTACCGAGTTTGGCATTATCCATTCGGTGATGCCAACGTCGGAAATGTATCTGCCCTGGGCGATCCCGAGCCTTGGTGGGGCCGAAATGCTGGCGCACCGTCTGGCTGCGGGCTATCTGATCGCCGGGCTGCTTTTGTATGCGGCTGGTTTCATCAAAAATAAGGAACCGGCGGCAACCAGTTCTTGACCTTTTGGTCAGGAACTGTCTTTTAGTCACGAGTTTATCAATACCGGGACGGAACATGACTTCTGTGAACAAGCCCGATACGGGTGTTAACAAAGGCGCGGGCTTCCATGCCGACTGGCTGGACGGTATCCGTGTGAACAAAAGCGCGGTTGAGCGCCGTACAGCCACTTTGGGTGGCCGCCGCGCTGTCAAGAAAGACGCGCAGATCGCTTTCATGCTGAAAGCCATCAGTTGTATCGACCTTACCACGCTTGCGGGTGATGACACCCCGGGCCGGGTGCGGCGCTTGTGCCAGAAAGCCATGAGCCCTGTGCGCCGCGATATTCTTGATGCGTTTGACATGGGTGACATGGGCCTGACAACGGGTGCTGTGTGCGTGTATCATGCCATGGTTGAGGGTGCAGCGAAGGTGCTGGGCAATTCCAGCGTGCCAATAGCGGCCGTGTCCACCGGCTTTCCGGCGGGCCTCGCCCCCATGGAAACCAAGCTTGAGGAAATCCGCCGCTCGGTTGAGGCTGGTGCGCGTGAGATCGATATCGTCGTTACGCGTGCAAATGTACTGACCGGCAACTGGGAGGCGCTATACGCGGAAGTGAAGGCCTTCAAGGAAGCCTGTGGTCCGGCGCTGATGAAAACCATTTTGGCCACCGGCGAACACGGCAACCTGACGCAGGTTGCCAAGGCATCCATGGTGGCGATGATGGCGGGCTCCGACTTCATCAAAACCTCGACCGGCATGGAAGGCGTGAATGCCACATTGCCGGTCAGCCTCGTGATGTTGCGCCAGATACGCGACTATCAGGACCGCACCGGCTTCAAGGTTGGCTACAAACCCGCAGGTGGCATTAAGACCGCGAAGGATGCGGTGGCATATCTTGCGCTGGTAAAAGAAGAGGTGGGCCGTGACTGGCTTGACCCGAAGCTCTTTCGGTTCGGTGCGTCAAGTCTGCTCGGAGACCTTGAGCGCCAGCTTGAATATCATGCCTTTGGTGGCTACTCGGCGGGTTACCGCCATCCAATGGGTTAAGGGAGGCTCCAGTGAGTGTGAAAGAAAGTTTTGAAAGCATGGATTACGCCCCAGCCGCTGAAAGCCGCAAGAATGTGGATGAATGGCTGAAAGCCAACAGCGCCAGCTTTGGCCTGTTCATTGACGGTGAGTGGGTGAAGCCCAAGGGCGCAAAGACATTTGCGACCTATAGCCCCGCGACAGGCGAAAAGCTGGCAACGCTGACCGCCGCCGGGCAGGACGAGGTGGATACCGCCGTTGCTGCCGCACGCAACGCGCAGGGGCGCTGGGCGCTTCTGGGTGGGCATGGCCGCGCGCGCTACCTTTATGCACTGGCGCGGCTGGTGCAAAAACACAGCCGTATTCTCGCGGTTCTTGAAAGCCTTGATAACGGTAAGCCGATCCGCGAAAGCCGGGATATCGACATCCCGCTTGTGGCGCGACACTTCTATCACCACGCCGGTTGGGCGCAATTGATGGATGAGGAATTCCCCCATCATGAAGCCCTTGGTGTTGCGGGGCAGGTGATCCCGTGGAACTTCCCGCTTCTGATGCTGGCATGGAAAGTGGCGCCTGCACTGGCCGCAGGCAACACGGTGGTGATGAAACCAGCGGAGTTTACCTCGCTCACTGCGCTCAAGTTCGCGGAACTGTGCGTGGAGGCGGGCCTGCCCAAAGGCGTGGTTAATATTGTCACGGGTGAGGGCGATACCGGCGCCATGGTCGTCAAGGCGGACGTCGACAAGGTGGCCTTCACCGGCTCGACCGAGGTTGGCAAGATTATCCGCCGCGCAACCGCAGGTTCAGGCAAAAAACTCACGCTCGAGCTCGGCGGCAAGTCGCCCTATATTGTGTTCGAGGATGCGGATATCGACGGGGCGATTGAGGGCCTTGTGGACGCCATCTGGTTCAACCAGGGGCAGGTGTGTTGCGCAGGGTCGCGTCTTTTGGTGCAGGAAGGCATTGCCGACCGCTTTCTAGAAAAGCTCAAGCGCCGCATGTCCATGCTACGGGTGGGTCACAGTCTTGATAAATGCATCGACATCGGCGCCGTCGTGGACAAAGAACAAAAGGACCGTATCGAGGGCCTGATCAAACAGGGCGAGAGCGAAGGCGCTGTTATCTGGCAGGCAGACTGCAAGTTGCCGACTGAGGGGGTTTTCTATCCGCCAACACTGGTGACCGGTGTGGGCACGGACAATATCCTCTTCAAGGAAGAAGTGTTTGGTCCGGTACTGACCGCGATCACCTTCCGCACGCAAGCTGAGGCCGTGGGCCTTGCCAACAACACGCGCTACGGCCTTGCCGCGACCATCTGGTCAGAAAGCATTTCGCGCGCGCTTGAAGTGGCACCTGCCATCAAGGCCGGTGTGGTGTGGATCAATGGCACCAATATGTTTGACGCGGCCGTTGGCTTTGGCGGATACCGTGAAAGCGGCTTTGGCCGCGAGGGCGGCCGCGAAGGCATGCTGGCCTATATGCGCCCGAAATATGAGGCCGCGCTCAAGGACTGGGCACCACTCGCAAAGGCTGAAAATGTCGCCATGCCAAAGGCGGGCAGCGGCATGCCGGGACTGGACCGGACAGCCAAAATGTATATTGGCGGCAAGCAGGCGCGGCCCGACGGCGGCGACAGCACCCCGGTCGCGGACAAGAAAGGCAACCTGAAGGGCCTTGTCGGCGCTGGCAACTACAAGGATATTCGCAACGCGGTTGAGGCGGCAAACAAGGCTGCCGGCTGGGCAGGCACCGCTACCCACCTGCGCGCGCAAATCCTTTATTATATTGCTGAAAACCTCAGCTACCGTGCGGATGAATTTACTGAACGGCTGATGGACCTGACCGGGGCAACAGAGAAAGCCGCGATGGTAGAGGTGGACCTGTCGGTCAAGCGGCTGTTCTCTGCCGCCGCGATGGCGGACAAGCACGACGGTGCGGTGCACAGCCCGCCACTGCGCGGTGTTGCACTTGCGATGAACGAAGCCGTTGGCACGCTGGGTATTGTTTGCCCGGACGAGGCGCCATTACTGGCGTTCGTGACGCTCATGGCTTACGCAGTTGCGGGTGGCAACACGTCGGTGATTATTCCGTCCGAGCGCTATCCGCTTCTGGCGACGGACTTTTACCAGATTCTGGAAACATCCGACCTGCCGGGCGGTGTGGTGAATATCGTCACTGGGGGCAGGGACGAGATGGCAATGCCGATGGCCAGACACTACGGCGTTGACGGCCTGTGGTATTTCGGCTCCCGCGAGGGGGCGAAAGCCATTGAGGAAGCAGCAGCCGACAATATGAAACGTGTGTGGGTCAACTATGGCAAGGCCTATGACTTCACAAGCCCCGTGCAGATGTCAGCCCGCAGCCTGATTGAGCGAGCGTCCGAAGTGAAAAATATCTGGGTGCCGTACGGCGACGCCAACGAGGGCGGCAAGTCTTACTGAACTGGCGGCCAGAAAAAGCAAAAGCCCGGCCACTACGCCGGGCTTTTCTTCCTTAGTGATAACGTGGTGTTAATTCACCACCGCCGCACCTTCAATCTCGCTGATGCTGACACCCGCGACAAAGATGAAGTCACTGCCTGAGGTATGCAACAGCACGCCGGACTGGCCGCTCATGGTGGCGTCCTCGGCCGAGAGGTCGGCAAAGCTGTCGATGCCAGTGAGGGCCGTCAGGTCGAGCGTGTCTTCATCGGCGTTGAAATCGGTGATGAAATCACCGCCGTGGCCGTCCGCATAGAGCAGGGTATCAGCCCCCGCGCCGGTCTCGATAATATCGTCGCCCGTGCCGCCGGTCAGACGATCAGCCCCCTGGCCACCAATGAGCACATCGCTGTCCTTGCCGCCGGTGAGGGTGTCGTCGCCGTCTTCGCCGTAGAGCACATCGGGGCCGTCAAGGCCGGAGAGGCTGTCATTGCCGCCCGCGCCAAAGAGCTTGTTGCGGCCAGCGCTGCCGGTGAGCGTGTCAGCGAAGGCTGAGCCTGCGACCTCCTCAACCCGGGTGACGGTGTCTCCTTCTGCGTCGCCGCCACTGCCGCTTTCGCTGTCGAGGTTGACATTCACCCCAGCCGATGAGGCGCCATAGTCAACCCGGTCAAAGCCGGTGCCGCCATTGAACAGATCAGCGCCTGCGCTGCCGCCGAAAAGGTCGTGGCCGTCGCCGCC
>NZ_JAOBPP010000015.1 GCF_025574465.1 Kordiimonas aestuarii
TAGGTCGTAGACTCATAATTTTTCAACCAGATACAGACTGAAGCCAGTTTTACAGCGGCGAGGAAATTCTCCGGGTTTTTGTCATAGCGCGTTGCAATGCCCCGATAGTGCTTGAGCTTATTGAAGAAACGCTCGACGAGATTACGGTGTCGGTACAGCCATTTACTGAAGGTAAAGGACTGCTTGCGGTTGGCTTTTGGCGGAATATTGGCCCAAGCTCTGCGCGCTGTGGTGAAGGCACGAAGCGCGTCGGTATCATAGGCTTTGTCAGCGAGCAAGATCGCTTCCTCCTTGATGTCCTCAATCAGATCAAGGGCCGGTTTGCTGTCGTGGGTCTGTCCAGCAGTCAGCGAAAGCCTGATCGGCAGACCATCCGCATCGACGAGGGCGTGGATTTTGGTGGTCAGTCCACCCCGGGAACGGCCCATGCAGCCATCGTCCTGATCCCCCTTTTTGCCGTGGCCCCTTGTTGATGCACACGGACACAGCTGCTGTCGATCATAATGATGTCACCGTCATGGGCTTTGCTCACCGCCTCGAACAGTCGGTCCCACACCCCGGCCTTGCGCCAGCGGACAAACCGGTTGTAGCAGGTGGTGTAGGGACCATATCTTTCGGGAATGTCTGCCCACGGCGTTCCCGCCCGAAAGCGCCACAAGATGCCGTTGATCACCCGGCGGTCATCCACCCTAGGCACCCCGCGCGGCTTGTTCGGCAGCAAAGGCTCTATGATCGACCATTCATAATCTGTCAGTTCATACCGGCGGCGGCGCATCAAAACCTCCTCAATGATTTGAGAAGCGTTGAATCATATCTTCGCCTGTTTGGGAATCCCTTTTATGAGTTTACGGCCTAGTATGGGTGCACCAACAAGACCATTGGGATTGATCGCCAAGCCGCCAATAGCTGGCTTTTCCCCTACGCAAAACTGATCTATGTCGACGCAAGATATTTAAGCGAAAGGCCGGAGACGAAAACACCCATACTGGATAGTTCGGTGCCGATAGAGCGCCGCCGCCTTATCGAGCACTGGCGCCCCGGGAAATAGTCTATCGCCAAGCACAATATTTCCGCCATGGCAGAAATTCCCGGCAGCCAGAAGTCCTGAGAAAGCACGAGATGTCAGACTTGATCACCGTTTAGGATGTCAGATGGGGACTTCCCAAACCGATTTGTGAACAATTTGGTGAAGTAGCTCACGTCCCGAAAACCGCACTTGTATGCCGCTTCCGACACATTGGCCGCCCGCGCGATAAGGAGTTTGTGGCCATACTCCAGCCGCAAGGAACGGATCAGCGCCGCCGGGGTTTGTGCTGTCAAGTTCACAACCCGTCGGTGCAGTTGCCTTGTGCTAACAGCCAGCGCCTCTGCAAGCTCGGTAACCTGGAAATTGAAGTCACCCAGATTCTCTTCGATCGCCTGTCGCAGTTTCTGTTCAAACACCTGATCCTTGGACAGGATATCCGGATCAATCTTTTTGGCCGCTTCAATGGTGCGATACTGGATTTCAGCTTCCAGAAGCTCCGTTTGCTCATCAGCGCGCTGGCGAGCACGATCAAGCGACTGCAACATGGCATTAAATCCATGCGCAATATCGCTGACTTCATCTTCCATGCCAACATCAAGTCGGTGATCGAGGTTTCCTTCGTCCACCTGCTTCACACCAGCCCTGATACGGTCCAGTGGCTTGACAATTACCCTACTGAGGTAAGGTCGCAGAAAGACCAGCAAAAGTGCGATAATGATAATCAGCATAATCGCTAGGGGATACAGCTTGTCGTGCGTAGCCAGGCGACGCCCAAGCGTCAGATCAAACCACAATGAGCCGCCGGCACTAGCGACCGGCATGTCCGCAAGAGCCAGCGTTTCCGGTGGCCACTGCGTACCATCCAACACACCTATTGCGTTCGCCCGCCTCAGGGAGGCGATGATTGGGAACGCGTCGTACCCCAAAAGGATGGTACCATCTGGGCGAAGTTCCGCCCCAAAGGTGAAAGATGCTTGTTTTCCGGTCTCAACCGTCGGCGACATCCACGCGATATACTGCGCATCAGGGGTGGATGCGACATAGATATCCAGTTCGGCGCCCGTCAGGCAGAAAACCGCAACAACGGGCTCGCTGTTCCGGCAAAAGAATACTTCCCAAAGTCCCACCTTTCCGGCCTCTTCACTATTGGTCGGTGCAAGTTGACCATCGGCGAAAATGTTGAGCCGCGTGTAACTGTTGCCAAAAAATGGAAACTCGAACGGCAGTGTGATATTTGCTGCGGTGTTCTCTTCATGCGTGAGGCGGACGAGATCAGTCGGTTGTGTGATTGCTTTCGTGCTGACCGCCCGGTAACCACTGCCAAGCGGAGCAATCTCGATCCCGCCTTGTCGAAGCATGGCGATATCCTGCCCCCGCATCGGAGGTTCGTCCGAAAAGAATGCGAGCGTAACGAAAACGGATACCATCAAAATCGCAACAGAGAGTACGCCGGTAATCCGCGCTGCCAGATTTGCACGTCTTTCGATGAAGGCGAGAAACGTAATCACCATGCCACCCACGATCAGCAGGTTATTGGTGAAGAAAAAACCATAGACGAATTCCATGGGCATGCCAGGGATGCGCCCCAGCACCGGCACGGTACAACTGAGCAACCGCAGAAACGTGGTGATGAGGAACCCCAGCATCGCCTTGTTTGCATCGCTGATTGCGGGACCAGCCGCAGTATATGTCTCTACGCTCAGGAAACGTACGCCGTTTTTTTTCAGCTCACGAGTGAAAATCACCAACGGCCAGCAAAACAGTAGAATAGGCAATATAAGCAGTTGCCCATAAATCGGCGCCGTGTAATCGAGATTTGTATAAAGCGCATAAGAAAATGCTGCCAACCAGATAAGCGTAACAGCACCTGTTACTACCCGATAGGTTTTCAACTGGCGAGACCCCGTCCGCCCTGCAATCGCATAACAAAGCTCGCCGTACAGCAGAGCCGCCGCCAGAATTGCGGGATATTCCAGATAGTAGGACAGACGGACACTGGGCGTATATATACTCTCATCCGCCAGCGAACAAAGGCAAAATACCAGGCTAGCAACAAGGTGCCATAACAGCCATTTTCGGCGCTTGTCACGGTGCGTGCTACGCCAAACTTCAATGATCGCAACCAGAAGCAACAAGGCAACCGACAAAATCAGCAACGTGAAGTGTGAAAACACTATCATAGCACACCCCCCCGCGTGCTCATGCGACGAGATTTCTCGTCCGCAGCATACCACGAAGGATGTCAGTATTCCGGATTGCGATTTCTAGTATATTCAAAATTGGCATGCAGACTCCCCAACTCCAGCCGTGACTTGCGGGAAGCTATCGCAAGCTAGCGCAATTGGTCAACTCTCATCCCGCGATCACCACAAAGCGCTCCGCACCTTCAATCTATACTCTCAGCACCCTCAACATAGACGCGTGCTTTTTGCCAGAACTCTTCGGCAACGGGGGCCTGACGGGCGCGGGGGCGCCAGAGACGGATTTCGATATCTATCCCCTGTTGCTCCTGTTCGACGCGGGCAAGGCGCCCGGCTTCCAGGTGGTCTGCGATCAGGCTGAGCGGCAACCAGGCAACACCGCGGCCATCCAGAGCCATAGCCGTCAACACACTGGCAAGGTGCGATGCAAACACTGGCGTAGGCGCGACCGGCTGCCCGCGTTTTTCAAGCGCGGCGCGGATAATACGCCCCATGCCGGATTCTTTCGTAAAGGCAAGATGCGGCAGATCACCTTCAACCGCCTGCTCCAGCACCCCCCTCGCCGCCACGGGGATAAGGGTATCGCCGCCCACAACAAGGGACCGGAAGCCCTGCTCCAGCCGCACGTAAGCTGTCTCATGATGATGGCACAGCAGGAAGTTGGCCCGACCTTCAACCATGAGCTTTTCGCACGCCATCATGCTGTTGGCCGTCAGTTCAATCACCGCGCTTTGGAATGCCTCATATTCCATATCGCGCAGAAAGCTTGGGAAAAAAGTCAGAGAAAGCGCATGGGTGGATGCAAAACGCAAGGTGTTGGAGCTGGCGTTCGCCGCTGAAAGCGCCGCCTCCCGTCCCAGCTTGAGCTGCCGCACTACTTCTTCTGCCGTAAGGCAGAAACGCTCCCCCGCTGGCGTCAGGCGGATGGTATGGGTGTCACGGTCAAAAAGCGCGGCGCCGACCCAGGTTTCAAGTGCTTGAATGCGGCGGCTGAAGCTTGACTGGCTGACCGCCCGGCTTTCCGCCGCCTTTGAGAAGCCACCAGTTTCCACCAGCGCCAGAAAATCTTCCAGCCAGTTGATATCCATGTTATTTGACCCTCCCCGTCGGTGCGGTCCCCCCGCGACCGCAACCGTACATAAACCGCTTTCCGCGCCTTTCACGGCTTTGCATGATTATATGCTGTTTCTGCATTGGAACCAGCGACGCCGCACCGCCTATCTTCTCTTCCCTAACACCGTTGAGAAGGGAAGCAAAGTGTCTGGCCACCGCGTCATCATCACCCAACGTTTTTTCCATCAGGGCGCAATCGATTACCTGCGCCAGCATGGCTGTGAACCGCATATCGCGCCGCTGCCAACGGGACAAGCGGACGGTAAGTTGAGCCACGATCATTTATGTGACCTGCTGGCGGGCGCGAAAGGCTGGGTCGTAGGCCATGCCCGCGTAACCGAAGCCCTGATCACGGCCCTGCCGGACCTTGAGGTAATCTCGCGCCGCGGTGTAGGCTATGACCGGGTAGACACAGCCGCAGCGGCACGTCACGGCCGGGTGGTCTGCATTGCCTCAGGCGGCAACGATGCCTCGGTTGCGGATCATGCCATCGCCATGATGCTGGCACTTGGCCGGCGTTTCCGCGAAAGCCAGCGCAACATGGCAGGCGGTGACTGGTCCATCCTGCAAGGGCATGACCTTTACGGCAAAACCGTTGGCATTGTCGGGCTGGGGCGCATCGGCCAAAGCCTGGTCAAGCGCCTGTCGGGCTTTGATGCACGCATCTTCACCCCTGCGGGCTGGTGCGATGCAGGTTACGCCCGTGCGCATAATATCGAATGCGTGGAAATGGACACCCTGCTGGCGGAAAGCGATTATATATCGCTGCATGCGCCACTGACGGATGAAACACGGTTCCTGATCGATGAAAAGGCGCTGAGACGTATGAAAGAGAGTGCCTGCCTCATCAACACTGCCCGTGGCGGACTGGTGGATGACCGCGCGCTTCTGGCCGCGCTCAAATCGGGCCAGATCGCCGGGGCCGGGCTGGACACTTTCGTGAGCGAGGGCGATCCCACTTATGCTGATGTGTCGAAAGAACTGATCGCGCTTGATAATGTTATCGCAAGCCCCCACGCCGCCGCCTCAAGCGTTGAGGGGCTGGAACGCACCAATATGATCGCCGCCCGCTGTGTGGTGGATGTGCTGGAGGGTCGTACACCCCCCGCTGAATGTGTCGTGGCTGACGGCAGAACCAATGCCCCTTATCGGGCCCAGACGACGTGAAAGAGTAAAAGAATGAGCAATGAAGCAATATACCGCATCGCCGTTATCCCCGGAGACGGGATTGGCCAGGAAGTGGTGCCCGAAGGCCTTCAAGTGTTGGAGAAAGTCGGCAAAAAATATGGCTGCCGCTTTGAGCAGGCGCACTTTGATTTTGCATCGAGCGACTATTACGTAGCCCACGGCCAGATGATGCCAAACGACTGGAAAAAACAGCTGACCGACCATGATGCCATCTTCTTTGGTGCCGTCGGCTGGCCCGAAACGGTGCCCGATCATATCTCGCTTTGGGGTTCGCTTATCCAGTTCCGGCGCGAGTTTGACCAATATGTCAACCTGCGGCCGGTCAAGCTGATGCCGGGTGTGCCCAGCCCGCTGGCGAACCGCAAACCGGGGGACATTGATTTTTACGTCGTGCGGGAGAACACCGAAGGGGAATATTCCTCGATCGGCGGGAAAATATTCCCCGGTACCGAGCGGGAGGTGGTGATGCAGGAAACGGTGATGACCCGCATCGGCGTGGACCGTATCCTGAAATACGCCTTTGAGCTGGCCTCCCGGCGCGAGAAAAAGCACCTGACATCGGCCACCAAATCAAACGGCATTTCCATCACCATGCCTTACTGGGATGAGCGCGTAGAGGCGATGGCAAAACAGTACCCCGATATCGCGTGTGACAAATATCACATCGATATCCTGACCGCCCACTTTGTGCAGCACCCTGACTGGTTTGACGTGGTTGTTGCCTCCAACCTGTTTGGCGATATCCTGTCAGACCTTGGCCCTGCCTGCACCGGCACCATCGGCATCGCGCCCGCCGGCAACATCAACCCGGAGCGGCGCTTCCCATCCCTGTTTGAACCGGTTCATGGGTCCGCGCCCGATATCGCTGGCAAAGGCATCGCCAACCCGGTGGGGCAGATATGGTCGGCCGCCCTCATGCTGGACCACCTTGGCGAACATGACGCGGCAGCCGACGTGGTGCGCGCGATTGAGCAAGTGCTGGCCAAGCCCGAATACCGCACGCGCGACCTTGGCGGCGATGCCGACATGCGCACCTGCGGTCAGGCCATAGCCGACGCGCTTACCTAGCCATCAGACATCAGCTATCAGGCATCAGGCGCCGCAGGGCGGTTCACACGCAGCGCGTCAAACAGCGCGGTGAAATCGCCCTGCCCGTCAAGCTGCCACACAAAGGCACGCACGCGGCCGGCCTGCGCATTGCTCAGGTATTTCTGCGCGACATCGTCAAACTTGGCTTCAAAATCCTCATCCGTCATGGGCGTGTCCATACCGCCCCGGGCAGTATCCACCTGTTCGGTCAACACCTCGCCGCTTTTCAGCGTCACTGTCACACGGTTGGCGATATGGCGCGGGAAGGTGGCTGTCAGGGCCGGATCCTCGGCTGCGGTGATCTTGTCCATCAGTGGAATAATCCGGTTGTCGCGCAGGCTCTCATCTGAATAGCTGTCCATGGTGATACCGCCGTCCAGAAACGCGCGAGCAACGGTAAACGGCAGGCTGTGGTCGGCGGTTTCACGTGTGCGCGGGCGCCACTTTTCCGCGTCGCGGGCGGTGATGCGGTAGGCGGCGTTTGTTGTCTCCACATGGATGGATTTTACCGCGTCAAGGTCCGCGATCTGCGGCCTGAGCTTGAGCGCCGCCCACACAGCGGTCTGTATCTCGCCCTGTGTGGGCAACAGTTTGGTCAAGGTATGGGTGATGGCATAATCCGGGTTTTCGGCCGTCGCGAAACGCGTGATGTCAAAGTTCATATCCAGCGAAAGCTGTTTTATAAAACCCATTTCACCCTCAAAAATGGGAGATGGTCCTGTCAGGCCCTCCCGCGCGAGGGCAGCACAAACGATGGCATTGCGGGCGGCGTTCGCGGCGGAACATCCCTTCCAGCCCGACAGCTCCCCGGCACGCACCTGCCTGAGCGCTACATGCCCGCCAGCCGCCATGTTGATGGCCTGCGTCAGTTGGTCGGCAGACAGTCCCATCAGCTTCCCCGCCGCCACCGCCACGGAAATGAGCACATAATTCACATGGTCCCAGCCCAGGCTATAAAGCCGGGCGGCATCCTGCAACCGGCACTGGACCTCATAGCCCAGCACGATCGCAAGGATCAGGTCCTGGCCACTTTTGCCCTCAGCTTCCGCCACCGCAAGGCAGGCGGGAATATTATCACTTGGGTGGCCCAGTTCCTTGCCGATGTAGCCGTCGTTATAGTCCAGATAGCGCACCATGGTGCCGTTCACGAAAGCAGCGGTGTCCGCCGTGGTACGCTCGGCCGTGCCGATAAGCGTAGCGCGGTTTACGGGTACGGTGCGGGCGTAACGCCGCCCCGCCACCACAGGCTGCGCATCATAGGCACCCAGCGCGCAGGCAAGGCTGTCCAGCACCCGCTGTTTGACGGTTTTGACCGCATGCGCACTAAGGTCTGCATAACTGAGCGACGCCGCATAAACGGCAATCTGCTGTGCAATGCTGGCCGGTTTGGTCTTCGTCATGGTTCTTACTTTCCCGTTAGCCCTGCAATACAGCAGCACCGATATAAGCCGCGTAGGCCGTGACAAGACACACCCCCGAGGACCGGCCAAGGGACATGCGGCTGAATACAAAAATCGAGAGAACAACAGTCGCACCCGCGAGTACCCACAACTCTCCGCTAATCGTGCTCATATCGATCGGCTTAGGGCTTGACAGTGTGGTCGCGCCCAAAATGGCGGTGGCGTTGAAAATGTTGGAACCCAGAATATTGCCGACAATCATCGCGGAGTTGCGGTGCATGGATGCCGCGACCACGGTCGCAAGTTCGGGCAGCGAGGTGCCAAGCGCAACAATAGTGAGGCCCACGACGGAGTCAGAGACGCCAAGGCTGGCGGCAATGCCGGTGGCGCCATCCACCGTCAGCGCAGCCGAAAGCGGCAGCATGACAAGCCCGGCGAGCGTGAACATCGCGGCCTTTGGCAAGCTGCCGGACTGCGCTGCAATGCATTCCACCTCGTTTACCAGTTCCCTCGAGGCCTGCCGTGTGGTGGAGATATTATACACCGTGTAAGCCATATAGACGACAAACAGGCACAAAAGTGCCACACCCGCCTCAGTACCCAGGGCACCCGTCAGCGCCAGCGCAATAATGGTAATGGTGGTGATCAGCATATACACCGTGTTACGTCGGATGAACGGCTGGTTGCAGCACACCGGCAACAGCACCGCCGGAACCCCCAGCACCAGCAGGGTATTGGTGATATTGCTGCCAATCACGTTGCCGACAGCCAGTGCCGGTACACCTTCCATTGCCGCCTTGACGCCCACAACAAGTTCGGGTGCCGATGTACCAAAACCCACAACAGTCAGCCCGATCAACAGCGGCGGAATGTGCAAGGCCTGTGCAATGGCCGTGGCGCCGCGCACGAGAAAGTCGCCGGCAACGGTCAGGAGAGCCAGCCCGATCACCAGCCAGAGAAAGTCCATAAGCATATAATCCAATGTCCATTGTTCCGCCCCCGCCGATAGATGGAAGCTCAATTCCAGAAATACTCTCCTATATTATATTATAATTTTTTCATAATTTAAGGGTGCCCCTGCAGCAAAGAAAATTATTTTATAAATTATTCATTTATAATCAATAATTTAAGTTGTTATTTGAAAAAAGCATAATTCTATGCCTTTTGAAAATGAAAAATATTATCATATAATTTAACATTGAGGCGCTGGTCGGGGGAATGTATGTCCGGCGTTTCGGGGAGAAACCTAAGGGAAGAGGGAAGGTCCTACTTATGTCAAAGCACACACCTGTGCGGTTGAGGACACTGGCTTTATTGTCAGGCGCGTCCTTTTGCTGGGCAATGGGCGGCATGGCCGCGCAAGCTCAGTCAACCACAACTAGCGAAGCATCGCTTGATGTCACGCTGGACGAAATTATTGTAACGGCACAGCGCCGCAGTCAAAGCCTGCAGGATGTGCCAGTAACGGTAACTACATTCGGCGACGAAGAAATTAAAAATGCGCGCCTGCAACAGGTTGACGATATCGCCATGCGCACACCGGGGTTGAGCTTTGATGCTTTCCCGGCCACGCAGCCACGGCTTGCCATCCGAGGCATCGGATCGTCCGACCGGGGCGCGGCCGGTGACCCAAGCACCGCAGTCTTCCTTGACGAAACCTATCTCGGTCGCCCGGCGGCCATCGCCTTTGATCTGTTCGATGTGGAGCGGATTGAGGTCCTCAAGGGCCCGCAGGGTACCCTTTATGGCCGCAATGTTGTGGGCGGCGCCATCAATGTCATCACCGCCGCTCCTGAGGTAGACGCCTTTGATGCATCAGCCGAGGCAACATACGGCAACTATAACCGGGTCGATGCGGCAGCGTTCGTGAACGTACCTGTCGCCACCGATGTGGCCGCGATCCGCGCGAGCGGCGCGTGGCGCCAACATGACGGCTATACGGACAATAATTACACAGGCGGGGAACTGGACGACCAGGACACCAAAAGCATCCGCCTGCAAGCGCTTGTGCGCCCCAGTGAAAACCTGAGCGTAAGGCTGGGTTTTGATGGCACACGCGACCGTGCCAACGGCCCTGGCCAACACGTTGTAGCGCTGGACAACAGCGACCCGCTTTCCGGTTTCTGGACGGTCGATCAGAACCGCGACTACAACAGCGCCGAGACCGATGGGTACCAGAACCGCGATACATGGGGCCTGCGCGGCGAAGTCAATTGGGATATGTCCTTCGCGACACTCAATTACCTCCTCTCTTACCGCGACCTTGAATATGATGCGGCTTATGACTTTGACGGTGGCAACCCGACCGCCAATGTGATCAGCATCGGCGGCGGCAACATTGAAGACAGCGAACTGTTCAGCCACGAACTACGCCTGATGTCGCCTGAGAGCAGCGATATCTCGTGGGTTGTGGGCCTTTACCAATATACTGCTGACACGGTGCGGCAGGACAGGCTTGAGCTGGCGATCGGCGGACCAACCGGCACGGAAATCTTTGCACAGCACGCCGAACTGGACAGCGTCGCGGCTTATGCCGATGTCACGGTCCCGGTCAGCGACAAGCTGAACCTGATCGGCGGCATTCGTTACACCAAGGACAAAAAGACCTTCAATATCACGACAACGGAATCAAATTCCTTTTTCCGGGTCGATGGTCCGTTTGACGTGACAGCGGAAGAAAGCTGGGGCGCGGTCACCTGGCGTCTGGGTGCCGACTATCACCTGAACGACAACCATATGGTTTACGCCATGGTATCGCGTGGGTTCAAAAGTGGCGGCTTTCAGGATACGCCGGGTTCCGCCGCCGAAGCGACGGATTCCTTCAACCCGGAATATGCCACACAGTATGAAATTGGCCTGAAAAGCCAGTTTTTTGGCCGCCGCCTGACCTGGAACAACACAGTGTTCCAGATGGACTATACCGACCTGCAAACCCGGCAGGTGAACGGGTTGATCATCACCACCAACAATGCGGGCGAAGCCACCATCAAGGGGTATGAAACCGACCTTATGTGGCGCAGCGCAAACGGCCTTGGCCTGAACGCGTCCTATGCCTATCTTGATGCCACGTTTGATGTCTTTGTTGAAAACGGGGTAGATCTCACGGGCAACCGCATTTCGCGCACGCCAAAGCACAAGCTGGTGGTAACGCCGTCTTATGCCTACACGTTCAACTCCGGCGCGGACCTGACGATGGCGGTGGATTATGCCTACACCAGCAAAATTTTCGACGACAACAGCAACAGAGGCCCGGAACGACGCGCGCCCACGGTGTTTGTTGATGCGAGGCTGGTCTACACCAGTAGCGAAGGCGACTGGGCCGTCTCTGTGTGGGGCAAGAACCTGACCAACGAGGTGACACGCACCCATCAGGCGACCTTCCTTGGCGGGACGTTCGCTGCCTATAATCCGCCGCGCACTTATGGGGTAACCTTGCGCTGGAATTACTGACTTCCCCTCCCCGTGAGGCAGGCTGCCGGCCAACCGCTGCCAGCCTGCCTCCCGATTGCGGGGCGGTGATATAAAACAGGATTTGAGTGAGCTTTATGGAACTAGAGGGAAACAACACGGTTCTGGCCCTGCTGGGTTTCGCCATGATCGCCACCTTCATGGTGCTGATCATGACCCGACGGCTGTCTGCCGCAGTTGCGCTGATCATTATCCCCATCGTCTTTGGCCTGTTGTCCGGCCACAGCATCGATATGGGCATGATGATCATCAAGGGGTTGATGAACCTTGCCCCCACTGCGACGGCTCTGGTGTTTGCGGTGCTGTATTTTGCCATCATGATGGATGCCGGGTTGTTTGACCCGCTGGTGGAACGCGCGACCCGCTTCGCAAAGGGCGACCCAAGGCGCGTTGCCATCGCCACCGCAATTGTGGCTACGCTTGTCTCTTTTGATGGGGACGGCGCAACTACCGCCATTGTCACCATCACTGCCTTCCTGCCAATTTACCGGAAGCTTGGCATGAACCCGCTCATTCTCGCGGTCCTGATGGGCTCTGCCAACTCGGCTGTGAACCTCACACCGTGGGGCGGGCCTACCCTGCGCGCCGCTACCGCACTGCAGGTGGATATGATGGATGTGTTTCTGCCACTTATCCCGGTGATGATCGCAGGGCTGGCCGCCAACTTCGGCATCGCATGGTACCTGGGCACAAAGGAGCGTAACCGGCTGGGCATCGTGGAAATGGAAACGGACGTATCCCACCTAGCGCTTGATCGGGAAGAAGGCGTCGAACGGCCAAAGCTTTTCTGGTTCAACCTTATCCTTACCGTCACGCTTATTCTCAGTGTTGTCGTCCAGTTCCTGCCTCTGCCCATTGCCTTCATGATCGGCCTTGCCATTGCGGTGACCGTCAACTACCCGGTTCTGTCGGAACAGCGTGACCGTATCGCCGCCCATGCCCATAACGTGCTGCCGATCGCGCTGCTGATTTTCGCCGCCGCCGTGTTCACCGGCATCATTGACGGCACCGGCATGGTTGCCGCGATGGGCAGCAGCCTGCTGGCCATCATTCCCGATGCGGTCGGGCCGTACTTCGGCGTGGTGATATCTATCCTCAGCGCACCGCTGACATTCATCATGTCCAATGACGCCTATTACTTCGGCATCGTACCGGTGCTGGCGGAAACTGCGGGACATTATGGCATCGAGGCAGTGGAAGTGGCGCGCGCATCCCTTCTGGGGGTTGCCATTCATGCGCTCAGTCCGCTGATTGCCGCAATATACCTTGTCGCCGGACTTCTGGATGTGGAAGTGGGTGAGTTGCAGAGGTTTGCACTACCTTTCGCCCTTATTGTATTCGCAATTATGGTGTTAACCGCGCTTTTGACCGGCGCCGTGCCTATTACAGCCTGACAGGGAAACCAGCACAATGGCAAAAGAAACCAAATTACGCGAGACGGGTGCCAGCGGCACCCTTGTTGAACAGATCACCGCAGCCCTCCGGGAAGCCGTGCGCCACGGTGAATTCAAGGCAGGCCAGCGGCTTATTGTCGCCGACCTGAGCGAACAGTTTGGTGTCAGCTTTGGCCCGATCCGCGAGGCGATCCGTCGTCTTGCTGGCGAAGGCTACCTTGACTTCACGCCGCACAAGGGCGCAACCGTGCGCGGCTTTGGCGAAAAAGAACTGCGTGAGGTTTTTCAGGTCAGGGAAGCGATCGAAAGTTTTGCAGCCCGGCTGGCGGCTGAAAATATCCATCACGGTGACTATGCCCAGCGCATGACTGCCTGCCACAAGGACCTGCACGCCCACATGCTGGGCGGCGACGCGCAGAGGTCATCCGACGTGCGGCAGCTTTTCCATGACCTGCTATATGAATTTGCCGGCAACCCGTACCTCAAGGAAGCCGGGCAACGCTTCACCTACCCGCTGCATCGGGTGAGGTTTAACGAGCTTGCAGGCAAGGCCCGCACGGAAGATTCGCTGCGCGAACATGACGACATTATCCGCGCAGTGCTGGCCGGTGACGGTGCGCGCGCCGAACGCATGATGCGCATTCACCTGCGCAACCGGGCGACCGCCTTCTGCGAACTGCTGGACGAAATAAACCAAACCGAAAGCGACGTGGCGTAAACACGCCGGTCCCGATGCAAGGAAGCTGATATATGCTGGAAAAACCGATAAAGATCATTGTGCCTGTCGGCTCGCTCGGCGCGGGTGTGCGTGAGGAAGAACTGGCTTACGGCCTGAGCAAGGGCGCAACCGCCATCGCAACAGACGCCGGGTCCACCGACAGCGGCGCGGCCTATCTTGCGCTGGGCGTGTCGAAAAACAACCGAGGTTCTGTCAAGCGTGATCTGACACTTCTGATGAAAGCGGCCTATGGGGCGCAAATCCCGTTGATCGTGGGCACGTCCGGGCAAGCGGGCGGCGACAAAAACGTTAACTGGACGCGTGACATTGCGCTTGAAGTCGCGGGTGAACTGGGCATCAAGCCCCGCATCGCGCTGCTGTATTCCGAACAGGACAAGGCGGTGCTGAAGGCCAAAAACGCCGACGGCAAGATCACCCCGTTGCCGCCTTCAGGCGCGCTTGACGACAGCGCCATCGACGCATGTGAGCATATCGTTGCCGCCATGGGTGTGGAGCCTTATATCGCAGCCCTCGAAGACGGTGTGGATATCATCCTGGGTGGCCGCACGACAGACACTGCCGTTATCTCCTGCTTCGCGCTTTGGAAAGGCGCACCGTGGGGGCCTTCGTGGCATGCCGCCAAGGTGGCGGAATGCGGCGCCCAATGCTCTGACTACCCAACCAACGGGTCTGGCGTGCTCCTTCACATTGACAATGAGGGATTCGAGGTTGAGCCGCTCTCCACCACCAACCGCTGCTCGCCCCATAGTGTCTCGGCGCACATGCTGTATGAGACATCCAACCCTTACCACCTGACAGAGCCGGGCGGTGTGCTGGATGTGACCAACGCCGTCTATACACAGGCCGATGAGCGCACCGTGCGGGTGACCGGCTCGGTCTGGAACAAAAAGCCCTACACCATGAAGCTGGAGGGAGCAGGCATCGGCCGCTATCAGACCGTCATGCTGATTGGCATTCAGGACCCCAAGATCCTCTCCCGGGTGGATGAATTCCACGACAATATGCTTGAAGTGCTGAACGAGCGGGTCAAAAAGACCATGGGGCTGAAGGATGACGAGTTCCATATCTCGCTGCGCATGTACGGCTGGAACGCCGTGTCGGGCGAAAAGCTACCCGCCGACACACCGCCCCCGCGCGAGATTGGCGTGCTGTTTGTCGCCACAGCCGAGACACAGGAAATCGCCTCGCAGATGGCCAAGGCGTGCAACCCGTATTTCTTCCACTTCCCGCTGAACCTGGATGAAGAACTGCCAAGCCACGGCTTTGCTTTCAGCCCGGCCGATATCGACCGCGGCCCGGTTTACGAATTCCTGCTGAACCATGTTGTCGTGACCGAAAACCCGATGGAGCTTCTCCGCACCAACTTTATCGATCTCAAGAAAGAGGAAGCAGCCTGATGCCTACAGTCAATGATGTCTGTCAACATGTGCGGTCCAAAAACGCCGGGCCTTTCTGGGTAACCTTCGATCTGTTTTTTGATGGTGATGAAAACTTCAAAAAATACGCTACCAGCCCCTCACTCGGCCCGGACCTGTTTAACCGGCTGTTTGGTGCGGACACCTCAACCGTGAAAGCTTTCCCGGTGCCCAGCCTCAATATGGTGAAAATATCCTATGGCCGGTCCTCCCCACAGGGCGGCGAGGTAGAGCGCGACATGCACTGTGGCCAGCAGTTTGTCCGGCTTCTGGATGTTGAATTGGACGCAGTATCCTGAAGACCGAGCCGCCCCTGTCAGGAAAAGGAGACTTTGATGTTTGACAAATCCGACCAACAAGACACCGAATGGCAAACACGGGTAGACCTAGCCGCCGCCTACCGCCTTGTGGCGCTGTTTGGCTGGGACGACCTTGTGTTCACCCATATCTCAGCCCGCCTGCCGGGGCCGGAACATCATTTTCTCGTCAACCCGTTTGGCGCCCTGTTTGAGGAGATAACCGCGTCATCTTTGGTGAAGGTGGGGCTTGACGGCCAAAAGGTGGATGACAGCGAGCAACCGGTAAACCCGGCAGGCTTCACCATCCATTCCGCCGTGCATGCCGCGCGGGAAGATGCCCAGTGTGTCATTCACCTGCACACGCGCGACGGCGTCGCGGTCTCCAGCCAGAAAGTGGGGCTTCTGCCTATCAACCAGACCTCAATGCTGCTGAACAGCCAACTGAGCTATCATGACTATGAGGGCATCGCGCTGAACCATGATGAACGCCCGCGGCTGGTTGCCGACCTTGGCGACAAAAACGCCATGCTGCTGTGGAACCACGGCACCATGACGGTAGGCAGCACCATTGGCGAGGCCTTCACCACGATGTATTTCCTGGAAACCGCCTGCTCGATCCAGATTGCGGCACAAGCGGGTGGGGAATTGCGCATGCCGGCCGACAATGTGCAGGAAGTGGTCCGGCAGCAGGCCGTCGCCATGGGGCCGGATGTTTCCAACAATCTGGTATGGCCTGCGCTCAAGCGGCGGCTCGACCGGCAGAACCCCGGCTATGATAGTTGAAAAACTGCTACAACGGTGGGGGAAAGCATGGTCTAAAGTCAACCGCAGGGACCACGCACCAACCACGACAAGCAGTACTGAGGAAAGCCCATCCATGAGCCCGAGACAAGACCCGGCAGCTTTTCTGCGTATGCTCTATGACGCAGCGGTAGACGCTGCCCGTCCTAGCTTTGGGGCCGGCCAGTTCTTCGACCTTGACCCGACCCGACCAGCGCTTGTGCTGGGGGCTGGTAAAGCCGCTGCATCGATGGCCCAGGCTTTCGAGGAGGCTTGGGCCGGGCCCCTTCGCGGGCTGGTGATTACCCGGCGCGGCTACAACCTGCCGACCAAACACATCAAGGTGCTGGAAGGTGACCACCCCACTCCCAGTGAAGACAACATCCGCGCGACAACTGAGCTTATAGAGCTGGCCAAAACGCGCCGGACGGATGAACAGGTTATCTTCCTTGTCTCTGGTGGCGGGTCCGCACTGCTGTGCAAGCCAATAGAAGGCCTGAGCCTTGACGAGAAAAAACAAACCATAACCGCCCTAATGAACGCCGGCGCCGACATCCGGGAAATCAACGCCGTCCGGCGGCAACTGTCTTCGGTGAAAGGCGGCGGCATCGCTGACCTGCTAAGCCCTGCCAAAGTCACAACCTTCGCCATCTCCGACGTTGTGGGTGACCCACCGCTTGATATAGCGTCCGGCCCCACGGTGACGGACGTAGCCAGCCCACGGGACGCCCTTAAGATATTGAGCCGCTACGGTGTGCCACTCCCTGACACTGTGTCCGCACTTTTGGACAGGCCGACCCGCACCCGCGCAAAAGGCGTCAAAGCCTCAGCAACAAACCCGTACATTTTTATCAGCAAACCGATGACATCCCTGCGCGCAGCGGCACAAGCGGCTGAACGCTGCGGGGTTGGAACCATCATTTTCGGCGATGACATCGTGGGCGAGGCGCGGGATGTTGGTGCGCGCCACGCACACCTTGCCCTCAAGTACGCAAGCGGCGATAACACATTGAAGCTGCCCTGCGTGCTGCTATCCGGTGGGGAAACAACTGTCACCAAAGTCGGCAAAGGCAAAGGCGGCCCCAACACCGAATACCTTGCCTCGCTGTTCCTGCACCTCGAGGGACACCCGGCTATTTCCGCGCTGGCAGCAGACACAGATGGCATCGACGGGTCGGAAGACAATGCTGGTGCCGTCATCACACCTGAGACCTGGCATAAAGCCCGCTCAGCGGGAATTGACGCCGCTGCATACCTTGCCAACAATGACTGTTACAGCTTTTTCAAAAGCCTGGATGCCCTTCTGGTTACCGGCCCCACGTTTACCAACGTCAACGACTTCCGCGCGGTTTATATCGACTAACTCGCCGTAGCGGCTTTGCTCTGTGACCCAGGGCCCTGCTGGGAAAGGTGCCGGTGCTGTTGCGTGCGAAGACTTCGCGAATGCCGACGTCTTTGCACAAACACCAAGGACAAAACCGTAACCAATTTACAAGGGCCGCGACTGAGATGGCATTGGCACCGGAATGACTAAATAAATAGCTGTGCATGAATGGAACTTGCCAGCAGCGAGCTACCGCTGGCAATGGTGATTTGTGAGCGGGAGGCCTAATATCGCCAGCTTGTCAGATCAGCACCTTTCGGCGCTGTTGTTTCTATCCGTTTGACAATCTTGTCCACATACATGCTGTTGTAGTGCAAGCGTGAAATGTGGTTGCCGTTTTCATGGTCGCCATTCCAGCAGTGTTCTGCCCGGTCGCCATAATCCACAACGCCGCCATAATGCGGATTGCTCGTGTTCTTGAGGAAATCCTCCGTCAGATAGACAGCATTATTGAGGTAATAATTATCCATGTCCCCAACGTAGATATGGAGTTTTCCAGCAAGTTTTGGCCCAAGTGTTGCCCAGTCACGCTCAAGAATATAACGCAGGTCGTAATTCTCCTGCCAGTATGACGCCACGTCGTGGTTGATCACCCCGGTCTCCTTGTCCCACAACCGTTTCGGATAACCGTCCGGCCCCATGGGAGAATAGACGGCTTCCCAGATATCCCACTGTCCGCCCGAACGCCCTTTGTCACCAAGCGCAAGTTCCAGATGATTTTCATCCGCCACTGTGTGAGAAACCTCGCCAAGCCAATCCCGGTGCGCCGGGCGTGCAATCTTGGTGAAGGGTCCTGCGTCAAAATAAGCGTTGGCGTCCTCGTAGATATTGGTCAGTTCATAGGCGCGAAAGTCAAGTGGATCGGGACAGGCAATGAAGGCACCGTTATAGTCATCAGGATAGAAAATCTGCGCGGCGGCAGCCTCCCAGCCACCTGTTGATCCACCATACAGAAAACGCGCCCAGCCCTCGCCAATACCGCGAAATTCCTTTTCAATGAACGGTATCAACTCATGGGTAATCGCGTCACCATACGGCCCCATGTTGGCCGAATTGACCGCATAGCTGTCGTCGTAATAGGGCGTAGGGTGCTGGATTTCGATGATAATCATGCGCGGAAAGTCTGGCCCGGTCCAGGATTTGTAAAAGTCATACGCCTCCTGCTCCATGATACGGTTATAACACGGTTCACCAAAGCGCTCGCTTGGTTCACAGACAAGGTCAGCGTCTGGTGGTGTTTCGCGGAACCCGCCAAAGTCTGAAGGGAAATGACCGTGAAATACCGCCAGCGGGTACCGCGCCTCTGGATGCTCGTCGAAGCCTTCAGGCAAAAGCACGTGAGCGCCGAGGTACATGTCCCTGCCCCAGAATTGGCTCAGCAGTTCACTTTTCATCCGTAAATGCCGGACATATTTGCTATCTGCGGGCGGCTCGATCGGCGGAATGACCTGGTCAAGCACGACCTCAAAAGAAAAACCTGAGGCTGGATCAATGTGAACAGTTTGTGGTTGGCTATATATATTGCCCGGCGACTTGTTCCACTGTTGCCCTTCGCCCTGATCCATCGGCAACTTCACCGTATGACCCGTTGCAAGGGCGAAGGTTTCATACTTGTGCAACAGCGCCTGCACGACATACTCCCCGGCCGGCAACGCACCAAGCGTCCGCTTCGGGTAGCCAAAACCGGGCGTAAAATTTACGCTGGTGCCAGGTGCCAGCGCATCGACATTCATGCCGAAGACTTGCGCGCCTTTGACGCCGGGGCGCACCTGGAAGCGCGGCTCCTCCTCGCCAGCCTTGGCAAAAATAAGGATCAGTCGACCGTCTAACGCGTTTTCGCTCGCCCCCTCCACCAGACTAAGGGTTACAACTTGCTCAACAGGCGCGTTTTCTGCGGCTCTATCACATGAAATCAAAAAGCATAGCGCGATCAAAAAAACCAGTTTCCTCAGCATGATTACCCCCGTTTCTGCCATTTATTAATGAATGATTGACCTTTTCTTCGGTAATTACAAGAACCGCTATTCCAGCCAACTTGTCTGGGGTTTGCAATATCCATGCGTTTTAATGCAACCGGCTCTAGAAAACGGCGTAACTACTATGCGCCGGCACTGACAGCCACCATGTTTTCGATACACGCAAAATTGCGTTGAGCGATGTTAACGTTCCATTGACATTACCGGCCTTGGCATATTTGGATTGAGTGCAACAATCATCTATAAACCGACCCAGAAAAGGTCCAAACAGGCGTTGGCAGCGCGGTTGGGCCACCGGGCTATGCCGCTGATTTTATTATAGATTATTATTGCAAAAGGTGTAGGCAACTCATGGCGATTATAAGTCGTGCTGACGGTAAAGATACACTTTCAACAAGTGCAAGTAGCACGATATTTGTTGTGGGTGGCAAAGCGAGCGAAATTGACGCAGCCGTCGAATTCTGACGTAATAGGAAGCCGAAAGCAGCCGCTTTCCTGAACGCTTTTGGTGTTATTATCTCGGTCATTGAGGATCACACACCAGATAAATTGGGGGATTAACCACGATGCACAGCAAGCACAAAGCCTACCTGAGCGTTGACAGACGCCGGTTCATGATGCTTTTGGCAGCCACAAGTTCAGCGGTGTTGACTGGCCTGCCCGGCGCACCTGTTCAGGCGTCTACCGCACGCCCCAAAACCGGTGTCCAACTTTATATGCTCAGGAACAGCATGGCTGCTGACTTTGAGGGAACGCTTGATGCCGTTGCAGCTCTCGGCATCCGTAATCTTGAGTTCGCAGGTTTTTATGACCGCAGCGTCAAGCAGATGAAGGCCACGTTATCAGCAAGAGAATTAAACCCTGTCAGCGCGCACTGCCTCACCGCGTTTATGCCGGATAGCGAAGCGGCGCGTATTATCGACTATTGTGCCGAACTCGGGATAGACTATGTCGTTGCAGCGATCCCGTTCATGAAAGTCCTTGCAGAGGGCGGCGAATGGGACAATGCCATGCGCAAAACCACGCGTGACGATTTCCTGTTTTCTGCTGAACGCTTCAACAGGTTCGGTGAAATCGCCAAGGCGGCAGGTCTGCAATTTTGCTATCACAACCATGCTTTTGATTTCAACCGTTTTGAAGGCAAGCACGGCCTTGATATTCTGCTGCACAGCGCCGACAAACACTTGGTAAAACTGCAACTTGATATTGGCAACACCACCATGGCAGGCATAGACCCGCTAGCGTATCTGGAAAAATACGGCGACCGTATCCCGTCCGTGCACATGAAAGACTGGCAAAAGCCCTTCACACCGTCACTTTACGACATGCCGCCGCCCACCCCGCTTGGCACCGGCGTGACCGACTGGTCCAGGGTATATGCAAGGCTTAAAAAGATTGGCGCGGAATATATGTTCATTGAACATGAAAATATGCCCATTGATAAGGAACTGGGCGCGCTGACAGACAATCTGCGCAACCTTGAAATGGTTATAGAAAAAGCCTGATCATACTATCCGGCTGATGAAGGCGGTGCGGTGCTCTCACGCACAACCAGCTCATACGGCAGTGTCAGGTGCCGCACAGGCATTGCCCTGTCTTCTATAATATCGAACAAGACCTCAACCGCCTTCTCACCAAAGGCCTCTGAAGGCTGGCAGATGGTAGTTAGCGGCGGTTCAGTATAGGCTGCAAACGTCAAGTTATCAAAGCCGGTGATCGAGATATCCCCTGGCACCGAAAGGCCAGCTTTGCGAATTTGCTGCATGGCGCCGATGGCCATTTCATCGTTGAAACAAACGATCGCGGTAGGTCGTAAGCTGTTGCACAGCAGCGCTTCCGCCGCTCGTGCGCCTGATGCCATGCTATAGTCACCTTCGGCGACAAGTGCGGGGTCAAACGGGATATTGGCAGCCTTCATCGCCGCCTGACACCCGGCCAGACGTGCCACAGTCAACGGGCTTCCTTTCGGACCAGATATGACTGCGATGCGTTTGTGGCCAAGACCAAAGAGATGGTCTGTCATCGCCCTGGATGCACCGACGTTATCAAGCGTTACGGTCGGCATGCTGTCGTCATCCACACATTCACAGCAGTTGATAACGGGCGGTGTGCGGCCTTCTTCGCAGTCTTCCGGTGCCAGCGGGAAACGGGAGCTCAACTGAATGATACCGTCGGTCTGGTTGGTGTGCAAAAGGTGTGCGAGCTCGCGCTCCGTTTCTACCTCCCCCATCGTGTTGCCAAGCAGCACGCTGTAGCCACTTTTTTTCGCGGCCTGCTGGATACCACTGATAACCATGGAGAAAAACGGGTTGGAGATATCAGGCACCAACACCATGATCGAATATGACTTTTTGGAGCGAAAGTTTCGCGCCATCATATTCGGCTTATAGCCCGTTTCCTTGACTGCTTCGATGACCTTCTTGCGCGTTTCTTCCGACACCACGTCCGGCGTCCTAAGTGCCCGCGATACCGTCGCCACGGACACACCTGCCAGCTTGGAAACCGCGCGAATATTGGCCATACAACTCTCTCCCACCTTCAGTGCCGGCACTATATGGATGCAGGGTATTGGTGGCAATCGCTATTGCGTCATGATGCTGCAGTCGCGTCCATCTTGCGATCGTTAAAGATTATGGAAAAAAGGACTGCAACGATAGCGGCGAATGCACAGGGCACCCACCAGATTTGCCCCCACCCACGCACCGCGTTCTCTGTGAAATGGTCGACAACAACACCCGAAAGGCTTGAGCCTATTGCCAGCCCGATACCATAGGTCAGGAGTGTGATGAAACCCTGTGCGCTGGCGCGGATGGTGCTGTTGGCTTTTCGGTCGACATATATCTGTCCGGTGACAAAGAAAAAATCATAACAAACCCCATGCAGCAGGATCCCACCGATCAGCACCGGCACACTCGCGCTGTCCGCTGCACTTGCAAAAAGCGCGTAACGCGCCACCCAGGCCAGCATACCCACCAACAACATCCATTTAACGCCAAGACGTCGGAAGAAGAACGGCATCAGCAGCATGAACGCAACTTCGGACATCTGGCCCATGCTCATCTTGGCCGCCACACCCTCAACCCCCAGCTCGTTGAGATAAAGGTTAGTGAACGCATAATAGAATGCGAGCGGGATGGAGATCAGCAGCGAACAGAGCGCAAAAATGGCAAACGCCCGATCCTTCAGGAGAATGAGTGCATCAAGCCCCAGCACATCACGTATCGTGACCTGCTCGCCTGACTTGCCGGGCGGGGTGTGCGGCAGGGTAAAGCTATATAGCCCCAACAGCACGGAGGCAGCGGCGGCCATTTTCATCGGCACAGCGGTTGCCTCAATGTTGGCACCATAGCGCGCGAGGCCATAGGTAATCACCAATCCGGCGACGATCCAGCCAATAGTGCCCCAGACCCGCACCCGGGGGAATTGCTCATCCGGGGCGCCCATCTGGTTGAAGGAGATAGCGTTTACGAGCGCGAGCGTCGGCATATAGCAAGCGTTGTATAACATAAGTCCCGCAATGATTGCGCCAAACTCAGCCATGCCAGAAACCATATAGAGCGTCACCCCGCCCACGATGTGCAGCACAGCCATGATCTTCTCGGACGCGAAAAAGCGATCCGCGATCAGGCCAATGAAAAACGGGGCGATGATCGCACCAATATTATTGGTAAGGTATGCCGTACCGATCTCAGCTCCCGAAAATCCGACGGCAGCCAAATAAGTGCCTAGTGTCACAAACCATGCGCCCCAGATAAAAAACTGCAGGAACATCATGACGCTGAGCCGCGCGTAATTTTTGTTGTCCATCTTCCCCTCCCCGGAAACCAAGCCAACACACTATGCAGTAAGCCCTCCGGCCACCACACCTGAGCCGAGATTACCCGATTACCGTGGCTTGACAAGTGAAAATGTAACCGGTTACATAAGTGGCAGCACTTACCGGATCAGGCCGGATTTCAGAACTGGGGATACAGGTGTCACTAACAGCCGCTATCGTCGGAACAGGCTTTATGGGCCCGACGCACGCAGAAGCACTCGCGCGCATCGGTATCGTTGTACGCGGCATTTTGGGGAGCAGTGCGGAAAAGTCGGAACGGGCGCGGGCCGCCCTCGGCCTTGAGAAAGCCTATAGCAGTTATGATGATGTATTGGCCGATCCGGCAGTAGACGCTGTGCATCTATGCGTGCCAAACGTACTGCATTTCGACTATGCCAAGCGGGCGCTGGCGGCGGGAAAACATGTAATGTGTGAAAAACCGCTGGCGATGAATACCCTTGAAACACAGGAGCTTGTCACCTTGGCACGAGCAAGCAAGCTGGCTGCTGGCGTTTGTTATAACCTGCGTTACTACCCGCTTAACCTACAGGCTAGGGCGTTGTGCAGTGAGAAGCTTGGCCGCATCTTTCATGTGAACGGATGTTATGTGCAAGACTGGCTTTTACATGACACCGACTATAACTGGCGCCTGAACGCAAGCGAAAGTGGCGCTCTGCGGGCTGTCGCAGATATCGGCACGCACTGGATGGATATGCTCACCGGCATTACCGGGCTTGAGGTAGAAGCCGTATTCGCAGACCTCAAAACATTTTATGAGACGCGGCGGAAGCCTGTTGGCAACACCACCACCTTCGGTCGCACCGATGATCACGGCCAGACATATGAAGACGTGCCCATCGACACGGAAGATTACGGCGCTGTCATGCTGCGCTTCAAGGGTGGTGCGACAGGCAGCCTGCACGTCTCCCAAATGGTGGCGGGCCGCAAAAATGCACTGCGCTACGAGATCGCCGCCGCGAATGGAGCACTGGCCTGGGACGGCGAGCAACCTAATGAACTGTGGCTTGGCCACCGCGACAAGCCAAACGAGCTGCTGCTGAAGGACCCATCGCTGATGGCAAACAGCGCAGCAACCTACGCCTCTTACCCGGGAGGGCACAGTGAAGGTTATCCCGACACCTTCAAGCAATGCTTCCGGGCCTTTTACGACTATATCGCCGCCGGGTGCACCGGTGATGCCCATTTCCCCAGTTTTGAAGACGGCCACAAGCAGGTGATGCTGTGCGAAGTCATCCTTGAAAGCAGTCAAACGGAGAAATGGATCAGGCTGGAGACGAACTCATGAAACTGGGATTCCAAAGCGCCATTCTGGCTGATCTGTCGTTCGAGGAAGTTGTAGACTTCGCGGCAGAAAACGGTTTCGAATGTGTTGAGCTCATGTGCTGGCCCAAAGGGGACAGCGACCGTAAATACGCGGGCGTCACCCACGTGGATGTGGCGGATTTTACGCCTGAAAAAGCATTGTACCATCTGGATTATGCCGCAGCCAAAGGCGTTGAAATCAGCGCACTTGGCTATTATCCCAACCCACTGTCACCAGTGAAGGAAGAGGCAGAGATCGCGATAATGCATATTGCAAGGGTGATCGACGCCTCAGCCATGATGGGGCTTGGCATTGTTACCACCTTCGTTGGCAACGACTGGACCAAAAGTGTTGACGACAACTGGCCGATATTCCTGGAAACCTGGAAACCACTGCTGGCATATGCCGCTGAAAAACAGGTCAAGATCGGCATTGAGAATTGCGCCATGTATTTCACCATGGACGAATGGCCGTCGGGTAAGAATCTCGCGCGTAGCCCTGCCGTCTGGCGCCGCATGTTCACCGACATGGGAGTGGATCATTTTGGCCTGAACTACGACCCCTCGCACTTTGTGTGGATGCAAATGAACTATTTAAAGCCATTGCATGAATTTGCTGACCGTATTTTCCATGCCCACGCCAAGGATGTTCGGGTGGACCGGGATAAACTGGATGATCTGGGCACCATGGCGCTGCCACTGGAGTACCACGATCCTTGCATTCCCGGCGAAGGGGATATCGACTGGGGTAAATATGTGGCTGAACTCAAGGCCACCGGTTTTGACGGCGCCTTCTGCATCGAGGTTGAGGACAAGAATTATGAAGGCAGCCTCGAAGATCGCAAGAAAGCCCTGCGTTTAAGCCGCGATCATCTTCAGCAATTTATATAAATCCGGGAAGTTCAAGGTAGCGGACCCCCAACCGAATGATGGCCCATCCTGCTCATGCGGGGTGGGCCGTTTTTTTGTATCAATCCGTCAGGTGTTTGATGCGAATATTCCTGAAGGTTACCGGGTTGCCGTGGTCCTGCAGGGCGAGATGTCCGCTACGCTTGGCGGCGAAGGCCGGCCATTTGCCAAATTTGCTGGCCGCGACCTTTGATTTGAACGCCTCGGAGTCCATATCATATTCAACCACCTTGTGCCCGTTCAGCCAATGCTGCACATGGCTCCCCTCCACCACCAGCCTCGAGGTATTAAACTCCCCCACCGGCTTGGTATAATCATCCGAGGGTGCATAAAGCGCGAAGAGAGACCCCGCTTGCTCAAGCGGCGGCTCGTCCCGTCCTTTATTGTCCAGAAGCTGGAACTCTGGCCCGGAATAAAATACATAAGGAAGGTCAGGGCTTTCCTGAACATGGAAGAAGATGCCGCTGTTACCAGCTTCAGAAATCTTCCACTCAAATGTCAGGTCAAAACTGCTGTAGGTTTCTTTGCTGATCAGGTCACCAGCCGGGGAAGAAACGACCGACAGTGTGTCGCCTTCCGCCTGCCAACCACCAGAGATTCCCTCGCCCTGATAATTGCGCCAGTGGCTTGCATCCAGAAGCGTTGTCTCATCCGCACAAGCGCCGAGAGATGTCAGGGCCATCAGGCCAACCATTAATGCTTTCATCTTAAATTCCAATCGCTTGCAGCCGCGCGTCGAGTGTGGCCTTCATCTCGTCCGTGGGGCCTGGGTAGCGCTCCAGCGGCACATTGCCGATATAACCAATATCCTTGAAACCCGCAGGTGTCGTGTAATAGCCGCCAAGTGTCAGTTTACGGAACCGTGTGAAAAAATCATGCTGGGCATTATCAGTCTCCGCGATAGTCGCCATGAGCCCGGTCTGCTCACTTTCCGCACAGTCGGCATAGCCATGGCCGAAGCGCGTTTTCGCTTCACCGTCAATCCAGTCGAGACCCGCAAGGATGGTTTTTTTATCATCCTTGGTTTGCTCATAAGGGCTGGAAACCCATTCGTTGATAAAGTCCGGCACACCGATCTGGCTTGGCGACGGATACGGCGCTTCTTCGGGCAGGATAACATCGGTCATCGCTGCCGTCGTCTGCAATTGCCGGTCCGTCATGATGCGGTCCCATGGTGAGGTGGGGTTTAGCATATCCGGATCTGTACCATAGCCCTGGGGCGTTTTAACATAGGTGGCAGCCCGAACCATTTTGGGGGCAGCAAGCGTGGTCGCCGCTGCAGCCGACAGCCATTTAAGGGCCGTACGACGGTCAATCCTGGATGTATAAACAGCCATCAGATATTTCCCTTTCTGGCTTCTTCCGCAAGATGGGTTGCATTGCGCATGGCAAGTGAGAGGATTGTAAGCGTCGGGTTTTTATCCGGGTTCGATGGCAGGACGGCACCGTCAAAAACATACAAATTTTTGACATCCCAGCTTTGCCCCCATTTGTTGACAACGCTTGTCTGCGGGTCGTCGCCCATGCGGGCACAACCAACCTCGTGGATGATCTCACCACCCTTTGCGATAGCTTCACGCCCGTCGGTACCTTTACCCCAGGAAACAGTTCCGCCCAGCCGGTCGATAAGCTCGTGGAAGGTTTGCCGCATATGGGTCGCCTGATTGATTTCATGGTCGGCCCACTTCCAGTGAAAGCGCAGTACGGGAATGCCGAAGCGGTCTTTGACCTCCGGGTCCAGTTCCGCATAACAATCATCATTCGGGATCATCTCGCCGCGCCCAGCCAGGTAAATGTCGGCCCCGTAGTTGCGGCGCATCTGCTCGCGCAGGCCAGCGCCAAACGCAACGTCACTATGGTCAGCGAGCCCGGCAATACCCATACCCGGCATACGCTGCCCACCTCCAACCTCAATATGATATCCACGCGGGAAAGGCAGTTCGTTGCGCGCCTGCTTCTGGTATCCCCACCATGGCACATAAATGTGCGCATTCGACATGCCGTCATCATTACGGGATGGCATGCCTTCCAGCATCGGGATATGGCCGCCCGACGCCGCGCCCACTGTGTCCATGAGATATTTCCCAACGGTCCCGCTTGAGTTAGCAAGGCCATCGGTATAACGCCCGTTGCCGGAATTGAGCAGGACACGAGCGCTCTCCGCCGCGCTGGCTGCCAGCACAACCGCCCGCGCCTTGACAGTTTTGTGTTCTCCGGTCTTGCGGTCAATATAGGTAACGCCCGACGCTTTGTCGTCCTTGCCCATATCAACAGTGTAAACCATGGCATCCGTGATGACATCAAGGTTGCCGGTTTCCAGTGCAGGTGGAATAAGCACCGTTGTGGTCTGGAACATCGCCTTGATAGAACAGCCTCTCCCGCAAGAGGTCGCGTAAAAACAGGCCTGCCGTCCGTTCATTGGCTTCTGAATGATCGCCGCACGCATGGGCGCCACCGGAATGCCCATTGACTCAAAACCGCGAGCCATCATGATCTCATGCAGGCGCCTGTTCGGCGTTTCATGCAATATGCCGTCCGGACTGTCGGGCGTATTTTCCAGCCCGGCGCCGTGGTATTCGCCGCCCCCGGTTACGCCCACGAGAGCTTCTGTCTTGTCGTACCACGGAGCAAGCTCGTCATAGGTGATAGGCCAGTCGACCCCAAGACCATCGCGGCTATAAGGCTTGAAATCATATTCACCAAAGCGCAGCGAAATGCGGCCCCAGTGGTTGGTACGCCCGCCCAGCATACGCGGACGCCACCAGAGAAACTCTTCCTTGCCGGGGGCATTGGTATAGGGCTCGCCCGGCACGGTCCAGCCGCCATCAACTGTGGCGTCATAATAACCAAAGGGCTTGTCCGGCGTTGACACCCCCCGCAGCGGCGCTTCATCGTTCGTATTGAACATAGGCGTCTCGTCTTCGGGCTTATAGTCACGGCCCGCTTCCAGCATCAGGACCTTCAGGCCCTTTTTCGCCAGAACATAGGCACTCATACCGCCGCCAGCGCCAGAGCCGACGATGACGACATCATACGGTGTGGATTGTTTCACGATGCTCCCCTTCTCCTCCCGAACGCGCATGCATATTGGCCCTGCTTACGTTCCTTATGCAAAATGTAACCGGTTACATAGAGCCATGTCAATCACACAAACAGATGCTTGATTGGCATCACGACACTCGCCCACGCGACAACCTCAACCTAATTTGTACAGTCCGTGGTGTGGGTAAGCACCTGTCCAGATAATTTGCCTGTAGCATGGCCTTTGTCGATCGCCAGTTCACCGTTGATCATCAGATATTCCACGCCGGACGAAAGCTTCTCGGGCGCGCGGTACGTGGCATTCGCCCGGTAGGTCTCAGGGTCGAAAATAACGATATCGGCCGAGAACCCGGGCTTCAGATATCCACGGCCTTTCAGCCCCAGACTATCAGCCACCAATCCGCTGCCTTTTCGAATAAAGTCCGACAGCGAAAGCACAGGTGCGTCGATTACATATTGTTGGAATTTTTGCGGATATGTCGCATATTTCCGCGGATGCCCACCGCTGCCGTCCGACCCGGTCATCACCCACGGCTGGCGCATGAAGTTAATCACATCCTCCTCATGCATATTGAAAGATGCCACGTCCGCATCGCCAGCAAGCACAATACGCACCGCGGCATCAATGGGTGTAAGCCGCCACTTGCCGGCAAGATCGGCTAGGGTCTTGCCCTGCCATGATGCCTCTCCCCCCACCACCAAAAGGCTGTCCGGGCCACCGCGACGGCGGAGGTTTTCCGCCATTTCTTTCGCCAACCGCTGTTTGAGGCGGGTATCCTGAAGGCGTTCCTTCATCGCGTCGCGCCCGCCTGCCATTGCCCATCTCGGCACCAGGCTGGCGGCAATACTTGTGCCCGATGCAAGCCATGGGTACTGGTCTGCAGTAACGTCAAGCCCTTCCGCTCTGGCAGCGTTAACAAGGCCTATCACCTCGAGACTTTTACCGTGAACATCCACGCCCAGCGCCTTGATGTGTGAAATATGAGTAGGCACACCAGCGCGCCTGCCAATCTCAATCGCTTCGCGCACAGCATCCAGCAACCCGATGGTGTAGCTGCTTTCATCGCGCATATGGCTATCATACACGCCGCAATACCCTGCCGTCACCTCCGCCAACGTGGCGACCTCATCGGTCGTCGCGAAACTTCCCGGTGCGTAATAAAGACCTGAGGACAAGCCAAAGGCACCGTCGGCCATCGCTTGCCTGACAAGGTCTTTCATGGCCTGCATTTCAAATGGCTCAGGTGGGCGCTTATCAGTCCCCATAACTGCGCGCCTGACCGCGCCGTGCCCCACATACAACGCAACATTGGTACCTACTCCATCTTCCGCCAGCCCGTCCTTGACCTGTCTGACATTAGGGCTTCCCCCGCCGTCATTGCCGGTAAACACAGTTGTTACGCCCTGGGTAAGATAATTGAGGTTCTGGCGGGTTTTGCTGTTTTCAAGATCGTCCAAACTATGAGTATGTGGGTCTATGAAACCAGGCGCCACAACGAAGCCCGAGGCGTCAATGATTCGGCTGGCTTGAATGGGGCCTGGGTTCTGCTCATCCCAAAAAGCGATTACGCCGCCGGAGACCACAATATCCCTGACCTCACCTGCCGAGCCCGACCCGTCATAGACCACGCCGCCCTTGATTAGATAATCGTATTGCTCGTCGGCTTTCGCGTTAATGGAAAAAAGGGTTAATGCTGCCCAAAAAAATGCGACGGTTCGATAAAACGCAGAATACCCAATAGTCAATACTGCCCCCTTGCCTCCTACTTCAGGCCAATAAAGTATTTCTCTCAAGCCTAAGCCTATACTGCATAAGAAGTCCCCGCGCCCCTAACAAAAAAACACAGCCAATCGGCTGTGTTTTATGAAATCTTCGTTTGTGCGTCTCCTACAGACCGCCTCCTACAGACGATCACGCATTGTTTCCACCAAGCCGTGGGCTTCGTAAAACGCGCCGCCATCAGGTTTGTCACCCTCACCCATCACGATTTCGACAAACGTCACTGTGGTTTCGCGGCCACGATAATATGTCTCTGTCGTCGAGGGCTCTATGTAAGCCGGGCGGGTTACTGTGCGACAGGAAAGTACACCACATTCACGATAAGTGGTCGCATGCACGCGCATGTGTGTAACAGCATGTGCATGGCTTTCACTGCGGTCGACATCTGTATCGCGGTCCACGACCTCAAACCAGTCATAACCCTTTTCGAGAGTTAGTTCCGCGGCGCGCAACAGCGCATAATCCCGGGCAAGCCCCGCCTCGTCACCTTCCGTTTTATAGGCGATGCGGTAACGGTTTTTCTCGATTACACTTTCGTAATACCCAAAGTCGCCAGGCTCATCTGCGGCCATGTAACGTGGCCCTGAAGAGGCACACGCGGTCAACGCGCAGGCCAACGGCAATGTCAGTAATATCTTTTTCATTCGAACCTCCTGAACAGGCAAAATCTTTAACGACTTAAAGCCTAATGTGGCCCAGATGAATTCTCGATATGCGGTTAGGGTCGCTTTTATAAAGCGGTGATAAATTTGCCTGGAATTTCGCGGTATTACGGGCAGTTTTCCCGCGCGTCAGCTTCCACCACTTCCATGCGATAGCCAATACCGGACTCTGTGACAATATAGTCGGGCCTCGTGGGATCAGGTTCCACTTTCTCACGTACTTGGCTAACGTAAACGCGCAGATACTGCATGTCGTCGCCGTGTGCTGGCCCCCATACCTCGTGGAGAATTTGACGGTGCGTCAGCATCTTGCCCCGATGGACGAGGAAATAGCGCAGCAGATCATATTCCTTTGGGGTAAAATCAACCCGGGCATTGTCAATCAGCACTTCATGCCGCACCAAGTCCATTCTGATACGACCGTTCATCAATACGGGCTCACCGGCCTCCTGTGTCGCGGCTTTTCTCAGATTGGCTGTAATCCGCGCGAGCAGCACATCGGGATTAAAAGGTTTCGTCACATAGTCATCAGCACCAAGGGCAAAGGCATCGATCATTTCCTTGTCACCATCCCGCACCGAACAGACGATGATCGGAACCTGCGACCATTCCCTGATCTGGGCAATGACATCCTTGCCGTCCATGTCGGGCAGGCCAAGGTCCAATAAAATCAAGTCGGGCTTCAACGACGCGGTTAGCCGTACCGCCTCACCACCTTTTTCCGCGGCTTCACATTTCAAATCATTGGATTCGAGCGAGATTTTCAGGAGCTTGCGGATTTGTGGTTCATCATCCACCACCAAAATGGTGCTTTTCTTCTGTTTCATAACCAGTTCCCCCTCGTGCGTATGCCCCTTGGGGCCACCAGTTGATTGTTGCACTAATATATAACTATATAACGCCCGTGTTGCGCAGGCGATAGATCTATGCAGGCCAGTCAGAGAGCATTGGCCCTTTAACACTGCCGGAATAGCGGCGAGCACCGCCCTCGGCCAAGGCGCCACCACTTGAGCTTGAAGCTACGAGAGCGGCAAAAATACGCCGCTGTGCACTTGCGTACAACATAAATTCCGGATGCCACTGAACACCGATCACAAAATGATCTCGTTCAGTGCCCTCAATCGCCTGCACCATGCCAAACTCAGCGTCATGGGCGATGGCCCGTAAATCCTGCCCAAGTGTATTGATCGCCTGGTGGTGCAAGCTGTTGACCCATATATCATCGGGCTTATCCAGGAGGTTCCGCAATGCGCTCCTGCCCTCGATAACGACCTTGCGACGTGCAAAAATCTTCCCGAGGGTGCTTTGCGTTGGCAAGAAACCTTCAAATACCGACGGAACATCCTGATGCAAATCCCCACCACGGACAATGTTAATCATCTGGGCTCCACGGCAAATTCCTAAAACTGGCAGCTTGGCTGCGAACGCCATTTCCACGCACTCAGCCTCCAACCGGTCCCGATAGGGATCAAGTCCGACGCTATGGGTATTATTCTGCCCGTAAAGCGTTGGGTCGATATCCGCCCCGCCCGAAACTACAAGGCCTTTCAGGTTTCTCGTGCGTAAAAGGTTATGCTTCGGGCTCACCCTGATGGGTCTGCCCCCGGCAAGCCAGATACCGTAACCGATCGCGGTATAAGCGAGAAAATTGGCCCTCGACCCTGTGGTGATTCCGATCAGCGGACGCACTCGTTCCTGTACGACGGTCATTAAGCACCTCCCGCCGACGCAAGCTTGTCGGCCTTCGGTGTGCCAGCGACACGCATCCGCTCCGTGAAGACGGTTGGCTGTTCTCGCCACTCATCACGCAGCCTGCTGAGTTCTTCATCGTTGGACGCCAATCTTTCGATCAACAACCATCGTTGCCATTCTTTCATCAGCGACCAATCGCCATTGGATACCTCACAGTTAGGCAGGCGGTAATGGTAGGTCGGGCGCGCATTGATTTTCTCGTCTGCACCGTAAAGTTCCCGGACAAGTTCCTTGTCCAGTTCGGAGAACAGCGGAAGCATATCAAGCGCCTTGTTACGGCTTTTGTTAAAGCGGTGATAATCACAAATCAGTTGCTCTTGCGTCGGAGCATATCCGTCGGCCATGATGTGATTGAGGTATTCTGTGCTGTAGGGCTCGATAAACAGTGTTATACGGCGCGAAAAATCCACATTGTGTTCATTCTTCAGCATTGGATAAAGCAGCGCAAACGCCTGAATATGCTTCAGTATATTTTCAGACTTCAATGATATCGCGTCAGGATTTATATGAAGCCCAAATGCGTGATGCAGAGATGCCTGAGTATCTTTCGCATTTTCGTAGAAGAGCGCTTCCCGCAATTTGTCCAGCTCCTCAATTTTTTCGATTGGAACTGGGGGTGCGATAATCTCAAGCGGTGCAATTTTCTCGCTTATGGACGCAACAACATCACCAGCCGCGTCGGCGGTTTTTCTCAATAAGCGCTCAAAGCCATCTGCTGTGGCATCAGATCCTCGGTCGATACCTGAGACCAGCTTTTTAACAGGCTCTGCATCAATCTCCAGCCTGAAGGAGCCTAGGGACGTCTCGACAACATACCATTCCGCCTTGGATCGCTCCTCCACATTTCCGCCGAAAAGACCTTGAACAATGCGCGCGGCCCGCCAAAGTGGCACACCCGCATACTCAATTTCAAAACCAACGCCCCGCGTCTGGCCTTGGTCAGTTAACAGCTCAACGTCATAATTTTCTTGCACTCGTTCCACGGAATTATCCTCTTCTACTCATGGTCCCATGGTAGGCGGACAACACTAAAGATGAGATTGGCGCAAAGGCTCAGCAACATAAAAAAAGCATAAAAATCATCATCGGTGGCAGTAAAGCTACAAGCAAATATATGTTTTTTATGGTATTTTTATCTTCTTCCCCACGAGCAGGATTTTTTGCTTATGGCAACTGTGGGAGTGTTTTGCCTCAAAGTGTCTGGCGCCACACCGAAGCGGAGGAAACCCTGATGACCTTAAAAACCAAGCTTAGCATCGTCCTTGTCGTGCTGGTTGGCATATGCAGCTTTCTTTTGGTCAACGAAGGGTACCTTACCCTTGATGTAATACAGCAGAACCTGAAGTTGATGCGCCAGCAATACGATGCATCTCCCATTATGTTTCTTTTCATGTTCATTGTAGGCTACACGCTGTTTGTAGCCCTTTATGTACCCGGGCCCTTTATCCTGAATTTGATGGCAGGCGCCATATTCGGCCCTTTTATCGGCACCGCCGCAGCCAGCGTCGCCGCGGCACTCGGGTCCGTTGCAGCCTTTCTTGTCGCCCGTTACATCCTTTATGATGCTGTCAGAGGCCGCTTTCCTGGACAGGTTATTTCAATTGACAAAGCCATCGAGGAGATGGGTGGCTTTTATGTGCTGCTTCTAAGGCTTGTGCCCGGCCTTCCGGTGGGGCTTACCAACCTGTTGATGGGCGTGACCAACATCAGCGCATTGCGGTTTTTCATGGCCTCTCTCGTCGGGGTGGTGCCGTGGATCGCTTTTTACGTTGTCGCCGGCGGCAAGCTCGCTCAAATGAAGTCCATCGATGACATTGCCAGCGTGGAAATGAGCCTTATGGCGCTCGCACTTGCGGTCCTGCTCATTGGTGGTCGGCTTTTATCTCGCAAGATCTCAGACCCCCGCACACCAGAGCGGCGGCGCGGTCGTTTTGTCTAACACCCTACCCCACATTCCACCGCTATACTGAAAAGCCTTGCAGGCCATGGTGGCTTCGCCATACTGACCATCACGGGGTTCACCCCAATCATTCCGGAGATCCACTATGCCTCAGGGGGACAAAAATTCGTTCCTGGCCAAAGCCCGGCACAATATGTTTGTCGGACTTTTTACGCTGATACCCATTTGGTTAACCTTGCTGCTTCTGGATGTCATCCTGCAGTTCATTCACCAGTTGGCTTCGCCCATTATCGATGTCCTGACCGCATGGGCCGACCCAGGGGGTGCTGCCTTTCATCTGGTAAAACACCCATGGTTTCAGACGACCCTTGCCGTCATTATCATGCTGAGCCTGCTTTATCTTGTGGGCTGGCTGGCCTCACGGTGGTTTGGACAGAGATTTCTGTTGCTGCTGGATGATCTCATTCAGCGGGTGCCAGTCGCACGCACAATTTACAACACGATCAAACGCCTAGCGGAAGCTATGCAAACCAATTCTGACGACGTTGAGCGCGTTGTACTGATTGAATTCCCGTCTGCTGACATGAAGACAGTAGGGCTTGTGACCCGCACTTTCAAAGACAGCCGCACCGGGCGCGAGCTGGCCGCGGTCTATGTACCCACGACACCAAACCCGACCTCCGGCTACCTTGAGATCGTGCCAGTAGAGAATATCGTGCCAACCAACTGGAAATTGGACGAGGCGATGTCCTTTATCATCTCGGGCGGTGCAGACGTCCCGAAAACCTTTGTCTATGATCGCGCACCGGTAGACGAGGAAGAACTGATAAAACCGGATACTACCCCCAAAGCGGGGCACCCCGGCGAGCGATAAAAAAAGGAGCCCCAGGGCTCCTTTTTCTCATGGTTTGATCTTGCTGGTTAGCTCAACGACTTCCACCATTTCTCAAGCTTGCTGTCGATCTGGTCCGCAAGCGAAGGGTCGCGGCGCGAAATCATATCCTGAAGTTCTTCCATATCGGCTTTGATCTGTTCAACCTCCGGCGCATTACGCCCGGCGGCGTCCTCACCGTCCTTCAGGTTGATCAGGGCAGATTCAGCAACCTGCAGTGCCTCACGGGCACCTTCATATTCCGCCGCCTTAAGCATGAAACGCGTCAAGGCAACGTGGTCTCTGGCCACCACCTCATCTGACTGCCCGATATCAAATTCGGTAATCATACCGGCCTGAGCGTCATGAATTTGCGCCTGCGCGCCATCAAAATCTTCAGTTGCCAATTCTTCCCGAGCCTCATTGAGGTCATGAACAAGCTTGTCCCGGCTGATGTTCAGGCGCACATATTTAACCTTCGCATCTTCTACGTCGCCCCGCTCAATGCCTTTCAGCTTGAGCGCGTCGGCAAAGTCATCCACTTCCAGCGGCCCATCTTTGACAGGCGTGTACACCACCTGTGGCATAAGGGCATTGCCAAATTTAAGCTCCACGATCTTGGTGAGGGGCACCGCTGATTTTGCGCTCACGGTCGGGCTTTGCTTGCCGGCTTCTTCCAGCTCCTCGAATGCCTCGTTAATAAGCTTCTCTGCTTCCCTGGCGTTACCCATCTGCAAACTCATGTGAGCATCGGAAAGAACAGCAAAGAGATCGCGCACGTCCTCGTGATAGGCTGCAACCTCGATTTTCGCTGTCGCTTTTTCAGAGACAATTCTGTCACTGGCCAGAACAGGCTGCATCAGGAACGATGCAGTAAGTGCCGTTGCCATCATCAAGCTTGTCTTTTTCATATGTCCACTCCCATAAAATGAGCAGGTGTGATCACCTGCTCTCTCACCGAGGAATTTCCCGATTAATCTTTGGCTTCATCGGCCACGGTATCGCCAACCGATTCAACATCGCGTCCTACACCCTCAATGGTGTTACAGGCGCTGATCGCGAAAAGAGATGCGATCAAGAAGATAGCTGCTGTTAGTTTGGTCATTTTTGCCTCCATTGGAATAATCACTTGAAGCAAGATAAACCGTGTCGCGTCAGGGTTCGATTGGCACATGCGCGGGTCGCCGTAAGGGGCATATAAAAAAAATATGGCAGCTCGCCTTAATTCAAGAACAAAAAATTGCCCAGCCTAACTGGCCGGGCAACAGGGGTTCGCAGAATGGGGACGGAAGGGTCCGGGCGTGGGTAGTCTGGGGGAGGTATGACTAAGCCCGGACCACTTCCTGGGGGCTTCGGTAAAAATGCCCAATGTCACGTTAGGCCGGTACATCGCAAAAATTCGATATGCTGTACCGTCGATGTTTATCAAAAATGTATAAATACAGATGCGTGACCTGCTCGCAGAGAGATAAAGAAGACGCCCCAGGGGAAGCGAGGAAACCCGTTTAAAACGGCCCCTGGGGCGTTGCCGGAGCGGCGGGCAGCAAACCGCCGACTTCCAGTCTCTTATTCCGCCGGCGTGGTATCACCCGGATCAGTATTCTCTTCTTTCCGAGGCGCACTAAGCCCCTCGGCGAAGCTTTTCGCGGTCTCCTGCAACAAGCTCGATAACATCACGACCAGATCAGCCCCTGCTGCAGGAGCCTTCGATTGCGCTTCTAGCTCGGCTTTAATCTGCTGGTATTGTAACTCGCGCTCCATCATGGCTCGAATAACACGCCAGATTATTGCGGCAGCGAGCAGTAAAACTACGCCGAGAAGAAGCAAACTCAGCGCCTGACTTGCGCCAACTGAAATGAGCCACAGGTATAAAGCGCCGCCGAGCGCTAAAGTTGCCACGGCCCCAACGAGCCCTGCTGCGAGCGCCCCAAGCAACCCATATTTGGCATGGGTGATGGGGCGCTCCAGAGCAGGCCTTGATGTCAAGACCTGCCCAGCCAGCAGCTTTATGATGGCCTCTACCATATTAAGCTCTCCGCCTGAGCTTAGCGACGGCTCAGGAGTGCCGCTACAATCGCGCCACTTGCGAAGGCTGCCGCCGTCGTGGTGAAGGGGCGGTCCTTGATCGTCTGCTCCGCCTTGTCACGGGCGACCACAGCCTGATCCTGCTTATTGCGAAGATATTCGCGGGCTTTTTCACCGGCTTCACGAGCACGATCTTTGATGGCGTCAACATCAATTCGCGACGTGTCTGCACCGTTTGGAGCAACGTCCCGTGCTTGTGCTGTAAGCATATCCTTGATCTGCTTCATATCCTTTTTAAGATTCTTAATTTCCTGCTGGGCGGTTGCCATAGTCGTTCTCCTATCGGTTTAGTTTGCCCCGCAACGCGCTATACAAGAGAGCTATGCGTTGCGTCGATGTCTAGAGACTGGCAGTTCACGACTTAGGGAACAATGTGAAGCCCAAGGGAGAAGCATAAAGAGGTGATAAAAAAGCAGGAAATGCAGCAGATGGAAACTGGCGCCAGACAACAGATCTCCTAGTGGAGAACATGCTCAATTGTCTCAATCAGGTCGTCCATGATGAAAGGTTTGGTGACATAGCCGCTCGCACCACGTGCATAGGCCAATTCACGCGTTTTGCGGTCACTCCGCACACTGAGCACAACGATTTTGGGTGCGTCACCTTTCGTACGTCCGACGATTTCCGGCAAGAGGTCAAGCCCGTCCCTGTCAGGTAATCCAAGGTCAAGTATAACCAGGTCCGGCTTTTCGGAAAGGCAGAGTGATTGGCCCTCACCGGCGGTTGCCGCTTCGTGAAAAATAGCGCCATAGTCTGTCATTGAGATCCGCAGAAACGTTCTGATCGACGGTGTATCATCGATCACGAGAATTTTGGCGTTTTCCAGAAAACTCATTGCGCTGCCTCCATCCTTTCGCTGTCATTGAATGGGAAGTGCAATGTAAAGACTGCACCGCCTTCTTTATGATTGGCCACCGTCACGTCGCCACCCTGGGCGCCCATGACAGATTTGGCGATCGCAAGCCCCAGGCCCGTTCCCGCCACTTGGCTGTCGGTCTTATTCAACCGTTCGTATTTATCGAAAATCCGGTCCAGCATATTTTCCGGGATGCCATCGCCGTGATCCCTCACATGATACCGGAAATGCCCGTCCGATACCTCCAGTGAAAGATCGATTGCAGCGTTTTCAGGAGAGTATTTCGCCGCATTGTCGATGATGTTTTGCAAAACCTGCGTCGTCATCATGGCATCCATCATAACTCTTACACCGTCAGTGTCACCCGATACTTTGACCTCTCTTTCCTTTAAGCGGGGCTTTAACGCTTTCAGCACCGTACGGACGGGCTCCATCGGGTCGTGTTCGTGGTTGGCGAATTCTATTTCTCCACTCTCAATGCGGGTCATAGACAGGATATTGGTGATAAAACTGTCCAGCCGCTGAGCTTCATCCAGCGCGGTCTCTGTCAGTGTCTCTTCCTGTTCTTCCGTGACCCGCCCTGATTTTTTCAGGCTGCGCAGTACGCTGATACTGCCAATAATCGACGCAAGCGGGGTCTTCAGGTCGTGTGAAACACTGGACAACAACATGGAACGAAGCTTTTCGCGTTCTTCCCGGAACCGGCTATCCGTCATCTCGTTCATCAGTTCGACCCGCTCAAGCGTGGCCGCGACATGGTCTGTCATCGAATTCATCAACTGGCCAAACCCCGGATCAAGCCGCGCCTTCATAGGGATTTTGACACCAAACACGCCATATTTTTTCTGGCCGGTCTCCATCACTTCAAACCGCCAACTCGACCCGATCCCCAGAAGCGCACCAAAACCGGCCGTCTGACCTTGCTGCCAGCACTTCTGCAGTGCAAGCATGTCTTTTTGCTCTAGCTGAGAATGACTAGGATACCGGGAAAACGTTACTTCATCCCGCCCGAGCGTATCCTCCCTTGACCCCAAGGGCAGGAAAAAAGCCACTTCCATGTTGAAAAGTTTGTGCACTTCCCGGTCAAGGATCTCCAGCACCTGATGTTTGCTGTCAGCACCTGATGTGAGCTGGTGGATGTCGTAAAGCGCGCGTGACCGTCTCTCCTTAAGACGGGCGTTCTCCACGCTGGCCCGCACATGTCCCCCCATTACAGACACAATAATGGCCGCACCCAGATATATGGTAATATTGATGAAATCGGTAAGCGTGCTCAGGTTGAACTGCCCGATTGGTACAACATAAAAATAATTAATGACCGCGAAACTAAGCGCGGAAGCGACCAGCGCGGACAAAAGACCAAAGCGGAGTGAAACAATGACGCATGCCAACAAAAAGATAAGCGCGATATTGTGCATATTGATCCGGTGCATGATCATCGGCAACATTGCCCGAACGCACTCTGCAATCAAAAAAGCCGCGGCTACCGCGACCACCGGAGCCATGATATGCTCCCAGGAAAAAACGCCGAGATTAAGCCGCTCCCAAAAGCTGGGCTTTGCAAGCGCTCCTTCCAGCGGTACGACCGTTACGTGTGACCGGTGGCCAAACTTCCGGGCCACTTTGTCGGCTGTGGAGCGCTTCAGGACGGCGCTCAAGCCATTTTCTGCAATCTGTCCAACAAAAATATGAGTGATTTCTTCCCCTGCCTCGAAGCAGGCCTGAATATAATCAATTTTTGCCGCTCCGCTGTCGGCAACCTCCAGGTGCACGACTTCCGCCCCGGCGGCCTCCGCACGTTCCAACAGCCGCATGGTACGTTCGTGTCTACGTGTATACCCGACACCTCCATCGGTAGGGTCTACATAAAGCACACGCCAACTTGAGCCGGTCTCCTTGAGCTTTCTTAGCGCCGCATCAACCACCATGTGGCTTCTGGGGTGCCCGTTAATACACACAAGTACATCAAGTGACATACGGCCCTCGTCTTAGTTTTTCCCTATTTCAAACTAGGATTTGCCATATAAATATTCCATTAGGAACCTTCCCGGCCATAAAAAAACGGGCCATAGCCCGTTTTTTCGTATTTATTTCACCACTTCAGGTTACTGATCTTTCAGTTCTTCTGTAGCATCTTCCAAATCACGGCCAGCGTCATTTGCTGTTTCTTCGATCTGGTCACCCAGATCATCATCACGGTCAACCACAACCACGACAACGATAGCAGCGACAACCACCGCAAGCAGAATTTTCAAGTTATTGCTCATTATGTCCTCCATTCAGTTCCTGAGCGGTTTCATTAATTTTAGAGCGATGCACCAAGCATCCAACCAGCTTCATCATGGAAACGCATGCGTTCAACCATGAGATCAACTGTCACTTCATCACCGGCTTTCTCGGCAATATTAAGGACCTTGCGGGCCTCCCCGGCACAAACGCCGTGGGCTTCCTTCAGGTTACGCAGCATATCCTCTGCTGAGCCTGGCAGCTCATCGTCGTCTTCAACCTGCGACAACGCGCCAAAGGCCTTGAGGGTGCCGGGCGTAAAATGGCCAATGGCACGGATACGTTCGGCAATATCATCGCCTGCTTCATGCAGGTCCTGATAATGCTCCTCAAACAGCTTGTGCAAGCTATGGAAGCGTGGGCCGGTTACGTTCCAGTGATAGAACAGTGACTTCACATAAAGAGAATATGTCGACGCCAGCATGCTGCCGAGCGCTTCCGCCACGTCAGCGCGGCTCTCTTCACCGATACCACCGTCTACTGGCTGGCCGTCTTTTACGGGGGTTACGAGCTTCATGCCTGTATCTCCTTTTTTCATTTTAATATTGGAGGCCGATGTTGCCTTGATCAGATGGTCAAGCGCATCCGACACATCGTGGAATGCAGAAGCATATTTTTGCTGCTCCTTGTCCTTACGTCGGTTGACTGCCGGAGACTCTTCCGCGATGCGCTGCTGCTCCTCAAGCGCGAGTATGATCCGCTCCTTGAGATTTACCAGATCGCGGGGCCCGTGCATTTCAAGCGCTTCGAGCGCTGTAATGGAACCGCTGTAGATTTTCTCGATCCAGCGAGAAAGCTCGCGAACGTCGTCGCCCAGCCCCTCTGCTTCCAACGCCTTTTCGTGGCGCTTCAAGCATTGGTGCAAGCTCACAGCAAAGCTGTCGAATTCGGAACTTTTCCCATATCGCGTCGTTGTCGCACTCATGACCAATCTCCTTCAAACACATGTAAGATCAGACAATTGACGTGAGTTTTCGATACGGACGCGGAACGCCCGTATAAAAAAGACATAAAAACGAATATGCGAAGCGACCTTATGTCACTGATGGCGTTAGTGTGCCGTTTCCAGTTTGTGGTGGGCTAACCAGTTGGCGGTAAACTGCGGTTTTGAACCCGTCACCCCCAAAGGGAAACCGCTGCATGATTGATGTTCCCGTCACGGATCAACAAGCCACCGTCACGATCCTTTGCCATCCATACCGGGCCGTCAAGGTCGATAAACTCGGCGCCATCAGCCAATACAAGCGCTGGTGCCATCGCAAGAGAGGTCCCGATCATACAACCAACCATGATCCGGAAGCCCATGGCTTCTGCATCCCGCTTGAGCGCCAATGCTTCGGTCAGTCCGCCAGTTTTATCAAGCTTGATATTAACAACGTCATACCGGGTCCTGAGTGCCGCGAGGTCGCCGCGCGTATGACAGCTTTCATCAGCGCACAGCGGCACCGCAGAGGTAAAACCGTCGAGGACGCCGTCTTGTCCGGCCGGCAAAGGCTGTTCCAGCATATCAACGCCGAGTTCGGCCAGCTTTTCATGCACGGATGACAAAAGCGGCAGATCCCAACTCTCATTCGGGTCCACAATCATGCGAGGTGTTGGCGCGACCGATTTGATGGCCCTGACTTTCTCGACCACGTCGTCACCGTTGAGCTTTACTTTCAAGAGGCCACAGTCCTGAAGTATTCGGGCTTTCGCGACCATTTCCTCAATACCGCCAATTCCGATGGTGAGCGCGGTTACCGGCGCCTTGGCCGGCTTCACCCCCGCTATCGCATAGACACTATTGCCTGCGTGCTTGGCCTCCAGTTCCCACAGCGCACAATCTATTGCATTCCGTGCAGCCCCGGGCGGCATAAGCGCGAGCAGGTCTTCGCGGCTACATCCCGCCTCAACCGCGCGAGCTGCGCCCTGCATTTCCTCAAGCACGCTCTCGGCACTCTCGCCATAATGTGCGTAAGGCACGGATTCACCACGGCCGACATGGCCATCAGCGGTAATCTCGGCAACCGTAACAGTTGCCTCAGTTCTGACACCACGGGAAATGTGAAACGGTTCTTTCAGACGCCAGGTTTCAGTATAGAAAACGGCTTGTCTTTTCATGGGCGGGGAAAACCTTCCAACTCAGTTACTATATCGTCGACACCCATGCGAAGTGGGTCGACACACGGTACACCATATATACGCGCTGTGTCTGCGCAAAGTTTAGAGGCGTTCTCAAACGTCATGGACGACGTATTCAAGGAAACACCCACAATTGTAGCGTTTTCGTTGGTGCGTCGCGCAAAGGCGAGGTTCACGTCGATGGTTTGCGCAAGGGACGGCAATGCATAATACGGCAGGCTGCGCATATGCGGCCTGTCGGGTTCATGGCACACAACAAGCGCGTCAGCCTGTGCGCCGTGCAACAGCCCAAGGCTCACCCCGGCATAGGACGGATGAAAAAGTGAACCCTGCCCTTCAATCAGGTCCCAATGGTCTGGCGCAGCGTCTGGCGTCAGGACCTCGACGGCACCCGATATGAAGTCAGAGACCACCGCATCAATTGGCAACCCGGCGCCCGCAATCAGAATACCGGTCTGGCCGGTCGCCCGGAATTCAGCGTCCATGCCGCGTGTACGCATTGCCTGTTCCAGTGCGAGCGTGGTGTACATCTTGCCAACAGAACAGTCCGTACCAACGGTCAACAACCGCATCCCGGCTCGCTTTTTGCCATTACCCACGGGAAGCGGCGCGTCGCTATGCCTGATATCAATCAAGCGGCGACCAAGGGCCTCTGCCCGCTCGCGGATTATCGGTACGCTGGCGAGCCGCCGGTGCAGGCCGCTCGCAATATCCAGCCCGGCCTCCAGTGCCTCAAGGATAGCCTCCACCCACGTATCCGAGATGGTACCACCCGCATTCGCAAGCCCGAGGACAAAGGTTTTCGCGCCGCGTGCCGTAGCAGCGGCAGGAGAGAGTGACGGGAGGCCAAGGCTGATCGTCGCCCCCTCCAGACTGTATTCACCAACGCAGTTCTCGGGTCGCCACTGCGCGACACCACGGGCCGTTTTTACCGCGATGGGGTCCTGAGCTTCGCCAAGGAATAGCAAATAGGGAGCTTCGATCATCATGGTTTAATCCGTGTCAGAATGAATTCTGTCGGCACCCTACCCCCACGGACGAGCAGGCGATAATTCAAAAGCTTATGAAAGCCATAACTAAAAGTTATACGATACCGCACGAAAGCATTCCATAAACCGCTCCGCCACTTTTGATAGTGGCCTGTTTTCGTCCACCAAACCAATCATTTCATAAGGCATTGCCGGTGATAACGGTGTGAACTCAAGCCCTTTTATCGCACCGGCCCTCGCTGTCAGGTGATCGACCAGTGAAACACCGGCGCCGTGAGCCACAAGATTGCTGGCAATATAATAGGTCTGCACCGTGATCACCGCATCGAGCGTCACCCCTTCATCCTGCGCACGCTTTGTGACCAGTTGGGAAAGCGGGCCGCTATCCTTGATGCCTATAATATCCCGCCCTACCAGGTCCAGGAAGCGCAGTGCCTTCCGGCCACCAAATTCACCGGCTTTGTGGGCGCAGTATATCTGCCCGACCCCAATTTTATAGCGCTTGACACCCGCAAGCGGCGGCGGGTTAAACGCCACGGCAATATCGCAGTTCTGTTCTCGCAGAGCGGTGAGGATATTGGAAAAATGCGTCGTGCTGATCTCAAACGTCACGTCCCTGTAGGTGTGACGAAACTGGGCCACCGCGCGCGGCAACACCTCAAGGCCAAGCGCTGGCATGACCGCAAGACGCACATGACCTGAACGACCATCCGCGAGATGCCGCGCACGGCTCTCAAGGGCCGTCAACTGGCTATGGATGGTCTTGACCTCCACGAACAGCGCATGGGCCTCTGGCGTGGGGACCATCTTGCCCTTCACGCGATCAAAAAGCGCATAGCCCAGCCCATCTTCAGCATGACGCAAAACCTTGCTGACCGAAGGTTGTGACACATTCAGCACCAACGCCGCGCGGCTTACCGAGCCGGTGCTGTATACCGCGTGAAATATTTCAATATGCCGAAGCCGCATAAGCCATAACCAAAAAGAATAGGACAAGATCACTTCGCACCAGAGCTGCCATTTTGTCAACGCTCTCATCAGGCAGGCCCGATGACCAAGACGGTGGCCTTTGGCAAGGCGGAAGACCGGCATAGCCTCGCCTTCATGGTATTTCATTTTTTGCATATTTATCATATTGTTTTTGTTACTAAATTTGACGCCATTAAAAATAACAGCAAATAATTATCATTTTTTTGTAATTCAATGCAAAAATTAATAACCTCGAATAAGGGAAGTCAGACTCTGCGCTGCGTGCGCATGATGTCTCAGCTAGTTTCGCGAAGGGAAGCAAAATGAAACTCATCCGCGGTGCCGCCATGGCGTGCATGCTGTTTACGATGACGGCATGCAACGATGAAATAACACTCAGCAGCGCCGACCGGTATGAACCTAGGTCTGTAATGCAGGTCGAGCACCCGGAATGGACGCGGTCCGCAACACTTTACCAGATCAATACCCGCCAGTTCACGCCAGAAGGTACCTTTGATGCCGCCCGCGCCGAGCTACCACGACTGAAGGAACTGGGCGCCGATATCCTGTGGCTGATGCCCATTCATGAAATTGGCGAGAAAAACCGTAAGGGCAGCCTTGGCAGCCCCTACAGCGTGAAAGATTATTACAGCGTCAACCCGGAGTTTGGCACTCTGGAAGACCTCAAAGCCTTCGTCGCGGATGCCCACGCGCTTGATATGCATGTGATCATCGACTGGGTCGCCAATCATACCGCGTGGGATAATGCGCTGGCGAGCGAGCACCCCGACTGGTACGAGCGCGACTGGAAAGGCGATTTTCGCCCCACACCGTGGTGGGACTGGTCGGATATCATTGATCTTGATTACTCAAAGCGCGGCGTCCGGGAATATATGACCAACGCGCTGAAGTATTGGGTTGAGGAGGTGGGCGTGGACGGCTACCGCATCGACACCGCCGGTTTTGTCCCCACCGATTTCTGGGAAAACGCCCGAGCGGAGCTGGACGCAATCAAACCCGTGTTCATGCTGGGCGAATGGGAGGACCGCGACCTATACAGGAAGGCGTTTGACGCCACATACGCATGGTCCTGGAACAAGGCGGTGCATGATATCGCCAAGGGCCATGCCGACACCGGCGCGCTATTTGTCTATTATAGCTGGAATGAAAGCGCCTACCCGCGCGATGCCTATCGCATGACCTATACCTCCAACCATGACCAGAACGCCTGGGAAGGCACGCAGTTCGAGCATTTTGGGGATGCGCTGGAAGGCGCAATTGTGCTTTCTGTAGTCGGAGAAGGCATGCCGCTTCTTTATAACGGTCAGGAAGCCGGGAACGAGAAACGGCTTAAGTTCTTCGAGAAAGACCCGATCAAATGGCGAACGCACCCCATTGGCGACCTATTCAAAACGCTTTTTGAGCTTAAGCATGAGAACACAGCGCTGTGGAACGGCGCTGCGGGGGCTCGTATGATCTCGGTGGTGAACTCAGCGCCCCAGAAGGTGTTGAGCTTTGTGCGCAAGAATGAGGCAGACCGGGTGTTCGCACTGATCAACTTCTCAGACACGCCCCAAACCATCACCTTTGGTAATGGCCCGCATTATGGCCGTTACACGGAGCTGTTCAGCGGCGACGCCGCCGCCTTCCACGCATCAACAAGCGTGACCCTGCCCGCGTGGGGCTATAAGGTATATATCGGCCAATAGTGATGACCGCGGAGGCGCCAGACGGTGACAGACAAGAACAGAAACATTCGAAAGGTTGTCGTCGTTGGTGGCGGCTCTGCAGGTTGGATGACGGCTGCATCGCTTGCAAATGCGCTGAAAGGCGGTTGCGAGATTGTACTGGTCGAATCCGAAGATATCGGCGTTGTAGGCGTTGGCGAGGCGACTATCCCACCCATCAAGATTTTCAATCATACTCTTGGCATTGATGAGGCCGAGTTTATAGCCGCGACCCAAGGCTCGTTCAAGCTCGGGATCGAATTTGCCGGGTGGGGCGACAAGGATCATCGATATTTCCATCCGTTCGGGGATTTTGGCGCCAACTTTGATGCTGTTCAACTGTATCATTATTGGCTGAAAGCCCGCACAGAAGGCGATATGATCCCGCTTGAGGAGTATTCCATGGCCTGGGTAGCCGCCAAAACTGGCAAGTTCGCCAAACCCACGCAGGACCGCCGCATGGTGCAATCTACCTTCGACTATGCCTATCATTTTGATGCCATTCTTTATGGCCACTTCCTGCGGCGCTATAGCGAAGCGCGGGGTGTGAAGCGTATTGAAGGTAAGGTGACGAACACCCAACTGCGCGCTGACGATGGCTTCATCGAGAGCATCCGGCTCGAAAGCGGTGAAACGGTCAGGGGAGACCTGTTCATCGACTGCACCGGCTTTCGCGGGCTTCTGATCGAAGGAGCGCTGAAAACAGGCTATGAAGACTGGTCCAAATGGCTACCGTGTGACCGCGCGGTTGCGATACCAAGCGAAAGCAGCGCTGATTTCACCCCTTACACCCGGTCGACCGCGCTTGAGGCCGGCTGGCAATGGCGCATCCCGCTACAGCACCGCACTGGCAACGGCTATGTCTACTGCTCGGAGCATATCAGCGATGATGAAGCCGCAGCCAAACTGCTGGCGGGGCTGGACGGCAAGGCGCTTGCCGACCCGCGGCCACTCAGCTTCACCACCGGGCGGCGCAAGAAGTTCTGGCACAAAAACTGTGTAGCAATTGGCCTGGCGGCAGGTTTCATGGAGCCTTTGGAGAGCACGAGCCTGCATCTGGTACAAACCGGCATTACCCGCCTGCTCGCACTGTTTCCCACGCGGGATTTTGACCCGTTTGCAGAGGAAGAATATAACCGCATCACGACGGGTGAGTATGAACGCACGCGCGATTTCCTGATCCTGCATTATCATGCCACCAAGCGGCAGGACACGACGCTCTGGCGCTATTGCACAGAAATGGAAATCCCGGAAAGCCTGTCATACAAGATGGAGCATTTTCGCCGCGCCGGCCGTATTGTCGCCTATGATATGGAACTATTCAAAAACCCAAGCTGGCTTGCGGTTTACATCGGGCAATTCATCATGCCTGCACGTTATGACCCAATAGCGGACATGCGCGGCGTGGACGGCACCCGCATGCTCGCGGGCCTGAGGCGCGTGATGGTTGAGGCAGCATCAGGCATGTCAAGCCACAGCGATTTCGTGAAGAGTTATTGCCCCGCCGCCGCACAGTAACGGACGATAAAGTCCTTGTGGGCGGGAACCTTCGCCGCGCTTGTATCAATGATCTGCTTCAGGTTTGCCAGATAGTCATCAAGCTGCGTGTCCCCCAAGCCTGAGGCAAGCGGCGAGAACTCCCTTGCGCGCAGCCCCTGACCCCACATGACCTGTAGCCACGCCACTTCAGCAAACAGCTCCCCACCTTCACGGAAAATCAAGCCACTATCTTCGAACAGGTTCATACGATGAGACAGGCTCTCAGGCACCGGCATGGCTGCGCAGTGCTGCCAGAAGGCGCTGTCTGAGCGTTTGTTGGCGCGGTAATGCAGAATGATAAAATCGCGGATACGTTCATACTCGAACGTCAGTTGACGATTATATTCCTCCCGCAGGCTTTCTTCAAACCCCAGAGACGGGAACATCTGCGCAAGGCGAACAATAGCTGTCTGGATAAGGTGGATGCTGGTGCTTTCCAGCGGCTCCATAAACCCGGATGCGAGACCGACAGCGACACAGTTCTTTACCCAGAAGCTGTTGCGACGCCCGGTCTTGAACTGCAAGGTGCGCGGCTCCGCCAGCGCCTTGCCTTCAAGGTTTCCCATCAGGATGGATGTGGCCTCGTCCTCGCTCATATACTCAGAGCAAAAGACATGGCCGTTCCCGGCCCGATGCTGCAGCGGGATACGCCACTGCCAGCCCGCCTTGTGTGCGATAGACTGCGTGTAAGGCCTCAGTCGCCGCCCGTTTTCCGCCGGCACCGCCACGGCGCGGTTACAGGGCAGCCAGTGGGTCCACTCCTCATAGCCCACCCCCAACGCCTCGCCAATCAGCAGCGCCCGGAAGCCTGAGCAATCAATGAACAAGTCACCCGTGATCTCTTCACCGTCCTTAAGGCTGACGGAGGCAATATGGCCGCTTTCACCATCAAGGTTGGCATGGGTGATCATACCCTCAACGCGCTTCACGCCAGCTTGCTCGCACGCAGCGCGCAGGAACCGCGCATAAAGCCCCGCGTCAAAATGAAAGGCATGCACCAGCCCCTCGAGCGGTGAATTCGGTATCTGCTTCATTCGGGTGAACCGGTCGGCTTTCGCCACCTGATAGTTAAAGGAATAATCCCACAGGTCGGAGGCATGACCTGCGGCTTTTGCGCGCAGCCAGTGGTGATGGAAGGCATTCATGCCAATCTGGCGACCGATGGGGCCAAAGGCATGCATATATTTGTCGCCCACAGCCCCCCAGTTTTCAAACTGTATGCCCAACTTGAAAGTGCCTTGTGTGGCTTTCAGGAAAGCATTTTCATCGATACCCAGCACGTTGTTGAATATCTGCAGCGGCGGAATGGTGGCTTCCCCAACACCGACAGTGCCGATGTCGTCGGATTCAATCAACGTGATCTCAAGCTCGCGGCCCAAAAGCTTGGCCAGGAGGCTTGCGCTCATCCAGCCGGCGGTGCCACCGCCTACAATCACCGCTTTCCTGACCTTGTTCCCCTGCATGCCAGCCCCCCACTCTTGAAAAAGAAAGTCCCCGCCGATGACTATACCGGCGGGGACATATGGTTCAAGCAATCGCCGGTGTTCGGCAATTACATTTTATAGTTCAGACCAAAGAGGAAGGTCCTGCCATAGTTCTGATAGTCACGCACCTGACGCGGGTCACCATTATAGTAGGTGGTGAACGGCTCGTTCGTGAGGTTGTTGACCTGGAACAGGATAGACAGGCCGTCGACACCCACTTCTGTCAGGTCGTAGCCGATCTGCGCATCGACGATGGTCTCTGCCTCTACGTCCACAAGGGTACGAGCCAGGCTGAGTGTTGCAACTTCGCCAAGAAACTTGGAACGATGACGAACGCTGGCACGAGCCTGAAAGCCGTGGTCTTCATAGTAGACTGTCCCGTTGAGAACCGTCTTCGACAGGCCCGGCAAGGTGATTTCGTCGCCACTGTTCGGGTCAACGATCTTACTGTTGGTGAAGGATGCTGAACCCAGCACCCCGAAGCCTTCAAGCGCGTCAGAGAACATGGCGAACGGAAGGGAAGCCGACAGTTCGAGGCCATAGATGTGGCCGCCGTCGATATTGTCGGTGTAATCACGACGCCCAATTGGCGATAAGGTGATTTCGTTACCGCTACCGTCGGTGAAAGTCAGATCCTCGCCAAGTGGGCCAAGAATCTCAGAGAAGTCATACTCTTCGGACGCGGCGAATGGGAAACTCTGGATTTCTTTATAGAAACCGGCAATGGACGCATACCCGCCGTCACCGAAATAGGTTTCATAAGCCAGATCAAATTGCCAGGTCTTGAATGGTTTCAGTTCAGGGTTACCGCCACCGCCGGTGAAGATAAGCTGCGTCTGGTCGAAACCAAAGCTGAAGCCCGCGTTCATATCAGACATTTTAGGACGTGCGAGAACCTGTGCGATACCCACACGGATCTTGTTGTCGTCATTCAGATTGAAACTGAGGTTCATGCTTGGCAGGAAGTCCCAGTATTCCGCGCCTTCCGTGACCTCTGTGAAGCGCACAACATCCGCACCACCCTCATTGACAATCCGCGCCGCCGAACCCGTGGAACTTTGGTCGGTGTGAACCGCCTGCACGCCAACATTACCCGTCACCCAGTCAGCCTCAATATTGGCCTGAATGTAGGCGTTGAAGACTTTCTCGGTCACCGACCAGCTGTTGGTCGTGCGGCTCAGTTCGCTTTCCGAGGCGTCCGTCAGAATGTAAGCGCCACTTTCAAATAGCGCCAGCGCGTCATAGCTGAGCATATCGCCCATACCGATGAAGTCGAGCGACGTTGGCTCCAGCAGGAACTCCGTTGGCACCGGCACATCAGCGGGATATTCCTTCAGCGTAAGGTAGTAACCCTGGTCCTTCAGGCTTTTGGTACGCTTGGCGTAGCGAACGCCATACTCGACCGAAGATAGGAAGTCATTGCTGACCATTTGCTCTGCGCTCAGCTTAACGGCATAGAGCTCATCGTCCGTTTCCGGTGCGTTGATGAAGCCATCCTGTGCGTCCGCGTCAGGATAAGCCCCCGCAGCCACAAGCCCTGCACCCCAGCTGAGCGGACCGCCAAGCTGAATCAGGCTCGGGTCAGAATAGTCAAGCCCCGGTGTAAAGGTGGTCACACCGTCTGCACCAATGCTGAAACCGAGGTCATCAGTTGCGCCAACGCCGCCGCCACGGCCCGTGCCGGAGTATGTTTCCATGTTGGTTTCGGTACGGTCAACGCGCGAATAGCTGAGGTCCGCATCGATGATCCAGTTATCGTTCATCTGATATTCGGTGTTCCAGCCAAGGGCAACGGTGTCCGCCTTGCGCTTCACAAAGTCGTTGCGAACAACCACTTCTGCGCCGTTGAACTGGCCCTGCGTGATCAGGCCGTCTTCAACTGTATAACCATCCTGAAGCTGCGCCCCGGACCATGCCAGCGGAATTTCAATACCGCGCAGGGTCTGCTCATCATCGAACTTGGAGTAATAGGCATCAATCGTGGTACGGAACGCGCTATCATGCGGCGCATATTCCAGCACGCCTAGCAGACCATCACGTGTCAACTCGTTTGATTTCACATATGGCTTGGCACCGCCGATCAGGAGATTGCCGTCCGAATGCTCAGGGAAACCCCAGGTGTTCCAGCGCTCTTCCTGCGTAGGCGAAACCATGCGTGCGTAGCCCAGTGCCACACCAATCGTGTCGTCAGCAAACTGATCAACATAAGAAACACTCGCACGGTAACCCGTGGCGGATGTGCCCGAGTTCAGCGCACCAAGGTCGGCGTATTCACCCCGCACGTTCACAACAATCGCGCGGTCACCATAGGTAAGCGGCTTGATTGTCTGCAGGTCAACAGTGCCGCCGACGGCCTGACTCGTGAGGCTGGCATCCGGCGTCTTGTAGATAAGAACCCCGTTAATCAGCTCGGAAGGATACTGGTCATATTCAACAGCGCGGTTATTGTTCGCCGAAACCTGCTCACGGCCATTCAGGGTCGTGGTGGTGAAGTCCGGCGCGAGGCCACGAATGGAAATGACGTTCGCGCGGCCATCAAGGCGCTGAGCTGCAAGGCCCGGCAGGCGCGCGATCGATTCAGCGATGGACGCATCCGGCAACTTGCCGAGGTCTTCCGCAGAAATTGCTTCAACGATAGAGCTGCTCTCACGCTTGCGCGCAACCGAACTCATGATACTGGCACGAAGACCGGTGACGGTAATTTCTTCAAGCTCAGCGACTTCTGTTTCCTGCTCAGCTTCTTCCTGAGCCAGAACAGGGCTGGCAGCAAATGCAATTACCGACAGCGACGCAAATGATAAAAGTTGTGACCTTAGTTTTGAGGTGCGCATGCAATCCTCCCCTTCCGCTATAAACTCGCCAAGACCGGACTTCCCTACACTAAAGTACCAGCCAGCACTGATGACGCCTCCTTCCACTGAGGCGCTTTGGTGTTCCCTTTTTTCAAAATGCGTCCATTTTTTTGCAAAAATCAAGATATTTTTTCATATTTTTGCCATTTATTGCAAAAGCGTGAAACAGCGTGCTTTTCCTGCAACAACCTATGTATAGCCTAATATATTTAATATATAGCTAACACATAACCGGCTTAAACACCGGCGCTTCACGGCGAATGATCGTGGAGATAAAAAATATTTCATTTATTTTTTGCATTTTTTGCAAAAACTGATATGACGAGTTTTGCCACAGGGAATGGCATACATAAGTTTAGGGTCGCACCACTAGGGGAAGAGGGAAACACATGACCGCAAAACCGCACTTGGGTTTTTGGCAAATCTGGAACATGTGCTTCGGCTTCATGGGTATCCAGTTTGGCTTCGCGCTGCAAAATGCGAACGTCAGCCGCATCTTTCAAACCCTCGGCGCCAGCTTTGATGACATTCCTATGTTATGGGTCGCGGCGCCCCTTACGGGCCTGATCGTCCAACCCATCATCGGGTATATGAGCGACCGCACATGGACACGGCTGGGCCGCCGCCGCCCCTATTTCCTGTGGGGCGCCATTCTGGCCACGCTGTCACTCTTCTTCATGCCCAATTCACCTGCGCTTTGGGTCGCAGCCGGCATGCTGTGGGTAATGGACGCCTCCATCAACGTCACAATGGAGCCCTTCCGCGCGTTTGTAGGAGATAACCTGTCGGAGAGCCAACGCACCACCGGCTTTGCCATGCAGAGCTTTTTCATCGGGGTTGGCTCCGTGATTGCCTCTGCCCTGCCCTACGTGATGACCAACTGGTTCGATGTTTCAAACACCGCGCCTGCCGGCATGATTCCTCAATCAGTGAAGCTGAGCTTTTATTTCGGTGGCGCGGTATTGTTTCTCGCTGTCTTGTGGACCATTCTGCGCAGCCGCGAGTACGCGCCCGAACAGCTTGAAGCTTTTGCTGCCACTGAGGCGAAAGCAAAAGCAACCGCCACCGCCCCGCTGGACCGCGTGGCGCCTGAGCGCCCCGCATCGGCCTACCGCCGCGACGGCGTTGTCTGGCTGGTAATTGGCGGTGCCTTCACATGGTTTGTATTCAACCAGGGCCTCGATAAGCAGCTCTATATCCTTGCGGGCGGAATCACCGTCTTCGGCCTTTTACAGCTTATCTCTGGCGTGATGAAAACCGCAGGCAAAACTGAAAACGGCTTCATTGAAGTCATTGACGACATCTTCCTGATGCCCCGGGTCATGAAACAACTGGCTGTCGTGCAATTCTTTTCCTGGTTCGCGCTTTTTGCCATGTGGACCAGCACCACACCCGCCATTACAGCTTTCCATTATGGCGCCACCGACGTGACCTCAGCGGCCTATAATGAGGGCGCGGACTGGGTCGGCATTCTGTTCGCGGCCTATAATGTATTCGCCGCCCTCGCCGCTTTCGCCATTCCGAAACTGGCTTCGATAATCGGCCGCCGACAAACGCACCTCATCAACCTTTGCCTCGGCGGGCTTGGTTTGGTCTCCTTCTTTTTCATTAGCGATCCCAAGATGCTGATTGTCTCCATGGTTGGGGTCGGGGTTGCCTGGGCATCGATCCTCTCAGTGCCCTATTCGTTGCTTTCAAGCGCGGTGCCCTTCACCAAAATGGGGGTTTACATGGGTATCTTTAACTTCTTCATTGTAATCCCGCAGCTTCTCGCGGCCAGCGTTCTTGGCCTGCTGGTCCGCACCTTCTTTGACGGCGAGCCGATTTTCGCCTTGGTTATCGGCGGAGTATCTATGGTGGTTGCGGGCTTCACAACGCTTCTCGTCGACAAGGGAGAAATACAAAATGCGTAAACGCAATAAATACGCGGGTGCTCTTCTAGCGGCAGCATTTCTGGCAACGACTTGTTTTGCGGCGGATGGCACAACAGATGCGGCTGCGCGCCCCGAGGCATTGCGCCCCTACACCCAGCGCCCCATCACCGATGACGTCATGTATTTTGTCATGCCGGACCGTTTCTTCAACGGCGACCCGACCAACGACCGTGGCGGTATCGAAGGTGACAGGCTGAACCACGGCTTCGACCCCACCCACAAGGGTTTTTACCATGGCGGTGATATCGAGGGCCTGACCGCAAAACTGGACTATCTGGCAGACATGGGGATCAGCGCAATCTGGCTGACCCCGATCTTCAAGAATAAACCTGTACAGGGCAACCCGGAAGGGGCGTCCGCCGGCTATCATGGTTATTGGATCACCGATTTCACGCAGATCGATCCCCATCTCGGCAGCAATGATGACCTGAAGGCATTTGTGAACGCTGCCCATGCGCGCAACATGAAGGTGATCTTCGATATCATCACCAACCATACGGCCGATGTTATCAAGTATGATGAATGCCTGCCCGAGAGCTCGCTCGACAAGGACACATTGATCCCACTGTGTGACTATCGCAGCATCGCGGATTATCCCTACACCACCCATGGCGGTGTTGAGGGCAGCCCGATCAATGATGGCTTCCTGGGTGACACCCCCGAGCATCAGACACAGGCAAACTTCTCACGCCTGAAGGATCAGACGTTTGCATACACCCCTTATGTTCCTGAAACCGAGAAGGATGTGAAGGTACCAGCGTGGCTGAATGACGTGCGCTACTATCACAATCGCGGCGACAGCGAATGGAAAGGTGAGAGCTCTCTCTATGGTGATTTCGCGGGTCTCGATGACCTGTTCACCGAACATCCTGATGTGAAAGCAGGTTTTATCGACATCTACAAATTCTGGATCAGCGAGTTTAAAATCGACGGCTTCCGCATTGATACGGTGCGTCATGTCAACGACAGCTTCTGGCAGGCGTTTTCGCCGGCGATTCTTGAACATGCAAAAGCGGAAGGGATTGAGCAGTTTTATGTCTTTGGCGAGGTCTACGACGGCAACCCTGAGCATTTGAGCCACTATACCCGCGTTGCAAAACTGCCTGCGGTCCTTGATTTTGGCTTCCAGGGTATTGCAACCGATGTCATCGCACGCGACAAAGCGCCTAAATTACTGGCGAATTTATACGCTCAGGATGGGCTTTACGACAGTGAGTATGGCAGCGCATCCATCCTGCCAACCTTCCTTGGCAACCATGACATGGGCCGGATCGGCCGTTTCATTACCACAGCACGGGACGACATGGGGGCGGATGAGGCGCTTATGCGCGATAAACTGGCTCATGCGCTGATGTATACCACGCGCGGCATCCCCGTGGTCTATTATGGAGACGAACAGGGTTTCACCGGCGATGGCCACGATCAGGACGCTCGTGAAAACATGTTCGAGAGCCAGGTCGAAAACTATAATGACAATACACTCATTGGCTCGGCCAGCAGCCCGGCTGCGGACAATTTTGATCGTAGCCACCCGCTTTATGAATATCTGACCGAGCTGGCCGTTCTACGGCGCTCCCATCTCGCTCTTATGGGCGGGGCACAGAACGTGCTGTTTGCCGACGATAAACCCGGCATATTCGCTTTCGAGCGTCTGGGCACCGAGGGCAGCGAACGTTTGCTGATGATCTTCAATACCGCCAACCGCGACGCTGCGGCTAATATTGCACTTGCCGTCGGCGAAACGGGTGTTTGTCATGTCGCGGGCACAGAAACCAGCATAAATCTTGATAAGAACGGTGTTGGCACTGTGTTGCCACCCCTCAGTTGGACAGCATACAGCCTGTCAGATTGCGTAGAATAGTGTTTTATGGAGTTAGCCAAGTGAAAGATTGGTGGCAAGGCGCCGTTATATATCAGATTTACCCTCGCAGCTTCTGTGACAGCAACGGCGACGGCGTTGGTGACCTGAACGGCATCACCGAAAAACTGGACTATGTCGCCAGCCTTGGGGTTGACGGAGTCTGGATATCTCCTTTTTTCAAATCTCCCATGCATGACTTCGGCTATGATGTAGCGGACTTTCGTGACGTGGACCCTGTGTTTGGCACGCTGGAAGATTTTGACCGTCTGCTTGAGCACGCGCACGAACTTGGCCTTAAGGTTATTATTGACCAAGTCTATTCACATGCATCAATGGAATGCGCTTGGTTCAAGGAAAGCAAAGCAAGCCGCACCGGCGACAAGGCAGACTGGTTCGTCTGGGCAGACGCCAAGCAGGACGGCAGCCCACCCAACAATTGGCAGTCGGTTTTCGCAGGCCCTGCCTGGACATGGAGTGCTGCACGCAAGCAGTATTATTTCCATAATTTCCTGTCGGAACAACCAGACCTCAATGTGCATAATCCCGAAGTGCAGGAAGAGTTGCTTTCTGTCGCGCGCTTCTGGCTGGAACGCGGCGTGGACGGCTTCCGCCTTGACGCAACAAACTTCTATATGCATGACCCGGCGCTCAGGGATAACCCACCCTTTAAAAACGGCAATGCCGTGCGGCCATTTGACATGCAGGATCAAATTTATAACCAGTCCCACCCGGACATTGAAAAATTCCTCGCACGCCTCAGGGGACTGATGGACAGCTATGGTGCCACATTCACTGTGGCCGAGGTTGGCGGCAGGCGCTCGCTTGAGGAAATGGCCGCTTATACCAAAGGCGACAAGCTGCTGCACACGGCCTACAGTTTCATCTTCCTGGAAGAAGAGGAGCTGACTGTGCCCGGCATCCGCGACGCGATAGAGGACTGGGACAAGGCAGCCGACAGCTGGCCGTCATGGACCTTCTCGAACCATGACCGGCGGCGCGTGGTTTCGCGTTGGCGTAAAAACCGCGACCCTGACGCCTTTGCAAAGGCGATGAACGCACTGCTGCTGTCGCTCAAAGGCACGATTTTCATTTATCAGGGCGAAGAACTGGGGCTGCCGCAATCCGATGTCCCCTACGAACGGCTCGTTGATCCTGAAGCGATTAAAAACTGGCCGGAAACGCTCGGTCGTGATGGCTGCCGCACCCCGATGCCATGGACGGATGCCACCAAAAACGGTGGCTGGCCCGCCGAAACATGGCTGCCGATGGATATGAACCATTTCCCCATGTCGGTGGCGGCACAGGAAACAGACAGCGCGTCTTCTCTCGCCTTCACCCGACGGTTATTGACACTGCGAAAAGCGCATCCTGCTCTGGTCTATGGCGACATCACATTCCTGGACACACCGGAACCGGTGCTTGCGTTCCTCCGCGAGGCTGACGGTGAAAAGCTTTTATGCGTCTTCAACCTCGGTGAAGACGCGGCGAACTGGGCCGGACATGAAGGTGAGCCGACGTTGGTGCTGGGTGTCGGCGGTGTCGACAGCGCGGGCACACAAGCATTACCCGTCTGTGGCGGCTTTATCGCCAAACTATAGACAAAAAAGGGGCCAACAGCCCCTTTTATTTACCGCAAAATTAGATCTAGGATCCGCAGGATTCGCGGATAATGAGATCTGTGGGCAGGTTTGACGGCTGCACCGCCTGCCCTTCCAGCATGCGCAACAGTTTGCTGACAATCAACCGGCCAGCCTTTGTTACATCCTGCCTGATCGTGCTGAGCGCGGGGCTGGCAAACGCCGCTACCAGCACATCATCATACCCAATGACCGACACATCGTCGGGTACATTTTTGTCCGCACTGGCCAGCGCCCGCATTGCACCGATCGCGATCATGTCACTTGCCGCGACCACACCGTCAAACTGGATGCCTTCCTCAAGCAGGACGTCAATCGCCTCCATGGCTGATTCCGGGTAGAAATGTGCCGGGCGCACAAGGTGTGGATCAAGCGGCATGCCTGACAGTTCAAGCGCTTCCTTATAGCCGGCAAAGCGCAGCTGTACTTCAGGGCCGTCGGTATCACCAAGGAAAGCGATGCGTTTGCGGCCCATGCGAATGAGGTGGTTGGTCGCGCGCCTCCCGCCCTGCTGGTTATCACTCCCTACGGAGCAGTAAACCTGCCCCGGAAGCTGTGCACCCCAGGCCACAAATGGCACCTTCATCTGCGCCAGTTGGTTGAGCTGGTCATGCAGCGTGCTTTGCCCGATCACCACCAGTCCGTCACACCTGCCGCTGGCAACAAGATTGGCCGCGCTGTGATAATCCGTCATGGTCAGGTGCGAGATCAGCATGTCACAGTTCTGCTCCTTGAGCGCATCACCAATACCGCCAATCAGATCGAGGGTGAACGGGTCGGAAAGGCGTGTGTCACGGCCCTGTGGTGGCGGGATCACGATCGAAATCGTCTTGTCCGCATCATCAGTGTAGACCTTGTCCTTGAGACGACCGGAATAATTGTTGTTCTGGGCCAACGACATGATGCGCTTTTTTGTGCGGTCGGACACCAGCGGGCTATCGTTCAGTGCACGCGACACGGTCGAGATCGAGACGTTCGCAAGTGCCGCCAAATCCTCCAGCCGCTTCAGGTTCTTCTTGTTTGTATCGTCCATCACTACCCAATCTTGCACATTTTTGCATCAATACCGAGCCGGCATGCAGCCTGACACAGTTTAGCTTGATATCATCGTAGTTTGAAAGAGGGAATATTTTTGCAAGTCTTGCAATTTGTTGCCGGATAAAGCGCAAAGAAAAAGCCCCGGGCCGCAGCCCGGGGCTGATGGTTTTCATGTCGACGAAGGTCAGGCCTTGGCCTTGGCCCGTGTCTCAAGCTTGCGCAGCAGCACGTAGAACACCGGCGTGAAGAAAAGGCCAAAGAAGGTCACCCCCAGCATGCCGGAGAACACCGCGATACCCATCACGTTGCGCATCTCTGCGCCCGCACCTGTGGATAATACCATCGGCACCACCCCCATGATAAACGCGAATGACGTCATCAGGATCGGGCGAAGACGCAGACGGGCAGCTTCAATCGCGGCGTCAACAGTGCTGCGGCCATGCATCTCAAGCTCGCGGGCGAACTCCACAATCAGGATGGCGTTCTTGCACGCCAGTCCCGCCAGCACAAAAAGGCTGATCTGAGTGAAGATGTTATTGTCGCCGCCCGTCAGCCACACACCAACAACCGCCGACAGCACAGCCATCGGCACAATCAGGATCACGGCGAGCGGTAACGCAAGACTTTCGTACTGCGCCGCCAGCACCAGAAACACCAGAAGCACACAAAGCGGGAAGACAAACACCGCGGTGTTCCCTGCCAGGATTTGCTGGTAGGTCAGGTCCGTCCACTCATACTCCATGCCCTTGGGCAGGGTCTCGTCGAGGATTTTGGCGATCGCTGCCTGCGCCTGCCCGCTGGAATAACCCGGTGCTGCATCGCCGTTCAGGTCCGCCGCCCGAAAGCCGTTGTAGCGCTGCGCACTTTCAGGCCCGTAACTTTCGTCAAGCGACATGACAGCCGCCAGCGGGATCATATCTCCGGCATTGTTTCGCACCTTCAGTTGCAGCGCGTCCTGTGTTGTAGACCGATATTGTTTATCGGCTTGGGCCACAACCTGATAGGTACGACCAAAGTTGTTGAAATCATTCACATAAAGTGAACCGAGGTAAATCTGCATCGTTGTGAAGATTTCGTCGATATCGAGGCCAAGCTGTTTCGCACGCTCCCGGTCAAGGTCCGCATAGAGCTGCGGCACATTGATCTGGTAACTGGAGAATACCCCGGTCAACTCCGGCGCGGCCCATGCTTTTTGCAACACCTCCTGAAGCGCGGCGTTGAGTGCCTCATAACCAAGGTCCGTACGGTCCTCGATCTGCAGCTTGAAGCCACCGATGGTGCCAAGACCCTGGACAGGGGGCGGCGGGAAGATGGCGATGAAAGCTTCCTTGATATCACCGAACTTCTGGTTGAGGCGGCCAGCAATGGCACCGCCGGACATGTTGGCACCCTTGCGTTTCTCAAACTCGTCAAGGCTGACAAATACAATGCCCGCGCTTGAACTGTTGGTGAAGCCGTTGATGGAAAGCCCCGGGAACTGAATGGCGCTTTTCACACCGGGTTCCGCAAGCGCGATCTCACCCATCTCGCGGATCACCGCTTCCGTACGTTCCAGAGTGGCACCGTCGGGCAATTGCGCGAACCCGACAAGATACTGCTTGTCCTGTCCCGGTACAAAGCCTTGGGGCACTTCCTCGAAACCCTGATAGGTCAGACCCAGCAGGACAGCATAAAGCACAACCGCGACCGATTTACGGCCAAGGATTTTACTCACGCCCGACGAATATCCGTTCGAGCTCTTTTTAAAGCCGCGGTTAAACAGGCGGAAGAAACCGCCAAAGACAAAATCAATGCCCTTTGTCAGCCTGTCTTTCGGCGCGTCATGACCTTTCAGAAGCAGCGCTGCAAGCGCAGGGCTCAGGGTCAGCGAGTTAAAGGCGGAAATCACGGTCGAGATCGCGATCGTCAGCGCAAACTGTTTGTAGAACTGACCCGTCAGGCCGCTGATGAAAGCAATCGGCACAAAGACCGCCACCAGCGTCAGCGAGATGGCAATAATCGGGCCTGATACCTCACGCATGGCCTGATAGGTCGCTTCCTTGGGCTGCAGGCCCTTCTCGATGTACCGTTCGACGTTCTCAACCACCACGATGGCATCATCCACCACGATGCCGATCGCCAGTACCAAGCCAAAGAGAGAGAGAGCATTGATGGAGAATCCGAACAGAAGCATCAATGCAAAGGTACCGACGATCGACACCGGCACGGCGAGCAAGGGAATGATCGATGCACGCCATGTCTGGAGAAAGACGATGACAACAAGAACAACAAGCGCAACGGCTTCCAGAAGTGTTTTTACGACAGCCTCGATGGAGCCCCGCACAAACACCGTGGGGTCGTAGGCGATGGCATAGTCCACGCCTTCGGGGAAGTTTCTTTTAAGTTCTGCCATGGTGGCGCGAACATTATCTGAAATCTGGATCGCATTAGCGCCCGGTGCCTGGAATATGGGAATTGCCACAGCGGGCTTGTTGTCCAGCATGGAACGCAGCGCATATTGCTGAGCACCAAGCTCGACCCGTGCGACATCCTTGAGCCGCGTGATTTGCCCGTTTTCACCGGCGCGGATTACAATATTTTCAAATTCGTCCACACTCTCAAGCCGCCCCTTGGCGTTGATCGGCAACTGAAGCTGGATACCGTCATCATAAGGCGCGCCACCAATCACACCCGCAGCGACCTGAATGTTCTGTTCCCTGACCGCCGTGACAACCTCACCCGCCGTCAAACCTCGTTCAGCGATTTTCTCCGGGTCAAGCCACAGACGCATGGCATAGTCACCTGCGCCGAAAATACGAACCTGGCCGACACCTTCGATCCGCGCCAGTTGGTCCTTCACGTTAAGCACTGCATAGTTTCTGAGATAAAGCGGGTCGTAGCGCTCGCTCGGTGAGCGCAAATGCACCACCATCGTCAGGTCTGGTGAGCTTTTGACCGTAGTCACTCCAAGCCGGCGTGTAACCTCAGGCAACCTTGGTGTGGCCTGTGCCACCCGGTTCTGCACCTGCTGCTGCGCGAGGTCAGGGTCGGTGCCGATACGGAAGGTCACCGTCAGGGTCATCATGCCGTCCGAGGTGGCTTGCGAGAACATATAAAGCATGTTCTCCACCCCGTTGATCTGCTCCTCAAGCGGCGTCGCCACCGTTTCGGCAATAACCTTGGGGTTAGCACCAGGGAACTGGGCATTCACCACAATCGACGGCGGAACCACCTCAGGGTATTCGGAGATCGGCAACCGGAACATGGCGATCAGACCCGCCAGGAAAATGATGATGGATAACACGCCTGCGAAAATCGGCCTGTCCACAAAAAACTTGGAGATATTCATCTATTGTCTCCGCCTCATTGGCTGGGCGCACACCAGGGCCAGCGCAAGGAATGGAAAAAGAGCCACCCGTGGTGGCCAACCTGAAAACATGCTGAAAACTACAGGCACCACGTTGGTACATTTTTGGGGTGCGCCCCGGGGTGTGATGCCCGGAGCGCTGGGGGAGAATACCGCAAAATGATGCTATAGAGTTAGCCGAAGTTGACGCTTAGCGGCTTTGCGCAGCGCTGGCGGTTTGCACGACAGCATCGTCGCTGCGCGCGGCCACCGTCACATTGGGTCGTACCCGCTGTAGCCCGTTGATAATGACACGGTCACCAGGCTGAAGGCCTGTAAGCACAACACGGCCACCCGATACGGCACGACCGAGCTTCACCTCGCGATACTCCACAACGTTATCGTCGTTGACCGTATAGACAAACTTCTTGTCCTGATCGGTGCCGATGGCCTTGTCACTGACGACAAGAACGTCTTCCTTGGTAGGGGACCCAAGGCGAATTTCCGCGAACATGCCCGGCGTCAGCGCGCCGTCTGTGTTTTCAAATACCGCGCGGGCCCGAATGGTGCCGGACCGCAGGTCAAGCTTGTTATCGAAGGAATAGAGCTCGCCCTCATACGACACGGATGCGTCGCCCGCCAGGCTCATGATCACGGGCATTTTCCCTCCCTTCGAACCTTGGCGCTTGGCGTTCACATAGGTGCGTTCGTCGACGTTAAATTCGGCATAAAGCTTGTCATTTGACACAATGGTCGTCAGCACAGGGGCCGACACACCAGCCTCAATAACATTGCCTTCCGTAATTTCCGCACGGCTCACAACACCGGAAACCGGTGCCGTCACATGGGCATAGTCAAGATTCAGTTTCGCTGTCGTGAGCTCGGCTTCAGCCGATGTCAGCGTTGCTTGTGCAACGTCAAAATCGTTTTTGCGTTTATCATAGGCGCTTTTGGATACAAAGCTGCTTTCGACCAGTTCAGCCGCACGCTTCAACTCGGCTTCAGAAAGCACAAGTTGCGACCTCGCAGAGGCAAGCTGGGCTTCAGCACGTGCCACCGCCGCCTCAAACGGACGCGGGTCGATCACGAACAAGAGGTCGCCTTTGTTGACATAATCGCCGTCCTCAAAAGCCACTTCATGAATGGTGCCACCCACACGCGGACGGATTTCCACATAATCAACCGCCGTCAGCCGGCCGGAAAATTCGCTCCACTGGCGCAGAGCCTCGGGCTCAATGGTGGAAACCACCACTTCAGGCGTCGCAGGCGCCGACGCCTGTGGCGCTTCACCGGCGTATGCATCGTCAAGGTGGTAGACACTGACACCACCAATCAACGCTGTGGCCAAGAGGGCGGCAACAGCGGTATGGCGCTTCAGATATGCTTTGGTGCTGCTCATTTTATGTTCCTCAGTTCCTGTCGTGTAACCGGTTTACATACCAGTCGGTTTGTTTCGCTTGAGGCTAAAATGCATACCGGTCGGTATGTTTTCAAGGGTTGAGGCAATTTTTAATTCTGATAGCGGCCATTCATGAGCGTGATAGCGCTGCATTCACACGGCTTTCAGCGCAAACCCTGCGTGGAATGCAAAGCTCCCCTGCGTTCGGCGGGAAGCTGAGAGGGACTGGCCAGACCAGACGGGCTAAACCAATGACCGGGGGAAAACGGTGTTTAGCGACTCACGCCGCCTTTGGCTGGGCCTGTACGCGATATTCCGTCTTCAGGTCAAGCAGGCGGTATAGACCCGTGCGAATGTCGCGGCGCACAAGCTCAAGGTCCGCATGGGTGCGGCCATAAAGCAGTAACCCCTGAATATATTGCAACATCATCCGCGCAACCTGTTCGCTGTCACAGTCGCTGTTCAAATACCCGTCGGCCTTGAGGCTGCGGACCAGCGCAACATCATACTTGAGCGCATTGGCGCACATGATACGCCCGGCTTCGCGCACCTTGTCCTCGCCTGTCCCCACCTGCGCGCCCGCGGTGAAAAAGGGACAGCCAAGCACGGGGTTATCGTCACCCGACTCTTCGCTTTGGTGGTCAAGAATGTGATTGATCAGGTTCTCGAGCTGCTCGATCGGCGTATAACGGGGTGAGAACACTTCGTCCAGCTCCGGCTGTTTCTGCTCCCAGTGGTGCATGGACGCCTCAAAGAAAAGATCGGCTTTGGTTTCAAAATAATGATAAAAGCCGCCTTTTGTGACACCTGCACATTTGCAGATCTCATTCACGCCGACGCGCGTATAGTTGCTTTTCCAGATCAGGTCGATCGCGGTATCAAGCAACTTTTCCCGTGTATTTTTTGACCTTGTCATTCCAACCTCTTGTAGCTTTTCCCGACCTCATGGGCTGAATTTCATTACCTTATATACATACCGGTCGGTATCTTTTCAAGGTCGGTTCATCGCACCGGGGCACCATACCGTCCGGGATGTTCCGGATAGTGAAACAGGGCATTCTATTTTTTTATAGTAGAAATTGTCGGGCGAGTGCTTATCTAATGGACATAATAAAACATAAATGAACACGACAGGAGACCAACATGATCACCCCACAACCCCGAGGCAGGGCCGACCCATCAGGCGGCACGCCTAAAGTGCTCACCATCCTTAACCTCGCCGCAGTCACCGGCTTCATGGTTTACATGTTTTTGGTATAGGGCAACGCTTTAAGCGCGGGGGCGTCAGGCGCCCGCGCCTTCCACTTCGTGTTTGATGCGAATGCGGTCCTGTTCGGTTACGCCAAGAAGACCGGCAATTTTCGCCAGCACGTTGGCTTCAAAGTTATCGATCCGGTTGTCGGCAAAGGCAACCTGCCACAACAGCCGCACGATTTCCTGTCGGCCGTCCTGGTCCAGTTCCTTGGCGATAGCGCGGGTGAACTTATACAGGCTTGGCGCGTCCCGTTCCTCCACTCTTGCCTGATCGATAATTTCTTCCGCCTCTTCCGAAGAAAGCCAGAAATGCTCGGTCATGCAATCGGTCAGCCGCTCGCGCTCGTCATCGCAGAAGTCGCCGTCGCTTGATGCCACATGCACCATCAGTGCGGCGGTCGCCAGTTGCACATCGCTGGCGTTACTGTCTTTTTTATCGGCCCCGAGCCCCAGAAGCTCAGATACTTTGTTCCACATGAGTTTTCCTCATCATTGCTTATTCCCGGCTGTCTTCACCCTCCTATATGGCCCGCGCGGCGGCACAGCTCAAGCTTTGTGCGGCATTTTCACCAAAAACTGAATTCGACAGCAAGCTTCGGAGAGCACCGCGCCACACCCCCACATATGATGGCGGCAATGCTTGACATATGACACGAGGAATGAACGATGACACATGCAGCAACCATTAACGTAGCGCCTGACATGACGGACAATACCTATAGAACAAATGACGACAAATGGCAGGCCGTGCTGAAGCGCGATGCGACGGCCGATGGCGCCTTCTTCTTCTCTGTGGCTACCACAGGGGTGTATTGCCGCCCGTCCTGTGGTGCCCGCCAGCCCCGGCGCGAGAATGTGGATTTCCACAACAGCCCGGAGGCGGCAGAAGGCGCCGGTTTCCGCCCCTGCAAACGGTGCAGGCCGGATGAAACACCTGCCTGGGCGGAGCGCGAGGCCCTTGTCGCCCGCGCCTGCCGTTTCATTGAAGACGCGGACACTACGCCGGTGCTGGCAGATATCGCCGACCATATAGGCCTCAGCCCCTACCATTTTCACCGTGTCTTCAAGGAGATAACCGGCATTACCCCCAAGGCCTATGCCGATAGCCACCGCACCCGAAGCGTGAAAGGCAGCCTGAAGGAAAGCCGCACAGTGACCGACGCGATATACGACGCGGGCTACAATGCCAACAGCCGCTTTTACGAGAATGCACAAGGCTTCCTAGGCATGACGCCAAGAGAGTATCGCACTGGCGCGGCGGGCAAAAGCATTCGCTACACGGTCAGTGAATGTTCACTGGGGCTTATGCTGGTGGCTGCGACGGAACGCGGTGTCTGCGCAATCCAGCTTGGCGACAGCAGGGAGGCGCTCAAGGCTGACCTCAGGGCAGAATTTCCCGAGGCAGAAATCGATGAAGCAACCGACACGCTTGGTGGTATGCTCACCACGGCGCTTGCCCTTGTCGACCGGGGGAAAAAGGCCGGTGAAAGTTTGCCGCTTGATATTCGCGGTACCGCGTTTCAGCAAAGGGTGTGGCAGGCGCTTCAGGATATTCCGGATGGGAAAACAGCCACTTACAAGGATATCGCCAAAGCCATCGGCAAGCCCGGGGCCGTCCGCGCCGTGGCAAATGCCTGCGCAAACAACCGCATTGCGGTTGCCATTCCGTGCCACCGCGTGATCAGAAGCGACGGCAGCCTGAGCGGATACCGCTGGGGGGTGGATCGCAAACGCAAGCTTCTTGATAAGGAGGCGCAATGATGAACATGCAGGATACGGGCACAAGCCTTGGCAACCGCATCCAGTCCCTTGACTGGGAAAGGACAGAAAAAGACCTGCTGGAACAGGGTTTTGCCATCTTACCCCAATTGCTGACGGCGGCAGAGTGTTCCTTTTTCCGCGCGCGATACGACGATGAGAGCCTGTACCGCAAACAGGTTTTCATGGCGCGCCATGGCTATGGCGAGGGGGATTACCGCTACTATCGGTACCCCCTGCCCGACCCGTTGCAAGCATTGCGGCACACCAGTTTCCCGTATCTGGCACACACCGCTAATGAATGGGCCAAACGGTTGCAGCGCGACGTGATATTCCCCGAAAACCATGAGGAATTTCAAAAGCTGTGCCACGGGCTCGGCCAGCTTCGCCCGACCCCGCTGATCCTCAAATATACCGCGGGTGGATATAACCGCCTGCATCAGGACCTCTACGGCGAGGTCTATTTCCCTTTCCAGATGGCGGTGCTGCTCAGCCAGCCCGGGGAAGAATTTGAGGGCGGCGAATTTGTCCTGGTAGAAAACCGGCCCCGCATGCAATCCCGCCCGCGGGTTATCCCGCTCAGGCGCGGGGACGCTGTGGTTTTTGCCGTCAACGAACGTCCGCAGTTGGGGAAAACCGGGTACCACAAAGTCAGCCTCCGGCATGGGGTCAGTGACGTCACCGCCGGCACACGGTACACACTCGGGGTGATCTACCATGATGCGCTTTAGGGCCATGATATGAATGACCTTTTAGCAAACCTGCGACCCGCCGCCGAGGAGATGAAAGACGGTGCTTTCCTGCTGGCGAATTTTGCGGATACCGACAAAATCCTGCAGGAACTGCCCCGTCTTTTGGAAGCTTCCCCGCTCCGGCACATGACAACGCCCGGCGGGCGGCAGATGCGCGTAGCAATGACAAATTGCGGGCAATACGGCTGGGTTTCCGCGCCCTCAGGCTACCGCTATGACAGCACCGATCCCACCACCGGCAACCCGTGGCCGGATATGCCCGAACCCTTTATGGCCCTGGCAAAAAATGCAGCCGCTGCTGCCGGATATGACGGTTTTGCGCCGGACGTCTGCCTGATAAACCGCTACGGGGTTGGCACCCGGCTGAGCCCGCATATCGATCAGGATGAGGCGGAAAAATCATGGCCGATTGTCTCGGTCTCGATCGGAATTCCGGCGATATTTCAACTATTTGGCTCCGCGCGGGGTGGTACAGCAACCAACATCCCGCTTTATGACGGCGACGTCATGGTACTTGGCGGCAGGGCCCGCATGTATTATCATGGCGTAAAGCCGGTGACGGCCGCGCGCGATGCACGCATCGGCGCGCTGAGGTATAACCTGACCTTCCGCCGCGCGCGCTGAAGGAGCTAACCGGGCCCGCACACATATGCGCGAAAAGTGTGCGGAAAACAGCCGGATATGTGCAGAAAATGTGCGGAAAATGTGCGAGATCTGTGCGGCGATAAAACCCCCGTTCCCCGGCCCTGCAACACACAGAAGAAAAAGTGGCAATATAGCCCTTGATCGGATTTTTTTTTGTGTTAGAAGATGCGCCACGCAAAACACGCACCCCGAAAAACTTCCATGTCCGGGCCCTGCGTGCAGGCCGTGATGTGCCGGTATAGCTCAGCTGGTAGAGCAGTTGATTTGTAATCATCAGGTCCCGGGTTCGACTCCTGGTGCCGGCACCACTTTTCTCCAGAATTCGATCATATTATCAGGCCAGTGCGCGTTACCGGACAGCCGCCTTACCGGTCTGAGGAACGAGTGCTGCGAAGCCGTGCCCCAAAACACGGACCATGCGGTCGAGTATGGTTGCAAAATCGTCTGACCGGCACAGCCCCGCTGACAAAACATCGATGCGTCCGGTCTGGGCGAGCGATAATGAGATCGCGCCAGACACAAAATGATAATACCAGTACAGGTCCGCTTTCGGCACTTCCGGGCGCACATCTGCCAGCAGGTCAACAAGCCTTCCCACCACCGGATCGAACGGCGTATGAGTGGTATCCACATCCCCGCCCATGGCCGTGCTGTTCAATTTGGCAATCAACGCGCCGTAATTCAGGGTCCCCGGATCTCCGGACATCATGAAACGGAAGGTGGGCTCCAGATAAGCCCGCAACACCCCTTCAGCTGTCATCCTGCCCGCATGCGACGTGGCATATGCCTCAAGCGATGCCTGCCGGGTTTCATTCACAAGGCTTGCCCGGCGCGCGACCACCGCATCGAAAAGCCCTGCTTTTGTCTCAAAATAATAATGGAGAAGCGCCGTGTCCGCACCCGACGCGGTTGCGATCTCCCGCATGGTGACACCGTCATAACCTCGCCGGGCAAACAGCTCTTCAGCAGCATCGAGGATACGCTCCTGCGATAGTTCCCGTCGATCCGCCTGGCTCCGGCGCGCCGGTTGCCTTTTTCTTTGTTGTGTTCCTGTCATCCCTGCCCCTTTTGGTTTCCGGCACTTGGGTTTCTGGCACTTGGGTTTCTGGCACTTGGGTTTCTGGCACTTGGGTTTCCGGCACTTTGGCGCGGCGGACGGTTGATGACAAGCCTCAACGTCAATTTATTTATTCATCAATCAATAAATAAATTGACAAAACCTTATATTGACGCAAGCCTTAAACATAGCGCAGGGAAGGCGCCAACCCGGCGGCAGAACCATCCGGGTGTGAAATGGGAGGATTACAGATGACCAGTGTTGAACGGACTTTGCCGGCGCGGCTGCTGCTTGCCAGCGTATCGGCCGCGTCGCTCGCCACAGGCATGCCGGCCACCGCACAGGACAGCGCCGGCGATGCGGAAGCTTTTGGCATAGACACCATTGTCGTAACAGCGCGGCGCCGTGATGAGGCCATCGTCGATGTGCCGATCGCGCTGACCACGTTTGATGCCGACAAGCTGGATTTGCGCGGCGCACTCGATATCACCGCGCTGCAGCGCAACACACCAAACCTTACCCTGCAGGTCTCGCGCGGCACCAACTCCACCCTCACCGCTTTCATTCGGGGCATCGGGCAACAGGACCCGCTGTGGGGCTTTGAGCCCGGGGTTGGCCTCTATGTGGACGATGTCTATATCGCCCGCCCACAAGGCGCAATCCTCGACATATTCGACATCGAACGGCTTGAGGTTCTGCGCGGCCCGCAGGGCACGCTCTATGGTCGCAACACGATCGGCGGCGCGGTCAAATATATCACCAAACGACTGGATCAGGACCCATCGTTCAAGGTCCGCACCAACCTTGGCAACTATGGCCAGCGTGACCTTGTTGCCTCCGGCTCCGCACCTCTCGGTGACAAGGTCGCGATCGGCGCTGCGGTCGGATGGTATAACCGGGACGGTTACGGCACCAATCACTTCACCGGGGAGGATACCAACAACAAACAGTCATTTGCGGCGCGTATCACACTTGAAGCGACCCCGACCCCCAACCTGTTCTTCCGCCTGAGCGCAGACCGCACGGACGATGATTCAAACACTAATCACGGCCACCGCGAGACAGCGGTGCCTGCGGATTGGGCTGTATTACCCGCTGTATTACCGGGTTACAGCCCGGCAGCCGACCCCGTGCCCGCAGGCGCGTTCCCGGTGCAGGAAAGCAAATATGACACCTGGGCAGGCCTTGGCGACGCCAGTGAAGTGATCACACAGGGCCTGTCGATGTTGGCGGAATGGACATTGAATGACACCCTGACGTTCAAGTCCATCACCGCGTACCGCGAAGGCATCACCCACTCTGCCGGGATCGACTTTGACGGCACGCCGGCCCCGATCCTTGATATCGCCTCCAGCGGCTCGGTTTATGATGACAATCAGTTCTCCGAAGAACTGCAACTGGTGATCCAGAGCGACAGCTGGAGTGGCATACTTGGCGTCTATTATCTGGATGCAAAGGCAACAGGCCAGTATGATACCATCCTCGCAATTGGCGCGGCAGCGATCCCGGGCGTACCAACCCCACACCTCACACAGGGAACAAGCGGCGAAGTTGACACCAAATCCATCGCCGTCTTCGGTGATTTCGATGTGGATCTGGGTGATCGCTGGAACCTGTCGCTTGGCGGCCGCTGGACCCGCGACAAGAAGGAAGGCACGGTCTTCAAGGCCAATTACCTTGGCCTTGGGTCGCCCATCTCGGGCGCGGACAGCAGCATCCTGATCCAGACACTTACCGACTATACCCGCGACCTGACCTTCGAGGAATTCACCCCGCGTGTCAGCCTTACCTATGCTCTTGCGGATGAGCTGAACATCTACGCCGCCTATAGCCGTGGTTTCAAGTCGGGCGGTTTCGACATGCGCGGCGACGCCACGGCCACACCCGCTACCGCGGACGGTTATGAGCCGGAAACGGTTGATTCATACGAAGTTGGCCTCAAGGGAAACCTGCTTGATGGTCGGCTTTCCTTTGCTGGCGCCATCTTCCACACCTCCTACGACGGCCAGCAAGTCACCAGCCAGCAGGTCAACCAGTCAGGCACCGGTGTGGTCAGCTTTGTCGACAACGTCGGTTCGTCCACCATCAACGGGGCGGAGATCGAGGCCACGGCCTGGCTATCGAATGCCTTCAGTATCGATTTTGCGCTTGGGTATGTAGATGCCGAGTTCGACCAGTATCTGGCCTATGCGCCGGACCCCGGCGGTACGGGTTACGTTCAGGTGGATGTGGCCGACCAGCGCCAGTTCCAGAACACGCCTGAGTGGAACGGCAATGTTGCCCTTAACTACATGATCGACCTGGACACACGCGGTACCCTCGCGCTGCGCGGCGCGCTTTCGTTCCGCAGCGCAGTCAATATGTTCGAAACCCCGGTTCCGGCGATTGATCAGCCAGCCTATGAGCTGTTCGACGCCAGCATTGTCTGGACCTCCGCCAGTGACCGCTGGCGGGTTGGGCTGCATGGCCGAAACCTGGGGAATGAGCGTTACCGCACAGGTGCTTATAATTTCCCCGGGCTTGCTTTCGGGGATTCGGTCATTGGCTTCTACGGCCCTCCGCGCACCGTTTTTGCCTCAATCGAATATCGCTATTAAGCAACGCAACGCCGCCGGGCCAGCTGAAACCGGCGGCGTTCCCAGCGAGGGTAATAAGAATAATGCAGGATTTCTTCTGGCGCTCGCATGACGGGCTCAAGCTTCATGCCGCCGAGCACCTCCCCGCGTCAACGCCTACCGGCCTGCCCATCATCTGCGTGCCGGGCCTGACCCGCAACAGCCGGGACTTCAGCGACTTTGCACCCTGGGCTACCGGACTGGGCCACCGGGTGCTGGCGATTTCCCTGCGGGGTCGCGGCCTGTCGGACCGCGACAGCAAACCCAGGCGTTATCGCCCCACCATCTATGCCCGGGACGTTATCGGCCTTCTTGACGCGACTGGTATCGACCAAGCGGTCTTTGTTGGCACCTCGCTTGGCGGGCTGGTGACGATGGAAACTGCAAAGCAGGCAGGAGACAGGGTTGCAGCCGCCATCCTCAACGACATTGGCCCCACGGTAGAGAGAGGGGGCCTAGACCGCATTGCGTCCTATGCCGGGTCCGCCGCCCCTGTGACCGACTGGCAATCGGCGGTGGCCCATTGCCGACACATCAACGGCATAGCCTTCCCGGACTTCCAGGAAGCCGACTGGCAACGCCTTGCGCGTTGGACATTCAGGGAGGGGCCTGACGGCGCCCCGGTGACCGACTATGACCGCGCCATCTTCCGGCCCGCACCGGCGTGGGCGCTCCCGATCATGGAATGGCTGCTGTGGCGGCGTTTCCGCCACCTCGCTACGGGGCGACCGGTCCTTGCCCTGCGCGGGGCGCTCTCGGATATCCTGTCGTCAGCTACGTTGGCTGCCATGCGGAACGCGGGCCCCCTAGTGACCACAGCCGAAGTGCCTCGGGTCGGACATGCCCCCACCTTGGCGGAGCCGGAGGCACGCTCCGCCATGCAGGCTTTCCTTACCCGCTTGTCAGGCATATAAATCACCGCCCATCCACCACAGGCACACTATTCGTTTAAGGATCGGGGAGCGCCCAGGCGCTAACCAGCCGCTGTGATCAGCACGCCGCTTTTGGAAACTGCCGGCTCAGTGCATTGGCTGCGGTTAAAACAGCAGGGGCGGCGTTTGCCGTGCTCCAGCATATCGATTGCAGTGTTGATGCGCTTCGCCCGCGTCGCGGCCACCTTGGTGGCACGTATCCACCTGATCCAATCCCACCGCGCGATGGTGGTGATATCCCCCCACTGGGCCGCGGCGGCCGACGCAGCATCAAATGCAGCCTTCAGGTCGTCGGGCAGCTCTGGCTCCAGCCAGTCGTCGGTGGCTTTGATTTCCAGAACAACGGTTTCGCCGGCGGCCGTATCCATGGCTTTACCCAGCGTTTTGTCCACGTGAAGCCAATGGCTACCCTTGCCATCAGGTTCAAGCGCCGCCTTGAAGGCAACGTCGTTCATGGTCCCCTCAACCATCGTCACCCCGCGTGACGGCAGCGCCTTGCTCGCGCTTTCAGGCAAGCTGACAATTGTCCAGTCGTTGATTTTATAGATAGGCGCTTCAAAGCGTGCCGACGACATATTTCCCTCACTTACCTGACTGTTCAAAAGCCTTTTTTTACAGGCAGGGCCTGCGCTTGCCGGCATTCTATTAAAAAATAGTACCGTTGCAACCTTCGTCATACCGGGCCACGCCTGTAAACGGCGGGAGAGACAACCAATCCGGTGCACAGGGATGAGCCCGTCTTCACGTCGCCGCCAATGTGTAACCCCCGTGTAACCGGTAACACGCCCACCAGCCGCGACTTTCCGCCGCGCCAGTTTCTTGCTTATTCTGTCTGACAGCGCTTGTCATTTGCGATCTGCATCGTTAATAAGTCTGATAATCATTCTTATAAACGAACTTTCGGGGGCAACCGCCCATGCGGCGCAGCACCATTCGCATCTGGTACCTGACCCACAAGTGGACGAGCATATTATGCACGGCCTTCCTGTTGATGTTGTGCATCACCGGCCTGCCACTGATTTTCGAGCATGAGATCGAGGACTTGACCGGCGACGCCTACGTCATGCCACTGGTCGCTGATGAGGGCCAGCGCACCAGCCTTGATACGGTACTTGCCAATGCCCTTGCCTCCCGCTCCCGCGAGGTTGGCCTGTTCATGAGCTTCGACGAGGACCGACCGGTGGTCAATGTGACCTCAGGCCCCGCTCCAGATGCACCGGGCGGCCAGATGACCCTAATGTCGCTTGACTGGCGCACGGGCGATTTTGTACCCGCCCCCCATGAAGGCGGCGTGATGGGCTTTCTGCTGCAACTTCATACAGACATGTTCCTGGGCCTGCCGGGCATGTTGTTCCTTGGGGCCATGGGCTTCCTGTTTTTCACGGCAATCGTCTCGGGCGTGGTGATCTACGCGCCTTTCATGCGCAAGCTGGATTTCGGCACCGTGCGCGTGGGCCGCAGCAAGCGGTTGAAGTGGCTGGATTACCATAACCTGATGGGCGTCGTAAGCTTGATGTGGGCCAGCGTGGTTGGCCTCACTGGCGTGATTAACACCTTGTCGGACCAAATCACTACCTTATGGCAACATGACCAACTGGCTGAGATGACGCGGGAATATGAGGGCATGGGCATCCCGGCGCAACTTTCGTCCATCCAGGCGGCAATTGATACGGCCAAGGCCGCCGCGCCCGGCATGCGGGTCCAATTTGTTGCCTTCCCCGGGGGCACCTTCTCCACACAGCATCACTATGCGGTCTTCTTGCAAGGCAATACAGCCCTGACCAAAAAGCTGCTGACACCCGCGCTGATTGACGCGGAGACCGGCGCCTTCACCGCCATGCGTTCCATGCCGTGGTATATGCAGGCGCTCCTGCTGTCGCAGCCGCTGCATTTCGGCGATTATGGCGGGCTGCCGATGAAAATCCTATGGGCGGTGCTGGATATCTTCACCATCGTGGTGCTTGTCAGCGGGCTTTATCTGTGGCTGGGCAAACGCGGTACCAGCGTGGACGCCCGCGTGCGCGAACTTGAAAGCGGCGGCCGTAAAAGCCCCGAGGTCGCGGAGGCACAGACATGAGCCAGCCCCACACCGCCGCAAAACCGTCAACCATTCGCACACCGTGGCAGATATTCAAGGTGCCTGCCGCCCTCGCCGCGCTCAGCCTCCTCGGGCTTGTGAGCGCGCTGACGGGGGACGGCCTGCGCGACGCACTTTCATGGGCCGGCCTTGCCGCCCCCGTTGTTGTAACCCTGTGGGCGCTCAAGGCGCGCCGCAGATAAGGCATCCATAACAAGCACCCCTCCCCCAAAGCCGGGTGCAACATGAGGAAACGACCAATGAAACACCTATCCTCCATCAGGCGGCTTACGCTTTTGAGCGCAACCAGCCTGGCCCTTGCGGGCACTGCCATCGCGCAAGACACTGCCCGCACGGACGACGACCTTGAGACCATCGTCGTCACCGCACCAAACTATGTGCCTGTAGGCACGGGTGTGGCGACCAAAAGCGACATTCCGCTGGTGGAAACACCGCAGTCCATTTCTGTTATCACGCGTGACCAGATCGACCTGCTGGACTGGACCAACCTTGGCCAGACGGTGCGTTATGTGGCTGGTGTGAACGGCGAGAACTATGGCCCGGACGAACGGGTTGACTGGCTGACCATGCGCGGGTTTGAGCCAGTACAATATATTGACGGCGTTCAGTCTTCCATCGGCTCGATCGCCAACACGGGGCTTGACCTCTACGGCGCCCAGTCGGTTGAAATTCTCAAAGGCCCGTCGTCAGCACTTTATGGCCTGACCCCGCCCGGCGGTATCGTCAATGTAACCAGCCGCCGCCCCGACGAAGAATTTGGTGGCGAAATTGAAGCCCAATATGGCAACCGCGACCATATCCAGGTGAACGGCACCATCACCGGCGCGATCACCGACACCGTCAGCGCGCGCCTGACCGCCTTGTACCGTGACCACGACACCCAGACCTTCGGTGTAAACTCGGACCGGCTTTATGTCGCACCCGCCATCACCTTCCAGCCGGGCGAGGCTACCCGCTTCACCCTGCTCTCCTTCTATCAGGAAGATGAAATCACCGGGGACGGCGGCGGCTTCCTGCCAAGCCAGGGCTCGCTGTTTGGCAACCCGGAGGGTGAAATTTCCTCCACCGCGAACCTTGGTGAGCTGAGCTACAACCGCTTCTACCGCGAACATTACGGCATCGGTTATGACGCCGAGCACGCGTTTAACGAGACCTTCTCGGTGCAGCAAAACCTGAAGTACACACATCTGGACAGCGACCAGCGTGGCATCGGCGGCAGCGGCTTCGTGGATGCGGACTTTGACGGCACGCCCGACGATTACCGCACCGTTAACCGCTATAGCTTCTCGTTTGCGGAAGATGTGGACACCTTTGGCATCGACACGCGCCTGAACATCGACGTGGTGGATGATGGCGTGATGGAGCACAATGCCTTTGTCGGAGTTGATTACCGCACCTATGACTATGTTGGGGCGTCTGCTTTCAGCTTTGCGGGCATTCCGACCATTGATATCTTCGCGCCTGTTTACGGCCATGATATCCCGCTGCTGGCACCAGTGAAATTCTCCGACATCAAGCAAAAGCAAACTGGCGTTTATGTGCAGGACCACATCAGTATGGGTGGCCTGCGGTTCACTGCAAGCGTACGCCATGACTGGGTGGACACCACCGACCGCATGACGGGCGAAGAGCGTACGGACAAGGATTTTTCCTACCGGGGTGGTGTGTCCTATGTGTTTGAAAACGGCTTCGCGCCCTATGTTTCCTATGCGCGGTCCTACCAGCCAACCGCCGGCGCAGACCGGGACGGCACACCGTTTGAGCCGACAACCGGCAACCAGCTTGAAGCCGGGATAAAATATGACGCCCGCGGCCTGCCACGTGGCGTCAAGCTGTTCTCAACCCTCAGCGCCTATACGCTCAGCCAGAAAAACGTGCTGACGCCAGACCCGACCAACACCGGCGCGGAGGCCTTTGAGGTGCAGACCGGCGAAGTGCAAGTGAAGGGTGTGGAGTTTGAGGTGATTGGCCGCTTTGATGAGCGCCTGAGCATCAACGCAAGCTATACCTACACAGATAGCGAAGTGACGGAAAGCAACGGCCCGGAGCTGGGCGCGGAACTACCGGTCACGCCAACGCACAAGATCTCCGCGCTGGCGGACTATACGCTGCAGGACGGCACACTTGCCGGCCTTGGCGCCAGCTTCGGTGTGCGGTATCTGAGCGAAAGCGCGGGCAACCTGCCATCCACCTTTACGCCGGAAGTCTATACCAACCCGGCCGTGACCCTGTTTGATGCCAGCGTGCACTATGACCTTGAAGACTGGCGGCTCTCGGTTTCCGCCAGCAACCTGTTTGACAAGGAATATGTCGCCCGCTGTTACAGCGCGTCCAACTGCTTCTTTGGTACACGCCGCATGGTGGTCGCAAGCATCGCCCGTAAATTCTAGGCGCACACCTCACCAGCATCAAAGCCCGCGAGAGCATGTCTTTCGCGGGCTTTTTAATGCAATTCACCCTTGAGACAACTGAATTTACCTCGCCAAAACAATGTGTTGAGCATCGCCCCACGGTGCGGGCATAGTAAAAGGAGGTTAAGTCATGAAACGTAACATTTTGACACTTGCCATGATTACCGCTGTTGCGGGTATGGACGGCGCAGCCACCGCCGGTGACACAAACCCCTTCAGCACAGCCCTTGAGGATGGGAGCCACATCCAGCTCACCGGTGATGTAGTCGACATTAATGCCAGAATTTCACCCTCGACTATGGTGACGGTTTCATCACGGTCGAGATAAACGACTGGGACTGGTACAATGAAAACAGCCAGATTCTGGATGGCGACAAGGTAACTGTACGCGGTGTCATTGACGACGACCTATGTGAGCAGCGGTCCATTGAGGCGGATAGCGTATATGTACATTCCATCGCCATGACCTATTACGCCAACGACGCTGATGCGGAACAAGTGGTCCGCCTGATGGCCTTCTCCAGCTACCCCGCGTATCGGACAGTGATGCCTGAGGGCACATGGATGACGGTGGTTGGAACTGTCACTGACATTGATGGTCGCGAGTATCCTGAGTTCTGCGCATAAAACCGCTGCGCCTTCCCGGCGCGGCGGTTTTTGATTGAGTCACTCTGCGTCACCACCCGCTTTTCAAGCTTAGTCATAAACGAAGGTTTAATTTCCGACTTCATTTCTTGCGCGTGATGACACCGCCAGACAAGATTATTGTGCGTGCGTGTTATGTTCCCCACATTATGCTGCAAAGTCGCAGAAAAACGCCATATTTATGATTAACCCCCTTTAACCTTGGCGCAAGACAGTGTATTCCCTCGCGCTTAGCGTTCATGTGTTTCGAGTTTGTGAGTTGTCGTTTTGATACCCGGTTTGAAGAACATTAAAGACGCCCTGCGGCCCAGCCGTGAGAGCCTTTCCCGCAGCCCTGCGGATGAACGTGACAATACCACTTTTAAAAGTGCGTCGGTCGAACACCCTCTACTGGAAGCACTGTTTCGTTTCTGGTCAACCAAAAAGGCCAAACTGGGTCAGTTGCCCTCGCGCCGCGATATCTCGCCATCGGAAATCAAGAAATTGCTGCCGTATATCGCAATCGCCGATGTCATCGACGGCGGCCTCGACTTCTCGTTCCGGGTGTGTGGCACCATGATCTCGGAGGGCGCGGGCATTGAGCTTACCGGCAAAACCTGGTCCAGCTTCGAAAATACCCAGCACATCATCGAACGCACCCGTATCCTTGTGGAAAAAGCTGAGCCCTATTACCTGACCAATCAGCGCGCCACCTGGGCCCCGAAAGACTTCCAGCACTATAGCGTATTGGCGTTACCGCTGGCGCGCGACGGCAAGTCTGTTGATATGGTGCTCTATGGTGTGGTTTATCAGCCCATGGAACGGCGTGATTAAAACGCCTTCACGGCGGCAGCACACCATGTAATAGTTATCCCCCATCAAGGGGAAAGCGATGTCGTCAGCTATCATTCGCTGCACACTTCTGTGCATGCTTTTCATTACCGCGCACGCGGGCGCCAGCGACATGAAACTGGTGATGCTGGGTACCGGCACGCCAAACGCCGACCCCGCTCGCTCCGGCCCCGCGGTTGCGGTTGTTGTTGGCGGCAGGTCCTTCGTTGTTGATGCCGGGCCTGGGGTTGTGCGCCGCGCCGCAGCCGCCGCAGCAAACGGCATCCCCGCGCTCGCCCCCGACAAGCTCGATACCGCTTTCCTCACCCATCTGCATTCGGACCACACCGTCGGACTGCCCGACCTTATTTTCACTTCCTGGGTGCTCGAGCGGCCCATCCTCTTGAGACTATTTGGTCCCAAGGGTACGGCAGACATGGCTGGCCATCTGGCGAAAGCATATTCAGTTGATGTCCAGATGCGCCTGAGCGGCCTCGAGCCAGCAACGCCCGAAGGCCACAAGGTCAAGGTAAAAGAAATCTCACCGGGTATCGTGCTTGAGAGCGACGGTGTCACGGTCGAGGCGATCCCGGTGTTGCATGGCAGTTGGGAAGAAGCATACGGCTATAAATTCACGTCAGGCGGCAAAACCATTGTCATCTCCGGTGATGCCAGAACCAGTCCCGCGCTTATCGAAGCGGCAAAAGGCGTGGATATCCTTGTGCATGAGGTCTATTCGGATGCCGGTTTCAAAAGGCGGCAACCAGTCTGGCAAAAATATCATGCCAGCTTCCATACGTCCGCGAGCGAACTGGCCGCCATCGCGAACGAGGCAAAACCCAAACTTCTGGTGCTTTACCACCAATTATACTGGGGCACAGCCGACGAGGACCTCGTAAGGGAAATCCACGCCGCTGGTTATAACGGCGCGGTTATCTCAGCCAAGGACCTTGAGGTGTTTGAGCCTTAATCCGCCAAATTGGGCCGGATCCAGCGTTTGATCTGGTCGGTATCCACACCGCGGCGGTCGGCATACTCCGCCACTTGGTCTTCACCCACCTTGCCAACGCCAAAATAGTGCGTCTCGGGGTGCGCGAAATAGAAGCCGGAAACTGCCGCCGTTGGCAGCATGGCGAAACTTTCCGTCAGCTGAATACCGGCCTCTGCCTCCGCATCCAGAAGGCGGAACAGCTCGGGCTTTTCGCTATGGTCCGGGCACGCCGGGTAACCGGGTGCCGGGCGAATGCCTGAGTAGCGTTCCTTGATCAGTTCAGCCTTGTCCAGATTTTCATCCGCAGCATAACCCCAGAACTCCTTGCGCACCCGCTCATGCATACGCTCGGCAAAGGCTTCGGCCAGCCGGTCAGCCAGCGCTTTGAGGAGGATGTCGTTATAGTCGTCATGCGCGGCCTTGAAACGCGCCAGATGTTCCTCAATCCCGTGCCCGGTGGTGACGGCAAAGCCGCCCACCCAGTCAGGCTTTGTACCTTCGGGGGCGACAAAATCAGCAAGGCAGTCATTGGCGCGGCCTTCACGCTTCTGTACTTGCTGCCGTAGGAAATGCAGCCGCGTCAGTTCCTCATTCCGGTTATCACCGGTATAGAGCACCACATCGTCACCCACGGCATTGGCCGGCCAGAAACCCACAACAGCCCTGGCTGTCAGCCATTTTTCATCGACGATCTGTTTGAGCATGGCTTGTGCATCGGCAAACAGGCTGCGCGCACTTTCGCCCACGACCTTGTCCTCAAGGATCGCCGGGTAATTGCCCGCCAGTTCCCACGTGCGGAAAAACGGTGTCCAGTCGATATAGGGCACCAGTTCCGCCAACGGATATTCATCAAATACCCTGGTGCCGGTAAAGGCTGGCCGTGTCGGCGTAAAGGCTTCGAAATCTGGCGTGGCTTTATTGGCGCGCGCGGCCTCAAGGCTCACCAGCCGGTCGGACTTTGGCCGGGCGAGGCGCTTTTCGCGGATATCGTCATACTCGGCCTTCACCTTGGCGACAAAATCGGCACGCATGCCTTCCGACACCAGCGTGCTGGCGACACCCACTGCACGGGAAGCATCCAGCACGTGCGTCACGGCGCCCGAATACTCCGGTGCTATCTTGACAGCGGTGTGCACACGGCTGGTGGTGGCGCCGCCAATCAGAAGCGGAGTATTGAAGCCCGAACGCTCCATCTCGTGCGCCACGGTCACCATCTCATCAAGGCTGGGTGTGATCAGCCCGGAAAGACCGATCATATCCGCACTGTGGTCGTTCGCGGCCTTGAGGATATCAGCCCATGGCACCATCACACCAAGGTCGATGACTTCAAAGTTGTTACACTGCAACACCACGCCGACAATATTTTTGCCGATATCGTGCACGTCACCCTTCACCGTGGCCATGACAATCTTGCCCTTGGCTTTGGCGCCTTCGGCTTTCTCGGCCTCGATATAGGGTTGCAGGTAGTTGACCGATTGTTTCATCACGCGGGCGGATTTCACCACCTGGGGCAGGAACATTTCGCCCGCGCCAAACAGGTCACCGACCACATTCATACCGTCCATCAACGGGCCTTCAATCACCTCGATGGGGCGGTCGAACATCTGCCGCGCTTCTTCCGTATCCTCAATGATATAATCGGCGATGCCCTTTACCAGTGCATGCTCAAGCCGTTTGGCGACCGGCTGTTCGCGCCACGACAAGTCCTCAACGCGGGCAACGCCGCCCTGACCCTTGAACTGATCAGCGATTTCAAGCAAGCGTTCCGTGGCATCTGACCGCCGGTTCAGGACCACATCCTCCACCCGCTCCTTAAGCTCAGGCGGTATATCGGAATAAACCGTGAGCTGGCCTGCGTTCACAATGCCCATATCCATGCCCGCGCGCACGGCATGATAGAGGAACACGCTATGCATCGCCTCGCGCACCGGATTATTGCCCCGGAAGGAGAAAGACACATTAGACACCCCGCCCGAAACTTTGGCGTACGGCAGGTTCTTTTTGATCAGCTTTGTCGCTTCAATGAAGTCCACACCGTAGTTGTCGTGTTCCTCAATACCCGTGGCGACCGCGAAAATATTCGGGTCAAAGATGATATCCTCGGGTGGGAAACCAACCTCGTTCACCAGAATATCGTAGGAGCGTTTGCAGATATCGAACTTGCGCTCAAGGGTATCCGCCTGCCCCTTCTCATCAAACGCCATCACCACAACGGCAGCGCCATAACGCATAACCCGTTTCGCGTACGAAACAAAATCGTCCTTGCCTTCCTTGAGGCTGATCGAGTTGACCACCGCCTTGCCCTGCACACACTTCAACCCCGCCTCGATCACCGACCATTTGGAGCTGTCGATCATGACCGGCACACGGGCGATATCCGGTTCAGCCGCCAAAAGCTTGAGGAATTTCTCCATCGCTTCTTCAGCGTCAAGCATAGCGTCATCGAAGTTGATGTCGATAATCTGCGCGCCGCCTTCCACCTGATGACGCGCAACAGAAACGGCTTCCTCATAGTTCTCCTCAAAGATCAGTTTCTTGAACTTTGCGGAACCGGCAACATTGGTACGTTCGCCAACATTGATAAACTGCGCAGTGGGTTTACTCATAAAATTGGTACCTTACTCAGCCGCGTTGATAATGGTGATGGGGTCAATGCCGGAAAGCCGCATGGCGGGTTTGTGCTTGGGCACCTTGCGCGGTGCAACGCCCTCTACCGCCTTTGCGATCGCCGCGATATGCTCAGGCGTGGTACCGCAACAACCCCCGACGATATTCAGCAGCCCCTCTTCAGCCCACTCTTTCAAATGCCCGCCTGTGACCTCAGGCGTTTCGTCATATTCGCCCATCTCGTTCGGCAGGCCCGCGTTCGGGTAGATGGCGATACGCGCATCTGCAATGGCGGATAATGTCACCGCATGCGGACGCAGATGCTCTGCCCCGAACGCACAATTGAGGCCAATGGTGAACGGCTTGGCGTGGCGCACTGAATACCAGAAGGCTTCAACCGTCTGACCCGACAGGTTACGGCCCGACATATCCGTCACGGTACAGGAGAGCATAATCGGCAACCTGGTGCCGCGTGCCTCAAACACATTCTCGGTGGCGAAAATCGCTGCCTTGGCGTTCAGGGTATCAAACACTGTCTCAATCAGAATGATATCCACGCCGCCATCGATCAGGCCGTCCACCTGCTCTTCATAAGCTGCTACGACATCATCAAAGTTCACTTCACGGAAACCCGGGTTGTTCACATCGGGCGAAACGCTGAGCGTTTTGTTTGTCGGACCAACAGAGCCAGCGACAAAACGCGGCTTGTCCGGCGTGCGCGCTGTCCATTCATCGGCCACACGGCGGGCCAGCCGTGCACCTTCCACATTGATTTCGCGCGCCAGCGCCTGCATATCATAATCCGCCATGGAGATCGACGTGCCATTAAAAGTATCGGTCTCGATAATATCCGCACCAGCCTCGAGAAACGCCGCGTGAATATCCGCGATTACATCCGGGTTGGTCAGCACCAGAAGGTCATTGTTGCCCTTGAGGTCCGACGGCCAGTCCTTGAAGCGTTCGCCGCGATAATCCGCTTCCTGCAGCTTACGCTTCTGGATCATGGTGCCCATGGCACCGTCCATCACCAGAATGCGTTCAGCGGCCAGCTTGTTCAGAAGTTCCAGTTTACCCGACATGATCAAACCTCTTCATCCGCACCGCGTATGCCCAGCATATGGCAAATCGCATAGGTAAGCTCCGCGCGGTTAAGCGTGTAAAAATGAAAATCGCGCACGCCGCCTGCATACAGACGCCGTACCATCTCACCCGCCACGGTGGCGGCGACAAGGCTGCGGGTTTGCGGGCGTTCGTCCAGTCCCTCGAACAACTTGCCAAGCCACACCGGCACACTGGCGCCACAGGCTCCGGCAAAATTCTTCAGCGTGGCAAAGTTGGTTACCGGCAAGATGCCTGGCACCACCGGCACGTCAATGCCATAGCTTTCACAGTGGTCAAGGAAACGGAAATAGCTGTCCGGCTCAAAGAAAAACTGTGTGATCGCGCGGTTGGCACCGGCATCCACCTTGCGCTTGAGGTTCTCAAGGTCGGCGGCAAGGTTGGCACTGTCCGGGTGGCGCTCGGGATATGCGGCGACAGAGATATCAAAATCACCAACGCTGCGCAGGCCTTCGACGAGTGCCGCCGCGTTTTCATAGCCGCCGGGATGCGGTGTGTAACAGCTTGCACCTTCCGGCGCATCGCCGCGTAGCGCCACGATGGACCGCACACCGGCATCCCAATAGTCACGCACGACCTCATCCACCTCAGCCTTGTCAGCGCCAACGCACGTCAGGTGAGCAGCAGGTGTCAAGCTGGTTTCATCCAGAATGCGCTTGACCGTTTTGTGCGTGCGCTCCCGCGTGGTGCCGCCCGCGCCGTAGGTGACAGAGACAAACTTGGGGTTCAGTGCCTCAAGCGTCTTGATGGAATGCCACAATGTTTCGTCCATCTTCGGGGTCTTCGGGGGGAAAAACTCAAACGAGACATTCACGTCGCTGGCCATTTCTTCAAACAGCGAGCGTCCACCAAGACCGGTAGCACCATTTCGGGCCATACCCCTACTCCTTACCATTGGCAGGCCTGTCGCACCGCCAGATCGTCACACGCAGGCGGCCACCATCAAGGTGCCGCACCTCTGTTGTTTCAAGCCCCGCAACTGCACACCAGTTGGCGACTTCCTCATCCGCGAAACCAAGACGCCGGTGCGCCTGCTCGTCGCGTAAAAATTCTTCCCTATGGGGCGCAAAATCCGCCACCAGCAGCGTGCCACCCGGGGCCAGCACACGCGCGGCCTCCCGGATCGCGCGTTGCGGGTCATCGGCAAAGTGCAACACCTGATGAAACAGCACCATGTCCTGCGTGCTGTCACCAAGCGCGAGGTCATACATATCGCCCTGGCGCACCTGGCACTGCTCCAGCGATTTCATTGCCAGATTGCCGCGTGCCACCGCCAGCATGTCACGCGATACATCAATCCCCAGCGCCTGTTCGGTGAGCTCCGCGAATACTTCCAGCATGCGCCCGGTGCCGGTACCAACATCCAGCATACGCGCCATCCTGCGCGCGCCTTGCATCTCAAGAAGCGCGGCCTCAACTTCGGCTTCCGCCACGTAAAGCGAGCGTATCTGGTCCCACTCTTCCGCGTGTGCGCGGAAATAGGCCTGCGCCCGCTCGAACCGCTCCGCGCGGATGTCATCCAGCACCTTATAATCGGCCGCCAGTTCATCGTCGGTTTCCGGCAGCAGCTCCAGAAGCGCGTCGCTCAACCTCGCTCCCAAACCCCCATCAGTAAGGCGGTAAAAAACCTGCGTCCCCTCCTGAAAGCGATCCAGCAGCTCCGCCTCGCCCATCAGTTTCAGGTGGCGCGACACACGAGGCTGACTCTGCCCCAGAATCTGGACAAGTTCGCCGACCGTCAATTCGCCCTTGCCGAGAAGGGCAAGGATGCGAAGCCGTGTCGCTTCACCCGCAGCGCGGAGGGCAGCCAGAAGTTGTTCCATAAGATATGGGTCCCGTGATCGTGTTCGAGATCAATATAAAGATTTCTTTATATATGTAAAGGTATGATTTTCTGCGACCGGCGGGATATTTTTTCTAACTCATCACACGGGCATGTGAACAATGTAGGAGTGAAAAATTACACGCCCTCTTGTAGAAACCGCCTATTATTGCCACATTGCTGCAATAATTGCCAAAAAAAGACTATACCGCGAATCCGCTCGCGACTGAGGACAGTATGATATTTTCACACCATGGGAAAAGCGCCGTGGCTGCGGCTGCATTGTTGATGACAACCGCCTGCGCCTCCACGCACCCCGGCACCGCCTCCGGGGCTCACGACCCTCTCGAGCCAATGAACCGGGCCGTGTTTGAGTTTAACCGCGTGACCGACCGTGTGCTCCTCAAACCCGTCAGCGCTGCCTATATTGCCGTCGTACCGGAAGCGCCGCGTCAGGGTGTTTCAAACGTAATGCGAAACCTGCGCGAACCATGGGTGTTCCTCAATGATCTCTTGCAGTTCAAGTTTGACCGCGCGGGGGCGACGCTGGGCCGCTTCATCCTGAATTCGACCGTCGGCATCGCCGGCCTTTTCAAGGTATCGGACGATGTGGGCATTCCCTATCATAGCGAAGATTTTGGCCAGACCCTCGCCACCTGGGGCATTGGTGATGGTCCCTATCTTGTCCTGCCATTCGTCGGCCCCTCAAATGGCCGGGACGCCATTGGCTTTGCCGCCAATGTGTATGGTGACCCAGTGACACTGACACTGCAGGAAATTGATGACAGCAAGAAGTTCTTCGACCTCAGCCTGACCCGCACAGCCATTGAAGCTTTTGACGCACGCGTTCGCTTCCACAACGAGATTGATGAACTCTATAAGGAAGACGACCCCTATGTGGTAGCGCGCTCGGTTTACTGGCAACGCCGCCGGTACGAGATTTATGACGGCGCACCGCCGGAGCCTGAAGAAGACTTGTTTGACCAGTTGGAAGAGCAGCAGGCCGCTATTGAGGCAGAAGATGCCGCCCGACCGGACTAGCCAGATCAAGCGGCCGGCCTGCCGCCGTTTGCTGCACATGGCCATCCACAAAAAAAGGGGCCCTTGAAGGCCCCTTTGTTGTTTTTACAGCGCTGCGCCCTAGCGGGTGAAGCGACGGTATTTGATGCGGTGCGGCTGGGTTGCGTCGGCACCCAGGCGGCGCTTCTTGTCTTCTTCATAGGCTTCGAAGTTACCTTCAAACCATTCCACATGGCTGTCGCCTTCAAAGGCGAGAATATGGGTGGCAATACGGTCAAGGAAGAAGCGGTCGTGGCTGATAACCACCGCACAACCGGCGAAGTTTTCAAGCGCTTCCTCAAGGGCAGCCAGGGTTTCGGTATCAAGGTCGTTTGTCGGCTCATCGAGCAGGAGCACGTTGCCCCCCTCCTTGAGCATTTTGGCAAGGTGTACGCGGTTACGTTCGCCCCCCGATAGCAGGCCAACCTTCTTCTGCTGATCACCGCCTTTGAAGTTGAACGCGCCCACATAGGCGCGGGTGTTAATCTCGGTTTTACCGAAATAAAACACATCATGCCCGCCGGAGATTTCCTCCCAGACGTTTTTGTCAGCGTGCAGCGCGTCGCGGGACTGGTCTACGTATCCCAGCTCAACGGTTTCGCCCACATTGATCTCGCCAGAGTCCGGCTTTTCCTGGCCGGTAATCAACTTGAAGAGCGTGGTCTTACCGGCACCGTTGGGGCCAATCACGCCAACAATGCCCCCAGGTGGCAGGCTGAAGTCAAGCCCGTCAAACAGCAGCTTGTCACCGAAAGCTTTGGTCAGCCCGTTGGCTTCGATCACTTTTCCGCCAAGGCGTTTTGGTGGCTGAATCTTGATTTGCGCCGGGCCTGCAACACGGTCATGTTGCTGCTCGATCATCTCGTCATAAGCCTTAATGCGTGCCTTGGACTTGGCCTGCCGCGCCTTGGGCGACTGCCGGATCCACTCCAGCTCCGATTCCATGGCTTTCTGGCGCGCCTTGTCTGAGCGTTCTTCCTGCGCCATGCGCTTGGTCTTCATCTCAAGCCATGCGCTATAGTTGCCTTCAAACGGAATGCCCTGACCACGGTCAAGCTCCAGCACCCACCCCACAACGTTATCAAGGAAGTAGCGATCGTGCGTAACCAAAATCACACAGCCCTTGTATTGTTGCAGGTGTTTCTCAAGCCATGCCACGGTTTCTGCGTCAAGGTGGTTGGTTGGTTCATCAAGCAGCAGAATTTCAGGCTTCTCCAGCAACAGCTTGCACAGCGCCACCCGGCGTTTCTCACCGCCTGATAGCTTGTCCACTGGCCAATCATTTGGCGGGCAGCACAGCGCGTCCATCGCCACTTCAGCGCGCGACTGCAAATCCCACGCGTCGGCGGCGTCGATTTGTTCCTGCAGTTCGCCCATTTTGGCCAACAGGTCCATGTTTTCAGGGTCCATGCCATAGTCGGTCGCGACCTGGTTGAAGTCATCCACCAGTGCCTGAGTGGCTGCCAAACCTTCCATCACGTTACCCAGCACGTCTTTTTCCGGGTTCAGTTGTGGTTCCTGCGGCAGGTACCCGACGCGGATACCTTCGGCAGCCCATGCTTCGCCGGCAAACTCCCTGTCGTAGCCAGCCATGATTTTCATCAGGGTCGACTTACCCGCGCCGTTCTGGCCGATGACAGCGATCTTGGCGTCCGGCATGAAGTTGAGGGAGACGTTGTTGAGCACCTGTTTGCCGCCCGCATAGGTCTTGGACAGCTTGTGCATCTGGTAAACATACTGATAGGAGGCCATGAAATCGGTCCTTGGAATTTCGCGTGAAAACTTTGCGCCTCTGTTAACGCAGAATGGCGGTCAGAACAAGCGGGATTGCGGGATAGGCCCGGCTATTTGTCAGCTTTCGCCTTCTTCCTCGAATTTGCGGAAGACAGGCAGATGGTCGCTCAGTTCCACCCACGGCATGCGTGTTTTGACATAGACATGGGCTTCGGGTTCAAACTCTGCCGCCTGATCAAGGAACAGGGCGTGAAAATGAATCTCCCCCGGCCATGCCTCGCCCTCGAACGAAACCGGGCTGCCGCAAGTACCGCAGAAGCGGCGTTTGACCCCGGGGCTGGACTTATAGAGCTTTGGGTCCTCACCCGTGAAGCGCACAGCCACGCGTTCAAACCCCACATAGGTCGCAAAGCCGGCGCTGGTCGCCTTCTGGCAACTGGGGCAATGACAATGGCTGGACCATTTGGCCCGCGCCACAATCTCCGCCTTCACACTGCCGCACAGGCACCGACCGGTATAATTGACCTCTTCACGCATGAAATTTTTTATCCTTATTTGTCATTGTCGCCGAAGAATTTATCGTAGGCTTTTTTGGTGCGCTCAAAGCTGCGGGTCACCACCGGGTCGTCCTTCACCCGGTCCCAATAATCGGCGAGTTTTTTATTTTCGCCAAAACCTTCAAGCCCGAAACGCGGCATCAAGGCACCGTACCAATACAGATGGGAAATCAACGCGCAGTCGGCAATCGTCCAGTTGTCCCCCACCGCGCGCGTACCGTCACCCATATATTTGCATGCATAGGCCAGCGCCTTGGGGATATCTTCCTCGCGCGCCTTGGCGATCTCATCATCCGTTGCGGTACCACCAAAAGCCACCCGCCCCATGGGGCGCACGGCTTCCGCATAATAAAGGTCCAGAATCCGGGCGATGGCACGGGCGTCGGTCGCTGCATCAAAGTCTTCAGGCGTTAATAGTGTGCCGCCCAATGTGCGGTCCAGATATTCGAGAATCACCTGCCCCTCGGTCAGGGTGCTGCCATCATCCTTGATCAGATACGGGATCTTGCCTAAGGGGTGCGCCTTCCAGTGCGCGTCTGACTTGAAACCCCCGTCCGGCATGCCGTAGTCAAGCTTGTCGGTCATACCCTTGATATCAAGGCCTATATACACGCGTTCAAAATAGGGTGATACACTTTCGCCCACCAGTTTCATCATCTTCCCTCTTCCCGTCGTCATGTTGCCTGCTGCGCTTTGGCCGCCGCGATGCGCTTGAGCAAAAACTCCAGCGCTGCCGCCATGCGTTTATGGCTCCTGACCACGATATCAGATTCCTTATGCTTGTCCCACCATGCAGCAAGTTTTGGCCGCCCTTCAAACACTGTCACTTCAAACTCCTTTAGGAAAACGAGGAAATGGAACATGTGCGGTATGAGTGCGGTGTCAGCAAAACTGAAAGCATCCCCCACCACATAATCGCCGCCACCAAGATAGCCCTCAATGAGGTCAAGCCCCAGCGGCAAGCCGTCCTCAACCGCCGCCTTGATAGCCGCTTCGTCCCGAATACCACGTGTGATGCTGCGCGCCAGCGATGAGGTGTGCGGTCCGACATAAAGGTCGATCGTGCGGCACACGAGCTTGGCCTTCGCGGCCTCAAGTGCCGTGGCGGGCATCAAGTCAGGCCCTTCGAACGTTTCGTTGAAATACTCGGCAATGACTTGCCCTTCGGGGATAAATTCCCCGTCCGGCAGGCGAAGATACGGGATCTTGCCGGTCGGGTTGGCAGCTTTCAGTTCCGGCGAGCCAAACGGCCCCGGAGGCAATGCCAGTTCCACTTCATCCAGCGCGCCCTTGACATCAAGGGTGATGACCGCACGTTCAAAATATGGCGACAGGCTGATGCCGACAAGCTGCATGTGACTATTCCTTATGTGGGTTTCCCTTAAAGGGAAAGTTGGTGCCGTATGAGGAGGAATGCAACCCCAAGCATGACAATCGTGATGATGCTGTCGAGCACACGCCATGTTACCGGTTTTGCAAACAGGGGCGCCGCGCGCCTGGCACCATATCCGATGGTGTAAAACCACATGACAGAGGCCAGAACGGCACCCAGAAGGAACATCAACCGCGCGGCATCCGTGTCATATTTCACGCTAACACCCCCAATCAGCACCATGGTATCCACGTAAGCCCAGGGGTTGAGCCACGCAAACGCCAGTGCGTGCAGGACGGCGATTTTTGCACCCCTGCCCGCCGCAGCACCAGCGGAAGCGTCTATGCGATCATCTGTTATGACATCGGGCCTGATGGCAGCCTTCAGACTTTTAGACGCAAACCACATAAGGAATGCAACACCGCCCCACCCGAGCCAGTAGGCAAGCGCCGGAAAGTCAGCGAAAAATCGCCCGACCCCCATCACACCAAGGCTGATCATCAAGGCATCCGAGACAAAGGTGGTGGTGGTAACGGCAAAGACATGGCGGTGCTTCAGCCCTTGCCTCAACACATAAAAATTCTGCGGCCCGATGGCAAGCAGAAGCCCGAACGAGACCACAAGCCCTTCCAGAAAAACCGGCAGCATAGAACCGCTCCTGCGCCTCGCAGGCCGACCCTCATCAGGCGAAGTGGCGCTGCATCCAGTCCATGATCGCGGTGTTTACATCATCCGCGCGTTCCTGCTGGCTCCAGTGCCCGCAGCCTTTGAGGTCGATACGCTCATAGGGCGTGCACATGCCAGCCATGGCATCAGCAATAACAGGTGGGCAGGCGCGGTCAAGGTCTGCGGTGATCATCAGACACGGCAGGTTCACATGCGGCAGTCTGCCACCTTCGAGGAAGCGTTTCTGGTCCTGCCAGTTAGCGGTAAAATTGCGGTACCAGTGGATGGGGCCGGTAAAACCGTTTTTCTTATATGCCTTGGCGTAGACAGCTGTCTCCCTGTCCGACAACAGCCGCTCACCGCCCCAGGCGTCTTCGCCTTTTTCCAATAGCCCCAACAGGTCAAGGCTTTTTTCCTCAAACGGCACGTCAGACTTCTGCACCTTGCCCTTGTTGGGTTTGCGCAAGAAAAACTTGAAAGTCTGCATCAGGTCGCGCTCAAGAATCGGCTCGCACGCGCCCTCTTCCTGAAAGCGCACGATATACATATCCTCGCCAAACCTTGCGCGGAACATGGCGACAGGGTCCATCGGGTAATGCGGCAACAGTGGCACATTAAGCCCGGCGCAGCCCAACACACGCTCCGGCATATAAAACGGCAGTTGCCACAGGATGATGGCACCCCAGTCGTGCCCCACGAACACAGCTTTCTCGATGCCGTAATGGTCCAGTAGGCCGCGCAGGTCGTCGGTCAATTTCTGCATGGTAAACTGTTGCACACCCTCAGGCGCGTCTGAAACACCATATCCGCGCTGATCAGGCGTAAAAACACTGTGGCCCGCTTCGGCAAAAGCGGTCATCTGCGCGCGCCAGCTATAGGCAATTTCGGGGAAGCCATGCAGAAAAAAAACGGCCGGCTTGCCACTCTCCGCTGGTTCCGGGCCCATGCGGTAAACGCCAAGTGTCACGCCATTTGTGGGCACCATCTCCGGTACTGGCCACTCTGTCATACGATCCTCCCCTTCCGGTAATCAGCCCAACACCGCACCGATAAAAAGTGCGGTGATGGCCAGCGGCGCAATGATGCGCACCACCATGTACCAGAGGGTAAATAGCCTGCCATCCGCCATCGGCAAGGCTGCACGCACGTCATCGCGTCTCAGCGCCCAGCCGATGATCAGACAATAGGCAAGGCCGGAAAGCGGCAGGATAAAGTTGCTGACGCCTTCGCGGATCAGGTCAAAGGCCGTCAGCCCGTCAAAGCCAAGGGCTGCAAGCGGGTATACTTCCCGTCCGTCCGAGAAGGAATATACCGTGGCAAGGCTGGCAATAAAGGCTGTACCCGCCATCAGGCAGGCAGCAAACGGGCGCCCGGTGCGGCCCTCCGTCATGCGCGCCACCGTGGGAGCAAGCAGCGAAATGGATGATGTCACCGCTGCAAAGGTCAACAGCAGGAAAAAAGCAAAGGCAACAAAGGCGCCGCCGGGAATTTCGGTGAAGATGATCGGCAGGGTCAGGAACACAAGCCCCGGTCCCGCCGTAGGTTCCACACCACTGGCGAACACCAGCGGGAAGATGGCAAGCCCGGCGGCAAGCGCTACAAACAGGTCCATCGCCACGATCCAGAAGGTGGCGCGCGGCAGTTTCACGTCATCGCCCATGTAGGAGCCATAGGTCATAATGCCGCCCACCCCCACACCAAGGGTGAAAAACGCCTGTCCTACAGCTTCGAGGAACAGGCGCGAGGTGAAATTGATCTCATGAAAACCAAACAGAAAATCGACCGCACGGCCCATATCGCCGGTTTGCCCGCTATAGATCACCAACCCGATCAGCATAACAAACAAGGTGGGCATCATAACCTTGCCCGCGCGCTCAATCCCGGTGCGAATGTCGAAGGAAACGATGGCCGCTGTGAAGGCCATGAAGACCGCGGACCATAAGGCCATGGCCAATGGGTCAGCTTTGAAGTCCGCGTCCAGCGCGACAACCGCACCTTCGGGCCAGCCAGCAAACCCGCCCTGAAGCGCGATCAGGCCGTAATACATCGCCTGCCCGGCAATCACGGCATAAAAGCTGAGCACCATGATCGTGCCCACAAGGCCAATCCAGCCTATGGTGGGCCAACTGAGCTTCGCGCCAATGCTGGCTTGCAGTTCACCAAGCGCTGTGGGTGGGCTGGCCTTGCCCATGCGGCCAATCAGCATTTCCGCCATGAAGGCGGGCCCTGCCACAAACGCCAGCGCAAGCAGGTAAATAAGCACAAAACCGCCGCCGCCATTGGCACCAGCGACATAGGTAAAACCCCAAACGTTGCCCAGTCCGACGGCGGACCCTGCCGCTGCAATGATAAATGCCAGCCGTGATGTGAAGGACGGGTAGGCCCCCTTCGCCTGCATGCGCTCTCCCCTTACGCTTTTATGCTCCGTACAGTGTGTCCACGGCGCGGATTGCGGCGTCAACTGCGCCGTTGACATAAGCGTAGGCGGAACTGTCGGAATTGGCGATGGCTAATTTGCCGACCGGCTTGCGCGCCTCGATATGCGGGCCTTTTTGCGGGCTCCAGTCGCCGTCATAAAGCTCATTATATTCATAGGCATAGCCGTGTGGCCACCGGTTGACTGTAATGCCTGCGATATCGCGTTCTGCGTCAAAACCATAAGGGCCGAAGGCCTGGGTGAGCTCATTCACAATGGCGGTCTCGAAGTCCTCGAACGTAAGGGCATACATCTCATAGCGACCCGCCTTGTGCTGTTCGCGCGAGGTCAGGCCCGGAGATGTTGGTACATAGGTCATATGCAGCATGATCGGATCTTCGGGCTTGGCGGCGAAAGAATAGCCGCCCATCGAAACCGGGAAATCCAGCGAATAGTTGGAGAACAGGGCACCGGGCGTGAACACATAATGTACACCGGCGTTTTTGAAGGCCTGCCAGTTCCTCAGCGCCACGTTTATGTAGGCAAGCGGTACCTTCTCGGGCCAATCCAGCAGTTCGCGTTGTTTTTCACCAAGTTCGGGCATGATGAACGGCAGGATATGGTTATAACACGCCATAATGCCCGCGCGCGCTTCCACGCGTTCTACCTTGCCGTCGCGCACGTAGGTGACCTCAACGCCCTTGTCGGTATTCATCGCCTGCACAGCGGTTGAAGACAGGCGAATGCGCACCTTGTTTTCAGCCCCGTCAAGCCGGTCATAGTGTGCGCGGGTCAGCACTTCGTCTTCCATCGTGTGCGCTGGCAGCGCGTCGGGGATCAGCTTGGCAACCGCGAGGCGCGCAACGCCTGCGTTGCCGTCCGGGAAGTGGAAAATATAGGGCTCGTCCCAATGATACGGTTTGGGCACCGCCTGAGGGTCCAGCCCCAGACCAAGCGTTCCGCCCTGGCCCAGCCGCAAGGCTTCAAGGCCCGAGATCGCGTCCCAGCCAAGACCCCAAAGGCCGGTCATCTCATTGCGCATCAGCGCAAGCGCATCCTCGCCAAACCCGCCAAACTCCTGCATACAGTGCTCATAGGAATGGCTGCGCAGATAGTCGACCTTCTCATCGCGGCTCATGTGCGCCAGCCAGTCGGGCTGGTCCACCAGCCAGCGATGCAGGGCTTTTTTGTCCTCCGCACCAAGCGGCAGCTTCCCGATCATGGCGGCGACACGCTTTTTTCCATCAGCGTCATAGGCTGCCCAAACAGCAGACGAACCGCCCCCCGGTCCCACCGGGATCATCTCACCGCCAGGGAAACGGTCCGGGTTTGGGTGCACAGCCACACCAAGGCCGGCCCGTTCATAAAAGGTCTGGTCAAAATAACGGTAGAATTTTTCCGTATCGATGCCCAGTGCCTGAAGAAACGCGCGTGAGCCTTCGCTGTAATGCGCTGGTCCTTCAAGCGTCTGGCTCCCGCCATAACCGACCAGCATTTTACCGTCTACGTTGAATTCGTTGCGTTTGGCATGGCCGCCGAAATCATCATGGTTGTCGATGATCAGGATACGGGCGTCCGTACCCAGCTTCTCCTGCGCCAGCACAGCACTCGCCAGCCCGCTGATACCAGCCCCCACGACCACAAGATCATAAAGCCCGTCTGTCGCATCTTCAGGCCGCTCGTAGGTTTTACCTTCCCACGAGATGGCGTGGGCCACTTCAAAGCTGCCCACGTGGCTGCCGCGCATGCCGGTTTTGGCTGGTGGATATGTCCATACACCGTCTGACTTCACAAGCCCTTCGGCCATTGCCGCCACCGGGCTCAAGCCCACGGCAAGGCCCGTTAGCGCCACGCCGTTCAAAAAATCGCGTCTGTTGATGCCCCTGAGCTTGGACATGATATCCCTTTCCCCTCACAAGATGGCGCTACCCCTAGCGCCACCACGCGGGAGCATATCGCGTTTACGCAAACAGCAAAAGAGAAATGTGATCACATTATCGCACGAGATTACAGCAGTACCTCAATGTGCTTGCGGATGGCTTCGGGTTTGTCGGTTGGTGCAAAGCGTTTGACCACATCACCATCCTTATTGACCAGAAACTTGGTGAAGTTCCACTTGATGCCTTCTGTGCCCAAGACACCCTTTTTCTGTGCCTTCAGGTGCTTGTACAAGGGGGCGGCACCTTCGCCGTTCACGTCAATTTTGGCAAACATCGGAAAGCTGACACCATAGTTGACCTGGCAAAATTCGCCAATCTCATCATTGCTGCCGGGATCCTGGCTACCGAACTGGTTACAGGGGAAACCAAGGATAACAAGGCCCTTGTCCTTCAGGTCCTTATAAAGTGTTTCAAGCCCTTCGAACTGGGGCGTGAATCCGCATTTGGACGCCGTGTTCACAATCAGCAAGACCTTACCCTTATAGTCGCTCAGGTCTTCGTCCTTGCCGCTCAGGCGTGCGCAGGTGAAATCGTGAACCGTTGTCATTGGCGTGCTCCCTTATGCTTCATGCCCCATAATGGTAGCGCAAGGCATAAGGATAGCAAGCCCAGCCTAGCCGTCATGCCGCGCACGTACCAATTTCGCCACCACCAGCTCAAGCCGCTTGATCTCCCGCATCATGGAGGAGCGGTTCATCTCAAGCCATTGCCACTGCTTGAGCGCCACCTGCGCGTTCAGCGTCACGATAAACCAGATACCCCAGAAAACCCGGTCATCCAGTCCTGCCGCCACATAAAAGCGGTAGCCGCACCAGACCATGAAACCGGTAACCACCAGCGTGATGAAGCCGGTGAGCCACATCCAGCGTCGCAGACCGCCAGTGAACGCGGCCGCCACCATATCCGGCAGGCCGTCTTCACTGGCAAGCAGTTCATCTATTTCGTCGGTTTCGCGTTCAAGCTCCTCACGGATACGTTCATCAAGGTTGTTCATTATTGTCTCCTGTCATTTGCTGTCGTAACTGGGCCCGGGCCCGATGAAGCCGTGACTTGACGGTGCCGATGGGAACCTCCAGCACCGCTGCCATTTCTGAAAGCTTCATGTCCTCAAGATAAAAGAGCGTCAGCACAACGCGGTCACCGGCACCAAGCAGGGCCATATGGTAGTTGAGCTGATCGTTGGTTGCCAATTCCGGCTCTCCGGAACCTGTTTCGAGGTTGGCATCGTCAAGCGAGGCAGGAATGTCCCCTCGCCTGCGCACCAAATCCACCAGCCGCCATCGCACCGCCCGGTATATCCAGACACGGAAAGCACGCGGATCTTCCATTGTGCGCAGATTCCGCGCAAGGCTGACCCAGGCTTCCTGCACCGCGTCATGCGCCAGCCCACTATCTCCGGACAGCCGGTAAGCAAAACGTGTGAGCGGCAGGTTGTAGCGCTTGAAAAGACCGGCGAAAGCCTGCCTGCATCCCCCCTTTGCCTCCAGAACAAGCAGATCTTCTTCTGCGCGGGTATCGGTCATGGGCATCCTGGTGCATCCTTTTCTATTCCCTAGGGACGCAACAGAACGGGAAAAGGTTCACGTAAGGGTCAAATTTTTTCCGGCAGGTGCAGGCTGCCACGGATCACCTCAACCGCAAAGCCGGCCATTTTCACCCGGGACGCACCAACCTCAAGCCACAGGTCACCCCCACGCAGGGATACCTGGCGCGCAAAGAACTGCGTTTTGCCAAGGCGGTCGGCCCAATATGGCGCGGACACACAGTGTGCGGAGCCTGTGACCGGGTCTTCCGGTATGCCATGGTTGGGGAAAAAACAGCGCGAGACAAAGTCTGCGTCGCCGTCGCCCGGTGCCGTTGCGATAAAGCCGTATGGCGCAAATGCCCTGAGCGCGAGTTGGTCAGGCACCAACGCAGCAATATCGGCGGCGGAACCATAGACAAGCAAAAGGTCACGGTCTCCCTCATCGCTTTTCAACACAGTATCCGGTTCGGCGCCCATCGCCGCCCCCAGCCCCTCGGGGCAAGGAAAAGGGGCGGGTTTATAATTGGGGAAATCAAGGCACAGCTTGCCATCCGCTTCACGCGTCACAGCCATGGTGCCGGACCGGGTCTCGAAACGGACCTTGCTCAGGTCGGGCTCGAGATGATTGAAAACCACATACGCGCTGGCGAGCGTGGCGTGCCCGCATATTTCAATCTCAACCGTGGGGGTGAACCAGCGCAGGTCATAGTTTCCTGCCCCGCGTCTCACGATAAAGGCGGTTTCCGCAAGGTTGTTCTCGGCCGCGATGGCTTGCATCGTCCTGTCTGAAAGAAAAGCGGGCATAGGGCACACCGCCGCCGGGTTGCCGGTAAAGGCCCGGTCGGTGAAGGCATCTATCTGATAGAAGGCTATCTCGGTCATCTGGCTCCCTCAGGCTTTAAGCCATGCCTCCAGGGCGTCCATGTCCTTGGCAGCGAACCCCAAGCGATAGTCACCGCCTTTTTCCCACACAGGCCGCTTGATCAGCGCCTCATGTTCAAGCATCAGGGCCGCAGCCTTACCGGCATCCATATCGGCCTTTGCGTCGTCATCCAGCTTGCGCCAGGTGGTGCCCCGTGTATTGAGAAGCGCTTCGTAACCTATTCCATCCATGAAGCGGGCCATCTGGCCAGCATCAAGCCCATCTGCCCGGAAATCATGAAACCTGTGCTCCAGCTCTTCGGCCTCAAGCCACTTGCGGGCCTTTTTGACGGTGTCACAGTTCTTGATGCCGTATAGTGTGATCATGCGTCTTCCTCTCGCATCAACTCCCGCACTGTGAGCGCGTCCGACTGGGGGCTTGGCGGGTCCATGTGGATGAAAATTTCAGTATCGCGAAAATACTCGCTCAATGTTGCTTCGACCTCATCCGCAATAATATGGGCAGCGTCCACTGTCATCTCGCCGGGCACCTCAATATGCATCTGGATGAATCGATCTCGGCCGGACGATCGCGTTTTAAGCTCGTGCAGCCCCTGCACCTCCGGGTGCCCCATCACCACATTGAAGATGATTTCACGTTCCTCGTCCTCAAATTCCTTGTCCATCAGCATATCGATCGCCGGTTTAGCGACTTCATAAGCACCATAGAGGATATATCCGCCAATCAGCACGCCAAAAATACCGTCAGCATACAGGAAGCCGGTACTGGAGATGAGTGCCGAAGCGATGACAGAACTGTTCAGCAGCAGGTCGCCCTTATAGTGCAGATGGTCGCCAGCAATGGCGATGGACCGCGTCTGCCTGACCACATAACTCTGGAACAATACAAGGCAAAGCGACAAGAGAACTGCGAGCGCCGATGCGCCGATCACAAGGTCGGAGCGCTCAGGCATCACCGGCTCCCATATGCGGGACACCGCTTCAAGGGATATATAGACCGCCGAGCCTGTCATCACCGCTGCCTGAAACAGGCCCGCCAGCGCCTCTGCTTTGCCATGGCCAAAACGATGATCGTCGTCTGGCGGGATAAGGGCAAGGCGTACGGCGAACATGGTGACGAGCGACGCCGCAAGGTCAAGCGATGAGTCTGCCAGTGACCCCAACATGGCGACAGAGCCCGATAACCACCACGCCATAGCCTTGGCTGCCACGAGAGTGGAAGCAACGCCAACCGCTGCCCAGGTGGCCATTTTCATCAGTCTGCCTGCTTGCTCTTTTGTCACGGCGGCTTGCTCCTCTCGCATAAGAGAGATGGGTAGCCGATCCGTCGCACGCGGCCAAGAAAAAACGCCCCGCTGGTATGCGGGGCGCCTCAATATTCGGTACTGTAAAAATATACTCGAAACTCGAAAATACTTAGTGCAGCTTGCTTTCAACGTCAGCAATCGCGCGGTCAACAAGAGTGCCGCCTTCCTTGCCTTTCAGCTTGTCTGCAAACACGGCAGACGCTGCTTCAACAGCCGCGTTCACCGCAACTGCTTTAACTTCCTTCACGGCGTGGGCTTCAGCCTGCGCGATTTTCGCTTCAGCGGCGCGGGTGCGTCGCGCAGCCATGGCTTCGATGTCAGCTTTCGCTTCTTTTGCCATGATTTTCGCGTCTTCCTTCGCCTGAGCCACCATATCGGCTGCTTCTTTTTCAGCGTCACGGCGCTTGCGCTGATATTCGTTCAGAAGCTTCTCGGCTTCCTCGCGAAGTTCCTGCGCTTCATCAAGCTGTGCACGGATCGACGTCGACCGCTCATCAAGCATCGCCGCGATATTTTTGTGCGCCTTTTTCCAGACAACGCCGCCGACAAACACAGCAAATGAACCTGCCACCCAGAAAGTGGGGTCCATGTAAAAGGGTACGCCAGATGCCATCATTAAGCTCCCTTCACGCCGCTGAGAGCCGCTTTCGCAGCTTTTGTCGTGTCTTTGCTGTCAACTTCGATCCCGGCAAGCTTCGAGACCAGTGCAGCCGCGACTTCGCCAGCCACCTGATCGATGCCAGCCAGTGCTTCCGCACGGGCAGCGTCGATACGGGCTTCAGCCTCCGCCGCCTTAGCACCGAGTGTCGCATCAAGCTCGGCCTGAGCTTTGGCAATATCCGCCTGAATGCTTTCCTTGGTCGCCAGAATGGTTTCCTGCGCTTTTTTGCGTGCTTCCGTAACGGATGCCTCGTAGGCCTCCTTCACGTCTTCAGCCTCTTTTCTGAGACGCTCAGCCGTATCCAGGTCGGTCGCAATCCGCTCTTCACGTTCTTCCAGAACCTTTGTCACACGTGGCAGGGCCATGCGGGACACGATCACAAAAAGAACGATAAAGCTCAGGAACAACCATACGAGCTGGCTCTCAAATGTTGTGGCGTCGAACTGTGGAAGCCCACCTTGCCCGTGGTCAGCCACTTCGGTGTGCGTTTGTGCCATAGCCTGTCTCAATCGCTTTAGTATGACCACAGAACACCAAGGGTGCCCATGGCCGGATCACTGTCGCCCCGGACATTGCTGCAAGCAGCCTGCCGGGGCAGAGCCTCAAGTCGTCGTGGATTAAACGACGAAGAGAAGCAGAATAGCGATAAGCAGGGCGAAAATGCCAAGTGCTTCAGTCAGTGCGAAGCCCAGAAGCAAGTTGCCGAACACTTTCGGAGCAGCAGACGGGTTGCGAAGCGCGCCCGACAGGAAGCTACCGAAGATGTTACCAAGACCAATACCAACACCGGCAAGCGCGAGGGTTGCGATACCAGCACCAATCATTTTTGCAGCTTCAACGTCCATTTTTCTCGTTCCTTCATTTATGAGAAGATTTGGATTATCTCTAAGTTAAACTTTTTTCCTGAAACCTTAGTGTGCAGGGTGCAGCGCATCATGCAGGTAGATACAGGAAAGGATGGCGAATACATATGCCTGCAGGAATGCGACCAGAAGCTCGAGACCCACAAGGAAGATATTGAAGGCGAAAGGCAGCACAGCTGCGCCCGCGCCAAGGATGCCGGCAGCACCAAGGCTGACGACGAAACCGGCAAACACCTTCAGCATGATGTGGCCCGCCATCATGTTGGCGAACAAACGTACCGACAGGCTGATAGGGCGCGTGAAATAACTCAGCACCTCAACCGGCACAATCAGCAGATACAGGGGTACAGGCACGCCTGAAGGCACAAAGAGCTTCAGAAACCCGGCACCATGCTTCATGAAACCAAGGAGCGTCACACCCGCAAACACAACCAGCGCAAGCGCAAGGGTCACGATGATGTGGCTCGTAATTGTAAAGCTGTAAGGCAGCATACCTGCAAGGTTACCGCCCAGCACGAACATGAAAAGCGTGAAGATGAAAGGGAAATACTGCTTGCCTTCGCGGCCCACGTTTTCTTTCACCATATTGGCAACGAACTCGTACGCCATCTCAACCATGGCCTGCCAGCGCCCTGGCACCAGTGCACTTTTGCGCATGCCACCCACCAGAAACACGGTGAGAGAGGTTACAACAATAACCATCCAAAGGGAGCTGTTGGTGAAGGAAGCATCTACCCCGGCGACTTCCATTTCGGCGTACGGGGTGATTTTAAACTGCTCAAGAGGTCCTGCCACGGCTACCATCTCTTTTATTTAGGGCAACCCGCATCATGCGGATCGCGGTCAATCTTTGTCGGCTTTATCAGCCCTCTTTGCCCTTTTCAGCGCCTCCGCTTCCATCTCGCGGTTGGCATCAGCCTGCATGCGCATGGCATCGCGGATAACATTCCGTAGCCCCGCACCAAAGCCAATAAGCAGAAACAGAATCAGGAAAAGCGGAGACGTGCCAAGCCACTCATCAAGGTTGACGCCGAGGATCAGGCCTACGACCACACCGACAACCATGTGAACGCCCATCGTCAAGGCTCTTCCCAGTGGCGACGCCGGTACATCGGCATCGTGTGACTGGGCCTTTTGACGGGCGCGGCTCAAGCGCGCATCAAGGGAAGTCAGTTCAGGGTCCTTATCGTCCAAACCCATCGCCTGTTGCCCCCTTTGTGAAACCGCGTTTGACCAACGTTTCTGCCGGGCCACCCCCTCAACGAGGAAGCGCCATAAAAGGCGCCTGCAACATAGTGAACGCCCCTACCCGTGTCAAGAACCAATAAAAATAAGTTAAGTGTTTGTTTTTATTGAATATTCATGAAAACAAACACTTAACCTGCCTCGCGCAATTCCTCCGCGCGCTCAAGGTCAACAGATACCAGGGTGGAAATACCCCTTTCAGCCATCGTCACGCCGAACAGCCGTTTCATCCGGGCCATGGATACCGCATTGTGGGTGACGATAAGGAAGCGTGTATCGGTACGGTCGATCATTTCATCCAACAGGTTACAGAAGCGTTCAACATTCGCGTCATCTAGCGGTGCATCCACTTCGTCAAGCACACAAATGGGTGCCGGATTGGTAATAAAGACCGCAAATATAAGGGAAAGGGCGGTCAGCGCCTGTTCTCCGCCCGAAAGCAGCGACAAGGCCTGCAGGCGCTTGCCTGGCGGGCTGGCAAATATCTCGAGACCTGCGTCCAGCGGGTCATCGGATTCGGTCAATTCAAGGTGAGCGGCACCGCCGCCAAACAAGCTCTTGAACAGTTCACCAAAGTGGTTGTTCACCACCTCAAATGCCGCCAGAAGGCGGGTACGCCCTTCGCGGTTCAGATTCGATATCGCCTGTCGCAAACGGGCGATCGCGTTTTCGAGGTCGGCACGTTCGCTCGTCAAATGCGTGAGCTGTTCGTCAATTTCAGTCAGCTCTTCGTCTGCGCGCAGGTTCACAGCACCCAGGCGGTCACGCTCACGCTTGAGCTTATCAAGCCTGCTTTCAAGCACGCTTGCATCCGGTAGGCTGTCACTGGCTTCAAGCCCCACTTTTTCAAGGAGATGCGTCGGCGCACATTCAAAACGCTCCCCTACTTGTGTGGCAATATCCTTGCGGCGGCTGACAGCATTTTCAACCGCAGCTTCGGCGCGGATCTGCCGCTCTCGCGCGGTTGCCTGCCCTTCGCTTGTCGCCTTGAGCGCCTGATCCTTCTGCGCCAGCTCGGCTTCCGCCGCTTTCAGTTTGTCACTGGTATCGCGCCGGGTTTTGTCCGCCACATCGATGGCGTCAAGAAGTGCCTGACGGCGCGCTTCCATGTCTTCCGGGCTGGCCTCCGCGGCAGCGAGTTGCCGTTCGGTATCCGCCTGGCGCTCGTCAAGCGCCGTGAGTTGCTTACTGGCGCTTTTAACGCGAAGTTCCCACGCGCCCGATTCGGTGCGGATGGCATTGAGACGGTCGTTCCTGACATCGGCCTCGCGGCGCAGGCTGTCATAGCTGGCGCGCGCATGGCTCAGGTCCGCACGCAGCGCTTCAACCTTGCTCCGCATCACCTGCAGTTCTTCTTCAAGCTTCGCGTTCTGCGGCAGTTCGGCGACCTTCTCATCGATCGTCGCTTGCCGTGCGAGGCTTTCTTTTTCTTCTTCCGCAAGGCGGGCCAAGGTGTCCTTGAGCATGGCAACCTTGCTTGCGCGTCGGCTGGCTTCCTGCTCAGCGCTCACAAGCGCCCTGCGTGCCTCGCCCAGCGCCTTCTCCGCATCGCCCCGCACCTGCCGCTGAGCGGCCTCCGCATCACGCGCTTTCTGATGTGCGTCAACTGCCGCCGCGGCAGCAGCTCCCGCGCTGGCCGCTTTTGTCTCTGCGCCCTCAAGCTGGTGCTCAAGTGCGGCCAACCTGTTCTTGCGCTCAAGCCGGATCGCAGCTTCGGATGGCGCACCCGCGCGCTGGCAGAACCCATCCCAGCGCCACAAGGCACCGTCCATGGACACCAGCGTCTGGCCCGGCTTCAGTGCGCTTGCAATACGGTCGCCATCTGCCCCATCCCTCAAAAGCCCGGTATAGGCCACGCGACGCGCCAGCACGTCCGGCGCTTCAAGGTGCGGTGCAAGCGGGCCAACGCCGTCGGGCCAGTCCGGTACCGGCAGCGTATCCCGCGCTGCCCAGAAACGGGGCGCGTCGCCCGCCATACCTGCTTCAGCATCGTCACCAAGCGCGGCACCAACGGCAACTTCAAAACCCGGCTCCGCCCGCACATCGGCTGAGACAGGCACATCGTCCCCCTCGCCCTCGCTTTCAAACATGCGTCTCAGGCTCGTAACCTCACCGGTAAGGGTTTTCACCCTGCCTTCAAGCTCTGATTTTACCGCGTCGGCATCGTTTCGGCTGGCGCGGGCCTGCTGGGTCGCGGCCTCAGCCCCAGAGAGCGCTTCACCGGCATGTGTCAGCCGTTCTTCCTGCTTGGCGACAGCGCCTTCCGCCGCCTTCAGGGCTGACAGCACCTCATCCTCTGCGGTGATCGTGTCCATCTCGCCCCTCAGCCGGACCTGCTCTGCCTCCAACTGCGCGGTGCGGCGCGCGATGGCAAGCTTGTCGCTTTCCAGGCTTGAGCGCCGGGCGCGGGCCTGGGCGGCCTGCTCGGACAGGGTGTCATACTCTGATTCGGCCGCGCTGGCTGCCTTCGCGGCACCGTCCAGCGTCTCACGCGCCTTGATCTCATTTGCTTTTTCACTGTCGCGCGCCTTTTCAAGCCTTTCGCGTTCAGCCTTCAGGCGGTCAACGGCGGCTGTGGCGTCGCCTGCAATGTCCTGTTCGCGCGCACGGTCAGCGGCAACCTGTTCAAGCGCAGCGCGCAGGCTGGCCGCAGCCTCCTTCCGACGTTCCGCCTCCTTTTCCAGATTCTCGCGCTCGATGGTCAGGCGTTGCAGCGTGGCTGCGGCCTCAGCGTCTGCGTCCCTTAGAGGTGGCAGGGTTGCCGCCACTTCCGTCTGCTCTTTCGAGAGCCGCGCAACAACTTCAGCGACTTCCGCCGTGGCTTTCTCCGCCTCGCGCATGGTGCGCTCAAGCGTGATGACCTCCTCGGACGCCAGTTTCCACTTGAGATACAGGAGACTGGCCTCAGTCTTGCGAATATCGCCTGAAATATCGCGGTATCGGACCGCCTGCCGCGCCTGCCGCTTCAGGTTTTGCACCTGGCTTTCCATCGCCTGGATAACATCCTGCAAGCGGGTCAGGTTGCCCTCGGCACCCCGCAGACGGCTTTCGGCTTCCTTGCGGCGGGTGTGCAGGCCGGAAATACCTGCGGCCTCCTCAAGGATAGCGCGCCGATCCTGTGGCTTGGCGTTAATCAGCGCGCCGATCCGCCCCTGGCTGACAAGCGCCGGTGAATGCGCGCCGGTTGCCGCGTCGGCAAACAGCAGCTGCACGTCTTTCTGGCGCACGTCCTTGCCGTTGATGCGGTAGGCGGAACCACTTTCCCGCTCGATCCGACGGGTAACCTCGATAAAGTCTTCGTCGTTATAGTCGGCTGGTGCCGATCGGTCCTGATTGTCGATAACAAGGGTAACTTCGGCCATATTGCGCGGGGAGCGTTTATCGGTACCGGCGAAGATCACATCATCCATGCCCGAACCGCGCAATGATTTCGCGCGGTTCTCACCCATTACCCAGCGGATAGCTTCAAGAAGGTTGGATTTACCGCAGCCGTTAGGGCCCACGACACCGGTCAGACCACGCTCGATATGAAGCTCGGTCGGATCGACGAAGGACTTGAACCCGGATAATCGCAAACGCGAAAAACGCATGGCTGCGCCAAACTCCCCCTAACTCAAACCAAAAGCCACGGCGCCCACCCCGGCACCGACCAGCCGACGCCCCCTAGCTTGCGTCGTCGATGGCTTTTTCCATTGTTTCCATCAGATCATCGAAGGTCGTGAATTCAACCCGCTCACCGTCAACAAAAAAGCTGGGCGTGGAATTGACCTGATAGTCGTCAATCGCTGTTTTGGTCAGCGACATCAGGTGCTTGTGCATGTCCTTGTTGTTCACGCAACGGTCAAATTCAGTGCGGCTGATACCCACACGCCGCGCAAGCGACGCCAGTTCATCCCCCGGGTTTTGCGACCGTGCCCAATCATACTGGCGGGCGAAAAACAGGCCCATCAGCTTTTGGGTGACTTCCATGTCGCCACAGCGCGCAGCGGCGGAAGCTATCAGATCAACCCGGTTCATGATGAAATTGCGGTAAAGTACGCGGACCTTGCCGGTCTCGATATATTTTTTCTTGAATTCGGGGAAGACGTCCTTGGCAAAGGTTGCGCAGTGCGGGCATGTCAGCGAGGCATATTCGATCACGGTCACCGGCGCGTCGGCATCGCCATAAATGATATCACCCCATGTGCCCTGTTCGGCACCCGCTTCGGCAGGCACCTCTGTCGGCGCCATTGAAACGACTTCACCCTCGGTCGCTGCCTTGTCGTCACTTTGATCACCGCACGCCGCAAGCATCAGAAGCGCTGCCGCAGCACTGGTCACACGAAGGGAAAATGCGCTCTTATTGTAGTTCATGACTTCTCCACCCACTATATATTGTGTTTACATCGCATTGAAGGCGGTGACGAGTCTTTTTTGAAGCCCGTCGCCCTGATGATTTAGGAAATTATTGTGCGGCCTCGATCGCGTCCTTGAGGTCTTCATAGGAATGCATATCGATTTTGGCACCATTCACCAGAATGGCTGGCACAGCGTTGATCTGGTAGCTCTCGATGCCGAAGTTGCGCATCTCAACCATATGCTCCTGCAGGGCACGGTCCGAAATGCAGTTGCCCAACTCTGTCTGGCTGACACCAGCGTCTCCGGCGATCTCGGCCATTACCGCGTAAGGATTGTCTGACGTCATCCATTCTTTCTGGCGTTCAAAAAAGGTTTCCGTCATTGCCTTGGTGGTGTCCGCACTTGTGGTGCAGCGCGTGGTAACAGCAACCGCCATGTCGTAGCGGTCCCGCACGAAGTTACGGAAGATGAACTTCACCTTGCCGGTGTCGATATAATCGGCTTTCAGCTGCGGTAATATCTCGCGGGCAAAGCGGGCACAATGCGGGCAGGTAAAGGAGCCATATTCAATAACCTCCACTTTGGCGGTCTTGTCCCCATAGGTAAGCTCGCCTCTCAGGCGAGGCCCTTCCGCACTATCTTGTGCGTGTGCGACCGGAGCGAAGGCAAGAAGGATGGCGGCCAGTACTGCTTTTTTTAACACGTTCATATCCCATTTGTTATTGGTCTTTTTTTGTACCCGAGAAAACATACTCCCCCAGGCTTTTAACCGCTTCGCGTAGCGGGCTCAACTCTCCATCACCCACAAGCGTGTGCAAATTTTGGCTTGCTTCCGCGCTTAGGGGCTTTTTTTCCAGAAGCGCTTTGTGAGTACGCGCCGGCAGCGGGCCCTGCTTCACCTCAAGCTTGGCGACGGCGGCATAGCCAAAGAAGCTGTTCACCATCTCGATTACCCGGCCTGCCTTATGGCTCAGAAGCGGCGCAAAAGCGGATTCACACCTTACAACAAGCGTCGCCCCCATGCGTTCGCCTCGTGGGAAACGAAGGCTGACTGGCACGGTGCTGGCGGCAAGCTCAGGCCCCACGATATGCGCCCACCGGGTCACCACCTCAATCTGGGCAAAGCCCTTGGCTCGCATGGCGGGCGTGACAAGCGAACGCGCGACAGCAGAAGCGCTTGCGGTATATTTCCGGCGCTCGGGCTGCTTTTTTTTATCGCCAGTTTTTTTGTCCGGCGGCTTCGCCATGTGTCTCGCCCACCATTTGTGCTGTGTGCGGCCATTTTACTTGCAAGTCTATAAGGCCACGCTATGGTCCTGTGCTACCTGATGGCCCGGCCCCGGGCAAGGACAAACGGAAGACTTCAGCGCCTTGTGATCATGAGTATCGCCGACAAACTTCTTGACTGGTACGACGCCAACCGCCGCAGCTTGCCATGGCGATCAGCACCCGCTGACCATGCTGAGCCCTACCACGTATGGCTGTCTGAGATCATGCTGCAGCAGACCACCGTTGCCACTGTAAAGGGATATTTCGAGAAATTTCTGTCACGCTGGCCCACAGTCGTCGCCCTTGCCGCCGCGCCACTTGAAGATGTTCTGGCTGAATGGGCTGGCCTTGGCTATTACGCCCGGGCACGCAACCTGCACAAGTGTGCGAACGTTATTACAACAGGCCATGATGGGCGCTTCCCTGAAACAGAGGCCGAACTGCGCGCGCTACCGGGCATTGGCGACTATACCGCCGCCGCCATCGCTGCCATCGCCTTTGGCGAAAGCGCCGTGGTTGTGGACGGCAATGTGGAACGGGTGGTCAGCCGACTGTTTCGCGTAAGTGAAGCCCTGCCCGCCGCCAAAAAGCAGATCAAGGCCCGCACCGCTGAGATTACACCAGCGCAGCGTGCGGGCGACTTTGCACAGGCAATGATGGACCTCGGGTCAGCCGTTTGCACCCCGAAGAAACCCAAATGCCTGCTGTGCCCGCTTCACCGCGACTGTGCCGCCAAGGCCGAGGGCGACATGGAGAAATATCCCGTCAAGGCACCAAAGAAGGTGAAACCCACGCGTAGGGCCATCTCCTTCTGGCTGGTCCATGACGGCGATGTTCTGCTGGAACGCCGCCCCGTCAAGGGCCTGCTTGGCGCGATGCCGGGCCTTTATTCAACGCCCTGGGTGGAACGGATTGACTTCCCGGTAAAAGCCGAATGGCTGGAGCACGTACCAACAGATGATTACTGGAAACCGCTTGAGGGACTGGCCAAGCACACCTTCACGCATTTTCATCTGGAAACACAGCTTGTGGCCGCCAAAGCCAGCGCAAGGCACAATGTTGAAAACGGTTTCTGGCATCCACTTGACGGGCTTGAAAACGTGGGACTGCCCACAGTGTTCAAGAAAATCGCCCTGCTGGCGAGATCATCTTAATTTTCCTGTAAAGGGGGAGCCACCCGCCGCCACGAAGTTATCACCGCCCCAACAAGGCAAATGACTGCGATGGCCGCCAGTATAGCGTTTTGATACCATATGGCCTTTGCAAGCAGCATTGAGCCTATTCCCGCCACAAGCAACCGTGCAAAACGTCGCCAATCATGTGAAGGGCGCGGATCAAATTTCGCGCCTGTTTCTGTTTTGTGACGATTTCCCAGACAATGTTTTCTCACGAACTTTTCACCCACCAGAACCAGCGAAGAAAACAACACGGCAACCACGCCGGTAACCACAAGCCGATGCAATCCGGCAAGGGCACCAAGTTCTTCACTTAATAAGATAATACCCATCGTCAGCATGAAGCCCGCCGAATACATGAGAGACAATATCTGCGTTAGCTTTAGCCGTTCCGCATCGGACACCTCATAGCCCTGCCGCCAGTTCCTGACATAAAAAAGCCGTCCCTCTGTATTGCGTAGAAATGCGGTTTCATAAGCGTCAAAAAGGTCAAACATGAATTCCCCAGTACCTAAAGGCGATAGAATATTTATATAATATGCACTTTTAAAACTATAACGAGAAAATGAAATGAAAATGGGCCGCGCGAGCGGCCCATTCTTTCAACGTATGCATCAAAAAGTGAAAAGCCTGATATCAGGCCTCCCGATATCAGGACTCAAGGTATGCCGGTGCCTTTTTCGTGGCCTTGGCGGCTTTCTTGGCCTTCTTGTCGAGGGCCGGTTTCTTCTTCGCTTCTTTTTTGGTACTTCGCTCTTTGCTCATTCTATTCTCCAAACAAGCAATCGGCGCAGGCTGTCAAGCCTCGCGCCAGACCGGGGCGACCGACGGGCCGCACGGATGTCCGGTATCTGAAAGGATGTCGGTATCGCGCCCTTAAAATCAATACAGATTAGAAAAGATTGTGAATGCACGCAAAGTTCAATTTACCATAAAACAGGCGCCCTCCCCGGGCAGGGAGAGCGCCTTTGATCAGCCATGCAGACGGGCATCCGCACAGCCGGAGGTAACTTTTCAGTCTTTCTTGCGTAACTTTTGTCGTGCCCATCGCCAGGCTGAATAAAACCTGCCGCTTTCAAACCTTTTGCGCCGCGCCATACGACGGGCAAACCCCGCAAGAGAGGAAAAATACTGAGCCTGTTCGGCAAGAGACAGCGGCGGCTGCACATCGGGTGGTGCCAGAAGCTCATCCCGGTACGCTTCAAGTAGCGGATCACTGTATTCATGTGGGGCGCCCTGACATATTGCCGTAAATATATCGGCCATCAATGCGGTGTTCATCTTCATACCACCGAACTCGCGGTAATAGGCATCCCGTGTTCGCCGAAAATCACCGCCAGATTTGTCACATTCGATCGCCGCAAGCATGACCTGAATAACGGGGTCCATGCTGCGATTGCTTTCGTCCGCCATCTTCGATTTTACAGCGGGTTCAGGAATGCCAAGAGCGGCGAAAAAACCCGGGACAAGATTTTTTTTCTCTCGTTCATAAGAGCGAACATCAAGCGTTATCCCGGGGACAAATTTCTGCCAACGCGCAAGCAGCGCGTCATAGTTCAGGTTACGCTGTATGATCAGGGGTAAAAGCCTCGCGGGCGTACGCCTGTCGGCATATTTCAGATGCTGCTGGAACGCGCTACGGGCATAACCGTATATATTGCGGAAATACACAATAACTACAATTTCGTGCCCTTTTAGCCCATCGAGAATGGTCGCGATTTCTGGTTCTGACGCATTGGAGAAACCCTCGCCAGACAGAAGCAGGGATTGACAGCCCTGCTTCTCGGCATCTGTAATGGCATTGCCTAAAACTGCTAACGCTGCCTCCGCCTGCCCATACTGTACCAAGCGCCAAAGATGGGAATGCTGCCGCGCTACCTTATTCTCCTTCAGCATGACCGGCCAGAATACGCCATACTTGCGCAGGAGATTAACATTCTCCCGTGCAAACGCCTGAATGGAAGTGGTGCCGGTTTTGTGCATTCCTATATGCAGATAGATTTTCATTACTCATATCCTGTGGCGCGAGGCAAATCCGTCGCAACCCGAGCACCGTAACCGATTGGTTTAGTTCAGTTCCGCGCGCACCTGCTGGCGGAAAATGTCGATCGGCAGCAGTTCGCCCTTCTTCTCAACGTGCCAGAAAGTCCAGCCATTGCACGCTGGCGCACCCTGTACACTGGCGCCCACCTTGTGAATGGAACCTTTTTCAGCTTCCGAGATCAACGTACCGTCGGTGCGCACGCGGGCAGCATAGCGGCGGTTGCTGTCATAAAGGGTAGTGCCCGGTGTGATCAGCCCACGCTCCACGATGGAGCCAAAAGGCACACGCGGTTCGGCGCGTTTACTGGTCGTATAACCAAGCGCTTCGTCATCCAGTTGCTCAATGCCCGAAATACGCTCGCGCGCGACCTTGATGTAACCTGTCTCGCGCTCGATCCCGATATAATTGCGACCAAGCATTTTGGCGACAGCGCCGGTGGTGCCGGTACCAAAGAACGGGTCAAGCACAACATCACCCGGCTTGGTGGAAGACATCAGCACACGGTAGAGAAGCGATTCCGGTTTCTGCGTGGCATGGGCCTTCTTGTCACCAGACTTCAGGCGTTCCTTGCCTGAGCAGATCGGTAGCGTCCAGTCGGAGCGCATCTGAGTATCATCATTCATGGCTTTCATGGCGTCATAGTTGAAAGTGTATCCACCCTTGTCCGCCGATTTTGCTGCCCAGATGAGCGTCTCGTGTGCATTGGTGAAACGCGTACCGCGGAAGTTTGGCATCGGGTTCGACTTGCGCCAGATCACGTCATTCAGGACCCAGTATTCAAGGTTCTGCAGCGCAGTGCCGACGCGGAAGATATTGTGGTATGAGCCAATCACCCAAATGGTGCCGGTATCCTTGAGGCAACGACGCGCAGCCGCAAGCCAGCGGTATGTAAATTCGTCATACGCATTAAAGCTTGAGAATTTATCCCATGCGTCATGTACCCCGTCGACCTTGGAATTATCCGGCCGCGACAAGGTTTCCTTGAGCTGCATGTTATAAGGGGGGTCTGCAAAAATAACGTCGACCGACTTTTCGGGCAGCGCGTTCATCACATCGATACAGTCGCCCTGAACAATTTTGTTCAAAGGCAGCGTTTTAAGCCCGCCACCCGTGCGGGTCGCGCTTTTTGCTTCAGCCATCAATTTTCTCCGTCCCGGTTACAGGCCCCGTCCCTGGAGCCAACAGGCTGAAACTGCCCAATTCCGGGCGGCATTTTTGCTCAAGTTTCAGCAAACCATTGAGGAGATTATGATTCCGACTCGATTCGACGTCAAGCGATTCTTTAAGATGAATCAGCTAGTTATAGGCTATTCTTCATTCAAAATCTGCCGAATCGGCGCAAAAGTTTTCCGGTGATAAGGGCTCACACCCACAAGTTTTAGTGCGGCCATATGTTTGGCAACACCATATCCTGCGTTTGAGCCCCAACCGTATTCCGGATGATTTTCGCCGAGTTTTTTCATCAGTCGGTCGCGAAAAACTTTTGCAACAATGCTCGCAGCAGCGATCGAAAGCGACCGGGCGTCCCCTTTGACGAGGGTACGTGTGTGTATCTCAAGCCCCGGTGCGCGGTTCCCGTCTACCAGCGCGGCAGCCGGCGTTATCGGCAGCCCCGCCACTGCCCGGCGCATCGCCAGCATGGAAGCTTCAAGGATATTGATCTCATCAATCTCGGCCACCGAGGCATCGGCGACCGAAACCGCGATGGCGCGTTCATGGATCAGGTCATAAAGAGCCTCCCGCTTCCTTTCAGACAGCTTTTTACTGTCATTCAACCCCGCGGGTATGTAGCCAGGGTCAAGAACAACCGCTGCGGCAACAACCGGCCCAGCCAGCGGGCCCCGGCCCACTTCGTCCACCCCACATAGCGGAGAATAGCCTTCGCGCTCCAGAACGGCTTCAAAGCGCCAGTCAGGCGTCGCCGCCATATCAAGGCCACCATGTTCAAATAAATCCATCACCTTAACCGTTTCGTAAAGCACCCCGGTCCATATCTCGAAAGGGACTTGTGCCTTGACCATCGACCCACCAGCCCGGCATTCTGTGCCGCAAATTCACTCAAGCCGGACCATATTTGATATGCACCCGATTGCCAAAGCTTTTGACCGATACTGGCACCAGCTGAAAGGCGTCCGTAAAATTCCGCGCTTCCTTGATTTCAACATCAATGACGTGCCGGGTAACGCCTTGCCGTATATGTCGCTGCTGCAGGTGGAAAACAATCCACGGCGCTATCGCTACCGGCTGGCGGGCACGTCTGTTGTCGCGGCTTATGGTCAAGATCTGAGCGGTGTCTATCTGGACGAAATAGACACGGGCGGTCGGTACGATCGGTATGTACATAATTTCAATGAAGTGACGGACGACCGCGTCGTCAATCGCACCACTGACAAATATCTGATGGAAAATGGTCGGCTTTACAGCTTCGATGGTCATCTCTACCCATTTGAAGGGGTCGGCGGAGATGTCTCCCGCATCATCATCCTTGCGATTGATGACTGGACCGCCCTCAGATAAGCCAGCCAACAGCAAACGGAGTGAAAAAAAGGCGTTCCTTAGCGGATAAGGAACGCCCTCAGTGCTTGGGTAGGTTTAGGAAAGAATAGCAGAGCGCCGTGGAAGCAGCGCCCTTCACTCAAAACAAATAAGATACTCGGAACAAATAAGATTGGTCGGGCCGGGATGGGCGCTTGGGGCTAGGGTCAGGGGGTATCGTCCGCACCCCTGCCCGACCGGAACCTGCTGCTGCTCTAACACGTCGATGCACAGAGACTTGAGCTGGATGCAACAGCGGGTTCTAGGCTCTTCCGCTTAAGCTGCGAGCGGAACGCGTGCCAACCGAGCCGACCGCCGTTTGCGGCGCCAGGTGCGGGTCTCTGCCCGATGGCTTGTGGCTTGGGGTTGGGTGGCGACGGAGCGGGTGCCCGCATCGCGCATAAATTCGGTAAACATGTCTATCTCCTCGCTGTATATCGCAGTTTTCTGCTTCAGCTTTATATGCCGCATTTTATTTTTACGCGGCGTTGCTACTGTCGTGTTGCAGCCTTTTGTTTGGTTGAGTCTTTGCTCTCGGCTACATGTCTAATCTAGTGTTTAGCCCGTTTTGTTTCAATGGGTCTCACCTCATTTATCGCACCATTCGTCGCAATTTATGACACCGTTCTGCCACAAAGGACCGTGGCACAGGCTAAAAGCGCAGGCGCCGCGGAAACACGAGCACGCATCGCCAACAATTTTATCCAAATTTGAAAATTTTGGCGCCCTAAGCTTTTAGCTTAAACCCTTGGCAGTCTTAGGCCTCGCTATCGTCCTCAAGAAGCGCTGCAGCCGTGCTTTCTTCCACAGACTGCACATTCTTGAGGGCGCGCAACATCATGCGCTTGCGCCGGTCAAGTGTTTCAACGTGGTTGAGCGCAGACGTAAGGCTTTTGCCCATGCGGTCAATCTGGTCACCGAAACGGCCGAACTCCAGCTTGACGGTGCCCAGCACATCCCACACCTCGTTTGCTCGCTCCTGCAGGGCCACCTGACGGAAGCCCATGCGGAAGGTACTGAGGAGCACCTGAAGGTTGGTGGGCCCAGCCACCGTGATGCGGTGATCGCGCTGCAGGCGTTCAAAAAGGCCGGGTCGGCGCAATACCTCGGCATAGAGGCCTTCGGTCGGCAGGAACAGGACCGCCCAGTCGGTGGTGTGCGGCGGGTTGATGTATTTTGTGGAGATATCCTTTGCAAAACGCAGGACCGCCTTCTCAAGTGCCGCGCCGGCAAGCTTGACAGCATCCTGATCGTTCAGTTCGGCTGCATTCAGAAGGCGCTCATAGTCTTCCGTCGGGAATTTGGCATCAACCGGCAGATAGACATCGCGCCCCGCCCCCGGCACTCGAATGCCGAACTCGACCCGCTCACCGGACTTTTTCCCGCAGTCAAAGTTGGCGATATATTGGTCGGCCGTCAGGAAATCACAGATGATGATCTCGAGTTCCTTTTCGCCAAAGCCGCCACGCGATTTCACGTTTGTCAGCACCCGCTTGAGGTCCCCAACGCCAGAGGCCAGGCTTTGCATCTCGCCCAGCCCCTTGTGCACCTGCTCCAGCCGCTCTGACACCGACTTGAAGCTTTCGCTCAGGCGTTTTTCAAGCGTGGTTTGCAGCTTTTCGTCCACGGTGCGGCGCATTTCATCGAGCTTCTGGCTATTCTCAACGCGAAGCTCTTTCATCTTCTCGTCAAGTTTGTCGCGAAACTGTTGCTGCTGCGTGGACTGGTCAGCCCCCAGCTTGCGCACGGTCTCGCTGAGCGCACTGATGGCCTTGGCGACCTCTTGCCGATTGTCGCGAAACTGGTTCGACAATTCTGTGCGGGTCGCTTGCTCGCGCCGCTCCGCGCCGGTCACCATATCGCTCAGGCGGCCATCAATACGGATCAGATGGCCCTCCGCATCGCCGCCGCTAACCACGCGGCTAAGGGCCGACAGCTTGACGACGAGCCCGACAACCAGCAAAAGCAAAAGCAAAAGCCCGCCAAGCAGCAACATTTCAAACAGCGTCATGGCCAAATCCCCCGAGAACAAAACCTGAAAACAAAACGGTCCTTCTTCACCTAGCCCACCCGGAAGGCACCTGCAAGGCTTGACGCATGTATGAAGCTGTGCTTCGTATTTCCGATCGGGAACCAGCCTAAATCAACCTCCGTCGGACACAGTGTCCAATCGGCGGGCAGGAACCCATCCAGGAGCAAGGAGATGATCCCCCGTTTTGATGCGAGTAACTTTGACGGTATCACGTCAGAGATGCAGGAGGCGTTTGACTGCAACGGCGTATTGGTGCTCGACGGCCTTGTCAGCGCCGAGATGTGCGACAGACTGAAAACCCGTATGGCGGAGATGGTTGATAGCTTTGACACCCGCGAGCATCGCTCGGTTTTCTCAAGCACCTCGGAAGCCCATGCGCAGGACCTGTATTTTCTGGAATCCGGACACGAGATACGCTTTTTTATGGAAGAAGAAGCCTTCGACAAAGCAGGAAAGCTGACCAAGCCGCTGCCTTTGGCGCTGAATAAAGTCGGCCACGCCATGCATGACCTTGATGACACCTTCAGCCGGTTCGCACGCCAGAAGGCTTTCCGGTTGATATGCGAAGGGCTTGGCCAGAAAAAACCGCTGCCACTTCAATCCATGTATATATTCAAGCAGCCTCATATCGGCGGCGAAGTGGTGTGCCATCAGGATGCCACCTATCTGCGGACCGAGCCCGAGGCCTGCCTTGGCCTGTGGGTCGCCATTGAAGATGCGACGACAGAAAACGGCTGCCTGTGGGGCATCCCCGGCGGGCATAAAACCGGCGGTGTGCGCGAAGCCTTTCGCCGCACGCCTGACGGCGATGCCACCTTCACCGAAACGCTGGAGGAAACACCGTTTGATGAGGACAACAAGGTGCCACTGGAAGCGCCTATGGGCACCGTCCTCGTGTTCGGTGGCAAGTTCCCGCACATGTCGTCCGCGAACCGATCTGACAAGTCGCGGCACGCATACACGTTGCATGTGATTGACGGAGCGGCCCATTATCCGGCAGATAACTGGTTAAGACGGCCTGACCATTTGCCGCTTAAAGGTTTTGACGCTTAGGAAAGTTGCTCAATGACAAAACTTGTCATCATTGGCGGCGGCCATGCCGCCGCCCAGATCGCCACATCGCTCAGGATGAAAAAGTTTGAGGGTGACGTCACGCTCGTCAGCGACGAGCCGGTGGTGCCATACCAGCGGCCACCGCTGTCGAAGATGTATCTCTCGGGCGAAATTGGCGCGGAAAGACTGCCCATTTTGCGGGAACAGGCTTATGCGAGCGCAAACATTGGGTTGAAGCTCGGGGTGCGCGCCACAAGCATCGACAGAGCCGAAAAAACGCTGGCGCTCGCGAACGGCGAAGTGCTCCCCTATGACAAGCTTATCCTGGCGGTTGGCGGACATGCGCGACGCCTTTCCTGCAAGGGCGCTGATCTCGCCGGTATCCATTACGTCCGCACGATGACCGACACCGATGCGATGCGCGGCGAATTCAACACCGCAAAACGCATTGTGATTGTCGGCGGCGGCTACATTGGGCTCGAGGTGGCAGCCGTAGCCCGCAGGGCAGGCAAGGATGTGACCATACTGGAAGCCGCAGACCGCATCCTCGCCCGCGTTGTGGCACCCGAGGTCTCGGCGTTCTACACCCGCCTGCACACAGAGGAAGGGGTCGACATCCACACAGGCGAGATGGTCACGGAAGTTGAAGGCAACGACCGAGCGGCCGCCGTACTGACAGACAGCGGAAAACGTTTCGAATCCGATATGATTGTAGCTGGCATTGGCCTTTCTCCCAACATTGAACTGGCGACTAGCGCGGGTATCACCGCCCTGGACGCAGGCATTGAGGTCAATGAACACTGCCAGACATCAGACCCGGATATTTACGCCGTGGGCGACGTTGCATGGTTTACCCACAGCCACTACGGTCGCACAATGCGGCTTGAATCTGTGCAGAACGCTGTGGATCAGGCCAAGGTGGCGGTAGAGCATATTATGGGCGACGATGCCGCGTACGATGCCCTGCCCTGGTTCTGGTCCGATCAATACGGCCTCAAGCTGCAGATCGCAGGCCTGTCCGAAGGCTATGACAGCCTTGTGGTGCGGGGCGACCCGGCCGCGCGCTCGGTTGCCTACTTTTACATGAAGGGCGGCAAAATGCTGGCGGCCGACTGTATTGGCCGTATCGCTGAGTTTATAAACGCAAAAAAGCTCATCACTGCCCGGTTAGACATTGACGCGGCCCTGCTCAGGGACGAAAGTCGCCCCTTCAAGGAAATCGCCGCGGAAATGCTTACCGCGTAAGCAATATTGGCGGCATAGGAAAGCAGACCCTGCATGCTCAGTTATCAGCACGTCTATCACGCCGGCAATTTTGCCGATGTGCACAAGCACCTGACCCTTATGCTTTTGCTGGAGCATATGCATTCCAAACCGGGATCTTTCAGCTTTTACGACAGCCACGCCGGACGCGGATATTATGACCTGGCAAGCCCCGAGGCGCAGAAAACACGCGAGCATGAAACCGGCATTACCGCTGTGGACGAGCCCGAAAAACCCAAAACCGCAGCCGCGCGATATGTAAAACTTGTTGAGGATTTCCGCGACAAACATGGCGAGACCGCATATCCGGGTTCCCCTGCTATCGCGCAACAGTTCATGCGGCACGGTGATCGCATGTTCCTGACCGAATTGCACCCGGGGGAATTCCAGCATCTTCTGGATAACCTGAGCCACTATAAAACCATCGAGATGCGCAAGAGCGACGGGCTTGAATTTGTGGCGCGGCTGACCAAACCCCATCACCTGCGTGGTATCGTGCTGATCGACCCCTCCTATGAGCTTAAAACCGAATACCGGGATGTCGCCCGCACCATGATGCGTGCGCTCAATAACTGGTCGTCTGCCATTTATGCCGTGTGGTACCCCATCCTGACCGACGACCGACACAAACAGATGGTCCGTTCCCTTCTGACACTCGGCGGTAGCACAGCTTTTGAGACGCGCCTGATGGCCCCCGAGGATATTGTCGGCCACGGCATGAAAGGTTCCGGCCTGATTGTTTTCAACGCTCCGGAGGGCTTTGCTGAAACCCTCAGGTCCGCAATGATCGAGATGAAAGACTTGATGTTCAGCCCTGGTGCGGGTGACCATACAATAGTGGAAGGGCAGCCTCTTTAAGCTCGCCTTCACCATCAGACAAAGATGGAGCGCGTATTGATAACCGACCCTGAATGGGCGGAGCTTGTGCGCGTGGGCCGGTATGACGTGATCCGGCCCTATGAACACCGGCATGCTTGTCATTCTCAACGAGTGATGGCTTAAAGGACAAGAGCCCAAAACAACAATCGCTCGGGCTCATGATTTTTTGCTATCGTCCGGCGTCTAGCGACCAGATGAACTCAATTCCTTCTCGACCGCCGTTTTCAATTCGTCCGATTGCGGCGTGACCTTACTGGAGAAATAAGCCACCGGGTGCCCGTTTTTGTCGATCAGATACTTATGGAAGTTCCACTTTGGTCGACTGTCTTCACCCAACTCATGTGCCAGCCACTCGTACACCGGCGCATTGTCCGGCCCACCCTTGACCACCATCTTCTTGGTCATCGGAAAATCAACCTGGAAATTCACCTTGCAGAAGTTTTTGATGTTCTTCTCGTTGCCCGGCTCCTGGTCGCCAAAGTCATTGGCTGGTACACCGACCACAACAAGCCCTTCGTCGCGGTATTCTTCCCACAAGGCCTGCAGGCCTTTATATTGTGGTGTATAGCCGCAATAAGACGCCGTATTCACCAGAAGCACCGCCTTGCCTTCATACTGCGCAAGCGGCATATCCTTGAACTCGATCGACGTCACAGTGAAATCATGCAGGGATTTTTCCCCGTCCGCTTGCGCGCCAAAGCTGGTCACCAGAACAGCTGCAGCCGCGATCATTGACTTGAGTTGCATAGCCTGCGTCCTCCTCAACAGTTTTCTTGCTTCATCTATATCCCGCACTCGTCGCGCGCGAAAGGGCATGACGCAAGTGTGAACTCCTCCTTGCTACGCTTCACGCTTGAAAGCAGATCATGCGGCCCTACCTCTTGCACGAGCCAGATATCATTGCCGGTGCGTCCGGCGAAGCGAAGGATGTTTAGATGACAGCAGACGCTGCCCCGCTTTTTAAACCGTTTGATCTCAAGAAACTGCACCTTGAAAACCGTGTGGTGATGGCGCCGATGACACGCACCTTCTCCCCCGGCAACGTGCCAAACGATCTGAATGTCGAATATTACCGCAAACGCGCAGCTGGCGGTGTTGGCCTTATCATCACCGAAGGCACCTGCGTGGGCCACAAGGCTGCAAGCGGTTACCCCAATGTGCCCTTCTTCTATGGCGACGACGCACTTGAAGGCTGGAAAAAGATTGCCGATGCCGTTCACGGCGAAGGCGGCAAGATCATGCCGCAGCTGTGGCACGTGGGCGCCGTTCGACGCCCCGGCATTGAGCCAGACCCTGATGTGCCCGGCTACGGCCCGTCCGGCCTCGTTGCCAAGGGCAAGAAAAAATGCCACGCGATGACTGAACAGGACATCGCCGATGTTATTGACGCTTTTGCCCAGGCGGCGGAAGATGCCAAACGAATTGGCATGGACGGTGTGGAGATTCACGGCGCGCACGGTTATCTTATCGATCAGTTCTTCTGGGGTGACCTGAATGAACGTACCGATGGCTGGGGTGGCAACTCTGTTGAGCGTACGCGCTTTGCGACCGAAATCGTTAAAGCCATCCGTGCGCGCGTTGGGTCTGATTTCCCGGTTGTACTGCGTTGGTCGCAATGGAAGATGCAGGACTATAATGCCAAACTTGCAGCCAACCCGCTGGAGCTCGAACAGTTTCTTGAGCCGCTTGTGAACGCAGGCGTGGATATTTTCCACTGTTCCACACGCCGGTTCTGGGAAAATGAGTTCTCCGGCAGTGACCTGAACCTCGCGGGCTGGACCAAAAAACTAACCGGCAAGCCGACCGTGACTGTCGGCAGTGTTGGCCTTGACGCCGCCTTCACCGAAGAAGGCACCACCGGGTTCGCAGAAGCGCAACCCGCCAGCCTTGAGCAGCTAATGGCCCGCATGGCAAACAATGAGTTTGACCTTGTCGCCGTTGGCCGGGCGCTTATCGCTAACCCGGACTGGGTCAAAAAAGTTGAGGCAGAACAACATGATGACATCATGCCCTACACAAAGGACATGCTGGCCAGCCTGGCTTAGGTCAGTCAACCTGCACTAAATCGTCATGGGGCCGCCTATGTGTGGCCCCTTTTTGTATGATAGACACAGAATCAGCACAAAATCGGTGGAGGCCACACTGGCCGATATTGTGTGGTGCGCTCAGGAAAACCGCGGCATACGGACCATGCTGCAGCGCAATATAAATTATGCTTCTCCGCGCATTTTTTTGTCGTTAAGGGGGATTTAGATCCAAGCGTGGATTGAGAACAAATCTATAATCGAAGTGTGGTAGAAGGAACCAAACATGGCCAAGCTTCGCATAAGCCCCGCGCCTGCACACAGCCGTGCAACAGCGCTGGCTGCGCTTAAGAACGCATTCCTCGCAAATGAGACGACGACTGTTCGCTCGCTCATTGACAATTTCCCCCTGAATACCGAGGCGCGCGAAGAGATCGTCGTAAAGGCCTCCGCAATCGTGGCACAGTCCCGCGCCATGAAAGAAGCGCAGGGCAGCCTTGACGCCTTCCTCGCTGAATTTGGACTGTCCAATCAGGAAGGTGTGGCGCTGATGTGCCTCGCCGAGGCGCTGCTGCGCATTCCGGATGTGGAGACACAGGACAAGCTGATCGCCGAGAAGATCAAATCCGGCAACTGGGCATCACACAAGGGTCACTCCGACAGCCTGTTCGTCAATGCCTCCACCTGGGCCCTTATGCTAACCGGTGAAGTCGTGCGCCTTGACCGCGCCATCACCAAAAACCCCGGCCAATGGATGAAGTCGCTGGTTTCCCGCACGGGTGAACCCGTGATCCGCAAGGCGGTGATGCAGGCGATGAAGATCATGGGCAAACAGTTTGTCTTTGGTCGCACCATCAAGGAAGGCCTGACACGCCAGGGCAAGCAGCCGCCTGAGAGCAAGATGATGAGCTTCGACATGCTCGGCGAAGGTGCGCGCACCATGGAAACCGCCGACCGCTATTTTGAGCTCTATAAAAACGCGATCGACGCTGTAGGCACAGCCACCAGAGAAGACGGCAAGGACCCGCACGACCGGTCCAGCATCTCGATCAAGCTTTCCGCGCTGCACCCGCGGTATGATGAGGTGAACGACGCACGTGTGATGGCCGAGTTGCTGCCACGCGTAAAGGAGCTAGCAGCCCAGGCCAAGTCCTACGATATCCAGCTGACCATTGATGCCGAGGAGGCCGACCGTCTTGAAATCTCGCTCCGCATTATCGAAAAACTGGCGGAAGACAGCGATCTGGATGAATGGGAAGGCCTTGGCCTTGCTGTCCAAGCCTACCAGAAACGCGCGCCCTATGTCATCGACTGGCTGGTGCATCTTGGTCGCGAAAATGGCCGCAAATTCGCTGTGCGCCTCGTCAAGGGCGCCTACTGGGATACCGAGATCAAGCACTGTCAGGAACAGGGGCTTGAGGACTATCCCGTCTTCACCCGCAAGCAGGCGACAGATATCAGCTATCTCTATACCGCCGCGCGCATGCTGGAGGCACAGGACGCTATTTACCCGCAGTTCGCCACCCATAACGCGCACACGATTGCCGCGATTGCCGAAATGGCCGGAGACAAGCGCTATGAATTCCAGAAACTGCATGGCATGGGCTCGCTCCTGTACAAGGCTGCCGGCCGCGTGGCTGGCAAACCGATTCGCACACGCACCTATGCGCCCGTTGGCCTTCATGAAGACCTGCTGCCATACCTTGTAAGGCGCCTTCTTGAAAATGGTGCCAACTCCAGCTTCGTGAACCGCTTCATGGACGCAGACGTCCCGGTGGAGGAAGTCGCCGGCGATCCGATCAGCTCGATCAAGATGGCACCCGCCCTGAGGCACACGCTGATCGCCAAGCCGGAAGACATTTATGGTGACGAGCGTAAAAACTCCAAAGGCTGTAACCTTTATGACCGGTCGCAGTCCACGCCGCTGACCGACGCGCTCGCACGGCAAGACGGTACGGTTTACAAGGCTGCGTGCATCATCGGTGGTAAGGACGTTGGCGGAGACCAGAGCAAAGTCATCAACCCCGCCAAGACCAAGGAAGTCGTCGGCACCGTGCGTGAGGCACGCGAGGAAGACCTGGAAGCCGCCATCACCAAGGCCGAAGCTGCCCAGTGGAACTGGAACCGTCTTGGCGGTGCCAAGCGAGGCGAAATCCTGCGCGCCATTGGTGGCAAGCTGGAAGAAAACCGCGACCTGTTCGCTGACCTTCTGGTGCGCGAGGCGGGAAAAACCCTCAGCGATGTAATTGCCGAAGTCCGCGAAGCCGTTGATTTCTGTCGCTATTATGCCGCTCGCGCAGAACAGCATTTTGAAGGGCCTGTAGTATTACCGGGACCAACGGGCGAACGCAACCGCCTGTTCCTTGGAGGCCGAGGCACCTTCTTGTGCATCGCGCCGTGGAATTTCCCGCTGGCGATTTTCGCCGGCCAGGTTGCCGCAGCGCTTGCAGCCGGTAACGCCGTGATTGCCAAGCCAGCAGAGCAGACGCCTCTGGTCGCCTATCATGCGGTGAAGATTTTCCATGAGGCTGGTGTACCGGTAGACGTGCTGCACCTGATCCTTGGCGAGGGGTCCAAGGTCGCAGCGCCCCTTGTTGCCGACGAGCGGATATCCGGCGTCGCCTTCACAGGCTCCACCGCCACCGCCAAGATCATCAACCGCGCCCTGGCAGAGCGCGACGGCGCCATCGTACCGCTGATCGCGGAAACCGGCGGACAGAACGCCATGATCGTCGATAGCACCGCCCTGCCCGAACAAGTGGCCGATGATGTAATCCAGTCTGCCTTCGGCTCTGCCGGGCAGCGCTGCTCGGCGCTCAGGGTATTGTTCGTGCAGGACAGCGTGGCCGACAAGGTGATCAATATGCTCAAGGGTGCGCTCAAGGAGCGTGTTGTGGGTAATCCTGCCCTTCTGACCACGGACGTTGGCCCTATCATCGATGAAGAAGCCCGCGACAAGCTGGCAGAGCACTGCGAACACATGGAAACGGAGGCCAAGCTTATAGCCGCGGCTGACCTGGGTGAAGGCACGGAGGACGGCACATTCCTTGCGCCACGTATCTTTGAGCTTGAAAGCCTTAGCCAGCTTGAGGATGAGCAATTCGGCCCCATCCTGCACGTCATCCGGTTCAAGTCAGGGGCGATTGACGACGTGCTCGCACAGATCAGTAAAACCGGCTACGGCCTGACCTTTGGTGTGCACTCCCGTCTTGAAAGCCGCTGGCAGGAACTGTTTGAGAAAACCCGCATCGGCAACACCTATATCAACCGCAACATGGTTGGTGCGGTTGTCGGTGTGCAGCCGTTTGGCGGCGAAGGCCTGTCGGGTACAGGCCCCAAGGCCGGTGGCCCGCACTATCTGTTCCGTTTTGCGGCCGAACACTCGCTCACGATCAATACCGCAGCCGTGGGTGGCAATGCCGAACTGTTCAGCATGGATGAAAACGGCTAACGCCGGACACCGCCAGGAAAAAGAAAGGCCGGGCGCAAACCCGGCCTTTTTAGTGGGCTGAAGCTGTATCAAAAAGGTTGAACTGCCCTCCCTTGAGCACAGGGGCGCGGAACTGGCTTACATCCAGAGCCTCCCGTTCAGGGTTCAGTTTGAGGCGACGGCACAGGTTGCGAAACCGTTGGTCCATCAGTTCTGCCTCAAGCCCCTTGCCTTTCATCCGGTGTTTGAAGCGTGGGTCATTGACCTTCCCACCCCGCATGTCGCGAAGCCTGTTCAGCACCCGCGCCTTGCGGTCTGGGTAATGTTCCTCTAGCCATTCCTCAAAAAGGCCCCCCAGTTCAAGCGGTAGCCTGAGCAGAATATAGTTGGCATATTTGGCACCGGCGTGCGCAGACGCGGCCAGAACGGTTTCCATCTCATGATCGTTCAACGCAGGAATAACAGGCGCGAACATCATGCCCACTGGCACCCCGGCATCAGAAAGCAGCTTGATCGCATCCAGCCGCCGCGTTGGTGTACTGGCGCGTGGTTCAAGGACGCGGGCCAGTTTACGGTCCAGGGTGGTGACCGACAGCGCCACCCGCACCAACCCCATCTCCGCCATCGGGACAAGGATATCCAAATCCCGCACCACAAGGCGGGATTTGGTCAGGATTGTCACCGGATGGCGATGCTCGTAAAGCACCTTCAAAACCTCACGCGTGATGCGGCGGTCTTTTTCAATCGGCTGATAGGGGTCTGTATTGGTGCCTATGGCAATGGGTTTGACCTGATAACCTTTTTTACCAATCTCCTGCCTCAAAAGCTCGGCTGCATTGGGTTTGGCAAACAGCTTGGTTTCAAAATCCAGCCCCGGCGACAGCCCCATAAAGGCATGGGTCGGACGCGCAAAACAATAAACGCAGCCATGTTCGCATCCCCGGTACGGGTTAATCGACCGGTCAAACGGAATGTCGGGTGACTTGTTGCGCGCAAGGATATGTTTGGCGTGTTCTTCCTGCACCTCGGTCTTGGGCGAGGCGTCTGAAACATCTGACAACCAGCCATCATGCACACGTTCACGAGCGAGTTTTTCAAACCGCCCGCTGGTGTTTGAAACAGCACCGCGCCCCCGCGCCAGCCACGGAGAAGGCTGGCTTGTCGAATTGCTCATGTCACCAAGGCTGATATGTCGTCTGCTTGCTTCCATACACTAATATTACCATAAGAACAAAACAAGAACAATATAGATAAATTCCCGCTGTTTCCCTTGGCTTTTTCGCTCAGAAGGTCAATGGTTTCAGTAAGATAACAATACAGCTTGGCGAAAACATGACTTTGCAAAGTGAAAATGCGCTGATACAAAAGCGCCATGAACAAATTTGACCTGCCGCCTGCACGAAAGCGTTATTTCAAACTCACGGAGCGCCTCAGGGACCCGTTGGACCTGATGGCCCATGTGCCCTTTCGCATCGCGACCGCCAGCAACCTGCTCGCGCTGAACCGTGACCTGAACGTCAGGCAGTATGTCGACCTTGATGTGCGCGAGATGCGGGTGCTGATCAATATCGGCTCCTACATGCCGATCAAGTCAGCCGACATCGCTTACCAGAGCCGTATGGACAGCTACACGGTCAGCCGCGCGGTGAAAGCGCTGCGGAAAGCAGACCTGATAGACTTTGAACCGGTGCCCACCAGCAAACGAGCGAAAAACCTCGTCCTCACCACCGAAGGTGAAGTGGTCTATAGCAAGATTATCGCCGTCATCGAAAGCCGCGCCAACTTGCTAGACGAAGTGCTCAGTGAACAGGAGAAGGCCCAGCTTTGTGATATGCTGGCACGCATTGAAAGCAAGGCCGAGCAATTGATGGCGCAGTACGCGCTGGACCAGCAACAACAAGGCCTTGAGCTGCCCGCGGACCAGAAAGAACTGATCCGCTGGTACAGAAAAGGCAGCCAGTAGTCCCCGTCAAAGGACGGTGACGATATCTTCAAAAGGCTTTTTGATCGTGGCGTGAACCGGAATGCTCGCCCCTTCCGCCGGATAGCCCGCAACAAGCAGAATGAAGGCCCGCTCGTGGTCGGGGCGGCAACATATCTCGTTCAGGAAGTTCATCGGCTTCGGGGTGTGCGTCAGGGTTGCCAGTCCCGCGTTGTGCAGGGCTGCGATCAGGAAACCCGTGGCAATGCCCACCGATTCCGAAACATAATAATTTTTGCGTTCCATACCGGTTTCGACACCACCCCGGCGCTGCGCAAAGATCGCGATAAGCCACGGGGCGTGTTCGAGGTAAGGTTTGCTGGCGTCGGTACCCAGGGGTGCCAAGGCATCAAGCCATTCTTCACCGGCCTTTCCTTCGTCGTAAAAGCCGTGTTCTTCCTGCTCTGCCCGCCTGCGCACCTTCGCCTTCACCTCAGGGCTACCGATCAGCGCGAAATGCCAGGGTTGATGATTGGCGCCACTGGGCGCGGTGCCCGCAGCCCGTATGCAATCCTCAATAATCTCACGTGGGACCGGACGATCAGAAAACTCACGCACCGTGTGGCGACGGCGAATATCAGCGAGGAAATCCGCTGCACGCTTGTGCATTTCCGCTTCGCTATATTCGCGGTAATCCGGCAACGGGATATTATCATGAGGCTTCATACATCACTCCCTAAAGCATTGATATGATGAGAGTCATATATAAATAATATTGCATATGCAATAATTAATCGAGCGTTTGCCGATACCGGGACATGGCAATAGCAACCGCCACAATCAGGAAGGCAATAATACCAAGGATATCGGCAGCGATATCGGCAAAACCACTACCCTTGAGCAGGATGCCACGCGCAATGCGTAGAAAATGCGTAAGCGGCAGAGCTTCCCCCAGCACCTGCGCCCATTGGGGCATGCCGCGAAACGGAAACATAAACCCGGACAACAACAGCGACGGCAGGAAGAAGAAAAAGGTCATCTGCACCGCCTGTAACTGGTTTTGGGCTATGGTGGAGAAGGTGAACCCCACAGCAAGATTAGCGATCATGAAAAAGATGGTCGCAAGCGAGAGCAAAGCAATACTTCCCTCCACCGGCACATCAAACAGGAACGCTGCGGCAATCAGGATAATAGCCGCCTGCACATACCCCACAATGACATAGGGTGTGATCTTGCCGAGCATCACCTCTGCGGGCCGGACCGGCATGGAGAGCAGGTTTTCCATCGTGCCACGCTCGCGCTCCCGCGTGACCGCAAGACCAGTGATCATCACAAGTGTCATAGTCAATACCACCCCCATCAAGCCCGGCACGATATTATACTGAGTGATGTTCTCGGGGTTATAACGCCGGTGTACGATGATATCGAATGCCGGTGCGGGCTCGCGCGGGCTCCCGCTCACGCCTTTCAGGTCACGTTCAAGCGCGGTTGCCTTGATCTGCTGCAGCGCGCTGATAGCACTGCCGGTGGCCACCGGGTCCGTTGCGTCGGCCTCAACCAGAATTTCCGGCCGTTTGCCCAGCACAAGGTCGCGCGAAAAATTGGGCGGGATCGTCACTGCAAACTGCACTTGGCCACGCGTGAGCATACGATCTACATCGTCACCATCCGCCTGGGAGACGATCTCAAAATACCCGGTATTCACAAGAGCAGCGGTGAAAGACCGTGTGTAGGCGGTACTTTCTGATGAATAAATCGCGGTTGGCAGGGCCTTGGGGTCCGTGTTGATCGCATAACCAAACAGGATGAGCTGGATCAGTGGCACACCAATCATCATGCCCAAAGTTGTTCGGTCCCGCCGCATGTGGTTGAACTCTTTCATCAGCATGGCGCCAAGACGTGTGAGGGAAAGCAACCGTCTCATGCGAAATTGTCCTTTGACCCGGCGGTCAGGTGAATAAACACATCTTCAAGGGTTGGGCTTGTGCGCTCCCACGAGATGTCGTGACCCTCCCGGTAGGGCCTGATCGCTTTCTCAAGCGCGGCCTCATCTGTCCCACTGACATGCAACTTGGCACCAAAGGCCACGGCAGAGGCCACGCCGTCCTTGCCGCGTAGTTTACCTGCCAGCCGGTCAGCTTCACGACCATGCGCCCGCCAGGTGTAAAGCTCTGTATTCTCGATGATTTCTTCCGCGGTGCCGGACGCCAGGAGTTTACCATAGGCGATATAGACGATCTCGTGGCAACGTTCGGCCTCGTCCATATAGTGGGTGGACACAAGTACAGTGATGCCCTTGCCGGCAAGGGTGTGGATTTCATCCCAGAACTCGCGCCGCGCCTTGGGGTCCACCCCCGCCGTGGGTTCATCCAGCAGCAGAAGTCGGGGCTCATGCAAAATACAGGCGGTCAGTGCAAGGCGCTGTTTCCATCCACCAGACAAGGTGCCTGTCTGCTGGTTGCGTCGCCCCCACAGACCAAGATCCTTGAGCGCCTCTTCCACGCGCTCGGCGCGGCGGTCCATCTCATAAAGCCGTGCAACAAACTCCAGATTCTCACGGATTGTCAGGTCTTCATAGAGACTGAATTTCTGTGTCATGTAGCCGGTTTGACGCTTGATCAGCGGTGCCTGCCCCCGAAGATCAAGCCCAAGACACGTGCCCGCGCCTTCGTCTGGCGTCAAGAGCCCGCACAACATACGCAAGGTTGTTGTCTTGCCACTGCCATTGGGGCCAAGGAATCCAAAAATCTTCCCTTTGGGGATCTGGAGGGAGAAGTCATCCACCACCCGACGTTCATCAAAAATCTTCACAAGGCCCGAGACATCAATTGCGAGGTCGGAGGCCAGCTCGGGCGCACCGTTCATTGAACACGCTCCACCTCAACCGGCAGACCGACAGGCAATATCACACCATCCATTGGCAGCGCCTCAATGAGAAAAACAAGCTTTTCCCTGCTGTCTGCGGAATAAATCACCGGCGGTGTGTACTCAGCTTCAGGCGCGATATAAATCACACTGGCGCGCAAGCCCACCTCGCAGCCATCACAGGTGAAGGCCATGGGTTGGCCCAACTTTATCCTTGCGATCTCCGCTTCAGGCACGAAGAAGCGCAACTTGCGTTTATCATCGGGCAACAGCGTCACTACAGGCTTGTTGGCGGGCACCCATGCACCGGGCAGGAAGTATGTATCCTGCACCACAGCACCTACCGGGGCTACAGGCGCCAGCTCCGCGACACGCCGGTTTGCCTTGGCCAGTGTTGCCTCTGCTTCCCTGACTACCTGCCCGGCCGCTTCAAGCTGGTCTTGTCGCGCGGGCAGATTTGCCACGTCAAACGCCTGCTGCAAGGCTGCAAGCCTTGCCCTTGCCTGACCGTACGCCGCCTTGGCACTGTCAAGCTTTGCCTGCACGAATGCTGTGCTGCCCACAAGGTCCCGCTGACGCTTGAGCTCCTGCTCTGCGTTCAAAAGCGTGGCTTCAGCCTCGCGCATTTCGGCGCGCCTGACTTCAAGCTCCTCAGCCCGCGCGCCCTTTTTCCGGTCCGCGAGCTCTGCCCGTGTGCGTTCGACCCCTGCTTCAGCTTGTGCGACGTCCGCCATCGCCGTGGTTTTATCGAGCGAGAACAAGGCTGCGCCCGCTTCAACGCGCTGCCCCCGCATAATATTCAGGGAGGCAAGCGTGCCGGACACAGGTACCGACAGCTCAATATATTCCCCTTCCACATAACCTGGATAAATCATGCCATCCGTTTCCAGCCTGTTCATATACCAAGCCGCGGTAGCAACCCCACCAGCGACCAAAAGCACAATCAAAAAACGGACGAACTTCATTACCGGCCTTTCCCATGTAAAACAGCAAGAGAGTGACCGCACTCTGTGCAGCACACTCACCTTCTGGATTCTGCGCCTTTGTGACGCTTATGATTACCTGCCGATTTCCTCGCTGAAGGACTCGGTTCATGTATTATATGCTTGAAATTAATTAATTAGTCAATTAATTTAAGGGTTATGAGCACACGAGAAAAAAAGCGCCGCGGCGCGGGTCGCCCGAAAGACAATAACGAAGACCGCCGCGCACGCCTGATTGACGTTGCAGGACCGGTTTTTTCGCAGCAGGGATATGCTGCTACTAAGATCCCGGCACTCGCCAAGGCAGCGGATGTGACACCTGCGATGGTGCACTATTACTTCGGCGGTAAGGACGGGCTGTTGGAAGCGGTGTTCAACGGGGCCTTCAAACCTCTTCTCGATAAACTGGATGAGCCTTCGACACTTGAGGAATGGGCGATCACTTTCCATGATCACCTGCTGGAACGCCGCTGGATGCCTCACCTCATGATCCGGGAAGTCATTATGGAAAGCGGGCATCTACGGGACCATTTCGCCGCAGAGTTTGCGCCGCGCATTCTTGCAAAATGGTTGACCCTGTTTGCCAATGAGAAGGCCGAAGGCCGTATGCGCGAAGATGCAGATGACCTCCGGCACGTGGTGCTCATCATGGGGATGCTGGTTTATCCGTTTGTTGTGGCGCCACTCAGTGGCATCCTGACCGACAGCCCCTTTGGGGATGATCAGATGCGCCAGTTCCGCGATGATGCGGTGCGGCTTTTCTTCCGCGGTGCCAAGGGCTGATCAGGTACCCAGCCCCGGTATCATAAGAACTCCGTCCCTGTAATCTTCGAACCAGATCAGGAATTCCTCCGCCGTCATCGGCTTGCCCAGCAAATACCCTTGCGCATAATCGGCCCCCAAAGCACGGATAATCGTCAATTGCTCTTCCGTTTCCACCCCTTCACAGGTGCAGCGCAGATTGAGCTTGTGTGACAGTTCGATCGCGGATTCCAGAATGATGCGGGAAGTGTCGTCCTCAGCTGCACGACTTATAAACATCCGGTCAACCACAATCTCATCAAACGGGATGGTCTTGAGCCGCATAAGCGATGCGAAACCGGTACCAAAATCATCGAGCGCCAAGCCGAAGCCGCGCAGGCTCAGCCGCGACAGCACTTCAAGAGGGACGCGCACGTCCACGTCAAGGTCGGCTTCCGTCACCTCAAGGCGCACCATCTTCGGCTCCACCTCAAATTGTTCGGCAAGGCCGGAGACCACATCAGCAAAGTCCGCTTTACGCAGGTTATCGCTCGCCACATTGATGGATAAGGCAAGTTCCAGTCCCTGTTTGCGCCACCTACCCTGTTGCTGCATCGCCAACTCCAGCATGCGGTAGGTCAGCACGTCCATATGGCCCTTTTCCTGTGCGGCCTTAATCACGGCCCCAGCCCCCAGGTAGCCACCATTGGGTGCCCGCCAACGTGCAAACACTTCGGCGCCCGCGAGCGCACCGGTCTTGAGGCTAATCTTCGGCTGGAAGACAGGCGACAGACCATCTGTCATCAGCCCACGCATGAATTCATTTTCCGCAAGGACTGTTTCGGTACCGGTACGACCTTGCGTACGAGTATCCGCCACGTCGCTCAGCATATGCAGCAGCATATCCTTGTTCACTGGCTTGGTGAGCGTACCGAGGAGATTGATACTGTAGGCAAGCGCCAGTTCCTTGGCTGACTGCAATGTGCGGGCATCATGGCCCGTCAGCAGAATAACGGAAGGGTCCCAGTCCAGTTCAGAGATTGCGCGGATAAGGCCAAAACCATCCATTTCGGGCATGGCCAAGTCTGTCACGATAACATCATAGCGTTCAGTTTTGAGGAGATCGAGCGCCTGAGCGCCACTGTCGGCACCGGCCACGAGATTGTCGCCCCCCTGCAGATACCGGATCAGCAAATCCCGCATGGTCGCCGAATCATCAACAACGAGAATACGTTTGCTCACAGATGCTCCTCCCTCATCGCGGCCATACGCTAGCACCAAAGGGGTAATGGTCCAAGAAGGAAACTAGCTGTGGCAGACAAAACCACCCGCACCATATGCGAGTGGTTTTGCAATTACCTCAATGGCTTACGCGCAATCTATTCGGCGGCAAAGCGCAGGATTGGCTGGCGCGCGGCCTGTGTCTCGTCAAGGCGGCTCCAAGGCGCATGGTAAGGCGCACCTTCAAAACGGGCGACCTCGCCCGCCTTCGCCGCTTCCGCAAGACCGCGCATGGAACGGATAAACTGATCCATGTTGGTCTTGCTTTCACTTTCCGTCGGCTCAATCAGCATGGCACCATGCACTACCAGCGGGAAGTACATGGTCATCGGGTGGTAACCCTCATCAATCATGGCTTTGGCGAAATCAAGCGTGGTGACGCCCGTGTCTTTGAGGAACCGGTCGTCAAACAGCGCTTCGTGCATGCAGGGGCCATCATAAGACGGGCTCATCACATCCTTGAGTGATGCCAGCACATAGTTGGCGTTCAGCACTGCATCCTCAGACGCCTGCTTGAGACCGTCCGAACCATGGCTCAGCATATAGGAAAGTGCGCGCACATACATGCCCATCTGTCCCTGAAAAGCTGTCAGTCGGCCAAAGGATTTGCCTGTCTGATCTTCCACAATGTCAAAGCCGTCGTCCGTTTTTAAGACATATGGCACTGGAACAAAGTCCTTGAGCGCGTCGGAGAAGACCACCGGCCCAGAGCCCGGCCCACCACCGCCATGCGGGGTTGAGAAGGTTTTGTGCAGGTTGATGTGCATGGCATCCACACCGAGATCACCCGGGCGCGCCTTGCCAACGATAGCGTTAAAGTTGGCGCCATCGCAGTAGAAGAAGGCACCGGCTTTGTGAATCTCATCCGCGATTTCACGCACTTCATTTTCAAACAAGCCACAGGTATTCGGGTTGGTGATCATCACCGCCGCAACGGTGTCATCAAGCGCAGCCTTGAGCGCCTCGAGGTCAACACGGCCATTATCCTTCGCCGGGATCGACTTCACTTTGTAACCGCAGAATGCTGCCGTTGCCGGGTTAGTGCCATGCGCTGATTCAGGGCACAGGACCACCTCACGTGCATCACCGCGGGCTTCAAGCGCCGCGCGGATGGCCATCACGCCACACAACTCACCATGCGCCCCGGCCTTGGGGCTGAGGGCTACGGCGGGCATGCCGGTCAATGTCATCAGCCAGTGGCTTAGCTCATCCATCAACTGATATGCGCCCTGCACCGTACCTTTGGGGGCCAGCGGGTGGATATCGCCAAAGCCCGGCAGACGCGCCACTTTCTCATTCAGGCGCGGGTTATGCTTCATGGTGCACGACCCAAGCGGGAACACACCCATGTCGATGCCATAGTTGCGGCGACTGAGGCGTGTGTAGTGACGTACTGTATCCGGTTCGGCGAGACCGGGACAGCCGATCTCACCGGTGCGCTCAAGCCCACCGCATGAAAGTTCAAGATCGCTCGTATCTTCATAATCCACGCCTGTGGTCTCGGTCGTGCCCAGTTCAAAAATGAGTGGCTCGGCAAGGCGCAGTCCTACATGCCCTGAAAAACTTTCAAATTGTTTGCCGTCACTGCCGCCGGTTGCGGCCGTTGGACGGCCCTGACTATTCATCGCCATTAGAGCACCTCCTCAAGCGCGCCCTTGAGCACGTCAATATCGTCCGCTGTTACGGTCTCGGTTGCCGCCATGATCAAAACATCGTCAAGCCCGTCACCCGCATAAAGGCGCGACGCCGGCACACCGGCAAGAACGCCGCGCTCCGCCAGCGCATCAACCACGCCCGCCGCTGCCTTCGGCAGCTTGACCGCGATCTCGTTGAAGAAGGCATTTGTCAGCACGTCCACGCCGTTCACAGCTTTCATCGCATCCCTGAGAGCGATCGCATTCTTGTGGTTTACCTTCGCCACACCGCGCAGGCCCTTTTCGCCCAGAAGCGTCATGTGGACAGTGAAGGCAAGGGCACAAAGGCCAGCGTTGGTACAGATATTCGACGTCGCTTTTTCACGGCGTATATGCTGCTCACGCGTTGAAAGGGTCAACACAAACCCCCGCTTGCCGTCAGCGTCAACCGTCTGGCCACACAGGCGGCCCGGCATCTGACGCACATATTTCTGGTTGGTAGCAAATAAGCCAACATACGGTCCGCCAAAGTTAAGGCCATTGCCGATGCTTTGGCCTTCACCAACCACAATATCGGCTCCCATTTCACCCGGGCTCTGGATCAGGCCCAGGCTCATGACTTCTGTCACCACCACAACCAGCAAGGCTTTTTTGGCGTGTGCGGCTTCGGCCACCGGGCGCAGGTCAAGCACATGGCCGAACACACCGGGGTTCTGCACCACAACGCAGCTTGTCTCGTCGTCTATCGCGTCGATAACAGCTTTGAGCTCAGCTTCGGGGTCTGCGGGGTTGGGCTTTTGCGCTACAATCACATCTTCGGTGTACTGCGTTGTTGTCTCAACCACCGCACGGTAATGCGCGTGCAAGCTGCCTGCCATGATGGCCTTTTTCCGCCGTGTCACGCGGCGGGCCATCAGCACAGCCTCGGCACAGGCCGTGGAGCCGTCATACATGGAGGCATTCGCCACATCCATGCCGGTCAGTTGCGCAACCTGGGTCTGGAATTCAAAGATATACTGGAGCGTACCTTGCGCGATCTCAGGCTGGTAGGGCGTATAAGCCGTCAGGAATTCACCGCGCTGGATCAGGTGGTCAACGCTTGCTGGCACATGGTGCTTGTAGGCGCCAGCACCCACAAAAAAGGGCACACTGCCTGCGGCCGTGTTTTTGCCAGCCATGCGTGAGAGGTGGCGCTCGACCTCCATCTCTGCCTTATGGCGCGGCAGGTCAATTTCCGGATTCAGGACAGCGTTTGGCACGTCCTTGAAAAGATCATCAATATGGCGGACGCCGATTTTTTCCAGCATGGATTGCCGGTCAGCGGCCGTCAGCGGCAGATAGCGCATGCACCCAACTCCTTAAGTCAAGCGGCCCCAGTTGCGTGTAATGGGCCGCCAAAGAGAAAACGCTGGCGCGGGTTCTTCCCGGCCAGCGCCAAACAGTCTTTAGTCGAGACCCTCGACAAACTCGTTATAAGCTGTCTCGTCCATCAGGTCGTCAAGGTCGCCAACGTCAGCGAGCTTCATTTTAAAGAACCAGCCAGCGTCAAGCGCTGCGGTGTTCACAAGGGCCGGTTCCCCCTCAAGCGCTTCATTGACCTCAACGATTTCGCCCGCAAGTGGTGCATACACTTCGCTGGCAGCTTTGACAGATTCTACAACGGCAACTTCGTCGCCCTTATCGTAGGTCGCGCCAACTTCAGGCAGTTCGACAAACACAACATCGCCCAATGCGTTTTGTGCATAGTCGGTAATACCAACGGTGGCGACATCGCCTTCCACTTCCAGCCACTCATGCTCTTCAGTGAACTTAATCATGGGCCTATCCTCCATAAATCCAGGCTTAAGATGCTTTTTTTGCGCACGTAGCGCTGCTCAATAAACGGTGTTTTTGCGACTACGGCGGCATGCGCCTTGCCGCGGATCATCAACTGCACTTCTGTTCCCTCATCGGCAAATGCCGTGGGAACAAATCCCATCGCTACCGGGCCACCAACCGTAGGGCCAAAACCGCCCGATGTGACGATACCGATCTCATTGCCATCCGCGTCTGCGATAGGGGTACCTTCACGCGCTGGCGCACGCCCTGCGGGCTTGAGACCGACCCGAACCTTGGATGGGCCTTCACTGAGTTCCTTCAGGATGCGCGCCGCACCAGCGAAATCACCATCCTCGCGGCGCTTTTTACCCAGCGCGAAGGTAACACCAGCTTCTACCGGGCTGATGGTTGCGTCAAAATCATGGCCAGAAAGGCACAGCCCGGCTTCAAGGCGCAGGCTGTCACGTGCACCAAGGCCAATAAGCTCAACATCGCCCGAGCGCAAAAGGCGTTCGGCCAGCGCCTTCGCTTCGCTTTCGGGCACAGAAATTTCGTAGCCGTCTTCGCCTGTGTAGCCTGAGCGCGACACCCAGCACACCACGCCTTCAAGCGTGACAGCGGTTGCCTCCATGAAGCCAAGGTCAGCCACTTCGGGGGCGAGTTCTGCCAGCACTGCAACTGCCCTAGGGCCTTGCAGCGCGATAAGTCCGCGGTCTTCAAGCGGCTCCACCGTGATCAGGTGGCCAAGTTTCTCTTCAAGAATGTCATAGTCTTTGTCTTTGCAAGCGGCGTTGACCACCACATACAGCTTGCCGTCCGCGTCATGGGTGCGGGTGACCATCAGGTCATCCTCAATGCCGCCGTCTTCATTGAGCAGCAAGGTATAGCGCATCTTGCCGGGCTTGAGCACCTGCAGGGCACCAGGCATCAGCTTCTCAATGGCTGCCGCAGGGTCAGACCCGTCTTTTGAGTGAATGAAACATTGCCCCATGTGCGACACATCAAAAAGCCCAGCCTTCTCGCGCGTGAATTCATGTTCTTTCATGATGCCCAGCGGATACTGCACTGGCATGGAATAACCAGCAAACGGTACCATCTTGCCACCTTGGGCGACGTGTAAATCATAAAGGGGGGTCTTGAGAAGTGTGTCGTCAGTCATCAGGGCGGCCTCCGCATAAGCAATCTGCCAGTCAAGACCGGCGTCAAGCCCCCTCTGTCACGGTACCTGAGAGATTTGACCAGAGCTACAAATGCAACCCGGCTTACCCCGTCGGTGAGCAACGCACGAGGCGGTGCTGCTTTCCAGAGGGTCACGTAGCCGTGCGGTCCTTTTGCCTGAGAGTTTCCGGGGCGGTTGCTCCTTCGGCGCTGACTTTCGGGTTACCCCGCAGCCAATCTCTCCCGCACAGGCGATGCAGCAAACCCGTAAGGGGCTGATGCGTGACCTGATGTGCCGCGATCATATGCAGGAGACAGGGGCCGGAGTCAATCGCGAAGGAACACTACAAGCAATTAAAAAGGGGCCCTGTGGCCCCTTCCTCAAACCCGCCTCACAAATGGCACGCGTCCTACCGCTCCATGTTAAACACAACGTCCTGTGCATCCATCTGAAAGCCGAGCAGCACTTCATAATTATAGCGCCGGGCCTGGGCAATGGTTGGGATATGTTGCGTTACCACTTCCTTCGAGCGAGCGAAGCCCTTGCTGTCAAAGCGCAGGGTAACCTCAAATACTTCCTTGGAGACGATCTGGCTGTTGTCTTTCAGGATCGCCACGAAATATGGCAGGGTGACCTCCCGGCCACTGAACGCGGGGCCTGACGTCGCGCCGACGTAAAAGGTAACGCGGGAATCAACCGATTCTTCCTCGGTACAGTTGCTTGTCACATCCATGATGGAAGCAGTGTACATCACATCATCGGTGGCGCGGCCTTCACCCTTGAATTGAGTAAGGGTATTCATGTCGCCCACAACAGCAACGGCGGGGCAGCGCGAAACGACGACCTCAAGCGGGCTTCTGTTACAGGCAGCCAGTATGAAAGCAACCGCCGCCAATAGCGCAAAACGAACCGACATTAAAAACCCTTTCAATAAATCACTTGTACCGCAGCGACTTAGCCCAAGCTTCCAGTCACGCCACACGGAATTTGGCGGCGATCATAAAAAGAACATGGCCCAAGCGCAAGCAGGCATCTGGTCGCCATGACTATCTTATCCAGAAAGACCCCATGCCCGCCTTTACCCTTGATGTCGAGCCTAAAATCGAAGGGTGGCAAAAATGGGGCTGGAAAAGCGGACGGAAAAGCATATGCCTGCGCACGCAGCGCCTTGACCCGCGCGGGTATGACAGGTAGCTAAAGGGGGAATTGTTCCCGAGGAGAAGATGCAAATGGCATCGTCAAAGACTGCTCCCCTGCGCATATTGCTGGCCAACCCGCGAGGTTTCTGTGCGGGCGTAGACCGTGCGATCAAGATTGTGGAGCTGGCAATCAAAAAGTTCGGCGCACCCGTTTACGTGCGGCACGAAATTGTGCACAACCGCTATGTGGTTGAAGGACTTGAGGCACAAGGCGCTGTGTTTGTGGACGAACTGTCTGAGGTACCGGACGATGTGCCTGTGGTTTTCTCCGCACACGGTGTGCCAAAGGCAGTACCCGCAGAGGCCGAGGCCCGCAAGATGATATATGTGGACGCCACCTGCCCGCTGGTAAGCAAGGTGCACCGCGAGGTGGAGCGCCACCAGTCGCGCGGCCGCCACATTCTGATGATCGGCCATGCCGGGCACCCCGAAGTCATCGGCACCATGGGGCAGGTTCCCATGGGCTCCATGACCCTGATTGAAACGGTTGAGGATGCCGAGCGCGTGCTGCCGGAAGACGCAAACGAGCTTTCCTTTGTCACCCAGACCACCCTGTCGGTCGATGACACGACCGAGATCGTCGCGGTTCTTGAACGCCGCTTTCCCGGCCTGACCAAACCGAAGAAGGAAGATATCTGTTACGCCACGACCAACAGGCAAGTGGCGGTGAAGGAAGTAGCACGGCAGGCTGACCGTGTGATCGTTATTGGTTCGCGTAATTCGTCGAACAGCCGCCGTCTTGTTGAAGTGTCCGAGAAGGCCGGGTGTCCGGCACGCCTTGTGCTGCGCGCCGCTGATCTTGACTGGGACTGGATCGCGGGCGCCAAGTCGGTTGGTATTTCCGCTGGCGCCAGCGCGCCGGAAATTCTGGTGGAAGAAGTCATCGAGGCCTTGAAAGAGCGCTATGACGCGCGGGTGGAACTGGTAACCACGGCGGAAGAAGACGTGACCTTCAAGGTGCCCCCTATACTGAAGGATGTTGCCTGATGGCGGTTTATACTCAGGTAGACGACCGCACACTCGCTGAGTTTTTGTCCGGATATGACGTTGGCAGTGCCATCAGCTTCAAGGGTATCGCCGAAGGCGTGGAGAACTCGAACTATCTTCTGGAGACGACCAGCGCGCGTTTTATCTTGACGCTGTATGAAAAACGTGCCGACCCTGAAGACCTGCCCTATTTCCTGAACATGATGGAACATCTGGCAGAGCATGACATCCCCTCGCCGCTGCCAATTCGCGACAAGCGCGGTGACGCGCTCAAGATGCTGGCGGGGCGGCCCGCGTGCCTGATCAGTTTCCTCTCCGGTGTCAGTGTCAATTACCCCAGCCCCGACCAGTGCGCCGCGCTTGGCGCCATGCTGGCCCGCATGCATACCGCAACAGAAGGCTTTGCCGAAGTCCGTGAAAATAACCTGTCACTTGAAGGCTGGCATACGCTTGCCGAAGCCACCCACGCACGGGCGGATAAGGTGATGCCGGGTCTTGCTGCGCTGATCGACGATGAACTGACTTATCTTGACGCAAACTGGCCGCCAGGCCTGCCCAAAGGCACGATTCACGCCGACCTGTTTCCGGACAACGTGCTCTTCACCGGCGACGAAATCACCGGGGTGATCGACTTCTACTTCGGCTGCACCGACTATTTCGCCTATGATATCGCCGTGTGCATCAATGCCTGGTGTTTTGACGGCCAGCAACGCTTCGATGCTGTACGCGCTAAACGCCTGACTGAACTTTATGATACTCACAAGCGCCTTTCCGGCCCTGAGGTTGCGGCGCTGCCAACCCTCTGCCGGGGGGCGGCGTTGCGGTTCCTGCTGACGCGGCTATATGACTGGCTGAACCCCGTCAAGGACGCGGTGGTCAAGCCCCACGACCCGATGGAATATGTGCGCAAACTGAAATTCCACCAGCAAGTACGGGACGCAGCCGATTATGTCGTCTAGGAAAAAGACCGTGGATATCTATACCGACGGCGCCTGCTCCGGCAACCCGGGCCCCGGAGGCTGGGGGGCTCTGCTGCTGTATGGTGAACACGAAAAAGAGCTGACCGGCGGCGAAATGGAAACCACCAACAACCGTATGGAACTGACGGCGGCAATTGAAGCGTTGAACGCGCTGTCACGACCCTGCCATATCAAACTGCATACCGACAGCACCTACGTGCGGGACGGCATTACCAAATGGATCCACGGCTGGAAAGCCAAGGGCTGGCGCACGGCCGCTAAAAAGCCGGTCAAAAATGCAGACCTGTGGCAGGCGCTTGACGACGCCGTTGCACGCCATGATATCGACTGGATCTGGGTTAAGGGGCACGCAGGCGACGCGGGTAACGAACGTGCGGACGCCCTGGCAAACCAGGGCATGGCACCTTACAAGCCCTGATGCCGTTTTAGTTACTGCGCTATCATGCCACACGGGGACAAGCGCCTGGTCGTTGACACACCACCAAGCCTCGGCCTATCACATACTTACCGACAGCCATACAAGGCCAACAAGACGTGAAAACGCTTTATCTTCATGCCGGTTTTCCTAAAACCGGATCAAGCTTCCTTCAGACGGTGTTTGCCCGGAATACACAGTTCATGGCGGAAACATTGGACATCGACTACCAACAGGTCGATGACAACGCCACGGAGAGAGCGAAAGAAGGCAGGATATCATCCGGCAATGGAAACTGGTTCGTGGCTCACCTGTCGCAGGGCATGGCGGTCGAAGATGCATTGGCTCCCTATCTGTCAGGTGGCAGGACCAACAGCCTGATATCAAATGAAAACCTCTCTCATCTACCAGAGCGTACCCTGGAAGAAATACGCAAGGCAGCGATGGATTATGGGTATAAGGTCCATGCTATTGCTTTTGTGCGTGATCCATTTGAATTGGCTATTTCCGCCTACCTGCAGAGTGTCAAAAGAGGTACGATCAAGCTGCCCTTTGAAAAGTGGAGCACCCGCTTCAAATATAAGCACGATAAATTCAGCGCGCTGTTCGGCAGCATTTTCGAGACATTTACCGTTGCCGATTACGGCGAGCATAAAAACAGGCTGGGCGCTGCTTTTTTCGATCTACTCGGCTTTGACGGCGAAACCGTGCCCAACCTGCCAGAACTAACGGTGAACCGGTCCATATCAGCAGAAGAATGCGATTTTCTACTCAAATTAAATGCGCAGCACGACAATGCAGCCTACGCCCGCAGGGTCTCGGATTATCTGGTTGAGAACCACGCTTTCACGGGCACCCCGGTTGAACACACATGGGAAAGTTTCGTGGCGGTATGCAGGGCGATGAAACTCACGCCGAAAGTGGAAGCTGAAAAACGCGGCTTCAAGCCATCTGGAAAGCACCGCAGCGCGGAAGCCGCGATGCTGGCCGCACGACGCATCCAAAGTGCGTTATGCGAGCTGGTGATGGATATAGACGCAGAGCGGAAATCGCTTCGCGCGATCATTCCACACGACATAGCGGAAGAACGGCTGGGACGAAACGACCTCCCGCAACCAGAACAGTTCGTCCCAATGACGAAGCTGCTGTCATTGCGATCGCGGAACCGCATACTACGGGCGAAAAACTTCTGCTTCGAAGCTTTCTCCGCAAAAAGCGTCAAACGCCAACAAGCCTTGGTCTGTGAAGGATGTGATGGCCTGGAAACAACGTCGGAATTCAAGGCCATCATCAAGTTTCTTGTGCGGCGGAGGCAATATCACGCAGCATTATGGGCCAATGAATGTGCAACAAAGGCCGGGCTGAAAAACATCATCTCCCAGTCCGAACAGGATGGCTTGAAAGCAGAAGTTTCCAGTAGACGCGTCAAGCTGCCAAGCTTCAAAAAAGTCAAGTCCAGTTGATCACTGGTAATCAGTCATTCTGAAAGATATAGTGCTACCCATAAAGAAATAACCAGTGGGGAGATCATATGCGGACGTCCGGTCTTGGACTTGCTGCCGTCATAGGCCTGTTTTTCACTTTACCCGCCAGTGCCGACCTCGGCTCTGCGCTCGACAATAGCTTGCCTCAGGCTATTGAGAAGGAACTAACTTCGCCTACGGTAACCGGCATTACCGTTGCCGTCGGAAAGGGTGAGCATGTTGTTTATGCGGCGGGCTTTGGAACAGCGAACATTGAAACTGGCGAAGCTGTAAACGCCAGTACACAGATGCGCGTCGGCAGTATTTCAAAAGTCTTCACCGCCGCTCTTGTCGGCAAACTCTACGAAGCGGGTAAACTGGATCTCGACGTATCCATCGGAACATACGTCCCCAGCTTCACAAAAAAGCGGTGGCCTGTCAGCATCCGTCAGGCATCTGCGCATATGGGAGGTGTCCGCCACTACAAAGGCGACGAATTTCTCAACACCCATCACTATGACACTGTCACCGATGGCATTCAGATGTTCGCCGCGGACCCCCTGGCATTTGAACCTGGCACGCGAGTTTCCTATTCAAGCCATGCATGGAACCTGATCAGCGCGGCCCTTGAAGGGGCTGCGGACGAGGATTTCCTGCCGATGATGACGCGCGATATATTCAAGCCGCTTGAAATGTACGACACTGCAGCGGAGGACGTGACGCGTGTCTTTCCCCAGCTGTCAGCTTTTCATTCAAGCGACAATGATACGCCGGTTATCGCGCCATTTGTTGACAACAGCTACAAGTGGGCTGGTGGCGGCTTTATTGCCACGGCCTCGGACGTAGCACGCTTCGGGCTCGCGCATACCGAACCAGGGTTTCTCAAACAGGAGACGTTGGATCTACTGTTCACCGAGCAGTTCACCAAAAATGGTTCACCTGCCGGGTTTGGCATTGGCTGGATGACCGCTAGTAACATGCATGCACGCCTTATTCGTGACGGTCTGACGGAATATACCCCCATCGTGCACGAGCATCTTGTCTGGCACTCTGGCGGGTCCATGGGCGGCGTAGCGCTATTGCTGGTTGACCCTGAGCATGACATTGCTATTGCCCTGATGGCGAACCACGGTGGCGCGTTCCCTGCCCTCCTGCGCACGGGGCTTTACACCCTCGCGATTGCAGTGTCCGAGCAATAACAAAAGGCGCCGCCCTTCGGCAGCGCCTTGTTTGACTATCAGACTTCCTTACTTGGAAAAGGTTTGCCCGAAAAAATCTCCATCATTCCAGGTCGGCCGCTCATCAGCATTCGCCACAGCGTTAACAATCAACCAGTTCACCTTCGCAAACTTGGCGCCAGCTTCATAATTGATAGCCTGTGTCAGATCATCATGGGGTGAATGGTACGTCTTGCCCAGAAACTCCCGAAAAATGGCGCCGCCATCTTCGCCAAGTGTGGTCTTGCCCCAGCCAGTCACCAGGAACACCGACGGAATCCCCTGTTGCACAAAGCGGTAGTGGTCGCTGCGCGTGAAAATGCCTTCTTCCGGCATCGGGTCCGGGCTCAGGCTCAGGCCTATCTCTGCCAGTGCCTTATCGGTAACCGGCCCCAAGCTGCTACGATCTGCACCGAAGGCTACAACATCGCTGAAATCATAGAGAAGAATCGGCATATCGAGGTTAACGTTTGCCACCAGGCTGCTTTTCTCAACCGTTGGGAAATGAGCAAAATACTCGGCGCCCAGAAGGCCTTTTTCTTCCGCCACCACAGCGGCGAACAGGATGGAGCGGCGCGGTTTCACATCCGCACGCGCGTATGCCCGTGCGACGTCCATCATCACGGCCACTCCCGTTGCGTTGTCAATTGCTCCGTTATTGACCTTGTCATCCCCTTTTGGATGCAGGCTTTCACCGATATGGTCCAGGTGCGCCGACAGAACAACATATTCATCCTTGAGCGTAGGGTCGGAACCCTCGATCACACCCAGCACGTTCGGGCTATAAAACACCTCTGAGAGCACACTCTCCAGCTTGATATGGGCTTTAACAGCTGTATCAAACCCTTCAGGCGCGCCAACTTCAGCTTCGTTCATCACCTCCTCGAAGGACTTGCCCGCTGCTGTGAAAATGGTTTTGGCAACATCATGGCTGATGGAAGCCGACGCCGCGATCACGGGTGCCCCCTCGCTTTCAGTTGCAGGCATCACCCAGTCAAAGGTTTCATAGTCGAGATATTTTTTCAGCCGGGAGAATGGGCGGCGCTTTTCATTGGACAGCGAATTCACCGTGATATAGCCAACCGCCCCGCGCTTGGCGAGTTCAGCCTTCTTGGTGGTCGACGAGCCGTGATGCGCGCGGATTTCGGTCTGGAAAGTTGTTGGCGCACCGGAAATTACCAGCACTATCTTACCGTCAAGGTCCAGCCCTTCGAGGTCGTCATGGCCAAGTTCGGGCGCGTAAATACCGTACCCCGCAAATACAATATCACCAGTCTGATCGCCTGCGGGAGCTCGTACATCGCCGCCCACATAATAATCGTCACCGAGTGTCAGGGCTTTTTCATCGCCGCCTATGGTCAACGACATGGTGGCGGTTTCCTGGTTCAGTTTCGCCTTCTGAAACGGAACTTCCTGAAAATAGGAACCGTCGGTGCCCGCTGGCTTCAGGCCGAGCCGCGCATATTCCGCTGCAACATAGTTTGCAGCGATGCGATAGCCTTCGCTACCGGTATCGCGACCGCGTAGCAAATCATCCGCCAAAAAAGTGACGTCCGCTTCGATGCGGTCCGCGCTAAAGGATGGAATAGTGCTATCCGACGTTGCCTTTTCAACTTGCGCACCGGTACAAGCTGCAAGTGCTGCAAGCGTCAGCACCGAAAGGCCCTTGCGCAATTTCATTTTTATTTTCACGTGTCTTTTTCCCAAATATAACGCCGCACACCCCCATGTACAGCATACCGAGAGCCCCAACCCGGGGCTTACCCCATTCACAAGCTGCCGAGGATAATTGGGTAAGCGGATTAGTCAATCACAGCAGCAAAAGTGTGCGACAAAACGAGCGTCTGATGCGGTCAGTGTTGCCTCAACGCGTCGACAATGGCCCACATGCGGTCTTGGCCCCATAGCGTTTCATTGCCGATGCGGAACGTTGGCACTCCCCAACTACCGCTCATCAACATCATCTGTCGGTTCTTTTCGGCAAGTGGCCCCCATATATCGGCTGACATTGCGCCTGAAAGCTTAGACGGGGAAATACCCGCGCGTTCCAGAACACGGCTTAGGCCGCCATCAGTCGCGCCATCAATACCTTCCGCAAACGCAGCCCTGGTAAACGCCTTGAAGAACGCGAGGTCCTCACCGTCCTCCGCCAGCCTGAAACCCAGCGCCATCGCGCGTTTGGTAGCATGCCCCAGTGGGTCCACTATGCGCCCGAAGGGCAAGTTTTCCAGTCGTGCCTCGCGCGCTGTATCATGCAAAATATAACCAGCTTTGGCTGGCGGCACCTTTAGCCCGCGCATCACCATGGGCATTACGGGCCTGAGCTTTAGCCGAAGCCCTGTCGCCGCCGCCAGGTCGGCTGCGTGATGCAAACCCAGATAGCTGTATGGACTGCGCACTGAAAAATAGAGCTCCAATGTCCGACCGGAGACGCTGCGGTCCAAATTCTCCAGATCATACCGCCATAAACGTGTCAGCTCAAAATGCACTTCGCTGTCACCAAGTGACAATCGGTTCAGGCGCCTCTCCAGATGGTCTAACCGGTCCAGCCCTGGGTAAAACTCACCGCCATAAAACACATTGCCCGAAGCATAATGGCCAAGCGTACGTAACAGTCCTTCATTGTCCTGGAGGATTTTTTCGTCAATATCCGCTGCCACACAAAGCGTACGCACCGCTTTGATATCCTGCTGCCAAAGGGCGGCACCTACTTCCTCTGCGACCGAGAAAAAGTTCGGGTCGTCCTGCAATTTGGCCAAATGGCGGTTCGCCATCCCCACCGCCAGCCTGTCAGGCACTGTCGCGCTGGAGGGAAAGCCGAGACCATAAAGCCGCGCAAGGCGCGCCGCATCCAAAATGCTGTAGGCTTCAAACCGTTGAGGGTCCGGGTACATGTTCGCCGGCAGTCGCTCCACCACCAACGGGCGGATCGTGACGTCGAAACGCGCGGCTAGATCAGGTAATACCTGCACCATCAGCTGGCTATATGGATCATCCGCACGGTGAAAATATATGAGCTCATGCGGCATCCGTCGAATGCGTCGCCCCAGCTCAGCGCTGCCGCGCCTGAACTGAAGCCGCGCACCGCTTGTCAACCAAGCGGCCGCAAAAGATTTCATCGTGCTGGCCAAAGTCATGGAATGCTGATGGTCGAAAAAATTGCCCCTGTCAATCGTCGACAGGTTCTACCGTCAATACGGTGCCTTCAACAGCTTTAACCTTCACTCGTGTACCTTCCGGCGCATCAGGCCCCTCTGCGAGCCAGCGGCTATCCCCTACCGTAACATGCCCCCGACCATTGATGATTGGTGAGCACACCGAATAAATGCGTCCTACATGGCTACGTCCGCGTGTATTGACCGTAGGTTCTCCCGCCTCTTTAAAGCGGTTATAGAAATAGCGGTTTCCAATATAGATGGATGCCGCACCAAACACCGCGAAGACAAGGCCATGCCCATCAAACCCCATGCCTGGCATAAAAAACGCGACCAGCCCCGTAGCCAGGCCCGCGACACCGATCCACAAAAGATAGACGCCGGGAATAACCATCTCACCTGCCAGCAGCAGGAGGCCAAGCCCCCACCACAGCCAGTGGGCGTTCTCAGCCCCCCATATAAACAGCTCTTCCATATACCTACTCCGTCCGCGGGACACTACCGACCGAACGACGTGGCGTTCCATCCTTGTTCAGTTCCTTGAACAGCTCAGAAATACCACCCAGCGAGCTGATAATGCCCGTTGTCTCCATTGGCATGAAGATAAGCTTTTCATTTGGGGACCGCGCAAAGCCATGCAAGGCCTCGACATATTTCTGCGCCACAAAATAGTTGATCGCTTGTGCGTTACCTTCCCCGATTGCCTTGGAGACCATCTCGGTCGCCTTTGCCTCGGCTTCGGCTTCGCGCTCCCGCGCTTCAGCGTCCTTATAGGCAGCTTCTCTGCGCCCTTCAGCCTGCAAAATAGCCGCCCTTTTTTGGCCCTCTGCGCGTTTAATCTCCGACTCCCGTTGACCTTCGGCCTCAAGAATAGCTGCGCGTTTCTCGCGCTCTGCTTTCATTTGGCGCGCCATGGCGTCGACGATATCTCTGGGGGGTTCTATGTCCTTGATTTCGATACGGGTAATCTTGACACCCCAAGGCTGCGTGGCCTCATCGACAACACTCATCAGTCGCGCATTGATGTCATCACGCTTGGACAAAAGCTCATCAAGGTCCATGGAGCCCATCACCGTTCGCAGGTTGGTCATGGTGAGATTAAGGATGGCAAGCTGAAGGTTATTTACCTCATAGCTGCCCTTGGAGGCATCCAGCACCTGATAAAAAACCACGCCGTCCGCAGCCACCATGGCGTTATCGCGAGTGATGACTTCCTGTGTTGGAATATCAAGCACCTGCTCCATCATCAGCATCCTGTGTCCTACTCGGTCAACAAGCGGCATGATAAGATGAAGCCCCGGCGACAAAGTACCCGTATAGCGTCCAAACCGTTCGATGGTATATTCATACCCCTGCTTGACCATGACCACGCCTGAAAAAATCAGGACAACCATGAACAGGACAACCAAACCTACTACTACTGACGACATTTCAAGCATGGCTTATGCCTCCCCCACCGGTTGATGCCTATCATACCCATGTATGATATAATACGTATATAGGTATAGTGGGCTCAGCAAAAAAGGGTGGCATTTGCCACCCTTTTCTAATGCTGACTCCGGAACTTCAGGATCAGAGCTGCGTTAGCATGTGTTCCGCACTTGAAACCTGAAATGCACCTGGCTCCTCAATATTGAGCTCGGCAACCGTACCGTCATCGACAATCATCGAGAAACGCTTGGAGCGTTTCCCCATGCCAAAACCAGAAGCATCCATGTCCAGGCCCATCGCTTCAGCAAAGGCGGCATTGCCGTCTGCAAGCATGGTTACCTTGCCATTTACGCCCGCACTTTTTCCCCAGGCATCCATGACAAAAACATCGTTCACCGCCACGCAGGCGATCTCAGTCACGCCTTTCCCGCGAATGCCGTCAGCATTCTCTACGAAACCCGGCAGGTGTTTAGCAGAACATGTCGGCGTGAAGGCTCCCGGCACCGAAAAAAGCGCAACCTTGCGGCCGGCGAAATATTCGTCTGTAGAAATTGGTCCTGGGCCATCTGCTGTCATTGTCGTGAGTGTGGCAGAAGGAATCTTGTCACCAACTTTAATCGTCATCATATGCTCCTGAAGGTCGCGTGAGTAAGGGGTCACTTTATAAGGATACAAGGCAGCCTGCAAAGCCACTTAAGGCTCAAGCTTCATTTTTTTGTCGATCGCACGACCGCCGCCATCCGCGAATGTCAATCGTACGGTCTGGCCCCGCAGGTCTTTCGGCTTTTTACCGGTCATGGCAAAAAGCACAAAACGTGCCTCGGTACCGTCCTGCAAGAGATGAATTTGCGGCGCGCCGAAGTGGAACATTTCACCAGCCTCAGCCAGCATATCGGCATTCGAGAGGTCTGAATCCGCCTCGGCTTCGATGACAATGCGCTGATGACCGGGCGTGCCCGTTACCTTGGCCGAAGATATGCGAAGTCCGCCCGCATCACCTTCCCGCGTCGGCACTTGTGCAAGCCATGCCTCCAGCCGAATATCATGGCCTGATACCTCTGGCGCCAAATCTTCGCCTGCCAGCTCATAGCGGGCTTCAAAGGGGACACATATGTCTTTGCAGACCATGAAGTCCGCTTTGACTGCCAGCATCCCGCTTTCAGGTGGGGACACATAAAAAGGCAGCATGACCTTGTCTGCGTAGCCATATGTCTCAAGACCAAATAGTTCAAACCTGTGTGGATAGGGAAATTCGATATCGACGGGTTCGCCGTTCACACTCACACGAACGGGCAACCCCGCTTCCCCAGGCGAGCGCCAGTATGTCTTCCATCCGGGCGCCAGGTCTGCTTCCCATGCGAGCAATACCTTACTGCCCTTGGTCAAGTCGCCCGACGCCGACACAAGGCGCGTTTTAAGCATGCCCTGATGGTCCTGCCATGGCGTTTCCGCCGCCACCGCGACAGACGACAGGTACAGAATACTCATTACAAATGCGACTAAGCGCATGTCACGCTCCTTGTTTTATTCAGGCTGTATGTAGCAACTCGCCAACGGTCCCGCCAGTAGCCTTTCTTCACATTGCCGTTAATGGAGCGGAAAATGGCCACCATTTGTGAGCACAAGTATATGCGTGCTAATTGCGTACTGCTCCCATACGCGTTAGGATTGGCAAAGATAGAGAGAGGCATATGACGTCATCGACTTTTTTGGACAGCAAACTTCTACTGGCGATGCCCAGCATGACCGACCCTCGATTTGAGCGTAGCGTAATTTATCTATGCTCACACGATGCATCTGGAGCTATGGGGCTGATCATTAATCAGGCGTTTTCCGGCCTGACATTTGAAAGCCTTCTGGAACAGCTCGATATCGAGGTAGAGGGCACAGTGCCCGAAATTCCCATCCATACGGGCGGGCCCGTGGAACCCGGCCGTGGTTTTGTGCTCCACAGTGCTGACTTTGTTCAGGAGAGCACACTCGTCGTCTCTGAAACGCTGGCACTATCCGCGACCGTCGATATTCTTCAGGCGTTAGCTGCCGGGCAAGGCCCCCGCCACCATTTGATGGCCCTGGGTTATGCGGGTTGGGGCGCTGGGCAACTGGAGCAGGAAATCCAGTCCAACTCCTGGTTAACTGCCGAAGCTGACGACGAAATCATCTTCAATACAGAACTTGAGCAAAAGTGGCCCCGCGCCATGGCAATGCTTGGCGTGAATATATCGATGCTATCGTCGGATGCTGGCCATGCCTGAAGCAAAACAGACCTAGGCCGTAAACTCATAAAAGGGATTCCCAAACAGGCGAAGATATGATTCAACGCTTCTCAAATCATTGAGGAGGTTTTGATGCGCCGCCGCCGGTATGAACTGACAGATTATGAATGGTCGATCATAGAGCCTTTGCTGCCGAACAAGCCGCGCGGGGTGCCTAGGGTGGATGACCGCCGGGTGATCAACGGCATCTTGTGGCGCTTTCGGGCGGGAACGCCGTGGGCAGACATTCCCGAAAGATATGGTCCCTACACCACCTGCTACAACCGGTTTGTCCGCTGGCGCAAGGCCGGGGTGTGGGACCGACTGTTCGAGGCGGTGAGCAAAGCCCATGACGGTGACATCATTATGATCGACAGCAGCTGTGTCCGTGTGCATCAACAAGGGGCCACGGCAAAAAGGGGGATCAGGACGATGGCTGCATGGGCCGTTCCCGGGGTGGACTGACCACCAAAATCCACGCCCTCGTCGATGCGGATGGTCTGCCGATCAGGCTTTCGCTGACTGCTGGACAGACCCACGACAGCAAACCGGCCCTTGATCTGATTGAGGACATCAAGGAGGAAGCGATCTTGCTCGCTGACAAAGCCTATGATACCGACGCGCTTCGTGCCTTCACCACAGCGCGCAGAGCTTGGGCCAATATTCCGCCAAAAGCCAACCGCAAGCAGTCCTTTACCTTCAGTAAATGGCTGTACCGACACCGTAATCTCGTCGAGCGTTTCTTCAATAAGCTCAAGCACTATCGGGGCATTGCAACGCGCTATGACAAAAACCCGGAGAATTTCCTCGCCGCTGTAAAACTGGCTTCAGTCTGTATCTGGTTGAAAAATTATGAGTCTACGACCTA
>NZ_JAOBPP010000014.1 GCF_025574465.1 Kordiimonas aestuarii
AAACTCATAAAAGGGATTCCCAAACAGGCGAAGATATGATTCAACGCTTCTCAAATCATTGAGGAGGTTTTGATGCGCCGCCGCCGGTATGAACTGACAGATTATGAATGGTCGATCATAGAGCCTTTGCTGCCGAACAAGCCGCGCGGGGTGCCTAGGGTGGATGACCGCCGGGTGATCAACGGCATCTTGTGGCGCTTTCGGGCGGGAACGCCGTGGGCAGACATTCCCGAAAGATATGGTCCCTACACCACCTGCTACAACCGGTTTGTCCGCTGGCGCAAGGCCGGGGTGTGGGACCGACTGTTCGAGGCGGTGAGCAAAGCCCATGACGGTGACATCATTATGATCGACAGCAGCTGTGTCCGTGTGCATCAACAAGGGGCCACGGCAAAAAGGGGGATCAGGACGATGGCTGCATGGGCCGTTCCCGGGGTGGACTGACCACCAAAATCCACGCCCTCGTCGATGCGGATGGTCTGCCGATCAGGCTTTCGCTGACTGCTGGACAGACCCACGACAGCAAACCGGCCCTTGATCTGATTGAGGACATCAAGGAGGAAGCGATCTTGCTCGCTGACAAAGCCTATGATACCGACGCGCTTCGTGCCTTCACCACAGCGCGCAGAGCTTGGGCCAATATTCCGCCAAAAGCCAACCGCAAGCAGTCCTTTACCTTCAGTAAATGGCTGTACCGACACCGTAATCTCGTCGAGCGTTTCTTCAATAAGCTCAAGCACTATCGGGGCATTGCAACGCGCTATGACAAAAACCCGGAGAATTTCCTCGCCGCTGTAAAACTGGCTTCAGTCTGTATCTGGTTGAAAAATTATGAGTCTACGACCTAGTGCCCGAAGCTGACACCCTTTTCAGGCAGTTTGTTCAGCGTTAAATTTCACAGAACACCGGACGGAATTTTATCCGGCATTCTGTGACACAAATTTCTGAAAAGGCAGATTTCCCTGACACCAGATGGCAGCTAAGTTATTGTTTTTCATGAATCCGGAATCCGGCGTTTTCTGGCACGCGACAATTGGCCTGCATTTTTCGCGCGCAAAACAGATGTCGCGCGTCACAAATCACCGGATTCTGCGTCACAGTTTCCGGATATTCTGGTCAGCTGAAATTTTTGGAAAGGCCGGCCCCATTTTTAAAGCGCATCAAATTGGGGCACTTCTTTATGAATATGTCGCTATTTGATAATTTTATTAGCCGCGACACTGATCAGTGCCCCGAGGGCACCCTCCCCAAAACCAATAAAATCATTCAGAATCGGAGACCGCCCATCATCGCATGTTTGGCTACTCTAAATTCTGTTCTGCAACCAGCCGGGCTGCGTCAATCAAGCAATAACCGTCGATTTTCCCGCCCTTGCCGAGCTTTATGGTTTCAGGTCCACCTTGAATAACAAAAGCTGCCTCTGCTTGAAGCACCTCTTGAGCACGATAAAATCCAGACGAAACTGCTTGCGTGGTGCCTAACTTTATCTCAACCAACCACAATCCACCTGCATTGAAGCGGAGAACCAAGTCTCCCTCATGCTTGTCATCATTCCGATAAAAAAAGCCTTCACACCTGGAGGCGCCATCCCCATTAGCGTCTCAATAACAAAGCCCTCCCAACTGGGGCCAGAGACGTTTGGTTTTGCCAAGAGTGCATCTACAGAGGCAAATGCCCAATAAGCATGAAGCAGTCCACTATCGCTAAGCCTCCAGACACGCGCCGACACAGCGTGACCTGCTGCCCAGGGCCGACGAAAGAAATGCCTATTCGCTTGCAGTCAGGCCCTCACAGCTTGAAAAGCGGGTTGGGCTTCAAGCCAAAGAGGAAAAGGCTGGTAAAATGGTCCGCAACGATCACCGGTGACAAGGTTGACTGGTCTCTGAACCAGACGGAATACCAGTGGTGCAGCCCCGATGTCACCCGGTAGGCGAAATAGGTGTCGATGTTGCGGTAAAGACCCTTGTCTATGTAAGCTTGGTGGCGTTCCTGAAGCCGCTTTCTGTCATCGTCGATCTTTTCAAGAAACTTGCCCCGATCCTCGTCGCTTAGAAAGCTGACATTGTGGTAGGTAAGGCAAGGCCCACACTCTGTCGCATGAAGCATGAAAATCGAGCGCGTGTTCTGAATTTCAAACATATGGTCATCACTGATATTTTGCCGGACATCTATTTCCATCTGCATGCCCCGAAGCAGGCAATGGTACAGAAGGCTCTCCTTGTCCTTGAAGTGGTAATAAATGCCCGCACGCGTGACGCCAGCGTCGGCCGCGATCTCATTTATCGAAACGCCCAGCGCGCCCTTCCTGTTGAAATTATCCGCCGCCACTTTCAGAATATGATCAACCCGCGCCAGCCGCTTTGTCATGTTGGAGCGTTTTTCCAAAATAGAATTCAAATCCGGAATTTCAGGAATGTCCGGCGGAGGGATGTCTCGCCGGTAAACGCCGTGGGCGAGAATGTCGTCCAGCGCGTCCACCGCATCCTGATAATTGTAGTGACCCTTGGCGGTCATCCAGAAGGGTGCCCAGTCCAGTACAGAAAAAATGGCAATGGCAGTTAAAAGCGGATTATCCGACCGGATAGACCCCTCATCCACACCACGCTTTATAATGCCCGCCAGCTTTTCAGCATTTTCCTGACGTTTTAAATGGACCGCTTCCGACTTGGCCGGCGCGAGCGCATCAATATCGGTGAACAAAACCATCCGGGCCTTGGCTGGGCTGAACCGCTGCCGAACAAATCTGCGCACAGTTTCAAGCGCATCAAGCCCTGCCTCGCTACAGTCATCCAGTTCCCGGTCATAGATTTCAAGGCCGTTCATGTAGCAGTGGAAGATCAGGTCTTCCTTGTCCTCGAAATAATGGTAGATGGCGCCGGGCACCGAACCCAGTTCCGACGCAATTTCTTCCAACGTCACTTTGGCATAGCTGTAGCGCGCATAAAGCCTGGTCGCGACTTCAATTATCTTCTGTGACTGCCCGTTTTTCTGCTGACTCACTTCCCTCATCCCAAAACTGTACAAAGAATTAAAATTAAAATCAATCAGTCCGCATCCCTGCATCGAAGGAGCGGAAAAATATAGACTCAATATTCAAATATTATCATAAATTTACCAAAATTGGCTAATTTCCCTCCAAATTTGTTAACTAAATAATCAAAATTGACATCACTCTCGTTTTTAAATAGTTTACACAATATTCAAATTTATGACCTCGCAGGGAAGGCGAGCGTAAAGCGTTGATGGGGAAAGTGAGAAAATGGGGAGCCTCTCTATGACAAAAATTGAAATCGCAAGGCCTGATGGAGCAGCCCGGGAAGATGCCACCGGCAGACTGGCCAAAAGCACGCGCGCCGCGCTTTTGACCGGCACCGCTATTCTTACGGCCTTGAACTACCAAACCGCCGCAGCCGCGCAGGAAGCCGAGGACCAGGACGACAACAACCTGATGCTGGAAGAGGTGATTGTAACAGCGACAAAAATTTCCAGATCGGTCCAGGATATCCCACTGTCGATCACCGCGCTGACAAGCGAGGCACTGCGGGTGCGAGGCATTGAAAACGCCGATGACCTGCAGCGCGTCGTGCCTGGTTTGGTTGTGTCCAACTCCGGCAGCAGCTCCGGAAACGGTGTGGGCGGCAATATGGCGATACGGGGCGTCTCCACGCCAAACAGTACGCCAGGCGGCGATCCTGGTGTGCCGGTATATGTGGATGGCCACTATATTCAGGCCAGCAGTTTCGCCATGCGCGATATGCTCGATGTCCAGCGGGTGGAGGTGTTGCGCGGGCCTCAGGGTGTCCTGAAAGGCCGCAACGCAAGCGGTGGCAGTATCGAGTTGATCACAAAGCGGCCGACGAAAGAATTTGAAGGTGGCTTTTCTGTCGATGTGGGTAGTTATGACCGGCGTGAGATCCGCGGCATGCTGAGTGGACCTCTAAGCGACCGGCTGCGGCTTCGCGTGGCTTTCTCTGATGAGGCCAGTGACGGCTATATCGAAAACATCTCTCCGAATGCGCCGCGGAAGGACCTTATGTATGACAACAGCACCAGCATACGGGCCTCGGCAGAATATGACCTCGCCGACAATTTCGACATATTTGTCAGCGCCTACCGATACGAGGACACAGGCAATGCGACTGTTTATACGGTCACGGGAGAGTTCGACCGCACGACGCCCTATTATGTGTCCCTCCCGCTGGACTATGTAAACCCGACCCAGACAGACCCCTACAAGGCGCGGGCTGACAGCCCTCACGAAAACTACGAATTCGGACAGGGTATTGCGCTTGATCTGACATGGGATATTGCCGGGGTCACTGTGAAGTCACTGAATGCGTACAATGAATCCAGGTCGGAGATCCAGATTGATCTGGACATGACGGATACCGCGCCCAAAGTCGAATGGAGCAACTTCGTAGACTATAAAACCTACAGTAGCGAATTACAGCTATTGTCGCGCGATACCGCAGCCCTGCAGTGGGTGGCCGGGCTGTTTTACTATACAGAAACCTCCACCACCGAAGCTTTCTTTGATGCCGACCCAGCCATTTTTGCGGCTCATTTTACAGAGATCAATGACCCCCTGCCCACACTGGACAGCACGGCAGTAGGCCTCTACCTGAACGGCAATTACCAATTATCAGAAAAGCTTGAACTGGTCCTTGGTGGTCGCTTCAGCTACGACAAGAAAAGCATGCTGCGCGGCCTGATCCGAACCTATGGCGATATTGTTCTGGGAGACACTTCCGGCTTTACCGACCTGTCGCAGGACTGGAGCAAATTCACCTATCGGGCCGGCCTCAACTATCATGCAAGCGACAATGTCATGATGTTTGCGTCCTATTCCGTCGGATACCGGGCCGGTGGCTTCAATGCCTTCGCCTTTCAGGAGCTCTCCTACGAGCCCGAAAGCATCAAAGCCGTCGAGGTTGGTTTCAAAAGCCGCTGGATCGACAATAGAGTGGAACTCAATATCTCGGCTTTCCGTAATGCCTATTCGGACAAGCAAGAAACCGTGGCCAAGGTGATCCTGAACGAAGCGGGTGAAGCTGTCGATTTTGTTACGAGCATACAGAACTCTTCCACCGCGACAGTCAAAGGCATTGAGCTCGAGTTTCTGGCACTCGTAACCGAAAACTTCTCGATCGATGCATCGGCGGGCTATCTGGACGCAACATACGGCGCACTTTTCGCGGTAGACGGTGACAGGCCGGGACTTGGAGAGTTCGACCTCAAGGGCAATAAACTGCCTTTCGCGTCTGATTGGAAGTACAACGTGGGTGCGCAGTACAAACTGCCCCTTGGCGACGACCTGGGGTCGCTTGCGCTGCGGGTCGACTACAACTGGATCGGCGAATATTACACCGGCTATTTCAACAGGTCCCTTGCGACAACCCCACCCTATGCAGACGACGTGCCCGCCCGCGACAATATAAACGCGCGGCTTACCTGGACAAACCCGGGCGCCACATGGCAGGCGGAGCTGTATGTGCAAAACCTTGCCAACTCGGCAGATCTCGTGAACCGAACGCCGACATTCCATAATGCCGGCCTCAATTTCGTTGTTTACACGCAGCCACGCATGTTCGGCTTCCGCGTGTCACACCGTTTCTGAGCCGCCGTTTCCAAAGCCAACCGGGGGCAGGACGGAAGCGTTTTCCATCCTGCCTCACCTGACCAGAACGAACTGACCCCGCACGCCGGGTCAGGCGTTACGCCCCAAGCAAGGGAACCTCACTTTGACTTACCTCTTAACCTCAAGTCGCCGTGCCCAACTGCAGACACGCAGGATTATTTCTCTACTCTGCGCGGCACTGTCTCTACCCTGCGCAGCACTGGCGGTGCTTTTCGCTGGAACAGCACACGCCACCGAACCGCAATCGGTTGATGCGCCCGCCGTCTCTATCGAAACGCTTGAAACATGGGTCAATGAATTGTCAAATTGGGGTCGCTGGGGCAAAGACGATGAACTGGGGACCCTCAATCTGATAACACCGGAGAAACGGCTTCAGGCCGTGTCCCTCGTCAGGGACGGCGTCCCGGTTTCCGCCTCGCGTCTTCTGTCAAAGAAACCTGATCCCATCAGCGGACAGGTTACCTTCCACCATACTTTGGCAAAGGTGGCCCATGGCGGCGGCGACTTCGCCGGAGACCGTTATACAATTGAGTATCACGGCTGGAACCATTCACATATCGACTCACTGGCCCACATGGCCTGGAAGGGCCGTCTCTACAACGGCTTTGACGCCGCAACCGTCGTGGCGACGAACCCCGAAAACCCGTCAGTGGAAGCCGGTGCCCGCAAGCTTGGTGTGCAAGTGATGGCCGATGGCATTGTCAGCCGGGCAATATTGGTCGACATGCCGGGATTAAAAGGAGCGGATTATCTGGCACCGGGAACTGCGGTCACCGCACAGGATCTCGAAAGCTGGGAGAAAAAAGCCGGCCTCACCATAGGGGCGGGAGATATTTTGCTGCTGCGCGTCGGCTTGCCAGCCTACCACGAAGCAACGGGCGATGTCGCCAACCCACGCCGGGCGGGCCTTCATGTGTCAGCCGTAAAATGGCTGAAGGAGCGCGACGTCGCTGTACTTGGTTGCGATGCCAATAGCGATGCCATTCCTTCAGGTGTGGAAGGTCTCGATCATCCCGTTCATATGCTGGTCCTGCACGCCCTCGGGATGCCCATTCTCGATAACCTGGATCTATCCCGCCTATCGCAGGTCGCGGCAGATAAAAACCGCTGGGAGTTCATGATGGTCATTACCCCGCTTGCCGTACCGGGCGGCACAGGTAGCCCGGTTAATGCGCTTGCCATCTTTTAGCACGAACACCGCTTCTGCCCGATATCACCCGCACCATGCACGGCACGAGAGGAGCCAAACTCATGACGGTTTACAAACCTGATCACCATAACAGTTATTATCGCTGGTTTGTACTGGCCATGCTGTGCCTCGTATATGCCTTCAATTTTCTGGACCGGCAATTGCTGGGTATCTTGTCCAAGCCAATTCAGGACGAATTGTCCATAACAGACAGTGAACTGGGCAGGCTTGGCGGTTTATATTTTGCCCTTTTCTATTGCGCAATCTCCATTCCCATCGCTTGGTTTGCTGACCGCGCCAACCGCGCCAGAATTGTCGCACTCGCCTGCGCGATATGGAGCGCAGCCACGGTTGCCTGCGGCTTGTCGCGATCATACAGCGAACTGATAGCAAGCCGGATGGCGGTAGGCATTGGCGAAGCTGGCGGTCTCCCCCCCTCCTACTCCATTATTTCGGATTATTTTCCTGCGGAGCGCCGGGGCACCGCGCTTTCCATACTCAACCTAGGTCCCCCAATCGGGCAATCCCTGGGCGTGGCTGTCGGCGCCACCATCGCTGCGACATACGATTGGCGAAGCGCATTCATTGCTATCGGGAGCGCAGGAATTCTTGTTGCCGCGCTTGTGGTGGTGACGGTACGGGAACCTCGCCGCGGAGCAATGGATGTGCCAATGGCGACGCCTCACCGAGGCACCGCAGCGCTTGAAGAAGTAAAGTTTTCTGAAACGCTGAAGATGTTTTTTCGCAGGAGGGTTCTGTATCTGGCAGGGCTGGCGTCGGGCGCGGCCAATTTCATCAGTTACGCGATCATGAATTTCGCCATCCTGTTTTTGATGCGTGAAAAAGGTATGACGTTACAAGATGTTGGCCTCTATTACGCGCCGCTTGTTGCCGTTGCGCTTGGCGCAGGTATCTATCTGTCCGGTTGGCTGATCGATAGATATGGCCAGAAATCACGACAGGCCTACGCCCTGATCCCTGCGGTTACCCTCGCCTGTGCGATTCCCTTTTTCTTCGGCTTTGTACACGCCGAGACATGGCCCGTGGCAATGGCCTTCCTGGCGATGCCGCTGTTTCTCAACAGTTTCTTTTTATCCCCGGCGATAGCTGTTGTTCAAAATGCAGTAAGCTCAGCCCAGCGGGCGCTCTCGGGCGCTCTTCTTCTGCTCGTGATGAATTTGATCGGGCTCGGGTTTGGGCCCACCTATCTCGGCGCAATGAGTGACTTTTTCAGAACCTCCTACCCGGGTCATTCCCTTCAGTTGGCCTTCTATAGCCTTATCCCGTTCTACATCCTCGCGATAGGCCTGCACGTGCTCTTGGCCAGGGCGTTACGGCGCGAACAACTCTCCGAAGCAAAACACAAAGGTTCACCAGTATGATGAACAACCATACGCTTTCACCGATGCAGCCGTTTTCCCTAACCCTGGACAAATTTATCGAGCATGCTGCCAAATGGCACCCTGATACCGAGGTCGTGACCGGATGCGAAGGCACAGAGCCGTTGCGCGTGGGCTATAGTGACATTAGCAAGCGGAGCAAGCTGCTCTCGGGTGCACTACACCACCTTGGGCTGAAAGCGGGTGATTTTCTGGCGACACTTGCCTGGAACTCTCAGGACCATCTGGAATGCTGGTATGGGGCCATGGGGGCAGGCATTGCCTGTCACACCCTCAACCCACGCCTGACCGTCGCGCATCTTGCAGAGATGCTCAGCAAATCCGGCAGTCGTGTTTTGGCGGCAGGTGCGGGGCTTTTGCCGTTGGCCCTTGAAATACTGGAGGCATATCCGGCTCTTGAGCATATCATTCTGCTGGACAAGGCCGATGCCACCCCCACAACAAAAGGTACGTCGGTTAAAATTTGGAACTATGACAACCTGATTGCAGCTCACGGCAGCATGGTCGCGTGGGGAGAGATCCAGGAAACGGCACCGGCGGGCCTGTGCTTCACCTCCGGCACGACAGGCTCACCCAAAGGGGTCCTTTACACTCACAGGTCCAACTATCTTCATACCCTTCACCTACTTCAAGCAAATGGCATCGGGATTACCTCGTCGGACGTCGTCATGCCCGTGGTCCCGATGTTCCATGCCAACGGCTGGGGGCTCCCCTTTGCTGCGTCTGCTGTCGGCGCCAAACTTGTGTTGCCCGGCAGGATAACCGGAGGCAAAGAACTGGCTGCCCTGATTCAGGAAGAAGAAGTGAGCTTTGCCGCAGGGGTCCCGACCGTGTGGCTGGGGTTGGTTGATTACCTGGAAAAAGTTGGAGGCAGCGTGCCCACTTTGAAACGAATTCTTGTTGGAGGCTCTCCGATACCGCAGGCGTTGATGGAACGCATCGAAACGCATTTGGGCGTTAGCGTTCAAACAAGTTGGGGCATGACCGAACTGTCACCGCTGGGGACAATTGCCACGCCCTTTTCAGGAGGCTGTGTCGCTGAAAAATCGGGGCGCGTCACGGTGGGTGTTGATCTTCTGATTGCTGATGCAAACGGAACTCCGTTACCGGAACAGCGTAACACGGAAGGGCACCTGTACGTGAAGGGAGCCAGTGTTTTAAGTCGCTATTTCGGAGAGAGCAAACCGGCAGTCAACGATGAAGGCTGGTTTGATACCGGCGATCTGGCTGTCATTGATGATGCCGGCAACCTTTCAATCACCGGGCGCGCAAAGGACCTCATCAAGTCTGGTGGCGAATGGATCAATCCCGTGGAGATAGAAGCCATGCTGGGTGGTATGTCAGAGATCGCGCTGGCCGCGGTAATCGGCAGGGTTCACCCCCGCTGGGGCGAGCGGCCCATCCTTATCGTGGAGGAGCGCGAAGGTCATACGTTGCAGGATCAGAAGCTATTGGAATTCCTGCGCCGCAAGCTCCCCAACTGGTGGGTTCCCGATGAGGTCGTCAGACTGCCAAAGATTCCTCTCGCCGCAACCGGCAAAATAGACAAGATGCGGCTGCGACACGACTTTGGCGCGTAGGTCGAAAAGAGGTCTGGACTATCGGAGAAACATATGCCCGCAAAGCGACACCCGCTCTCAGGTTGCTTTGATGAGGGGGAATAGCGGCAAGGCTGATATTTATAGGCAAAAATGGCCATACTCCGTTACGTTTCACAGAACATCGGACAGAATTTTGTCCGGCTTTCTGTGACGCATTTTTGCCCAAAGTAAGATTTTCATGACCTCTTGCGGGAGCTAAGTTATTGTTTGTTATAAACCCGGAATCCGGCGTTTTCTGAAACGCGACAGCAGGATTGGCCTGCATTTTTCGCGCGCAAATCAGATGTCGCATGCCACAAACCACCGGATTCCGCGTCACAGTTTCCGGGTATTCTGGTCAGCTGAAATTTTTGGAAAGGTCGGCCCCATTTTGAAGCCGAGCCCACCGGCCGGTACAAACTTGCGCGGCTGATATCGAAGCGACGGCATATGGCCTTTACGTCCTTGTTGGGCGCCGGTATCGGTGGTTTCATCGTCAGGACATCCTTGGCGTCCGCCTTGCGACGCCGCCTCCTACCCGCCCGCTGGCGCGTTCGGCGGCGCGGTTCCTTTTTGACGCGGGCGAAGCGGCCTGTGCCTTTGGCGGCGTACACGGATGATCGCGCACTCAGATCAGCGCCCCAACCCTTCGGGTTATCGCACCGGCATGGACAAAAGTTGACTTTGTCTGCGACAAGGCCTTGCTTAAAGTGCTGAGTCTCCGCATTCAGCAGCCGGGGAAGAACGTCAACATACATTGGGGCCTGTATGACAACACCACCGCACAATAGACCGCGCACCGCGCGCGACCATCAACGCGCCATGCGCATGACAGTGCGCGCTGGCGGGGTTGGCGCGGGCATGCTGGCCAGCGCTGTTGCGGGGGCCGCCACCGCGGCAGACAGTGCGCGGGACGGTCTCGATGAAATCAGCATTACTGCCGCCCGAAGTGAAGACCGGGCGCTTCAGCCTGCCTATTCCCTGAGTGAACAGGATATCGAACGCAAGCTGCCCACCGATTTCACCGAGGTCTTCCGCGCGGTTATGGGTGTGGGCATCCGCACAAACTCCCGCGGGGAAGCTGTGCTCAGGCTTCGTGGTTCGGAGGAACGCCAGTCGCAGATATTCATTGACGGGGCGCCCATCAGCGTGCCGTGGGACGGCCGCGCCGACCTGTCGCTGTTCCCGGCCAGTTTCATCAGGAACGTCAGCATCATCAAAAGCGCCGCGCCCATTGAATATGGCGCTAATGCCGTGCTGGGGGTGGTGGATATCTCCACCTTCGAGACCAGCGAGCATTTCAAGATGAACGCCCGGAGCGAGGTTGGCAGCCACGATTCCTACCTGCTGGAGGGCGAGGTTTTTGTACCCGTAGGCGGGCTGGGCCTGCAACTGGGTGCCAACCGTTTCAGCCGGGATGCCATCAGCATTGCAAGCAGTGACCCGATCCCCTTTGACCCGCAGGCGGGCGATGGCCGGACCAATACCGACCTTGAGAGCACCAGCTTTTTCGCCGCCGCCGCCCTTGAGCGCGAGTGGGGTACCTTCCGTCTTTCCGCGATGGATATCGACGCTGACAAAGGCATTGCCGCCGCCGCCCACATCGACCCCGCCGAGGGCGACCCCCGCTTCTGGCGCTACCCAGACTGGCACATGACCCAGATCAGCCTTGCCGGTGATATTGCGCTGGGTGAGGAAACCGGCCTGCGTGTCAATGCATGGCACCAGCGGTTTGAGCAGCAGATCGTCTCCTATGGCGATGTTACTTACAGCCAACCCGAGGAACAGCAGGACGACCGCGACCGCACCTATGGCGGACGGCTGGTGCTGTCGCACGACTGGCAGCACCTGACCACGCGCCTTATCACCTCAATACAGGAAAGCACGCACACACAGACCGAGACTGACCTTATGGCAGACACCACCAGCGAGCCGGAGCAGTTCCGCCAGCGGCTGGTCAGCGTCGGTGGTGAAGTGGATATCCCCCTCAGCGGTACGGTCAAAAGCTCGCTGTCGCTGGCGCATGACCGCGCGTCCACCCCGCTCACCGGTGGGCGGCCTGTGCAGCCTGCCATCGCCAACTGGGCGGCAGGCGGCGCGACTGAGTGGCAGGCATCACAGGAACTGACCGTCACCGCCACGCTGGGCCTGCGCACGCGCTTCCCAACCATGCGGGAGCTGTACGGAAACGCACTCGGCCGTTTCCTCCTGAACCCTGACCTGAAGCCGGAAACCGCGCTTGTAGGCGACGTGACATTCGCGTGGACACCCGCCACTCTGCCGCTTGAACTATCCCTCACACCCTGGTTTACTCGGATTGACGACACGCTTTCCCAGCGCAACGTGACGGTGGACGGTGTCTCACGCAGGCAACGCTACAATCTGGACGGCTCAAACGGATACGGCATTGAGGCGGGGGCGATCTGGCAGGCAACAAACGCCCTGACCCTTGAAGCCAACGCCTTCTGGCAGGACCTGAAGGCCGACCGCGCGGCAGACGGCACCCGCCCGACCCTTTACCAGCGGCCAAAAAGCCAACTGCTGCTGGCCGCGAACTATATGTTCGCAAGCGGCGGTAACGTGAGGGCAGAGATGAACCACCTGGGCCATGCGTTCGATGAAAATGAAGACGGCACTGTGGCACGCCTCGGCACCTCTACCGAGTTCAATGTCAAATTCTATATGCCAGTAAAACAGACAGATTATGGTGTCTGGCAAATCTACGGCGCCTTGAACAATATCACTGACACAGTGGTCCTACCGCAGCTTGGCCTGCCGGACGCCGGGCGCACGTTCAAGCTGGGTATTCGCCTGGCCAGTGACTGAAGGCAGACGCACCTCGCGAATATGTGAAGTGCAGCGGGGCCAAAAACTGCCACCATGACACCCGATTTACTTACGTTTATTTTATTACTGTATAACACCAAAACTTTGTCTGAAGTAACAGTTCCTATGCGTTGGGAAGCCATTTCCCAGGTAAAAAGTTGCAGAACAACCGACACAAAAGGGGGGACACCTATGAAGCTCGGGATAAATATTGCACTGGCAATAATGCTTGCCACCACACCGGCGCTGAGCGCTGACGAAAAAGAAAAGCCAATGTCGGCCAAGACATTCGAGGGCCTCAAGGTCCGGAATATCGGCCCGGCCTATATGTCCGGCCGCGTGGCTGATATTGCGGTGGACCAGACCAACCCTAACACATGGTATGTGGGCATTGGCTCTGGCGGTGTGTGGAAAACGGTAAACGCCGGCACCACATGGACACCAATTTTTGACAAGGAAGCCGTTTATTCCATCGGCGATGTCACGATCGACCCCAGCAACCCGAATATCATCTGGGTTGGCACGGGCGAAAACAACGCTGGCCGCCATATCGCTTTTGGCGACGGGGTCTACAAGTCGCTCGATGGTGGCAAGACATGGAAGAATATGGGCCTCGCCAAATCTGAGCATATTGGCGACATCATCGTGCACCCGACCGATTCCAACACCGTGTGGGTATCGGCGCAGGGGCCGCTTTGGTCAGGGGGTGGTGAACGCGGCCTCTATAAGACCACAGACGGCGGCAAGACATGGCGCAATGTGCTTGAAGGCGATGAGTGGACCGGCGTTGGCTCTGTCGCCATCGACCCCAAGAACCCGGACAAGCTTTATGCCGCCACATGGCAGCGCCAGCGCACGGTCGCGGCGCTTGTGAACACCGGGCCTGGGTCCGCGCTTTATACGTCAGATGACGGCGGCGAAACATGGGTGAAGATGACAAATGGCCTGCCCAAGGAAAACATGGGTAAATCCAGCATCGCTGTGTCGCCGATCGACCCGAATGTGGTTTATGCCGCGATCGAGCTTGACGAGCGCAAAGGCGGTTTCTGGCGCTCGTCCGACAGGGGCGCAAGCTGGGTGAAAATGTCTGACAAGGTCGCGGGCGGCACCGGGCCGCACTACTATCAGGAGATTTTCGCGGACCCCGACACGTTCGACCTGATCTATATGTCCAATAACGCAAGCGCGGTGTCCAAGGATGGCGGCAAGACATGGGAAACCATGAACCTGAAAAACCGCCATGTGGACGACCACGCCTTCGCCTTCCACCCCACCGACCCTGATTTCATCCTCGTGGGCTCCGATGGCGGGCTTTATGAAAGCCGGGACGACATGGCGACATGGCGTTTCATGCAAGGCATTTCTGTCACCCAGTTCTACAAGATCGCCGTGGATGACGACCTGCCCTTCTATAACGTTTATGGCGGCACACAGGACAACTCCACCCAGGGTGGCCCAAGCCGCACCATGCGCGCCGACGGCATCAAGAACTCAGACTGGTTCCTGATTTTGGGCGCAGACGGTCACCAGCCAGCGACAGAGCCCGGCAACCCGGATATCGTCTATGGCCAGTGGCAAAAAGGCAGCCTTTCCCGGCATGACCGCAGGCTGCGCGAAAGCACCTTCATCCAGCCGCAGGGCAAACCGGGCGACCCGGCCGAACGTTTCAACTGGGATGCGCCGATCAACGTATCGCACCATGACCCGAAACGGCTGTATCACGCATCACAGCGCCTGTGGCGGTCGGACGACCGTGGTGACAGCTGGACCGCGATATCAGGTGACCTGACACGGGACGGCAACCGCCTGCACATGCCGATGATGGGCCGCACCTGGAGCCGCGAAGCGGGCTGGGACCTCTATGCCATGTCTGACTATCACACCATCGCCAACGTGGCGGAAAGCCCGGTTGACGAGGATATCCTTTATGTCGGCACGGATGATGGCCTCATTCAGGTAACGTCAGACGGCGGCAAGAACTGGACACGCTATGAGGTCAGCAAGATCAAGGGCGTGCCTGCAAATGCCTATGTGAACGACATCCGCGCTGACCGTTTCGACGCTGACACGGTTTATGCCGCGCTCGATAACCACAAGGAAGGCGACTATAAGCCTTACCTGATCAAGAGCACCAACCGCGGCAAGTCATGGCAACTGATAACCGGCGGCCTTGGGGAGAAAAACCTGGTCTGGCGCATCACGCAGGACCATGTGAACAAGGACCTGATGTTCCTTGGCACCGAGTTTGGCCTCTATTTCACCGTTGATGGCGGCAAACAGTGGATTGAGTTGACGGGCGGTGTGCCCACCATCTCCTTCCGCGATGTGCGTATCCAGCGGCGCGAGAACGACCTTGTGGCCGGCAGCTTCGGTCGCGGTATCTTCATCCTTGATGACTATACCCCGCTTCGCGGCCTCAACGCCGCAGCGCTTGAGAAGGAAGCCCTGTTGTTCGCGGACCCTGAAACCCTGCTGTATGTAGAAGACGAACTGCATAGCGACAGCCAGGGCGACGACCAGTGGGTCGCAGAAAACCCGCCATATGGCACAACCCTCACCTACTACCTGAAAGACAACATCAAATCCGCGAAGGAAAAGCGGGTCGAGGCTGACAAGAAAGCCGTGGAAGACGGCAAGGGCGTGTTGTTCCCCGCCTGGGATGTGCTTGAAGCCGAACGCCGGGAAGAAGAACCGGCTGTCTTCGTCACCATCCGCGACGGGGCGGGTAATGTCATCCGCCATGTGGCGGCCGCGAACAAGAAGGGCGTTCACCGGGTAACATGGGACCTTCACCACGCGATGAAGGAAGCCGTCACCAACGAGCCCAGGCCCGAGTGGATGGGCGAACCGAAGGGCGTGAAGGCGTTGCCGGGCCAGTATAGTGCCACGCTCAACGTTCGTCAGAACGGTGCCATCCGGGAACTGGTGGGCCCGGTCACCTTCAATGTGGCCGAGCATACCGAACCCACACTCGATGGCGCTACCCCCGCCGACGCGCAGGCGTTCCAGCAAAGGGTGATCAAGGCGGAAACCGCCGTGAAGGCTGCCAACATCACTATTGCTGACCTGCAGAAAAAGCTGGAAGGTTACCGCACGGCACTTGACCGCACGGCCGACCGTTCCGCGCTAGAGACGCAATATGCTGCCCTCCGCGCGGAGGTTTTCAGCCTTGAGGAAGCGCTTGACGGCCAACAGGCCCGCAACCAGATGGGAGCAGCACCTGCCACCATCAGTAGCCGGGTCGGTTTCGCCAAATTCAGCAGCTCCACGAGCTATGGGCCGACACCCCAAAGCCGGGAGCAACTGGGCTACGCGCTTGAGGCGTTCACGGGCGTGAAAGCACGGCTTGAGACCTTGCTGGACACCACGGTCCCGGCGTTTGAAAAAGCGCTCATGGACGCTGGTGCCCCTTGGGTACGCGGCGCGGCAACCCTGCCCGACGCAAACTGAAACACGGCAGCGCAAAATAGCAAAATAAAGGACCACCGGGCGCGCCCGGTGGTCCTTTATATTTAGGGGCTACCCTTATTTGGACGCGTCGGATCAGTTCTCCGGCTTCAAACCGTCAATGAAGCCCGCGTCGATCCAGAACAGGTCGGATTGGGCTTCACCGTTGCCGCTTGCGGGAGCGACCATCCGGTTGAAGAAGAGGTATTTGCCGTCAGGGGTGATTTGCGGGCCGCCCTCCTCCGCGTCGGTATTGACCCGGTCACCGAGGTTGATGGCCTCACCCCATGAACCATCCGGCTGGCGGAAGCTGATATAAAGGTCCGAGGAGCCGAAACCGCTCTCGCGCTCACCGTCCCACATGATGTAGCTCTCGTCGGGCGCGATGAAGGGATGGGCATTCCAGATGCCTGTGTTGATCTCCGGGCCAAAAGGTCTGGGCGCCTCGCGCTTGCCGTCCACCACCTCGGAATATCGCAGGATACCGTTGCCGTTTGTGCCCACTTCATCGAACACATAGGTGCCGCGCAACGAGACCGACAGGCTCATGATGCGAATATCGTCATACGGGGCACCCAGGTTTTTCATTTCCGACCAGCCGTCCCTGGTGCGCACCTTATGGCGGTTGCCATAATGCAGCGTCTTACCGTCCGGCGCAAAGAAGGGCATGCGTGTCACCTCCGGCGTGGCAACCTCGCGCCAGCCGGTATCCGTGCGCTCGAACTTCAGGGCTGACCGCTCCGTCTTGCCGTCGTTTGACCGCCAGCGCTGCACGTAAAACGTATTCATATCCGGGGAGAAACGGCCAGCGTCGCCCCCATCCGGGGTGGAGACGGCACCCGGCGCAAACACCTGCGCGGTCATCCCAGGTGGGGTTTGGCCAAGGTAAGGCCCCGCAGGGAGCAGAGACTCCCCCTTGGCATAGGCACCAGGCGTGGCGGACGCTACCAGTAGCACAAGTGTCGCGCCAGAATATTGCATGATTTATTCCCCCTCATAATCGGTGGCTGCTGAATGAACGCCACCCTGCAAGTCGCCCGCGAAAGCACGCAAGGCCTTTACGGCGAAGCGTTCCAGCCCATGGACGAACTGTGATAATATAACAAACTTATATTGAGCGTGATTTGGATGCCGTCGCTTCCCCATCGGGGCGCCTGTAGCGAAGCGTTACAGTAAATACCCCGCCCGTGACCCCGGCTTCCACACGCCAGCCGAGGGCATCTGCAATCCGGCGCACGAGATAAAGCCCCTGCCCCAGCCCACTGCTGCGCGGGCCTTTGCTCTGGCTTGAGAGTGGGTCACCCGTGAGCGGTTCGCCTGCAGGGTTCTCAAAAATGACCGTCCCGTCACGGGCAGAGATTGCAAGGGCAGGCGCGGCGCTGTGGGCCACCGCGTTCGTCAGCAGGTTATTGATCAGCAGCGTCAGCAAGTGCCGGTTCGCGCTTACCTTAAGCGTGGCAGGTACATCAATACGCATGTCAAAATCCTCGCGCGCGACGAGGTCCACATGACGCACGACACAGTCTTCAAGCGCATGTAGGAACACAAGCGGCTCCATAGCCTGGCTTTCTTCGCGGGCAAGCGCGAGAAGTGTATCGGTGGTGTGTTCAAGTTCCTGTACTGCGACTGTCAGTTGGACGCTTTGCCGCGCTGTGAGGGTGCCACCCGCCGTCAAGTGCTGCGCAAGGTTCTTGAGAATGGTGGTGGGCGTCCTCAGCTCGTGGCTCACGTCGCGGGTGAAATCAGATTCACGCTTGAGCATGGCCTTGATGTGCAACAGGCTGCGCTCTATCTCCCGCGCGAGATAGCCGATTTCATTTTCAGGGAAAGAAGCGGCGAAACCGGGCTCCAGCGTATCAAGATCGATCGCCTCCACCTTCTCCTTCAACTCCACTAGCGGGGCGGAGGCCGCGCGCGCCACCGGCCACGCGATAAGAAGCGCAGCGGCGGAGAAAAACACCAGTATCAAGGCAAGCGTCAACCCCACATAAGGCAGATATTCGCCGCCTACCTCAAATGCGCTCACGTCCGCGACCAGCACGCGCGTGCTTTCCGCAAGCCTAATGGAGCGCAGGTGCAACGTGCCACCATGAGGGCCAGTGAACTCAATGCGCTCCGGCTCCTGCAGGTGCAACTGGTAAATGCCCCCCGGCAGCGCATCCCAGCTTTCATAGAGGGTCAGGAACGGCGCGCGAGGTTCCGCAAGCTCACCTGTCGCGTTAAAATGCTCTGCAATATAATTCGCTTCGGTCGAGACAATTTTGTTGAACACATTGTCTTCCACCACCCATGAATAAGCGAGCAGGAGCAGGCTGTAGCTCGCGCAGGTAACCAGGGTGAAAACAGCAAACAGCCGGTAAATGCGCCCCCTGATGCTGTGCTTGTCACCCATGACCCGCGTCCAGCTTGAACCCCATCCCGTGAATGGTTTTGATCATGGCGCTACTGAACGCCTTATCGACAGCTTTCCTGAGCGTATAGATATGCGTGCGCAGGGCATCACTATCGGGGAAATCGTCACCCCAGACTTTGTTTACCAGCTCATTCCGACTGACGGCGTTCGGGTAAGCGTCCGCCAGCAACATCAGGATGCTATAGTCGGTCGCGCTCAGGTCAATGGCCTGCCCCGCGCGTTTCACAAGCCGTTTGCCGGGGTCGATCACCAGTTCGCCAATGGTAATGGTGGCGGACCGGTGGAGCAGATGCCGGCGCGCAAGCGCGCTGCAGCGCATGGCAACTTCCGCCAGCTCAAACGGTTTGGTGAGATAGTCATCAGCCCCGGCGGCAAACCCTTCGCCTTTGTCGGCAAGGCTGTCCCGCGCGGTCAGCATAAGGACCGGCATATTGATACTCCCCTTGGCTTTCAACTGTGCGCACAGGTCCATGCCGTCGGCGTCCGGCAGCATGAGGTCAAGCACGATCACGTCAAAATCGTGCGTTGCCGCAAGTGCAAGGGCACGGCATCCCGTGTCGGCATAATCCACCACGAACTGCCGCGCGCTCAGATAGTCGTGCAGTTGTTCCGCTATGGCGTGATTATCCTCAACAATCAGGATGCGGGTATGGCTCATGCTTTTCCTTTTGGTAACCGGGGGCCGAAGCCCCCTTATATCAGCTTTTTTTTGCGATCAGCGCGAGCGCTTTTTCCATTTCCACATCCCGCCCGGCGCGCAAGCTTTCCTGCGTCGGCTCTACATTATGGTCCGGTTTTACACCGCCCGGCGCGACCGATCCACTGGGGCGTACCAGCATGCGCGTTGCGATATAGGCCCGCAACTCAGAATGCGGCAGGTTAAAGAGATTACCCTGCGCGGTCTGGTTCGCGTTGCCGCCGGTTTCCTGCCCGATAAGCGTTGCAAAGCCAAAGTCCTTCAGCACGGACGCAAATACAATGCCCGAGGAATAGGTGATCGGGCTGATCAGCAAATAGGTGTCCCCCTTTAAACGTTTGTCATCGCTCATGGGGTCGATCCAGTCGTCCCATTCGGTGTTGATGATCGCACCGACCGCACCCTTGTGATCCATGATGCCCCGGTTGTCGCGGTTAAGCTTCTCCCGCATTTTTGACACCATGCGGAACGGCTTGTCGGCTACATATCGCGCCAGATACAGGGCTGTATCGGTGTTGCCGCCGGTGTTTTCGCGCACGTCGATCACCAGCGAAGTCGCGCCAGCGTCGCGGAAGGCCGCAAAGGCCTCATCTGCAAAGTCTTCGAACCAGCCGGGATCGACATCAAAATGACCCACATGCAGGAACGCCGTGCCGTCCGGCAGCGTGCGATAATAAAAATCCTTATCCGCGTCAGCGTCCGCCCCGGCAGCCTGCCAGTCCTCGGTGTTTGAGACCGCAACGGTCACCGTACCTGCTTCGGTCTCAAGTTCCATCTCGACATCACCGACGATGCCATAAACCGCCCAAGCGTATATGAAGAACCGGTCCGCCAGGAACTGTTTGCGCAGGTATTCCGTCTCGCCGCCCACATAGCGTTGCAGGTTGGCGGTCAGCTCAGTTGCCGGGATACCGCCGATTGATACAATCCGGCTACCTGCCGCAATCCGGCCGCCCTCCTTATTGCTGTAGGCTTCCCTGATCAGCAGTTGGTCCTGACGGTCAATATATACATCAAAGGGGAAGGGCTTCGTGCCCGCATCCTTCATCGCCTCATATTCGGGGTAGGGCCACAACAGCATGGAATGACCATCGCCAAACTTGTGCGTCAGCTTGCCCACATGGCGGAAAAACTCAAGTCGGGTCAGCGGTTCATCAAGGCCGGCCTTGATCTCGGCCACCGCCGCCTTGAGCGCCGCATGATCAGCATACTCGCCAAGGCTGGGGTGGCGTTCAAGCGCACCAAAATAGAAGGCGTCCACGTCTTCGCGCAGCTTCTCGGCCGGCAGCTTTGTGCTCATCAGCGCAGGGTCTTCAAGCGGTGGGAAAATATCGAGATGTGGTTCCGAACATGCATTTGTGAGGCATGCTGCAACCAGTATGAAAAATGAGGGTATCCTCGCCATTGTTGGCTCCTTTTTTTGTTCTCAGCCCACCCTGCCACAGCCGATGTGAAGCTTTTGTCAAGACCAACGCCCGCGCCTTCGCTCTGCCTCGTGAGCCCTGCGCCCTGTCGCACGCGACTTGAAGAATACGCTGCCCGGTTTATGATCAAGCCCAAAGGCTTGGGGCCTATAAAACAGGGGAGTACACCATGATAAAATATATGAAGGCGCTTGTAGGCGCCGGCCTGCTGCTGGCAGGCGTGAGCACTGTTACGGCGGAGGAAACGGCAATGCCTGAACTGAGGGGTGACAACCGCGGTGACCGCGTGACCGGTAACCCGTGGGCAACACGAAGCGCGGTGCTGGGCCGGCACGGCATGGCCGCAACCTCGCACCCACTGGCGAGCCAGGTGGCGATTGATATCCTCAAGAAAGGCGGCACGGCTGTGGATGCCGCCATTGCCGCCAACGCCGCCATTGGATTGATGGAGCCCACAGGCTCCGGCATCGGTGGCGACCTGTTCGCGATCGTGTGGGACCCCAAGACCCAAAAGCTGTACGGCCTCAACGCCTCAGGCCGCGCACCCATGGGGCAGGACCTCGCGGCCCTTAAGGCCCGCATTGGCGCGGACGCCGACATCATCCCCAACTGGGGCAGCCTTTCCGTGACCGTGCCGGGTGCGGTGGACGGCTGGTTCAGCCTGCATGAGAAGTTCGGCAAGCTTGATATGGCAGAGAACCTCGCGCCCGCGATTGCTTATGCGCGCGAGGGTTTCCCGGTCACGCAGGTGATTGCCTATTATATGGGCCGCAGCCAAATGGCGTTTGAGAAACTGCATGCCGACGGCGTGATTGAGGAGATCGACAACTACCGCAAGGTTTACCTTGTGGATGGTGAAGCCCCGGCGGAAGGCGACGTCTTCAAGAACCCGGCGCTTGCGAACACATACGAGAAGCTCGCCAAGGGCGGGCGTAACGCCTTCTATAAGGGCGAGATCGCAGATGTGATGGACGCCTATTTCAAGCGCATTGGCGGGCCGCTCCGTAAAGCGGATTTTGAAGCCCATCATAGCGACTGGATTGAACCGGTGTCGGTGAACTACCGCGGCTATGACATCTGGGAACTGCCGCCAAACGGGCAAGGCATCGCCGCCCTTCAGATGCTGAATATCCTTGAAGGCTATGACCTCGCCTCCCTCGGCCAGAACTCGGCTGAAGCCCTGCACCTGATGGTCGAAGCCAAGAAACTGGCGTTCGAGGACCGCGCCAAATTCTATGCCGACCCCGACTTCACCGACATTCCGCTTGATGGCCTCTTGTCGAAAGACTATGCCGCGGAGCGCCGCAAGCTGATCAACCCCGACAAAGCGATGGCGGAGGTTGACCACGGCGACCCGAAACTGAGGAAAGGTGACACCATCTATATGACCGTGGCGGATGAGAACGGCATGATGGTCTCCCTCATCCAAAGCAACTACCGCGGCATGGGTTCCGGCCTGTCGCCCGACGGGCTTGGTTTCATCTTCCAGGACCGCGGCGCACAGTTTGCGCTGACGGAAGGCCACGCCAACGTCTACGCGCCCGGCAAACGCCCGTTCCACACCATCATCCCGGCCTTCATGACCAAGGACGGCGTGCCGCTCATGAGCTTTGGCCTGATGGGCGGTGCCATGCAGCCGCAAGGGCATACGCAGATTGTGGTCAACATGGTGGACTTTGGCCTGACGGTACAGGACGCCGGTGACGCTGCCCGCTTCCACCATGACGGGTCCACCGAGCCCACATGGGAAGCGCGTATGAAAGACGGCGGCACGCTTGAACTTGAAAGCGGCATGCGGCCAGACGTGGTGACAGCGCTTCAGGCCAAGGGCCATAAAATTCGCATCACCTCCGGCCCGTTTGGTGGCTATCAGGCCATCTACCGTGACCCCGAAACCGGCGTCTATTGGGGTGCGAGCGAAATGCGCAAGGACGGCGCTGCCATCGGCTACTAGGCCCCTTCAAACAAAGGCGCTGCCGCTCAGGCGACAGCGCTTTCAAGCAAGGTAAGCGTGCGATTGCCGCCGTCAATGCGCGCGCGTGCACCAAGCGGCAAGGTGGCATTGTCCCTGATATGGCCGAACTGCGCGCCAGACCAGACCGGAATGCCGAGACCGCCAAAATGCTGTTCGAACACTTCGCCAAGGGTGAAGCCACCATAGGGTTCGCTCTCATCCGGCCCGCAGTCGGTAAAGCCGCCAAGCACGATGCCTTTGAGGCCGGGCAAGTACCCGCCCAGAGCAAGCTGTGTGATCATGCGGTCCACGCGGTAGATCTTCTCGCCGATGTCTTCAATACACAGGATCGCGCCGTCAAGAGTCGGGAAATAGGGTGATCCCATGAGGGAGCCAAACACGGTGAGGTTACCGCCTGCAAGCCAGCCCTCCGCCGTGCCGCTTACAATAGTCTGGCTACGGTTCTTGCGCGCCACAAGCGTGCCGTCGTTTTTCGGCTCCGTGCGGTACTCCAGCTTTTTGCCGTCAAACAGCAGCTTGGTCATCATCTCGGCCTCGAACTCATACCATGATGAGCCGGCGTTAGGCCCCAGATAGCTGACCATGCCCACTTTGGCCGCGAAGGCGGTGTGAAGTGCGGTGATATCGCTATAGCCAATCAGCACCTTCGGGTTTGCGCGGATGATGTCATAGTCCAGCATCGGCAACAGCCGCGCCGCGCCCCACCCCCCGCGCAGGCAAAAGATACCGTCCACTTCCGGGTCTTTGAATGCTGCCATCAAATCCGCGGCGCGGTCAGCGTCTGTGCCCGCCAGATAGCCATGCCGGTGCATCGCGTGCGGGAACACCTTGGCCTTGAGGCCCAGCACAGCGAGCGATTCAATGGAAAGCTGTAGCGTGAACTTCTCCCACGTCACGCCGGAAGGCGCGACAATGGCAACCGTGTCCCCGCGCTTCAGGCGTTTCGGTTTCAGAACGGATGGCTTCGCACCGGTTTGCGCCGCCAGCACACCTCCTGCACGCCCCGCACTGGCAGCCAGCGCGGCCACCGCCGCCACACCTGCCCCCTTCAAAAAATCCCGCCGTTGAACCATTGTCATTACCCTTCATGCTTATACGTGCCGCGCTGCATCCCATGGCGGCGGTTCAGAGAAGGAATAAAATATTATAAAACTCTGAAAATCAACCCCGCGCAGCACAAGAAATGGGAAAAAAATGAGGCAAAATAATGATTTTATATGGAATATTTTATTCTATAGCGACGCAAATTAATTCCCTCGGATAGTCAGGGTATCCCTAAGGACGGCCAAGGGGAAATGCCGCCGCCAACACGGCACGATCCGCCAACCACCGCGCGCGCCTTGCGGATCATATCCGCACGGGTGCGGCACATCCCCGGTATTGGCTTTGTCTGCGGTTTGCGCTATCGCATTGAAAAAGTAACAATGATTTAGGGAGCGGCGCGCCGATGGATGTAAAGGATCGGACAGTAGACGGCCTGGACGGCATGGCGGTGCGGGGCTTGCTTCAAGGTGCTGTCCTCAAGGGGCATGATCCGCATGAAATCCTGCGTACCGTTGCCATCAACCCCGACGTTTATGGCAATCCCCGGGCCACGATAGACGGCTCGGCCCTTGTCAGGCTTGTAAGGCAAATTCAGTTCACCCTGGACGATGTCTATCTTGGTTTCTTCGCCCACAATTGCCGGTTGGCACTTGAGACGGAGCGGCTGCTTTCGTTCCTGCACTGCAGCAGCTTTGGCGAGGCGCTGCGGGTTAGTATTCGCTTCACTGACGCCATGTCGACCGATGTCGGGCCATGGATTTCCGAAGAACATGGACCCGGGCTTCAGCATATCTGCAAATACATGACAATCCCGGGCGTCGACCGTGACATTCTGGTCTGGATCAGGTTTGTCTGGATCTACCATCTTTTCAGCTGGATGATCGGTCGTCCGCTTGCGCTGCGTGAGGTTTCCGTCCGGGGGCCGCGCCCGGTGCAACTGAACGGATTTGACCGCTTTGCCCTGTTCCGTTGCCCGGTTAGATACAATGCCCCGGTCGATGCGCTCAGTTATGACCGGAACGATCTGGCTGTCAGGCTGGTGCCCCGGTCCATCACAGAATATGATGAGTATTACGCCAGCGAGCCAGACTGGTTCGCCGCACTTGAGCAGCGCCAAAGCTGGCGCGAACGCACGCAGCAAGTGCTGGTTGAGCTTCAAAAAGCCGGGCTATGGTCTGCCCCCATTGAAGTTGTGGCTGCCCGCCTCAGAACCCGCCCCAGAAGACTGCGCCATGACCTTGCCGCCGAAGGGGAGAGTTTTCAGGATATCCGCACACGTCTGCGCGGCGAGCTTGCAAGCGCTTACCTGCTGGCAAGCGACCTGTCTGTCACCGCGATCGGTTTTGAACTTGGCTTCAGCGAACCAGGCAGCTTCTCCCGCCAGTTTATCTCCTGGGCAGGCATGGCGCCGTCCGCATACCGGTCAACCTATATTACCGATGCCGCCAAGGTGGCAGCCGCCACCGCGCTGCTGAACGAGCGCCGCATTCCCTGAGCCCACGCCGTAACCGGCTGGTCACTTTTGCCAAATCTTTCTGTCAGTCCCGTCATGGCCTCTCCGGTGGCGGGTGGTACCGTTTCCTCACACCTGAGAGTTGGGGAAGAACTCATCAGGCATGATCAAGATAATGGGGAAGGAAAAGCGGATGAAACTGAACCGCAACACACAATTTTTCCGTACGCGCCTGCTAATGCTTGGCGCTTCGACGCTTCTATGCAGCGGACTGACAACTGCTGAAGCATTTGCTCAAAGCCAGCCACAGGACGACACTTCCGAAAGTGTGGCAAAGGATAACACGTCAGATATCATTGAAATTGAGGACATCATCGTCACGGCGCAAAAGCGCCGCGAAGGCCTGCAGAACACGCCCATTGCCATCACCGCCCTTTCCGGGGATACGCTTGAAAAGGCTGGCCTCAAAAGCGTGGGCGATCTCGTGCAGGTTACGCCCAGCCTTCAGTTCGGGGAGCGTTTCGGCAACATCTTCATCGCGCTTCGCGGCATCGGGCAAGCTGGTCAGGATATCGGCAGTCAGGCGGGGATTACCGTGTCGCAGGACGGGGTGCCCTTCCTCAATCACTTCATGATGGATAGCACCTTCCTTGATGTATCACGCGTGGAGGTTCTTCGCGGCCCACAAGGGACCATCGAGGGCCGGAACGCAACCGGCGGTGCCATCAATGTGCACAGTGCCGTTCCGACGGACACCCCCGAAGGCTCCGTCACCCTGACGGCAGGCAACTATTCGCGCTACGGCATCAAGGGCCACCTGAACGGCCCGCTTGTTTCCGACAAACTGATGGGCCGGATTGCCTTCCAAGTTGATCGCGCGGACGGCTGGATGCACAACGCCACCCTCGACACCGACAAGAATGACACCAACCTGACCCAGGTGCGTGCATCACTTCTCGGCCAGCCTAGCGACACATTCTCCATCCGCACGGTATTTGAATATATGAAAGACCGGTCAAACCCCGCGTTCGCCACCGTGCTTGGCCGTGCCCGCCCCGATAAGCCGACAGCCATTGAGGTGCTGGGGCTTCCGGTAAACGACCTTGAAAACAATATCGTCTACATGAACCACACCGACCAGCGGGATACCGAAAGCCTCAAGGCAATTGGCATCGCACGCTGGGACGTAAGCGAGAATGTAGCCATCACATCCACCACCGGTTTCATCAAACATGATCTTGTGATGACCGACATCGATAACGATGGCACCAGCGGCGATTTCTCCGACTTTCCGCTCGTCGCGATCCATGTGAAACAGTTCACACAGGAGTTGACCCTCACCGCAGACCTGAGCGATCGGGCTGACATTATCGTCGGCGGTTTTTACATGAATGGAGAATCGACGCAGCCGCTTATCCTCAGTGTGCCGCCAACTCTGAACAACGCCTTCAATTATGATCCATCTGAAGACCTTGATTCATATGCCGTTTATGGCCAGATGCGCTACAAGTTGACCGAAAACCTGCGTGTCACCGCTGGCGGCCGCTATACCCATGACAGCAAGGATTTTGTCATGGATGCCTCCATCATTGGCACGCCAGCCTACAATGAGGCGGCAGGGGCGTGGGGTGCCTTCACACCGCGTTTCGCGATCGACTATATCCCGACCGACCAGATCCTGCTTTATGCCAGCGCCTCGCGCGGTTTCAAGTCAGGTGGCTTCAATACCTTTGGCGACGTGTCGCAACCGGTCAATATATTCGACCCGGAATTTGTCTGGAACTATGAGGTCGGCTTCAAGGGCATGTTCTTCGAGAAAAAACTGCGGATGGGTGTCACGGGCTTTATGTCTGACTACTCCAACCTTCAGCAGACCCTGTTCCGCATCAACCCTCAAACCGGTGTGCGTTATCCCCGCGTGGAGAATGCGGCGACAGCCAACATCAAGGGGATCGAACTTGAACTCGAGGCCATTCCTTTCAGCGGGCTTCGGATCATGGCCTCAGGCACGCGCCTGTTCGCCGAGTTTGGTTCTTTCTCCAGCATCGATCCGATCTATCCGGAACTTGGCATCAAGGACCTGACCGGCAACCGCTTGCCGCAAGCGCCTGAATGGCAGTTCAGCACCTCTGTCGAATACAGCTTCGACGTATCGAACGACCTGGAGATCACCGCGCGCGCTGACTACAAATGGCAGGACGATGTGTATTTTGACCTCTTCAATAATGAGCTCAACACACAGGATGCATATGGCTTGCTGAATGCCGCCCTCACCTTGGGCACCCATGACACCAGCTGGTCGCTGACGGCCTTCGTGCGCAACGCCTTTGACAAGCGCTATGTGGGTCAGTCCCTCACCGCGGCAAGTGACACCACACCGTCACGCGTCGGTCAATTGGGGACGCCGCGCATGTATGGCCTTGCGTTGCAGCACCGCTTCTAAACGACCGAACCACCGGGACCCCCCTCCCCAAACAACGCATGAGAAGTCTGAGCACACTGCCCGGGCTTCTCATGCGACCCGCGGGTTCATGGCCGATGCCGAGTATGAAGATCAAGGAATTTAAAGTGACACGTTACAATTGCGATGCCCCCGTACCCCAGATACGGCTTTATCAGGATTGGCTGGCACGCGAACGCGGCCTCCGGTTTGAGGATTATACAGAACTGTGGCAATGGTCGACCACCGACCTTGAGGCCTTCTGGCGTAGCGTGTGGGATTACAACAAAATAACATCGCCAACGCCGGTTACCTCGGTCCTTCGTGATCAAATTATGCCTGATGTTTCCTGGTTCGAAGGCGCCCAGGTCAATTATGCGTATCAGGTTTTCCACCACGCGGACCGAGCTGAAGCAGCCGAACAGCCCGCCATCATTGCCGATACCGAAAATGGCGATGTCCGCGAACTGGGCTGGAGAGAGCTTAAACGGCAAAGCGCCTCACTGGCGCTGGAGTTGCGCCAGCAGGGTGTTGGCCGCGGCGACCGGGTTGCCGCATACCTGCCGAACATCCCCGAAGCGGTAATTGCCTTTCTCGCATGCGCGAGCCTTGGTGCCGTCTGGTCGTTGTGCTCACCCGACATGGGCACACCTGCCGTGCTGGACCGGTTCAAGCAAATTTCCCCAAAAGCCCTGATCGCCACAGATGGCGTTTATTATGGTGGCAAGGCAATGGACCGCAGCGCCACCGTGAATGAAATGCGCGCTGCACTGCCCAGTGTGTCGGCGCTGCTGGTCATCCAGAGCGGATATGGCGACGGCCCGGTGTCTACTTCAACCGATTTTGCCGCAGCGCTTTCAAAGCCGGATGAAGAGGTAGCGGCATTTAGACCGGAATGGGTACCCTTCGACCATCCGCTGTGGATTCTCTATTCAAGCGGCACCACCGGGCTGCCGAAGGCGATCGTTCACGGGCATGGCGGAATTCTTTTGTCGTCATATGCGGGGCATCTGCATCTCGATGTCGGGCCAAGCTATGCATCCAATACTTTTGGCGAGCGCTTCCACTGGTACAGCGCCACCGGCTGGGTGATGTGGAACCAGCAGGTAAGCGGCCTGCTCTCGGGCGCTACCATCTGCCTTTATGATGGCTCCCCCAGCGGTACAAAGGCCCACCCCGATTGGCGCACAATGTGGGCTTTCGCTGCCCGGCACCAGATCACATGGTTTGGAGCGGGCGCCGCTTTTTACATCGCCTGCCGGAAAGCGGACCTCACCCTTGCCGAGTGCGGAGACCTAAGCAAAATCCGCGCGCTTGGCAGTACTGGCTCCCCCCTGCCCCCGGATGTCCAGCTCTGGGGTAACGAGCAATTTTCCGCCACCGGCAGACCCGATATCTGGTGGTGCAACATCAGCGGCGGGACTGATCTTTTCTCCGGTTTCATGGCAGGAAATCCCGAGCTACCGGCCACGCCCGGCAAGCTTCAGTGCCGCCACCTTGGCGCTGCCGTCGCGGCATGGGACGAGACAGGGAAACCCGTTGTCGGCGCCGTGGGCGAGCTTGTCTGCACACGCCCCATCCCCAGCATGCCGCTCTATTTCTGGGGCGATGAGGACGGCAGCCGTTACCGGTCCTCCTATTTCAGCGAGTGGCCAGGCATCTGGCGTCATGGGGACTGGCTGCGCATCGACAGCGACGGCAGTTGCTCCATCACCGGCCGGAGCGACGCAACCATCAACCGCCACGGGCTGCGCATGGGAACTGCAGACATCTACGCTGCCGTGGAAGGCCTTGCCGACGTTGCCGACAGCCTCGTCATCGACATTGAGGACCACCATGGCGGCAGCCAGCTTCTCATGTTTGTCGTCCCGGCCGAGGGCCGCCAGTTGAAATCCGGTCTTACATCTGCGATGGCGCTGGCGATCAGGAACAGCTTGTCCCCGCGTTTTGTCCCGGACCATTTCATCTGTGCCCCCGGCATTCCCCGAACCTTGTCGGGGAAAAAGCAGGAGCTTCCCGTCAAGCGCCTGTTTCAGGGCTGGCCAGCGCGCAAGGTCGTCAACCCGGACACCATCGCCAACCCGGACGTGATCCCCTGGTATTTGGAACGCGCGCAGGCGTGGCTTCGTGAAACGACCGCCCATGACACAGTTGAGGCGCAACCACGCACAGGAGAGCAACGATGAAGGTCGGGGTAGTCGGCGCTGGTCTGATGGGCGCAGAGATCGCACTGGTATTCGCGCTGGGCGGCATGCCGGTGATGCTGAATGACCTTGATGAAGCGGCGCTGGAACGCGGCATGCTCCGGCTTGCCAACCTGCTTGATAAAGGCGTCGACCGTGGCTTTTATTCACCCCGGCAGCGCGATCAGGCCCTTGAGCATATCAGCCCCACGCCTGAACTGAGCCACATGGCCAATTGTGACCTTGTCACCGAAGCGGTATTCGAGGCGCTGGAGGCGAAGGAAACGGTCCTGCGTTCGTTGGACAATATATGCAAGCCTGAGTGCATCCTCGCCTCAAACACGTCAACCCTGCCCATCTCAACGCTTGCGGCGGCCCTCGCTCCGGCGCGGCGCGGCAGATTTCTGGGCACGCACTATTTCTCGCCGGTGTCACGCATGAAACTCGTGGAAGTGATACCTGGTTTTGATACCGCCCCTGAGACAACCGGGCACGTCACCCGCCTGCTCGAAACCATTGGCAAGGCGCCGGTCAGGGTCAAGGATGTGGCCGGTTTCGCGGTGAACCGCCTGTTGCATGCCATGCTGATCGAGGCCGTGAAACTGGTGGAAGAAGGTGTCGCAACACCTGAAGACCTCGACACCGCCTGCCGGCTTGGCCTTGGTCACCCCATCGGGCCGTTCGCGCTGATGGACGCGGTAACCTCCAGCCTTTGCCTGCAAGTTCAGGACATTCTTCACGAAGCCTATGGCGAACGGTTCCGCCCGCCAGCGCTCCTCAAGCAGCGCGTTGCTGCAGGCCTTGTCGGCGGGAGAGGCCACACGGGCTGGACCCAAAAGGCAGCCGGAAAAAATGAACAATGAACGAAGGGAAACAAGAAATGCGCCATGATGCCCCAGCGGGCCAGACAGGAAGGGGCCCCGCTCAGCCCCGCGTGCGAACGGGCCTTGTGCTTGGCATGCTGTGCTTTGTTTATGTTCTCAATTTTCTCGACCGGCAACTCCTCTCCATTCTGGCAAAGCCGATACAGGACGGGTTAAACATCACCGATGGCCAGCTCGGTCTGATTACCGGTTTCTATTTCGCGCTGTTTTATTGCTTCATCGCCATACCCATCGGCTGGCTGGCCGACCGCACAAACCGCGTGAAGGTGCTGTCGGCCTCATGCGCGGTCTGGAGCATTGCAACAGCCGCCTGCGGCATGGCCAACAACTATGGCCAGCTTGTCGCGGCCCGCATGATGGTTGGGGTGGGTGAAGCCGGCGGCGTGCCGCCATCCTATGCCATTATTTCTGATTATTTCCCGCGGGAGCGACGCGGTACCGCCCTGTCCATCTTCAACCTTGGCCCACCGCTTGGCTCGGCACTTGGGGTGGCCTTTGGCGCATCCCTTGCCGCCACTTTCAGCTGGCGGGTGCCGTTTTATGTCATCGGCGCAATCGGCGTCATCACGGCCCTTATCGTTTACCGCGTCATCGCGGAACCCAGGCGCGGCGGACAGGACGCCGCGCGCGATAACGCGGCAGCAGATTTGGCTACTGGCCCGGCTACAGACATTGTCCCGCCCGGCTTTTTGAAGACAATCGCGCTTTTTTTTGCCAATCCGGTCCTGCTTCTGGCAGCGGCGGCAAGTGGGGCAGCAAACTTCATCACCTATGGGACGGCGAACTTCGCCACCCTCTTCCTCATGCGCGAGAAGGGCATGGAACTGGGTGATGTGGCAGTCTGGTATGCGCTGGTTGTCGGCATCGGCATGAGCGCGGGTATATTCGTGTCCGGACGGCTGACGGACAGGTTCGGCGCGCGGTCACGGTCAGCCTATGCCACCATCCCGGCGATCTCGCTTCTGCTTGCGGTACCGTTCTTCCTTGGCTTCGTCTGGTCCCCCACCTGGGAAATCGCGCTGCTGTTTCTGGTGGTCCCCATGTTTTTGAATTCGTTTTTCCTCACAGCCACGGTGACCTTTGTGCAAGGGGAAGTACGCCCGGACCAAAGGGTCATCTCAGGCGCATTGCTGCTGCTGGTGATGAATTTCATCGGCCTCGGCCTTGGGCCTACCTATGTCGGCATGGCCAGCGATTTCTTCCGCGAAAGCTATGGCAACCACTCGCTGCAGGCGGCATTCTTCGCCCTTGCACCCATGTATCTCATCGCCGCACTGATGTATCTCTATGTCGCGCGGCTCATTAACCGGTCAAAAGCCATCACAGAAGGATCTGCATAATGAAAATCCGGGCTCAATTCCGCACCGCTTTTCTCGGTTTTTGTGCACTGATGTATGCCACCTCAACCCCGCCTGCGAGCGCGGCAAATGACGCCGCACCGGTGATCGACGCACCGGCAGGCCAGTTGCGCGGCATAAAGGAAGGGAACGCGTCTGTTTTCCGCGCCATTCCTTACGCCCTGCCCCCCACCGGTGAGCGCCGCTGGCAGCCACCCGCCCCCATGCCGCGCTGGGACGGCGTGCGGGACGCACAGCAAGCCGGCCCTGCCTGCATGCAGCCCCCGATGGCCGCAGGCCCCTATAATCGCGGCGAGGTGAAGATGGATGAAGACTGCCTCATCCTCGACGTAACGGTGCCTGAAGGCGCAAAAAACGCTCCCGTGATGGTCTGGATTCATGGCGGCACGCTGATCTGGGGCTCCTCGCAGTCCCCCATGTATAATGGTGCGGAATTCGCGAAACGAGGTATCATCCTTGTATCCATCAACTACCGCCTCGGGGTGCTTGGTTATCTTGCACACCCGGAACTGAGCGCCGAAAGCCCCGAAAGCATCTCAGGTAACTATGGCCTTCTGGACCAGGTCGCGGCGCTCAAATGGGTGCGGGAAAATATCGCCGCTTTTGGCGGTGACGCCAGCAACGTGACGATCTTTGGCGAATCCGCCGGGGCACTCAGCACCGAATATCTGCTTGCCTCACCCGCCGCCCACGGCCTGTTCGACAAGGCAATTGTCCAGAGCGGCTATCTGTTCACCATGCCTGAACTGCGGCAGACAAAATACGAGGAACGCTCAGCGGAAGAGATTGGCACCGCGCTCACCACCACCCTTGGGGTGACAGGCATTTCCGATTTACGCCAAATGGATGCCCGTGCGCTCGTTGATAAGGCAGGCGCCGTGCGCTATGCGCCTTACGGCACCATCGACGGCAAGATATTACCGCGTCAGCTTGTCGATACATTTGACCACGGGGAGCAGGCGCAAGTCCCCCTGATGGCCGGGTTCACAAGCGACGAAATACGCACCCTTAGCTTCCTTGCGCCGCCCTATCCGCTGACGCCCGACGCTTATGCGTATGACATCAGGGTGCGCTACGATGACATGGCGGACGCCTACCTTGGGCTTTACCCACCGCAGGCGCTTGACAAGTCAAAGTTCGATGCCACTCGCGACGCGGTTTTCGGCTGGGCTTCGGAACGCCTTGTCAGAAAGCAGGCTGCCATCGGCCAGCCGTCCTATCTCTACTTCTTCAGCCATGCCTATCCTGCGGCTGTTGAGGCCAAGCTTGGCGCATTTCATGCCAGTGAGGTGCCTTATGTGTTTGGGGCCTTCGGGCGCACCCCTGCCAACTGGCCCGCAATGCCGGACACGGCTGCCGAGCGGCAGTTCGCGGGGGCCATGCTTGATTACTGGACAAGCTTCGCCCGCGACGGTCAGCCAACTGCGGCCAACGGCCCTGATTGGAACGCCTTCGCGCTTGAACAGGCCTATATGAACTTCGCGGATGTGCCGGTCGCGGGTCGGCAGTTCTCTCCCGGCATGTATGAACTGCATGAAGAGATCATGTGTCGCCGCCGGGCGACCGGTGCCCAGTCCTGGAACTGGCGCACCGGCTTCATCGCCCCGCCGCTGCCCGCGCCTGTTCCCGGGTGTGCAGCAAAACCATAAGGGCGCTTGCCCACCATATCTCCCACAGTGCGGCAGCCGCGACTATATGGCCGCCGCACTGTCGGTCGGCCCTGTGATGCCAGAGCAGGCCGCACCAAACACAGCAGACAGCGTTGCCAGCTCACCCTCCAAAAGCGGCTATAGCCACCCCCTTGCGAAAGCGGCTTGGGGGCCATACTCTCCTGCCAGCAAGAAAAACTGGCTGAACAGGCCCCAAGCATGCTAGGGCGCACCGGAAAGTCACCGGTAAACAGCTTTTGTTCAAGGGAGTGTCATGATGAAAAATATCGTTATCACCGGCGCGGCGGGCGCGCTTGGAGCTGCCGTTGTCGCGGCGCTCAATACACCCAAAAATACCGTCATTGCGCTGGACGCGGCGGCAAAACGCCCCGCACACCTGCCCGAGGATGTGCACTATCTTGGCGGATATGACCTCACGAATGCAGACACCGCAAAGGATGCCGCCAAGGCAGTCGGGGACATTTTCAAGGATGTGCACGCGCTGATCAACATCGCCGGCACCTTTGCCTGGGAAGAGGTGGCGACCGGCTCACCCGACACATGGCAGCGCATGTTCAACATCAATGTGATGACCGCCTTCAACACCACGCAGGCGCTGTTGCCCGCCTTCGCGGATGGTGGGTCTATCGTCTATATCGGCGCGGCGGCGGCACAGCCTGCCGGGCACGGCATGGGGTCATACGCCGCGTCAAAATCCGCGGTGCGCGCTTTGATGGAAAGCGTGGCTGATGAGCTGAAAGGCCGGCGGGTACGCGCCAACGCCGTGTTGCCGCGCATCATCGACACGCCCGCCAACCGCAAGGACATGCCGGACGCCAACTATAGCGAATGGACAAGCGCGGAGGCAATCGCAGACACCATCGCCTTCCTCGCCTCTGACAAGGCCCGCGCCATCAACGGCGCTTCCGTGCCGGTGACAAACGGCGCCTGAACCATAGGGCATTCATGAAACAAAGGCGCGGCCAGGGATATCCCGGCCGCACCTTTTTGTTTGTTCAATCGTGTTCGTCAGTCCGTGCAGGCCCCGCCGTCCGGCCAGCCGGTCCAGCCCGCCCCCCTCAGCGCCCGGCCGGGGGTTGCGCCGGTGTGCTCCCCTTCTTTCACGACCTGTACCCCGTTGATAAACACGTCGCGCACACCGGTGGCATATTGCTGTGGTTGTTCATAAGTGGCGTGGTCTGTGATGGTGTCGGCATCGAAGATGACAATGTCGCCAAAATAGCCGGGGGCAAGCATGCCCCGGTCCTTCAGGCCAAGGTTGCCTGCGGGGAAAGCGGTCATGCGGTGGATGGCGCTTTCTAGCGTGGTCGCCTTCATTTCGCGTACGTAACGACCAAGGAGGCGGGCGAAGTTGCCATAGGCCCGCGGGTGGGTGCTTGATTTAAGAAACGCGCCTTCCGCCGCCGGTGCCCCGGCGTCCGAGCCGAAGGACATCCACGGCAGCGCCACCGCGCGCTTGATGTTGTCTTCGCTCATCAGGAAATAGGCGACACCGACGCGGGTGCCGTCCTCGATCACAAGGTCCATCGCGGTTTCTTCCGCGCTGGTGCCGCGCTCCGCCGCAACGGCGGCCAACGTCATGCCGGTATATTTCTTCAAATCCGGGTTCTTGAAGCCCATCAACAGCACATGCTCGGCCCCGCCTGCTTCGGCGTAGAGATTTTCCCAATCGTCACCCGGTGTTTTCATCTCCTCCGCCACACGGGCGCGGGTTTCAGGGTCGCGCAGGCGCTCACGCCATTTCTCATAACCCCCTGCCTGCACCCATGTGGGCATGGCAGCGTCAAGCCCTGTGGCGCCCGCAGTATAATTATACATGTCCGCCGTGATGCGCAGGCCTTCCGCTCGCGCGGCTTCCACGCGGGCGATGGCGTCATCCAGCTTGTCCCAGTTGCGCTGGCCTGCCTGTTTGAAATGATAAATCTCCGCTGGCGCCCCGCTGTCACGGCTGATGGTAATCAGTTCATCGATAGCTTCCAGAAGGTTCCCGCCTTCCGAGCGCATATGACTGATATACATGCCGTCACACTTGGCCGCCTCGCTGACCAGCGCGGTCAGTTCATCGGTTTCCGCGAACGTGCCGGGCGCATAGATAAGCGAGGAGCCCACCCCCAGCGCGCCTTCTTGCATCGCGGTACGCACAAGGCCACGCATGGCGTCAAGCTGCTCCGCGCTCGGGTCAACATCGTCTTCACCCAGTTCATGCACCCGCACAGTTTCCGCACCGACAAAGGACGCAATATTGGGGGAGATGCCGCGCGCTTCCATATAGTCGAAATACTCGCCCAGACTGGTCCATTCGATATCGAACCGCAGGTCGCCCTGCTGGTCCAGCTTGGTTTGTTTCATCTCGGCGTTCAGGGGGCCCATGGACGAGCCCTCGCCCATCACCTCAAGCGTGACACCCTGCAGCACATCCGACATGCCGCGCCCGTCCACGATCAGGGTATGCGGTGCCCACGACAGCATGTTGATGAAACCGGGCGCAACGATCAGCCCGCTGGCGTCGATCTCCTTCTCGCCCGTTTCGGGGCTGGTGCCTTTGCTGATAGTAACAATCCTGTCATCATCCACCACCACGTCCCCCACAAAGCGGGCTTCGCCACTGCCGTCCACAATGGTGCCACCACGGATGATCAGGTCATGGGGTGCGGGTGTTTCCTCTGCCTTGTCGCATGCGACAAGCGCGCCCGCCATCAGTGCCACAAGCGCCGCGCCCTTAAACTGGTTCATGTAGGAATTCAGCATTATCTCTCCCCCTTTTATGCCGCTGTTTCTTACCAGCCAGCATAGGCGGATCGGGGGTATGCTGTACAGAGCCAATGCACCCCCGGCAACACCTTGGCTGACTTTCCTTGACACCCCGGCCATAGCCATTAGAACAGGCTATGGCGCAATAAAAAATGACAATAAAGTCTGGAGAGAAGGACAATGAAACAGATGCTTATGCATTTGCGGGTCCCGTGCGCCTTGGCCGCAGGATTATGGATGCTTACCGCAACGCCGCAAGCTGCTTTTGCCAATGCCGACGCCCCTGCCTCTGCCTCTGCCTCTGCCTCTGTGGCCGGAAAAGAAGATGCCAGCCAGTGCAAGCTGCGCCTTGTTGGCCGCCCGCCGTATAAACGCAACAAGCGCATGTGCCTTGACACCAGCGCCGCAAAACCGGCGAGCGACGACTGCGCGGCCCAGCCAGCCATGCACCCGGGCCACGGCCCTCAAAAGCGCCGCTGCAAAGCAGTTTGACCGGCGGACGGCAGCAGGGTGCACACACCTTGCTGCCATCCGGCCCATTCCCGGATTCACATAATTAGACCAGCGGTCTAATTTGTTACGAAACAAGCCGGGGTCACGACACGCCATGCCCGGAAAAAATACAGCCCGTAAAACAGGAGCTACCAGAGCCCGAACTGCCGAAACTGATGCTGCCAGCGCTAAAAGCGACAAAGCTGACGCCGCCGAACACAGCGATACCGGGAGAGGGATGATGAGTATCGAGAAGATCGGCGACGGTATCTGGGTCGCGGAAGGCAGGTGCGTTAATTTCCACAGCCTGCCCTTCCCCACACGCTGTGTGATTGTCCGGCTGGCAGACGGCGATATATGGGTGTGGTCGCCCACCGAACTGACAGCAGAGCTTCAAGAAGCCGTCCGCACCCTTGGCACCGTCAGATATCTTGTCAGCCCCAACAAGATCCATCACCTGTTTATGGGCGACTGGCAAAAGGCGTTCGCGGGCGCCGAACTGTGGGGGCCGGCGTCCACCACCAAAAAGCGTGATGACCTTGGCTTCACCGGCACGCTGGATGACGGCATGCCAGATGCCTGGCACACCGACCTCGCCATGGCCCACATGCGTGGCTCCTTTGTCATGGATGAACTGGTTTTTTTCCACAAGGCCAGCCGTACCACCATCCTTGCCGACCTGTCGGAGAATTTCAGCGAGGACTTCCTGCGCGCCAACTGGAAACCCTGGCAACGCAGACTGGCCCGCCTCGCCGGGGTGGTGGAAGGCAAGGCAAAAACCCCGCTTGACTGGCGTTTCACCTTCTGGCGGCGCGACAAAGCGCGCAAAACCCGCGATACAATCCTCGGCTGGCCCACAAAACAGGTCATCATGGCGCATGGCACGTGGCAACGCACCGATGGACAAGCCTTTCTGCGGAAAGTATTTTCCTGGCTATAGTCCCAAAATGCGACACCTGCCATCCCGGAAAAGTGATGAAGCCGCATGGTGGCGGTAATGAGAATCATTGATTGGTATGCCACATGGGGCTAGTCTCGCGGCGGGCATTCATGGGATTATCGTATTAAACACGCGCCGGAGGCACGCACTTTTGATGTTTGCAGTTTATGACGCGTCGGCGCACACATGTGCCGCCCGCCGTGGCGACAGCCTGAAAAAACGGACATCTGTCCTTGCCCTATCTGCTATTCTGGCGCTGACGGCTGGCATCGCCGCGCCCAGCCATGCCGACGAGGGAACCATCCTTCTATACACCCATGGTGACACCTACCCCGCACAGTGGAGCGAGGAAAACGGCATCTCCGGCATCGCAATCGATATCGCGACATGTGCCTTCTCCAGCCTTGATATGAATGTACAATTTGAGCTGGCACCGCTTTCACGCGCGACCGAATTGATGGCGGAGCATGATAATGCGCTGTGGTTCCCGAGCGTATTAGCGGGTGAGGAGGAACGGCTGAACAGGCTTGTCGGCCCCGTCGGCAGCGTTGACCTGATGTGGTATTCCCTCAAAAGTGCGCCAATCAAACCGGGGGAGGACGGCTTTCGCGAAAACGCAAAAGTCACTGCCTACACCGGCTCACGCACCGAAAGCATGCTCAAGGCCGAAGGGTATACACTTGCGCCCGGCAGCGCAGACCACATGCGCCTTGTGCACCTTGTTATCTCCGGCGGGGTGGATGCCGTGCTGGCGGTTGACTTCCGCTGGAAGTTGCCAAAGGCAACCAAGGCCATTGTAGCCAAGCACATGGACACTCGTCTTTACAAGGCTTTCCCCGTTGCCTATCAGGTATCCCGCCCGTTTGCAGCGCGTGATCCCGGGTTTATTGACCGCTTCCAGATAGCCGTAGACGGGTGCAAAACCGGGGATATGGCATCTGCCCCCGGCAAAGGACAGGCTCAGTAGACAATAAAAACCCGGCGCCGAAGCACCGGGTTCTCATCTCGCCCATACCTCTCAAGCATCAGGCGAAATAGTTAAAGCCGATCAGGTTCCAGGTGTAGTAGAACGTCAGGACCCAGATGGCGGCAAGCGCCACGATGGTATGCCGGATGCGCGGCCATACCCCTTCGAACAATCCATCACGCCACACAAGGAACGTTGTGTACAGGTGGTACAGGGTGCCAAAAAGCGCAATGATAGGGAAGACAAAGGCGAACTTCAAGGTTCCGGGAACGCTGTAGAACAACGGCAGCATACCACCGGCCAGCACGATGCCGATAAAGACGAAAAAGAGGATATTAGCCGCCGACACAAGAAGCGTTGCGCGGTATGCGTTCTTCGCTTCGCCAACCTGATTGCGGTAGCGCGCCCACTGAAGCGCAAGGCGGATGAACACAAACACAAATACAAGCAGGCATACCGCGAGAAGTGTCATGATGTAGCTGCTCGTCTCATAGAACTTCGCCGGGTAGAACTGCATCACCCCCATGCCGTCCAGCACATAACCGGTGACATCGCCTTCGTCATTGACCTGGAAGATGACCTGATCATTGTCACCCACCTGACGGAAGACATTCTCGCCCACCTCGACGTACCGCACTTCGCCGATCATCAGCGTGTTATCGGGCATCACAGCCACATCAACACTGCCGAGGCCGCGCAGGATGCTTTCCACCTTGGTATAGCTGGAGCGCGAGGAAACATAGGACCCTGCGTATTTCTGGCCGCGCTCTTTAAAGTCGGCAGGCGGTTCGACATAAGGCAATTCCTGCGGGAAAAACTCGTCATAGAAGTTTTCCACAAACGCCTGATGCACCGGCCCGGCACCGGGGCCCGAAAAGCTTGAGAACAGCATGAAGTCATTCGGAATGGAAAGCCCGAAGTGTGAAATGAAGATGGTGGTGCCCCCGTCATGGCCGAAGTTCTCGAACTCGGGCCCGCCAAAGTCACGCTTGAGGAACCCAAGCCCCGTACCGCGCGCCCGCGGATCATGCGAGAAGCCTTCATTGAGCATCTGGTTGAGCGTTTCTTCCTTCAGAATACGCACGCCGTCATACTCGCCACCGTTCAGAAGCGCACGCGCGAACTTCGCCATGTCTGGCGCAGAGACCGCGGACGCACCGGCCGGGCCGAAATTGGTGACAATCTCGTACGGTGTTTCTTTGTACTTACCGGCGCCGTACGTGTAGGCCTTGGCCATGAAGGGCTCAAGCTCGGCTGGCAGCGGCTCCACAAAAGTGGAATGGGTCATGCCGAGGGGGCCAAAGATATGGTTCTGGACATAAGTGTTGAAGTCCTCACCCGACACGTTGGCCACAATCAGGCCTGCAAGCGCGGTCGCCCAGTTGGAGTATGACACACGGGTTCCGGGCGGCACCACACGCTCTGGCTGGTGTTCCTCAAGGGATTTCGCAAGCGGCTCGATGCGGTCCGGGTCATTGATGATCAGGTAACCAAGCGCACCGTCCTCAAAACCCGGTGTGTGGGTCATGATGTGGCGAAGCGTGATCGGCTTGCCGGGGAAAGTGTCCTCCACCTTGAACTGGGTAACATATTCGTTCACGTCGGTGTCGATATCCAGCTTTCCCTGTTCGGCAAGCTGCATGACAGACACCCAGGTAAACAGTTTGGAAATGGAGCCCGGGCGAAACATGCTGGTTTCAGCGTCCACCGGGATGCGTTTTTCAACGTCGATATAGCCGTAACCCTTCTGGAAGATAATCTCCCCGCCCTGCATCACGGCCACAACGCCTGATGGGCTGTGCTCCTTCTGCATCAGCGGCTTGATAACGCCGTCGGCAAAGGCCTCAACCTCGCCCGCGTCCTTTAAATCCGGCGTGCCAGCATGGGCGGCGCCCGTCGCCATCACGGTGGCAAGGCCGAGCGTTATCGCCCACTTGCCCCAGGTACGTTGTCCCCATTTAAACATTTTTATTCTCCCTCCTTCAATTGCTGCCCGGCAGCAAATGTCCCCTCATCCACATTGCGGTGGATGAATTCCAGTATAGCAGGATCTTCTTTTCCCGTCCGGTCGAGGACCGGTGTGCCCACCCCCTTGAGGTAACGGTCAAAAAAGCCCTGCACATAGTCGTTCATGATGCGGTTCATGGCGTCCGCGGATACCGGGCCGAACAGGCCCAGCTTTTCCGCCACCGGCATCAGAAAGGCGAAGTCGCTGTAGTTCATGTGCTTGGCGTTCGCGACGGTGAGGCTATACATCGGCCCCGTCGCCTGCCTGTAGACAAACTCATTCACCTTGAAACGGGTTGGGCCCTTGCGGTTTGCGGGCTCCATGAACAGGTTACCGTCCGAGTTCATCAGCATGAACGGGCGGTTGATGGCAAAGCGCATGTTGTGTTCGCCAAACTGCAGGCCGTCCATGTTGATGCCCGCCTTGCAGCGTGCATCTTCAAGACACAGCATGCCCGCCGCCGCCCCGCCGTAAGACATACCGAAAACACCAAGCCGGGTGATGTCCATGTGGTTATAAAGGGGGCCAAACGCCCCAACTGTTTCCGCCTGCAACTCGTCGAGCAGATAGTCCGTATCGTCAAGCCAGAGCTTGAGGCCGCTGATGAAGCCCGACTGTTCGTTCATGAAGGCCGATACTTCGTTTGCGTAACTCTCATAGTCCGGCGCATTCACAAGGCGGACGATCATCGCCTCAAGTTCGGCCGTTTTCTCTGGCGTCAGTTCCTGAAACCCGAAACCTTCCGGCTTGAAGGACGCGGTTTTGCCGCCCTTCAGCCGCACCCATGCATTCTGGTGCGGATGTTCAAGCGAAAAGACCACATATCCGTGGCTTGCCAGATGTTCCATCAGCAGCACATTTTGCGCCCCGATGGAGCCGAAGCCGTGGCTGAACACCAGCACGGGAAAGCCGCCCGCTCGCGCGACGGGCGCACCGTCATAGCTATGGCCCTTGATGTCGCCGAGATAATCAAAAAACTCAAGCGGCAGGCCAAGATTGTCACCCATCAGGTGCCCTGCCTGCTCCACATCGGGGATGAAAGGCAGCGGCTCCGCGTCCGCAGGCACGCTGGCCGGATACCAGACCTGCACCGGCAACTCGCGCGCGCTGTGCGTCACAATATCTGTGCGGCTGTCGTCCGTCAGTATGGTGTGTGCATATCCGACACCATGGGGCCCGGAGGGCGCGGGCGGATCAAACACAGGGAAGCCAAGTGGCAGGATGACGGCAAGCGCCGCCAGAAGGGAGCCCAGCACCATATAGGCACCAAACACAGTCTTGCGCCGCCAGTTATTCGGCATCGGATATTCAAGCCGAAAGAAGGTTACAGCAAGAAGGATAAGCGCGAGCAAGGCACCCGGAAGTAGCGGCCCGCGCGGTGTACCAAAGGTGGACACCGCCACAAAGCCCGCGAAGGCGAGGCCCGAAGCATAGAAGGCCGCGCGTGCGAAACGGGCCTTGGGTAGGAAGCTCAGGAGAAGCGCAATGACAAGAATGCCGAAGGTGATGATTTCAAATGGTCCTGTCATATCCGCCCCAGTCACTCATCTGTGTTGCGTTGAATGAATTCAAGAACGGGCAAGTCTTCAGGCACGCCGCCGTCCAGCACCGGTGTGCTTTTGCCCTTCAGGTAGCGGTCAAAGAAGGCGAGCACATAGGTGTTCACGACCTTGTTCACGGCGTCAGGTGACACGCTGCCAAAAAAGGCCTCGCCCTTGCCCTCAGGCATCAGGTGCGCGAGGTCACAGAAATTCATGTGTTTGGCGTCCGCCACCGTCAGGCTGTAGACGGGGCCCCTGGCCTCATGGAAGACAAAATCATTGGCTTCAAAGTTTACCGGCACGCCGCGCCCGGTCTCACCAGTGTAATAATTCTGGTCCGAATTCAGCATCATGAAGGGCGCAGTGATGGGGAACTTCATATCGTGCTCGCCAAACTGCACCCCGACGATATTGATGCCCGCCTTGCAGCGGCTGTCATGGAGGCAGGTCATACCCGCCGTAGCGCCGCCATACGACATGCCGAACACGCCGAGACGCTCCATATTCATTGCATGATAGAGCTGCGCAAAGGCAGGCACCGCCTTGGCCTCAAGCTGGTCGATCACAAAATCGGTGTCATCCAGCCAAAGGCTTATGCCTTTCACGTAGCTTTGCTGGCCGAGGATGAATTCCCGCGCGAGGCTGAGGTAACCCTCATAATCTGACGCCTTGTGCATGCCGACAAGCGCGGCCTCCAGCGCGGCACCTTTCTCCGGCGTCATATCCGGGTCGCGGAAGGCAGCCGGGTTGAAGGTCGCCGATTTGCCCTCGCCCAGATTTACCCATGCCGCCTGGAAGGGATGGTCGATCGCAAAGATGATGTAGCCATGGCTTGCCAGCTGTTCCATCAGCTGGCTGTTCTCGGCGCTGAACAGCCCAAAGGCGTGGCTGTAGACAAGCACCGGGAAGCGCCTGCCATCCGCGACCGGCGCAGCCGCAAAGCTGTGGCCCTTGATGTCGTTCAGGTAATCGAATGTCTCAAGCGGCAGGTCAAGGTTCATGGCCATCATGCGCGCGGCCTGTGCGGGTTCGGGAACAAGCGTCATCGCCTCCGCGCCCAAGGGCACCGTGGCGGGGTACCAGACCTGCACGGCAAGTGCCCGGTGGTCATCCGCGTCCCCGGTCGCGCTCTCCGCCCGGCTTTCGTCCACCAACACGGTCCGGCTATAACCAACGCCATATGGCCCGGTGGGCGCGGGTGGCGCGAAGGGCGCATCGTCTGCGCCCGCCGCTAAACTCAGTGTCATGCCAAGGGCGACAGCAAGAACGCCAAACCGGCTTGTGATTTTCAGTCCTGTCATGTCGCCCCCGGTTTTTCTGTTATGCGACCCAGATGTCGCCCAGCACGCGCTTGAAATTTTCGCCCAGCACAAGGCGGATATGATCATCCGAGTAGCCACGCACGATCATCCGGTCCGCCAGGTCGAAAATGCGTTTTGGATGATCGAAGCCGTCCGCATCGATCTTGTCGCGGAAACCGTAGCTGGATTTATAGCCGGCCTTGAGCGCGCTATAGGCAGGCTCGGGGATGTCGTCATAGCCGTTCATGTCCATGTCGGAGCCGACACCCACATGCTCGATCCCCACCAGTTTGGCGACATAGTCGATATGGTCGACAAGCGTCTCAATCGTGGTGGGTTCCTTGGCCGACAGGAAATTACGGACGCCCGTGATACCCATCACGCTGCCCGCCTTGCCCATGGCCCTGATCGCATCGTCCGACTTGCAGCGCACATGACCTTCCGCCAGTGCCCGCACGTTTGAATGCGTGATCAGAACAGGCTTTTTCGAAAGTTCGAACGCGTCCAAGGTCGTCTGGTCACCACAGTGGGACACATCAACCGCCATGCCCAGTTCGTTCATGCGGGCGACCACCGCCGCGCCAAAGTCGCTGATGCCGCCGTCCACCCGGTCGGTGGAGCCGGAGCCAATAAGGTTCTGGCTGTTATAGGTCAACTGGCTGACGCGCTGGCCCATATAGTAGAACTGGTTGACGTCATCGACGCTTTTAAAATGGTCCGAGTTCTGGATACCGACGATATACCCAATGCGCTCCCCTTTCTTGAGGGTCTTGAGGTCCTCAAGGCTGTCGATACGCTGAAGGTGTTCAGGGTATTCCGCCGCATAGGCATTCATGCGCGCGATGAAACCTTCGGCCTCATCGCCGCCAAGGCCCACGGCGGGGTGGAAAACATCCACCCCCGAAGCCAGAAGCACGTCCAGCTCATCCCGCTTGACCTCAAATGCGTCAGAAAGCTTCGGGTTCTTGCTGAACGCCGCTGTCATCATGTGCTTGAACGGGGACAGGATCGACAGCATGTCGAACACCTGCACCGAATTCACCACATCCAGCACCCGCGTACTGTAAGCCGTATCAGCCGCGAACACCTTGAACGAACCGAAGTTCACCATTGGCATCGCTACAGCGGCTGCCCCGGCACCCGCCACACCACGCAGGAAAGACCGGCGATTATATTTTGACTGTGTCATTGTCTGTCGTCCTTTCATTTGCGCCTAGTAGTGCTGGAAGCCGAGAATGTTCCAGTAATAGTAGAACACCGTCATATAAACCCCGGCGAGCGCCACGAGCGTATAGTGAACCCGCCGGCCACGACGCCAGTAGCCTTCGCGCCATGCCATCACCGCGTGATACACCACCCCGATGGTCAGAAGGCTGGCCACAATCGGCAGCACGAGGTTGAGGTCAAAAATGAACGGAATGTTCTGGAACAGTTCCATCTGGTAGACCGAAACGATAAGCAGCAGGAAGATAACGAACAGAAGGTTCGCACCCGCCATCCCCATGGAGAAGCGGATTGCGTTCCGCTCGCCGGTTTCCATCAGCTTGTATTCCTTGCGGCGATAGCACCAGCCAAGGAAAACGGTGATGAAAAGAAGGAAACACACCACCGGCAACAGCATTTTGAAAAGGCCGCTTTCAAACGCTGGTGCACGGCTCGCGTTCATGAACGGCAGGCCTTCTATGTAAAGGTCGATGATCTCGCCGTTCTCGTTTTCACCAAAGGCGATCATGTGCGCACCGTCAACCTGACGGAACAGGTTTTCACCTACCTCGACATATTGTTTCGGTCCGCCAAAACCGGCAAAAATGAGCGTGCCTTCGCCCGATGGTGCCACTTCAAGCCCACCGCCCATAAGCCCCATGGCTTTCTCGATTGTGGTCTCGTTATGGCGCCAGAACTGGTAGGTACCGGCATATTTTCCAGCGCGTTCGTCAAAGTCCGCGGGCGGAGTGACAGATTCCAGCTCAACCGGATAATAATGATCGTAGAAGGTCTCCACGAAGGTATCGCGGCCCTTGGTATCACTTGACGTGGCATAGGAGATAAAGATGCCCAGCTGTTCCTGTTGGTCGAGCAACAGGTTGGTGTGGAACTGGAAGGTATCCCCGCCGTGGCCGATCAAACGGTGGCCATTGATATATTCCTCATAGAAGCCGTGCGCCATGCCGCCAAGCCGTTTGTCGCCCTGGAACAAGACAGAATGCATCTGCGCGGTAGTCTCTGGCGACAGGATGCTGTTGCCGTCAAGCGTGCCGCTGTTCAGGTGCGCAAGCATGAATTTCGCCATGTCGGTCGCTGATGATGCCATCGCGCCCGCCGGGCCAAAACCGGTAATCAGTTCATAGGGCTGTGCAACCGGCTTGCCCGCCTCGTTGCGGTAGCCCATGGTCTGCCCGCCCGCGAGGTTTTCCGGCAGCGGCTCACGGAATGTGGAATGTGTCATGCCAAGTGGCGCGTAAATATTCTGCTCGACATATTCGTTGAATGACACGCCGGAAACATTGGCGACAATCAGCCCCGCAAGCGCGGTGGCATAGTTCGAATAGGACGAATATTTACCCGGCGGGTTGATGCGCGCCGGCACATAGGTTGCCATCGCGTCCCTCAGTTGGGTGATATTGTTGATATCATAATTGATCAGGTAGCCGAGTGCGCCTTCCTCAAAACCCGATGTATGGGTGAGGATATGACGCATCGTAATCGGCTCATCAAATGTATCTGGAATCTGGAAGGTCTTGAGGTAGGTGTTCACGTCCGCATCAAGGTCGATCTTGCCCTGTTCCACCATTTGCATCACCGATGTCCAGGTAAAGAGCTTGGAGGTGGAGCCGATACGAAACAGCGATGTCTCCGGGTCCACCGGGATATCCTTGTCAATATCCTGATAGCCGTAGCCACGCGCGAAGATCAGCTTGCCATCCTTGACGACAGAGACCGTCACGCCCGATATATCAAGCGTCTTGCGGTGGCTTTCCACCATGCCGTCGATAAAGGCTTCAAGGCCTTCATAGCCGCCGGATGCAGTGGCAGGCGCTGCGGCTGCCTCAGCCACACTTTGTGCCATCTCGTCCGCCGCGTCTTGTGGCAGGCTGTCGTCCTGCGCGTAGGCGGCGTAGCTCACGCTAACCATAAGCGCTGCAAAAAGCGCCATCAGTTTCCGTATCATTTTCCTCACTCCCACTGTTTTGATAAGGCTTCCGCCTCATTCCCCTTTAAGTACCGTTATCCCCAAAGCGTCCTGTTCGGGACTTCCACAATCCCGCCCGTGCCGTAAAACAGGCCATTGTCCACATCGCCCGCCAACAGGAGCGGACCGTCGATATCGACAAAATGGCAGAACTGGCCGATGACATAAGCCGGTGCCATGGAAAGCGAAGAGCCGGTCATGTTACCCACCATCAACGACTTACCGTCACGCAGCGCCATGTTGGCCAGCAGCAAGCCAGCGGAAAGACCACCGCATTTATCCAGCTTGATGTTGATGACATCATACCGGCTTGCGGCCACTTCATATTCGCTGGCGTCAAGGCAGCTTTCGTCACCCCCCAGCGGCACCGGTGAGGTGTACCCCTCAAGCTCCGCGTCACCGCCGCGCTTGAGCGGCTGTTCAATCATGGCGATACCCAGCTTTTCGCACGCCGGGGCATATTCCTTCAGTTCCTCAAACGTCCAGCCCTGGTTCACGTCAATAATGAGCGTGGCATCAGGCCTTGCGTCGCGGATCGCCTCCAATTTGCCTACGGGATTGTCCCCGTCCAGCTTGATCTTGAGATTTGGATATTTGGCGTAACTTGCCGCCGTGGCCGCCATCTGCCCGGCAGAGCCGATGCCCACCGTGCAAACGGTCTTCAGCGTCTTGGGGGTCATGTTCAGCCGCTCCCACACACTGACGCCCGAGCGCTTGGCCTCAAGGTCCCACAGCGCGCAATCAAGCGCGTTTCTGGCACCGCCGGGCGGCAGCATATGCTGCACCCTGTCGTGCGCCAGACCCGCCTCAATCTTGGGGGCGATCTCCGCCAGTTGTTCCAGCATGAGATCGGCGGTGTCATTCAGGTAATAAACGCCAACGCCTTCTCCCTGCCCGCGGACACCGTCTGCCTCCAGGGTTACCCGCACCGTATCGGTGGTGTTGAAGGTATAGCCCGTGATGACAAACGGTGCCTTGAGCGGGAAGCTTACTTTCTCGAAATGCATTCTCATCGGTTAGGCACTCCGGGCACTGGGGTTGCGCGAAGCCTCAACAGCAGACAACTGGGCAATGATGCTGTCCGTGCCGCCTTGGAGGGGGTCGACACAGGGGAGACCGATCCGGGAGGATAGTTCAGTCAGATAGGCTTCGCGCTCGCCCGCCGTCAGGCGGGACGTGTTCACACTCACACCAACGCAGGTGATGCTCGGGTTTGTCAGTTCCCCGATCGCGATGGTGCGCTCAATAACTTGTTCGATGGTCGGCAGGTCGAAGTCCTCCCAACCCATGATTTTCTCGCGGCCTGCTTCGTGGCACACCACAAAGGCATCGGGCTGGGACCCCACAAGAAGCCCCATGCTGACGGCCGAGAAACCAGGATGAAAAATACCGCCCTGCCCCTCGATCACATCCCAGTGGTCTTCCGTGTTGTCCGGCGACAATAGCTCCGCCGCACCGGATACGAAGTCAGACACCACGCTATCGATGGGGATGCCTGCGCCCGCGATCATAATACCTGTCTGGCCTGAGGCACGGAAATCCGCGTTCCAGCCAAGACGCTGCATGTCTTTTTCCATTTGAAGTGCGGTGTATTTTTTTCCAACCGCACAGTCGGTACCCACCATCAACAGGCGCTTTCCGGTGCGTTTTTTACCCGTACCCACAGGCAGGCGGGCAGGCGGTATACGCACGTCCACCAGCCGGGCGCCAGACAGACTGGCTGCTTTAGCCAGTCGTTCCACCTCACTGAGGCGCGTGTGCACGCCAGCCACGATATCAAGGCCAAGGGCCACGGCTTCCTCAAGCACATCCAGCCATTCATCCGGGATGCTGCCGCCCACGGTGGCTGTGCCGATAACCAGCGAGCGAATACCCGCCGCCTTTGCTTCCGCCACCGACATTTGCGGCAAGCCAAGGTCGATCGTGCCGCCGGGCAGATTAAGTTGCCCTTTACACAGCTCGCGCCGCCACTCAACAAGCCCTGCGCCGGTTTTGGCGTAGGTCAAACCGCGTTCGCTGCCGAGAAATATGAGATAGGGCGCCCTTAACTCGATCGTTTTCATAAACTTAGTCCTTATTTACAGCGGTTGTCTGCCCGTGGCCCGGCTTATATCCGGGACCACGCAGTACCTTCCCTGGGGTTGCACCCGTATGGTGACCGGCATCCAGCACAAGGCTGCCGTTCACGAGCACATAATCAATACCTGTTGGTTTGGCGGTGGGGTTTTCCCACGTCGCCGTGTCGTTGATCGCACCGAGATCAAAGACGGTGATATCGGCCTTCAGTCCTTCCCGGATCAGGCCGCGGTCCATCAGACCCATGCGCGCAGCAGGCCATGAGGTCAGTTTTCGGATAGCATTTTCAAGGCTCAACACACCCTCGTCGCGCACATATTTGGCTATGATGCGCGGGAAGGTGCCATAGGAACGCGGGTGTGGCAGGCCAAGGGCATCAAAGTCGCCTTCCTTCATCGCACTAGCCGCGTCGCTGCCGATGCTGACCCAGGGAGCCTGCATCGCCAGACGCACATCATCTTCACTCATCATGAAATAAAGGGCGAACGGGCGCTTGGGATAGGCTTCCAGCATGATATCCCACGCCACGTCAGCCGGATCACGGCCAAGGGCCGCGCCAATTTCCTGAAAATTCCTGTTATGGAAGCGGGCATACTCTTCGAGGTGAGAATTGGCCAGCACCACGTTTTTCCAGCCGCCGGAGACATAGACAAGGTTGGTCCAGCCCTTTTGCGGGCCGGCTGCAATCTCTTTCTTGAGCCCGGCGCGCACGTCTGGGTCTTTCAACCGCTCAACGGCTTTCTCGATGCCGTCGGCATACACCCAGCTTGGGGCCGTAACCTCAAGCCCTGTGCCACCCGCCACATAAGGATAGAGGTCGGCCGCCACATTCACACCACGCGCACGCGCCGCATCAATCAGCCCAAGCGCGGTTTTCATATCCTTGCCCCAGTTGGGGTAATAAGCCGCCTTCAGGTGGAAAATCTCAACACCCGCACCGCCTTCTTCGCCAATACGGATGGCTTCCCTGACGGCGTCCAGAAACTCGGCGCTTTCACCCCTTATATGGCTGGCATAAAGGCCGCCCTTTGCGCCAGCCACACGAGCCAGCTCAATCAGGTTGTCGGTTTTATGGAACGAGGAGGGTGGGTAGATCAGCGCCGTCGTGATGCCCATGGCTCCCGCGTCCATTGCGGTACCCACACGCTTTTTCATCTCTTCCAACTGGGCGGGTGTCGGGTCAATATCGCTGTCACCCAGCACGGCAACCCGCGCCTGTGTCGCGCTATAATAGGTGCCGAAGTTGACGGAAATTCCCTTGGTCTCAAGGTCGCTGAAATAAGCGTCAATGGCATCTGCCTCAACCGGTGTGCCACCTTCCCCGCCGATAAGCGTGGTGACACCCATGTTGATCTTGTTGGGTGCGAGGCCCACTTTCAGAAGCACTTCGCCAGACTGATCCATCATATCGATCCAGCCGGGGCTGACATATTTGCCCGCGGCATCAATTTCCCGTGCGCCTTTGCCCGGCACCTCGCCCACCTTGACGATGATACCGCCTTTGATGGCAACGTCCGCCGGTACCCAGGGGTTGCCCGCACCGTCCAGCACCCGGCCGTGGCGGATCACCACGTCATAGGCTGTATCATCAGCCTGTACGGCAAGGGATGCGAGCGCCATTAGCCCAACTGCAAGGTGTTTGATCATGACAATGCCTCCGCCTTGTGTGCCCGCCACACACCGTAGGTCAAAAGTGGCAGCACCAGCACCGCGATAAACACAAGTGTGAGCATACCATAGCCGCTGGCGATCAGTTCAATGATGCCAAACCATGTACCGGCGATGATCGCGACCGCGAGGATAGCCACCGCAACAACCGGGCGCACAAATTGCGGCATCGCGCGGCCCGCTTCGGTGAAGCTGGCATCCAGCCGTTCATTGACAGCATGCAAAAGCGCCGTGCCGGTTTCAACGAATGTGCCAAACACCACGACCTGGAACAAAAGCGCCAGCACAGGGATTTGAAGCGCGTTCATCAGCGTCGCCGCAGGCACCGGGGCCGCACCGATATCCGGGTAAAGCGCCATCATGGCAATAAAAAACAACACGGCGGGGATCACGGCAATCGCGCCCGCCAGCAGGCCGGAACCCACGGCTTCACGTCGGCTTGCCTGCCCCCGCACCGCAAACAGCACCGCAGGCAACACGGCCAGGTTATAGCCGGAATAGAGCACACCGCCCGTAAGCCAGCCTTCCCCCACCGCTGTCGCGGAATACACATTGCCGATGGTGTCGCCAAAATGGGTGAACGCGAGCACAAAAAGCGCCGCATAAACCGCATAGAGCAGGAACGACCAACCAGCCAGCACCTTCTTGATTGCATCCGAGCCAAAGAAGGTCAGCACGGCGATCAGCGCCATCAGCGACAGCGTGCCCAGAACCGGCGGCAGCCCGAAGCTGGCCGACACAAGCTCACCCGCGGCGGAACCGATCACCGCGAGGATGAGCAAGAGAAGGATGACAAAAGCAATTTCAAAAACCACCCATCCCTTGCCCAACAGCTCCCGGCAAAAATGACGATAGTCATAAGCACCGGTAACGCGCGCGAACTCAAAGCCTGCTGCCAGCACAAGGCCAAACACAAGGCCCGAGACCAGAAGCCCCAGCACACCCCCAAGAGGGCCTGCAGCGAAGAAAAACTCCACCAGTTCACGGCCCGTGGCGTACCCGCCGCCAATGACGACGGACTGGAACACAAAGCCCGGCAGCAGATATTTACGGAAAAATTCCATAGCCTGTCTCAAACCCCGCCCTGCGTTACTTGACGGCGTTGCGCACGGGCTTGCCCGGCAACACATCGGTTTGCATCTCGCCGCCATCAACCAGCACCACGCCGTTGACGATGACATAGTCATAGCCCACGGACGCCTGCGCCGGTTTGGCGTAGGTTGCCTTGTCGGCCACGGTGGCAAGGTCAAAGACCACGATGTCAGCGTCCGCGCCCGTCTGGATGCGGCCCTTGGCCTTCATCTGCGGTACAGAGTCCTGCATGATTTTCGCAGGGCCATAGCTGAGCTTGTAGATGGCGTCCAGCAGGCTCACTTCCTGCCGTTCCCGCACATAAGTGCCAAGGAAGCGCGAGAAGGTGCCAGCCGAGCGTGGGTGGCTCCAGGCGTTTTCAGGCACTGGCCAGGTATGCTGCTCAACCATTTTGTCGTCCACCAGCCAGTTACCGCCATCCGATGCAATCACACCGCCCGGGAACAGCACGGACATATCAAGGTAAGCCCGGTCCTTGGGGTCATCCAGTTCAAGGAAGTGGATCACAGTCTGGGTTTCAGGCTTTTCAGTCTGGTAATATTTCAGTTCTTCTTCCGTCAGGCGTTTGCCACCCACATCGAAGTTGGACGCGTCCACGCCGCCCACGCGCTCGCGCCAGCGGTCACCGCGGAACATGGCCGCGCCAATACCCGTTGAGCCCGCACCGTAAGGATAAGCCTCGGCAGTGACCTTCAGACCCTGCGCCTGCGCGGTTTTAATCATGGGTGCGATCAGCTCAATGTCTCTCAAACTCATGGAATTGAGGTGCACGATGTGGGTGTGCGCGCCCGTGCCCGCCGCCGCTGTAATTACCTCTGCCATGCCTTCAAAGGAGCTTTTGGGCTCCAGCATCGAAAGGTACCGCGCGTGGGTGAAGGTTGGCACCCCGCGTTCAGCCGCCAGCTTGTTCATGGCGAAAAATTCTTTGTGGCCCGTACCCGGCGCGTAACCGATCAGGATACCGATACCAAGGCCGCCCTGATTGAGGCCTTCCTCAACATAAGCTTCGATTTCGCTGAGTTGCTCGGGTGTGGCGACTTCCTCCTGCCAGTTGGTCTTGGCGAAAGCTTCAAAAAACCACTCCACGTCGTCCTTGGGTTCAATATCAAGGAAGGTGGCGATACGCGCGTTGGCCCAGTTGACGGAAGCGCCATAGTTGATGGGGCGACCCTCTTTGCCCGCGCGGTCATAATAATCACTGATCGGCAGCATACCTGCCTCAAGCTCAAGGCCTGTGGTCACGCCGTCAAGCGCCTGCATGCGGGCGGAGAGGATATCCTGCCCGTGTGCGTGCATGTCAATAAAGCCGGGGCTGACTACGCGGCCTGTGGCGTCAATCACCCGCTTGCCGTCAAGCGCCTCTTCGCTCACGTCCATGATCTTGCCGCCGGTGATGCCGACATTGCGCACCGCATCAAGGCCCGTTTCCGGGTCAACCACGCGGCCGCCGGTGATAACAAGGTCATAGGTTTCGGCAACGGCGGGCCCCGCAAGGGTGCCAAGCGTGCCAAGTGCGACAGTACAGGCTGCGATAATACGGCCAAGATAGTTCATGAGTGTCCTCCCCGGATGTTATGTCCCGCGTGCGCGGGTTTTAACTCTTGGCGGCGGGGGCCGTAGCCCACGCGCATTGTCTCAGAAAAATCCGGGGTGCCACTACTCAAACCGACACCCCGGAAGTCACACTGAGCAGAGTTTAAAAGTCTACGCGCAGGTTCGCACCGATGGTGCGAGGACGCTCGAACACACCGGTGCTATTGCTCGAACCACCGCCAAGGATGGTATCGACCCGGCCCTGAAGCGCGCGCTTGTTGAATAGGTTCGTGGCGTAAAGCCCGATCGTCACGTTATCATTCGTGAACGACAGGTTTGCATCCACCAGGGTACGGGCTTCCACTACCACCGGGTAGGTGGAGGTTGAGGCACTGTAGCTCGACATGAACTTGCCGCTATAGCGCACGCCAAAGCCTGCATTACCGCTCCAGCTGTCCGTTACATCGAACAAATAGTCCGCCCGGAACGACCCTTTCCATTTCGGCAGGTCGGGAAGTTGTTCCCCTTCCACGCCGCCAATGCCTGGCTCATCCTCGTTCAACTTGCTACGCGAGTAGGTCACGTTCGTCGTCAGCGTCAGCGCATCTGTCGGCCGCAGGTTGAAAGAGCCTTCGAAACCGTGTGCACTCAGCCCACCAGTCGCATTGCCGCCGGTATTGACGCCGCTGAAGGATGTGAAGGCCTGGAAGTTGGCCCAGTCGATCATCCACAGGGCAACATCATAAGAGAAAACATTGCCGTTCGTGGCGCCCTTGGCCCCGATCTCGTAGCTCCATGCGTTATCCGGGTCGATCATCGGCGGCGCGAGGTTGTCCCCTGTTGCCGGGTCAAGGATCGGGATATTGGCAGACGCCGGACGGTAACCGCTTGCCACCCGGGTATAGAGCGACAGATTGTCGGTGGGGCGGTACCGCGCGGAGAAGAGATAGGTATCGACCGTGTCCTTGATCGGATCGCTTTCAAAGACCGCGTCACCGAGCAACAGGCCGGTTGACACATAGGAAAGCGTGGTCTTGTTCTTGCTCAGGCGCACACCTGCCGTGACGTCAAACTTCTCGTTGAAGTAATAAGTCACATCCCCAAAGCCCGCGAATTCCTTATAGTTGGACGGGAAGGCAATCGTCAGCAGGTCAAAGGCAGGTGTCGAGATGACATCCTGGTTATTGATCGTATCTTCCTCTGAGTAGTAGAGGCCGGCGATCCACTCGAAGTTGCCCATGCGTTCAGACGTCAGGCGGACTTCCTGCACGAACTTTTCCGAACCTGCCAGAAGGTCAAGCAATACGCTGGTGGTCGTACCCGGATCACGGCCGTCATAGAAATCCACTACCGGCCCATAAGCCGCCGTCAGATCACTAACACCGCCGAACTTGTACTCAACGCGGCTGGAGGTCGAGGTCAGCGTAACGCTGTCGAACTCATAGTTAATGCTGCCGGACATGATCTCATAGTCAAGATAGTTCTCGCCGGGCGCGCCGATTGTCGTGTAGCCACCAAACATCGATTCATCGGACGTGTAGGTGAGAAGCTGGACGCCGCTGTCGATACCATAGTCGGTTTCCTGCTTCATATATTTGAGGCGGATGCTCAGCTCTTCCGTTGGCGTGAACAGCAAGTCAGCCGCGTAGCCAAGGTTCTCGGAACCGTCAACGTCCTCCGCGATCAATGCACCCGTTGCCGGGTTCACCTGATCCACGTAGCCGCCAATGTCCTGCCAGAAGCCGGATACGGTGATGCCGAGCTTGTCCTTGACAAGTGGTACGCTCACACGGCCGTTATAAACTTGGCTGATTTCGCCGTCCTTGGTGGTGGCAACATCGGCACCCGCGGTAACACGCAGTTCCTCCATCGCCGGATCGCGGGAGATATAGCGCATCATGCCGCCCACCGATGTGGCGCCATAAAGCGTACCCTGCGGACCCTTGATCACCTCAACGCGCTCGATATCCATCAGCATGGCATCGAACATGACCGTGCTGCCGCCCGAGAAGGTGCTGTTGGTCGAGATCGGCGTATCGTCGAGATAGACACCAAATACCGGAATGGACGAAGACTGCGGCACACCACGGGCGGAGATATTACCAAAGCCCTTGGTACCGATATCCGTATAGGTCACGCCCGGCGTATAGTTGAGGATTTCCCCAACCTGCTTGAGGCCCTTGACGGTAAAGTCACCCGGATCAATGGCGGATACCGCCGCTGGCACATCCTGCAGGCTTTGTTCCCGCCGACCGGCGGTCACGATGATTTCTTCAAGCACCATTTCGGTGTCTTGAGCGGCGCTGTCCTGTGCGATGGCGCCACTTGCCCCCATGCCCATGAAGCTGGCTGTAATGCCGATGGTGGAGACAGCACTCAGTAACGAAGTTTTTCGGAAAATGCTTTTTTGCATTCTTTCCTCCCTGAATTTCCCACGATGCGCTCCCCGCGCCGATAGTTCCCAATTCTGGTCTGTTTTTTCTGATGTACCCTGATCCTATAACTGCCTTAATCATCTTTTCAAGCTTAAAATGGCAGCCTTAATTATATTTTTGCCAGCTTTAATCGCACTTAGGCCGTTATGTCGCGTTGAAAAACTAAATTAAACTGTATAAAGATAGGCTCAGAAGCCGCATGAAGCGGCCATTCCGGGCAAGCGCCGGAAATCATGGGTCAGGTTGATAAGGGCAAAGAATGACAAGAGAAGACTTGCAAAACAGTGACGCGCGCAAAGCGTCTGAATTGATTATGGACGCGATCGTCACGCAGAAACTGGCGCCGAGTCAGAAAGTTTCGGAGAATATCTTCAGCGAGATGTTCGGCATCAGCCGGACCATTTCAAGGAACCTGATCGAGCGGTTGATCGCCAAGCAGTTTCTTGTCTCCGTCTCGCCGCGCGTAACAGTGGTGGCACCGCTGACCCTTCTGGATATCAAGCAGAACTTCACACTGCGGAAGGTGCTTTTGCCAGCCATCTTTTCCCTTACAGCCGCCAACGTGGATTTCGAGAAGCTGAAACGCATCAACAAGGAAATTCAGGACATGCAGCCCATCAAGGATGATGACGCCGCGCTGCAACTGTTGAAAAAGAACAAAGAGCTGAACCTGATTTTCTGTGAAAACGCCGGTTACCCCCTGATGATCGACTGGGCTCGTCAGCTTGAGGACACCGCCATGCGCATCTACTGGCTGTACCTCAAGACGCAGAAACGTTTCCCTTATTCAAGCGACCAGCAGGGCATGACCATTGAGGTGATGAAATCAGACGAACCCACCCGCATCAAAAAGGTCATCCACGACATCCTCACCCAAACCGAGGAACGCATTCTCAACACCATATTCTCGAACGACCAGTTCTATACCCAGGACCTGACCGTCTGATACACCTGTCGCGACGCGCCGCGTGACAGGCTGGCAATACCTTCTGGTGTTTTCCCGGAAAATGAGCAGGCCCCGTGCCGGCTCTCCGTGCTTTGCCTGGCTTGGCACGCTGTCATCGCCCTACCCATATTCCCGACCTTCACGCCAGTTTTGGAGCGCCTAGTCTGATCAGACAATGGGGGTTTCTTGAGAAAGTCACTAAAAAGGAATATAAGGGAAGCTGTTGCGAGAGGTTTATATGCGGCAACAAGGCGAATTTGTATGACTGGTCGTAGGGTGAGAAATCTCTCCCTTTTCACTGCTGTGGCGTGTGCCGTCATGGTGGCAACAACAACGGCGTCAGCCCAGTGTGACGAGATCGTCGCCACCGGACACGCCGATTATGTGCCCGTATCGTGGCAGCGCGGCGAAAGCCTGGAAGGCGCCTCCGTTGACCTGATCCGGCTTATCGGCAACAAGCTTGGCATCCCTGTCCGCGTGGTGCATTCGGGCAGTTGGAAGCGCGCGCAGGCCGCGGTTTTTACGGGCGAGGTGGACTTGCTGCTCAGCCTGTATAAAACCAGCGAACGGGAAGCACTGCTGGATTACACCAGCGCCTATACCAGCGAGCCCGTTGTTGTCGTCACCCTCACGGATACCGACCTTCACTACCGTGACCGGCTGGACCTTCAGCCATATCAGGGCGGTGTAGTGATTGGCGACTCGTTTGGGGAGGAGTTCGACGCCTACGCCAAAGCGTCGCTTAACCTGCACACGGTGCCGACGGTGGAACACCTGCTGAACCTTCTGGACCACAAACGCATCCAGTATGCCATTCATGGCCTTTATCCGGTGCTGGTTACAGCGCACAAGATGGGCATGTCACCGCGCATGCGCACGCTGGTGCCACCGCTGACGCAGGAAGCCATGTATATGGCGATATCCAAACAATCCGGTTGCGGCGGCCTTGTGCATGTCATTTCAAGCGAGATTGAGAAAATGCGGGCCTCCGGGCTTGTCGACACGCTTCTCAATGACAATTGGAACAAATGGGCCAAGCACGAAAATATCGGCCTTGCCCCACCAGCCTTGCCGGATCAGGACTAGCTTCAGTTCTCCCGAAGGTGCGCACTGGCCAGACGCTGGCCTCCAGCCCCATGGGTTTATTTCCGGATAAGGAAAGTCTGACCTGATTCCAATACCAGGGGCATGAAATTGGAATCGGCGGCGAGAAACTCGTTGAGGGCAAGGCGCGCCCCGATCAGCGTCGGCGCATGTCCCGGGTCTTCGACGATCAGGATACCACCAGGCACCATTCGGGGGCTCAGTTTATCCAGCCCGGCCCTCACTGCCTCCAGCATGTCGACGTCGAGGTTTGCGATACAGATGTCGCCAGCTTCTTCCGGCACGTCATCCTTGATGATATTGCATCTTTGGGGGTTTACCGACACCAAGCCGGACTGAAACACTTTCAGGCGCGCCGCAACCGGGTCATAGCCGTGCGAGCGGTGGCTACCTGCCCACATGGCATCAACCGAGTCTGTCGCCTCCTGATAATTGAAACCTTCATATGTATCGAGGAAAAAACACTGCCGGCTTATGCCGCGCATGGCCATGTAGCGCAGGGCAAAACGGGCACTGGCACCGTTCAGGGTGCCCACCTCCACATAACTGCCAGGCAAACCAGCTGTCATGTCTATGGCTTGGGCAATGTTGCAAAAATCCCATTGATTAAAATGGCTTATGCCGTCACGCCGGTCATCCTCATGTTCCTGCCAAAGGCATTCACGCACCGCACGCCTGACATGGTAATAGGTGCTAAGGGCACCACACCGCACCGGATGAAAGGCAACGTCCCAGCCTTCGAGCTGTGCCACGACACCAGCGCCTGTTTCGTCGCAGTCCAGCGCATAAATAACATGCGCACACCCCGCGAGGTGTTCGTGTTCCAACGGTGTTTCATCAACATTGATGAAGGGATGCTCGGCGCAGGCCGGTACCGTGTAGCTGTCCGTCAGCACCATATAGCTGCCCGGCTGCGCATTCAGTTCCTCGAGCAGCGAGATAATGTCCCCTGCCTGTATACGACTGCCGCGATAGGGGTTTTGGTCAAAGAGGGGCATAAAATCTCTGTATTTTCAAAATGATCAAATTCATACGAATGTATTGTCAGGTATTTTGTACAGGGTTTCGGCCAGGGACGATCTGGCGGCACTATCTAAAATCAACCGTCAATTCAACACCAAAGGCCCGACCTTCGCGCCGCACTTCAGAAATGGTGCCAAAGAAGTCACGCAGACTTGAGCTGACGGACCTGTCATCCAGCAGGTTTTCACCATAAAGCGCTAGCCGCCATCCATCACCGTGCGACAGTCCAAGCTTGGCGGAAAGCATATCCCGCGCGCCAAGGTAACCATAGGGCACAGTCCCGCCCGCCAGCAGCGGCTGCGCCTTGATATTATCTGGCGTGACATAATAGCCATCCGCATGGCTGAAGCTGACGTGCACAAATACGTCCATCCTGCCGCTGACCGGGCGCATATAATCGGCCGCGAAGCCTGCCTCGAACCTTGGTGCATCCATCCGGTTGCCCGATACATCGCTGCCGCCCACACCGCCATCGGTAAATTCTCGGTACCTGGCATCCAGCATCGCGCCCCACAGCCGCACGTCAAGGCCGGGTAAAGGCTGGATTCGCAGCTCGGCCTCCAGCCCCCTGGTGCGCACACTCGCCGCATTGGCTATCACAAGCGCTGTCTGCCCCTGCCCCAGGTCACGGAACTGGTTGACCTGAAAGTCGCTGTAATCAACCCAGAAGGCGGCGAGGGAGAACCACACCTCGCCGTCAAACGCCACCCCCTTGACCCCTGCCTCATAGCTGCGCGCGCTTTCCTTGCCGAACTCCACCCCATTCGGGAATACCGCCGCGCTGACATAATCAAGGTTATAACCGCCGCTTTTATAGCCTTCGGCATAGCGCACAAAGGCGGTGACCCCATCGTCCAGCGCATAGCTCAGGCTGACGGTGGGGGAGATATCTTCATCCACACGACTTTGCTGCAACTGACCGGTCGCCAGTGCAAATGCCGGGGCACCAGTAGTATCAATCATCCAGTCCAGCCGCTTTTTATCACGGGACCACCGCACCCCGGCACTGACGGAAAGCTGGCTGCTGACAGCATAATCTGCATTCGCAAACAGGCCCCAGGCCGTGGTGTCCACCCGGCCCGTGTTTGTCACGTCCGCACTCTCGGCCATGCCGACCAGATAGCCTTCCGCACCCGCAACCCCATGCCGGTCTGTCGCGCCTCTGATGTCAAGGTAGGTCACCCCCAAAACATAGGTCAGCCGCTCACCGGTCGCAGACGCAAAGCGAATTTCCTGCGACAGGTGGTCATAGTCCTCGGCGTAGTCGACCAGAAAAAGATCCACCGGCGAATAGTCCGTGTCATTGCGCATCGCGGCTTTAGTTTCCCTGAGACCTGTCAGTGATTGCAGGCTGGTCCCGCTTGCGAATGTCCATCTGAGGTCAAGCCCCGCCCCTTGCGCAGTCAGCGACTGCGCAGGGTCGGTGTTAAACGCTACCTCCCCATACGCGGGCGCAAAACTGTCCGGTGTCGCGCCAAACGCGTCCGACAACGGGTCGCCGATCAGCGCGCGCTCGTCCAGCTCGTTACGATCAAGGCTCAGGAACGCTTCAAAGCGGTCATTTGGCGAGAACCGCACCTGCGCACGCAGGGCCTTTCGGTCTTCACCGCCGAGGCCGTGGCCTGTCAGCGTGTTTTCCACCTGCCCGTCGCGCTTCTGCAAACCGGCCGACAGGCTGATCGCCCAGACGTCATCCACCGGCACCGCGACAAGGCCCTGCAGCGTCAGCGCATCATGGGTGCCGAGCCGCGCTCGGCCCTTCACCACCAGTTCATCACCCGGCCGCTGGCTTTTGAGGTTGATGGCGCCCGCGATGGCGTTGCGACCAAAAAATGTTCCCTGCGGCCCGCGCAGCACTTCCACCTGTGCAATGTCCAGAAGGTTCTGGTTGATGGCGTAGGACGGGCCCAGGTAGATACCATCCAGATACAGGCCGACACGCTCATCAAAGCCCACATTGCGGCTGTAGGACCCCACACCCCGCATGGTGACAGTGCTGTTATAAAGAAAGTCGGAAAAAATCGTCAGGTTCGGCACCACGTCCGCAAGGTCTTCAAGTGCGGTCAGGTTACTGCGCGCGATCCAGCTTTCGCCAACCACGCTGACGGCAACCGGGGTGTCGGTCAGGCGGGCATCGCGTTTTTGCGCGTTGACCGTAATTTCTTCAATGCTGCCCGGGTTGCTGTCAGAAGCTGCGGCATGCGCGATGGCCGCAGGCATCCCAAAGCAGGCAAAGCCCACCATCATGCACGCGCAGCGGGCCGCAAGGGCCCGCGTTGAAATGGTGATCGTCATGTAGCCCCAATCGCATCTCTGCGATGCGTCGTCGTGGTTGGCCGTCTTATTATTGTTGTTGCTGTGAGGGCACGACGCACCATGCCCTCACATGGATATTATGTCTTACTTGTATTTATCAAACCATGCGAGAATGTTTTCCACCTTGGCGACAAGGCGTGACGGTTTGCCCGCAATGCCGTGCGGGCTGCCAGGCACCCGTACCATGATGGTGTCGATCTTCCGCAGTTTCAGCGCCTGGTAGAATTGCTCGGTTTCCGAGATCGGCGTGCGGCGGTCCGCCTCGCCTGTAATCAGCATGGTGGGCGTGGTCACGTTGCCCACAAGGCTCAAAGGTGACCGCTTCCAGTAATGCTCCACATTGTCCCACGGCATGCCGGGGAACTGGAACGGGATCTGGCCCAGATAGCTGTCTGCTGTCAGCACCTTGGAAATCCAGTTGATAACAGGCTTTGCCACCGCAGCCGCACGGAAACGGTCTGTCAGGCCAATGGCATAGGCGCTGGCGATGCCGCCTGCGCTGCCCCCGGTGATATAAAGCTGCTCACCGTCGGCAATGCCCTGTTCGATCAACGCATCAACGCCGGACATATGGTCGGCAAAGTCATATTCACTGGAATATTTATTCTGCAGCAGCAGCGCGAACCGTTCACCATAGGACGTGCTGCCCCGGTGGTTATCATAGAACACCACATATCCCTCGGCGGCAAAGCGTTGCATCTCAGCCGAGAAATGCGGGCCGTAGCTCGCATGCGGGCCACCGTGGATCTCAAGGATGGTTGGATATTTTTTACCAGCCTCATAGCCAGGCGGAGTCAGGTACCAGCCCTGGATTTCTTCCCCGTCGATGGAAGATTTGTAGATAATCTCATGCAACTCGGCGAGGTTCTTGTGGCCAAGCGCGTCTTCGTTCAGCGCCGTCAACTGGCGCGGCATCGCCTTGCCGCCCCGTGCCACATACAAGTCTGCCGGGCGCTGTGGTGTGCCCCTGGTGAAGGCGACGGTACCACCGGCAGCGTCATAGTCCCCGCTGGAATACGGACGGCCAAGCGTCGTACCCCCAAGGCCCGTGGCCACCGTCTGATGCTTGCCGGACAAGCTGACATAACCAACCTGATCCACGCCGCGCACGGTCATCTGGTAATAAAGGCCCTTGCCCTTATCGTCCCATTTGGGCGCGCCGAGCGAATTGTCGATATCAGCCGACAGGGTCCTGTCTTCAGAGCCGTCCAGCTGCATGACATGCAGATAGTCATTGCGGTATGCCAGCTTCTGGTCGTCCATCTTCAGGTAGGCCACCAGCTTGCCGTCGGGCGATACAGTGGGGCGGAACTCTGCACCCGGCGCGCTGGTAATCTGCCGCATGCCGCCATCCAGCGTAAAGGCGTACAGGTCCGCCTCGCGGCCCTCATATTCCCAGTTGTCACTGCGGTTGGCGGAGACAATAATCTCCTTGCTGTCCGGCGTGAAGGAAAGGGGTCCACGGTGGTTATAGTTGCCGTCTGATATCTGCCGCGCGGTGCCCCCGAGCGCCGGCACTACAAAAATATGGGTGTAGGACGGTTCAAGAATACCGCGCCCATCCGCCTGATAGCGCGCCTTGGTAATATATTTTACAGACGGCGACCATTTGGCACCCTTCGGTTTGTGCGGCATCTTCACCTTGAGCGGCTTGTCTTTCTCCGGGATGCTCATGGTAAAGGCGATGGTCTCCCCATCCGGGGACCATGTGATGCTTGAGGGCCCGTACTCCAGATTCGTCACCAGCGCGGTTTGCCCGGTGTCCATCCAGCGTACAAAAAGCTGGGTCTTGCCTTCCTCGTTCGATAGATAGGCAAGGCGCTTGCCGTCCGGCGACCATGCGGGCGCATAATAGGCATGCGTGCCAGACAGAAGCGGCCGGTGGTCACTGCCATCCGCCGAGACGACCCAGAGGTTGGAGCGCGTGCTGTCTGTCATGATATCGTTGGAGCGGCGCGTATAAACCACCCATTTACCATCTGGCGACACCGCCGGGCTTGCGGCGTATTCCAATTCGAACACATCGGAGGATTGAAAATGGCTGGATGCTGCCATGGTCGCAGGTGCAGAAGCGTCGGCTTCCTCGTCCTGCGCGGCCACAGGCACAGTGGCCGTCAGCGCAATCAAGGCGACGCCTGTGCATATATTTTTTACGTTTATCATTAAGATAGCTCCCTCACAGTCTTGCTGTCTGCTGCACGAACCTAAGCCCCCTTTGGTCCGCGCCCCTTTGGTCATGTTGGATAAATCCGCGCGACACTGTGCGACGGAAATGGCCACTGTGCCAAGGCATAAAACGGATTTGTGATACACCACCATAACAAAAAGGTTTGATGCACACCATGTAAGGGGGCAAGCGGCTGTCGGTGGTGGTTGGCGGCAGGCGGTTTAGCGCCTATGCTATGACCCCAACAGGAAGACGAGGAAGCTCTATGACCTTCAAGGATCATTTCTCGCGCGACAGCGCCGCCTACCGCGAAAACCGCCCCAGCTATGACATCAATCTTGTGGATATTCTGGCCGCCCCGGTCAAAGGGCGCGACCTTGCGGTTGATGTGGGTTGCGGCAACGGTCAGTTCTCCCGCTTACTGGCCAGGCGTTTCGACCATGTGATCGCCGCCGACGGCAGCGCAAGCCAGATTGCCGAGTCAGAAGCGCGGCCCAATATCGACTACCGCGTCGCCACCGCCGAAACGCTGGACCTTAAGCCTGAGTGCGCCGACCTCATCACGGTGGTGCAGGCCGCCCATTGGTTTGACCGCGACACGTTTTACAAGGTGGCTGACAAGGCCCTGAAGCCCGGCGGTGCATTGGCGCTTGTCGGCTATGGCCTGACCCGCATCAGCCCGGAGATTGATGCCGCGATCGATGATTTTTATGACCGCGGCATCGGCAAATACTGGCCGCCCGAACGCGCGCATATGGATAACGCCTATGCGGATTTTGACTTCCCCTACCCTGAAATCACGGTGGACGCCTACACCATGAGCGTCGAATGGAGCTTTGAGCAACTGCGCGGTTACCTGAACACATGGTCTGCTGTTGGTCGCGCGCAAAAGGTGCTGGGCTTCAACCCGCTGGATGCCTTCGCGGCCAAGCTGCAGGAAGTATGGGGCGGCGCGCGGACGCGCACGATACGCTGGCCCATGTTCATGCGCTACGGCCTCAAACCCTGAAAATATAGGGCTTTCCGTTAACTATTTACCCCTATTGTGGGGTCATTAACGCATTGAGATAAAACTGGGCTTTATGAGTATCTACCACATTCTGACATTGCTTGTGGGCCTGGCCCTTTGCACGCGCGGCACCAGCGCTGGCGAACCCGCCACGCCCACCCCGTTTCCGCTTTACGCGACAGACTGGGGCCTCACGCTCAAGGGGGACGGCACCGGGTTTTATAACGAGCTCGCGCAGTTTGTACTGGACGGCAGGGAAGGCGATGTGGCCTATACAATCCTGCCCTACCGGCGGGCAAAATCCCTGTTTCATCGCGGGCAGACTTCCTGCCTTTACCCAAGCAATATCCAGCTTCTGCTCGACGGCGGTGAAGTTGCCGACGGCACGGGTCTGATCGACTCGCACGCCTTCTTGCGGGTAAAGGTTTTCCTGTTTTCCAAAACCGGGACAGCGCCGCCCAAAAGCCTCGGGGACGTGGACGATAAGTCCATCGCCTATGCCATGGGGTCCCGGGTGCCCTATTTTCTGCGCGACGCCAAGGCCGATTATATCGCTGTGGCGGATGAAGTAGCCAAGGCACAGATGCTGGTGACGGGCCGCGTGGACCTGATGTCCGCCGCCATGCCAGACGCCAAATTTGTCTTTGATAAACTGGGCGTGCCCCTGCCGCCCCACGACACGGGCTATATGCTGAACGACACCGCCGTGCGTATCACATGCCATGACACTGCCTTGACGCGCCTGTTTATCGACAAGCTGAACAAGCGTGTCGATCGCCTTATCAGTTCAGGCGCGCTGGCCACCTTCATGGAAAATCATGGCCTTGATGGCGCGGTCTATACCCCAACGCCCGAGTAGTCGGGCTTACCAGCCGCCACCACCGCCGCCACCGCCGCCGCCGCCGGAGAAACCACCACCGCCGGAAAAGCCCGATGACCCGCTGGAGGATGGCGGCGTTGCCGCCGCCGAAATGGAGGTATTGATCGTGCTGGAGATGGCCCCGCCGATGGCGCCATAAGCATAACCCGCCCCAAAAAAGCCGTGACGCCTGCGCCCGATATACCAGCCGGGCTGATATTCTTCCTGCCCCCGTTTGGCGGCTGCGGCCTTGAGCACATCATCAAACTGGTCACCCCACTTGTTCTCAACCCCGAGCGCGATGGCAAAGGGCAGCATTGCTTCAAAATGCTCGGGTGTGCGTTCGGGTGGGTTATGGAAATTCAGCCGGTCTTTTTCCGCGACGCTCAGGTATAATTTCAACCCTTCAATCTCATCATGCACCGATTGCCCGAACGGCGTGCGCGCGGGCATGATCACGGCAAAAAATATCGCCGCGAAGGCAGACAGGATAATAGGCACCAGCATGAAAGGCGCGAAATAGGCGTTAATACCCATCGCCAGTCCCGCCGCAATGGCAGCAAGCCCAAGAAGGAAGCCACTGGCAATGACCACACCCGCCCGCTCAGCACCGTCCCCGCGCGAGATTGTTTTGGTACCCCACCAGCCGACCAGCGCCGTCAGGGCAAGCCCAACCGCGCCCAGCAGGATGCTGCCGGTGCTTGCCACCATCGCAACCACGCCCGCGAAGCCTATCCCGAAAATTGAAACTGCCATCGCGCTGTTGCGCTGGAAATAATGAACCTCGCCGCGTTCTATTTTAGCGAAGAAGCGCTTAAGCCCCAGTGCGAAAGATTTGTTATAGGCACCACCAACAGTGAAAGCATCATCGTCACCAAACAGGCTGTCGGCGATCGCCTGCTCCCCCGGGGCCAGTACGACATCCTGCCCTGTGCGGCGAAAGGTAACAGTTCCATCACCGTCATCCTCAATGGTCAGATAGCCCTTCGCCGCCATGGACACCACTGCTGCCGTGAATACCGTTTCATCGGCCTTCATGCGCTGCACAAAACGGCACAGCGCGGGCGACATGGGTTTCCCGTCCGCGCCTCTGGGTGGGCCATATTGCGCCACCACGGGGCCACCTTCAGGGTCCTTGCCTACAGCCTGCCAAGCCTTGTAGCCATAAAGGAACGTCACCAGTACTGCGAGGCTGCCAATCGCCATCCAGCCGTTGTCGCTGATCAGCCGCTCGGCTTTTTCCGCCGCTGTCGGCCGCGTGACAACACCGGCCTGCCACTCCAGCAGCACGGTCATGCCGGACTGCGCACCAAGGGTTTTTGTCAGGTTTACTTCAATTTCACCCGCACCCCGACGGATAACATCGGCGTCCTGCGCCTTTGAGCCATAGCCGCCGGTGTAGGCCTCCGCCCGGCCGATCATGGCGCCTTCCGGCAGGGTGATGGTAGCGCGGGCATCCTCTATGGGGAAAGCCCAGCCATTGCCGGTAACATTGAAATAAAGCTCATCCGTTGCGTCAAGGAAGGTCAGTTGATGGGTGGTCTCATAGGTGATGGCGTAGCTGTGCTCGCCCCGGCTGACTGTGCGGTCCGGGTCACCGATGCGCACGCGTTTGCCGTTCTGGTGGTCCGATACCATGTAGGGCACCGGGCGGTCATCCAGCGTGACATCAAGCACCCTGAAACCAAAACTGACGGTATTGCCACGCGGGTCTTTGTAAGTGGTGGGGAAATCACGGAAGATGCCGCGTTTGATCTGCCGCCCTTCCGCAACCACCGTGATCTCTTCCCGGACCGCTAGAACACCGTCAGGTCGCACAAGGATGCTGCTGTCAAAATTGCGGATCGTCTCTTCCGCCGATGCCGCATGCCCCGCCATCAGGGCCAAAAGTGCCAGCGTCATGATCGCCATCAATTTTTTCATATAGGTCATCCCCGTGTTCCCCAAAAGTCATCCTTGAATTGCCAGCCGCGTTTTTTGCCGCCGCGCCCGCGCCGGAACGCGCTATAAATACTGGTCCCCTCCGGCGCGTGACCGGACACACTTTCCAGCGCGTGAACAAAGGCGTCCAGCCCTGTGTTCTCAAGCCCGAAAGCCACGATATAGGCGTGTTCTTCCGTCAACACCCCCATGTGCCCCGAGGGGCCGAACTTCGGGTCCAGTCGGTCCGCCATCGCAACCCGCAAATACTCACGGTACCGCGCGAGCCGGTCATGCGTGGCGGCAGGCTTACGCCCCCGCCGGTGGCGCCACAGGTCAAGAAGCGCGGCGATAGCAACCAGCCACGCAATCAGGCTCCAGGCCGGGACGCCCGTCTCGGCCAGCCCCGACCCCAGCACAGGGGTACGGGCATGGGCAACCGCATAGGCCATCATGCCAAAGCCCGTCGCCACCGCCACGATACCCAGCCGGAAGGGCCCGTTCAGGTACAGCCTGTTCTCACGCTTGAGGCCACGATAATGCGCCTTCATGGCAGCAGAAAGACGGAGATAGCCATGCCGGGTTACCGGCACTTCATCGCCCGCCACAAAAAGGGAACGCACAAGCGCGGCTTCCCCCTTCGAAAGTGTTTGATCCGCCGGTTTTTGGGCGCCTCTGCGCAAGGTATACCCCTCGCCTTCATGCCTGAGGCTTACCACGTCCCTGGCAACAAGTGCGGTAAGGGCAGCACCAAAACTGCGGGCGTTATAATCCCCGCTGGCCAGCACATGCGCCAGCGCCGGCGTCATGCCCTTCGGCGGGTAATAGCGGTTTGCTGTATCGTCAGGTTGCGCGCCGTTCACGAGCAGGCCTTAAAACTGCACCTTGGGTGCGGTCTTGACTGCCGCTTCCTCTGCTTCATCAAGCTCAAAGAACTCGGCACGGGTGAAGCCAAACATGTTCGCGACGACGTTTGAGGGGAACTCCTGCACGGCTGTGTTCAGTTCCCGCACATTGCCGTTGTAGAAACGGCGGGATTTCTGAATATGGTCTTCAAGTGCTGAAAGCTCACGCGAGAGATTGTTGAAATTGCTGTCGGCCTTGAGGTCCGGGTAAGCTTCGCTGACCGCCATCAGGCGGCCAAGCGCTTGGCTGAACATATTTTCGCTGACGGCCTGTTCTCCGGGGCTGCCGGTCGACGCCACGGCCGCGGCGCGCGCCTCAATCACACGGGACAGTGTCTCCTTCTCGTGCGACGCATAGCCTTTCACGGTTTCCACAAGATTGGGCACGAGGTCGTAGCGGCGCTTCATCTGCACGCTGATATCGGACCAGGCTTCGTTCTTGCGAACGCGCAGGCCAACCAGCTTGTTGTATATGCCAATGCCATACAGCACGAACAGCACAAGAAGGCCAAGAATGATATATATCGCTGTCATAAAAACCCCCATCTTTATCAGCCTTCCGGCTGCAATATTTTGGGCGGGATGCCTAGCGCTCCGAGATCGCCAGTTTTACCGCCAACCCTAAAAATATGGTGCCTGCAATGCGGTTCATCAAGACCTGGGCCCTTGGTGAGCCCATGATCCGGTTGCCAATTTGGCCCGCCATTAACGCGACGGCGGAGAAAACCACAAGGGTGACAACGAAAAAAATCAGCGCCAGCGACAGCATCTGCGCCGTGGTGTTTCCCGCACTGGCGTCAACAAACTGTGGCAGGAAAGCAAGGAAAAATATGGATACTTTCGGGTTCGTAACATTCATGATGATACCACGGCGGTAATATTGCCACAGGCCACCCACCCGGGCGTCAGTTGCTTCAATGGCGCCCGGTCTGGCGCGAAATGCGCCAACGGCCAGATACACAAGGTAGGCTGCGCCCACCACCTTCAGCACCGTAAACGCCACCTCGGAGACCGCAATCAACGCCGCAAGCCCCAGCACCACGGCGGCGGTGTGCACCACAAGCCCCGTCGCCAGCCCGAAGGTGACCGCCACACCGGCCTTTGGCCCCCTGAGCGCGCTTTGCGTCAGCACAAAGATATTGTCAGGCCCCGGCGCGAACGCCAGCACGGTTGCGGCAATGGTGAATGCGATGATGGTATCGACCGAAAGCACTGGTTTCTCCCCAAAAGCGTGTCTGCTCGCGCAGGATACAATGATCCGGGGGCGCGTCCAGCGCTGAGTTGGTGAATTACAGTTTCCGGCGCACGGCGAAGCGGGCACGCATGGCCTCTCGCTCCGCCCGCATTTTACCAAAAGAGATATGATAAAGCAGGACAACAGGCGCCAGAAGGCCAAGCACAGTATGGATGACACTGGCCAGCAAACTCATGTCCTCGTCACCAAAATAATAGATGCCCACGCTTGTCAGCGCCATGACCAGCATCGCCGCAACAAGGGTTAGGCCGGAGACGAGGTTGCGTTTGGTGCGCCAGCCAAGACGCATATGCACGGTCCAGGCCGCGCCAAAGATCATGAGAAGCCACATGGCGGCAGCAAAATGGGCCATCACCACGCCGGTGCGGGCCTCAAATGGCAGACGCCAAGGAACATCCCACTCCAGCCGCATATCCAGCATGGTGGGTGTCAACAGCAGCCCGCTTGTGAACACCATGACCGCTACACCATACAGCATGGGCTTGAATGATTTGGGGTAGCCCCTCACGCGGCGGCCTCCCCCTCTCGCTGCGGCGCCATCACCAGCTTACCGCCCAGCTTTTCAACAAGTGCGCAGGCATCCTGTGCAGGTGCAAGGCTTGCCACCTTGGTCAGCGCGTCCGCACGCCAGCACTGTGCTGCCTGAACTGTCCAAACCCCGGAGGCAAAAGGACCTGCGCCCAGAATGTGCCCCGGATACCGGCTATCCGGCGAAGGTAACCGGGCAGAAGAAGCCAAAGCCCCTCGTTGCAGGCCACCAAGCGGCGTGACGCTGCCGTCCAGCTCCCGCCGGGCAACCGGGACTACAACATGCCCGAAGGCCCGCATATCACCCCCTGCGTTGATCACGCCTGCCGGCACACCGGCCCGCATGAGCGCGGCCACCGCGCTGTCGACGGCAAAACCCTTGGCAATGCCATCCAGGCTTAAAACCGTACCGGGGGAAAGCCGGACACAGCTGCCGGAAATTCCAATATCCACCGCAGCGCCCGCATTGCACACGTCGCCAAAGCCGTGGTCAGGCAATAGGCCGCGGCGTACCAGCTCACCGCCAAGCGTGGCGTTAAAAAGCCCACCGGACGCGTGTGTCATGCCGCGCGCGAGCCTGATAATCCGGCGCGCGACTGCCGACATCTCGCACCACTGGCCGCCCGCCCGGTTAAGCCGCGTCAGTTCGCTGGTCGTGGACTGGAAACTCAGCGCATTGTGCACCGTCTCAATTGCATCAAACGCCAACCCGATAGCGCGCAGCGCCGTCAGCCGTTCACCCGCAGCCGCGATGTCAACAAATGTCCCGAGAAGAGGTTTTTGTCTGGCGTGCAAGGTCAAGGTTTCAGCATCACTTCCGCAAGGGCCAGCAACCGGTGAACACCGTCTGTCATGTTGCGGCAAGACAACGTCGCGCCCGAAATATTGGGCACATCGTCGTTCAACTTGAACGCATCACCCACGCCTTTTCCGACAAAGTGCGCGCGCCAGCCTGCTTCCATCACCTGATAGCCGTGGGTTTCACGGTAGCTCATGACCTCGACCCCCAGCACATGACCCTCTGGCGATATAGCGGCGGCATAGGTAATGAACTCGTGCTTGCCCACCACCTCGTCAACCATGAACCAGCCAAGGAACTGGCCTCCGGCCTCCGCACGCCACACCTTCTGTTCGTCCCAGCGCTGACGAACACCTGAAAGCCTTTTGATGGCTTTCTTCTGGTCTTTCGTCAGCGTGAGCACGTTTTCAAGGAAGGTGTCAGCGGTCGGGAACAAAACGGCCTGTGCTTCGGCCACGCTCAGATAGTCTTTTGCGTAAACCGACTGGGTAATGCCCAATAGCGGCATGGCAAAAAGCAGCCCGAGGTTCCTGTTCATCGCGTCACCTTCCCTGTTTTAGAAGTTGAAGCCGATCTTGAAGATCACTTCGTTTTTTGTCTTCTCAATGAGATGGAGGCCTGTGTCAAGTTGGCCTTCATACATTTCCCCGCCACCGGAGATCTGCGGCAACCAGGTCAGTGTCGCCCACATGGACTGACCACCATAGTGCAGGCTGGGGCCCGCAAACCAACTGTAGCGCTCCTGACCAACCTCGGTTTCGAACTCTGTCTGATATTCGATTTCGGCGCCGATGAACCAGTTGGGGGCGAAGCGGTATGAGACGCCGGTACCAGCGGTGATTTCAAGTTCCATCTCGGGGTCCGTCGGCCATTCAAAGTCAGCCGGCAGGCCTTCAAGCGCACCGCGGTCAGAATAGGTGCCTTCAACAGACAGGTTGCCCATCCAGATCAACTGGCCTTCGAGGAAATATTTCTGGCCGATCAGCTCAAGCTCCAGGCTGAGGGTGTTTTTATCCTGGCCTGAGTGCGGGTCCATCCAGTCATAGTCAAGCGTTACATAGCTCGCGAGGCCAAAGTCATCCAGTGCGGGACTCAGGAACATGTATTTACCGGTAACTTCAAGACCCGCCAGTTTGGGGCCAAAATTGCCCTCTTTCGGCAGATAACCGTCGATCAGCAGGCCCTCTGTATCAACAGACCGTCCCTTGACCCCAACGCCAAACTGGAAACGGTCGGACACGCCATATTCATACTCGGCAAAGATATCAACAGCGTCATAGTTGCCCTGACCCTTGTCAGACCGCCAGTTGACTTTCATGTAAAGGTCGCTTGCACCTTTCGGTAGCACTTCCGCACCTTTGACATGACCAAGAAAATTCTCGTCAGCGGACGCGCCGCATGACACCACCGTCGCCAAAACGGCGAACGAGGAAAGATACCCTAGTTTCATTTATTTTGCTCCGTGGGTTTTGCGCCTATCCCATTCGCCCCAAGAGGCGACGGCGCGGACCGTAGGAGCGAGACCGCGTAATTGCAAGTCGTTCTTATTATAATTCGCAAAGAGAATATCATTAGCAAAAAAGGCGTGGTTTTCGGGCAACAAGACGCCCGGCTGTCATGCAGGGGGTTAAGCCGCGCTACGGCGCTTGTCCCCCCGCGCATAATCGCCCATTCAATGCCCCTGAAGGTAAAAAGCCGCAGAAAACAGCAGGCTGACCAGAAGCGCCCATAAAATGGTTGGCGCCCTGAGCCTAAGCACCTTCCTGTCGGTATCATTAGCCATAACTCGCCCCCCAGCGTTTATGCATAGATTGTAATAATACAACAAAAACGAGCTTTAGTAAATATAGGCAAAAACAGATGCAAAGAAGCGCAATACAGATGCGCCGCTGCCAGTAGAACAGATAAACATTATTTAAGGGTCAGACTTCTTCTTCATCCAGGGGGGATGAAGCGCCCGAGTCGGCAAACGCCCATTTGAGAAAGCTGCCAAGCATAAGGAAAAGACACAGGCCAAGCGTACCGCCAGTAACGGCAAGATATATACCGCACGCAACAAAAAGCGTTGCAACGACAAGCTTCAGAAAAGCGTCGCAGCTCCAGTCCAGCCATTGAAACAAACGGTCAGTCATGTGCTCTCTCCACGCAGGCGCGGGATCATACCTGAATTGGCGCAAAAAAAAAGCCCCACGGTAAACCGTGGGGCAGAGGGGCGCACCGTATAAGGGGAGAGACGGTGCTTAGGGTAGGGCAAAACCGTTGGTCGGACGTCACCGAGGCGGGTCGATGTCAGCGAACCCCGCATCAGATGGCAGCAACCATTAGCGGGACAGCGCGCCCTGCGCCTGCCGCCAACCGGCCACCACAACGGTGTCGCCGGTCATGTCAAAAATGTCCGCATCAAGGTCAAGCAACGTGCTCGCGCCTGCGCCAACCTGCGGAAACTCCACGGTATAGACACGCTTGCGTAGCTTGTTCACGCCGATGATCGCACCCGTCGCGCCCTTCTTCAGGCCGAACTGGATTTCGTCGCGTGGCAACATAACGTCATGAAACTTTTGCATTTTCCTCGCTCCTTATGCGGCTTTGTAAAATCGCCGTTTGGGTGAATAGGACAGCACGTCCCGCTCGCCATGCTTGAACAGCATGAAGAGATCGGCCTCCCCGTCGAAGCCGTAAAAATCCGGGTCGATGTTCAGCTTGAAACCGCCTGTGAAGGTCAGTTGGAAACAATCGTCCACTGTTGCGTGTTCGACATGCGTGAGGGTCTCGCCCTCCAGCTTGTCCAGAATATGGTTCGCACGGGCATTGTCGCTTTCGCGCCGCCACAACAGGCGTGCGTCATCAAGATAGAGGTCCCAGTCACAGCTGTAGACCCACAGGTGCCATTCCCACTGCGGTTCACCGGTGACCGCATCCGCCGCGCGGGGTTGCCCGAGGTCGAGCGTGATAAAGCCGCCAAAGCCCCGCCGCGCGCGGGCCACCTTCAGCGGCAAGGCCTCTCGGAAATTACTGAACCTCTCTTCGCCGGTCTCTCCCGGCCGTAAATTCACTATTGCTGACATCGTCTCGTCCTGCTTACTGGTTTCACATGCCCATCACCCCGGGCCGGGTTGCGCCCATTATGGCGCACAATTTTTTCGGTTTTATGGTCCCCGGCCTGTTGTTCCCCCGGGTTGAGGCTTTTCGCCTTCCCTGCCCCCGGGGGAACCGCTCTGGGGGTCAACTGGTCCTCGCTATTTTCAGTTACTCAAAACATGTCGCACTCGGGTTACCTGAACTCTTGTCTTTTGGCTTACAGCCCCTCTTTGGCTTTCAACCGGGTCGCCAAACGAAAAACCCCTCCGGAGCGTTGCTTCGGAGGGGTTCTCTCAACCTTTAATCTCTGTTGGCCTTGTCTGGGCGCTAGAGTTTCCCTCCCTCTGGAATAGCAAGCATCTGACGGACGCAAATAAACTTCGCGCCTTTCACTGCTGCTGTAATGTTCCAAAGGGTATACATCGGTCTATAATCCTGCGTTGGCCCACTATGGGCCGCGTTATGACCAACCAATTACGGGAGGGGCACGCAACTGTCAACAAGAAATATTCCTGTATAGGTAATTTTATTTCACGCATGAGAAATAAAAAGTTAATTATGAAACTATTCTCCATCCGGCGCGTCAGAACTCCGGGTGTGGCTGCGGCTAAAAATGTGTATAATCAGGGTAAGCAGCAGCCGGAGACGCCTATGGCGCACCACCTATTAACCGCCCTTGTGACCGCAACAACCCTGTTGCTGGCGCAAGCAGCGGGTGCAGAACCCCAGCCAACGAATGATGGCCCCAAAGCACCATACCATGTTTTTGCGACCGACTGGGGGCTGACGCTCAAGTCAGACGGCACCGGCTTTTACAATGACCTGGCGCAACTGATATTCGCGCCCGAGATTGGCGCGGTCAACTATGAGATCCTGCCCTATCGCCGGGCCAAACGGCATTTTTTTGAGCAACTGGAATCCTGCCTTTACCCCAGCTCCACCGAGTATCTCACCGCAACCGGCGATATCCAGGCAAACAGCAGTTTTATCGGCAGCCCCAGTATCCTGACAAACAAGATCCATATTTTTGCCCCGCACGGCAGCCCCGCCCCTACGCGTTTTGAAGACATCAACGGCAAGCGTGTGGCCTATGCGATGGGCTCACGCATTCCATATGCTCTAAAGGGCACCACGGCCCTTTTTATTGCTGTCGCCGATGAGGTGGACAAGGCCGAGATGCTGCTCTCCGGCAGGGTAGACCTGATAACCGCCGCCATGCCCGATGTGAAATTTGTCTTCGACAGCCTTGGCGTTGAAACCGCGCCCTATGATCCGGACCTTGTGATCGCAGGCTCAGGCATCGGGGTGGTGTGCCACAATACGCCTGAGAATGAGCTTTTCCTCAGCCGGGTAACAGAACGGCTGACGGCGTTGAAAAAAAATGGCCGGCTCGCCACCTTCCTGCGTGACCAGGAGTTGATCCCCGAAGACTATATAACGCCGGATTGAGCACAGCTGACGCTGTCATACGGGCGGTTGCCAGAAGCGGACAGCCACAGCTTTCCCTTCTCTTTTCAGCAAACCATAGAGCCGCGTAATCAACGCGCCATGGCATTTATACGCCAGCATGACAGGGATCGGTGCCATGTCTGGGCCCGCCTTCTTGAAATCGAGGGGATTTTTGAAACGGACCAGGGTCACCGTCTCACGTTCCGCCACTTTTTCAGCCGCCCGGTGCAGGCGCCTCTCCACCTCCCGGTCAATGTCGCGCATCAGCCCGGCCACCCCGTCCGGGATGGCTTCCGGCCCCAGAAGCCAGCTTTTGAGCGTGGCTTCCGGCACAAGGCTCATCATCGAAACATCCTTGAGGTCCAGCCCAACGCTTTCTGTCAGTGTTTTAAACTCGGCCGGGTGCATCTTTGCTTCACCTCCCCTGCGGCGGCACCGCAGCCGCGCGCACTTTGCGGCGCTTTGTCAGCCGCCCGTCAATCAGCAGCAAGCCAACACCGATGAGCGCAAGGCCAACACCATGTGTGGGTTCAAACACCTCACCCAGAAAACCAACCCCAAGCGTCGACGCCACCACTGGTATCATCAGGGTGACAAGCGACGCATTGGTGGCACCCGCCTCCGCGATCAGGCGAAAATAAAGCAGATAGGCAAAGGCGGTTGAGATGGTTGCCAATGATATCAACGCGGCCACAACCTGCCATGACGGCGCTGGCATCAGATACGGCTGGTCAATCATCAATGCGGCGGGCCCAATCATCAGCGTGGCGGCGGCGGCCTGCCCAAACGCCATTTGTACCGGCTTGAGGCCAAGGCGGACAAACCGTCGGCCAATCACCACAGCGATGGCATAGGAAAACGCGGCCCCAAGCACGGCCGCCTGCCCTGCAACACCGCTCAACAGGCCTTCAAGCGCATAGGGGCCAACGATGAACACCACGCCCGTGAAACCGACCAGCACCCCCACAAGCCGCCCCGACGTCAGCTTTTCATCACTGGTGAAAAAATGCGCCATAAACACAGTGAAAAGCGGCATGGTGGCATTGAGGATCGATGCAAGGCTCGAGGTGATATGCGTCTGCCCCCAGACAATCAGCACGGACGGCACGATATTGTTGAAGAACCCCATCAACACAAGCGCCAGCAACACAACACGCCAGTCGGCCCTGCCGGTGAAAGGCAGGCTGATGCCCGTCATTTTCATGTAGGTCAAAAGCACAAGGGCGGCCAGCCCCACGCGCACGGTGACGATCGTCATGGGCGGCAATTCGGTCACCGCAATCTCGATCGAGAAGAAGGACGCCCCCCACACGACCGACAGCACGGCAAGCATAAGCCATTGTTTGACACCCATCTGGGCGGGGGATGCGGGGGTGGTGGTCATATGGTCTTCCTGATCAAATTCCGGGCGCCCGCTACCGGCGCGATAAGCGCTTACCATAGCTTGACTTTCCAGGCCCGGCACCCTGTTTCTTGCTGTCAAATTCGACCGGCCTGAAACCGTGCTATTGTGCGGTTTCTGCTTTTGCAAGCGGGTCCATCTCCCGGCACGCGGCGTGGATCTGCCGGTCACTCAGATGATCCAGCTGCACCAGAAGCGGGCGGGCGGTATCAAGGGCAACCACCTGAGCCGCGTGCGCGCGCATCCAGTCGGTCAATCCTTTCAGCAGGCGCCCCCGCGCCTGCCCGGCGGCTGTTTCGCCCCCCAGCCCCGGCACTACGATACTTTCCGCCAGCGCAAAGCGCGGGCGCGGTGACGTGATCACCTGCGCAAGCAACGCATGGAACTCATGCTCTGCCGCCGGACGCTGGTTCCAGGCGTCACCAAGCCGTGCCTGATCAACCGCGCGGCGGGTCTGATACCCCTCAATATTGCCTTGTGTGATGGCATAGTCCGCTTCGCCAATAAAACTGCGTTCAAGCTGGTCGCCTTCAAGGCCGGATTGCCTGAGCATATGCATAAGCCCCCGGCACGCCTGCCATTCCAGGCGGGCGCGCAGCGCGGGCAGAAAGGTTATCGGGTTGGCCTCGGCCAGCGCCACGTCACCCTGCGACATGTCACGCAGTTCATAGGCCCGCTTCACTTCATCCACCGGGGCGCCGCAGCGCTGCCAAAGTGCTTCGCCGGTATAGCTGCCCTCACTGGTGCCCGCTGTTTTAATCACCGTGTCACCATCCGCCCAGCCCTGAGACGCGCCAATGGCGTCGCCCAGCACAAATGCCTCATAGCCTTTCGCCACCATGAAACTGACATGCTCGGTTTCCACCGCCGCCGTGATGCCGTAAGCGCTGACCTCGTTTTCCTCGCGTCCCACCACATGCCCGAGAAGAAGATCCCGGTTGTCTTTGGTCCAGTGAAGGCGGGTGCCAAATTCACGTCTGAGATAGTCCGCGAAGGTGGCCCTGTCATAAGTGCCGGATTTTGCCGCGGCGGGAACAGTGGCAACAAAGGCAGCGCCAAGTCTATCAAAGCCCACCGCAATGGAAGGTGCAACCACCCCACGGGCGCGGGCCCGGTAAGCGGCCGTCAGCACATCTTCAAGCCCATCAAGGAAATCGGCATAGGCCAGCACACGGCTAACATCAGGTTCTGCAAGGAAGGCTTTTTTGCCACGGCCAGGATGGACGCGCGCGATATAGGCCCCGGCGCGGGCCAGGCGCAGCCGCGCCAACGCCAGCACAATGCGACGCCTGCGGTCTGTTTCAATCGTTGAGCCAAGCCAGCCTGAAATATCCGCCGCCAGCGCAGCATAGGCCGCCGGCACGTCGCCCGTGCCGTCTTCAACGCCGGGGACAAGTGACCTGATGGCGTAAAGGATGATATCCCCGTCCCCAAGCCGGACCGAAAAATCCAGCAGCATGGTTGCGGTTTCCTGTGACCGGGGGTTCTCTTCAAGATGCTCTCGCAGCAGTTGGGCATTGATGGCCAGCGCCCGGCGTGCCAACCGGGCCGTGGGCGCATCATAGGCCTTGATCATGCTTTCGGCATACAGAAGCGTGGTCCGATGTTTTGTCTTTTCATCGACCGCGTTTTCGGTCGCGGCCAATGCCAGTGGCACAGCCTTCCTTGGCTCGCCAGAGAGGATAAGCCGACGCGCCTGAAGGGTGCCGACATCTGCCTTTGCGGCCCCATAGGTGGCCGCCTTCTCAATCCAACCCTGTGCGGCGGCGGGGTCTTTATCAATGTGAAGGGCAATATCAGCAAGGAAGGTGGCGGCAGCGGCCCGGTCTGGCAAACGTGTCCCACCGTCGGCCACGATCTGCTCCATCGCGGCGCGCGCGGCCACGACATCAAGCTGCATGAACGCAGCACGTGCCGCCTCAACACTTGCCGCAGCGGCACGCTGTGCAAGGGGCGGCACTGCCATCATACCCAGCAGCACCAGCAGAGTTAAAAATCGCCAACTTTTCACCAAACCTCCAGACAGATATTGTCCGCTTGTTTCTTTCTAGCAAAGAACCGTCTTTTTCAAAACCGCATGTTACAAAAGCGGCCCCGTGCGGCACCAAATATCCGTTCGTCGCACTGAAGCATCACTTCACCGCAAAAAACGGGTTGACCTTGGTTTAGACCCTTACTACACATGTAGTAGATAAATGGTTGTCCCGGCTTTAAAGCCTACAGGGAAGGTGAAGCCGGATTGCGCCAACCATGCAGTGAATAATGCCCGTACCGGCGGGCGGGGCGTACCAAGGGGTGATTTATGGGAATGAAAGGCCTGCTGACAGCTGTCAGTGCACTTGCACTGATCGGCAATGGGGCAATTGCGGACAGCGCAAACAGCGCAAACGGCGACGACGGCGCAGTCACCGAGCCGGCACCGGTGATTGACACCCTGCCAGATGTCGGGACCGCACAGGAAAGCTATACCGCTGACTTCTTCGAACCCTATGCCCCCCAGAACGCCTATGACATGATCCAGCGCCTGCCCGGCTTTGTCTACAGTACGGGATCCGAGGCGCGGGGCTTTGGCGGCACGGCGGGCAATGTACTGATAGACAGCGCGCGCCCTACGTCGAAGTCCGGCGGGCTGACCGAAGCGCTGAGGCGTATTCCCGCGGCGCAGGTCATGCGCATTGAACTGCAGCGCGGTGCCATGGCCGCGGGCGAAGCCGCCGGGCAAACGGTGGTTGCGAATGTTATCCGCTACAAGAACAAAAGCAGCGGCACCTGGACCGTGGAAACCCGCCGGGTGGGCAACAACAAGATCCTGCCCATGCTGGACGCCACCTTCGCCACCAAGCTGATGGGCTGGGACGCCTCATTCCAGCTGGATACCTTCATCAAGTCCACCGACCGGGACGCGGTGATCAGCCGCGTGGATGCCGATGGCACGCTTCTGAACAAGATGACCGAAGACCGGCAGGAAGAAGAACGCTTTGGCGCGCTGTCCTTTGACGCGGGCCGCGACGCCTTTGGTGGGCGCCTGCAACTCAACGGCCGGATGAAATATTTTGCCTGGCACGGCGACACCAGCCGCTTGGGGTACGGTACCAGCGGGCTGGACACCCGGGCCCAGGACCGTTTCTTCAACGACCATGACGAAGAAGAATATGGCGGCGAACTGGGGGCTGACTGGTCACGCACCTATGCGTCCGGCTGGAAATGGCGTCTGATCGCGCTCGGCACCTTCGAGGATGAGACCAACACCGACAATTTTCTCAGCGAAGCCCCGCTCCGCAACGCGACCGAAGTAGGTGACATCACCAGCAAGGAAAAATCCACCGAGACCATCCTGCGCACGACCTATGGCTTGACCCAAGGCACCCTCAGGCCCGAATTTGGCGTGGAAGGGGCTTATAACCGTCTCGACAGCACGCTCGCGATCCTGATTGTGGACGGCAGCGGCATGACCACCGAGGACATGCCCGCCAGCACCGTACGCGTGGCAGAACTGCGCGCGGAAACCTTTGGCAACCTTGTATGGCAGGCCAGCACCAAGCTGACCGCCGACGTGGGCGCCAAGGCTGAGGTGTCCCGCATCTCCACCCGGGGCGGCACGGAACAGACGTTCACTTTCCTCAAGCCTTCCGCGGGCCTCAATTATACAGTGAGCGATCATGTGCAGGTCAGTGTGAAGGCCGAACGTTCTGTCGGGCAGCTTGACTTTTCCGACTTCGCGGCATCGGCGGACGCAGTGGACGACCGGCAGTTTGTCGGCAACCCCAACCTGAAACCGGACCGCACAGACCGCCTTCAAGCCAAGCTTGACTATACCTTTGGCGAGCGCGGCGCGATCTCCACCACCGTTTTTTACGAATGGAAGGACGACGTGCTGGAACAGACCATCCTGCCGTCCGGTGGCCAGGGGCTGGCAAACGCCGGCAGTGCAAAGCGCTGGGGCATGAATGCCAACGCCAACCTGCCGCTTGATTTTGCGCTTGAAGGCGGCCTGCTGGAGATTGACGTTTACTTGAAGGATTCAGCGTTTGAAGACCCGCTCACCGGGCAGACCCGGTACCTGCATGACTTCACACCGTCCGAGGTTTATATCGACTTCCGCCATGACATCCCGGACACCAACTGGGCCTGGGGCCTTGAATATAATTCCGCCTATCATTGGCACGGCTATTATATCAATGAACATGAAGATTTTCGCGGCAACAACCGCTATGGCGCCTTCATTGAAACGACCGAATTTTTCGGCGTGAAAACAAGCCTGATCCTTTATGATGTGTTTGGCGGCGACTTTGACCGGCTGCGAGAACTGTATGACCCGACCCGCGGCGGCGCCAGCATTGGCACCGAACTGTCGGAGCGCACCCGCGACACCGGCGTGCGTTTTGTTGTCAGCGGCCAGTTCTAGCCACACATTTCACTTGAAAGCCCGTGTGCGGCTCACTTGAAAGGAAGAGCCCGTGCGCCAAGGGGGTGACGCACGGGCTATGACCGGGGTGTTCAGGGGGAGGAATGGGTACCCCGGCATGATCAAGAGATAAGCATGGACTGTGGCGGTTTTAAGGGGGTGCGGCGTTTCATCACAGATTGTTGACCGGCACGCCGCTGCGCAGCCGGAAACCGGCCATCACAGCCGCGGCCAAAATCAGCGCGCCACCCAGCCACACAAGGATGTCCGGCACCTCGCCAAACAGCACCACACCCGCCACTGTTGCCACCAGAAGCCGCAGGAAATCCACCGGCAGCACCACGGTCGCGTCGGCACTGGCGAATGCGCGCGCCATGGCGCTTTGTGCAATGGTGAAGCCAAGCCCCATGAAAGCCATGAGGGCAAAATCGGCCGGGCTTGGCCAGACCCAGTGGTCCAGCGCGAGCCAGAGGCTGACCGGCACCAACAGCACAAATTGTGACGCCACCATGGTTGCCATGTCCTCCGTGCGCGAGAGCACCTTGACGGCAACAAAGGCCGCCGCTGTCATCACCGCGCCCAAAAGCGCCGCCGTCACGCCAAAAAAAGCACCCTCCGCCAAGGACGGCTGTGCAACCATCACCATGCCCGCAAACCCTATGACAAGCGCCGCCAGTCGCAAGGCGTTGGCTCGCTCCCCCATAAAGGCAACTGCGATAACGCTGGAGAAAAGCGGCGCCAGATAGGTGATGGCCACCACCGTGGCCAGCGGCGCATTCGCCAGCGCGTAAAAAAGACTGTAGACCCCCACACAAGCCACCAGCCCCCGCACACCGTGTAGCCACGGACGCGCCGTGTGAAAAAGCGACCGCCCCCGTGTGGCGAGAAGCGGCAGAATGACCAGCAGACCAAAGGCGTTGCGGTAAAATACCAGAAGTTCCGGCGTGTAGCGGTCAGAAAGCACACGCACCACCACCCAGATCAGGGACTGGAAAAGAGCGTAGGTGGCCATGTAGGCCACCCCGCGAAAGTTATTGTTCCCCCCCGCGCGCAAGCGGGTGTCCGTCATGCCTAGCGCTTCCCGGCGGGCGCAAGCGCGGTGACGCGCCAGTTGAAGATATCGCTGACCAGCACCCCGCCATCCGGGCGGGCCGCAACGCCGTGCAACGAAACATATTGCCCAAGTGCCTTGCCGGGCGCGCCGGTTTTTGACAAGACCTTGCCGTTCTCATCCAGCCGGACCAGTTTTTCCGCCCGTGCGTCCGTCATCAGGAAGCCGCCATCCGGCAGCGCCTCAAGCCCGTAGGGGTAACCGACCCCTGACCAGACTTCCCTGAACTTCCCATCAAGGTCAAAAAGCTGGATACGCTGATTTTCGCGGTCCCCGACATAGAGCGTGTCACCCTTGACGACGACAGAGTGCGGGAAGTTGAACTGGCCCTCGCCCTCGCCTTTCTCGCCGAATGACTTGATCATATTGCCGTCAGGGTCGAATTTCACGATGCGAAAGTTGCCGCCGTCGGCCACATAGAGATTGCCGCCCGCGTCAAACGCCACGTCGCTCGGCTTATCGAAAAAGGTGTAATTATAGTCGCGGTCGAACCAGCCGGGGCTGGCGTAGTCCCTTCGGCCATAGACGCGCAGCAATTCCCCGCCCGGCGTGAACTGCAGCACCAGATGGTTGCCCACGTCCGTTGTCCAGATATTGCCGTCGGCGTCCTCGCGCAGGCCGTGCGGGCTTTTGAACAGGCCGTGGCCAATCTCGCGGTCAAACTTGCCGGTCGGCTTGAATTTGAGCAGCGCATGCTCCCCCCGGTTCAGCACATAAATGGCGCCCGGCTTGCCGCCATTGCCCGTGCTTTGCAACACACCCGGCACCTCGACGAGGAACCAGCCTTCCGGCATTTCAAGCCCCGGCGCTTTCGCCTGCCAACTGGTGTCCACTGCCCAGGTATGGTCCGCCGCACTGCCGATGGACGTGACCGCCGCCAGACCAGTCAGGGTGAAGACCCCCGCCATGCCGATCAGGTGTTTAAACTTCATCTCGCTTATCCTTCTGTTTCGCTGGCCTTGAGGCCCCTTCATGCGCAGAAGATTGCTCAGCACGATTGATTATTCAAATATCGTATTTTTATATGTATGATGAATAAAATTTATCATTTGGAATGGCAGAATGGACCTGAAACAACTGCGCTATTTTGCGGCGATTATTGATGAAGGCGGCATGCGCCGCGCCGCAGACGGCCTGCATGTCAGCCAGCCGGCACTGACCGTCGCCGTCAAACAGCTTGAAGCAGCGCTGGGGGTCAGCCTGTTCAGCCGGACCGGGCGCACGCTTGAACCCACGCGCGAGGGCTACCGGCTTTATGCCCATGCCCGCGCCCTTCTCGCACAGGCCGAGAAGGCAAAAAGTGAAATGCGCGCGCTGGCGTCCCTCGAAGTGGCGGACCTGCCGCTGGCCGCCACCGGCATGATCGCGAACCATGTGCTCGCCCGTCCCATCAGCCGCTTCCTGGGCCAGCATCCAGGGGTGAAAATCTCCCTGTTGCAGATGGGTGGACCCGCGGTTGAAAGCGCCCTGAAACTGGGCGAGGTGGAGATCGGCTTTGCCATGCACGAACTGGACGCAGGCTTTGAACAGGTGCCGGTGTTTAGCAATCAGGTTGCCGTATGCCTGCGCGCGGACCACCCGGCCGCCGCGCGTGACACCATCAGCTGGAGCGACCTTCTCGACCTTCCGGTCGCCACCCTGCCGCGCAGCTATACGCTGCATGCCCGGCTGCTGAAGGAAGCCCGCCGCCACAGCAAAAGCGCCAATATCGTGCTGGAGAGCGACGCCATGGGGCCCCTCACCGCCGCCATAGAAGACGGCACCGCCGTCGGTCTTCTGATGGAGGCGGCGAAACCTGCGGGTGACCATATCAAAGCGCTGCCGATCACGGAAAACAAGGGCTATCACTTCAGCCTGAACGCCTGCTGGCGCAAGGACATGCCGCTATCGGTCGCCGGGCAGGCATTAGTTGGATTTTTACAGGAAAATAAATCTAACACACTGCTTTTAAAAGATTAAATTTTTAACCGCACCCCTCTTGAAGCAGGAAAATCGCTCCCTAAATATGCGATATCGGCGCCTGAAAGGGCCGATATCATAGTAACGTTGAAGTGAACATTGCTCAAAGGAGGATGTAAGCTATGACCAGATACGATTTTTCCCCCCTTTTCCGATCCACCATCGGGTTTGACCGGATGGCCGGCCTGCTGGATACCGCGATGAAAGCGGCAGACCACGACAGCGGCTACCCGCCCTATGACATCATGCAGGCGGATGACGACAGGTACCGCCTCACGTTGAGCATTGCGGGTTTTTCGGAAGACGAACTGACGGTTGAGCAACAGGACCGCGAACTTGTTGTCAGCGGCTCAAAAAATACCCGTGACAATGAAGCCAGCTTTCTGCATCGCGGCATTGCCACGCGGGATTTCCGCCGCGTGTTCCAACTGGCGGACCATGTCAGCGTCAGCGGCGCCAATCTTTCGAACGGGCTTCTGACCATTGATCTGCTGCGCGAGGTGCCGGAAGACCAGAAACCCCGCCGGATCGAGATTCGCGAAAGCGCACCCGGCAGCCTACTGGGCAAGGCAAAAAAGCTGCTGTCAGACAAAAGCGCCAAAGCTGCCTGATACAGTGAAGCGTGACCACAAACCTCGGGGCTTGCCGGCTTCCGGCAAGCCTTCGCTTGACCAGCCGCTATGACGTGAGGATTTTTGTCAGCCGGGCTTTCAGCGCCACAGCGTTGATCGGCTTGAGCAAATAGTCTTTCACACCAAGCCCCTTGGCGCTGAGGATGTGATCTTTATCGGTGCTGCCAGTGAGGAAAAGCACAGGCGTGCGGGCACGTTTGGCATCAAAACGGATATTGGCACCCTTGCGGAGCATCGCGACAAAATCGATCCCGCCCATCGGTTCCATATTGATGTCGCAGATGATGATGTCGAAACCGCTTCGGTCCAGCACACGCAAGGCGTTTGAGCCATCCGTCGCTTCCGTCACCTCAGCAAAACCAAGCTGGGTCAGAAGCTTGTTCAGCATGTTGCGGATCAGTTCCTGATCGTCAACCACCAGCGCTCTTTTGCCGGAAAAAAAAGTGTTATTCTTCATCTTCGCGCTTGTTCCCCGTCACAAGATTCTTGTGTGCAGGTAGCACGCTACAAGGGGATAGCCAAAGTTGCAATATCCAGAAAGCGCATGTTTTTTTGCTACCCGCTTTCACGCTGTCGTATTAATGTGTTTTAAACGATTGTTCTATAGGGTCTCGGTTGGGGAAGGGCCCCGAGCTATCTAGTTCATCTTTGTTCCGATTATGCTTTGTTACATGAAGGAGAGGGCGAATGATCCTTGGCCGCACCAAAGCATTTATTGCCATGACTGCGATGACCGTGCTGGCCAGCGTACCGACGCTTGCCGCCGATGATGATTTCCAAAGCTGGGGTGAAAAGGTCTATGACCAGTTTGCCGCGAAACAGCGTTACCCGCGCCAGGCGGTAGACCAGAAGCTGGAAGGCACCGTCAAGGTGCAGGTGACTGTTGCGAAAACCGGTTCGATCATCGGCTTTGCCATCAACCGTTCATCCGGCCACGAAATACTGGATGCAGAGGTCTTGAGCCTTCTCGGGCGTATCAACCCGCTGCCCACCCTGCCTGACGGCAAGGACACCTACATCTTCAAGATCCCGCTGCGCTTCCAGATGGACGAAACCATGACAGCGATGGACGCTGCCGTTGAGGTGGATGCCGCGACCGATAACTGGAAAGACTGGCAGCGTGCCGTACAGCGCACCCTCGCGCGCAATCAGGGCTATCCGACACAACTGATCGACGAAGGCATTGAAGGCACCGTCAAGGTGCGTGTCAATGTTGCCGGCGACGGTACAATAACCGCGCAACAGGTCATGCAATCTTCCGGCAGCGATATTCTGGATGATGAGGCAATTGACCTGATGCGGCGCATCAGCTTCCCACCGCTGCCAGAGGGCAAGGAGAGCATTGCACTGACCATTCCGCTTAACTACCGCCTGGACCATAACCGGCGCGGATAATACCCGAAGCACGACCGCAAGGCACAATAAAGGCCGGTCACGACAAACGAGAAAAGCCCGACGGGAAACCGCCGGGCTTTTGGATTCTGATACCGCGTTATGCGTTATGCGGCGTTTGACAGCTTCTGGAAGCGCTTGAGGTGATGGTCGGTATCGCCAAAATAATGGTCGATCATCACCAGTCGCTTGGCCACATGCGCAAGCGTCAGCTCCCACGTCACCCCGATACCACCATGCATCTGCACCGCCTCTTCGGCCACCATGCGGCCAATGCGGCCTGTCAGCGCCTTGGCGGCGGACAGGTGTTTCTCCCGCTCGTCGCTTTCAAGCTTGCTTGCCGCCAGCAATACGATGGACCGGGCCTGCTCTATCTCAAGGCACATATCCACCATGCGGTGTTGCAGCGCCTGGAACTTGCCGATCGGCACACCAAACTGTGTGCGGGTGCGCAGGTATTCAAGCGTGGCATCCCGCGCGCTTTCCATCGCGCCAAGACTTTCGGCACACAGCGCAAAGGTACCACGGGCAATAGCCCGGCCCAGCGCATCCTCCGCCGCCTTGCCTTCCAGCAGGATATCGTCCTTCGCAACAGCGACACCGTCAAACGACAGTTCTGCCGCCGCGAAGCCGTCATGGGTCTTGAAGGCCCTTACCGACATGCCGCCCGCGCCTTTCGGCACCAGCGCAAGCGCCAGGCCATTTGGCCCCTTGGCGGAGACAATAACCGTGTCGGCCTGCGCGCCGCTGATAACAACGGACTTGGCGCCCGCAAGGCTATAGCCATCGCCGTCTGCCGTCAGCGCGGCGTTCACCACATCGGCATTATAGCGTGCGCCGGGTTCATAGTGCGCCAGCGCCAGCAAATGCCCGCCCGCCACAACATCATCCAGCAGTGCGGGGCCCCGGCCTGTGGCACTCTCTTCCGCCAAAAGGCCAGCGCCCAGCACGGCGGTCGCGAGGAATGGCTCCACCACGATGCCACGGCCAAGCTCTTCCATCACCACCATGATGTCGATGCCGGTGCCGCCAAGGCCGCCGACACGTTCCGGCAATACCGCCGCCACAAGGCCCAGCTCCGCCAGCTCGCCCCATATCTCGGGCGAATAGCCGGTGTCGGACTTGATGATCTTGTCGCGGGTTTCAAAGTCGTATTTCTGGCGCACAAAGCGCGCAACCATGTCCTTGAGAAGGCTGTGATCTTCGCTCAGGTTAAAATCCATGTTCTTCGCCCTTCCCTTAAAGTCCGAGGATCATCTTGGAGATGATATTGCGCTGAATCTCGTTCGAGCCGCCATAGATGGAATATTTCCGGCGGTTGAAATAATGACCGGCGAAGGCGTTGGCACCATCCGGGCCGATCGGTTCCTCGTTGGCGCCGGGCAACTCAAGCTCTGGCATGAACGGCAGGGCGTACGGCCCCACCGCACGGCGCAGCAGGTCGCTGATTTCCTGACGGATAACCGACCCCTTGATCTTGAGCATGGAGCTTTCCGCCCCCGGCGCACCGCCCGCCTGTGCCTGCGCCAGCACCCGCAGGTTTGTCAGCTCCATGGCCATCAGGTCCAGTTCCACATTGGCGATACGCGTGGCAAACGCCGGGTCTTCGATCAGCGTGCTGCCGTCACCCGCGTCGGTCTCGGCCGCGATACGCTTCAGCTTCTTGAGGCCTTCCTTGGCCGCCGCGACCCCGGCGATGCCCACCCGTTCGTGCTGCAGCAGATATTTGGCGTAGGTCCAGCCCTTGTTCTCTTCACCCACCAGATTTTCCACCGGCACCTTGACGTCCTGGAAGAAGACCTCATTGACCTCATGGCCACCCTCGATCGTGATAATCGGGCGCATTTCAACGCCGGGGGTATCCATATCAATCAGCAGAAAGCTGATGCCTTCCTGTGGTTTGCCCGCGCTTGAAGTGCGCACAAGGCAGAAGATCCAGTCGGCATACTGGCCCATAGTGGTCCATGTTTTCTGGCCGTTGACGATATAATGGTCCCCGTCGCGCACCGCTTTGGTCTTGAGGCTGGCAAGGTCCGAGCCCGCGCCTGGCTCTGAATAGCCCTGACACCACCAATCGTCACAATTGAGGATACGCGGCAGGTAATGCGCCTTCTGTTCTTCTGACCCAAAGGCGATCAGCACGGGCCCCAGCATGTTCAGGCCAAAGGGCGGCAACTCGGGCGCGCCCGCTTTGACGCATTCTTCTTCAAAGATATGCTTCTGGAACGGCGTAAAGCCGGAGCCGCCGTGTTCCTTTGGCCAGCTGTGTACCGCCCAGCCCTTCTCATTAAGGATGCGCTGCCAGGTGATATAATCCTCGCGCGCAGGCATGCGGCCCGCCTTTACGGCTTTGGAAATATGAGACGGCAGCTTTTCCGCCAGAAATGACCGCACTTCCTCACGGAAGGCCTTGTCCTCATCAGTATAGTCAAGACGCATTTTACCCATCCAACTGTTGTTAGCCTTGTTCAAGCCTAGAAGTAGACCGACAATGCCGGGCTTCAAGGCGGTGCGACAATTGTTGCCCAGCCCAATACATATGCCGCCCCGGCCAGCCCCTTTTGCATATCGCCAGCATTATGCTCAACCTACCCAGAAAAAAGACGAACCACAACTACAGCTTGAGCAAAACACATATTGCCATTAACATTTTTTTAACCAAAACCCGCAAAGAATTCATACAATTAAATAAATATATGTAAATTTTTATATTTAAATACTTAGTATATTAATACCCAGTCAAATAAACTGGATTTTCGTACGATTTTTAGTTATTAATTACTTGTGCACGCCAACCAACTCGGAACTGGCAGCACTCAACCAAAAGCCGAGGTAGATGTTATGCCAACACGGTTAAGGGATGTCCTACTGGTCGATGACAGCCGGGCGGATCGTCGTTTCATTACGCGAGAGCTCAAGCGTTGTGGCAGCCCCTATCATGTCGATACCGCTGACACCGTCGCAAGTGCGCGGAAGATGCTTATGCGCAAGCATTACGACTGCGTGTTGCTGGACTATAGCCTGCCGGATTCCGATGGCCTTTCCCTGATGGAGGGCATGAACAACACACCCGGCAACGGCACAACCGGCATTGTCATGATCACCGGCGAAGGCAATGAAAAAATCGCGGCCCAGGCAATCAAGCTTGGTGCCTTCGAGTATCTCTCCAAAAAGCAGATAGACGGACGCCGCCTGAGCTCCGCGCTTGACCGGGCGATTGAGCACTCGCGGGCGAAACGCACCCTGGAACACCAGCGTGTGGTGATGGAAAATTTCGCCTCAAGCGCGGCGCATGACCTGGCAAACCCGCTTTCGGGGGTTATCGGCTTCCTGACGCTTGCACAGCAGGGGCTGGAGAAGAAACAACTGGACCGCCTGCCGACCTATATTGAAAACGCCATGACCTCCGCCCTTTATATGAAGCAACTGGTCACGGATCTCCTACATTATGCCCGCACCGGCACGTCGGCTGACAACGCGGAGCATATCGACCTGAACGACACGGTCGACACGGCCATCAATGTGCTGGACAAAGCCATCCGGGAGGCGGGCGCCAAAATCACCGTCGGCCCCCTGCCCACGCTTGAAATATATCCAACCGAGCTGGTGCAACTGTTCCAGAACCTGATCGGCAATGCCCTCAAATACCGTAGCGCCGCGCTGCCATGCATCGAAATTTCAGCCGAAGAAAATGACGACCACTGGGTCATCACCGTGGCCGACAATGGCGTTGGCGTGCCGGAGAAGTTCCGCGAGGACATTTTTGTCCCGCTGCACCGGCTGTTCAATGAAAACGTGGAAGGGTCGGGGCTTGGCCTCGCGATTTGCACCAAAATCATGGACCTGCATCACGGCGATATCTGGTGCGAGAGCCGCGAGGAAGGTGGCAGCGAGTTCAAATTCTCGCTACCCAAAAACCTTACCCAGGAGGAAAACACCGGCGCGGCATAAAAATCCGCCGGTTATGCTGGCAGTTCCGCTGTCTTGAACCAGAATTCCGACAGGGACTGCATCGCGGCGACAAAGCCATCAAGGTCATGCGGCTTTTTCAGGTAGCTGTTGGCACCAAGCTCATAACAGTCCTGCACGTCCCGCTCATCGTCGGATGTGCTGAGGATCACCACCGGGATCGTGCGAAACGCTTCGCTATGCTTGATGGTGCGCAACACCTCGCGCCCGTCAACTCCCGGCAGGTTCAGGTCCAGAAGCACCAGAGAAGGCCGCGTCGCGCCGTCGGGCCGCTTGCTCAGAAGCAGATAGTTGATTGCCCGCCGGCCATCGGCGCAGTGTTCCACCGGGTTATCAACCCCCGCTTTCCTGAACGCGCGTCTGGTAACCCGGACATCTGCCGGACTATCCTCAACAAGCAAGATCAGCCCGTCATTCTGCTCTGTCACTTTAATCCTCCCGTGGGGTCGGCAGTGTAATGAGAAACACCGTGCCGCCACCCTTGACACTTTCGAAGACGATCGATCCATCATGATGTTCGATCACCCGTTTTACAATAGCAAGACCGGCCCCCGTGCCGCCACCATAATCGCCAGCACCGTGAAGACGGCGGAACATGTCAAACACCCGTTCCTTGTACTCAGGCTCGATCCCGATACCATTGTCCTTTACCCGGAATTCTACAAAATCGGCGTGGGTTTCTCCAGTGATCTCCACAATTTTATCTGCCGATTCGTTATATTTGATCCCGTTGGTAATGAGATTACTGAAGATGGTCGTCAGGCAGGCAGACGACAGGCGCACCGACGGCAGGTTATCACTCACCACCACCTTGCCGCCCCGTTCGCCAAGGAATGTCTTCAAATCGGCCTGGACATTATCAATGGCCTGTCGGGGCGTTGACATCTCGGCCTTTTCAAGCCGCCGCTCGATCCGGGAATATTCCCGCAGGTCCTCGATCAGGCTTTCCATCCTCACCGTCAGGCTTGCCACGTTCTTCAGGTCTTCCTGATACTCCTCATCCAGCACATCAAGGCAATCCTCCATCAGGATCGACGCGAGGTTATGGATGCCGCGCAGCGGTTCCTTGAGATCGTGGGCCGCGATATAGACAAACTGGTCCAGGGCCTCGTTTGACCGCGCAAGCTTCTCGTTCAGTTGCTGCTGCTCCTGCGTCAGTTTTTTGGCGGCGGTAATGTCCTGGGCCACCACAGCCGCCCCGGTCACGATACCGCGGGTATTCTTGATCGGTGAGAAGGCCATGGACACATCAATTTCGTGCCCGTCGGCATGGGCATAGCGTGTTTCAAAATTCCGCACCGAACGCCCGCTTTCAACTTTCTCCAGAACATCCGAAAGCCCGTTCTTGCCTTCTTCCTCGCCTAAAATCAGCGAGGCCGGCCAGCCCACCGCCTTTTCCACCCCATGCCCGAACATGCTTTCAGCCCCCGGTGTCCAGTTCTGGATGGTGCCCATCATGTCAAGGCTGAAGATGGCGTCGTCCACCGCTTCGATGGTTGCGATCATGCGGCGATGTTCGCTTGCCACGCGCATCCGCTCAGACACGTCAACCACCGTGGCAATCACCACAAGGTCCGGGTCGTCGTCAACCGTGGTCAGCCCGATTTCGACCGGGAAAAGCTGCCCGTCCTTGCGCTGGCCATATAACTCCCGCCCCTGCCCCATCGGGCGTGATTTCATGTCGGCATAAAACATGGCACGGTGGCTTGGGTGTCGCTCGCGCGAGGCTTCCGGCACCAGTATCTCGACCGGCTTTTCCAAAAGCTCCTCACTGGAGTAACCAAAAAGCTCCGTCGCGGCAGAGTTGGCCAGCTTGATACGCCCAAAGCCATCCACCCCGATTACGGCGGGGGATATTTTACCAAGCACCAGCTCAAGCCGGCTGCTTTTTTGCTCAAGTTCGCGGGTTCGTTCTTCAACAATGCGTTCCAACTGGCGCTGGGACGGGATGGCAACAGCCACGGGGATAAGCCGCCATACAGCAACAGCTGTAAAAAACGACACGATCGCGGTCGCCAGCTTGGCGATGCCCGACAGGCCATATGTCCCGTGCCATACGGTGATAATGTTGAAGATATGGGTAACGCCACACAGGAAGATGAACGCCGAAAACAGGTAAAAGACGTTGGAAAACTTGATGTCGTTGCGCTTCTTGATGAACGCCACCAAACTCAATGGAATACTGAAATAAGAGATGGCGATCAGCGCATCGGAAAGCACATGGGTCCAAAGGACTTCAGGCGCCCACATATAACAGTACCCATGCGGCATGAAGTCGTTCGAAAACAGGTTCTCAATAAGCGACATATATATACTTCCCCAATCAAAACCGGACGGTTCCCTCATACGAAAACCCAACCGGCCCAGATCAAAATCCGCAACGTATACAATATATTAACTATCCCTTGTTTAAGCTTTTCGCGCAACATGCAAATGGACTGAAGGGGCCCCTCCATGACGCAAATTCCCCACAGCGCGCTGATAAGTGCGCTGCTTTTTTTTGGTATCTCAACACCGTCAGCCCAGGCGAACGAAGACCTTTTCGGCAGCGGCAAAATCCTTGCTACGCCTGGCGTTGTGCAGGTTGAGGGCGCGGGCGGTGCCGGCCTTTCAACATGGGCGATGATCTCGGGCTATGGCACCAACCGGCAAGTTGGCGCCAGCGCCCACCACACCTATGTCACACTGGATGATTTCACCCTCAACGCAACCGGCGTGACCGTTGGCCTGTTTGACCGGGTGGAACTTTCCTTCACCAAACAATGGTTTGACACCGGCGACGCTGGCGCCCGCCTTGGCCTTGGTCAGGGTTTCAACTTCAACCAGGACATTGTGGGCGCCAAGGTGCGCTTGTTTGGTGATGCGGTCTACGCGCAGGACAGCTGGATGCCGCAGGTTTCGGTTGGCATGCAGTACAAGCACGCCAGCGAAGGGGCCATCGTGCGCGCCGTGGGTGCCGACGACGATGACGACTTTGACTATTACCTCGCCGCCAGCAAGATCCTTCTGGACAAAAGCCTTGTGCTTTCCGGCACCGCGCGGCTGACGCGCGCCAACCAGTTTGGCCTGCTTGGTTTCGGCGGGCCCAATGGCGGCAATCACAGTGTGCAGTTTGAAGGTTCGGCGGTGTATCTGCTGTCGCGCGCTTTTGCCCTTGGCTTCGACTATCGCACCAAGCCCGACAATCTGGCCTTCGCTGAAGAAGATGACGCCATGGCGGCTTATGTTGCCTGGCTGCCCGGCAAGCATGTCACGTTGACCGCCGCCGCTGTCGACCTTGGCGACATCGCTCTGCAGGGTCGCCAGCAAGGGCTTTATCTTTCCCTTCAAGTGGGGTTCTAAACCATGACATTCCTCAAAACCCTTATGCTGACATCGCTGAAGATCCTGACGCTGATGACCACCGCGACCTTGATGGCCACGGCAACACTGACGACCCCGGCGTTCGCCGACAGCCTGTATGAAGACCTCGGCGGCCTTGAGAAGATCGAACGTTTCACCGCGCGCCTTGTGGACCTGACGTTTACCGACCCGCGCACCGCGCACCAGTTCAAGCAAACCAAGAAAGACCGGCTGACAAAACTGCTGGTCGACCAGTTCTGCGAGCTTTCAGGCGGCCCGTGCGCATACAAGGGCGTGAACATGAAAAAGTCCCACATCAAACTGGGCATTACCGAACGGGAGTTCAACGCGCTTGTCGAACAGTTGCAACAGGCCATGGATGAGGAGGACATCCCCTTCCACACCCAGAACCGGCTTCTGGCGCTGCTTGCACCGATGAAAAAGGATATTGTCGAGCGCTAGACCAACCCGAGAGGCCCGGCAGACCCGGCAGACAAAACAGGAAACAAGATCAAACCGCCTCCGCCAGGGCGGTTTTTTCCTTTCCTGTCAGGCGCGGCAGTTCAATGGTGACTTTGGTGCCCTGCCATTTCACGGAGTCAATCTCCATCCGCCCGCCCAGCAGGGCGCAGAATTTCTCCACAATTGGTAAGCCAAGCCCTGTGCCGTCATAAAGCCGGGCCATGCGGGTATCCACCTGCACAAACGGCTTCATCGCCTGCGCCAGTTCTTTTTCGGTCATGCCGACACCACTGTCGCTGATCATCAGGGCAAAACCGCCGCCCCTCAAGGACGCGGAAATACCAACTTCGCCACACCGCGGCGTGAATTTGATCGCGTTCGAGAGGATATTCAGCACCACCTGCTTGGTCATGCGCCTGTCTGAGCAAACCTCCCCCACCTCGCACGCCAGCCGTATATTGATTTCCTTGTTGTCAATGGTGCGGCGATGAAAGGCGATACATTCATCCACCACTTCGTCAAGGTCAAACAGGGTCGGTTCCGCCAGCATTTTACCGGCTTCCAGCCGCGACATATCAAGAATATCGTTGATGACACTCAGCAGGTGCCTGCCGCTGTTGGCCACAATATCCAGATATTCCTGATATTTCTCCGGTGTGCACTTTGGGTCCTGCTGCAGCATCTCGGTAAAGCCGATCACGGCGTTCAGCGGAGTCCTCAGTTCGTGCCCCATGGTCGCCAGAAATTCAGCCTTTGACCGGCTGGCTTCTTCCGCCCGGACCGCAAGGTTCCGCATCTCGGCGACAAGCCCCTTCAGTTCGTCTTCGGCAGCCTCACGGCGCCTGACTTCAAGCGCCACCGTGTGAACCGCGGGCAACCACTGAACAATCCCGGCCCCCGCCAGCACAATACCCGGAAAATAGATGAACGGCAGCCATTCGCCCTCAAGCCGGGGGCGACCCATGAGGAAAGCCAGCGACGCCTGCCCCCAGGGCAGTTCTTCAGCATAATCGATAAAGGCCGCAAAGGCGACCGTGGCAGCACCCCAGAAAATGGCGCGGTAACCACTATCAATGAAGGCAAAGGTCTTGCGCCTGCGATAAAGAAGGACGGGCAGACTAGCCGTCCCCAGAAACAGCAGCAGCGTAGGGTGCCATAAATTAGAAAACATAGTTTCCCCGCCTTTTCAAACCCCCGGGACTCGACTATGCACAAATTTGGTAAATGTTTTCTTTCATTCAGGCTGTCAGGCTGTTTATTTCCGAATAAACCGGCAAATGCCGGATGCGAGGCCCACCGGCCCGCGCCAGCGCGGACAGTATGGCCGGGGCAATCACCGGGATTGCCATTTCACCCATGCCGGAGGGGTCCTTTTCACTGTCGATAATCTCCACCAGCACCTCTGCAGGCGCGTCTGCCATGCGCAGCATCGGGTAGGTGTCGAAATTCTGTGTCTGTACTTCGCCGCCCGTCACACGCACTTCCTGCCAGAAGGCGGTTGAGATGCCGTCATTGATGCCGCCTTCCGCCTGCTTGATCACACCTTCAGGGTTGATGACTGTGCCCACGTCCACCGCGCAATACACCCGGTGCACCTTGAAACCGCCGCCCGAAAGCTTTTCAACTTCCGCCACCTGCGCGCAGTACCCACCAAAGGTGAAGTGCCCGGCAATGCCCTGTGCATGACCGGCGGGCATGGCCTTGCCCCAGTTTGCCATTTTGGCCGCGCGCTTCAGCACGCCCGCCATGCGGCCCGTGTCAAACACCGGCCCGCCGTGGTTGGCATACGGCAGCTCCCGCGCGTCGCCCAAGAGCTTCAGCCGCATCGCCAGGGGATCTTGCCCCAGCTCCGCCGCAGCTTCATCAAGGAAGGACTGCACCGCAAATGCATTGGCCACATGGGCGGGGGCGCGCCAGCTGCCGCGCGGCATGCCTGACGTGGCAGAGAAATATTCATGCCGCACGTTGGGCACAATGCCCGCCGGGAAGTCATCCGGGTAAATTTCCGCTGTCCACATTTCCTCAGGCGGCGTGTCGTCCCGGCGATAATATTTTGACGCACTGGCCACACTATGCTGCCAACTGACCATATTGCCGTGGTCATCAAACCCGGCTGTCAGTTCATGATGGCCGGCAGGGCGGTAAAAATCATGGCTCAGGTCGTCTTCCCGGGTCCAGATCACCTTGACCGGCAGGCCGGACGCCTTGGACACATACACCGCTTCCGCCACATGGTCGTTGGACAGGCGACGACCAAACCCGCCGCCCAGCCGGGTCACGTCGACGCTGATGGCCTCCCGGTCCACGCCACTGATTGTGTTCGCTATGCGCGACGCGCCAGATGGGTTCTGCAGCGGGCCGATGATCGTCACCGCCTCTGGCGTCACATGCGCCACGCAGTTCTGCACCTCAAGCTGGCAGTGGGAAACAAAAGGCTGGCGGTAGCGGCGTGTGATAACGCGGGCGTTGGCCTTGGCGGCCGCCACATCGCCGTCCTCGCGCACCACCTGCCCCTGACCGCCATCAAGCAGGGCCTCACACTGCGCGTCAAAGCTTTCGGTGCTCTCAGTCGTGTGGGGGCCTTTATCCCATTCTATCCGCAGCGCGTCACGGCCCTTTTTCGCGGCCCAGAACGTGTCTGCTATCACCGCCACCCCGGCGGCCAGATAGGTGTAAAACTTGCCGGTATCCGGGCGCGGCATCACCACCACGTCCACCACGCCGGGCACCTTGCGGGCCGCGCTGTCATCCACCGACGTCACCATGCCGTCCAGATAGGGCGACCGCGCGATAACCACGGTTTTTGCGCCGGGATAGTCGGCATCAATGCCATATACCGCGCGGCCGGTGACAATCTCGTCATTGCCCAGGTGTTTCTGTGCCGTGCCAATCACCGACCAGTCCGCCCGCGGCTTGAGCCTGGGTTTGAAGCCCTCGGGCAGCATCACGCGTGCTGCGTCCCCCGCCAGCTCACCATAGGTCAGCGTCTCGCCGGTATCCGGGTTGGTGACAACGGATGCCTTGGCGGTCAGCCCATCCGCGCTCACACGCCAGCGCCCGGCAGCGGCCTCAAGAAACAGGGCGCGGGTCATGGCGCCAAGTTCCCGCGTGCCAACCCAACTGCGCGGGATACTGGTGGACCCGCCTGAGAACTGCGGCACCACGCGCCATGTCATGGTGCCGTCGTCGGTCTTTTTCAGCCACAGCGGCATGGTCACCGCGCTCACCCGGGTGAAGTCGGCATCCATCTCCTCGGCAAACATCATGGGGATGGCGGTCAGCACGCCCTGGCCCATTTCCGGGCTTGGGCAATATATCCGAATTTCGCCATCTGGCGCCACCTGCACCATGGGGGTGAGGCTGCCCTCTTTGTCCACCTCTGCCGCGCGCGCCATCTTCAAGGCGGGGCCCACGACCACGAGCCCACCAAGCGCCGCAGTGTACCGAAACAGGTCCCTGCGGTTCATATCAAATGCCATGATCCCCTCCCCTTGATACCGGCCCGAACCGAGCCACAGCCATCATCATGCAATACTATAACACTATGGGACACCTGCCGCGCGTCGGCTTATCGCAAAAGCCGTGCATTTTGGCGCATATTTCGCTCATTTCCCGCACAGATATCGCGCACATTCCGCCCACATTCCACGCAGGTTTCGCACGGTTTCGGCACAGATCCGGCTCAGTTTCCGCTCAGAAAATGCTGGTATGTGTCAGCGATGTGAACATCTCCAGCGCCGCCGTACCGACATAGGAGTTGCCGAAAGTGTCAAGCTCCGGTGCCCAGACACAGACTGCCATCTTGCCCGGCACCACCGCCAGAATGCCGCCGCCCACGCCACTTTTGGCCGGGATTCCAACGCGGTAGGCAAAACTGCCCACGCTGTCATAGGTGCCGCAGGTCAGCATAACGGCATTGATACGCTTGGCCTGGCTGGTGGAAATGATCGACGCATCATGCAGCGCGGAATAACCGCCCATCGCCAGCGGCAGCCCCGCCCGCGCGAGGTCCACGCAGCTCATCGCCATCGCACATTGGTAACAATAAGTATCCAGAAGATCATCAACATCCATGTGTATGTTGTTGTAACCCTTCATTAAATGCGCCATCGCCCGGTTGAGATTGGCATGTTCGTATTCCGATTTCGCGACCACCGGGTCGACCTCCACGCTGTCGTTCAATGCCAGATAACGCAGATAGTTGCGGATGCGCTGTTTGGTGTCGCCCTTCAGGCTCATCAAAAGGTCCAGCGTCGCCAGTGCACCGGGGTTGATGAACGGGTTGCGCGGCACACCGTGTTCCATTTCAAGCTTGATCATGGAATTGAACCGGTCGCCAGACGGCTCCTTGCCCACACGGGTCCAGACCATGTCACCAAAGTGGGACATCACCATCTGCAGCACAAAAAGCTTGGAGATCGACTGGATGGAAAAGGCCTCGTCCGCGTCTCCGGTCTTGAAATTGCGGCCGTCAGCCAATTGCACGGCCATGCCGAACTTGCCACCCGGCACACCGGCAAGCGCGGGGATATAGTCCGCCACCTTGCCTTTGCCGAACTTCGGCTCCACCGCCTCGCGGATATAATCCAGCACTGCCTGATAGTCCATCGCCACCGATACGGTCTCCTTCCATGCACTCAAACCTAGACGGTTAGGCCCCGCATTTAAAGAACACAAGCCGTTCAAAAACTTGTAATTTTGCCGCCAGCCACCACATTTCTGCCGTACGGAGATGGCATCAAACGGTGCCAAAACCAAGGCATGCTTAACCAAAATCAAGGCAGCCATGCACCGCCTGCGGCCTTATGGCCCTAGCGCGCGTCGCCGATTTGTGGCAGACAGGCGCGCGAAAAACCGGCAGGATAACGAACGAACCGCAGGGCAAGCCCGGCGTAACAAGGCATACGGTAATGCAGACTGTAATGGAAAAAGACATAATGGGCGCCAGCGACGCCCCCAAGGCAGCGACCAAAAGCGGTGCGCACCCCGAGGCGGCGGATTTCCCCCTTCGTGAGGCACGCAAGCTTGTACGCGACCTGTGGCAGCCGAACGTGCGCCTGTACTGGACCGATTTCACCATTGCCAATGTGCTGGGCTGGGGTTCCATTGCCGTTGCCACGCTCAGCCCCCTTGGCTCCATCGTCCAGATTATTGCGGTTATTGTGGCCACCCTTGCGCTATACCGCGCGGTGATCTTCATTCATGAACTCGCGCACCTGCGCCGGGGTACCTTCACATGGTTTCGCCGCTACTGGAATGTCACCTGTGGCTTTCCGATGCAGGTGCCAGCCTATTCCTATGCTGACGTGCATATCGATCATCACAAGCCCAAAATATACGGCACCGAGGAAGACGGCGAGTATTTGCCATTCGCGGTGGACGAGCCTTGGAAAATCATTGCGTTTGTAGCTCAGGCGGTATTTGTGCCGGGTCTGCTGGCTCTACGCTCGCTTGTGCTGGTCCCCATCATGCTGGTCAGCAAAGCGTTTCGCGAGTTTGTGTGGCAACGCCTGAGTTCGCTTGTGATCGATTACCGCTACCTCCGCCCCGCTCCCAAACCGGGACAGGGCCGTGACTGGATGCTGGAAGACGTCTTTACTGCTGCCTATGTCTATGCCGCGCTGGCGCTGGTGTATTTCGACCTTCTGCCCCTTGCCTTCCTTGGCATCTGGTACGTGGTGACGGTCGCCATATTCCTCCTCAATGCGCTGCGCACGCTGGCGGCACATGCCTACCGCAATGGTGGCCGTGAACGCATGAGCCAGCAGGAAGAATTCCTCGACAGTGTGGACGTACCGGGCAACCGTTACATCACGCCCTTGTGGGCGCCTGTGGGCCTCAGGTTCCATGCCACCCACCACCTGTTCCCCGGCATGCCGTATCACAACCTTGAAAAAGCGCATGAACGCCTAAAGACGGACCTGCCTGACAACCGCCTCTATCTTGCCGCCACGCGCAAAAACCTGTGGGTCGCCATGGCGCAGCTTTGGCGCGAAGCCAAGGCCGCCAAGCAAACGAGCTAATCGGCCAGGAGCCGCATGATGGGTAACAACACGAACATTCTGTTGCTCATCGGCGGGGTCCTCAGCATCGTCGCTTCCCTCACGCATATTGCCATCATCTGTAGCGGGCCCGCCTGGTACCGCTTTTTTGGTGCGGGGGAAGGCATGGCCACCATGGCCGGACGCGGGGCGCTGTACCCCACCCTGATCACCTTGGGCATTGCCGCGGTTCTTTTTATCTGGGGGCTATATGCCTTCTCGGGCGTGGGGCTTATCCCCCGCCTGCCGCTCCTGCCCTATGGCCTTGCCACCATCAGCGCCGCCTATCTGCTGCGCGGGCTGGCGCTTGTGCCGATCGCGCTTTTCCGGCCAGACATCATGAATGCCTTCTGGATCTGGAGCAGCCTCATCTGCCTCGGTTTTGGGATAGTGCACACCATCGGCACCTGGCGCGCATGGCCAAGCCTTTAGGTTGCCGTGCTAGGCGTCCAGCATATCCAGCAGTTTCAGCACTGTGTTCCAGTTGCGCGAAGTGGGGCTGACGCCAAGCTTCTTTTCCGTCAGCAATTTGGAAAAGTCCGACCGGCCTGAGCCTTCCCGGTAATAGATATAAAGCGCATCACCCTTGAGCGTGGTGTCTTCCGGCCCACCATAGCTGTCAATCACCGCCAGCACCCTTGTGGCGTCCGGCGTGGCGCTTAGGAAGGCGACGTGCAGGAACCTGGGTTCCCGGCCGTCTGTTGGCTCAAGCGTGTCGCTCGCATAAGGGCATGCCTCAGCTTCAGCGCGGAAGGTATCCTTGTCACGAACGATAATTTCGATCGGAAAACCGAAAACTTTTTTGCATGCCGCCTCAAGCGTGGCGGCAACCTCTTTTACAGGCTTTTCCGCACCGCCAAACACCACATTGCCGGATTGCACATAGGTTTGCACAGCCTCAAAACCCGCATCCCGGACCACGACCTTCAGGTCCGCCATCTTGATCTTGCGGTGCCCACCCACATTGATACCGCGCATCAGCGCCACATATTTTACCATCATTCCCTCCGCGCCTTATGGGCACACAGCCTTGCAGGGCCTGCGGTCAACCGCAAGTGCCCTACCGGGCTGCAAAATAGAACAGCGAGAACAGGCCGCCCGCGTCCTGCCAACAGGTATCCAGCCGGAACCCGGCGTCGCCCGCAAGCGCCGCGAATTCATCCCGTGCGTATTTATAGGAGTTTTCGGTGTGGATTGTCTCACCATCGCGGAACGGGATGGCCCGCCCCGCCACAGTCACCGTCTGGTCCGCGAGGCTACGCAGGTGCATTTCGATACGGCCAGGGCCTTCGTTATAGAAGGCATGATGCGCAAAGGCAGAGAGGTCAAAGTCGGCGCCCAGTTTCTTGTTGATGCGCGTCAGCAGGTTGAGGTTGAAGGCGGCCGTGATACCGGCGGCATCATTATAGGCCGCGTTAAGGATACCCACGTCTTTTTTCATGTCCACGCCGATCAGCAGCCCACCATCGTCGCCGACCATGCCGCGGATATTGCGCATGAAAGCGGCAGCATCCCCCGGTTCAAAATTCCCGATGCTGGAGCCGGGGAAAAACGCCACCCGGTGCACGCCCTCGGGGTAGATGGGGATATCCATCGACACCGTGAAGTCGGAACACACGGCATAAACATCAAGCCACGGGAATTCATCCGCCAGCTTGCGCGCTTCCTTTTGCAGAAATGCCTTGGAGATATCCATCGGCATATAGGAATGCGGCTCAAGCGCAGCCAGAAGGTCACGCACCTTGGCGCTGTTGCCGCTGCCGGGTTCCACCAGCAGGCAGCCGCGCCCCAGACAGCGGGCAATGGCATCCACATTGTCGCGGATAATGGCTGATTCTGTCCGCGTCGGGTAATATTCCGGCGTGCGGCAAATGGCATCAAACAGGCCGGAGCCAACCTCATCATAGAAAAACTTGGGCGGCAAAACCTTGGGGCTTTTGGCCAAACCTTCCAGCACTTCCAGCTCGAAATCGCTGGCGGGCGGGTGGTTGTCCTGAAACTTGAAGGCCGGGTTCAACTGGCTCATTTTCTATCCTCTGCTAGGCGTATGCCGCTGTATTGCCAGCGGATGTGGGGGTAAAAAAAGTTACGGTAGGTGGGGCGGATATGGTCTGCGGGTGTGAGGCAGGAGCCGCCACGCAGCACCATCTGGCTGCTCATGAACTTGCCGTTATATTCCCCAAACGGGCCGGATTGCCGGTGATAACCGGGATATTCCGTATAGGGGCTTGCCGTCCATTCCCACACGTCACCGAAGAACTGGCGGCTGCCCCCCGCGGCAGGCTGCGGCGCAAGGCTGTCTGGGCTATAAAGATTGCCGCGCCCAAGCTCCGTTGCGACCGCGTGTTCCCATTCCGCTTCCGTGGGCAGGCGCCTGCCGCGCCAGCGCGCATATGCCGCCGCCTCATAAAAGCTGACATGGCACACAGGTGCCGCTGTATCCAACGGCTGCATGCCGCATAAGGTCATGGCCGTCCAACCGTCCTCCGTCTTTTGCCAATAAAGCGGGGCGTGCCAGCCTTCCTGCCCCAGTAAGGCCCAGGCGTCCGAAAGCCAGAGGTCCGGGTCGCGGTAACCACCCGCTTCGATAAACTCCAGATACTCGCCGTTTGTCACCAAACGGTCTGCCAGCGCATAGGCATCCATATATACCTTGTGGCGCGGGGTTTCGTTATCATAGGCGAAGCCCGGCCCTTCAAAGCCAATCTGCTGCACCCCTGCCGTAAAGGCCAGCCAGCCTTCTTTGCCCGGTGTCCCGGTGGGCGCGGCTGGCTCAGCCACCTTGTAAGCCGGCTTGAGCGGGTTTTTATAGAAAGCGTGTTTGATATCGGTCAGCAGCAGCTCCTGATGCTGTTGCTCATGATTGAGGCCAAGGATGGTGCGGCTGATAATCTCGGCGCGGTCCGGGTGCATCGCGTCAGCCAGAAGGGCGGCCATGGCGCCATCCACATAGGCGCGGTAGTTGTAGACCTCCGCGACCGTGGGGCGCGACAGCACACCACGTTCAGCCCGGGTGAAAAGCGTGCCCAGACTTTCATAATAAGAATTGAAGATCGCCGCGAACTCGGGGTGATAAACCTTATAACCTTTGGCAAACGGCCACAGCACCAGTTGTTCGTAGAACCATGTGGTGTGCGCCAGGTGCCATTTGGCAGGGCTGGTGTCCGGCATGGACTGCAGGCCATAGTCCTCCACCTCAAGCGGTTCACAAAGTGCCTCGCTGTGCGCACGCACGCGCGAGAAATAGTCGGCAATATCAGATGGTGCAGTGTCTAGCGGCATCGTTTTCCCAGCACAATTTCTTGTCGTTCAGGCCCACTCAAGACACGCATAAGAAGTATAACATAAGGCCAGCCATTGTCAGCAAAGCTCATTATGCGTCCCGTTTCCTGTCCATTTTATGACCGGGCTTCACGGTATCTGATCGCCCTGACAAATTCTGTCAGTAATGATAACGAACGCGCAACGGAATGACTGTGTCAATGTTTGCAACCGGGTGGTGCAGGTGCGCACCATTGCAGCGCTCCTGTATCCGGCTATGATGCCTGTAGGATCAACATGCGCCGGGTTGGCAATAAGGGGGAGTTTCTTGTTTCGCGATATAAGACCGGTGGTCTTCTGGGCCCCGATGATCATTCTGGTGTCCACTGTTGTTGCAAGCCTCACAAACCTTGAGGCGCTTCTGGGCGGCGCCACCGCGCTCAACAGCTGGATACTGGCCAACTTCTCCGCGTTATTCAGTTGGGGCAGCTTTGCCTTTGTGGTGACATGCGTGTGGGCCTTTTTCTCCCCGCTTGGGCGGGTGACCATCGGCGGCGTAGGGGCCAAACCGCTGCTGACGAAATGGAGCTGGTTTTCCGTCACGTTGTGTACCACCATCGCCATTGGCATCCTGTTCTGGGCAACCGCTGAGCCGATTTTCCACAAACACGCACCACCGGCCATCGCCGGGCTTCAGCCCGACACGCGGGACGCGGTCGAATTCGCCATGTCGACGCTTTATATGCACTGGTCGTTCACGCCCTATGCCATTTATACCGTGCCCGGCCTTACTTTCGCACTGGTGTATTATAACCTTGACCGGCCCTATTCGCTGTCGGGGCCTCTGTCGCTGGTGCTTGGTAAATGGGTGCAGGGTTTTGGCAGCCAGATCATTGATGCTGTCGCGCTTTTTGCGCTCATCGCCGGCATTGCCGCAACGCTCGGCGTGGGCACCATGTCGGTCTCGGGCGGGGTGGCCCGGCTCAGCGGGTTGGAACCCGGCCCCCTGCTGCAGGGCACGATCATGATCACCATTGTCTGCGCCTTCATGGTTTCATCCGCCACCGGGCTGCAGCGCGGCATTCGCCTGCTGTCTGACATCAACACCAAATTCTTCTTTTTGCTGTGCGCCTTTGTGTTTGTCGCCGGCCCCACCCGCTTCATGCTGGGCCTTGGCTGGGATGGCCTGGTGCAATATGTGTCCACATTCCTGCCCCGCTCCCTTGGGCTTGGGGCCGGGCATGACGAAGTGTGGTCTCAGGCCTGGACGGTATTTTACTGGGCCAACTGGCTGGCCTGGGCGCCCATCACCGCGCTGTTCCTTGGCCGCATCGCCAAGGGCTATACCGTGCGCGCCTTTATCATGGTGAATATGGTGGTGCCGTCGCTGTTCGCCATTGTTTGGATGACTGTCTTTGGCGGGGCGTCCCTGTTTATCGACGGCCTGCCCGGTGACCCGGTGATGACAGCGATGGACGCCACCGGCCCCGAAGCGGCGATTTATGAAGTGCTAAGCCATTATCCCATCAGCACCCTTTTGATGGCCGCCTTTGTCCTGTTGTCGCTCGTCTCCTATATCACCGCGGCGGACAGCAATACCGAAGCCATTGCCGGTGTCTGCCTCAAGACCGGCGACCACGGCAACGCCGAAGGTGTGGATGACGCCCCCTCCAGCGTGTGGATCAAACTGGTGCTGGGCATCCTGATTGCCGCCAGCGCGTGGGTCATGACCGCCTTTTCAGGCATCGACGGGGTGCGCATGATGTCCAACCTTGGCGGCTTCCCCGCGCTGATGATTGTGCTGCTGCTGAACGTAGCCCTTATCCTTCTTGGCACCAAACACCTTGCCGCGCTCAAGGCCATGTCACCGGGCACGGGCGAAAAAAAGCCCACCCCGTAGGGTCACGGGATGGGCTCTCCAAAGTTTGATGACGCCCCCAAACGCGAGGTAGGGAAACAGGCACGCCATCATGGGCTTCAAGCGAGGACAGGAGCATATGCCCCTGCCGGGGGTTCGCTTAAACTGGAGCTTGTGGTGCCGAACGACTATTCTTCATCATCATCCCAGCCGCAGACCTTGCGGCCCTTCTGGACCGCGGGCCGCGCGTTAAAACGTGCGCGCCACGCCTGCACATTCGGGAAATCATCCAGCCCGACCTGGGCGGTGGCTTCATAAAATTCTTCAAGACAGTTCACCCACGGCACCGTGGCCATGTCTGCAATGGTATAGTCACCCACCAGATAGTCCCGGCCCTCAAGGTGTGCTTCCAGCACACCCAGCAGGCGTTTGGCTTCCTTGGTGTAACGCTCCACCGGGTAGGGGTGATCACAGCTTGCCTTGGCAAACTTGAAGAAGTGGCCAAGCTGGCCAAACATTGGCCCCACACCCGCCATCTGAAAAAACAACCACTGGATCGTCTCGGACCGCAGACGGGGGTCCGTGGGCAAAAACTTGCCGGACCGTTCCGCCAGATGCAGCAGGATCGCACCTGATTCCATGATGTTCAGTGGCTCGGTGTCGCCCGCGCCCTCGCCTCCGATGGGGCCGTTCGGGTCCACAATTGCGGGGATTTTGGAATTGGGGTTGATGGCGACAAAGTCCGGCTTGAACTGGTCACCTTCGCCAATCTCGATCCGGTGTGCCTCATAGAGCAGGCCCATTTCCTCAAGCGCGATGCTGACCTTCTGGCCGTTTGGTGTTGCTAAAGAATACAGCTGAATTGGCTTCATGAGCGGCGCTCCCTCTTGTCGCTTTGGCAATGTCTTCAAATGCTGTCTGCGGTTTTAACCGGGCTCTTTGTCCTCAAAAGGGCAAAACCGCTTTGCTTTTCTATCGTGCTTTCTATCTCGCTGCGCTGCCTCGGGCATTCGCAATAGTCGATATGGGCTCCTTGTCGCCCGCATTGAATGTGCAAGCCTGTGCAAATCATGCCCGATCCTACAATCGGCCATTTTTCGATTACCTCTTGACTCGCTACCCAAAACACCCTAAATGATACCTCAAGGTATCAATATGGTACCGAAAATACCACAAAAGGAACCCATAGTGAGCAAGGACAAAAATATATCACCTGCACAGATGATCGACAGCTTCCTGCGTCGTATCGGGCTGGGTGTTGCTGTTGTGGCTGTCATGTATGGCACCGGCGCGCTTGAGGCTGTCCTGCCGGGGGACTATGCCGATTATGCCGACGGTGCGCGCTTTGCGCTTTCCGCCCTGGTGATCCTGCTGGTTTTCCCGTCCTTCGCCAAATTCATGCTGGCCCGCAAACGCGGTGTTTGCAAAGGCGCTGACGCCGACAGCTACATGGCGCAGATGTTCAAAGAGGCGGCACACCACGCATTTTCAGCCACCTTCATCGCCCTGATCGCGGTTGAATTTCTCGTCAAGGCGCTGGCGCCTGACCTGCCAACCCTCTTCTTCATCGACCTGACGCTCTTTATCAGCCTCAGCGCGTTTTCCATCGCTTTTTTCAAGCTGACGGCAGCCGATGACGAGGAAGAGGACGATTGGGAGCAGGAAGACAAGGATGCGGGCGATGAGTGAAGCGCTTGAAAACCGCATCCGCGTATTCCGGGCGGAACACCGCATGAGCCAGGGTGATCTGGCCGACGCTATCGGCGTCAGCCGCAAAACCATCAGTACAATCGAGGTTGGCCGTTTTGTGCCCTCCACCGTGATCGCCCTCAAGCTTGCCAAGCAGTTTGCGGTGCCGGTTGAGGAAATCTTCAGCCTCAGGGAAGACTGACCCGAGTCACGACAACAACAGCGACAACGATACAAACATGAAGGAAACACCATGAAAACCGACAGCAAAAAAACCATCATCCACGCCATCCTCTGGGCCGCCGCCATGATCGGCAGCGCCATCATCATGCGCGGCAGCGACAGGGCGGAGGAAATCTTCCTGCTGATGCTGGTGCTTGCCAGCACGAGCCTGCTCACACAAGGCAAACCGCAGAACGAGTTGCGCTGCCTGTGGCGCAAGGTCACCGGCGCGGGCCGCGCAGAATAATCCGCGCATAAAGCCCGACAGCAGGAGAAAACAAATGCTAAAACGTATGATCATCGCGCTGGCGGCTTTGGCCGCCGCGATCGCCCCCGCCTTGCCTGCCGCCAGCAACGAACCGCCCGCGGATGTAACCGGGGACTGGATCGGCACGCTTGAAACCCCGCAAGGCAAGCTGTCACTTGTCCTTACCATCCAGCAAAACGATGAAGGCGCATTGAGCGCGGTGCTTGAAAGCCCCGATCAGGCGCCGGGGCAGAAAATCCCGGTAACCAGCATCGGTGTGACTGGTGGCGGGACTGGTGGCGCGACTGGCAGTGTCCTTGAGTTCACCTCCCACCCGATTGGCGCCACCTACAAGGGCACCTGGGACGGAGAGGCCTGGAAGGGTGACTTCAACCAGGGCATGGCCTTGCCGCTAACCTTCAGGCGCGGTGAACTGGCAGCAAAGCCAACCATCGAAGGGCTGGACGGCAAATGGACGGCGGAGATTGTCAGGAACGGCCAGACCATCGGCTTTGAACTGACGGTAGAGACCACAGAGCGCGGCACCAGCGCCACCTTCGCCGTGCCTGCCATGATGGCTTACGGCCTGCCGGTAGTCGACATGAGCCTAGAGGGCGGGCACCTGCACTTTGGCGTGCCTGCTGTCGCGGGCACGTTTGACGGCGCGTTCAAGGACGCGGACCAGCCTGTTGCCGGGTCGTGGCAACGACAAGGGCAGGAAGCCCTTGAAACCAGCTTCACCCGCGCGGCAGATAAGGCAGCAGAAGTAAAACGCCCGCAAATGCCACAGGCACCGTTTCCGTACAAAAACGAAGATGTCAGCTTTGCCAACCCGCACGCCACCGACGTAACTCTTGCCGGCACCCTGACCGTGCCGGAAGGCCAAGGCCCGTTCCCCGCCGCCATCCTGATCTCGGGCTCCGGCCCGCAGGACCGGGACGAAACGCTGCTGGGCCACAAGCCGTTCGCCGTGCTGGCGGATTACCTGACCCGCCACGGCATTGCTGTCTTGCGTTATGACGACAGGGGTTTTGGTAAATCGACTGGCGACTATGGGGCGTCCACCTCCGCTGACTTTGCCACCGATGCCAACGCCGCCTTTGCTTTCCTGAAAGCGCACAGCGATATCAGGCCCGACGCCATTGGCTTTATCGGGCACAGCGAGGGTGGCCTCGTGGCGCCTGTCGCGGCCGAAGTAAACCCTGACCTTGCCTATATCGTCTTCCTTGCCGGGCCCGCCGTGAAAACACGGGACCTTCTGGTAACCCAGCGCCGCACAATCAGCACGTCAAACGGCGCAAGTGCGGCTGACATCAAACATGTGGAAGAACAGACCGAAAGCGTATTGGACGCCGTAGCAAGCGCAGCCTCGACCGAAGAAGCCCGGACGCGCCTTGATACCCTGATGACACCAGAGGTGATGACCGCCATGGGCATGCCGCCCGAGCGCAAGGAACCAGCCATCCGGCAACTGACAAGCAACTGGTTCAGATATTTCCTCAACCACGATCCGGTGCCGTACCTGCAAGCACTTGAGATGCCTGTGCTGGCGCTGAACGGTACCCTCGACCAGCAGGTTGATGCGGCGGAGAACCTCACCGGCATGCGCCGCGCGTTCAATGGCCACAAAGACGCAACGGTGATGGAACTTGATGGCCTCAACCATATGTTCCAGACCGCCAAAACCGGCGGGCTTGATGAATATATGGTGATTGAGGAGACCTTCGCGCCAAAAGCGCTGGCACTGATCGCAGACTGGATCAACAACCGGTTCTGACGGTCACGCGGCAACTGTAAAAAAAGGCGGGGTAAATCCCGCCTTTTCTTTTCCTGGCTGTTCGCCTGGTCAGGCTGCCAGCACGTCCCGCGCGGCTTTAAGTGCCTTGTCGCCATCCACCTTGTGCTGGTTGCGATTGAAGGCATCCGCAAGAGCGGTCAGGCACAGCTCAACATTTTCCTGCCGCGCCGATGTACCCATCAGGCCGATGCGCCATATCTTGCCTGCAAGCGGGCCAAGCCCCGCGCCAATTTCAAGGTCGTATGCTTCAAGCAAGTGCTTGCGCACACTGGCTTCGTCAACGCCTTCCGGCACTTTCACTGCATTGAGCTGTGGCAGGCGGTGGTCGGCATCGACAATAAATTCAACGCCCATGCTTTCAAGGCCTGCGGCGAGCGCCTTGTGCATTTTGGCGTGGCGCGCGTGGCTTGCCTCAAGCCCTTCCTCAAAGATCATCACCAGCGCTTCATGCAGGCCATATAGCGGGTTCACCGGTGCGGTGTGGTGATAGGACCGTCCACCGGTGCCGTCCCAATACGCCATCACCAGCGACAGGTCGAGGAACCAGCTTGCCACGGGCGTGGTGCGGGAGCGCACCCGCTCAAGCGCGGCGTCGGAGAAGGAAACCGGCGACAGGCCCGGTGTGCACGACAGGCACTTCTGGCTGCCGGTATATACTGCGTCAACACCCCAGCGGTCGATCTCCACCGGAATGCCACCAACGCTGGTGACCGCGTCCATGATGGTCAGGCATTCGTGTTTTTTTGCGATCTTGCACAAGGCTTCGGCATCCGCCCGCACACCCGTGGATGTTTCCGCGTGCACAAAGGCCAGCGTGCCCGCTTCGGGATGGGCAGCCAGCACACTGTCAACCTCGGCGAGGTCGGGCGCTGTACCCCATTCACATTCAATCATCACCGGTGTGCCACCCGCGCGCACGACATTTTCGCGCATGCGTTCACCGAACACGCCGTTTTTGATAACGACGACCGTGTCGCCTTCTTCGATCAGGTTGACAAAACAGGTTTCCATACCGGCGGAACCGGGGGCAGACACCGGGAAGGTCAGCGCGTTTTCTGTCCCGAACAGGTCACGCAGCCCTCCCTTGATTTCTTCCATCATGGTCTGGAACGCGGGGTCCAGGTGGCCCAGTGTTGGCCGCGCCATGGCATCCAGAATGCGTTGGTGGACGTCAGAGGGGCCGGGGCCCATCAGGGTGCGTTTGGGGGGCATGAAAGGTTTCATCGCGCGCTCCTGCTTAAATCGAAGGTTTCGGGGATAGTGGTGAAAACCCGGGGTACGGGCATGACATAGGCGCCTTCTCGTGCATTACTAGCGTGAAAATTGGAAATTGCGCAATGATGCTGACAGAAAATGACACGAAAGCCATGGTATTGCTGCGCCACTGTGCTGAGCGATATCATAAGGAATAACGGGACATGGCAACGGATGACTTGTTGGTGCGTGTACGCCTGATCGCCGCACGCGAAGGCTTCAGCGAAAAACGCATGTTTGGCGGCAACAGCTTTTACCTCCACGGTAACATGGTGTGCTGTGTCAGCAAAACCGGTATGATGGCGCGCGTCGGCAAGGCGCAGGAAGAAGCCGCCCTTGTCCGCCCCGGCGCCAGGCCCTTCACCGGCACCGGGCGCCGCATGGGCGGCCTTGTGGAAGTTGACCTGCCCCACCTTGAGGACGACGACACGCTTGAGGGCTGGATTGCCATGGCGCTGAGGAACGCCCGCAGCCTGCCACCCAAGGAAAAGGATGGGGTCTGGGTCTGAGCGGCGAGCTGTTTCCTGCAGTCGGCATAGGTTTTCTACGGACGCTGGCCGTCGCCAACACTCGTGCATGGTTCACGGCCCACAAAAAGGACTTTGAAAAACCATAAAAAAACCCGCCGACGAATGTCTGGACGCCTTCACCCGTCTTATGCCGCGTTATGCATGGATTGCAGGCAAACTTCAGGCCGTCGTCAATTAGTCTCACCCGATTGGATGGCCGCAACGCGCGCCTCATAGGCCCGCGCGAAGGGTGCGAGGCGGATAGCTTTTTCATAGGCCTCAAGCGCACCTGCGATATCCCCGGTACGCACCCGCGCTTCTGCAAGCAGCGACAGCGCATAATGATCCCCGGGTGCGAGGGCCAATGCCTCGTCCAGAAAGGGGATGGCGCCCGCGGCGTCACCGCCCCGGTACATCAGAACGACAGCCGCATCCACCGCAGCCATATGATCCGCCCCAAAGGGCTGGACCGTCACGGGGGCATCATCCGCGACACCTGGCCAGCGTGCGGCAAGGGCTGCAAGGCTGTTGGCTGCCATGGTGTCGTCCGGTTTTTTTGCCAGGGCCGCGCGCAGATGCAGGGCCGCGCCCTTTGCCGCTCCGGGGTTTGATAAATGCGACAGGTAACGCCCTTGCCAGAAATCAAAATCTGCTGGCAGCCGGGCGGCATCCGCCACCGCGTGAGGCCGCGCACCCACGCGCTCAACCATGTCACCCAGCAAGGCGAAATAACGCTCCGCGCCGGCCTCCGCACGAAACATACCGGACCAGATCACCTCTTCGGTCATCGGCACACTGAGCGCGAGAAGAACAACGGACACCCCACCTTCGTCAATCAGGGTCCCCGTAATCAGGTAAACGGGCGTGTCGGTGCCGTAACGCGTGTATATGCCACCGGTTGGATCCGGCGCATCAAAGTTCCACCAGTGGCGGATCACCAACACCTCGGGCACACGGGACAAATAGTAGGATGCCAGTTCACTCAGTGCCACCGCGCGCGTCAGATCTTCTTCTGTGCCAGCCGGTGCGCGGATGTCTTTGAGGGTCAGGATAATCGACGGCTTTTCCGCGGCTGCCGGTGGCACCACGCCGCCGTCACCGCGCGGCCAGAAACCACCCACCACCAGCAAGATAACGGCGGCCACCCCAAGCACCCGCCACAGCCCCCGTCGCCTGACTTCCGCAGGTGCAGCCACTGCGGCTTCTTCATCCCGGAGGCGGTACCCGCGTTTTGGCACCGTCTCGATCAGCGGTGTGTCGGCACCGTCTTCCGACAGTGCCTTTCGCAGCTTACTGATAGCCACCGGCACAGTCTGTTCGCTGACGGCACGGCCATCCCAAACGACTTTTACAATATCCGCGCGCGAGACAACCTGTCCCCGCCGGTCGCATAAAAGGGCCAACAGCGCGGCGACCTTGTCTTCAAGGCGCACAACCTCACCTGCCGCCGAGGTCAAGGTGTTCGCCGCCGCCTCAAAGCACCAGCCGCCAACGCTGACCAGCGCGTCGGTATTTTTCCGGGACTGGACTGTGCTGTCTTCCATGATCCTTAACCCGTTAAGCCGATTTAACTAACCAGCGCAGTCTAGCAAGCCAGCACAGCGTGCGACCAGCGCAAAGCATCACATTACACAGGCAATACGCAGATTTAAGCTTTTCTTAAGGTGCATTAAACGCCGATCGGTGCCTAGCCTTGGCACATGGAGCCGGCCCTGAGAACGAAACGCGAGGAAATGAAAATGAAAAACAGAATGAGAAATACCATACTGCGCAATACCATACTGCGGTGGCTATGGGTTTGCGCTGCGTCTCTGGTGGCGACCACGACAGTTCAGGCTGCACCCATCGCCATGACGCCCGACAACTGGACCCTGAGCGAACAAGGCGCGAGCTTCGAACAACACATGGGCCGCACCGCCATCAAACTGAACGGCGGCAACGCCGTGCTGATGGGTCAGAGCTTCAAAAATGGCATTATCGAGTTTGATATCGCCATGCCAGCAGCACGCGGTTTCGCAGGCCTCTTTTTCCGGGAACGCGAGGGCCAGAACGCGGAAGAGTTTTACCTGCGCTCGCACTTGTCCGGCATGCCGGATGCCAACCAGTACACCCCTGTTTTCAATGGCCTCAACGCCTGGCAGCTCTTGCATGGCCCCCGATACAGCGCCCCCACCGACTATCGTTTCGACACATGGACCCATGTGAAGCTGGTGGTGAAAGACAACCGAATGGATGTCTATATCGACAGCGACGACCCTGTACTGCATGTGGACAACCTGTTTCACGGCACAAGCGAGGGCGGCATCAGGTTGCGCGGCGCGGTGGCCGACTATTATTATTCAAACGTCAATGTGACACCTGATGACGGTGTCAAGCTCGTGGGCAGTGCAGCGCCCTTGCCCAACCTGCCGAAAAACCTCATCACACGTTTTGCCGTTGGCAACCGTGTGGTGTCATCCGCCGGTGTTGAAGGCACGGCCGCGTTAAATCCTGACCTCCTCGAAGGACAAGAATGGCAGTGGCTTGAAGTGGGGGAAACCGGGGCCGCGGACCTCGCCGGCCTTGCTTCCCGCACGCGCGAGATGAACACCCAGCTTGTCCGCATGGCGATAACCGCCGACAAGGCACAAACGCTTGAGCTGGCATATGGCTACAGCGACCGGGCGACAGTTTTCCTCAACGGCAGGGCAATTGCGCACGGCGACAATACCTATGCCAGCCGTGATTATCGCTATCTTGGCACTATTGGCCTTTTCGACAGCGTCTTCCTGCCGCTGGAGGCAGGCGAAAACGAAGTGGTTATCGCGGTCAGCGAGGCCTTTGGCGGCTGGGGAATCATGGCTTCAGCTAGTGTCCCGAAAGGCGTTTCAGTGCACTAGCCCCCCGCCTTAGCTCCGCGGGGAGAGAACCGCGCGACACCGGCCTTACACCGGGTGTCGCGCGGGGCTTTTTATTATGCGGCTTCGCGCCAGTGTGGCGGGTAGGTGCGGTCGTATCCGTCCAGCGCCTCGATACGCTTCATGAAGCCCGCGATATGGGGATATTGTTTGCGCAAGGGAAAAAAGCCCACTTCAAAACCTTCCTTGAGCCGGGGGCTGACGCGTTCGATAAGCGCCAGAAGCGGGTACAGTGTCATGTCTGCCGCACTGATGCGGTCGCCAGCGACAAAATCACTTTCCGCAAGCCAGCCTTCCACAAGGTCGATCTCGCTCTCCAGCCGGGACAGGTGCTTCTGGATTTCCGCTTCATGGCCCTTGATCTCACCCCGGAAGATGGGACCAACACCGGATGTCAGCGCCTGTCCGAGATAGTTTTCAACCTCTGCCATACGCTGCCATATCTGTGCAGCCTCGCGGTTGTCGTGGCCAAAGACCGGCACGTCGGGATAGGCGCGTTCAAGATAAGCAAGGATGGCAGTGGATTCGTAAATCGTAAGGTCGCCGTCCACCAGCACCGGCACCTTTGCCCGCGGATTGCGGGCCATGTGCTCGGGCGTTTTGGTTTCGCCTTTCGAGAAATGAAGCTCAACGGCCTTGTATTCAAGGCCCTTGACCTCCATCGCCAGCATCACACGCCACGAAAACGGGCTACCGCTACCAAAATAACAGGTGATCGCCATATTAGTCCTCCGCTTTTGATTGAAGTCTTGGGCTTCATATCTCGGGGGGATAACAGCGTTTAAAAGGCCCCAAAAATGGACCACCTCTATTCATAAATGCACCGCTGCGGCCTGTGTGTGCGCCTAGTTGGTTTCCTGCAGCACGCGGGCTATTTCAAAGCGCAGTTTGTCAATCTCGATTGGCTTGCTGACGAAGCCGTTGACACCTGCGCTGAAAAAGGCATCGCGCTGTTCCATCATGGCATCTGCCGTAAGCGCAATGATCGGGATTTTCGCGGTCTCGTCGCCCCGCTCACGAATAGCCTTGGTGGCTTCCATCCCGGTCAGGTTGGGCATCTGGTTATCCATCAGGATAAGGTCGAACGCTTTTTCGCCGCCCAGCAGCGCCAGCGCCTTTTCGCCATCCTCCGCCAGGGTGACGTCATGACCCAGTGTTTTGAGCATCTTGGTGATCAGCATCTGGTTGATGACCACATCTTCAGCCAACAGTATCTTAACGCTGCGGCCATGGTCCTCCAGCAACTCATGATCCGGATTTCGAACCTCGTATGTATCCTGAATTTCGACAGGAATACGGAACCAGAAGGTGCTGCCTTCTCCAAGCGCGCTTTCAACCCCGATTTGCCCACCCATCAACTGCACCAGTTGCTGGCTGATCGCGAGGCCAAGGCCCGTGCCGCCAGCACGCCGTTCCATCGCGTTCTTCAACTGGCTGAACCGGCGGAACAACCGTTCCAGATCCTCCTCTGAAATACCTGAGCCGGTATCTGTCACGCGCACTTCAAGCTGTTGCTCTAGCTCGTTTTTTTTAAGCTGTACCGATACCGTGATCGTCCCCCCCTCGGTAAACTTGAGGGCGTTGCTGACAAGGTTGTTGATCACCTGCCTCAGGCGCACTTCATCGGCCAGAATGCAGGCATCACAGTCATCAGCCAGCTCAAGCGCCAGCGTGTTGCGCTTTTCGGCGGCGACGGGTCTCATAAGGATGTGAATGTCACGCAGCATGCGTGCCAGCAGAAACGGCGCCGGATGCACAGACAACTTGCCGGCCTCGAGCTTTGAAAAATCCAATATATCATTGATGATATTGAGAAGGGCATGGGCAGACGACAGGGAGGCACCCATCAACTCGTTTTTCTCTTCCTCGCTTTTTGAACTCATGAGCAGGTTCAGGCCACTGATGACACCGTTCATAGGTGTCCTGATTTCGTGGCTCATGTTCGAGAGGAACTCCGATTTTACCGCGCTGGCTTCCTGCGCCTTGAGCATTGCTTCGTTGGCGCGGGCTTGCTTGAGCGCCAATATCCGCGCGGTAATCTTCAGTTGATCGGCAAGTTGCCCGAACTCGTCACTGCCGCCGACATCAAAATTGATGTCGCCCTGCTCGGACGCCAGCTTTCGCGACGCCAGCAGCAGCTTCTTGAGCCGTCGATCTATCTTGACCCAGGTAAGGATCAGCACCAGTCCCGCCAGCGCAAACAGGGTGAGTCCCATGAAGGTGACGAGATGCAGCGACGCATTCTGGATTTCAGATGCAAGGTCGGCGGTGCTTTGCACGTAAACCAGCGCATTTTTGGTCATGGTCCGGCCTTCAACATAGCCAAGGCCAGCATAGCCCGTGATGGTTTTTTGTTTGGCGTTGCGAACCTCGATGATCTGGCCTGTCGCCATGGCCCGCTTGATTTGGCGTTCATCGACGTCGTGTCGCAGGGCGGTATAGGGCTTGCCCCGAAGCGCGGAGTTGTAGGCAAACCGGACGGTACTGTCTTCAGATAAAATAGCCAGCGCAAGCACGGCGGGGTCATCGGCGGTAATGAAAATATCCTGGCTGACGCTGAACTGGTTGCCTTGGGAAAGCAGGGTATTGTAGCGCCCCTGCATATCAGAGATTGTGCGGTGGAAGGTTTTTTCCGTCAGATCATAGGCTTTTTGTTCGGCTTCGGGCAGGGCAACAAACACATAAATCAGCGCGGTGATACCGGCAGCGACAAGAAAGCCCAGTGGTACAAAATACCTGATTGGAATATTATTTAAGACAGTACCAACCTGGCGCACTGCGCTCTCCCCGTTCCGCTTTTCAGCCTACTCGCATTGCAGCCCCCCGGTGCCGGGCTGAGTATCGCAGCAACTGGTAAACATATCGTTGCCTGAATATCTCTCTGGCTAAACCTGTTGTTGGCCAAAACGCCAAAGCATTAATCCGCCAGTAACGTTTACATTGCTAAGTCTAGGGCTGTAGAATTGAAACTCCATATAAAAACGGGTTTGTTGACCATGTTCCTTCGTGCTGCATGCTGCTTGTCTATTGCTGTTTTATTTACACCTTCTGCGCAGGCGCAAATGAAGATTGCCGTGCCTGTACTGTCAGGACATTTCGATGAAAACATTGACGGCCGCAGCGCTGCTGCCCTGCGGGCAATATATAGTGAATGTGGAAATTCGGTTGAGTTCATCCCTTACCGCTGGGGACAACACTGGCTGGCTTTCGAGGATGACAAAAGCATAGATGCCGTCGCCCTTGTCTGAGACGATGCTGGTGTAAGCGGGTTCCCATCCCACGATTTTATTCATCAACGCAACGGCGTTGCCTACCGCGCCGACAAGGGTCTGGATATCGAAACGATTGCAGACCTTGAAGGCTTGCGCATCCTGGGTTTTGGCGGGGCTACCAGCATGTTCCCAAGCCTGGCCGAGGCCATCCCCACGCTTGGCAGTTATTGGGAGGCACCGTCGGGCTTCGCCACGACGCAAGCGCTGGTAAACGGCGATGCCGATGCCTTCATCACCGACGGCCTTATCTTCGCGATCGACTATATGGGGCGCGTGGATAAAACCGGAGCCACCTATGGCGACGACGCCTGGCCGCGCATGAAATTCACCGCGCTTTTCCCAACGAATGGTGACAAGATGCATTTCCGCGATGAAGACGAGCGCGACGAATTCAACGCATGCCTCGACCGGGCACAGGCATCCGGCGCAATTGCCAAAGCCACCAAACCGTATGTGGACCCCTACCGCGAGATCGTGGACGACCAAGTCCCCAAACAATAAGCCCCACAGCAAACCAGGGCAAAAGCGCGCCTGTCGGATCATGGCAGGGCAGGTCATGCCAAGTCAGGGACGGGCGCACCATGGCTATCCACACCCGTAACCTCGTCAAAGCAATTACTTTTGCCCTTCCTCTGGTGTTTCCTCGGCAGGCCGGTCCGCGTATTCTTCCACGCTCACACTACCGCCCCGTTTGGATTTTTTGCGCCGGATGTCCATGACATATTCCATCACATGCGGCGGCACCCTGCCCCAGCCCTTGCCGCCCGCAGATGCAGCAAAGTTTGACCACTCCGGCCCTGATCCGGCGGTTTGCAGCGCCGCCGTGTTCGTCGCGTTCGGGTTGACATCCCTTGGCACGCCCTCAAAAAGGTCCGCGATGTAATAGTCCGATGTCGTCATGTTTATCTCGTCCGCGCCACGGATACGCCCGGCGTAATACAGGTCGGCATACTTGGCAAGATGCGCACGAAGTTCCCTCTCGCCGCCCGGGAACAAGGCTATATTGTCCTCGTAATATGTTGAGATACGCAGCGCATTCCCACGCATTCTGGCCCCCCTGTTGGAGTTGATAAACTCCACCGCATTCTGCTTGAGGAGGTCATAGACATTTGCGGATGTAAAGGCCTCCCGCAGGATATTCGGCCCGCCGACGTAGCCCTGCCATAAACCATACACCACCAGCGGGTCCTGCCATTTTTCAACGAGGATATCGTGGTGAATATCATCAAGCGACAATCGTACGCCCGCCACGTTCAAAAGCTTCTTGTCGCGGATTTTTGCCATCACACGGCGGATTTCCTGTTCAGGGTATCGCTTGGCAAGTTGTTCAACCACGGTCACGTTATAGAGGTTCAGCCAATAGGCCGGTTGCTGGTTGCGGGTCCATTCCGCCATGGGCACGGCGCCAGGCAGCGCTTCAAGTTCGCGCCGCAGGACGGAAACTGCCTCGAGGTTCTTACCCTCAAATGCCGGGAAATGCAGCCGGTTACCCTCAAGCCGCGTGCTCGAGGTATTGACCTTGACGATCAGACGACCCGGCTGCGGCGCGGGTGACGGTGCAGAGCGACGGTCAGACATGCCTGCGTCAAAAACGGTGGCACGCAGAATATAGGACCAGTCATCATAGGTGATATCGACACTTTCGGCCGTGGCCTGCCCGCGGAAGGGTTCCGGCACGTTGCCGGTGTCCGCCAGTACAGCAGCCGGGGAAAAAAGCAGCAGCAGGGCTGAGAAAAATGAACCAATAGACCAGCCAACAGAGGTTGCCGCCTTATTTCTCATCTTCCTGTTCCTCCTCAAATTCTTCCACGCTGACCTGGCCTTCGCGCTTGGCTTTACGCTCCCTGATCTTCTGCAGGTATTCCATCACAAAACCCGGGGCAGGACTATTATAGTGTCGGTCCATTGTTGCAGTCATCCATTCAGCAAGGTCCGCCGCAGGCCCTCCACCGGTCAATGCCTCCGCAATTGCAGCAGAATTACCGGCGTTCGGATTGACGTCCCTGCGGTACCCCTGAAACAGGTCGGCGATGTAATAGTCGCCTGTGGTAGCCCGCACATATTTGGCCGCCTGGAAACGTTCCGCATACCCGGGCTCGGCATAGGACACAATATGGGCTTTCAGATCATCCGGCCCGTTCGGGAACAACGCGATGTTGTCGGAATAGATTTCCGCCACCCGCAGGGTATCGCCGTCCATCCGCGCACCACGGTTGGAGTTGATAAACTCCACCGCATTGTCCCGCAGTTGCCGATAAACGCTTGCCGCCGTATAGGCTTCGGGCCGGATATTGGGGCTGCCAACAAAACCGTGAAACAAGCCATACATCACCAGCGGATCGCGCCAGCCGGGGATCAGAATATCATGATGGATATTGTTCAGTGACAGGCTGACACCCGCCACGGTCAATAGCGGTTCGTCCAGAAGACCGGTCCGGCCACCGCGACCATAAAGCAGAGAGCGCAGTTCCTGTGCCGGATAGCGTTCGGCCAGCGCTTCAACAAGCCGGATGTTATAGAGATTAAGCCAGTACGCCAACTGCTGTTTTTTGGTCCATTCCGCCATCGGAATAGCATCAGGCATGGCTTCAAGTTCCACCCGAATACGTTTCAGCGCGTCCAGGTTTTCGCCCTCGAACGCGGGAAAATAAATCCGGTTGCCTTCAAAACGCAGGCTGCTTGTATTGCCCTTGACAATGCGGCGGCCAATCCCCGGCTCTGGCGGCGCAGCATACGCCCGGTCCGACAGGCCGGCCTCAAAGACCGTGACCTTCAGGATGTAAGACCAGTCATCATAGCGGATATCAACCGCCTGCTCGGTTGCGGGGGGCGCTTGAAGCGCTGCGATTTGAGGATTTTCGGCATTCGCTGCGGCAAGCGCCCCAGTGCACAGCAAAAAAAGAAGCATCAAGGATGCGGCATGTTTCATGTATATATCCCCCCGGACCAATTGACGTGCTGCGTACAATATTGCGCCAAAATATATACCATGGGAAGTATTTTTGTTACCGCCGATAGCGACGCCACCATTAATGGGCCCTTCCGCGCTGACCTGCGCAGGCCAGTCCCAAGGGATGACATGAGCCACAATATGCGTTTTTAAGAATAATTCGCAAAAAGTGTATTGCAATTGATAGTTATTCTTATTATTAGCTTGCCCCATATCAGGGAGCACCACTCATGAGCATTTCATCACCACAGACTTTCCTGCGCGGCGCCAGTGTCGCTGCGCTTCTCACTGCCGCGCTTCCCCTTGCGGCAATGGCACAATCCAGCGCCGACACAAACGCAGACGACAATGTTGAGGAAATCATCGTGACCGGCCGGGCACAGGCGCTGTACCGCGTATCCGAGACCGGCGTGGCCCGCGGCGCGGGTGACCCGATGGATATCCCGCAAGCCGTCAGCATCATCAACGAGGCGCTGATTGCCGATCAGGGAGCCCGCGACATGACGGACCTCTACCGCAACATCGCCGGCATCACGACCTTCAGCTACTCGGGCGTCACCTTCCGCGGCTTCCGGCAGGATCAGGTTTTTTATGACAGCCTGCGCGGCAACCCGTTCATCGCCTTCTCCGTGCCCAAGCTTTTCAACATCAAGCGCGTTGAAGTCCTCAAGGGTCCGGCAGGTATGCTGTATGGCCCCGGTGAGCCCGGTGGCCTGATCAACTATGTGACCAAAACCCCGACGGATGAGCTTGAAGCCCAGGCCGCCGTGACCGCGGGCAACTATAACCGCTATGGCGCATCGGGCGAGGTATCAGGTCCCCTCAACCGGTCCGGCACCATCCTTGGCCGCGTCGGCGCCTTCTATGAAACCATGGACCCATTCCGCAACAACACCGAAGACCAATCGGTTATCCTTGACGCGGGCCTGACGTTCAAAATGGGCGAAACGGCGCGCCTGATCACCCAGGTCACACACTATGACCAGGATATGCAGGGCGCACGCCTGCGCGGAGTGCCGACGGATGACGACGGCAACTTCCTCACCGACATCAGTTGGAACGCCAATGAGAAAACCGACTTCCTTGACCTCAAGGCCTCGGTTTATCAGGCGCGCTTTCAGGCGGAACCCGCTGACGGCGTGACGACGGAAGTTGGCATGCGCTACTTCGATGCGCTTGAGCGCCAGCAGTATCACGAACCGCGCGGGCTGATTGATACCGACGATGACGGTGTGATGGATAGTTCCCTGCGCGAACTCAGGGACCAGCAGCGCGAGACAGACGGCCTCACCATCTCCGGCACCGCGACCTATACACACAAACTGGGCGGCATGGATAACAAGATCCTCGTCGGCGGTGACTGGTACCGCGAAAACTCAAGCTTCTGGGCGCACACGGTTACCAGGGATGACGTACCTATCCTCGCGCTCGACAATCCGGTCTATGGCCTCTCGGGCGCCCAGTTCTACGACCTTGACGCCCTGCCGCTCCGCGAGACTGAAGCACAAAGCACCAAATACGGCTTTTATCTGCAGGACCAACTCAGCCTGACTGACCAGTTCACCATTGTCGGTGGCCTCCGCTACGATGCCTACAAGGACCAAGACACCATTGGCGGCGCCAACTATGACGACCACGAGGTCGCCTACCGCGCGGGTCTTGTTTATAAGCCGCAGGAAGACATCTCGCTTTATGCAAGCTGGTCCGAAAGCTTCGAGCCACAAAGCATCGGCAGCCAGGACCCGCTCGCGGGTGGGCCGTTCAACCCGGTAACGGGTGAGCAGATCGAAGCAGGCATCAAGGTCGCACTTATGGAAGGCCGGTTGCAGGCCAGCGCCGCCGTCTACCAGATCAAACGCCAGAACCTCTTGCAGCTTGATCCGAACGGCGACAGCTCTGACGGCGTGGATGATCAGGCCCCCATCGGGGAGGTGACCGCCAAGGGCTTTGATATCGAACTCGCAGCTGACCTCACGGACCACTGGGTGCTGACCGCCAACTATGGCTATAACGACACCAAAATCACCGGCACGGTGGAAGGCCAGTCGCTTTCCAACGCTGTCGGTGACCGCTTCGCGAACTCGCCAAAACATCAGGCGGGCCTTTGGACCCGTTACGAATTTACCCCCATCGACACCACTTTTGCGTTTGGTGCGGAATATGTGTCCAAGCGGGTGAGCATCGACGGCCAGACCGTGAAGGGCTATACCATTTTCGATACGTCGGTTATTCACCAGTTCACGGAGCGGGTGTCGGTCATGCTACGGGTGGATAACATCTTCAACAAGGAATATGCCTCGTCCGGCTTTATTGCGCGCGACGGCCATTTCCCCGGTGAACCCCGCACGGCCTTCATTGAGCTGAAGTGGAAACTTTAGGGGGCGCCCATGGGCCAGACAGTTTCGGGAAAGCAACCAAAAAAACGGTCGCTATGGTGGGTTGTTCATCACTGGGCAGGATTGAAGGTGAGCCTGTTTCTCACCTTCATTCTGGCCACGGGCACCCTTGCAACGCTTTCCCACGAGATTGACTGGCTCATGATCCCTGAAATGCGGGCGGAGTCCGAGAACCTGCCGCCCGCGAGCTGGGGCCAGATGTACGACAGCGCCAAAGCCGCCGTGCCTGAGGGCCGGATTGAGCGTATAAGCGCGCCGTATGACTTCTTTTTCGCCGCCGAAGCCATCGCGCTTGATTCCAGCGGTAACCGTATACGGGTGCAGATCAATCCCTACTCCGCTGATGTTCAGGGCGTCACATCCTGGTTCAATGCCCAGCGCCTGTTCCGCGAACTGCACCGCCACCTGATGGTGCCGGTCAAGGTTGGGCTGCCCTTTGTCGCCATCCTTTCCGTTCCCATGCTGGCCTCGCTTGTCACAGCTTTCTGGGTTTACAAAAAATGGTGGCGCGGCTTTTTTCGCCTGCCTCGCCTCCGGCTTCCGGGGCGCGGCAAACGTATGGGCGATGCCCGGCGCTTCACCGGCGACCTACACCGCTTTGCCGGTCTGTGGAGCCTGTGGTTCATCGCCGTTATAGGCGTAACCGGGCTGTGGTATCTGGTGGAATGGGGTGGTGGTGGCGCCCCCGGCGCGCTCAAACCTGTGCGCAACCTACCTGTGGCCGCGCTGGACGGCGATAAACTGGACAGGCTGGTTACATCTGCGCAAGCCGCTTACCCGACCCTTCACGTTACCTCGCTTTATTTCCCCAACAACAAACGCGGCGGTGTTGTTGTCATGGGACAGGCCGACGCCGTCCTGATGCGCGAACGCGCGAATGCCGTGCTGGTTGACCCGGAAACGGGCCAGGTTGTGCAGATACAAAAGGGCGAAGACCTGAGCGTGCATCAGCGTATCGCGGAAGGGTCCGATCCCCTGCACTTCGGTACCTGGGCGCAAGGGCATTCGCTCAGTTTTGGTGTCCGGCTGTTGTGGTTCGCTTTTGGCGCTATCCTCACAGGCCTTGGTATCACAGGGGTGATGATCTTCTCCATGCGGCTCAAGCCTGCTGACCGGCCTGCAAAAATAACAGAACCCGGCTTTCTTGGCGACATGTGGCGCGGCATGGGTCGCTTCCGCATCCCGGCACTTCTGCTTGCGCTGCTCGGCCTTGCGATGGCGGCATATAATATCAGCGTCGCCATCGCCTGATTTCTGTTATTCCACCGCAATCTCGCGGCTGCGGATTTCTGCAGCAAAGTCCTGGCAGCGGTTGGCAAGCTCGTCGGTCCGGCTGGTCAACTGCCTGGCGGCGGCAAATGTAGACTTCACAGACCGGCCGACCTCATCCACCACATCGCTGATCCGGTGCACCTGTTCAGCCGCTGTTGATGTCTCACCGCTTGCGGTTTGCGCCGCGCGGGCAATCTCGCGCGTGGCGGCGTCCTGTTCCTCAACCGCCGCCGAAATACCGACCGAGTTTTCAGAGATGTTATTGATGTCGCTTGCGACACGTTCGATCATTTTCACCACCTCTGCACTGATCTCCTGCATCGCGGATAGCTGGTCGGATATCTGCTGCGTAGCACTGCTGGACTGATTGGCAAGGCTTTTGACCTCGCTGGCCACAACGGCAAACCCCTTGCCAGCTTCGCCCGCGCGGGCAGCCTCGATCGTCGCATTCAGCGCAAGCAGGTTGGTCTGCGCGGCAATGTCGCTGATGATGTCGATGATGCTGGTGACCTTGTCGGCATAATCCGCCATTTTATGGATGGTTTCCGTGCTGGCTTTCACATGCTCCAGCGCCTGGCCTGCGATATCGCGGCTGCGTGAGACCTGCTGGCTGATCTCGCTGACGGACGCTGCCATCTGTTCCGCGCTGGCCGCCACCGAACTGGCGTTCTGCGTGACATTATTGGTCGCGCTTTCCGCCGCATCCACCATGCCGCGCGCGCGACCGCTGGCCTCGTCAAGGGCCTCGCCGTCTTTCTCAAGCAGGCTTGTGGTATCAATAATGTCGCCCGCAAGGGTGCCAATGACATTTTCAAACTCGTCCGCAAGCTGGTTGAGCTGTGCCCGCGCGTCGGCAAGGCTGCTTTCCCGTTCCGCCTTGCGCTGCTCCAGCAGGCGGTTGTTGTCGGCCTGCACCTCCTTCGCTTCAGCGAGGGCAGAATCGGACGCAGCTTTGGCCTCCTCCGCTGCGCGCACGGCGGCCTCGGCCTGCCGCGCCTGCGCCATGGCTTCTGAATGCGCCTCGTCCGCCTCCCCAAACACCTTGGACAATTTCAGTGACAACCACATCAAAACAAAGGTTTCAAAGACCACAATAACGGCGTGCAACACGACACGCAGAAAACTTGCACCCTCAGGGAAAACCCATGCGGGCATGATGATGTTGAGAAGCAGGTGGTGAGCTGCCGTCACACCGGCCGCGACCACAATGGCGCGCCAGTCCAGTATCGCTGTCACCATCGCAAGGGCAGCAAAGAAATACATATGCATGTCGATCTGCCAAGGGTGGCCCCGAAAGACAAACACCAATATCGCGGCCTGCAGGACATAACCCGCCGCCAGCACATAACGTACCGCGGGCGCCTCACCTTGCATGCGGACCATGACAAACCCTGCAAGCGCCAGCACCAGGGACAAGACGCTGCTGGCAATGGTCGCGTCGGCGCCGATAACAAAGCCAAGAACCAAAACAAGCGGCACATGCAGAAATTGTCCCAAGGCCAAAGCCCGCATGGCAGACGCCCTCAGTTTATCGAGTGAATTCATTGTTCTGCTCCATCTCAGGACCAAGGCCACCGGTCCATTTTTTCTGTTTTGAGAACTGTGCGCCGCAGCCAGCGGCACCAAAGGGGTCTAGTACCAATATCGCGCCGTTTGCACGCAGCCTGTTCGGTAAATCGCGGGCATCACTGGCCACAAGAAAAGAACCAGGCAGCCGGCCTTCTGCTACAAAATAGGCATCGGCATTAATGATAGACGAGACATGGGCATCCTGCCTCAGGAATGGGTTATACATTGCCAGAACCACGCCGCGTGACGGCGGCACCATACTCATTAATGCGATGGACGACAGAATAAACGCTGTCATCAGTATAGATGGTATCAAATCCCGCATGTGGCAGAATCCCCCACTTGCTCTCCCGGTCGCACCAATCGTGTCTTCGTTGTGCGATGGTTGAAGCCAAATAAGGACTCGCCCCCGCATGCACTATACGTCTGGATAAGTTAATAGATTTAAAACCTTGTCATATTTTGGCGTCAGCCGTCGGCGACATGGATAATGTCGCCCAGTTTTTTACGGCACTGCGCGCGCAGGAACTGTGCCATGATGCGGTAAAGCTGGCGTTGAGGCGCTGACGGACGCCACGCCAGCACCACTTCCCGGTCTGTCGGGGTCTCATCCAATTCAAGCACCGCGACGTCGTTGCGGGGATGAATTTCCGAGCGCACATAAAGCGCGGGCAGGAACGCAAGGCCAATGCCGGTGCCGATCATCTGCCGCACAGTGTCGAGGCTGGTGCCCTCATAATCGCGCATGAGGCGTGCGCCATAACGATTGGCCAGCGCCTGCATCTGTTCAAAAAGCCGGTGTCGCTCCTCAATCGCCAGCAGCCGTTCGCCCGCGATGTCCTCCGGCTTCACCCTCCCGCGTGTGGCCAGCAAATGCTCAGGCGGGGCACACAAAAGAAACGGCTCCCCAAACAACAGGTCTTCGGTCAGGCCTGTCACCTCCAACGGACGGGTGGTGAGGATAAGGTCATAGCGCCCGTCCAGAAGGCCGTTTTCAAGGTCCCGTGGCGGTTCCTCGCGCACATAAAGCCTGAGCGACGGATACTCGGTGTGAATATCCGAGATCACATCCGGCAGGAAATAGGGCCCAAGCGTGGACGGCACACCCAACCGGTGGATACCCGACGCACTATCGAGCGAGAAGCGGGCAATATCGCGGATGGCATGCACTTCCTCAAGCGCACGTTCAGCATGGGGCATGATGGCGCGGCCGGCCGCTGTCGGAAAGGCCCCGGTGCGGGAACGTTCCAGCAAAATAAGCCCAAGTGCATCTTCAAGCGCCGCGACCTGAGACGTCACCGTCGGCTGGGACACGCCAAGGCGCTGCGCTGCCTTGCGGAAACTTTTGGCCTGGCATATGGCATGAAAATACTGCAACTGCTTGATGGTGGGGTGCCCAACGGCCATATTTTTGTGCCTTTTTTATATGATAGCTTTTATCTATCACTAAACACAAAAATCATACAATTGTTTTTATAACCCATCCCCCCTAAATCCTGCGGGACAGGCAGCGCACCTCCCCAAGCTTGCGCACGCCTGCCACCACAAAAATATGATGGAGAGGGTTACATGAAAAAAATCGTCGAAGGTGTTTTACGTTTCAAGGAAGAGGTCTACCCCCAGCACCTTGGCCTGTTCAAGGAACTGTCATCGGGCCAAAGCCCGGAGGTCCTGATGATCACCTGCGCGGACAGCCGCGTCGACCCCGGCATGATCACGCAGGCCAACCCGGGCGAGCTGTTCATCTGCCGCAATGCCGGCAACATCGTGCCGCCCCACAGCCAACATACCGGTGGCATGACGGCCTCCATCGAATATGCTGTCGGCGTTTTGAAAGTCAGCGATATTGTGGTCTGCGGCCACACCGACTGTGGCGCCATGAAGGGTGTGATGAACACCGACGCGCTGAAAGACGACCTGCCCCACGTTTGCAACTGGCTGTCGCACAGCAAGGCCGCCGTGCATGTGGCGCGCGAAAAAACGTCTGAAGACGATCAGGAAGCGTTCCTGAAATCCGTGACGGAGCAGAATGTGTTGCTGCAGCTTCAACACCTGAAGACGCACCCGCTGGTCGCCGCTGGCATCGCCGCCGGGCGCATCCGCCTGCATGGCTGGGTTTACGATATTGAGCATGGTGAGGTCCGTGCCTACAACAACGGTACAGACAGCTTCATGCCACTTGCAGAGACAGGTGCCGCGGCTGCGTAACCGCGCTGGCTCCCCGCCCCAATTCAAGAGTGCCCCTAGGGGCAGCAGAGGATAGACATGAGTTTTATCAACACATCCAACTTGCGCGGTGATGTGATGGGCGGCCTGACGGCCGGTATCGTCGCACTACCGCTTGCACTCGCCTTCGGTGAGGCGTCAGGCGCCGGGCCTATTGCCGGCCTCTACGGCGCCATTATCGTTGGCTTTTTTGCCGCGCTTTTTGGCGGCACCGGCAGCCAGATTTCAGGCCCCACGGGGCCAATGGTCGTGGTCTTCGCGGGCGTATTTGCCACGCTCTCGGGCAACCCGGCCCTCGTCTTCGCGGCCGTGGTCCTGGCCGGGCTTCTGCAAATCCTGTTTGGTGTCCTGAAGTTTGGCCAGTTCATCCGCCTTGTACCTTACCCTGTTGTGTCGGGCTTTATGTCCGGCATCGGAGTGATCATCATCGCGCTGCAGATGTCACGACTGTTTGGGCATGAACCGGAGGGCAGCGGCACTATCCCCGCTCTCAGTGCCATCCCAGGCGCGGTGATGGACCCCAATATCATCGCCCTTGGCATCGGCCTGATGACGCTGGCGGTCGTCTTCTTCTGGCCGAAGAAGCTCGGCAAGTTCCTGCCCGCGCCGCTGGCCGCGCTTATTGTCGCCACCCTTGTCAGTGTCGCCATCGCTGGCGCACCGGTCCTGGGGGATGTGCCAACGGGCCTGCCGTCCTTCATCACGCCGGCATTTGAAGGCGACAGCTTCCTTGTTGTGCTTGAAGCGGCCTTCCTGCTGGCTCTTCTGGGTGCGATCGACAGCCTGCTGACTTCCCTTGTCGCCGACAACATGACCCGCACGCGGCATGATTCGAACAAGGAGCTGATCGGCCAGGGTGTCGGCAACACAGTGGCTGGTCTCTTTGGCGGTGTACCGGGTGCCGGTGCCACCATGCGGACCGTGGTGAACATCCGCTCTGGCGGCCAGTTCAAGATCTCGGGCATGGTGCATGGCCTTGTTCTTCTGGCTGTTGCGCTTGTGCTGGCACCGGTTGCCAGCCTGATCCCGCACGCGGCCCTTGCCGGTATTCTGGTCAAGGTCGGCTATGACATCATTGACTGGAGCTACCTGAAACGTGCGCACAAAGGCCCACGCTGGGACCTCGCGCTGATGGCTGTTGTTCTGGGCCTGACGGTTTTTGTTGACCTCATCACCGCCGTCGGTGTGGGCGTGGTGCTGGCAGCGCTTGCTTTCATCAAGCAACTGTCGGCCGAACAGCTGAAAAACTTCACGGTTTCAAGCCGCGAGATCGCCAACCCGCTTGAGCGTGAGCTTCTGGCCCGTGGCGGCGACAAGGTCACCCTGTTTGACTTCGGTGGGCCGCTGAGCTTTGGCGCGGCAGCAGACCTTGGCCACCATGTACGCGAACGTGCTGACGGTCAGACCAAGGTGTTGATCCTTGATTTCTCCCGCGTGCCGTTCCTTGACCTGTCCGCCGCCAAAGCGGTTGAGACGATCGCGGAAGACGCGCTGCATGCTGGCAAGTCACTTTATCTGGCGGGCGTGAACGACAAGGTGAAAGACGTGCTGAGCGGCCTGCAGGTCACCAGCAGCGTGCCGGAAGACCACTGGTTCGACAATCGTCGGAACGCACTTGAAAAAGCCCTTGAAGACATCGGTGTCTCCGCTGACGTGGACGCTGCGAAACTGCCCATGGAGGCCCGTATTGCGCCAGCCGAATAACGGCAGGGTCTCCATAAACAGGGAAAGCCACCCCGCCCAACCGGGGTGGCTTTTTTTTCGGGCCCTTAGTGCGAGTGCGAACACCTAGAACCCGAGGTTGGCCCCCATATAAAGCCCGAGAACTGCAAGGATGGGCCCCCACAAGGTCACCGGCACGAAGAAAATTGCCGGGCTTTTGCCGTTGTCGGCCCCTGCCAGCAGTTCAATTTGCCCACGCAAGGTGGAAACCGCAGACGGCCCTTCGTGCACATAGCGCATGTGAAGCCCATCAGAATACAGTTTCAGCTCAAACCCGAGATAGCTGATGGCGGGCGCCGCCATCAGGAAATAAACCGGAACCGAGACAAAGCCCGTCCCTGCGAAAAGAAGGAAACCCATGGCGAAAGCCAAAACGGCAACCGAACCTAAACCGCTCCAGAACATGATAATATCTCGCGTACCTGTGGCCAGCTCCCATACTGACCGTTAACCCCACCAGGCCATGACCCGAAGCGCGAAGCTTATGGAACGGGACTGCGTGCAAACCTGGTATTTTAAAACTCTGCCTCATGCATTGGCGGCGCCTGTCCGACGGGTCTTCTGTCCGACGGGTCTTCTGTCCGACGGGTCCTCGCGGACTGGTACGGACGGGCCATCAATTTCCCTGCATGTGACAGGTTGTATTTGATTCCTCCTCCCGTAAAGTTTCGAGTACTCAAACAACACGGCGATATAAATTTCTTATAAATACGCCCTGATTCCGTCCGAAAAATGGGTAGATCATGGAAATCCTCCCCTTATCATCGCCGCACACGGGCAATGTAGGTCGTACCGGATAAATGCGTCTTGATAGCTTATTTATGGATTCTCCGCTTCGCCCAATCGCACGCTGACACGATCCCGCCTACCGTGAAATCATTGATTGGTGGAACGGTAAATAAAAGGGGATGCAATGCCCTATACATCAGTGCAGGAACTGCCCGACCAGGTGAAGGACAACCTGCCCAAGCACGCACAGGAAATATACAAGGAAGCCTTCAACAGCGCCTGGGACGACTATAAGGACCCGGACGACCGCCGTGGCGACGCCAGCCGCGAGGAAGTTTCCCACAAGGTAGCCTGGGCCGCCGTCAAAGAGAAATACGAGAAGACCGATGGCAACTGGCAGCGCAAATAAACGCATCTCCGCCGCGAAGCGCCCTCATGCGAGCGCGCACGCCGCCACCCCGGCCGCACCGCGGTCCCGCGACCTTCTTTTATTCACAAACGCCAAGCACCGCCGCTGGTCGATCATCGGCGCCATGAGCGTGATGACGATGGACTGGCAGGATTTTTAGCCCGCACAGCCCGGAAAGGCGCCCCCATGGACGTGAAGAATAAAGTGCTCAAACACCTTGATGACATGGGTGATACGGCAAAAGCCAAAGACGGTGAGGAACTGATTGATGAGCTTGCGGAGCGCTACGACGCGCCGCGTGAGGCCATCGAACAAATCATCGCCGACTGGATGGCTGGCGAGAAGAAGGACCATAAGGAATAAGCCGCGCCCGGCCCTGCTGTGGCGAAATACGCTTGAAACCTGTCGGCGCGCTGGTGCGCTTTTACCGTCCTCAGTTTACCGCAGTGTTCACAACCGTGATACGCTTCAGGTGACGTTCAAGCTTGTCACTTGGCGCATCTTCCATCCGCCCACCAAGGTGGCTCTCCAGCGCTTTTTCCACCATATAAAAATACGCCTGCCGGGCGATGCTGCCAGATGGACTGTGCCCCGCATTTGACTCTTCAAGGTAGGTCACGGTCCTGCCCGCATGCTGCAAACGCAGGACATAATCCCTGACATCAAGAACCGACACTTTCGGGTCATTGCCGCCCGCCCAAATGGCAAGCGGTGCTTTGACTTTTCGCCAGTGATAGTCAGGTGACTTTTCATACATGCGCTGGCGGTCGGTGGGGTCATCCGGGTCCACCGCCTGATCCTTGTAGAATTCAAGGCTCAGGTCGAAGTCAGGGATATCATGCATTTTCCGGTAGTGATCAATCGTCTTTCCCAGATCAGCCGGCGGCGCACCCGCGACCCCGACAAGGAAGGTATCAGGCGTGAAGGCAAGGGCCGCAAGAACGGAAAACCCACCAAAAGAATGGCCGAAAATTGCCAGCTTTTCCGGGTTACCCACCCCCCGGCTCAGCACATAATTCAAGCCGTCGATGATGTCCTCTTGCACACGGCCCTCGCCAAATTCGCGCCGTCCGGCAGCCATATACCGGTGGCCAAAGCCGGTGGAGGCGCGGAAGTTTGGCTCAAAGACCGCGTAGCCCCGGTTGGCCAGGAACTGGGCGCGGGTATCAAACGAGCCATCAGCCCGGCCCCACGGCCCGCCATGCGGCACCACCACAAGCGGCACAGCCCCGGGGTCCTTGCCCAGCGGCAAGGTGACATAACCTTGCTGGCGCATGCCGTCGCTAACCGTGTACCAGACGGCGATGCGCGGCGCCAAGTGGTTGAGCATTGCCTGCCACTCAGCGGTTGCTGTTTGCCCGGCAAGCGGCGCCAGCAGGTCGCCGGTTGCAGGGGTGAAAAGCGTGACAGCCGGTGATGGCTGATCGGCGCTTTGATCCACAACCAGCAGGCGGGAGAAATCGCCGTTGGGTTCGATGTAATAGTAACGCGCGCTCAAGCGGCGGCTGACCTCGGCCACCGCCTCCTGCGCCCCTGGGGTCAAACCATAAAAGCTGGTCTCGTCATCCTTGTAACCCACAAGCACAGGGTCCCCCGTGCGGGCGTCCAGCTTGACGGCGTTCAGGTCAAACAGGCCAGAGGGGTCGCGGTGCAGGCGCTTGTGCGTACCGGTCTGGGGATCAACTGCGTAAAGCCCCAGAAGGTCGTCGCCGAAGCGGCCGCGCATATAAAGCGTTTCTGCCGCGCTGTTGTAGCTTAACAGACCACATTTGTCGGTAATCAGGCACCTGAACAGTGTCTGCGTTTCACCCCCCAGGATGCGCAATACATCAAGGCCGCCTCCGTTTATCTGTATGGCAAAATGAGGTATGCTCCCGTTGCCCGGCAGGAAATCAGAGACATAAGTTTCATGGTGGTAGAGCGCTGTTTTTTCCCCATCCGGCAGCACGCGGAACAGGGTATGACTCGCCCGGCCTTTCGCCTGTTGTGACGCGATAAACGCATGCGGGTGCCGGGGATCGACCCCGTAAAAGCCTTCTTCGCTTTTGGCGTCAAGATTAAGCACATGGGCGGGCTGTTCGGGCCTCGTCATGTCAATCACGCCGATGCCCTGTTCGGTTTCGATGAATATATAGCCGCTGTCGCCGGACCAGTGCAGCCCCTCAAGCATTTTGGTGCTGAAAAGCGTTTGGTGTTGGCCAGTTCCTACGGTGTAAAGCCGCACCTGTTTTATGGGATCGAGGTCCAGCACATAGGCGAGATAACGCCCGTCAGGAGATAGTTTCACCACGGGTATGGCGTCTGGCGCACTGAGCATGGCGCGCGGAAAAAGCGGTGCCTCGCCATGCGCTTCTGCGATGGCCATGGCGTCGTCCAACTCGTCCGCAAAGGCTATCGAGCTTGGCTGGGTCAGGGTGGAAGCGGTCAGGGCCAAGGCGTAGTTCAGCCATTGCCGCGCCCGGGTGAATAAGAGCGTCATGGTTCGTCCCATCGTTTTACTGTCATTTCAAGTGCAGTAGCTGGTCAGGTGCGATAGCTGGTCAGGCGCCGTCGCTGGTCAGGTATCGTGACTGGCCCCAGTTTTGGCCCAGTTTTGGCCCGGCGCTACCCGCCTTCAGGCCCCCGCACCTCAACGCGCCACGGGTTCATGAGCAAAAATGCGATGACTGCGGGCAGGCTGAGGAGACCACCCAAGATGGCCCAGGTTATCGTCTGTGCGCGGCCAAGATGATGCCTGCGGCACAGCATGAGCGTTATGAGAGCGGACAAGACCATCAGGATGGCAGACGCCCAATATATGGAAGCCGGATATTGCCGCGTGATAAGTTCTTGCGGGTGCGTATAGTCTTCATTGGTTGGTTCAATCGCGGAAAGATAGGCATTATCCATCAGGTGCAGGACCGGCGATATCATCTCCATATAGTGCCGTATCCATGCTGGGTGGCGCTGAACGGTATAGTGGCGGGTGTTGATAACTTCATTGTCACCGCCAAGCCTTGCATGAACAACCACGCTGCCGGGATCGTCGAACCCGAAGAGATTGGCGCCGCGATAGAGAAACAGATAGCCATCCACCAGCCGGTACGTATCAATCGAGCTGATGTCCCGCGGGGCGGCAGGGTGCGCGATGATATAATCCGGCTCCGCCGTTTCATACTCATCATTGATCGCGCGAGGGTCGAACAGCAATGTGTGCTTGTCAGTAACAAGGGCGACAAAATTGTCGCGCATCTGCGGACGGTTAACATAATGTTCACCGGCGGGAGCCTGGTGCTTGATGTCAAGCCTGCGTTCCTTGAAATTGACCTGATAGATGACCGTTGGTGTCGCGAGGAATCTCTCACCAACCATCACGGGGACTTCGGTAAAGCGGTCCGCGTCCGTGGCGGCGGCCAAATCGCCAAGGAAACCACGCATACCAATGACGCCCAGCGGTTTCTCCGTCACGCTTGAACGGCCGACCATCAGCATCTCATCATGGGAAAATTGCCAGACCTCGTGGGTGCCTGTCGGCGTCAATGCGTACTGTGCATCCTGCGTATGAAGCTGCCCGGGGCGCGGGTAGGTCCAGATCGAGGTTGAAACCCCGTCTTCCTCGGCCAGCTCCGCCTGCTTGGCGTAATAATCGGCGCGCGGGTTGTCGCTGCCCTCAAGCGCGTAGTCTACCCGTTCCGCCCCCTTGAGCGACCATAGATATTCAACCGTCCCGTCAACCGGATGATTGTCGGGGTGGGTACCCATGATAAAGCGCGGAGCGTGGTAATAGACCGTGGTTGACAGCGCGAGGCCGTATGTCAGCGCATAGCTCATGGGCAGGGCCATCAGTATGATCACCCATGGGCGCACGACATGTGTACTGAGGTCAGGCTTGAAGCTGACGACGTTGAGCGCGTAGAGAATACCCATCACGCCCAGCATCGGCGCAAATTGCGCAACATCATTTGACGGCCGCGGGTTCATCAGCATCAACAAGAAAATAATGAGCAGAACCGAACCCTTGCTGGGGTTCAGTGCCGAAAGCGTGCCAACCAGATAAGCGGTCAGCGCGCAAAACAGCATGAACAGAATGTAGGTGTAATGCCGCGTATCGACAACCGTCGTCGTGAAGGCATCAATGCCGGTGACCATAACCAGCCAGGGCAGCGCGATAGCAAACGTGATCGACACGCATCCCGCCAGCGCAAGACCATGGAAAATCTCCTGCGGGGGGAGCGGACGGTGGACAAGGTACGTCCAGTTGTTGCCACGTTTGTGCAAAAGCATCTGCACGAAGCCGAATAACAGCGCACCTCCGACCAGAAGCAGATAGCTGACAGCGGTCAGCTCCGGCGGGGCGCTCAGGAACGGAAAGAGTTTGGCCATGAAGGCATAGGCGGCCAAAATGGCCAGGGTGGCGATCAGCGTCCAGGTGCGGTAGCGCAGGAACTCGCTTTTGAAAATTTGCAACATTGTTTTGTCCTATGCTCTGCTGTCGGGTGTGTTGTGGTTTTTTGTCAGGAAAGCATTGACGGCGCGCTCAAGATTGACCGGATGGCGGGCAACCGCACCAGCACCGCTTTGTTTGAGGTAGTCGCCAAAATCATTTGTCTGGTCAGCCACCAGAATATGATATTGGCCCTCGATGTTTCGCGCGCTCAGGAAACCTGGAATCCGGCTCTTTTCCGGCAGCGCTGACGGGAAATCCGCCACCCAGTATGATACCCGTTCAACAAAGGCGTCCGGACTGCTGTTGTTCTTGAGCATACCCTTTTCCATGATGATCAGCTGGTCGGCGACACGTTCGATTTCTTCCATCTGGTGGGAGCAATAGATGATGGTGGTGTTGGCCTCTCCCTCCGTGAACAGGAGGGCCTCAAGAAAGGATTGCCGGGCCACCACATCCAGCCCGAGCGTGGGCTCATCCAGAATGAGAAGATCCGGCGATTGCGCCAGCGCCATGGAAAGGTTCAGGCCCGCACGTTCCCCCCGCGAAAGGCCGGCCACCTTCTGGTTCTGGTCCACGTCGAAATAGCCGATAACACTGTTATAAATTTCGCTGTTCCAGTCCGGGTAGAAGCTGCGCTGATGGCTGGTGATCTCACGCGCTTTCATCCAAAGCGGCAGGGTATGTTCCTCGTTTACATAGCCCACCCGGCCGCGAATTTCCGGTGTCAGGTCGCGGCTGTTGACGCCCAGAAGCCGTGCGCTGCCCGATGTCGGGGTTGCAACCCCCAGAAGCAGCCGGAACAACGTGGATTTTCCCGCGCCGTTGCTGCCGACAATGGCGTGGATGCCCCCCCGCCCGATCTGCAGGGTAAAGTCGTCAAGGGCCAGCTTTTTACCATAGCGTTTGGTCAGGCCATGCGTTTCAATGCAATAGTGCATGATGTTGTCCTCAATCTCTGTCGCTGGTGTCTGGTGCACCATCTAGTTTTATGAGTGCTTCCTGCACTTCCCGTATAATGTGGTCGGTGTTGAACGCGAGGTACGCAACCTCATTGACAAAGCCGCTTACGGCTGTTCGCAGCCGCTTTTTCTGCTCTTCCTCGCTGAGTAGCTGTCGTGGCTCGGAGACAAAAAGCCCCAGACCCTGCCGGGGTTCCACCAGGCCCTGTGCGGTCAGTTCGCTGTAGGCCTTAGCGACGGTGTTGGCGTTGATCATCAGCTGCATGGCCAGGCCGCGAACGCTGGGCAGCTTGGTGCCAACCTGCAGCTCGCCGCACGCGATTTCCATGCGGATCCCATCCACAATCTGCTTGAAGATAGGCCGGGTGTCGCCGGTCACGATCTGGATCTTCACATTGCTGCTGGTCATGCGCCCTCGAATCACTGTACTATGTGTAGTAGTACAGTGCATACACAGCAAGGTTTCGTCAAGAGGCTTTGCTCAAAAGGTGCAAATTGGTGCGGATACCCTGCCCCCCCAAAAAACCGTTGAAACGGTGGAGGTTTGGCCAAGGCAGCGCAAGGCGTACAACACATTGTATTTTCTTGGGGAAAAATGGTGGTCGGTATTGGGTTCGAACCAACGACCTCATCGATGTCAACGATGCGCTCTACCAACTGAGCTAACCGACCGTACCATTTTCAAGGGCCGCGCCAGAACCGGAAGCCCGGCGGGACGGGTGCGTGTTTACACCGCACCCCGCGCCCGCGCAAGACCATTTTTACACATTTGAGACAGACAGCGGCAGCATGCCAGCGCCATGGCCTGCATCAGAACGGCTGGCCCAGATACATGAAGGCCGAAAACTGGTCATCCGCCTGCCCACGCGTGTAGCCCGAGCCCAGATACAAGGGGCCAAGCGGTGTATCCGCGCCGACAAACAGGCTGCCGCCATACCGCAGCGTGCGGAAGGCAATGTCATCCCGGTTGTTCCATGTGTTCCCGGCCTCCAGCGACAGGCCCGCGTAAACCGGCACGCCAAACAGCGAAGCAATGCCACCCTCATTGACCCGGCGATAATACACCAGCCCGCCTACGCCGTAATATTTACCGCTGATCTGGTTGGCGCGCAGGCCGGAGAGATTGAGGAAGCCCCCAAGGGCGAAATTATCCGCTTCAGTCTCGTCGCCACCATAGGCAAAGCCGCCATTGGTAAAACCGGTGAGTGTATTGCGGCCCCAGGTATGGGTATAGGTGAACAGCCCCTCCAGCTTGTTTACCGTCGATTCGCCGCCCAGCACGGTCCGCCCGTCGGTATATTCCAGCTCAAACTGGAAACCGCCATGAGGGAAGTTGACATTGTCGAGGGTGTCGGCCTCGAATCTGGCGAAAAAATTGGTTGAATGGATGTTGAACGCGGGGAATTCAAAGTCTGGTGTTTGCAACTTGGCGCGAGCGATCTGTCGGTCCACCCCGAGAGTCAGCCGCCCAACATTGGAAAGGTTCCGCCCCACGCCCACCCGGGCCAAGCCATCGGTTATGCGGGCATCCGCAACCGTCACACCCCGGTCGTTGGTAATACCGCGCACAACACTGGAGACACCAACCCCGCCGGTGACAAAATAGCGCTGCCGCAGGTCAAGCGGCTGGTAGATCTCTGTCGCGGCACCCAGTTCGTCCCCCACCTGCACCCGGCTGCGCCATTCCGCCCCCAGATCATTGATGCCGAGCACCGTATAACTGGCTGCCAGATTATAATTATTGTTCCCGGCGAAATCATCGCTGAGCGACAAGCCAAACTTCACGAAGCGTTTACCCACCGAGCGTTCCGCCGCGTCGATACGAATGCCGATGTCACCCCCCTCCTCCAGCAACTGATATTCCACCCGGTCAAAATAGCCGGTGCCATAAATCCGGGTCAGATCATCACTCAATTTGGCTTCGTTGATTTCCTCACCGGCTTTTTGCCGGATGAGCGAGCGGATATATTCGTCCGGCAGGCTGGAGGAATTCTGCACGGTGATGAAATCTATCACCGGCCGCCTGCTGTCGGGCACACGCGCGGCAAGATGGGCGGCCCATTCCTCATCACTTACCGCCAGCACCTTAAGGGCCTCCGCCGCGTTGTCCGCCGCCTTTTCACCTTGCGGAATAGCAGATGTCGTGCGGTAAAATTCCGTCAGGCCAATGTCCGAGACATTGGGGCGCAGCAGGAAATCCTCGTTGGTCATCAGGTCAAGCTGGGCTTGCCGCCCCTTCAGCGTCAGCAGGGACAAAAGCTGGCTGAAAACCTTCGGCACCGAGGTAATCTCGTCCCGGTCCGCGAGCGGTGTGCCGATATCCACAAGGATAACAATATCCGCGCCCATGTCGCGCACCACACTGACCGGCAGGTTGTTGACAAGCCCGCCATCCACCAGCAGACGCCCCTCGCGGTCAAGCGGCGGAAAGAGGCCCGGCACCGACATGCTGCCCAGTACCGCGCTGGCAATATCGCCTGCGCCCAGCACCACTTCCTGCCCGGTCTCCAGGTCTGTTGCCACCGCCCGGAACGGGATAGGCAAGTCATCAAAGTCACGAATATGATCCACGCGGGAGAGGAAGCGCCGAAGCATGAGCCGCAACTGGTTGCCGCGCACGAGGCCGGGCGGCAGGGAAAGGCCGTCAGGGCCAACGCTAAACTCGAAATCCAGCGCGGTTTCCTCATCATCCAGCTTCCGCTGAAAGCTGCGCCCGGAACGTGGTGCCCGGTCGCTCAGGAGGGTATCCCAGCGCATTTGGGACAGGGCAATTTCCAGCTCATCCGCGCTATATCCCGCAGCATAGAACGAGCCAACGATGGCACCAAAGCTGGTCCCGGCGATATAATCGACCGGTATCTGAAGCTGTTCAAGCACCTTGAGAACGCCGATATGGGCCCCGCCCCGCGCCCCGCCACCGGCCAGCACAAGGCCAATTTTCGGCCGCTCCCGCTTCTCCGCCGAAAGTTTCGCTGGTTGCGCTGGTGTCATTGATGTCACTGATGTCAATGATGTCACTGGGCTCGCTGGTGCCGCGTCCCCGGCGTCACCATCCGCCCGCAAGCCGCCTGTGAACAACAGGGCACACAGCAGGGCGCCCATCACGCACAGCATACCGGTCATGAACCGAAAAGGCATGACCCAGCCAGCAATCGCGCCCATGCATTCCCCCGCATTCGTTATCGCTTCAATTCAGCCTTATGTCCCTTAAGGCCATTCCCGATTTTGCTTTGTCTATCACGTTACAGAAACCATACACAGCGCTTTCATCACATGGCAGCGAGGGGAAAAACTTGTCGGTGACAGGCCTGCCGTTTCACGCTAGCGTAGCCACATGACCAGCGGTTCGGACATATCAACAGATGGCAGCAGCGTCGCCCACAACGAAGGGCCGCCCCCGCCTTATGTGATCAAACCCCCGAAAGGGACACCCCGCGCCTTTGTCTTCGCCGCGCCCCACAGCGGACGGCATTATCCGGATGGCATGACCAGGGCGGCAAAACTGGGCCCGCATACCCTGCGGATGTCGGAGGACGCCTATGTCGACCGGCTCTTTTGGGCAGCGCCGCGCCACGGTGCCAGCCTTGTCGTCGCGACCCACGCGCGCGCCTATCTTGACCTCAACCGGTCGGAACTTGAGCTGGACCCGGAAATGTTCAGCCCGGCGCTGGATGAAAACACGCTGGATATCAGCCACCGCGTAAAGGCCGGGCTTGGGCTTATCCCGAAACTCGTGGGCGAGGGGCTGTCCATCTACAAGGCAAGCCTGCCCGCGCGGGAAGCTTTCCACCGCATAGACACAGTATACAAACCCTATCACGGTGAACTGCGCACGCTGCTTGAAGCAAGGCAACGCCAGTTTGGTTCCGCCGTTCTTATTGACTGTCATTCCATGCCGTCGGAAATGCCATCGGGCAGGCGGCGCAACCGCAACATCGGCCCTGATATCGTGCTGGGGGACTGCTGGGGAGCGTCGTGCGCGCGCGAACTGACCTCGCTGGCGGAAGAACTGCTGATCCGCGCGGGCTTTAGCGTGCGGCGTAACGTGCCGTATTCCGGTGGCTTTGCCACACAGCACTATGGCAAGCCCAATGCGGGCTTCCATGCGCTGCAGATCGAAATAAGCCGCAGCCTCTATATGGATGAAACCACCCTTGAACCCCTGGCCTGCTTCGACGAGATTGAGAACAAGATGGCCTGGTTCACAGAGACACTGATCCGTGAATACGGCGAACAGCTGTCGTCCCGCGGCACGCAGGGCCTGCCCCGCGCGGCTGAATAAGCCGCCCCGGATACATCGCTCCCGACACACCCTTCCCGACACGCGCCGACAAGCCGGATGCAGCAAGCCGCCCGTCGCTCAGCTATTCATTTTTGTGGGAAGCATTTGGCTTAAATGCCTTGAGGCTCATACTAAACCAAAGATTACTTATGCGCATATAATTTCAATATGGACTCATATTAGAAATTTAATTTCACAAGAAACCAAGTTGATTGCCATGTGTTTCAAAAAGCACACCTGAAGATATCTTCCGCCTGGCTTTCGCAAAAAACGCGTCTTTCGCAATTTTATGTTCCCAACCCACGAAGGCTATTCGTCTTTGTTGGTATCGAATGCGTTCATCGCTTACCGGGGGGTTTGCGGAGCTCAGTTGATAACCATACCAAACAAACACACGGAGGGGTTCTGTGGATATCATGAAAAAACTGCTTTTGGGCACATCTTGCGTTGCAATGGTGTCGTCCATCTCAAGCGGTGTATTTGCTCAGGAAGAAGCTGACACATCAGCGGACACAATGGCGATCGAAGAGGTCGTTGTTACGGGTTCGCGGCGTGCTGCACGTTCCGCGGCGGATACACCGGCACCTGTTGATGTTATCAGCGGGGACGATTTTGCGAACCAGGGCGACGGCGATATGTCCAACCTGCTGCGCACAGTCGTGCCGTCCTATAATGTCAACACACAGCCGATCTCGGACGCGGCGACGCTTGTTCGCCCGGCAAACCTGCGCGGCCTCGCGCCTGACCAGACGCTCGTTCTGCTGAACGGCAAGCGCCGCCACCGTGCGGCTGTCATCGCCTTCCTTGGGGGTGGACTGTCGGACGGTGCGCAAGGGCCTGACATTTCCGTCATCCCGGCCATCGCACTCAAGCGCGTTGAAGTGCTGCGCGACGGTGCTGCCGCGCAATATGGTTCTGACGCCATTGCGGGCGTGATGAACTTTGTGCTGCGTGACGACAATGAAGGCGGCTCGATCGAAGCCAAATATGGTTCGACATACGAAGGCGACGGTGACCAGTTGCAGTTTGCTGCCAATGTAGGCCTGCCCGTCACCGACAGCGGCTTTGTCAACTTCTCGGCCGAGTGGCGCCAGCAGGACGCGACCGACCGCAGCGTGCAGCGTGATGACGCCCAAGGCCTGATCGACGCCGGCAACACCGACGTACGCGAACCATATGCCCAGATCTGGGGCCAGCCTGAAGTGCGGAACGACTGGAAAGCCTTCATGAACTTCGGCATCGAAACCGGGGACAACTCCGAAGTCTATGCTTTCGGTAACTATGCCGAACGTGAAGTTGAAGGCGGTTTCTTCTACCGTAACCCGAACACCCGTGGTGGCGTGAACTCAAACGACGGCGGCGAAACCCGCCTCGTGGGTGACCTTGCGCCCGATGACGGCGTTACCTGCCCGGGCGGCTATAACTTCAATGAAGGCGAAGCCACAACGGGCACGATCCCTAACCCGCTTGTGATCGGCTCCGCCGGTGAAGCGGCGGCACTGGCGGCCATCAATGCCGATCCGAACTGTTTCATCTTCAACGAGATGTTCCCGGGCGGCTTCACACCACAATTCGGCGGCAAGCTGAACGACATCGCCGGCGCCATGGGCTTCCGCGGTGAACTGGACAACGGCATGACCTACGACATCAGCGTGCATGCTGGTCGTAACCAGGCTGACTTCTTCATCTCGAACACCATCAACCCAAGCCTCGGCCCATCAACGCCAACCACGTTTGAGCTTGGTTCCTACGTTCAGCTTGAGAAAAATTTCAACGCGGACGTTTCCTACCCGCTTGAGGTTGGTTTCTACTCACCGCTGAACGTGGCAGCCGGTTTTGAATGGCGTGAAGAGCAGTTCGAAGCACGCACGGGCCAGCCGGAATCTTTCGATATCGGCATTCTGGCGCAACCGTTCGAGCGTGAAAACGCAAGTGGCGAGACCATTAGCTTCAACCAGGGCTTTGGCCTTGGCTCCAACGGCTTCTCGGGCTTCAGCCCACAAGTTGCCGGCCAGTGGGACCGGTCCAACATTGCGCTTTACCTCGACCTTGAAGCAGACGTCACCGAAGACCTTATCCTCGGTGCGGCCCTGCGCTGGGAAGACTTCTCTGACTTTGGTTCCACAACCAACTTCAAGGTAAGCGCGCTCTATAAACTTGGTGACAGCATTCGCCTCAGAGGTTCCTACTCCACCGGCTTCCGTGCACCAACCGTTGGCCAGCAACAGGTAATCAACGTATCCACCGTGTTTGAGCAAACGCCAAGCGGCCTGCAACTGGCACAGCGTGGTACCATCCCACCAACCAACCCTGTTGCCATCAGTAAAGGTGCCCAGCCACTTGGTCCCGAGAAATCCAACAGCTTCACGCTTGGTCTCGTGGCAGACCTCGGTGCCGCAAGTGTGACGGTCGACTATTTCAACATCAAGCTTAAAGACCGGATCACCCAGTCAGCCAGTATTTCGCTGACACAGGCGGAACGTGACGCCCTGGTGGCCTCTGGCGTATCCTTCGCGGCGGACCTCGCGGCCTTCCGCTTCTTCGTCAACGACTTCGACACCCGCACGCAGGGCGTTGACGTTGTGGCGACGATCCCGCTGACCATTACCGACAGTGGCAATACCAACCTGTCGTTTGCCGGTAACTACACCAAAACCGAAGTGGTCGACTTCAACCCGGTAACCCTTGACGGCACCCGTATCCGCCAGCTTGAGGAAAACCTGCCACGCTGGCGCGGCAATGCGACCTTGACGCATGCCACCGACAGCTGGCGCGTACTGACGCGGGTCAACTATTTCGGCAAATACTGGGAAGCACACCTCGACAGTGGTGACCTGCCGATCGAGGCCGGGTCTGAAATCACCTTCGATGCTGAAATCGGCTTCAATGTGATGGAAAACCTGGAGCTGATCGTGGGGGCCAACAACCTGTTCAACAACTACCCTGACGATAACGAATGGGCAGGTGTTGCAGGTGCGGCTTATCCGGTTACGTCACCCATGGGCTTCAACGGCGGCTTCTACTACGCCCGCGCCCGCTTTACTTTCTAAGCACTGTTCCCAGACAGACACTCCTGAGGGGCGCTCCGGCGCCCCCTTTTTTTTATGCCCGCGATACCCTTGATGGCACGCGCGCCGCACCGCGCATATGTCGCGCACATTCCGCACACCATTCGCACAACGTGCGCACAAAAAAAGAGGCCACGCTTTCGCGTGGCCCAGGCTCAGGGAGGAAACGCCCACGGAGGGCATTAGCGGGGCTACCCGCTACAGACTAAGATAATTGCATAACCATCAAATTCCAAGTGAAGGGTAAGTCACGAAACCTTGAGAATTTCTTAATTCCCCATAACTATTTGTAATTAATGAGGTTTACACCGCGTCTTCTTTCAAAATAATTCTGTAAAAAATCGAACTTCCTGTTATCCCGCCGCCGGAGAGTCGCAGAATCCCGAAAGCGACTCATTATAGATTCGTTTTTCAAGAAACGGTCACATTGGTGCAACGCAAGTGTCACCATGCGCGCGCATACATAGGCGCATGAAAAAGATGGCAGAAAACCTGTTTTTTCCTTCTCTCCCCACCGTAGGAGAGCAGAATTTTCTTCGGGATGCGGCGCCTGCCTCCCACGACAACAAGGCTTCCTCCCGGCCTTCTCCCCCTGACAAGGCGCCGTCCCCCGGTCCCGGTAAACATTCGAACAGGAAAAAACAGGCGCGTCACTATCGCGCTATTTTTATATCGGACACCCACCTCGGCACACGCGCCGCGCGAGTGGACCTGCTGCTGGATTTCCTGAAATCCGTCACCTGCGACAAGCTTTTCCTCGTGGGCGACATTATCGACGGCTGGCAGATCAAACGCACCTGGTACTGGGATACCACCCACAATGACGTCATCCGCCGTGTGCTCAAAATGGCCAAACACGGCACGGATGTCATCTATATCCCCGGCAACCACGATGAAGCATTGCGCGGCTTCGAAGGTCACAACATGGCAGGCGTCGAACTGGTGCCTGACATGGTTTATGAGGCAGCCAACGGCAAGCGCTACTGGGTTTTGCACGGCGACCAGTTCGACGGTGTGGTGAAATATGCCAAATGGCTGGCCCATGTGGGCGACCGCGCCTATGTGATGCTGCTCAAGTTGAACACATGGGTAAACTGGCTGCGCCGCAAGATGGGTTACAGCTACTGGTCGCTATCTAAATACCTGAAGCAAAAAGTAAAAAACGCTGTTGAATATATCGGCCGATTTGAAGAGGCGGTCGCGGCAGAGGCCAAACGCCGCGGCGTAGACGGCGTGATCTGCGGCCACATTCACCATGCCGAACGCCGCTTCTTTGACGGCATCGACTATATGAACGATGGTGACTGGGTCGAAAGCTGCACGGCACTTGTCGAATATGACGATGGCCGGTTTGAGATCCTGCACTGGGCCGACGAGGTCGCGGCGCGGAAAGAAAACAACAACAAGCGTGGCAAAAGCGGCAAGGCCCGCGAGCTGACGCCTGTGGCGGCAGAGTAGCTTCGCGCTTTATGCAGGGCGAACATCTCAAAATCTGTGTCGTGAGCGACGCCTGGCACCCCCAGGTGAACGGGGTCGTGCGCACGCTGGACACCCTCAGGCACCACCTGAAGGCGCGTGGGCACCGGGTGTATATGTTGACCCCCAAAATGTTCAAAACCATACCGTGCCCCAGCTATCCTGAAATCCGCCTCAGCCTGAATATTCCGTTCCGGCTTTCAGCGATCATGAACCGCTGGCAGGTTGACGCCGTGCACATCGCCACCGAAGGCCCGCTTGGCTGGGCGGCGCGGCGCTGGTGCATTAAACACGGACGCCCCTTCACCACCGCCTACCACACCGCTTTCCCGGAATATATCGAGGCACGCTTTCCCATAAAGGCAGACAGGCTGTACCCGATTTTCCGCCGGTTCCACGCCAAAAGCGCGGGTGTGCTTGTCGCCACCCCCACGGTGCGGGCGCTACTGGCGCAAAAAGGCTTCTCCAATATCGTTGACTGGACCCGCGGTGTGGACACCACGCAGTTTTCGCCGCACCAGCCCAAGGCATGGGATTATGAAGGACCGGTGCAGCTTTATGTTGGCCGCGTGGCGGTTGAAAAAAACATCGAGGCTTTCCTGCGCAGCACAGTGCCCGGCACCAAGGTGGTTGTAGGCGATGGCCCGGCTCTGAAAAAACTGCAGGCAGAGTACCCGACAGTAAACTTCCTCGGTGCAAAATTTGGTGCCGACCTCGCGGCCGCCTACGCCAGCGCGGACGTATTTGTCTTCCCCAGCAGGACCGACACCTTTGGCCTCGTGATGATCGAAGCACTGGCCTGCGGCACCCCTGTGGCGGCCTATCCGGTGCAGGGTCCGCTGGACGTCGTCGGCCGTGACGGCACGGGGCCTACCATGACATGGCATAAGCCGATTGCCGCGCTGGACACCGAGCTTGATAAAGCGATCACGCGCGCGCTGGCGCTGAAGCGGGAGGATTGTGCGGCCTTTGCCCGGACTTATGACTGGGGCACGGTAACTGATCAGTTTCTTCATGCATTATGTGTCCGCCCTGAAATGGATGCCAGCGCACATGCCTGCATCCCGGCATCCCACGCGGACCTGCGCGAAAATGATCTGCGCGAAAGTGACCTGCGCTAGGCACCAGCCCTAGGCCGGAAACTCATAAAAGGGATTCCCAAACAGGCGAAGATATGATTCAACGCTTCTCAAATCATTGAGGAGGTTTTGATGCGCCGCCGCCGGTATGAACTGACAGATTATGAATGGTCGATCATAGAGCCTTTGCTGCCGAACAAGCCGCGCGGGGTGCCTAGGGTGGATGACCGCCGGGTGATCAACGGCATCTTGTGGCGCTTTCGGGCGGGAACGCCGTGGGCAGACATTCCCGAAAGATATGGTCCCTACACCACCTGCTACAACCGGTTTGTCCGCTGGCGCAAGGCCGGGGTGTGGGACCGACTGTTCGAGGCGGTGAGCAAAGCCCATGACGGTGACATCATTATGATCGACAGCAGCTGTGTCCGTGTGCATCAACAAGGGGCCACGGCAAAAAGGGGGATCAGGACGATGGCTGCATGGGCCGTTCCCGGGGTGGACTGACCACCAAAATCCACGCCCTCGTCGATGCGGATGGTCTGCCGATCAGGCTTTCGCTGACTGCTGGACAGACCCACGACAGCAAACCGGCCCTTGATCTGATTGAGGACATCAAGGAGGAAGCGATCTTGCTCGCTGACAAAGCCTATGATACCGACGCGCTTCGTGCCTTCACCACAGCGCGCAGAGCTTGGGCCAATATTCCGCCAAAAGCCAACCGCAAGCAGTCCTTTACCTTCAGTAAATGGCTGTACCGACACCGTAATCTCGTCGAGCGTTTCTTCAATAAGCTCAAGCACTATCGGGGCATTGCAACGCGCTATGACAAAAACCCGGAGAATTTCCTCGCCGCTGTAAAACTGGCTTCAGTCTGTATCTGGTTGAAAAATTATGAGTCTACGACCTA
>NZ_JAOBPP010000013.1 GCF_025574465.1 Kordiimonas aestuarii
TAGGTCGTAGACTCATAATTTTTCAACCAGATACAGACTGAAGCCAGTTTTACAGCGGCGAGGAAATTCTCCGGGTTTTTGTCATAGCGCGTTGCAATGCCCCGATAGTGCTTGAGCTTATTGAAGAAACGCTCGACGAGATTACGGTGTCGGTACAGCCATTTACTGAAGGTAAAGGACTGCTTGCGGTTGGCTTTTGGCGGAATATTGGCCCAAGCTCTGCGCGCTGTGGTGAAGGCACGAAGCGCGTCGGTATCATAGGCTTTGTCAGCGAGCAAGATCGCTTCCTCCTTGATGTCCTCAATCAGATCAAGGGCCGGTTTGCTGTCGTGGGTCTGTCCAGCAGTCAGCGAAAGCCTGATCGGCAGACCATCCGCATCGACGAGGGCGTGGATTTTGGTGGTCAGTCCACCCCGGGAACGGCCCATGCAGCCATCGTCCTGATCCCCCTTTTTGCCGTGGCCCCTTGTTGATGCACACGGACACAGCTGCTGTCGATCATAATGATGTCACCGTCATGGGCTTTGCTCACCGCCTCGAACAGTCGGTCCCACACCCCGGCCTTGCGCCAGCGGACAAACCGGTTGTAGCAGGTGGTGTAGGGACCATATCTTTCGGGAATGTCTGCCCACGGCGTTCCCGCCCGAAAGCGCCACAAGATGCCGTTGATCACCCGGCGGTCATCCACCCTAGGCACCCCGCGCGGCTTGTTCGGCAGCAAAGGCTCTATGATCGACCATTCATAATCTGTCAGTTCATACCGGCGGCGGCGCATCAAAACCTCCTCAATGATTTGAGAAGCGTTGAATCATATCTTCGCCTGTTTGGGAATCCCTTTTATGAGTTTACGGCCTAGTGTAACGCTTGTTCAGAATGGAAAAATGACAATGGACAAGTTGTTGGTCTTGGGAGATAGCCACTCGAACGTGATTGTTAATGTCCTGAGAATGCTCCGGCCCGACATGAAGATACTGGGCGGGCAGGTGCCAATTGATTATCGGCAAGCAGATCCTTTTTTTTCACATAGATGCATTTGAGCGGCTGCGTGTTCATGGGAGCGGGCAGGAGAGGCTTACCCACTATCTGGCGCCGGAAAGTCTTTCTGGCTAGGATCTGCTTGAAGTGGATTTTCCTTTTGTTCTATCCCTGAATCTGTTGCAAAAAATTGACCTTCTGTCGGTACAACCCCTCCCTGGGGGAGCATGTGTGACAAGTCACCAATTTGTGTCCCGGCAGATGATGCAAACGATTGTGGATGATATTCATTTCGAGATATTCGATTTTTTCAAAACCCTGAAGAAGGGGAAGAAAAAGGTGGTGGTGGCCATTAATCCGGGCATGCGGAATAATGAGGGAAAGCAAGGGCTGGGCTTTATCAAAGCCAGAACCTGCCGGTTGAAATCCTTGCGTGAACTTCAGGTTTCAGTTGCCGATGTAACCGAACTTACCCGCAGTGCCGATGGTGTGCTCGAACGCAAATATTGGGGGGACAACCCCGACGATAACATCCACGCAAACGCCCTTTGGGGTGAACTGATGGCAGAAGCTTGTCTTGAACAGGCGGGCACCTATAGAGCTGGTCATGAATGATCTGTCGCAAGATTCGCGTCAAACCTCTCGCGCCGCTCACGCACTTGATACCAAGGCGTGACTGGACCTCGACCGGCGGCATGCTAGGTTGAGGATAAAGGAGAGTTGCGCGATGTTCATCAAGAATAGACAAAACTGGCATATCAGTGAAAATGACGTCACTCCCGAACGGCTTTATCTGAACCGTCGGTCTTTTATTGGTGGTGGCGCAGGTGCTGCTATTCTTGGTGCGTCCGGTTTTGCGCCGGGTGTGTTGGCCACGCCTAAGCGCCAGCTTGAGGAATTGAATTTCACCAAAACGGCCTTTGATCCGGATGAAACGCTTACGCCATATGATGCGGTAACTTCCTATAACAATTATTATGAATTCGGCACTGGAAAATCTGATCCAGCCGAGCATGCATGGAGGCTCCAACCAAAACCTTGGTCGGTGAAGGTGGAGGGCCATGTGGCACGACCGGGCATTTATGATTTTGAAGACCTAATCAACATGAATGCGCTGGAAGAACGTATCTACCGGCTGCGTTGTGTGGAGGCATGGTCGATGGTAATTCCGTGGATTGGTGTACCTCTGTCGTCGCTGATCAAGATGTTCGAACCAACGTCTGACGCTAAATATGTCGCGTTTGAAACGCTTGAGGACAAGCAACAGATGCCGGGTGTTAAAAGTTTTTTCAACGTGCTTGATTGGCCATATCGTGAAGGCCTGCGTATGGATGAGGCCATGAATGATCTCGCTTTCATTGCTGTTGGTCTCTATGGCAAGGAATTGCCTAACCAGAACGGCGCGCCCTTACGGCTGGTTGTGCCGTGGAAATATGGCTTTAAGTCAATCAAGTCGATTGTGCGACTTAACTTTGTCGCGGACCAACCCAAAACAAGCTGGAAAAAATCAGCACCTGACGAATACGGGTTTTACTCTAATGTAAACCCGAACGTCGACCACCCGCGTTGGAGCCAGAAACAGGAACGCCGCATTGGCGAGTTCGGACGCCGCGAGACGTTGATGTTTAACGGCTATGAGGAAGAGGTTACACATCTGTATGCCGGCATGAACCTCAGGAAAAGCTTCTGATGGTGTTGCCGACGCGTGTCTGGCGGTTTGGGATTAAACCGGTTGTCTTTGCCGTTGCTCTTATACCGGCAGCATGGCTGGCGTACGAATGGTGGTTGGCGTTTCAGGGACAGCCTCATGATCTGGGTTTCAACCCGAACGAGACATCAAATCGGTTTTCCGGTGACTGGGCGCTCAGGATGCTACTGATTACACTTGCCCTGACACCGCTTACCAAAATTCTCAAATCACCGAAGCCGATTTTGTTCCGGCGCATGTTTGGTCTTTTCGCCTATTTTTATGTTTGCCTGCATATGCTCAGCTACATCTGGCTTGATATGCTGTTCAACTGGCCTGAGTTGTGGGCCGATGTGCTCAAACGTATATACATCACAATTGGTATGACGGCCTTCCTGATGTTGACCCCATTGGCAATTACCAGCACGAAGGGCATGGTCAAGCGGCTGGGAGCCAAGCACTGGCAGCGTCTTCACAAATTGATTTACCTGATTGCGCCCTTGGCTATCATCCACTTTTTTATGATGCGCAAGGGCTTTCAGTTGGAGCCGCTTGTATATGGTGCCATCCTTGCCGTTCTCCTGTTATTGCGGCTTATGCCCGGACGGCGCAAAAAATTGGCAAAAGCCTGAGCGATACATCAGGATGGGCGTTTGGCTATCATGGCGTTACCACGCGTGATCATCACAGTTTCCCCTTTCTGGTTTTTAACTGTGTAAGTGGATTTCACGAGGCCGATATTCGGGCGTGAGGCAGACTCACGTTTTGCTGTTGTTTCACTTTCCACAGACAGAATATCTCCGGGGAACACGGGGCGTCGCCATTCTATGCCGTCCAAGCCAGGTGATCCCATGCCGGCTACTCCTTGTTTTGTCATATGGTCGACCATCATCCGCATCATCATGGCACAGGTGTGCCAACCGCTGGCGCACAATGCGCCGAAGACAGACTTCTTGGCGGCTTCGTCGCTCAGGTGAAAAGGCTGCGGGTCGTATTTTGAGGCAAAATCCAGCACTTCCTCGCGGGTGACTTTATACGCGCCAAAGGCCTCTTTTTGGCCAATGACAAGGTCGTCGTAGAAAATTTTGAACATAAGATGGGCTCCTTGATTCTTTCTATGAACTGGGTGAGTTTTAAGTGAAGTCAAACCGGTTAACGATTAGACAAGTCACTGTCATTATGGTTGCATGCCTTAGGGGGGGCATATGGATAACCTGTCGACGATTCGGAGCGAAGTCGTCAAAATTCTTCTATCCTTTTTATCGGCTCATATTCCGGCCGCCTTTGTTTATGGCTGGTCGGCAAAAAGTGAAAATACCCTGATGGTTGCAGCCGCCATTACCTTGTTCGCGATCTTAGCAACACTGATAGTACTCATCGCGCCGGAAGAGCGTGAGAACGCAGTTGGAGAAGCTGAACGAGCGAGAAAAGCGGGCGACCATGAAGAACAAGCGGCAATGGAGGGCCGGGCCGCTGCCGCGTTGGCAGGCAACAAGGCAGGAAGATGAAGCTTTCAGGGTGAAACAGGTGGCAAATGAAGCGCAGGCGATCGATGCTATCAATGAGGTAATTAACATGGGTGCGACCACTATCACAGCTGCCGTGGAGGAACAGGATGCTGCTACGCGCGACATCACAGCGTCCGTCAAGAGGGCGCCAGATGGCTCCCGCTCGGCGGCTGAGTACGCCAGGCTGGTTGAGGATAAGGCGCGCCAGTCGGAAACGGGTGCGATGACGGTTCTCGCCACCATTGAACGATTGGAAACACTGGCGAACAGCCTTGCCTGCCAGACGAATAACTTCCTTGTGCAGATAAGGTCTGGCGCGTGACGACTGATGCCCCGATATTGAGAACGCTGCGTGAAGCTGCCGAAGGCTTGGCGGGCGTGGCATTTCTAACGCTTGTTGCACTCGCACTTGGCGGCCTAGTGGAAGGTTTTGTCATACCCATACCTTCGTCGGTGTTGGCGATGGCTGTTCTTACGCTGTTTTTCATCTGGAACAAAGGCGTGCCTCGATTTATTGACACAGGAGCTGGGTATCTGTTCCGCATCTTTCCTCTTCTGTTCATTCCGCCGCTTGTGGCGATTGTGGACCTGATGGAATTGCTGAAGCAGCAATGGCTGCTGCTGTTGCTTATTGTCACCCTAAGTACCTTTTTGAGTATCGTGGTGGCGGCGTTGACCTATCAGGCACTGCAACGACACATGCGGGAGCGTGACTGATGCCCGGTCTTTGGCTTTTGCTGACGATGGGCCTGTTTATTATCGCGGACGCGCTGTACCGCAAAGGCGGTTGTAGGGCTTGGTTGCATCCGACGATGTTGCCGACGATTGTTCTCATAGTGCTCTTTTACCTGACAGACCTTTCCTATGTCGGCTTTGTAGCGGAAACGCACATTCTATATGCGGGCTTGCTCGCGGCGGTGGCAGCGCTGGCGGTGCCATTGTTTCGAAATTTGCAGGTGTTGCGGGCGGAAAAAGCTGCAGTGATCGCGGCGATCACGGCGGGATCAGTCAGCGGTGTAGGGACAGCCACAGGCATCATCTGGCTTTTGAATGGACCGGGTGGCCTTTATGCCAGCGTTGTGACCAAGTCAGTCACAACGCCTATTGCTGTCACGGTGGCTGATGCCATCGGCGGCTCACAGGCGTTGGCTGCGGCGGTCGTGATCGTCACCGGTCTCTCCGCCGCGATCTGCGGACCCTGGATTTTGAACCGGTTGGGTGTCGATGACGAGGCTCAGATGGGCGTGGCACTTGGTACCGCAGGGCACGCCATTGGGATGGCTGAAGCCGTGCGCAGAAGTGAGTTAATGGGCGCGTCAGCGGCCTTTGCCATGGCGGCGAACGGGTTGGCGACCGCGATTGTAATGCCACTTTTATGGCGTGTGCTATGAATTCGCTTTGCCGCTTGCCGGAGTTGCGGCAGATTTGCCGCGTAAGAAAAACAAGGCGAGGACCATATGACGCCATTCATCATACGAACCCTGGTATCTTTGATTGCCATCATTTCCCTGGCAGGTACCGCAACGGCGGAGCGCGTAGAGGCGACCTATAATTTTATCTGGAATGGCTTTGTGGTTTTCACCGCAGAGACCGCCCTTGAGCATTCATCCGCCAATTATACCATCAATATGAATGTCAGAACCCGCGGCATTATGCGGCTTTTTAATCGCGGTGAGGGCGACTTGAGTGCCGTAGGGACTATTGGCCCGGAAGGGCAAATATTTGCTCGACATTATGTCTCCAAGGGGCGCTGGGGCGGCGACGATTATCGTAAGGAATTATTTTTTGACGAGACGGGAAAATTCCTCCGCTGGGAACGCGACTGGCCTGATGAGTGGCTCGAAGATTACGAACGTGCGCCTGTTCCCGAGGCCATGCAGCATGGCCCCGACGGCTTGTCGTTTTTAATGTTGCTTCTTGCGGAAAGTCCCCCGGCCGCAACCCGTGTTTTTGATGGTGATCAGGTGATGGAAATCAGGTTGGCGTGCGCCCGGGGGAGCGAATTAAAGGAAAGCCGCCATTCACCGATCAAGGGGGCAGCAACCAAATGCCAGTTTGAATCTGAAACGGTCGCAGGGGAATTGATTGAGACCGAAGAGCAACAAAAAAAACGATTAAAAGAGGAAGAAAAGGCACGAAAGAAGGCCGAACGATACGCCCGTAGACATAAGGGCGAAGACGAAGATGCCGAAGAGGATGAGGCAGGCTTTCCCATCTGGTTCCAGCATATTGAAGAGCTGGGTTATACCCTGCCGGTGAGGGCCAGCTTCAAGTCAAATTGGGGCACGGTACGCATGTACCTGAAAGAACTGAAGACATCCGACGGTTTGCATATAGAGCGATGAGTGCCCATCGTGGTGTGTCACCACTTTGAATTTTGCAAAGCCTGTGACAGACTGCGCACCAAATCAAAGTCACGTTGATATATAAAGGGGAGAAATATGAGGAATATATTAAGGAACGCAGTGGCAGGGCTTACACTTGCAGCTGTGGGGACGTTTGCGGGTGCTGTCAGCGCCGAGGTCACGGTAATTCACGCGGGTGAATTACTTGCCATGCCTGGCAAAGCGCCAAAAAAGGAGCAGACCGTCGTCATTGAAAACGGCAAGATTAAAGCCGTGGAAGAGGGCTATGTGGCAGCAACCCAGTACGGAGATGATGCGAAACTTGTCGACCTCAAGGGCAGTTTTGTCATGCCCGGCCTTATGGACATGCATGTGCATATACAAGGGGAACTGAGCCCCTCAGGCGACAGCGAAACGTTGCGTTGGTCGTCTGAGGATGTTGGCATGCACAGCGTTTATTTTGCCGATAAAACGTTGATGGCTGGGTTTACCACAGTGCGTAACCTTGGCGCACAATCGCCGCAGCATATCTATGCTCTTCGGAATGCGATTGAGCGTGGCTGGATTGACGGGCCGCGTATCGTGGCATCCGGTGGTGTTTCACCGACAGGCGGCCACGGTGACGTGGACGGCATGCGGCATGATCTGCTCGACAAATACACCAGCAAAACTATCTGCAATGGACCATATGATTGTCGTCGCGCCGTTCGCGAGGCTGTGAAATACGGTGCGGATGTGATCAAAATCACCGCGACGGGGGGTGTACTCTCTGACACCAACACAGGCACAGGCCAGCAGATGGCCGATGACGAATTGAAGGAAATCATGGACACGGCGCATAGTCTGGGTCGCAAAGTTGCCGCGCATGCACATGCTGCGGAAGGGATTAATGCGGCTTTGCGCGCTGGCGTGGACAGTATTGAGCACGGTTCCTATGCGGACGCGGAATCGATCAAGCTATTCAAGAAAACGGGGGCCTATCTTGTGCCCACATTGATTGCCGGCGACACCGTGGTGGAAATGGCAAAAAACAGCGATTTCATGTCCCCTGCGATCAAGGAAAAAGCGCTGCGTGTAGGGGGTGATATGCTGAGCCATTTCGAAACCGCGCACAAGGCAGGGGTGAAAATCGCGTTCGGTACCGATAGCGGTGTCTCGCGTCATGGGACCAATGCACGTGAGGCCATTCTGATGCAGAAGGGGGGCATGAAGCCGATGGACATTCTCGTCGCGGCAACGGTGAATGCCGCCGACCTGATTGATATGTCGAGCAGCCTCGGTACTATTGAGGCAGGCAAGCACGCTGATATCATTGCCATGCATGGTAGCCCGCTTGAGAATCTTGAAGAACTGTTGGATGTCGACTTCGTAATGAAAGCTGGCAAGCCCGTTAAAAACAAGTAGCATTGCTGGGCAACACGTAGCCATTAATGTGTGGTGGCTACGCTGTGTCCTACTGGACCGGGAGGCGGCTCATTTTGCTGGCAAAGATACAGGATTCCAGAGCGTTTCTTGGCGCGTTGGCGCTTCTGATTGTCGGCGTGATCATGGCTTTTAAGGTCGGTTTTTTCTTTGCACCGCACATTTTTGGGGACGGCATGCTGACGTCTCGCTGGTGGTGGGAGATCGTTCTTAACCTGCAGATACTTTGTCTGGCGTTTATGTGGTTCTGCCATCATGATCGCATCGTACAGTCCAAAGGCCGATGGCGCTTGAGGGCGATCATCAACTTTGTTGTCGGCATGATATCTGTAGCCTATCCCGTGATGCTTTTGGTCATCGGGGCATATTTGGACTGGTTCCGTACCACGCCGCCAGAAAGTTCGGTTGTGGCGCTTATGCTTGTGGGGTTGGCGTTATGGGCCGTCGGTTCCCTCATAATACCGATTTTTACGACACTTCTTGTCGGGCATAAGAATGTTGGCAAGGCGGGTGAAAGTCTCGGATTGCGGCCCTTCGCCTGGCTAACCGCATTTTGGCCAAGTTGCATTGTCATGCTGATCATCGTATTCGAGGCGATACGAGATAGTGAGATCTTATATATGTTTGTGCCCGTTTTCATGTATCTTCAGGGCGCGTTGCCTTATCTGAACAAAGCGCGGCACGCATCACCGCGAGACAGCGACATATAAACACTTTTGTTACCTTTGTCCTGCTAAGGTTCTGCCATCTGAAAGGGGCTGATGGCATTGAAAGTCAAAGTATCCAACGACCGAGCCATACTTACGGCTATCGCAATGCTGATTACTGGATGCATTCTGTCGTCCATGAGCATTTCCTTTTTTGATTCCATGCGCGACGCCGGTCTCAGCCGTTCGCGCTTGTGGTGGGAAATCGTCCTGAACCTGCAGATCCTGTGCGGGGCACTCGTCTGGTTTTCCTTTGTCGAGCGGATCAAGTCGGCCTCGGGCGCACGCTATTATCTGAGATGTTCACAATTCTTTGTTGCGCTCGTGGCCACGCTGTTGCCCGTTGAAATTGGTTTGGCTGGCGCAGCCATCGGTTGGTTTGAAAATAAACCCGATATCGCTGACCTGAACTGGATGATCCTGGTGTGTTTGTTGATGTGGTTTACGGGCATGGCTATCCCTCTGGTGACACAGCGGCTTACACAGGGACGCTGGCGTGTGCCGCCCTTTTTTAAGGATGTTGACCTACCTCGTATCCTGCTTCGTCTTTCACCGGTCCTGGCCGCGATTGTGTTGACAATCATTGAAGTAAGTCGAGGCGGGGAACTGCACTATTATTACAGTCCATTTCTGCTTTATCTGCAGGGGGCACTTTCTTATTTGCTCAGGGCGTTGCGTTTCGAATGAGCTGACAGCACGCGTATAAAGAAGGCATGCAGATGAAAATATTGTGCGAGAGCAGCGACTACACCGACATTCTGATCAAGAAATCCCTGCTGGAGCAGGCAGGCTTTCTCGTGCACATGGACAATTTTGAAGCAGGCAGTGTGATGCCGCATCTGGCGCTGTCCCTCGGCTTTCGGCTCTGGGTGCCGGGTGAAGAATATGAGGAGGCGCTTGCTGTCCTTCGTGAAGCAGAAGTGCCTGCGGTGGCGGGTGATACAGATGCGATCGACCCGGTTGATATGTGCCCAAGTTGTGGGTCGCAAAATGTTACGCGTTACAGGTCTCCGCTTTGGCTTCCCGTCCTTGTGATTCTGGAAATTCTAATGCCTGCGCCCGGTGGCAATCGCCGTAAGTGCCGCGACTGCGGGCACAAATATAAAACAAGCGGCCCAGAGCTAACCGGGCCACTTGCATTTCTGATCATCGCGATTGCTGTACTGTCGCTGTTTTCCTGGTTCGCGGTCCCTTAGTTCGCGAAACGGAAGTGCAGCACGTCGCCATCAACGACGATATATTCCTTGCCCTCAAGGCGCATCTTGCCGCCGTCCTTGGCGCCTTGTTCGCCGCCAAGGCTGACGAAGTCATTGTAGGCGACAGTCTCAGCGCGGATGAAGCCCTTCTCGAAGTCGGTGTGGATCACGCCAGCCGCTTGTGGTGCCTTGGTGCCTTTGGTGATGGTCCAGGCGCGGGCTTCCTTGGGGCCTACCGTGAAGTAGGTGATCAACTCAAGAAGGTCGTAGCCGGCGCGGATAACGCGCGCGAGGCCGGTCTGGCCAAGGCCAAGCGTCTCAAGAAACTCGCCTTTTTCGTCCTCGTCTTCAAGCTGGGCAATCTCGGCTTCAACAGCCGCTGAGATCACCACGCAGCCGGCGCCTTGTTTGGCGGCCATTTCTTCAACCGCCCTTGAGTAATCATTACCGGTGGCGGCGTTGTCTTCATCGACGTTGCAGATGTAGAGGATCGGCTTGGATGTCAGCAACTGCATCCCCTGCAGTGTCTGTTCCTCTTCTTCGTTGTTTACTTCAACGAGGCGCGCAGGTTGGCCTTCCCTCAGCAGTGGGATAACGCGGTCGATCATGTCCATGATGGCCTTGGCTTCCTTGTCACCGCCCCGTACGCGACGACCAAGGCCATGAATACGACCTTCAAGGCTCTCGAGGTCAGCCAGCATCAGTTCTGTTTCAATTGTCTCGGCATCGGCAACGGGGTCAACGCGTCCGTCAACGTGTGTGATGTCGTCATCCTCAAAGCAGCGCAGCACATGGCAGATGGCATCGGTTTCACGAATATTGGCCAGAAACTGGTTGCCAAGACCCTCGCCCTTGGACGCGCCGCGCACAAGGCCTGCGATATCGACAAAAGAAAGCTGGGTCGGGATAACTGCCTTGCTTTCTGCGATCGCTGCCAGTTTGTATAGGCGTTCGTCCGGTACTGGCACCTGACCTACGTTTGGCTCAATGGTGCAGAACGGATAATTGGCCGCAGCGGCATTTGCTGTATTGGTGAGCGCGTTGAAAAGTGTCGATTTGCCAACGTTTGGCAGGCCGACGATGCCACATTTGAAACCCATTATTCGTCTCCTTTATCCGTCCGCCCCATCAGGGCTTTGAGGACGGCGGCCATCGGGCCATCATTTGATTTATTCTCTTTAGCAGCCACAGGCTTGGTCCCGGGCGCTTTGGTTTTTTCGGTATTGGTTCTCTTGTGGCCGTTCGGGCGCTGAGGCTGCAGCCTACGGGCAACCTCGGTCATGAAACGGGGATTGTCACGATCGGCGAGAAATCCTGCTTCGTTGGCTATCGCGGCCAGCATGTCCTCAAGTGTGTTTTGCTCGGCTTTGGCAAAATCGCCCAGTACATGCCCGTGCACACGAGCTTTGTCGCCAGGGTGCCCAATGCCGATGCGCACACGGGTGAAATCCGGGCCTATATGTGACGAAATGGAACGAATGCCGTTGTGCCCGGCGGCGCCGCCACCAATCTTCACCTTGATCTTACCAAAAGCGAGGTCAAGTTCGTCATAAAACACCACAATGTCCTCGGGTGTCAGCTTGAAGAAGCGCATGGCTTCGCCAACCGATTGCCCTGAGTTATTCATGAATGTTTGTGGTTTTAGGAGCAGGAGCTTTTCGCTGCCCAACCGGCCCTCGTAGGTATCCGCATGCCAGCGTTTTGGCCCTGCCGAAAAATTATGGCGCTCAACAATCCTGTCGAGCGCCATGAAGCCAACATTGTGCCGGTGTTTTTCATAAGCGCTGCCCGGGTTGCCTAAACCGACAAAAAGCAGCATGGGAAACTCCCTCCGGCCAATGCAAGGGGCGCAAAAAGCGCCCCTCAGGTATTAGTCTTCGCTGTCGTCAGCGTCGTCATCAGCTTCGGCATCATCATCAGCTGCATTTTCAGCAGATTTGAGGCCGGATGGTGCAACGATCGCACAGATGACAAAGTCACGATCTGTAATCGTCGGCGTGCAGCCTTTCGGCAGGTTCACGTTGCTGATTTTCACGGAGTCGTTGATGTCGAGCTCGGAAATATCCGCTTCGATGAATTCCGGAATGGAATCAGCAGGAACGTGCAGTTCAATTTCGTGACGGGTGTGGTTGATGACACCACCACGGCGCAGGCCTGGGCACTTCTCTTCACCGACCACTTTAACCGGCACTTCCATCACGACCTCGGCACCCTTGCCAAGGCGCAGGAAATCGATGTGGATAGGAAGGTCAGTTACAGGGTGGAGTTGCAGGTCACGCGGCAGAACGGTTGTTTTCTTTTTGCCAACTTTAACTTCAAACGTGTGGGACATGAAGCCGCCACGGTTGAGCAGACGGATAATTTCGTTCTGCGGGATCTGGATCGATTCCGGGTCTTTGTTGTCGCCGTAGATTACAGCAGGTACTTTACCTGCACGACGCGCGGCGCGGGAGGCTCCCTTACCAATCCGTTCGCGCGGCTCAGCAACGATAGTAACAGCTTTTGCCATTCTATTTCTCCAAACTATGAACTCAGGGCCAGACCATCCGACCCGGAGACCGCCACTTCCTCCAGGGATGCAAGGGCGGGGTTCCCGATGCAGGCGATCCCACAACGGTCGGGCGCGATTTACCGCGAAATGCAGGGAAATGCAAGGCACAAACGCCCGATTTACGATGTAAACGCGGATTCTCGCAGATTCGCCTCTCCTGAGAGCTTCAACGCAGCTCCAAGGGGGGCAGCACGCGGAGAGTGCCTGTTATTGGTGTCGTTACACCTACAGGGGTTGTCTTGCAGGCAAAGGACATGCTTCGTAGTGAAAAATACGGCAGAATAATAGGAATTATACCGACATTGGGCTACTCTGTTAGGAAGTATTTTGGGAGAATATCTGTGGGCACCAAGCTGCTACGGCACGGAATGCAGTTTCTTGCCGTATTTGTGATCATTGCATATGCTAATGGTCTTTCGTTGGCTGACGATAAACCGACCAGGGTTCAGGTTGGTGGATATCAGTTTGAGCCTTTTGTTGAAGGGCAGGGCGGGCTTTCCGTCGCGTTTGCCCGGTTTTTGAATGAACGTCAAAATAGCTATATTTTCGACTTTGTAGAGATTCCTGCACGCCGTCGCTACGAGTTGTTGACCAGCGGACGGATCGACATGATCTTTTTCGAGATGCCTCTGTGGGGGTGGACGGACGTTGCGGCCGAGATTGAGACCACAATACCCCTTATTCGGGGACGGGAAGTTTTTGTATCTCGGGTCGATCATCCGTTAAGGCAGCAGGTTTTTGACGAGCTGCAAAAACGGAAAATTGCAGTAACATTTGGATATCATTACGCGTTTTCCGGTTTTGAGTCTGACCCCGACGATATGCGTGAAAAGTTTGATTTGGTATTTTCGCAATCTCAGCGTCACACTCTGAGGCACGTATTAGCAGGCAATGCAGATATTGCGGTGGTTAACGATGCTTTCCTCGCGCGCGAGCTGAAAACAAATGCAGGGCTTACCGACAAGATACTCATGGCGGACCGAGTTGACCAACGCTATGAACTGCCGTTGCTGTTGAGGCGAGATAGCCCGGTGGAGCTGAAAGCGTTGAATAATATTTTAGCCAAAGTTATAAGTGATGGCAGTTTCAACACCTTCATGGCGTCACAAGGCTTGGCGTCATTTTCTCTGCCCTCCGACTGATTTAAGAGTTTTCTTAGCCCGTGATTAGTTTTCGATTACCGTTTGCGGTCACCATTTTTTTCTCTCTGTTTACAGGTGTTTCGGCCCATTTCCCGGCAAAGCCGGAGATCGGGCCCGCGTTGGTGCGTGTCGCCACTCATGGCCAGGGGTTTTATGCCCATCCGGGCAAGGGCCTCTCGCTCGAGGGGCGAGGCATCGACTATCTTAAATGTGCTCTCGGCAAGATGAACAGACAGTTCGCGGTAACCGTCATGCCGATGGCGCGGTCGAAAGCGCGAGGAAACGAAGGCCTGTATGATATATGGTTTCCGGTGGTTGACGATGGTCGGCAGCACGTATCCGACCATTTCGTTGGACCAATCGGCACCATGAGCCTTTATTGGATTCTTCGCAAAGGGGCGGCGGCCGTCACACTTGAGAGCAAAGTTTCGGCCTTTCCGGGCTCGGCTGCCGCCGCTTTTCTCAAGCGAGAAGGGTATGATTTGCAAAAGGGGTCTGATGACGCCAACCGGATGGTCTTGAGCGTCCTGGAGGGAGAGGTCGATGCGCTCCTGGCACCGGATTTTCGGTCTCTCCTGGCGCCAGGCGCGCTTCAACTGGCGGATAGCCTTGAGTTTCAGTTGCTCACTGAGGATCCGGTGGGTTTCAGGCTGCAAGCCGTGTTCCAACAAAGTTTTCCCGCCTTCAAGAATGCTTTTCAGCAGGCTGTTACAACGTGCCAATCGAGCCTTGGGTACGGCAACTGATAGCCCCGGACAAAAAAGCCCCGACTATAGGGTCGGGGCTTTGGAAATTTTCAGGCGGAAAGCTTTAGTCGAACAGGCTTGAAACACTTGTTTCATGGGCGATGCGATTCATCGCTTCAGCCAACAACGGCGCCACTGTTACAACCCGAATTTTCGGGTTGGCGTTGCACGCTTCGGTCGGGCGGATACTGTCGGTGATGACAAGCTCATCCATCACGCTGTTCTCAATGCGCTCGTATGCCGGGCCTGATAGTACCCCATGAGCTACATACGCTGATACCGAGCTGGCACCGGCGGAATGCAGGGCCTTGGCCGCGTTACAGAGCGTTCCTGCACTGTCGACGATGTCATCCACCAGCACGCAGTGATAATCTTTCACGTCACCAACGATATGCATCACTTCCGAAATACCGGCGCGTTCGCGGCGTTTGTCGATGATGGCAATAGGGGCATCAAGGCGTTTTGCATATGCCCGCGCCCGTACCACGCCACCAACGTCAGGAGACACGATCATGGTTTTCTTGCCCGCGTATTTTTCCTTCAGGTCACGCACAAGCACCGGCATCGCATAAAGGTTGTCGGTCGGGATATCGAAGAAACCCTGGATCTGACCTGCGTGCAGGTCCATCGTCAGTACGCGGTCAGCGCCCGCTGTGGTGATCAGATTTGCCACCAGCTTTGCGGAAATCGGCGTACGCGGGCCGGGCTTCCGGTCCTGACGGGCATAACCGAAATAGGGAATGACGGCTGTAATGCGGCGGGCAGAGGCGCGCTTGAGCGCATCAATACACACCAGGAGCTCCATCATGTGGTCATTAGCCGGAAAGTTGGTCGGCTGGATCAGGAAAACATCTTCACCGCGGACGTTTTCATGAATTTCAACAAAGACTTCCTGATCGGAAAAACGTTTAACCGCCGCTTTGGCAAGCGGCATGTTGAGATAGGCGGCGATGGCTTCCGCCAGTTCCGGGTTTGAGTTCCCGGTCAGGATCTTCATGCCCATAAAGGCCTCCGTGCAATGAAGATGTTGCGTGTGCGGTTCGTTTAACAGCGTGACGCGGGGCTGTAAAGCCGCGAGGGCACACAGGGGCACATTTGAGCGATGATTGGCGCAAAACAGGACTTCACAACACTAATATTACAAAACTTGGCTTCACGCAGACAGCATGATTGCCGACAGTTGGCGGCCGTAGTCGGTTTCTTTACGGTGAGTCGTGCGCCGATAAGAGAAATGATGGCCGCTTGTGTAAGTGTCGACGCTGGTGTTGACGATCTGGCTCAAGCCAGCACTCTTGAGGCGCATTGTCACAAAGCCAGGTAAGTCGAACTGGAAATGATTTTTATCGTTGCCAGAGGTGAAGAACGCTGCCCAATCGGGATCAGCATCGGTAAAACGTATGTAGAAATCCGTGCCGACTTCATAGCTGGCCTGCTGGATGGTAGGGCCTATCGCGGCGACAATTCTGGCGCGTTGAGCGCCATGTGCTTCCATCAGGCTTATTGTGCTGTCAATAATGCCATCTGCGGCGCCCTTCCAGCCCGCATGCGCGGCACCAATGACGCCCGCAGCGCTGTCCTCAAATAGTATTGGTGTGCAATCGGCCGTCAGGATACCAAGGATAAGGCCGGGCTGGTTGGTCACCATGGCATCTGCCTTTGGCCGGTTGTCTCCCCAGTCTTCGGTGACAAATACCGCGGTGTTTCCATGGACCTGATAGCAGCTGAGTACAGGCGTTTCACGGTCGCCAGAGATGATTTTCGCGGCAATTTTGCGGTTCTCAGCGACAGATTTCACCGCGTCGTGTGAGCCCGGGCCGCAATTAAGGCCTTGATATATACCCTCTGACATACCGTCTTCCCGGCTCAGAAATGCATGGGAAGAGTCAAAAGCTGAAACTCTCAAATGTGCGCTCATTATGTGCCTTTGCAATTACCGTGAATGGCGTGGGTCAACTATAGGAAAACACGTTTCAAAAAACAGATATTTTAGCAAAATGGCTGTTGCTGATCTTGTATTGTTTGACAAAGCGCCATCCGCGCTTTCCTGGTTGGCACAGATAGTATGTTGTAATACGTCCAAAAGTTTCCATATATCGATTTGATATAGTGGGGAGCTAACAGAATGAAAAATATTGTGCGGATTGTCGCGAAAGCCGTCGGTGTTGTCCTGGTTTTTGTGGTTGTCCTGTTTGCTGTGGGAGTACTGTGGCCGCTTGATCGCCCTCAACCCGGTATGCAGCATGACCGACTTGTCATTACCGGTGCGGTTGTTGTTGATACCGAAACAGGGCGTCTGCATGAGGGCCATTCGGTTCTCATCGAAGACGGGATTATCAAGGCGGTCGCTGACGGTATCGAAACCGATGGTGCCGTCGTACTGGATGCCCGGGGTCTCTACGCTATTCCAGGCATGTTTGACATGCATGCCCATACCCTGAAGATGGCACCCGAGTTGATGCATCCACTTTTTGTTGCAAGCGGGGTGACTGCGATCCGCGATATGGGGGGCTGCATCGGCATCGAGGATGCCTGGGTGGCCTGTGCTGACGATAAACGGGCGTGGAATGATGCGGTCTTGCGCGGCAGGATGGTGGCACCTAGATATGATCAGGTTACCAGCCTTGCCATCAACGGCGGGTCGGAGATCCCGGACAGTGTGGATAAGGCGCTTGGTGGGGAAACGGCGGATGGCGCCCGGGCAAGGGTCTCCTATGACAAGGCCCGGCAAATCGATTTTCTGAAAACATACACCCAGTTACCGCGTGCGGGATTTTTTGCGCTCGCGGAGGAAGCGCGCGCACAGGATATGTATCTGGCGGGGCATTTGCCGTTTGGTGTGGCGGCATCCGAAGCCGTGGATGCGGGGCAGCGCAGTTTTGAGCACGCGCTTCTGTTTGTTTGGGATTGTTATCCGGGCATGGCCGAGCTTCGCGAGAAGGGCGACCTTTTTGCCGCTTTCACCAATGACGTGCGCGCAAAAATGATCAGCGACCATGATGCCAGTCACTGTGACCACTTGTTTGCAAAAATGGCTGCTGCGGGTACGGCCTTCGTCCCGACACACACAACAAGAAAACTGGATGCCTTCGCGCTGGACCCCATTTTCCGAAATGACGGACGCCTGAAATACATACCGGGCCCCCTCAGGATGTTGTGGCTGGATGATGCCGACGGCATGGCGGCGCGTGCAGGTGCTGGGGGCGAGGAAAGTTACCGCGCAGTCTATGAGTTTGGTATCGAGCTCACCGGGCGGGCGCACAGGGCGGGTGTCGATGTGATGCTTGGCACCGATGCCCCTGATAGTTTTGCATTCCCGGGGGCGGGCATTCATGACGAGTTTGCCCATCTCACACAGGCCGGCTTGACACCCCTTGAGGCGCTACAGGCCGCGACCACTGTGCCGGCACGCTTTCTGGGGCTGGCGGGTCAGGCCGGTGTTATCAAGCCCGGTGCGCGGGCGGATATCATTTTGCTGCGGGATAATCCGCTGGAGGATATTCAAGCGGTGCGGCAGGTGGATAGCGTTGTATTGGCAGGCGCGATATATGACCGCAGTGATCTGGATGCCATGTTGCGCGCTGTTGAGGCGAATGCCGGTAGCTGGAGCATGTGGCCGAAGTTTGCGTGGCAGGTTGCACGCAGCCCCATCATGCTCAAACAGTTCGCGGATTAGAAGCCGGGCGGCGACGACAGGCCCGGCGGTTGGATAGCAAGCGCCTTAAATAGACTGCCCATTTCATCAGGTGCGGTGAGACGCTTTAGCTCGCTGAGAATGCGGGCTTGTCCCGCATCGTCTTCCCGTGCTGCTAGTGCCTGAGCACGCACGCCAAGGCCGATGGCCATCAGGAATGCACCCTGTTCCGTAATCGTGGACGCGGTGGCGCCTTTCTCGCTTGCGGCTTGTGCGAGCTGGTCAAAGGCCACATGGGCGGTGAGGTCCGCAAGACCGGGCTCCGCGAACGGGTCCACATACTCATGTGCCCTCAGTGCCTGAAAGCTGTCACCGGGGGCTGAGTGCGCGTACCCATAGTCGATGATGAGCGCTGCCCCAGGATGCAGCGAAAACCGCATGGCAATATCGCCTGCAATGCTGAGACCAGCGGGGCAGACCTCGGCGACGCTGCCATTTTTGCTGGCGCGCACATGGTCAGGCACCAAGGATAGCTTGGCACTTGCGGGCACGAGGCTTGGCATCAGCTTTTTGCCGCTGGCGGTGACGGCTCGCTCCGCCCACTTGTCGTCCCGCTTTTCAAACTGATGAATCGGCAGTGCGTCAAAAAATTCGTTGGCGACAAGGATTGTGGGGCCTTCGGGGACATCGGTCAGGCGGCCATACCAGCGGGCTGTGGGAACCTTCTCCGCCTGCAAGCTTTTGAGTTGGGCACTGGCTTCGATGAACACCACGGCTGCGGCGTCGTGAAAACCGGGTACGCTGCTGGTCGCACGTAACATGTCGGCCATCAGGGTGCCGCGACCGGGGCCCAGCTCAATCAGGTAAAAGCTTTCCGGTTCTCCCATGGTGACCCAGCGATCAGCGCACCACAGGCCCAGCATCTCGCCGAACATCTGGCTGACCTCGGGGGCGGTGATAAAATCACCGTCCGCACCAAAAACCGTAGCGGATTGATAATATCCGTGCTGCGGGTGCATCAGGCACTCCGCCATATAGTCCGCAATGCTTATCGGCCCATCATGCGCAATACGTCTGAGCAAAATGTCTGTGAGTGCGGTCATCGGGTCAGTCTCTACCTCGCGCACGTCGGATGCCAACAGACATCAGCCAGGCAGCAAAGAGAAACATGGGCACACTTAACATTTGCCCGCGCGAAATGCCGGCGGTCAGGCCGAGGTGCGCATCGGGTTCCCGCACAAATTCCACCAGGATGCGCGCGAGGCCATAGCCCAGGAAAAACACACCGGCGATAAAACCGGGTGCACGCTTTGCCAGCGGTGTTTTGTGATAAAGAAATTGCAGGATCAGGAACAGCAGCAGTCCTTCCCCGAACGCCTCGTATAGCTGGCTGGGATGGCGTGGCACACCAAGAGGATCGCCGGGGAAAATCATCGCCCACGATACATCGGTTGGGCGGCCCCAAAGCTCACCATTGATGAAATTGGCGATGCGCCCTGTGAGGAGGCCGATGGGCGCGACAATGGCGATAAGGTCAGCTACGCGCATCAGGTCCAGCTTGTGCTTGCGGCAAAACAGGATGATGGCAAGCACAACGCCAAGGGCACCGCCATGGAACGACATGCCGCCATCCCAGAGGCGGAAAATGGCAATTGGGTCTTGGACATAGGCGGGAAGATTATAGAACAATACATAACCCAGCCGGCCACCAGCAATCACGCCAATGATGGCCCAGGTGAGAAAGTCATCCACATGTGCAGGCGAGAGCGGCGCACCGGGTTTTGACGCCTTGCGGCGGATAAACCACCAGCCGAACAGAAGCCCGGCGATATAGGCGAGGCTATACCAGCGGATCGCCAGTGGCCCGATTTTGACAAGGACCGGGTCAATCTCGGGATACGCGATGACAGCAAGTGTGTTGAAGAGATCCATGCAACATTCCTAGCTTTGTTATATGCCGCCATGCTTCGCGCGGTTGCTCATGCAAGTCAACAAGAAGGCGGATTTTATAAAACGCGAAGAGACGTGCGGCAACTCGCCCATTGCAATTCCATGCATTTTCGCCCATATGAAAATCACCAAACCAAAGGAACGGTATATGCAGACCAGCAACAAATTCTTTGACGATATGGCCAAACTCGCGACCGGTGCCATGGGTGCCGCACACAGTGTGAAAGGCGAAATGGAAGAGCATTTCCGCGCCTGGCTTGATCGTCAGCTGGCGGGCCTCGACCTGGTGAGCCGCGAGGAATTTGAAACCGTGCGGGACATGGCTGAAAAAGCGCGGCGCGAAAATGAAGACCTGCGCGCGGAACTTGAACTGCTCAAAGCTAAGTCGGCAAAAAAATAGTTCCGTTTGCGCAACAATCTTGCGAACTATTATTTGCATGAAGAGTGGAATCTAAAGGCTTGCCTAAGCGACATTAATTGCCAGATTAGAACGCTGCTTCATCGTCTTATCCACAAGAAAATTCCGGAAATTCATAATTCTCCCTTGCCACAGACTCCTCGCTTTGGCACGCTAGATATAGTGTTAAGTCAGATTAAGGGAGCCAGATCTCGTGATTCTGGTACTAAGACGACCACAGCGCTAACCGGCGAAACCTGAGATCGCCGGTCCAGCTGAGCCCGGCGGCCTCATCTCAAGGGGGAAACGAGATGACGACGACATTAAGTACCGGGCATTCCGAAGTCCTGAGCCAAAATCCGGTTGACCTTGCTGAGGAGCTTGCCGGCGCCAATGACTGGAGCGTCGAGCGACACGGTGAGGACGAACTGACGATGTTCATCTCCGGCCAGTATACCGACCTTCAGTTCAGGGTCTTCTGGCGTGAAGACTTCAAGACACTCCAATTCGCCTGTCTTTTTGACCTTCGTGTGCCCGAGGGGCGCCGATCCGATATTTACCAGACCATCGGCCTTATCAACGAACGTATGTGGATTGGCCATTTCGAGTATTGGGCCGAAGAAGACGCACTCCTGTACCGCCATGCCAGCCTCGCGAACGACCCGCTTCTTGGGGCCATTGGCGAAGAACACATGAGCACAATGGTTGAAACGGCGCTTGGGGAGTGTGAACGCTTCTATCCGGTTTTCCAGTTCGTCATGTGGGGTGGCCAAACGCCGGAGGAAGCCATTGAATCAGCGATGCTGGAATGCGCGGGTTCTGCCTGACGCTATATATGCGCTGCTATCCTCTTGGCGGACAAGGGGCCATGTCATAGAATACGGGAAGAGGTTGCTCTTCCCGTTTTTGTTATGTTCAGGAGACTTTTGATGCAGGGGTTTAGCGCTGATAAACCGCTTTTGCTTATGGGATGTGGCCATATGGGGCATGCGCTTGCCATGGGTTGGTTGCGTGCAGGGCTCGCGCCTGAGCATCTTTATGTCATTGACCCGGGAGCAGAGCCAAGTTGTTTACCCGCAGTGGCTGAGGGGCACTTTGTAAAAAACACTGGTGCTCTGCCACGCGGCCTTAAGGCACGGGTGATCCTGATCGCGGTGAAGCCGCAGGTGATGGGCGGTATCCTGCCACTGGCGGCGCCCTTTGCCCATGATGGTACTTTGATTATCTCGGTTGCGGCAGGTGTGTCGCTACAGGTGTTGGAGGACGGCATCGGTGTGGATGCAAGTTATGTGCGGGCGATGCCAAACACACCTGCTGCCATTGGCGCTGGCATTACGGGGCTGACTGCGCGGGTAGGGATCAGTGATGAAGACAAGGCGCTGGCGCGAGAACTTCTTCATGCTGTTGGCGAAACCGTATGGATTGCGGACGAGGTGGACATGAATGCGGTGACCGCTGTTTCGGGTAGTGGCCCGGCATATGTATTTCATCTTGTTGAATGTATGGCTCACGCGGGTGCGGAACTCGGCCTTGATGTGTCAACCTCTATGCAACTCGCGCGGCAAACCATTATCGGTGCGGCGCGGCTGATGGATGAGGAGTCAGAAGTGAGCGTGGCTGAGCTGCGCCGAAGGGTTACCAGTCCTGGCGGGACCACGGAAGCCGCGCTTAAGGTCTTGCGCCACCCTGATAAAGGGCTTGTGGATCTTATGGTGCGGGCGGTGACAGCCGCCAAGGCGCGAGGTGAGGAACTGGACGGCTAGGCGCTCTATTGTTTTGACGCCATGGTCATATTGTTGCTTTCGCTTGGCTGCAGCCAGTATTCGTCAGGAATGTTTTTTGTGCGCTCGCTCATGTTTGGGGTATCGATCCAGAAAATTGTCCTTGGATGGGCTTTCAGTTCCAGGAATGCAGCTTTGATAACCGGATGGCTGTTGAATAGTTTGATGTATGTGCCGTTGTCATATGCGGCGCGCAGACCACGTTCCACGATGGCGGCAAGGTGATGTTTCTCGCGTGGCACATAAAAGAAGGTATCATACTTGTAGGCCAGCATATAATTGGGTTCAAGTATGAGCGGGGTGGCCTTGTCCGCGCCCTCGCGGGCAATCTCTGGCATCGCTTCATTCATGCCACGCGGAAAGGCCAGGAAGCGTCCCCGCTTTAACATTCCCCATAAGGCCTCCGATGGCGCTGAGACCACCTCAAGCCCGGCGTTCCTCATGATATCAGCGTCGGGCCATGAATTATTGGACCCCAGAGTCACCAACCGTTGAAAGTCTGCAAATGTGTGGACAGTGGTGAAGATGGAATCATTTTCTGCCTGTATTGCCAGAAAGCGGTACCCAAGCAGCCCGCGTGAAAGCGGAATGTTCACTTGCGTGAAGTCCCGCTCGCGTTCGCGGGAATATCCCGAATAGAAGATATTGAATTTTCCACTTTGCATTTCACGCAAAGTACGGGACTGGGTAACCGGATGTTCGAAGGTTTCGATGCTGTGATCGCCGCCTTCCGCTTTAAGAGCCAGATGCAATACCTGAATAACGAAGCTGTCATCGCCGTCATAGACAGGAATGCGGAACTCCTCTGCGAGAGCGCTTTTCGAAGCTCCCGTGAGCAAAAGTGACAGTATAGCTATAAGGCGGTGTGCTTTTCTCATGTTTTCAACTGTGCAGGGGCGGGCTTGTTATTTTCCACACTGTAGCAACTAAAACGCAGTGCCGTAAGCCATTCCGTTCGTCGCCGGTTTTCCTGATGAGAAAAAAAGAGGCCCCGGCATTTCGCCGGAGCCTTGGTATAAGTTTGTCAACATAGGGAGGTTCGTCGTGTCTCTACTCAAGAGACGAAAGTAAAAGGGCCGGCCCCGGGGGGGAAGTGGGGGGAGGGGGGAGGAACCCCGGGGCCGACCTTTATGACGGAAAACCGTCAAACTCTAAAACTAACCGCCGCGGAGCGATGGCCGGGGGGGAGATCGGGGGGAGTGATCAAGGCCGGTGCTCGTTGGCGTTGACGGGTATATATGCCCCACCCGTCAAATAGAAAACCCATTTTTGTGTCGTGGCAGCCATGCGTTTTTTGCATGTCACATACCTGACACATGATTGATTAACGAATGGCTTGCCAGCGCAGAAATATGTTGCTGCCGTCTTGGCCAAAAAGGCTATAGTCTACAAAGAATTAGCGGGGGAGATTGCCATGAAGCTCAAGCATGCGGCTGTGTCTGTGTTGTTAACACTTGCATGTCCATCGTTGTCATTTGCGGACAAAAAAAATGTTGAGGTTAACGAAATTAATGATTTAGAGGCTCGTTTGTGGGCGGCCACTGACCATCGGGATGGCCAGAATCCCGTTTTTGACGAAGCACTCGCCGCTGAAAAATACCAAGCGCTTGTCATGCTCGGCCAGATCGGTGGTGATGCCTGCGAGAAGATTATCCCTTACCTTGTCTCCAACGATGGCGCCCGGCCCCATGCGCGCAAGGGGGCCATGCTGTGCCATAACGATGGCCTGTCGGAGCCGCTGATGACCTATACAGCCCCTCTCCGCGACAAGGGCGAGATCGACTATCTTTTACCGGCGCTGGGGTTCTCGGGTGGGGAAGCCGCGCGTCCTCTTCTGATCGACAGGGTCAATGCTGTGCTGCCCGGCAAGCCCTTTAATGTGGGCTACCCAGATAACGCACGCACACTGCCGCTCTTTGGCTTGCTGCAATCGGTCGTTTATGACCGGCTGGCACCCGATGCCGTCCCAGAGCTGGATTTTGGCAACCTTCTTAGTCTCAGTCAGGAGATGGGGACCGCGGAGATGGCGGCTTACCTGCTGACGCGCTTTACCAAGCTTGACAGCGTGCTCAACAGGCTCGACGTGGAGGACGCGATTGATTTCGCTGACAATGACCCAGTGCGCATGTCGCTGACGCGTGTATTACGGCAATTCGGCGATGAGGCCGGGCCAAAACTGGTCGAGCTTGCGAACGGAAGCTCCAAAGCCGTTGCGATTGAGGCACTGCGCGCCATGGGCCAACTTTCCGACGAGGTGACGCTGAAGTATCTCGTGAAAGCGACGGGCAAAGGGGACGTACACCGCAGGCAAGTCGCTATCGCGGCCCTTGGCGGTCGCGACAAAGGCGAGGCCGTTGTGGTCAAAAAGCTGAAAGAGCTGGTAGGCGAACACAACTCCTGGCTTGCCGCTACCGCACTTGAAAGCCTTGTATTTCATGCCAATGCTGAGGCTGTCCGCTATGCGGAGGGCTGGCTTTCGGCAGACGAGTATTACCGCGCTTTCAAGGCGCTTGGTGTGCTTGGCCGCTCTGACGAAGGAAAGGCGGTACTGCGAGGCTTTGTGGAAGAGAACGCGGGCACGGCACGCGGACGTGACGCGGCGATCACTCTGGACCCGTCAATAGAGGCGAAAACCACGCCGCGCGCGACACCACGCTTTGACGAGGTGCAAACTTCGCTTGGTCGTGAACTTGTGCTCCAGACGACAAAAGGCACAATCTGCATATTGCCATCAGACGATGCGCCTTTTGCCGCCCATAGCTTTATGGAACTGGCAGACGCGGGCAAGATGGACGGCATGATCTGGCTCAGGGTGATTCCGAACTTTGTTGCCCAAGGCGGGCTTGTGGCCGATACCTCAACAGATGACTGGGGCAGTATCCGTGAAGAATGGTTCGACAGCGACCACCGGATCGGCACGGTCGGCCTGGCGACGGCAGGCAAGGATACGGGTAGCACCCAGTTCTTTATCAATACCGCACACAACATTCATCTCAATAACCGATATACCGTTTTCGGGCATGTTGCTGAGGGGCTGGACGTGGCGTTTGCGCTGGAAGAGGGGGATATTATTGAAAAGGCCTGGACAGCCGCGGCTCCTACTGCTGCCTGCAAATAGTATCAGAGGATATTACTCTCGGCCCTGATCTGGCGGACCATGAAGTCACGGAACAGGGCTACACGCAATGACCCCCGGAGTTCAGGCGCATAACAATAATAGGCGTTAAACGGCGTGCCTTCGACCTTGGGCAACACCCGTACCAGTTTCTTGCGGTCATGCACCAGATAATCAGGCAACACGGCGATGCCCATGCCTGCCTCCACGGCATGCAGCACGCCATAAAGGTTATCGATCTGCAGGCGCGGGATACGGGGCTTGCGGGGGTCGCCGACCGTCAGGAGCCAGTTCAGCCCGCGGATTGTAGGCACATTCGTAAGGCCAAACGTGATCAGGTCATGACTGTCGAGATCATCGGTTGTCACGGGCGTGCCACGCCGGTCGAGATATTCCGGGCTGGCGTATATGTGGCTGTGGAAGGTGGCAAGTGGCCGCTGGATCAGGTCCGCTTGTTCGGGCTCATGCAGTCGGATTGCGGCATCAGCCTCGCCGGCGGAAAGGTCAAGGTCGGCATCGTCAAGAATCAGCTTTATGTTGATATCGGGGTATTCGGTCATGAACTGTTCAAGATGTGGGGTCAGCCAGACGGCCCCGAAGGTTACCATGGTGGTGACGCGCAATAGTCCCGAGGGCCGTTCGCGGCTTTCCATCAGGCTGCGCTCGGTTTCCTCGATGCGCAGAACCACTTCACGCGCGGTGTTATAGAGTTCCTGTCCCTCCTGCGTGAGCACGAGCCCGCGTGCGTGACGCGTGAAGAGCGAAACATTAAGGCTTTCCTCAAGAGCGCGGATCTGGCGGCTGACGGCGGATTGGCTGCAATTGAGGCGTGCCCCGGCGTTGGTGAAGCTGCCGCTTTCTGCCACTGTATGAAAGATGCGTAAGCGGTCCCAATCCATATTGTCCCTCCCGGCGGCTCATGTGATTGCAGATATTGCTGCAAGCCTTTGTTTTGCATACTATATGATGCACCATATGGGGCAAGTCCAGATTAACGGGGCAGGAGCGCACGGTGAGCAACAAGTCAATTCTTGAGCAGGCGTCGGCCTATTTCAAAAGCCACCACCCGGGGCTGGCTGCAGAATCCATCATATGTTTTCTGGTGTTGATCGACCTTGGTGAACCCACAGTGGGTGAGATTGCTCGTGCAGTGGGCATGACCGAACCCCAAGCCTATCAGCATATCTCTACCCTGTCTGCGAGCGGCGCGGGCCTGATTGCCCTGGTGAATGCAGGGGACGGCAGGAACATCATTACCCTCACCGGACCCGGTCAGGCAGCCAGAGCGGCGATCTTGTCCGCCCTGGCATGATGACCGGGTTTTAGGGTTGCCGCTGTTGGCTGCGATAGAGTTGGATGCCTTCCTGGGCATGGCCATCGGCAATGCTGATATTATCCGTCAAGTCTTTCAGGTTGCTGTTGATATCAGCAACAGCGCCGGCTGCGGTATTCATATTGGCTGAAATTTCCCGGGTGACGGTGCTTTGCTCTTCAATGGCGCCCGCGATGCCCGCGACACTGCCCTGCACATTGTTGACAGCCCCATTGATCGAGGTAAGGCGCGTGATCACATCGCTTGAGACGTCCTGCATCCGTTCAATCTCGCCTGAGATCTGACTGGTGGCAGCAGCTACCTGACCAGCAAGGTTTTTCACCTCACTGGCGACGACCGCGAAACCCCGGCCCGCCTCGCCGGCGCGTGCAGACTCGATGGTTGCGTTCAGGGCAAGCAGGTTGATCTGCGCCGCGATGTCATCAATAAGGGTGACAATCTTGTTCATCGCCTCAGCGGCTTCGCTCAGCGCCTTGGTCGATGTGTCTGCGGCGTTTGTTTCGTCGGCGGTTTTTTGCACCGCGTTTCGCGCCATGCTGACGCTGCTGGCAATTTCCTGGAAAGAAGCGTCCAGTTCCTCCGCTGCGGCGGCAACGGTCTGAACCATGGCCTCTGTCTGAGTGGAGGCACCGGCCGCCGAGCCGGATTTGAGGTTGGCCGCGCTGATGGACTGAACGATATTTTCGAGCTTTTCGTCCACGATGGCGGCGATGCGCGCAGTTTCCCGGCGGGCCTTCACAGCATCGGTTATATCGGCAGCGAATTTGACCACCTTGAAGGGGCGCCCATCCGGTCCGACGATCGGGTTATATGTTGCCTGCAACCAGACGGTATCGCCGTTTTTGCCAACCCGCTGGAACTCACCGCTCTGGAACTGCCCGTCCTTGAGGGATTTCCAGAAAACGCCATAGGCTTCGCTGGCGGTCTCCTCCGAGGAGACAAAAATCTTGTGATGTTTTCCTGTAATCTCGTCCAACGAGTAACCAACCGCATTCAGAAAGTTTGCGTTTGCCATCAGAATGTTGCCGTCAAGGTCAAATTCGATGATGGCTTGTGCCTTGTCCAGTGCGGCCAGTTTGCCTAGATAATCGGCGTTACGAAGTTTGTCTGCTGTGATGTCGCTGGCAAATTTCACCACCTTGAGGAGGGTGCCATCACGGTCTATGATCGGATTGTATGTTGCCTGCAGCCACAGGTCAGAGCCATCGCTTTTTTTCCGGCGATATTCACCATTCTTGAAACTGCCGCTACGTAACTCCTGCCAGAATTCTGCATATTTGGCTGAGTTTCTGTCTTCCTCAGACACAAAAATTCGGTGATGTTTGCCCTGTATATCTTTGAGGCTATAGCCAACGGCATTCAGGAAATTGTCATTTGCTGTGATGATCGTACCGTTCAGTTCAAACTCGATCGTGGCCTGCGCGCGATCAAGGGCTGCGAGTTTGCTTTCAGCATCGATATTGTGGTGTTCGGCTGTTGTTATATCGGTCGCGAACTTGATGATTTTTTCAACCTTGCCCCCTTTGTGGCGGACGGGCACATATATAGCTTGAAGCCACAGTTTGCGGGTGTCTTTCCCGATACGCTGAAATGTTCCTGTCCGATACTCGCCACGCCTGAGCGTTTCCCAGAAGCCTTTATATTCAGCACCAGTTCTTTCGGTATCATCCACAAACATGCTGTGGTGTTTACCGATGATATCGGCACGGGTGTATCCCAAGGTTTCCAGAAAGAGATCGTTGGCAGCCAGAATGGTACCGTCCGGCTTGAATTCAATCATGGCTTGCGATTGAGACAGGGCTTCAATGGAAGCCGCGGCGCCTCGATCGGTTGCACGATTAAACTTTTTTATTGTGTCGAACACTCATTTTTCTCCTAAAGCGAGAATAGTTAAACTATTTCAGGCATTTAGTGTTGTTCGACCCCCCCGTTGGTTAGGCACCATAAGCGCTTACACTATAAAAATGCATTAATATTTATGTTAAATTTTATCTATTTGCTGCGGAACGCAAAAAGGCGGCGAAAACCGCCTTCTATATCTATTGATGTTCGGACAGCGGTGTTATTCAGCCGCTTTCGATGCGCTGTGATGCAGCTCCGCGATATATTTTTCGGCTTCCAGCGCTGCCATGCAGCCCATGCCCGCGGCGGTCACTGCCTGACGGTAGACTTTGTCGGTAACGTCTCCCGCGGCATAAACGCCCGGAATATCGGTCTGGGTGCTGTCCGGCTTCTTGATCAGATAGCCCTCATCATCCATTGGTAGTTGATCCTTGAAGAGTTCAGTCGACGGTTTGTGGCCGATGGCGATAAACACACCGTGTACCGCAAGGTCTTCTACCGCGCCGGTTTTTACACTTTTCAGTTTCACACCCGTCACACCCAGCGGGCTTTCGGTGCCGACAACTTCATCAAGCACGGTGTCCCACTTCACTTCGATGTTTTTGGTATCAAAGAGACGTTCCTGCAGGATACGTTCGGCGCGGAATTCATCCCGGCGGTGAATGATGGTCACCTTGGAACAGATGTTCGAAAGATACAGGGCTTCTTCAACGGCAGTATTGCCGCCGCCTACCACCACGACATCCTTGCCGCGGTAGAAAAAGCCGTCACATGTCGCGCAGGCCGATACGCCATACCCGTTGAACTTCTGCTCGCTTTCAAGGCCCAGCCATTTGGCTTGCGCACCGGTCGAGATCACGATGGCGTCAGCGGTATAGACCGTGCCACTGTCACCAACCGCACGTTTTGGCGTGGCCTTGAGGTCCACTTCGGTGATCAGGTCATATACGATATCGGTGCCGACGTTTTCTGCCTGCTGGCGCATGGCTTCCATCAGGTCGGGGCCTTGAACCGCTTCCGCGAACCCGGGGTAGTTCTCAACATCCGTGGTGATAGTGAGTTGGCCACCTGCCTGCATGCCGGTCACGATCGTAGGTGACAGGCTGGCGCGGGCAGCATAAATCGCGGCAGTATAGCCTGCCGGGCCAGAACCGATGATAAGAAGGTTGGTGTGTTTTGTTTCAGCCATTTCTGGTTTCCTACAACATATCGCGCGGGCAATCCTGCCCCCGAACGGGTTCAATCAAGTCTTGGCTACTACATAAAAGCTGCCCCGGCATTTGCCAAGCACTTGAAGCCCATCACGCAATGGAATGTTTCGATCAGGTTGATCGACGAACCAGATAAGAGGGCGGGAGGGGCGATTGGCCCCTCCCGTTTTTTAGACGTCGATGATCGCCATGCCCATGTCGCTGTACCGGTTGCCAGCCACACGGTCAGCCAGCGGCGCCAGTGCGGCACGGTCGTCTTCTGACAGGCTGACTTCATAAGCGCCTAGGTTCGCCTTGAGGTTCGCCAGCTTTGTGGTGCCGGGAATGGCGACGATGTGTTCTCCTTGCGTCAGTACCCAGGAAAGCGCGATCTGTGACGGCGTCACGCCCTTCCTTGCTGCAATCCCGATGACCTCATCCGCCAGTGCGCGATTGGCATCGATATTCTCTTTGCTGAAACGTGGCACTGTTACAGCCCGCCAATCTTTGTCGCCCGGTTCTTTGCCACGCTGGAAGGCGCCGGCAAGCATGCCGCGACCAAGGGGAGAGTAGGCGACAAGGCTGGTGCCCAGTTCCTTGAGCGCGGGGAAAAGTGTCTGCTCGATCCCGCGCGTGAAGATGGAATACTCGGATTGTACCGCTGCGATGGGGTGCACGGCAGCGGCACGTTTCAGGGTATCACCCAGCACTTCGGAAAGGCCAATCGCACCAACCTTGCCTTCTGTCACCAGCTCCGCCATGGCGCCTACTGTCTCCTCCACCGGGGTGTCGGGGTCCAGTCGGTGCAGGTAATAGAGGTCTATATGATCGGTTTGCAGGCGCTTGAGCGAGCCCTCGACAGCGCTACGGCAGTTTTCAGGGCTTCCGTCAAGACCACCCGGCTGATCTGGTTTCGCTACAACCCTGATGCCAAACTTGGTGGCGATTTTCACTTTATCGCGGCGGTCCGCGAAGGCCTTGCCCAGCAGTGTTTCATTGGTGTGGGGGCCATACATTTCTGCGGTGTCAAAATGGTCCACTCCCCGTTCGGCGGCTTCGTGCAAAAGCCTGATGGCCGTGGTCTTGTCGGTTGGTTCGCCGTAAAACGCGGAAAGGCCCATGCAGCCGAGGCCGATGGCGCCTACAGCCATGTCCGACCGGCCGATTGTCCGTTTCTCGATAAGTGATGTCATCATATCCTCCATGCGTTGAGAAAACAAAAGTGGGCCTCATGTCCTGGCCTTCAATGGCGCAGCGCAGTATCGGGCATGCCTTCGCAGCATCCGGTATGAATATATGCGGAAGGCGGCTCCGTTTCGTTTGTGCTGGTGCCCGCGCGTGGCAAGCGATAGGCTAAAAGGGGTGGATGAGGGGAAGACAGTGCCAAGAATTTGGGTTCTTGTATTGCTGATGATTTTACTGGGTGGGCTGACAGTGTTCTCGCCTTTCACGCTTTATCAGCCCCACCATGGTGACGGTCAGCACCTTGCCCATGATTGGTATGCCCATGATGGCAAACTGCTGGCCCCTGAACTGGCGGTGCGGCAGATAGATGATGCCCGGCTGGTGGATGACTTGCCGGACTTCATTCGGGGGCAATCCGGCCCGGACGGCGCCTTTGGCAGCGTGACCTATGTACGAAAGCTCGCGCTGAGGAAGCAAGAGAACTTCGTTGTGCCAGGAAAGATCCGTAGTGTTTACCGTTATTATGCCGTCTATCCGCAAGCTGGTGGCAATGACCGCGTTGAGCTTTTGGGGCAGAACGGAGACCCGTCCACCGAGCAGGCCGAGCAACATGCGTTCGGACCGCCCGGGCCCCTGCAGCTTGACGCCACACAGCCTGAGCTTTTTCTGGTCATTCAGGTTTCCAATGCCTCGCACTTTCAGGCGGGCCTGCTGACGGCACCGACCCTGCGGCAAGGCGCTGCGGCACTGCGCACCGAAAACGGGCGGCTTGCGGCCATTATGGTTTATGCGGGGCTGTTTGTGGCCATTGGCTTGTATACCATCCTGCTTGCGCTGTGGCATGCGGGCGAAAGTTATTATTACAGCGGCGGCTTTGTGCTGGTCCTGATTGCGATCCGCCTTGTGCTGCTGCAGGACTATGAATGGCTTTTTGTCAGCGATGTAAGCTATTCGCTCTCGCTGAGGCTGGAATATATAAGCTTTTTTATCATGCTGCCCTTCTTCTACGGGCTGGCTTACGGCTTGTTTCCAGACGAGGCAAGTAAAGGCGGCATGCTCATGCTGTTTTCCGTTGGCGGGCTTTTTACCCTTGCGGCGATATTTGCGCCGCTTGATTGGATGATCAATACCCGGAACGTCTATATGCTGGTGGCGGGTATCACGGGTATCATGGTGCTGCTTGCCTTTTTAAGGGCACGGTCCAACGGCCGTACCGGCGCCAATGTGGCGCTGGTAGGCTGGGCCATCCTTGTCATAGCGATGATCGCGGACGCGCTTGTCACGTCCACCGGGGTGCTTGAGGGCATGGAAAGTGTACCGGTGGCGACCGTTGTGTTCGCAGTTATCCTGATGTGGCTTTTCACCCTGCGCTACCGGCAGGAACAAGCTGAGCGTGGTGCCCTTTCCAGCCATTTGGCCACGGCGAATGCCGAGTTACAGGCCCGCGCGCATGATCTGCACCAAGCCCAGAAGCGCGCGGCCGATGCGCTGCAGATCAAGTCCAGTTTCCTCGCCAATATCAGCCATGAGATACGCACGCCCCTGAACGCAATCATCGGTTTCTCCGACCTGCTGATCTCCCAGACCCATAGCCCGATTGACGGCAAGAAACTCAGGGATTATCTCCAGCTCATCCGCAATAACGGGCAGGAACTTCTGGTGTTGATGTCGGATATTCTCAGTGTGTCCGACCTGGAGGCTGGCCGCTTTGAGGTTTCACACGACCCGCTTGACCCGGAAGAAGTGGTCACTATGGCGGTGAATCTGCTGGCCCCGGCGGCGCATGAAAAACACCTGTTCCTCGATGCGCAGGCTGAAAGCGCTCTGATCGAGGGAGATATCCGTATCCTCAGGCAGGCTGTTATCAAGGTGCTTTCGAACGCGGTGAAATATGCCCCCGCAAACGGTGTGGTTACGGTGCGTGGGGCTGTGCATGAGGGTGCCTATTGTGTGCGGGTCACCGATACCGGGGCAGGTATGTCGCGTGAGGAGGTTGACGCGATCATGTCTGTTTTTGGCCGCGCGGGCGATGCCTACACAGCTGACGGCAGCGCCGTTGGCCTGAGTGTTGGTTTGCCGCTGGTCAGCAAGCTGTTGTCCCTTGTTGGCGGAAAGCTTGAGGTGGAATCTATCCCTGATGTCGGCACCACAGTCTCTATTACCTACCCCTTGAGCTAAGCTGTATCAGTCGATGACAGGCACGGCGTCTGGCGCTTCTTCATAGCGAAACTCGCTGATTTCGCCCCATTCACCGTCTGTTTTCAGCTGTGCCCAGCCGTGCATCTCACCATCCTTGAGCATGTAGGCGGAGCGGGTTTCGGTTGGGCCTGACTTTGCCCCGCGCACAAACTCGTGCACCTCAATCCCGCCCTCAACCGGGGTAATGATCCCATCGGTGTAAAAGCTGGCTGTTGTCACATAGCGGAAGATGATTTTCTCCTGCTGACCGTCCCAATGGATCAGGCTTTCACCGGCATAGGAGCCACCGTTGACGCTGTGGGTAATGCGGACCGCACGGCCGTGCATCGCCCATTCCCACTTGGAAATGTCAGTGGCATTTTCGGAGCCGTCGACGCTGCCGCTGGCCGTACGCCAGGTTTTACCGGCAAACGGCGAAAGGGCGGCAAGTTCCTTGATGGGTTCACCGGCGACCGCGGAGAAACCTGACAGCACCAGAAGGACAATAAATAGGGTACGCATGGTTCTGCTCCGTATCTCAAGGGTTGGGCGGGACGTTACTGGAAGGTCAGCCGATAGGCGGAAACCTTGTGTGTGCCGTCCGCGGGTATGCGCGGCATGATAAGGAGGCCGGTGACATAATCATACTGGAAATCGACGGCGTCGAACGTTTCTTCGGAGATGGGAACCGCAATACCATCTGCGCCCAGGCGCCAAAGCCTGCGGTCATTGACCATAGAGAAAATGAAGGCTTCACCGTCCCATGCAATGCCGTCGATGTCGCGCACGTTATCCTGCAGGGTAACGGGGCCTTCTGCCAGTGGTTCGCCTGTCACACGGTCCCATATCCATATCTGCCAACCACCGGTCAGCAGCATGTCGCGTGCCACATAAAGCCCGTTCACGAGGTTGAGCGCGGTTGGATTGTCAATGAAGGGTGTCAGGGCATCGTTGTCGAGCCTGTAAACCGCTTTTCGGCAACTGCCCGAGACATATACCGTGCCGTCTTCGGCAATGGCGACATCATTCAGGCAGGGCTCTGGATCGGGGGCCGGATACCGCCCGGTGATTTCCCGGGTGGTGACGTCAACTTTAACCAGTTGATTATAATCAGCAAAATATAAGGAGTTGCCATAGAGCGCCATGCCTGTGGGCGCGTTAAGCCCCTCGATCCATTTCTCGTCGATCATGCGACCTGACATGGAAAGGCGGCTTATATATCCCTTCCCGTTCTGGCCGTAGCCCACGACGTTGGAGACATAAATGACATTACGTTCTTCGTCCATTGCGACGGATTCAGGTTCGAAAAGGCCGGCATCCACTGTCCAGATATGGCGGATGGTGGCATGGTCAGCGTGTGTCTGTCCACAGGGCGCGATTAAAAACGCGCCAAGCAGGGTGGCAAAAATAGTGATGCGAAACATAATCTTCCCGGAACTCCAATCCCACGCACCAGCATAAGCATCCTATCTCAAATTGAAAAGACACCTTCTGGTTTAGCCGCCGGGTTTGTTATGGCAGGCGCGCACCCAGACTGGCTTCGACCACGCGGTACCAGTCAGCGCGGCTGATCCTGACACGCGCGGCCGAGGCGGCTTCCTTGATGCGCGCTGGCGTCTGCGTGCCGACAATAGGCACCACCCGTGCCGGGTGCATCATGGCGAAGGCGAGCGCAGCTGCCGCGCGGGTTACGCTGTTTTGCGCCGCAATTGCATCCAGGATCGCGGCAACAGCATAAAGCCTATTGGCTTTCTCCTCCTCGTCTGTCTTGCCGTGGATCAGCAATCCGCCGGCAAGGGGCGACCATGCCAGCGCCAGCGCGCCGGTTTCCTGACACTGGTCAAAGGTGCCGTCCAGAAGGGGGCCAAGTTCCATTGCAGAGAATTCCGGCTGGTGTGACGCCAGCGGAAAATCAAGGTTTGCTTGCAAGGCGCGGAACTGGCTTGGGCTATAGTTGGAAACCCCCGCTTCGCGGATCTTGCCCTGGGAGCGCAGGGTGCTGAGGGCGTCTGCGACTTCTTCAAACGGCGCGAGCATGTCGGGCCGGTGAACCTGGTACAGGTCGATGGTGTCGGTCCGCAGGCGTTTCAGCGATGCCTCACAGGCCCGCATCAGATATGGTTTGGTTGAATTATAGGGTACGCCGGGCTCAATGCCGCCTTTGCTGGCCAGTACCATATCGTACCTAAGCGCAGGCTGGGCCTTGAACACATCCCCCAGCAATGCTTCCGCACTGCCAAAACCCGCGGGGTTGTCGATGCCGTAAATGTCCGCGGTGTCGATCAGGGTCATGCCGCACGCGATCGCGGTTTCGATTTTGCGTTGCGCTGCCGCCACATCGGTACCTGCAAACCGCCAGCAGCCATAGGCGATGGGACCTATGGGCAGGCCGGACTGGCCCAAGTTATGTTTTGGGTAGGTATGCATCATGGGGTCGGGCATTTATTTCGGTCTCGTAATAAAGTGAAATTGTGAATATAATTCAGTGGCTTACGGACATCCAATTGTGAAGCCATGGTGGTGGTTGTGCCACCAGGGGTTCGTGGCCAGTATCCTCGTGTTTGACAGCGCTGTCAAACGAAGCAAGGCCTGAGTCAGGCAGTTTTAGCGATAAACTGCCAGGGGTGTGGGCTTTAAGCAGCACCGAAGCGCCGCATGGTTTCCGCGGCAGCTATAGGGAGAGGGGCAGGCTCAGCGATAGTCGCCGGTGAACTGGCCATCCGAGGAGCGGTCAAATTGCGGATAATCGTCTGAAATTTCAATAAAATCCGCCTTTTCGCCAACGAAGATATGCCCCATGACTTTAAGCCCCGTAGGGCCGTCAAGGCTACCGGCCAGGATGCCGGTATCGGGGTAGTCGAAGGGCTCCCAGAACAGGCTGGAGCCACAGTTTTTACAGAAGCCGCGGCGGGCCACGTCGGAGGATTTATACCACGCCAGACCTTCGTCGCGTGTCAGGGTGATGTCGGCTTTTGGTGCCTTGGTATGGGCACCAAAACTGCCGTGCAGCTTCTGGCACATGCTGCAGTGGCAATTCACCACATCACGTATTTTTCCTTTGATTTCAAAGCGTACCTGCCCGCAAAGGCAGCCGCCCAGAGTAACCCGGTTATGTGTCATGTGACCTCCCTGTCGTGAAGGCAATAGATGGGAAGTCACCGCGAAAATTTCAAGAAAAACGCCTGCACAGATCTGTGCGAAAACTGTGTGGAAAGTGTGCGGAAAATGCCGGTTTCTGTGCGAAATATGCGCGGAAACCGTACGGCGTTATATGGGCCGAGAAAAAAGCGCCGCGCACAAAAAAAATCAGCGGAGCCTGATGGCGATTATAGCACAAAAATGGGCTGATGATACCCAGTGCGATGCTGTCGGCAAAGTGGGGCATGCATGGCATGGTCGGGCACGCCACACTGATGTGCTAGTGCTGAGGAGCCGCTACGATTTTAGGCACGCCGCGGCCGGAAAGCCGCGGCATGTGCTGTTGGCCTGGTCGCCGGGCAACGCCCTAGACGATATTCAGCGTCACGTCGATATTGCCACGGGTAGCGTTCGAGTAGGGGCAAACCTGATGCGCTGCGGCCACCAGTTTTTCTGCTGTCTCCTTGTCCAGGCCGGGCAGGGAGATATTATGCTCCACCTCGATGCCAAAGCCGTTCGCGATCGGGCCAATGCCCACTTTTGAACTGATGGAAACATCATCCGGCACTTTGATGCCGGTCTTGCCGCCAACGGCTTTCATCGCGCCGATGAAACAAGCAGCGTACCCTGCGGCAAAAAGCTGCTCGGGGTTGGTGCCGTCACCACCCGCGCCGCCAAGGCCCTTGGGGGTGGAAAGTTTCACGTCCAGCGCACCGTCGTCAGATGATGCCTTGCCTTCGCGGCCGCCGGTTGCTGTGGCATGGGCGGTATAGAGTGTTTTGTCCAGTTTCATGGTCTGTCTCCTTCGGGGTTATTATAAATCTTTGCCTATTAAATAGTGCGCGATTTATATTCCTCAACTCATTGTACGGACGCTGGCAGGTGCCTGTGGCAATCTGGTGTCATCGGCCGGTTTTTCCGGCCCGCAGGCCGGGGTGGTTCGGGTTATGTGCTTCGGTTTATTCCCCCGCGTGGCTCATGAGGTCCGCGCGCAGGGATTTGAGCTGGTCCCGCAGCGCGATCAGCTCTTCGGGCGTGCAACCAGTGGCCTGAAAGGCTTCCATCGGCGCTACGCCGGCGTCGTCCCTGAGGGCCTTGCCCTTATCTGTCAGGCTGACAATCACCTGGCGTTCGTCCTCAACGGCGCGCACGCGGCTAACCAGCGCCATGGTCTCCATGCGCTTCAGGAGCGGCGTCAGGGTAGCGCTGTCGAGGAAAAGCCGTTCGCCAATCTCGCTCACCCTCTGGCTGTCCCGTTCCCACAAGACCATCATCACCAGATACTGCGGGTAGGTCAGGCCAAGGTGTGTCAGCGCCGGGCGGTAAACCTTCTTCAGCGCGTTAGACGCCGAATAAAGCGCAAAACAAAGCTGGTCATCAAGCTTCAGCGATAATGCCTGTGGCCCTGTCATCTGTTTTGTCTCCGCCGTTTTGCCGGGCACCATGCCCTGCGCCATGGGAGTTATATAATCGTGCACGATTTAATTTCAAGAGCATGGCGTTCTTTCGGCGTATATTTGTCAATCAGCCCTTCTGCCGAAGCCCTTGATCGCCACAGTCGTCACTCCCGCGCAGGCGGAGTCCAGTGTGACGGACGTAAGCGCGATGTGGCTATCTCCGGATTCCCGCCTGCGCGGGAGTGACGGAGGATGCTCAATCTTCACTTTCCCTGTATTTAGTGCTTAAATACAGGGTAGGGACAGCAGGAAGAGGGGAAGCATCATGCGATACTTATCCGGGAAAATTGTGGCTTTTGGCTTTATGGCGATGGTCGCGGCGGGCACCGCCAGCGCGGCGCAACAGAGGGCCGATGACAGCGCCCGTGCGGACAGCCGCGAGACGCTGGATGTGACTATCAATTATGATGACGTGACCGGACTCCTCAAAAACATTGTGCTGGTCACCGGGCAGTCCACCCGCGAGCGTGCAGCCGATATCAAAAGCAATATCGGCACCCGCTTCAAAGCCAAGCGCAATGTCTACACGGCCTATGAGGGCAACCGGTTTTATGCTGCCGCGCTTGAGGAAGAAGACGCCTATGAAGTGGTCAAACAGATCCGCATGAGCCTTGAAAAAGTGCTCGATAAAACGCCGATCACCCAGCTTTCGACCAATGAGCAGGTGGCCTATTGGCTGAACCTGCATAATGTCGCCTTCCTTGAAGAGCTGATGCGTCACAGCCAGAACAATATGCAGGAGCTCCTCTATGGTGAGGACAGCATGCTGGACCGCAAGTTCATCACCATTCGCGACACCAGTATTTCGCTGAACGACATTCGCTATAATATTCTTGCCCGCAGCCTGTCGCACGAACCGTTGATCATCTACGGGCTTTATGAGGGAGTTATCGGTGGGCCGAATATCCGCAAGGAAGCCTTTACCGGCGAAACGCTGTATGCCCAGCTTGCAGCCAATGCGACGGAGTTCATCAACTCCAACCGGGGTACCTATCTCAAGGGTGGCCGGACCGTGCGGGTTTCAAGCCTTTATGAGCGCTACAACATGTTTTTCCCTGATTTCCAGAAAGACCTGAAAGCGCATCTGTTGAGCTATCTGTACCAGGGTCGGGTCCGCAACAACATTGAGCGCGCCAGCTTCTTGAAACCGGACGTGGATGACTGGACGGTTGCCAGTGTGCGCGGCAACACGCGCGATTATGGTGGCGCGCTGCAAACCAATGGTTCAGCGCTGGCCACCGCGCAGATGTCCGGCATCAATGATGTGCCCGTCAATATCGCCAGCACCCTGGTGACAGATATGGCGGACGTGGCAGAGAACCACATGCGTTTCTCGCCCGAGCAATTGAAGATGCTGATGCAGTTGAACCGCCAGCGTGCCAACCGCACGGGTAATGTGAATATTGAAGAAATTCAGGAGCCTAGGAACCGCACGGCGGGGGAGGGCGCACAGCGGCCCGAACCCGAGCCGGAGGACGATGAGGGCGGGCAATAGCCTGCGGGTATTGATATCCGGGGTTTGATGTGGTCGGAGCAGGCAGGTGCTCCGGCCATTTTTTATTTTATTCTGTTATATTATAGCTTTTTATTGACGTCTTACCGTGTAATTTTTACGCTTATAGTAGAGATTCACTGCGATCCGGGGGGATAATGAAAAAGCTTCTCACATCAGTAATGGTCATGATCTGTGCCTTTTGCGCAGCAATTGCCAGCAATGCGGGGGCTGTCGGCGCGGCGGATGACGGCCCGGGTGCTGCTGCGCCGGGTCATCTGCCGTATCATATCAATTATGACGACCTGACAGCTGTTCTGGAGAACACGGTGCTGATCACCGGTTTGTCGAACCGAGAGCGCGCGCCTGATATCAAGGCATCGCTTGGCTCTCGGATGAAAGCCAAGCGGAACGTTTATACCGCCTATGAGGGCAACCGCATCTGGCTGGAAGCCCTGGAGGAAGAGGGCGTGCTAGTGGTTCTGGCCATGATCCGCAAAAGCCTGGAGAGGGTTCCGGACGACGTGCCCATTACCAGTTTCAGTACCGCGGAGCAGATCGCTTACTGGCTGAACCTGCATAACGTCGCCCTGCTGGAAGAGCTGGTCCAGCATAGCCAGAATAATATGAAGCGGCTGCTCTATGGCCGTGACGGCATGATGAATAAAAAGCTGGTGACTGTGCAGGGTGTGCCATTGTCGCTGAATGACATCAGGTTTGAAATCGTGGCGAGACGGTGGCCTTCGGACCCGCTGATTATCTACGGGTTTTATGAGGGTGTTATTGGCGGGCCCAATATTCGCAAGGAGGCCTTTACCGGCGAGAAACTGCACACGCAGCTAAACGCCAACGCCTTTGAATTTATCAACTCAAACCGGGGTACCTCTCTCAAAGCTGGGAAGACCGCGCGTGTCTCAAGCCTGTATGAGCGTTACGCAATGTTTTTTCCCGATTTTCAAAAAGACCTGAAGGCCCATTTGCTGGCTTATCTTCAGCCTGGCCCTGTCCGCGACAAGGTGGAGAAGGCGCGCAGGCTTGCGCCGGAGGTGGACGACTGGAGCGTTGCCAGTCTGCGCGGCAACACCCGCGATTATGGGGGTGCCTCGCAGAAAAATTCCTCTGCACTGGCGACCGTGCGGATTGCCGGGTCGACGAACGCGGCAATGAATTCATCAATGCTGGCTGACAGCCTGGCGTCCACGGTGCGTAATTTCTCCCGCTTCTCGCTTGAGCAGGAACAGCTTCTCCTGCAACTGAACAAGCAACGCATGGCCCGGACAGGCAACGTCCGCATCGAGGAATTGCAGGAAATTAAGGAACGGGTAGAGAAAAACGAATAAGCCCAAGTACTTATACCTGCAAGCCCTGTTGTGTTTCTGGGTTGATGATTGTGGCGCATGGGCAGAAACAACCCCGGGGGATGCCCGGGGTTGGGGTGGTTGTCTTCTAGTCCTGCCGCATCAGGCGGTACAGCAATACCGCCGCCCGCGCGGTAGCGAACTTCTGTTTCTCAAGGTCCAGCCATTCTTCAGGTGTGTGCCCGCCGCCGCCATAGCCGCCAAGGCCGTCCATGGTCGGCGTGTGGGGGGCGACAAAGCTGGCATCCGCCGCGCCGCGTTTCTCCGGCGGGTACGCCGTCAGCGGGCCCTCGCCCAGTGCGACGTTGATATCGCTGAGGGTGGCCAGCATGGCGCGGTTGGCATCGCTTTCCTGCATGGCGGGATAGCTGTCCTCGAAGGTGATTTCCGCACCGGTTTGTGGCAGGTTCGCGGCGACAATTTCGCGCATTTTGGCGCGGGCGCGCTCCTTCTGCTCTTCACTCATGAACCTGAGGCCGCCGTGCACCACGGCTTTCTGCGCCACCACATTGTCTTTGCCGTACGCGTTTTGTGCGGCGGTGTTCTCTCCTTCCTCGACAAAGGTACCGCCCGCGATGACCCCGGGGTTGAAGGTCAGGCCATGTTCGCCCTGAACCTCGTTATAAAACCGGTGCAGGATGCGTGATGCTTCAAAAATGGCACCGGCGCCCACCCGCTCGCTGAAGACACCGCTTGAGTGCGCCCGCACGCCCGACGTGGTCAGCGACCAGCCGGATGACCCGCGCCGTCCGATCACGGCCATGCCCTCGGTGCTGCCTTCAAAATTAAGCGCAAAGTCGCTCCATTTTCCGGCGTCGATCAGATCCTTGCGGGAAATATCAAGCGGCTTGCCGGTCGATTCCTCATCACCGGTGAAAAAGACGGTATAGCTGCCACGGTCCAGATGGCCGGCGGTCTTGAGCGCCTTCAGGGCATAGAGCACTATGGCGTCACCAGCTTTCATATCGGCGATGCCCGGGCCGGTGATGCGGTTGCCGTCGCGCTCAAACTTCTGGAACGGGCTGGCAAGGGGGAAGACGGTATCAAGGTGGCCGATCAACAGCGCTTTTTTTCCTCCATCACCCATGTGGCGGGCGACAAAATGGCCGCCACGGTCCATCTCCTCCGGCATGGATATCCAGCCGGTCTCGAACCCCAGCGCCTTGAATTCTTCATTGAACACCGCGCCAACCTTGCGCACGCCCGCCGGGTTGCGCGTGTCGCTGTTGATGTTGACAATTTTTTCAAGGAAGGCGATCTGGGCGTCAAAATCCGCCTCGACCGCTGCCACAATGGCTTGTTCTTCTGCGTTCAGGCCGTCTTCGGCGATGGCAGGCATGGCGAGGCTCAGGCTGAGGGTGGTTGCGGCCAACAAATGGCGCATAGGCATGGCTGTCATGGTTAACTCCCCTTTTTTCTGGATGCACCCACGCTAGCGCGCGAACGGACGCTATGCAATTCTCCAGTGATAAAACGGGGCGTGGTCGCGGTGTACGGCATGCCAGCCGGGTGGCAGCGGAATTTCTGCCTTGCAAATAGAGTGCGCTGAACCAAGGTTTATTCAGGGGACAGGCATTAGAAACTGCTCCCAATGCGAGGAGGAACTTATGAAACTTCAATCTATTATTGCTGCGACACTATCATTGACAGGAATAGCCGCATCAGCTGTTTCAGCTGAAGACCTGCTGCTCACCGGCGCCCATATCATTGACCCGGAAAGCAGGGAGGTCGCGGTAGGCAATCTCTTGATCAGGGACGGCAAGATCGCAGGCCGCCCCGATGGCCGACCGGCAGGGTTTGCGGGCAGGGTTGTGGCGCTTGACGCTAAGTGGGTCATGCCCGCCTTTGTGGACCTGCACACTCATTCCTTTGGCGATGCTGTGCCGGGCGGCCGCCCGGACGGTGTTGGCACACCCGTGATCGCCAATCATTATCTTTACGCGGGCACAACAGCGTTTCTTGACCTGTTTGGCCATGAGCAGGGATTGATGGCAATGCGTGCCAGCCAGCGCGCCGGTGAATTTGGCGGTGCGGACCTTTACGCCAGTTTGTCGTGCCTGACGGCGCCCGAAGGCCACTGTACGGAATATGGCGTGCCCACGCGCACCATGAGCAGCCCTGAAGAAGCTCGAGCGTCGGTCGCGGACCTTGCGGGCAACAAGCCGGACGTGGTGAAGTTTGTCTATGCGCAAAATGATGACATGCCGTCCATCGATAAGGCTACGCTGGTGGCAGGCATTGATGAGGCCAGGAAACACGGCATCAAAACGGTTGTGCATGTGCAGACATGGCAGGATATGCGGGACGCTGTCGCGGCGGGCGCGACCGCGGTGACACATACACCCAAGGGGGAAATGCCTGCCGATATCCCGGCGCTTCTGGTGGCGCACGGCACCGTGAGTATCCCGACCATCACGGTGCATAACGAATATCTGAATTATTTCTTCGACTCCGCCGTTCTGGAAGCGCCGCTGGCACAGGAACTGGCCTCAGACCGCGTAAAGGCCGCCTACCGGGATGAGGGCATGATCGCGCGCTATAAGCCAAGCTATGATGAACGTAAGGCGCGCAACATGACCACGCTGCGCTCGGTGGGCGCGCTGGCTGAGGGCGGGGTGACGGTCCTGCTTGGTACAGACGGTGGCAATTGGGGCACGGTGCAGGGCTATTCGGTGCACCGGGAGATGATCAAACTGTCGGAAGCCGGTCTCGATAACTGGCAGGTGCTGGCCGCGGCCAGTACGGGTGCCGCTGACTTTCTCGGCCTTGATTACGGTGTGGAAGACGGCGCGCTGGCAAACCTTGTGGTGCTTGACGCGTCGCCCCTTGACAGCATCGTCAATACGCAGGCCATCGCGCTGGTGGTCAAGGATGGTGAGGTGGTGGACCGCGAAACGCTGTTGGCCCAGCCGGAATGAATGCCCCAGCCGGTATAAATCCCTGAGCCGGGATAAAGCCAACAAAAAAAGCCCCGGAATTTTCCGGGGCTTTCTTGTGTTTGCTTGGAAACGTCAGGCTTAGAGGTTGCCCGCGTTTTTACTGAGGTAGGCAGCAACGCCGTCAGCGTCGGCTTTCATGCCTTCGTCGCCTTTGTTCCAGCCAGCCGGGCAAACTTCGCCGTGCTCTTCATGGAACTGAAGCGCTTCCACGAGGCGGACAAACTCGTCCACGTTACGGCCAAGTGGCAGGTTGTTGACAGTCTGGTGCCAGACGAGGCCGTCCTTGCCAACAAGGAAGGTGCCGCGCAGGGCAACGCCGTCTTCCTCGATCAGCACGTCATAGTCGCGCGCGATCTGTTTGGTGATGTCAGCAACCATCGGGAAGTCAACAGGGCCGAGGCCGCCTTCCTTGGTTGACGTATTGCGCCATGCGATGTGGCTGAACTGGCTGTCGATGGAGCAAGCCACAACCTTGACGCCAAGTTCCTTGAACTTTTTCATGCGGTTGTGGAAGGCCAGAATTTCAGACGGGCACACGAAGGTGAAGTCGAGCGGGTAGAAGAACAGCAGGCCATAGTCGCCGTCCAGATACTCTTTAAAGTTAAATTCTTCGTTGATGCTGCCATCTTCCATGACGGCTACAGCGGTGAAATCAGGTGCTGGTTTAGCTGCGAGAACGGCCATGCGTCCCTCCTTGATCATGTGTGAAAATAAAGGTTCAAACTGAATAGGCTCGGGGACATCATCTGCCTTGCGGCGAAACATCCCGTCAGCCAGCGAGGCCCACTTTATGCTTCCTGAGCGCAATTGCAACCGGGTTTGCTCGATTAGTATTATTCGTTAAATCGATTACTCATGTTTACTATAAGTGTAATGTCCACTTTATAGCGGGGTCATGCCGAATTGACAAGTGACATATGCAGTCGCGCATATCGCCGTGGCTCTGGTTTTTGGGCGCCTGTGTACTTATATGGTAGAGAATTCAAAAAAAATCCGGCGGGGGATGAAGCTTGGAAACGCTTGATGATGTGCTGCGTTATGGCTCAATGAGCCTGCTTTTGTGGCTTTCGGTGCTGGTGCTGCGCGATTTTTGTGGTCACATCCGGGGGCGGCTGGCGGTTGCGCTTGCGATCAGCGAAATTGCCTATCTTCTGTGCTCACAGAGCAATGTTACCATCATTGGCCTTGAGCCCGACGTGGCGCTTTTTCCACTTTGTTTTCTCAGCGGTGTTATCGCGTGGCTGTTTTGCCTGTCGCAATTTGATGATCATTTTGAGCTGAAGCCCTGGCACTGGGGTGTGATCGGCCTGAAGCTTCTGGCTGGCAGCGGGCTGGCGATCAGCCATTTCACCGGGGACGATGCGCTGCACCAGACAGGCATGGTGCTGTCTGGTGCCGTTGCGGTGGGTATCCTCTTTCACCTTATCTATATGATCTGGCAGGGGCGGGCGGATGACCTGATGCCCGCGCGCATGAAGTTTCGCAGCGTGTTTGTCATCTCAGTCGTGGTTATTTCTCTCGGTATCATGATTGCCGAGGTGTGGCTGATTGACATGGGTTGGAAGCTTTATCTGCTGCCGCTGCAATCGGCTTCGTTTTTCTGTATCACCTTTTTTGTCTTGTGGCGGGTTTCGGGCCCTGAGGGCATTGACCTGTTTGTCTTTGGCGACGCCGCGCGCGAAGAGGTGCCAAGGCCCACGCGGCCGGAAGACCGCCATGACGTGAAAGCCCTTGAGGGCCTGATCGCGCGGGAAGCCTATCTGGAGCCCGGGCTGACCATTACAGCCCTCGCCGAGCAACTGCAAATGCCTGAGCACCGCCTGCGGCGGCTGATCAACCAGCATCTGGGCTTCCGGAACTTTTCGGATTTCCTCAATCACTACCGGGTAACGGCTGCCCAGGCGCGCCTGGCTGATGCGAATACCCGCCATGTCCCGGTGCTGACCATTGCCATGGACCTTGGCTATGGCTCCCTCGGCCCCTTCAACCGGGCTTTCAAGGAACGCACCGGCTTGACGCCGTCTGAATATCGCAGGCAAGTGCTGGCACGCGCTGCATAAGCGTTCAAAACCCCTTGTCGATTTCTGCAAAAGCTTGCCGATTATTTAAAAATCAGTCCGATTTCGAAATCGGCAAGTCGCCTTTTGCGTCTTGTGGCTCAATCGTCTCCAGCGAAGCCGCGGCACTACCGGCCCGATAGGTTTGACCCCGATAGGTCAGGCAACAACAATCGGACCTCGCCAGAACCGCGCTCGCTCATATTGGCATGCTGACAGCGAGGAGATAGATCATGCGCACATCAGGTAACAGCAACAATTCTACTATGAAATTTGGGATGGTCTCCCCGGGCACCAAGGCTGCTTTTGTCGGGATAGCGATCGCGGTGGGGGCTTTGTTCCCGTCCGCGGTAAGCGCTGGCTCGGGCGCGGAAGCCGATGTGTCCGACCCCACCGGGTTCTGGCAAACTTCCGGTGGGGAAAGAATGATCGAGGTGGCGCCATGCAGCGGCAAAACTGCCAAGCTGTGTGGCACCATCTTGTGGGCCGAGGATGCGGCGGAAGTCGATGCGGTCGTGCTCAAGCGTTTCCGCCTGATCGGTGATATGTGGGCCGGTGGCCAGGTCTACACGCCCGGCAAGCGCCGGGGCCAGAATGGTCGCCTGACCCTTCTGGATGATGGTAAGCTTGAAGTCAGCGAATGCAAGCGCGGGCTTTGCACCAATGAGGTCTGGGTCCGGGTGGCCGAGACCGAAGTTGCGTCCCGCCGCGCGAAACTGATGGCGCAAAACTAAGGCTTTGCAGGCTTGCCATAGGCGGGTTCGCTGTTGAACCCGTCTATTCGCGCTTGCCTTTCAGGTAGGCGTAGATCGCCATGGCGTGTCCGTGGCCCAGCTCAAAGTCTTCCTTCAGCCAGGCCACGATTTCGCCCGCCTTCACACCGGGGCCCAGTGCGCCCGCATGCGAGAAACCCCTCGCGTCAACCAGGCGCTGGAAGTCTGCCAGGCTGTTGCCGGTCGTTTTCTGGATATTGGTCAGATAACTCTGGAATGACATTGTCCGCTCGCTGCTGTTTCAGGGTCGCCATTCATTGCATACGCCATATATAAGTTGATATCACCCTATCTATGGCTGTTTGCCAGAGTGTGCGGAGGGTGTGGCTTTTATTGTGCGCGGGTAACGGTATAGCCAAGTTGCTCCAGATGATCCTGCACCGACCCGTCGCCCGCCAAATGCCCGGCGCCGACGGCGACAAAGATGGTACCTTCACCGTCCATCAGTTCCTTGATCTTCATCGCCCAGGCCCGGTTCCTGTCCACCAGCAGGCGGTCACGCAGGCTTTCCTGCCCTTCCATGGCACCATTAAGCTTGTGGGAAAGGGCATCGATACGGCCCGCCTGCCAGTCAAGCGTGATCTCGTCCAACAGATCGGGTTCCTCAATCATCTGCCTGAGGCCATCTTCAAAGAACTTCAGTTCTTCCTCGGGCGTCATGGCACCAAACAGGCTGACCTGCTGTTCCATGGTCTCAAAATAACCAAGCATCTTGCCGTCGGCGACAGCTTCTCGCCACAGGATCTTGTCCACACCTGCTTCAGGGTCACCGCCACGAGCCTGTACCTGCAGGGCACCAATGCTGACACCGGCGAGCCATGGTCGGTAGGCTTCAAACTGTTTCATGGTGTCTTCAGGCATGCCGAGGGCTTTTAGTGTAGCTTTGAAATCGGCCTTGCCCTGTTTGCTCAGCTTGTTGGTAAAAGGCACATTTGACCGGTTGATGCCGTGTTTCATGATCAGCGGCTGCATCATCTTGGTATCGGCCTGCACGACGGGCGCTTCGCTATAATAAATCCCGGCATCCTTGAACGCGGCGTCAACCTTGGCGGTGCGCCATTTTAGCGCCGGGTTAAGGATATGCACCGTGCCAAATAGCCAGATTTCACTGTCTTCGTCCGAAAGCCTCCAAAGGGCTGGCTTCGGCATGCTCGCGGGGACTGTCTCCTCTGCTGATGCCTGATCCGCCAAACCAGGCTGGCCGAGCGCAAACCCCAGAAGCAGGGGAAGCACAAGCACCAGATATAGATACGCCGCTTTTGGCATATGGCGGGCAAGGGGACGGGCTGTCGTCATGGTGATGTCCTGATTATTATATGGCTATATGCTAGGCTCGCCCGCGATCATGGCCAAATCAAGGAGTGGTGAAGGCGGGAAGGGCGGCTTAACCCCGGCGTAGCTGGTCCTTGAGGGCCCGCACACATGCCATCGCGATTTCCGACTGCAGGCGCAGTTGGGTGCCATGCCCGGCATTGGCGGCTTCACCGAGGCGTGTCAGCGCTTCTTCAAGAAGCCCAAGTGTCGCTTTCACTTCCGCTGACAGATTTTCGGGCAGATTTTCGGGCAGGTTTTCCGGTGGGTTTTCCGGTGGGTTTTCCGGGGGCGCCGTTTCGGTGGCAGGCTTTTCTTTGACCGCATCGGCCTTTACCTGATAGCGCCTGGCTTCCTCCGATGGTGTCAGGGGGGCGTTCAGGGTTTCGGCCACAGCTTTGCGTACCACGGCCGCGGCCATGCTGCCAATCGCATTGCTTACCGGGCTTGTGCGGCCTGCCTTGTCACGCGCCTCACGCGCCGGGTGTTGTTCATTGCGGGCGGCGGCGCGGGCAGCTTTTTCGGTGGCGATCCTGTCTTCCCGGTCGCGCTCCAGCACACGCTGTTGCACGATGTCTGCCTTTTCAGCGAAGGCGGCCCGTTCACGCCGTGGTGCAGGCTGGGGGTCGTCCAGGAACAACGGGTCCTCATCACCATAATCGGGTACTGCGACGTTGCCGGTGGCAATGACCGGGGTCAGTACACCTTCGTAGCCCTCAAACACACCACCAGCGCCGAATAAAGGTTCGGCTTCAAGCGTCCAGTGCTGGTGGGTTTTGCCCAGGTCAGGCAGGTGGATCGGCGCATCATGGATGGTGCTTCGGCGCTGGAAGGCGCGGGTCACCGGATGCCCAAGCTTGATATTGAGGCCGAGAAGGTCCAGCATGCCCATGCCCAGGGCCGCGTCAATGCTGCCAAGAAGCTTGCAGCCATAAGGCGATATGGCGGTGATGAAACCGTCGCGGTCGCTGCGCCAGCACCAGCCGCCGGGGCCAGGGTCCCTTAGCGGCTCCTCATTGTCCCACGCGGCGGGAATGGTGTCGTCGCCAGTGATCCCCTCCGGTTCCGGGTTCGGGTCTTCGGGATGGTCATCCTGCGATGCTTGCTCCGTCGCGGCTGGGGAGGCCTCGCTGTCGGTGTTTGCCGGTTCGTCGTTGGCGGCTTCAACCATGCGGGTGTCGCCCATGCGGGCACCACTTGAAACACGCTCGGCGATCAGGTCTTCATCGGTGCGCAGGATGCGCAGGCTTGCGGTTTTTTCGGGGTGCAGTGCGGTGACCGTTGCGGCCGGTTGGTCGCTGCCGCCTTCGCGTGCGCCAAGGTCGTCGCGCCATAATGCCAGGGTGGAGCGGCTGTCAAAGGGCGGTGCGGCCGGTGCGGCGCGCGCCAGCGCAATCCATACATTGGCTGACAGGTCGCTGCGGGTGGCGATAAGCTGGTGATGCTCACGCCCCGTCTCGCGGACCAGGGCGATGACATCGTTTTCATCAAACGGTGCAAGCGTCAGCAGGGTTTCCACAAGGCTGGCGCGGTCGCGGCATATCCTGAGCACAAGGTCCATCGGCGGGTTTGACTGGTGGGCCAGAAGCTCGGCAACCGTGCGGCGGCTTTCGCTTTCCACATGCGGCAGAAGGGCCTCGATAACATCAAGGAGCTGGGCGCGTGTCGGCTCTTTTGCCGGGGCTTTGCCAGTGAGGAAAAGGTCAACAAGGTTGCGGAACAATGTCGTGCGGTCTTCGCCGTCGCGCTCACGCGCGTAGGCGACCAGTTCCCTGATCCGACTGTCAAGCGCATTCATGTCGAACGCTGACGCTTTGCCCACTTTTATACCCACTTCAACTGACACACATCACTACACACACGTGGCAATGTGAAGGCCGTCTCGTCCCGATTTGTGACCAGTAATTAGCTTACTGTTGAATTTTTTGAGTGAGGTGAATATAGCTCCCGAATCACCCTGCGCGCATATACTACCCAATTTGATTCATGATGCCAGCGTTGATTAAAGTTAGAAATATAATTGTTTGAATTTGGAACTTTATTTCCGAAACCTGCTTCTGTAGTATGCAAATCAGCCGTCCCTGTATCCCAGCCGGCTAGAGAGTTTTTTCAAGGAGTTTATCTGATGGGGCGTGTCAAACTTGATGCCGTCGACCGCAAAATCCTGTCGTGTCTTCAGTCTGAGGGCCGAATTACCAACGTGGAACTCGCGGAACGCGTAGGCATCACAGCGCCTCCTTGCCTGAGGCGGGTGCGGGCACTTGAGGAAGAAGGTTTCATCAAGGGCTACCATGCCGATCTGGATCAGGAATCCCTGGGCTACGGCCTGACAGTGTTTGCCATGGTTGGACTTCACAGCCAGGCCGAAAGCGACCTGCAGAAATTTGAGCATCAGTGCGAGGGTTGGCCGATGGTGCGTGAATGTTTCATGCTCAATGGCGAGATCGACTTCATTCTTAAAATCGTTGCGCGTGACCTTGCGGCATTCCAGCATTTTCTGACCAGTGAATTGACACCGTCACCCAATGTGGCAAGCGTGAAGACATCGCTGACGATCCGCACAAGCAAACACACGCCGGGTGTGCCATTGCCCGAGGTGGCCGGTTAAGCTGTTGCCGGTTGCAGCCAGAAAAAAAGCCCGCGTGTGAGAGCGGGCTTTTTTGCTGTCGAAGAACAATCGGTTCCTATTTGAACTCAATCTTCAGGATTTCATAATAGCGCTCGCCGCCCGGGGTTTTCACCTCAACCTCGGCGCCGACCTTGCGGCCGATAAGCGCGCGGGCGATTGGGCTTTGATAGCTGATCTTGCCCTTCTTCACGTCGCCTTCATCGCCGCCGACAATCTGGTAAACGACTTCTTCGTCGTCTTCGTCAACGAGCGTCACCGTCGTGCCGAAGACAACCTTGTCGCCTGACAATGCGGTCGGGTCGATGACCTGGGCACGCGACAGCTTGCCCTCAAGTTCCATGATGCGGCCTTCGATGTGGCCCTGGCGCTCTTTGGCGGCGTGATATTCGGCATTCTCCGAGAGGTCACCGTGGGCGCGGGCTTCCTCAATGGCCTGCACCACTGAGGGGCGCTCTACGGATTTCAAATTCTTCAGTTCTGCAGCCAGACGGTCATAACCATCCTGAAGCATGGGGACTTTGTCGTTCATTTATCCCGTCCAATTTCTCTTATTATCGTTCTCTGGGGCTTTTGGACCCAGCGTATACAAAACAGGAGCGCCGACCCAGAGGGCCGGCGCCTTTCAAATCCTCATAGCCACTTTTCGGCTAAAAATCAAGCCTGAAGCGGCTTTGCGCCATTGCGCCTGTTCGCGTTCAGGGGAAAAACGTAGCCCATTTGGGTCATGTCGGAATCCGGGGTGCGAAATACAACATCCCCAAGGTGCGGGCAGTGCCGGAAACTTTGACAAAACAAGGCCACACAAACGGAGCTGGAGCGATGACTGACCAAGCAAAGTGCGATCTCAAAATTTCCGATCTTCAAGGCATATTCGATTTTGCCTATCAAATTATCGGATCATCCGAATTCAGTTGGGATGAACTTCTGGAGCGCCTCCTCGTGTTCCCTCTCGATGAGGAAACCAGGGAGACACTGACGGAATCCATCGAAATTATCAAAAATGACCCCACTCTCGTCGATCTGTCACAAGAGACGGTGAATGAATATCTGGCGGAGTATGGTGATATCCCGCTGTGCGAACTGGCAGAGAATATCGAAGGTGGTTCTGATGGCTCGGGTGGTGACGGCACGGATACCCTGCCGGGGGACATCAACACACTTTATGAACTGATCCAACAGGGCACCAACGGCAACGACGAACTGTTCGGCGATGCCATCCGCGACTGGATTCAGGGCGGTGACGGTGATGACACGCTTGCAGGCGGTGACGGGGCTGACCTCATCATCGGTGGTGACGGGGACGACCTGCTTTATGCCGACGGCCTCAATGAATTTTTTGACGCGCTCGCTAATATCGCAAACGAAATCTGGGCGGGACTTGGCAACGACCAGCTCTTCAGCGGTGACTCGGGCGACATTATGGGCGGCTCGGACGGGGACGATTATCTTGAAGGCAATGCCGGGGATGACACGCTTTATGGCGGTGCCGGGCTTGATGAGCTGGACGGCGGCGCCGGGGATGACGTCATGTATGGCGGTGCCGGCAACGATTTCCTTGAAGCGCGTGAGGGTAATGACACGCTTTGGGGCGGCGCGGGTGACGATAATATGAACGGTGGTGACGGCGCGGACACCTTTGGCTTTATTGCGGGCTCGGGGGATGACGAGATATGGAGCTTCAATGCGGACGAAGACACCCTTGATCTCTCCGCGACCGAGTTTGATTTCACCGATATCGATGATGTCGTGGCACAGGCTAGTGCAGCCACAAACGCACAGAATGTTGCCGGTGTGATGATCGACCTTGGCGGCGGCAACGGCATCTGGCTTGCAGAGTTCGATATTGCGAACGTGGCCGATATCAACGTCGTCTTCTAGGGCGCACAGGCCCAAAACAAAAAAGCCGACCTGGGGTTCAGGCCGGCTTTTGCTTGTCTCGTGGTCCTCGTGGTCAGGCGGCATAATCCTGCAAGCGTTTTACATCCAGGGTCTTCCCGCGCAGGGCCTTCAGCGCCTGAACCGCGGCTGCGGCCGCCGCCATGGTGGTGAAATACGGCAATTTCATCAACAGCGCGGTGTTACGGAGCGCATAGCTGTCCTTGATGGCCTGCTTGCCTTCGGTGGTGTTGAACATCAGCTGTACTTCGCCGTTTTTCATCACATCCAGTACGTGCGGGCGCTGGCCATCCGTCACCTTGAACACGCGCTTCACTTCAAGGTCATTGGCCTTGAGGTAATCGGCGGTGCCGCCGGTGGCGATCACGTCATAACCCATCTCAAGCAGGTCCTTCACCAGTGGCACCAGCGCATATTTATCGCTGTCGCGCACCGAGACAAACACCTGGCCTTCGGTTGGCAGCTTCACACCGGCTGCAAGCTGGGATTTGTAGAACGCCATGGCAAAGCTCTGGTCGATGCCCATGACCTCACCGGTGGATTTCATCTCAGGGCCGAGAAGCACGTCAACACCCGGGAAGCGTGCCCAGGGGATCACCACTTCCTTCACCGCCACATGTTCGGTGACCGGGTCTTTGAGCTCAAATTCCGTCAGCTTGGCACCGGCCATGACCTGCGCGGCGATGGCTGCCACGGGGTAGCCGACAGCCTTGGCGACAAAGGGCACCGTACGGCTTGCGCGCGGGTTGACCTCAATCAGGTAAACCTCACCATCCTTCACGGCAAACTGCACATTCATCAGGCCGATCACGTTCAGTCCCCTTGCCAGCGCTTCTGCCTGACGCTTCACCTCGTTGACGATGCCAACGGGCAGGCTGTAGGGCGGCAGCGAGCAGGCGCTGTCGCCTGAGTGAATGCCTGCTTCCTCAATATGTTCCATAATGCCTGCGATATGGATGTTGGTGCCATCCGATAGCGCGTCCACATCCACTTCAATCGCATCGCGCAGGAATGCGTCAACAAGCACGGGGCTGTCGCCTGATACCTGCACCGCTTCGTTGATGTAGCGGTCAAGGCCTTCCTGATCGTGCACAATTTCCATCGCGCGGCCACCCAGCACATAGCTTGGACGCAGAAGAACCGGGTATCCGATACGGTCGGCAACCTCAATGGCTTCCTTGTGACTGCGGGCAAGGCCGTTTTGCGGTTGCTTCAGGCCAAGGCGTTCGACAAGGTTCTGGAAGCGTTCACGGTCTTCCGCGAGGTCGATGGCGTCCGGGCTGGTGCCCAGGATCGGGATATTGGCAGCTTCAAGTGCATGCGCAAGCTTAAGCGGGGTCTGCCCGCCAAACTGCACGATCACCCCTTTGACGGTGCCAACTTCCTGCTCCTTGCGGATGATCTCGATCACGTCTTCAGCCGTCAGCGGCTCGAAATACAGCCGGTCAGAGGTATCATAGTCGGTTGAAACCGTCTCGGGGTTGCAGTTGACCATGATGGTCTCATAGCCTGCGTCAGAGAGCGAGAAACACGCATGGCAGCAGCAATAGTCAAACTCGATCCCCTGGCCGATACGATTTGGCCCACCGCCAAGGATGATGATTTTTTCGCGGTCGGTCGGGTTGGATTCGCATTCTGCCACTTCGCCAGCCGCAAATGTCTCATAAGCAGAGTACATATAGGGTGTGCGGGCGTCGAATTCAGCGGCGCAGGTGTCGATACGCTTGTAGGTCGGGCGCACGCCCATGTCGTGGCGTGCCTTGAAGACGGCGGCTTCCGGTACACCGGCAAGCTGGCCGAGGCGCGCGTCTGAGAAACCCAGCATCTTCAGTTTGCGAAGCTGGCGCTCGTCCGACGGCAGGCCATTGTCCGCCACGGTTTTCTCGGCGTCCACAATGCCCTTGAGTTGACGCAGGAACCACGGCTCGTAGTGGGTGATGGCGTTGATATCCTCAAGGCTCATGCCTTCGCGGATCGCCTGTGTGATGCGCAGGATACGGTCGGGCTTGGCCACCGCCAGTTCGCGGCGGATTGGCTTCATGTCGCCGGAGCCCGGCACATAACCCTCGAACGTCACCTCATTAAGGCCTGTCAGCCCTGTCTCCATTGAGCGCATGGCTTTCTGCAGGCTTTCGGAGAAGTTGCGGCCCACGGCCATGGCTTCACCAACCGATTTCATCGATGTGGTCAGCACTTGCTGGCTGCCGGCGAATTTTTCAAACGTGAAACGCGGTATCTTGGTCACGACATAATCGATGGTGGGTTCGAACGACGCGGGGGTGACGCCGGTGATGTCGTTATCCAGCTCATCCAGGGTGTAGCCAACTGCCAGCTTGGCGGCGACTTTCGCGATCGGGAAGCCAGTGGCCTTGGAGGCCAGCGCGGACGAGCGGCTGACACGGGGGTTCATCTCGATGACGATCAGGCGGCCATTTTCCGGGTTCACGGCAAACTGCACGTTCGAGCCACCGGTTTCCACGCCAATCTCGCGCAGCACGGCCACCGATGCGTTCCGCATCATCTGGTATTCCTTGTCCGTGAGCGTCAGGGCGGGGGCCACGGTAATGCTGTCACCGGTGTGCACGCCCATGGGGTCGACGTTTTCGATTGAGCAGATGATGATGCAGTTGTCGTTTTTGTCGCGCACCACCTCCATCTCATATTCTTTCCAGCCGAGGATGCTTTCCTCAACCAGCACTTCGTTGGTGGGGGAGGCATCGATGCCCGAGGCCACGATCTCCAGGAACTCTTCCTTGTTGTAAGCCACCCCGCCGCCGGTGCCGCCCATGGTGAACGAAGGCCGGATAATCGCAGGCAAACCAGTGAGTGTTTCCATGATCTCAACCGCTTCGTCGACCGAATGCGCGGTTTTGCCCTTGCAGACCTCAAGGCCGATTTTTGACATGGCTTCGTTGAAGCGCTTGCGGTCTTCCGCTTTGTCGATGGCGTCCTCCGAGGCGCCGATCAACTGCACACCGTATTTCTTCAGCGTCCCGTCCTGCGACAGTGCGAGCGCGGTATTCAGGCCTGTCTGGCCACCCATGGTGGGCAATACCGCGTCGGGGCGCTCTTTCTCGATAATCTTGGCGACCACCTCGGGCGTGATGGGTTCCACATAGGTGGCGTCTGCAAGCTCCGGGTCGGTCATGATGGTGGCGGGGTTCGAGTTCACGAGGATAACCCGGTACCCCTCTTCCCGAAGCGCCTTGCATGCCTGCGTGCCCGAATAATCGAACTCACACGCCTGACCGATCACAATGGGACCGGCGCCGATGATCAGAATGCTTTTGATGTCGGTTCTTTTGGGCATTGGTGGTCCCTTATGTCTTAGGCTGCGGTTTTATGTTTTTGGATCATGTCCATGAACTCTTGGAACAGATAGAAGCTGTCCTGCGGTCCGGGGCTGGCTTCGGGGTGCTGCTGCACCGAGAAGATCGGCTTGTCGGTGCATTCAATGCCGCACACGGTTTTGTCGAACAGCGAGATATGGCTGATTTTCACGTTATCCGGCAGGCTGTCGCCGTCCACACTGAAGCCGTGGTTCATGCTGGTGATTTCCACCTTGCCGGTGCGCAGGTCCTGCACTGGATGGTTGGCGCCGCGGTGGCCCAGGTGCATCTTGTAGGTCTTGCCGCCAAAGGCAAGCGCCAGAAGCTGGTGACCAAGGCAGATGCCGAAGATTGGCAGGCCGGTATCGATCAGCTTTTTGATGACCGGCAAGGCATAGTCACCGGTAGCTGCCGGGTCCCCCGGGCCGTTGGCAAGGAAGATGCCGTCCGGCTTATGTGCCATGATGTCGTCAAAGCTGGCGGTGGCGGGCACAACGGTCACCCGCGCGCCGGTCTCGGCGAGGCAGCGCAGGATGTTGTCTTTCGCGCCATAATCAACCGCCACCACATGGGCCTTGGGGTCCTTGAGGGTGCCGTATCCATTTGCCACTGTCCACCGGGTGCTGTCCCAACTGCGTTCTTTGGTGCAGCTAACGTCTTTGGCGAGGTCCATGCCTTTCAGTCCCGGCCAGTCTTGCGCTTTTTTCATGAGCGCGGGCAGGTCAAATGCACCGGCTTTATTATAGGCAACCACACCTGAGGGTGCGCCCTTGGCACGGATAAGGCGTGTCAGCTTGCGCGTGTCGATGCCCGAAATGCCAACGAGGCCAACGCTTTCTGCCCAGTCGTGTAAATGCCCTTCCGAGCGGAAGTTGGCCGGGTCGGTTACATTTTCGCGCACCACAAGCCCGCGTGAGGCCGCGACATCGCGTTCCATGTCCTCATGGTTGGTGCCGACATTACCTATATGCGGGAAGGTGAAGGTGATGATCTGGCCCGCGTAGGACGGGTCGGTCAGAATTTCCTGATAGCCGGTCATGGAGGTATTGAAACAGACTTCACCCACGGCGTCGCCCTCTCTACCAAAACCATATCCCCAGAAAACAGTGCCGTCACCGAGCACAAGAACAGCAGTGATATCGTCTGCCGGTGGTTTAGTGGGTAGTGTGGATTCGGTCATGGGGGCGTTTTCCTCCTGCCTCTCGGGTCACACATATCCCTTGATTATCAAGGGGTTAGCTGCGAAAACTGCCCGCGTTAAGCGGTTGCTTGGCTGCAGCCAAATTGACGGGACAATAAGCGTAAGCCTCTGGCTGGTCAAGTAAAGATTTTATAAAAATATCTAATAAAATCAATGGGTTAAAAGGACCCTTCTTGTTTGCTTCAGATGCTGGCTTCAGGTATGATCTCGCCTTCCTTTTCGTGGAATTAAGGTGACAGGGCAATGTTACGGGACGAACTCAATCAGGCGATGAAAGCTGCAATGCGGGCGAAAGAAGCGCGCAAGCTGTCGACAATCCGCCTCGTGCTGGCGGCGATTAAAGAAAAAGATATTGAGCTCAGGACCGCCAACGCGGATGAGCGCGACGACGATGCCATGATCACCGACATCCTCTCCAAGATGGTCAAGCAACGCAACGACAGCATCAAGGCTTATGAAGAGGGTGGGCGGTGCGAACTGGCCGAACGTGAGCGCGAAGAGATCGCGACTATTCAGGAATTCCTGCCCAAGCAATTGTCGGATGCCGAGATTACGTCTGCGTGCCGTGAAGTGGTGGCGGAAATCGGCGCAGAGGGCCTAAAGGACATCGGCCGCTGCATGGCCGTGCTCAAGGAGCGTTATGCAGGCCAGATGGATTTCGCCAAGGCCAGCGGTATGATTAAGAAGCTGCTGAGCTAGGCGTCCTGCCTTACCCAGAGATAAAAATGATGCCGGAGCAGGGTTGTCCTGTCTCCGGCATCAGTCGTTCCGGGGGTGAGCCGGGCTGTCGTATGCTGTGGACTGTCGTGAACGGGCGTTAGTCGTAGTTCTGGATGAGCGAAAGCGGTGTGTCGAAGGACGGCGCTGCACGCTTGTGGCGCGCCTGAATAGCGCGCGAACATTCCTCAACCTTGTCCGCCTTGTTGATGATGCGGGTGGTGTAAAGCACGGTCTCGTCCTGCGGGGCCAGCAGGGTGGCCAGTTTGCTCCAAAAGCCTTTTTGCTCAGTTTTGCTGTCGTATTTCTTAGTCATTGTTTGTCTCCTCGATCGCTGTTATCGTTGATTTTGTGCGTATACAGGTTAATTACAAATTCGTTGTTTTAAGTCTGAGGCTTAGATTTTTTAAGGCTATATAAATGAGGTACAAGCTACAGTCGCTCTCAGGGTTAATGGCCTTTGATGCGGCCGCGCGACTTGGCAGCCTGACACTTGCCGCAAAAGAGCTTGGGCGCACGCAGTCCGCCGTGAGCCAGCAGGTCAAAACGCTTGAGGAGCAACTGGGGGTCGCGCTTTTTGCGCGCCGCCCGCGGGCGATAGAGCTGACAACTGCCGGGCGCACGCTCGCGCTCGCGGTATCACAGGCGCTGGAAAATATAGACAGGTCGGTCGCGGACATCAGCCGTAAGCGCGAGGTGAATGTGATCCGCCTGACCGCCTATCATTCTTTCGCGCTTCTCTGGCTCATCCCACGCCTCGCAAAGTTCAGCCTCAAATACCCCGAGATTGATGTGCGCCTGAATGCGGATGACCGCATCATCGACCTCGTGGCCGAGGGGTATGACCTCGCCGTGCGTGGGGGACGTATTGGCCGCCTGCCCGACGGAGTGACCTCGATCCGCGATGAGGTCTATATGCCGGTCTACGCGCCGCAACTCGCGCCGGGGCGGGACCTGACGATTGCAGACCTCGGCGATTATCCGCTTCTTGGCTATAGTGATGGCAGCTACTGGCGGCACTGGTTTGAACTCAATGGCATGGCGGACCGCGGATTTGAAGTCAGCCGCCGCTACAGCCATTCAGGGCTTCTGGTGCAGGCAGCCATGGTGGGCGGTGGTGTTGGTATTGCGCCGCTCACGAACGCGGCGGACGCGCTTTTTGACGGACGGCTCAAATGTATCCGCGGCGAGCCGTTCCGGAGCGGCCAGTGTTTCTACCTTGTGCCAGCCGAGCGGCCGATGCCGAAACAGGTGGAACTGTTCACACGCTGGATTCGCGATGAGATGGTGGAAATGGAAGGCGAGCTTGAGGAAATGATATCGAACGGAGGCCAGACTTTCCGCGCCTTGTAGCCTCGGGCGGATTTGGCTCTATTCTCACGGCGTACCATGCGTTAGAAGGAGAGCCTTCCATGTATGAGCCGGTGGTTGGGTAAAGAATGGCGCTGAGCCCGCAATTTCTTGATGAGTTGAAGCATCGCTTCACCCTGTCCGACGTGGTCGGACGGCAGGTGAAGCTTGTGCGGCGCGGGCGTGAGCATTCGGGCCTGTGTCCCTTCCACAATGAAAAATCGCCGTCCTTCACCGTCAATGACCAGAAGGGTTTCTACCACTGCTTCGGTTGTGGCGCCCATGGCAGCGTGCTTGACTTTGTCATGAACACCCAGGGGCTGGAGTTCATCGAAGCGGTGGAAATGCTGGCGGGCGAAGCGGGCATGGATGTGCCCAAGCCAAGCCGTGAGCAGATTGAGCGCGACAAGAAACGCTCTACCCTCGCCGAAGTGATGGAAAGTGTCGCCAAATGGTATATGGCGCAGCTCAAGGGCCAGATCGGCCGTGCGGCCTATGATTACATCAAGGGGCGGGGCCTGACGGACGAGACGTTAAAGCGCTTCCAATTGGGCTACGCGCCTGCGAGCCGCACCGCGCTCAAGGACGCGATGATCGCGCGTGACATCGGCGAGGACCAGCTTATCGAGACCGGTATGTTGATCAAACCCGAGGGCGGCGGCGCATCCTACGACCGCTTCCGCGACAGGCTGATGTTCCCGATCACCGACCGGCAGGGACGGGTGATCGCTTTCGGTGGGCGGGCGCTGAGTAAAGACGCCAAGGCAAAATATCTCAACAGCCCTGAAACCACGATCTTTCACAAGGGCGCTACCTTATATAACTGGGCCAATGCCCGTGCGGCGTCCTATGACGCGGGGCAGGTCATGGTGGTTGAAGGCTATATGGATGTGATCGCGCTGGCGCAGGCGGGCATTGACTATGCCGTGGCGCCGCTTGGCACCGCGCTGACGGAAGAGCAGATATCGCACCTGTGGCAAATGGCGGATGAGCCGATCCTGTCTTTTGACGGCGACAACGCCGGTATGCGCGCGGCGGGCAGGGCTGTTGAACGGAGCCTGCCCATGCTCAAGGCTGGCAAGTCGCTCAGGTTCATTATCATGCCCGAAGGTGAGGACCCGGACAGCCTTGTGCAAAAAGAGGGCAGGCAGGCGATCGAGAAGTTGATCGACAACGCCAGTCCCTTGGTGAACGTGCTGTGGAACAACCTGACGGGGGGTGTGGCCGCTGATACGCCGGAACGGCGCGCGGGGCTTGAGAAAAAGATTTTTGGCGCGCTTTCGGAGATTGAGGACGAAAACGTCAAGAAACTGTACCAGAGCGAGTTTCGCAACCGCATCTGGGACCTGTTCAGGCCGGTGCGCAAGTCGGGCGGGGGGCAACGAGGCCAAGGCGGTTTTCAGAGTGGAGGATTTCAGCGCAGCGGCTTTCAGGGCAGCGGTTTTCAGGGCGGGCGTGGCAAGGGCGGGTATCGCCCGCGGGAACCGCTGGCGACCGGTCTTCTGGGCCAGACATCCATCGGGCGCGGGCGTGGCATAAGCCCGGTCACCGACCGCATTGAAAAGGTGATTATCCTCACGCTGGTGTACCATCCCGAGATCATGATCAAACATGAAGAGGATGTGGCCCGGCTTGAGTTTACCTATCCGGGGCTTGACGCCATACGCAATGCGCTATTAGAGAAGGCCGCGCTCGCGGAAAGACTTGACCATGAGGCGGTCATTACCCATTTGGAAGACAGGCCCGAAATGGTGACTTTACAAAAGCTCATGAATGAACGCGGATTACGCGATGATTGGTTCGCCTGGGACGATGCTGCGCTCTCTGACGCGTTGACAGGGTTTGAGCATATTGTCTCGCGATTCCAGCATATTACAGCAGCGCATGCAGAATATGTGCAGGCGGAAGCCGACTATGCGGCTGAAATGACGGACGAAAATCACGCACGGTTTGTGGCAGCACAAGAGGCCTACCGTGCACTGGAGGAAAAAGAAGCCGATAAAGATGGCTACCGTCTCGAATCAGGACGGTTTTCTTTCAATTAATATGGTATAGACTGCGATTCGCGCAGATCTGGAGAGAAAATACATGGCAAAAGATGCGAATCAGGACGACGACAAGGACACCGGCGGAGAAGAAAACGCCTCTGGCCCGATCGTCGATTCTGCGGAAGCTGCTGTCAAAAAGATGATCGCCAAGGCGAAGGAGCGGGGCTACATCTCCTATGATGAGCTCAATAACGCCCTTCCGACCGAGGAAATGTCATCCGAGAAAATCGAAGACATCATGACGATGCTGTCCGAAATGGGCATCAACGTCATCGACGGCGACGACCCTGACGAACAGGACGGGGAAGCCGAATCGAAAAAAGATGAGGACGAGGACGAACAGGAAGAGTTCAAGCCCACCGACAAAAAGGAAGCGGGTGACCGCACCGACGACCCTGTGCGCATGTATCTGCGCGAGATGGGCTCGGTAGAACTTTTGTCCCGTGAGGGCGAAATCGCTATCGCGAAGCGGATCGAAGCTGGCCGTGCGACGATGATCGAGGGGCTGTGCATGAGCCCGCTCACCTTCCGCGCCATCATCGAGTGGGCCGAGCGTCTCGAAAATGAAGAGATGCTGCTGCGCGATATCATCGACCTTGAAGCCACCTTGGGCAAAGAGCCCAATAGTGCCGATCTTGAGGACGAAGACGGCGGCGACGTGCTGAAGGAAGGCGCTGAAGGCGAGGCCGCTAAAGGCGCGGACGGCAAGGAGCCTGCCAAGGCCGAAGACAGCAAGCCGCAAGAGACGCCCGCTGTGCGCTCGAAGTCTGACGAAGACGACGAGGAAGACGGTGACAGCGACGGTGAAGCCAAAAGCAGCGATGACGATGAGGATGACGATGACGAGGAAGCGGCGATGTCGCTTTCCGCCATGGAAGCGCACCTCAAGCCGGAAACTATCGAGAAATTCCAGCTCATCACCGCGACTTATAAAAAATATGCCAAGCTGCAGGACGCGCGTCTGGCGGCGGCTGTATCCAACGATACGCTGTCCACCCCGCAGGAGCGCCGCTTCAAGAACCTGCGCGAGGATCTGATTGCGCTCGTAAGCTCGGTCAAGTTCAACAATATGCGTATTGAAGAACTGGTGGATGAGCTTTATGGCCTGAATAAACGCCTGATGAGCTTGTCGGGCCGCCTGTTGCGCCTTGCAGAAAGCCACAAGGTAAGCCGTATTGCGTTCCTTGAGGAATATCAGGGTAACGAACTTGAGGAAGACTGGGCCGAGCGTGTCGGCAAGCTCAAGGGCAAAGGCTGGGCATCGTTTGTGGCTGGCGAAGCGGTTGCCATCAACAATATCCGCGATCAGGTGAGCGAAGTTGTTGGCCGTACCGGCCTGCATGTGGCTGAATTCCGCCGGATCGTGCGCACGGTACAAAAGGGTGAAAAAGAAGCCCGTATCGCCAAGAAAGAAATGGTGGAGGCCAACCTCCGCCTCGTGATTTCGATCGCGAAAAAATATACTAACCGTGGCTTGCAGTTCCTCGACCTTATTCAGGAAGGTAACATCGGCCTGATGAAGGCGGTGGATAAGTTCGAATATCGCCGGGGTTACAAGTTCTCGACCTACGCCACATGGTGGATCAGGCAGGCAATAACCCGCTCGATCGCCGATCAGGCGCGCACCATCCGTATCCCGGTGCATATGATCGAGACGATCAACAAGCTGGTGCGTACTGGACGCCAGATGCTGCACGAGATTGGCCGTGAAGCGACGCCGGAAGAACTGGCGGAACGTCTTTCGATGCCGCTTGAAAAAGTGCGCAAGGTGATGAAGATCGCCAAGGAGCCAATCTCCCTTGAAACACCCATCGGTGACGAGGAAGACAGCCACCTTGGTGACTTCATCGAAGACAAGAACGCTATCCTGCCGGTTGATGCGGCGATCCAGTCGAACCTGCGTGAGACCACCACGCGCGTGCTGGCATCCCTCACCCCGCGTGAGGAACGTGTGCTCAGGATGCGGTTTGGTATCGGCATGAACACCGACCATACGCTTGAGGAAGTGGGCCAGCAATTCTCGGTAACCCGCGAACGTATCCGCCAGATCGAGGCCAAGGCGCTGAGGAAGCTCAAGCACCCAAGCCGGTCGCGGCAGCTCAGAAGCTTCCTCGATACCTAAGGGCATGGACAGACAAGAAACATCAAATGGGGGTAGCCTTCGTTGGCTGCCCCTTTTTGTTTTAGGCCTGTTTGCCTTCACACACAGCCTGCAAGCCAACGAGTATGTGTCGGTGGGCGACAATCATGGCCGTCGCCTTGTGGATGTGCAGGTGGACAGCTATGGCAGCTTCCCGTTCCTTGTCGACAGTGCCGCAAGCCATACCGTGTTCTATGAGCGGCTCGTGAAGGAGCAGGGGCTGACCCCCATCCCCAGCCGGGCCGCGGCGGTTATTACCGCGACAGGGGAACGCCGGATGGATTACTACCGCCTGCACACCTTTGCCGCCTTTGGCGAAATTATGCGCGTTGACCGTACCATCGCGATGCCGGACCCGGGCGGCGGCGCTGATACACCATACGGCATCCTGGGCATGGATTTCCTGCGAGGCAGCGTACTTGTCGTGATTGGCGACAGTGTTCGCTTTTATGTCGACGGCGCCGCGTTCAAACCTGATGAAGACGAAGGCTATGACTGGCAGCGTATTGGCGGCCGGACCGTGGGTAATGGCTCCGTCGCTGTGGATGTCGGTGTGGCCGGGCTGGTGGTGCCCGCAATCATTGACACCGGCGCGGCGGTTACCGTCGTGAACCGCAAGGCGGCGGACAAGCTCCGGCAGCAAGGGACAAGCGGGGTAGAATTCCGCCGTACGACCTTGTCAGCAGCCGGTGGCCGGATGCGGGCGGAAAGCCTGCGGGTCGAACGGCTGCAAATGGGCGAACTCATATTGCGGGACCGGGATATCCTGTCGTCCAACCTGCCTGTCTTCACCACCTATGGTGCATCGCGGGTGCCCGCGATGATCCTGGGCGCTGATATCCTGTTCAGTCGCCCGATTGCCATCGATTTCGGCAATCACGCTCTTTATATCGGTAAACCCAGAGCGAGCGCAGCTGAGACCGCGCAAGAATGAATCTGAATATTAAACTGGAATAAATCCGGACATAAAAAAGCCCGGCACGCTCGCCGGGCTTGGAGTACGCAGAGGGTGACCACTATCAGCTTTCAAACAGGCCAAGGATAGAGGCAGGCTGTTTGTTCGCGATCGACAGACTTTGGATACCCAGCGCCTGACGGACCTGATTGGCCTCGAAGCTGGCGTTTGTGGATGCAAGGTTGGCGTCCACAAGGTTACCGATGCCTTTTTCGGTGGTGTTTGAAAGCGCTTCGGTGAAATCCTTGGTTTCCTGCAACCGGCTGGACCCTGAGCCGATCTCAGCCAGCGCATCTGAAACATTCGCAAGCGAATCTTCGATCGCTGTTACGGCGGCTTGTGCGTCCGTCAGCGTAGCAATGCCCTGTGCGGCGGATAGCGACACGTTCCCGCCGCCCAGCGACAGGTCTTGCGCCGCCACGGTCAGGCTACCGTCCCCTTCCGCGCCACTGAGGGCGACAATATCGTCACCACCGGCCTTGACCGCATTGGTGCCGTTGAATTCAGCGCCGTCGACGATACCGCTGATCTGGTCGCGCAGCGCGGTGAACTCGTCGTTGAGCGACTGGCGGCTGGCGTCGTCCAGCCCGGGATCGGCGGCCTTGACCGCTTTTTCCTTCAGCTCCAGCAACAGTTCAGACACGCCTTGCCCGGCAGCAAGCGCCACGTCGGATGTTGAGACCGCGCGGTCGAGCGAGTTTTTCACGCTGCCAAGGCCCGCGAGGTCACTTTCCAGCAGTTGAGAGACCGCGAGGATCGCCGCGTTGTCCTTGACGTCGTTCACCTTTTTGCCTGTGGCCAGCTCCTTCTGGTCAGTGCGCAAAAGCGAGTTTGTTTTGTTCAACGAGCGAACGCCCTGCAAACCGCCGGCGTTTGTATTGATTGATTCAACCATTTCAGCACCACCTCATGCGCCCCTTGGTCCCCACCAAAGGGCTGTAAGTTACCCAACCGCCAGTATGACAGAAATGGCTGGGTTTTTGAAGCGGTACGTAAAATTGTGCCCTATTTGTCGTAGCTTATGAAAGCCGTGATCCCTTCCTTGAGCGCGAGCACGTCCATTTTGTCGCTGACTGCGTAGGGTGTATGGATCGACAGCACTGGCACACCAAAGTCGATGGTGTCGATATTATAGTGTGCCAGTTCCGAACCAAGGGTACCGCCGCCCGCGCGGCCGACTTTATAGGTGGTGGTTTGCCACGGCACCTTGCGCTCATCAAGTGCAGCGCGCGTCCAGGCGGTGAACTCGCTATTGGCATTGAAGCCGCGGCCATACAGCTTGATGTTCACCCCGAAACCGAGGCGCGGTGCGTTTGTCAGCTCCCACACGCCGGGGCTCATGGGGTTTACACCCGGGTTTACATCAATCGACAGTGCCTTGGATGCACGAAGGGTGCGCGCAAGCAGGGGCTGGCGGTAGCTGTCGCCGACCTCAGCATACAAAAGTTCACCCACAAGGTCGGTCAGGAAGGTCGAGGACGCGCCTGTCACATTCACGTTGCCGCTTTCCTCATTGTCGGCCAGGTGGATGAGTGTCGTCTGTGGCGGTGTTTTGATGTCTGCCGCAGCCTTCAGGCTTGCGAATGCGGCCAGGCGGTCATCTTGCCCATAAGCGGCGGTCAACCTGCGGTCAAAACCCACATCGCGCGGGCGGGTGGCGGGCACAAGCGAGAGTTCGGCCGAGACAAGGTCGGCTGCGTCAACATCGTAGGTTTGCTTCAGGTGCTCAAACACCCAGTCAGCGACAGCGGTTTCGCCGTGCGGGCCGGTGGCCGCGATAGGGTCAAGGTCTTCATGCTCAACAACCTCGCGGGCGTTTTTCTTCATCTGGTCGCGCGCAGTGTGCGGCGACAGGTCCGGGATGATGAAAATGGGGTCGTCGGCATCAAGCCCGACAGCCACATTGATCACCTTTCCGTCCTTGCGGTCGATACGGCCCACGAGCGCAAGCGGGATATTTGTCCACTGATAGGTTTTGATGCCGCCGTGATAATTGGTCTGAAAGAGGGCAAAGCCCTGCGCATTATCGACGGGGCGTCCCTTCAGTTCAAGCCGTGGGCTGTCGATATGGCTGGCAACCAGCCGCACACCCTTGGCGATATCCTCACGCCCACCGATGATCAGTGTCAGCGCCCGGTCGCGGTTATGGATATAATAGCGGCTGCCGGGGGCGACGCGGGTGCCTTCCGTCCATTCTTCGAAGCCCATGTCCTTCGCCATGCGGATCGCTGACGCCACGGTCATCAACTCGGTGCGGGCGCCGTCAAGGAAACGGGCATAGTCTTTCGCGAAATCCATTGCGCTGTCGCTTTTGACCGTGTCGGCCTCTTTCCATACACTCTCGCAGGTGCCCTGGGCACACGGCGCGGCGATTGCTGGCTGCGTGCACAGGCTCGCGCCTAGTATCAGGGCGGTGATAAAGGTGGTTTTGCCGGTCATGGGTTCCTCCTGTCGATTTGCTCTTCTTTGCCTGTCTTAGAATGAGAATTCAGCCATTGCAATCACGTTGGGCTGACCCTATATCGGATTGATACAAGGGGTATAACAAAAGACAGTGGAGGGTGACGCCATGGGCGTATTCGGGATGATTACATCCGTAGTTTTGATTGTCATGATCGCGGTCGTGACAATGGTCAGCATTTCTGCGAAGTCGAAAACCGGCCGCACGCGAGAGCAGGACAAGGCCAGAGACAAACGTATCGCAGCCCTTGAGGAGCGGGTACGTGTGCTTGAAAAGCTTGCCACAGACAGGAGTGCGCGGCTCAAGGAAGAGATCGACGCGCTCTAGGCCAAAAAAATATACAGAGACGACAACGCGAGGACAGACAGATGGAAGACGGCAAGATTTTTGTGCTGATGATCATTTTCGGATCATTTATATTCGCAGGTTTCAGCCAATGGATGAAAGCGAAGACTGACGCGATGAAAAAAGCGACCCGTGAGGGTGACAGTGAACTCCGCCGCGACGTGCGGGCGCTTGAGGAACGGGTGCGGGTGCTGGAACGCATCGCGACAGACAAACGCTCCCGCCTGAAGGAAGAGATCGACGCGCTTTAGAGGCTTGCTGCAAATCCATGTGACGGTGGTGTGAAGGCGTTTGGCTTTACACCCCAATATGGTCAGTATATGCATGCAGGGCACATATCCGGTTGCGGGCAACTAGACAGCACAGGTGCTTATGAGTTTTGAACCAGACCCCGGAATGCTGACGCCCGCAGCAACAATGCTTGCGCCGGACAGAGACATATCGCTAGCCTTTCATCACAGCAGTTTTGATCGCCTTGCACCCCTATGCAGCCCGGAGACGCGGCCTAAGTTCCAGATTGATGGTCGTAAGCCGATCTTTGTCTTTGGCAGCTGTTTTGCGCTTGAGGTTGCTTCCCGCCTGCGTGACATGGGTAGCGAAGTCGCTGACTTCAACTTTCTAATGACTGCAGATGAATGGCATTCCATTCCTCAGGTCATCGTCAATAAGTTCACCCCGGCGGGCATCCATAATGAAGTGAGTTGGTGCCACGGCATCCTCACGCGCGGGAACGGTTTCCGCGAAGCAGATACGGACGACCTGCTTTATGACATTGGTAACGGCTATGTCATTGACGGCGGGCTGATGGGCTTCCGGCCAATCCGTCGTGATCGGGCAATCGAGCGGCGGAAAGCGCTTTTCGAGTATTTCTCGAAAGTATTTGAGGTTGAGACGGTGGTGATCACCCTGGGCCTCATAGAGAGCTGGTGGGATAGCAAGCGCCGCCGTTTCCTTGAGGAAGCTCCGCGCGATAACAGGCTCCTGCAGCTCTATGGCGATCAGTTCCATTTCTGCAAACTGGATTATGATCGGTGCCGGGCCTATCTGCTGGATATTTTCCGCTTGATCGATTCTATTGGCAAACCCAAGAAAATTCTCATCACTACCTCGCCGGTGCCGATTGCACGGACCTTTACGGACGATGATATTATCGTTGCGAATTCTCATGGCAAAAGCGTGCTCCGGGCCGTGTGCGGCGACCTGGTGGCCCGTCTGCCCAACGTGGCATATTTCCCTTCCTATGAAAGCGTTGTGCTGACGCGGGACTGGAGTGTCTATGCTCTCGATCGTCGTCACGTTGCGCGCAAGGATGTTGCGCGCATTATTGCCAAGGTAATCGAGACATATTTTACCAATGTGCCCGAGCCACAGCAAAAACTGATCGCAAGTGTGCTGGCTTTCCATAACGGGGCATTAGACCGGGCTCTGGAGCTGGCGAAAGAGGCTGTGTCCTTGCGGCCGTCATCGCTGGAAGCATGGCACCAATTGGCACAGTGCCATGACAGCATGGGTGCCTATGGTGAGGCCGCGGTTGCGTTTGAGCGGGTCGCCGGTCTCGCGCCAGAAAACGCGCTATCCATCCAGATGATGGCGATTGGCCACTGCAAGGCAGGGACGGCCGATCGGGCAATCGACCGTGTAGAGGGTTTTCTTGCGCGCTATCCCGGCACACCTGTGGTGGAATATGCTCATATGCAATGCCTCCATGCGCTGGGGCGTTTTGATGAATGTATGAGTTTGATCCGGCGTCTTGAAGACCTGAGAATCCTGCGAGCAGAAGGATATACCGTTGCGAGCCAAATCCATCAGGCGCGCGGTGATCTGCCTGCCGCCCTCAACGCGGCGCAAAAAGCGGCCTCAATGAGTTGGCAAAGTGCTGATACGCTTGAGCGGGTAGTCGACCTTGAAATGCTTATGCGGGATGTCGCGCGCCGCGAAGGTTGAGGCGCAAGATATTTCCCGCATTTTTGGGCTACCCAAGCCGCGATCCATTTGCTAAACGAGGCCCCGTGGTTGGGGCCTGTAGCTCAGTTGGTTAGAGCCGGCCGCTCATAACGGCTTGGTCGGGGGTTCGAGTCCCTCCGGGCCCACCACATGAGTGAGAGTTCTCAGAAAAAGCTGGAAATTTCTCAGAAAAAGCCGGACACCGAAATGGTGTTCGGCTTTTGACTTCAGCCTATTCGATCCTGGAACGCTTCAAGCGCACGGCGACATTTGCGGCTTTTGTCTATGCATCTGCCTGTCCGTTTGTGGCGAAAAGCAGATATTGGTGAAGTGCGGATATCCAATAAAGGAATAGTCGCGCTCTGGCCGATAGGTGACTTTCAGTCACCCCCCGCGATATAGGCGCTCCCGCCAGAAGAAGTCTTATACAGATATTGGTTATGCATCTGAATCCGTTGCCTGCCCTGCTTACTGGGGTGAGTTCAGCTCGTTAGACACAAAGCGGTGACGAAGATTTGTCAAACTGCCGTTCTTTACCTCCAGCTCACGGATATAATCGATCAATTCCGCCGTTATGTGTGTATGGGTTTCTAGCTTGTCACCATCAGCAGAAAACTCGGCGACAGAGAGATTAAGGACGTCGCCATCATTCTGTGCAGCATAGCGTTCAACAGCACCTTCAATATGGCGCACCCACACTTCTCTATGCTCATTAAGTCCATCTCTCAGTGTTTTTTGAACGCGCCCTAGCAGCTCAATATATTCACGTGTAAGCGCTCCAACATCCAGCTCATCTTGCTCTGAGTTTAATTCCGATAAAACTTTCTTCAGTCGATCGTTTTTTTTGATTTCAGTGATAATTATCCGCCCACTAGTTGAAAAACGTCTTTGGGAAGTTAATTCGCCATCAACTTCAATTCTTCGAGAATGAAACCAGGCTCCATGCAGTGGGGCAGAGTGATGCTGGGCATGGTTTCTGAGCTGCTCCATAAAACGATATGCGAAGCTGCCCTCATATGCTTCACTGGCCGCTGTCTTAAATACTTCCACTATCCCTTCAATTTCCAGTTTTTGTAGTCGTCCATATACATGGTCCAGATAAGCTCTGCAGCTTTGCAAAAGGTTAGATAGGCGCCGCGAAAATGTCCGACGATACTGCTGCATCGCTGCATAGGAATATCCTCGTACCTTCGTTTGAGCCGAGAAAGTGGCTCGCCTTTATCGATAGTCAAAGTATAATTTTGTAGACATTAAGTTTATATTTATGCAACCTCAGATTAAGTGATTCGATCTCTGGGGGAGAGATATGCAACTTCTGTTCACCGCGCAAGCCGGGGATATGCATGCGTCTGCTGTGGCTTATGTGCTTAGGCTGGCGGGGCATGATGTCAGTTTCTGGTGCACGGACGATATTCCGCAAAAGCAAACGGGTTCAGTTTATCTGGGTAATGATATTGCGCCAGTGATCTCCTGCCAAAGTCCTGATATCACTACAGGAAGTATGGAAAATTTTGATGTCGTATGGCACAGGCGCCCGTCAAGGCCTGTTATGCCTTCACATATGCATCCCGCCGATGTGCCGGTGGCTGAACAGGAGTTTGGGTATTTTCTTGCCGGCCTGAGGAATTGCCTTGCCCCCTATGCGCGCTGGGTGAACCCACTACGCTCCTATGATATCTCAAGTGACAAATTATTACAACTAAAACTGGCAGTGGGGTGTGGTCTCAATATTCCGGAAACCCTGGCTTCGCATGACCCTGAAGCAATCCGTGCCTTTGCGCGAAGGCATGAAAGCGGAGGGCTTATTTTTAAGACCTTTGCACCAGCTAACTGGAGGTTGTCGGACGGAGGCATAGCCGCGGTTTATACAACACTACTGTCTGACGATGACCTGGATGATGATTATGCGCTGCGCCATGCACCTGGCATATATCAGCCCTATGTGCCCAAAGCCTATGAATTGCGGGTCACTATGTTTGGTCGCCATGATGTTAGTATCAAAATCAATAGTCAGAATTCTACTGTCGGCAAGATCGACTGGCGAGGGGAAGCGAACGAGGCGCTCGGTTTCACGCTTTATGAGTTGCCAGCTGTCGTGCGGGACGGCTGCATTCTTCTTATGGAGAAGTTGGGCATCGTCTTTGGCTGCTTCGATTTCATCGTCACCCCGGACAGGGAGTATATTTTCTTAGAGGTGAACCCGATGGGCAACTTCCTGCCCATAGAGGACAACTGCCCTGAAAGCCGCATGCTTGAGACTTTCTGCGCATTTCTTATCGGCGGCGAGGGCTCCGCACAGTACGGCATGGCGGGCGTACCGTCTTTCCCGAGCCTCAAGCAGAACCAAGATTTTCAAGCATGGGTCGAGGCTCTCAAATCGCGCCATATCGTTGCTCCCTATCGAGTAACTATGGAGGCCGCTGAATAAACCAATAGTATAAAAATGCTTGCAAAGGTTTAGTTCTGAGTAAGATACTTAACCAACTCTCATAGGGAGAAACAAAATGGACAAAAAACAGCAAAACCGTATCGCAACCCGCCGCATGGCGCGTGAACTGACGGTGGAAGAAATGAAGACCCTGAAGGGTGGTGGGGTTACTCCGCCAATTCATGACGAAATGGCGCCGGATCACGTTTATCCGTAATCATGTTGCAGGGCGGGATTCCGCGCCCTGCACATCTTTGTTTTTTTAGGAGTTGGACGGTGATCTCGGTAGTAAGAAGTATTTTTGTATGGATGACTTGTGTCGCAGCTACGCCTGCCTTTGCATCTGAGCAACTCTTCGAACCCAGCAAATATGCTGAATCCGAGTCCATTAGTATCTCATACGACGACTGGTCGTATGTGCTGAAGGCGACGGTGTTTGAGGCCGGGCGGTCCGACCGCAGTTATGCCGCGCCGCCGGAGCCCGGTGTCGGTCGCCGCATTATCAAAGGCAATACCGCGAGCACTCGTTTTGAGGGCAACCGGCTTTATTTCCCTGCTTTCGAGGGTAAGAATCTTGAAGCCGTGCTGCGTATCCGCGCCGAGCTAGCCGCAATGCCAGACGCGGTGCCGATGGCGGAATGGACCAAGAACCAGCAATTGGCCTACTGGTTGAATCTCTATAATGTCACGCTCATTTCGGAGCTGGCAAAGCGTTATCCAGAGCAGGAGTTACGCTCGCTGCTGTACGGCAAACGCGGGCTTCTGGACAGGAAGCTCCTCAAAGTGGCCGGAGTGAAGCTTTCCCTGAACGATATTCATCATCACATCATCCTGGAAAACTGGGATGACCCACTCGTAATCTATGGCCTGTTCCACGGCTATGTGGGCTGCGCGAACATCAGGCCCGAGGCCTATACCGCCGACAAAGTGTGGGAACAGCTCAAGGAGAACGCGATTGATTTCATTAATTCGAACCGAGGGGCCCGAATGCGCGACGAAGTGCTTGAGGTCTCGACGCTTTACGAAGAGAATGCGGCGCTTTTTCCAAGCGTGGAAGCTCTCAAGTCTCATATTGCAGCCTATGCAGATCCGGCCTTCGCTACACGGGTGCAGGGCGCTTCACAGATCAAGGCCAGCGTGAAGGACTATTATATTGCCGATCTGTTTCAAGGTGTTGTCAACGACACAAATCCGAATGAGGGCAATGCTAGCGCCGTCGTGCACGGCCTTCGCGGCAGAGACGCCACGTTAGTGGCTGATATGTTTGTTTCAAAAATGCGGCCCTTGGGCTCCGGCAATATTCCTCAAGTTGCATTAGAATATCTTGGTAAAATACGAGAGAAAAAAGCAGCTCGGGAGGGTCAGGTTAGCGTCGAGGAATATGTCGCTTCCGAAGAAGAGGCAAAGCCGGACGAGTGAGCTGGGGTGGGGAACATTTGAGCGACGGCAAATATGACATCCTCGATCGGGAAGCCATGCTTTTTGGTCATCCAACCCTGATGGAGCGCATCGGCGGTTATTTCCTTGGGGCTGCGTTGCTTTTATTCCTGATCTTCGCGGCGACACTTAAAACGCCGGAGAAAATTAGCCTGCCCGTGGTGATCAGCAGCAGCCCTAATGCCGGGCTTGGCGTTGCGCCCCGCGCTGGGCGTATCGAGGCGCTGTTGGCAGGTGAGGGAGATAAGGTGGCAGCAGGTGCGCTGATTGCGGTGCTGGCCAGCCCGGCAGATTTCCAGCAAGTGCTGAACCTCAAAGACTGGCTGGTGGCTTCCCTGCCGCATGAGCTGGCTATGGACGTACCATTATTCCAGCACCTCGGTCCGCTTCAGGCGAGATATGAGAGCCTTCGCCAGGCGGGAGCTCGTTATGAGCGCACCCACGACCCGGAGCCACACACACAGGCTCGTGCCGCGCTCCAGACTGAGCAGCGGCGGCTTGAAACGGTTCAGGGTCTGTTGGTCGAGGCAGGGGTGATCGCGGAAGAAAAACTTGTGGCACTGACCGAGGAAGCGGAAGTCCGTCGCGGCTTGTTGGCGAAAGGTGTTGGGAGCAGGCTGGCGGTGCAGGCAATCGAGACCCAGATTCTCGACCAGAAGTCCCTGATCATCGCAAACAGGCAGCAGCGTGAAGAAAACGCAATTGCCCTGGCCCGACTGGTAAAGCAGCTTGCTGACCTGGAGTGGACCCACAGGCAGGAAACTGAAGCAGCCCACATGGAGCTTGCCGAAGCTTATACGCTGCTGTTGGCCGAGATCGGTGACTGGGAGCGCGAAAATCTGCTGCACGCCAGCGTGGGCGGCAGCCTACTTTCCTTCGGTGACTGGAGCGATCAACGTTTTGTCGTTGAAGGAGAGCGACTTTTCATCGTTATGCCCGACCAGCAGCAACTGTATGCGACAGGGGCGTTCGACGGTGCAGGCGGTGGGCAGGCACATGTCGGCGACAGGGTTCTTGTGTCGCTTGACGACTATCCTTCGCGCCGTTTTGGCAAACATGCCGGAGAAGTTGAGACCCTCTCGTCCGTGGTGGTCGAGGGTAAACGATATGTGCGTGTGGCGCTACGGGGCGGACAAGGGCAGGCCGGTGAGGGGCTTATCCTGTACAGGGAAGGCATGACCGGCATGGCAGAAATCGTGACAGCGCCGGAGAGCCTTTTGTCACGCCTCTGGAATACCTTCCGTCCGGAGGAAACCTGACAATGTTTACTTTCCGGAGCCATCCGCATTTCCGTCAACGTGATGCCATGGATTGTGGTGCCGCCTGCCTGCGCATGGTGGCGGAAAGTTTCGGTATCCGTGTCCCCTATGACCAACTGGTAAAGGCGACCCACAAGACCCGACAGGGTGTGTCGGTTCTCAACCTCTGCACCGCCGCCGAGCAATATGGCCTGCATGCCAGGGCCATGATGTGTACGGTGGATGACCTGAAGGAAACTCGGTCTTTCCCGACGGTGTTGCACTGGAAGCAGAATCATTATGTGGTGTTGCATGATATCCGCCGGGGTATTGCATATGTCTCGGACCCCTATGCCGACGGTGTTGTCAAACTGCCGCTTGATGAGCTTGAACGCCACTGGACCTCCATCAGTGAGGACGAACAGAGGTTTGGTGTCAGTATATTCTTCACGCACGCAGGCAACCGGCAGACATTTGACGGCGATAGGCCGGAGCGCCTTGGTTTGCGCACGGTGCTGCCGCTCCTGTTTAGGGAACGCAGGCCTCTTACGCAGCTTATACTGGTTATGGTCGTTGGCCTTGCCCTTACCGTGGCCTTGCCGCTCTTCACACAGGCGCAGGTAGACGCAGGTGTCGCACTTGGTGACATGGGCATCCTCAAAGTATTGCTCATCGGTCAGTTTCTTGTGCTGGCCGGGCAGGGTGTCGCTCTCTTTTGCCGCCGCTGGATACTGGTCTATGTATCATCGCGCGTGAACCATACATTGATTACACGCTTTATGGCGCGGCTCCTCAACCTGCCGATGAAGTTCTTCGATGAGCGCAATTTTGGCGATATCGTCGGGCGGCTCGGTGACCATATGAAAATCGAGCTGTTCCTGAATTCAAATGCCTTCGAGATTGTTTTCACCCTGCTGTCGGTCCTGCTCTATGGCGTGTTGCTGGCAAGCTACAGCGGGCTGATTTTACTGACTTTTATGGTTGGCGTCTGCTTTCTTGTTTTCTGGACCTGGCGCTTCATGGCTTTGCGCCGCTCGCTTGATTTCAAGCGTTTCGGCCTGATGGCGGAAAGCCAGTTTCGGGAGATGCAGCTTGTCTCCGGCGCACAGGAGATGCGGCTGAGTGGTTGCGAAGCATTGTACCGTGACGAATGGCAAGCGACGCGGGCCGGGCTCTTTCATGTCGGCATCCGGGCGATGAAAGTAGAACAGTGGCAGCTTGTTGGTGCGACCATGGGGCTTCAGCTTATGGCGGTTCTATGCGCCTTCATTGCTGCGAGCCTTGCCATATCCGGTGAGCTTACGCTTGGTGCCATGATGGCGATCAGTCTTGTCATCGGCCAGCTTTCTGCGCCGCTGCTGCAAAGCCTTGAGTTCCTTAAACTTGCGCAGGATGCGTCGATTGCAGCGGAACGCATAGAGGATGTCTATGCCACCGAGACGGAGGTTGAGCAGCAAGGCCATATTGTGAGTGAGCCCGTCCCGGTCGTTACCGGCGATATCGTGCTAGAGGATGTTTGCTTCCGCTATGACGACCCCGATGCGAATCCTGTTATCGATCATCTCTCACTGCGGATCCCCCATGGCAAAACGACTGCAATCGTGGGACAGAGCGGCTCCGGCAAGACCACGCTTCTGAAGCTGTTGTTGCGTCTTTACGACACGGAGGCGGGAACTATCCGGGTGGGAGGTCTCGACCTCCGGACCGTTGATATCCGTGCGTGGCGGGCGGGCTGCGGTACGGTGATGCAGGAAGGGTTCATTTTTTCCGACAGCATTCTACGCAACATTACTTTTGAGAATGAAATAACGGACATGCCGCGCCTCGAAAGCTGCCTGGATATCGCCTGCGTGCGCGAATTTGTCGAGAAATTGCCTTACGGTCTGATGACACGGGTCGGTAATGACGGGCTCGCCCTCAGCACCGGGCAAAAGCAACGCATACTGATCGCGCGTGCGCTTTACAAGGACCCGACTTTCCTGTTTTTCGATGAAGCAACCAGCGCGCTCGACACGGAGAATGAGAAAAAGATTGTCGAGAACCTCGACAGGACCCTGACTGGTCGCACCCGTGTCGTTGTTGCACACCGCCTGAGCACTGTGCGCAAGGCCGACAATATCATCGTGCTCGAATGCGGGAGGATTGTGGAGCAAGGCACGCATGAGAGCCTCATCCGGTCCCGCGGACGATATTACGGCCTGGTTAGCGATCAACTGGCGTTATCTGAGTGACGTCGAACTTTACGTCATTTCGCGATAATATCTTGGAAGCCTGTCACACAGGGTATATCTGGAATTTCCATGTATTTTCGAAAATATGATGGAATTTCCGGTTTTATCTGAGAAAACGTCCACCTATCTCTGAGAAATTCAATCCAGAAATGGCGGAAGCACCAGAGACGGTGTCCAGCTTTTTCTGAGAACTGTCATTGATGTCCGTTCTCAATGTTATTGAGACAGTTCTCAAAATAGTGAGATTTTCCAGCTCTAGATAGTATGAGTGCACGATAAAGCGTCATGGCGACGGCGTAATGGGCTTGGATACCGTAGAACAGCACGCGCGATCCCACTTCGTTCGAAGTGGTATTTTAGCAGGTTGCCTAGGTATTGATGCTATCTTCAAGTTTGAGGCGTGGCTGTGGGAGAAGGGCTATGGGCGTCATCAGGAACGATATTCCGCCTCATGCCATGTAGCGATTCTCAGAGGGCTTCTTTTTGAGATGCTTGCGGACGCCCGGTCCAAAAGCTTCAATCGCATCCTCTTATATTTCATTTTATATCATTTTGAGACTTCATAATATTTCGTTGTGAATATATTTGCATCTCAAGAAGGTTTCATTATCGTTTGTTTCGGGAGGAGGCGCCACCTGTCCGTGTGATGCAAGCACGGCGTCATTTGGCCCTTCAAATGATAAAACACCGGAAACAGGTGGGGAAAATGGTAAGAAAATTCTCTGATCTGGCCTCGCGCACCGCACTTTGTGGCGTCCTCGGGCTCAGCTTTTTCAGTCAAAACATTCTCGCGCAGGATACGGGTGACAGCCCGGAGGACATGCAGCTCGAGGAAATTGTCGTCACCGGCAAACGCGCGAGCCTTGAACGTTCGCTTGCGACCAAGCGCGACGCGAAGCAGGTGCTGGATTCCATCTCGGCCGAGGAACTGGGCAAGTTTCCCGATGCCAACGTCGCTGACTCACTGCAGCATATCACCGGCATCACCATTTCGCGTGCCCATGGCGGCGAAGGGCAATATGTCACTGTGCGCGGCCTGCCGCCGCAATACAGCATCGTCACCCTCAATAATCGCGTGCTGGCAACGGATGACGATGGCCGCGATTTCGCCTTTGATGTGCTGCCGTCCGAAGTGATCTCGGGCGCAGACGTACTGAAATCCGCTTCCGCGAGCGCGCTTGAGGGCAGTATCGGCGGGTCCGTCAACCTGCGGTCCGCCCGCCCGCTGGACCGTCCGGGCTTCAACGCCACTGTGCGCGGGGAGGCGGACTATAACACCCTGTCGGAAGACCTGGGGTACAAGTTCTCCGGCGTGGTGAGCCAGACCTTCTCCGACGATACGGTCGGCGTGCTGTTCGGGTTTACCTATTCCGACAAGACCACCCGTTCCGACGGCCTTGGCGAAATGCACTTCAACCAGGACTGGCCGTCCGCAGGTGATGTGGGTGCGGAAGCTGCGCTTGGTGACGCCGATGTGCTCACCTCGCCCTGCTGCTATTCTATTGGCACATGGATCGAACAGAAGAAGCGCTGGGCAGTTTCGGGCGCGCTGCAGTTCCGCCCGAACGACAGGTTCGAGATGACCTTTGACGGCTTGTTCACCCGGCTTGACTCACCTGCAGTGGGCTACACCGAAGCTTTCTACGTAGAATACTATGACGAAAGCGATGCGGGCGAATATGGCAACTGGAGCGATCTTGTCATCGATAACGGCCTTGTCACCGGCATGACCGTACACGGTCTGGTGCCCGAGCAGGTAACGCGCAACGAACACCGTGTGGTTGATACCTATCAGGTGGGCTGGAACGGCAAATATGACGTGTCGGACAGTTTCCGTGTCACAGGTGACCTTTATTATTCGAATGCCAAACGCCTCTCGGGCGGCAAGGACAGTTGGGTTGTGGCGGGCGCGGCGGGCGACCATACCGGTTATTTCAGCCTGAACCCGAACGGCCTGCCCAGCATCATCATGGAGCTTGGAGACGGGCGCACGCTTGCCGACCTCGGCAACGACGACTACGGTGTTCACTGGGCGGAGCTGGGCGGCACAGATGTGCATGACGAGGTTTACGGCTCTACCCTAGACCTTGAGTTCACTCCGAATATGGATGTGGTTTCCGCCATCAAGATTGGCGGCGCCTATACAAAGCGGAACAAACGCCGCGATACGGTCGACAATCTCGAGAACGCCTGTAACTACTGTGACTACCCGTTCACTTTCGGTGACGTCGGCGTTGATGTGGTGCGCCCGATGCCGATCGATAATTTCATGTCCGGGGTGGACGGTGATTTCCCGCGCACTTTCGTCGTGTTCGATATCGATGCCTACTGGGAAGCGCTGCGCGCATCCGACGGGCAAACCATCAACGGTGTAACCTATCCCGAAAACTATTCAGACCTGATGACGCCGGTTCGCAATGCCGTGAAATCCTACGCGGTTGCTGAGGAAACATGGGCCGGGTACGCGCAGGTGGATTTCGAAGGTGACAACTGGTTTGCCAATATCGGAGGCCGCCTTGTACACACCAAGACCAGCGTCGATTACGCGGTGAACGAGATCACCAGTATCGTGTTTCAGGACAGCGGTGGGGCCACCAGCCACTATGAGGTGACCTATAGTGAGGCGGTGCCCCAGTCCGACAGCGGCAGCTACACCAAGTTCCTGCCCAGCCTGAATGCGGGCTATTGGCTGCGGGATGATCTGATCCTGCGCTTCGCGGCCGCGAAAACCATGGCGCGGCCGTCCCTCAACCAGCTCGCACCCACCCGGGAAGACTATGCCTATGATGGCGACTTCTCGATGTATGTCGACGGCAATGTGGACCTGCAGCCGATCACCGCCAAACAGATGGACGTGGCGCTTGAATGGTATCTCAAGGAAGGCTCGGCGCTGACGGCAGCGGTGTTCTGGAAGGATATCGACGGTTTTGTCACCTCGCAGGCGACCTATGACGTGCCGATCGCGGGTCAGGATTTCTATGTCGAGCAGCCGGTCAACGGGCAGAGCGCCAAGGTGACGGGTTTCGAGGTCGGCCTGCAGTATTTCTTTGAGAACGGTTTCGGCGTGGTTGCGAACTATACCTATACCGACACCAAGGCGAAGATTGACGGCGTGGAAGAGGGGCTTGAAGGTGTCTCCAAGCATGCCTACTCGCTCGCCGGCATCTATGCGAACGACAAGTTCGAAGCCATGGTATCGGCTGACTATAGCGGCAAGACCATTGTCTCCCTCTACAGTCCGATCGAGGGTGTGCCGTCAACCGGCGAGGCTGTAACCTGGGTCTCCGCGTCCTTCAACTATCACCTGACGGATGACATCGACGTCTATGTGAAGGGCAACAACCTGACAAACGCGCAGGAACGGGCCTACCTTGGCGACCCGCGCCTCGTCTCCGGGTTCGAGAGCTGGGGCCGCAGTTTCTTCCTTGGCGCGAGCTATAATTTCTGAGGATCGCATGAGGCGGGGTCTCCCACTCTCCCCGTCGTTTCCTCAACCACAGGGCCGGCACTTCGGTGCCGGTCCACGTGATGAAAGACCTGTTGGAGCAGCATGATGACCTTACTGAAAACCGTTCGCCTCACCGGCATGGCAGCCTTGGCGGCGCTTGCACTCGGAAGTGGAGTGCACGCGACAGAACCCGCCTCGCCTGAGAAGATAACGAACTTCGAAGCGCTGAACATGAGCAATGGACTGGCGAAAACGCCGCCGATGGGCTGGAGCAGCTGGAACGGTTTTGGTGTCGCCATCAATGAGAAACTCGTTATCGAGACCATCGACGCCATGGTCGAAAACGGCATGCGCGACGCGGGGTATGTCTATGTAAATCTTGATGACGGCTGGCAGCGTTATGAGGGCAGCCGCGAGGATCACCCGCTGGAATATGACCCCGAGAAATTCCCGCGGGGCATCAAATATCTGGCGGATTATGCGCACGAGCGCGGCATGAAGCTTGGCATCTATTCCGGCCCTGGGAAGGACACCTGCGCGGGCTATACCGGCAGCGCGGGCCATGAGGCCGAAGACGCAGCCATGTTCGCGAGCTGGGGCATCGATCACCTGAAATATGACGCCTGCTGCTCCCACGTGAATGAAAGCGCGGAAGTCGTGCGGCGGGATTTCCTCACAATGTCCAAGGCGCTGATCGCGGAGAAGCAGGATGTGGTCTACCATACCTGTCACTGCGGCTGGACCAATGTCTGGGAATGGGCGGGCGACATCGGCGCCAACCACTGGCGCATTGGGCAGGATATCTCGGACGATTTCGATTATCCCGAAAACCGGGAGCAATATTATTTTGACGTGCTCGACATGATCGACCGCGGCGTGGAGCTTGGCCGTTATGCCAAGCCCGGCCAGTGGAACGATTTTGACATGTTGATCGTCGGCCTTGACGGCAAGAGCAAGACGCTTGTGGGCGCAGGTGCCTCGAACATTGAATACCGCACCCACTTTTCCATGTGGGCGATGCTGGCCTCGCCGCTTCTTGTCGGCTCGGACATTCGCGACCTTGACCGCTACACGCTGGAGACGCTGACCAACAAGGAAGTGATCGCCATCAGCCAGGACGCGCTTGGCCTGCAGGCGGAGAAAGTGCGCGACGACGGCGACCATGAGATTTACGCCAAGGAACTGTCGGACGGCAGCTGGGCAGTCGCGCTTCTCAACCGCAACGGCACGACGGTAGACATGACGGTGAGCTGGAAACGCGACCTTGGCCTGCAGTGGGAGAGAGCGACCGTGCGTGACCTCTGGGACCATGAGGACAAGGGCACCTACGACATCCCCTATACGGTCGAGGTCATAGGGCATGAGGCCAAAATCCTGCGTCTCAGCAAACCGGCGAACTAGGGCGGGAAGAGAAACATGACCTCCAAACCCTGGCTTGTCTACGCCCTTGTCACCGTGATCTTCTGGGGCCTGTGGGGCGCTTTCACCGGTATCTCGTCCGAGCATGGCTTCCCTGAAACCCTGGTTTACTGCGTCTGGGCGGTGACGATGGTGCCGCCCGCGCTGTGGGCGCTTGCACGCATCAAATGGCAATTGCAATATGACGCAAAGTCGATTTTCTACGGTTGCATCATCGGCTTTCTCGGCGCCGGCGGGCAGATGGTGCTGTTCCACGCGGTGCAGACCGGTCCGGCCTATCTCATCTTCCCGGTGATTTCGCTCTCGCCTGTAGTCACAATTGTATTGTCCTTCTTCTTTCTCAAGGAACGCACGACGGCGCTGGGCTTTGTCGGCATCCTGCTCGCACTCATTGCGCTGCCGCTTTTCGACTATAGCGGCACGGAAGGCGTGGCGGACTATGGCACAAGCTGGTACTTGCTCGCGCTCATCGTGCTGGGGGCATGGGGTGTTCAGGCCTTTTTCATGAAGCTTTCGAACGAGAGCATGCATGCCGAAAGTATCTTTTTCTACATGATGGCGACGGGCCTTGCGCTTATCCCCGTCGCGCTTGCGATGACCGATTTCAGCCAGCCGATCAACTGGGGTTTCGGCCTTGGCGGGCCTTATTTTGCCGCGCTCATCCAGATCCTGAATTCCATTGGCGCGCTCTGCCTCGTTTATGCCTTCCGGTTCGGCAAGGCCATGGTGGTTTCTCCCATGACCAATGCCGGTGCCCCGCTCACGACCGCGATCATCTCGCTCGCGCTTCTTGGTGTGGTGCCGGGCGGCTACCGCCTGGCGGGTATTGTGCTCGCGCTTGTGGCCGCAGGCCTTCTGGCGGCGGAGCCCGAGGAAGCCCATCCGTTGCAAGGCGAAAACGAATGACGCACGCGGGACCAAATCGCAGGCAGTTCCTCGCTGGTGCCGGTGCTGTGGGCACGACCCTTGTGGCGGCGCGCGGGGTAACGGCTGCGCAAAGGACGAACGCCGGGCCGCTCCGGGCCAATGCGCTCGACGAAGTGCGCTTTGGCCTGATCGGGGTCGGTGAGCGCGGGTTTGATCACGTGCGAAGCCTCATCATGCTTGACGGCGTACGCATCGTCGCGCTCGCGGACCTGTATGACGACGTGCTTGAAAAATCGGCGTCGGAGGTGGAAAGCACGCGTGGCTACCGCCCCGATCTCATCAACGGGGACGAGCACGCCTACCGCCGCCTGCTCGACCGTGACGATATCGACGCCGTGATCATCTCAACCCCGTGGTCATGGCATGTGCCGATGGCGGTGGAGACGATGAAAAGCGGCAAACACGCCTTTGTCGAAGTGCCCGCCGCGCAAACCGTTGAAGGTTGCTGGGCGCTTGTAGATACAAGCGAAGCCACCGGCAAACACTGCATGATGCTGGAAAACTGCTGCTACGGCAGGTCCGAGCTGATGGTGCTGAATATGGTGCGCCGCGGCCTTTTGGGGGAGCTGACCCACGGCGAAGGCGCCTATATCCATGAACTGCGCTTCCAGATGAAGGATATGGACCGCCACACCGGGTCATGGCGTACGCCGTGGCACACAAGGCGTGACGGCAACCTGTACCCGACCCACGGTCTGGGCTCCGTCGCGCAATATATGAACATCAACCGGGGTGACCGGTTTGACTATCTGACATCCGTCAGTTCCCCGGCCCTTGGCCGCGCGGCCTATGCGGCGGAGATTTTTCCCGCCGGCCACCCACGGCGGCAGGCGCACTTTATCGCGGGAGACATGAACACCACCCTGATCAAGACGGTGATGGGCCGCAGCATCATGGTGCAGCACGACACCACAACCACGCGGCCCTACAGCCGGTTGAACCTCATCCAGGGCACAAAGGGCGCCTTCGCGAGCTTCCCCGACCGTATCGCGCTTGCTGGCGCGGAGGATGAGCATGCCGATTGGGACACCGACATGGCGCCTTGGCAGGCACGCTTTGATCACCCGCTCTGGACGGGAACGGCGGACCTCGCCGCACAACACGGGGGGCACGGCGGTATGGACCTCGTGATGATGTGGCGCATTGTCGCCTGCCTGCGCGCAGGTGAGGCACTTGACCAGAGCGTCTATGACGCTGCCGCATGGTCGGCCATCGGCCCCTTGTCGGCGGAGAGTGTGGCCAACCGCAGCAACAGTGTCGACATCCCGGATTTTACCCGCGGTGGCTGGGAAACAGCAAAGCCGCTTGACGTTGTAGGAGTATGAGTATGCAGGTGATGCAGGATATCGTATCCGCGCACAAAGGCGGCAGCCCGGTCGGCATCTATTCCGTCTGTTCGGCGCACCCGCTGGTGATCGAGGCGTCCCTGAGGCACGGCGAGGCCACGGACAGCATCGTGCTGATTGAAGCCACATCCAATCAGGTCAATCAGGACGGCGGTTATACCGGCATGCGCCCGGCCGATTTTGTCGCGCGGGTATATGCCATTGCCGACAAGGTCGGGTTTGACCACAAGGACATTCTTTTTGGCGGGGACCACCTGGGCCCCAACTGCTGGCAGCATCTGGATGCGGATGAGGCCATGGACAGGTCCGACGTGCTGATCGATGCCTATGTGCGTGCAGGCTTCAGGAAAATCCACCTGGATTGTTCCATGTCCTGCGCGGGCGACCCGGTGCCGCTGACAGACGAGATTGTCGCGTCCCGTGCCGTGCGCCTGTGCAAGGTTGCGGAAGCCGCGTGGAAGGGCGTGGGCGGCGAACCGCCGGTCTATATCATCGGCACCGAAGTGCCGGTGCCGGGCGGCGCGACCGAAGACCTGGACAGCCTTGCCGTCACCTCGCCCGAAGCGGCGGAAGCCACCATCTATGCCCACAAGCGCGCGTTCGAGGGCGCAGGGCTTGCCTATGTCTGGCCGCGCGTGGTGGGGCTTGTGGTCCAGCCGGGGGTGGAGTTCGACCATCACAAGGTGGTGGATTATGTGCCCGGTGAGGCCAAAGCACTCAGCCGATTTATCGAACAGTTCCCCACGATGGTGTTCGAGGCGCATTCAACCGATTACCAGAACCCCTCCGCGTTGGCGGCACTGGTACGCGATCATTTTGCCATACTCAAGGTTGGTCCGGCGCTCACCTACGCGCTCCGGCAGGCGCTTCTGGCGCTTGATATGATCGAGCAGGCACTGGTGGCGCCCGGGGATGCGGCGAACGTGCGCCAGACTGTCCTTGATGCCATGAAAGGAAACCCCGCCCACTGGCAGAAATATTACGCTGCCGAGGGGCCGCAACAGCGCCTCGATCTTGAATATTCCTACAGCGACCGCATCCGCTACTACTGGGCCCAGCCCAAGGTGGAGGAAGCTGTGGCCAAACTGGTGGCGAGCCTGAATGCCTCACCACCCCCCCTGACGATGATCAGCCAGTATATGCCCGAAGAATACCGCGCGGTGCGGGAAGGGCGGATCGGCAATACAGCCGAAGAGTTGATCATCCACCGGATTGAAACCGTACTTTCAATGTATTCCGCCGCCAGTCAGGCCGAAGCGATGGACCCCGCATGATGTATTTGAATATTCCCGAAGATGTCCTTGAAAGCCAGAACGCCGTCTGGACCGCCCGCGAGATTTCACAGCAGCCCGAGACCTGGCAGGAAACCGCACACTTGCTCGCGAAAGTCCGGCCCGCTCTTGACGGTTTTCTCAAACCCCTTCTTGACGATCCCCGGCTGAGGATCATCCTCACAGGCGCCGGAACATCCGCTTTCATCGGGGAATGCCTTGAGCCTGTGCTGGCGTCGCGGCTGGGGCGCCGTGTGGATGCGATCGCTACGACTGACCTCGTTTCCGGGCCGGGAGACTATTTCCAGGCCGATATACCGACGCTTCTGGTGTCCTTCGGCCGGTCGGGCAGCAGCCCCGAAAGCATGGCTGCTGTTTCCCTTGCCGACGAATGCGTCGAGAGAACCTACCATCTGGTGGTGACATGCAATACGTCGGGCGAGCTCTATACCTTGTGCCAGAAGCGGGCCAACTGCTTTGCCATCGCATTGCCTGAGCGCACCCATGACCGCAGCTTTGCCATGACCTCCAGTTTTTCTTGCATGATGCTGGCGGCACTCGGCACCTTCCTGCCACAGTTTACGACAGAGGCGAACATTGCAGCGCTGGCTACTGCCGGCAGCGCCGTGCTCGAGCATTTCGGCGGCGAGCTGCAGAAGATTGCCGACATCAACTTTGAACGTGTGGTCTATCTGGGCAGCAAGGGCTTGAAGGGTCTTGCACGGGAAGCATCGCTCAAGCTGCTCGAACTCACGGACGGCAAAACGGTCACCACCTTCGATAGCCCGCTTGGCTTCCGGCACGGCCCCAAAACCATCATCAACCGGGAGACACTGGTGATAATGTTTGTCTCGAACGATCCCTATACCCGGCAGTATGATCTCGATCTTCTTGACGAATTGCGGGCGGATGGTGAAGTTGGCCGGGTGATCGCGATCGTGGCGCAGGCATGCCCTCGTGTAATGGCAGGCGATTATATGCTGGTGGAAGGGTTGCCGGACGCAAATGATACGTTGCTTTTATTCCCCTACATTCTGTTTGCACAGGTTTACGCCTTTTATCATGCGCTTTGCCTGGGAAATGCACCCGACAGCCCCAGCGCCTCGGGTACCGTGAACCGGGTGGTCAAGGGCGTGACAATCCACGACCATAGCGGTAAGGCCAAGGGACGGGCAGTCTCGGAAGTCGGATAAGGGAACATGCGCGTGTTTATCGGAGTTGATGGCGGCGGAACCAAAACGGCCTTTGCGCTTGTGAGCGCGGAGGGGCATCTGCTTGCCCGGCATGTCGGCCCGACATGTTCCTATCTGAGCGCCGGCTATGACGGGGCGAAGGCGGTGCTGGAACAGGGTGTGAAGGCCCTGTTGGCTCGTTCTCACATCCCGCTGGCAGACGTTGAGTTCGCCTTTTTCGGCTTGCCGGCTTATGGCGAGGACAGCGAGACATCGCCGCTTCTGGACGCGCTGCCAATCGACCTCTTTCCTCTCGGCAACTACCGCTGCGACAATGACATGATCAATGCCTGGGCAGGATCACTTTCCTGCCGGGACGGTATCAATATCATTGCAGGCACCGGCTCCATAGCCTATGGCGAAAATGCCGGGAAATCGGTGCGGTGTGGCGGCTGGGGCGAACTGTTTGGTGACGAAGGCTCTGCCTACTGGATCGGCCGGGCTGGTCTTGCGCGTTTCTCGAAGATGAGTGACGGACGCTGTCCGCGCACGCCGCTTTACGATATCTTTCGCCGCCATTTTGCTGTGCGGGATGATCTTGATATCTCCGGCATCGTCCTTGGCGACTGGCGTGGGGAGCGGAACCGGATTGCGGCCCTTAGCCAGCTTGTCGCAACGGCGGCCCGGGCGGAAGACGGTTACGCACTCGGTATCTTTGCTGACGCGGCGACCGAACTGGCCTCAATTGTTGACAGCACAAGGCGGTCGCTGGAATTTACGGAAGAAGAGACCGTTCCGGTGTCGTATTCGGGTGGTGTGTTTGAGGCCGGCGATCTCATCAAGCAGCCATTCCGCAGGGCATTGAGGGCACGGTATGCGCATTATGAGCTGGTGGAGCCGCGCTTTGCACCTGCTGTCGGCGCGGCCATCTACGCGGCGAAGCTTGCCGGGGCTCCGCTTTCTGCGGAAGCGTTAGGCGCTCTTTCCGCAGATACACTCGCCATCGCCAGCTAGCTTATTCCACCGGATTCGTGGTGATCACCTCGACGCCCATGTCACGCAAGCGGTGGGCAAAATCCGCGGGGATATTGGAGTCCGTGATAAGCCGGGTGATGGCGACGGGGTCCGCAATCTTGTGAAGGCATACGCGGCCGAATTTCGAGCTGTCGGTCACCACAATCACCTCGTTTGCGGCCTGGCACATCATTCGGTTGAGCGAGGCCTCGGGCTCATAATGCGTGGTGATGCCCTTGTCGATATCGAAGCCATCCACGCCGAGGAAGAGCTTGTCGATCAGCAGGTTCTTCATCGCATATTCGGCCTGTGTGCCATAGAAGGCCATATTCTTGCGCCTCAGGCTGCCACCCAGCATGATGAGTTGCAGCTTTTCGCAGCGCGTCAGTTCCGACATGATGCCGAAATCGTTGGTGACGGCGACAATTTCCATGTCGTCGTCGATACTCGCGGCAATCTTGTGCGTGGTGGTGCCGGAATCAAGAATGATACTGTCCCCGGGGGAGATATAGCTGGCGGCCAGTTTGCCGATCATGCTTTTCTCATCCGTATGACGCTGCTGCTTTAACTCCAGCGCGGCTTCGCTTCGGGGGCCGTGGCTGTCGTTCAGCAGCGCACCGCCATAGGAACGGGTTGCGATGCCCCGCTTGGCCAGAAACTCGAGATCCTTGCGGATGGTCTGCGTCGACACCGAAAAAATATCCGCCAGTGTCAGTACCTGTACGCTGCCTTGCCGGCGCAGCATATCGATTATTCGTTCGCGTCTGCTGCTGGTGTCCCGCACTGCCTGCAATTCCCGTAAAGCCAGATATCCTACTGCCAGTTATGGCGTGGGGCTTGAAGGTATAACCTCTGTTTGGGGATGTAAATTCAATACTCGAAGACCGCACAGACCTCAGTTCAGTTTTAGAGCATTGTTGCGGGATAGCTTTTTGGATAGACCTTGGGGAATTTTGGGCGTTTGAAACGAGATGTTTAGCTGCTTCGATACGCTCAAGCTACGCTGGGGTGTTTATAAGGTATTGAAATATAAGGGGGTATGGTGCTGGTGCCAGGTATGTTCGCGGTGCTTTCAAGCGATATACAGAGGATGTGTCGCCCGCGAAGCGTGGAGAGCGCTGGGAGACAATTCGCCTGACCTCACTGTCGAAGGACCCGCTTAGCAAGGTCAAGATGCCCGAGCTTACCATGCGATACTTGGCAGAATTTCGGGACTAGAGGCTGAAAACGGCCAGCGGTTCGATGGTGAACCGGGAACGGATCCTTATATCTGCTGTGCTGGCCACCGAGCTATTTCAGTGTTCGATAGAGGTCGATCCCCTCAGTAGAAAGTTTGCTTGCGGCTTCTGTGTTTTCGGAAAGGTCCGTCAAGTTGTGGTTGATGTCACTAACCGCTCCTGATGCTGTCTGCATGTTGGAAGATATCTTCTGAGTCACAGCGGATTGCTCTTCGATGGCCCCCGCAATATCCTTCTCACGTTTCTCCAAGGCAGTCTCGTGTAGGGGCAATATGAATTTCCAACTAATTCTGAGAACCATTGCAAATTTCCAGATATTTGTGAGAAAACGTCCACCTATTTCTGAGAATAGCATAAGGGAAATGGCGGAAATGCAGGTGGCCGTGTCCAGCTATTTCTGAGAACCCTCATTGAGAGTTCTCAGAAAAACCCGGAAGATTCGCAGAAATACCTGGGTTTTCTGAGATGCCACTTTCCAAAATCCGAAAAGTTGTTTTTTACAGTGTTGGGCGGGCCACATGCCTGCCGACCCATCATCGCTCGATCCTCCCGCTTCTGACAGAAACAAGTGAATCAGAGCCTCAAACAGCATTCAACAAGAGTTTTTCAACGAAATAGGTCATTGTCGGTCAGGATGCGGATATTGAGGGGAATACCAAGGCACCGTTCAGGCTGTTTCCCGCACAGGTTCCCTTTGGTTGAGGCTCTGGTATATTTCGGGCAAGGGATACAGAAAGATCCTGCCGAGCACCTCCAGCATGTCGAGCCATCGTTCAAAGGCGGTCGGCGAGGTCAGATATTGGGCTTCCGGCACAAATTTGCTCGACCAGCCCCCACTGTAGAGCCGGCATTCCGAGCAATCGATGTCAGGCGTACAGCATTTTGGCGTTATACTTTCAAGCTGGGCGTTGTGATAGCGCAAGGGGCGGCGTATACGCGACGCGCAATTGGTGGCAACGCCTTCTTCATCAAGTTGATACAGTGGACCGGGCTTGCAAATCCAGTCGGCATAAGCTTCCGAAAACAAAACTGTGTCGGCGAAATTATCGAGAGACCAATAAAAGCTGTCCTTCAGCCTTTTCAGGCCATCATCATCAAAAACCGGCGCGCCCCGGCTGGCGGCAACCCGGTAAAAACGGTTGTCAGGTGCCTGATGCGCCTGAATTTTTTCCATATAGGTCTGCGTCGGCGAGAAAATGCTGAACGTAAGCGGGATGCCATGGTCCCTGCACATTTTAAGTACCTCTGGCACAGTGTGCAGGTTCCAGGGAGACAGGGTGAACAGCATGATGGCGCGTGGATCGCCTTCATAGTTGCGCAGCGCTTTTTTTAACACCGACCCGCCCCGCAACTGGGTGTCGGTTTCCTTGTCACCCCATACAGATACCCCGATCCGGAACGGAATGTCCTTGTCGATCGGTATTGTGCCGTTGGTGCCGATCTTGCCGTAAGGAATTCGCCCAGCGGCGGCCCGAAGTCGGTCTTGCTCCAGCGCGGGCTCCGCCCCGACAAAATAAGCCATGGAGACATTCCGCAGCTGCTCAGCTTCAAAAAACGCCTGCCAGGATTCGATTTTCTGTTCATCCTGTCGGGCGTTTCTATCCTTGTTCTCAAAATAATAACAACCTTCGCACCACAGGTTGCACCGTTGGCTCATTTCATAAAAGGCAGGTACCCTGAAAGCCCTCACTACCTGTTTGGCAAGGTCATGGCGGACAGCCAAATCGGGACGGGCGTCAAGAATCCGGCGAATAGCTTCCAAGGTTTCACGGTAGTTCACGAAAGTATACTTTCCCAAATGGCTGCTTTTAACCGGTGAACAGCGCCCCCCAATATCTTGGTCAAAAGCTTTAAAAAGTCAAAGCGGCGCAATTAGATAAGATTATCATACAAGTAGGCATAAATTCTGTGGCAGATCAAGCTATGTGCAGATGGAACAGCCAGTTATCAGCACCATGCCTGCCTGTCAGGGTCGTGGGGTCCGGACGTAAGGTATCGCCAGGCATAAGCGCGCCTCAGATTCAGGCTTTCCGGCCTGCCGATGACCAGGCGTTCCAGTTTCAACAGGTAAGCGACAGTCCATCCTTTAAGACAATCCGCGTCGCAGGACGAATTAATCGATAAGGTGATGTGCGCGACCTCAAGAACAGCGGTGCCGTGGGTCATGGCGGCTGACCATTTGCCTTGTGCGGTGGTCCTATCGGGGATTCTCGTGCCCGGCGCGAAGGGTGATGGCTATTATATGGTAGGCACCATGAAAATACCGGGAATGTTGATTGAAAGATCAAGAGAGCTAAACACGCTGGCAAAAATGACAAATCAGCCCGGCAATCAACCGTTTATTATTATCCTGTTGAAATATCGGTCCTTGCTGAAATTAGTTTTTGAAAACGAGCAGGGTGCCTTAGGGTGGGCTAAATTGAGGACCGACAATTTGAGAGATTGTTACCATGATAGCCCAAGCTGATCAGGTTGGACGTGCAAACCAGCGTGCCCGCGCGGCCGCAGGTCAGCGTGACTGGGTTACTGCTGCCGAAATGTGGGCGCTTTGGCGGCAAGAAAACCCGGCGGATGCTGAAGGGTATCTGGGGGGCATGGCCGCACTGCGTGGCCAAATGGATTCCGGGATGGAAAAAGAGGCATGTGCAAAAGCGTTCCGGTCTTTTGCCTTGGCTGTCACAGGTGTGTCAGTTGAAGACCATATCCGAATGGGCGACTTTGCACGCCATCTGAAGGATTGGAACACGGCAGCCCGCATATATGCCGCTGTGAGGGCAAAATGGCCGGGCAGGCCCGAGCCGTATATCGCCGAGGCGCGCTGTCTGGAGAAACTGGGCCAATATGATCAGGCTTTTTATGTGCTTAGCTTGAAATTACGAACTGGCGATCCGGCCTTCCGGGACAAGGCGCGTGGCCTTCTTGCCGAATGTTTCAGGCAAATCGGACAAAACAGGTATAGGCACATGGTAGACGGCGTCGCACATGACCCGGCACGATATAGCGGCGCCAAGGTCGTGCTGCTTATGTATGCCGATGGTGAGCCTTATAGGAGCACAGCGCGGAAGCTGAAGGACTCGTTCCTCAAGCTTTGCCGGTTTGATTGCGAGGTCAGGATACTGGATCAGGTGGCAATACAGAAGCGCCCCTGGTTCGCTGAGCTGGAGCGCTGCAAAAATAATCCTGAACAAATTGGAAGCCGGGGCGGGTTCTATAATGCATGGAAGGCCTATATCGTGAGAGATACCCTGAGGGACGTCTCCGAGGGTGATATGGTTTATTATGTCGATGCTTCGCGCCACTTTCTTCTCGGCTTTTACGAGGACATCAATTCGCTGTTCCGGCTGCAACACGATCATGATGAAACCCTGTTCGCAGGCGCGTTCAATGCGCGGCTCTCGCATGGTATCGGATGGATGGGGGACCGGCCCGAACTATATGACGCGCTCGGGCTAGCGCAAGAGTATGATACCTACATGGCCTATCCTGCGCGGCTCAATTCATCTTTCCTGCTCAAGAAAAATGCTGCCACGATGGCCTTTGCTGAAGAATGGGCCTTGCATGCGGTTTACGAAACCATATCGCTTCATCATACCGCCGATCAGGCTATTTTTTCGGCGCTGGCTTATAAATACGGATTTTACGGCTACAATATTCAGGCGGATTCCGTGGCACAGTTTTTGGAAGATTCGCCCCATGTGTGGGCGAAAGACCCAAATGTCGTGCATCGCATGGTCAATTCCTGTGTACCCTATTATGAGCTGTTTCGCGACCCGCGTCGCCCTGAGTTTTGGCCGGGCAATCTGGCGATATGTGTCTGACGTGCAGCGGGGGATGTTGACGGCGCTGTGATAACGACACTGGGCTTTGGTCACTGGCCGACTATGCAATGGCATCGGATCGCAAGCACGCTACCTATTCTTGACTAAACAGTCAGGAATAGGTAGCGTGCTATCGGGAGTGATCATGTGGGGGTACTTATGACGCATAAGCTATGCGCTGCCGCTGAGGGTGTGGTCCTGACGGATGACGAGATTGCAGCCAATTTTGGCGACCTGCACAAACCCCTGAATGCGATTCAGGCTATGGCTGCTGCCGACCACTGCATCTATTGTTATGATGCGCCGTGCATTACGGCATGCCCCACCTCCATCGATATCCCCACATTCATTCATCAGATACGCACAAAAAATGTGGACGGTGCCGCGCGCACAATCCTGAGCGAAAACATCATGGGCGGCACCTGTGCCCGCGCGTGCCCCACCGAAGTGCTGTGCGAACAGGCCTGCGTGCGCAACCATGGTGGCGAAGAACCGGTCGAAATAGGCCTGCTGCAACGCTTTGCGATAGACCACTTGATGGCCAAGGGGGGCAAGCACCCGTTTGAACGCGCGTCCGCCACGGGCAAACGCATTGCTGTGGTTGGTGCGGGGCCTGCCGGGCTTTCCTGCGCGCACCGTACCGCCATGCTTGGGCATTCAGTAACAATATTCGAGGCCAAACCCAAGGCGGGCGGATTGAATGAATATGGCTTGGCCGCCTATAAGATGATTGATGACTTTGCCCAGCGTGAGGTCGACTTCCTTATGGGAATTGGCGGGATTGAGATTAACTATGCCCACCCGCTGGGCGGCAACCTCTCCCTGAGGGAGCTGCGCGACACCTTTGATGCAGTTTTCCTTGGCGTCGGGCTTGGTAATACCAACAGGCTTGGGCTTGACGGCGAGGACAAACATGGCGTCCTCGACGCCATCGACTTCATCGAAGAACTGCGCCAAAAGCGCAAGAAGGCCGACATGACGGTCGGCCAGGATGTCGTTGTCATTGGCGGCGGTAATACGGCGATTGACGCGGCGGTGCAGGCGCGCGCGCTGGGTGCGGCCCATGTCACCCTTGTCTACCGACGCGGCGAAGATGCCATGGGCGCTACAAAGTTTGAAATTGATCTGGCGCGCACCAACGGCGTGGTGGTGGAGCCTTGGGCCAAGCCGACGGCCATTCTTGGTGGCAAGGCGGTCACCGGTATGGTGTTTGAGCGCACGGCACGGGATGCCAAATCTGGCAAATTGTTCGGGACGGGGGACACCTTTGAGGTGAAAGCCGACATGGTGTTGAAAGCCATTGGCCAGAAACTGGATGCGACCGCGCTTGACGGGCTTGACCTTGCCGCAGGCAAGATTTCGGTTCTTGATGGCTTTGTGACGAATATATCCGGCGTTTTTGCTGGTGGTGACTGTGTAAAATCTGGTGAGGACTTGACGGTACAGGCGGTGGAAGACGGCAAGCAAGCTGCTCACGCCATCGACGCCTATTTAAAAAGCTAGGAGCGGACATGGCTGATCTCGGATGTACGATTGCCGGAATTGAGAGCATTAATCCCTTCTGGCTGGCCTCAGCCCCACCGACAGATAAATATTATAACGTGGTGCGCGCGTTTGAAGCAGGCTGGGGCGGTGTGGTCTGGAAAACACTGGGCGAAGACCCGCCTGTCGTGAATGTCGCCAGTCGATACGGTGTGCACCATGATGCGGGCCGCGGCGTTATAGGCATCAATAATATCGAATTGATCTCCGATCGTCCGCTTGAGGTAAACCTGCGCGAGATTGGACGTACCCGCAAGGAATGGCCCGATCGGGTGATCATCGGTTCCATGATGGCGCCCATTGACGAACAGGCTTGGAAAGAGCTGGCAATCAAGATCGCAAATTCAGGCGTGCATGGTATAGAACTGAACCTCGGTTGCCCGCACGGCATGTGCGAGCGTGGCATGGGCTCTGCCATCGGGCAGGTGCCCGACATGGTGGAACAGACCACGCGCTGGGTGCGTGAAGCGGTGGACCTGCCGGTTTTCACCAAGCTGACGCCCAACATCACCAACATCCTGTGGGCGGCTGAAGCGGCGAAAAAAGGCGGGGCGCATGCGGTCTCGCTTATCAACACCGTAAACTCGATTGTCTCTGTCGACCTTGACGCAATGGCACCAACACCTGTTGTGGGCGGCAAGGGAACGCACGGCGGCTATTGTGGGGCGGCGGTCAAGCCCATCGCGCTTAATATGGTCGCTGAGATCGCACGGTCGCCTGACACCCGGGGCCTTGATATTTCAGCCATCGGCGGTATCGAGAACTGGCGCGATGCTGCGGAGTTTATCTCACTTGGCGCCAACGCGCTTCAGGTGTGCACGGCGGCCATGCTCTATGGCTTCCGCATTGTCGATGACATGATCGCGGGCCTGTCTGCCTTCATGGACGAAAAAGGCTATCGCAATATTGAAGAATTCCGAGGGCTGGCGACCAGAAACACGGTTGACTGGAATGCGTTGGATATGAACTTCGACACCAAGGCCTTCATCAACCCGGACAAGTGCATCGAATGCGGGCGCTGCCATATCGCGTGCGAGGATACGAGCCATCAGGCGATTGAATATCACGTTGCCGCCGACGGCAAGCGCAGTTTCACGGTGGTGGATGAAGACTGCGTGGGCTGTAACCTGTGCGCCATGATCTGTCCGGTGCCGGATTGTATCGAGATGCGGCCCGTTGATAACGGCAAACCCTATGTTTCCTGGCCCGAACACCCGCTCAACCCAATGAAAGCGGCACAATAAAGCCATAAAGCCTCAGGAGGACGATACATGACAATGAATTCACCGGCCACGCTCAGGGGCGGCTTGATCCAGATGGCTCTCAAGGCCTCAACCGACAATGACCCCGAGACGATCCGCAAGGCGATGATTGACGCACACATCCCGCTCATAGAAGAAGCCGGAGAGAAGGGTGTGCAGGTTCTGTGTTTTCAGGAGGTTTTCACCCAGCCGTATTTCTGCCCAAGCCAGGATGCCAAGTGGTATGAAAGCGCCGAGCCTATCCCGGGCGGCCCTACGACAAAGCTGATGCAGGAATACGCTAAACGCTATAAAATGGTCATCGTGGTGCCGATCTACGAACGGGATGATGTGACGGGCATCTATTACAACACCGCGGCGGTCATTGACGCTGACGGCAGTTATCTGGGCAAATACCGCAAGACCCATATCCCGCAGGTGGCAGGTTTTTGGGAAAAGTTTTTCTTCAAGCCTGGCTCATCGGGCTGGCCGGTGTTTGAAACCCGGTATTGCAAGCTTGGGGTTTACATATGTTACGACCGTCACTTCCCCGAAGGATGGCGTGCGCTGGCGCTAAATGGGGCCGAGTATATTGTGAACCCGTCGGCGACTGTAGCGGGCCTGTCGGAATATCTCTGGAAGCTGGAACAACCGGCCTCCGCCGCTGCAAATGGATGCTGGATCGGGGCGATCAACCGTGTCGGCCACGAAGGGCCATGGGATATTGGAGAGTTTTACGGCCAGAGCTATTTTGTCAATCCGCGCGGGCAGATTGAAAAATGTGCCAGCCGGAACGAGGATGAACTGATCATCCATGATATGGATATGAGCATGGTTCAGGAAGTGCGAAATGGTTGGCAATTTTTCCGCGACAGGCGGCCAAGCACTTATGGGCGGCTGACAGACGGAGAATGATTTGAGGGCCCCGACCTTGGGGAAGGCCAGGGCTTTTGTTTTATCGGAGGGGGAATATGAGCAAGTTCGACGCAGACCTGTGGAACGAAGATCTCGCGCCCATAGCTGACAGCGCCCGCACATGGGACTGGAAAGCCTTTGCCGCCCTCTGGGTGGCGATGGTGGTTTGTGTGCCCACCTATATGCTGGCAGGTGGGCTTGTCTCCGAGGGCATGTCCTGGTGGCAGGCGGTGCTTACTGTGCTCTTGGGCAATGCCATAGTGCTTGTTCCCATGATTCTGATCGGGCACGCAGGTGCCAAACATGGGGTGCCGTTCCCGGTGCTGTTGCGCTCCGCCTTCGGGACCAAGGGTGCGCGCATCCCGGCCATGGCCCGTGGCCTTGTAGCCTGCGGCTGGTTCGGCATCAATACATGGGTTGGAGGTTCCGCGATCTATGTGATTGTCAATGCGCTGACAGCGAATGGCATTGCAGGCGATGCGCTGCCCTTCCTCGGCATCAGTATAGGGCAGTTCCTGTGCTTCATCGCCTTTTGGGCCATGCACCTCTATTTCATCAAAAACGGTACGGAAGCGATCCGCTGGCTGGAGACATATGCCGCGCCTTTTCTGCTGGCGATGGGGCTTGCACTGCTTGGCTGGGCATATGTCAATGCAGGTGGTTTTGGTGAGATGCTTTCCACACCGTCCCAGTTTGTTGAAGGTGGTGCCAAGGAAGGGCTTTTCCTGCCCACCTTTATCGCGGGGCTTACCGCTATGGTCGGCTTCTGGGCGACCATGGCGCTCAATATCCCTGATTTCACCCGTTTCGCAAAATCGCAGCGGGATCAGATTATCGGCCAGGCCCTTGGCCTGCCGCTACCGATGGCGCTCTTTGCATTCATCAGCGTCGCCGTGACATCAGCCACGGTGACGGTATACGGCGAAGCGATATGGGATCCGGTTGTGCTGGCGGGCCGTATGGGCGGCTTTGGCGTGGTTGTCGCGTTGGCTGCACTGGTAATCGCCACTTTGACGACCAATCTGGCCGCCAATGTGGTGGCACCGGCTTATGGCTTCTCCAACCTCAGCCCGTCCAAAATCAGCTTTACCATGGGGGGCTATATTACCGCCGGTATTGGCATTGCCATCTTCCCGTGGCAACTGCTGGAAACCGCGGGCGGCTACCTGTTTGTCTGGCTGGTTGGCTATTCGGCGCTTCTCGGGCCCATTGCGGGTATCCTGATCGCCGATTATTTCCTGATCCGTAAATGCAGCCTCGACAAAGACGCGCTGTTTACCCATGAGGGAGGCTATGGCCCCTGGAACAATGCGGGATTGACCGCTCTTGTGATCGGTGTGTTGCCCAACTTGCCAGGCTTTCTGCATGCGGCGGCCATCATTGACGCGGTGCCAGCCGTCTTCGATGCCATCTATAGCTATGCCTGGTTTGTGGGGCTTTTTGTGGCCGGCGGGCTTTATCTCATCGTGGCGAAAAAAAACCTAGTGGGGATGTGACATGACACTCGTGATCCGTGGTGGAACCATAATTAACGCCGACGCCAGCAGGCGCGCCGACATATTGGTTGAGGATGGCACCATCAGGGCCGTGGGTGATGATCTGGAGGCGCCTGCGGGTGCGGAGGTGATTGACGCAGGCGGGCAATATGTCATGCCGGGCGGCATTGATCCGCACACTCATATGCAATTACCGTTCATGGGCACCGTGGCAAGTGAGGATTTTTATACCGGCACTGCGGCAGGGCTTGCCGGCGGCACCACGATGATCATCGATTTTGTTATCCCAAGCCCCGATCAGGCGTTGATGGAAGCATACCAGACCTGGCGCGGTTGGGCTGAGAAGGCCTGCGCGGACTACAGCTTCCATGTGGCAGTTACATGGTGGGGAGACGGTGTTGCCGACGACATGGGTACGCTTGTGCGGGAAGAGGGCATCAATAGCTTCAAGCATTTCATGGCCTACAAGGGCGCGATCATGGCTGAGGACGAGGTGCTGTATAACAGCTTCTGCCGTGCGCGGGAGCTGGGCGCTATCGTCACCGCACACGCGGAGAATGGTGAGCTTGTTTACCAGTTGCAGAAAAAGCTGCTGGCGGAAGGCCGTACAGGCCCTGACGCGCATCCTCTGTCGCGCCCGCCCGCCGCAGAAGGTGAAGCAGCCAACCGCGCCGCACGCCTTGCCGAGGTGATCGGCGTGCCGCTCTATCTGGTGCATGTGTCCACCGAGGATGCGCTGGATGAAATTGTGCGTGCGCGCCTCGCGGGCCAGCGAGTTTACGGTGAAGCGTTGGCGGGGCATTTGCTCATTGATGACAGTGTTTATAAAAACCCTGATTTTGACGCAGCCGCGGCGCATGTGATGTCGCCACCTTTCCGGGCCAAGCTGCATCAGGACGCGCTGTGGAAGGGCTTGCAGTCCGGCAATTTGCAAACAACAGCGACGGACCATTGTTGTTTCTGTGCCGACCAGAAAGCCATGGGCAAGGATGACTTCACCAGAATTCCCAATGGCACAGCCGGCATCGAAGACCGTCTCGCGGTGCTGTGGACACATGGCGTGAACACGGGGAGGCTGACGAAGGAGGAATTTGTCGCGGTGACCAGCGCTAACGCCGCCAAAATCTTTAACATCTACCCGCGCAAGGGCCGTATCGCGGTGGGGGCGGATGCAGATATCGTGGTGTGGGACCCGGCGGCCAGCAAAACCATATCTGCCAAAACGCACCACCAGAATGTGGACTACAATATTTTTGAAGGCATGCAAGTGACTGGATTGGCATCCCACACCATCAGTCAGGGCAAGCTAAGGTATGCAAACGGTGACCTGCGTACCCACAAGGGTGATGGCCGTTATATCAAACGCCCCGCGTTTAAAAGCTGATGTGAGTCCCCGGTCGAAAAAAAGAGGCTGCCTGGGGAAGGCAGCCTCAAGGGGCAGCATGTCAGGGAAATACGCACCACCCTTCGGAGGTCGTAAGGGGACATCCCTGACGGGGTGTTATCTGATTTAACCGCGGGAAGGCTGCGTCTCGTCGTCTTTACTCAGCTGAATTTGGGCATTCACGCAGGATACGCTGCGTTTGAACGGTGGACGTAGTGAAATTGTTGCGTTGTAGTCCGGGCCCAGTGTGCAGGCAGACACATTTTCACCAGCATTCACAGTCTGCTGGTTAGTTGGTTCCGCCCACGCCGGATATTTGTATGGTTTTGCGTGGGCTGCGGTGGCAAGAAATACGGCTGTCATGGCCGCAAGAGCATTCATGGCTTTCATGTTCGACATTGTTTTGGTCCTGAAAATTGAGAAGGTTTTATCAAGCGGCTGCTGACTTTTTTAACCGCTGCTCGATCTCACTATGGTTGTGTCGGTTTGCGTCTTCCACCGGGGTGGCTCCCCAACGGTCTTTTGCTTGCGGGTTTGCACCACGGGCAAGCAGGTAGGCGACCGCCAGTTCCCGTCCTTCTGCGGCTGCAAGATGGAGAGGGGAACGGCCGTCATAGTCTGCCGCGTTGATATCGGCACCATGGGCAACAAGCCGGGTAATTTCGGCGAGGTCGCCAAGGCTGGCGGCATGGATAAGCTGGTAGGTAAGGTCGCTGCGGTATAGTTCCTGCGACCGGATCGGATCTTTCTTGGCCTCGCCTTCGGAAAGGCCGTCATAGTTGTGGAAGCTATAGCGCTCCACCAGCTTACGGCAAAATTCAATGCCCCGCACGCTGTTGCCAAGCTTGTCCAGGCGTGGTGACCAGATGGCAAAGCCCATCCGGTTCGGCACCACCACCATCAGGGCGCCCGACACGCCGGACTTGGCGGGTAGGCCGATGGTAAAGGCAAATTCGCCGGAGAAATCATACATGCCGCATGAATACATCAGCGACAGGCAATGTTTGACGGTCTCGCTTGAAAATACGCGCTCGTTCGTCAGAGGGTTCACCCCTGCGTTGGCAAGCGTGGCCGCGGCGATGGACATGCGTTCTGCGGTGGTTTCGATCGAGCAGGACTGGAAGTAGAAATCCAGCGTTTGCAGGAGGTCCGTGTGCGCCGGAAACGCCTTCTTTTCCTGCATGAAATAGGCAAGCGCGAAATTGCGGTCTGCTGTCGCTTTTTCTGAAAGATAAACCGGGTTGTTGTAGCCCGGAGCCGCACCACCAGAAAGTGCTGTCCATGTCTTGATGACATGATCGAAGCGGTCAGAAAGCGGCAGGTCGGGATGGATCAGAGAACACGACATGATCGCGCCTGCGTTGATCATGGGATTATGCGGCAGGCCCCGGTCATTTAGCGCGAGTTCATTAAAGCTGCGACCGCTCGGTTCCCGCCCGACGTGCGCGTGTACCTTTTCCTCGCCGTTTAGAGTCAACGCCATGGCATAGTTGATGGGCTTGCAGGTGGATTGCACACAAAATGGCACATCCTTGTCACCGAATGAGGCTCGCTGGCCATCGATAGTGCACACCCCCATGCCAAACTGATCGGGTGCTACTCTTGCGAGCTGCGGAATATAATCGGCTACCGCGCCGTCGCGTATTTCCCGGCAGTCTTCAAACATGGTGCTCATTTCATCGCAGAATTCGTTGAAGCGAGGCACAATGAATTGGTCCTTGGCGATACGGTTAAGGAACCCGATGTCATGGCCAAAGAGCTTTGTAAAGGACTCCAGATCGATCGCTTCATGGGAGCGTTTGAGCGCTTCCAGCGTGTCCTTTACGCGCGGATCGTCGGTGTGGATACCCTTGCTGTTGAATGCCGCCAAAAGGCCATCGCGAGGGATGAAGCCGTCTCGCGACCGATCAAGCGCACGAAAGATCTTGGTTATCTCTTCTGCAGCGGTTGACGACAGAAAAGGTGCTGTCGCATCATTTGCTGCATTCGCCTTGACATGAGGCGACCGCTTTTTCTGGTTCGCGGTGCGTTTTGGCGCAGTCTTCTTTGCTGTGTTTTTTACCGAGGAAGCCATGATCTGTCCTTCGTGCGAGAGTTTTCATGCAGGACGGCCATATGCCGTCCTAGTGTTATTTGTCTGCCGCGCTTCACTTAGCGGCTTGGCGCTTCTGAATCGGTCTGGTCGCGTGTCGTTTGCGAAGAAAGTGAGTTTTTATCTGAAGGAAGCAGCGCGTCGATGAAGTCGAAGTTATAGGCACGGGTGCCCATTTCAGCGAGGTCGGCACCAACTTCCTCTGCCTGTGTGTCGAGACGAATGCCAAAGGACAGTCGCATCACCCACCAGATCAGGAAGCTAAGCACAAAGACAAAGGCACCGATGCTGGCAACACCAAACAGTTGCACACTGAGCGAGGCACCTTCGTTGGTGACAGAAGCTACCACGGTGCCCCAGATGCCGGCGGCAAGGTGTACCGGCACGGCACCAACGACATCGTCGATACGGAAGGATTCAAGTAGCCAGGCTGCAACCAGCATTACCAATCCGCCACCGGCACCAATCAGGAGCGCTGCACTGATCGAGGGTGCCGATGGTTCCGCTGTGATGGCGACGAGGCCCGCGAGGGCGCCGTTCAGGGTGAGCATAAGGTTAGGCCGCCTGAACAGGAGCTGTGTGGCCAACAGCACAGCCAGTACACCACCGGCCGCGGCTGCGTTGGTGTTGGCAAATATATTGGATATAGCGATCGCATCTTCCACAGAGGAAAGCGACAGTTGTGAACCGCCATTAAAGCCCAGCCAGCCGAACCAGAGGATCAGCACCCCGATTGCCACCTGAGGAGCCGACGAACCCGGAAGCGGCTTCGGGCGACCTTCACTGCAGAACCGACCTGTGCGTGGCCCAAGTAACAGGGCGCCGGCGAGGGCTGCCCATCCGCCCACGGAATGCACAACGGTTGAGCCTGCAAAGTCGGTGAAGCCGAGACGCGCCAACCAGCCGCCGCCCCACGTCCATGAGCCCACAACAGGATAAATAATACCGGTCAGAATGGCAGCAAATGTGAGAAATGGCCAAAAGCGGCTGCGTTCGGCGAGAGCACCGGATACGACGGAGGCTGCGGTCGCAACAAAAACCATCTGGAAAAACCAATAGGCATTCGCAGCGTGACCGCTGCTGAGGTCGCCACCAAGGGCTGCGGTGTCATCTGGTATCCATGTCCCAGGAGTGCCTGGGGCAAACATGATATTATAGCCGATAACGTAGAAGGTTATGCCAGCGATTGCGTACAGGCTGATGTTTTTGGTCAGGATTACACCCACCGACTTGGAGCGTACCGAGCCAGCCTCAAGCATGGTAAATCCTGCTGCCATGAACATGACAAGCGCACCACAAAGCAGCATCAACAGAGAATTTAATACAAATGATGTTTCACTGGACATGGCCGCATAAGCAGGGCTTGCGACGAACAGGCAAGCAGCACCACCTGCGAGAAATTTCTTAAGCATAACAAAACTCCAAAATAAATTGAGCTGCGCCCACCTGAGGTGGGCGCAGACAAGCTTATGCAGCTACAGATTCAGGGTGATTTCCGCTTTGGAGAATGGCCTCGATGGCGGCCTGCTCGATGTCACAAACGGTGGCAGCGATTTTTGCTGCGACTTCGTATGGGTCAGCGTTGGCGCCTGGGCGACGGTCCTCAAAGTAACCGTGGCCTTTTTCCTGAACGGGAAGCGGGATGCGAATGGAGGCACCACGGTCCGCTGTACCGGCACGGAACTCGTTGATCGAGCATGTTTCGTGTTGGCCTGTCAGGCGCTCAGCAAGGCCATCACCATAAATGGCGATGTGCTCGGCGTGTTTGCTGCCAAGGCGCTCGACAGCTTTTTCGATTGCCTTCATACCCTCTTGCGCGCGGGTGGCTTCGGTGGAGAAGTTGGTGTGCATGCCTGCGCCGTTCCAGTCACCTTTGACCGGTTTGTTGGCAAAAGAGACGCTCACGCCGTGGTCTTCAGCTACACGGTGTAAAATCCAGCGTGCGAGCCACACATGGTCTGCGACGTTCAGGAGGCCAGGGTCTTCATTACCAATGCCGCGGAAGCCGATCTGGAATTCCCATTGGCCTGGCATGACCTCTGCGTTCAGGCCGTAATACAGCAAGTCTGCGTCAAGACATTTTTGAGCGTGTTCCTCCGCAATGGCGCGGCCAAAGGCAACGTCCGCACCAACACTGCAATAATAGGGTCCTTGGGCGTCAGGTTCACCGCTCACAGGCCAGCCGAGGGGACGTTCGTCCTGAAACAGTGTGTATTCCTGCTCAAAACCAGCCCATGGGCGTTGACGCTCGGCGCCGGCTTTCAGTGTCGCGCGGAGCGACGCTCGGGTATTGCTTTCGTGAACCTTGCCAGCGGCGTCGTAGACTTCACAAAGCACAAGATAGTTGTTGCCTTCGCGGAAGGGGTCACGAACAACGCAAGCTGGTACCAGCAGGCAATCGGAATCAGATCCTTCAGCCTGACCCGTGGAGGAGCCATCAAAGCTCCAGATCGGGAAGTCTATGGCTTTGGGCGATGCATTGTCAGCGCGGACAAAGCGGGTTTTGGAGCGAAGCTGACGGGTAGGTTTGCTGCCGTCGAGCCAGATATATTCTGCAAAAGACATTTTGTTTCCTTGTCAGTTTATTTCGTCAGTTTATTTCCGCCGTACGTCAGACCGGAACATGTCCATATCGGTGTGGGGACCCCGATGGTTTGGACAAGTGTGTCCGGCCTGACGTCGGCTTGAGGGGAAATAACCAGAAGCCGCGCAGAAAATCATAAGGAAGGTTTGAAAAGGTTCTGATTTGTTTCGCTCGAAACTGATTTTTGGAAAATCTTTATTTTTCAATAAGTTGTATTTATTGCAATTGATTGTAACCTCAGTTATTAAGGAGTTCTTAAGTAGCCAGCAGCGACGAATTGCGGAGATTTGCATGTCTCAGGATGGACATTCGGGTCGACAGATCATCGGCATGTCGAGTATGGACATCTCTGTCGACTTGGTGAACGAGGTTGTCACTTTGAAAGACAAGCCCGTGCACCTGGGGCGAAAGTCGTATCGTTTGCTGGTGGAGCTGATGCTCAGGCCGCAAGCGCTGCTCTCCAAAGATGCGCTTATTCTAAAGGTTTGGGACGGCCGTGCGGTATCAGACGCAGTCCTGACAACAGCCATGCATGAGGTGCGACGTGTTCTGCGCGATCAGGCGCGTACCCCTAAATATATAGAAACCGCCCACGGTCGTGGGTACCGTTTTTTGCATTCGGTGGAGACACTGGAAGATTCAGGCGATCTGGATGAGCTCGGGGAGCGCTCCTCCGCTGAAGGCGCGCCCTATTTACCGGTGTCGGACACATCATCCCCGGATCTGGTGGCCAGCGGTTTTTCGCGTAGCAAACGAGCTTTGGAGATTACAGCGTTGGGCGCCTTCATTCTGGCCTTGATTGCCTTCATCGCCTTGGCTGGAAGCAACCCCAACGATGGTGGCGCGGGTACGGATCGCCGTCCGCAAAAACTCGTCTCAGAGGCGGGTGACGACAAACCTGTTCGGGGGCGTCCCGCAGGATTGACTACCGATGGTACGGACGAGGCAGGCAAGGTGGCGACCAGCACAAGCATCGCCGCCTATGACGCTTATTACCGTGGGGTGCGTCTTTTTGAAAACGCGAACTATGAAGAACAACTGCTGGAATCATTGGCTGCCTTTGAAGAGGCGCTGGTGCTTGACCCCCAGTTTGTACCTGCGTTGGCAGCGAAGGCCAAAACATTGCTCGCGATAAATTGGGCGGGAAGCTTTGATCCGACATGGCGCGTGCGGGCACGGAAAACGCTTGACGAGCTTGAGGCAATAGCGCCTGAAAGTGTCGAAACGTATCTCACCAAAGGTTATTATCACTACTGGGGGTTTCGGGATTATCAGGCCGCCAGCGCGGCGCTGGAGCAGGCGGCTGCGGTGGCGCCCAAACGCTCGGAGGTTTGGGAGTTGAAGGGCTATGTTGCGCGTCGGCAAGGCAAGTTCAAGGAGGCTGCGGCTGCGCTCGAGCGCGCCTATGAACTGAACCCGACCAATATAACGCTTCTCACGGAAACCATAGAAACATACGCCCCCCTTGGTTTTTTTAATAAGGTGGATAAGCTCGTGCAGGCTGCGCGGGTCCTCGACCCAATGTATAACGATCTCGTCTACACCGAAGCGGTAATCTGGGCCATGCGCGGCGCGCCTACGAAAGCCTACGCGGCCGTGACGAGCAAAATGACCGCGCCGCCGTCCGATCACGGTATCTGGGTTCTGGAATATGCACTGCTGACAAGGGATGCCGGGCTGATCGAAGAAGCGTTGGCTGGTTTGCCGAACGCGACGGATGTCAATGTAGATAGACAGCTATATGCAGACAGGCTTGTAGTGGAAGCATATATGGCTCTCGGTCGGGGTGAGGACGCAGCAGAAAAACTCAACCTGCTGGCAGAAAAAGTTGCTGAACTGTTTCCTGACGGAAGCTTGCGTTGGCACCCAAACGGCGCATTCACGCCAGTTGACCTGCCGGGCCTGCAGCAAGACCTGACAAAAGTTGAGCGGATTGTTAAAGATTATGAAGCATTTGTTTCCAATGATCTGTGGCAGTCCCGGCGGCATTGGTACGCTATCGCGCGGGCCTTCGTGCGGGCAGGTTCACCCGACCGGGCCTTTGATTATATTGACCGGCTCACCGCCGTTTATGGCCCGCAATATTATCTTCGGTTTTCGGTAGATCCAGCCTTTGACAGTATTCGCGACCACAAACGTTATGCTGCGTTGAAAGCAGACTTTCATAAGTGGGAAGCCGACCAGCCCTGAGACCGGTCGCTTCTGTCGGGCAGGTGCTCACGTGCCTTCGCATGCCTTGGTATAGGTGTTGCTTGCCGGGGCCGGTGTTGCTTGCCGGGTAGCTTGATCTACCGTGATCGGCAGTTGTGTACCGGAGGGTGCCCCCCAATAGGTCTCAACCATCGCCAGATAGACACCCGCGCTGTCCAAAAAGGCCTGCGCCATTCTATTCGTATTGCTGCAGTAATAAGCCTTGATATTATCCGGTACTCCACCAAAATCCGTGGCCACCTTATAGGCTTGGGTAACAGCGGCCTTCATGCCGACCAGAGCATCCGCGATGGTGGTGAGATCTCGCGCTTCCTGCTGTGTCGCGCCATCGGCCATGTTAATGCCTGAAAATAGTGACGACCCACCCGGGCTCATAGAGCGCCTCGTTTCCTCATAGCCTGCGTATGGCGGGATCAAGGGCAGCAGGAAACAGTCCCGGTCTGGACTGTTTTCGCCCATCTTCTGACAGAGCGCCTTGCCGTCTTCAACCACGTTACCAAGGGCGGTGTTTACCGAGGGATCATAGCTTTGCCAGTAAGCCATTGCGGCGATGCGGTAATAACTTAGGGCTTCAGGGAGAGTGTCAGACTCGGCTGCTAGTTTCTGGGCTTTGTTGGCGGCCTGATTGCCGATGTCGGCAAGATTTACAAAATCAAGGGACTGCACACCAGCAGGGTCGCGTTTGTCTGTGGGTATTTGCTGTGCATGTGCCTCAGCTTGCCGGTGACGAATGCGTTGCTGGATGCCTTGTTGCAGGTCATTGTCCAGTTTGATGATATTTGAAGCTGTGCGCACCTGATCGATGGTGACACAACCGCCAAGAGCGATAGCGAGGACTAAGGGAGCATATGTTTTCATTGCTTGTCTCCTAGGACGCAGCCAGTGCGGCAGAGATGTCGCTGTCCGTTGGCAGGGTTCCGGTCGCAAGTACCTTGCCCAACAGAAGGCGGATAAGTTTTTTGACAGTATCGGCGCCGAATGTTTGCGGGTCAGCTTGGGTTCTATCGTTGATGTCTTTGATGAAATTTTTCACCAGATCAGGGTTTCCGGCCGCCGCGCTGACGTTTCCGCCAAGTCCATGGACGACCTCAATGATAGCGTCGCGCAGGGTGTTGCCAAAGAGGCGCGGGCTGCCTGCACGCCCGCCGTCACTCCATGCCTCGCCAGCTACAGTCAGTATCGATTTGATCGCCGTGGTTGCCAGCGAATTTGCGTCGGTACCAAAAAGTCGACCGGGATTGGCGGACGCTTCTTCAACTGCCGCCGCAGCGATTTTGAGCCATCCGTCGCTGGTCAGTAGCAAGTGTGTGTCCGCGGCCATCGCTTTGGCTATACCGCTGGCAATGTCCTGAAGTTCCGGCTTGTCAATGCCAAGCATACCGGGCGTCTGGGCCGCCTGCTGCAACAGAATGCGACCGAGATCGAGAAGTTCTTTTTCGTTGAAGATGCCAAGCGCCCCAGAATTGCCGCTGGTTATGGCGGCGCTTAGCGAACCGGTCACTTGCTCAAGCGCCTTTTCAGCTACTTTTTCCCAGGGCTCATCGGGGTTCAGTTTTAGAAGCTTCGGCGCATTGCTGCCGACCACCTCGATGGCCATCGCGGCAAGCGCGGTACCCACCTGACCCTTGAATGTCGGGTTCTGGCTTAGCACTGTTGCCGTGCCTTTCAACAGGTCCCTGAAAAGCTCGTTTTTCGGGCTGTCGCCCGAGATGAACAGTGAGGGGTTGTCGACCGCGACCTTAAGCCCCGATTGATAGAGCTGAATGAGGCCTTCCTTTTTGAACTGGTCGAGCACATTGCCGTCGGCGGCGGTTGATTGCAGTTCCGAGAAGAGGGCGGTGGTCACGGCACCGAGAGCTGTGTCGTTGGCGAAATCCTTGCCGAGATAGTCGCTGGTATTTTCAGCGAGTATCTTGAATGCGGCTTCGGCGGCTGGCCCCGCAAGAGCATCGACCAGGTCGCGGTATACCATCTGGTCGGTAATCGATGTTGGCATCGCGTCGATGATAGGTTTTGTGACGCCCGCCACCAGCTTGGCGATGTTTTCGTTTTTTATTACCAGCGACGTATTGGCTTCCAGTGTACCGAGCCCAGCGCGCAGGAAAATGCCGAGGACACGGTCCGTAAACCCGTCCCGCGGTCCCATATCGCCGACATCGTTGGGAATAAGTTCATTCATCTGCTTGGCAAATGAGGTGACGAGCGTCTCGCCCTTGCCTCCGATACCAAAAAGGGAAGGGTTGGTGCCGACAAACTCAAGACCTACGTCTGTAATTGTCAGGGCCATGCGTGCCCATGCGCTGGGTGGTTTCCGTGATTCGCGCCATTGTTCCACCATTCGGCCGCCTGCGAGCATTTCAGCTTCACGTTGGGCATCGACGGCGTCTTTTCCGTCGGCTACAAGCTTTTCCTGCGCTTGGTTTTTCAACATCAGGGCGCTGCATTGGTCAATAATGCTGGGGCTGATCGGCGAGATGCGAGGAACCGGTGTCTCCTTCCAGTAGTTTTTCAGGACAGGGTCAGCCTTGATGACATCTGGATGCGCCCGGAAATAGGCCACCACGGTCTCGCCGGTTGAGGAGGCTGGCCAGCTGAGGTCTGGCAGGAAAATCGCCCGGTCGCGTGCATGTTCTGCATAAAGGTTCACGCCCGCCTGTCCGGCCCGCAATACGGCTTGGATACCTGCGATGATCATTGAGAGCGACATATCCGTTCCTTTCTACGCCTAGAGGCGGAGTGCCTTGGGCCCGCGCCAGTTCTGGCTTGGCGGCTTCTCTGTGTGCGCAAGGAGGTTATTTGCCCGAGTTACGGTTTTAAACGCGTCCCGGGCTGCGCTTTTGGCGACCGTTTCCTTGCTCAACGCTTCGGCCGGTACGTTTGTGCCGCCGTCTTGGGAGGCCTTGCTGGTCAGGGCTGATGCGACCTGAGTGACGGCCGATAGCCGTTGGATCATGTCGTACCAGAAGGGACCACCCAGTCCGATCAGCAAGCCGGTTGCAATGGTGGTGAAAAGCCACGCCCAGAATGCCTTGCTTAGGAAGTCAATACTATCCCTGGAGACGGTCTGATTGGGTGACAGGAAGTTATTGATGTCGCTGCCGTTAAACAATTCATTGTCTGTCCAGCCGAAAGGCAAACCCAAGTCTTGCGCATCAGCAATGCCCTTTCGCAGGTCTGCCAGTTTGTCTTCAATTGCTTTAAGTTGTGACTCCGAGACGGACTGCCCGTTGCTGGCGGCACGTGTGGCCGCCAGTTGCGCCTGGTAGTTGGCGGTGGCCGTGTTGGCGTGATTGATGATGTCCGTGGTCAATGTTTCGTCGTTTTGGAAGGCGCGGACGAGGGACACCACATTGGCGTTCATTCCCAGTGCAAAAAGCACGGCGATAATCACTGAGATAATCTGCGAACGGCGTTTGAAGTAGGCTGAAACCTGGCGCCCATAGTCCTCAAACCGTGTGGCAAGGTCGTCGATCAGGATATCGATATCAACTGGCGCCTTCTGGCCAATTTTCCTGCCAATGTCAGTTTCCGCCAAACGACGGAAAAACTCTGCTACGTCCATCCGATCGACGCTGCCATCCAGCATGGGCAGGGGAAACTTTGATGCGAGGGTATTTCGTGAAACCGTGGCGTAGGACCCGTCCTCCGGTGGTTTTGACTTTAGCCCCGACCACATCTGGAACAGGAATTTTCCGCGGTATTCCCGGCCTGGCTCCTCCTGCCCGCGGGCGTGCGCAGGTATGAGATTTTGCAGTCGGTCCATTACCTCCTGCTCGTAGAATTTCTCAATAAGGACCTTCATTCCGTGTTTGCGCAGTGTAAACGCCCGGTGCAGGACCTCGACAATCGCGCTTACGAATGTGGAAAAAACCAACATGCTGACAGCAAGCGCCAGAGCAACTTGCAGTTCCCCCATTTTCCCCTCCTGTGTGACAGAAAACTCCACACATAACCCGCCGCAAGTATACGTATTGGGTGTATTTTCGCAACCTATAATAACTTTAGGTACGAGTGCTGAACGTCGCGCCAGAAAGGTCATGGCAGAATAGAAGGGATGACTTGTCTGCTTTCATGGATGCTTACCAGTAGCAGCCGCGCTCAACCTTGTCTGCGAGGTCAGGTCGCTCCTCTGGTGCGGGGCGCACCCAGCCGTCTCCCAGAATGCCTGCCCTGGTGTAGTGCTCTTCCCAGCGGCGACCTATGATGCCAAAAAGTGTCTGGATCGCGCCACCGAGCACCAGCACTTTTTTGTTTCTCAGTCTTAAGTCACTGGCCAGAGGCACGCTATATGCACCACAGCCGATGAGGGCAACGTCGAAATCGATCGCAGCGAGGTCTTCGCGCATCCGGTGATATTCGTCCATCCAGTTTTTGCCCACATTGCGACTGGCCGAGGTCTGAGCTGGCTTATAGGTTTTCAGTTGGAAATCCGGAATTATATCCTTGATGACATTGATGTTTTTTCGGTTTTTATATTGTTGCTGGATGGAGGCGTCAAACACGTGAACCACTAACACTTTTTTGCCTCTGAGGCTGAGTGTCCATGGTTCAAATGCGTGGCGGTCAACCCCACGGAATGCGATAAGGTCGAGCGGATTATACCAGCCATTTTTAGTGAGGTGAGGGTTATCAAGTGTCTTCAGGAGTGTCAGCTCATTTTCAAATCCGACCACACCAAGGAGATCCATGTTTTTGGATGCTTCAAAATAGATTTGCCCGAACTGAGCGAAAGTATCCGCGTTTCGGGGGGTAATACCTGCATTCAGTTCCCCTTGCTCGTAAAGGTCAGCATTGATCGGCCGGGCGGACAAAATATGCCCAACAATACGCCCTTCAACCCGGCCCATCCGGCCCGCAAAAAAGCCAGCAGGCCCATTCAGTCGGTCGGAGAGAAAGGGTTGCAGCCTGTCACGGTCAATAAGTCGGCTTTTTAGCGGCTCCGATTCCAGCGCTTTTTTCATCTCGGCGCTGGCCTTGGGCAGGTTGCGCCGTGCGACGACTGAGCGGCGCAAGAGTTTTACGCGTTCAGGTGATGCACCTAGTTTGACGGCAGTTTTCAAAAACTCCTCGGCAGTTTGTGGTTGGTCATCAAGGAAATATGCTCGGGCTGACCGCATATACCCATTTACCCTGTCAGGCGTAAGTTCAACCAGTCGTGCGGCGTGCTGCTTCGCGCTTTCCACATCGTTCTCACGCAAGGACAACTGATACAGCCGGTCTACCGTTTCCGGACAGTCTGGGAATTTGGTCTGTGAAGTTTCAAGCGCCTCCCGGGCGCCTGGGTTTTGGCCTGTTGCCATAAAGGCTTCAGCTTGGCGGACGTAAGGAAAGGAATGTGCCGGAAATCGCTCAATATATTGACCGCAAAGCTTCAGGGCGCGGGGCCAGGCTTTCGCCGCTATTTCACATAAAATTTCCTGTCGCAAACCAAGGTAAGGCTCTCCGGTGGAAAGATAGTCATTGATTGCATGTCGGGCGTCTTGAAATTTCGCTCCTGCTATCAACTTTTCTATCCGCGTGATACGTGGGTCGCTCATCTACTTGGTCCGTTCAGCCTTCCGGTGGATGTCTTTCATGCGCGGTGTATGCGTGGATACAGACAGCCGTTCCAAAAAAATCGCGCTGCTCTGGCTTTGTTGCGCAAGTACCGCCGGAATGCAACATGGTACCCGGGTAATTTTGATGATGCCTGCTACGCTTCGGGGGGGTAGTCAAGTATCTGCGGAGAGGGCTTGAGCTTTTTGAAGCTCATAGGTTTGCTGCTCATGCCACCAAGCTCAAAGGTGTTCTTTGATATCCGGCGCCTGAGTATGACTTCGATATAGTGGCTCTCATTTTCCTGCAACAGGTCTTCAACTGCTCGCTCTTCCGAGCGAAATTCGGCGCAGGCGTAATGAGAAAAGCCGGAAGTCGGCCGGGCGACGACCCGAAAACCTATCTTGGTGAGCTGACGCATCAGGGTGGCGTCGACATAATAAACCAACCTGCCGGATTGCGGGTTGTATTGGCGGTCGACAAAAAAGCCCTTCTTCAGCTTGGAGGGTGAATAGTTACCGCCTGCCAGAATGAGGAGATCATAATCCCTGATAGTTTCACCACGATCGTCTTTGACCTCAAAAATAATCATCTGGTATTTGGAACTGTTCTGTTGTGATACCTCGGTCAAAGCAGCGAGTTCCTGTTCGCGGCTGCTGTAATCTTCCTCGTTATCAACTTTCAGGCATTTTACGATTTCCGCGACGACGGGTTTATCCTGCATGTTCTGCGTCGTGACGCTGTTCATGATGCCGATCTTGGTGCCGGAGTGAGAAGCGTCAGGAATAACACCGAGCGGCGCGGCCTTGGGCCGTTGCACACCGCCAGAGAGCTTAAGCGAATAGGTCATCGGTTGTTTCCTGATCACCTCGTCACTCTGCTCCATGCGAATGAAGTTATAATTCATATTCCCTCCCGCGACGCGTATGACACCATCTGAGCCCTTCTCCACCAGGTAGCTGTTCAGGAAATCATAGAATGCATGGTCGATTGTTTGCCCAATGAGTACGAACGGGAAAAACCCTGCTTTTGCGCTGTCGTAGTCAAGGGTGGCCTTGTTCAAGGTGTGCTGGCCATCACTTCCGAGTGACAGCCAGTCAAGGATACGCTGTCCGGGCTCGACCCCCTGAAACCACGCCTTTATACGGCCGACGCGTTTTTTCCCCAATGCCGCGAGCGCGGACCCGTGGTTGGCAGGAGCCAGCATGACCAGATGTTTGAGCGGCATATGAGCGATGCCATCTTTGCCATAAAACAACTCTACCCACGCACGCACTACGGGCCCCCCGGTGGAATGTGTGATACAGGAAAAAGCGCCAATAGTGCCATCGTCGTCGGCAAGGTGGTCATGCAGTGATTGGTTAAACGCCCTCGCGACATCTTCCATCGAGACCTCATCATGGAAACTGATATATCGCCCAAGGTGGATATGGTTCAGTTCAATCGGGAAGTCTGCCAGCCTTTGAATGGCTTCCGGCAATTCGCCGTATGTGTCGGTATTTGTCACGCTCCAGCCATGGACAAAAACGAGTTTCATAGCAGCCTCCCCGGTACATTCATTGCCTGCGAGTAACGCTACACTTATAAGCTGCGCTTCGCAATCACCCAAGCCCTCCTGGTGCTGAATACTTCGCCTGAAACTGCAGCGCGGGCCTGCCGTAACACCTGTCAGCGGATTGTCAAAACCCTCGCCAGACTGCTACTTGAGTGGCTCTGTCAGGGTAATAAGACATTGCTCGAAGACTAAACTTTCGCTAACGTCTCGCCGAATGATTTTTAACTGATTCACTGTCTGTTCTGGGGATATTAAGAATGCAGAAACAAGCTCTTGTTTTAGGAGCCGGCGGCTTTATTGGCAGCCATCTCGTTAAGCGCCTTAAAAAAGAAGGTTTTTGGGTTAGGGGCGTGGACCTCAAATTCCCTGAATTTGCCGAAACCGAAGCCGATGATTTTGTGATTGGCGATCTGCGCGAACAGTCAATTTGCCGCGAAGTGATCGATCGTCGGTTTGATGAAGTTTACCAACTGGCTGCCGACATGGGCGGCGCCGGGTATATTTTTACCGGTATGCATGACGCCGACATCATGCACAACAGTGCCACCATCAACCTGAATGTGCTGGACCTTTGTCACAAACGCAACATCAAGCGGGTTTTCTACAGTTCTTCGGCTTGCATGTATCCGGCGTATAATCAGGAAGACCCGGACAATCCAAACTGTGCCGAAGATTCAGCGTATCCGGCAGCACCAGACAGCGAATACGGCTGGGAGAAACTGTTCAGCGAGCGTTTGTACCTGGCGTACAATCGGAACTTTGGCATGCAATGCCGCGTGGCGCGCTTCCATAACATCTTTGGCCCTGAGGGCACATGGACGGGTGGCAAGGAAAAAGCTCCGGCGGCTATTTGCCGCAAAGTCGCGTCAGCGCAAGCCAATGGCGAGATCGAAATCTGGGGTGATGGCAGCCAGACCCGGTCTTTCCTCTATATCGACGAATGTGTTGAGGGTGTGCTCAAGCTGACCCGGTCCGATTTTGAAGGGCCGGTGAATATTGGTTCTGATGAAATGGTCAGCATAAACCAGCTTGTTGATATGGTCACCGACATCGCGGGCAAGCCGTTGAAAAAACGGCACATTGATGGCCCGCAAGGTGTTCGCGGCCGTAATTCAGACAACCAGTTGATTGAACAAAAACTGGGCTGGCGCCCTAATCAGCCGCTTTATGACGGCCTCAGGGAAACATTTGCATGGATTGAGCGCCAGGTAAAAGGCAACAAATAAGCAGATCCCAGGGGCGCACCTGTTTTGTGCGTCCTTTTTTTATTCCGGTCCTCTCAGGGGCCTTGGGTGCCGAGAGAAACAGCGTGAAAATTTTCCTGCATGATAACAGTGGTCACCCCTTTCAGGTGCAGTTGAGCCGTTCGCTCGCCGCGCGGGGTTTTGATGTGATCCACTCAAGTTTTGCTGAATTCCAGACGCCGAAAGGCAACCTGCAGAAACAGGCTGATGACCCTGATACCCTGAGAATTCATGAGTTCCGCCTCAACGAACCCTTTGCAAAAAGCTCGCTTGTCAAACGCTGGACACAGGAACGTCGGCTGGGCGGAAAACTGGCTCAGTTCATCATCGCCGAGCGCCCCGATGTGGTGATCGCCAGTAATACCCCGCTTGATGCCCTTGCGCCGATGCAGAAAGCCGCCAAAAAGGTTGGCGCGCAGTTTATTTTCTGGGTGCAGGATATCTATAGCGAGGCTATTGGCCGTATCCTGCAGCGCAAATCACGGCTTTTGGGGGCTGTCGCGGGCGGGTGGTACCGACGGCTTGAGGCGGGCCTCTTGAACCGAAGCGATGCCATCGTGGTCATCTCCGCAGACTTTGTCGGCCATTTGGGCACGATGGGGGTGGACACCACCAACACGCACGTCATCGAAAACTGGGCGCCACTTGATGAAATGGTACCGACCACGCGGGTGAACGACTGGTCTGAAAAACTGCCAGACGACGGCACATGCCGCTATGTTTACGCGGGCACCCTTGGCAAAAAGCATAACCCGGAGCTCTTGGTGGGTTTGGCACGGCAGGAAAACAGCCACCTGTATGTCTTTTCTGAAGGCGAGGGCGCGGACTATCTGAAAGCCAAGCTGGACGGCGAGCCCGGGCTGAATATGACCGTCGCACCCTGGGTGCCGTTCGAGACCCTGCCCAAAGTGCTGTCAAGCGCTGATGTGTTGGTTTGTATTGTTGAGGAAGAGGCGAGCATCTTCTGTGTGCCGTCGAAGGTGCTGACCTACCTATGTGTGGGCAGGCCGCTTTTGTTGGCAGTGCCTGCAAGCAATCTTGCCTCGCGGATCGTGGGGGATACTGGCGCGGGCCTTGTGGCCCCGCCAAATGACATGACCGCTTTTCTAGATAATGCCCGCACGCTGGCGGGAGACGAGGCCGCACGGCAGCGTATGGGGGAAAATGGCCGGCGTTACGCGCTGGAGACGTTTGAGATCAGCCGGATAACCGACCGTTTTCAAGAGATTATCACGCAGCCATAAGCTTAGGCCCTTGCCCCACAAAGATGATCGAGTGTTTGGCGTGCAAATTCGTCCGGCGTGTGCCGCCTGCCATAAGCAAGACCCTGTGGCCCCAGCTTTTTCCCCGGCTGCGCACATAGTGTTTCTAGACCTGCCGCGATGGCGGCCGGACTTTCGCTATCCACTGTTATGCCCAAACCGTGTTCGTCGACTTCGCGGCCGACAAGGCCAAACGCTTGTGCTAGCACGGGGACCCTAACATGGGCCGCCCAGCAAAGTACCCCGCTTGACCCCCGGTGGCGTTGATAGGGCATCATGATCGCGGTTGAATTGCGGCACAGCCACAGTATTTCCGCGTCATCGACAAAGCGGTCAATGACCGTGACTGAAAGGGCAGGATGCGTTTGCCGGAGAGAGGCCAACTGTGTCTCAAATTCGTCCTGTATTGCGGCCTGAACCCGGCCCATAAAGGCAATGGATACCTGCGTCGTCAGTTCAGGTTTCATAAGCCTGAGCGCGGACAAGAGTGGGAAGATGCCCTTGCGAGCGTCTATGGCACCAAACATGGCAAAGCGGTTGGGCGTTGATAACCAGCCATCCGCTGCGTCGGGGCGACGTTCTGTCGTCGGCATAGGCGCGAAGTCCGGTATAGCAACTATTTTCCAGCCGTTGCGATGGGCGGCGTAAAATGCTGGGCAAAATTCGTCAAACACATGGATTGCTGTTACTCGCGCACATGACAGCAACCGGGAGACGACCCACTTTTTGACACGGGCAAACAGCTTTTCGCCACGGCTTAGTCTGGCGCCAAACAGCTTTTGGTAATGTTCGGTCGGGCACATATACATGCCGCTGACGGTTTTTTCCAAGCCCGTGAACGTGGCAAAAAACAGTGCAAGGACAACGGTGTCAAGATGCAGGAAATGAATGTGCTCACAGCCGTGTTCCTGCGCCAGCTTCTCTGCAAGTCGGATCATGCGCCGCCCGCCCGCGATATCCTTGTTGTTGGCCTTGACAGACTGCGCGACCTCGTCGTCAAGGGCCACGAGCTTGACACTTGCCTGCTCAAGCTTCTGCCAGCGCGGGTTTTCTCGCAGGCGCAGAACAAGGTCGCTGTGGAGGGCCAGGGTGAAGCGCTGTGTGGGGCGGTTTTCCGCTTCGGCAAGCAATGCTTCAGCATGGGAAAGCCGATGCCCTTCGCGGAAGGGATCAAACAAAAGGGTGGGCTTTGGCGGGAGCGTTTGCATCAGTGGCTGTGTCCTGAAACAGCTTATTGGCTGAAACGTTTTCCAAAGGAATGCCGTAAATTATGGTATACATTACGTATTTTTTCCTGTGGTTGGCTGATTTTTATGACATTGGCACCGACATCCAGAAACTCGTTGAGCTCGCGCGTGCTGGTCCGCCGCTGGCTCAGCTCCTGACCGATTTCCACCAGAAGCGCCTCATGGGGACGGTCATGGCCAACGTCGCTGCCCAGCGTGTTGGAAAGCCATGTCAGGTCGTATCCGTATAGCCATCCACCCGCGCTGTTGTTCCAGGCCAGAGGTGGTACCATTCGGTTCACGAGGCCTTTCGAGTCAACGCGTGTGGATGGTGACATGTAGTTCAGCCGGAACTGAACCTGATTGGGCGTGGCGCGCAGATCTACGATAAAATGACTGTTCAGCACGGTGTAATATACTGCGAGGAAAGCGAGATACACTTTAGACTGCAAACAATGCTGTAAATATGAAAATCGCTCACACCCTTTGCGCCAGCCGCAGTACCCTGCCACGTTTAGGTAATCCTCGAGAAGGGGATATTGCTTTAAAAACGGTGGTATGAAGCGTCGGATATGGGTAATACCAACCCCTATATTAGCATATTGATGATCATAGCTGCTGTCGAGGTTATAGAGTTGCCACAGGTCATCAACATAGCCAGCAAAACATTCGTCAGAGATATAAAAGGGCTTAGTTATCTCAAAATATGGCACCCATATTTTTCTATGGAATACCCGGTTCGGCGTGATGACTTTTTCACGATATTTTTTTTCACGGACGAGTATTCTAATGAAGTCGGGGTCGATAACAAGGTCGGTCCGTGTTTTCAAGACATAGGTATTGCGGCCCAGTCCCAGAAGACCGTGGTAAAACTGCCTCATTTGCTGGATAATATTTCCATGACTTTTAACCGATATGGGAGGCAGTTCGATAAGCTCAATACCGTGCGAGTCCAGCTTTTTCCGTAGTCCCGGGTGCCTGTCTACCTGATCGGTCCATGTCACCAACCTGAACCTGTCTATCGTGCCTTCATCCTGTAATGGTTTATAGAGGTCAAGAATATCTCCCAGTTGGGCCGCAGACCTGACCAAGCCAAGCATTACAAGTGAAATGTTATTGCTTTCCATGACGCCTCTCTTTAAGGGTAACCCGGTTATTATTCATGGTCAGAATATGGCGCCATAGGGTCAGCGTGTTCACCTTCAGCGCACGCTGGCATAGGAAATTAGCAACACCGTTGATCACAATAATATTAAGCAAGACAGCAAGACAGGCACCTATTGCACCAAACCAAATGATCATTGAAAGCTGAAGTATAACGCATGTCGCAGCGCCAACGGTCTGCAAATTACGAATGGACCGAGGGTGGGTTGCCATAGATAATAACGGGCCCAGTGGGCCGGCAGCAACGCTGATAACTTCTGCAACGACCAGAATGCCGAGCATGGAGCTGGCGGTCACATAGTCGTTACCCCAGATGCCGAGAATTTGCTCCGGCAGAAGAAGGACAAGGGTACTAAAGGCTACTGCAGGTATTGTGGTCAGCAGGGTTGATTTCGCAGCTAGGTTTATCAGTTGGTCCCGGTCTTTTTTTATACCGAAAGAGGAATATTTCGGCATCGTGACGGTATTGGCGATCGTGACCAGCAGAGATGTCATTCTGGCAATCCGCAGAGCAGCGGAAAAAAGGGCAACTTCTTCATTTCCCTCAAAACCACCTAAAATTAATATAGGCGCCCACAAAAAAACGAAGTCTAACAGTGAAACAATATAGAAGGGTGTCACTTTCGCTGTAAGGCCTTTGCGCTCACCTTTTTTCTTGTAAAAGGTGAGCGCAAAGTTGCCACGCAATTTTACCAGATAGAGAACCGTGATAATGGAGCAGGACAGAATATAGGACCAAAGTGCATTCTGTGCTGTCATGTTACCTATGAACATTAAGGCACCAAGTGGAAGGACAGCCAATGCGTTTATACCACTCAACTCCCCCAGTGCGCCCCATACAGGGTGACGTAAACCCTTCATGGCTGCAGAAAAGCAAATCATCAGATTAAAGGGATACAAGAATACAAAAAGGAGGGAAAGGTGACCGCGAACGTTGTGGTCGATGTGGCTGCCGGCAAAATATAGAACGGCCTGATATGCCGCATATAAGATAATAGATGTTATCAGCAGGGACTGAAAGGCGGCATTAAAGTGGGCTTTTATTGCGGTTTTGTCTGGCGTTTCGTGTAAGGCTCCCACGGTTCTGATGGTATATTGTTCAAACCCCAAGCGCCCGATAACCAGCATGGCCTGGAAAATTGTTAATGCCAGCATAATCGCACCGAAGGCCTCAATGCTAAGCCCGCGGGCCAGCACGATTGTAAAGCATACGCCCCCAACAACCAGCGCTCCCCGCACCGACAATAGCGATATATATGATAGCAATTTTTTCATCGTGCTGGTGCGTTCCCAAGTGGCGGGTTTTTATGGTCTGCGTCCACCCTGAATGAAATTGTTGCCTATTGGGCAAAAGGCCAAATGCAAACCTCTTGCATCGTATGATATTCCAGTGCGCGAGGTCTGACCCACAGCAATAATTTTGTATGGTTACCCTATCAAGACCGCGCGCGCCCAAATATTGCCAATACCCGGGCAACAAGGAATCGAGCATAGCTGCGCCAGTCAAGGGTGTCGAGAATGCGGCCATGTCGCCTCAGGCGTCTGACTTCATCAACAATAAGTTTGGAAACGGGGGCTGCGTAGTCTGCAGGCAGGGTCTCGAGCACATCGTTGCGGATGGCCATCAGGTCATAGCCCGCGTAAGGATATAGGGCATTGGACTGAATGCCACCCAGATGAAAGACGGTATAACCCTCGCTGTGGAGACGCTCAATCAGTTTGTTTCCTTTATCTTCAGGGGTAAGCTTGTTTGATTCAAAATCAATGATTTTGGGGTAATGACCAAAATCTAATACCTGCTCGATAGCGATCTCGTCACAGCCTTCCATGTCGGTATAAAGCATGCATGGAACCGGAAATTTGCGTGCCTGATACAGGTCTGCGTATGTAATGCAGTCCACCACAACCTTCTGGGCCGACATGTCAGGCAGGTTGTTCAGCAGGCTCGAGTTGGTGCCATTGCTGTGATTGCCGAGGAAAAAATCTGTTTGGCCGGTCGTGTTACTTACGGCCAAGCGGGCAACCTCGACGTTCTCAAAACGCCCGTTTTTTCCCCGGTAGCGTTTGGCCAGTTTATCATAGGCCGCAGGTAACGGTTCTAGTAGCAGGCTTTTGGGAGCATGCTTTTCTATAAACCATTGATTTGGATCAGGCCAGCCGCCTGTTGATGCACCGACAACAAGGAGAAAATCTTTTTCGAGGTCGAATATATGCTCCAAAATCGCACGCTTCTGCACATCGGCGATAATTGGTAACTCCAGTGTCCAGGACAATCAAAAATCTCCCATGATACGAATATGATTTTTATAATGTAAAATCGACATATCCGTTTTCCTTTTGCCACGATGCGTATTTTATACTGATCTTTTTAATAAGAAGCGCGTTTATATCAAATTCAGTGTGGCTTTTATCCGATATATGCTTTGAATGCATTAGCGTTTTTGCATCGTTCGGGTATAGCGCTCTTCTAAGCCTTGCCGACAAATAATGGGGCAGAACTTTTTTTATGAGCGGCATAATTCGAACGCGCGAGTTCACGCCATATAAAAACCGCTTCATGGCCAGTGTTTTGCTTGCGTTTGCCACACCAACATTCAGTTGCGATGCCTCCGGTGAGGTGGTGTGCATAATTCTGTCGGTTAAGTCTTTATGCAGCGCAATGCCAATAAAGTTGGCTATTTCCTGCACGGCCCTTTTTTTATCGTGCATCAAATCGTCAAATTTTTGCATGATCACGTTTTGGCAACGTGTTGCTGCGAGATAAACCTCGAGCGCGTCATCGATGTCTTTAAACAGTTGATTTTCTGCTTTAGGGAACTTTCGCATCAGGGACCGGGCAACATCCCTCAGGTCACGGTGAACATATATGATAAAAAGGCCGGGATTCTTGGACTGATCAACAATGAACTTGGGGAGGTCGTGAGACTTAAGGACATGGATGACATCGTCGCATATCCAGCTTTCAACCTTTCTGTGATAAGCCTCAAGGTCATAGGCATCGAAATAGCCTTCGCCTCTTCCTCTGCCGCTCGCCTCTACTGTTTCCCGTGTCAGATTGTATTGCAGCGTCGAGCCAGATCTCATCATACCACTACATATAACTAACATCTGGGCATCCCTGTTGATTAAATACTATACAGCTCTTTATACATCTATTAGGCATGGGCTACGTGCGGATGGCCACGTTTATAACCACAGACTCTTTCATACTCAAAGGATGTCAGATTGCAACAAATTGCTGACACGCACAAGTTGGCGCTATGCTCGTTCATGCTCGCTGCGGATATCTTCCTTTGGCCCATACAATTTCCCCTATTGGGTTTTGCCGGTGTGGGGCTGAATTTTATTCTTGCCTTGCCGTTGGTCGCAGGCATCTCGATCTTACCTGCGGTAGTTTCACGACGGTTAGCGCTTTTTATTGGCGCTTTGCTTTTGCATATGGTTCTGGTGTTCCTTGTGTGGGGAGTGTCCGGCAGAACACTAGGAATGGTCTTCGCTCTTAGCCTCTATCTTGCTGGTACATGTGTGGCACTGCACGTTTGTTTCCAGGACAACTTCCTTCGTTTCCGAAAGATCGTGTTTCTATTTCTCTGCGCCCAGCTTTTTTTGCATGGTCTTGAGCTTGCGGGACTGTATGACCCCAACCCCAACTGGTCTCGCGAGCATTACCTTTTTGGCTTCCCTGTGCCCACGGGATTTTTTACCGAGGCGTCTCATGTGGGGTTATGCCTTGGCCCCCTTATGTTCTGGTGGTTCAGCAAGTCCGGTTTGAACAAGCGGATCAGCCTGTTGGCTGGTATATCGGTCATGCTTAGCCTGTCCACCACCGGACTGACCGTTGTCGTTTTTATAAGCTTGATGTTTCTGCTGCGCTCGAGTGAGATATCTACCGCTACAAAAAAGGCTGTCTTTTCAATTTTTGCCCTGCTGATCTCATACATGGTGTTCACGGCGGATTCATTTTCTGAAATCAACGAACGGCTGTTGTCGTTGACCAGTATCCTCGCTGGCGATACCGGAGGCCCGCAAAATTTGTCGGCGCTTATTTACATGAATGGTGTTGACATGGCGGGACAGGGCTTGAGTGATGTTGTTGGCGCAGGTGCCGGACAAATGTTGCTCTATTACCCTGATGCCGCTTATTCCTATCTCATTGAAATCATCAATAGTGGGGCTGCACTAAATCGGGACGATGGTGGCTCGACAATGCTGAAGTTATTAGCCGAGTTCGGCTTCTTTGGGCTTATCTTTGCTATATACTACGGTTTGTTTCTGTTTAAGGTCCTCCGCAGCAGGTTGAGTTATGTCACAACCATATTGGCACTATATTTTTTGGTGACAATGATACGAGGTGCGGGATATTTTGACGGACCAATTGTAATTTCTGTGGCGCTATTTTTATACGCGCCCATATTGTTCGCACGCCCTAGGTCAGCGCCGGACGAATCTGCCGCCATTGTCGTAGGCGCGCCGTCGCTGCCACGAACATAAAACAGGATATTTCATCTAGGGAGTGCTTTTCCACGCCCTCAAAATGTAGAAGTGGTTTTTGGGAATTATATGACCTACAAAATACTAGTGACTGGTGGCTCAGGGTTTATTGGGACAAATTTGTTGGCGTCCCTGGAAAACGAGGGGCATGCGCTATGCAATCTCGATATCGCCACCCCGCGCAACCCCGCACAAGAACATCTTTGGCAGAAAGTTGATATTCTTGACGCGCCAGCCCTTGAGGCCGCCCTTCAGACCTTCTCGCCAGACTATGTATTTCATCTGGCTGCCCGCACAGATATGGACGGCAAATCATTGCATGATTATGACGCCAACATCGCCGGAGTGCGCAACATAATTAATGCCATTAAGGCCACGCATGGGGTGAGGCGTACGCTTTTTGCGTCCAGCCGTCTTGTCTGCAAGATCGGCTATATGCCGGTATCAGATACGGATTATAATGCAACCACGGTTTACGGCCAGTCCAAGGTCGAGGGCGAAAAGGTCGTTCGCTCGGAAGCGGCGGATCATTTCCCCTGGCTCATTATGCGGCCAACATCCATCTGGGGTCCCTGGTTTGACGTGCCCTACAGAAACTTTTTCGATACTCTCAAGCAGGGTGTTTATGTTCATCCTACCAAGCGCAAACTATTGAAGTCGTATGGATACGTTGGCAACAGCGTGGCGCAACTTAAAACCATGTTGATGCATGCTGATGAAAGCGCCGTTCTCGAGAAAACATTTTATCTGTGCGATTACCCTCCGCTGGAGGTGCGCGAGTGGGCTGACCTCATAAGCAGGCATTTGAATGCCAGGCGAGCGTCAACAGTTCCCTATGCGTTGATCAAGTTCATGGCGCTTGGTGGGGATATACTCAAGAAGCTAGGCTACCTATCTGCGCCGATTACATCTTTTCGACTTGATAATATTATGACTCCCATGGTCCACGAGACAGCGGCCACCGAAAAACTGTGTGGCGAGTTGCCCTACAGCCTGGAGGATGGTGTGCGAGAAACCTGTGCGTGGCTGCGCGATCATCCGCGATAATTCAAATGCGCATCATACATATATCCGAAAAGCACACAGCGGCAGCCGGCGGAACAACCAAGGCGGTGCATGGCCTGGCTAGTGCCTTGCAAATGCGCGGCCATAAAAATTCCATTGTTGCATCCGGGGCGGAGCCAATGGCGGCCCCCGAGGGTGTGCGTCTGCTTTCAACAAAAGCAGAACCCAGTTTCATGGGACGTTTCTGGCATTATTCGCCCGTATTTCCTCGTTTACTCAAAGAGGAAATTGAAGCGTTCAAGCCAGATATTATACACCTGCACGGGTTTTGGATGGGGCCGCAGTTTGTGGCTGCAAAAATTGCTGCGGACCTCGGCATCCCCAGTATTTTATCTGTTCATGGCAGCTTGTTTTACAGGCGGTGGCAAAAAGCATTTCGTCTGTCCCACTTGAAAAAAGGCCTATACGCTCATTGGCTTGCCCGGCCCAGACTCTCAAGAGTCTCCCTGGTGCACGCTATAACTTTGCAGGAACAAGAACTGCTTGACGGCTTTTTTCCCCATCACGTCATCACCTGTATACCAAACAGCATAGAATTGAATGAGACGTTGGTTGATCCTCTTCCTGCGGAGAAACATTTTGCTTTTATTGGCCGCATATCGCCTGAGAAAAACTTGGAGAACCTCATCGCGGCGTTCATGCAAAGCAGCTTGGCGAGTGATTGGCGGCTGAGCATCGTGGGCCCGGTCGGTGACGATACTTATCATGCTGGTTTGTGTGAGCAGGCAAAACCCGCCGGCGACCGGATCACGTTTACAGGGCCACTCTACGGTGCGGATAAAGACCGTCTGATCCGTACGTTACAGGCAGCGGTTGTGCCTTCCTACACGGAGGTTATCAGCCTGGTCAATCTGGAGTGTGCTGCTGTGCAGGTGCCAACCATAACAACAAGGGAAACTGGGCTTACCGAATGGCAGGATCACGGCGGGCTTTTGGCTGGTTGCGACGCGGCTTCCCTGGCAGAGGCGCTTGAACGGGCAGCATGCTGGGGCGAGGACGAGCGACGTAACCGGGGCGCAAGCCTCAGGCAACTGGTGGAAAAAAAATACAGTAGCGCCGTCGTGACAGACAAGTGGGAACAAACCTACCAGACACTATTGTCCGAGCGCTGACCTTACAGCGCTTGCAATGTAACGCGCTTCTTGTGGCGATGCAGCACAAGCCATATCAAACCGGGCATGCATAGACCTGCGAAAATGACGTAATCGATAATATTGATGCCAAGAATGTCATACGGAATCGTGTCGCCGATGTAGTTTGCGACGAAAGCAGACGCTATTATCATGAGGCCCGCAGCCAGCGCATATATGTCGGGTATCAGGAAATTGAGTTTACGCCATATATAGACACTATAGAAGATGCGCATCGCGGCGAGGGAGGCAAGCGTCGCCATGGCGGCTCCCTCCACCCCGTAAACCGGAATAAGCAGCCAGTTCAATGCGACGTTCATGATGGTTTGGCCAAAGCTCGCGTAGACGGTAAAGCGTTCTTTTCCGATAACCAGCAACAAGCGTCCAACCGGGCCCGGCAACGCCGCTATAAACTGTGCAATCACCAACAGAATAAGTGCGGGGCCAGCGTTGATAAAGTCGGGGCCAAACAGGCCGAGTATTGCTTCGCCCTCCATAAGCAAACAGGCTCCGATCAATCCGGCAACGATCAAGCCAAGCAGTGAATACCAGCGGTAGTAATCAGCGGTAGACACATGGTCGCCGCGTGCAAACGTGCTGGCACACACAGGCATAATAAGGCTGCCCATTGCGACTACGCCAATTTGCATGTTCAGGCCAAGCAACGCGACGACATTATACAGGCCCACGTCAGCGAGGGAACCAAGCTTTGCCAACATGAAACGGTCCACATTGCTCCAGATTACCCAGTTGATATGGGTCATGAAAATGGCGAGGGAAAAGCCGATCAGGCGCTTTAGTTCCTGCTTTGGTAAAAAGCCAACAAGAAGGTGAGGTACCCGTAAAAGAGGGGCTAGGCATAGAATGCTTAAAGCCACATGTCCTGCAAGCAGTATCCACCCGAAGTCTGCGGCGGAAGGCGAAGGGCCAAAGACCGGAATACACAACAAGAGGATAAGCAGCGCCCGCCCTACCAGCACCAATTGTTGTTGGAGGATCTTTTGCTGCGCTTGCGCGAACGTCGATACCATGAGGATAAAGCTGTAGAATGGTACAGCCATCATCGTAAGTCCAAGCAGGCGCGTGAATTCATCGCCAGCTTCAAAGTAGTGGCTGATCGGTTCACTGAACGTGGCCAGCGCGATACATATCGGTATGGTCACGATTAGCGTAAGGCTTGTTGAGGATATGAAGATTTTGTGGAATTGATGTCTGTCGCCGGTAGCCAGGGCGCTGGCGCCGAAACGGACGAGTCCCTCGGTCAGTCCGAGACTCGCGAATGACTGGACCATAATGAAAAAGGATAGGCCCAAGGCAACGGCGCCATATCCTTCAGCTCCCAAAAGGCGGGCGAGCACAATGTTGGTAACGAGAGCCAGCGCTTTTTGTATAATATTGCCGCCCAAGGCTAACGATGGCTTGGACTTCAGCAGATTGATCGGGAGTTGCACGGCGGAACCTTTCGTGGCGCGGACGCCTGATTCAGAACCCAAGCTTTAGCGATAGCTGTGCTAGTTCATCTGGGGTCTCTTTCAGAGCCTCATACTCTGCGGGGACGCCGCAGAAGATCACTGCGCGGGGCTCGAGCACTTTATATCCAACCTTTAAATCCCGAGATATGAGCTGGTTATATAGGGGAGCGATGTAGTGCTCGCTAATTTTTTGCGACGGATTAGCCAACTCAGCGGCATATGCCTGATCAAACAGCGACCGCTGTGCAAAATAGTATAAACCCGTGCTGCAAAGATTGGAGATCCTTTGCTTTTCAACCACTCGCCGTGCAACCATTTCTGCATCTGGGTCAGGGTCGACAAATGACCAGCCTGATCCATCCCCTTTGAAAACCTCCAGAAAGCCGGCACAGCCTTTGGCTTGGGGCGACATTTCAAATCCGGGGCGGAAAGTATCAATATTGAAGATAGTCAGCGGTTCAGTAGAGGTAACATCCAGTGTTTTCAAGCCAAGGGCAACTGTCTCGGCTTGTCCCGCGGTTTGTTCTTCCAACTCCAGCACATGGAACGTGTCAATATTCAACGCGACAGCTCGGGAGGATACAAAATCCTTTGCTCCCATTTGCGCACTGACAACAAAAAGAAATGTCTCGCTGCCAAACTGATTTCGAAAAGACGCTGTTGCGTAATCGAAAACGGGACGTGCTGCCAGCGGCAACTCATATTTTGGCTGCGTGTAGCCGGCATCAAAAAAACGGCTACTTTTGCCCGCCATTGGAATAATGATCAACGCTCAGTCTCCATTAGATCGCGATGAATTTGCAGCGCATTGGCGAGCATGATTGATTGACGCCGCGCATCGTCATTGTGCAGTGGCAACATGGTTATAAACAGCAGTGCCATGATAGCGAGAATTTCGTTGTCTATAACGGGCTTTCCCTCAACGGTACTTTCTGCGAGATCCTGTTGTAGAAAATCGATTAGCGCCGACGTGGGGCGTTTGAACGAGAAGTTACGCTCTGCATGCTCTTCAAACGATGCTCGGCCGACCAGAAGGTAATCATAACACCCGACAATGGAATGGGCCAATTTAGCGAGGTCGTATCGATAGTCTCCGTAAATAGACTGGTTGTCAGGAGTGACGGCGCCGCGCGGATCCACGATCTTGATCTGGCGAGACCGGAAATCAAAGAATGTGTTACCGAAGAAAAAATCGCCGTGCCAGAGGCATATATGCGCTGGCGTCGTCTTTTGGATCTGGGCTAGCAGGTCTGCGGAGATTTTGTTCAGACTGGGCGTTTCGGTTCCATTTAGTAAATAGGTATCGTCTTCATCCCAGCTTCGTTGTTTGCAAAAGTCGGTCACCCGGGCGTAGGTCTTGTTGACATACACTTCCTGGTGAAAGGTATTTGCGTAGGCGTTACCGTGAAAAGGATGTCCCTCAGGAGGCCGAATAGCACGACAGTTGCTTAAAAACCCTGTGCATTTGGTTATGATATGACGCCACACGTAGGTTGGGAGCCGGCCAAAGACAAAAAGTTCTGCAAGGGTGGGTTGGTAAAGATATTCCAGGCAGTATCCGGCACGCCCATCAACCTCTGTTTCGCCAAAAAACTGCGGTACAAATGGCTTGATCTCTCGTGGCAGGTTCTGGAACCAGGCGGCCTCGGCTTTCATTTTCTTCCCATGGCGCGAGGTCTTTGTTATTGAGATACCGTCGGAGGTAATATCGTTGAAAGCGCGACTGGTGAGCATTTTACGTTTGGACCGGTAAATCAGCGGCAGGTGACCAAAGTCGTACCATCCGTGAGCGGCTGCATAAGAGAACGGCCGCACGGCGGCATATTCATTCAGGCATCCGATGAAGTCATCATTGCGGGATGTGATATCGAGCAGTGCTTGGGGGTCAGAGAAGGCAAAAAAACCACAAACGACCTCGCGTGTGGAGCGTCCGTCGCCCAATCTGCTTCTGATGACAGGTTCATGACCGCTGTCATGGTCGATGAACGCCCACTCATAATATTCTGTAGTTTGCCCGGTTGCGATCCAGTCGGCCGCTTCGTCAACCTCACCAGTGATAAGAGTATCACCATATAGCAGGTAGGTTTTTTCATCTGCACCAGCGTGCGAAAGCGCATAATTGACCGCCTGAGACAGGTTTAGGCCGGATGGTGCACGCAAGAGCGATACCAACTGGGCATCAAGTATATCTTGGTCCCAAGGGTCAACTTCGTACGATTCAGGAATAGTCAAGATGACCTCAGCGTCCAGCTGAGCTGCTATTTCAAGCTGCAGTTCATAAAGCCTTCTGGTGCCCAGTGGCAAAAAAGCTGGCGGGATTTTGCCGAATTCAGCGACTATTTCGGCGGAACAATAAGCGCCAGATAAGATGATGAGCTTTGGTGTTTGCATCGAATTTTTATTCTTCCCCCAAGACGGCAAAACAATAGCTACATTTCAAGCAGTGTACGTATTTCTTCGTATGTTTTCTCAACAAATTCATTCGGGCGCACGGCTCGATCATCAATATAAAAGCCGTCATGGCCACACCACGGCTTGCCCATCCAGATTTCATCGTAGGGTATACCGTTGGTTTCGAGCCATTTGACAAGTGTTGGTACGGTTTTTGCTGTTATCTTGCCGAGATTATTTTCGTGCGTCCGCATGTTGCGGCTGGAATACAAGACAATTTCAAACCCCTGTGCCTTATAGGCCCGCAACTGCTCGATTACAGGCTGGTTCGGCTCGAGGGCAGCATAATCGTCACCCGGAATGGTCATAGTATTATCAATGTCGACGACTAACCGTTTCACCAAATAACCCCTTATACATATTCAACTAAAGCCTGAGCCTGTACCTACCTGACTGCTTGCGGGGCGTCTAGTTGTATATCCGATCGCGTTTTGGCCTCATTCGCTGCGATCGCCGCCAAACACAAAGCTAAAAGGAAAACTGCCGATAAAGAAATAGCGGGAATCTGAAAGGGAAAATCTACGACAGCATGCAAGCTGAGCTGAGTCAGAACCCCGACAGCCATATATTTAAAACCGGTGACACGTGCGTTGTGTGAGCGCACCAGCGGATTGAAAACCAGCAGGAATAGTGAGAACAAGAAAACGGCCGAAGCCGGTAAGCCTGCCGTCATTGCCAGCTCAAGATAGTCACTATGGGCTCGGTCAAAGAATAGGGTTACCTCTGAAGGCCTCACCATGCGAAAAGCTGTTTCAAAACTACCGATACCGTATCCTGTAATGGGTCGCTCCCAGATGGCGTGAAGAATGGCTGGATAGACATCAAACCTTTGATCTGAAAATATTTCTTTCTCAAGCCGTTCGTTGAAGTAGGTGCCGCTGAACCACCAAAGTATGATAAGTATTCCTATCATGCCGAATACCCACGCGAAAGCACTGCTGCTGAAACCCTTTTTTGATTTTATCCATAAAAAAAACAACACAAGCAGCCCTGCCATCACTGAGAGAACACCCGCACGGGAGCCCGTCATGAGCAGTGCGGTCATGCAAAAGAGAGCCGAAGCGATATAGAACCAGCCTTCACGGATGAACGACTTTATCAAAAGTGTTGTGTCCGATACTTGCCAGGCGGGCTGAGACCGGTTTCTTCCGAGCCAGGACAGGGTCAGACTTGTGGATGTTATGAGGCCAAGGCCACAATAGGCGGCAAAATTATTTGGGTTAATGAAACTTGAGGTCAATGCAATTTTATATGCAGTTTTGGGGTACCAAAGGACATGGGTGCCATCAAGGACGAAGGAAAAGAAGCCGTATAGGCTGTAGACCACCACAATAAACGAGAATATTTTTAGTAAGGTCTTGAGTTGGCCAGGCTGTTGCCTGCCATAGGTATAGCAAATTACAAAAAACAGGCCATGTGCGAGAAACAATGCTGCTACCTTGATGGACTGAAGCGGCTCAATAGACAAGGCTCCGGTGCCTGTAACGTCAGTAGCCTGGAAAAAACACCAGATTACAAACAACACGAAACATAAAAGCCCGCCGCTGTATGTTCCGGCGGCTTCGATTCCGAGCGGGTTTTTGATTTTCCGAGTTGCCAGCACCAGCCACAACCCAGCCGCTGAAATATAGATGATCCAGAACCATTGCCATTCTGCACGCGCACTACCAAAGGGTAGTGGTACGATCGCGAGCAGAAAAACAATTAACCACTTCAAAGCTGGTACTCTCTCTGGAATATACCGACGCCATCAGGGCAACACCGGGAATTTGATCAGGCGTCGCTCAGTAGCCCATCAAAATATGTGATGGTTTTTTTCAGGCCTTCGGTAAGTTGGACTTTTGGCGACCAGCCTAAAACCTTCTCCGCCTTGGTGAGGTCAGGGCGGCGCTGGAGCGGGTCGTTTTCAGGAAGGGGTTCAAAGCGAAGTTCCGACCGCGAACCGGTAAGATCAATGACCTGTTCTGCAAGTGCGCGGATGGTGAATTCGCCGGCGTTGCCCAAGTTGATTGGTCCCGTGACTTCGCGCGGACTTGCCATAAGGCCCAGGAAGCCACCCACCAGGTCATCGACGTAGCAGAAGGAGCGTGTCTGCGAGCCGTCTCCGTATATTGTAATGTCATGCCCCTGAAGCGCCTGAACGATGAAATTGGAAACCACACGTCCGTCATTCGGGTGCATGCGTGGGCCATAGGTATTGAATATCCGCGCTACCTTGATTTCAAGATCATGTTGACGAAGGTAGTCAAAGAACAATGTTTCTGCGCAGCGCTTTCCTTCGTCATAACAGGAGCGGGGGCCGATCGGATTGACGTTGCCCCAATACTCTTCTGACTGAGGGTGTACCAGAGGGTCCCCGTATACTTCGCTCGTTGATGCCTGGAATATTTTGGCTTGCAGGCGCTTGGCGAGGCCCAGCATGTTGATGGCACCATGGACGCTTGTCTTTGTCGTTTGCACCGGATCGCGCTGATAGTGGATTGGCGACGCCGGACAGGCCAGATTGTATATTTCGTCAACTTCTACATAGAGCGGAAAGGTTACGTCATGACGCAGCAGTTCGAAATTTGGATTATCCAGCAGGTGCAGTATATTGCGGCGCGCCCCGGTGTAAAAATTATCGAGGCATAAGACCTCATGTCCCTGATCGAGAAGGCGTTCACACAGGTGGGACCCGAGAAAACCAGCGCCACCAGTTACCAGAACACGTTTAACGGTTTGCACGCATTATTCCTTTAATTGGATGATTAGTAAGCGTTTTTATCAAGCAGCGCAGGCGCGGTCATGATCAGTATACGTAAATCCAGCCAGACCGACCAGTGATCCACATACCAGAGATCATACTCGACCCGTTTTGTCATCTTTTCGAGCGTATCGGTTTCGCCGCGCAGGCCATGGATTTGTGCCCAGCCTGTTATGCCCGGCTTCACCTTGTGCCGCGCCAGATACGCCTCAACATCGTTCAGAACCTGATCGGAAAGTGCAACCGGGTGCGGCCGCGGCCCTACCAATGACATGTCCCCCTTAACCACATTCAATAACTGCGGTAATTCATCAATGCTTGTTCTGCGAATGATGCGACCAAGGCGCGTAACGCGGGGGTCGCTTTTGGTTGCTTGTCTAAACTCATTGTCTTGCGGAGGCTTGAAATACATTGAGCGGAATTTGAAGACCTTGAATGTACCATTGGCAAAGCCGTGTCGTTCCTGGCGGAAAAATACAGGTCCTGGGCTGTCCAGCTTGATCATGATCGCGATGACCAGGAGGAAGGGACTGAGAAGAAGCAGAAGGAGACTACCCAGTACAAGATCTTCAGCACGCTTCAGAATAAGGGCGCTGCTGGAAAGCGGGCGTCTACCCAGCGTTACGGCGGGTAGACCCGCGTGCTGTCCTACCTCACGGCCCGGGAATACATTTGCCACCGGAAGTATCGGAGCATGTATCTCACATGGCAGGACCGAAAGGCTGGCCCTGACAGCGTCAACCTCATCAACATTGTCCCAGTCAAGTGCGAGCCAGACACTGTCAATGTCGAGGCCGTGGCATTGATCTATCAATTGCCGGACATGCCCGGTCCGTGTCGACTGCTCTATCCCCTTCAGGTCGGTTGCCGCATCGGCGCCAAATACACCCACGATAATCGTGTTGGCACTCTGGCGTTGTAGAAGGTCAATCAGGTCGGCAGCGCATTTGTCATTGGAACTTACAATCGCGACCCGGCTATACAGGTGCCCGGCCAAGCCCGCACGCCTGGCCGCGATATTCCACAAAAAACGAACGGTAAGCAGCCCAACGCCACCGAGCAGGAACCAATATCCAGCCCATAACCGGGAGAAGCCCTGGCCACTTTTAGTTGCGAACGCAATTGCTGCGACACCGAGGACCACATAAACCCAGATTGTTGCAACGTTGCGAAGGCCTTGCCAGATGGTTGTACGTTCAGGCAGAACATACAGGTCGGCCCTGATAGCCAGTATCCACCACCCAAACCAGGCAAGTACCGGGACAAGTGTATAGTCCGGAGCGAGCAACGAGAACTCAAAACGGATCAGCCAGGCAAGCTGTGCCGCCGCAAAAATAATCAATATGTCCGTGAGGAACATCAGCATCGTGCGCATGTCGGAACGCCAGAACGCACGTCCCTTCGACGGCTTGGACAAGTGCTTGTCCGCCGTTTCAAATATTGGGAAGCTAGAATCTAACACGTTGACCTCAGTTCTTGTATTTCAACAAGAAGTTTGCCTCGAAAACAATAATTTAGTGCGTACAGTTACACTCCGCGAAAATAACCGGGTGCGCCGCGCAAGATATCATTAAAATTACCAAAGTTTACCCTCATATCCATGTGAGTTACAAGATTTTATACGCCAGACAATTCTAGCTGGTTGTTTATTTCTGTCCGGTTGAAAAAAAGTATGAACGGCATCGGAACGTGGTACGTTCATACCAATCATTTTTCTGCAAGTGCGGAACAGGCCCCCGGCTCCCGCGCTGCGACACTGTGATACGACCCAACGTGCAACGCCTTTGAACAGGTCGCCGATGATGCGACACTGTGGTCACTTTACGCCCCGTGCTATATCTATATTTTTGATGTCGTTAGCACTGAGTGGAAGAGACTGCTGCAAAGGAAGCGCCTATGTCAGAATTTCTGAACGCCGAGCTGCTTGCCAGGGCACAATTCGCCTTTACCATTGCCTTCCATATTGTTTTTCCGGCTTTTACCATTGGGCTGGCCTCATATCTTGCGGTACTGGAAGGGCTCTGGCTTAGGACAGGAAATGACGCATATCTGGCGACGTATCGGTACTGGCTCAAGATATTTGCTGTTGCATTTGGCATGGGCGTCGTCTCTGGTCTTGTGATGAGCTATCAGTTCGGCACCAACTGGGCTGTGTTCTCCGACAAGGCCGGGCCTGTGATCGGCCCGCTGATGGGGTATGAAGTGCTTTCGGCCTTTTTCCTTGAGGCGGGTTTTCTCGGTATCATGCTGTTTGGCATGCAAAAGGTAGGTCGAAGGCTGCATTATTTTGCGACGCTGATGGTGGCTTTCGGTACTCTTTTTTCCGCATTCTGGATACTGAGTGTCAACAGCTGGATGCAGACTCCTGCGGGTTATGTCATCAATGAAGTGGGCCAGTTTGTCCCCGCAGACTGGTGGCAGGTGGTGTTTAATCCGTCCTTTCCCTATCGCCTCGTTCATATGGTTCTTGCCGCCTATCTGACCACAGCCTTTGTCGTCGGTGGTGTTGGCGCATGGCATCTTTTACGCCACCGGGAAAACCGGCCAGCACGCATCATGTTTTCAATGGGGCTGTGGATGGCAACAATTGTGGCACCTGTCCAGATTGTTGCGGGCGATATGCACGGGCTCAACACGCTTGAGCATCAGCCCCGCAAAGTGGCCGCGATGGAGGGCCATTACGAGACCGGGCGCGGCGTTCCGCTGATTTTGTTTGGCCTGCCCAATGACGAGACGGAGGAAGTGGATTATGCGCTTGAGGTCCCGAATGTTGCCAGCTTCATACTGACCCATGACTGGCAGGGCGAAGTGAAGGGGCTGAAAGAATGGCCCCGGGAAGACAGGCCTCCTGTCGCGATTGTGTTCTGGGCGTTTCGGGTGATGGTTGGCGTGGGGTTCCTTATGGCGACACTTGGCCTGTGGGCGCTTTATGCCCGGATGCGTGGCAGGCTGTATGACAGCCCGCTTCTCAAACGTGTGGCGGTCGTTCTCGCACCGTCCGGTTTTATCGCGGTGCTCGCCGGATGGGTGGTTACCGAAGTCGGACGACAGCCTTACACGGTGTACGGCATGTTGCGCACATCAGATTCGCTCTCCCCCATCGCGGCGCCTGCGGTCGCTACATCGCTTGCAATCTTTGCCATCGTCTATTTTGTCGTTTTTGGACTGGGTACCTTGTATATGCTGAAGCTTATGGCACACCGTCCTGAAGTTACCGAGCGTGGACCGGAAGAGGGGAAACCCATGCGCGCGGCGGGCACAACGCCGGTTGCTGCCTTCGAGGAACCTGAGCATCCGGAAGGAGATAGCCATGATGATTGATTTACCACTCGTATGGGCTTTCCTGATCGCAGCTGCAATTTTGATCTACGTGGTTCTGGATGGCTTTGATCTGGGTATCGGGATACTGTTCCCGTTTCTGAACAACCCAGAAGACCGCGATACCGCCGTGAATACCGTCGCGCCGGTATGGGACGGGAACGAAACGTGGTTGATTTTGGGCGGTGGCGGCCTGTTTGCAACATTCCCCCTTGCATACGCCATACTGATGCCAGCGCTGTATGTGCCCATTCTTGCAATGTTGTTTGGCCTCATATTTCGCGGCGTGGCTTTCGAATTTCGTTGGCGGGATGAAAAACATAAGCCCTATTGGGACTTCGGTTTTACGGCGGGTTCTATGGTGGCCGCATTTTGTCAGGGCATTGCGCTCGGCGCCTTCATTCAGGGAGTGGACGTCGATGGACGCGCCTATGCCGGTGGCTGGTGGGATTGGCTCACACCTTTCAGTTTGCTCACGGGTATTGCTCTGGTTGTAGGGTATACTTTGCTGGGGGCAACCTGGCTTGTCATGAAAACAGAAGGCAGCTTGGGCGAAAGGGCGGTAAGATATGCGCGGATTACGGTGGTGGGTATCCTCATTTTCATTGCCATAATCAGCGCAGCCACCCTGTCGTTGGATCCCAGTTTCATGGAGCGCTGGATGGCATGGCCCGCTGTGCTTTACTCAGCGCCAGTGCCCTTGGCGGTCGGGATTGTGACGTTCTGGCTTTGGCGATGCTTGGGGGAAAAAATGGATTTCAAACCGTTTATTGCCGCAATACTGCTTTTCATACTGTGTTTTATCGGGCTCGGGATTAGCCTTTTCCCCCATATGGTGCCGCCAGCTATTACCATATGGGAAGCGGCCGCGCCTGATGACAGTTTGTGGTTCCTGCTTGTCGGGACGGCAATATTGCTTCCGGTCATTCTTGGTTATACGGCTTACGCCTACTGGATTTTCCGTGGGAAAATACAAGCGGGAGAAGGGTATCACTAGTGCGAGACAAGCAGCAGGAAACGACGACGCTTTGGCGAAAGCTTGCATGGTTTGGCGCGATCTGGACGGTGAGCGTACTGGCGCTCGCCGCTGTGGGGGCGCTCATTCGCTGGGCCTTGTCGCTCTGACGGGCCCCGTGTAGTGTTTTCGTTGTATTTTGAGGGAGCAGGGCGTTTTTTTGAGTGTGAGAGGACCGTTTTTTAGAGGCTTTGTCTTGTTATAGCAATCCGTTGTCAGCCGCTTGGGCTTTATCCTGGCTAGTTCCCAAGATATTTTGCAGCCTCTTCATCGCCAGGCATCAGAAAGATCGCCCATTCGGTAAGGCCATGTTTTCTGCAATAGGCGCGGAATTTGTAATTCCACCACTGGTAACCAAGTCTGGTTTGCTCCTGAAGAACCGCGATGTCTGCGGGAAGTAACTCCTCGTATAGCAACACCCCAATTTGAAATCGCTGAAACAGCAGCCTGGGTTCAAACGGTGCGGCCTTGACGGATTGACGCCATGCGGTGAGGGCTTCGGCTCTATGGTCTGGGCCCAGCATCAATTGTGCGACGCTTAAATGCATCCAAGCATAAGGATTTTGAGGTGACCGCTTGGTCGTTTTTATTGACGCCTCTATCGAGAGCCGAGCGAAACGCTCACGGTTGTCGGCATCCTCAGACCTTTGAGCGCGGCGGAGGTATGTGCTCGCGAGATCTGCGTGCGCGCGAAGGTTGTCGCTGAATTCGAGCGCCTGCAGGCGTGATTCTTCAAGTACTCGTAGCGCTTGGTCGTCGACTGTTGCACCCGCGGATATCCGATACAGGATGGGGGTGCCTGGAACCAACATTAGATCGCTTAAGAAACGAGGCACTGCAATATATAGAAGGAAAAGGCAGCAACTGACAAACAAAGCTGATAGAGCCCGATCTGGAACTGTTTTTATCATTGAAAGTTGCTGTATGCCTGTTGTTAGGGCGATGTGCGAGACACCGGAACCCAAAATTGTCACGGAGCCCATCTTTTGTCAAACGCCTGCAACTGTTAAGGAAGATGACGTGAAGGGGGAACTTATGAAATCGGGAGACAATATCGTGCCCATTGGCGTTGGAGTGATTGGCTTTGGCCTGTCTGCCCGGGTATTCCATTTGCCCTTTATTGATGCAGTCCCGGAGTTTGAGCTGGCAGCCATCAGTACGTCACAGAAGGATGAGGCAAGCGGGAGTTGGCCGAACGCAAGTGTGTTTGCAGATGCACAGCAGGTGATTGCGCATCCAGACGTGGACCTGATCATTATCACAGCGCCCAACGATGCGCATTTCAGCCTTGCAAAGCAGGCACTCGTGGCGGGAAAACATGTGTTGCTCGAAAAACCCTTTGTCACCAATGTAGGTGACGGGGAAGAACTGGTGAAGTTAGCTCAGCAGTCTGGTTGCATTTTAAGCGTGTTTCACAATCGTCGCTGGGACGGTGATTTTCTGACCGTGAAAAAGCTGCTGTCGGACGGTACACTCGGCAAGATCCGGTTCTTCGAAACCCATTTTGACCGCTTCCGGCCTAATGTTCGCGATACGTGGCGAGAACGCGGAGGAGAAGGCAGTGGTATCCTCTTTGACCTTGGGTCCCATCTGATTGACCAGACGGTGGTTCTTTTTGGTATGCCGCGCGCGGTTACGGCGCAGGTTACTGCTCGTCGCGATAACGCCAAAACTGACGACATGTTCCGTCTCAGCTTTCATTATGACGATATGCTTGCGGTGCTTGTTTCAAGCCCGTTTTGCGCGGGGCCGAACCTGCGGTTCAAAGTGGAGGGGGAGGCGGGGAGTTATGTTAAATATGGCCTTGATCCGCAGGAGGAAAGATTACGCGCCGGACTGCGGCCAGTGGAGGCAGGCTGGGCTGAAGAAACTGCTGATGCCTATGGCACAATTTATACTGGCCATGGTGACACGAAGCCATGCCCAACAGAAGTTGGCGGCTATGATCAGTTTTTTCACGGCTTGGCCAACGCAGTCAACGGCGGTGGCCCGCCGCCTGTCGCGGGGCGGGAAGCTCTTGCAGTAATTCAACTGATTGAAGTGGCTCGCCGTAGCGCGACGCTGGGGCAGACGGTCTCGGTATGCTGACACCGGAGTGCAGACATGTCTGGGGCGCTATACCGTGCCGGCTGCGGCGCTGCGGGGGCCGATTTCTACAAGCCCGGCCATTTCATCGGCGGTAGGGAACCAGCTCATGCGGGCATAAACCTGATCCGACATGGTTGAATCTTCGACAAAACCATATTTTGCTAGAAATTTTGCCATGCTGAAATCGTCGCGCCGGGCAGGAACAAGTAAAGGCTTCTTGGTTTGCGCGGAGGCCTTCATCAACCACAACAGGATGCTTGAGCCAAAACCTTTACCCTGTGCCTTTTTGATGAAATCAAGGTCCACCAGTCGTAACTCGACAGGGTTAATATCAAGTGTGATCCGACCGATGCGGGTGCCGTTTTTTTCCAGTATCAAATAGATCGCATCTGGGAAGTTTTGGCCGTAACCACCTTTTTGCGCCTTCAACTGCCATTCGATGGTCATTTCGATGTAATCCGTGTCAGCATCCGCCATGCGCAGGTCATCCCGGTTGTCCCGGTACATTTTTGCCAGAAAATCCTTGTCGCTTGCTCGGGCGGGCCGTGCCGTAATGCCGTGGGGCAAGGTAACGTTTCCGTGAATCATGCCAAATCTCACTTAGGGGGTGGAACGATGAAAAGCTGGGAGTGTTTAGCCGAAGACAACATGAAAGTAGGCGCCGGGCGGCATATTAACCGGTCGCAGCGTCCGGTTTATCAACAGCCCGTCCACAGGCCCGTCGTCGAGGCCAAGGATGGCACCGTGAAACTCGGGCACCTGCTGCATCAGGTGGCTGGTGTCCTCTTCCGCTCTGAAGGTGATGCTAAAGGGTGTCCTGGTGCTATCCGGGGCTGCGGAATCGGGGCGTTCGTTGCACGCAACCAGCTCCACAGCAAGCGATACATCGCCACTCACGAGTTCATAGCCTGAATTGCCCTCGACGCTGAACTCATCCGCTGTCATTGCGCCAAGGCGTGCTGATGTTTTCTCATCAATATTCATTTTATCTCCTTCGAAAAGCATGATGCATACCAACCCCAGATTATTTACTGTTCACCATGGCCGCTTATCCTGCTTGCAGTGGGCATATGGTATTTTAGCATGTGACATTTTCAATTCACCGAAGCGGGCGGGGCCAAATAGTGCCCCGCCAGTGCAGCATCAACTACGCGCCGGATAAAGGCCTTCCGTACAGATGCAATAATTGACCACCAGCGATGGCTGGGTGAGGTCGATCAAGCTTGGTGTGAAGGCGCCAGCCTCATTGACAACCAGACCCTCGTTTATGAAACCACCGCCCCCGCCGCCGCTGGTCGCTACGCCACCAAGGCGGACGGTACCTGCCGTCGTCGCTTCTTCTGCTGATACATAGGTGAAGCCGCTCGTGGCTGTGCCAAGTGCATTGCTGCGCATAGCCAGATAGTTGCCATCTGCAGCTGGCGCCGCGCCGTGGGTTTCCGCGACAAGCACCGAGGTTTCACTTTCGTTTCCTCCGCCTGCCGGGTTGTAACTCGTCGAGTGGCTGTGTGCGGCCAGCGTATCTCTGGTGATAGGCCGCGTCGGCCACCCGTGTCTTTCGCCGAGAGCCCGTGGTGACAGTCCCGGGCCCATGCCGTACCCTACAGGAATTCGGCCCCTTAGGTCAGGCAGACCGAACGAGTTACGACAGTCGCCGTCGTATTGGCAACCAATCAACGAGAACAACCCCGGGTTCTGGTTGATGGCAATAAGGGCACCACTGCACCAATTCCAGTTCTCCGGTGTGAACTGGAAACCGAGCGCTTTTATAACGCCAAGATATTCTTCGAACATGGTAATCCTCCTGGATTTCCTCGCGTACCGGGTTTCTGCGACGTTCGCATCGCAATGTTACCCCGGTCGCCAGATCAACCGAGCGTAATCTCGTACAGCACACGGTCATCGGGTGCTGACACCTCTTCGCCAGCGGCTTCGGCGTCTGCGATTGCAGATGCGGCTGCTTTATGCACCGCCTTCGACAGACCCTCGCACTCCGGGTTATCGGCTTTGTTGTCGATATAGATTCCGGGCAGCGAGCCCACCTTCTCGAAGGTGATCTCATAAATGCCGTCTGGCACCTGATATCCGGCGGGACCACTCAGTGTCAGCGTGAAGGGGTCCGCGCGGCAATCCTTGGGCCGGGCGTCGTCCTTTTTTGCGTCACGAGTGTGAATTTCCTCAACCTTCAGAATAAGGTTGGGGCCGTCCATAACAATGATTTCGGCCTCTGTGCCTATCAGGCCTTCAAATGATTTTGCTGTAATTTTCTCTAACATCGTGCACCTCGTTGCGGATCGGAAATGAAGTCATGCTTTCGCATTTCGTTTCAACTCAGCTGCGTGACGGGAACTGACCTTGTACACAGATGCTGAAATTGATTCCGATACTTGGTTGCACTAGTTCGAAGGATCTGCTGGCGCCAGCGGTATTGATTGTCAGGGCCTGCGGATTGAAGGTGCCGCCGCCTGAACCGCTCACGCCGCCCAGCGCGACGACGCCGGCCGTTGTCGCCTCCGCCTCGGTGACGAACATAAAACCATTGGTGCTGGTGCCGAGCGCGTTGCTGGGCATGGCAAGATAGTGGTCATCTGCCGCCGGCTTGGTGCCATGGGTGTTGGCCACCTCCACGGTGGTGTCAATCGCGCCGCCGCTACCGCCGCCTGTATAGGAATGCGTGTGCGTGTGTGCGGGCAGGTGGGTACTGTTGAGGGTGATCGATTCCACTCCCGGACGTTGTCCTATCACCCGGCTCTGCAGACCCGGCCCCTGACCGTGGCCTATCGGCGCGCGTCCCCGCATCTCAGGTAAACCAAAAGATACCCTGCCATCGCCGCCGAAATTGTCGCCTAGCAAGGAAAAAAGCGCCGAGTTCTGGGAAATGCTGATAAGGGCGCCGTTGCATAAACTCCAGTATCGCGGAGCAAAGCTAAAGCCAAGTGCCTGTATGACTCCAAGGTAGCCTTCCATTGATCTCTCCCCTCAAGATTAAAATAAAGCTATTCTGACAACTGATAGTAGTAATATTCAACGTGAAGAGCCAAGCTGAGTCAATTTATATTTGTAATTTAGGAGCGAGTTTTTGTCATAATTACATAAATAGATTGTATTATGTGGCAGCACTGTTACGGCGACCTATATGTTGAAAGCAAGGAAATCAATAACTTGAAGCGCGGCCTTTGTGTTCAAGGCAGTGCCTCATAAGAAAGCAACAGCAAAAAGTTAACACTTAACGGCCGGAATTAATTTATTTCTAAGTATTAAGGCGTCATGCTGACTTCTTGTTCAATTTTTGAGGGAGGGCGTTTTTAAATTTACCGACGCATGTTGCTATTTTCATATAAATAGTCGTAATTTACGTATAATTTTATCGGGGTTACTTGTTTTTAATTTTTCCGTGAACAATAATCGGCAGGCATGACTTCGGCAGGGCTGCTTTTCTAAGTAAGCGATATGATTGCAGAAATATCGCCTTAAGTCGTCTGTTTAATCCGAAATCGCCAAACGGTCAGTTGTATTGTTTTGACGGGCAAGGGCAATTCAAATGAAAATCGATTCCACCTTTATTAATCAAGGCGCGCAAGGTCAGGAAACAGAGTCTGGCACAGGCCAGGCTGTCGCGGCACCCGCGCATGACATTGTGGTAGTTGATACCGCGGTGAATGGTTACGAAACGCTGCTTGCCGGCGTTGCTCCTGACACAGAAGTGATCTTGATTGGTTCTGGCGGGCTGGGGGATCTTGTTGCTGCCCTTGAAGGGCGGACCGATATCGACTCGCTGCAGATCCTTTCGCACGGTAATGTCGGTTCCTTCCGGCTGGGGCCGGATGAGATCAATGCATCGACATTAGCCGATCATGCGGATGCGCTTATGCGCATCGGTGCGGCGCTGGGCGAAGATGGCGACATTCTGCTCTATGGTTGTCGTGTGGCTGAGGGGGGCGATGGCCTCGAATTTATTCAAATGCTTGCCGATGTGACAGGCGCCGATGTGGCGGCCTCCGACGATCTGACAGGCAGCGCCACGCGCGGCGGTGACTGGGAACTGGAAGCCAGTGTTGGTGAGATCGAAACGGTTGCTGTTTCTGCCGAAGATATGGATGGATTTCAGTCGCTTCTGGCAACCCCATCTGTGGGGATCACCTCCTTCAGCGTCGGCGCGTCCATAACATCTTCTATCAGTTCCAACCCCAGCATCACAGACGTGGACAGCACGGGTTTCGATGCAGAGGTCCTTGTTACGGGCGGGGTCGCGCAAGTCCAGATGGACGATGGGGGCTCGTTTGGTGAGGCCGTTTCAGAAGAACACGACGGGACGCTGCAATTCCACACCCCAAGCACAACATTAAGCTACGTTAGCATTCGCAGCAATGATGGCGCCGAGTTTCAACTCGATCAGTTCGAATTTGGTGCGACGCTTAGCATAACCAGTACGACCTTCACTTTCACGGGGTATCGGAACGGGAGTAGTGTGTCTGGCGCATCGGTGACCTATGATACAACGAACAACACCACGGGGGACGCTCAGGATGGTAACGGGACCGTAAGTTTTGGCTCCGATTGGGAAAACATTGACGAGATAAGAATTACCGCTGCGGATTCGTCCTACATAGACGTCGTCGCCGTTGACGATATCGTGGTCTCTGCCTCCGTTGCCAATAGTGCACCGGTGATCACCGTTGCGTCAGAGCCGACCGTCGGCGAAGACGAGAACGATATCAGTGTTTCTACTTTCAGTATCGCGGATGGTGATACCGATGATCAGGAAGTCACCATTACGGTCACCGGCGGTACGATTTCCATTGGCACCGGCAGCTTGTCTTTCACAGACGGGGATGGCTCTGACGACAGTAGCATGACCTTCAGCGGTTCCCTGAGTGCGGTCAATACCGCTCTGGCCGCCATGACCTTCACGCCGACGGCCGACCTGAGCGGCACAAATGCGGCATCAATCCAAGTGGTGACCGACGATGGCAGTGGTGACACGGACGACGAAACACTGACATTCGACATCACCGGTGCGGCTGATGCGCCAAGTTTTGGCGGTGACCTGACGGGCAGCCTCAATGAAGACACCGATACGTTTGGTGGCACGGCGACGGTTACGGACGCCGATGCAGGCGAGAGCACGTTCAATGTTGATACGGTGAATGGCAGTTATGGCGACCTGACCATCGCGGCCAATGGTGACTGGGTCTATGATCTGGATGAAGCCAACAGCGATGTGCAGGCGCTGGCGTCCGGCGATACACTTGGTGATACGCTGACGGTTTCCTCCGCCGATGGCACAGCACAGAACATCACCATCACCATCAATGGCGTCAACGATGCGGCCACCTTTGGCGGAACGCTGAGCAACAGCCTCAATGAAGACACGGACACGGTTGGCGGCACGGCGACGGTGACGGACGCCGATACAGGCGAGGGCACGTTCAATGTTGATACAGTGAATGGCAGTTATGGCG